>NZ_CP122397.1:0-10000 GCF_029834455.1 Rossellomorea sp. DA94
TTGGAGAATATCGGGGATCTTTGGAGCAAGGCCTTAGAAAATATCGAAAAAAAGATCAGTAAACCAAGCTTTGATACTTGGTTGAAATCAACTAAGGCCCATTCCATTCAAGGGGACACCCTTGTGATTACAGCTCCAAATGAATTTGCTAGAGATTGGCTGGAAGGCCGTTACTCTCAGCTAATCTCAGGGGTTTTGTATGATATTACGGGCGAAGAACTAGTCGTGAAATTTATCATTCCTCAAAACCAGGAGCCGGAAGAGTTTGATATTCAAATACCGCCAAAGTCGATGAAGGATGATGATCAGCAGGATATCAACCAAAATATGCTGAACGCTAAATACACGTTCGACACGTTTGTTATCGGTTCGGGCAACCGGTTCGCCCATGCCGCTTCTTTGGCTGTGGCTGAAGCACCTGCCAAAGCCTATAATCCCTTATTTATTTATGGGGGAGTCGGTCTTGGAAAAACTCACTTGATGCATGCCATCGGCCATTATGTACTTGAGCATAATCCCGCTGCAAAAGTGGTTTATCTATCATCTGAAAAATTCACCAACGAATTCATTAACTCCATCAGGGATAATAAAGCAGTCGATTTCCGCAACAAATACCGGAATGTTGACGTTTTATTAATCGATGATATTCAATTTTTAGCCGGTAAAGAACAAACACAAGAGGAATTTTTCCATACTTTTAATACCTTACATGAAGAAAGCAAGCAAATTGTCATTTCCAGTGATCGGCCACCGAAGGAAATCCCGACACTTGAAGATAGACTTCGTTCCCGATTCGAATGGGGGCTTATAACAGATATCACTCCACCGGATCTCGAGACGAGAATTGCGATTTTACGAAAGAAAGCAAAGGCTGAAGGACTGGATATTCCAAATGAAGCCATGCTTTATATAGCTAATCAGATTGATTCGAATATTCGTGAGTTAGAGGGCGCATTGATCCGTGTCGTCGCGTACTCTTCTCTTATAAATAAAGATATCAATGCAGATCTTGCAGCCGAGGCGTTGAAAGATATCATCCCGAGCTCGAAGCCAAGGGCGATTACCATCCAGGAAATTCAACGTGTCGTTGGGGAGCACTTCAATGTGAAGCTAGAGGACTTTAAAGCGAAGAAACGAACAAAGTCCATCGCATTCCCAAGGCAAATCGCCATGTATCTATCAAGGGAAATGACGGATTCCTCCCTTCCAAAAATCGGCGAAGAGTTTGGCGGACGTGATCACACGACTGTCATTCATGCTCATGAGAAAATCAGTACATTACTCGGAACGGATGCTCTTCTTCAGCAGCAATTGAAGGAAATTCGTGAAACATTAAAGGCCTGATTCTACACACAACCAAACTGGATAATGTGAATAACTCCGACTAACTAGCACACAGTCTGTCCACATGTGGATAGGCTGTGTTTACGTTCGATTCATACACTTATCCACATATCAACAGGCCCTACTACTTCTATTACTATTTTTTAAATAAATTATTAGTATATGATTCAGTCCATAAAATTATGTGCAAATTGGAGGAATAAATCATGAAATTTGTTATTCAAAGGGACTATCTTGTCCAGAGCGTCCAGGACGTTATGAAAGCTGTCACATCAAGAACGACCATTCCCATCCTGACCGGGATCAAGATCATTGCCACTGAAGATGGTGTTACATTGACAGGTAGTGATTCGGATATCTCGATTGAATCCTTTATCCCGAATGAGGAAGAAGGCACTGAAATCGTTGGGATCATGGAAACAGGCGGCATCGTCCTCCAAGCAAAATTCTTTAGTGAGATCGTTAAGAAATTACCGAAAGATACGGTGGAAATCGAAGTTCAGAGTCACTTCCAGACAGTCATTCGTTCAGGACAGGCAGAATTCAATTTGAACGGGCTGGATCCTGAAGAATATCCGCATCTTCCTCAAATTGAAGAAGGAAACGGAATAAAAGTATCAACGGATCTTCTTAAAACGATGATCAGACAAACCGTATTTGCAGTGTCCACCTCAGAAACACGCCCCATCTTGACAGGTGTAAACTGTCAGATCGAAGACGGGGAGCTAAGCTGTATTGCAACAGATAGTCACAGGCTTGCCATGAGAAAAGCACCGATCGAAACCAATCATGATGCTTCTTACAATATCGTGATTCCAGGAAAGAGCTTAAATGAGTTGAACAAGATCCTTGATGATACGGATGAACCAGTTGAAATCGTCATTACGGAAAATCAGGTCCTGTTTAAGGCAAAACATTTATTATTCTTCTCAAGACTATTAGAGGGGAATTACCCGGACACAAGCCGATTGATTCCATCTGATACGAAAACAGAATTGACCCTTAATACAAAAGAATTTTTACAAGCGATCGATCGTGCATCGCTGCTGGCGAGAGAAGGCCGGAACAACGTCGTGAAACTTTCGACCCTTGATGGTGGAATCATTGAAATTTCGTCAAACACTCCTGAAATCGGGAAAGTCATCGAGCAGGTGGAAAGCCATTCGGTGGAAGGGGAAGAACTGAAAATCTCTTTCAGCGCAAAATATATGATGGACGCGTTAAAAGCGATTGAAGGAACGGAAATTCATGTGAACTTCACAGGAGCGATGAGACCGTTCGTATTGAAGCCGCTTCATGATGAATCCATCCTTCAGCTGATCCTTCCGGTTAGAACGTACTAAAAATCAAAAGCCAACACCTTCGAAAAAGCTCAGGTGTTGGCTTTTTACATTTAGGGAATCCTTCTGAAATCAACTGCGACCATATTCTCCATTTTTCGTTAGTTGTGACTTAACTCCATTTAGAGTAAAATAATATATTAGAGACTTTATACGGAAAGTAGTGATTTTAGTGGCGAAAGAGATCACCATCGAAACAGAAATCATCACATTGGGACAATTCCTGAAGCTTGCTGAAGTGATTCAGTCCGGTGGGATGGCGAAATGGTTCTTAAGTGAATATGAAGTATACATAAACGGGGAACAAGACCAAAGAAGAGGGAGAAAACTTACGGTTGGAGACAAAGTTGAAATTCCTGAAGTAGGGGTCTTTGTGGTTGCTGGAGAATAATAAAGGGTGTTATGTCCATGTACATTGAACAATTGGAATTAAGAAACTACCGTAATTACGAATCGATCGACGTGAGTTTCGAAAATAAGGTGAACGTCATTCTTGGAGAAAATGCTCAGGGGAAGACGAATATCATGGAGTCTATCTATGTCCTGGCAATGGCTAAATCCCACCGTACCTCGAATGATAAAGATTTAATCCGTTGGGACCAGGAATATGCTAAAATAAAAGGTAGGATTCAGAAATATAACGGTGGTTTACCTTTGGAGCTGATCCTGTCCAAAAAGGGGAAAAAGGCGAAGAGTAATCACCTTGAACAGTCTAAATTGAGTCAATATGTCGGGAATATGAATGTTGTCATGTTTGCACCTGAAGATCTTCATTTGGTAAAAGGGAGCCCTCAAGTTAGGCGCCGTTTTATTGATATGGAAATCGGTCAGGTTTCTCCTGTTTATTTACATGATATCAGCCTTTATCAAAAAATATTACAGCAGCGGAACCATTATTTAAAACAGTTGCAGACGAGAAAACAAAAAGACCAGACGATGCTTGATGTCTTGACCGAACAGTTCATCGAGATGGCGGTGAAGATTACGAAGAAACGATTTGAGTTCGTTCAATTGTTGGAAAGTTGGGCGAAACCGATCCATTCAGGGATTTCAAGAAACCTGGAAACGTTGGAAATCGTATATAAACCGTCTTTGGATGTATCAGATAATCAAGAATGGTCAAAAATGGTAGATATATATGAGCAGAAATTCGATGATATCCGTGAACGGGAAATTGATCGGGGTGTGACCCTGGTCGGACCGCATCGGGATGATCTTCAATTTATTGTGAATGGACGGGATGTACAAACATTCGGGTCACAGGGGCAGCAACGGACGACAGCCCTCTCTGTGAAGCTTGCAGAAATCGAGCTGATACACTCTGAGATCAAAGAGTATCCCATCTTACTTCTGGATGATGTGTTATCTGAGTTGGATGATTATCGTCAGTCTCACTTATTAAATACCATTCAGGGGAAAGTTCAAACCTTCGTGACCACAACCAATGTGGACGGGATTGATCATCAAACCTTAAACGAGGCGACTACGTTCGAAGTGGAAGCCGGATCTATGAAAAGATTGAAATGAGGTGTTACCTTGTACATACATGTTGGAGAAGATGTCATGGTACGTACAGATGAAATCATCGCAATTATTGATCGAGACACCGTTCAATTTTCAGAGGAAATTCAACATTTTCTAAAAACGAAAGATCATAACCTTTGCAATCTTGCAAAGGGTTCATATAAATCTCTTGTTATCACAACGGGCCAGTTGTATCTTTCACCACTGGCATCCAGCACGTTAAAGAAGCGATCAAAGAAATACTCAAACTATGAGAATTTATTATAGAAATATAAAGCCCTGAAGGTTAGAAAGTGTAGGTGAATCAGTATGGCTATAGAACAAAATCAAGCGCAAGGCGGCTCCTATGATGAAAATCAGATTCAGGTTTTAGAAGGTTTAGAGGCCGTTCGGAAAAGACCGGGAATGTATATTGGATCAACAAGCGGCAGAGGTCTGCATCACTTGGTGTGGGAAATCGTTGATAACAGTATTGATGAAGCATTAGCCGGACATTGTAGTGAAATCGAAGTCATCATTGAAGAGGATAACAGTATTACCGTGACGGATAATGGACGTGGGATTCCGGTCGGTATCCACGAAAAAATGGGACGTCCTGCCGTAGAGGTCATCATGACGGTCCTTCACGCGGGCGGTAAGTTCGGCGGCGGCGGATATAAAGTATCCGGAGGTCTGCACGGAGTAGGGGCCTCGGTTGTAAATGCCCTTTCCACGGAACTTGAGGTACATGTCCATCGTGATGGGAACATCTACTATCAGAAATTCGAAAAAGGTGTTCCGAGCTTCGACCTTAAAGTGGTCGGAGAAACGGATAAGACCGGAACGATCATCCACTTCACTCCAGATCCTGAAATCTTTACTGAAACGACGGAATACGATTATGACACACTGGCAAACCGTATTCGTGAATTGGCGTTCTTGAACAGAGGGATCCAGATCAGTATTGAAGATAAGCGCGGAGAAGGGAAAAGACGGGACTACCATTATGAAGGTGGAATCAAGTCATACGTTGAGCACCTTAACCGTTCGAAAGAAGTCATCCATGAAGAACCGATCTATATCGAAGGTGAGAAGGATGATATCACCGTTGAAATCGCCCTTCAATACAATGACGGTTTCGCAAGCAATCTTTACTCATTCGCCAATAACATCCATACCCATGAAGGTGGAACCCATGAGTCTGGATTTAAAACGGCTTTAACGAGGGTCATCAATGATTACGCCCGTAAAAATAATGTATTCAGAGAGAACGATGCGAATCTTTCAGGGGAAGATGTCCGGGAAGGTCTGACAGCCATCATTTCGATCAAACATCCTGACCCTCAATTCGAAGGTCAGACGAAAACAAAACTCGGGAACTCGGAAGCGAGGACGATTACGGATTCTCTATTCTCAGAGCATCTGGAAACATTCTTACTTGAAAACCCGGTTGTTGCCCGGAAGGTCGTTGAAAAAGGCCTGATGGCTGCCCGTGCCCGACTGGCTGCGAAAAAAGCAAGGGAGCTTACCCGCCGTAAGAGTGCTCTTGAAATTTCAAGTCTGCCTGGTAAACTGGCTGACTGTTCTTCCAAAGACCCGAGCATCAGCGAAATCTATGTGGTTGAGGGTGACTCAGCCGGTGGATCGGCCAAACAGGGACGTGACCGTCACTTCCAGGCCATCCTTCCACTGCGCGGTAAAATCATCAACGTTGAAAAGGCACGTCTTGATAAGATCCTTTCTAATAACGAGGTCCGTGCGATCATTACAGCTCTCGGGACTGGTATTGGTGAAGACTTCAACCTGGCTAAAGCAAGATACCATAAAATCGTGATCATGACTGATGCCGACGTTGATGGCGCTCATATTCGTACACTATTATTAACGTTCTTCTATCGTTACATGAGAAATATCATTGAAGCAGGTTATATCTATATCGCCCAACCACCTTTGTACAAAATACAACAAGGGAAGAAGATCGAGTACGCCTACAATGATAAAGAACTGGATCGAATACTTGCAGAAATTTCTCCGACGCCTAAACCTGGAATCCAGCGTTACAAAGGTCTTGGAGAGATGAATCCAGAGCAGCTTTGGGAAACGACAATGGATCCGGAATCAAGGACCTTGCTGCAAGTAAGCCTTCAAGATGCGATCGAAGCCGACGAAACCTTTGATATCCTGATGGGTGACAAAGTAGAGCCGAGACGTAACTTCATCGAAGAAAACGCAGCTTACGTCAAGAACTTGGATATCTAAAATGAAATAAACAGGATAGACCTGGGTGCTATCCTGTCTTTTACATAGCGGACAAGGTAAAGAGTAAGAAAGGTATAAATCTTTCTTTAAAAGGAGGTCCCTTTTACTATGGCAGAAACACCAAGATCGAATGTTAAAGAGATTAATATAAGTAGTGAAATGCGCTCGTCTTTCCTGGATTACGCGATGAGTGTCATCGTTTCACGTGCCTTACCAGATGCACGTGATGGCCTTAAGCCCGTCCATCGCCGTATTTTATATGCGATGAATGACCTCGGAATGACGTCTGATAAAGCGTACAAGAAATCAGCACGTATCGTCGGTGAAGTAATCGGTAAGTATCACCCTCATGGTGACTCAGCTGTTTATGACACCATGGTCCGTATGGCACAGGATTTCAACTATCGCTATATGCTGGTTGACGGTCACGGTAACTTCGGTTCTGTGGACGGTGACGCCGCAGCGGCCATGCGTTATACAGAAGCACGTATGTCCAAGATCTCTATGGAACTCATTCGTGATATTAATAAAGACACAATTGATTATAAAGATAACTATGATGGCACTGAGCGGGAGCCGGAGGTATTACCTGCCCGTTTTCCTAACCTTTTGGTTAATGGTTCTTCAGGAATCGCCGTAGGAATGGCAACGAACATCCCTCCCCATAATCTTGGAGAGGTCATCGATGGAATCCTTGCATTAAGTAAAGATCCTGACATTACGATTCAAGAGCTGATGGAATTCATCTACGGACCTGATTTCCCTACTGCCGGTTTGATTGTAGGAAGAAGCGGGATCCGTCGCGCTTACGAAACAGGTAAAGGTTCCATCACCATGCGTGCCCGTGTGGAAATCGAAACAAAGAGCAATGGAAAAGAAACGATCATCGTCCATCAAATTCCCTATCAGGTGAATAAAGCGAGACTCATTGAGAAGATCGCGGATCTGGTCCGGGATAAGAAGATTGATGGCATCACGGATCTTCGTGATGAATCGGATCGTAATGGTATGCGCATCGTCATCGAAGTACGAAAAGATGCCAATGCTAACGTCCTGCTTAATAATTTGTATAAACAAACAGCACTTCAAACAAGCTTCGGGATCAATCTTCTGGCACTTGTAGACGGTCAGCCGAAGGTATTGAACTTAAAAGAATGTCTCTATCACTATCTCCAGCATCAACGTGTAGTCATTCGCCGCAGAACGGAATTTGAATTGCGCAAAGCTGAAGCAAGGGCTCATATTTTAGAAGGTCTGAGGATTGCCCTCGATCACATTGATGAAATCATTGCCCTTATCCGTGGTTCTCAAACAACAGAGCTTGCGAAACAAGGGTTGATGGAGAACTTCTCCTTATCCGATAAGCAGGCCCAGGCGATCCTGGATATGCGTCTTCAACGTCTAACCGGTTTAGAACGTGAAAAAATTGAAGATGAGTACCAGGAGCTGGTGAAGCTGATTGCTGAACTAAAAGCGATCCTTGCAGATGATGAAAAGGTCCTTGAAATCATCCGTGAAGAACTGATCGAAATCAAAGAACGCTTCAATGATGAGAGAAGGTCTGAAATTGTAGCGGGTGGAATCGAGAACATCGAGGATGAAGATTTGATCCCCAGAGAGAACATCGTCGTTTCCCTTACCCATAACGGTTATATCAAACGTCTCCCAGTTTCCACCTACCGCAGTCAAAAACGTGGCGGAAGAGGGATCCAGGGTATGGGTACCAATGATGAAGACTTCGTCGAACATCTGTTGACGACTTCTACTCATGATACGATCCTCTTCTTTACGAACAAAGGAAAAGCGTATCGTGCAAAAGGATATGAAATCCCTGAGTTCAGTCGTACCGCGAAAGGACTTCCAATCATCAATCTGCTTGGCGTAGAGAAAGATGAGTGGATTAACGCCATGATCCGCGTAGAAGAATTCGTGGACGATTGGTACTTATTCTTTACCACAAAGCAGGGGATCTCCAAGCGTACACCGGTATCGGATTTCGCCAATATCCGGACGAACGGATTGATTGCCATCAACCTTCGGGAAAATGATGAGCTGATTTCCGTCAAATTGACTGATGGCGAAAAAGATATGATCATCGGTACGAAGCAGGGTATGTTGATCCGTTTCCCTGAAACAGACGTTCGTTCCATGGGAAGAACGGCAACCGGAGTAAAAGGAATCAACCTGAGTGATGATGATATCGTTGTCGGCATGGAGATCCTTGAGGACAAGAGTGATGTCCTGGTCGTCACGGTAAATGGTTACGGTAAACGTACTCCAGCCAGTGAATATAGAGTCCAAACCCGTGGTGGTAAGGGATTAAAGACATGTAATGTAACTGAGCGTAATGGAGAACTGGTCTCTGTCAAAGCCGTTACAGGCGAAGAAGACTTAATGATCATCACCGCCCATGGTGTTCTCATCCGTATGGACGTCAATGACATTTCCACAACGGGACGTAACACCCAAGGAGTCAAGCTTATTCGTCTTCAAGAAAGTGAATTCGTTTCAACCGTCGCCAAAGTTGAAAAAGAAGATGAAGAAGAAACGGAAGCGCCGGTCGAATCTGTTGAAGGAATGGAACAGCACGATATGGAAGACCAACCAGCTTCAGATGAGGCGGATGAAGACACAGAAGAATAAATAATAGAGTAAGCTATTTTCAGGAATGGGTGTCCATTCTGGAAATAGCTTATTTTTTTGTCAGGGACCTATTTATTTTTTGAAAATAACAACTATAGCTCGCCGAATTTGGTAAAATAAACTAAAAGAACAGTCGTGAGGTGTGTATAGTTGAAGGTCCATCGTGGCGAAATACAATTAGGCTGCATCGTAGCAGAGGATATCATGGGATTGTCAGCAAGCCCGATCATTCCGAAGAATACGGTGCTAGAAGAAGAACATTTGAATATCCTGCAAGCATTTCATATCACCGAGTTATACATAGAGAAGACAAAAGCCGACGGGAACCCATTCAAGTCACCTCTTTCTTCTGATAAAGTCTCGGATCATGAAGAGACTGATTCTCAGAAGACAATGGGATTTGTAGACCTTTACTTAACGACTGTAAAGGAATACAAAAAGGAATTCATGAATTGGCAGTCGGGTACGGCCGTTAATGTCGCAAGAGTGAGAGAACTCATCCTCCCCGTTATTCAAGAGGTGGAACAAAATCATATATACATCTATTCCCTTCAACACTATTCAACGAAGAAAGAGTATCTCTATCATCATGCGGTTTCAGTCAGTATCATCAGTGCTTTAATAGGAAAGAAGATCGGATTGCAGTCGGGACAGATCAATCAACTGGCATTAGCGGGTGCGCTGGCTGATTGTGGGATGGCGAAGGTGAGCCCCCACATATTATCCAAGGATCAGCCCCTGACAGAGAATGAATTTAAAGAAGTGAAGCTACATACGGCAAATGGGTATAAGATGATCAAGGATACTCCACTATTAAAAACGGAAACAAAACTTGCGATCTTTCAACACCATGAACGTTTTGATGGAACAGGATATCCTGCATCAGAAAAGAGCGAACGCATCCACCTCTA
>NZ_CP122397.1:15000-32500 GCF_029834455.1 Rossellomorea sp. DA94
GCTTGACTGCGAGACCTACAAGTCGAGCAGGGACGAAAGTCGGGCTTAGTGATCCGGTGGTTCCGCATGGAAGGGCCATCGCTCAACGGATAAAAGCTACCCCGGGGATAACAGGCTTATCTCCCCCAAGAGTCCACATCGACGGGGAGGTTTGGCACCTCGATGTCGGCTCATCGCATCCTGGGGCTGTAGTCGGTCCCAAGGGTTGGGCTGTTCGCCCATTAAAGCGGTACGCGAGCTGGGTTCAGAACGTCGTGAGACAGTTCGGTCCCTATCCGTCGTGGGCGCAGGAAATTTGAGAGGAGCTGTCCTTAGTACGAGAGGACCGGGATGGACGCACCGCTGGTGTACCAGTTGTCTTGCCAAAGGCATCGCTGGGTAGCTATGTGCGGAAGGGATAAGTGCTGAAAGCATCTAAGCATGAAGCCCCCCTCGAGATGAGATTTCCCATCACGTAAGTGAGTAAGATCCCTAGAAGATGACTAGGTAGATAGGTCAGAGATGGAAGCATGGCGACATGTGGAGTTGACTGATACTAATCGATCGAGGACTTAACCACAAAGAGTCATATTTATATGAACAACAATTGGTCGATATTCGGCTTTCTTGACATCAATCCTTTATCTAGTTTTGAAGGAACAATCCTTCAATTAAATATTCGTCTGGTGATAATGGCGAAGAGGTCACACCCGTTCCCATGCCGAACACGGAAGTTAAGCTCTTCAGCGCCGATGGTAGTTGGGGGATCTCCCCCTGTGAGAGTAGGACATCGCCAGGCAAATAGGAAAAGGAGTAGCTCTTAGGAGTTACTCTTTTTTTGGTTTTGATATAGTTTGTTCGAAGAACATATATGTTTTATCTGATTTCTCCTCGACCGCAGTGCGAGGGTAGGGAGGAGCAAGAAGGTCGAGGACGCGAGGGAGAGAAGACCGGAGTGTGGCTCCCACACGAGGATCTGAACGAGTGAAGCGGACGAAAAGATTCGCCGCTCATCACTAGCCGCAGCTTTCAGTGCCGATGGTAGTTGGGGGCTCCCCCTGTGAGAGTAGGACGTCGCCAGGCAAATAGGAAAAAGAGTAGCTCTTAGGAGTTGCTCTTTTTTTGTTTTGGTTTGAAGTACGAAGAATGCGAAGGGAGGAAATGATGGTATAAAAAGGTGAAAAACGCATAAAAAGAAAAAACGACGCAAATACCTCTGAAAATGACGCAATAATTTCAAAAACGACGCAATCACTTCCGTAAATGACGCAATTAACTTCTCTTCCTATTCTCTCGGTTACGAAGTCCTTGAAAAAAGGCTAGTAATCTTGAAATCTTAAGGCTTATGCTAACCAAGGACACATTTTATGCTTCTTAGTACACTCATCTAAGTGTTTTTCAAGATACTATAGAATTATAAAACTTTCTTTATCCTAGTAGCCAATCTATTAGATGTACGAGATCAGATATCAGTCATCTGACTACCTGCCAACCACCCATTCAAATCACTTATCCATCCCAACCACTTCACCCACCAACATCCCCTCTCCAACACCCACTCAAAATTGCTATCCCCCAACCTCCTAACGTATTATTTAAATAAGAGTATAAACAAGGAGAGAAAAACATGACGACAATTTATGATTTCACTGTTAAGAGAGCGAATGGGTCTGTGACGTCGCTGGACGAGTACCGGGGGAAGGTCATGCTGATTGTGAACACAGCAAGTAAGTGTGGCTTTACGCCCCAATTTGAAGAGCTTCAGGGCCTGTATGAAGAGTACAAAGAGGAAGGGCTTGTCGTACTGGGATTTCCGTGTGATCAATTCATGAACCAGGAATTTGATAATCAGGATGATATCATAGAGTTCTGTCAGGTGAATTACGGAGTATCATTCCCGATGTTTGCGAAGGTGGACGTAAAGGGTAAGGAAGCTCACCCATTGTTCACGTTCTTAACCCGGGAGAAAAAGGGTGTCCTTCTTTCAAATATTAAATGGAACTTCACTAAGTTTCTCGTTGGGAAAAATGGTGAGGTATTCGACCGGTATTCGCCTCAAACCAATCCTCGTAAAATTGAGGATGACATTAGAAAGTTACTTCAGGCTGAATAGAGAAAGAGGAAAGGCTCGGCCTTTCTCTTTCTCCTATGTTTTATCCTTAAGAATCTTGAGTAACAGATAGGGTGACTTTTCTGTTGTGACGTTGAGAAACGTCGTAATGATTGGATAGTCTTCATTCGTTCGTATTTTTAATAGTTCCACCCACCATTCAGTTTCGTACCGGGCAATCATGCTTAGGTTGTATAGGATGGCATAGTGGATGAGCACTTCAGGTATACCTGATGCTTCGTTTCGAATTCCTGGCAGTGCCAACCGGTTTTTGTTTAAATGCCATCTGACAGGTAGTTGTTCCTCAGCGCAGGATGCGTGCAGCATGTCCTCTGTAATAGAGATTGAACCCCCCGTTATTTTTTCGTTCAAGTATTGTTTAAATAAAGACCCGGACATATGAAAGTGGGATAGTAAGGACTCGTCGATCGTCAGTTCGTTTTGATTGGTGAACCAGAACATGGTCTTCTTCTTGAGTAAAATAAGAAATGCTTCTTCGAGTTCAGGTATTTGGACGAGCAGGTCTTCCATTTTGTATTTTTCCCCGATTATATGTTTCACGTGGAACACGAGGTCTGAGAAATGTGAGAAGAGGCCGTTTTTCTGAACCTTTACCTCATCTTGTAGAAACCTGTACTGCTGCTTCTTTCTTTTTCTTGAGGTAATCCCATGAGCAAGTACGGTAGTTGTTTCTGGATATTCCGGATCTTCTGTCAGGACAATCGCTTTAATGAAATGAATGTAACCATAAAAAAGCAATATGGGCTTTAGTGAAAAAGGAGACATCATGGCTTGTTTATAATAAAGTTCTCCTTGTTCCAGATAATACATGAATGGATAACAGTTGTCATAACTCTTTACTTCAGCTTGAATGGACCCCAGTTTCTCGTAACACTTTTTTAGAAACTTCTGGGAGTATTCGGCTGATTGAAAATAGTGAATGAAGTCCCAGTGCTGATGTATTTCGTTCAAGAGATCACCTTCTAATTATTCTGAAAAGTTAAATTAATCCTATTCTTCTTGACAGTATTTTAACCAATTGATAACCTACTAATAATATTTTGGGACTAGGGAGGCCGAAAACATGTGGGATTCTAAATTTGCTAAAGAAGGTTTAACGTTTGACGATGTGTTATTATTACCAGCCAAATCAGAGGTGTTACCAAAGGATGTCAACATCTCTGTTGAATTAACGGAAACAATCAAGCTGAATGTTCCGATCATCAGTGCAGGGATGGATACCGTAACCGAAGCTGAAATGGCGATTGCCATGGCTCGAACAGGTGGACTCGGTATCATCCACAAGAATATGAGTATTGAACAGCAAGCTGAACAGGTCGATAAAGTAAAACGTTCCGAAAGTGGAGTTATCTCTGATCCATTCTTTTTAACTCCGGATCATCAAGTCTTTTCTGCAGAGCACTTGATGGGCAAATATAGAATTTCCGGTGTTCCGATTGTGAACAACGAGCAAGAACAGAAGCTTGTCGGGATTTTAACGAATCGCGACCTTCGTTTCATCCAGGATTATTCGATCCAGATTTCGGATGTCATGACGAAGGAGAATCTTGTAACGGCTCCGGTGGGCACTACCCTAGAAGAAGCGGAAAAAATTCTTCAGCAATATAAGATTGAAAAGCTGCCTTTGATCGATCAAGAAGGAACACTTAAAGGGTTGATTACGATCAAGGATATTGAGAAAGTCATCGAGTTCCCGAATTCGGCTAAAGATGCTCAAGGTCGTTTATTAGTGGGAGCAGCCGTTGGTATTTCCAAGGACACATTAACTCGTGTAGAACATTTGGTTAAAGCCCATGTGGATGTCATCGTGATCGATACGGCTCACGGTCATTCCGCTGGAGTCCTTTCTATTGTTCGTGAAATACGTGAAGCTTATCCAACGTTAAATATCGTTGCAGGTAATGTAGCCACGGCTGAAGCGACAAGAGAATTGATTGAAGCAGGTGCAGATGTGGTTAAAGTGGGAATCGGACCTGGTTCGATTTGTACAACCCGCGTGGTTGCAGGTGTGGGTGTTCCACAAATTACCGCTGTGTATGATTGTGCAACTGAAGCAAGAAAGCATGGGAAGAGCATCATCGCCGATGGAGGCATCAAGTACTCCGGTGATATCGTGAAAGCCCTGGCAGCCGGAGGACATGCCGTCATGCTTGGAAGCTTATTGGCAGGTACATCTGAAAGCCCTGGCGAAACGGAAATCTTCCAAGGTCGCCGCTTTAAAGTATACAGAGGGATGGGTTCTGTCAGCTCTATGGAAAAAGGATCAAAGGACCGCTATTTCCAAGAGGAAGCGAAAAAGTTCGTTCCAGAAGGTATCGAAGGGCGTATTCCTTATAAAGGGCCATTAGCCGATACATTGTATCAGCTGGTTGGAGGCTTGCGTTCAGGAATGGGTTACTGTGGAACGAAAGACTTATACGACTTAAGAGAAAAGGCGCAGTTCATTAAAATGACAGGTGCCGGCCTTCGTGAAAGTCATCCCCATGATGTTCAGATTACGAAAGAAGCACCAAATTACTCTTTATAAGAAAATAATGACAAAAGCTGATCAGAATTTCCTGGTCAGCTTTTTTTAATGTGAAAGAAAGGTTATTCTCCGTCTTTTTTTAGAGGCCGCAAGTCCCTTGACCTATGCCAAAACTAGTCATATTCTCTGTCTATTCTTACCTTTGGAACTATGTTAAAATAACGAAGGTGTACATAAAATCTTGGAGGGCTAACAGTGAAAAGAAGTTGGATTCAAAAATCTTTTGTTTGTATGATGGTTTTTATGATGGCAATGAGTATGGTGCAGAAACCTGCCAATGCTCAAGGTGACTTGGACGTAAACGCAAAAGCTGCGATTTTAGTAGAAGCAAGTACAGGTAAGATTCTGTATGAGAAGAATTCCGATACAGCTCAAGGAATTGCAAGTATGACGAAGATGATGACGGAATACGTGTTACTTGAAGCAGTTAAAGAAGGTAAAGTGAAATGGGATCAGACATACACGGTTCCGACAAAAATTTCGAATATGTCCCATAATGATAATTTGAGTAATGTTCCATTAAGAGAAGAGGGAACATATAATATCAAAGATCTGTATGAGGCAATGGCGATCGAATCTGCGAATGCTGCAGCGATGGCCATCGCTGAAACTGTAGCCGGTTCTCAAGAAAAGTTTGTTCAAATGATGAATGATAAAGCCAAAGAACTGGGCTTGGAAAACTATAAATTTGTCAATGTGACTGGTTTAAATAATAAAGATTTAGCTCCTTATGTGGATCAAGTGGTCGGTGGAGCAGATGAAGAAAATGTGATGTCTGCGAAAGATACCGCAACGCTTGCATACCGGTTAATGAAAGATTATCCGGAAGTTTTAGATACATCTAGTATTGCTAAGAAAAAATTCGCTGAAGGTACAGAAGACGAAGTTGATATGGAAAATTGGAACTATATGTTACCAACTCTAATTCGTGAGTATGAAGGTATGGACGGGTTGAAAACCGGAACTACTGATTTTGCTGGAGCATGTTTCACTGGGACAGCTGAAAGAGATGGTATGAGATATATCACTGTCGTGATGAATGTAGATGTTCCACCAGGTGAAAATTCTTACGATGCCCGTTTTAATGAAACAAGAAAAATGCTAGATTATGCCTTTAATAATTATAGTATGGAAGAAGTCCTTCCTGCTGACTACAAAGTAAAAGGACATAAAACACTTCCGGTTCAAAAAGGAAAAGAAAAAGAAGTTCAAATCAAAACCGATTCTCCATTAAGCATGGTGGTTAAGAACGGTGAAGAAGATCAATACAAGCCTAAGTTTGTGTTGGATAAGAAAAAGTTGAATGGTGATGGCGAACTGACGGCTCCTGTTAAAGAAGGGGAAAAAGTTGGGTATGTCATGCTGGAAGCTAAAGGCAAAAAAGATTTAGGTTATCTTACGGATAAAGGAACGAACGCTTCAAAGGCATCTGTTGTGACAGTGGATGGTGTAGAGAAAGCGAACTGGTTCGTCCTTTCCATGAGGGCCGTCGGTGGTTTCTTCGGAGATATCTGGGATTCCATTACTTCTACGGTTAAAGGCTGGTTCTAATATAATGAAACACCAAGACTCATGTTGGACAAGTCTTGGTGTTTTTTCATAATTGGTTTATTGAAGGGGATTCTACAAAGGGACCGAAGGAATGCTTGTCGGGCCTGACCAAGCCCCCTCCGCTTTTCGTCTTGACATAAGCCCATTTTTATTGTTTATTTAGCAGTAGGGTTACATAATCATTCCGATTGTTTTAGTCACGTTTTCTTCCTTTTTTGGGAAGTTGTGGGGCAGGCAAGGGATAAATATAAGGGGGATATAGATATGAAGACTGGTACAGATCGTGTAAAAAGAGGTATGGCTGAAATGCAAAAAGGCGGCGTCATCATGGACGTTGTCAATGCAGAGCAGGCAAAAGTTGCCGAAGCTGCAGGTGCAGTTGCGGTAATGGCTTTAGAACGAGTTCCAGCAGACATCCGTGCTGCAGGTGGAGTGGCAAGAATGGCAGATCCTCGTATTATTGAAGAAGTGATGGGTGCCGTGTCGATTCCAGTAATGGCGAAGGCTCGCATCGGTCATATCGTTGAGGCAAGGGTTCTTGAATCAATGGGTGTTGATTATCTTGATGAAAGTGAAGTATTGACGCCGGCTGATGAAGAGTACCATTTAAATAAAAGAGATTTCACGGTTCCTTTCGTATGCGGATGCCGTGATTTAGGTGAAGCTGCCCGCCGAATCGGTGAAGGGGCATCTATGCTTCGTACAAAGGGTGAGCCTGGAACAGGTAACATCGTTGAAGCGGTTCGTCATATGCGTAAGGTCAATGCTCAAGTACGTAAGCTAGTGAGCATGAATGAAGATGAGATCATGACAGAAGCGAAGTTACTGGCAGCTCCATACGAATTATTGTTAGAAATTAAAGAAAATGGTCGTTTACCGGTTGTAAACTTTGCTGCAGGCGGAATTGCCACACCAGCTGACGCTGCTCTTATGATGGAATTAGGGGCTGACGGAGTGTTCGTAGGTTCTGGTATCTTCAAGTCAGAAAACCCTGAGAAATTCGCAAGAGCGATTGTAGAAGCGACTACTCACTACCAGGATTACAAGTTGATCGCAGAACTGTCTAAAGAGCTTGGTGTAGCCATGAAGGGTGTAGAAATTTCTTCTATCCTCCCTGAAAACCGCATGCAAGACCGTGGATGGTAAGGTGTGATTCTATGTTGAACATCGGTGTATTAGGACTTCAAGGTGCCGTCAGGGAGCATGTACGTTCCATTGAAGCTTCAGGTGCCAAAGCGATTGTCATTAAGCGTGTAGAGCAACTGGAAGAGATTCAGGGGCTCATCATGCCTGGTGGGGAAAGTACGACGATGAGAAGGTTGATTGACCGCTATGGTTTTATGGAACCGTTAAGACAATTCGCAGCAGCAGGGAAGCCGATCTTTGGAACATGTGCCGGTTTGATTCTGTTAGCGAAGCATGTTGTGGGTTATGAAGAGGCTCATCTTGGGGTGATGGATGTGACGGTGGAGCGTAATTCATTCGGCCGTCAGAAGGAAAGCTTCGAAGCGGACCTTTCGATTGCCCATGTCGGAGAAGGATTCAATGCTGTCTTCATCCGTGCGCCTCATATCGTGGAAGCAGGAGAAGATGTTGAAATCCTGGCGAAGCATAACGAGCGTATCGTGCTTGCCCGCCACGGACAGTTCCTCGGCTGTTCATTCCATCCTGAATTGACGGATGATCATCGTCTGACTGCATTTTTCGTTGAAATGGTGAAAGAAAGCATGGGAAAAACAATCGCATAATTCTATTGCAAAATGGAAAACATTGTAGTAGATTATGAAATAACCAATAAAAATTAAAATCGTTGAGAGGAAATAGTAGTAAAGAAAGCTTGCTAAAGAGAGTCGATGGCCGGTGAGAATCGATGCAGGAGCTTTACGAATCCATCCTTGAGTGAAGTACTGAATGAAGTAGGTATTTTCGGTGATTCCGTTACCATCTCTTAAGAGGAAGATGCGAAGCGTCTTCAATTAGGGTGGCAACGCGGAAACCTCCGTCCCTTTTACCAGGGATGGGGGTTTTTTATATTTTTATAAAAAGGAGAGAAACTGCATGTTAGACATTAAGTATTTACGTAACAATCTGGAAGATGTAAAAGCCCGACTTCAGCACCGCGGTGAGAACCTGGAGGACTTCGGTAAGTTTGAAGAGCTTGATAAGAGAAGAAGAGAGCTCCTTGTGGAAAGTGAAGATCTCAAGAGCAAGCGTAATGATGTATCCCAACAAATTGCCGAGCTGAAAAAAGAGAAAAAAGATGCTCAGGATATGATTGTGGAAATGCGCGAAGTCGGGGCCATGGTTAAAAAGCTGGATGATGAATTAAGAGGCATCGAAGAAGAACTTGAGCGCATCCTTCTTTCTATTCCAAATATCCCTCATGAAACGGTACCTGTCGGAGAAACAGAAGATGATAATGTTGAAGCGCGTAAATGGGGAGAGGTCAGGGAATTTGATTTCGAAGCACAGCCTCACTGGGATGTTGCCACAGGACTTGGAATTCTTGATTTCGAACGTGCAGGGAAAGTGACGGGGAGCCGATTCGTTTTCTATAAAGGACTTGGAGCAAGACTTGAAAGAGCCCTCATCAACTTCATGATGGACCTTCACATGGATGAGCATGGCTATACAGAAATGATCCCTCCATTCCTTGTGAATAGAGCGAGTATGACAGGAACAGGTCAGCTTCCAAAGTTTGAGGAAGATGCATTCAGAATTGAAAGTGAAGACTACTTCCTAGTACCAACGGCAGAAGTGCCTGTGACGAATTATCATCGTGATGAGATCCTGAAGGCTGACGAACTGCCTGTAAGCTATGTGGCATACAGCGCCAACTTCCGCTCTGAAGCTGGATCTGCAGGACGTGACACAAGAGGGCTGATCCGTCAGCATCAATTCAACAAAGTCGAGCTGGTACGCTTTGTGAAGCCTGAGGACTCTTATGATGAGTTAGAGAAATTGACGGGTCACGCTGAAAAAGTTCTTCAGCTGCTTGGCCTGCCGTACCGCGTATTATCTATGTGTACAGCGGACCTGGGCTTCACAGCAGCCAAGAAGTACGACATTGAAGTGTGGATCCCGAGTTACGGGACGTACCGTGAGATTTCTTCTTGCAGTAACTTTGAGAGCTTCCAGGCGAGACGTGCCAACATCCGCTTCAGAAGAGAGCCGAACGCAAAGCCTGAACATGTGCATACGTTAAATGGTTCTGGATTAGCGATCGGACGTACAGTAGCCGCCATCCTGGAAAACTACCAGCAGGAGGATGGCAGTGTCATCGTACCAGAAGCCCTTCGTCCATATATGGGTGGAGTGGAAGTCATTAAATAAAACGTTTTTGTCAGCAAAAAGAGGTCTCGCGTTCCTCCGTGAGACTTCTTTTTAATTTTTTTTGAAATATCCTTGACTCCATTTATACACCATGTTATTATAATTCTTGTCGATACGGAGGAATACCCAAGTCCGGCTGAAGGGATCGGTCTTGAAAACCGACAGGGGTGTAACAGCCCGCGGGGGTTCGAATCCCCCTTCCTCCTCCATTGATTTTTTTATAACCATCGCGCATAAACTTTGGAGATAGAATTCGTTACATTTCATGTAACGAATTTTTTTATTTTATCTCCATGTCAAAGGACCCGGTACCTCTTACTTAAGGTTCTCTATATCTTCTCTTACATGGTGATCGGACGTGTTTTCGAGTACACCGATTGCTGTGATATGACTGCGTGCTTCTTCATCCCCCAGCAGGTAGATCTTCGCATAAATATCCTTCATCGATTGATCATAATGATCATCTTCTGGTGAATTATGATACTGGCGGAATGGAACCTGAGCGCGTCTCATGGTCGACATATCGTCATCATAGTTATCGTTAAAGAGCATTTTAAGCTCGTTCACCTCTGTAGGGGTTGCGAATATCCGAAAGCTTGGACTGGCGTTTTGATTCGGATCCTGCAGAATATCCCCGCTGCTGATATCAACAAAATAAGTTTGTTTCGATTCCATCATCTCTACATCTCCCTAATCGATTATTTGTTACTACCTATACCTCTTTTCGGATGGAAATAAACGGATGGGTGCTGTTTTTAGACCTTGTTGGTTCATTCATGGCTTGTCGTTATTCTTACACAACAATGATTTGCAAATGCTCTGTCATTGAGTGTGTGCCGGAGAGTGAGGGGAACTGCTCCGCTTTCCACGGACGTTCGGCCGAGCCTCCTCAGCACAGATCGCTTCCGGGGTCTCGGCGCGCCCGTTTTCCGTAGGAGTCTACGCAGTTCCCCTCACTCTCTATAGTAGCAATTATTGACCGAGCTAAATAGTTTTTGAAAAGCAGTAAAGGCAAAGGACATCGACTAATAATTCATTTCTTCTGCATTCAAAAGAAAATGACTGGGTTGTAAGCAGCCCATACAGTAACACTGTTAGGGAACTGCTTACGCTTGATAAGTTGATTGGAGCGGAAGGTGCTCGACTCCTGCGGGAAAAGCTGGACAGGTGAGACCCCGGAAGGCGAAGCCTGAGGAGGCTCACCGCCAGCCCCGCGGAAAGCGAGCACCTGTAGCGGAAATCAACCACAACTCTCTCAACATCAAAAAAAGACTACTCTTACCGCAGAGTAGTCTTTTTTTATATATTCTGATCCAGCTCCGGCGCCTAGTCCCTCGAGGTCATAAGTCAAGCCATTCAAAAAGGCAAAAATCCGCCTTTTTGGATGACTCGTCTTATGCTTGTCGGGCCTGACCAAGGCGCCTCCGCTTTTCGTTTAGCTCTTTAACATTCTCGTCTGTTCGATGAAGTAGCCGATTCTTTCGACGATAGGTTCGATGGAATTTTGGTCGTTGACGAGATCGTATTCGCTGATGTCGAGTCTTAAGACGGGACACGCGTTAAAGGAATTGATCCAGTTTTCGTAGCGCTCGTGCATTTCCTCCCAGTAGGCAACAGGCGTTTGCTGTTCCATCGGGCGACCCCGCTCTTTGATGCGGTCCACGATATGATCAATGGATCCTTCAAGGTAAATCAACAGATCAGGGTGAGGGAAGTATGGCGTCATGACCATGGCATCGAATAGGCTTGTATAGGTTTCATAGTCGATTTCACTCATATTCCCTTTTTCATAATGCATGCGTGCGAATATGCCTGTATCCTCGTAGATCGAGCGGTCTTGGATAAAGCCGCCGCCGTATTCAAAGATTTTCTTTTGTTCTTTAAAGCGTTCTGCCAGGAAGTAGACTTGAAGGTGGAAGCTCCAGCTTTTAAAGTCCTGATAAAATTTATCAAGATATGGATTGGTATCCACTTTTTCAAATGACGTCCGGAAGCCCAAAGCGTTAGCCAATCCGTTTGTCATCGTGGATTTCCCGACACCGACCGTTCCGGCAATGGTGATCACGGCATTGTTCGGGATCCCGTATTTAGTGCGAAGATTCATGATAGTGAACTCCTTTTTTCAGTGTAGTTTCTAATTGAGTAAGAATATGATCCAGATCCTCTTTGTTTTGAACAAAGTCTACGTGGTCGCCATTGTAGCGAAGAACAGGGATATCCGGGTGTGTTTCTTCGAATGTATTCATATATTCTTCATAATCCAGTGATAGCTGCTTCAGGTATAGAGGGCTGATTTTCTTTTCAAAATCACGTCCTCTTTTTTCGATGCGCTTCAGTAGCGTATCCAAGCTTGCGTTCAAGTAAATGACCACATTGGGTCTCGGCATGTCTGAAGTCAGGATGTCATAGATGTTGAGGTATTTCTTGAATTGTTGTTCATCCTTCAATGTGCGTTTTGCGAAGATGATGTTTTTAAGAATATGATAATCTGCAACGACAGATTTGTTCTGAGATAAGTAGTGTTTCTCGATATCTTCTAATTGTTTATATCGATTGCATAAGAAAAACATCTCTGTTTGAAAGCTCCACTCTTCAATGTCATCATAAAACTTATCTAAGAATGGGTTTTCATCTACGATTTCTTTAAGCAGGTGAAATTGAAAATGATCGGAAATCGCTTTTGCAAGAGAGGTTTTTCCTATTCCAATCGGGCCTTCAACGGTAATGAAAGGAATGCGCCCCATTAATTGTCCTCCTCATATTACTCTCGAATATAGTGTGAAAAATTACGACAGGAATTATTGTAACACAATATATGGATGGTTTGTTCAGGATATTTCCTGTATAGATAAAACACATCACCTTCATTGTATCGGCTTCCTGTAAGGGAATTTTATGAAGACGCACATAAAAAGCTGATGAATAGGTGTTTATAGATTTACCTATCCATCAGCTTCTATTAATTATCTTTTTACAACATTGAAATTGTCGGAAATTAACAGCCAGTTTTGAGGGAAAGGCAGACCGAGCTTCCAATAGCTCATCCCCCTCAATTTCAATTCTTTCATAAGGTCGAATTTGGCCTGGATGCTCCTTGCATCTTCAAACCAAACTTCATGATCCTTTCCGGTGCCTGCATCACGGTACTTGAAGAATGGTGCCTGCGCTTTTTGATCATAATCGATTTTAACATTGTTATCAGCGGCTATCTGGATTGCCTGTTGCGGACTGATGGCTTTGGCTGTGCTTCCCTGTACAAAAGGGAGTGTCCAGTCATAACCATACAAATTCTGCCCCATGAGAATCTTTGATGGAGGCATCTCAGAAACAGCGTACTCAAGAACATCCCTCACCGGTCCGATAGGGGATACGGCCATGGCAGGACCGCCGCTGTAACCCCACTCATACGTCATGATGACCACGAAGTCGACAATTTCACCGTGGGCTTTATAATCATGTGCTTCATACCATTTCCCTTTTTGATCCGCACTGGTCTTTGGAGCAAGGGCGGTGGAGAGCAGCCATCCTTCCTGATTGAAGCGTGCCTTCGCTTTTCGTAAAAATTGGTTGTAGGCTTCTTTGTCCTGTGGACGTAAGTACTCAAAGTCGAAGTGAATATCCCTGAATCCATATTTCTTAGCCGTTTGGACGACGTTATCCAGGAACTTATTCTGGATGTTCTGATCGGTTAATAGAATTCTGCCCAGTTCATCACTGAATGTCCCTTCCTCCTGGTTGGTGATGGCCATCATCATGACATTATTATTGTCTTTCCCGGTTTGAATGAGGTTACCGAGGGGAGGTTCTTTCAAAGTGCCATCCCGCTTCGCCTGAAAACTGAACGGAGCGAGATACGTGAGGTAGGGGGCGGCTTCCTTGGCGCTTTGTTCAAGGTTCGGGGCCACTTCCTTTCCGTATGGCTCAACATAGCCATTAAACTCCGCTTTCACCTTAGGCTTCTGTGGGATGTATAAACGAGTCCCCACCTGTAGAGGCTGATTAGGAGAAATCCCGTTCACCCTTGCAAGTTCCTGATAAGGGACGCCCGTCTTTTGACTGATTCTCCAAAGACTATCCCCGGGTTGAACAAAATAAAAACTTCCTATAATCGGGATGACCAGTGATTGGCCGATCACTAAATTATTGGGGTTCGGCAATTGATTAGCGTCCACTATATCATTAACTGTTGATCCATACGCTTGGGCGATACCAAATAAAGATTGGTTCGGCTGGACAACATGTATTTGCATAAACAAACCCTCCTTTAATTCATTCACTATAATCAGCGTATGAGAAGGGTGGTTTGAATATGTTTTCTGCGGGAAATTTTATAAAATCCCGCCGGTAGGATCAATCTTTGCTTTTAAGACATTTTTCATCATCGTCAAAGCGTAGTGATTATCTTCTTCACTGACAGAAGCGATGGCGTCGCCGGGCACCATCAGGTTAAACTCTCTCATATAGGCATCATTGGCTGTGAAGAGTACACATATATTACCGGCAATCCCTGTGATGATCAGGTTCTTGACAGATAAGTGGTGAAGAAGTGTGTTTAATGCCGTACCATAAAAGGCAGAATGCTTCGGTTTAATAAGAAAGTAATCGTCTTCCATCGGTTGGAGAGGAGTCATGATCGGGTCGCTCGTCTTATTATGACATTTCTTATAGATCTCTTTGTAATCTGCTTTCCAAAGCTCGTAATGGTCGTTAATATAGATGGTAGGAAGCTGATGTTTCATACAATAGCGACGCAGGGAGTTAATGGGATCGACAATCTTTGAGGTGTGTTGCGCCAACGTTTCCCCGTGTTTAAAGTCAAATGGATTCATAATATCGATGACCAGAAGAGCAGTATCGTTAGGTATCATGTGAAAGCCCCTTTCCACTATAGTTTGGTGTGAATCGGGATATTTTATAAAGAATTGAGAAATAAATTTACAGGAGTACACAATGGGTATAAGAGAAGAACAGTTTATGAAAGAAGCACTGATAGAAGCAGAGAAAGCCGCCGCCATCCAGGAAGTCCCGATTGGCGCCGTGATTGTGATGGATGACGAAATCATCGCCCGGGCCCATAATCTGAGGGAAACGAGCCAAAACGCCATCACCCACGCAGAAACACTGGCGATCCAAGAGGCGTGTGAGAAGCTTGGCACTTGGCGTCTTGAAGGAGCGGAGATTTATGTCACCCTTGAACCATGTCCCATGTGCAGCGGTGCCATCATCCTATCACGAATCGAGAAAGTCGTTTATGGGGCAAAGGATCCGAAAGCGGGTTGTGCCGGGACGCTGATGAATCTACTTGAGGATGATCGGTTTAATCACCAGTGTGAAGTATTGCCTGGGGTGTTGTCGGAAGAGTGTGGTGGAATCCTGTCCCGATTTTTTAAAGGGTTAAGGGATCGGAAGAAAAGTGAGAAGAAAAAGAGGATGGATAGTCTGTAAATAACTTACAGCATTCCATCATTGCTTTTTACCGTAAATCCTAGTATACTTAATCTTGCGTCGCACTAATGACGCAACTAAATATGGTATCAATTTTGCCGTGCTAGGTGGGGAGGTAGCGGTGCCCTGTACTCGCAATCCGCTCTAGCGAGACCGAATTCCTTTCCGAGGCTCGCACTCTGTAGGGCCTGCCTCAAGTAAGTGGTGTTGACGCCTGGGTCCTGCGCAATGGGAATCCATGAACCATGTCAGGTCCGGAAGGAAGCAGCATTAAGTGGAAGCTCCCATGTGCCGCAGGGTTGCCTGGGCCGAGCTAACTGCTTGAGTAACGCCTATGGATGCTTGTCGACGAAAGGTGCACGGCAGTTTAACTTATATACAACAACTCATCCATTTCCGGGTGAGTTTTTTGTTTATGTAAAGGTTTAAATTGATCTCCGGTTTTCTTTGTAAAAGGGATTTACATTACGTTATAATAGAGACACTATAGTACATAAAAAGAGGGGGGAGTATTTTGGCATATCAAGCTTTATATCGTGTGTGGCGTCCTCAGTCATTTATTGATGTAGTGGGACAGCAGCATGTAACGAAAACGTTGCAAAATGCCCTCCTTCATCAGAAGATTTCCCATGCCTATTTATTCTCGGGACCAAGAGGGACAGGGAAGACGAGTGCAGCGAAGATCCTGGCGAAAGCCGTTAACTGTGAACGTTCCCCTGTAGCGGAACCTTGCAATGAGTGCGATGCGTGTAAAGGGATCACGGACGGTTCGATCCCTGATGTCATTGAAATCGATGCCGCCTCCAATAACGGGGTGGAGGAGATCCGGGACATTCGGGATAAAGTCAAATATTCTCCAAACGTTGTCGAGTATAAAGTCTACATCATCGATGAAGTTCATATGCTGTCCATCGGGGCATTCAATGCGCTTCTGAAAACATTGGAGGAGCCGCCTAAGCATGTCATATTCATCCTGGCGACGACCGAACCCCATAAGATTCCCCTGACCATCATTTCGCGCTGTCAGCGATTTGACTTCAAACGGATCACCGCCATGGATATTGTGGGAAGAATGAGTCATATTGCCACAGAATCCGGCGTGAATTTTGAGGAAAATGCCTTGACGATCATCGCTAGGGCTGCCGAGGGCGGGATGCGTGATGCTCTCAGCCTTCTCGATCAGGCGATCTCCTTCAGTCAGGACCGGGTCACGGTCGACGATGCCCTGACGGTAACGGGAGCCGTGTCTCAAGGTTACTTGAATACGCTGGCAAAGGCCATCCTGGAACGAGATGTTACAACTGGTTTAGGGGCCCTGGAAGAGCTCCTGTTTCAAGGGAAGGATCCGGCGAGGTTCGCAGAAGACTTCATTCTTTATTTCCGGGACATGCTGTTATACCAGACCGCACCGAACCTGGAGGAATCACTGGAACGGGTCATGCTCGACGATGATTTTAAAGAATTGGCAGGGCGTACCCAGCCTGGACAGATCTATCAGTACATTGACGTCCTGAATCAGGCCGGACAGGAAATGAAATTTACGAACCATGCCCGGATTTATCTGGAGGTTTCCATTGTGAAGCTTTGTCAGATGGAAGCGCCCGTATCCGCTTCTTCGCCGGAAGTAAATGATTTGATGAAAAAGATCAACCTTCTTGAAAAAGAGGTCGAACAACTGAAGGCAAATGGAGTCAAGGTCCAAGCGGAGCCCGCTGCACAGGCTGCGAAAAAACCGATCAGGGCGAAGAAGGGGTTCCGTGCCCCTACCGGTAAGATCCAGGAAGTGCTCCGAACGGCCACGAAAGAGGATTTGAATCTTATCAAGAGCCGTTGGGGAGACATGGTGGAAACCCTTAATCAGCGTCAGATGCGTTCGCAGTCTGCATTATTAAATGATGCTGAACCTGTAGCAGCAACAAACGGCTCATTTGTGTTAAAATTCAAATATGATATCCATTGTCAAATGGCAATGGAGAATCAAGCTTTCACTTCCGCGATTGCTTCCATCTTGGAAGAATTAACGGGAAATAGCTATGCGGCTATTGGGATTCCTGAGGATCAGTGGATGTCCATAAGGGAAGACTTCATCCGGAATTCGAAAACAGAGGATGGGGATTCATCCAGCGGAAATCAAGAAGAAGATTCTCTCTTAACGGAAGCTGAAAAGCTGGTCGGTATGGATTTAATAGAACTTAACGATTAATAGTTTCAATAATAAACTGGAGGTAATGATGATGATGCGTGGAAATGGAAATATGCAAAACATGATGAAACAAATGCAAAAAATGCAAAAGAAGATGGCGGAAGCTCAGGAAGAACTGGGTGAAAAGCAAATCGAAGGAACAGCAGGCGGCGGTATGGTAACAGTTATTGTGTCCGGCCACAAACAAGTCATTGACGTGAAAATCAACGAAGAAGCGGTTGATCCGGATGATGTAGAAATGTTACAAGACTTAGTTCTTGCAGCAACTAACGATGCACTGAAGAAAGCGGACGAACTAACGAACTCAACCATGGGTCAGTTCACTAAAGGA
>NZ_CP122397.1:37500-100000 GCF_029834455.1 Rossellomorea sp. DA94
CCAATCGAACTTGGAGATAGCTGGTTCTCTCCGAAATAGCTTTAGGGCTAGCCTCATGTGTAAGAGTCTTGGAGGTAGAGCACTGTTTGGACTAGGGGCCCTCATCGGGTTACCGAATTCAGACAAACTCCGAATGCCAAAGACTTATCCATGGGAGTCAGACTGCGAGTGATAAGATCCGTAGTCGAAAGGGAAACAGCCCAGACCACCAGCTAAGGTCCCAAAGTATACGTTAAGTGGAAAAGGATGTGGAGTTGCTTAGACAACCAGGATGTTGGCTTAGAAGCAGCCACCATTTAAAGAGTGCGTAATAGCTCACTGGTCGAGTGACTCTGCGCCGAAAATGTACCGGGGCTAAACGTATCACCGAAGCTGTGGATTGACACCTCTAGGTGTCAGTGGTAGGAGAGCGTTCTAAGGACTGCGAAGCTAGACCGTAAGGACTGGTGGAGTGCTTAGAAGTGAGAATGCCGGTATGAGTAGCGAAAGATGGGTGAGAATCCCATCCACCGAATGCCTAAGGTTTCCTGAGGAAGGCTCGTCCGCTCAGGGTTAGTCGGGACCTAAGTCGAGGCCGATAGGCGTAGACGATGGACAACAGGTTGATATTCCTGTACCACCTCTTTTCCGTTTGAGCAATGGGGGGACGCAGGAGGATAGGGTAAGCGCACTGCTGGATATGTGCGTCTAAGCAGTTAGGCTGATGATGAGGCAAATCCCGTCATCGCGAAGGCTGAGCTGTGATAGCGAGCGAATTATAGTAGCGAAGTTCCTGATTCCACACTGCCAAGAAAAGCCTCTAGCGAGGAAAAAGGTGCCCGTACCGCAAACCGACACAGGTAGGCGAGGAGAGAATCCTAAGGTGAGCGAGAGAACTCTCGTTAAGGAACTCGGCAAAATGACCCCGTAACTTCGGGAGAAGGGGTGCTCTGGTAGGGTGCAAGCCCGAGAGAGCCGCAGTGAATAGGCCCAGGCGACTGTTTAGCAAAAACACAGGTCTCTGCGAAGCCGTAAGGCGAAGTATAGGGGCTGACGCCTGCCCGGTGCTGGAAGGTTAAGAGGAGTGCTTAGCGCAAGCGAAGGTGCGAATCGAAGCCCCAGTAAACGGCGGCCGTAACTATAACGGTCCTAAGGTAGCGAAATTCCTTGTCGGGTAAGTTCCGACCCGCACGAAAGGCGTAACGATCTGGGCACTGTCTCAACGAGAGACTCGGTGAAATTATAGTACCTGTGAAGATGCAGGTTACCCGCGACAGGACGGAAAGACCCCGTGGAGCTTTACTGTAGCCTGATATTGAATTTTGGTACAGCTTGTACAGGATAGGTAGGAGCCTTGGAAACCGGAGCGCCAGCTTCGGTGGAGGCATCGGTGGGATACTACCCTGGCTGTATTGAAATTCTAACCCGCGCCCCTTATCGGGGTGGGAGACAGTGTCAGGTGGGCAGTTTGACTGGGGCGGTCGCCTCCTAAAGAGTAACGGAGGCGCCCAAAGGTTCCCTCAGAATGGTTGGAAATCATTCGCAGAGTGTAAAGGCACAAGGGAGCTTGACTGCGAGACCTACAAGTCGAGCAGGGACGAAAGTCGGGCTTAGTGATCCGGTGGTTCCGCATGGAAGGGCCATCGCTCAACGGATAAAAGCTACCCCGGGGATAACAGGCTTATCTCCCCCAAGAGTCCACATCGACGGGGAGGTTTGGCACCTCGATGTCGGCTCATCGCATCCTGGGGCTGTAGTCGGTCCCAAGGGTTGGGCTGTTCGCCCATTAAAGCGGTACGCGAGCTGGGTTCAGAACGTCGTGAGACAGTTCGGTCCCTATCCGTCGTGGGCGCAGGAAATTTGAGAGGAGCTGTCCTTAGTACGAGAGGACCGGGATGGACGCACCGCTGGTGTACCAGTTGTCTTGCCAAAGGCATCGCTGGGTAGCTATGTGCGGAAGGGATAAGTGCTGAAAGCATCTAAGCATGAAGCCCCCCTCGAGATGAGATTTCCCATCACGTAAGTGAGTAAGATCCCTAGAAGATGACTAGGTAGATAGGTCAGAGATGGAAGCATGGCGACATGTGGAGTTGACTGATACTAATCGATCGAGGACTTAACCACAAAGAGTCATATTTATATGAACAACAATTGGTCGATATTCGGCTTTCTTGACATCAATCCTTTATCTAGTTTTGAAGGAACAATCCTTCAATTAAATATTCGTCTGGTGATAATGGCGAAGAGGTCACACCCGTTCCCATGCCGAACACGGAAGTTAAGCTCTTCAGCGCCGATGGTAGTTGGGGGATCTCCCCCTGTGAGAGTAGGACGTCGCCAGGCAAATAAGAAAAAGAGTAGCTCATAGGAGTTACTCTTTTTTGTTTTGATTTGAAGTTCGAAGAACATGATTGTTTTATTAAATCTCTCCTAGACCGCAGTGCGAGGGTAGGGAGGAGCAAGAAGGTCGAGGACGCGAGGGAGAGAAGACCTTCGTTCAGGCTCCCACACGAGGATCTGAACGAGTGAAGCGGACAAAGAGATTCGCCGCTCATCACTAGCCGCAGCCTTCAGTGCCGATGGTGGTTGGGGGCTCCCCCTGTGAGAGTAGGACGTCGCCAGGCAAATGTGAAAAAAGAGTAACTCATTGGGAGTTGTTCTTTTTTTGTTTTAATTAAATTTGTTCGAAAAACCTCTCCATCTCTCAACCTAATACACTCATAATCTCAAGTCACCAATATACCAACATCTTTTCACAATCTTTTTTATAGAGACATACACAGACACGTTAACGGCAACATAAGATTAGAGTACACTTGATTATTCTGTCAGTTGAAATGTTTATAATTATGTATACAATTAGTGGTTTTGAGGCAGAATAGGTTGTATGGAGGTGGAGGGCCCGATGGTAAATCAGGAACGTAAGGCGGCTTTGGAAGAGTGCATCGTTTGTCACGTTGAGAAGAAGGTTGGAATCCATCTATACACATCGTTTATCTGCACAGATTGTGAAAAGGAAATGGTTCACACAGAAACGAATGATCCTTTGTACAAAACGTTCATACAAAGACTGAAAAAAGTGAATACTCCTCAAATCTACTCATAACCAGAAGGTATACATGGTTATGATTTTTTTTGCTTTCAGCGTTTCAATGGATTATGAGTTTCGTTGATTCACCTTTATCCAAAAAAGATTTGAATTCTCCGAAGCATGGTGCCCCAGGGGTATGATACGATATGGATGGATATTTTACTTTAAGGAGATAGATGGAATGAAGCGAGATCATACAAGAACCCCGCTGATTGAGGCGATCGAGAGGCATCGGTCCATACAACCCATTTCATTTCATGTACCAGGGCACAAGAACGGTTTATTGGTGCAGGATCAGCCATTTTATCAATCGGATCTTACAGAGTTAAGTGGTTTGGATGATTTACATGATTCCCATGAGGCGATCCGGGAAGCGGAGGAATTGCTTGGGGATGTATATGGGTCTTTAGTGAGTCATTTTCTGGTGAATGGAAGTACCGTAGGGAATATTGCGGCGATCCTTGCTTCCTGTGAACCTGGAGATACAGTATTTGTTCAACGGAATTGTCATAAGTCGGTGCTGAACGGCATCAGACTAGCCAAGGCTGTTCCGGTTTTCATTGAAACCGAGTGGGATGACATGGGGACCGCCCTTGGGATACGGTTGGAGGATATAAAGGAAGCGATGAACGTATTCCCTCATGTGAAAGCTTGTGTATTCACGTATCCGACTTATTATGGCTTTACATACAATCTTAAAGAAATCATAGATGAGTGTCATAAGCATGGTGTCATCTGTATCATTGATGAGGCTCATGGTGCTCATTTTACATTGGGCACGCCTTTTCCCGAGTCTGCCATGGAGTGCGGGGCAGATATTGTGGTTCATTCCGCTCATAAGATGCTTCCGGCCATGACGATGGGATCGTATTTACATATTGGAAGTAGCCGGGTGGATGCGCATAAGGTAAAAGACTATTTAACTATGCTACAATCAAGTAGTCCTTCGTATCCGATTATGGCATCTCTTGATTACGCGAGATCCTATGTCGGGACGTTTTTAAAAGAGGACTTGGATCAAACACTTGAGCATATTCGCGAATTTATAGATGGGATTGAACGGATCCATCCTCAGCTCATTGTTCGACAGGCACATGATCCATTAAAGCTGATGATGAAGTTCGCAGGGCGGACGGGTTATGTTCTAAAGGAGCTGTTAGAATCTGTAGGTGTCTACCCTGAACTTGCTGATCCGAATCAGGTACTTCTGATCCTTCCTTTAGTAAAGAAGGATTTTTCGTTTCCGTATAAGGAAGCGATCGCTAGGATAAAAAAGGCGCTCGAGGATGAGCCTGTGGTGGAAGTCCTTCCTATGGAGGGAATAATCAGCCCGAGAAGGACAACCCCTTTTTCCAGCCTTGCATTAACCCTGGAGGAAATGAACGGGAAAGTGGAAGTGTTGATTTCCCTGGACGATGCAGAAGGAGAAGTTTCCGCTGGAATGGTGACACCTTATCCACCGGGCATCCCCTTACTGGTGCCGGGGGAACGGATCACTGCCGATGTAATCCGGCGTTTGAACGAATATATAAGGAATAAGGCAAACATACAGGGGCACCACCGATTGGCTGACCACTGTGTGTATGTGTATCGATAAAGCGGAGGGAAACAGATGACAAGAGGATTGTTCATTACCGTTGAAGGCCCCGAGGGAGCCGGGAAGTCAACGATATTATCAGAGTTATATCAACAACTGCTGCAGGATGGCCTGGATGTTGTCCAGACGAGGGAGCCGGGAGGTATTTCCATAGCTGAGCAGATCAGGGAAGTCATATTAAATACAAAGAACACGGAAATGGATAAGCGGACGGAAGCACTGTTATATGCAGCTGCGAGACGTCAGCATCTGGTGGAGAAAGTGATCCCCGCCCTTGAGGCAGGCAGGATCGTAATTTGTGACCGGTTTATCGACAGTTCCCTTGCCTATCAGGGAAATGCCCGTGGAATCGGGATGAAAGAAGTCATGGACATCAATCAATTTGCGATTGAGGATAAGATGCCGGATCTCACGCTGTATTTTGACATTGATCCCGAAGAGGGGTTAAAGAGAATTGCCAAGCATAACGGCAGAGAAGTGAATCGATTGGATCTCGAATCGGTTGAATTTCATACTCGCGTCCGGGAGGGGTATCAGAAGTTGATCAAACAATATCCGGATCGCATTCAAGTCATCGATGCCAGTAAGAGTAAGGAAGCGGTATTTGCTGACGCGTATGAAATCGTGACGGGTTATTTAAACAGGTGAGACTAGTAGAAGAGACGGACTGCCGGGCAAAAATTCGCTGCCTGGTCCTCCGTCTCTTTTTTAGATGAAGCATTGGAGTCTTTTCAATGATATAATAGAAGGAAGTAAATGGCTTTATAACGGAGGAGTTCATTCATGAAGGTAATTATGGCAGTTGTACAGGATAAGGATAGCAATCGTTTGTCTAATGCCCTGATGGAACATAATTTTCGTTCGACAAAATTAGCGAGCACCGGCGGTTTTCTGAAGTCAGGAAATACGACGTTCATTATTGGTACTGAGGATATTCGTGTGGAAAAAGCCTTACAGGTCATTAAGGAAAACTGTCAGTCACGGGATCAAATGGTAGCACCGGTGTCCCCTATGGGTGGAAATGCAGATTCCTATGTGCCTTATCCCGTAGAAGTGGCTGTAGGCGGGGCGACGGTATTCGTTCTCCCTGTAGAACAATTCCATCAGTTTTAAAGTGAGGTTGGATCACGATGAAAATTAATCAGGACCACCGTGTGTCCTTGGATAGCGTGGCGAAAGATCAGAGAACTGGCAGTACCGGCCAAATGAAGTTCGGTCAGCTCGTTCAGAAACATGATCAGAAAATGCAGATGGATCAGCTTAATAAGCTTCTTGGGACGATAGAGGACGCCGGCACCCGATTAGCCCAGTCAAGGACATTCAAAGATCTTGCCAAATATAAAACATTGGTCAAGAAGTTTGTACGGGAAGCAGTCGACTTCGGAATGGACTTGAAGCAGTCCCATACCTGGAATCAATACGGGGAGGGACGAAAGCTGAATATCGTCGAAACGGTGGATCAGCATCTTGTCGGATTAACGGAAGATGTATTGGATAAAGAAAAGAAGTCAATTGATATATTAGGGAAAATCGGGGAAATAAAAGGTCTGCTTATTAATCTTTATATGTAAGAGAGTGATGTTAAGACATGTTGTTTGAAGAGATACAACCATTTCAGCCAGTCGTCCTTCAGATGCTGCAGAATAGTATATTGAAGGATCGTGTCGCTCATGCTTATTTATTCGAGGGTGAAAAAGGGACACGAAAGAAAGAAATGAGCATGCTGTTCGCCAAGGCCTTATTATGCCTGAACCGGGTAGACGGAAAGCCATGTGAAGACTGCTCCAACTGCAAAAGGATCAATCACGGGAATCACCCGGATCTACATGTAGTGGAGCCTGATGGTCTATCTATCAAGAAGGATCAAATTAAAAGTCTGCAAGAAGAATTTTCGAAAACGGGTGTAGAATCCAAGAAGAAAATCTACATTATCGTTCACGGAGATAAGATGACGGCGAATGCTGCTAACAGCCTATTAAAGTTTCTTGAAGAGCCGTTAGCGGATACAACCGCGATTCTCATCACAGAAAATATTCATCGGATCCTGCCGACCATTCTTTCCAGGTGCCAGACGGTTTCATTTAAACCGTTACCGAAAGAACAACTGGCCAAACAGTTATTGGAAGAGGGGATCCCGCCTCACTTTGCCACTCTTGCAGCCAACTTGACGAACCATTATGAGGAAGCTGTAGAAATATGTCAAAATGAGTGGTTTGCACAAGCAAGAATAATAGTGTTAAAATTATATGAAGTCCTCCAAAAAAGTCCCTTCCAAGCAATGGTCAAAATACAAGAGGATTTTGTACAGCACTTCAAAGAAAAAGATCAAGTCGATCGAGCATTGGATCTTTTACTTCTAATATATAAAGACTTACTTCATATCCAGTTAGGAAAAGAAGAGCAGCTCGTGTACCCGGACCAAAAGGAAAACTGGAAATCCAACGCACTTCAAGTATCAACCAATCGTCTTTCTACTAATATGACGGTGATCCTTGAAGCAAAACGCAAGTTAAACGCCAATATGAATTCGCAGCTGCTAGTAGAACAGCTTATGCTAAAACTGCAGGGGTGATGGTCCTTTGTACGATGTTGTAGGAGTTCGCTTTAAAAAAGCGGGTAAAATCTATTATTTCGATCCGGGTGATTTGGACATTCAAAAAGATTGTTATGTAATCGTTGAAACGGTCCGCGGAGTCGAATTTGGAAAAGTAGTCGTAGAGAGAAAGCAAGTCGGAGAAAATGATGTAGTTCTTCCGTTGAAAAAAGTGATTCGGATTGCCGATCAAAAAGATCGATTGATCGTGGACGAGAACAAGTCGTCTGCAACGGAAGCCTATAACGTATGTTGTGATAAAATTAATCAGCATCAATTGGATATGAAATTGGTGGATGTAGAATATACATTTGATCGTAATAAAGTCATATTCTATTTTACGGCTGATGGACGTGTTGATTTCCGGGAGCTGGTGAAAGATCTGGCCTCCATTTTCCGTACGCGCATTGAACTTCGTCAGATTGGCGTTCGAGACGAAGCAAAAATGCTGGGTGGTATTGGTCCTTGTGGCCGCATGCTGTGTTGTTCAACCTTTTTAGGGGATTTTGAACCTGTGTCCATCAAAATGGCGAAGGATCAAAATCTATCCCTTAATCCCACGAAGATTTCAGGTTTATGCGGACGTTTGATGTGCTGTCTGAAATACGAGAATGACGAGTATGAAGCAGCGAAAGAAGAACTACCTGATATCGGAGAAGTGATTAAGACACCTCATGGAAAAGGTAAAGTGGTAGGTCTTAATATTCTGGAACGTATTCTTCAGGTGGAAATCAAAGAAGAAGAGCGGGTTCTGGAATTCACATTAGATGAAATTATGAACGAAGGTGCCGTATCATTCCAAGCCACAGAGTAACGGGGTGTAGTGTCGTGGATAAGAAAGAGTTCTTTGATTCAGTCAGTAACATGGAACAACAAATTGGTGACTTGTATCATCAATTAGGTGAGCTCAAACAATGCCTAGCTGAAATGTTAGAGGAAAATAATTCTCTAAAGTTAGAAAATGAACATTTGCGCCGTAGACTGGAACAAACAGAGAACTCACCAAAAAAGGTACAAACAAACAACGATGCGGGTACGACGAGTGAGTCAGACTTAGAAGATAAAACACTGGATATTGGAGAAGGCTATGACAACCTTGCTCGACTATACCAGGAAGGATTTCATATTTGTAACATACATTTCGGAAGTCCCCGGAAGGATGAAGACTGCTTATTCTGCCTTTCTTTCTTAAATAAGAAATAAAGGATACTTCATTCTTCTGAACAGAATACAGATAAAAAGGACTGATCCACGATATAGTGGGATTGGTCCTTTTTATTCGAAAAGCGCAGGCGGCTTGAACAGGCCCGACAAGCATAAGATGAATGGGCTGAGAAGGCGTTCTTTGCCTTCTTGGACCATTTAGCTTATGACCTCGAGGGACTAGCCGCCGGAGCTGGACAATCGAAAAGCAAAAACAACATATAATAGAAGAAAAAATGGAGGAAAGGCATGGTCGAGTTAAAAGAAGATGAGCGTTTAGATTATTTATTAGCTGAAAACATGAGGATCATTCAGAGTCCTTCCGTTTTCTCTTTTTCAACAGATGCGGTCCTATTGGCCCACTTCAGCTATTTGCCGATTCATAAGGGTAAGGTGGTTGATTTATGTTCAGGGAACGGCATCATCCCCTTATTGCTGAGTGCAAGAACCAATGTCCAGATAACAGGAGTGGAAATTCAAGAGCGGCTAGTTGATATGGCACAGCGGAGTGTCGAGTATAATGACCGTCAGCATCAGATCACGATGAAAATGGGGGATGTAAAGGAAATTGATCAACTCCTCCATCATTCTCACTATGATGTGGTTACATGCAATCCTCCCTATTTCAATACGCCGCCAGGAGATAAACGAAATGTGAACGAGCACTATGCGATTGCCCGTCACGAAATCTTATGCACCCTTGAGGATACCATCAAAGCGTCCAGCTATTTGCTGAAACAGGGAGGCAAGGCTTCCTTCGTTCACCGCCCCAGCCGATTGATGGATATCCTTTCACTGATGAGAAAACATCGTCTCGAGCCCAAACGATTGCGCTTTGTGTATCCAAAGCCCGGGAGAGAAGCCAACACGATATTAATAGAAGGAATAAAAGATGGGAAACCGGACCTAAAGATCCTTCCCCCTTTATATGTATACGATGAGCAGAATGAGTACTCTAAAGAAGTACATGATATGCTATTTGGAAAACATAAAACGAACCACCAAACATGAACCAGGAGGTGATATTCACCATGAAGCAGCAGAAAAGTTTTCAGGACAGTGAAAAAGGAAGCCTGTATCTTGTCCCCACGCCGATCGGAAATCTCGAGGACATGACGTTCCGTGCCATCCGAATGATGAAGGAAGCGACGGTGATTGCAGCGGAGGATACGAGGAATACCAAGAAACTGTGCAATTACTTTGAAATTGATACACCAATCATCAGTTACCATGAACATAATAAAGAAACGAGCGGACAGAAACTGATTGAGCGAATGGAGAAGGGAGAGCTCGTGGCCCTTGTCAGTGATGCAGGAATGCCATCGATCTCAGATCCAGGTTATGAATTGGTGAAAGAAGCAATTGAACACAACATTGCCGTCATTCCACTGCCAGGGGCAAATGCCGCCCTTACGGCTCTCATCGCTTCAGGTTTAGCTCCTCAGCCATTTTACTTCTATGGTTTTCTGCATAGAGGAAAAAAAGACAAAAGAGCTGAGCTTGAAACCCTAAAATCCTTGGAGGATACATTTATCCTTTACGAATCACCCCACAGATTAAAAGAAACATTAAAAGAATTATATGCGGCTTTGGGAAATAGACAAATCGTCATCTGCCGAGAGCTCACGAAGAAGTTCGAGGAGTTCATACGAGGTTCAATCGAGGAAGTAATCGAATGGGCGAATGAGGGAGAAGTGCGGGGGGAGTTCTGCTTGTTGATCGAAGGGGCAGGTCCACAAGAGCAAGAGGTGGAAGAAGCTTGGTGGAGCAGTTACTCCCTGCAAGATCATGTCCAACACTATGTAGATGAAGAAAGCATGTCCTCAAAGGAAGCCATCAAACAAGTCTCCAAAGAGAGATCCCTCCCTAAACGGGAAGTATACCAGGCTTACCACGTGGAATAACTGCCAAACAAAAAGGCCTGAGTCGAATGGACTCAGGCCTGTCATATAGCAAAGGATTATTTTGATTGTAAAGATTCCTGAATTTCTTTCAGTAACTGATCTGCACCTTCACGGCTAAGAACTAATTTACCATTCGCAAGCTTGATGTTGTCATCAGAAACTTCACCAGTGATTTGGCAAGTCATGCTTGGCTTATATTTCTTTAAGATAATTCTTTCGTCATCCACATAAATTTCCAAAGCATCCTTCTCAGCGATACCTAATGTACGACGTAGTTCGATTGGAATAACGACACGGCCCAGTTCATCAACTTTTCTTACAATACCTGTAGACTTCATTTGAGAATCTCCTCCAAATAAATATGATTATTTATCTCTATCTGTTTCGTCAATATTCGACAAATTTCATTAACTGATACTATCATACCAACGATTAGGAATCTCGTCAATAATTAAATCTGTAAATTATTAATAATAAATGGATGTTTAAGTCTTGTTATAATAAGCTTTACGCTTTGTTGTAAAAAATTGTATTACCAATTGAATATTATTGTAATGAAAGTAATATTCAATAAAATTGTCGAATTTTCTTTACCTAATGCATAAGTTCGACATATTTCGACAAAATTCAATGTCGTTTTCGACAAAACTTACAATCAACATTGTTTAGTTGCAGAAACCCTTTATTTTAGGTATATTTTGATGAGATAAGAGGTTAAGATGATAGGTAAGGTCAAGGATGGATGTATATAACAGACCTGCCACTATAAACCATACGGAGTCTGATTTGGGTTTATGGGGGTAAGTGAAAAAATGAGGAGGAACAGGAAGTGGAAGAAAAGTTGAACACCTTCTATATTACAACGCCGATTTATTATCCAAGTGGAAATTTACATATTGGACATGCATACACCACGGTTGCCGGTGATGCCATGGCCCGTTATAAGAGAATGCGTGGATTCGATGTCATGTACCTTACCGGGACGGACGAACATGGCCAGAAGATCCAAAGAAAAGCCGAGGAAGAAGGGATCACACCTCAGGCATATGTTGACGGAATTGTAAGCGGCATTAAAGACTTGTGGGAGAAGTTGGATATATCCTACGATGACTTTATCCGGACGACAGAGAAGCGTCATAAGGATATCGTAGAAAAAATCTTCAACCAGCTTGTCCAGCAGGGCGATATTTATCTGGATCAGTATGAAGGATGGTACTGTACCCCATGTGAATCCTTCTTTACGGAAAGACAATTAGAAAACGGGAATTGCCCTGATTGTGGACGCCCCGTTGAAAAAGTAAAGGAAGAGTCGTATTTCTTCAAGATGAGTAAATACGTCGATCGCCTACTTGCTTATTATGAAGAAAATCCTGAGTTCATTCAACCAGAATCAAGGAAGAATGAGATGGTGAATAACTTCATTAAACCAGGTTTGGAAGACCTTGCTGTTTCACGTACCACTTTTGATTGGGGAGTGAAGGTACCTGGTGATCCGAAGCACGTCATTTATGTTTGGATCGATGCCCTTTCCAACTACATCACGGCTTTAGGGTATGGCAGCGAACAAGACGCAAACTACTTGAAATATTGGCCAGCGGATGTGCATCTGGTAGGAAAGGAAATCGTCCGTTTTCATACGATCTACTGGCCGATCATGCTGATGGCTTTGGATCTTCCGCTTCCAAAGAAAGTCTTCGCTCATGGATGGCTTCTGATGAAAGACGGAAAAATGTCCAAATCCAAAGGGAATGTCGTGGATCCTGTTACCCTTATTGATCGATATGGCCTTGATTCTCTTCGCTACTATTTGTTAAGAGAAGTACCATTTGGATCTGACGGTGTCTTTACGCCGGAAGGATTTGTTGAGAGGATCAATTTTGACCTGGCCAATGACCTTGGGAACTTATTGAACCGGACAGTGGCTATGATCAATAAATACTTCGATGGGGTCATTCCAACTTATGTTGATTCTGACGGTGAATTTGATCAAGCACTCCTGGATATGAACAATGAGACGGTGAAGAAATATGAAGAAGCCATGGAAAATATGGAGTTTTCAGTTGCACTGTCCAGCCTTTGGCAGTTAATCAGCCGTACGAATAAGTACATTGATGAAACACAGCCATGGGCCCTTGCAAAGGATGAAAGCAAGAAGGAAGAACTGGGAAGTGTGATGAGTCACTTGGCTGAATCATTAAGAAGAGTGGCAGTCCTCTTACAGCCTTTCTTGACAAGAACACCTAAGAAGATCTTCGAGCAGCTGAATCTGCATGATGAAAACATGCACACATGGGAAAGCCTTGAGCGTTTCGGAGCCATTCCGGCAGGCACCGAAGTAGTCAAAAAAGGGGAGCCTATCTTCCCGCGTCTTGAACTACAGGAAGAGGTAGCCTTTATTAAAGAGAAAATGCAGGGATCTGCTCCTGTCGTGGAAGAGAAGAAGGAAGTTTCCGCACCGGAAGCTTCAGAGGAAATCGGGATTGACGATTTCATGAAAGTCGAGCTTCGCGTAGCCGAGGTGATTGGAGCGGAACCGGTTAAAAAAGCCGATAAGCTGCTAAAGTTGCAATTGGATCTAGGCTATGAAAAACGTCAAGTTGTATCGGGAATTGCGAAATTCTATCAGCCGGACGAGCTCGTTGGGAAAAAAGTGATCTGCGTAACGAATCTGAAGCCGGTAAAACTTCGCGGGGAACTTTCCCAAGGAATGATTCTTGCCGGAGAAGAAAGTGGAACGTTATCTCTTGCTTCCATCGATCAGTCTTTACCAAATGGAACAAAAGTTAAATAAATGATTCTTTGTGATAGATGAAATAAAGGGATGTTCCACGTGGAACATCCCTTTATTATATGCAATATGCATATAATGAATTCGGTGAATGGTAGTTTTTAATTAAGAAAATTAATTATATCAGTATAGTTAAAAAAGAGGGGTAAACAGATGATTTTGGTTCTGTCACTAAAATAGATAAAATGAAGTGTGACTGTAACGGGAACTCTGTAAATAAAAAATATCCAAGTAAACCATAATATGTAATATGAATGTTACATGAATGTGATGCTTGTCATGCGTTTTTATATTAAACTTATCTTTATTACAAGGAGTGTCTTATATGCTATTTGATACACATGTTCATTTGAATGCTGAACAATTTGACGAAGATCTGGAGGAGGTATTGTCAAGGGCAAGAGAAGCTGGAGTCGAAAAAATGGTGGTTGTCGGCTTTGACCGTCCGACCATTAATCGGGCCATGGAACTCATTGGTCAATATGATTTTCTATATGCCGCAATCGGGTGGCATCCAGTGGATGCAATTGATATGAATGATGAGGATTTAGCTTGGATAGAAGAACTTTCACAGCACCCTAAAGTCGTTGCTATAGGGGAGATGGGGCTTGACTATCATTGGGACAAATCCCCCAAGGATGTTCAAAAAGAAGTATTCCGAAAACAGATTCAACTAGCTAAGAAAGTAAAACTCCCGATCGTCATACACAACCGTGAAGCCACACAGGATATCGTGGATATTCTCAGGGAAGAAGGAGCGGAGGAAGTAGGAGGGATCATGCACTGCTTCAGTGGAAGTCCTGAAATCGCTCAAGAATGTGTAGAAATGAATTTCTATATTTCCCTTGGAGGTCCCGTAACGTTCAAGAATGCCAAGAAACCTAAAGATGTGGCTAAAGAAATCCCGCTTGAGAAGCTTCTGATTGAAACCGATTGTCCTTATCTCGCTCCTCATCCGTATAGAGGGAAGAGAAATGAACCGGCTTACGTGAAGCTTGTAGCGGAACAAATCGCGGAATTGAAAGAAGTGTCTTTGGAGGAAGTAGAAAGGATCACAACAGAAAACGCAATAAAATTATTCAACATAAACTGACATCAGATATTGTCGAGAATTGAGAGAGCTTGTCTTAATAGTTAAGTAAAACAAAAAGTTCTACATAGGAATCGTGTTTCATAGGATAAACGTGTCGATAACTCTCTCTTTTCTTTTTCTTGCATTTTCTGCATAATATGTTTTGTGTTCCCTGGGTTGTAATATTTTGCTAGATTAGGTTAGAAGAAGCAAGGGTTGACAGTCACTGGATAACTCTATATAATCACTCCGAGAAAAGGAGGCGTTTTTCATGAACTTTAAAGCCATGAAAAGCCTGTTTTCCAAGTCTTTGAGTCGAAGGAAATGGATTGTTACAATCGGAACCATCGTAACATCGGCAGCTGTATTCGGAATTCTTTTTTATGAAGGATCGAAGAACACTGTAGCATTGACCTTAGACGGCGAGCAAAAAGAGATTAGGACGCATGCAAACACGATTCAAGATATATTAAAAGAATTAGAGATTTCACCCCGCTCAGAAGACTATTTGTACCCCTCGGGGAATACGAAGGTTTCAAATAACATGAATATCGTTTGGGAACCGGCAAAACAGGTAGGGATAGCAGTAGGTGGCCAGGAGAAAAAAATCTGGACGACTGCTGAAACAGTAAAAGAGTTACTCTCCGAAAATGAAATCCAAGTAGGAGAACATGATAAGGTCCAACCCGGCTTATCAGAAAAAGTAACAGGGAACATGAATGTAAAGATTGATACCGCATTTTCACTTAAGCTTGTAAACGGTGGAAAAGAACAAAAGGTATGGTCTACTTCGACTACGGTCGCTGACTTTTTAAAGCAACAAGGAATTACACTAAAAGATTCAGACCGTGTTGAACCAAGTTTAGACAAAGTTGTTAAAGCAAATGATGTCGTAAATGTCGTTCGAGTTGAAAAAGTCACCGATGTAGTGGAAGAGACAAAGAATTTCACCGTTATTTCCAAGAAGGACTCCGACCTTTCAAAAGGAAAAGAGAAAGTCGTTCAAGAAGGCAAAAACGGAAAAGTTGAAAAGAAGTATGAAATCGTAAAAGAGAATGGTAAAGAGGTTTCCAGAAAATTAGTGAGTGAAAAAGTCGTGGAAGAAAGTCAGGATAAAATTGTCAATGTCGGAACAAAGGTTTTAGTGGCCCAGGTTTCACGTGGACGTTCTTCATCCTCATCATCCAGTGCAGAAGCATCAGCCGCTCCTAGTGGCGGACGGGAATTCTATGTCAGTTCTACTGCGTACACAGCTTCATGTAATGGATGCTCCGGCCATACGGCTACAGGCATCAATCTGAAATCGAATCCTAACGTTAAAGTGATCGCAGTCGATCCTTCCGTTATTCCTTTAGGTTCAAAGGTCTATGTGGAAGGCTATGGATATGCTGTTGCGGCAGATACAGGCGGAGCGATCAAAGGGAATAAAATCGATGTATTCTTCGCATCCAAATCAGACGCTTATCGTTGGGGAAGAAAAACAATCAAAGTGAAAATATTGAACTAGGAGCAGGGTGTTTTCCTGCTTTTTTTTATTTCTCGGTTAAAACCGTTATAATAGCTTTAGGTCTTCATTTATTAGACGAATTGAAGTGCAAAAATGTTTCAACTTTTTTGGAGGAATTATGAAAATCAAAGAAATCATTGTGGTGGAAGGAAAGGACGATACGGTAGCCATTCAGCGTGCCGTCGATGCAGATACGATCGAAACGAATGGTTCTGCGGTTTCTCCTGTTACTATAGAGAAAATTAAGCACGCCCAGGAAAAAAGGGGCGTTATCATATTTACGGATCCCGATTATCCGGGAGAACGAATTCGGAAGATTGTGAGTGAAGCGGTACCCGGATGCAAGCATGCCTTTGTACATAAGAAAGACGCGCTGCCGAAATCAGGCAGGGGGATAGGTGTCGAACATGCAAGCCCGGACGTCATAAGGGAGTCCTTGAAGGAAGCTCATTTATTGGATGTCGATCAGGTGGAAATCATTTCGAAAGAAGATCTGATCGATGCCGGTTTGATCGGAAGCCCGCAGTCGAAGGACAGGCGAATAGCCCTTGGTGAGAAGCTTAGAATCGGATACACTAATGGAAAACAGCTGCAGAAACGTTTACGGATGTTTAATATTCAAAAAGAAGAATTTAAAAAAGCGTTAATGGAAATCATTCAGGAGGAAGAACATGCATAAAGATATTGCAACCCCGATACGAACAAAGGAAATCCTTACAAAGTACGGATTTTCGTTTAAGAAGAGTCTTGGTCAGAATTTTTTAATTGATCCCAATATTTTAAGGAACATAACGGAATATGCAGGACTATCCGAGAAAACAGCGGCTATTGAAATCGGACCTGGAATCGGAGCCCTGACAGAACATCTTGCCCGTACTTCGGGAAAAGTTGTAGCCTTTGAGATCGATCAGCGACTGATCCCGATCCTGGATGACACCCTGTCTCCTTATGATAATGTGAAAATAATAAATGAAGATATCCTTGAAGCGGATGTTGAAGCGATCATAAACAGAGAATTTGAAGGATTCGACGATATTATGGTGGTAGCCAATCTTCCGTATTACGTCACCACGCCCATCATCCTGAAATTATTAATGGAACGTCTCCCGATCAGGGGAATATGCGTCATGCTCCAAAAGGAAGTAGGGGACCGTATTTCAGCTCAACCGGGAACAAAGGCATATGGATCACTTTCCATCGCCATTCAGTATTATACAGAGGCTGAGATGGTCATGACTGTCCCTAAAACGGTCTTTATGCCCCAGCCGAATGTAGACTCTGCCGTCATCCGCCTGACGAAGCGTGAGAAGCCTCCTGTAGAGGTTATCAGTGAAGACTTCCTATTTACCGTTACACGCTCGTCCTTCGCTCAAAGAAGAAAGACGATTTTGAATAACTTAACGAGTCAACTCCCTCAGGGGAAGGAAAAGAAAGAGCTGATCCTGGAGGCATTATCCCAAGCTGGCGTCGAACCTACCCGCAGGGGGGAGACACTGACGATACAGGAATTCGGCCGCTTAAGCGATGAGTTGTACCCGAATTTCAACTAAAGCATGCATAAATGGCTAAACGTGAAGGAGCGTTTAGCCATTTTTTTGTATATGTTAACTGATCAGTCCACTCCCATTTTATTGACACGGAATATTCCGGGAGTGCATAGGTTATCACAGGGAATATTTACTTAATGGATGATAAGGAAGGGCTTTGAGAAGGGCAGGCGGATGCAGACCCTCCTCGGCTTGTTGATTTCCTATTTTGTTTTATCAACCAATGTTTAGCCCATGGGAGTGACTGATGTGAATATCGAAATCAATGATGTCGTAGGTCGCCTTTCATATCGATGTGATATTTTATTCAGGGTAATAGATATCCGCATGATAGATGGTCATAAAACGGCAGTACTGTATGGTGAAGATTTTCGATTAATAGCGGATGCTCCTTTTCATGATTTGAAGAAGATGGACCCTAGAGAACAGGACCGCATTGCGCAGGAATTTCGTTCGAAAGAAGAACAATCCCTCGACCTGTTTCGACAGGATATAGAGCTTCTCAAGTATAAGCAGGAATACAGGGTCACGAATGCTTATCGAGACGATTACAACTATTTCCAAGTCCCGGGGAAAGTGCTTCATCTTGATGGAGATCCCAGCTATTTAAGAAAATGCCTAGATCTTTATGAGAAAATCGGTGTCCCGGTTAAAGGCGTGCACTGTAGTGAAACAGAGATGCCTAACCAAATCGGATCCCTTATCGATAAATATAGACCGAATATTATTGTATTAACAGGTCATGATGCCTACTCCAAGTCGAAAGGGGCCAAGGCTGATATCAACGCGTATCGCCATTCGAAGTATTTTGTTCAGGCAGTAAGGGAGGCCCGCAGCAAATCCCCCCACCTGGATCAGCTTGTGATCTTCGCCGGCGCCTGTCAATCCCACTTTGAATCCCTGATCCATGCAGGTGCCAACTTCGCGAGTTCCCCCTCAAGAGTCAATATCCATGCCCTCGATCCTGTTTATATCGTAGCAAAGATCTGTTTCACAGGATTTAAAGATTCGGTGAATGTCTGGGATGTCATCCGCAATACACTGACAGGAGACAAAGGATTGGGTGGAATCGAGACGAAAGGTGTACTTCGGACGGGAATGCCATACAAAATCACAGAAGAAGAATAGGGAAGGTTCGACAAAACCTTCTAAGACCTTACAATTACTTGTAGGGTCTATTTCCTTTTCAGGTGACATATACTGGTTGGGTGGTGATTTTTTAACCTTGTCGGGACTGAACGAGCCGCCTCCGCTTTTAGTGTTATCCAGCTCCAGGGCTTAGAGGCTCGAGGTCATAAGCCAACCCTGCCAAAAAGGCAAAGAACGCCTTTCCGGCAGGCTCGTCTTATGCTTGTCGCCTCTGGGCAAAGCCCTTCCGCTTTTAGTGTTATCCAGCTCCGGCGGCTAGTCCCTCGAGGTCATAAGCTAAATGGTCCAAGAAGGCAAAGAGCGCCTTCTCAGCCCATTCATCTTATGCTTGTCGGGCCTGAGCAAGCCGCCTCCGCTTTTAGTTTTTACATAATTTTTCATTCATTGGGGAATGTTAGGGTTGTAGAAAAAACGTACTTTTTGTTGAATAAAATATATTGACAGGTGTTCATGATTCTTGTTAAAATAATAAATTTATTTGACTAAAATTACATAATGTGTTATATTTAATAACAGTGAGGTGGAAGCGAAATGCCAAAAACATTAGCCGACATTAAAAGATCCCTTGATTCTAATCTGGGGAAACGTTTAATGCTTAAAGCAAACGGTGGACGTCGAAAAACAATTGAGCGTTCAGGTGTTCTAGCCGAAACGTATCCTTCTGTATTCGTGGTTCAGCTGGATCAAGAAGAGAATGCGTTCGAACGAGTTTCTTACAGCTATGCAGATGTTCTCACTGAGACAGTTCAATTAACATTTTATGATGAAGCAACAGGAAATATCATCTTTAGCCAGCAGTAGACAATTGTTTGCTGCTTTTTTATTTGTTTAAAAATACATGTTTTACATATGATCTTTCAACATTATTTAACCTTTCCGTACACATACTAACCATGTGGTGCAACTAAAGGAGGTAGACAATGAGTAGAAGAAGAGGGATCATGTCTGACCAATTAAAAGAGGAAATCGCTCAGGAATTAGGGTTCTATGACGTTGTTCAGAAGGATGGCTGGGGGGGGATCACGTCCCGGGACGCAGGGAATATGGTAAAGCGTGCAGTTGAGCGCGCAAGCCGGCAGCTGTCCGAACATCATACTCACTAACTCTTTTACACATATGGATTACATCTTTTATCAGTACCATATACAAAAGGTCGCCTAAAAAGTGTCATGCTTTTCCGGCGGCCCTTTTTTATAAGAGGCAACGCCATCTTTCCTATCAGTACTTTACGTGATAAAATAACATACTTATATGAGGATGTTTAGAAGTTAACACTCTCTATAATAAGTGTATGATACAATATAACAAAGAGTATTGGTAAGAAGGTGATGATATGAGGTTATTAGTAAAGGCGCCGGCAAAAATTAACCTATCACTTGATGTTTTACATAAACGTTCAGATGGTTACCATGAAGTTGAGATGGTTATGACGACAATCGATTTAGCGGATAGAATTGAACTGACGAATCTTTCAGACGATACGATCAAAATTCTTTCCCACAATCGATTTGTGCCGGATGATGGAAGAAACCTTGCCTATCAGGCTGCACATCTGTTGAAAGAGAAATTAAACATCAAGAAGGGTGTAGCCATTTCCATCGATAAAGTGATCCCTGTGGCGGCAGGGTTGGCAGGGGGAAGCAGTGATGCGGCTGCGACCTTGAAAGGGCTGAATCGTTTATGGGATTTAGGTCTGAGTATGGACGAACTGGCAGAGCTGGGTGCTGAAATCGGTTCTGATGTATCCTTCTGTGTTTATGGAGGGACAGCCCTGGCGTCGGGAAGAGGAGAGAAGATCAAACATCTTCCCGCTCCCCCGAACTGCTGGGTGATCCTGGCCAAACCGACGATAGGCGTTTCAACAGCGGATGTGTATAAAAATCTGGACTTGAAAAACATACAGCATCCGGATACCAGCGCAATGGTATCAGCTTTAGAACATGGGAATTATCGTGATATTTGCTCCAATCTCGGGAATGTACTCGAATCGGTTACATTGGATATGCATCCGGAAGTATCCCAGATTAAAGATCAAATGGAGCGGTTCGGTGCCGATGCCGTTCTGATGAGCGGAAGCGGCCCGACAGTATATGGATTGGTGCAATATGAATCAAGACTTCATCGAATCTACAATGGTTTAAGAGGTTTTTGTGATCAAGTTTTCGCAGTGCGCATGCTTGGAGATTAAGAGCTCTTGCCGAAATCCGTATATTAATGATATATTTACTTTATAATATTCGGATTTAGGAGGTTTCTTTGGTGAAGTTTAAGCGCAGCGAACGATTGATTGATATGACGCACTATTTATTAGAACGGCCCCACCAACTTGTGCCCTTGACTTTTTTCTCTGAACGGTACGGTTCTGCCAAGTCTTCTATCAGTGAAGACTTGACGATTGTAAAGGAAACATTTGAGGGACGGGGTGTCGGAACGGTACAAACGGTTCCCGGGGCAGCAGGTGGAGTGAAATATGTACCAAAGGTAAACAGTCAGGAAGCGAAGGCTATGATTGAAGAGCTATGTGTCCACCTGGAAAGCTCCGATCGCCTATTACCGGGCGGTTACCTTTATATGACCGATCTGCTTGGTAACCCTCAGCTCATGAAGAGTGTCGGCAAATTACTGGCATCCGCATTTGCTGAAAAAGATATAGACGTCATTATGACGGTCGCAACGAAGGGGATCCCGATTGCCAATGCGATTGCCTCATATTTGAATGTACCAGTGGTCATTGTCAGAAGGGACAGCCGTGTAACCGAAGGATCGACAGTGAGCATCAATTATGTGTCCGGTTCATCGAAGAGAATCCAATCCATGGTTCTTTCTAAAAGAAGTTTGAAGGAAGGGTCCAAAGTATTGGTTGTCGATGATTTCATGAAAGCTGGCGGGACCATCAATGGAATGAAAAACCTGTTGGAAGAGTTTTCTGCCACCTTGTCGGGGATCGGGGTTCTGGTTGAATCCAATAGCATGGACGGACGATTGGTGGATGATTATGTTTCATTGTTGAAATTGTCTGATGTAAATGAAAAGGATAAGCAGATTTCCTTAACGGAAGGAAATTACTTTCAATCCGATCTAACATTTTTACCATAAGGGGAGGCATTTACTATGCGTGTAGTTTCTACTAAGGAAGCACCGGCAGCAATCGGGCCATATTCACAAGGTATTGTCGTAAATAATTTGTTCTACAGTTCAGGACAGATTCCTTTGACGGCCGAGGGTTCAATGATCGAAGGAGATGTAGTGGAGCAGACGCATCAAGTGTTCCGCAATCTTCAAGCTGTACTATCGGAAGCTGGGGCTTCCTTCGAAACAGTGGTCAAAGCAACGGTCTTCATCAAGGATATGAATGATTTCGGGGCAATCAATGAAGTGTATGGGGAATATTTCAGCAACCACAAGCCGGCCCGTTCTTGTGTGGAAGTAGCCCGCTTACCTAAAGATGCTCAGGTTGAAATTGAAGTAATCGCACTCGTGAAGTAATCTTCACGGGTGTTTTTTTGTATCAAAAAAGAAGTGTAGTTCAAATGGAATGGTTGAATGAATGGAAAAAATAAAACTTTTCAAAAAATTTTACAATTTAAGAAGGAATATCTAAATAATTCGTTGAATACATAGAGTAGATTTCATCTAGGGAAAAAGGTGGTGAACAGAATGGAAGTAACAGACGTAAGATTACGCCGAGTAAACACCGATGGTCGCATGAGAGCTATCGCATCTATTACGCTGGATAATGAATTTGTTGTTCATGACATTCGCGTGATTGATGGGAACAATGGCTTATTTGTAGCGATGCCAAGTAAGCGGACTCCGGATGGAGAATTCCGTGATATTGCTCATCCAATCAATTCGGGTACCCGCGGCAAGATTCAAGACGCCGTTTTAGCTGAGTACCACCGTTTAGGAGAGCTGGAAGAAGTTGAGTTAGAAGAAGCTGGGGCTTCCTAATAGGATCTATAGCATCAAGAGCCTACTTTTTGTAAGGCTCTTTTTTTTTGTCTTCTGGAGCCCCTTTTTAAAAAGCGCTGGTTCTTACGTTTTTTGTATACCCAGGCTTATAGAAAGGCGAAACCTCTAAATGAACATTTTTTGTTTTTTTGTGGGAAAGAAAATTCGACATTGGGGTTTCTGCTTTTCTGCGATGTCCAGTTCCGGCGGCTAGAGGCTCGAGGTCATAAGTCAAACCTGCCAAAAAGGCAAAGAGCGCCTTTCCGGCAGGTTCGTCCTATGCTTGTCGCCTCTGGGCAAGCCGCCTCCGCTTTTCTGTTTGTCAAATATATGTACTTTTACATGAATCCTTGAAATGGTAGAGTTTTTAGGATATATTCGTTATGGATAAAAAGGTTATTGGAGGACCAAAAATGACAAATCGATATGCCGTTATATTAGCTGCTGGGCAAGGTACGAGAATGAAGTCGAAGCTTTATAAAGTTCTTCATCCTGTGTGTGGCAAGCCGATGGTGGAACATGTGGTCGACCAAATTTCAACACTACATATAGAGAAGACTGTCACAATCATCGGTCATGGTGCTGAGCTTGTGAAGTCGCATTTAGAAGGCAAGAGTGATTTCGCTCTTCAGGCTGAGCAGTTAGGGACAGCTCATGCTGTGATGCAGTCTGAAGATGTCCTGGGTGACTTGGAAGGAACGACTTTGGTGGTATGTGGCGATACGCCGCTCATTAAAGGAGAGACGATGGAAGCGCTGGTGAAGCATCATGAAGGACAGGGTGCCAAAGCGACCATATTGACGGGGCATACGGAATCCCCTGATGGATACGGACGGATCATCCGTAACCAGGATGGATTAGTGGAACGCATTGTGGAACATAAAGATGCAAGTGAAGAAGAACGAAGCGTGAAAGAAATTAATACCGGAACGTATTGTTTTGATAATAAAGCGTTATTCGACGCCCTGAAGAAGGTTTCGAATGATAACGTACAAGGTGAATATTATTTGCCGGATGTCATTGAGATCCTTCAATCGGAAGGTGAAATCGTCAGTGCCTATCAGACAAGTGACTTTGATGAGACGCTTGGTGTCAACGATCGCGTGGCCCTTTCTCAAGCAGAGATCACAATGAAAAAGCGCATCAATGAATTCCATATGCGCAATGGTGTAACGATCAAAGATCCCAACAATACGTATATCGATGCAGATGTAACGATCGGAAGAGATACCGTGATCCTGCCTGGCACAGTGCTTCAAGGCAGCACATCGATCGGTGAAGATGCCATGATCGGACCGAACTCCGAGGTGAAGGATTGTCAGATCGGGGACCGTACAGTCTTGAAGCAGTCTGTGGCTCATGACAGTTCGATCGGAGCGGATGTTCAAATCGGGCCATTTGCTCATATCCGCCCTGCTTCTACCATTGAAGATGAAGTGAAGATCGGTAACTTTGTAGAAATCAAGAAAGCAACATTCGGTAAAGCGAGTAAGGCCTCACATTTAAGCTACATTGGTGATGCTGAAGTCGGACGTGACGTCAACATCGGGTGTGGATCGATCACCGTGAACTATGATGGGAAGAATAAGCACCTGACAAAGATTGAAGACGGTGTATTTGTAGGCTGCAATTCTAATCTGGTTGCCCCTGTCAGCATAGGGAAAGGTGCCTACATTGCCGCTGGTTCTACCATTACTGAGGATGTTCCCGGTGAGTCTCTTTCCATTGCAAGAGCTCGCCAAGTAAATAAAGAAAATTATGTTCAAAATCTAAATCATAAGAAATAATGGGAGGTCCACAATGCCAAACTCTTATATTAATTCCAAGTTGAAAATCTTCTCTCTTAATTCTAACTACCATCTTGCAAAGGAAATTGCAGATGAAGTAGGAGTGGAATTAGGTAAATCGTCCGTGAAACGTTTTAGTGACGGTGAAATCCAAATCAACATTGAAGAAAGTATCCGTGGTTGTGACGTATTTGTCATCCAATCCACTTGTCAGCCGGTAAATGAAAACCTGATGGAGCTTCTGATCATGGTGGATGCCCTGAAACGTGCTTCTGCCAAGACGATTAACATCGTGATGCCTTATTATGGTTATGCCCGCCAAGACCGTAAAGCTAGAGCGCGTGAGCCGATCACTGCTAAATTAGTGGCGAACCTTTTAGAAACAGCCGGTGCTACACGTGTCATCACACTGGATCTGCATGCTCCTCAAATTCAAGGTTTCTTCGATATCCTGATCGATCACCTCATGGGTGTGCCGATTTTAGCGGATTACTTTGAAGAAAGAGGATTCAATACGGAAGATCTTGTTATCGTATCTCCGGACCATGGAGGGGTGACGAGAGCACGTAAGCTTGCAGAACGTCTGAAAGCGCCTATCGCCATCATTGATAAGCGTCGTCCAAAGCCGAATGTGGCAGAGGTGATGAACATCGTCGGTAATATCGACGGGAAAATTGCGATCTTGATCGATGATATCATTGACACTGCCGGTACGATTACACTGGCAGCCAATGCATTGGTTGAAAACGGAGCGAAAGAAGTCTTTGCCTGCTGTACGCACCCGGTTCTTTCTGGTCCTGCCATCGAGCGCATTGAAAACTCCAACATCAAAGAATTGGTTGTGACGAACTCCATCCCATTGGGTGAAGAGAAAATGATCGGTAAAGTGAAGTCCCTGTCAGTGGCTCCTTTGATCAGCGAAGCGATCATCCGCATCTACGAGCAACAATCTGTCAGCACGCTTTTTGATTAAGAATTAATATTTGTAGTTTGTGCATAGAAAGAAGAGCTTGTCCTTTTAATCTTAGGACCAGCTCTTCTTTTTTCGTTTTCCGGCTCCTGTCGGAAAGGCTTGAGACCCTTATCTGTCAACAACCTCGAAGCACTCTTCCTGTAATGAATTGATTTTTCTATGTTTATTTCAAATCACATTAGGGTAATTACTATATATAGAACTTTAACTAACATAAAAGATTAGGGAAGGTGTTGGATTAGACATGGCAACAGAATTAAAAGCAAATACCAGGAAAGATTTTAAACGATCTTCATTAACAAAGCTGAGACATGAGGGGAATATCCCGGGAGTCGTGTACGGCTACAAAGCAGATAATACACCAATTATGGTAGATGCCATTACATTCATTAAAACCATCCGTGAAGTAGGAAGAAACGGCATCATTTCTTTAAATGTAGAGGGTAATAAACAAAACGTCATTTTAAGTGATTACCAGCAGGATCATCTGAAGGATGCTGTCACGCATGTGGATTTCCTTGCTGTGAATATGTCAGAAGAAATCGATGCGGATGTTCGTATCGAGCTTGTAGGAGAAGCGGCCGGCGTGAAAGACGGTGGCGTAATGCAGCAGCCTCTGCATGAGGTATCTGTAACAGCGAAACCAAATGATATCCCTGAATCCATCGAAGTGGATGTAACCGAGCTCCAAGTGGGAGAAACGGTAACGATCAGTGATATCCGTGATAAGTACAGCGTCACTCTCAATGAAGAGGATGACCGCACCATTGCTTCCATCCTTGCTCCAAGACAGGAAGAAGAAATCGACAGTGGTGAAGAGCAGGAAGCTGGCACACCTGAGAATGAAGAAGGAAGAGAATCGGAAGCCAGTGATGAAAGCGAATCGAAGGAAGAGTAAAAAATCAATATTTTTTGGCGTAACCTTTTGCAGGTTGCGCTTTTTACGTTATTCTAGAGGTATAAGGTCAGAAGAGGTGTGAGAAATGAAATTAATCGTTGGGCTCGGGAACCCGGGATCACAATATGAAAAAACGAGACATAATATCGGTTTCGTTATTATAGATGCATTAGCCGATCGACTGGGCGTTTCGTTGAACCAGTCCAAATTTAAAGGGGTTTACGGCACATATCATCATAAAGGTGAAAAGGTCGTGCTGTTAAAGCCGCTTACGTATATGAATCTGTCAGGGGAAAGCATTGTACCCCTGATGGATTATTTTGAAATTGAAGATGAGGATTTACTTGTCATTTATGATGACCTGGACTTGCCTGTAGGAAAATTAAGATTAAGGCAAAAGGGGAGTGCCGGGGGGCATAATGGCATTAAATCGACCATTGCCCATTTAGGTTCCCAGCAGTTTAATCGTCTGCGGGTGGGCATCGACCGTCCGACCAACGGAATGAGCGTGCCGGATTACGTTCTGGGCAAATTTTCGAAGGAAGAGCAGCCTGAACTGGATAAAGCCATTTCTTCAAGCGTGGAAGCGTGTGAAACCTGGTTGGATAAACCATTCCTTGAGGTCATGAATAAATTCAACTGACCATGTCATATACTGAATGTCCAGGGGCCCTTTATCGTCAATCCTTTCCGGGGTCTGAATAACTCCCTTCTAACAGGTTCATACTAACAGTATAAATGTGTATGGAGGGAAAGATATGGCGATCCATTATCAGTGTCGGCATTGCGGAACGAATGTCGGGACTCTTTCAAATGTGTCCGTTCATTCCGAGCAGCTCGGGATTCATATGCTGACGGATGAAGAGCGGCTACATATGGTTCACTATCAGGATAACGGGGACATCCAAGTGAAAACGATCTGTGAAGATTGTCAGGAGAGCCTGGAGAGAAATCCGGACTACCATGAATTAGATCATATCATTCAGTAAGAACGCTTTGGTGAAGAGCCAAAGCATTTTTCTGTTTATACTTTTAGATCATTTATAGAAAGAACCACAGGGGAGGAGCGTACACTTGAAAGGTATTTTAAAGCAGGTTCACCAAAGTGAAGAACTACAGTCCATCATCGCTGGAGTGGAGGAGCGTCTGTCTGAACAACTTGTGGCAGGATTATCGGGCTCATCCCGGACAGCTTATATAGCAGATGTCTATCTACAAACGAATAAATCTACCCTAGTGGTGACGCATAATTTGTTTCAGGCACAAAAAGTTTATGATGACCTCATTCAATTTTTGTCTGAGGACGAAGTATATTTATATTCTGCTAATGAGCTGATCGCAGCTGAGCTAAGTGTGGCAAGTCCCGAGTTGAGGGCACAACGGATCGAAGTATTGAATAAGCTTTCCAATCATCAAAAGGGTGTCTATATTGTACCTGTTGCCGGATTGCGAAAAATCCTTCCACCTCAATCGATGTGGGCAACGAATCAGATCCGTTTTCAAATGGGTGAAGATATCGACTTGGATGAAATCTTAAATCAGCTGGTGCAAATGGGCTATCAACGGACAGGGATGGTTAGCACACCTGGTGAATTCAGCCTTCGCGGGGGGATTGTCGACATTTTTCCGTTAACCACTCAGAACCCTGTCCGGATTGAATTATTCGACACTGAAATTGATTCGATCCGCCTTTTTTCGGTTGAAGATCAGCGTTCGATTGATAAACTCAATGAGATTGAAATAGGCCCTGCCACAGAGGTCTTATTGAAGTATGAAAATATGGAGAGGCTTATTCATGAAATCAACGCAGGTCTTTCCACAAGCTTGAAGAAGGTCAAATCGGCGGCCGTAAAAGAGAAGATGACAGAGTACATAGGGTATGAGGTGAGTCAGCTCGAAAATGGGCAGGTTCCTGAGCAAATCTTTAAGTACCTGTCACTCGCATATGAAAAGCCTAGTAGTTTGCTAGATTATTTACCAGATGACGGGGTTCTATTCTTTGATGAATACAGTCGCGTCCAGGAAATGAGTGAATCCCTGGAGAAAGAGGAAGCGGAATGGTTTACCTCCCTGCTTCAGGAAGGACAAATCATTCAAGACGTTCCTGTGTCCCACACGTTTTCTTCGTTAGTTAGTAAGACGAAGCTGCCAAAGGTGTATTTCTCATTGTTCCTGCGCCATATTCCGAATACCAGTCCACAAAACATCTTCAATGTTTCAACGAAGCCCATGCAGAATTTCCATGGGCAGATGAACGTATTGAAGGCAGAGTTGGATAGGTGGAAAAAAGGAAGATATACCGTTGTCTTGTTAGGACCGGATGAAGAACGCGTAAAGAAGCTTCAAAGGGTACTGGACGATTATAAGATTGAGATTGCCTTTGTCGAAGATGGAGATAAGCTCCTGCCGGGAACGATCCAGATGATCAATGGAAGCCTGACAAGCGGATTTGAGCTCCCTCTTCAGAAACTTGCGGTTATTACAGAAGAAGAATTGTTCAATAAGAAAACCCAAAAGAAGCCGAGAAGGCAGAAACTTTCAAACGCAGAGAGAGTCAAAAGTTACTCTGAGCTGAAAGTCGGGGACCATGTGGTTCATGTGAATCACGGGATCGGTAAATTCCTTGGGATCGAAACATTGGAGATCAACGGGGTGCACAAAGATTATCTCCATGTGAAGTATCAGGGGAATGACAAACTTTATGTACCGGTCGATCAAATTGAACTGGTCCAGAAATATGTTGCCTCGGAAAATAAGGATCCAAAGCTTTATAAACTGGGTGGAAGTGAATGGAAGAAGGTCAAGTCGAAGGTTCAATCTTCCGTTCAGGATATCGCCGATGATTTGATCAAGCTTTATGCTGAACGGGAAGCGGCAAAAGGCTATGCCTTCTCTCCTGATGGGGACATGCAGAGAGAATTTGAAATGGCTTTCCCTTATGAAGAAACAGATGATCAACTGCGCTCTGTCAGTGAAATCAAGCACGATATGGAAAGAGAACGTCCGATGGACCGCCTGTTGTGTGGGGACGTAGGATATGGAAAGACCGAGGTTGCGATCAGGGCTGCCTTCAAGGCGATTGCAGACGGGAAACAGGTGGCCATCCTCGTGCCTACCACCATCCTTGCTCAACAGCATTATGAAACCATCAAAGAGCGTTTTCAGGACTTCCCAGTGGAAATCGGTTTATTAAGCCGTTTCCGCACGAGGAAGCAGCAGCAGGAGACAACGAAGGGACTTAAGACCGGAACGGTGGATATTGTGGTGGGAACCCACCGACTTCTCTCAAAAGACATTCAATACCGTGATATAGGACTCTTGATCATCGATGAAGAACAAAGGTTCGGTGTCACGCATAAAGAGAAGATCAAACAATTAAAAACGAATATTGACGTTCTGACCTTAACGGCTACACCGATTCCCCGCACCCTTCATATGTCGATGCTCGGTGTAAGGGATTTATCGGTTATTGAAACGCCGCCTGAAAACCGGTTCCCGGTTCAGACCTATGTAATGGAGTACAACGGTGCCCTGATTAAAGAAGCGATTGAAAGGGAAATGGCAAGGAATGGCCAAGTGTATTTCCTCTATAATCGTGTCGAAGATATTGAAAGAAAAGCCGATGAAATCTCCATGCTCGTACCGGATGCCCGGATTGCCTATGCTCATGGTCAAATGAGCGAGAATGAGCTCGAAGCCGTCATACTAAGCTTCCTTGCAGGAGAATATGATGTGCTAGTCACAACCACGATAATTGAAACCGGTGTAGACATTCCGAACGTCAATACGTTGATTGTGTTTGATGCCGACCGGATGGGCTTATCCCAGTTGTACCAATTAAGGGGACGGGTAGGGCGTTCAAACAGGGTTGCCTATGCCTATTTTACTTATCGTAAAGATAAGGTCCTGACAGAAGTGGCAGAAAAGCGATTGCAGGCGATCAAAGAATTCACGGAACTGGGATCCGGGTTCAAAATTGCCATGCGTGACTTGACGATCCGTGGAGCGGGTAACCTCCTCGGGGCGCAGCAACACGGATTCATCGATTCTGTCGGATTCGACCTGTACTCCCAAATGCTGAAAGAAGCCATCGAAGAACGAAAAGGAGATCTTCCGAAGCAGCCTGAATCAAGCTTTGAAGTGGACATTGAAATCGACGCTTATATTCCGGATGATTATATTAAGGATGGTCATCAAAAGATCGAAATGTATAAACGGTTCCGATCCCTTTCTTCCCTTCCTGAAATCGAGGAACTCGAAGAAGAGATCCTGGACCGGTTCGGTGAATATCCGGAAGAGGTGGGCTACTTATTCCTCATCTCTGAAATGAAGATCTATGCGAAGAATACAAAGCTCGAATCCATCAAGCAGGATAAGAAAACGGTGAATATCTTTATGTCGCCGGAAGGAACGGCACAGATCGACGGTTCCAAAGTATTCAATCTTTGCAACAAACACGGCCGTGCAGTCGGACTTGGAATGGAAGGCTCCAAGCTCAAAATCTCGATTAACACAACACGCTTGGAACCGTCCAAATGGTTTAACATGGCATATGACATCATCAAACATCTGGATGAAGCGGTAAAAATAGAAGAAAACGTGTGATCATTTCATCAATTCGACACAAACCAGTGGCATTTCTTCCCTTCGTTATAATAATGTAACCAAAATGTAAACGCGTGGATTGTTTCACTCTACTATGATAAGGGTATTAGTATTTATGCAGCTGCCAACAATGGAAAAAGATACCTGCATTAGAATTTTAGTGAAATTACAGAAAAAATAACTGAATGTGTATAGAACTTCTAAGTTGTAAGATACTAAACTCAACAATGGTAAAGTATTCAACAAGGATGCATTGCCAAATAAAAATCATCTGATGAAAGTGAGGCAACTATAGATGAAAGCAACTGGTATTGTTCGTCGTATTGATGATTTAGGACGTGTCGTCATTCCGAAAGAAATTCGCAGGACATTAAGGATTCGCGAGGGAGATCCCCTGGAAATCTTCGTTGATCGTGACGGAGAAGTCATCTTAAAGAAATATTCCCCAATCAGTGAACTTGGTGACTTTGCTAAGGAATATGGCGAAGCATTGTACGACAGTTTGGGAAGTGCCGTGTTAATTTGTGATCGGGATGCAGTCATCGCCATCTCCGGCGCTTCAAAGAAAGAGTATTTAAATAAGAACATCAGTGAACTCATCGAGAAGGTAATGGATGACCGCACGTCTCTATTACACACTCAACAGGGACAAGCTGAGCTTGTAGAAGGACACGGTGAGGATCTTGCTTCCTATACGATCGCTCCGATTGTCGCAAATGGAGATCCGATTGGTGCCGTTGCGATTTTCTCAAAGGACCGTACAGTAGGCGAAGTGGAACAAAAGGCAGTAGAAACGGCAGCTGGCTTTTTAGCAAGACAAATGGAGTCATAACGTAAAGGAGTGGCAAATCGCCGCTCTTCTTTTTTTTGTCGTCATCCCCATTCGAGAAAACATACAACCCTTTATGGTAAAATGACCAGTATATAAATGATTTTTCTTCGGTCTGTCAAGACTTGAAGTAAGAGGTAAAGAAAGGCAGGAAAACGGGTTGAGTCAGAAGTACTCCTCCAGCCGATTTTTGAAAGGGGCCATGGTATTAACGGTTGCGGCATTGGTAACCAAATTATTAAGTGCCGTTTATCGGATCCCTTTTCAAAATATTGTTGGAGATATCGGGTTTTATATATATCAGCAGGTGTATCCGTTCTACGGAATTGCCATCGCTCTATCCACCTATGGATTCCCTGTCATCATTTCAAAGATGGTTGCAGAGAAATTAGAAGGAGAGGATGAAGAGGGTGCAAAGAGAGTGGCCGTCACCTCCTTTTTATTCCTTTGTTTCGTTGGTTTTTCCTGGTTTCTGCTCGTCTACTTCGGTTCAGGCGTGATCGCACGTTGGATGGGAGATCCCCTGCTGAAGCCGTTACTTCAAGTGATTTCTTTATCGTTCCTATTATTAGCCCCCCTCTCCGTCATCAGGGGGTATTATCAAGGGAAAGAAGATATGGTGCCAACGGCTGTTTCCCAAGTGACGGAACAAGCAATCAGGGTCGCGACGATTCTGATTTTTTCGACCATCCTAGTATCTCAAGGGTACTCTTTATACATGACAGGGAAAGGTGCGCTGTTCGGGTCGATTACCGGTGGTCTGGGCGGACTTCTTGTTCTTCTTACTTTCCTTACTGCGCGGAGGGAAAAGCTGTTTTCACGTAAATATCTTTCTCTTCCTGCCGATTACGTACAGATCTGGTCCCGGTTGTTCAAGAACGGAACAGCTATCTGTGTAAGTGCCATGTTGCTCGTCTTACTCCAATTTGTGGATTCATTAAATGTATACTCCCTTCTTCTGTCATCAGGGATGGAAGCGGAAAGCGCGAAAACGTGGAAGGGGATTTATGACCGGGGACAACCCTTTGTCCAGCTCGGGACGGTAGTGGCTACCTCCATTTCACTGACCATCGTTCCATTGGTGACAAATGCCTATCTCAAAAGAAGAGAATCTTTAGTAAGGGAGTACAGTCAGCTTTCCCTTAAGATCAGCATCACCATCGGATTCGCTGCCACGCTGGGAATCATCAATATCATGGTGCCGACCAATACGATGCTATTTGAAAATGCCCTCGGTTCCAAGGTCATCGCTGTCTTCTGTCTATCGATATTCTTCAGCTGCCTTATTTTGACGTTTGCAGGCATCTTTCAGGGAATCGGGAGAATTTATTACCCGGCATTCTGTATCCTGATGGGAATTTTAGTGAAATACCTCGGAAATGCCTGTCTCATCCCAGTGATGGGAGTCATGGGGGCATCGGTCTCGACTGTTGGCTCTTTAAGTATCATTGCCATCATGATGGTGATCAAGCTTAGAAAATGGTTTCCAATCCGATTCTTTACGTTCTCTTTTTATAAGACATTGCTGCTGAGTGGAGCGGCCATGACGATTGGATTACAGGGGCTATTGTGGATATATGATACACTTTTGGATAATGGAATGCCCGGGCGTCCGCTTTCCGTCCTTTTTTCAATAGGAGGCGTTTGTATCGGCGGCATCCTTTTTTTGATCGTGTTTTTAAGAGGGAATGTCCTTTCAAGAGAAGACATCAGTTTCTTGCCCTTTGGGAGTAAATGGGTGTGGTTGATGAATAAAGTTCAGCCGAATAATAAGTAGCGAGGAGATTAACATGAATACGATAACGATCGTCGGGTTAGGCGCAGGAGATATAGAACAGTTGCCATTGGGAGTATACAGGAGGATTAAGAACAGTTCACACCTTTACTTAAGGACGGATCAGCATCCCGTCGTAAAGGATTTAATAGCAGAAGGGATCACCTATCATTCTTTCGATGCTGTCTATGAAAAACATGATCAGTTCGATCTCGTATATGAAGAGATTGTTCAAAACCTGATCACGGCATCAGAAGAGCATTCCCTTGTCTATGCCGTTCCGGGTCACCCATTGGTTGCAGAAAAGGCTGTCCAAATGCTGTTGGACCTACATAAAGAAGGGACAATCCACGTTGAAATCGGCGGTGGACAGAGCTTTATCGATGCCCTGTTTGCTTCTGTGGGAGCGGATCCGATTGATGGATTCCAGCTCCTTGATGGTACCAGCTTAAAGCTTCATGATATCCATATGAACCAGCAGCTTATCATCGGGCAGGTGTATGATGCCTTCATCGCTTCTGAAGTGAAGCTCACTCTGATGGAGCTTTATCCGTATGATTATGAGGTCTCCCTTGTAACGGCTGCCGGAAGTACGGAAGAAAAGGTGGAGCGGATCCCGCTGGTGGAGCTTGACCGGGTTGCTGATCTCAGTAATTTGACAAGCCTCTATGTTCCGGCTGTCGAGGAAATGGAATCCTCCTTTAAGCAATATGCGACATTAAGGGAAATCATTTCGACGCTTCGCGGACCGAATGGCTGCCCATGGGACAAAGAACAAACCCACCATTCACTCAAGAAATATCTCCTTGAGGAAACATATGAGCTACTGGAAGCCATCGAGGAAGAAGATATTGATCATATGATCGAAGAGATGGGGGATGTCCTCCTTCAAATCATGCTCCATGCACAAATAGGCGAGGATGAGGGCATGTTCACCATGGAAGAAGTCATCGAAGGACTGGCGTCCAAGATGGTCCGGAGACATCCTCATGTATTCGGAACCGTTCAAGTGGAAAACACGGAGCAGGTGAAAGCAAACTGGGACGAAATCAAGAAACGTGAAAAACAGGACGACAAGGAACCGATGCTTAAGAACGTGGCAAAAGGTATGCCTGCTCTCATGAAGGCATTTGAATATCAGAAAAAAGCTGCAAAAGTGGGCTTTGATTGGGCAGACCCTAAAGGTGCCTGGGAGAAAGTATGGGAAGAATTAAAGGAATTTGAAAGAGAAGTCGAGAATAATAGTGAACACGACATGAAAAAAGAATTTGGAGATGTGTTATTCGCTCTAATCAATGTGGCCAGATTTTATAAGATTCTCCCTGAGGAAGCATTAGCCATGACGAACACGAAGTTTTACCGCAGGTTTTCCTATGTGGAAGAACAAGTAATGAAATCGGGTAAGAGTTTTGAAGATTTTACATTGGAAGAGTTGGACCGATTTTGGAACGAAGCGAAAAAGATGAATATCGAATAAGGGGAAATGTACAATGGTATCCATGAGATTAGATAAATTTTTAAAAGTATCCAGGCTCATAAAAAGAAGAACCCTGGCGAAAGAGATTGCCGACCAGGGACGTATCACTGTGAATGGGCAACAGGCCAAAGCAAGCTCCAATGTAAAAGTAGGGGATGAATTAAGCGTAAGGTTTGGCCAGAGAATTATGAGGGTAAAGATTGAAAGGCTTCTTGAAACAACGAAAAAAGAAGAAGCGAGCGGGCTTTATTCCGTCCTTTCAGAGGAAAGGGTCGAGGAAACGGAGTAAGGGATACATAGCATTTGGTCTGTTATTTGGTTCTATTTTTCCCCTATACACATAAACATAGTTACAAAGCTTGTACTATGGGAATGTGAGGGATGGATATGAATCAATATGATGGAAACAAAGATAAAACCTTTCAGGAACATGACGTAATGATGAGGGGCCGCAAGCTGCTTGATATTACAGGAGTGAAGCAAGTGGAAAGCTTCGATAACGAAGAGTTCCTCCTTGAAACCGTCATGGGATTCCTCTCCGTCAGGGGCCAGAATCTTCAAATGAAAAATCTGGATGTGGATAAAGGCATCGTCTCTATAAAAGGAAAGGTGTTCGATCTCGTCTACCTGGATGAACAAAACGGGGAGAAGGCTAAAGGCTTCTTTAGCAAGCTGTTTCGATGACCCTCTCGACCCAGTTCTATACCATGCTCTCCATGATCGGCATGGGGGCACTATTTGGTATGACGTTGGACACGTATTCCCGGTTCTTACACCGGTCCGAGAGAAAACGGTGGCTTGTATTCATCAATGACATCATGTTTTGGGTTTTGCAGGCACTGGCGATTTTTTATATTTTATTCGTCGTGAATTTCGGTGAGATCCGCTTTTATATTTTCATTGCGCTATTATGCGGTTTTGCCGCTTACCAGGCGTTGATCAAGCAACATTATTTGGCGTTCCTTGAACGCCTGATATTGTTTTTTATCTCCCTGTATAATTTCGGAGTGAAAATGGTGAAAAGATTGATTTATTCACCGATAAAATGGATGATTGTGCTTCTGATCACGATTGTATTATCTATAGGAAAAGGGCTTTTATCCGTCATATTATTCTTTTTAAAGGTGATCATGAAAGTGATGCAATGGGCGATTAAGCTCGTAATCACACCGATATGGTGGATATTGAAGGGTATTTGGAATTTATTGCCGAAAAATCTTACAAAAAGAGTCGAGAAGTTATATAATAAAGTGGCAGGAATTTTTAAAGCGTACATCAAAAAAGTATATAGAGTGGTAGAAAAGTTCAAAAAGAAACCTAAAGATAAAGAATAGGGCTTAAGGCTTTGCCACTCCATATTGTAAAGGAGGTTTGGGAATGAGAAAAAACGTGACACCAATGGAAAATGAATATGTCCGCCATCAGGAGCATATGCATAAATCTTCTTCTAAGAGAAAAAAGCGTTTGGTCCGTCGATTAGCAGTTTTCTTTGTTTTAGTGTTGGCAATTAGTGGATTTTTAATCTCGACCCTCATTTCCAGAGCCCAGGTTTTAGAAGATAAACAAACGGAAAAAGCACAATTGGAAAAAAAGTTAGAAAACCTGAAAGATAAGCAATCAGCCTTGGAAGAAGAGATTGTGAAGCTTAACGATGATGAATATATAGCCAAACTGGCGCGCCGGGATTACTTTTTATCAGATGAAGGTGAGATTATTTTCAACATACCTGAGACAGATAAAGAGAAAGAAGAAGAGGTGTCTTATTGACACTCTTTTTTTTAATTGGCTATAATATATAGTAAGGTTTATCTTTTATAATTTTAAGGAGGAGCATTTCTTTTATGTCAATCGAAGTAGGCAGCAAGTTACAGGGTAAGGTAACAGGTATTACAAATTTTGGAGCGTTCGTGGAATTATCGGAAGGTTCAACAGGATTAGTTCACATTAGTGAAGTTGCAGACAACTATGTTAAGGATATTAACGAACACCTTAAAGTCGGCGACGAAGTAACGGTTAAAGTTATTAATGTTGAGAAAGATGGAAAGATCGGTTTATCCATCCGTAAAGCGAAAGATCAACCACAACGCCCGCAGCGCCCTCAGCGTCCTCAGCGCCCGCGTACTAATAATAAACCGAACGACACTCGTACGAAAGAAAGTTTCGAACAAAAGATGGCACGTTTCTTGAAAGACAGTGAAGATCGTTTATCATCTTTAAAGAAAAATACTGAGTCTCGTCGTGGTGGAAAAGGGGCGAAAAAAGGTTAACTTGCTGTCTATTAACCCATATAGCAGGTTGTGAACGGAAAACAGGCATACCCATTCTGATGGGTATGCCTGTTTTTTTATATTATTGATGGACATCAACACAGGAAAATCCCCTGCTCCTATCGAATAGGTAAAGATAAATATCGTGAGTGGGGGCAGAATGGATGAAATACGAACAGATTATCGATCACTATGAGTCATTTAAGATGTGGTTGGAGGAATTGAAGCTGCTAAGTGAAGTTGAATGGTTCAAGCCTATGGAAGAAGATAAATGGTCGATCGCTGCCAATATAGCCCACATCATTAAATGGGATCAATATTCTTTACAGGATATTCTCCCTCATGTTTCAGAAGGAGCAGAACTACCACCCTTTCCTGATTTCCAGAAATTTAATGGAGAAGCGGAAGACTATGCCCATCATGTAGTGAACCAGGGAGATTTGATCAAAGAAGGGATCAGAACAAGGGATCTGATGATCACTTATGTAAAAAACGTACCGGAAGATGATTTCGGGCAATCGTTCAAAGTCGGGGATCAAAGCTTCACCCTGGAAGAATTTTTCGAAGACTTCATCAGTCACGATAAGCACCACCAAGAGCAGATCGAAGAATTGGTATCTGCCGAAAAGGTTTGACGGGAAAATAGAATAAACAAAAAAGACTATCATCATGATAGTCTTTTTTCTATGACCCGTACGGGATTCGAACCCGTGTTACCGCCGTGAAAGGGCGGTGTCTTAACCGCTTGACCAACGGGCCGACACAATATGGTAGCGGCGGAGGGGATCGAACCCCCGACCTCACGGGTATGAACCGTACGCTCTAGCCAGCTGAGCTACACCGCCATATGGATATGCGCCTTTTTGGCACAAAAACTATGATACCGAGAAAGGGTTTGCTTGTCAATATACAAACCTAAAGAAATTGTCAAAATTCCCTTAAGCAACGATACGTAAGGAATTTGAAAGAAAAAACACGGGAATATACGGGGAACCCTCATGAATATTCTGAATATTTTACCAGAAACCATAGAAAGACGTCGAAACATTCTTGGAATGCATTCCCTCATTTTGACAAAGTTTTGAGCTTGTACCCTTTATACTGAACAAAAAAAGAAATGGGGAGTGTTTCATACATGGGGAAAGTCGATCAGTCGATCATCGAACCAGTTCAGAACGTAGACATTGAACACACGAGGGTGGAACTGTCCAAGGGGATCCGGTCCATTTATTCAAAGCTTGAGTGGTTATTCGTAGAAAAGGGGGTTGCTCTATTCGTCATCGGGTTTCTCCTCGGAAGAGCTTTAATCCTTTCACATCTGACACCTTTTGCTCTGCCATTCTTTGCGTCGGTTTATATCATACGGAGAGAGAAGTCGCCGATCGCACTCATGGGATTGCTGGCAGGAGCGCTCACCTTATCCATTCCTAGTATCAGTTATACGTTTGTCAGTGCGGTATTATTCCTGTTAACGTATCGATTATCGCAAAAATATCACAAGAATAATGTGAGGGTTGTCGCCTTCTATGTGTTCTTTACGGTGATGGCTGCCAAGCTTGGGTTCGATTATATCCAACAGGGACAGGCCTTGACGATCTATAACGGGGTCATGGCGGTCATTGAAGCAAGCCTTGCGTTTCTCTTAACCTATATCTTCATCCAGAGCGTCCCCCTTGTTACGGTACAGCGTAGAAGGAAATCACTGAAAACAGAAGAAGTGGTGAGCTTGATCATCCTCCTGGCCTCGATCATGACGGGAACGATCGGATGGTCCGTATACAATCTGTCTGTAGAACATGTGTTATCAAGATATCTGGTACTGCTGTTCTCCTTTATCGCAGGGGCCACAGTGGGATCGACGGTAGGGGTCGTGACCGGCCTCGTCTTCAGTTTAGCCAACGTTTCAAGCTTTTATCAAATGAGCTTGCTTGCTTTTTCCGGACTTCTGGGCGGACTCATGAAAGAAGGGAAGAAATTCGGAGCGGCAATCGGTTTGTTAATCGCTACACTGCTAATGGGTATGTACGGGGATACGGATACAGTCTTAACGAAAACCCTTTATGAATCGGGGGTAGCGATATTACTCCTATTTCTCACTCCTCAAAGTTTAACGTCTAAAATTGCTAGGCATATACCGGGTACTGCTGAATATCAGCAGGACCAACAGGGGTATATGCGCCGGGTGAGGGATGTGACCGCCAATCGGGTCACTCAATTCTCGTCAGTGTTTCAGGCTCTTTCGAACAGCTTTCAACAAATAGAAGACCGGTTTGAAGAGGAGGAAGATAAAGAATTTGACTATTTTCTCAGCAATGTCACGGAGAAGACGTGTCAAACCTGCTTTAAGAAGGATCAGTGCTGGGCGCGGAATTTTGATAAAACCTATAATCTCATGAAAGAAGTGATGACTGAGTATGATCAGGGAAGGGTCCCCCTTTCCCCGAGACTTGCAAGAGAAGTAGAGAAGCATTGTACGAGAGAGAAGAAGTTGAAGGATACGATCTATCAGGAGCTCACTTTCTATCAGGCCAATCTGAAATTGAAGAAACAGGTCCAGGAAAGCAGGAAGCTTGTGGCTGACCAGTTGCTTGGTGTGTCCGAAGTCATGGGGAATTTCGCGAAAGAAATCCAGAGAGAAAGGGAGAATCATCATATTCAGGAAGAACAGATCCTGGCGAGTATCGGAGAGTTCGGGATCGAAATTGAAAATATAGAAATCTATAATCTGGAGCAAGGGAATGTCGATATCGATATGACCATGCCTTATTGCGGGGGTCACGGACAGGGGGAAAAGCTCATCGCACCCATGTTATCGGATATTCTAGGGGAAAACATCGTTGTACAAAAGGAGGAGTGCGCTCAATTTCCGAACGGTCAGTGTCACGTAACCTTTCAATCTGCCAAGAAATTTGTCGTCGATACAGGGGCCTCCCATGCGGCAAAAGGAGGCGGACTGGTTTCGGGAGACAGTTACTCCATGATTGAATTGGGAAGGGGGAAGTATGCCGTTGCGATCAGTGACGGGATGGGGAACGGTGAACGGGCCCATTATGAAAGCAATGAAACACTGAGGCTATTGAAAAAGATTCTGGAATCGGGGATCGAAGAACAGGTGGCGATCAAGTCCATCAATTCGATTCTTTCCCTCAGAACGAATGATGAAATTTTCTCCACACTGGATTTAGCCATGATTGATCTTCAGAATGCGTCTTCGAGGTTCTTAAAAATAGGTTCGACCCCAAGCTTCATTAAGCGGGGGGATAAAATCCTCAAGGTGGAAGCCAGTAACTTGCCGATGGGGATGCTTCAGCAGGACTTTGATGTCGATGTCGTCTCGGAGCAGCTGAAAGCGGGAGATCTTCTCATCATGATGAGTGACGGTGCCTTTGAGGGACCGAAGCATGTAGAAAATTATGACCTGTGGATGAAGCGGAAGATAAAAGAACTTGAAACCGATGATCCACAGGAAGTGGCAGACATATTAATGGAGGAGGTCATCCGGTCGAGCTCCGGATTAATAGAGGATGATATGACGATTGTGGTATCGAAAATCAAACATAACATACCGAAGTGGTCATCCATCCCCATGCAAAAATCAAAGAAGAAAGATAAAATTTCCTAGGGTTCGCACCCTTTAAAATAGTTAACTAGAGTATAAATCCCTCCTTATTCGGCGAAGATGATATCAACTTTAGAATGAGGAGGGGAGTCTGATGAAGCCAGGTACACTTCGTCAAATTCTTTTAATTACGGATGGTTGCTCGAATCAAGGAGAAGACCCGATTGCAATGGCGGCCCTCGCCAAGGAGCAGGGAATCTCGGTCAATGTGATCGGTGTGATGGACAATGATGTCATAGATGATAATGGGATGCAGGAAATTGAAGGGATTGCTCTATCGGGGGGTGGAGTGAGCCAGATCGTATATGCACAGCAGCTTTCGCAAACGGTACAGATGGTCACGCGTAAAGCGATGACCCAAACCTTGCAGGGAGTTGTGAATAAAGAATTGAAACAAATCCTTGGGAAATCCGCCTCCATGGAGGAACTTCCGCCCGAACAGCGTGGAGAGGTCATGGAAGTGGTCGATGAACTGGGTGAATCCGTCGATATGGAAGTGTTGATTCTTGTCGATACGTCAGCAAGTATGAAACATAAGCTTCCGACAGTCAAGGAAGCCCTATTGGACCTATCATTAAGCTTAAATGCAAGGATGGGTGATAATAAGTTTTCTGTGTTTGTATTTCCCGGGAAACGACAAGATGTCGAAAAACTGCTGGATTGGACACCAAGACTCGAAACACTGACGAGTATTTTCTCTAAATTGTCTCCAGGCGGAATCACTCCAACGGGGCCTGCAATCTCAGAAGCCATTACACACTTTAAGAAAAAACGTTCATTAAGGGGATTGCTCTCTCGTGGCGATGATGAACAATACTTCGAAGAAACCATTTAGTTTTCCCCCTGGAACAGTTATAAGAGGCAAATGGTATAAGAATATTTATACAATCGTAAAAGAACTGGGGTTCGGCGCCAATGGGATGGTCTATCTGGTGCAGGGATCCTCAGGATATCAGGCGTTAAAGATGAGCGACAGCAATGTGTCGATTACATCTGAGGTCAATGTATTAAAAGCTTTCTCCAAGGTCCAAGGCTCTCCCCTTGGGCCCAAGCTTCTTGATGTGGACGATTGGGAGGTAAGGGGTCAAAAAATCCATTTCTATGTGATGGAATATATACAGGGTACCGATCTTTTGTCCTTCGTCCAGTCCAAGGGATTTTCCTGGACAGGTGTCCTCGTTGCCCAGCTCCTGACAGACCTGGAGCGGATTCATAAGGAAGGATGGGTCTTTGGGGATTTAAAGCCAGAAAACTTAATTGTGACGGGTCCTCCTTACAGAATTCGCTGTATTGACGTCGGGGGGACGACCATCAATGGCCGGGCGATCAAGGAGTTTACGGAGTTTTTTGATAGAGGATATTGGATCGGGGGATCCAGGAGGGCAGAACCTTCCTATGATCTTTTCTCAGTAGGGATGATTCTTATCAATTTGGCCCATCCAACGCGTTTCACCAAGACCGGGGAAGGGAATATAAAACAACTGAGGCAGGCTGTGGATTCCAAGGACCAGCTGAAAAAGTTCGCAGGGACGATCCTTGCTTCCCTCGAGGGCAAATTTCAATCTGCCAATGAAATGAGAGAGAGTCTTTTACATGGACTTTCTCATGCCCAGCCGGTGCAGCAGACGAAGCCTAAACCGAAGGCCCAAAGATCCGTTCCGCAAAGCTCTACTGTAAGAACATCTTCCCCCCACCAAAGCAGATATCAAAATCAACGGAATAAAAATTCTAGTCACTTTCTGGAGACTGTGCTTGTTGTGATCATTGTATCGCTCCTGTACGTTTTGTATATTTATGGAGAATTGCTGTAGCGTAACGGTGTGAGAAACCAGTATAAATTGATACAATGGGGAAAATGGTTTTAGGAAGAGGAAGCACAATGTTAGAGCATACGATAAAACGATTCATTCAAGATCACCGGCTCATTCAAAAGGGCGACCGCATTCTGGTAGCCGTATCAGGCGGTCCTGATTCCCTGGCGCTGCTGCACTTTCTTGACTCGAACAAAGGAGAGTTAGGGGTGGAAGTGGCGGCGGCCCATCTGGATCATATGTTCAGGGGGGACGAATCCTTTCAGGAGCTTCAGTTCGTCCGGGATTTCTGTCATCAGCGGAATATCCCCTTTTACGGAGAAAGAGTGGATGTTTCGAAGGAAATCGAAGCGGTAAATGGAAGCATGCAGGATATGGCCCGAAAGATTCGTTATGGGTTTCTTGAGGGTGTCATGAGAGAGATGTCAGCCACCAAGCTTGCCCTGGGTCATCACGGGGATGATCAAGTCGAAACCATCCTGATGAAATTGACAAGAGGGGCATCGGGGGCGAGTAGAGCCGGCATCCCCCTGAAACGATCATTTGCTGACGGTGATATTATCCGGCCTTTCCTGACTGTGACGAAACTGGAGATCGAGAACTATTGTGAAAGACATGATCTTGAGCCGCGAAGAGATCCCAGTAACCAGAAGGAAGTTTATACAAGGAATCGGTTTAGAAAGAGAATCCTTCCATTCTTAAAACAGGAAAACCCTCATGTTCATCTTCAATTCCAACGATTTAGTGAAGAATTGGCAGAAGATGAGGCATATTTAGAGGAATTAACAAAGGAAAAGTTGAATAAGGTATGGAATAACACCGGGGATTACTCCTCCATACATATCGATGGTTTTCTTGCAATGGCTCAGCCTTTACAAAGAAGAGGGATTAATCTAATATTAAACTATCTTTACAAACTAAGACCATCTTCCTTATCGTCTATACATATTTACGATGTATTGGGTATTTTAAAAGGAAAAGCGCCGAATGCCAGCATAGACTTACCAAAGGGGCTTAAGGTAACACGTGCGTATCATACATGCTATTTTCACTTTGGAGAATTAGCCTTAACCGAGGTTCCCTATTGTTATGAGCTGCAGGTTGATAAGGGGCTGGACATTCAAGGTGAATATCAGTTTCATCTCAATTCTTCCCCGCACACCCCGGACTGTACCAGTGATGTGATCTATCTTGATCCACGCGCTGTGTCCCTTCCTCTTTACGTGCGAACGAGAAGAAAAGAGGATAGAATGAAAGTGAAGGGGATGGAAGGCTCCAAGAAGCTGAAAAACCTCTTTATCGATCATAAACTTCCCGCTCACCTTCGTGAGGAGTGGCCGGTTGTAGTGGACGCTGAACAACATATACTGTGGGTTCCGGGCATGAAGAAGTCTATTTACGATTTGGGAGAAGAGCAGGAAAATAGTTTAGTACTACAATTTACAAGCAATCATCTTCTAGGAGGCAGTTGAACATTGTTAAACCAAGATATTGAGAAAGTGTTAATTTCAGAAGAAGAACTTCAAGAAAAGATCAAAGCGTTAGGTGCACAATTAACAGAGGAATATCAAGATCGTTTTCCTTTGGCGATTGGCGTTTTAAAAGGCGCCATGCCATTCATGGCTGACCTTTGCAAGCGCATGGATACCCATATGGAAATGGATTTCATGGATGTATCCAGCTACGGGAACTCTACTGTCTCTTCCGGAGAAGTAAAGATTGTGAAAGATTTAGATACCAAGGTGGAAGGCCGGGATATCCTCATCATTGAAGATATCATCGACAGCGGATTGACATTAAGCTATCTGGTGGAGCTTTTCCGCTATCGTAAGGCAAAATCCATCAGCATAGTGACTCTGCTCGACAAGCCAACCGGTCGTAAAGCAGATATCAAAGCGGACTATGTGGGCTTTATTGTTCCTGACGAGTTCGTGGTCGGATATGGTCTCGATTACGCGGAGAGATATCGTAATCTGCCGTATATCGGTGTTTTAAAACCAAGAGTGTATACAACGGGAGAATAAGTATATTCTAAAGAGGAATCTTGCAAGTGCAATTTGTTGTAATGCCATGATTTTCTATGATACTATTTTACTTAGTTTGTTTACCCGTGGGAGGAGGTAAGGGATGAACCGGATCTTTCGAAACACCATATTCTATTTACTAGTCTTTTTAGTGATTATAGGTGTGGTGAGTTATTTCAGTAACAACAACGAGCCAACCAAAAATATCGAGTACAGTACATTTATTAATAACCTTGAAGACGGAGATGTTTCTTCTTTTTCAATTCAGCCTGGCAGAGGTGTTTATGAAGTAAAAGGACAAATGGAAGGGGCTAAAGAAGGAGAGTACTTCTTGACCTATGTCCTTACCACAGATGGAAAGCTGATGGATAAGATCAATGCAGCTGCGTCAGAGCAGGGCATCGATGTGGAAGTATTACAGGCCAAGGAAACAAGCGGCTGGGTATCTTTCTTCACAACCATCATTCCGTTTGTCATCATCTTCATCCTGTTCTTCTTCTTACTTAACCAAGCTCAAGGCGGCGGAAGCCGTGTCATGAACTTTGGTAAGAGTAAGGCAAAGCTTTACAGTGAAGAGAAGAAGAAAGTCCGCTTTAAAGATGTAGCGGGCGCAGATGAAGAAAAGCAGGAGCTTGTAGAGGTAGTGGAATTCTTAAAGGATCCACGCAAGTTCTCTGAAGTGGGTGCCCGTATTCCGAAGGGTGTCCTTCTAGTGGGACCTCCTGGTACAGGTAAAACCTTACTTGCACGAGCGGTAGCTGGAGAAGCGGGAGTTCCATTCTTCTCAATCAGTGGTTCCGACTTCGTTGAGATGTTTGTCGGTGTCGGTGCATCTCGTGTACGTGATTTATTTGAAAATGCGAAGAAGAACGCGCCTTGTATCATCTTCATTGATGAGATTGATGCAGTCGGTCGTCAGCGTGGAGCAGGATTGGGCGGAGGTCACGATGAGCGTGAGCAAACCCTGAACCAGTTACTTGTTGAGATGGATGGTTTTGGAGCGAACGAAGGAATCATCATCGTCGCTGCAACGAACAGACCAGACATTCTGGATCCGGCATTATTGCGTCCGGGACGTTTCGACCGTCAAATCACAGTAGATCGTCCAGACTTAAAAGGTCGTGAAGCTGTCCTTAAAGTACATTCTCATAACAAACCGCTTGATGATTCAGTAGATCTTAAAGCGATTGCCATGAGAACACCAGGTTTCTCCGGAGCCGATTTGGAAAACCTTCTGAACGAAGCGGCACTTGTTGCGGCCCGTGAGGACAAAAAGAAAATCGATATGCGTGATATCGACGAAGCAACGGACCGTGTCATTGCAGGTCCTGCTAAGAAGAGCAAAGTCATATCTGAAAAAGAACGTAAAATTGTGGCATTCCACGAAGCGGGTCACACCGTGATCGGATTAGTCCTTGATGAAGCTGACATGGTACATAAAGTGACCATCGTTCCTCGTGGGCAGGCTGGCGGCTACGCTGTCATGCTACCTAAGGAAGATCGTTACTTCATGACGAAGCCGGAGCTTCTTGATAAGATTACCGGATTACTTGGTGGGCGTGTGGCAGAGGAAATCATCTTCGGAGATGTATCCACTGGTGCGCATAATGACTTCCAACGTGCAACTGGAATCGCCCGTAAAATGGTCACTGAATATGGTATGAGTGATAAGCTCGGACCACTTCAGTTCGGTCAATCCCAAGGTGGTCAAGTGTTCCTTGGACGTGACATCAATAGTGAACAAAACTATTCAGATGCCATCGCGTATGAAATTGACTTAGAAATGCAGCGTCTGATCAAAGACAGCTATGAGAGAGCGAAGCGGATTCTTACTGAGAACCGTGACAAGCTTGAACTCATTGCCAAAACTTTGTTGGATGTAGAAACATTAGACGCAGCGCAAATCAAGTCTCTAATGGATCACGGCAAATTGCCTGAACGCACATATGAATCCGATCAGGATAGCAGTGACGTGAAGGTCAACATCCAGAAGAAAAATGAAGAAACTGCGATTGTAGAAGACACGACTTCCAAAGAAGACGACTCTCATACTGATCGCACATGATAATGAAGGATGCATCCATTTATGGGTGCATCCTTTTTTGATTACTGAATCAAAATGGTACCAAAAGGCAATTAATAACTAGGAAGTCACAGCCACAATGGAGAAGCACAGAGTGGATTGTAGCGGAAGGCACTTGACTCCAGCGGGAAAAAGAGGAAAGGTCGAGACCCCGCAGGGCGAAGCCCGAGGAGGCTCGACTTCCTCCCCGTGGAAAGCAAGTGCCTGGAGCGGAAAGGAACGGTCAAAGTTTTCCCGCTGTCACTTATGGTAAATGAATTTTTTGGAATTTATACAAAACAAATGGACCTAACCACGCGGATTGCGCTTTTATACCTATTTAAAATAAATTATGGTATGATGTTGGCAGTGTGAAAACAATTGGCTTAGTAGGTGAGGATATTGATTTTTGTAATGGATGTAGGGAATACCAATATTGTATTTGGTGTGTATGAAAATGACCATTTAAAATATCATTGGAGAGCTGAAACGAATCGACATAAGACGGAAGATGAGTTTGGCATGCTTGTAAAGAATCTATTTGAGCATGTGAATCTGACGTTTGAGGAAATTGACGGGATCATCATTTCTTCTGTTGTCCCTCCAATCATGTTCAGTTTGGAACGCATGTGCGAGAAGTATTTTCATATTACTCCGCTTGTCGTTGGACCCGGGATTAAGACAGGCTTGAACATCAAGTACGAAAATCCCAGGGAAGTCGGAGCGGACCGGATCGTCAATGCAGTCGCTGGCATTCACGAATACGGCGGCCCGCTTATCATCGTTGACTTCGGTACAGCGACGACGTATTGCTATATCAATGAAGAACGACAATATATGGGTGGTGCGATCGCCCCGGGAATAGGCATATCAACGGAGGCCCTGTACTCGAAGGCGGCCAAACTGCCAAGGATCGAAATCGCCCGTCCGGAACAGATTATCGGTAAGAATACCGTCACAGCTATGCAGGCGGGTATCCTTTATGGATATGTCGGACAAGTCGAAGGTATCGTTCAAAGAATGAAAGCACAAAGTAAGAAGGAGCCAACGGTCATTGCAACGGGAGGATTGGCCACGCTGATCTCGAAAGAATCCAATAGCATTGACGTAGTAGATCCATTCTTGACGTTGAAAGGGCTAAAATTAATCTATAAGAGAAACATGAACTAGAGTGAAAGGAGCTACAACCATGAGTGACTATTTAGTAAAGGCGTTAGCCTATGACGGGCAGGTACGTGCGTATGCTGTCAAAAGTACGGATACAGTAGGAGAAGCACAAAGAAGACATGGTACATGGCCGACTGCATCTGCAGCACTTGGTCGAAGCATCAGTGCCGGTGTGATGATGGGGGCTATGCTCAAAGGTGAAAATAAATTGACGATCAAAGTAGAAGGCGGCGGTCCGATCGGAGCCATCCTTGTGGACAGCAATGCAAAAGGTGAGGTCAGAGGATACGTGACCAATCCCCATGTCCACTTTGATTTGAATGAGCACGGAAAGCTTGATGTCCGCCGTGCGGTCGGTACGGAAGGTATGTTATCGGTTGTGAAAGATATCGGTATGAGAGACCATTTCTCTGGTCAGGTACCCATTGTATCAGGAGAACTCGGGGAAGACTTCACCTATTATTTCGTCACGTCAGAACAAGTGCCTTCTTCTGTAGGGGTGGGAGTGCTGGTCAATCCAGACAACTCGATACTTGCTGCAGGAGGATTCATCCTCCAGCTTATGCCTGGTACGGAGGATGAAACGATTACAAAGATTGAGGAACGCTTGGCCAAAATCCCTCCAATCTCTAAATTGATTGAAAAAGGTCTAAGTCCTGAAGAGGTATTGGAAGAAGTACTTGGAAAAGGGGAAGTCAAAGTACTTGAAACACTTCCAGTAGCATTTAAGTGCCAATGCAATAAAGAGCGTTTCTCGAATGCGATCATCAGCTTAGGGGAACAGGAAATTCAAGAGATGATCGATGAAGACGGCAGTGCGGAAGCAAGCTGTCATTTCTGTAATGAAACCTATCTATTTTCTAAAGAAGAATTAGAAGAACTGAAAGAAAGCGCTAAGGAATAAATTACATTCAGGGAGAATGGGAGAAATGAGAATTAAACGGTCTGTACTCATGGTGATCATCGGGGTACTGCTTGTCACGAATCTGATCACACTTGTGTGGAACTGGTCCTCGGGGAAAGTCGGTACCCCTGAAGTGGTGGCATCGGTTGGCGGGGAATCCGTGACCCGGGAGGATTGGTTATACGCACTGGAACAACAACATGGTAAAGAAGAATTGAGGGCCATGGTCAATCAAAAAGTGATCGACCACCTGGCGAAGAAATACGATATTTCTGTTTCAAATAAAGAAGTAGAACAGGAATACTACCTGATTCAATCCGTTTATAATGCCTATGATGAAGAGAATCTTGAAGATGAAGATACGCTGAAAGAGCAGATCAAATCTGAATTATTATTAGAGGAGCTCATCACGAAGGACGTTCAGGTTCCCGAAAAAGAAATGAAGAAATTCTATGCCCAGAATGAGGAGCAGTATTCAATCCCTAAAATGTATAAGCTGAAGCAATTGAAGGTAGCGGATCAAACAGAAGCGGATCAGGTTCTGAAGGAGCTCGATGGCGGATCTAACTTTGAAGCACTGGCCATGGAACGGTCTACCGATGAGCAAAGCGCACATCTAGGAGGGGACATTGGGTATGTTCCCATTGATGGGGATATTCTTTCTCCGGAAGCGAAGTCGGAGGTAGAACCCTTATCGCAGGGTGAATGGACATCACCGATTCAACAGGATTCAGACTATATGATTTATTATGTCGACGGTATCCTGAAGGAGAGGGATTTTTCGTTTAAGGAAGTAAAATCACAAATTCGCAGACAGATTGCTTTAGAACAGGTCGAAACACCGCTTAAGCCTGAATCCTTTTGGGATGAAGTGGACGCCGAGTGGTTTTATGGCAAGCAAGAGTAATGAAGGAGCTGACTTTCGGTCAGCTCCTTTTACATAGTTCGAACCCTTTCAACGTAACATAGGATAAGTGTAAGGTGCATATAAATGTAGGTGAGTGAAGAGGGTGTGCCATCGGTGTATGCCGTATAGCAGTGCCCGGAAAAGAAAAGCAATATCGTTGACAAATATATTGAATATTGTTACATTTTATTAAAACCAACAAAATTACTTGGAATTAGGAGTGATGAACGAATGGTGAGAGTAGCCAATTCAATTTCAGAATTAATAGGTCAGACTCCAGTGGTAAAACTGAATCGATTAGTGGATGAGAATAGTGCGGATGTTTATTTGAAATTAGAATACATGAATCCGGGCAGTTCCGTGAAAGACCGGATCGCCCTGGCCATGATTGAAGCAGGGGAAGCTGCAGGTACGATCAAACCCGGAGATACGATCGTTGAGCCGACAAGCGGCAACACGGGTATCGGTCTTGCAATGGTCGCTGCCGCTAAAGGTTACCGTTCTTTGCTCGTTATGCCTGACACGATGAGTACAGAAAGGCGTAACCTGTTACGGGCCTACGGAGCAGAACTTGTATTGACACCGGGTTCTGAAGGAATGAATGGCGCCATTCGCAAAGCGGAAGAGCTGTCGAAAGAAAAAGGCTTCTTCATGCCGCAGCAATTCAAAAACGAAGCTAATCCCAAGGTTCATCGTGAAACGACCGGACCGGAAATCGTGGAACAGATGGGTGATCAGCTTGATGCCTTCATCGCAGGTATCGGTACTGGCGGAACGATTACAGGCGTTGGTGAAGTGTTGAAAAAACATTATCCATCGGTTGAATTATACGCAGTCGAGCCTTCGGATTCCCCTGTCTTATCAGGAGGAAAGCCGGGACCTCATAAAATTCAGGGAATCGGAGCCGGATTCATTCCTGAGATTTTAGATACAGATGTGTATGACCATGTTATACAGGTGGATAAGGATTCAGCTTTTGAGTATGCAAGAAGAGCAGCTAAAGAAGAAGGGGTCTTGGGCGGGATTTCCTCCGGGGCAGCCATCTATGCAGCCCTAGAAGTAGCGAAGAAGTTAGGAAAGGGCAAAAAAGTGCTCGCCATCCTTCCTAGTAATGGGGAGCGCTATTTAAGCACTCCACTTTACCAATTTGATGAAGAATAAAATGTGAATGCCGGATCCTGAAGTGCACGTTGCTTCAGGATCCATTTTTTATGTTTAAAAAACCTCTCAGCCCTGCATAATTTCAATTTTTTAACGATGAAACCTTCCTGAAGTTCATGTATCATGAAAGGAGATAAACATTAGGAGTGTGAGGGGTCCGTGCAGCACCTGTATTTTCATAAAAACCATACAACCAAAGAACAATTTTTCGCAGCATATGAACAGCTCAGTCAGCATCAAACACATCACATTTTGTTAGAAAGCGGACGGGGTGGTCGTTATAGTGTGGCTGGACTGCAACCTGACGTCATTTTACAAAGTATTCCGGAAGGTTTGAGAATACAAGACTCTACTGGAGCTGAAGTGATACATGGAGATCCATTGATCCAATTGGAAAAATGGATGACCCCCCATCGAACGGAAAGAAGAGAGGATCTCCCTGACTTCCAGGGGGGAGTGATCGGTTTTCTTAGTTATGACTATGCAAGAAAGATCGAGAAACTTCCTTCGCTGGGACGTGATGATCTGGAGATTCCCGACCTTTATTTTTACTACCTGAAAGAGTGGGCGGTCTTCGATCATCAGGAGGATTGTTTATGGACAATGATGTTATCCGAGCAAGATCCGGAATCGGCAGAGGCGAAGCTTTCACAGTGGACTGCCTCCTGGGAAAATGCCCTGTCATCCAAGAATGAAACGAAGAAGGATCCTAATGACGACATGGCGGATGTTGAAGTGTCGATGGATGAGGAAGAATTCTCAGCAGCAGTGAAAAGAATTCAAGCGTATATCTCACAGGGGGATGTCTTTCAGGTGAATTTATCTGTCCGGCAGTCTCAACAGTTGAGAACAGAGCCGTATGCGGTTTATAAAAAGCTTCGGGAATTAAATCCCTCACCTTATATGAGTTATATCCACAGCCCGGACTTCCAGATTGTTTCCGGGTCACCTGAACTGCTCGTGAAGAAAAAAGGAATGGAAGTAAGTACGAGGCCGATTGCGGGTACCCGTTCCCGTGGGAAGGATGCGGATGAGGATGAGAGACTTGCCCTGGAACTGATCCATAATGAAAAAGAGAGAGCCGAGCATGTGATGCTTGTAGATCTGGAGCGTAATGACCTGGGGAAGGTATGCCAGTACGGGACAGTCGAAGTCAACGAGTTCATGGTGATCGAAAAATACTCCCACGTCATGCACATCGTATCCAATGTCAGGGGCAAACTGGATGAAACCAAAACAGGGGCGGACGTCATTCGATCTGTTTTTCCCGGAGGAACGATTACCGGGGCGCCCAAAGTGAGGACGATGGAGATCATTGAGGAGCTTGAACCGGTCAGGCGGGGCATTTACACAGGCTCCATTGGCTGGATCGGTCTCAATGGCGATATGGAATTGAACATCGTCATACGGACGATGCTTGTCAAAGAAGGAATAGGTCACATCCAAGCAGGAGCGGGAGTGGTGATCGATTCCAATCCGGCGTACGAATACAAGGAATCCCTCAAAAAAGCGAAAGCCCTCTGGGTCGCAAAGGCAATGGCGGAAGGAGAAAATCTATGATTCTCATGATTGATAACTATGATTCATTCACCTATAATCTTGTGCAATTTTTAGGGGAGCTTGGGGAGGAACTGATCGTGAAGCGAAACGATGAGATCACCCTCGATGAAATTGAAGCTTTGTCTCCGGATTATTTGATGATTTCTCCGGGTCCGTGCAGCCCGAACGAAGCGGGTGTAAGTCTTGAGGCGATCCGGACATTTGCCGGGAAGATTCCGATCTTCGGCGTCTGTCTCGGACATCAGTCAATCGCCCAGGTTTTCGGAGGAGATGTCATTCGTGCCGAACGGTTGATGCACGGAAAGGTCTCCCCGATGATCCATGACGGGAAAACCGTATTTGAAGGGATGCCGAATCCTTTCAATGCAACGAGGTATCATTCCCTGATCGTTAAACGGGAGACCCTTCCGGATTGCTTCGATATTTCTGCGGAAACGGCACAGGGAGAGATCATGGCGATCAGACATAAATACCTTCCCGTGGAGGGAGTGCAGTTCCACCCTGAATCCATCATGACGGAGCAGGGGAAGCGGCTGCTCCTTAACTTTCTGAACGCGTATAAAAAAGTAGGGATGGCCTGACCCATGTATCTATATATAAACGGGGACATCATACACCAGTCAGAAGCGGCCATTTCTCCATTCGACCACGGCTATTTGTACGGCATGGGAGTATTTGAAACCTTTCGTACCTATGACGGTCATCCCTTTTTACTAAAAGATCATCTGAACAGACTGTCACTTGGGTTAAAGGAATTAAATATTGAAGCCGACCTGGATGAGGAAACGATCAGGTCGACCATCTCGGAGCTATTAAAGAAAAACGACCTTAAGGATGCATATTGCCGGTTTAATGTGTCAGGCGGACCAGGGGAAATCGGCTTGAAGACGACTCCTTACGAGAACGCAACCGTCATTCTTTTTCAAAAGGAATTACCTCCTTCCGCCCCCTTAAAGGAAAAGGAAGGAGTGTTCCTGAAGCTTAGAAGAAACACTCCGGAAACGGGAGAGCGTCTCAAATCCCATCATTACCTGAACAACATGGCGGCAAAAAGGGAACTGGGAGCAACCGTGGATAAAGAAGGGATCTTTCTGACAAAAGAAGGGTACCTCTGTGAAGGGATCACCTCCAACCTCTTCTGGGTAAAGGGCGGGAGATTATATACGCCGTCGGTGGAAACCGGTTTGTTAAACGGGATCACCAGGCAGTTCATCCTGGCTCTTGCCGATCGATTGAATATACCGGTGCAGGTCGGGATGTTTGAAAAAGTGGACATGCTTGAAGTGGATGAAGTGTTTTTCACGAATTCCGTTCAAGAGATCATACCGGTAAACAAAATGGATTCTTTACGATTACCGGGGCGACATGGAAAGTACGTAGGGCTTTTTCATGAGCAGTACACGAAATATACACGACACTTGAATTCCATACAGGAAATGAAAAGAGGGGGGATGACGCAGTGAAGTGCGGAACATACGAACTTGATTTTACAGAGAAGACCCTTATCATGGGGATACTGAATATCACTCCTGATTCATTCTCGGACGGCGGGTCTTTCAATGAGTTAGACCGGGCTGTGGAACGGGCGAAAGAAATGGTGGAGATGGGTGCTGATATCATTGATATAGGTGGTGAGTCGACCCGGCCTGGCCACGAGGTCGTACCTGCCGAAGAAGAGATTTCACGGGTTGTGCCGATTATTGAAGCGATCTCCCGGGAAGTGAACGTACCAATCTCCATTGACACGTATAAGGCTGCGACGGCAAGAAAAGCGCTTGAAGCGGGCGCAAGTATCATTAACGATGTATGGGGTGCGAAAAAGGACCCTGAAATGGCACGGGTAGCGGCAGATACCGGTGCCCCGATCATTCTCATGCATAACCGGGATAATCGGGATTACAACCACTTCGTCCGGGATGCGATTCAAGATTTGCAGGAGAGCATCTTCATCGCCAAGGGAGCGGGTGTAAAAGATGAACAGATCATCCTCGATCCTGGCATTGGTTTTGCCAAAACAGTACAATTGAACATAGAAATGATGAGGCATCTGGATGTCATCGTCTCCCTTGGCTATCCGGTCCTGCTCGGAACATCACGGAAATCCATCATCGGACATGTCCTTGATCTCCCTGTTGAGGAGAGGATGGAGGGGACGGGGGCGACAGTTTGCTACGGTATTCAAAAAGGCTGTCACATCGTACGTGTTCATGATGTAAAGGAAATGGCACGCATGGCAAAAATGATGGATGTTCTCGTTGGAAAGGAGAAAAGATATGGATAAAATTCTATTGAACGAAATGGAGTTTTACGGCTATCACGGTGTATTCCAGGAGGAGAACAAACTTGGACAACGTTTTCGTGTTAGTGTAGAGTTGCATTTAGATTTAAGGAAGTCCGGTCAAAGCGATCAGCTTGAAGACTCCGTAAACTATGCGGAGATCTATTCCATTACCAAAAGTGTTGTGGAAGGAGAGCCAAGGAATCTGGTCGAAGCTGTGGCTGAAGACATCGCTTCCCGGATCCTGGAAACATTCAACGCTGTCAAGAGCTGCAAAATCACACTAATCAAGCCTGATCCACCCATTCCTGGTCATTACCGGTCGGTGGCGGTGGAGATTAATAGGAGTCGATAGGATGAATACTGCATATATTTCCCTTGGTTCCAATATGGGGGACAGGGCGGGTTATTTAGAAAAAGCCATAAACATCTTAGGCAGTCATGGTAAGATAGAGGTAACGAAACGATCCTCTCTGTATGAAACAGACCCGGTAGGATTTACAGAACAAGATCAATTTTTGAACATGGTCATCGAAATTCGTACCAGTTTAAGTCCAGAAACTCTATTACATCAGTGCTTGCAGGTGGAAATCGACCTTGGAAGGGAAAGGGAGTTCAAATGGGGTCCGAGGATAATCGACCTCGATATCTTACTCTTTAATCACGAAACGATCGAAGCAGTGAATCTTCTCATCCCTCATCCAAGAATGCAAGAAAGAGCATTTGTATTAATCCCGTTATTAGAGGTGGCTCCGAGTATCGAGCACCCGTCTTTTAATGCCCCGTTGGCTGAATTTCTGGACGAAATACCTGACAAAGAAGGAGTTCGGTTATGGAAACAGATAAATGGGGAAGACGCATTCGTGCATTCAGAAAGCTAAAAGGATTTACTCAGGAAAGTTTGGCCAAGGAACTTTCCATCTCCGTTTCGGTCCTTGGAGAAGTGGAAAGAGGGAGTCGGATACCGAAAGAGGATTTCTTGGAGAACGTTGCGGAAGTCCTGGACATTCCACTTAACGATCTGATCCCTCAAGAAGAATCTGACCGTAGTGAGTAAAAGCCGCTTGATTCACCTGTATTCCTTTTTATGTTATTCTAGATAAGGCTGTAACCAATATGTGACCCTGTCACCCAATTGGATCGGCCTTTTTTAGATTTTTTCAATAGGTTTTCGGGCACCTCGACGTACGTTTCTGAAATTACTCATACTTTAGGGGTGTTACAAACATAGATATTGTGTAAAATAGTATGGTATATAACCGTATTAGTCTACTAAAGCAAGCAGATAGAATAGGAGTGAAACACATGAGTCACGAAGAAATCAATGACCAGCTTCGCGTCAGACGCGAAAAGATGGAAGCCATCCGTGAAAAGGGACAGGATCCATTCGGTAAACGATATGATCGTACACACAGTTCATCAGATATCAAATCTCAATTCGATGAGTTTTCTAAAGAGGAACTGGAAGAGAAAGATATCACTGTCACGATCGCAGGTCGCATCATGACGAAGCGCGGAAAAGGGAAAGCGGGATTTGCCCATCTTCAGGATCTGGCTGGACAAGTTCAAATCTATGTTCGTAAAGATACCATCGGTGAAGAAGCGTATGAGGTTTTCAATACAGCAGACCTTGGTGATATCGTAGGGATCACGGGTACTGTATTCAAAACAAAGGTAGGGGAACTTTCTGTTAAAGCGAAAGAATTCCACCTGCTGACGAAAGCACTTCGCCCGCTTCCTGAAAAATTCCACGGTTTAAAAGACGTTGAACAGCGTTATCGTCAACGTTATCTGGACCTGATTACAAGTCAGGAAAGCAAAGAAACGTTCATCGCGCGCAGCCGCATCATTCAATCTATGAGAAGATACTTGGACAATAACGGTTACCTGGAAGTAGAAACACCAATGATGCACGCAATCGCAGGTGGGGCTTCTGCCCGTCCGTTCAATACACATCATAACGCTCTTGATATGCCGCTTTATATGCGTATCGCAATCGAGCTTCATCTAAAACGCCTGATCGTTGGCGGACTTGAAAAAGTATACGAAATTGGACGTGTATTCCGTAACGAGGGAGTTTCAACAAGACATAACCCTGAGTTCACAATGATCGAGCTTTACGAAGCGTATGCGGATTACCGTGATATCATGGCTCTGACTGAAAATCTTGTTGCCCATATCGCAAAGGAAGTATTCGGATCTACTACGGTTCAATACGCTGACAATGAAATCAACCTTGAGCCGGAATGGACTCGTCTTCATATGGTAGACGCCGTTAAAGAGCACACAGGTGTAGACTTCTGGCAGGAAATGTCCGATGAAGATGCCCGTGCCCTTGCCAAAGAACACGGCATCGAAATCAAAGACAACATGCAATATGGTCACGTCGTCAATGAATTCTTCGAACAAAAGGTAGAAGATAAGCTGATTCAGCCTACCTTCATCTATGGTCATCCCGTGGAAATCTCTCCACTTGCGAAGAAGAATGATGAAGACCCGCGCTTCACGGATCGCTTTGAACTATTCATCGTTGGCCGTGAACATGCCAATGCCTTCACCGAGCTGAATGATCCGATCGATCAAAGAGAACGCTTTGAGGCACAATTGAAAGAAAGAGAAGAAGGAAACGACGAAGCCCACATGATGGATAATGATTTCATCGAGGCTCTTGAATACGGAATGCCGCCAACGGGTGGCCTGGGTATCGGCATCGACAGGCTTGTTATGCTGTTAACCAATTCCCCATCCATCCGGGACGTACTATTATTCCCATTAATGCGTCATCGTGACTAATAAGATATGTAAAAACAGCCGAGGGTTCAGCCTTGGCTGTTTTTTTTGAATCATATCAAAAAGGATGGTAGATAATAATTTGGTGCAAACACTCAATCGGGACTAAAGGAGCTCATTCTTTTACGTAAAAATGAAAGGAAACAATGTCATTTGACTGATATTATATAGAAGTTAAAAAAGTATCATAAAAACTCTTGCGCCAGGGTTTTTATGGTGGTATAGTATTATCTGTTGCCGCAAAACGCGACACACAACATGAAAAACTTGATCAAAACTTCTTTTAAAAAGTTGTTGACAACAAGTTAACGATCATGTAACATAGTAAGGGTCGCTTCGAGAGAAGTGCTTACACATTGAACCTTGAAAACTGAACAAAACAAGACAATACGTCAACGTTAATTCTATATTTATTTTAAAGAGCTATTCAAACTTTTATCGGAGAGTTTGATCCTGGCTCAGGACGAACGCTGGCGGCGTGCCTAATACATGCAAGTCGAGCGGATTGATGGGAGCTTGCTCCCTGATATCAGCGGCGGACGGGTGAGTAACACGTGGGTAACCTGCCTGTAAGACTGGGATAACTCCGGGAAACCGGGGCTAATACCGGATAACTCATTTCCTCGCATGAGGAAATGTTGAAAGGTGGCTTTTAGCTACCACTTACAGATGGACCCGCGGCGCATTAGCTAGTTGGTGAGGTAACGGCTCACCAAGGCAACGATGCGTAGCCGACCTGAGAGGGTGATCGGCCACACTGGGACTGAGACACGGCCCAGACTCCTACGGGAGGCAGCAGTAGGGAATCTTCCGCAATGGACGAAAGTCTGACGGAGCAACGCCGCGTGAGTGATGAAGGTTTTCGGATCGTAAAGCTCTGTTGTTAGGGAAGAACAAGTGCCGTTCGAATAGGGCGGCACCTTGACGGTACCTAACCAGAAAGCCACGGCTAACTACGTGCCAGCAGCCGCGGTAATACGTAGGTGGCAAGCGTTGTCCGGAATTATTGGGCGTAAAGCGCGCGCAGGTGGTTCCTTAAGTCTGATGTGAAAGCCCACGGCTCAACCGTGGAGGGTCATTGGAAACTGGGGAACTTGAGTGCAGAAGAGGAAAGTGGAATTCCAAGTGTAGCGGTGAAATGCGTAGATATTTGGAGGAACACCAGTGGCGAAGGCGACTTTCTGGTCTGTAACTGACACTGAGGCGCGAAAGCGTGGGGAGCAAACAGGATTAGATACCCTGGTAGTCCACGCCGTAAACGATGAGTGCTAAGTGTTAGGGGGTTTCCGCCCCTTAGTGCTGCAGCTAACGCATTAAGCACTCCGCCTGGGGAGTACGGTCGCAAGACTGAAACTCAAAGGAATTGACGGGGGCCCGCACAAGCGGTGGAGCATGTGGTTTAATTCGAAGCAACGCGAAGAACCTTACCAGGTCTTGACATCCTCTGACAACCCTAGAGATAGGGCTTTCCCCTTCGGGGGACAGAGTGACAGGTGGTGCATGGTTGTCGTCAGCTCGTGTCGTGAGATGTTGGGTTAAGTCCCGCAACGAGCGCAACCCTTGATCTTAGTTGCCAGCATTCAGTTGGGCACTCTAAGATGACTGCCGGTGACAAACCGGAGGAAGGTGGGGATGACGTCAAATCATCATGCCCCTTATGACCTGGGCTACACACGTGCTACAATGGACGGTACAAAGGGCAGCGAGACCGCGAGGTTTAGCCAATCCCATAAAACCGTTCTCAGTTCGGATTGTAGGCTGCAACTCGCCTACATGAAGCTGGAATCGCTAGTAATCGCGGATCAGCATGCCGCGGTGAATACGTTCCCGGGCCTTGTACACACCGCCCGTCACACCACGAGAGTTTGTAACACCCGAAGTCGGTGAGGTAACCTTTTGGAGCCAGCCGCCTAAGGTGGGACAGATGATTGGGGTGAAGTCGTAACAAGGTAGCCGTATCGGAAGGTGCGGCTGGATCACCTCCTTTCTAAGGAAGATTTACTAAAACGTTTGACAGTCGAAGTTTTGTTCAGTTTTGATGGTTCAACCATCAAAACATTTTTTATCTCTTACGAGATAAAAGTTGTGTTTGTTCTTTGAAAACTAGATAAAGATAAATTGATAGTCAAGAAATTACCGAGTATCGCCATTTTAGGTTTTAAACCTGATGTAACAACCAATTCGGTTAAGTTATGAAGGGCGCACGGTGGATGCCTTGGCACTAGGAGCCGACGAAGGACGGGACTAACACCGATATGCTTTGGGGAGCTGTAAGTGAGCTTTGATCCAGAGATTTCCGAATGGGGGAACCCATTGTTCGTAATGGAACAATATCCTTACTTGAATACATAGAGTATGGAAGGCAGACCCAGGGAACTGAAACATCTAAGTACCTGGAGGAAGAGAAAGCAATTGCGATTCCCTGAGTAGCGGCGAGCGAAACGGGATATAGCCCAAACCAAGAGGCTTGCCTCTTGGGGTTGTAGGACACTCTATACGGAGTTACAAAGGAATGAAGTAGACGAAGAAGTCTGGAAAGGCTCGTCAAAGAAGGTAACAACCCTGTAGTTGAAACTTCATTCCCTCTTGAGTGGATCCTGAGTACGGCGGGACACGTGAAATCCCGTCGGAAGCTGGGAGGACCATCTCCCAAGGCTAAATACTCCCTAGTGACCGATAGTGAACCAGTACCGTGAGGGAAAGGTGAAAAGCACCCCGGAAGGGGAGTGAAATAGAACCTGAAACCGTGTGCCTACAAGTAGTCAGAGCCCGTTAACGGGTGATGGCGTGCCTTTTGTAGAATGAACCGGCGAGTTACGATCCCATGCAAGGTTAAGTTGATAAGACGGAGCCGCAGCGAAAGCGAGTCTGAATAGGGCGATTTGAGTATGTGGTCGTAGACCCGAAACCAGGTGATCTACCCATGTCCAGGATGAAGTTCAGGTAACACTGAATGGAGGTCCGAACCCACGCACGTTGAAAAGTGCGGGGATGAGGTGTGGGTAGCGGAGAAATTCCAATCGAACTTGGAGATAGCTGGTTCTCTCCGAAATAGCTTTAGGGCTAGCCTCATGTGTAAGAGTCTTGGAGGTAGAGCACTGTTTGGACTAGGGGCCCTCATCGGGTTACCGAATTCAGACAAACTCCGAATGCCAAAGACTTATCCATGGGAGTCAGACTGCGAGTGATAAGATCCGTAGTCGAAAGGGAAACAGCCCAGACCACCAGCTAAGGTCCCAAAGTATACGTTAAGTGGAAAAGGATGTGGAGTTGCTTAGACAACCAGGATGTTGGCTTAGAAGCAGCCACCATTTAAAGAGTGCGTAATAGCTCACTGGTCGAGTGACTCTGCGCCGAAAATGTACCGGGGCTAAACGTATCACCGAAGCTGTGGATTGACACCTCTAGGTGTCAGTGGTAGGAGAGCGTTCTAAGGACTGCGAAGCTAGACCGTAAGGACTGGTGGAGTGCTTAGAAGTGAGAATGCCGGTATGAGTAGCGAAAGATGGGTGAGAATCCCATCCACCGAATGCCTAAGGTTTCCTGAGGAAGGCTCGTCCGCTCAGGGTTAGTCGGGACCTAAGTCGAGGCCGATAGGCGTAGACGATGGACAACAGGTTGATATTCCTGTACCACCTCTTTTCCGTTTGAGCAATGGGGGGACGCAGGAGGATAGGGTAAGCGCACTGCTGGATATGTGCGTCTAAGCAGTTAGGCTGATGATGAGGCAAATCCCATCATCGTGAAGGCTGAGCTGTGATAGCGAGCGAATTATAGTAGCGAAGTTCCTGATTCCACACTGCCAAGAAAAGCCTCTAGCGAGGAAAAAGGTGCCCGTACCGCAAACCGACACAGGTAGGCGAGGAGAGAATCCTAAGGTGAGCGAGAGAACTCTCGTTAAGGAACTCGGCAAAATGACCCCGTAACTTCGGGAGAAGGGGTGCTCTGGTAGGGTGCAAGCCCGAGAGAGCCGCAGTGAATAGGCCCAGGCGACTGTTTAGCAAAAACACAGGTCTCTGCGAAGCCGTAAGGCGAAGTATAGGGGCTGACGCCTGCCCGGTGCTGGAAGGTTAAGAGGAGTGCTTAGCGCAAGCGAAGGTGCGAATCGAAGCCCCAGTAAACGGCGGCCGTAACTATAACGGTCCTAAGGTAGCGAAATTCCTTGTCGGGTAAGTTCCGACCCGCACGAAAGGCGTAACGATCTGGGCACTGTCTCAACGAGAGACTCGGTGAAATTATAGTACCTGTGAAGATGCAGGTTACCCGCGACAGGACGGAAAGACCCCGTGGAGCTTTACTGTAGCCTGATATTGAATTTTGGTACAGCTTGTACAGGATAGGTAGGAGCCTTGGAAACCGGAGCGCCAGCTTCGGTGGAGGCATCGGTGGGATACTACCCTGGCTGTATTGAAATTCTAACCCGCGCCCCTTATCGGGGTGGGAGACAGTGTCAGGTGGGCAGTTTGACTGGGGCGGTCGCCTCCTAAAGAGTAACGGAGGCGCCCAAAGGTTCCCTCAGAATGGTTGGAAATCATTCGCAGAGTGTAAAGGCACAAGGGAGCTTGACTGCGAGACCTACAAGTCGAGCAGGGACGAAAGTCGGGCTTAGTGATCCGGTGGTTCCGCATGGAAGGGCCATCGCTCAACGGATAAAAGCTACCCCGGGGATAACAGGCTTATCTCCCCCAAGAGTCCACATCGACGGGGAGGTTTGGCACCTCGATGTCGGCTCATCGCATCCTGGGGCTGTAGTCGGTCCCAAGGGTTGGGCTGTTCGCCCATTAAAGCGGTACGCGAGCTGGGTTCAGAACGTCGTGAGACAGTTCGGTCCCTATCCGTCGTGGGCGCAGGAAATTTGAGAGGAGCTGTCCTTAGTACGAGAGGACCGGGATGGACGCACCGCTGGTGTACCAGTTGTCTTGCCAAAGGCATCGCTGGGTAGCTATGTGCGGAAGGGATAAGTGCTGAAAGCATCTAAGCATGAAGCCCCCCTCGAGATGAGATTTCCCATCACGTAAGTGAGTAAGATCCCTAGAAGATGACTAGGTAGATAGGTCAGAGATGGAAGCATGGCGACATGTGGAGTTGACTGATACTAATCGATCGAGGACTTAACCACAAAGAGTCATATTTATATGAACAACAATTGGTCGATATTCGGCTTTCTTGACATCAATTCTTTATCTAGTTTTGAAGGAACAATCCTTCAATTGAATATTCGTCTGG
>NZ_CP122397.1:105000-165000 GCF_029834455.1 Rossellomorea sp. DA94
GATCTGGGCACTGTCTCAACGAGAGACTCGGTGAAATTATAGTACCTGTGAAGATGCAGGTTACCCGCGACAGGACGGAAAGACCCCGTGGAGCTTTACTGTAGCCTGATATTGAATTTTGGTACAGCTTGTACAGGATAGGTAGGAGCCTTGGAAACCGGAGCGCCAGCTTCGGTGGAGGCATCGGTGGGATACTACCCTGGCTGTATTGAAATTCTAACCCGCGCCCCTTATCGGGGTGGGAGACAGTGTCAGGTGGGCAGTTTGACTGGGGCGGTCGCCTCCTAAAGAGTAACGGAGGCGCCCAAAGGTTCCCTCAGAATGGTTGGAAATCATTCGCAGAGTGTAAAGGCACAAGGGAGCTTGACTGCGAGACCTACAAGTCGAGCAGGGACGAAAGTCGGGCTTAGTGATCCGGTGGTTCCGCATGGAAGGGCCATCGCTCAACGGATAAAAGCTACCCCGGGGATAACAGGCTTATCTCCCCCAAGAGTCCACATCGACGGGGAGGTTTGGCACCTCGATGTCGGCTCATCGCATCCTGGGGCTGTAGTCGGTCCCAAGGGTTGGGCTGTTCGCCCATTAAAGCGGTACGCGAGCTGGGTTCAGAACGTCGTGAGACAGTTCGGTCCCTATCCGTCGTGGGCGCAGGAAATTTGAGAGGAGCTGTCCTTAGTACGAGAGGACCGGGATGGACGCACCGCTGGTGTACCAGTTGTCTTGCCAAAGGCATCGCTGGGTAGCTATGTGCGGAAGGGATAAGTGCTGAAAGCATCTAAGCATGAAGCCCCCCTCGAGATGAGATTTCCCATCACGTAAGTGAGTAAGATCCCTAGAAGATGACTAGGTAGATAGGTCAGAGATGGAAGCATGGCGACATGTGGAGTTGACTGATACTAATCGATCGAGGACTTAACCACAAAGAGTCATATTTATATGAACAACAATTGGTCGGTATTCGGCTTTCTTGACATCAATTCTTTATCTAGTTTTGAAGGAACAACCCTTCAATTGAATATTCGTCTGGTGATAATGGCGAAGAGGTCACACCCGTTCCCATGCCGAACACGGAAGTTAAGCTCTTCAGCGCCGATGGTAGTTGGGGGATCTCCCCCTGTGAGAGTAGGACGTCGCCAGGCAAATAGGAAAAAGAGTAGCTCTTAGGAGTTACTCTTTTTTTGGTTTTAATTAAATTTGTTCAAAGAACATAAGTGTTTTACGTATCCATCCTCCGCTTAAACCCACTCACCACGGCACCACATCCTAATACTTCTCACCTACGCTGTGCCCCATTTCCAAATTTCTATCCAACAATCTCATATTCACACGTTTAAAACCTTCCTTAAACAGGAAAACTTCTAAGGTCAAACTTCATAATTGCAAAGTTTAAAACGCGGTTGTATAATTATAGTCAAATATAGTCAAAGTCAAAATGAGGAGGAGGTTTGATGAGGAACATATCCGACATCATTGAAAATTATTTAAAGAATGTGTTAGAACTGAGTGAAAGTGAGATAGTCGAGATTAAAAGAAGCGAGATTGCTGATAAGTTTCAATGTGTTCCTTCTCAAATTAATTATGTGATTAATACCCGCTTTACTGTAGAACGAGGGTATGTAGTAGAAAGCAAACGTGGCGGCGGTGGATACATCCGGATCATGAAGGTGAAGGCCCACGATCAGGTTCACTTGATCGACCAGTTAGTGGCATTGATTACACAAACGATCAGTCAGAATACGGCAGCTGATATTGTTTTTCGGTTAGTGGAAGAAGAGATCATTTCCGAAAGAGAAGCCAAGATCATGCTGAGTGTGATGGATCGATCGGTCATCATGGTCGAATTACCGGAACGGGATATCCTGAGAGGAAGAATGCTTAGAGCCATGCTGGATACATTGAAGTATGAGTAAGGGTTAAAGAGGTGAATGGGATGGTTTGTCAAGAGTGTAATGAAAGACCTGCGACCCTTCATTTTACCAAGGTGGTAAACGGGGAAAAGACAGAGGTTCACTTATGTGAGCAATGCGCTCAGGATAAGGGTGAGATGTTTATGTTTGATTCTTCTCCCGGCTTTTCAGTGAACAATTTATTGGCAGGTCTTCTTAATATAGCTCCTGCATTTAAGCAGGCAAAGGAAACCGAGATTCCTAAGACAGAAGTTTTGCAGTGTGAAAAATGTAAAATGACGATTCATCAGTTCATTAATGTGGGACGCTTCGGCTGTGCCCATTGTTATGAGACGTTTAAAGATGAACTCACTCCATTATTAAAGCGTGTTCATAATGGCAATGTCGAGCATCATGGAAAGGTTCCGGAGCGTATGGGCGGAGCCATCCATGTGAAAAAGAAGGTTTTACAGTTGAAGTCTGAATTGCAAGCTATGATTGCGGATGAAGAGTTTGAGAAAGCAGCCGAGATCCGAGACGAAATCCGCTCCCTGGAAAAGGAGATAAAGAAAGAGGGAGGCGATAAAGAATGAGTCTTGAGAAGTTCTTGAGTAATGCCGTCAGTTCCTGGATGAGTGAAGAGGGACCGAATTCGGATATTGTCCTCAGCTCCAGGGTAAGGCTTGCGAGGAATCTGACAGACTTCCGTTTTTCCACACTTTATTCTTCAGAGGAAGCCAGGGAAATCGTGGATCGGGTAAGGGAGAAGCTCACATCATACCCGAAGAATTTAGGAGAATTAGAATTTTTACCTACAAGTGAGATTCAGCCTCTCCAAAAGAGGGTATTAATGGAGAAACACCTTATAAGTCCGAATTTGGCAGAGGAAACGAATTATGGAGCTGTCCTTTTATCAAGTGAGGAAGATATTAGCATAATGGTAAACGAAGAAGACCATATTCGAATACAGTGTTTATATCCAGGTCTGCAATTGAAGGAAGCTTTACAGAAAGCCAATCAGATCGACGATTGGTTTGAAAGTGAATTTGACTTTGCGTTTGATGAGAAGCATGGCTACTTAACGACTTGTCCTACCAACGTGGGGACGGGTCTCAGGGCTTCCGTCATGATGCATTTGCCGGGACTGGTGTTGACGCAGCAGTTAAACCGTATCATTCCCGCCATCAATCAACTGGGGTTAGTGGTGAGAGGGATTTACGGAGAAGGCAGCGAAGCGCTGGGGAACATCTTTCAAATCTCCAATCAAACGACACTTGGTAAGTCGGAAGAAGATATCGTAGAAGATTTGTTAAGCGTTGTGAAGCAGATCATTGAAAAAGAGCAATCGGCAAGGGACGCATTAGTTCAAACGTCAAACATACAATTAGAGGATAGGATCTTCCGTTCTCTAGGGGTGCTGGAGCACAGCAGGATCATTGAGTCCAAGGAAGCTGCGAAATGTTTATCGGATGTCAGGCTTGGAATTGATTTAGGATACATCAAAGTGATATCTAAGAATATATTGAATGAACTAATGATTTTAACCCAACCTGGTTTTTTACAACAATATTCTGGAGGTCCACTGAGACCAAATGAACGAGATATAAGAAGGTCTTCTTTGATTCGGGAGCGAATTAAGTTAGATAAAGATACATGTGAGGAGGAAAAATAATATGATGTTTGGTCGATTTACAGAAAGAGCCCAAAAAGTATTGGCATTAGCTCAAGAAGAAGCGATTCGTTTGTCGCACAGTAATATTGGTACTGAACATATTTTATTGGGACTTGTCCGCGAAGGTGAAGGAATCGCTGCCAAGGCACTTACGGCATTGGGACTGAGCCCTGAAAAGATCCAGAAGGAAGTTGAAGGGTTAATCGGGAAAGGAACCGAGAAATCTCAAACAATCCATTACACACCTCGTGCAAAGAAAGTGATTGAACTTTCCATGGATGAAGCCCGTAAGCTGGGTCACTCATATGTTGGAACGGAACATATTTTACTGGGGTTGATCCGCGAGGGTGAAGGAGTGGCAGCCCGGGTACTCGGTAATCTTGGTGTGAGCTTGAATAAAGCGAGACAGCAGGTATTGCAATTGCTTGGAAGCAATGATTCAAGCAACCATCAGGGTGGAGGCAACGCCAATGCCAATACACCTACACTTGACAGCTTAGCCCGTGATTTGACAGCCATTGCCCGTGAAGGCAGCTTAGATCCGGTCATTGGTCGAAGCAAGGAAATTCAGCGCGTCATTGAAGTGCTGAGTCGTCGTACGAAAAACAACCCGGTGTTGATCGGTGAGCCCGGAGTAGGTAAGACTGCAATCGCAGAAGGCCTCGCACAACAGATCATCGCCAATGAAGTGCCTGAAATCCTGCGCGACAAACGCGTGATGACCCTTGATATGGGTACAGTTGTAGCCGGTACGAAATACCGCGGGGAATTCGAGGACCGACTGAAGAAGGTCATGGATGAAATCCGTCAGGCGGGTAACATCATCCTCTTCATCGATGAGCTCCATACGTTAATCGGAGCAGGAGGGGCTGAAGGGGCGATTGATGCCTCCAACATCTTAAAACCATCCCTTGCACGTGGAGAATTGCAGTGTATCGGTGCCACGACATTAGATGAGTACCGTAAATATATTGAAAAAGATGCAGCGCTAGAGCGCCGTTTCCAACCAATCCAAGTCAATGAGCCGACAGCTTCAGAGTCCATCCAGATCCTTAAAGGATTACGTGATCGTTACGAGGCACATCACCGCGTGTCGATTACGGATGAAGCGATTGACGCGGCAGTGAAGCTTTCTGATCGCTATATTTCAGACCGCTTCTTACCGGATAAGGCCATCGATTTAATTGATGAAGCAGGTTCGAAGGTGCGCTTACGTTCTTATACGACGCCGCCAAACTTGAAAGAGCTTGAAGCAAAGCTGGAAGAAATCCGCAAAGAGAAGGATGCAGCGGTTCAGAGCCAGGAATTTGAAAAAGCAGCTTCTCTAAGAGATTCAGAACAAAAGCTTCGTGAAGAGCTGGAAGAAACAAAGAACACATGGAAAGAAAAGCAAGGACAGGAAAATACAGAAGTGACCGTTGAAGATATTGCGAAGGTTGTTTCGAACTGGACGGGAGTACCGGTATCGAAATTGGCTCAAACGGAAACGGATCGCTTACTCAAATTAGAGGAAATCCTTCATTCCAGAGTCATCGGGCAATCAGAAGCAGTCGTTGCGGTTTCGAAAGCCGTGCGCCGTGCACGGGCCGGCTTGAAAGATCCGAAGCGTCCGATCGGTTCCTTCATTTTCTTAGGACCTACTGGAGTCGGGAAAACGGAATTGGCACGAGCACTTGCAGAGTCCATGTTCGGTGATGAAGATGCGATGATCCGCATTGATATGTCCGAGTACATGGAAAAGCATTCGACCTCCCGTTTGGTCGGTTCACCTCCAGGATATGTGGGATACGAGGAAGGCGGTCAGTTAACGGAAAAGGTTCGCCGCAAGCCATATTCGGTCGTTCTTTTAGATGAAATTGAAAAAGCACATCCGGATGTATTCAATATTCTCCTTCAAGTTTTAGAGGATGGCCGTTTAACAGACTCTAAAGGAAGAACGGTAGACTTCAGGAATACAGTCCTGATCATGACTTCAAACGTTGGTGCACAGTCCCTTAAGAGCAATAAATACGTAGGGTTCAATATTCAGGACGGAAAACAGGATTACAAAGATATGAAAGGAAAGGTCATGGAAGAGCTGAAACGTGCTTTCCGACCTGAATTCCTTAACCGTATCGATGAAATCATCGTGTTCCATTCCCTTGAAAAAGACCACTTGAAAGAGATTGTGACATTGATGTCGAACCAATTGACAACCCGCTTGAAAGAGCAGGATATTCATTTAGAGCTTTCACCTGCTGCCAAAGAGAAGATAGCAGATGAAGGATTTGATCCTGAATACGGTGCACGACCTCTCCGTCGCGCTATCCAGAAATATGTTGAGGATAAACTGTCGGAAGAATTGTTAAGAGGAAAAGTGCTGACAGGACAGAATATATTGATCGACGTAGAAGATAGTGAATTTGTTGTAAAGGTTAAAGAAGAGGAAGCAGCCAATACACCGACATAATAGCAAGGATGATGAAGAGGTACACGTATATGTTTTTCGTGTACCTCTTTTATCATAATGGTTACCTTACGTGGTGGCGGGCCAGACCAAGCCGGCTCCGCTTTTCTTGATTGTCTAGCTCCGCCGGCTAGAGGCTCGAGGTCATAAGCCAAGTGAACCAAAAAGGCAAAGGGCGCCTTTCCGGTTCACTCGTCTTATGCTTGTCGCCTCTACCCAAGCCGGCTCCGCTTTTCTGATTGTCTAGCTCCGCCGGCTAGTCCCTCGAGGTCATAAGTCAATCTCGCCAAAAAGGCAAAGACCGCCTTTTCAGCGAGCTCGTCTTATGCTTGTCGGGCCTGACCAAGCCACCTCCGCTTTTCAATTGAATCTAGTACATAAAACCGATACAATCATTCCAAATGGTATTATCGTGAATAGTTAAGAGTACAAATAGGATAATAGAGGGGAAGAATAGATTGGCAAAGAAAAAGACTAAGTTTGTGTGTTCATCTTGTGGATATGAGTCTGCTAAATGGATGGGGAAATGTCCGGGGTGTAACGAGTGGAATACGATGGTGGAAGAGGTTGAAATGACAGGGAAGAAACCCCGGACGTCGTTTATGCACTCAGAAAATACCGGTCCATCTAAAGCAGAGAAGCTGATCTCCATTGAAACCAAGCAGGAGCCAAGGGTATTGACCGAGTCGAAAGAGTTGAACCGGGTGCTTGGGGGAGGAGTAGTACCAGGGTCGCTGATATTGATTGGTGGAGACCCGGGGATCGGAAAATCCACTTTGTTGCTGCAGGTTTCGGCCCAGCTTGCTGATCAGAAGCAGAAGGTTTTATACATTTCCGGAGAGGAATCCATCAAGCAAACCAAGCTGCGGGCAGATCGACTGCATGTGAAATCAGATGATTTATATATATTTGCGGAAACAAATCTTGAGCTGATTCATCAAACGATTGAGCAAATCTCACCGGATTTCGTCATCATCGACTCGATTCAGACAGTCTTTCATCCTGATGTGACGTCTGCTCCCGGAAGCGTATCCCAGGTAAGGGAGTGTACGGCAGAACTGATGAGAATCGGGAAAACAAAGGGCATTGCCATCTTTATTGTAGGGCATGTTACCAAGGAAGGCTCGATTGCAGGACCTAGATTATTGGAGCATATGGTCGATACCGTACTGTATTTTGAAGGGGAACGACACCACTCCTATCGTATTTTAAGAGCGGTGAAGAACCGTTTCGGATCTACGAATGAGATGGGGATTTTTGAAATGAAGGAATTGGGCCTTGAGGAAGTGGCCAATCCGTCTGAGATATTCCTGGAAGAGCGCTCACAAGGTGCGGCGGGTTCAACGGTCGTTGCCTCGATGGAAGGAACGAGGCCGGTTCTTGTGGAGATTCAAGCTCTTGTGACCCCAACCAGTTTTAACAACCCCCGAAGGATGGCAACAGGGATTGATCATAGCCGGGTTTCACTGATCATGGCTGTGTTGGAAAAGCGTGCAGGCATGCTCTTGCAACAGCAAGATGCGTATCTGAAAGTGGCTGGCGGGGTGAAACTGGATGAACCGGCGATTGATTTGGCCGTTGCTGCAAGTATCGCTTCCAGTTTTCGTGACAGGGCGTCCAGTGCCCATGATTGCATTATCGGTGAAGTCGGTTTAACAGGTGAGATCAGAAGGGTATCAAGAATTGAGCAGCGCGTACAGGAAGCAGCCAAGTTAGGGTTTAAGAGAGTGATTATTCCCCAGAATAACTTAAGCGGATGGCAGCCTCCTTCTGATATAGAGGTCAAAGGGGTATCGAATATTAATGAAGCACTGTCAATTATTTTAGGAGGATAAGAAATGGAAGATAAGAAGGCAAGAGATAAGTCCATGTCGGATATACTGCAATTCGTTGCTCCGGGTGCCCCGATCAGGGACGGCATTGATAATGTGCTGAGAGCCAATACGGGGGGACTTATTGTTGTTGGGTACAATGATAAGGTGAAGTCTGTTCTGGACGGGGGCTTTCATATCAATTGTGCATTCTCTCCCAGCTATCTGTATGAACTGGCCAAGATGGATGGGGCCATCATCCTGAATGAAGCGGGAACGAAGATCATTTTGGCGAATGCACAGTTGGCTCCTGATGTGTACGTGCCTTCCACGGAAACGGGTATGAGACATCGGACGGCAGAGCGGGTTGCGAGGCAAACAAATGCCCTTGTCATTGCCATCTCTCAACGGAGAAACGTCATCACCCTGTATCAAGGGAATTTCCGATATGCACTAAAGGACATCTCTGTCATCTTGACGAAAGCCAACCAGGCGATCCAAACCTTGGAGAAATATAAGGTGGTTCTCGATCAAAGCATTTCTAATTTATCCGTCCTTGAGTTTGAGGAGCTTGTCACCCAAAGCGACTTACTGCAGGTTCTTCACCGCTTCGAGATGGTTCTCAGGATCAAGAATGAGCTATTGACGTATCTCAGCGAGCTCGGTGTCGAGGGCAGATTGATCCGCCTTCAGATGAATGAACTGTTGGCGGATATTGAGGATGAGGCGATGCTCATCATCAGGGACTATTCCCAGGAAAGGAATATCAAACCGTTCGAACTTCTCTATAAATTCCAGGAGCTTGTTCACTCTGAAGTGTTAGAGGATAATGTCCTATTAAAATTACTGGGGTACCACGGATATGTCCACCATGATGATGCGATTTATCCCCGAGGATACCGCGTGTTGAATAAGATTCCCCGGTTGCCGATCGTCATCATTGAAAATCTTATCACGAGATTTGAAACCCTCCACCATGTAGTGAGGGCTTCAGTCGATGATTTGGATGAAGTCGAGGGGATCGGTGAAGTAAGGGCAAGGAAAATCAAAGAGGGGTTAAAACTGATCAAGGAACAGACGTTTGCAGATCGACAGCTGTAGGCAGAGAGGCCTATATATGGCAGAAATGGGATAATTGTATCGTTTTCAAAAAATTGACAGTTCGATTTAGACGTGTTAGCCTTCATGTAAGGAAGCTAGTAAGCTGGGATAAGTGTATCAAAATCGTATCCGTTGTATTAAATTCAAATTTTCAAGGCCTTAGACGTTTCAAAAATAGTAAATTGTTTATAATGAGTAGGAGGAGGTGAGGGAATGTTAAAAAGAATCGTTCAAGCGTGCTTCCTCATTGTCGGGGGAACACTTGGGATATTTCTACTTCCCGAATTATTTACCGTCATAAATCTATCGGACATTCCTTTAATTAATAACCCTTATATGACTGCTATATTTGGTGCCATCATTTTTTATATTCTTACGTTTTGGGCAGTCGAGTATGTCGTCAATTTCGTCAAGTGGTTTGAAGATAGCTTGGTAAAGGCACCGGTAACGGATTTGTTATTTGGCAGTTTAGGCCTGATTATCGGTTTATTTGTTGCGTATTTGTTTGGGATCCCCTTCAATCAAATGGAGATTCCGATCGTCAATACGGTGATTCCCATTCTATTAACATTGCTTCTTGGATATTTAGGGTTCCAGGTTGGATTTAAGAAAAGGGACGAATTGGTCAATCTATTCGGCACGGCAAACCGAGGTAAGAAAAAAGGGTCGGAAGATGATTTGGATGAAGAGGGTGTGAAGACCCTTAAGATATTGGATACGAGTGTGATCATTGACGGCCGTATCGCGGATATCTGTCAAACAGGATTTTTAGAAGGAATCGTGGTGATTCCGCAATTCGTACTGGAAGAGCTCCAGCATATTGCCGACTCTTCCGATGTATTGAAACGAAATCGCGGACGCCGGGGTCTGGATATTTTAAACCGCATCCAAAAAGAGCTTCCTGTTGAGGTCCAGATTTATGAAGGGGACTTCGAGGAAATTCAGGAAGTGGATTCGAAGCTTGTGAAATTAGCGAAGCTTACGAATGGTATCGTTGTAACGAATGATTTCAACCTGAATAAAGTATGTGACCTTCAAGGTGTACAAGTATTGAACATCAATGACCTGGCCAACGCCGTCAAGCCGGTTGTTCTTCCTGGAGAAGAATTGAAGGTACAGGTCATCAAAGATGGTAAGGAGCATAACCAGGGAATTGCTTACCTGGATGATGGTACGATGATCGTCGTGGAAGAAGGGCGTAATTACATCGGTAAGTATATCGATGTCCTTGTCACATCCGTTCTTCAGACATCTGCAGGCAGGATGATCTTTGCGAAACCGAAGCAACTGGAAAAAGCACTGTAAGAAAACGGTTTGCAGCCTGACTCCATTGATGCAGTAAGGTATAATGAATAGTATTACTTGTGTGTTAAAGGAGTTATATTATGGAATATGTAGTGATCATTCCGGCTGCAGGGCAGGGAAAACGGATGAAAGCGGGCAAAAACAAACTGCTCCTTGAGTTGAATAGCTGTCCTGTCATCATTCATACATTGCGTGTGTTCGAGCATGACATCCTTTGTAAGGGAATCTATTTAGCCATCCATCCTTCAGAGCGACAAGTGTTTCAAGGACTCTTGGAGCGCTACGGCATCAAGAAGGTCGTGAAGCTTGTCGATGGTGGGGAAGAAAGACAGCATAGTGTATACAATGCATTGCTTGAGGTTGATCATGAGATTGTTCTGGTACATGACGGAGCAAGACCATTTATTAAAGAATCCACGATTCACCAATTAGTCGAAAAGACATATTCAACAGGGGCTGCCATTGCGGCGGTTCCTGTTAAAGATACGATCAAGAAAGTACTGGATGGCGAAGTCGAGGAAACGATTGAACGCTCAAGCTTGTGGATGGTTCAGACCCCACAAGCTTTTCGCGTTTCCGTTTTAACACAGGCACATAAAGAAGCCGATCAAGATGGTTTCCTCGGTACAGATGATGCTTCACTGGTGGAAAGGTCTGATGTTGAGGTCGCTGTCGTTGAAAGTGATTATGACAATATTAAACTGACAACCCCTGAGGATTTATATTTTGCCGAGGCGATTTTGAAGAAGCGAGAGGAAATGAGTGGAGGAGAGAAACATGTTTAGGATCGGACAAGGATTTGATGTTCATCAGTTAGTGGAAGGGAGACCCCTTATCATGGGGGGGATTACGATTCCGTATGAAAAGGGACTATTGGGGCACTCTGATGCAGATGTCCTGTTACATGCTGTAGCGGATGCGTGTCTGGGTGCCATTGCGGCCGGGGATATCGGGAAGCATTTTCCTGACACAGACCCGGAGTTCAAGGATGCTGATTCGGCAAAGCTTCTCCAGCACGTATGGGCCCTTGTGAAAAAGGAAGGCTATGAATTAGGGAATATCGATTGCACGATCATTGCCCAGAAGCCTAAGATGGCTCCTTATATTGACGAAATGAGACAAAGTATCGCTGCGCTACTGGAAGCGGATATAGGGGAAGTGAACGTGAAAGCCACTACTTCCGAGAAGCTTGGCTTTACCGGAAGAGGCGAGGGGATTGCCGCCCAAACCACCATATTGATTAAAAAGAAGTAGGGGAGAAATTCGCTTTATTCCCGTACTTAACGGTGTTAAAATAGGTCTTAGACTTTAAAGAGTAATCATTATAGGAGGAACATACATGACAAAGGAAGTACGCGTCCGTTATGCCCCGAGTCCAACGGGTCATTTACATATTGGAAATGCAAGAACCGCTTTATTTAATTACCTTTACGCCCGCAGCACAGGTGGAAAGTTCATCATCCGTATTGAAGACACGGATAAGAAACGTAATATCGAAGGTGGAGAAGAAAGTCAGCTCAAGTATCTTCAGTGGCTGGGGATCGAATGGGATGAAAGTACAGATAAGCCGGGTGAATACGGGCCTTATCGTCAATCCGAGCGTAATCATATTTATGAGCAGTATTTAAATGAGCTGCTGGAAAGTGGACAGGCGTATAAGTGTTACTGTACGGAGGAAGAGCTGGAAGCGGAACGTGAAGCACAATCAGCCTCTGGTCAAATGCCCCGCTACTCCGGTAAATGCCGTAACCTGACGAAAGAGGATCAGGAGAAATTGGCAGCAGAAGGCCGCAAGCCGAGCATCCGTTTCCGTGTACCGGCAGGGAAAGTATATTCCTTCAACGATATCGTGAAAGAGGATGTCTCATTTGAATCAGATGGTATCGGTGATTTTGTCATTGCGAAAAAAGACGGTACACCGACGTATAACTTTGCCGTTGCAGTGGATGATTATCTGATGAAAATCACACATGTTCTTCGCGGAGAAGATCATATTTCCAATACACCGAAGCAGTTGATGATCTTTGAAGCACTTGGTTGGGAAGCACCTGTTTACGGACATATGACATTGATCGTCAATGAAAGCCGTAAAAAGTTGAGTAAGCGGGATGAGAGCATCATTCAGTTCATCGAGCAATACGAAGCATTGGGGTATCTTCCAGAAGCGTTGTTCAACTTCATCGCACTACTCGGCTGGTCTCCAAAAGGAGAAGAAGAGCTGTTTTCGAAAGAGGAGTTCATTGAAATCTTTGATCCTGAACGTTTATCCACTTCTTCTGCCCTGTTTGATAATCAGAAGCTTACATGGATGAACAATCAGTACATGAAGAACTTGGAATTGGCTCAAGTGGTGGAGCTATCCCTCCCTCATTTAATCAGTGCGGGTAAATTGGATGAGAACATGTCCGATGAACAGCGCGAGTGGGCGAGCAGAGTCATTTCTTTATACCAGGAGCAAATGAGCTTCGGTGCTGAAATCGTGGAGCTGTCCGAAATGTTCTTCAAGACAGATCTTGAATATGATGAAGAGGCGAAAGCGGTACTCGAAGAAGAGCAAGTACCAGAAGTCCTTCAAGCTTTCTTGAATGAAATTGAAGCACTTGAAACGTACGAAGCGGCAGAAATCAAATCTTCTATCAAAGCTGTCCAGAAATCGACGGGCCATAAAGGGAAGAAGCTGTTCATGCCGATCCGTGTAGCCGTTACAGGCCAGACACACGGTCCTGAATTGCCGAATGCCATTGAGCTTTTAGGGAAAGATACAGTTAAACATCGTCTTCAAAGTCTTTTAGGTTAACATTTTGAAGGGTTTGTAATATAGTAAGAGTATCACGTTAAATGATATCGCGTTGATGAGGAGAAGTAAGAAAAGGATGCTTAGTAGAGAGAACCATCACCGGCTGAAAGTGGTTTAAGCCCCTCCGATTCTGAAATGCACCTCTGAGCCCGTTACTGAAATAAAGTAGGTAAAGGCGGTTTCCTACCGTTAACAGGATTCGAGTTGGAGAAGGTTTGTCTTCTCAATCAGAGTGGAACCGCGCCTACAAGCGTCTCTGTCAGTTTATTGACAGGGGCGTTTTTTTATTGTTATCAGTTTTTTAAAAAAGGAAGGGGGATGGATCCGAATGTTTAAGTCGTTTAGGGAAGATATAGATGTGGTGTTTGATCAGGATCCGGCTGCGAGGAATTATGTGGAGGTCATCCTTACGTATTCGGGTCTCCATGCCATTTGGGCCCATCGTGTTGCCCATGCATTTTTTAAACGGAAATTCTTTTTCATTGCCCGGGTCATTTCACAGGTCAGCCGTTTCTTCACCGGTGTGGAGATTCACCCCGGAGCTAAGATCGGCCGCCGCTTTTTCATCGATCATGGAATGGGTGTGGTGATAGGAGAGACGTGTGAAATCGGAGACAATGTCACGCTCTTTCAAGGGGTCACCCTCGGTGGAACCGGGAAGGAAAAGGGTAAACGTCACCCGACGATCCAGGATAATGCGTTGATTGCGACAGGTGCAAAAGTATTAGGATCGATCGTTGTTGGGGAAAATTCTAAGGTAGGGGCAGGATCCGTTGTCCTGAAAGATGTTCCGCCCAATTCAACCGTAGTCGGTATCCCAGGTAAGGTGGTCATTCAGGACGGTGTGAAGATACAGAAGGATCTGAATCACTGTGATCTGCCCGATCCGATGAACGACCGAATGAAACTGCTTGAAAAAGAAGTGAATGAATTGAAATCATTATTAAGGGAATATGAGGGAAGGAGTCGATCATCATGACGATTCGTTTATATAACACACTGACAAGGCAGAAAGAGGAATTCAAACCCCTGGAAGAGGGTAAAGTCAAAATGTATGTGTGCGGTCCGACGGTTTATAACTATATTCATATAGGGAATGCCCGTCCAGCGATTGTGTTTGACACAGTGAGACGTTATCTGGAATACAGGGGATATGATGTGCAGTTCGTCTCTAACTTCACGGATGTGGACGATAAATTAATTAGAGCGGCCAAGGAACTGGGAGAAGATGTCCCGACGATTGCCAAGCGCTTTATCGATGCTTACTTCGAAGATACGGGAGCCCTCGGTTGCCGGAAAGCCGATGTACATCCGACAGTGACAGAGAATATTGACACCATTGTTGATTTCATCTCAGCCCTTGTAGAAAAAGGCTATGCCTATGAATCCCAGGGAGACGTTTATTATCGTACCAGAAAGTTTGATGGGTACGGTAAGCTGTCTCATCAACCGATCGATGAACTGAAAGCGGGAGCCCGCATCGATGTGGGGGACAAAAAAGAAGATGCCCTTGATTTCGTTTTATGGAAAGCGGCGAAAGAAGGGGAGATTTCCTGGAAGAGCCCGTGGGGTGAGGGACGTCCAGGCTGGCATATTGAATGTTCAGCCATGGCTAAGCGCTATTTGGGGGATACCATCGACATCCACGCCGGGGGACAGGATCTGACCTTCCCTCATCATGAGAATGAAATCGCCCAGTCAGAGGCCCTTACAGGTAAGGCATTCGCCAATTACTGGATGCACAATGGGTATATTAATATCGATAACGAGAAGATGTCGAAATCACTCGGTAATTTCGTATTGGTGCACGATATTATTAAAGAACAAGATCCGCAGGTACTGCGTTTCTTCATGCTGTCCGTTCATTACCGTCATCCGATCAACTACAATCTTGAGCTTCTGCAGAATGCAGAGACTTCTTTGGATCGAATCAAGACAGCGTATGAGAACTTGAAGCATCGCAAGGAATCAAGTACAAACTTAACGGACAATAATCAGGAATGGCTGGAGAAAATCCGTGAGTTGAAAGCTCAATTCATTGCTGATATGGACGATGATTTCAATACGGCAAATGCGATTTCCATTCTATTCGAACTATCCAGACAAGCGAACTATTACTTGATGGAGAAAAATACATCAACAGAAGTCATTGACGGGTTCTTACACCAGTTTGAAGATTTCTTCTCTGTACTCGGTCTGACGTTGCAGGAAGCGGGAATATTGGACGAAGAAGTGGAAGAGATGATCGAAAAGCGCATTCAAGCTCGTAAAGACCGAAACTTCCAACTGGCCGATGAGATCCGGGACACATTGAAGGATATGGATATCATTTTGGAAGATACTCCTCAAGGTACCCGCTGGAAAAGGGGATCTTAATGCTGTACGAGACAAATGAACAAATCGATGCGAAACAAATCAATGCACTTGCACTTGCTTATATGGGGGATGCTGTATATGAAACATATGTACGGCAGCTCCTGTTGACCAAGGGGAAGATCAAACCGAATCAACTGCACAGGGCTGCGACGAAGTATGTGTCTGCTAAAGCGCAGGCGGCCATTCTCAGAACGCTGTTCGATCAGGACCTCTTATCGGAAGAGGAGATATCGATCGTCAAGCGCGGCCGGAATGCGAAATCGGGGACAACGCCTAAAAACACGGATGTACAGACGTATAAACACAGCACTGCTTTTGAGGCTCTTATTGGATATTTGTTTTTACTTAATCGGACGGATCGATTAGAGGAACTGTTGAAGATCATTTTTGAACAAGCCCAGGCAGGAAAGGAGGAACAGAAATGAGTAAAGATTTTATCGGAGGAAGAAATCCTGTCATAGAAGCATTAAAGTCAGGAAGGGACATCAATAAGATTTGGATAGCGGAAGGTTCTCAGAAAGGCTCGATCCAGCAAATCGTCGGCCTTGCCAAGGAATCCAATGTCATGGTCCAGTATGTCCCGAAGAAGAAAATCGAGCAGATGGTATCGGAGAATCACCAAGGGGTCGTCGCTTCCGTTGCTGCTTATCAGTATGCTGAACTGGATGATCTATTTCAAAAGGCAGAACAAAAAGGGGAGGATCCTTTTATTCTGATCCTGGATGAACTGGAGGATCCCCATAACCTTGGATCCATCATGAGGACGGCTGATGCAGCGGGTGCCCATGGGATCATCATCCCGAAGCGAAGAGCGGTGGGACTTACTTCTACAGTAGCCAAGGCTTCCACTGGAGCGATTGAACATATTCCCGTCGCACGTGTGACGAATCTGTCGAGAGCGGTGGATGAATTGAAAGAGCGCGGTGTTTGGATCGCTGGGACCGATGCGAAGGGGAAGCAGGATTTCCGCCAGCTGGACGGTACGCTTCCGATCGGTCTGATTATTGGCAGTGAAGGAAAAGGGATGAGCCGTATTTTGCGGGATAAATGTGATTTCCTTGTTCAGTTGCCTATGATTGGTCATGTTACATCACTAAACGCCTCGGTGGCAGCTAGTATTTTAATGTATGAGGTATATCGTAAACGCCACCCATTGGGAGAATAGGGAAGATGGATATCCTCCTTGTGGATGGCTATAACATAATCGGTGCCTGGCCGGAATTGAATGATTTGAAGCATAAGGACCTAGCCGCAGCGAGAGACCGCCTGGTGGAACAAATGGCAGAATATCAGGGGTATACGGGCTACCGTGTCATTGTTGTATTTGATGCATACTACGTACAGGGAATCGCCCGGAAATATCAAAATTATAAAGTGGAAGTGCTTTTCACAAGAGAAAATGAAACGGCAGATGAACGAATTGAAAGATTGGCCATTGAATTAAGCAATATTAAAACGCAGATTCATGTAGCCACTTCTGATTTCACAGAGCAATGGGCCATCTTTGGGCAGGGAGCCCTTCGCAAATCAGCGAGGGAGCTCTTGACCGAGGTGGAAGTCATTGAAAAAAAGATTGAAAGAAAAGTAAGGAATTCGAGCGAGAAAAGGCCGGCTTCCAAGATCCAATTATCAGAAGAAGTTGCTGAAATTTTCGAAAAATGGCGCCGCGGGGAACAATGATAGGTTGACGATTGAATTTTCTGTAATGTATAATATTTCTATCTATTGTTTTGCTCGGGGGGATGCGTGTGAGCAATATCATCAGAACAGAAGCATTTGATAATCGATTAGAAGGCATGGATGATGAAGAGATCATAGAAGCCGTCCATCAGGGTCACAGCGAAGCGCTCGATTTTTTGATCAGGAAATACCGTAATTTTGTGAGAGCGAAAGCCCGCTCGTATTTTTTAATCGGGGCAGATAAGGAAGATATCGTCCAGGAGGGTATGATTGGATTGTACAAGGCAATCCGTGATTATAAGGAGGACAAGCTGACCTCTTTTAAAGCGTTTGCAGAGCTTTGTATCACAAGACAGATCATTACAGCCATTAAGACAGCCACGAGACAGAAGCATATACCACTGAATTCGTATGTTTCACTGGATAAACCCATTTATGATGATGAATCTGACCGAACGCTATTAGATGTCATTTCAGGTGCGAAAGTAATGGATCCGGAAGCGCTGATTATCAATCGCGAGGAATTCGATAATATGGAGGATAAGATGGCCCAGCTGTTAAGCGATCTTGAGAGGAAAGTACTGGCCCTTTATTTGGACGGGCAGTCCTATCAGGAGATATCAGAAGAGCTGAACCGCCATGTGAAATCCATCGACAATGCATTACAGCGAGTAAAACGGAAGCTTGAACGATACTTGGAAGTTCGCGAAATAACGATGTAAAGCCATATTGACACATTTTGGTGGTCGTGTTATTTTTGATAGGACTTACTATGTATAGTATAGGTGGAATATATGACTACTAAACTAATACTGGCTTGTACGGTATGCGGTACCAGGAATTATTCCGTGCCGGGAAACCGTAATCAGGCCGTTCGATTAGAACTAAAGAAATTCTGTAATACATGTAATGCTCATACCCTACACAAAGAGACTAAATAGAGTGTAGAAGTCTTGCGTATTGATATTAGTTGGAGGTTACTAACGGATGTTTAAATTCTTTCGCAATGTTGCATCGGAAATGAGAAAGGTCAGCTGGCCTAAACGTAAAGAGTTAACGCGCTATACGATCACGGTTATTACAACAGTGGTATTTGTTGCCCTTTTCTTTGCTGTTATCGACCTGGGCATCTCAGAACTTATGCGATTGATCATTGGTTCTAAGTAAGAGAAACATAGAATTAGTTGTATATATACCATGAAAGCATGGTATAATGAATGTTAATAGAGTACATGACCTTAGAGCCCGTTATCTTTTTACGGGTTTTTTCATTTGGAGAAAAAAGGCGAATGAGTATTCTTAAATAGCGAGGAGGGACGGACGTTTAGTCCTATGAAATGGAGAAGAATTGGTATGTAGTCCATACTTATTCAGGATACGAGAATAAGGTAAAAGCGAACCTTGAGAAGCGTGTTGAAACGATGGGGATGCAAGATAAGATCTTCCGCGTGATCGTGCCTGAAGAAGAAGAGACGGATTTTAAGAACGGCAAGAAGAAAGTAATTAAGAAGAAGGTATTTCCCGGTTATGTGATCGTGGAAATCGTCATGACGGATGATTCTTGGTATGTTGTCCGTAACACACCTGGAGTGACCGGTTTCGTCGGTTCATCAGGCTCAGGATCAAAACCTACACCATTATTGCCGGAAGAAGTAACAAACCTTCTGAAACAAATGGGCATGACAGAGAAAAAGGTAGAGATCGACTTCGAATTAGGAGAAACAGTAAGGGTGAACGAAGGTCCGTTTGCGAACTTCACCGGCTCGATCGAAGAGATTGACAATGCTAAAGCAAAAGTGAAGGTACACGTTAATATGTTTGGTAGAGATACCCCGGTAGAACTGGATTTCTCCCAAATTGATAAATTATAATGGAAAAGAACTTGAAATCATTCTGAAAAAATGGTACTATTTCATAAGTCAGTGCGTCTCCACAAAGAGATACTGAACCTAATAGACGTTCTTTATGTTGATAAAGACATTTTTTACATTTGAGTGGGAGGGTGAAAAACCCAATAACCACATCACGGACTTAAGGAGGTGTGTCTCGTGGCTAAAAAAGTTATCAAAATGGTTAAATTGCAGATTCCTGCCGGTAAAGCTAATCCAGCTCCACCAGTTGGTCCTGCACTAGGTCAAGCAGGTGTTAACATCATGGGATTCTGTAAGGAATTCAATGCTCGTACAGCAGATCAAGCTGGCTTAATCATTCCTGTTGAAATCACGGTATTTGAAGACCGTTCATTTACATTCATCACAAAAACTCCACCCGCTGCTGTTCTTCTTAAGAAAGCTGCAGGTATCGAGTCTGGTTCAGGCGAACCAAACAGCAAGAAAGTGGCAACACTTAAACGCGATAAAGTACGTGAAATTGCTGAAACAAAAATGCCTGACTTAAATGCAGCTAGTGTTGAATCAGCTATGCGCATGGTAGAAGGAACTGCACGCAGCATGGGTATCGTCATCGAAGACTAATCCCTGCTTCGTTAAAGTAGAGGTTCCTGTTGAACGAGGTTGCGATGATGAAATGTACGTTTCACTCGCAACCTTATTTCGTGGGAGGTTATTCCGCTAAAACCACATATAGGAGGAAATTTATAATGGCTAAAAAAGGTAAAAAGTTTCTTGAAGCTCAAAAGCTTGTAGATCGTACTACAGCTTATTCAGTGGAAGAAGCAATCGAACTAGTTAAGAAAACAAACTTCGCTAAGTTTGACGCAACGATTGAAGTAGCGTTCCGCTTAGGTGTAGATACTCGTAAAAACGACCAGCAAATCCGTGGAGCAGTTGTACTTCCTCATGGAACTGGTAAAACTCAAAAGGTTCTTGTATTCGCTAAAGGAGATAAAGCAAAAGAAGCAGAAGCTGCTGGCGCTGATTTCGTAGGTGATGCAGAACTGATCAACAAGATCAACCAAGGTTGGTTCGAGTTCGACGTAATCGTTGCAACTCCAGATATGATGGGTGAAGTTGGTAAACTTGGTCGCGTATTGGGACCTAAAGGTTTAATGCCAAACCCTAAAACTGGAACAGTGACATTCGACGTAACGAAAGCCGTTAATGAAATCAAAGCTGGTAAAGTTGAATACCGTGCTGACAAATCAGGTAACGTTCACGTTCCTGTTGGAAAGATTTCATTCGACAACGAAAAGCTTGTTGAAAACTTTGCTACAATGTATGAAACAATGCTTAAAGTTAAACCTGCTGCTGCAAAAGGAACTTACATGAAAAATGTTTCTGTAACTTCTACAATGGGACCTGGCGTTAAAGTCGATCCTTCCACTTTCGCAGTTAAGGCATAATTTGGTATTGACTTACTAGGAACTAGTGATTATAATTAGTTCTGTTGTTAAAAAACGAATACATTTGTACCGTAGACAGTAGGGGCTCATGACGAGCTTAATATCCTGCCGAGGTAATTGCGATAAAATAACCGCTTATAGCGTGTTTGCAATGCCCTTATGTCTACCTTGATATAAGGGCATTTTTTATTGGATGACGGTATAAATGTTCATCAGTCAATCTACAGGAGGTGTAATGATGAGCAGCATTCTAGATCAAAAGAAACACATCGTTGGAGAAATCTCTGACAAGCTAAAAAACAGTGTATCTACAATCGTTGTAGATTACCGTGGCCTAGACGTTTCCGAAGTAACTGAACTTCGTAAACAACTTCGTGAAGCTGGCATCGAGTTCAAAGTGTACAAAAACACTATGGTACGTCGTGCAGCAGAAGAAGCTGGTCTTGAAGGGTTAAACGAATTCTTAACTGGTCCTAACGCAATCGCGTTCAGTTCAGAAGAAGTAGTTGCACCTGCAAAGATCCTTAACAGCTTCGCTAAAGAACACGAAGCACTTGAAATCAAAACGGGTGTCATCGAAGGAACGATCACTTCAGTTGAGGATGTTAAAGCAATCGCTGAACTTCCAAACCGCGAAGGACTTCTTTCTATGCTACTCAGCGTGCTACAAGCACCAATGCGCAACTTCGCGTTGGCAACAAAAGCCGTTGCAGATCAAAAAGAAGAGCAAGGCGCGTAAGCTAAAGCAAGTCGTTTAAATAAAAAATTAAGCAAACATCACAAGGAGGAAATTTAAAATGAGTAAAGAGCAAATCATTGACGCGATTAAAGAAATGTCAGTTCTTGAACTAAATGATCTAGTTAAAGCAATCGAAGAAGAATTCGGAGTAACTGCTGCTGCACCTGTAGCTGCTGCTGCTGGTGGCGCTGACGCTGCTGCAGAACAAACTGAATTCGACGTAATCCTTGAGAGCGCTGGTTCTCAAAAAATCAAGGTTATCAAAGTTGTTCGTGAAATCACAGGTCTTGGCCTTAAAGAAGCGAAAGAAATGGTTGATAACACTCCTAAAGCTCTTAAAGAAGGTATTTCTAAAGAGGAAGCTGAAGAACTTAAAGCTAAACTTGAAGAAGTTGGAGCTGGCGTAGAAGTTAAGTAATGATTGTATAGATGAAAAGCTCGCTATATTTGGCGGGCTTTTTTCTTGTCTGGCATCTATCTTTACCCGATTTTGGAAGAGATGGTTACCATGAGGATCTATCAATGGATGGAGATGATATAATGACCAATCACTATTATTCCCGTAACCCCGATGTGGAAAGTAACCCGGGTATGATTGCCTTTGAATTAAGGGGACAGACATTCCGTTTTAAAACAGACCAGGGCGTCTTCTCAAAAAAGGAAGTGGACTTCGGTTCAAGAGCCTTGATTGAATCGTTTGAATTACCTGATGTAAAGGGGCCGATACTTGATGTTGGCTGCGGTTATGGCCCGGTCGGATTATCCTTGGCCAAAGACTTTGGTGATCGGATGGTCCACATGATCGATGTAAACGAGAGGGCTCTATCTTTAGCGAAAGAAAATGCTGGAGTAAATAAAGTTCAAAACGTTAAAGTCTATCAAAGTGACCGGTATACCAATGTAGTTGAAAAGGGATTTGCCGCTATTTTAACGAACCCTCCGATACGAGCAGGGAAAGAAACGGTTCATTCGATTCTTGAGAGTAGTTACGAACATCTGACGGAACGAGGAGAATTGTGGGTCGTTATTCAGAAAAAGCAAGGTGCTCCCTCTGCGATGGAGAAAATGGAAAAAATCTTTTCGAATGTAGAAATCGTCATCAGAAAAAAGGGATACTACATCTTGAAATCGGTAAAAGAAATCCGTTGACGTAGCTTAACTGCTATGATAACATTATAAAATGCAAAAATATTATTTTCCGGTATTATGTCCATATGTATACATGTTGGATAAATTGGAAAAGATTATAAAATAATAGTTCGTCATATGAAAATGAGGTTTTATCATTAAAACCCTTTTTCTTTTTGTCTTGTGTAGAGTAGTAATCCTACTTTAAGGCATATAGACACAACCAAAACGCTTGATTTGAGGGGTGAATCAGTTGACAGGTCAACTAGTTCAGTATGGACGACACCGCCAACGCAGAAGTTTTGCGCGTATCAGTGAAGTTTTAGAATTACCGAATTTAATCGAAATTCAAACTTCCTCGTATCAATGGTTTCTTGATGAGGGGTTAAGAGAAATGTTCCGTGACATTTCTCCGATTGAGGACTTCACTGGTAATCTCTCTTTGGAATTTATTGATTATAGTCTGGGAGAGCCAAAGTACTCGGTGGAAGAATCAAAGGAAAGAGATGTTACTTACTCTGCACCGCTTAGAGTAAAAGTCCGTCTTGTGAACAAGGAAACAGGAGAAGTGAAAGATCAAGACGTATTTATGGGTGATTTCCCATTAATGACAGACACAGGTACGTTTGTCATCAATGGTGCTGAGCGCGTTATCGTATCTCAGCTAGTGCGTTCCCCTAGTGTTTACTTTAGCGGAAAAGTAGATAAAAACGGAAAGAAAGGGTTTACTGCTACCGTTATACCAAACCGCGGAGCTTGGCTTGAGTATGAAACAGATGCAAAAGATGTTGTATATGTGCGAATTGATCGAACTCGCAAACTACCGGTAACGGTTCTTTTACGTGCCCTTGGGTTTGGCTCTGATCAAGAAATCATCGATTTGATCGGTGATAATGAGTACATTCGTAACACGCTCGAGAAAGACAACACGGAAGGTATCGACAAGGCATTGCTCGAGATTTATGAGCGTCTGCGTCCGGGAGAGCCTCCTACAGTAGAAAATGCAAAAAGTTTACTCGTTTCTCGTTTCTTTGATCCTAAGCGTTATGACTTAGCAAACGTTGGACGTTACAAAATGAACAAAAAGCTTCACATTAAGAATCGTTTATTCGGTCAAACTCTAGCAGAAACTCTAGCAGATCCGGAAACGGGCGAGATTCTGGCAGAGAAAGGCACGGTTCTTGACCGTCGCGCCCTGGATAAGGTCATCCCTTATTTAGAAAACGGCATTGGTTTCAAAAACTACCAACAGTCCGGCGGCGTATTAGAAGAAGACGTAGTTCTTCAATCTATCAAAATCTATTCTCCTAACGAAGAGGGAGATTTTGAAATCAACGTAATCAGCAACGCGTATGTTGAAGAAGAGGTTAAGTACATTACACCTGCTGATATCATCTCTTCCATTTCTTACTTCTTTAACTTGTTACATGGAGTAGGACTGACAGATGATATTGACCATTTAGGTAACCGTCGTTTACGTTCGGTTGGTGAATTGCTACAGAACCAATTCCGTATCGGTTTATCACGTATGGAGCGTGTGGTCCGTGAAAGAATGTCCATTCAGGACACGAACACGATCACTCCTCAACAACTGATCAACATCCGTCCTGTTATTGCATCCATTAAAGAGTTCTTTGGAAGCTCTCAATTGTCTCAATTCATGGATCAAACGAATCCTCTTGCAGAATTAACGCACAAACGCCGTCTTTCTGCTTTAGGGCCCGGTGGATTAACGCGTGAACGTGCTGGATTCGAAGTACGTGACGTCCATTATTCCCACTATGGCCGTATGTGTCCGATTGAAACACCTGAGGGTCCGAACATCGGACTGATCAACTCACTTTCCTCCTTTGCGAAGGTGAATAAATTCGGCTTTATCGAAACGCCGTATCGTCGTGTCGACCCCGATACCGGGAAAGTAACCGATCGCATCGATTACTTGACGGCAGACGAAGAAGATAACTATGTAGTGGCACAGGCGAACGCACGTCTTGGAGACGACGGTGCATTCCTTGATGAAGAAGTCATCTCCCGTTTCCGCGGTGAGAACACGGTCATCAAGCGTGAACGTCTCGACTACATGGATGTATCTCCTAAACAAGTAGTATCAGCTGCGACAGCATGTATCCCGTTCTTAGAGAACGATGACTCCAACCGTGCTCTAATGGGAGCGAACATGCAGCGTCAAGCAGTACCTTTGATGAATCCGGAATCACCGATCGTCGGAACGGGTATGGAACACGTATCTGCGAAAGACTCCGGTGCAGCTGTGATCTGTAAATACGAAGGTATTGTGGAGAAGGTTGAAGCGAAACAAGTTTGGGTGCGTCGTGTGAAAGAAATCGACGGTCAGGAAGTAAAAGGTGACCTCGATAAGTATCGTATGCAGAAATTCATCCGTTCTAACCAAGGTACATGTTACAACCAGCGTCCAATCGTAAGTGAAGGCGACCGTGTAGTAAAAGGTGAAATCCTTGCTGATGGCCCTTCAATGGAAAAAGGTGAGTTAGCCTTGGGACGTAACGTCATGGTTGGATTCATGACTTGGGACGGTTACAACTATGAAGATGCGATCATCATGAGTGAGCGTCTTGTAAAAGACGATGTCTATACTTCTATTCATATTGAAGAATATGAGTCAGAATCCCGTGATACGAAATTGGGACCTGAAGAAATCACTCGTGATATTCCTAACGTTGGTGAAGATGCACTTCGCAATCTTGATGAGCGTGGAATCATCCGTATCGGTGCTGAAGTAAAAGATGGCGACCTGCTTGTTGGTAAAGTAACGCCTAAAGGTGTAACGGAACTGACAGCTGAAGAGCGTCTATTACATGCAATCTTCGGTGAGAAGGCCCGTGAAGTCCGGGATACATCCCTTCGCGTACCACACGGTGGCGGCGGAATCATCCTTGATGTAAAAGTCTTCAACCGTGAAGATGGCGATGAATTACCACCAGGTGTGAACCAGCTTGTACGTGTATACATCGTTCAGAAACGTAAGATCTCTGAAGGTGACAAAATGGCTGGTCGTCACGGTAACAAAGGTGTTATCTCAAGAATCCTTCCTGAAGAAGACATGCCGTTCTTACCAGACGGCACACCAATCGATATCATGCTTAACCCACTAGGGGTACCATCACGTATGAATATCGGTCAGGTGCTTGAGCTTCACTTGGGAATGGCAGCAAGATACCTCGGCATTCATGTCGCTTCACCAGTATTTGATGGAGCACGTGAGGAAGATGTATGGGCAACAATTGAAGAAGCAGGTATGGCACGCGATGCCAAAACCGTTCTTTACGATGGTAGAACGGGTGAACCGTTTGATAACCGTGTATCAGTTGGAATCATGTATATGATCAAACTTGCTCATATGGTTGATGACAAACTTCACGCACGTTCAACCGGACCTTATTCACTTGTTACGCAACAGCCACTCGGTGGTAAAGCCCAATTCGGTGGACAGCGTTTCGGTGAGATGGAGGTATGGGCACTTGAAGCTTATGGTGCTGCTTACACTCTACAAGAAATTCTTACAGTTAAGTCCGATGACGTTGTGGGCCGTGTGAAAACATACGAAGCCATCGTCAAGGGTGAAAACGTTCCTGAACCTGGTGTTCCGGAATCATTCAAAGTTCTGATCAAAGAGCTTCAAAGTTTAGGTATGGATGTTAAGATCCTCTCTAGTAACGAAGAAGAAATCGAAATGCGGGACTTAGAGGACGAAGAAGAAGTACAACAAGCAGACACGCTAAATATCTCTGAATCTAATGCACAAGAATCCGAGACAGTAGGGTCTAAAGAATAAATTTAGAGCAATTAGGGTTAGAGCCTGTAGATTAAAAGGGAGGTAGGCCCCTTGCTAGATGTAAATAATTTTGAGTATATGAAAATTGGTTTAGCTTCTCCCGATAAGATCCGTTCATGGTCTTTCGGGGAAGTTAAAAAGCCCGAGACGATTAACTATCGTACGTTAAAACCAGAAAAAGATGGTTTGTTCTGTGAACGTATTTTCGGTCCTACGAAGGACTGGGAATGTCATTGTGGTAAATACAAGCGTGTCCGTTATAAAGGCGTCGTTTGTGACCGCTGTGGTGTCGAAGTAACAAAGGCTAAAGTTCGTCGTGAACGTATGGGTCACATTGAACTTGCCGCACCTGTTTCTCACATCTGGTACTTCAAAGGAATCCCAAGCCGTATGGGTCTTGTTTTAGACATGTCCCCGCGTGCTTTGGAAGAAGTCATCTATTTCGCTTCCTATGTTGTAACGGAACCAGGTGACACGGCTCTTGAAAGAAAACAACTTCTTTCTGAAAAAGAATACCGTGCATACCGTGAGAAGTACGGAGTGAAATTCCAAGCTGCAATGGGAGCGGAAGCCATTAAAAAGCTTCTGCAGGACATTGACCTGGATAAAGAAGCTGATTTCTTGAAAGAAGAACTGAAAACAGCTCAAGGTCAGCGCCGTACCCGTGCAATCAAACGATTGGAAGTAGTGGAATCTTTCAGAAACTCAGGGAATGATCCGGACTGGATGATCCTTGATGTTCTTCCTGTCATTCCTCCAGAGCTTCGCCCAATGGTTCAACTTGACGGTGGACGCTTTGCGACTTCTGACCTGAATGATTTATACCGTCGTGTTATTAACCGTAATAACCGTCTTAAGCGTTTATTGGACCTTGGTGCCCCAAGCATCATCGTTCAAAATGAGAAGCGTATGCTACAAGAAGCGGTTGATGCTTTAATTGATAATGGTCGTCGTGGCCGTCCAGTTACTGGACCGGGTAACCGTCCGTTAAAATCCCTTTCACATATGCTTAAAGGGAAGCAAGGTCGTTTCCGTCAGAACCTTCTTGGTAAACGTGTTGACTACTCCGGCCGTTCTGTAATCGTTGTTGGACCTAACCTTAAGATGTATCAATGTGGTCTTCCTAAGGAAATGGCTCTTGAGTTATTCAAACCATTCGTTATGAAAGAACTCGTTGAAAAAGGATTGGCTCACAACATCAAGAGTGCCAAGCGCAAGATTGAACGCGTCCAGCCGGAAGTATGGGATGTATTAGAAGGCGTCATCAAAGAACATCCGGTACTGTTAAACCGTGCACCTACACTTCACAGACTTGGTATTCAAGCATTTGAACCAACGCTTGTCGAAGGTAGAGCGATCCGTCTTCACCCACTTGTATGTACAGCATACAACGCGGATTTTGATGGTGACCAAATGGCGGTTCACGTACCACTATCTTCTGAAGCTCAAGCTGAAGCGCGCATGCTCATGCTTGCTGCCCAAAACATCCTAAATCCGAAAGACGGTAAACCTGTTGTTACACCGTCCCAGGATATGGTATTAGGTAACTATTACCTGACACTTGAACGTGAAAATGCTGTTGGTGAAGGTATGATCTTCAATGATGCGAATGAAGTCATCCTTGCATATCAAAATGGTTATGTACACTTGCATACCCGTATTGCGATCCATGCAAGCACCATTAACAACAAAACGTTCACCGAGAAGCAAAACAAACAATTATTATTAACAACGGTAGGTAAAGTAATCTTCAACGAGATCTTACCTGATACATTCCCGTTCATCAACGAACCAACAAGAACGAACTTGGAAGTTGCGACTCCTGAGAACTACTTTGTTGATCCGTCAACGGACGTGAAGGAAGTATTCCAAAGCCGTGAGTTAATCAATCCGTTCAAAAAAGGTTTCTTAGGGAATATCATCGCGGAAGTGTTCAAGAAGTTTGCCATAACGGAAACGTCTCGTATGCTTGATAAGATGAAGGACCTTGGATTCAAATATTCTACAAAAGCCGGTATTACGGTGGGTATCGCAGATATCGTCGTACTAGCGGAAAAAGAAGAGATCTTGATCGAAGCGCAAAGTAAAGTAGACAACGTATTGAAACAATTCAAACGCGGTCTTATTACAGAAGATGAAAGATACGATCGTGTCATTTCCATCTGGAGTGCTGCGAAAGATACGATTCAAGGTAAGTTAATGGCAACATTGGATAAACGCAATCCGATCTTCATGATGAGTGACTCAGGTGCCCGTGGTAACGCATCTAACTTCACTCAGCTTGCCGGTATGCGTGGACTAATGGCCAACCCGGCTGGTCGTATCATCGAGTTACCGATCAAATCAAGTTTCCGTGAAGGTCTGACGGTTCTTGAGTACTTCATCTCTACCCATGGTGCCCGTAAAGGTCTTGCCGATACAGCACTGAAAACAGCTGACTCAGGTTACCTGACGCGTCGACTCGTTGACGTTGCACAGGACGTTATCGTTCGTGAGGAAGACTGTGGAACGGACAGAGGCTTACTTGTAGGCTCCATTAAAGAGGGTACGGAAATCATCGAACCTCTTGAAGAACGTTTACTCGGTCGTTATTCACGTAAGACATTACGTCACCCTGAAACAGATGAAATCATCATTACAGAAAACCAGCTGATCACAGAAGACTTGGCTAAGACGATCATTGACGCTGGCGTCGAACATGTTTCGATCCGTTCTGCCTTCACATGTAACACACGACACGGTGTGTGTGAAAAATGTTACGGAACGAACCTTGCGACAGGTCAAAAAGTCGAAGTTGGGGAAGCTGTCGGTATCATCGCTGCTCAATCCATCGGGGAACCGGGTACTCAGTTAACGATGCGTACGTTCCATACAGGTGGGGTAGCAGGAGACGATATCACTCAAGGTTTACCGCGTATCCAAGAGATCTTCGAGGCGCGTAATCCTAAAGGTCAAGCTGTCATCTCTGAAATCGATGGTGTGATCACTTCAATCAGTGAAGGAAAAGATCGTCAGTACGAAATTACCGTACAAGGTGATGTGGAAACGAGAAGTTACACAGCTCCTTACACAGCGCGCTTGAAGTTCGCTGTAAACGATAAGGTCGCACGAGGTCAGGAAATCACTGAAGGTTCGATCGATCCGAAAGAACTTCTTAAAGTCCGTGATGTGTCTGCCGTTCAAGAATACTTGCTACGCGAAGTACAAAAGGTATATCGTATGCAAGGGGTTGAAATCGGCGACAAACACGTTGAGGTCATGGTCCGTCAAATGTTACGTAAAGTCCGCGTCATCGATGCTGGTGAATCTGAAGTACTACCAGGTACTCTTATGGATATCCACCAATTCAGAGATGCGAACGAGAAAGCATTGTTCGGCGGTAAGCTTCCGGCAACGGGACGCCCTGTTCTGCTCGGGATCACCAAAGCTTCACTTGAAACAGATTCCTTCTTATCCGCAGCATCATTCCAGGAAACAACTCGTGTGTTAACGGACGCTGCGATCAAAGGAAAACGTGATGAGTTACTAGGATTGAAAGAAAATGTTATCATCGGTAAGCTGGTTCCAGCAGGAACAGGTATGCAACGTTACCGTAAAGCAGAACCGGTTTTAGCAGAAGACACTAGTGAAGAAACAGTAACAGTAGAGTAATCTATTTAGGCTAACTCTTAGGCGGGTTTGATTGCTCAAACAACAGCTCTAAGAGTTAGCTTTTATAAATCTTTTAAATCTTTGTTGACATAGAGATTTTAAGATGATAATATATTCAAGGTTGCTCCTATTAATAACCTGTTACTTTGGAGGATATGAAATGTCTTATGAAAAAGTAGCGCAGGCTAAAGAAATTATTGTAGGAACAAAGCAAGCAGTGAAAGCTCTAAAAACAGGTCATGTACTCGAAGTTGTAATTGCGGATGATGCTGATCCCAAGGTTACATCAAAAGTAGTCCAGGCCGCGATTGATCTTAATGTACCGGTTAACAAAGTGGATTCAATGAAGAAACTTGGTAAATCGTGCGGAATAGATGTTGGAGCAGCAGCTGTTGCGATTATACAGTAAAATAGTTTTTGTAGAAGCGATCTACAAAAACTTTACTTTTACCCAAAAAAGAACCACCTGGATGTGTGGGCTTACCAAATAAGAAGGGAGGAAAACAAAATGCCAACTATTAACCAATTAGTTCGCAAGCCTCGTCAGTCAAAATCAACTAAATCAAAGTCACCAGCTCTTAACAAAGGTTATAACAGCTTTAAGAAGGTGCACACGAACTTGTCTTCTCCACAAAAACGTGGTGTATGTACTCGTGTTGGTACAATGACTCCAAAGAAACCGAACTCGGCGCTACGTAAATATGCACGTGTTCGTTTGACAAATGGAATCGAGGTTACTGCTTACATCCCTGGTATCGGACACAACCTTCAAGAGCACAGTGTTGTTCTTATCCGTGGAGGACGTGTAAAGGATTTACCGGGAGTACGTTATCACATCGTACGTGGTGCGCTTGATACAGCTGGAGTTGACGGCCGTATGCAAGGACGTTCTAAATACGGAACTAAGCGCCCTAAAGCAGCTAAAAAATAATAAAACAACTATAAATTCATTTCTCGTTGAAAGGAGGAAATCACATGCCACGTAAAGGTCCTGTAGCAAAAAGAGACGTTTTACCTGATCCAATGTACAATTCTAAACTAGTTACTCGTTTAATCAACAAAATCATGATTGACGGTAAAAGAGGTAAAGCTCAAAAGAAATTATACGCAGCGTTTGATATCATTAGCGAGCGTTCAGGTAAAGATGCAATGGAAGTATTCGATGCAGCTCTAAAAAATATCATGCCGGTATTAGAAGTTAAAGCTCGTCGTGTAGGTGGTTCAAACTATCAAGTACCTGTAGAGGTGCGTCCAGAGCGTCGTACTACATTAGGTCTTCGTTGGTTAGTAAACTACTCTCGTCTTCGCGGTGAGAAGACAATGGAAGAGCGTTTAGCTAACGAAATCCTTGATGCAGCTAACAACACTGGAGCTTCTGTCAAGAAGCGTGAAGATACACACAAGATGGCTGAAGCGAACAAAGCGTTTGCTCACTATCGTTGGTAATCTGACCTTAATCAAACAAATCATTCTTATATAAGGAAGGAGAAAGACCGCATGCCTAGAGAGTTCTCCTTAGAAAACACTCGTAATATCGGTATCATGGCTCACATCGATGCCGGTAAAACAACTGCAACTGAGCGTATCCTATTTTATACAGGTCGTATCCATAAAATTGGAGAAACTCACGAAGGTGCTTCTCAAATGGACTGGATGGAGCAAGAGCAAGAACGTGGTATCACTATCACTTCTGCTGCGACAACAGCTCAATGGAAAGGCCATCGTATCAACATCATCGATACACCGGGTCACGTAGACTTCACTGTTGAAGTTGAACGTTCCCTGCGCGTACTTGATGGTGCAGTAGCAGTACTTGATGCTCAATCTGGTGTTGAGCCTCAAACTGAAACTGTTTGGCGCCAAGCAACTACTTACGGGGTTCCCCGTGTAGTGTTCGTTAACAAAATGGACAAAATCGGTGCTGACTTCCTTTACTCTGTAGGTACACTACATGAGCGTCTACAAGCTAATGCACATCCTATTCAGCTTCCAATCGGTGCTGAGGATGACTTCGAAGGAATCATCGACTTAGTAGAAATGAAAGCATATTTCTATGAAGATGACCTTGGAACTCGCGCAGAAGCTCGTGACATTCCTGAAGAGTACAAAGATCAAGCTGAAGAATACCGCGGAAAATTAATTGAAGCTGTATCTGAACTTGATGAAGAGCTTATGATGAAGTACTTAGAAGGTGAAGAGCTTTCTAACGAAGAAATCAAAGCTGCTATCCGTGCGGCTACACTAACTGTCGAGTTCTACCCGGTAGTATGTGGATCTGCATTCAAAAACAAAGGGGTTCAATTACTAATTGACTCAGTTATCGATTATCTTCCAGCACCAACAGATGTTGAAGATATCAAAGGTTTTGTACCTGATACAGAAGAAGAAGTAACTCGTCCATCTGCTGACGATGCTCCATTCTCTGCATTAGCGTTCAAAGTTGCAACTGACCCTTATGTTGGTAAATTAACATTCTTCCGTGTGTACTCAGGAACATTAGATTCTGGTTCATACGTAAGAAACTCTTCTAAAGGTAAACGTGAGCGCGTAGGACGTATCCTGCAAATGCACGCTAACTCCCGTGAAGAGATCTCTACTGTATACGCTGGAGACATTGCAGCAGCTGTTGGTCTTAAAGATACTTCTACTGGAGATACACTATGTGATGAAAAGAGCCTTGTTATCTTAGAATCAATGGTATTCCCAGAGCCGGTTATCTCTTTATCTGTTGAGCCTAAGTCAAAGGCTGACCAAGATAAAATGACTACTGCTCTACAAAAACTTCAAGAGGAAGATCCAACATTCCGTGCGCATACTGATCAGGAAACTGGACAGGTTATCATCGCAGGTATGGGTGAGCTTCACTTAGATATCATCGTTGACCGTATGAGACGTGAATTCAAAGTAGAAGCAAACGTAGGTGCTCCTCAAGTATCTTACCGTGAGACTTTCCGTGATACGGCTAAAGTTGAAGGTAAGTTCGCCCGTCAATCTGGTGGACGTGGACAATTCGGACACGTTTGGATCGAATTCTCACCTAACGAAGAAGGTAAAGGATTCGAATTCGAGAACGGTATCGTCGGTGGTGTAGTTCCTCGTGAATACATCCCTGCTGTACAAGCCGGTCTATCTGACGCTTTAGAAAATGGTGTCTTAGCTGGTTTCCCACTTGTTGATGTTAAGGCAAGATTATTCGATGGTTCATACCATGACGTCGACTCCTCTGAAATGGCGTTCAAAATCGCTGCATCAATGGCCCTTAAGAATGCTGCTTCTAAATGTAAGCCAGTCATCCTTGAGCCAATGATGAAAGTTGAGGTTGTTATCCCTGAGGAATACCTTGGAGATATCATGGGTGACGTTACTTCCCGTCGTGGACGTGTAGAAGGTATGGAAGCACGCGGTAACGCTCAAGTCGTTAAAGCGTTCGTACCTCTATCTGAAATGTTTGGATATGCAACTTCATTACGTTCTAACACACAAGGACGTGGAACATACTCCATGCACTTCGATCACTACGAAGAAGTACCTAAATCGATTTCTGAAGAAATCATCAAAAAAAATAAAGGTGAATAATTGATTTATTCGCTTTTATAAAGTATAAATACTAATGTAAGCAATTGTTGTGTCAGAGAGGGTTTTTAACCGTCTCTGAGGCACCCAAAATATACTTATTTTCTTTAAAATCAAAGGAGGATTTTCAAATGGGTAAGGAAAAATTTGATCGTTCCAAGCAACATGCGAATATCGGTACAATCGGTCACGTTGACCATGGTAAAACAACTCTAACAGCTGCAATCACAACTACACTTCACAAGAAGTATGGTCGTGGAACTGCAATGGCTTATGACCAAATCGACGGTGCTCCAGAAGAAAGAGAACGTGGAATCACAATCTCTACTGCACACGTTGAGTACGAAACTGATACTCGTCACTATGCACACGTTGACTGCCCAGGACATGCTGACTATGTTAAGAACATGATCACTGGTGCAGCACAAATGGATGGTGGGATCCTAGTAGTATCTGCTGCTGACGGCCCAATGCCACAAACTCGTGAGCACATCCTTCTTTCTCGTCAAGTAGGTGTTCCATACCTAGTTGTATTCATGAACAAATGTGACATGGTAGACGACGAAGAACTACTTGAATTAGTAGAAATGGAAGTACGTGACCTTCTTTCTGAGTACGATTTCCCTGGCGATGACGTACCAGTAATCAAAGGTTCTGCTCTTAAAGCTCTTGAAGGAGATGCTGAGTGGGAAGCGAAAATCTTCGAACTTATGGAAGCTGTAGATAGCTACATCCCAACTCCAGAGCGTGACACTGACAAGCCATTCATGATGCCTGTTGAGGACGTATTCTCAATCACAGGTCGTGGAACAGTTGCTACTGGTCGTGTTGAGCGTGGACAAGTTAAAGTTGGAGACACTATCGACATCATCGGTCTTTCTGAAGAGCCTAAATCTACAACTGTTACAGGTGTAGAAATGTTCCGTAAGCTTCTTGACTATGCTGAAGCTGGAGACAACATCGGTGCACTACTTCGTGGTGTAGCTCGTGAAGATATCCAACGTGGACAAGTACTTGCTAAGCCAGGTACAATCACTCCACACACAAAGTTCAAAGCAGAAGTTTATGTTCTTTCTAAAGAAGAAGGTGGACGTCACACTCCATTCTTCACTAACTACCGCCCACAGTTCTACTTCCGTACAACTGACGTAACTGGTATCTGTAACCTTCCTGAAGGTGTAGAAATGGTTATGCCTGGCGATAACATCGAAATGACTGTTGAGCTTATCGCTCCAATCGCTATCGAAGAAGGTACTAAGTTCTCTATCCGTGAGGGTGGACGTACTGTAGGTGCTGGAGTAGTAGCTACAATCACTGAGTAATCATTGATATCAAAAACAGATGGACCTTGTGTCCATCTGTTTTTTTATGTTCATTTTTTGAGAAGGAAGATAATTGCCTTTACCGAACGAACTGAACCTAATCTTAAGATCAATATGGATTCAGTTTGTAACACCGCTGTTGATTTCCGGGCAAGACTTCGCTTTCCTCGGGCGGAAGGCGAGCCTCCTCGTCGCTGGCGCTCCTGCGGGGTCTCACCTATTCCGCTTTTCCCGTAGGAGTCTCCGTCTTGCCCTCCAATCAACAGCTAGCGACTGCAAACTATCTAATATATCCTTCCTAAATAACCATAAAAAAATGAATGACTTAGATAATGAACCAAGAAAGTTAAACGATACTTCTGTTTTTTCCTTATGCCAATCACTTTCATTTTTATAATGAAGAATCTAGATTCATCATTATTTTTACAAATTTCTTCTATATAAATGTAATGCACGAGCTCAATTAAGGCTATTGCACGAATTCTAACTTCCAACATACCTATAAGATTTTAGTGACTGTATTCTCTATACCAATAAATATAATACCCATTGTTGATTGCAACGGAAGGCAGTTCGACTCCTGCGGGAAATGTGGGACAGGTGAGACCCCGCAGGCGAAGCCGAGGAGGCTCACCGCCCACCCCGCGGAAAGCGAGCTGCCTGAAGTGGAAATCAACATGCACTCACTCATTTTGAAATGGTATTATCACTGGCTAATGGTCAATGCCATTATATTATTACCCGTTATATTAAATATTGTGAAAATACCACATAACCTTGAAAATATAACGGTTCGTTTGTATAATAGAGAAAGTGTGCAAAACATAAAGAAATTGCAAGAAACCCTTGCTTCTTCTGGGTGTTTTAGTTATAATAGACAATGTTGGTCTTTGACTGCGATGAAACAGAAGGTTGCTGACACACACGGCCGCTTTGCCATGGCGAGTGTGTGGGAAATTTCTGTGGAGAATGTCTATTCAAAAATAGGCGATAAAGGAGGGAAAATAATGGCAAAACAAAAGATTCGTATCCGTTTAAAGGCTTATGATCACAGAATCCTTGATCAATCAGCTGAGAAAATTGTTGAAACAGCAAAACGTTCTGGTGCGGCGGTTTCAGGACCGATCCCACTACCGACTGAAAAGTCTGTTTACACAATCCTACGTGCTGTGCACAAATACAAAGATTCTCGTGAGCAATTCGAAATGCGTACTCACAAACGCTTAATCGACATTGTAAATCCGACACCACAAACAGTTGATGCGCTTATGCGTTTAGACTTACCATCAGGTGTAGATATCGAAATCAAACTTTAATTCATAAAAACCATAATAATCAGGAGGTGTGACTAATGACCAAAGGAATCTTAGGAAGAAAGATTGGTATGACTCAAGTTTTCGCTGAAAACGGTGATCTTATCCCTGTAACTGTTATCGAGGCTGCTCAAAACGTGGTACTTCAAAAGAAATCTACAGACGTTGATGGCTACGAAGCTATCCAAGTAGGTTTTGAAGACAAACGTGAAAAGCTTTCTAACAAACCAGAGAGAGGCCACGTTGCTAAAGCTGAAACTGCTCCTAAGCGCTTCATCCGTGAAATCCGCGGTGTAAACGTAGAAGAGTACGAAGTTGGTCAAGAAGTCAAAGTTGATATTTTCGCTGCAGGCGAAATCGTAGATGTAACAGGAGTTTCAAAAGGTAAAGGTTTCCAAGGTGCTATCAAGCGTCACAACCAATCACGCGGACCTATGTCCCATGGTTCTCGTTACCACCGTCGTCCCGGTTCAATGGGTCCTGTTGATCCAAACCGTGTATTCAAAGGTAAATTACTACCTGGACGTATGGGCGGAGAGCAAATTACAATTCAAAACCTTGAAATTGTAAAAGTTGATGCTGAACGTAACCTTATCTTAGTTAAAGGTAATGTACCTGGACCTAAGAAACAACTGATCAAAGTAAAGTCAGCTATTAAAGCAAACTAATAGAACTTTTCAAGAAAGGAGGAAACAAGAATGCCGAAAGTAGCATTATTTAACCAAAGCGGTTCTAAAGTTGGTGATATCGAACTTAATGACACTGTTTTTGGTATTGAACCAAACACACACGTGATGACTGAAGCAGTATTGATGCAAAGAGCGTCTTTACGCCAAGGTAATCATAAAGTAAAAAATCGTTCTGAAGTACGTGGCGGTGGGCGTAAGCCTTGGCGTCAAAAAGGAACAGGTCGTGCTCGTCAAGGGTCAATCCGTTCTCCACAATGGCGCGGTGGTGGTACTGTATTTGGACCAGTTCCACGCAGCTACAGCTACAAACTTCCTAAGAAAGTTCGTCGCTTAGCGATTAAATCTGCACTTTCTTCTAAAGTTGTAGAAGAAAATATCTTAGTATTAGAAGCATTATCATTCGATGCTCCTAAAACAAAAGAATTTGCTAGCGTTCTAAAAGGTCTTTCTGTTGATTCTAAAACATTAGTAATCACTGACGGTCTTGACGAAAACGTAGCACTTTCAGCTCGTAACATCCCTGGTGTAACTGTTGTTACTGCAGAAGGAATTAGCGTTCTGGATGTATTAGGACATGACAAACTAGTGATGACTAAATCAGCTGTTGAAAAAGTAGAGGAGGTGCTCGCATAATGGATGTACGTGAAATCATTAAGCGCCCCGTAATTACAGAGGCTTCAACTGATCTTATGTCTGAGAAAAAGTATACTTTCGAAGTTGATACTAGAGCTAACAAGACTCAAGTAAAAGACGCCGTTCAAGCAATCTTTGACGTGAAAGTAGATAAAGTAAACATCATGAACTACAAAGGTAAGTTCAAGCGTATGGGTAAACACGCTGGTTACACTAACAAGCGTCGTAAAGCTATCGTTAAGCTTACTGCTGACAGTAAAGAAATCGAATTCTTTGAAGTATAAAATTCTTTAATTAAGAAGAGGAGGGAAAAACATGGCGATTAAAAAGTATAAACCTACCTCTAATGGTCGTCGCGGCATGACTAGTTCTGATTTCGCTGAAATCACAACGGATTCTCCGGAAAAGTCACTTTTAGCACCCCTACACAAAAAGGGTGGCCGTAACAACCAAGGTAAGTTAACAGTTCGTCATCAAGGTGGCGGCCATAAGCGCCAATACCGTATCATCGATTTCAAACGTGAAAAAGATGGTATACCTGGACGCGTTGCTACGATCGAATATGATCCAAACCGCTCAGCAAATATTGCACTAATCAACTACGCTGATGGGGAAAAACGTTACATCCTTGCACCTAAAACACTTGTTGTGGGTATGGAAGTAATGTCTGGACCAGAAGCAGATATCAAAGTAGGTAATGCATTACCACTTATCAACATCCCAGTTGGTACAATCGTACACAATATTGAACTTAAACCTGGTAAAGGTGGTCAGCTAGTTCGTTCTGCTGGTACATCTGCTCAAGTACTTGGTAAAGAAGGTAAATATGTACTTGTACGTTTGAACTCTGGTGAAACTCGTATGATTCTTTCTGCTTGTCGTGCTACTGTAGGTCAAGTTGGGAATGAACAACACGAACTTATCAACATCGGTAAAGCCGGACGTTCTCGTTGGTTAGGTAAACGCCCAACAGTTCGTGGTTCTGTCATGAACCCTAACGATCACCCACACGGTGGTGGTGAAGGACGTGCTCCAATCGGACGTAAATCACCAATGTCTCCATGGGGTAAACCTACTCTTGGATACAAGACACGTAAGAAAAACAACAAATCTGATAAATTTATTGTGCGTCGTCGCAAAAAATAACGGGATTGTGCTACGGTTCCTGAAAAGAGCCGTAGGTCAATCACGAAGGGAGGTTCAAACATGGGTCGTAGCTTAAAAAAAGGACCTTTTGTTGATGATCATTTAATGACTAAGATCGAAAAATTGAACGAAACTGAAGGCAAACAAGTTGTGAAAACTTGGTCTCGTCGCTCAACGATCTTCCCAGCATTCATCGGTCACACGATCGCAGTTTACGATGGTCGTAAACATGTACCTGTATACGTCACTGAAGACATGGTAGGACACAAGCTTGGTGAATTTGCACCATCTCGTACTTACAAAGGTCACGCAAGTGATGATAAGAAAACAAGACGCTAATTGAGAGGAGGGTATCCTAATGCAAGCAAAAGCTGTTGCAAGAACAGTACGTATTGCTCCTCGTAAAGTACGTTTAGTCGTTGATCTAATCCGAGGTAAGCAAGTTGGAGAAGCGGTTGCTATCTTAAAGCACACACCTAAAGCTGCTTCACCAGTAATCGAAAAAGTACTTAAGTCTGCTATTGCGAACGCAGAGCACAACTTTGACATGGATATTAATAGCCTAGTGGTAACTGAGGCTTATGTAAATGAAGGACCAACACTTAAACGTTTCCGTCCTCGTGCGATGGGACGTGCAAGTCAAATCAACAAACGTACAAGTCACATTACACTTGTCGTATCAGAAAAGAAGGAGGGATAAGCTGTGGGTCAAAAAGTACATCCGGTCGGACTTCGTGTCGGTATAATCCGTGATTGGGAATCTAAATGGTACGCAGATAAAGATTACGCTAATCTATTACACGAAGACATTAAAGTACGTGAATATATTGCAAAACGTTTAGTTGACGCATCTGTTTCTAAAGTAGAAATCGAACGCGCAGCAAACCGTATTAACATTACCGTTCATACAGCTAAGCCTGGTATGGTTATCGGTAAAGGTGGTACAGAAGTTGAAGCACTTCGTAAAGCATTGAACGAACTTACTTCAAAACGTGTACACATCAACATCGTTGAAATCAAAAGAGCTGACGTTGATGCGAAATTAGTAGCTGAAAACATCGCTCGTCAATTAGAAAACCGTGTTTCTTTCCGTCGTGCTCAGAAGCAATCAATCCAACGTGCGATGCGTGCTGGTGCAAAAGGAATCAAAACACAAGTATCTGGTCGTTTAGGCGGAGCAGATATCGCTCGTGCAGAACATTACAGTGAAGGTACTGTTCCACTTCATACTCTACGCGCTGACATTGACTATGCTCATGCAGAAGCTGATACAACTTATGGTAAGCTTGGCGTTAAAGTATGGATCTATCGTGGAGAAGTTCTTCCTACAAGAAAGAAATCTGAGGAAGGAGGCAAATAATTATGTTATTACCTAAACGCGTTAAACATCGTCGCGAACACCGCGGAAAAATGCGTGGACGTGCTAAAGGCGGTCAAGAAGTAGCGTTCGGTGAATACGGTTTACAAGCAGTTGAGGCTTCTTGGATCACAAACCGTCAAATCGAATCAGCTCGTATCGCTATGACTCGTTACATGAAACGTGGCGGTAAAGTATGGATTAAAATCTTCCCTCATAAACCTTACACTGCAAAACCTTTAGAAGTACGTATGGGTTCAGGTAAAGGTGCTCCAGAAGGTTGGGTAGCAGTAGTTAAGCCTGGAAAAATCATGTTTGAAATCGCTGGTGTTTCTGAAGAGGTTGCTCGTGAAGCGCTTCGTCTGGCATCACATAAACTTCCAATCAAAACGAAGTTTGTAAAACGTGAGGAAATTGGTGGTGAATCAAATGAAAACTAATGAAATTCGTGACCTAACCACTGCTGAAATAGAACAAAAAGTAAAGACTCTGAAAGAAGAGTTATTTAACCTTCGCTTCCAACTTGCGACTGGGCAATTAGAAAACACAGCTCGCATCCGTGAAGTCCGCAAAGGGATCGCTCGTATGAAAACTGTAATCCGTGAAAGAGAGATCGGGGTTAACAATCGATAAATGAGAGGAGGTTTGCTTAAATGAGTGACCGCAACCAACGTAAGGTATACACTGGCCGTGTTGTTTCCGACAAAATGGATAAAACAGTAACGGTTATGGTAGAAACTTATAAAAAGCATTCTCTATACGGCAAGCGCGTTAAGTACTCTAAGAAGTTTAAAACTCATGATGAGAACAACGAAGCAAAAGTAGGCGATATCGTACGTATCATGGAGACTCGTCCACTATCTGCTACAAAACGTTTCCGTTTAGTAGAAGTTGTTGAAAAAGCAGTTATTATCTAATATATTTGTTCGGATATTTTATATTCCGAAGGGAGGTTACCTACATGATTCAACAAGAATCACGTTTAAAAGTTGCTGACAACTCTGGTGCTCGTGAAGTATTAACTATCAAAGTACTTGGTGGTTCTGGACGCAAGACGGCTAACATCGGTGATGTTATCGTGTGTACAGTAAAACAAGCAACACCAGGTGGCGTTGTTAAAAAAGGTGACGTAGTGAAAGCAGTTGTTGTTCGTACTAAGTCTGGTGTACGTCGTCAAGACGGTACTTACATCAAGTTCGACGAGAATGCTTGTGTCATTATCCGTGACGATAAGGGACCACGTGGAACTCGTATCTTCGGGCCTGTTGCCCGTGAACTACGTGACAGCAACTTTATGAAAATTGTATCTTTAGCTCCAGAAGTTCTTTAATAGATATTAGCATTGGGCCATTCAAGGAGGTGCGATGAAATGCATGTAAAAAAAGGCGATAAAGTAATGGTCATTACTGGGAAAGACAAAGGCAAAACAGGTGTTGTTCTTGCTTCATTCCCTAAAAAAGACCGAGTGCTAGTTGAAGGTATCAATGTTGTGAAAAAACACGCTAAGCCTTCACAGATGAACCCGCAAGGTGGAATCATCAGCCAGGAAGCATCTATCCATGTATCAAATGTTATGCTTCTAGATCCGAAATCTAACGAGCCAACTCGTGTAGGTTATAAGACAGAAGACGGCAAAAAAGTACGTGTAGCAAAAAAATCAGGTGAAGTTCTAGATAAATAGTACGATTAAGAAGGGAGGTATTCTGAATGAACCGCCTAAAAGAAAAATTCCAACAAGAAATCAGTCCAGCTCTAGTTAGCAAATTCAATTACAAATCAGTAATGGAAGTACCTAAAGTTGAAAAGATCGTTGTCAACATGGGTATCGGTGATGCTGTTCAAAACTCAAAAGCTCTTGATGTAGCTGTTGATGAATTAACTCAAATCACTGGTCAAAAGCCAGTTGTAACAAAAGCTAAGAAATCAATCGCAGGCTTCCGTCTTCGTGAAGGTATGCCAATCGGTGCAAAAGTTACTCTACGCGGAGAGCGTATGTACCAATTCTTAGATAAATTAATTTCTGTTTCACTTCCACGTGTACGTGACTTCCGTGGTGTTTCTAAAAAAGCATTCGACGGTCGCGGTAACTACACATTAGGAGTTAAAGAGCAATTGATTTTCCCTGAGATTGACTATGATAAAGTGTCTAAAGTACGTGGTATGGATATCGTAATCGTAACAACTGCGAACACAGACGAAGAAGCTCGTGAATTGTTGACACAAATCGGAATGCCATTCCAAAAGTAATCGCTATATAAGGGAGGCGAAAATGTGGCTAAAAAATCTATGATTGCGAAACAAAAACGCACGCCAAAGCATAATGTTCAAGCGTATACTCGTTGCGAACGTTGCGGACGTCCTCATTCAGTTATCCGTAAATTCAAGCTTTGCCGTATTTGTTTCCGTGAACTTGCATACAAGGGTCAGATTCCTGGCGTTAAGAAAGCTAGTTGGTAATACCCTATATTGGGAAGGAGGTAAATTATTATGACAATGACAGATCCAATTGCAGATTTGCTAACTCGCATCCGTAATGCGAACATGGTTCGTCACGAAAGATTAGAAGTTCCTGCTTCTAACATCAAGAAAGAAATTGCAGAAATCCTTAAACGTGAAGGTTTCGTACGTGACGTTGAATATGTAGAAGATAACAAGCAAGGTGTTATCCGCATTTTCTTAAAATATGGAGCAAACAACGAACGAGTAATTACTGGATTAAAGCGTATCTCTAAACCTGGTTTACGTGTATATGCAAAATCAACAGAGGTACCTAAAGTACTAAACGGTTTAGGTATCGCACTTGTTTCTACTTCTACAGGTGTTTTAACTGATAAAGAAGCTCGTGCTCAACAAGTAGGCGGAGAAGTACTAGCTTACGTTTGGTAATATTTTTTATATGAATGGAGGTGCAACAGGATGTCACGTGTAGGAAAACTACCAGTAGAAATTCCATCTGACGTTACTCTAACAGTAGGTGAAGATAACACTGTAACTGTAAAAGGACCTAAAGGGGAACTTTCTCGTACATTCAATTCTGATATTAAAGTTGAATTAGAAGGAAACGTAGCGACAGTTACTCGTCCTTCTGATGCAAAAGAACACCGCGCGTTACACGGTACAACTCGTGCCCTAATCGCGAACATGGTTGAAGGTGTATCTAAAGGATTCCAAAGAAATCTTGAGCTAGTCGGTGTAGGTTACCGTGCTCAAAAGCAAGGTACTAAGCTTGTCCTTAACGTTGGTTACTCTCACCCAGTTGAGATCGAACCAGAACAAGGTATCGAGATCGAAGTACCGGCTAATACAAAGATATCTATCAAAGGTATCGACAAAGAACGTGTTGGAGCATTAGCTGCTAACATTCGTGCTGTACGCTCTCCTGAGCCTTACAAAGGAAAAGGTATTCGCTACGAAGGTGAATATGTTCGTCGTAAAGAAGGTAAAACAGGTAAATAATGCCGCGTAGGCAAAAGAAAGGAGTGACCGTAGGTGATTACTAAGCCAGATAAGAACAAAACACGTAAGAAGAGACATGCTCGTGTCCGTTCAAAGATTACTGGAACTGAAACTCGTCCTCGTTTGAACGTTTTCCGTTCTAACAAAAATATCTACGCTCAACTTATCGATGATATGAATGGTGTTACTCTAGTTAGTGCATCTTCTCAAGATAAAGATTTCAACCTAGATTCTTCTGCAACAACTGATGCAGCAGCAAAAGTTGGAGAACTAGTTGCGAAACGTGCAGTAGAAAAAGGATTAAAATCTGTAGTATTTGACCGTGGTGGATATTTATATCATGGCCGTATCAAAGCTTTGGCTGAAGCAGCTCGTGAAAACGGCTTAGAATTTTAATAAAAAAAGGAGGGACAATCCAGATGCGTCGTATTGACTCAAGCAAACTAGAATTTGAAGAACGCGTAGTTACAATCAATCGTGTTGCGAAAGTAGTTAAAGGTGGACGTCGTTTCCGTTTCGCTGCTCTTGTAGTAGTGGGCGATAAAAACGGTCACGTTGGTTTCGGAACTGGGAAAGCACAGGAAGTACCTGATGCGATCCGTAAAGCGATTGAAGATGCGAAAAAGAATCTAATTGAAGTTCCTATGGTTGAAGGTACTACACCTCACCTAGTAACTGGACGATTTGGTGCTGGTCAGATCCTGATCAAACCTGCTTCTGCGGGTACAGGAATCATCGCCGGTGGACCTGTTCGTGCCGTACTTGAATTAGCTGGTGTTCAAGATATCCTATCTAAATCATTAGGATCTAACACTCCAATCAACATGGTTCGCGCTACTATCGAAGGTTTAAAACAATTAAAGCGTGCTGAAGACGTAGCTAAACTACGTGGTAAATCAGTAGAAGAGATCTTAGGTTAAGGGAGGGATAACGATGGCTAACAAACTAGAAATTACCCTCACTCGCAGCATCATTGGCCGTCCTCAAGATCAACGCAAAACGGTTGAAGCTTTAGGACTTCGCAAAATGCACCAAACGGTTGAGCAACAAGATAATGCTGCTATCCGCGGTATGATCAACAAAGTCGCTCACCTTGTAACTGTAACTGAAAAATAATTCTTAACGTTTAAAAAGAAGGAGGTGCCGACATGAAATTACATGAGTTAAAGCCTACAGAAGGTTCACGTAAAGTCCGCAATCGTGTAGGACGTGGTATTGGTTCAGGTAATGGAAAGACTGCTGGTAAAGGTCATAAAGGACAAAACGCCCGTTCAGGTGGCGGAACTCGTCCTGGCTTCGAGGGTGGTCAAACACCATTGTTCCAACGTCTACCTAAACGTGGATTCACGAACATCAATCGTAAAGAATATGCAATCGTCAACCTTGACGCATTGAATCGCTTCGAAGATGGTACAGAAGTTACTCCAGCTCTACTTGTAGAATCTGGTGTAGTGAGTAACGAAAAAGCAGGAATTAAGATTCTTGGTAAAGGTAAAATCGAGAAAAAGCTTACAGTAAAAGCACAAAAATTCTCAACCACTGCTAAAGAAGCTATCGAAGCTGCTGGCGGTACATCCGAGGTGATCTAATGTTTCAAACTGTCTCCAATTTTATGCGCGTGGGTGATATAAGAAACAAAATTATCTTCACCCTTCTGATGTTAATAGTCTTTCGTCTTGGTACCTTCATTCCGGTACCAAACGTAGACGCTAATGTATTGAAAATGCAAGACCAGGCAGGGATCCTTGGATTCCTGAATACATTTGGTGGCGGTGCGTTAAAGAACTTCTCCATTTTCGCGATGGGAATCATGCCTTATATCACGGCTTCGATCATCGTGCAGCTCCTGCAAATGGATGTTGTACCGAAGTTTACTGAGTGGTCTAAGCAGGGTGAAGTCGGGCGCCGTAAATTAGCTCAGTTCACACGTTATTTCACTATCATTCTTGGATTCATCCAGGCTTTAGGAATGTCCTATGGCTTCAATAGAATTTACGGTGGAATGCTTATCCAAAGCCCCGGAGTCAGTACGTACCTACTAATAGCTTTAGTTCTAACAGCTGGTACGGCTTTTCTTATGTGGTTGGGTGAACAAATCACGGCTAAAGGCGTTGGGAATGGTATTTCGATCCTGATCTTTGCAGGTATCGTTGCTGCAATCCCCAACACTGTAAACCAAATCTATGCTCAACAAATCGAGGGAGCAGGCGAACAGCTCTTCCTTCGTATTGTGGTTCTTGCACTTCTTGTTTTAGCAGTTATTGCAATCGTGGTTGGTGTCGTGTTTATCCAACAAGCACTTCGTAAGATTCCGATTCAATATGCAAAACGTTTAGTGGGGCGTAGTCCGGTTGGTGGACAATCAACACATCTACCATTAAAGGTGAATGCTGCGGGTGTTATTCCAGTTATCTTTGCGATTTCTTTCATTATCACGCCACAGACCATTTCATCGTTCTTTGGAGACAATGATGTGACCAGTACGATTCAGTACATCTTTGATTACACCAAGCCAGTTGGTATGATCATCTATGTAGCTCTGATCATTGCCTTTACGTATTTCTATGCTTTCATTCAAGTGAATCCGGAACAAATGGCTGAAAACTTGAAGAAGCAAGGTGGATATATCCCTGGTATTCGTCCAGGTAAAACCACACAAGAGTATCTCACTCGCGTTCTGTATCGTCTAACATTTGTTGGGGCCATTTTCTTAGCTGTTATCGCAGTCCTTCCAGTTTTCTTCATTAACTTTGCAGGATTACCACCTGCAGCTCAAATCGGTGGAACAAGCTTACTGATCGTAGTAGGGGTTGCACTAGAGACAATGAAGCAACTAGAGGCACAGTTAGTGAAACGTCACTACAAAGGATTTATTAAATAAGAGGGTTTTCGGGAACATCTTGTTCCTGAAACCATTTTATAGACAATTAGGGGGAGTACGAGTGAATATAGTTCTTATGGGCTTACCAGGCGCAGGAAAAGGCACTCAAGCTGAAAAAATCGTAGATAAATATGGTATCCCCCATATCTCTACTGGTGATATGTTCCGTGCAGCTATCAAAGAAGGTACTGAACTAGGCTTGAAGGCTAAATCATTCATGGATAATGGCGACCTTGTTCCTGATGAAGTGACAATCGGTATCGTCCGTGAGCGATTAAGCAAAGAGGACTGTGAAAAAGGCTTCTTACTGGATGGGTTTCCAAGAACGGTTGCTCAGGCAGAAGCACTTGAAAACATCCTAGCTGATCTTGGTAAAAAAATGAATTATGTCATTAATATAAATGTAGATAAGGACATCCTGATGGAGCGCTTGACAGGTCGCAGGATCTGTAAAGAGTGCGGCGCTACTTATCATCTTGTCTTTAATCCGCCAACAGAAGAGGGCGTTTGTGATCGCTGCGGCGGCGAGTTATATCAACGCGCAGATGATAACGAAGAAACGGTTCAAAACCGTTTGGACGTAAACATCAAACAAACCCAACCACTATTGGCTTACTACGAAGATAAAGGCTATCTGAAAAACATTGACGGTCAACAAGACATCCATAGAGTGTTTGATGACATTGATGAACTACTTGGAGGCCTTTCATAATGATCATTTCTAAAACTCCGAGAGAGATTGAGATTATGCGGCATGCTGGTAAGATTGTTGCATTGACTCATGCGGAATTGCAAAAGTATATTTCTCCGGGAATATCGACGAAGGAATTGGATGCAATTGCTGAAAAATTCATTCGTAAACATGATGCAATTCCATCTTTTAAAGGGTATAATGGGTTTCGTGGCAGCATCTGTGCTTCAGTCAACAATGAGTTGGTACATGGAATTCCAGGCGATCGGGTATTGAAAGATGGCGATATAATCAGCATCGATATCGGTGCTAAATATAATGGTTATCACGGTGACTCGGCTTGGACATATCCAGTTGGAACAATAGATGATGAAACCCGGAAGCTTCTTGATGTAACGGAAGAATCATTATTTCTGGGCCTCAAAGAAGCGAAACCAGGCGAGCGTCTGTCGAATATCTCTCATAGTATACAAACTTTTGTTGAAGCTAATGGCTTTTCAATCGTTCGGGAGTATGTGGGACACGGAGTTGGTCAAGACTTACATGAGGACCCGCAAATCCCTCATTATGGACCACCCAACAAAGGTCCGCGTTTAAAGCCTGGCATGGTACTGGCTATTGAACCAATGGTTAATGCAGGAAGTCGATATGTTAGGACGTTATCAGATAACTGGACAGTCGTCACAGTAGATGATAAAATGTGTGCGCACTTTGAACACACCATAGCAATTACTGAAGACGGCTATGAGATATTGACGAAAGCCTAAGTGAAGGTGATTGGATTGATCGAGTCAGAATCAACGGTTCCGAGGATAGGCCAGATTGTTCAAACCCTCAAAGGGCGAGAGACTGGAAGCTACTCGGTCGTTATTCAGCAGTTGGATGAACGTTTTGTACTGATAGCAGATGGGGATAGACGAAAGTTCGATCGCGCCAAGCGAAAGAACATCGCTCATCTTCACTTGTGTGACTATGTTTCTCCAGAAGTTCAAAACAGTATTATAGAATCAGGCAGAGTAACGAACGGTAAACTGCGTTATGCTGTTTCAAAGTTTGTTAACGAAGTATTAAATGATGAGAAGAAGGGAGACATGTTCGATGGCTAAGGATGATGTAATTGAAGTTGAAGGTAAGGTCGCCGAGACTTTGCCCAATGCGATGTTTAAGGTAGAATTAGAAAATGGTCATACAGTACTGGCACATGTTTCAGGAAAGATCCGTATGCATTTCATTCGTATCCTACCTGGTGACAAGGTAACAGTGGAATTATCACCGTATGACTTAACTCGTGGTAGAATCACTTATCGTTATAAATAATCTATTGCACTCCGTACTATTAAGGAGGTTAGAATAAGATGAAAGTTAGACCATCTGTTAAACCAATCTGCGAAAAATGTAAAGTTATTCGTAGAAAAGGTAAAGTCATGGTTATCTGTGAAAACCCTAAACACAAACAAAAACAAGGCTAATCTTAAAGGAGGTGCGCTATCACTATGGCACGTATTGCTGGTGTAGACATTCCACGTGACAAACGTGTTGTCATTTCATTAACATACATCTACGGTATTGGTAAAAATACTGCAGCGAAAATCTTATCTGAAGCTGGTGTATCTGAGGATACTCGCGTTCGCGATCTAACTGACGACGAACTAGGAAAGATTCGTGATATCGTTGATAAATTAAAAGTAGAAGGTGATCTTCGTCGTGAAGTATCACTAAACATCAAACGTCTTATGGAAATCGGTTCATACCGCGGTCTTCGTCACCGTCGTGGACTACCTGTTCGTGGACAACATACAAAGAACAATGCTCGTACACGTAAAGGTCCTCGTAAGACTGTAGCTAACAAGAAAAAATAATAGGTAAAGGAGGTTACTTCTTAGTATGGCACGTAAAACTAATACTCGTAAACGTCGTGTGAAAAAGAATATCGAAGCTGGTATTGCACACATTCGTTCTACATTCAATAACACAATCGTAACTATTACTGATGTTCACGGAAACGCTGTTGCATGGTCAAGTGCAGGTTCACTAGGATTCAGAGGTTCTCGTAAATCCACTCCATTCGCAGCGCAAATGGCAGCTGAAACAGCAGCTAAAGCTTCTCAGGAACACGGTTTAAAAACTCTTGAAGTAACAGTTAAAGGTCCTGGTGCTGGTCGTGAAGCAGCTATCCGTGCTCTTCAAGCAGCAGGTCTAGAAGTTACTGCAATTAGAGACGTTACTCCAGTTCCTCATAATGGATGCCGTCCACCAAAACGTCGCCGCGTTTAATTTTCTGTATAAATTTTGTATCGTTGTCTATAATGGGATATGATACAAGATACGTTCATTCAGAAAAGTAACCAGTTGTTGGTGCACAATAGGGAACGTAAACATGGGGAATTTCGGACTTTATCTTATTTAGCCCGGAGTTTCGACGTTTTGAAGGAGGGTAAATATTAATGATCGAAATTGAAAAGCCAAAAATTGAAACGGTTGAGATCAGCGATGATGCCACATATGGAAAGTTCGTCGTAGAACCACTTGAGCGTGGATATGGTACAACTTTGGGTAACTCCTTACGTCGTATCCTATTATCGTCACTCCCAGGTGCTGCTGTCACATCTATTCAAATAGATGGAGTACTGCATGAGTTTTCAACAATTGAAGGCGTCGTAGAGGATGTTACATCCATCATTTTGAATATCAAGAAGCTGGCGTTGAAGATCTACTCTGATGAAGAAAAAACGCTAGAGATTGATGTACAGGGTGAAGGAGTCGTAACGGCTGCGGATATTACTCATGATAGTGATGTTGAAGTGTTAAATCCTGATTTACACATCGCAACGTTATCCAAGAGTGGTCATTTCCGTGTGCGTTTAAGTGCATCCCGTGGTCGTGGGTACAGACCAGCAGACCAAAACAAACGTGAGGATCTTCCTATTGGCGTGATCCCAATCGATTCTATTTACACTCCAGTTTCACGCGTTAACTATCAAATAGAAAATACTCGTGTTGGTCAAATGACGAACTACGATAAACTTTCTCTTGATGTATGGACTGATGGAAGTATTGGACCGAAAGAAGCGATTTCTTTAGGTGCTAAGATTCTAACAGAACACTTAAATATTTTCGTTGGCCTTACAGATGAAGCGCAGAATGCTGAAATCATGGTAGAAAAAGAAGAAGACCAAAAAGAAAAAGTTCTTGAGATGACTATCGAAGAACTAGATCTTTCTGTTCGTTCTTATAACTGCCTGAAGCGTGCTGGAATCAATACTGTTCAAGAGCTTGCTAACAAGACTGAAGAAGATATGATGAAAGTGCGTAACCTAGGACGTAAATCCCTTGAAGAGGTTAAAGTTAAACTTGAAGACCTTGGACTTGGATTACGTAAAGACGACTGATAACATCTTCTTTCATATATAGATTCAACAAAGGAGGGAACCCTTAATGGCTTACAGAAAGTTAGGACGTACCAGTGCTCAACGTAAAGCAATGCTACGTGATTTAGCTACAGACCTAATCATTAACGAGCGCATCGAAACAACTGAAACTCGTGCGAAAGAGCTTCGTTCAGTTGTGGAAAAAATGATCACACTAGGTAAACGTGGTGACATTCACGCGCGTCGTCAAGCTGGTGCATTCATTCGTAAAGAAGTTGCAAACGCTGAAAACAACCAAGATGCTTTACAAAAGTTATTCTCTGACATCGCTCCACGTTACACAGAGCGTCAAGGCGGATATACTCGCATTATGAAGGTTGGTCCTCGCCGTGGTGACGGTGCTCCAATGGCAATCATCGAATTAGTTTAATAATTCGTGACTTCTAACATTAAGGGCGGGACAGTTAATCCTTAACTGCTTCTTTGCCCTTTTTGTATAAGTGCATGTGATGAAAAGCAGAGCGTTACGATGAGCAGCGCTGTCTGACTCGTCTAGCTCGTGCACCCCTTCCAACTTCTATGTTCATAGAAGCTGTTCAATGGATGAACAAGAAAAGATGTTCTTTTCTTTGGTCGGGGTGCAGGCTTTTTTTTATATGCAAAGGTTTTAGCAGAGCTGAGTAAGGATAGCGTAGAGGAGGTTACAGAATTGAAGGAAATCATTAAAGTGGACGATGTGCACTTCAGATACCCTGATCAGAATACGTATGCCTTAAAAGGCATCAGCCTGACGGTCAATCAAGGTGAGTGGCTCGCGATCGTCGGACATAACGGATCCGGTAAATCCACCCTTGCCAAGATGCTGAATGGGCTTCATTTCCCCGAGAAGGGACTAGTGACGGTGGACGGGATCACTCTTGAGGAAAGTTCTATCTGGGACATCCGTTCAAAGCTGGGTATGGTTTTTCAGAATCCCGATAATCAATTTGTTGGTGCTACAGTAGAGGATGATGTGGCTTTTGGGTTAGAAAACCATGGGGTACCTTATGAATCGATGGTACAGAGAGTCAATGATGCTTTAAAAAGTGTCCATATGGAAGATTTTCTTGATCAAGAGCCGCACCATTTATCAGGGGGTCAAAAGCAGCGTGTGGCGATTGCAGGGGTAGTAGCACTGCAGCCATCTATCATCATATTGGATGAAGCCACTTCGATGCTAGACCCTAAGGGAAGACTGGAAGTTCTTGAAACAGTCAGGAAACTGAAAGAAAAAGAGAACCTGACGGTGATCTCCATCACCCATGACCTGGAGGAAGCAACGAAGGCAGATCGTATGATTGTCTTGAATCAAGGCAGTGTTTTTAAGGAAGGGATACCGGAAGAAATTTTCCTATTAGAGGATGAGCTTATAAAGCTTGGATTGGATTCCCCTTTCACGATCAAGCTTGCCGGGGCACTGAAGGAAGCAGGGATTCCCCTGTCTAAAACATACTTTACAGAAGAAGAGTTGGTGGATGAATTATGCAGATCACATTTCAACAGGTAGAATACCGATATTCATTCAACACTCCATTCGAAAAACTTGCCCTTCAAGATATCAACCTTTCAATTCCAACCGGTCAGTTTCTCGCGGTGATCGGTCATACCGGTTCAGGCAAGTCTACACTGTTGCAGCATCTCAATGGATTATTAAAGCCTACTGAAGGGCTTGTGCAAGTAGGCGAGCACCAGATCAAGGCAAAGGAAAAGGCAAAGAATTTAAAGCCTGTTAGACAGAAGGTAGGGATTGTCTTTCAATTTCCTGAACATCAACTGTTTGAAGAAACCGTTCTTAAAGATATTTGTTATGGTCCGATGAACTTTGGTGTATCCGAGGAAGAAGCGATACAAAGAGCGAAAGACTTGATTCTAAAGGTTGGTTTGTCTCACGATGTACTGCAGAAATCCCCATTCGATCTTTCAGGTGGACAAATGAGACGGGTTGCCATTGCTGGTGTATTGGCTATGGATCCAGACGTCATTGTCCTGGACGAGCCTACAGCAGGACTTGATCCAAGAGGGCAGAGGGAGATCATGGACATGTTCTATGCCCTTCATAAGGAAAAAGGGCTGACCACCATTCTCGTCACTCATAGCATGGAAGACGCCGCTCACTATGCAGAAGAGATCGTCATCATGCAAAAGGGTCGTTTAAAACGGAAAGGGACCCCTGCTGAAATCTTCTCCCAGACGGACGAACTGTTCGAGATGGGGCTGGACGTACCGGATGTGGTTCGTTTTCAATACCGGTTTGAAAAAAAGACCGGAAAGAAACTTCCGAAGACGTGTCTGACAATAGATGAATTGGCTTCAGCCATCCGTGCAATACAGGACGGAGGTGAAGGACTATGATGGAAAAAATGATCTTCGGTCGTTATGTGCCGGCCAAATCCATTCTTCACCAAATGGATCCGAGGGCAAAGCTTTTATTTATTTTTGGTTTTATAGGTGTCGTCTTTTTGGCCAATAATGCTGTCACTTACGCACTGCTCGGTCTTTTTACGTTTAGCGCACTCATACTATCCAACCTTTCCATCCGTTTTATCATCGGAGGACTGAAGCCCATTCTATGGCTGATTTTGTTTACATTTTTCTTACATGTGTTTTTCACAAAGGAAGGTCCCGTCATTTTGGACCTGGGTATCTTGTCGGTGCATGAGGAAGGGCTGAGACAGGGGATCTTTATATCATTACGATTCTTTTATCTAATCCTTGTTACTTCATTATTAACGCTTACGACCTCACCCATCACGATAACAGACGGGCTTGAAACGCTTCTGAATCCATTGAAGAAAGTGAAATTCCCTGTACATGAACTCGCACTCATGATGTCGATTTCCCTGCGGTTCATACCAACGCTGATGGAGGAAACGGATAAAATCATGAAGGCACAGATTGCCAGGGGGGCAGAGTTTTCATCAGGTCCCATCAAAGATCGGATCAAAGCGATCATCCCTCTATTGATTCCTCTCTTCGTCAGTGCATTTAAACGCGCCGAAGACTTGGCAACGGCCATGGAAGCAAGAGGGTATCAAGGAGGGGAGGGCAGGACTAAATACCGCCTGTTATCCTGGCATAAGAAGGATACGGGAGCGTTAATCGTTCTTGCCCTCCTCACAACGGTATTAATTATTTTCAGAGGATAATGGGAGTGTCATGTATGCAGAGAGTGAAGTGTACCATCGCATATGATGGAACATATTTTCATGGTTATCAGGTACAACCTAGAGAGCGTACCGTCCAGGGACTGATAGAAAGCATCCTGTCCACTATCCATAAAGGCGTTTCGGTCCGGATCAGCGGGTCTGGCCGGACCGACGCAGGTGTCCATGCTAACGGTCAAGTCTTTCATTTTGACACACCTTTATCCATTCCGGAAGAGAAATGGGCGATCGTACTGAATACAAGGTTACCGGATGAAGTGACCGTGAAAGAAGCCGTGTTTGTTTCAACGGACTTCCACTCGCGGTTTTCTGTGGAGCAGAAAGAATACCGTTACCGAATCTATACAGGTGAAGCAAGAAGTCCGTTCAACCGGCATTTTGCCCTTCACTATCCCCATACGCTTTCCGTACCTGATATGGAGCGTGCTGCCCGGCACCTGATCGGGGAGCATGACTTCACAAGTTTTTGTTCAGCAAAAACGGAAGTCGAAGACAAAGTAAGAACCATTCACCGCATTGACATTCAGGAACATGAAGAAGAAATCATTTTTTCTTTTGTGGGGAACGGTTTTCTATATAATATGGTGAGGATATTGGTCGGTACTTTGTTAGAGGTAGGCACTGGGAATATTCCTGTAGATGAGGTACCTGGAATACTGGAAGCGCGGGACCGAAACAAGGCAGGAAAGACCGCACCGCCCCATGGATTGTATTTGTGGAAGGTGGATTATGGATCTGATGAGAAATAAGAAGTTATGGAATTTAATAAAAAATTATTAAAACAACTAATCCTGGTGTAACATTCTCTTGACAATAGACTGGGAACAAGATAATATAGCATATGGTATGTTATTAACCCCACGATAAGCCCCGGAAACTTATTGTGATTAGAAAATAAATACTACGGATTCATTAAATAGGAGGTTAAATCATGCGTACAACGTATATGGCAAAAGCCAACCAAATCGATCGTAAATGGTTCGTTGTAGATGCTGAAGGTAAAACTCTTGGACGTCTATCCAGTGAAGTTGCTTCAATTCTACGCGGAAAACACAAACCAACATTCACACCACATGTTGACACTGGTGATCATGTAATCATTCTTAATGCTTCAAAAATTGAACTTACTGGGAAGAAGTTAACGGACAAGATCTACTACCGTCACACTAATCACCCTGGTGGTTTAAAACAACGTACAGCATTAGAAATGCGTACAAACTACTCAGAGAAAATGCTTGAGCTTACTATCAAAGGTATGCTTCCAAAAGGTTCTCTAGGTCGTCAAATGTTCAAGAAATTACATGTATATGCTGGAGCAGAGCATCCACATCAAGCACAACAACCTGAAGTTTACGAACTTCGTGGATAATTAATAAGAGGAGGTTATTATCTTGGCTCAAGTTCAATATTACGGAACTGGTCGTCGTAAGAGCTCAGTAGCTCGTGTACGTTTAGTACCAGGTAACGGAAACATTGTTATCAATGATCGTGAAGTAGAAGTTTATATCCCATTCGCAGCACTAAGAGAAGTAATTAAGCAACCACTAGTTGCAACTGAAACTCTTGGTAACTATGACGTTTTAGTTAACGTTAATGGTGGAGGCTATGCTGGTCAAGCTGGTGCGATCCGTCACGGAATCGCTCGTGCTTTACTACAAGCAGACCCTGAATACCGTGGAACTCTAAAACGCGCTGGATTATTAACTCGTGACTCTCGTATGAAAGAGCGTAAAAAATACGGTCTTAAAGGTGCACGTCGCGCGCCACAATTCTCTAAGCGTTAATTATTATTTCACACAAAAGCTCAGCCGATTCTGTCGGCTGGGCTTTTTTTATATGGGTTGGAGGGACGGACCTCCATTTTGCATATCATTCAGCTGCAGAGTCCCTTTATATCAGGACATGACAACTCCCAGAAGGGTCGATATGGAGGTCCGTCCCTCAAAGAAAATTGGTAACAGTTACTCGAATGAAGTGGTGGGTTAAGTAGGAAAATACGTTCAAAGGGGTGAATGATTTTTGAACGTTATTACAACTTTCAATACAAAGAGAAGAGAGAAGCAGATCAAGACGGAAAGAACGTTACTGAAAGAAATTTCAATTAAGATGCTGCAGGAGAGTGTCCGGCGGCATTTTGGATATATAAAGGTTCAAGGCGGCGTGTTCATGCAGCAGGGATTTGATGAGGCATGTTTTGATGTTGCCATAGAAGCTTATCTCCTTGGAGGGAAAATCAGCAAATTCGGATACTCAGGTGAAGATACCACATTAGTGAAAAAGCGTTGTGAGGAAGAAATGAAGCATTTTATTGATACACTTTATAATTTCTGGCTTTATTGGTCCGAGATGGGTGTATCGAATGAAGTAGATGAGTCCTTTTATTTCTGTTGTGAGCACTTTGTGGAAACATGGTGGTCAGAAGGATACGAAAAAGGCATTAAGCGTCACAAATTACGGTTGCATTAATTTCAGTTCTAAAACCCATTCTTGTCCCATATTTTTTAGTAAAGGCCTCGGGGCTTCTTCCGTCGCCAAGACTTGAAATAGGAGGACTGGAATGGTTCAGAAACTGAAGGTTATCGGGATAATTTCTGCACTGGCTATTTTATTATTCATCATTCAATATAAAATATTAGACAAAGATACATGGGATTCCTGGAACCTTCCCTTATCAGGAAAGATCATCTATATAGATCCGGGACATGGTGGACCGGACGGCGGGGCCGGGGATCAGAATGCACTTGAGAAGGACATCGCATTGAATGTCTCACTGATGATAAGGGATTATCTTCAGGAACAAGGGGCCCTCGTGATCCTGACGCGTGAGAAGGATGAAGATCTTGCAGATGAAGGGACGAGAGGATACAGCCGAAGAAAAGTGGAAGATCTAAAGAAAAGGCTGAGCTTGATCAATGAATCCCAAGCAGATCTGTTTCTTAGTGTCCACTTGAACTCCATTCCATCTGCGAAATGGAGTGGGGCACAAACTTTCTACAATCCAAAGTTTGAAGAAAATAAAGAACTCGCCAAAGCAATCCAAGCAGAACTGACACGGAACCTGGAAAATACGACCCGGGAAGCAAAGGGTCTGCAAAATGTCTATATCCTGAAGCATGCTAAAAAATCAGGTGCCCTCGTGGAAATCGGTTTCCTCTCCAACCCTGGAGAACGTGCCAACCTCCTTAAAGAGGATTACCAGCAAAAGATTGCTGCCTCCGTCTACCAAGGGGTACTCAACTACCTGACCGCGGACAATGAAGACAAAGAAAAAGCTGACGAGGAATAACCTCTCAGCTTTTTTTATTATTCGACAAAAGCATTCAAAACCTTTTGAGCATTCATTCAACTGAGAATATGTTATACTGAAAACAGATGATTGAAAACGAATACATAGAAAAGGGTGGTTATTCATGTTATCGGAACAACAAACACGCGAACTTTTATTTGGATTGAAAGATCCTTTTTTAAATAAAACCTTACAAGAAACAAATGGTGTTGTAGACATCTCCGTTAAAGAAGAAAAGAACCATGTCAGTGTGAAGATTGCCATCGCCAAAACGGGTACCGGGGAGCAAATGCAATTCCAGCAGCAAATTGTACAAGCATTAAAGGAGAATGGAGCGGACTCCGTCGGGATCCGTTTCACCGAGCTGCCGGAAGAGGAGCTAGAAAAGCATAGAGGCGCAGGTGGGGAAGGGACGGACCTGTTATCCCCTGCAAGTAAGACGACTTTCATTGCGATTGCCAGCGGAAAAGGCGGCGTAGGAAAATCAACGGTTTCGGTTAACCTTGCCGTCTCACTTGCCCGACAAGGCAAAAAGGTCGGTCTTGTGGATGCCGATATTTACGGATTTAGCGTTCCCGATATGATGGGGATCGTGAAAAGGCCGGTCGTACGCGGGGAAAGAATTATTCCAGTAGAACGATTCGGCGTGAAGGTCATCTCCATGGGGTTCTTCGTAGAGGATAATGCCCCTGTTATTTGGAGAGGGCCGATGCTTGGTAAAATGCTGAATAACTTCTTCTCTGAAGTCGAGTGGGGCGAACTGGATTATTTACTGCTGGACCTTCCACCTGGCACAGGAGACGTTGCTCTTGATCTACATACGATGCTTCCACATTGTAAGGAAATCATCGTGACGACACCTCATCCGACAGCAGCATTCGTTGCAGCCCGTGCAGGCGCCATGGCCCTTCAAACAGACCATGACATCCTTGGTGTGGTAGAAAACATGTCTTACTTTGAAAGTAAACTGACAGGTGAAAAGGAATTCGTCTTCGGCCAAGGCGGTGGAGAGAAGCTTACAGAAGAGCTCCGTACCGATTTACTTGGCAAGCTTCCACTCCAGCAGCCGGACTGGGATGAAGCGGATTTCGCCCCTTCCATTTATGCAGAGGATCACCGACTCGGTCAGATATATGGGGAGATCGCTCACAAAGTAATTGAAAAACTGTCTTAAAGAAGCAAAAAAGGGACCAATGCCGAGATATGCATTTGGTCCCTTTTTATGTTTGTTACATTGACAGGAGGAAGGTCTCTATTGCCCTCCGCTGCCTGTACCACCCGAGTCTCCAGAACCACCCTGGTCACTGCCGGATGATTGACTGCTGCTGCCTTCACTTTTTCCGCCATCTTTGATTTCCCCTGCAGCCTTCAATAAAACATCCTGCAGCTTCGCCTTGAATAACGGACTTTGGAAGGTTTCTGTAATCACCTTTTGCAGATGCTCTTTGTATTCCTGGCTCTTTAATACCTCGGTAAGCTCTTTCTTGAATTCCGGATCCTTTAAAAGGTCCATCATCATTCCTTGGTACTCAGGATCCTTCATGAGGTCTTTGAGCAATTTTTCATTGCCATCTTTCATGCTTTTTGCCATGGCTTCAGCAAACTTAGGATCTTCAAAGGATTTCTTCCAGAATTCTGTTCCCTTTTCGGATGTGAGGGTTTTGGATATCGTATCAGTCACAACACCCTGATCCATAATAAGCTCTGACTTCATTTTTTCATCAGACATGACTTGCTGGATGGCTTTTTTACCATCATCCGTCTTTAATATATCAACAACCATCTTCTTGGTCTCTTCATAATCCATTTTGCCACTGCCCGTATCCCCGCCACCGCCACAAGCGGATAGAAGAAGAAGGGGCAATAGAAAAAGAAAGGAATATCTTTTCATGGGTAGGCTCCTTCCATACAAATTCCCTTACCCTTAATATGAGAAATATCGAAAAAAATATGCACAGGTAAAATTGGAACCTGGCTTTTTTAAACATGCGTTGGTACAATCAAGTGAGTGTATATTTTTTTATTTGGAGGAAAATAGAAGTGACCATCCGCAATTGGATTCGTTTATTTATTCATACGTTAGTCATCGGTGGAGCCATAACAGGTGTCGCCGCCTTGATCATAAGATGGGATCAGTTCGGGCCATACTTTCAGGACGGTGACGTGATTGGTATATTATCGAGTTTACTCTGGTTCATATTTGTAGGATTTACTTTTAGTGTCATCAGTCAAATGGGCTATTTCGCTTATTTAACCATCCATCAATTCGGGATGGGGATGTTCAAGAGCTTATGGAACCCCGTTCAAGTGGTGCTGATCGCCCTTGTGCTGTTTGATTTGATTTACTTCCGGTTCAGAGCTTTCGCTGTAGAAGGGGAGTCGTATACACCTTATATCCTTCTCGGCATCGGGATCTTTGTGGTGGGTCTTGTCGTGGCTTACGTCAAGAATCAACAATCAGAAGCTAAAACCAACACATTTGTATCAGCCCTATTCTTTATGATCGTCGTGACGACACTCGAATGGCTTCCAGTATTACTGGTGAATTCCGTGAAGTGGCTGTATCTTATGCTGCTCGCCCTTCTTGCATGTAACGCATTCCAACTATTGCGCCTTCCTAAGTACATAGAGAAGTCCCAGGCGGAAAGAGAACACAGGCAATCGGCTAAGGGTTGAATAAAAAATCCCGCAAGGTGAACGACGTTCACCTTGCGGGATTTTTATTACTGTATAAGCGATGACTTGGCATCACCGTTTGAAATCATATCGGATACCGTAATGAACGTACCTTTTCCTTTAAGCTCTTTCACTATGGACGGCAAGGCGTCCTTCGTCTGTTTAGCTGAATCTGACGCGTGAAGCAGGACAATGTCCCCTTTTTTTGCTTTGCTAACATTATTCAGGATTTCTTCCACACCCGGATTGGTCCAATCCTTTGAGTCCACGCTCCAGTGGACGACCGTTAAGCCGAGGGAATCGGCGACCTTCAACGTTGCTTTATCGAAATGTCCCGTGGGAACGCGTAATAATTTCACATCTTTCACATTCAATTTCTTAAAGACTTCATCCGCCTTCATAATGTCCTGCTTTATCTTGTTCGGTTCCATCTCCGTATAGTCGGAATAGGCATAGCCGAGATTTCCGATCTCATACCCCTGTTTAACGATTTGTTCCACTAAATCGGGATGCCGCTCGGCCCAGGCTCCGGAAAGAAAGAAGGTAGCGGATGTCACATTCATTTTCTTCAATTCTTCAAGGATCGGCTTTGCCTTTTCATCTCCCCAACCAATGTTGAAGGTGATCGCCACTCCCTTTTCCCCTTTGTAAATCGCCTTCGGACCATCCTTCGTACTGAAAACCGAAAGTGTCGAGAGGTTA
>NZ_CP122397.1:170000-277500 GCF_029834455.1 Rossellomorea sp. DA94
GGTGGTTCCGCATGGAAGGGCCATCGCTCAACGGATAAAAGCTACCCCGGGGATAACAGGCTTATCTCCCCCAAGAGTCCACATCGACGGGGAGGTTTGGCACCTCGATGTCGGCTCATCGCATCCTGGGGCTGTAGTCGGTCCCAAGGGTTGGGCTGTTCGCCCATTAAAGCGGTACGCGAGCTGGGTTCAGAACGTCGTGAGACAGTTCGGTCCCTATCCGTCGTGGGCGCAGGAAATTTGAGAGGAGCTGTCCTTAGTACGAGAGGACCGGGATGGACGCACCGCTGGTGTACCAGTTGTCTTGCCAAAGGCATCGCTGGGTAGCTATGTGCGGAAGGGATAAGTGCTGAAAGCATCTAAGCATGAAGCCCCCCTCGAGATGAGATTTCCCATCACGTAAGTGAGTAAGATCCCTAGAAGATGACTAGGTAGATAGGTCAGAGATGGAAGCATGGCGACATGTGGAGTTGACTGATACTAATCGATCGAGGACTTAACCACAAAGAGTCATATTTATATGAACAACAATTGGTCGGTATTCGGCTTTCTTGACATCAATTCTTTATCTAGTTTTCAGGGAATAAATTTTCATTTATACCTTGATTTTTACCGAAAATATTATATAATAATATTTGTCATTGTAAGCAATATGTCTGGTGATAATGGCGAAGAGGTCACACCCGTTCCCATGCCGAACACGGAAGTTAAGCTCTTCAGCGCCGATGGTAGTTGGGGGATCTCCCCCTGTGAGAGTAGGACGTCGCCAGGCCAAATCATTCCGCAGTAGCTCAGTGGTAGAGCTATCGGCTGTTAACCGATCGGTCGCAAGTTCGAATCTTGCCTGCGGAGCCATTGCTTCCATAGCTCAGCAGGTAGAGTGCTTCCATGGTAAGGAAGAGGTCACCGGTTCGAGCCCGGTTGGAAGCTTTTATTTTTTTTTACAAACCGGCCCATTGGTCAAGCGGTTAAGACACCGCCCTTTCACGGCGGTAACACGGGTTCGAATCCCGTATGGGTCACCATTTTCTTTTTGAAGGAAAAGATACATAACGGAGGATTAGCTCAGCTGGGAGAGCATCTGCCTTACAAGCAGAGGGTCGGCGGTTCGATCCCGTCATCCTCCACCATTTTTTTACGAAAGTAAAATGAATGTTTGATAACCATATATGCCGGTGTAGCTCAACTGGTAGAGCAACTGACTTGTAATCAGTAGGTTGGGGGTTCAAGTCCTCTTGCCGGCACCATTGTTTTTTAGCTGGAGGGGTAGCGAAGTGGCTAAACGCGGCGGACTGTAAATCCGCTCCTTCGGGTTCGGCAGTTCGAATCTGCCCCCCTCCACCATTTTGTATATTTCAGTGTAAAATGGACATCCTATAAATGTCCCTTTTTTATGCCATTCACGTAATTATTGGGCTATAGCCAAGCGGTAAGGCATCGCACTTTGACTGCGACATGCGTTGGTTCGAATCCAGCTAGCCCAGCCATTACGAGCCATTAGCTCAGTTGGTAGAGCATCTGACTTTTAATCAGAGGGTCGAAGGTTCGAATCCTTCATGGCTCATCACACATTTCTCACATCTCTTGGTGTGAGAATTTCTCTATATGGGGCCTTAGCTCAGCTGGGAGAGCGCCTGCTTTGCACGCAGGAGGTCAGCGGTTCGATCCCGCTAGGCTCCACCAAAGATATTTTGCAGATGCAAAAATATCCATCCGCTTATGAAGCAAAAAAATCAACATACATACGACATGATTAGACCTCAAATCTTTTAGGAGATTTGAGGTTTTTTTTGTGTACATAAATAATACGTTTGATGGCCTAATACATAAACTTACACTCATTCTCCCATAACCCCTCCGCCCACGCATATATATACACAATCCTGTCCAGTTGAGTCATCGGCCCTACTAGGGATACAATGGGGGTAGGATGTAAATTTTGAATAGGGGGAATTTTTGATGAAAAGAAACATTTCAATTATTGGTGTACCGATGGATTTAGGTCAAATGCGCAGAGGTGTGGACATGGGACCGAGTGCGATTCGTTATGCCGGTATCGTTGAGCGACTTGAGAATCTCGGATATGATATCAAGGACCTGGGTGATATTGAAATTGGTCAAGCTGAACGTGTACATAATAATCCTGATACAAATTTACGAAATTTGAAAGCGGTTGCTGAAGCAAGCGAAACGCTTGCCGGTAAGGTGAATGATGTCATCGGCAGCGGGGATTTCCCATTGATTTTTGGTGGGGATCACAGTATTGCGATTGGAACATTGGCAGGGGTTTCTCCCCATTATGAGAACTTAGGGGTGATTTGGTACGATGCCCACGGTGACTTGAATACGGGAGACACCTCTCCGTCCGGAAATATACACGGGATGCCCCTGGCAGTAAGCCTTGGGATCGGCCATGAGGATTTAACGGGTATCGGGCAAAGTTCACCAAAGATCAAGCCTGAGAACATCGTCATCATCGGTGCACGTTCTTTAGATGAAGGAGAAAGAGAGTTGATTAAGGAAAAAGGCATCAAAGTGTATACGATGCATGAAATCGACCGCCTGGGAATGACAAGGGTAATGGAAGAATCCATTGATTACTTGAAGGGAAGAACGGATGGGGTTCATCTATCACTTGATTTAGACGGCCTGGATCCAAGTGATGCCCCTGGAGTTGGGACGCCTGTCCTTGGAGGGATCAGCTACCGCGAGAGTCATTTGGCGATGGAGATGCTTGAGGAGTCTGGATTGATTACGTCTGCTGAATTCGTGGAGGTAAATCCCATCCTGGATGAGAAGAATAAGACAGCTACGGTTGCCGTTGCGTTGATGGGATCACTTTTTGGAGAGAAGTTACTATAATAAATGTCAAAAAAGGCTGGAACCCTCTAAGGATTCCAGCCTTCATCTATTCCCCTTCAATGGTGCTTGACCACTTGATATTGATTTAACAGATCGTCAAGACGAGTACTCAAATCAACTACTTGCTCATCGGCAAAGGAAGACTTTAATGCTAGTTCGACCATTTGGCGACGGCAGTCTTCAATTTGAAATAATAAATCATTCATTCTTCTCCTCATTTCGAGATCCTCCCGCAATAGAAATATTAGTTCCTTTATACCCCTTTTCTAATAAATGTAAACACATTTCCTTAAAAATTTGTTAGGATAATAATATAAAAAAATTGAAACCTTTTGATAGGGTACTACGTATATAAATATAGCCGCATAGAGCGGAGGTTGTGAAATGGAAGCGTTAGTGAATAAACGGATAAAACAAGTATTGAAAGGTGATCAAAATGCCTTTGCAGAATTGGTCGAGCTTTACAAAGATAAAGTGTTCCAAATTTGCTTCCGCATGCTTGGGAATCGTCATGAAGCAGAGGATATCGCCCAAGAGGCATTTATTAGGGCATACGTAAATATCGAGACTTTTAATCAAAAGAGAAAGTTTTCGACCTGGCTGTTCAGGATTGCGACAAATCTTTGCATCGACCGGATTCGTAAGAAAAAGCCGGATTACTTCCTGGATGCAGAGGTGGCAGGAACGGAAGGATTGACCATGTACTCTCAGGTGGCTGCTGATGTTCAGCTTCCGGAAGATGAAGTGGAGAATATGGAGTTGCAGGAGACCATACAGAAAGAAATTTCCAAGTTACCCGAGAAATATCGATCGGTCATCGTTTTAAAATACATTGAAGAGCTCCCGCTTCAGGAAATCAGCGAAATACTGGATTTACCGTTAGGAACGGTTAAAACGAGAGTACATAGAGGGCGGGAAGCTCTCAGAAAACAATTACGATCACTGTAGAGAGGGTGAGTGAACATGAAGCCTTGTCCTGAAGAAATCATCGACTATATGCACGATTATTTAGATGGAGACTTAAATAGGGAAAAAGAAGAAACACTGAAACATCATTTACAGGAATGCAGTGAGTGTCAGCACCATTTCCATGAATTAAAAAAAGCGATTGCGTTTGTACAAAGCACATCTCATATCAGTGCTTCTGCAGACTTCACAGATAAAGTCATGGCGGGATTACCGAAAGAGAAGAAGAAGATAGGGGTACAGAGATGGTTCCGTCACCACCCGCTACTTACGGCTGCGGCCCTGTTCCTGTTCTTTATGACAGGAAGTTTCCTTACCTCCTGGAATGATGAGGACTTCTCATTTACGAAAAATACTAAATTAGTCGTTCAGGATCATACGGTTGTCGTACCTGAGGGGGAAGTCGTCAATGGTGATCTGACCGTCCGGAATGGTGATGTGAAAATAGAAGGAAAAGTCACAGGGAACGTGACCGTCATCAACGGTAATCAATATCTGGCTTCTGCAGGCAGTGTGACAGGAGAAATCCATGAAATCGATGAGGCGTTTGAGTGGCTTTGGTACCAGATCAAAAAAGGGGCTAAAGACACGTTGGATTGGGGAAATTCGCAACTTGAAGAAAAGTAGGATAAAATAGAGGGGATGGAATGTCAGGTCCGTCCCTAAAGGGCTGACACTTATGATGTTCGTGTCAGTTTTTTTATGCAAAAACGTGAGTTCATGAAGAGAATAGAAAGAATCATGAAGCCGTGGGTGTCTTTCATTTGACAGTGATAAAATGTGCTATAATAGGAACGTTACGAAAATGGAGAAGCCACACATGGCGGCTTACGCTTTCGATTAAGCTATTGGAGGATGTAATATGCCGTTTATCGATATTTTTTCGGATTACTCCGCGCTGGATTATGTCTCTGATATTGTAGATATACTCGTTGTATGGTTTGTAATCTATAAACTGATCATGCTGATAAAAGGAACGAAAGCAGTACAATTATTAAAAGGTATTTTTGTCATCATCATTGTAAGAGGCCTGAGTAGTATCTTTGGTCTCGATACACTGGGATGGATGATGGAACAAGCCCTCACATGGGGGTTCCTTGCGATCATCATCATCTTCCAGCCTGAACTCCGCCGGGCCCTTGAACAGCTTGGTCGTGGCCGATTGTTCTCAAGGACAGGGCTTCAGGAGGAAGAAGAGCAGGAACAGATGATTGAATCCATGACAAAAGCCGTAAGCTATATGGCAAAGCGGCGGATCGGGGCTCTCCTTACTCTTGAGAGGGAGACGGGGATGAGTGATTATATTGAAACAGGTATACCCCTTGATGCGAAAATTTCGTCCCAGCTGCTCATTAATATCTTCATCCCGAATACACCACTTCATGATGGAGCGGTGATTGTACAGAAGAATCAAATCGCAGCAGCTGCATGCTATCTACCGTTATCGGAAAGTCCTTTCATCTCAAAGGAACTGGGAACAAGGCACAGAGCTGCACTTGGTGTCAGTGAAGTGACGGATAGTATCACCATCGTTGTGTCAGAAGAAACGGGAGCTATCTCCATTACGAAAAATGGGGAGTTGCATCGCGATCTCTCTCTGGAGCGCTTCAGGGAAATTCTTACATTAGAGCTCATTGGCGATAAAACGAATGCTTCCTCGACAAAATGGAGCTTTAGGGGGAAGAAAGAAAATGGATAAATTCATGGAAAGCCGTTGGTTCATGCGTATCGTCGGACTCATGCTAGCTTTCATTCTTTATCTATCCGTGAACTTTGACGATATTCAGAAGACGGCCAACAATAGTAACGGTACGTCCCAGAATGCGATTGAAACGATCCAGGATGTCCCGCTTGAAGTGTTCTATGATAGTGAGAACTTGGAAGTGTCAGGCTTGCCGGATACCGTGAACGTGACCGTGGAGGGATCAAAAGCGATTGTCCAACAGGCGAAAACCCTCAAAGACTTTCAAGTATATGTTGATTTAAATGATATTGGAATAGGTGAACACCGTGTGGAAATCCAGATTCAGAACATCTCTGATAAATTGGATGTGAAGATCGATCCTGATTTCGCCAATATTTCCGTACAGGAAAAGGTCACGGAAGAATTCACCATTGAACCTAAATTCAATGAGAGTATACTATCCAATGGATATGAGGCAGAAGGTCTTGCCGTCGATCCAAAATCCGTGAAGGTGACAGGCTCGAAGGATGAGGTAGAGCGGATTGCCTACGTGATTGCCACACTCGATGTAGACGAAGAAATCAATGAAAATGTGACTAGGGAAGCCAGGGTACAGGTGCTCGACCGGGAATATAACAAACTGGATGTCCAAGTGGATCCTGAAGTGGTGGATGTGACCGTGTCGGTCGTGAATCCGAGTAAGGCCGTACCAGTCACCATCAAACAAAAAGGAAGCCTTCCGAAGGGTACCACCCTTGAGTCGATTTCAGTGGAACCTAAAGAAGCAACGGTCTTTGGAAGGCAGGATGTACTCGACACAGTCGAAGAACTCCTGGCAGAAGTCGATCTTTCCAAGATCACGAAGGATTCGACCATTACTGTGCCACTCGCCCTACAGGATGGTTTGAATAAAGTGGCTCCTGAAGAAGTAAAAGTCACAGTTAATGTGAACACAACCGAAGAGAAAAGCTTATCCGGGATCGAAATCAAACCTGAAGGATTGGCTGACGAATATGAGTACACCATCATGGAACCTGAAAACGGAGTAGTGGACGTGTCTCTGAAAGGTGAAAACGAAGAAGTGAGTAGTGTGAAGAAAGAAGATTTCTCTCTTGCTCTCGATCTTACAGGGCTCGAACCCGGGGAACATGAGGTAGAAATAGAAGCGGAAGGGCCGGAGAATGTTGAATGGACCCTTTCGCAAAAAAAGGTAAAAGTAGAAATTAAAGAAAAGAACACATCAGCATAGAGCTGTAAAAAGGAGAGAATGACAATGGGTAAGTATTTTGGAACGGATGGAGTAAGAGGTGTAGCGAATACCGAATTGACACCGGAATTAGCGTTTAAGCTCGGCCGATTTGGTGGATATGTTCTGACAAAGGATGCTACACGTCCCAAAATATTGATTGGACGGGATACCCGGATTTCCGGACATATGCTGGAAGGGGCTCTTGTAGCGGGACTTCTTTCAATAGGTGCTGAAGTGATGCGCTTAGGCGTGATTTCAACTCCTGGTGTCGCTTATCTGACAAAGGCGCTCGGAGCTCAGGCGGGGGTCATGATTTCCGCTTCTCATAACCCGGTTGCCGATAACGGAATTAAATTCTTCGGACCGGATGGCTTCAAGCTTTCCGATGACCAGGAAAGTGAAATTGAAGATCTGTTGGACCAAACCGTTGACGGGCTTCCTCGTCCGACAGGCGCGGACCTTGGGCAGGTAAGTGACTATTTCGAAGGCGGTCAGAAGTATCTGCAGTATTTAAAACAATCAGTAGACGAAGATTTCGATGGTTTACATATTGCGTTAGATTGTGCACACGGTGCTACATCCGCTCTTGCCACTCACCTGTTTGCTGACCTGGATGCTGATATTTCCACAATGGGAGCATCCCCGAATGGATTGAACATCAATGAAGGTGTCGGCTCCACTCACCCGGAAACATTGGCTGAAATGGTGAAAGAAAAAGGCGCGGATCTGGGTCTTGCCTTTGATGGAGATGGAGATCGGATCATCGCCATTGATGAGCACGGACAGATCGTCGACGGTGATCAAATCATGTATATCTGCGGTAAGTACTTGAAGTCACAAGGGCAGTTAAAACAGTCTACCGTCGTGTCTACTGTAATGAGTAATCTAGGGTTCCATAAAGGACTTGAAGAGAATGGCATCCAGAGCATTCAGACAGCCGTCGGGGACCGCTATGTCGTAGAAGAGATGAAGAAAAACGGCTACACACTCGGTGGAGAGCAGTCAGGCCATATCATCTTCCTGGATTACAATACGACTGGGGACGGACTATTAACGGGAATTCAGCTGGTGAACATCATGAAGGTGACAGGTAAATCACTTTCTGAACTTGCCGGAGAGATGCAGAAGTTTCCTCAGAAGCTTGTGAATGTACGAGTGACGGATAAGCACCATGTCACGGATAACGACACGGTGAAAAACGTCATTCAAAAGGTGGAAGAAGAAATGAACGGAAATGGCCGTATTCTTGTACGTCCTTCCGGAACAGAGCCTTTGGTGCGTGTAATGGCGGAAGCACCTACGGAAGAACTTTGTGAGCGATATGTGAATGAAATCGTACAGGTCGTCGACCAGGAAATGGGTCTAAACGAATAGTTGATTTTTCATGCACAAGGGGTCAATATGAGCCTCTTGTGCATATTTAATGAGTAGAGTCCTTTTGAAAGGGTTTATCACTATCCTGTGTCGGGAACATGACAAATGGATAACAACTTATTGATGTCATGAGATTTATATTGACGAAGGGAAACCTGCTGGTGTATGATGATTTTGTTTTCGTTTTTCAAATAAAATGGGAATGTGATTCAAGAAGGAAAGGTGGATTGTAAGTAATAATCCTATAAAGCGCCAGGACTAAGCGATGGATACGTAAAGGATCGTTTAGTTGACGAGGTGGAGGTTTATCGAGTATTCGGCGGATGCCTCCCGGTTCGCATATGTCACCGAACCGAAAGTTTCGTCCTTAAAACGTTAAGGCAACTTAATGCACAAAGGGAAGAAAAAAGTGACCTAAAAAACTAATGACAAACAGAGATAAGGGGGCAAGTTGTCCCCAAAAGAGTTCTTGCCCCCTTGCATGTTCAGGGAGGAAATATAAATTATGTGTGGTATTGTTGGATATATTGGAAGTTCAGATACAAAGGAAATTCTTTTAAAAGGTCTTGAGAAGCTTGAGTACCGCGGTTATGATTCTGCAGGAATCGCCGTTCAAAACGAAGAAGGCATCCATGTGTTCAAGGAGAAAGGTCGTATTGCAGACCTTCGCGGCATCGTTGATGAGAACGTATCAAGCAACACTGGAATCGGACACACACGCTGGGCTACCCACGGTGTACCAAGCCAGGTGAATGCCCACCCTCATCAAAGTAACTCAGGCCGATTCACGATCGTTCATAACGGAGTAATCGAAAACTACTCCCAACTGAAGCGCGAATACCTGACAGACGTAACGTTCAAGAGTGATACGGATACTGAAGTCATCGTACAGCTGATTGAAAAGATCGTGGAAGAAGGAAATACGGTTGAGGAAGCGTTCCGTCAAACGCTGATGCTTCTTAAAGGTTCTTATGCGATTGCCCTTTTAGATTCTGAGAACGATGAAACCATCTATGTAGCGAAAAACAAAAGTCCACTTCTTGTCGGTCTTGGAGAAGACTTCAACGTTGTAGCAAGTGATGCTATGGCGATGATTCAAGTAACGGATCAATATGTTGAGCTGATGGATAAAGAAATGGTCATCGTAACGAAGGAAAAGGTCGAAATTCAAAACCTGATCGGTGAAGTAATGGAACGTGCTCCTTACACGGCTGAAATCGATGCCAGTGATATTGAAAAAGGAACATACCCTCACTATATGCTGAAAGAAATCGACGAGCAGCCTCTAGTGATGCGTAAAATCATCCAGGCTTACCAAAACGAGAACAACGAGCTTCACATCGATGAGCCTATCGTCGGAGCGATGAAAGAAGCGGATCGTGTCTACATCATTGCATGTGGAACGAGCTACCACGCTGGCCTTGTTGGAAAGCAATTTATCGAGAAGAGTGCAGGGATCCCTGTAGAAGTTCATGTAGCAAGCGAATTCAGCTACAACATGCCTTTACTTTCTAAGAAACCATTGTTCGTATTCATCTCACAAAGTGGTGAAACGGCAGACAGTCGTGCCGTACTTGTCCAAATCAAAGAGCTTGGACATAAATCATTGACGATTACAAACGTAGCGGGTTCTACCCTGTCACGTGAAGCGGATTACACATTGCTTCTTCATGCAGGACCTGAGATTGCGGTTGCTTCAACGAAAGCGTACACAGCTCAGCTTGCAGTGCTTGCGATCCTTGCACACGTTGCCGGGCAGGCATGCGGAAACAACCAGGACTTTGACCTTGTTCAGGAACTGGGTATCGTGGCTACTGCGATGGAAGCACTTTGCGATACGAAAGAAGAGTTTGAAGATATCGCCCGCGAATATCTGTCAACTACTCGTAACTGTTTCTTCATCGGCCGTTCACTCGACTTCTATGTAGGCCTTGAAGGTGCATTGAAGCTGAAAGAAATCTCTTACATCCAGGCAGAAGGATTTGCCGGAGGAGAGCTTAAGCACGGTACAATCGCCCTAATCGAAGAAGGAACACCGATCGTTGCCCTTGCAACACAGGAAGAAGTAAACCTAGGCATCAGAGGAAATGTGAAAGAGGTAGTAGCTCGTGGAGCAAACCCTTGTATCATTTCCATGAAAGGCTTAGAAGACGAAGAAGATCGCTTCGTCATCCCGGAGGTTAACCCATTGTTAACACCTCTTATCTCTGTCATCCCATTACAATTAATCTCTTACTATGCTGCCCTGCACCGCGATTGCGATGTTGATAAGCCACGTAACTTGGCGAAATCTGTTACGGTTGAGTAAGGATTGAATAGAAAAAAACCGGTTGGTCCGTTTGGGCTGACCGGTTTTTTCGTATTCGTATTCTTAAAGGTAAAACTGGTACTAGTTGTATCTAAAGTAACATATAAATACAGTTAGCTGTACTTTTAACTACTACTTGGTACCTAAGGTTTTTGTATTTTTCTGAAAATAGTAGTTGACATGTTCTTTATACAGAACTAAAATGAAAGAGGAATAGATTGGAAGAGAAATAAAAGGGGAATTAACTCGAATCATAAATTTTCAAATCGATTTTCCAGCAAGGATTCTTTTTTTGGTCTGATTGTTCGTTATAATGAATTAGGTATTCTCTCATATTGTTTCAAAAATAACTTCAATAAAGGTGGTTTCCATGGGAAGTTCAAAGCAATCAAACTATATGGTGAACAATGTCGCGAGAGAAATAAATTTAAGAGAGTATTATGAGGTCCTAAAAAAACGTATTTGGCTTATCATTCTTATTACATTCCTCACAACGGTTGCCGGCTATGTCTACAACTACTATACACAAACGAATCTTTATGAATCATCCAGACGGGTAATCATCGGCTCAGACAGCGGAAATATGAGCACATTAATGGTTATGATTAAGGATCCAATCATTATGGAGAAGGTCAGGGATGAATTGAATCTTTCACGATCACCTGAAGGAATTGCCAATCAAATTACGGTGGCTCAAATTGATGATTCACAAGTCATTAAAATTTCAGCCGTAGATGCCGACCCTAAAGTAGCCATGGCGATTGTGAATTCGACAGCCAAGCTTTTCAAGAGTGAAATTGCTACGATATTAGATTTCAAAGAGGTTCAACTATTATCCGAAGCGAAAGAAAATCCCTATCCGATCAATCCATCAGGGAATCGGATTACAATCATCGCTTTTGTCTTAGGAATGATAACAGCTGTTGGATTGGCATTTCTATTGGATTCACTCGATCAGACGATTAAAACGAATAAGGATATCGAAGAGTACTTGGACATTACCGTGCTTGGCAAGGTATCTAATATGAATAAGAAGAAATTCGTCATAAAGCGGAAATCTCAACCTGAAATGGAGTTAAGGGGTGACACAGTTGGCATTAAATAGGAAGAAACAATTAAGTAAAGTGAAACGAAGGCATCTCGTCACGTATTCCCATCCAGAATCGATTATTTCTGAACAGTTTCGCGAAATCAGGACGAATATGAAATTCATCAATAAAAGTGAGAACAAAATCTTTCTCGTTACATCTCCCAAGGATGGGGAAGGGAAATCAACCATGGTCGCGAACTTAGCCGTTTCCATGGCGCAGCAGAAAGAGAAGATACTCGTTATCGATGCCAACTTGAGGGAGCCGATCATTCATTCGATCTTTAAAATTCCGAATGAGAAGGGACTGACCAATGTATTAACCGGTCATACGTCATTAGAAGATGCACTCTATCAAACAGAGGTCAGTCGACTGGAAGTATTGACAAGTGGTTCTTATTCCTTTAACCCTGCTGAATTATTAGAAACGAGGGGAATGAAGGAACTTCTTAAGAAGCTGGCTCAGCTATACGATGTTGTGCTAATTGATGCACCCTCTGCAATAAAGTCCACTGAAACGAGAGTCATAGCTAATCAATGCGATGGAGTGGTCCTGGTACTGAATAAAGGGAAAACAGAGATTGAACTGGCGATTGAAACGAAAAAAGTGCTGGAACTGGCCCATGCCAAGATTGTTGGAGCCATTTTAAATGAAGGATAAATTTTTTTAATTGCAATGTTCGTTATTGAGAATTGATTGTGCGTTAAACTTAAATGTTTTATCGGTGATGTCTCCTTTCCGTTATCCATGGAGGCACTCGGTCATGCTGTGGGTTGAATAAACCTTAGACGCTAAGTCGTCGATGGTGTGGTGTGAGGATGGGTTAGATGCCCACCATTTTAATGTTTTTATGTAGGGAATCTTTTTTTTGAAGATAGCGTACATAAGGACATTAATGAATAAAAGGAGATGGTATGAAGATATGATTCTATTAGATGAACAGCCTAAATCCATTAAGAAAGCGATCAGGTATATAAAGCAGGATGCCTCGAAAGAACAGCTGAAAGAAATAAGAAAATTATTAGACTACGCTATTTATAAAAGATTGAAAGTACTTGATGAAGGAAAGGAGGTATAGCATGACCTACAGGCAGAGATTATCTCTATTCATTCTAGTTGATTCACTCATTGTCCTGACCGCTGTCTTCGTCAGCAAAATGCTGACCGGCTCCACCATCCAAGTCATAACCCTTCCTGTTGTCATCAGCTCTATTACAATGCTCATCAGTCACCAAATCTTTTCAATGAAGCACAAACTTTATAAGAAAGCATGGGAATATGCAAGCATAGGGGAATTATTAATTATTTTTAAAGTAGTGAGTTATTCGGTGCTATCAGGAGCGATGGTTCAACAAGTAGCATTGCAGGAAATTCAATTTAGACTTCTTGCTGTTACCTGGATGCTTCATTTGATGCTCATTGGAGGTTCAAGGTTTGTATGGAGAGTCTATCGTGACACCTTTATATCCATGGTGGATAATCGAACACGGACATTGGTGGTGGGTGCCGGAGCGGCCGGCACAATGGTCGCAAGACAGCTTCTAAAGAACGACGGGGATCTGGTCCCTGTTGCTTTCATTGATGACAATATTAGAAAGCAGAAATTGGACATATTAGGCATCCCCGTCGTCGGCGGCGTGGATCGAATTGAAAAAGCGGTAGCTCAATATGACATTGAACACATCATTATTGCCATCCCTTCCCTTAGCAAACAAGAGCTGAATACCATTTTCCAGGAATGCTTGAAAACCAAAGCAAAGACGCAAACCCTTCCGATGCTGGAGGATTTGATCACTGGGAAAATATCCGTGAATCAATTCCGTGATGTACAGGTGGAGGACTTATTAGGCAGGGATACAGTGGAAATTGATATGTCCAGCATCTCTGACTATGTCACAAACAAAGTGGTGCTTGTATCAGGTGCAGGGGGCTCTATAGGTTCTGAAATATCCCGCCAGATTTCTCAATTTAATCCGAAGCAATTAATCCTTCTCGGGCATGGAGAAAACAGCATTTATTCCATTGAGATGGAGCTGAAAGAATCATTTGCCGAAAAGGGAATTGAGTTTATCCCTGTCATTGCTGATCTTCAGGATGAGAAGAAGATGATCCAAGTGATGAATGAGTACACTCCGGATGTCGTCTACCATGCAGCTGCCCATAAGCATGTACCTCTCATGGAGAGGAATCCAGAAGAAGCGGTAAAGAATAATCTTATTGGTACAACAAATATTGCGAAAGCGGCAAGCTGGAGTGGGGTCAAAACCTTTGTCATGATTTCCTCCGACAAGGCGGTGAATCCGACAAGTGTCATGGGTGCGACGAAACGATTGTCTGAAATGGTCATTCAGAGCATGGATCAAACGAGTTCAACGCGTTTTGTCGCCGTCCGATTTGGAAATGTATTAGGAAGCAGGGGTAGCGTCATTCCTTTATTCAAGAAACAGATCGAAAAGGGTGGACCCGTCACGGTCACCCATCCCGATATGGTCAGGTACTTCATGACCATTCCGGAAGCATCAAGACTTGTCATTCAAGCAGGAGCCTTGGCACAAGGCGGGGAAATCTTCGTGCTGGACATGGGAGAACCGGTGAAAATAGTCGATTTGGCAAAAAATCTGATCAAGCTCTCAGGTCATTCCATTGAGGAAGTCGGACTGAAGTTTACAGGGATGAGACCAGGGGAGAAGCTATACGAAGAACTTCTGAAGGATGAAGAAATCCACGAACAGCAAATCTATCCTAACATCTATATAGGGAAAACCGCACATCTTTATTTAGAAGAAATCGATGAAATCATCGAAACCTTTAACGATATGGATCGAGATACATTAAGAGAAAAATTAGTCGCGCTAGCCAATACAAAAGAAATCATTGAACAGAAGCCAGTCATGTCGATATCAAGCTAATAGGAGTGAGAATCAATGAAGGTAAGAAAAGCTATCATACCCGCTGCCGGACTTGGAACAAGGTTTCTTCCAGCTACAAAGGCTATGCCAAAGGAAATGCTGCCGATAGTGGATAAACCTACGATTCAATACATAATCGAAGAAGCCATTGAGTCGGGGATTGAAGATATCATCATCGTCACGGGAAAGGGAAAAAGAGCCATCGAGGATCATTTCGATCATTCGTTTGAACTGGAACAAAATCTTCTCGATAAAGGCAAATTCGAACTATTATCAGAGGTTCAAAAATCATCGAAACTTGTAGACATTCACTATATCCGTCAAAAGGAACCAAAAGGATTAGGGCATGCCATCTGGTGCGCCCGCAAGTTTGTGGGAGATGAACCCTTCGCCGTCTTACTTGGCGATGACATCGTAAGGGCTGAAACACCATGCCTTAAACAAATGATCCAGCAATACAACCGATACCAATCTTCCATTCTGGGAGTGCAATCCGTAAAGAAAGAAGAAGTATCCCGTTACGGAATTGTTGATTCTAATCAAATCGGTGACCGGTTCTATGGAGTGAACGGTCTTGTAGAAAAACCGACTAGAGAAGAAGCTCCTTCGAATCTGGCGATCATGGGTCGATATATTCTCAGTCCGCGAATCTTCGATGTGCTTGAAAATCAGCCTCCGGGAGCGGGAGGAGAGATCCAGTTGACGGACGCCATTGCCGAACTGAATCATCACGAAGCGGTATACGCCTATGATTTTGAAGGGACCCGTTATGATGTGGGGGAGAAAATGGGCTTTATCCAAACGACGATTGAATTCGCTTTACAGCGGGACGGTTTGAAAGCCGAGTTGTTGGATTACCTATTAACCGTAACGGACCGGGAACTAGCTAAGAAAGTGGAATGAGGTGATGGGAATGGCTCATTCAATCCTGTTTTGCGCAACCGTCGACTACCACTTTAAAGCTTTCCATTTACCTTATATGAAATGGTTCAAGGAACAAGGCTGGGAGGTTCATGTAGCGGCAAGTGGTGAAATCGAGCTTCCTTATGTGGATAAGAAGTTTACGATTCCGATCCAGAGATCACCGTTTTCTCTGACTAACGTAAAGGCCTACCAAGAACTAAGAGATATCATTGATCAACATCAGTATAGACTGATTCATTGCCACACCCCTATGGGAGGAGTGCTGGCTCGATTGGCAGCACGTGGGGCAAGAAAGAATGGTTCAAAGGTCATCTATACCGCACATGGATTTCATTTTTGCCAGGGTGCACCCATTCAAAACTGGATGCTTTATTATCCCATTGAAAAAATGCTGTCCCGGTATACAGACTGTCTTATTACGATTAACAAAGAAGACTATACCTTGGCCAAACACCGATTTAATATTCCCTCCATTGAACATGTTCACGGAGTAGGGGTGAACACCGAAACCTTTCAACCTGTTTCTGAAAAGGATAAAGCAGAAAGAAAGAAGTCATATGGTTATCAACCAGATGACTTTTTACTATTTTATGCTGCTGAATTCAACAGTAACAAAAACCAACAAATGCTGATTAAAGCGTTAGAAATTATCAAAGACGAGGTTCCCAATGCGAAGCTGTTGCTTGCAGGGGAAGGAACCCTTCAGAATACATGCAAGGAGCTGGCAAAAAGGTTGGAAGTGGAACACATGGTTCATTTCCTGGGATTTCGAAAGGATATCCCTGAAATTCTTCCAATGTGTGATGTAGCGGTTGCATCGAGCCTGCGTGAAGGACTTCCGGTAAATATGATGGAAGCAATGGCTTGTGGGTTGCCTGTGGTGGCAAGCGTGAATCGGGGGCACAGGGAGTTGGTGAAGGACCATCAAAATGGTTGGATTGTATACCCAACAGATATTGACGGCTTTTCGAATAAACTTAAACTCCTTGCTGCGTCAGAAGACATCAGAAGGCAGATGGGAATGACCGGAAGAGGCATGATTGAGAGTACCTTTAGTGTCCAACGAATAGTAAATGAAAAAAGTCGAGTTTACCAAACTTATATGAAAGAAAAGGAGGTGGAGAAATGGGCAGTCCATTAAGAGTTCTGCATGTGGTCGTGAATATGAACCGGGGCGGAGCAGAGACACTGATCATGAACCTGTACCGGAATATCGATCGAACAAAGGTTCAATTCGATTTTTTAACATGTAAACAAGGTGTGTTCGATTCTGAAATTCGTGAGATGGGCGGAAAGATTCATAGGATTTCCTACGTGACGGAAGTTGGGCATTCAGGGTATGTGGAGGAATTGGATATGTTCTTTAAAGAACACTCCTATTATCAAATCGTTCACTCACATCTGGATAAGATGAGTGGGTTGGTGTTAAGAGCTGCCAGGAAAGCGGATGTTCCTGTAAGAATTGCTCATAGTCATAATACTCAGAGTGAGGGAGGCGCAGGGGCCAAGGTTTATAAATGGTTAGTCGGCCAGCAGATAAAACGGAGTGCTACCCACTTATTTGCTTGTTCAAATGCTGCCTCTAAGTGGTTGTTCGGAAATCAGGCAGATAAAGCACAGCTTATAAAAAACGGAATTGAGTTCGATAAGTTCCAATTTTCCTTCTATATTCGAAATCAGGTTAGAGCTGAACTTCAGCTAAATAAAGACACGCTGGTTTTAGGTCACGTCGGAAGATTTTGTGAACAAAAAAATCATATGTTCTTACTCGAAACCTTTGCCGAAATTCACAAAAAAATACCCGATTCAAAATTAGTTCTGGTAGGGGACGGACCTTTAAAAGTGAAGATCAATGACAAAATAAGAAGTCTGCATTTACAACAAGCGGTCATGGTTCTGGGCGTAAGGGAAGACATTCCTTATTTACTACAGGCATTCGATATTTTCATGTTTCCATCTTTTCACGAGGGTCTTCCGGTTACATTGATTGAAGCACAAGGTGCAGGGTTGCCGTGTTATATTTCAGAAACCATTACAGATGAAGTAGATATGGGAAATGAGTTAGTCCGTTTTTTACCTATTACAAATAAGAGTGTTTGGGTGGAACAGATAGTAAATGAAAAACATACACAGACAGCAAGAAATGTCTCACACGCCGCCCTTACTCTTAAAGGATATGACATTCGTAAAACAGCTGAAGATACTGAGAAGTCATACATCATGCTGGGAGGGAGAACGGGATGAAGCAATTAACGGTCTTCACTCCAACCTATAACCGGGCATACTGTCTTGGAAAGTGTTATGAAAGTCTTAAAAGGCAAACCAATAAAAATTTCACATGGCTGATCATTGATGACGGGTCAACAGATCAAACAAATGAACTTGTGGCGAAATGGATCGAGGAGGAACAAGTTCACATCATCTACCACTGGCAGGAAAATCAGGGCATGCATGGAGCCCACAATACCGCATATCAGTTAATCCATACAGAGCTGAACGTATGCATCGATTCCGATGATTATATGCCAGATGATGCTGTTGAAAAGATCCTGTCATTCTGGAATGATCATGGTAGCTGTAGCTCTAAAGTAAGTGGAATGATTGGGCTGGATGCCTACCATGATGGGGAAGTCATCGGAACAAAGTTACCAGACACAGTCGGCTCTTCCACCTTATTCGATTTATATAATAAATATGGAGTAACAGGGGATAAAAAGTTAGTCTACCGTACAGAGTTAACGAAGAAATACCCTTATCCAATCTTCTATCAAGAAAAATACGTCGGCCTTGCCTATAAGTATTTCATGCTAGATAAGGATTATAAAATGCTTCTGATGAATGAGGTGATCTGTCGAGTGGAATATTTAGCTGACGGATCTTCTGTCAATATGTTGAGTCAGTATCGGAGGAATCCCAAAGGGTTTGCTTTTTACCGGAAGGAACTGATGAAATTACCATTCGCCAGTACTACGTTTAAATTCAGGCAGGCAATTCACTATGTTTCCAGCAGTTTAATCAGTAGGAATTGGAATTTCATGAGTGAAACGGCAAATAAACGATTAACTTTATTGGCCATCCCTTTTGGAATCATGCTATATCTCTACATCAATCAGAAGACAAAAATAGCCGTTAATTGACAAATGATTATCTTTTGAAAGGATCCTATTAATGACCATTTTATGGATTAATCTTTTCCTGGTCTTCCTTTTTTCCTCTTTCTCCAGGTATGCTGCTTCAACTGGGACGATGACAATGACGAGTCCCGTTCCAATCCGGCCGAATAAGTTGATTGCCATTGGGGCTTTGTTATCCCTTGTGCTTGTATCTGGCCTTCGCTCAAATATCGGGGATACGTACTTCTATAAGCATGCATTTGAAGTAAGCCAGTTCACATGGGAGTATATCTTAAGCCAAAAGGATATTGGTTTTGGCATTCTTCAAATGGTATTAAAAAATTATGTCTCAGAAGATCCACAAGTACTGTTATTTACAACAGCATTAATGACGAATACTCTGATTTTTCTTGTTTTATACAAATATTCTAGAATGCTCGAGCTTAGCTTATATGTATATATTGCTGGTGGATTATTTCTAATTTCGATGAATGGGATTAGGCAGCTTCTTGCGGCTGCAATCATATTCACCGCCACCAAGTATCTAATAGATGGTAACTGGGTGAAATATTTTGCCATTGTTATCATCGCTTCTTTCTTTCATCAAAGCGCACTTATATTACTTCCAATCTATTTTTTAGTTCGGTCAAAGGCATGGTCCAAATCAACGGTTGTACTCATCATTTTCGCTCTCATCATCGTAGTGGGGTTTGACCAGTTCACCTCTTTCTTGTTTTCAGCTATTGAGGATACCCAATACGGCCACTATAAAGACTTTGCAGAAGGTGGCGCGAACATCTTAAGAGTAGTCGTTGAGATGGTTCCCATTATCATTGCCTATCTTGGGAGGGATAAGTTACGAGAGATCTTCCCTGATAGTGATGTGATTGTTAATATGGCTCTCCTTGGACTGGTGTTTATGTTGATTTCTACTCAGAATTGGATCTTTGCCAGGTTCTCAATTTATTTCAGTTTATACCAGCTGATTCTCATATCCTGGATTGTAAGATTATTTGAAAAAAAAGATCGAAAAATCATTTATCTTGGAATTGTCAGTTGTTATTTTCTGTATTACTTTTACGAAAGTGTTATTAGCTTAAACATTCTTTATAAGAGTGACTATATCAGTTTGTAAGAACGGAGGGTCAATATGGCTATATTGATTACTGGTGGGGCAGGTTATATCGGAAGCCACACGTGTATTGAATTACTAAAAGCAGGTTATGACATTATCGTAGTGGACAATTTTTCAAACAGTAAGCCTGAAGCACTCAAGAGAGTTTCCGAGATCACGAGAAAATACTTTCGAACATACTGTCTTGATTTGCAAAACCGGGAAGGTCTGGAAAAGGTATTTACAGATAACGAGATTGAGGCGGTAATTCATTTTGCCGGCTCCAAGGCGGTTGGGGAGTCGGTTCATTTTCCACTTAAATATTATGAAAATAATATGAATAGCACCATCACCCTCTGTGAAGTCATGAAAAAGTTCAATGTAAATAAAATCGTATTCAGTTCATCAGCCACCGTATATGGTGCGACGGAAACGGTACCGATTACAGAGGAGACCCCTTTAAAGGCGACAAACCCATACGGTCGTACAAAGCAGATGATTGAAGAGTTATTGCGAGACCTTTATGATTCTGACCGTGAATGGAGCATTGCTCTCCTTCGATATTTCAACCCTGTAGGGGCTCATGAGAGTGGCCGGATTGGTGAAGATCCAAATGGAATTCCTAATAACCTCATGCCATATATTTCTCAAGTGGCGATTGGGAAATTGGAAAAACTCCAAGTATTTGGTGATGACTACCCAACAGTAGACGGCACCGGGGTAAGAGATTATATTCATGTGGTCGACTTGGCCCTTGGTCATGTCAAAGCTCTGGAAAGACTGCTTACTACCAGCGGAATCGATGCATATAATTTAGGCACCGGTAAAGGATACAGTGTGCATGAAGTCTTATCAGCATATGAAAGAGCAGCCGGGAAAACCATTCCATATACGGTAGTGGAAAAGCGGCCGGGGGATGTAGCCGTTTGTTATGCTGATACATCAAAAGCCAAAGAAAAACTAAATTGGGAAGCAGTTAAAGGGATTGATGAGATGTGTGAGGATTCCTGGAGATGGCAAAACCATAATCCGTTTGGCTACGAGAAACAATCGAAAATGTTAGTGAAGAACTAGGTACAGGTGCTACTCATGGCAGCTGCTTTTTTTTATGTTAAATGTAAGGAGAAGAAATATGAATATTACTGAAAATCTAACAGTCGAAGATCTTCAGGTGCTTTTAAAAACAATTTATCAAAAGGGTATTCAAGAAGAAGTGAATACAAGGGAATTTCTAAATGAAATAAAAGAAAGCATCATCTCCCTCTGTACAACAAATGAGATCATCAAGGAAGTGATTTCAAATGATAAAACGAATGATGGATATTAGTTTTTCATCGATTTTGCTTTTGATCTTGATCCCGTTAATGGTTCCAGTCATGTTAGGGATCAAGATGAAAATGGGATCACCTCTATTGTTTTGTCAGCAACGACCGGGGTTATACGGAAAACCATTCATCCTATATAAATTCAGAACCATGTTAAATGGCGATGATGTACCGGATGAACTGAGATTGACTCCTCTTGGAAGATTTCTTAGAAAGTATAGCCTTGATGAATTTCCCCAGTTATACAATGTGCTGAAGGGTGATATGAGTTTAGTGGGCCCAAGGCCATTGTTAATGGAGTATCTGCCCCTTTATTCTAAAGAACAATACATTCGGCATCACGTGAAGCCTGGAATAACCGGATGGGCTCAGGTGAACGGGAGGAATGCGATCTCATGGGAAGAAAAATTCTTATTGGATATTTGGTATGTCAAGAATCAAAGTTTCTTTCTCGATATGAAAATCCTTGCCAGAACCGTCATCAAAGTGATCAAAAAAGAGGGAATCACCGGGCAAAATCATGTCACGATGGAAAAGTTCAAAGGGTCGAAAGAAGTGGTCTGATATGAAGGTTGTAATGATCGGAAACGGGGGTCATAGTAAAGTCGTCCAGGAGATGGTGATAAGAGAGGGGTACAGTGTTCATGCCATATTAGATGACAAATATGAACGTGAGCAGATCATTGATGGGGTTGTGTATGCTCCATTGACTTCCATTCATAAAATACTGGATCAAGGGATGAAAGTGGTCGTGGCGATTGGCAGTAATATGGTTAGAAAGCGGGTGGTAAGTAAGTTAAAGCTTCCTGGTGAGCGGTATTTAACCGTCATCCACCCTACTGCAGTAGTAAGCAATTCGGCAACAGTTGGATATGGAACAGTTGTGATGCCAAAAGCTGTGATCAATGCAGATGCCCACGTCCATGATCACTGTATCATTAACACCGGAGCTGTCATTGAACATGATAATTCAGTGTGGGATTACTCACATATTTCCCCTCACGCCACATTAACAGGAAACGTAACGATCGATGAAGGTGTACATATAGGGGCTGCTGTTACCATCATTCCTGGTGTGAAAGTCGGGGAATGGTCGATCATTGGAGCCGGGGCGACAGTTATTCGATCTATTCCTGCTCATAGTAAGGCAGTGGGGACACCAGCCAGGATCATCAATAAGATCCTTGGAGCAGTGAAAGATATCCTGTAGAGAAAAGGTGGTTGTTAGATGAAGAAGCCGAGAATCTACCTTTCCCCTCCCCATATGAGTGGAAGGGAACAAGAATATATTAAGGAAGCCTTCAGGACCAATTGGATTGCTCCATTAGGTCCGAATGTGGACGCTTTTGAAAAAGAGTTAGCCTCATACGTAGGAGCCAGTGAAGCGGTGGCCGTTAATTCGGGAACATCCGCCATCCACTTGGCTCTTTCTTTATTGGGAGTCACCCAGGGGGATACCGTATTCTGTTCAACACTTACATTTGTGGCGAGTGCGAATCCCATTCTATATCAAGGGGCAGAGCCGGTTTTTATTGACTCGGACTACGATTCCTGGAATATGTCCCCACAAGCGCTTCAACGGGGATTACAAGAAGCTGCCCTTAAAGGCAAGCTTCCAAAAGCCGTCATCATTGTGAACTTATATGGTCAAAGTGCGAAAATGGATGAACTTCTTACTCTCTGTGAACACTATCAGGTTCCAGTTGTAGAAGATGCAGCAGAGTCACTGGGCTCCACTTATAAGGGAAAACCTAGCGGGACATTTGGTCATTATGGAGTCTACTCATTTAACGGAAATAAAATTATCACAACATCCGGCGGGGGTATGCTGGTTTCCAACAATGTTGAGTCTCTGCAGAAAGCACGATTCCTCGCTACCCAGGCAAGAGACCCGGCCCCATATTATCAGCATAGCCAGGTAGGTCACAATTACAGATTAAGTAATATCTTAGCCGGTGTTGGGAGGGCCCAATTGGAGGTAATCGATGAAAGGGTAAAAGCCAGAAGGCTCATCTTTGAACGTTACCAGCAATCCTTATCCCATATCCCGGGTATCTCATTCATGCCGGAATTAGAAAACAGTATGACAAACAGATGGCTTACAACCTTTACCATTGATGAGATAGAAACAGGAATAACATCATCTCAGTTAATTGAAGCAATGGCAAAAGAGAATATTGAAGCACGTCCAGTATGGAAACCTCTCCATATGCAGCCGTTATTTAAGGAGGCAGCTTACTTCTCTCACAGTGAAGAGGAAGATGTCGCTCAGCAACTGTTTTCCAGAGGTGTTTGTCTTCCATCAGGTTCAAGCATGACAGGAGAAGAACAAATGAGAATTGTTGAGTGTGTAATGAATACGATTGAAGGTGTGTACGCAAGGCAGGATATAATATGATGTCAAAAAATATGAGGTAATGATGGATGATAGGTTCAAATATAAGTACGATTCGAAAACGCAGAGGACTCACTTTATCCGAACTTGCAGATCGGGCGAATGTCTCAAAATCCTATCTGAGCAACTTAGAGAGGAACTTAAATAAGAATCCGTCTATTCAAGTCATAGAGAAAATCTCGACTGTATTAGACGTGGAATTAATGACCATTCTTCAATTCAATGCACCTGAAGACAACAGGGAACTCCTTGAGAGAGAATGGCTGGACTTTATCAATGAATTGAAGGATTCAGGGATTGAGAAAGAGCAATTACAACAATATAAAGCGGTGATTGAATTTATAAAGTGGCAGAATCATAAAGTTGAAGAGAAATAATATGTTGGGAGGAGGAGAATGCTCTGGTGAGAAATAACATACCTAATACGATTCACTATTGCTGGTTTGGAGGAAAGGAAAAGCCGGACATAGTAAAAAGATGTTTGGATAGTTGGGGAAAACACTTACAAGATTACGAAATAATTGAGTGGAATGAAAATAATTTTAACATTGATCAAAATGCATATGTAAAACAAGCTTATGACTTTGGGAAATATGCATTTGTCAGTGACTATGTAAGAGTGTATGCGCTGTACCACTTCGGGGGGATATATTTAGATACAGATGTAGAGGTTTTTAAATCATTCAACGATCTATTACACCATGAATCTTTCTGGGGATTCGAGCAAGAAAACTTTATTGCAACCAGTACAATTGGAGCAGCAAGAGAGAACCGCTTAATCAAATCGTTTTTAGATTCATATGAATCAAGGACCTTTATTAAAGATGACGGAAGTCTAGATGAGTTGACTAACGTGGCCGCCGTCACAAGTATTTTAAAAGGCATGGGGATAAAGCGTGATGGGAACTATCAAGAGATTAAAGATATAGGAGTATTTTATCCTCAATCCTTTTTCTCTCCCTACGATTATATTAATTGTAGGTCCTTTAAAAATGAAAATACGTATGCTATACATCACTTTTATAAAAGTTGGTTACCGTTTAGGGCTAGAATTAAAAACAGTGTTAAGAAATCAATTTGTAAAATTATTGGCGGAGATAATGTTGAAAAACTAAGAAAGCTAACGTCTAACTAATTAGGTGGATAAAAATAGATGAAAAATATACTGATTGCCTCCTTTGATATGGAGGTGGGTGGAGTTGAAAGAAGTTTAGTTAGTATGTTAAATAATTTTGACTATAAAAATTACAAAGTTGATTTAATGCTATATAGTCATACTGGTGATTTTATGGAACTTCTGCCTGCAGGACCAACTCTGCTACCAGAGAATAACATATACAAAACGTTTCGAATGCCTGTTTCAGCGGTGATGAAGAATGGAAACTGGGCCATCGGTATATCAAGGGTGCTTGCGAGATATAGGGCAAATCTCCAAAAAAACGCAGAAACAGGGTATAAGCAAATGCAATACATGTGGAAGTATGCCCTCCCATTCTTACCGAAGATGGAGAAAGAGTACGATATCGCCATCAGTTATTTATGGCCACATTATTTTGTAGCTGAAAAAGTAAAGGCATCAAAAAAGATTGCCTGGATTCACACAGATTTTTCAACGGTTGAAACGGATAGTGATATGGACCTCCAGATGTGGCAGCAATACGACAAAATAATGGCTGTGTCTGAAGAATGTAAGAAGGCATTTATCAATAAATATTCTTCCCTTCACAAGAAAGTGTGTGTGATGGAGAACATCACCTCCCCCGATTTTGTAAAGGACTTAGCGCATGATTCCGTTGACAATCCTATGGTGAAAGACGATAGATTTAAATTAATAACAGTCGCACGTCTCTCGTATGCCAAAGGAATTGATCAAGCAGTGAATGCACTAAAGTTATTACATGACCGAGGCTATAAAGACATATCCTGGTACATCGTTGGGTACGGAGGGGATGAAGCCTCCATAAGGGAATTAATAAAAGAACAGAAACTTGAGGACTCATTTATATTACTAGGGAAAAAGATAAACCCTTATCCTTATATTAAAGCGGCGGATCTATATGTACAGCCTTCCAGATATGAGGGGAAGGCAGTAACCGTTGTGGAAGCGCAAATCTTAGCAAAGCCAGTAATGATTACTAATTATGGCACGGCTAAAAGCCAGGTGCGAATGGGCATTGACGGTGAAATATGTCAGATGTCTGTCGAGGGAATAGCGGAGGGGATAGAGAAGTTATATAACGATCAACAGATGAGAGAAGCTCTTATTCAAAACTGCGAAAGAGCAGACTACTTCAATCATGCAGAACTAAACAAACTATATCAGTTGGTATAAGGAGGAACAGACCTTGCACCATTCAATCGTAAGCGTAGTTGTTCCTATATACAAAGTAGAAAAATATATCCATAGATGTATTAAGAGCATACTACACCAAACGTATCCCTATTTAGAGATTATTCTTGTAAATGATGGATCTCCCGATCGATGTGGAGAGATAGCCGAAGAATATAAACACAAAGATTCCAGAATCATCGTCGTACACAAAGAAAACGGTGGCTTATCAGATGCCAGAAATGAGGGAATGAAAGAGGCGAGGGGTGAATACACTGTATTCGTCGACAGTGACGACTATCTGGAACCAACCATGATAGAAGACATGCTGCATTGCAGGCATGAACATCAAGCTGATTTAGTACAATCAGCTTTTTATTATGCCTATGATGATAAGCTGCTGTTTGACAGAAACAACTATTCCAATGACGGAAGCAAGCTCTTACTCGATAATCAGGAAGCCATGTACGAACTTATTATAAACGATAAAGTGAAAAACTTCGCTTGGGGAAAGCTTTATAGAACAGAACTGATTAAGGATATCCCGTTTGAAAAAGGGGTATTATTCGAAGATGTTTTTTGGGCTCATCAGGTGATGAAAAGAGTGAAGACATTCGTACTCCTTCATAAACCACTCTGCCACTACTACCAGCGGAGTGACAGTATTGTAGCCACATACTCCATTAGGAACCTGGACATCCTGACGGGATTAAAGGAAAGGCTGGAATTTGTAAAAAAACACTATCCACATTATCAAGACGAGGTATACAGGAGTATTCTGCAAAACAGTTTAATGCATTACAATCTTCTTTTTCGAAATAGGAGGATAGATAAGGACGGAGTGAAGAAGAGAGAGATACAACGTTATATCAAGGAACATAGAAGTCAAATGAATAAAGCAGTAGCCCTGGTAGAAGACTTGAGGTGTCAACTTTTCTTTTTTTCTTTTCATCCCTTGGCTAATATTTCGTACCTTTTGTTAAAAAAAGGCATGGAGAGAATAAAATCTCAGCCGAAGAAGAGGGAATTAGAAATGACAAAGACCACAAAAGGAGCATCGTTATAAATGAAAAACATAATAGAATCTATCAAAAAAATGATTGTCCTTTGCATCATACATTTATTTAACCTTCTTCCAATAAAAAACAATAAGATCTTTTTGTTTAGTTATTACGGTGCTCAGTACGGTGACAATCCAAAGTATATCTCGGAATATATTAAAGAAAATGATTACCAGAGTACATACGACATTGTATGGGCATTCACGGATTTGGAATCGACACAGCATTTATCCAATATCAGAAAAGTGAAAGTGATGTCTTTGCGATATTTTTATGAGTTGTGCACTTCGAAAATTATCATTACCAATTTCAGAACGACAGACTACTTTAAAAAACGAAAAAATCAATTTTATGTTCAAACTTGGCACAGTTCTTTGAGGCTTAAACAAATTGAAAAAGATGCTGAAACTGTACTGCCTTCACATTACGTTGAGATGGCTAAGAGAGATTCGAAAAAATGTGATCTCTTACTTTCAGGTTGTAGATATAGTACAGAAATTTTCAAAAGAGCCTTTTGGTATGAAGGTGAGATTTTCGAATCGGGAATTCCGCGAAATGATATGCTGTTGATAGCTAATCAAGATAAAGTGAAAACCATAAAACACCAATACAATCTTTCAGTTGATACGAAGGTTCTACTGTATGCTCCAACCTTTAGAAAAGATCACAGCCTGGATGTATATGATTTAGAATACGAGTCATTAATAAAGGCTGCTAAGAAGAAATTTGGTGGTGATTGGGTGGTGCTGGTTAAACTTCATCCACATTTATTGTCAAAGTCTAATCAAATGGAGCAACGAAAAAATGTAATAGATGTTACTGCATCTAATGACATACAAGAATTATTGCTCATCGCAGATGTTCTAATATCAGATTACTCCTCTCTGATGTTTGATTATTCCCTTACGAATAAACCATGCTTTTTGTATGTGCCAGATGTAAAACAATATCTGGAAAAGGAAAGAAGCTTTTATTTTAATCTGAAAGAACTTCCATTCATAAGCGCTCAATCGAACGCTGATTTGGTAAGGGAAATTGACCTTTTTGATGAACTCACCTATAAACAGGAAGTCCAAGCATTTTTATCTACAATAGGATCCTATGAAAGAGGAATTTCTTCAAAGCTTTTATTCAATAAAATTAATGAAGTATGCTTTGGTGATAAAAGGAGAGGTTTACATGAAGCAATATAAAATCGGTTATACAACAGGGGTTTTCGATTTATTCCACGTGGGACATCTAAACATCTTAAAACAGGCGAAAGAGCAATGTGAATACCTTGTAGTAGGGGTAAGCACAGACGAACTGGTCATGGGTTACAAAAATAAAAAGCCCGTTATATCATTCTCAGATCGCATGGCAATTGTGGAAGGAATTAAGTATGTAGATGAAGTTGTACCACAAGTAAATAGAGATAAATTCTCAGCATGGGAGCATTTACAATTCGACGTCATGTTTGTTGGTGACGATTGGAAAGGTAATGCTCTTTTTGATGAGCTGGAAAAGCGCTTTAATCACGTAGGGGTGGGAATTGTTTATTTTCCTTACACGAAAGGTGTTTCTTCGACAATGGTGAAAGAAAAAATAAAAATATAATTGGGAGAATACCATGAATCCAGCAATAAGTATTATCGTTCCAATATATAATGTTGAACCATATTTAAGAGACTGTGTTGATAGCATTTTGGATCAAACATTTACAAATATTGAGATTATTTTAGTGAATGATGGTTCAACTGATAATAGTGGGCTAATTTGTGATAGTTACTCAAATGGTCATTCAAATATAAGAGTGATTCATAAAGAACATAAGGGAGTAAGTTCTTCCAGAAACTCAGGTGTTGCAGCTGCAAAAGGAGATTACATTGGTTTTGTAGATGGGGATGATCGAATAGAACCCAATATGTATATGGAGCTATATAATCTTTGTGTAGAAACAAAAAGTGACATATCAATTTGTAAACTCGGGAGAGAAATAAATGGAGAAATAATAAATATTGATAATCAGACCTTTCAAATGAATTTAAACCATATAGATGCTATGAAAGAGCTGTTTAAAGGTCATCTCTATAGATTCTCGTTATGTAATAAACTTTTTAATAAAACATGTTTTAAAGACATTCAGTTTCCTGAAGGAAGGATTCATGAAGATTTATCAACAACCTACAAGTTGTTTGCTAATTCTAATAAAGCAATGTACACAAATTATTTAGGGTACATTTATGTAAAGAGAAATAACAGTATATTAACGTCTGATTTTTCTAAAAAAAGACTGGAAGCATTTATAGGTTGGGATGAAATTCTTTGTTTCATGAATGAAAAATATCTACAACTTTCAAACGAATACCTGGCTGCATTTACTTATGGATGTATAGACAATATGTATTATATATTGAACCAGGTAGAAAAAAAGGAAGAAAAAAAGGAATTATTAAAACAATTAAGTTACTATGCTAAGAAATATTTGACACAAATAGTTAAAGCCGATGTGATAAGTGTTAAGTATAAATGTCTTGTTTTATTATTTGTACTTAATAAAAATTCATTGATTGTTTTCAATAATATGAAAAGCAAACTCTCATGAAATATAAATGAAAGAAAGGTTAAGTGTGGTATTAAGTTAAAATATTCTCTATAAAATTTTATAATTTGGGTGGCGAGAAATTTGAAAAAAGAGTTACTATTTGTTATCGACTCCTTAGAAACTGCAGGGGCAGAAAAGAGCCTAGTGACGTTATTATCAATGCTTGATTTATCAAAATTTAATGTTGAATTAATGTTATTTGCTCATGGAAATGAGTTAGAAGAACTTATCCCTAAAAGTATTAACTTGCTTCGACCTTTAGAATATACTATCTTCACTCAGAGGAGAGTCAAAGACAATTTAATTAATTCTTTGTCTTATAGAAATTTCAAAATGCTACTCTCCAGAATGAAATACTCAAGCAAAATAAGGTTGAAAAAATACAGTAATCCTCAAAAGGCCAGAGTATTTTGGCAAAGTGTGTCTGGAGTAATTGAGAAAAACCCAAAAACGTATGACGTTGCAATAAGTTATGCCCAAGGAGTACCTACATTTTATGTAGCTGAAAAAGTAAATGCAAAAAAGAAAATAGCATGGGTTAATGCCATTTACAGACTGAAAAGAAATGACAGGAAGTATCAGAGGAAGTATTATGATCTATACGATAAAATTGTTGGCGTATCTGAAACAGCAAAGGAAATATTTTCAGAAACTTTCCCAGAGTATTTCAATAAAATGGAAGTTATTTATGATATTAATAATCCTCAATTTATTTCGGAAATGGCAGATATTGGAGATGGGTATGAGGATTCTTTTCATGGAATAAGAATTCTCACTATTGGCAGGCTAGCGCGTCAAAAGGGGTACGATATTGCACTTGAAGCATGTAAAAAACTGAAAGAAAAAGGGATTGACTTCAAATGGTATGTTCTTGGTAAAGGACCACTCGAAGAAGAGATACGACAATATATTGTTAGCCACGGTTTAACTAATCATTTCATTCTATTAGGTGTAAAGACAAATCCATATCCTTTTATAAAAAAATCCGATATATATGTTCAAACCTCAAAATTTGAAGGCTTTGGGTTGGCGATAGCAGAGGCACGTATGTTAAATGTTCCTGTAGTTACCACAAATTTTGACGCTGTTTATAATCAAATGGTTCAGAATAAAAATGGGTTAGTGGTAAATATGGATCCTGAAAGTGTTGCGGATGGAATAATAAATTTAATTCACAATCACAATCTTAGAAATGAAATAACCGAATACTTAAAGCATGAAAAGAAAGGAAACGTTGAGGAAATCGAAAAGTTCTACAATTTAGTCATATAGGGTGAGAATAGCATGAAGAAAATAGTGTTTATGGTTATCAATATGAATATTGGTGGAACCGAAAAGGCTCTTCTAAATATGATTAATGAGATGCCAAAAGATCAGTATGATATAACAGTATTAATGCTGGAGAAATACGGAGGGTTCTTAGACGCCATTCCCAAAGAAGTTAAGGTTGAATATCTACAAGACTATGCTACCTATAAACAATTATTAAATCGACCAGTCAAAACAACGGTAATGGAGTTAATTAAACAGGGAAAAATAGTGAAAAGTATTGCACTTGGTTGTGTTCATACATTATCGAAAATATTTATTAATAAAATGTTTTATTATAATTACATCCTTAAAACCCTCCCAGTGTATAAAAATAATTATGATGTTGCTATAGCTTATGCGGGTCCAATGGACTTCATAAGCTATTTTGTTGCAAAGAAAATTAATGCAGAAAAAAAAATTCAGTGGATTCATTTTGATGTTACAAAAATAGGGTTCAATAAAAGGCTCTGTCAGAGCCTTTATAAAAAATTCAATAAAATATATGTAGTCTCAAATGAAGGGAAAAACAAATTGGTTAGTAAGATTCCATCTATTAGAGGAAAAACAGAAGTGTTCAATAATATAGTATCTGAAAAATCAGTTCTATTACAATCTAACTTAGGTGTTGGTTTCAAAGATAACTTTGATGGTATAAGAATTTTAACAGTAGGAAGGTTATCCAAAGAAAAAGGGCAAGATATGGCAATTAAAGTGTTATCAAGATTAATAAACGAAGGATATAACGTTAAATGGTATTGTCTTGGAGAAGGTGCTGCTCTAGAAGCATATCAAAAGTTAGTTACTCAGTACAATCTAGAAAATCATTTCATCTTTCTAGGAGCTGATCCCAACCCGTATCCCTATATACGAAGATGTGATATTTATGTTCAACCATCTCGACATGAAGGTTACTGTATAACGCTAGCTGAAGCTAAATGTTTACTGAAACCTATTGTTTCGGCAAGTTTTACAGGAGCAAATGAACAAATAATAAATAATGAAACAGGATTAGTGGTAGAGGGGAATATCGAAGAAATATATCAAGGAGTGAAAAGCTTAATAATCAATCCTCAAAAGAGAAAAAAGTTCTCTGAAGGATTAAATAATGAAAAGGCTCTTCAACAAAAGAAGAGAGTATTTAATTAAATTTAAAATAGAGTATTTTCGGAAAGGTTTGAGCAATTTGAAATGTACATTAGGAAAGCTATTAGAGCTATTTAATAAAAGGGAAAAGAAGAAATTAGTAGCTCTCTTTTTTTTGATGATAGTAGCTGCATTATTTGAAACTTTAGGCATAGGGTTGATTGCACCTTTTGTAGGTATTGTAACAAACCCCAACCTAATCCAGGATCAGGCGATTTTTTCTTTTCTATATAAACTGGGTAATTTTAATTCAGAATCTTCATTTATATTTTGTGCAATACTTATTTTACTTGCAGTATTTGTAGTCAAAAACCTTTATTTACTTTGCTTTAATTATTTGCAGTTCCGAATTGTATTAAATCAGCAAGTGAAGTTATCTAAAGAATTATTTAAAGAGTACCTAACAAAACCATACACCTTCCATTTACAGAGGAATTCAGCGGACTTATTAAGAAATGTGGATGTTGAAGTCCCAAGAGTTTTTCAAGGCATAATAATCTCCGGCTTCCAGCTTATCACTGAAATACTTGTAATTTTTTGTATTCTATTATTACTTTTATGCACTGCTCCCCTAGCCACCATTACAGCCTCAATTATATTAGGAGGAAGTGTAATGGTCTTTTTTAAATCCTTCAGGAAAAAAATCACTTATTTAGGAAAAGAGCAGCAGACCGTAAGCGGTCTGATGATCAAATGGGTGAACCAGGGATTGGGAGCAAGTAAAGAGGTGAAAGTCGCAGGGAATGAGAAGTTTTTTATTAATTCTTATGCAAATCAAAGCCAAATCAAAGCTAATAATAGCCGGTACATGAAAATGCTTGAACAAGTCCCCCGTTTGTTTATTGAAACATTATTAGTATCAGTGGTTCTCATCACAATGTTAATCATTGTTTTTCAGGATCGAAGCACATCAGAACTCATTTCTACCATGGCGCTGTTTGCAATGGCTGCATTCAGATTAATGCCGTCTATTACCCGTGTGGTTGCGTTAATTACTACCATTAAATACAGCCAACCAGCGCTTGAGGTTGTATATAACGATTTGTTTTTAAATAAGGAAAAGAGACAAGTATATGCAAAATCTTCTCACATCACACCAGGTAATAATAAATCAAAAACTTATAATGATTCTATAGAATTGAAAAATATTTCATTTAGATATCCAAATCAAAAGAATTACTCAGTAAAAGAGGCATCACTTACTATCCCAATTGGTCAATCAGTCGCATTTATCGGGGAGTCGGGAGCAGGTAAAACCACAATTGTGGATATTATTCTTGGATTGTTCACCCCGGAAAAAGGTCAAGTACTGGTTGATGGAATAAACTTGGAAGAACAAAAATCAACCTGGCAGAAAAAGATTGGATATATACCGCAGTCCATTTTCTTATCAGATGACACGATTCGGGGGAATATCGCGTTTGGAGTAGATAGCAAAGATATAGATGAAGAAGCGGTTTGGCGGGCACTGGAACAAGCACAATTAAAAGAGTTTGTTGAAGAACTCCCTGAGCAACTTGAAACTTCAGTGGGTGAGCGAGGAGTAAGGCTTTCAGGGGGACAACGTCAGCGAATAGGCATTGCCCGGGCACTCTATCATAACCCGGAGATCTTATTCATGGATGAAGCTACATCTGCTCTGGACAATGAGACAGAAAAAGAGATCATGAAGGCAATTGATGAATTAAAAGGTGATAAAACACTCATTATTATTGCTCACAGACTTAGCACCATCGAAAATTGCGATATTGTATATAAAATGAATAATGGAAAAGTAGTTGCTATAAATAACCAACTTGTACAGTCATCATAAGATTATAGTCTTAACTCTGGACGAGATAAGGATGATCTCAATGAAAAAAAGACTAATCGACCTTGATCTCTTAAAGGGATTCGGCATCATAATGGTAGTTGCAGTCCACTCCAACATGCCGCAGCCGATCACTGCCTTCCTACAATCGTTTGGAATGCCCTTATTTTTCATGCTAGCGGGCTACACATTCAACTCAAAGAAGTATAAGGGGAACTTTTATCTACTTGTGAAAAAACGCTCTGTAAGTTTGTTGGTACCGTATGTAATGGGGTGTTTCCTTTCGTATTCATATTGGATCGTAACGAAGTTCACAGGAGATTTTAAAGAAAGCTTTCTCTGGTATAAGCCATTAGTGGGAATGCTTGAGGGAAACATTGAGGGCCTACTCAATTACCCTTTGTGGTTTTTGGTTTGCTTATATGGGGCTTTATTAATGTATGCCTCCAGCCAGAAGTATTTACAAAGGTTCGTATTAGCTCAGCAGTTTACTATTTACGCGGTTATTGGGTGTATTGGGGCAGTGATTGGAAGCGTGGTCCATCTTCCATGGGGACTGGATATTTCAATGGTATCACTACTGTTCATCTTTATAGGGGATCGCCTAAGACAAGGATCGCAATTTCCGGGGGGCATTGGGTTGAGTTTGGTTTTGTGTTCAGCTTTTTTTATCAATGAGCCTGTCAGTATGGGTCTAAGAGAGTATGGAAACCTCTTATTGTTTAATATTAGCGGAGTTTCGGGTAGCCTGCTTAGTCTGGAAATTGTAAGGGGAATAACTGGCATACACTGCTGGTTTAGAGCCATTAGTCATGTTGGAAGAGAGTCTGCGTATATTTTGATCCTGCATGCAGGAATTTCATTTCCCCTGGTGAGTTACATCAATCATTTTATACTACCAGGAGTAGCTTTTTCTTGGTTTGTATATTTAGTTGGAGGTATAGTCATACCCCTTTATATCCGTTATATATTTAAGAAATCATACCGGATCATCCAGCAGCTAAGAATCAATAAATTGTTAATGAATAGAGAAAAAAGGATAGCCTAATTTATTTTGACAGAATCATAAATACATCTTGCGTTCTTTATAAAACTGTAGTATTGTTCTTTATATAGTACAAATTAGGTATTTATAACCAGTTTGGGGGATGAGTACATTTTGACCCTTTTCCTAAAGAGAATACTTTTAGCATTAATCATTTTAGGCTACATGATACTCATCTGGTACCAATCAAGTCACTTTAATCCTGAAATTATCTATTACACCGGTCTCACTCTTGATCCACGTATTATATTATTTGCTGGCCTATTATTGGAATCACTCCATTTAATTGAATTCGGCATTTTATATGTACTCATTGTTCATTTTCAGCTGTCTTTTGGTAACATTAATCAGCGCAAAGAAATCATTGCAATCATCCTTTCATTTTTATATTCCGTTACTGATGAGATACATCAGTTATTCGTTCCATTCCGTACCTCTTCAATAGGTGATCTCGTTAAGAATGTAATTGGCATCCTTCTAATGTGGATGCTGGTACGATATATAAACAAACGAAAAAACAACGTAGCACAAGAGGATTTTCTTCAAAAATAATATAGTACACCCTTTGTGTTCTTAATTAAGAATTACGTGAGGGGATATGAGGTGTCAATTATGAGTGCGATTGCTGGGATATATCATCAAAACCATGAACCCGTATCTAGGGAGCATATACACGCAATGATGGGTTCATTGGAACAGTTCCCAGCAGATGACGTGAGAGTTTACAAGAAAGATCATATCTTTCTGGGCTGTCACGCTCAGTGGATCACTCCTGAATCCATCGGTGAAATTCTCCCTTTCTATGACAATGAAAGAAAATTAGCGATAACCGCTGATGCCATTATAGATAACAGACAAGAATTGTTTAATAGTTTAGGAGTTAGGCATGCTCTTAGAAAGGGGATATCGGATAGTGAGTTGATTCTTCTTGCGTACGAAAAATGGGGTGAAGAATGTCCTGAACAATTAATAGGAGATTTCTCCTTTATGATTTGGGATGAGAGGAAAGAAAAATTATTTGGTGCAAGAGATTTTGCTGGTAGCCGGACACTCTACTACCATGCTTCAAATCAGCGTTTTGCATTTGCTACTACAATAAAATCCTTATTGTCATTAGCTTATATTAATGGACGAATAAATGAGGAATGGATTGCAGAATTTCTTGTTATTCCAGATATGTTTAATACAGTTGACGTGCATTCTACTGTTTACAGTAATGTCCTGCAAGTCCCTCCTTCACATTCAATCGTAATTCAAAGTGGAAAGACTAAACTAACAAGATACTCCAAATTCGATTCGAGAAAAAAATTAAAACTTAATTCTAATTTAGAATATGAAGAAGCTTTTAGAGATGTATTTCAGAGAGCGGTGTCTGATCGATTGCGAACATTTAAAAAGGTCGGCTCACAATTAAGTGGAGGATTAGATTCGGGTTCAGTAGTAAGTTTCGCTTCGAGAGAGTTAAATAAGCAGAATCAGCAGTTATATACATATAGCTATATACCTCAAGAAGACTTTATCGATTGGACCCCGAAATCGAGAATAGCCAATGAACGACCCTTTATTCAATCAACAGTGAATTTTGTAGGAAACATTCAGGGTTCTTATCTTGATTTTAAAAATAGGACACCACTTAAAGAAATAAATGAGTGGTTAGATATACTTGAAATGCCTTATAAATTCTTCAATAACTCCTATTGGTTAAGGGGTATATACGAAGAAGCTTCTAACCATGGAGTTGGGATTTTATTGAATGGAGCCAGGGGAAATTGGACTATATCTTATGGAACAGCCATTGATTATTACTCTATGTTATTAAAGAAAATGCAATTAATAAAGTTTTACAAAGAAATTAATGATTACTACCTTATTAAAAAAACTGGGAGGAAAAGAGTAGTGCAACAGGTTAGTAGAAGAGCATTTCCTTTATTGTTGTCTCCAAAGAATAAATATAAATTTCCTCAGTTCATAAATAAAGACTTTGCAAAGAATACAAATGTTTATCAAAAGGTAAAGGAAAACGGGTTAGACATTACTGGTTCCCAAATTCCCAATCTAAGTGAAGCAAGAGATCGTCAATTTCAGAATTTATATTATTGGACCAACGGAGCCAGTTCTACAAAGATGTCATTGCGCTATTCGCTATGGAACCGCGATCCAACAAATGATTTGCGAATCATTGAATTTTGTTTATCACTTCCTGATTCACAATTTGTTCAGCATGGAGTAGATCGTTCTCTTATTCGGAGGGCTACCGAAAACTATCTGCCAAACAAGGTTCGACTAAATCATCAATTTCGTGGAGCCCAAGGCGTTGATGTCATACACAGAATGATAGATGAGTGGGATTTATTTAGAGTTGAAATGGAAGAAATGTTAAATGATCAAATCATGTCTGATTTAGTGGACATAGAAGTGTTATCTAATGCATATTCCAAAATTAAAGATAACCCATTACCAGAAGATACCTTAGGTGATGACTTGAAAATACTGATGAGAAGTCTAATCTTATTTAAATTTATCAAAGAAAGTAATTGAAGGGAGGTGAAAAGGTTATGAAAAAATTATGGGAAAAGCCTGAATTGGAAATTCTTTCGATTGATATGACTATGGCAGGTCCTGGTCTTCGTTATGTTGATGAACGCCAAAACGATCCAGATCCTGAGGATGCGGATCATTACAGCTAAAATGCAATTTTAATTTTTCACTACATATTAGGCTTTTATACTTTCAAAGTATAAAAGCCTAATAATAATAAAATTCATTATCTATAGATGGAGTGATACTATGATTAGTATCTATACGGGTACTTTTTATAAGGCATTTGGTTTAAAAATACAAAGTGAAGTATCTTTACCTGAAGTGAAAATAGTAAAGGATTCATTACACAATATAGATGTCAACATCATGGTTAAAGATCTAACACAAGAATGGAAAAAATATGGTAGAAAAGGAAAGTTTGCAGTCATGAATGACACTGTAATGTTTCACATTAAAAACACAGCAATATTTAGTGTAGTAAAAGGAGAAAGAGTTATCGTATCACCATTTGAAAATGCGGATGAAAATAAAATCCGTCTTTATGTGTTAGGTTCGTGTATGGGCATCATATTATTGCAAAGAAAGATACTCCCTTTGCATGGTAGCGCACTTGTTATAGATGGGAAAGCATATGCAATCATTGGCCACTCTGGAGCAGGTAAGTCAACATTAGCATCTACCTTGATGAAAACAGGTTATAAGCTTATTAGTGATGATGTGATAGCTGTTTCTCTTTCGGAAAATCAAGAATTCATTGTTCATTCTTCTTATCCCCAACAAAAGCTTTGGGAAGAAAGTTTAGAGAAACTGGCTCTTCCCAAGAATAAGTATTCTCCTTTATTTGAAAGAGAGAAAAAGTATGCGATTCCTGTAGAATCCTATTTTCATAATGGGGAAAGGGTGCCTCTTGCAGGTATATTTGAATTGGAAAAGTCAGTACAAGAACAACTAACAATTGAAAAAGTTCAGAATAGCATAGAGAAATTGCCTGTACTTTTTCATCACACTTTCAGGAATTCGGTTCTCAATCGATTAGGATTATTAAAGTGGCATTTCTCTTCAACTGCTTCTCTTGCAAATCAAGTAGAAATGTACAGGATAAAAAGGCCAACTTCAGGGTTTACTCCTTATGAAATACAATCGTTACTATTAAATACAATAAGAAAAGGGGATTAAGAGATGCTGAAAAATCACAGCCTTACTTTGGACCAATCCATTACTCAAAGAAAAGGAAATATAGTGAGTAATATGGGCGGCGAAAAAGTGATGTTAAGTATTGAAAACGGAAAGTATTATAATCTGGGGGAAGTGGGGGGAGACATATGGGATACAATCGAAAATCCAGTTACCATCACTGAATTAGTTGATACATTGATGGCTAAATATGAAATAGATAAAGAGACCTGTTTGTCACACGTTTTATCATTCATTGAGATGTTGAAAGATGAAGAATTAATTAAGTTTAATTAGGATGATTTTTATGAAGAAAATAAAATTGTTTTTTTCATTGGATTATGAAACAAAGCTACTATTGTTGGAGGTTTTTCTTCATTTAGGATGGGCAAGAATCATCAAAGCCCTTCCTTTTGCAAAAGTAGCCCCTATATTAGGGAAACATATGATCGAAACGTCTCATTCTTTAAATACCGATCACGTTAAGGTATTAAAACAAATCTCTTCAGCTATTAAAATCATGAGTAATTATACGTTTTGGGAAAGTCATTGCCTGGTGAAGGCGATTGCTGCTATGAATATGCTTAAAAGAAGAAACATAGACACTACTCTCTATTTAGGGACTGGAAAAGATGAGAATGGAAGGTTGATTGCTCATGCATGGTTAAGGAGTGGATCTGTATATATAACAGGATCTGAAGGTATGGAGCGATTTACTATAGTAGGGACTTTTGCACATATAGCCGAAAAATGAGTGTAGGTGAAAAGGATGGCAGAAACGTATCGTTTGGATTTAAATCATTTACCCCTTGAGCTAAAACTGATACTCGATATCCTGCAGATCAGTGACAAAGTGAAATCTCATCAGTTCAGCCAGGAATTGAAAGATTCAAATATCGATTGGGGAAAGTTCATTTCACTGGTGTATCATCATAGGGTATATCCTCAAGTGTACACCAAGTTAAACAAGGTTCACCAGGCATTGATTCCTGCACAGGTTATTCAAAGAATAGAAAATAAATACAAAAAAAATACTTTTAACATGCTTTTATTAAGCGCAGAAATGGAATATGTAAGTAAAATGTTTGAGAGTGCAGAAGTGAAAATGTTAGTTCTTAAAGGACCTGTTCTTGCAGAAGATTTATATGGTGATATATCACTGCGTACATCCAATGATCTCGATATATTAATATCGATCAGTGACTTGGATAAAGCTGAAGCACTTCTTATAAAAGAGGGTTATCTTAAGGATGACTATTTCACTTCAATATTAGGGGAATGGAGATGGAGACATCATCATGTAACCTATTTTCACCCCGAAAAGAAGGTGAAGATTGAATTACATTGGAGGTTAAATCCAGGGCCAGGAGCTGAACCTTGTTTCAAGGATTTATGGATGAGAAAAAGAATCAGTTGCATAACAACAACCCCAATTTATTTCCTAGGGCGCGAAGATTTATTTTTATTTCTTATTTTACATGGTGCAAGACATGGATGGTCGCGCTTACGCTGGCTTGTAGACATTCACCAATTAGTCAAACAAGATATTGATTGGCACCAGATTTTCTTATTATTAAAGAAATATCAGCTGAATAAGATCTCTGGTAAAGCCTTAATTCTAGCAAGTAATTTACTGGGTACAAATATAAAAAAAGAGATGATTTCCTTAGTATCTAATTGGAGATCTAAAGAGCTCGGACAGAAAACCATTTTTTATTTTGAAAACATGATTAACTTACATTCAGAACCACTTCCTACTGAAATTTCAAAGTATCATCAAAGATATTTATTCTCCTTAAAGACAATAAAACAGAAGTGGATATTTATTGTTAGTTTTCTTTACCCCTACCCGGAAGACGCCTCTACTCTTCAGCTACCGAAAAATTTACACGTTCTTTATTTTTTGTTACGACCTTTTTTATGGTGTTGGAGAAAAACGAAAAGAAGCTATGCATTATATAGGGGGATATAAATGAATCATTTATTATATTTCACTAAAAAATTTTACGATTTTTCAGGAAAGGTTTTGATCTTTAATTTAATAGGAATGATGCTCATAAGTATGCTTGAAGGAGTAGGCATTCTGCTTTTAATTCCTATGTTGACTGTAAGTGGTTTTATAGATTATGAAACGACCTTCACTCCAGTAACAGAATTAGTGGGTTTTATAGGACTAGTTCCTGGAAAATTTGTTTTGCCTCTAATACTGGCTGTTTATATTTCTTTAGTAATTAGTCAAGCGTTTTTGCAGCGGAATATTTCTAGAAGGAATGTGCAAATTAGAGTTGGTTTTATCAATTACCTAAGAATGAAAACGTATCGGGAACTCCTACAGGCAAACTGGGGTTTTTTCCTAAAAAAAAGAAAATCTGATCTTATTAATTCTCTTACGACTGAGTTAGGCAGGGTTAATGGAGGGACCAATATGTTCTTACAGCTAATAACCTCTGCCATATTTACTCTCATTCAACTCGGAATAGCTTTTTGGGTATCTCCTTCTTTGACGGGGTTAGTCCTTGTATCGGGAGTTATCTTAGCGATTATATCTCAATCATTTGTGAAAAAGTCGAAAAAAATTGGGTCCAAAACCTCTGAAATAGGCAAGAACTACCTTGCAGGAATAACAGATAATCTAAATGGGATTAAAGACATAAAAAGTAATTCATTAGAACACTCACGAAATACTTGGCTTTCAAAGTTAAGTGAAGATATCATACATGAACAAACAGAACTTATAAAAATAAAAACGAATTCTAGTTTTTTATACAAAGTCTCATCGGCTATTATCATTGCTTTATTTATTTATTTTTCTATTACTTTTTTTCAAAGCCAAGCAGATCAGTTCTTAATAGTTATTCTTATTTTCACCAGACTATGGCCACGGTTCTCAGCTATACAGTCCAGTATGGAGCAATTGGCTGAAACTCTTCCGGCATTTTCATCAGTTGTCGAACTCCAAAGGGAATCGAGAGAAGCGAATGAGTTATTTACTCAACAAGAGTACCAAGAAAATTTCAAGTGTAAAATTAGAAAAAACATTAAATGTATAGGTGTCAACTATCGCTACAACCCTACTGAACCTCATTTTGCTCTTGAGAATATTAACGTAACTCTTCCGGCAAATAAAATGACAGCAATTGTTGGTCCCTCTGGAGCAGGGAAAAGTACACTGATTGATATTTTAATGGGGCTTAATCTGCCTGAAAAAGGAGAGATTCTTATAGATGGAACGACTCCCAAAACAGGAAGTCTTTTGGCTTTAAGAAAATCAATCAGCTACGTACCACAAGACCCCTTCCTTTTTAATGCAAGCATACGTGAAAATCTACAAATGATTCAGCCGGATGCTACGGATGAAGATATCTGGGAAGCACTACGATTCTCATCGGCAGCTGAATTTGTAATGAACCTGCCTGAAGGATTAGATACCCTAATTGGCGACCGGGGAATACGCTTATCTGGGGGAGAAAGACAAAGAATCGTACTCGCTAGAGCAATCTTGAAAGACCCATCGATACTCGTACTAGACGAAGCCACCAGCGCCCTCGACAGCGAAAACGAAGCCAAAATCCAAGAAGCGATTGAACGACTCAAAGGTAAAATGACCATCATTGTCATCGCACACCGCCTATCAACTATCCGAAATGCGGATCAGGTGATTGTTCTGGATAAAGGCAGAATCGTCCAATCAGGTTCGTTTCATCAATTAGCTCAAGAGAAAAAGAGCATGTTCAGTAATTTGCTTGAGAAACAAGTACGCGCCATTCCATGAATGTAGAATTATGTCGGACGAAATGTTCTTTAAAAAGAACGCAATTGGTCATATAATTAGGTCAATAGTAGTATGGAAGATTTAATGTTCTCTGTAAAGAATTCTATAACAATAGGGAAGTGAAATGATGAAAAGACAAGTAATATACACTAAACCTGAAGTACTTGCACACCAGCCTATCCAATTCGAAACGGCCCAAAGCTGGAATAAAGGGCATGGGAATTTAGATCACCCTGGTAATGGTAATGGAGGTACACATTATCCGAATGACCCTTATACTGGTCCAAGACCCAAGCCATGGCATGGTGGAGGAGGCGGAAAACCAGGCGGAGGTAACGGAAAAGGCAGAAACAGATAGTTTTCAAGTTAGAGAGATCAATTGAACAAGACGTTGATCTCTTTATCACCAACTTGATATGTAAAGGAGAAACATATGTCTTCATTATATATAAAGATTGCAGACCACAATTGTAATATCATTCAGGTTTCAAATGAGTTCCTTCCTTTTCTGTTGGAGAGATTTCCTTTACCTGATGGCCAAGTAGATAGTGCTGATCTAAATCTACGAATTAACCACGGGTACGGGACTCCCTTTGAAGATTACGAGGTAAAGATAATAAAGAAAGAGGAGCAAGTTGTATACCTAAGGAAAGATTATTTCATCGAGGTTGATTCTTGTTTCAGAAATGCAACGATTTCTGCTTACGATGAACTGGCCCTTAAGCATGCTCTTATGAATCTTTACAGTTCATTTCTTCTGCACCACAATTGGGGGCTCTTACTTCATTCCTCTTGTGTGCTAGATGGAGACCAAGCTCATATCTTCGCTGGTCACTCAGGAGCAGGGAAGTCTACCGCAGCCAGACTCTCAACCCCACGGGAACTTCTTTCAGATGAAGCCACTTTATTAAAAGTTACAGATCGTTCTATACGTATCTATGATTCTCCGTTCAGAAGTGAGCTAGAGACGGATGGCTACAAGGGTCATGCGCCTTTATCCAGTATTCAATTATTGTTCCAGGCTAAATTCAACGAACGATCTCAAGTGAAGCAGTCGGATGCTTTCATGCAGCTGATGGATAAAGTGTTTTACTGGCCTTATAAAGAAGATGAGGTGGTCAAGGTACTAGACTTTTTGAAGAAAATAGTTAGGATTGTGCCGGTGTATGATCTTCATTTTCAAAAGAACAATACATTCTGGGAGTTGATTTCGTAATGAAGGATAGATATATCCAAAGAAAAAAATATGAAGCCTCTCAATTTGATGATGAGTGGATTATCCTGAATACAGATCTATATACCGTTACGAAGGTGAATGAGGTGGGAGGCTTTTGTTGGTCATTATTAGAAAGTGCTCAAACCGTCCATTCAATTGCTGCTGCGGTAGCTGGGCATTTTAACATATCAGAAGCGGACGAAATGATAATAGATGATATTAAAGATTTTATAATGGAACTTCACCATTACGGATTGGTTGAATATGCAAGTTAGTCCGCATGCAATTCAGGTAGTGAAGAAAGTAATCGGGGAGCACCGGTGGATCGAACTCCCTGCAAAAGGTACATCCATGTACCCATACATAAAAGAAGGGGACATATGCACATTTGAAACCTGCGCTCTCCCTGATTTAGAAAAAGGGGATGTAATATTGTTTCACAATGCACAGGGACAGTTGATATCACACCGATTTATTAAAACAACCATGATAGATGGAGACAGATACTTGATGTGCAAAGGGGACACCAATTTTGGGTTTGATGAACCGATACTGCCCCAACAAGTGATCGGAAAACTCATGTACATTAAAAGAAGAGATATTCATTCGTCTGCATCGGCATGGAGCGCCATTCTATGGAGGGAAGCCATCCTACGTTTTCCCTCATTGACTCACGTGTTGAGAGTGTATGTAAATAGGAAAGCGGTGCGTTACTAGTGTTGAAGGTGGAGAGACAGATGAAGACGGGGACCAATCGATTATCAGCTTTAGCAAGACAATATATGAACTTGTATGATCTAAAGAGAACGTTTAAGATGTTAAAGCCTTTTGTTTTTCGTCAGTGGAAGGCTTATATGGCAATGTTCCTGCTATTATTTGTTGATATCTTTATGACCATTGCCTTTGCCTGGTTTTTCGGAAGAATGACGGATGCTGCTGTTAATAGTGACTTCACTGAGTTAAGACGATTGATTCCGATTGGTATCATACTTGTCCTTGTCGGGATTGCTTCCAATTTCTTTTCGATTATGATTGAAACCATCACCTCAAATGGTTTAAAAAGAGACTTGAAAAACCATTTATTCCATCACATTCTTCGTCTTCCGTTAAGGCAGGTGTCCTCACGCCGGTCTGGAGACATGATCTCTCATTTTACGAACGATATCAATAGCGTGGACGGGGTAGTCGGCAGTAGCCTTATGGACCTGATCCGACTTCCCCTCACCTATATGGCAGTGTTTATTTATTTAATTCAAATTCACTGGAAGCTTTCTTTAATAAGTGTATCCGTTGCTCCTTTAGCGATACTTGCAGGAGCCTACTTTGGCTTATTGCTGAGGAATAATAGCCGTCTAATACACAGTTTGATTGGAAAGATAAACAATACCTTATCTGAGACGTTTCAGGGATTTCAGGTGATCCGGTCATTTACGATGGAAAAGCTTATCTATAAAAAGTATTCTAGTGCAAACCAGAAATTATATGAATTGGAGATGGAGAACGCTAAGCTTAGCGGATGTTTCAGTTCTGGGGGACAACTGGTCAGTTCTATCACCTATCTGATCAGCTTGTGCCTGGGGGCTTACTATGTTTCAAAGGGAGTGATAAGTGTAGGTTCCCTCCTTACATTTGTCAGTCTGGTCAGCTATCTTGTAAATCCACTAACTGGACTGGCCAGTCAATGGGCCGGGTTTCAATGGTCCGTATCTGCATTGGAAAGAGTCGTACACGTATTAGAGGAGTCTGCTGAATCTCCTGTCGTACATGAGTATACTCCTCTATTCAAAGGTTTAACCTCTATTGAATTCAAAAATGTGTCTTTCAGCTATGATGATGAAAAGAAAATTTTTGATCAATTCAGCCTTGCTGTTCCAAGAGGGGAAACATTGGCTATAGTGGGTCCGAGTGGTGCCGGTAAAAGTACGTTGTTAAATCTTCTGCAGGGGTTGTATACACCTCAACAAGGCACTATCCTAATAAACAAAAAATCAAGGGAGGAGTATACGCTTGCTCAATTGCGAAGTTCCATCGCTCATGTACCTCAGGAAACATTTCTCTTTGCAGGAACAATAGAAGAGAATTTGTTGTTAGCCCGACCGGGTTTGTCATATGAAGATATGGTGAGTGCTGCAAAATCAGCCAATATATATGAGTTTATTCGATCTCTTCCCAATGGTTTTGAAACAGAAATAGGGGAGAGGGGTATCAGGCTATCTGGTGGGCAGAAGCAGCGGCTGGCCATTGCCAGGGCTATATTGAAAGACGCGCCGATTCTTTTACTAGATGAAGCAACATCTTCTCTTGATAGTGAAACGGAATATCATGTGAAGAACGCTTTAAGATCTTTAATGACAGGGCGAACGACGATCGTGATTGCGCACCGGTTATCCACCATCCAGGAAGCGGACTCTATCGCAGTGATGGATGAAGGGAAAGTTGTTCAACAAGGCAGTCATTTAGACTTAATAAATGAAGAAGGTCTATATAAACGACTACATCAACTCCAGTTTTTTGAAGATGAAAAACAAACACATATTACCGCTGTAAACGCCTGACAGGAGGGGAATCACAATGGTCAAATCGCTCGTACACTTACTATATGAAAAAACTTCAACCCTGCCTAAAAACACATCTTATTACCACGGGGTCATTCAACAAATAGAATCTCACTCCATCTCCCCCCAGATCTATCACTTGTTGAAGGAGAATGGACACCTGGAAAAAACACCTTTATTCTTTCAAGTACGCCTAAAGCAAAAATACGATGAGGTGCTATTCCAAAATATCCTCATCAAAAGTGAAACAGACAAAATCCTCAACGGGCTTGAAAATAGGGCGATAGAGGCCATTCCTTTAAAGGGAGTATATTTCGCCGAGGAGTACTTCGGTCATCTGGCTGCAAGAGGGACATCGGATATTGATATTCTTATAAAGGAAGAAACGATTGAAGAAACGGTACAGCTAGTAAAGTCCTTAGGGTTCGAACAGGAGGAAGAATGGATCCCGGACCATTTTCATTGTTCCTTTAGTAAACGAATTCCGGGTTCACCTGTGCCACTTGTAGTAGAAATTCATTGGGGTATTGTGAAGGAAAAGACTTCATACTTAAAGATGGATCCCTTCTGGAAAGAGGCTACGTCTTTAGGAGGCCATTCCTACATTAAAAGATTGTCCAATCAACATACATTTTATTTCATTTGTCTTCATGGGTGGAGACATAACCTGGATTCTCCGCGATATTACCTTGATATCATTCAGTTGATTTACGGCATGAACGATCGAATAGATCTTCATCAATTATTTCAACAAGCCAGAAAAGATGGGACGTTGAAGAGGATGATTCGTACTCTTTCCATTGTATATGGTGAATATCCAATGCTCGAGAACATGATGAGGCTGCCTGTAAAAAGACAAATGAAGGGTAGGAAAGGTGGACTGTTCCACTATTGGGATTTCATCGACTTTCAATTCTTAAGCTATGACACATTTCAACATAGTGTGAGAGAGGTATACAATTGGTGCTTTCCTAGAAAGAAGGACATTTTTACGGAATTAAACAAAAAGGATCAAGAGTCTTCCTATTTAAATAGTATTATCCTCTTATATAAAGCAAGATTGGGAAAAGGAATAAAAGCAACGTATCTGTTAGTCAGTGGTGCCAAACAGCCTTAGGAGAAAGCACTTCCCTTTACCCAACCGCCCAAAACCCTTATAATCATACAAATAGATTCCGTTCTCTTCGTGCACCAGCGAATGTGAGTAACCTGCTGCTTCTTGCAGTACAGGTTACTTTTTTATTGGAAAGGGTACGATAAAAGAGAATGAAAAACGGTGTGTAGATAAGGGTTTGATGAGAGATGAAACATTTACATAGACAGCATATATGGCTGGGGAGGATCCTTGCTTCCGATCCCGGCAGAAAAAGATTTCAGCAGGCGGGTAAAGCTACGATCAGCTTGATATCGGCTGTGTTTACGATGCTTTTCTTATTGAAGCATTTCGACCATCCGTCCATCACCCCGGCCATTGTGTCAGGTATGGTGGGGATGCTCGGTATTTTTGTGGTCATGGATGATACGACGGGGAAAAAGAAGGTAACGACCTTGCTGGTTGGTGTTTCAGTTGCCACCGGGATTACACTGGGTTCGGCCTTTGCCCACTACAGTCTTGTGGTGAACGCTTTATTGGTAGGCGTCATTTTTAGCGCTTTTTACTTTTCACGCTTTGCCATCCGCTATTTTTCCATGGGAATGGCAGGGTTTATGTCAATTTATATATCGTCGATCTTACAGCTGGATGTAGCCCATCTAGGATGGTTTTACCTCGGGATCGTCATTGGGCTTGTGTTCGCGTTTGTTTATAACTTCATCATTTTTAAGGATTCTGTCCATATGTTAAGAAGGAGTATGCGTTCGTTTCATATTCAATCCAACTTGACGTTTACCATCTTAATGAAGATGATAGAGGATCCGAATACGAGCGGTAAGCGGAGAAAGCAATTGGATCAGAATGTACGAAGGCTGAATGAGTATGCGAGAAGCGTAGCGGGTGATATTAATGAGAATGATTTAAAGAAGCTGTGGCCGGGTATCGAAGCGTCACAACTTCGTTTATATGTCTTTGACACTGAAATGCTCATTCAGACTCTCACGGATTCATTGAAAAAGCTGAAGGACCTGGAAGCTTTGGAGGTCATGGAACTCAGGCGCCTGCTCGTATGGGTCATCCGTTCTCTCCGTGACGCCGAGGTACTGGCCCAGGATTATGATCCCCGCTCCCTTGAAGAGGCGGAAAAAGCCATCCAGGCCCTGCGTCTGATATTGTCGGAGGTTCTGAATCAAGAAGAGAAACCTGAAGGCTGGGTATACCTCCTGAGACGGATCGAGTCCATTGCGAACCATGTCCTGGAAGCGGCCATTACGATTCAGGAATCACTGAAAGTGTCTGAGTACAAGGAATCGACTGTAGAGAGCGATACTGAACCGGAGGAAGAAGACAAGGAAGATGAGTCTGAAGAGGACAAGAGTTTAAAACCGTCTACGCGTAAAGCAATACAGGCCTTGGTAGCGGGAACGCTTGCGATCATCGTCGGGGTTCTGATCGCACCTGCACAGCCGTACTGGGTCTTGCTTACGACCTTTATTGTTCAAATTGGCACTGAAACGGTAGGCAGAACGTATATGAAGGCTTTCCAACGGTCGATCGGAACGGTGATCGGGGCCATCATCGGATTTGGAGCCGCAAACCTTGTATCTGGAAATTCACAGCTGGAGGTTGTTCTCCTGTTTGCGGTCCTGTTCCTCGCCTTTTATCTGTTCCCGGTTTCCTATACATTGATGAGCCTTTTCATTACGATGCTCATCGCCTTTATGTATGACATCCTTCTCGGTGGAATCAGCATTCAGCTCATGGGGGCACGTGTCATCGATACGATTGCAGGAGCTATCATTGCCCTGATTGTCTCAGCGTTTGTATTTCCAAAAAGAACAAAAGACAAAGTCGCCGATAGCTTTGATGATTTCTTTGGGGATCTGGAAGGGTATGTTTCTTCCTATATTAACACCTTCATGGTCCCGGAAGACAAAGCGTTGACAGATCAAGCGTTTGATCTGGATCAGAAACTTCAGGCGATCAAGGATGAGGCACAATCCCTTCTGCAAAGACCCGGGTCTTTGACGAGGTCGGGAGTCGGGCGCTGGATTACCGTGGTGACGGCCATTAATTATTACGCAAAGCACCTGCTTGCTTCCTCCCATCGAAAGGTGCCGGCAACGGTTTCAGAGGAGCTCAGCAGTGCGTTTTCAGAAACGGAAGAAAAAATCTCTCAAAACATTGAGACGCTTCGGCAATTGTTAAAAGAACAGGGAAGTGCTCCCGTCATGTGGGATTTAAGCCCGGAGCGGGAAAGAATAGAAACCCAGGCTCCAAGCTGGCGTAAGTCCCAGGTGGACCTAATTCACCATTTCTATTATGTGTGGAGGATCAATCAATCGATCGTGGCACTTGGAGTGGAATTAGGGGCAGAGGTAAAGAAAGGGTAAAGCGGATTTCGCTTTACCTTTTTTTTTGGCCATGAGGTGTTTTTTGTCAGTAATTGTTTTAACCTGTCACAATTCGGGAAGAGCATACCATCGACATTAATTTGAGGTGGAAGAATTGACAGCGAACAGTTTACTACTGACAAAAGAAGATATGACAAACCCTGAGATTGTCCCTCAATGGGTTATAGAAGAATATAGGAACTTTCATGAGGTTGTAACTGACCGCACTTTCCCTTGTTACTTCGGGATGACCGGAGAGAAAAAGGGTGAGCTTCGGTATTCCTATATCAGTCATGACAATTGGGAGCATCTTCCCCAAACGATTCAGGAGTTCATCGACTTGTTTGATGTACCCGAAGGAGAACGCTTGATCCGTCACGGTTTCTTTTTATTTGTGGAGCCTGAAAGGGAGGAGAGGTCCGTCCCTCATTACAGAGATTATTTCTGGAGGATCCTGCAGTTTCTCCATGGTGAAGATAAGGAGGATTGGCCGGAAGATTATCCAGAGGACCCTGATCACCATTTGTGGGCTTTTTCCTTTGCAGGGGAACCTTTCTTCGTGTTTGGGAATGCCCCTGCCTACAAGCAGCGAAAGACGAGGGATCTTGGGAATAGCTTAGTACTGGGATTTCAGCCAAGAAGGATTTTTGAAGGCTTGGAGGGTACCTCCAAGGGGGGAATCATGTCCAGGGAAAAAGTAAGAGAGCGGGTCGAAAAATGGGACGGCTTACCGAAGCATCCTAATATCAGTCATTATGGGGATCCCGAACACCGTGAGTGGAAGCAGTATTTTATTGGGGACGATGTGGAACCGATTGAAGGGAGATGTCCATTCCATCATAAATAATGTAAAAGAGTGCCGGGGTGTTCCCGGCACTCTTCTTTAGTAGATATCTACATTTCCACTGGACACTGAAACATCAATGGTATATTTCCCGGAGCCTGAGACCCCTGAAATATCCCCGTCTTCTATCTTTTGATTTTTTAGAGGAAGATTGCAGGAGATATCTCCGCTGCTCGCCTGCCCCTTCAGTTTAAAGCTTGCTTTCTCCGGTAGATCAAGCTCCACTCCCCCTGAGCTGACATCGAATGTCATGTCTCCCTTTAAGGAGTCCATGGTAACCGTTAATTCCCCTGAGGATAAGTCGCCTTCAAGGGGACCTTCAAAGTTTGATAATTCTACATCCCCCGAACTGATATCCACTCTTCCATCCTTTGTAGTGAGACCGCTTGCGACCAGGTCCCCTGAAGAGCCATCATGTTCGAACACATTTGTCTCGATGTTTTTAAGCTGCATATTCCCAGATCCCATGTCAATGGACAGTTCATCGAGCTTCCATTTCTTTGAATCAGATTCTCCAGCCATCACAAAATTGCCGGCGCCAATATCGATTTCCATGCTGTTACTATATTCTTTCGGAACATAGACCGTAACGTTTGATTTGCGGTTGAATCCAATCCATTGATACCATTTATGCTTGACCGCTACGTCAATCGTATCTCCGTTCACCGCCAATGTCATTGTCCCTTTTCCCTCTATATCGACCTGTACTTCATTCTTGTCAGTTGGTATGACTTCTGTGTCGCTGTTTTCCAAGTCCAGGTCGATATGTTTGATATTATTCGTGACTTCAATCCGTTCTCCTGACTGACTTTCTTTTGCAAACAGTGATGTATTGTCATTTAGGATGACATAGAGCGTCCCCAATGCAAGCAGTGCAATCATGACGGCAAATGCGTTTTTCATTTCAATCCCTCGCTTTGGTTTGATTTTCCAATTGATACATTTATTTTAATGCAGTGGAGAGACTACGACAATGAGCCATAGGATTATTTTTGAATGGGACCAGAGGCGTAGGGTTGCCGGAATTGAAATATCGAGGCGTGGAATCTACTACAATCGTGGATGCTTGATTTAAATAGGCAAAGGTAGGGTACAAATAGATTAGACAATGCAGATAAGGAAGTGAAATCATGGAAGGAACACCTATGCCCCCAACCTTTTACGAGCAGCCGACGCTGGAGCTTGCCAAAGCTCTGTTGGGGTGCGTGTTAGTGAAAGAAACCGAAGAAGGGATCGCTTCAGGTTATATTGTAGAAACAGAAGCCTATATGGGGCCGATCGACAGGGCCGCCCACAGTTACGGAAACAGGCGCACAAAGCGGACGGAAGTGATGTTCCATGAAGCTGGCCGCATTTATACATACGTCATGCATACTCACTGCCTCGTAAACGTAGTGAGCGGAGAAAGGGAGAAGCCTGAAGCGATCCTCATCAGAGCCGTAGAGCCTCTTCATGGACAGGAGCTTATGGAAGCGAGGCGCCCCGGTCATGTGAAGAAGAATTGGACCAATGGGCCGGGAAAGTTGACGAAGGCTCTGGGCATTACCATGGAGGATTATGGGGGGAGTTATTTACAACCGCCGCTCATGATTACAGAAGGGTATCAACCTGAAAACATTTCCGCCGGGAAACGAATTGGGATTGATAACACAGGGGAAGCCAGGGATTATCCATGGAGATTCTGGGTTAGTGGCAATCCATTTGTTTCAAGATAGTCTTTCTTTATGAATTTTCAAATAATTTATGGAAAATACACCCCATAAGTACTAGTTATGTGGTATATTTTTCTTATAAGACAAATATCTTTATAAGCTGACCATTCGACTGGGGGCTTTGAACCTAAATGATAGATGGGCGCTTACATTTAGGGGAGCCAGTAGCGCAACCGACCACATGCGAACGCGGATAATGCGTTTTTGTGTGGTTTTTTTTGTGGGTAAGACCAAAAACTAAAGAGAGAGTATAGGGGTCCTATGAACATCTTTACTATTTTCCAAGACGACTTTATCTACCATGATTTTCAGCCATTATATGATATGGGTGAACATCGAACCCTCTATGCTTATGAGGGTCTTTTGCGAAATAAGTATAATGAAAATCCCGAAAGTGTATTTCAATCGGCCATGAAGGCCAATATCTTGTACAAACTGGATACGTTGTCCATTTCAAAGGCACTTGAAAGTTTTTCGGAAAACGGGATCGGGGACTGTAAACTGTTTCTCAATATTTATATCACCACGATTTTGCACCCGAGCTTTCACACCTATTTTTCCGATCTTATGGACCGCCATTCTGACATGAAGGGCCGTCTTGTGCTTGAAATTAATGAGTCCAGTGCGGAAGAGCTTTGGCAGAATCCGTTGTTGAAAGAGTCTTTGAAGGAACTGAAGCAATATGGTGTCTGGTATGCGATTGATGATTTCGGGCAGGGGACGTCTTCCATCAAGAAATCCATTGAATATGAACCGGAAATCATCAAGCTTGACCGCTATTTCGCCATGAATTTGGCACAGGATGAAAAGAAACAGCGGTTCCTCTCTTTTTTCAGCCAATTCTACGGCAGTGATACGTTGATTGTGTTAGAGGGGATCGAAACAAAACAGGATATGCAGGTGGCAAGGGAAATCGGGATAACGATTGGACAGGGCTTTTATTTAGGAAAGCCGAGCCGGTTATTGGCTTAGACGGTGAGAGTGACTCTGACATAGCGGGGTCACTCTTTTTGTTACCGAATTGTCAGATTTGAAATAAAATTGAAAAATTTTAACATTTCTATTAAACTGAGGAAAAAGAGAATAAAAGGGGATTCAATATATGAAATATCTCAAGTTTCCAATCAGGTTCATCTTTTATTATATTCTCGGTCTAATTGGGATCCTGGCCGTGAGTATTGCCCCGGAAGTGTTCAAGGAAAGAGGGCTGTATAATGTTGTTGGCTACTTGGAGGAGTTCATCAAGTTCATCTTTGTTTTCATGGATGGGGCCAATTGGAGTTATTCATATAAAGGGATTACCGTCAATTTCCTCGATATGCTTTGGGGACCATACCTGTATTCACTGCAGATTATTGGGGGAGCATTGGGCATAGGGCTTGGTATTGCCTTTATTCTTACCGTTTTCACCGTCTTTTTACCCCGACCGATCACATCGGTTCTTAAGAAAGCATTGAATCTCTTGGAGACGGTGCCTGATTTAATGTTTGCGTTCATGCTCCAGTTGATGATTGTCTATGTATTTAAATATTTCGGTGTGGAACTGATGAATTTTACCGAGTTCGGGGAGGAGAAGATCTTTCTTGCCCCGATGATTACGCTGTCGATCATCCCGATGATCTCTTTTTTCCGGATCCTCATTTTCATTATGGAAGAAGAGTTATTGAAGCCTCACATTGAATTTGCCCAGAGTAAGGGGATGTCGAAAGGGCGGATCCTCTTTTCACATGTTTTGAAAAATATCTCACCAAGTCTTTTCTATCATGGAAAGCTGATCATTTGGGGGATGCTGTCGAGTTTATTCATCATTGAAACCATTTTTAACATGAGAGGAATCACCTATTATATCATACAGGATTTCAGGCCGATGGTGATTGCGATCTCATTGATTATGATCTACACACCTTTTTTCGTCGTATACCAAGGTGTTTACCTGTGGATCAATCATGAGAGCAGTGAGGATCACACGAAATATAAACGGGATAAAACGAAATGGACTGAATGGAAGATATGGGGCTTTCTATCGACCCTTCGCAGGCTTTGGTGGCAGCACATGCATAATGGCAAGTTCGCGACCGGGTTCACGGTGATATTTGGTTTGATCGCGGCCAGCTTCCTTTATTCAACGTTGAAAGAAGAGCCCATCAAACAAATTCAATTTATGAAAAATGACGAGGGGCGGATCATCAGTGCCCCTCCTCATAAACCATTTGGGGACATGATTCTGGGATCTGATTTCTTCGGTTACAGTATTCTCGATCAGCTTATTGTGGGGGCGAAGTATACCCTGTTGTTTGCTTTAATTGTTGCTTCACTGCGGGTGATAGGGGGATTCTATCTTGGTATCGCCTATCATTTCCACTTGAAAGAAAGCAGGAAGAACTGGCTTGACCGCATGGTGGATTCGATTCACTTTCTTCCTTTAAGTCTTATCGCTTATCTCTTATTAAGACCGGTCCTTTGGGGGCTGCCTGTGTTGGGGTGGGATCACTCGATTTTTGAAAGATTGGTGTTCGAAGCCGTTGTCTTAACGATCCTTGTGCTGCCGTTGACCACTGTATTAATCGGGAATGAACTGAAATTAATAGGGAAGCAGGATTTTGTCTTGTCTGCGAAGCTCCTTGGAGGAAGCAACAAGCACCTGCTTTGGACGCATCTCTTCCCTCACCTGGCTCCAAGGCTGTTTATTATATGGGGACAGCAATTCATCCAGACGCTTCTTATCCTTGTGCATCTCGGATTATTTCATCTTTTCCTTGGAGGGACGATCATAACAGGCGGTCTGGTCCCGGATCCTCCGAAATCAGGAACATTTGAATGGTCGGGACTGATCAGTTCCACGAAGAATTCCCTTATGACAGGCAAGTACTGGATTGTCATTGCACCACTCGTTGCCTTCATGATCGCGATCATCGCCATGCAGCTGATTGTTCAGGGAGTGAAGGAAATCCAGCAGACGAAAGTCGGGGTGCTGGTGAACGACAAGCCAATCAAGACGAAACAAAAAATAGCAAAAAAGAAAACGAACCGTCCCGCGGTGGAAGACTTCCAATTTGTCCGCCAGCAAACCTTTAAAGGATAAGGAGGAGACGAAAGGTGAGCAGAAAAAGCCCTAAACTTCCATTGACTGATCAGGAGAGGTCAGCCCTCCGCAAAGCCAAGTTACGACTCGGCGATCTACATGAATGTTCTCCTGAACTTCTCCGGGAGAAACTGAACATTACAATGGAAAGATCCCGATATTTAGTCGGCATGTCCATATTTCAACAGATCCCTTCCATTGGACCCAATATGGCTCACAATGTTGTAGAGGATCTTGGATTTTATACATTTGAAGAAATCAAGGGAGAGAAGGGGGAAGACCTTATCATCGACTTAGAGAAGAAGTACGGTGTTTGGATGGACCCATGCGTGGAAGACTCACTCAGGTGTGTCGTCCACCACGCCAATTACCCTGAAAGCAGTAAGAACTGGTGGGACTTCACAACACAAAGAAAAACATATCGCCAAACCCACGGCTACCCTAAAGACCGTCCCACCAAAGCCTGGGATCAATAGGTCCGTCCCTCCTGAATTCCAAGCCGGGAAGCGTATTTACGCTTCCCGGCTTTCTTTTTTGCTGATTTTTGAGGGACGGACCTCCATTCGTATATCCTCATTAAAATGGACATCCTAAAGAAAAAGGAGTGATGCTATATGAGAACCCTTGTTATCTGTTTACTTATGACTTTTTCCATACAGATGTCCGCTTCAGCAAGAAACATCCTTCCTCTTCCGGCACATCAGAATGAACTTGCGATTGTGATCGATGATTTAGGAAACGACATGAAAGGGACGGAGGAAATTCTGAGCCTTCCCGTCACGTTGACGATTGCGGTCATGCCTTTTCTCCCAACGACCAAGGCAGATGCGGAAAAAGCCCATAAAAATGGACATGAGGTTATCGTCCACCTACCCATGGAACCGATGTCAGGGAAAGCGAGCTGGCTCGGACCGGGGGCCATCACGACCTCCCTATCCGATGAAGAAATCAGGAAGAGAGTGGAGCAAGCCCTGGAAGAGGTTCCTTATGCAGTAGGAGTCAATCATCATATGGGCTCGAAGGCCACCGCTGATGAGCGGGTCATGAGGATTGTCCTCGGCATATGCAAGGAAAGGGGTTTATTTTATCTGGATAGTAAAACAACAGGAAAGAGTGTCATTCCGAAGCTTGCAAAGGAAATGGGCGTCCCATACCTAGAAAACGAATTATTCTTTGATGATATCTACACCATTCAACACATCGGGAAGCAGGCGAGACTCCTTTCAAAGACATTGGATCGTGATGATGCAACCATCGCGATCGGGCATGTGGGGGTTACAGGCATGAAGGTTGCCACCATGTTAAAAGAATTTCTTCCCCTTTATGAGAAAAAAGCGTCGATCGTACCACTATCCGACCTCATACCGGAATATCATTTGATTGATGAGAGCATGCCTTGATGGTGTGCTTTTTCACAAATATTAGTAAAAATTCGGTTAACTTGATGCTTAATTTTTTGAGGAAAGGAAACTCTCCTTTATAATCAGTATGTAAGAAGGAGATGATTCGAAATGGATTATGCAATCGTGACAGGAGCAACAAGGGGATTAGGGGAGTCCGTCGCCAGGCTCTTTATTGAAAAAGGCATCGGTATTCTCAATATATCCCGTTCGGATAATGACAGCTTACAAAAGCTTGCACGGGAAAAAGAAGTGTCGTATGAATTCTTTCCCTGTGATCTATCTCAATCGGGACAAACAGAAGCGGTGTTCCGCGAAGTAGGGGCAAAGGTATTTGGATCTGGAGCCAAGAAGATATATGTCGTTCAAAATGCAGGCGTGGTGACACCGATCAATACGTCGGGTGAAGTGGAAAATGAAGCAATGGAAACGAGTGTCCACGTCAATCTACTTTCACCTATGATCGCCACCAATGAATTGCTCAAGGCAGCAAAAGGCTCTGAATCGAAAATGATCATGGTCAACATCAGTTCAGGAGCGGGAAGTCGTCCCGTTTATGGCTGGAGTACGTATTGCGCGACTAAGGCGGGAGTCAATATGCTGACTGAAACGGTGAGCCTTGAGCTCTCCAACACACATAGCCGTCATCAGGTCATCGCTTTCAGTCCGGGAGTGATGGATACGGATATGCAGGGGGAAATCCGCTCGTCCTCCAAAGAAGCCTTTGCCGAGGTTGAGTCGTTCCAGCGCTACAAAGAAGAGGGGATGCTGCGCAGCACGGACACGGTAGCGGATGCACTGGTGGCTCTCATAACCAAAACCAATATTGAAAGTGGTAAACTGTATCATGTGAATGATTTGTTATAAGAAAAGAGCAGATTCCGGAAATCGGGGTCTGCTTTTTTAATGGTGTTTGAATAACCCAGACACAAAAAAGAGACAAACCCAGACGGATTTGTCTCTTTTCCAACGGACTAAGAAGAACGGACCGGATCTCCATCAGTAGCGGTTCTCCGTGTGAACTTCGGAAGGGCGAATTGAATCGCAATCAGTCCGCAAACGGCAATCAGGACAGGGTAGAAGGCATAAGGGATGATGCTGACAGGTGATATGCCGGCTACTTCCGCCACTAACAGTGCCTGTGCACCGTATGGGATCAACCCTTGAACGGCACAAGAGAAAATATCGAGGATACTTGCTGACTTACGGGAATCTACGCCATACTGATCGCTAAGCGTTTTGGCCAGTGGTCCTGCGATGATAATGGAAATTGTGTTATTGGCTGTGCAAAGATTCGTCGAACTGACCAAGCCTGCTGTTGCAAGCTGTGCTCCCTGAGGAGATTTAATCTTACGTGTGGCATGGTAAAGGATAGCTTGAATCCCTCCATTATGACGAATCAGTTCGACGACTCCGCCGATCAGGATGGAAAGGATCACAATCTCTGCCATGCCCGTCATCCCGTCGGCTACACTACCAAAGTAACTCGATGGGGTAAAGCTTCCATCCGAAAATCCGATAACCCCTGCCAACACAATCCCGCCGATTAAAACGACAAATACGTTTAATCCTGCAAGGGCCCCAATGATCACTCCGAGGTAAGGGATGATTTTAATCCAGTCGAAGCTTCCTGCGTCGACGGAGGATGGAGTCCCCATCGTAAGGAAAAAAAGGATGACCATCGTGATGATGGCTGCGGGTAAGACAATGAAGAAGTTCACTTTGAACTTGTCCTTCATTTCGGTTTTCTGTGTGCGTACGGCTGCAATCGTTGTATCCGAGATGAACGATAAATTGTCCCCGAACATCGCTCCCCCGATGACGGTGGCCATAGCAAGTGGCATAGAAATGTCGGCTCCTGAGCTGATGCCTACTCCGATTGGGGCAAGTGCTGCAATCGTCCCCATTGATGTCCCCATTGATAGGGAAATGAAAGCGGCGATGATGAATAATCCAACAATGATCAGATTACCAGGAAGCACGGATAGGGCAAAATTGACGGTTGAATCAACGGCGCCCATCTTTTCTGCTACACCGGAAAACGCACCGGCTAATAAGAAGATAAAGACCATAATCATAATGTCCGGGTGCCCGGCACCTTTTGCGAACCGTTCAACCTTAGAGGTTAACGACTCTTTCCGATTCATCGCAAGGGCTACAATGGAGGCAATGATGATGGATACCAGTACAGGGAATGCATAAAAATCTCCTGAAAGGATCCCCGCTCCAAGGAACAGTGAAACAAATATGATCAAGGGCAATAAAGCCAGTAAATTACCTTTTTCTTGGTTCATGTCAAACACTCCTTTGTCGTGTGAAATCAAATAAAAAAACCTCTTCCAGTATAAGAAGAGGTTTCATTCAAACGAAACACTCCTCTTATCTTTCAAGCATTACGCTTGCTGGATGTGGCACAGCACTCATCATGAGTCCGCTGCCGAGACATCACAGGGCCAGTCCCTCCGTCTCTCTGGATAAGAAGATATGTTATTCAGTTCACTTAAAATATACTTCCATACTTTAAAGGGTTTAATCGAAAAAGTCAAACGGTAATTTATTGGAAATATACATGCAGGGCATGACTGCCACAGCTGGATCAAACGAAAGCGGCGGGAGATCGCCGTAGCAAGGCATGCATCATAAAACGCGGGAGTTTATCCATAAAAAGGCATAAACACATAGACAATTGAACGGTCAAGGTCTACTATAAGATAGACAAAAAACATCTTGGGGGATACGGTAGTGGAAAGAAATGTGCGAAATCAAATTTTTACGTTACAAGGGTTTTATCTATTGACCTTCTTCGGGGTTGGAAGTTTATATCCTTTACTCAGTGTATATTTAAGTGAAAGTGTGGGGTTAAATGGATATCAGATCGGAACCATCATGTCTGTCGGCCCGATCATGATGATTTTCTTCCAGCCGATATGGGGGATGGTCAGTGACACAACCAATAAGCCAACCGTCGTGTTGGGATTAACCTCCTTAGTTGCAGGGATCTTTGCTCTTGGTTATTTATTCATGGATGTTTACTATGGACTATTGGTGGTCGCGATTTTAGTTGCGATCTTCCAAAGTGCCATCATTCCCGTGTCTGACAGCATCAGCTTGAAGTATACAAGTAAAGTCGGTTATAACTACGGAAATATTCGTCTGTTCGGCTCATTGGGATTCGGGATTGCCGTGTTCGTCATGGGGAGGCTTTCAGAGGGATTCATCGGACCGACGATCATTTTCTACTCCTTCTTTATCTGTCTGGTCCTATCCGGATTCCTATCCTTCCGTTTTCCTAAAGAGAGAGCGGCAGCTAAGCTTGATCTAAAAGCCGGGATGAAGGAATTATTCACGATGAAGAAGTTTCTGATCTTCCTGGCCGTCACGTTCCTGGTGTTCGGCCCAAATTTAGCCAATAACGTGTATTTCGGATTATTCGTAGAAGATTCAGGTGGTACGTACGCCGGAATCGGTCTCGCATTTCTGATTGCCGTCCTATCAGAAGTACCGTTTATGAGAATCGCGGGAGGGTGGATTGATAAGTTCGGTCTCTTGACCGTAGCGGCGCTGGCAGGTGCTGCATCCATGATCCGCTGGCTATTTTACTTCACAGAACCAAGTCTATGGCTGGTCTATTCCTCAGCGGTGATGCAGGGGCTTGCCATCGGATTATTCATTCCTGCGGGGCTACGCTACATCAAAGAAATCACGCCGGCACATATTACAGCTACTGCCGTCACCGTCTATTCCGCCATCGGAAATGGTCTCGGGAATTGGTTCAGTACCTTCGTGGGAGGTTTCATCTATGAAACCTATTCCATCTACACGGTATACCTCTTCTTCGCAGTCCTGTCACTCCTAGGCATCTTTCTCTGCTTCGTCCTAATGAAAGAAGAAAAGAAGAAGGCATTAGCTTACTAAAAAACAGGCATCCGCTACCCACGGATGCCTGTTTTTATATAAAAATACAAAAAGGAAGGATTTTCCTTATGGAATGTAAAAGTATATATAGAGAAATGATTTTACCTTGAAAGTGTTTATCTTGAAGGGCACTGCTAAACAAGTCTTTAAACTTCACTTTGACGCTGATTGTAGCGGAAGGTGCTCGACTCCTGCGGGAATTGCGGGAAAGTTGAGACCCCGCAGGGCAAAGCCCGAGGAGGCTCAACTCACGCCCCGCGGAAAGCGAGCACCTGGAGCGAAAATCAGCCAGGCATCGCTTTGGCTGTAAAAGATTTTGAAAAAAGACATCAAAAGGTTTTGACTTTATGTAATTGTGGTACAAAAAGGATAAGTCATTCATTGAAATTTATATAAATACAAGTTAAAATAATATTATTAGAAAATTCTTTCAATTAAAAAGAGAACGATCATTTTAACTAAAAAGGGGACTTTAAAATGGAAAATACATTCGTTTATTCAAAAGAGAATGCAAACCTTGGGGATACGATTCAGTTTAAAAGAAAGAAACATGTCATCAATGGTGTCGTCACGACCTTGAGAGAAAATACCGTCATCGTCAAAATGGATAGGGAAATTGCGAAGAAACTGGACTTACCAGATGATCAAACGGTCGTAGCACATAAAAACTATGTGGTGACAGAGCGAGCAGAAAACGATACACAGCCTGTATTTGTTTATGATGGGTGGAATAGCGCATTAAAAGCCTAAATTTCAGCCTTCAAATAAAGTAACCCTGAAACGATCTCACCATCAGAATGGTTGCAGACGAATCAGGGTTATTTATGTTGTCCAGCTTATTTTAGTCTCGCGACATATTCCTCAACCATTTCCGTTGTCACAAGTTTTCTTTGCGGAACGACCCCGCGTCTTGCCAGGGTATTGATTTCATTTGTTACTTGATTTATGTGATCTGTTGTAAAAGGTTTTCCGGCATAACAAAGCTGAACAGCTTCGTCAATCGCTTTTTCTCTCTGCTCATCCAGTTTCATAAATTGCTGAACAAGCTGATTTTGCATGTTGGAATGCTTGGAAATTTCTTTGTGCACACTCATGATCTCATCCCTCTCTTTTTCTTTCACAATAAGTCTATTATGCCTTTTTCTATCCGCAGATGGCAATGTCCAATCATCCCATCTATAAGATCGGGGACAACAGCCTTGATATGGATTCCTTGACTTTGATCGTCAAAGGTCTTTGATGATAGTCTTCCAACGTTAATTCCCTGCTCTTTTCAATGTCCTTTCTAAACACTACTCCAAGACCCTCAGAGAGTGCCTGATCATATAAAAAGGCATTGACCTCAAAGTTTAAACGAAAGCTTCGTACATCGATATTGGCTGTACCGACAGAGGAAATGACCTCATCGACGACAATCGTTTTGGCATGTATAAATCCATTATCATAAATATAAATCTTCGCTCCGGCTTTCAGGAGCTCCCCGATATACGAATACGTCGCCCAATAGACAAATAGATGGTCGGGTTTATTCGGGATCATAATCCGGACATCCACCCCCGTAAGAGAAGCAATCCTCAAAGAATCGAGGAGACTGACGTCTGGAATGAAGTATGGGGTCTGGATGTAGATGGATTCCTTGGCTGATGAAATCATTTTGATATAGCCATTTTTTATCTGCTCCCATTCCGAGTCGGGACCGCATGTGACAATCTGAACCCCTGCATCCCCCGTGAAAGATGGCGGGGGAAAGTATCGCAGGTCATAGGCAATCTTCTTTGATCGGCTTGCCTGATTCCAATCGAGGATGAATCTTGTCTGCATGGCGAGTGCAGAGCTGCCGGCAATTCTGAGGTGGGTATCCCGCCAATAACCGAACTTGGGGTTCAAGCCCAGGTATTCATCTCCGATATTAAAGCCGCCTACATAGCCAACTTTTCCATCAATGATCACAAGCTTTCTATGATTTCGATAGTTTAAGCGAAGGTTGATAAAGGGGATCTTCGAAGGGAAAAACACTTCCACCTCACCACCGGCAGAGAGGAGGTCTCTAAAGAACCCCCGCCTCGTTCGCCTGGACCCCATTTCATCGTATAGGACCCTGACCTTTACGCCTTTCTTAGCTTTTTCCGAGAGCTTCTTCAAGATGCGCATACCTAGCTGATCTTTCTTGAAAATATAATATTGTATATGAATATGATCCTCTGCTGCGTCGATGTCTTCTAACAGCGCTTCAAACTTGTCTTCTCCGTGTGTATAAAAGGTGACCTCATTATCCTGGGTCAGTAGAGCCTCATTATTGATCAGATGCATATAAATAAGATCCTGATAACGAAAGGCGATTTCATTTTTAAAAGGAAAACGATGTTCCTTCAAGGATCGAATCTGATTGTGAATCAAGCTTTCAATTCCGATCTTCTTCATATCCTCCCAGTCAAATAACCTTTTCCTGCTCAAGTTCTGCCCGAACACCAAATAGAGGATGAACCCCAGAAATGGAATGAAGAACAACACCATCAGCCAGGCCCAGGTCGCTCCCGCATCTTTCCGCTCCAAGAATATGATGACAGCGGCAAGGATCAGGTTAAGAAAAAATAATACCCCTAGAAGAGCAGATAGGATACTCATCATGTTATGGCTCCTTTGACTAACTTTCTATCAATAGTATACCTGAGAATGGAATAGAAAAAAATGACAAGAAAAAAGAGCAGGGACCTGGTCCTGCTCTTTCGTATAAGGTTGATTATTCATTTACGGCTTTTTTAGGCATATCACTTTGACGCTTTGGCCAGCATTCGACATTCTTTAAACCAGGAATATCATCTGCATAGAAGACAGGATCCAATCCTTGACGACGTTGCGTCATATAGTTGTCCAAAGCCTTAAAGGCGATCGGTGCAAGGACACCGATGGCGGCCAAGTTCGTAAGGGCCATCAAGGCCATTGAAAAGTCAGCGAGGCTCCAGACGATATCAAGACTTGCGACAGACCCGAAGACCACCATTCCCAGTGCAATGAAGCGGTAGATCAGAAGGCCGGTCTTGCTTTTATTAATGAATGGAAGATTGGCTTCACCATAATAATAACTCCCAATGATGGAACTGAAGGCAAAGGTAAAGATGGCAATCGCCAGAAAGATTCCGGCCCATGAGTTAAAGTGTTCAGACATGGCTGCTTGAGAAAGTTCAATTCCAGTCAAACCGGAACCGTATGCGTCTGATGTTAAAATGATAAAGGCCGTCGCGGAACATACAAGAATCGTATCAAAGAATACCCCCAGTGCCTGGATGAACCCCTGCTTGACAGGGTGGGAAACCGATGCCGTAGCCGCTGCATTCGGTGCACTACCCATTCCGGCTTCATTGGAGAATAGCCCACGCTTTACACCGTTCATGATCGCAGCTCCGATACCCCCACCGACGACTTGTTCAAAGCCGAAGGCACTCTTGAAAATCATGGCGATGACGCCGGGCATTTCAGTGATATTCGTAATGACTACAAATAGAGCTAGAATAATATAAAAGCCTGCCATGATCGGTACAATGAAAGATGAAAAGTTGGCTATGCGTTTCACACCGCCAAAGATGATGAGTGCAGTCAATCCGGCCAGTACAATTCCAATGACAAACGTATTGATGCCAAATGAATTACTGAAGGCCGTTGCAATGGTATTACTTTGGACAGCATTAAAGGTTGTCCCGAAGGAAAGGATGATGGTAACCGCAAAGATCGAACTCATCCAGGGCTTGCCCAGTTGTTTCTTCATATAGTAGCCGGGGCCGCCTTTGAATCCTACCTTATCCTTTTCTTTATAAATCTGTGCCAATGTGCTTTCGACAAAGGCGCTGGCTCCTCCAAGAATGGCAACGAGCCACATCCAGAAGACCGCTCCAGGTCCCCCAATTGCTAAGGCAATGGCTACTCCTGCTAAATTACCTGTACCAATTCGAGTACCTGCTCCAATAAAGAATGCCTGTAAGGAAGAAATCTGCTTTTCCCCTTCTGCTTCAACGACATCTTTATCCCCTAATAATCGAAGCATTTCACCTATATGGCGAATTTGAACAAATTTAGATCCGATTGTGAAGTATAATCCTAAAATGAGCAGTACACCGATTAAAATATACCCCCATAATATGGAGTTTGCTTCCGTAACTAAATTGTTTAAAATATCCATGATAACCCCCTCGAAAATTTGTGTCGGTTACATGTATTATTATCTGAAAATTTAAAATGAAAGTCAAGTTATTATCTGAATATTAAAATATTACCAGATATTATTTAGTGGGTCGAACTATTTCATCATAGTAATAAAGGTTTTCGTGCTACGTTAATGACGAAAGTAATAGCGTGGATAATTATTGTGAAATAACTTATTTGTGTTTATTTGAATAATGTTTTTTTATGTAGTGAGTGCAGCTCGGAACACAAAAAAAGCCATAGAAATCCATGGCGACGGTTAAGCGTTCAAGCTATTAAAATAGGATAAATAATGGCAGAGATCTGATTAATAAAAATTCCAAAATCCTAAAACAAATAACAAAATCCCCGTGATCATTGAAATACCAAATAACATAAATAAGAAATCAAGAATGCTGTCGGCGAAGACTCTTTTGCGGTTCTCACGTTTAAAATGACGAACTTCCTTACGGTACGATCGTGCAGCACGACTCATACAAAACCTCCTCCTCCATAAACACCTTTTGCATTAATCACAAATTCGTCACAAACAAAGAAAATCCTTCCTGAACATGAAAAAAATTACGATATACCCATCTCTTCGTCACAATAAGTCGATTAAGACCTCTTTACATGCTGAATAAGGGGCTGCAGAAGCCCCTTATTCAGTAAAAGGAAGCTATGAAGTTTTTGCTCTTAAGCCTTTATTAGCGAAGGTGATTCTGGGAGATTCCGCTTAAGGCACTTCCGGCACTTTGATCGGATTTCTGCTGTACTGCCAAATCTCCTAAAGCCAGCATCCCGACCAGCTGACCATTTTCCACAACAGGCAAACGGCGCACCTGATGCTGGGACATCAAAGCCGATGCTTCTTCTACGGATGCATCAGGAGAAATGGTCACAACTTGCTGTGACATAACCTGAGAGACATTTCCCTGTGCACCCTGAGACAGTCCACGAGTGGCAATATCACGGTCCGTAATCATCCCGACAACCTGCCCATTTTCAACGACAGGAACGGAACCAACATTTCTGGAACTCATCTTGGAAGCGACGCTCTCAAGTGAATCCTGGTTAGAAGCTGCTTCCACATTTGTCGACATAATATCACGTACTTGCATGAAATATTCCCCCTTGATCATAATGGCAGTACACCCTTATTATCCATCCTATATCCCACTCTTATTCTGAACATGTTTTTCCAAACTTAGTTGAGCTTTTGGAGGGACGGACCTTCTTTCGCAATAAATAGCTGTGTCCAGTACGACCCGTAAGTCCCACCATCGGCATATCCTACGCCAACATGTGTATAGGACTTGTTGAGAATGTTCTTACGGTGAACCGGACTGTCCATCCAGTCCCGGACAACTTTTTCAGGACTCATTTGACCGGCAGCGATATTTTCACTAGCTTCGCTATATACGATGTGGAAACGTGTCAGCATCTCATCGGGAGTTCCGTAGGTCGGGCTTCTATGGGAGAAGTACCCGGCATCCCTCATATCACGGGACTTATACAAGGCGACCCGAGAGAGATTTCCGTCAGAGTGAAGAGGAGGGAGGCCGTTTTTCTCCCGTTCCTTATTTGTTAATTCAATGACTTGGTTTTCGAATGAACTTTGGGATGTGATGCCAGGGATCTTAATGTTTTGACCCGGATAAATGATGTTTGGATCTTTCAACTGGGGGTTCGCACGGATCATTTCAGATAATCCGATTTGGAACTCCCTGGAAATGGTCCAAAGTGTATCTCCTTTTTTTACAATATACGTGCTTACGGCATTTATTTTATGTAGACCAATTAGACTAAAAAAAAGGGACGTTGTGATTAGAATACATGTCAATTTAGTTTTCATGAGTATAAATTGTGTAATTCGAAACAAATTATTCTTCTGAAATGTGTAAAAGTAGGATTATCGTTTCATTTTTAGGGAAAAGGAAAACCATATTACAATAAGTGAAACCTTTTACGGAGTAAAACGTACAAATAGGTAACGATATTTTAAAAAGAGGTGAATAACGTGGTAAAGGAGAACGATCGCTTTAAAAAAGTGATAACGAAATTGTCGAACGTCGGTGTGAATATTTCAAAAACGAAATCAAGACGGGAAATTCTTCATTCACTAAAGCAGTATCAACCATTACCTAAGACGTTAACACAAGATTCATAATCCATGCTTATCCGAAATATAGGACAGACATAATTCCCGATTCTTCCCGATATACTATAGCTAAAGGTAAAGGGGAGGGTTAGGCATGGAAAGAATGATGTTTGATCCACAAGCATTAAAGGAAATCAGAAAGAAGGCAGATGAGATTTCATACTACTGTATGAGCCGGGACCAGCTTGCAGATCCACATCGTATAAGCATGGCATTGGATCAGGTCTGTCGTGCACTGGCTATGTTTGCAGAAATGGAGCTTCATCGCATGCAGCATCAGCATATTCCCTATGACCCCCAAAGCTATATCAAAGGGCGTCTCGGAATTGCCTATCGATCTGTACTCCAAGTCCCTCAGGAAGACTCGAATACGGCATAGTAAAAGAGGTTGACCCAAGATTCATTGGCTTCAAAAGCCGGTAAGTACCCATGATAGGTTGAAATATTTTCTAATCATATGGCCTGGTCCGATAAGGATGATCATCACTCATCGTTTTGGGTCAGCCTCTTTTTATGTACCATACTAAATCTATAGGTTAGGTGACGATATTCATGGCAAGATTTTCGGAAGTATTGCTTATATGCAATGGCAAGGCAGGTCAAGGGACACTCGAAATCCTGTTGAAGGATGCCGTTCCCCCTTTATTGGATATCTGCAACGAACTCATCATTCATAAAACAAAAGAAAAGGGAGATGCCGAAAGGGTCTGCAGGGAATCAGGGAGTCGTTTTGAGCTGGTGGTCATCATGGGCGGGGACGGTACGATCCATGAAGCCATCAATGGGCTGTCAGTTCTCAGTGATCGTCCGCTTGTCGCCATTCTTCCTGGTGGCACATGTAACGATTTTGCCCGCTCCCTGCGCATTCCGATGAATATTGGACAAGCTGTCCGTCTTATAACCGAACAGCCTTATGAACAGGAAATCGACATTGTGAAAGCAGGGGAGAGGTATTTCAGTAACTTCTGGGGCACGGGACTGGTTGCCCAGACGAGCGATAATATTGATGTAGGATCAAAGAGCGTCCTCGGGAAACTGAGTTATTATATCAGTGCTTTCCAATCGATTCAGGATTCACCTATCTTGAATGTGAAGGTCACGACGGAAAATGAGGTAGTGGAAGAAGAGGTCGTCATGCTGTTGGTCGCAAACGGACGTTCGATCGGATCCAATCCACTGCCTACGTGTATCAATATGGACGATGGATTGATGGACATATATGTAGTGAAGAAAAGTGGATTTCCATTGCTGAAGGAATTTCTCGTCATTAAAAGTACAGGTAATATCAGCGAAGAATATGACGATATCATGCACATACAAGCAAAAGAAGCCCATATTGAACTCGGACAGGATGAGAAGCTTGATATGGATGGGGAACTCTATGAAGGCAGCAGGCAGTCCCTGCGCGTATTACATAAGCATCTGCGCTTTGTCGTGGGAACTTCCGAATAAAAAAGGAGCATGGGATCATCCCATGCTCCTTTTTAGATCAGCTGATCAAGGAGTTTGCTTTTTTTTTTTGATGACCAAGTAGACGAGATAGACAAGAATCAGTACACCGCCTGCAGCAAGTGTCAGTAAAGTGAAGTTCTCTTCTATAAAAGGTTTTGCTTTTGCTCCCAGTGTGAGAATGATTGCACCCTCCAGGAAAAAGCGTATCCCCCTGCCGATGATCGACCAGATCACAAGTACCCGGATCTTCACACCGGAAACCCCTGCGAATATGGTGAAAATCTTATAAGGGACCGGTGTCAGACCTGCAATCAGTAAGGCCATAGGGCCGAACTTTGTAAAGTACTCTTCTACTTTTTGAATTCTTGCTTCAGAGAATAGACGAACAAGAATCGGGCGACCCAGCTTTTTCCCGATCAACCATCCAAAAAGGGCTCCGATGACGGAAGCGATCGTCGTATAAAGTGCGTAAAGCAGGGCACTGCCAGGGTTAGCAATCGCCAATGGAATCAGTAATACATCAGGTGGAATCGGGAAGAAAGATGAATCTGCGAAAGAGACGATGATCAGTCCCCATACACCGTAATCCATTAACCATGCTTCGAACGTGTGAAGTAGTTCAGACATAAGTAATCTCCTTTATGAATAAAGCGTTAATTTAGAATTTAATAGAACATAAGAAGTATATCACTTTTCATAAAGGGAGTCATGAATTATCCTATTCATCCCTCACTTAAAGAACTGAACAGGACACATTCTCGAAATAAATCTATTTCTCGGGAAATAGTGACAGTATTCTTTCGGATTCTACATTTCGGCAGGAGATTTCATCCCCAATAATCGTAATCCTTCGGCAAGGACAATCCCCACGGCATGAACCAGGGCCAGACGAGAATTTTGCTGGCTGTCATCTGAAATGATTTTGGTTTTAGCATAATAACGGTTAAAGCTTTGTGATGTGACGATTAAATATTTGGCAATGATAGATGGAGCATAATGCTGCCATGATTTTTCGATCATTTCCGGAAATAACCGCAGCTGCTTTATCACGTCCCAGCTTTCAGCATCTTCAAGACCTTCAAATGTCAGGGGATCGATCTGTCCTGCTTTTCTGAGAAGGGACTGGGCTCTCGCATAGGTGTATTGAATATAAGGACCGGTTTCACCTTCGAAGGTGAGCATATGTTCCAGGGAGAATTCAATATCATTGAGACGGTCATTCTTCAGGTCATGAAAAATGATTGCCCCGACCCCGACATCTCTTGCAACTCTGTAAGCATTCTTTAAGTCAGGATTTTTCTGCTTAATGTTGTCCTCTGCCATTTTGATGGCTTCGTGAAGCACTTCTTCAAGGAGGATGACCCTTCCTTTTCTTGTAGACATCTTCTTTCCATCTTTTAAATACAAACCGAATGGAATATGCTTCATTTCATCCGCCCAAGTGTACCCGAGCTTTTTCAACACGTTCATCACTTGCTGGAAATGGATCGTCTGCTCCTGGCCTACAATGTACAGGGCTTCATCAAAGGCATATTGACGCTGACGATAAAGGGCAGCAGCCAGGTCCCGTGTGGCATAAAGGGTTGCTCCATCAGACTTTTTGATCAGGCAGGGAGGCAGATTCCCATCATCCATCCGAACGACTTGAGCCCCTTGGGATTCCTCTAAAAGGTGATGTTCCTGAAGCAAGGTCACGACTTCTTCCATCTTGTCATTGAAGAATGCTTCACCGTTATAGGAATCGAACTCGACGCCAAGTAAAGAGTAAATCGTCTTAAAGGCTTGGAGTGATTCATCCTTAAACCATCTCCAAAGCCCGGTAATCTCTTCATCCCCGTCTTCGAGGAGCTTAAAGGCTTTTCTTCCTTCTTCCTCAAGGGAAGCGTCAAGTTCTGCTTCTTCATGAAATTTTTTATAAAGAATGAACAACTCAGCAATGGGATTCTCTTTGACCTTATCAGGGTCTCCCCATTTTTTGAAAGCGACGATCAGTTTGCCGAACTGTGTGCCCCAGTCTCCGATGTAATTGATTTTTTCGGTGCGGTAGCCGCATTTTTCGGCAATGGTGGCAATGGCATTCCCGATGACCGTTGAACGGAGGTGCCCCATGGAAAACGGCTTGGCGATGTTGGGGGAGGACATGTCTAATACGACGGTTCTGTCCTTTCCAAAGGTGTGGGTTCCATAGTCCTTTCCTTTCGCCAAAATCCCCGACACGATTTCTTTTCCTGCTTTACTCCCGTTAAAGTGAATATTGATATAAGGTCCAACCGCCTCTACCTTGGTGAAAAGGGGAGAGGTAATCGCAGAGGCCATTTCCTTCGCGATCTGTGCAGGAGCTTTTCTCATGGTTTTGGCCAACTGGAAGCAAGGAAAGGCTAAGTCCCCTAAATGGCTGTGCTTCGGAGTTTCAATCAAATCGTATAGTTCTTTCTCGCTCCAGTCCTGCAGGAGCTGAGTCTTTAATTCTTGAGCAAATATTAATTTCAAGTCCATCTTGTTACACCTCCCATTAGTATAAAACACAAAAAAACCCGTCTCTATACAGAGACGAGTTTAGCTCGCGGTACCACTCTTATTCCCGATTAAGGACACTCATTGTATAACGGGAGATCCCGGTCCTTCCCTACTGATTTCAAGAAGAACTTCTCAGAAGTGCGGTTCATCCAGGGCTTCATACCGGGCTCCCACCGCCCCCGGCTCGCTTATGATCCACGTCGGGATTACTCTCTTCTTCACAGAATATTCCATATCTAATTACTATTATTTTACACATTTCAGGGATGAATGCAACCGGTAATTAGGAATCTTCTGAAGAAAACATATACGTCTTATGATGGAACCTCATACTGAACACAAGGCCGAGGGCCAGCATGTTCCCCATGAGGGAGCTCCCTCCATAACTGATGAACGGAAGGGGGATACCGGTGATCGGGAGTAACTGGATTGTCATTCCGATGTTCTGGAACACATGGAACGTGATCATACTGATGATCCCTGCACACACATAAGCGTTGAAAGGCTCTTTCGTATCAAGGGCCGTCTTGGTTAGGTGGTAGATCAGCAGAAAATATAAGCTGATGACGACACTTGCGCCGATAAATCCGTACTCTTCACCGATGACACTGAAAATAAAGTCTGTATGATTTTCCGGGATATACACTTCCCGGTCACTGTAGCCTTTCCCGAAAATCTGTCCCGAACCAATGGCGTTAAGGGAGTTGATCAAGTGAAATCCTTCTAATTTCGCATAATTGTACGGATCGAGCCAGGCATAAATCCGTCCGAATTGGTAAGGTTTCACGTTTAAATATTTCTCCAATAATTGTGGTGCCCATATGACCAGTGAAAGGATGCCTGCACCTAATACTCCGATCGAAGCATAGATAGGCACAATCAGCTTCCACGTAATACCTGAAACGAGGATGATACCCGTCATGATGGCTAGTATGACCAGTGATGTCCCTAAATCCGGCTGCTGCATGATGAAAGCAAGGGGGAGAAGGGTGGTCAAGCCGATTTTAATCAATAACTGAAAGTCTGTCTGCACTGTTTTTCTTGGATTAAGTTCATGATGATTGGTAATGACACGTGCCAAAGCAAGGATTAAGAATGTCTTCATGAACTCTGAAGGCTGTATCGATCCAAGCGGTCCAAGCATGAACCAGCTTTTGGCCCCATTCCGGTGAGGTGCAATGCTTTCCGGAGAAATCAATAATAAAACGAGCAAGAAGATTCCTGCGCCGTATATGTACCAGGCAAGCCGTTTATACTGATCCGAGTCGAGAAATAACGCAGCGCCGATGATGATACCGCCCACTACGTACCAAAAAGCCTGTCTAATCACAAAGTTTGTCCCATATTGCCCTGAGGTCTGGGCACTGCTGATTCCCATTGCACTTACAATAAAGAACAGCATCAATAAAAAGAGAAGACCCCAATCGATCTTATCAGCAAATCGCTGGCGAGTTTCCATAATCTATTCACCTGAATTTCTAAAGATTTCACATTCCTAGTCTAATAGAAATGAAAGGAAATTTCTACTCATGACCCGAGAAATTCAAGAACTTCTGTCGGGACATGACAGGTATTTGGAACAGGTGAATATTTGTATTCACTGGGAATGTTGATGGCAGAAGGGATTAGGAGGAAAACAGAGATGAAATATTCCATTTATTACATGTTTATAAAGGTATTTGATATTGAAATAGATTCTATTTATAAATGTTGTTAGAAGCTAATATCGACGCAAAATACTTTGAGATGAAGTTATTCAAACCAAAGTGTTAAGAGTTGTCTATTTTAAAAATCACATCCTTAAAGTTGATTGGAGTGGAAGGTGCTCGACTCCTGCGGGAAACGCTGGACAGGTGAGACCCCGCAGGGCAAAGCCCGAGGAGGCTCACCGCCAGCCCCGCGGAAAGCGAGCACCTGGAACGGAAATCAACCGACGCATTCCAAAAGAAAAGTAGGAAATAGAAGTATAACTTCCACTTATACCACTCAAATATGACTATTTTCGACAATTCCCTGCGACTTTTGTCATCATTTTGAAATGAAATAGAAAAGAACAAGTAGGTTCTATATTTGATAAAATAGAAAATATGAACTGTGCACCGTGTTAAACAGATGGAGGGAATGTTCTTGAAGGCAAATAACCAAATGAAAGATATCATCTATGTTCACAAGAATCCGGATCGTCACTATGTCGTTTCGTACGGAATCCATTTCAACGAGTTTGCAATGAATGCCCGTAAACCCTTAAAGAACTTACTTCTCATCAAGCATCAGTACGAACATGGTGCTTTCAATATACATACCCATATGGAATATGTAGAAAAGGACGAAATGAAGAAGATCATCGATGACGGGGTTCAGAGCTATGGAGACTTCTGCTGGATCGATTTTGAAGAAGAGGTCGGAGTCGATGAATTGAACGGACAGGAAATTGCAGAACTCCTTTATATGGGGCATATCAAGCAGCCATTGAACCCTCCATTTTATTCTAAACTGAATAACCGCTACGCCTACCTTTCCCATGATGATGGCTGGTTCAATAAGGTTTATTACCGGGATTTTGAGGACTTCTATTATATGCTGGGAGCGACCCTTTCATCAAAGCTCAGTACGATGAAGAGTGGGAAGGGCCTCTTCGGTATGAAGAAGGAGAAACCCTACCCTGTGATCGGAAAGGAAGTCATTCATTCCTTCCAGGATAAGTTAAAAGAAGGAATGGTCATCTCCCTTGAAAAAGCAGTATTGACGAGAGGGAAGATCGAGATACCCATATGGGTGATCGGTGATTATTATGACATGGATGAAATGGCAGAGGATTATAAGCAGATTCGCAAATTACCGGCGAACGGGTTACTTTCTTATGACCGTAAAACCAAGAGCTGGAGCGCCTTACTTAAATGAGGGACCGTGACGTTTTAGCAGATATTTCATTCCATGACACTTTGGTCCAAGCCGTCTTTCTTGAACGGCTCAATCGGTTTGTGCTGGAATGCGAACTCCCTTCAGGTTCAAAAGAAAAGGTCCACTTACCGGACCCGGGCAGGCTGAAAGACTTATTGGTACCTGGAGGGCCGATCTGGCTCCAGGAATCCAAGGATCCAAGAAGGAAAACAAGGTGGTCAGCGGTCATGACCCATGATCCCGTAAACGATATGTATGTTTCCTTGAATACGCAATATCCAAACCGGTTGGTACTGGAAGCCCTGCAGTTGGAAGTACTGGAGGAGCTGAAGGGGTGGGGTCTGGAAAAAGCCGAATATAAGGTGGGAGGTTCACGTTTTGACTTCCTCCTCAAACATAAACAAAATGATGAGAAATTACTACTCGAAGTCAAAAGTGTCACCATGGTCGAGGACGGAATGGGTAAATTTCCCGATGCCGTCACAGCAAGGGGTGCGAGGCATGTAGAGGAACTGACCCACTTACAGATGAAGGGAAGCTATCAAACGGCGGTCCTATTCATTGCCCAGCGCACAGATCTCAGGGGAATCACTTCCGCTCCTGAAATTGATCCCCATTTTGCCCGGGTCATGGAAGAAGCCGCGAGACACGGGGTCAGGTTCTTCGGAAGAAAATGCATCGTGACACCAGAACGCATCTCCCTCAGTGGGTCTATCCCCGTTTACACAGAAAAGGATTAATCTCGCCGTGCCCCGGCCGAGATTAATCCTTTTTGCGTGTCCCTATTCAACCACTACCTTAGCCGTCGCTTTATAATCCTGTTCCCCCTTGGCAGTCATCCAGACGGTCAATGTGTAAGAGCCGCTTTCAACCTTAGGAAGGACGATTTCGCGGGAAAACGCTTCCCCTTGTTTCACAGTGATGTCCTGTAACGCCTGGGTATACATTTTATTCTTTGAATCTTTATAAACGATCTCGCCTTTTTCGTTGCGAAGTTCATAGTCGATTGTCTGGCCGGATGAAAACGAAAATGTTTTCTCCTGCTCTGTTTGGTTTTTTACACTATATACATATACACTTTGACCATCTGCATCTTTCTTGGTTAATGAAGGTACCATATCGCCTGCGACAATTCCTTTCTGTACAGAAATATCTTCACCCGCTCTCTGTTCGGTCTCTTTTTTGACCGGCTGGCTGTCGTTTTCATCAGCTGTTCCACATCCGGCCATTCCCGTTAGTAGAATGATTATGATCATCATGAATCGCTTCACGCTAGAGTCACCTCCTTACTGTATTAGACAGAGTTTGATCAAAAAGGTTACAAGCCTTCTGAGAAAATGAGCACGGGAAGGCATGGGGGATGTGCTCTTCCGGTTTCTTTCACCCACTATTGGGGCATTCATTTACATATGTAAGGCAGATTACTTTTTTATATTATACGGTTTAGTACTATATAATTATAGAAAAGCGCAGAGGAGCAGAATGGATGAGAATATGGTTAGCAATTGTAAGCGTATTTTCCTTACTATTAGTATCGGCTTGCGGTTCGACAAATGCAAACGATAGCGGGAAAATTCCTGATGAAGAGTGGGGAACGATCACCTCGAAAGCAGAAGGGACCAAAGTGAATATGTTCATGTGGGGAGGAGATGACGGGATCAATCGATATATTGATGAGGTCATGGCCCCCATGTTAAAAGAAAAGAACAATATCGAATTGAACAGGGTACCTTTAGACACACCTGAAATCCTGCAGAAGCTGCAAACCGAGAAACGGGCAGGAAAAGAAAAGGGGACGATCGACATCGTCTGGGTCAACGGTGAAAATTTTAAAAACGCGAAAGAACAAGATCTGTTGGCAGGTTCCGTTACGGACAAATTGCCTAACTACAACCAATACTATGATACGGACAATGACGCATTTCAATATGACTTCGGAACGGAAACAGAAGGATTCGAAGCCCCTTGGGGAAAAGTTCAATTCGTATTTTTCTATAATAGTGAAAAAGTGAAAAACCCGCCGGCTACCTTTGAAGAGTTGAAAACATTCATGAAAGAGAATCCCGGGAAATTCACATACCCAAACCCAAGTGATTTCACTGGGAATGCATTTCTAAGACATCTCCTCTATGCCAAAACGGATTCGAATCTGGCCCGGGACGGGTTTGATGAGGAAAAGTCAGAAGAAATAGGAGCGGAAGTATGGGACGAATTAAACACCATGAAGCCTTATCTGTGGCGAAAAGGGGAGACGTATCCATCCACCTTGACGGACCTTGATAAGCTGTATAGTCAGGAAGAGGTATGGATGACGATGGGATATAACGAGGCAAGGGCGGAACATTTGATCAAGGATGGCGTGTTTCCGGCAAGCACGAAGCCGTTCATATTGAGTGACATAGGATCCATCGGGAACACTCATTTCCTGGCCATTCCTTTCAATAGTCCCAATAAAGAGGGTGCCCTGGTGGCCATCAATGAATTTCTGTCCCCGGAAGCGCAGTATGAGAAGCTCAAGCCGGATTATTGGGGAGAGAGTTCGCCCATTTCCTATAACAAGCTTGATGAAGAGTGGAGGAAGAAATTCATGGAGATCGATCGCGGTGAAAGTGTACTGGAGGCCTCAAAGCTTGAAAAAAACTTCAAGGGTGAGCTTGATGCTGCCTATGTTGAATGGTTGAAGGAGAACTGGATACGTGAAGTGGCCAACCAATAACGCACTTCTCCTCCTGCCGGGACTCCTCTTTTTCCTCCTGATCCCGGGACTCGGGATCGTTCTTGCGATGTGGGAAAGTGTAAGGGGCGGAGGAGTCTTTACACTCGAACATTACCGGGAATTGTTTGAGCAAGATCGTTTTATTACATCTGTCCTGTTCAGTCTGACAGTAACAGCGGTCTCAACGATCCTGTCCCTTTTCATTGGCTTGGGTATCGTCAAGGCCTTCTCTCCATTGTTAATGGAAACCAGGCATAAACTGCTGGTGTGGATCCCGATGCTGGTCCCCCATTTTGTATGGGCGTATCTCGTCTACTTACTCTTTAATCAGAGCGGCTTTTTTTCAAGTATCGCCGGGGTGACGGGCTGGATTGACGATCGCAGTCAATTTCCCATATTGGTACAGGACCGGAATGGGATCGGGATCATGTTGACGTATGTGTGGAAAGAAGTTCCCTTTGTGACCCTCATGCTGTTACCCGTGTATGCCACCCTATCCAAAGGGTATAAAGAGGTGGCTTCATTATTGGGGGCGGGCCCTTATCAAACGTTCAGAGTGGCAGAATGGCCCTTCATCTATCCTGTCCTCATCGAAACAGGGGCCATTCTTTTTGCCTTTATCTTTACCGCCTTTGAAGTTCCACGGCTGTTGGGGGTAACGTCTCCACAAATGCTTGCGATCCTTGCATACGACTGGTTTTATAGCGGTAACTGGAGTGACCGTCCACTAGCGTTTGCCTCCCTAGTCATGACCGGACTCGGCATCGGAGTCCTTATGTGGCTCGTTCTTTACTTCACGAACAAGAAACGGATGCACATTACTAAAGGGATTGGGAATTAGGGGTGTCATGATGAAAAAAACGTCATTTTACAGCATATCCTTTATCCTTTTTGCCTTTCCCCTTTTCTTTTTAGTGTATAAAAGCTTTTATGGTGTAGCGGCATGGGGGAGTCCTGCTCTAGGTGAACCAAGCGTAAGGGCGTGGGAACTCTTGATGAACGAAGGAAAGTTTCTGAATTCAGTAGGGGTGTCAGTATGGATTGCAGTAGTCGTATTAGGTCTCAATCTTCTGATCGGCATCACAGCGGGAAAGGTGTTTTCCTTTTCTTCTTTCAGGGGGAAAGCGTTGATGGAAGCGCTCATGATGCTGCCCCTGTTCATTCCTGTGTTAGTCGTTGCCATCGGCCTTCATATTACCTTCATACGATATGGCCTCTCCGATCACTGGCTCGGGGTCGCCCTCGTTCATTTGGTGCCGACGATTCCTTACAGCATTAAAATGTTTAAAACAGGCTATGAGCGGATCGGCTCGAAATTACTCGAACAATCAACCATCCTGGGAGGGAGTGCCATCAAGCGCTTATACCATATCGAATTGCCATTGCTCCTTCCAAGCATACGCAGTGTATTGTTCCTGACGATCGTCATCTCTTTAAGTCAATACGTGTTGACGGCGATTATAGGCGGGGGGAACGTCGTCACCCTTGCAATGGTCTATTACCCATTTACCGATACGGCAGATGAAGCGGTGATGGCGGCATTCTCCATCGTGTTCGCCCTTATCCCCCTCATCTTATACATCATAATTGAAGGGTGTTTGACATTCATACTCCCTTACCAGCATCTAAGAAGGAGGAAGAGGAAGTGAGTCCATTCATACATATCCAGGGAGTGTCCAAAACCTTTAAAGAGAAAGAGATTTTGAATGATGTAACTTTCTCATTGAAGAAAGGGGAAATCCTTTCATTAGTGGGAGCGTCGGGTTCGGGGAAATCAACCTTTTTGCGGATTCTCGCAGGCTTAGAATCTGCTACAAAGGGAAAGGTATTAATAGATGGTAACGATATTTCTTCAACCAAACCTCAAAACCGACCGATTGGAATGGTCTTTCAGCAGCCTTTGTTATTCCCTCATATGAATGTACTTGAAAACGTCATGTACGGTCTCGAAATGAGAGGGGAAAAGAAACGTGAAAATAAAAGGAAGGCGAAAGACTATATTCAAAGAGTCGGTTTAGGTGAAGTCATGCATCATTACCCCTCTGAGCTATCGGGAGGCCAGCAGCAACGGGTGTCCCTAATCCGCTCCCTCATTCTGAAACCGAAGCTGTTACTCTTGGACGAACCTTTCAGCAGCCTCGATCTGCAACGGAGGAGAGAGTTGAGGCAGTGGGTACTGACCGTATTTAAAGAAGAAGGAACCACAGTCTTGTTCGTCACCCATGACCGTGATGAAGCGTATGAGGTGGGAGACCGGGTGGCGGTGTTACACGAGGGACGATTCCTGCAGGCGGGGACACCGGAGGAAATTTATTACCGTCCGGGCTCCTCCTTTGTCGCTTCTTTTATGAGTGACGGACTCATTCTGTCTCCTGAACAATTCATTCATGCTTCCCATCTGTCCATAAGCTCTTCGGGACAGGATCTGCCTTACCCAAAGTGGAAGGGCAAGATCCAGCAAAAGCTGTTTGTAGCGGGAACGAACATTCATGAAATATGGGTGGAAGAACTGAAGCAGAAACTCCATCTGCCCCTTGATGGGGAATCCTCCCACGGGACGGTTTGGCTATATGCCAAGGAAGAGAACATTCAAACGTTTCAGAACGAGGAATAGGAGGGAAGAACATTGAAGAAGAAGGAAATCGGCAAGATCTTTCTATTCATCACGATATTACTGTTCCTCATGTGGCTTAGCCGAAATTTCTTTCATATAAAGCCCCATGACATCAGGGATTGGATCGTGTCATTCGGTATTTGGGCACCGATTGTATTTATTGTCGTTTATACGGTCCGCCCATTGATCCTTTTCCCTGCTTCCATCCTGTCGTTCTCTGCGGGCCTTGCTTTCGGTGCGGTGGAAGGTTTCTTTTATATTGTACTGGGGGCACTGGGGGGTGCGACGGTTGCCTATTATGCAGCAAGCATCCTGGGGGCGAAACTGTTAAAGAGACCTTCCCCCCGCATCGTGAAAATACGGGAAAAGATGGAGGAGAGCGGCTTCATCTATGTCCTTGTATTGCGTCTGGTCCCGTTCTTGAACTTTGATTTGATCAGTTACCTCGCTGGAATGGGGAAAGTGAGATACCTTCCATTCATTCTTGCCACAGCCATCGGAATTTTGCCAGGAACGTTTGGCTATGTCTTTTTAGGGTCAAGCTTGGTGGGAGAAGACCGGACGAATTTGTATATTGCCATTGGGTTTTTCCTGGCCATGATCATCGGACCACTCATTTTTAAAAAGAAGATGAAAGCATGGCTTGGATTATCTGGCAAAGAAGATAAGTAAAGGATGGGAAGTACATGTTAGACACGCATGCCCGCAAGTGGGTTCAGCCAAGTATAGAGGGGACGGCACGTCTGTTCCTGAACAAAGGATTAACGGCCAATCAAGTGACGGTCACCGCCTTCGTCATAGGGTCTGTGACAGGTCTGGTCTATTACCTGGGTTTCCCGATCATGGCCGTCCTTTTATTATGGCTTTCGGGCTTCCTGGACGCGGTGGATGGAACCATGGCCCGATTGACCAAGCCATCTCCCTTTGGCACCGTCATGGATGTCACGTTTGATCGGATCGTTGAAATCAGTGTCATCCTCGGGGTTGCTTTCCTTCATCCTGACATCATGTGGGCCCTCCTCTTACTCAGTGTCTCCATCATCATTTCCATGACCATTTTCCTGACCGTGGGGGCTGTATCAGAGAAGCAGGGTATGAAGTCCTTCTATTATCAAGCGGGACTGGCTGAGAGAACGGAAGGTTTCATCCTGTTCAGCCTCATGATGATATTTCCATCCATTGTCTTGTGGACCACCCTCCTGTTTTTTGCAGTGGAGTTATATACGGGAATCCAACGATTTCTAGAAGCGAAACGACTACTTTCATAAGGAGAGATTCAGATGGAACAATACGATTTAATTGTCATAGGAGGAGGGGCAGGCGGATTGACCGTCGCCTCTGGGGCTGCCTCACTGGGAGCAAAAGTGGCACTTGTTGAAAAAAGCGGCCTTCTGGGAGGGGATTGCCTTCACTTTGGCTGTGTCCCGTCCAAGGCGTTCATCCAATCGGCAAGAGAAGTGGCGACCATACGTTCAGCCGGGGACTACGGATTCGAAACAAAAGGATCCGTCGATATGAAGAAGGTAAAAGAACGAGTCAAAGGAGCCATTTCACACATTCAACAGCACGATGATCCCGAACGCTTCCTGGAGCTTGGGGTCGATATTTATTTCGGAGCAGCCGAGTTCCTGGATCCCCATACCATTTTGGTGGAGAAAGAGGACCGGATCTCCGGGAAGAGGGTGGTTGTGGCGACAGGATCAAGTCCACTTGTCCCCGATATCGATGGCCTTGGCGATGTTGAATACCATACGAATGAAACAGTATTCGAAGTGGATGACCTCCCTCGCCGGGTGGTCTTCATCGGGGGAGGTCCAATTGGTCTGGAATTGGCACAGGCATTCTCCCATTTAGGCTCAGAAGCCATAGTGCTAGAACAGCATGATGAAATCCTGGTGAAAGAAGATAAAGAAATCCGGGAAATGGCCACCGGGTTATTGGAAAAGGATATACAGTTTGTTTTTGGAGCTGAAATTAAACGTGTGTCGAAGCGGGATGGACAGAAGGTGGTTCATTACGTGAAAGATAGAGAAGAGCAGTCGGTTGAGGGGGACCTTTTATTCCTCGCGACAGGTCGCAAGCCGGGTACAGATTCCTTGAATCTTTCCGCTGCCGGTGTGGAGACAGACGATCAGGGGTTCATCAAAGTGAATGACGAACTAAGAACGAATCAATCCCATATTTTCGCGATAGGAGATGTGAACGGCCGTTATCCATTCACTCACGGTGCCGGAATGGAAGGGAAGCTGGTCGTCCAGAACGCCGTATTCGGATTGAAACGAAATGTCTCCTATAACAAGCTGCCCTGGACAACCTATACGACACCGGAAATCTTCCATATCGGCTTGACCGAGGAAGAAGCGGTGGAAAAAGGAATAGAATACAAGGTCTATAAGAAAACGTTAGACGAGGTAGACCGGTTCGTGGCAGATCAGAAGACAGAGGGTCTCGTCAAAATCATCACAGACCCGAAAGGCAGGATCCTCGGTGCCCACGCAGTCGGCGCCGGCGCTGGAGACTGGATGCAGCCGCTCGTGTTCGCAATGGAAAAGGGAAGCAAGATCGGTGCCCTTTCCAACATGGTCTATCCTTACCCGAATCACGCAGCAGCCGTCCAGCAGACAGCGGACCTGTACTGGAGAGAGAAGCTGTTCGACGGGGTACTCCCTGTGATTAGTAAGAAGTATGTGGAATTGTTTAGATAAGGTGTTTACAGCGCGACTGCTGGGAGGTGGTCGTGTTTTTTTTGTGGGGTTAGCTGCTTAACCCTCACCCTCACTCCCCATACTTTCCCATAAACCGCTGATCAATCCAGTCCTTCAACCGCCAGGCCCATCCGCTGACCAATGAAAAGGATCCGTAGGTAAGGAAGCCACGCTTGTCCCCGACAGACATGATAGCGAGATATCGTTTCTGGGGCTCAAAGGGAATGATTTTTCCATTGGCTGCGGCGCCGTTCAGGTTTTCCCATAGGACGGGCCCTTGTCTGACGGCTGTTACGCCGTTTTTAGGCACATCGGGAAAGTCTTGTAAGGTAGCGCAATCACCGGTTCCGAACACGTTTGGGTATTCAACTGATTGAAGATAGCTGTTCACGAGCAGATATCCTTGTTCATCTGTCGGAAGCACACTGCTCGCGAATAGAGGGGGTGCTTTAGGTCCTCCCAGGAAAATGACCTCTTCATAATCGAGGATCTCCCCTTTATCTGTATACAGTTGGGACTCCTCCACTTTCGTCACGCGCCCTTGATGCAGATCGATGCCTTTTGTAAGGGCGATAGCCGTCATTTTTTTAGACGAAAAGATACCGGCTTCTTCTAACAGTGGAGAGGAGTGGGCGACTATGACAGCATGATTGTCACACCCTTTGTCCCTTTTCCATGCTTTCAGGGATAATGCCATTTCAATACTTGCTGCACCGCCACCGATGAAAATGGTTTTTCGGCTTTTCTGCAGTTTCTGGATTTGCTCGGGAAATCGGTAATTTGGCTTGATAGGCAGGTTGTGTTTATGTAATCCTTTGATCTCCGTTGAATCATTTCGGGAGCCGATGTCGAATGAAACAAAGTCGTAGGTGAAGATCTCCCCTTTGTCTGTTAACAGATGCTGCTGATCGGGATCGATGGAGAGAACGGTGCTTTTGACAAAGTCACAGCCGGCAGTTTTACATAAGTTCTCTAAATCGATCCGGGTTTCTTCCAATGAATAGATTCCCTCCGTGTATCCGGAGAACATTCCGGAATAATATTGATAACGGGAAGGGGAAATCAGGATCCATTTCACGTTTTCACCCTGATGTTGACTCTTTTTTAAGCAATGAAGGTGGCTGTGTCCGCCACCGACTAAGATGATTGTTTTCATAGTGGAACTCCTTTTTAGAGAGAGCGTTTCTCTTCCCACTCTTCCCTGATCATACCCATGCGTATGGAGTCATAATAAACCCCGTTGTAGTACCGGCATTTTCTCATACGTCCTTCAAGCTGCATCCCGATTTTCTCTGCGGCCTTCATCATCCGTTCATTCCCTGACCACGTCGTGATGCCGACCCGCCCGATTTCCTTCGTTGTAAAGAGGTGATCGACCCATAGGGATAAGGCTTCGGTTCCATATCCACCGTTCCAATAGGCAGGATCGTAGATGACGATTCCCGCTTCAAGCCATCTGGTAGGCTCGTAATCCCAATAGTATCCGACGGTTCCGATGATGGTACCGTCGACCTCGATGACCCGTTGGAACTCATCGCTGCGACTTTTATTTCTGATGGATGATTCCATATACTCTTCAAAGGGGACGTACGTATGTTTAAAATAAGGGGCGTCCCATTTTTTCCACTCAGGGGAAGGGTCGCCGTAAATATAGTCCCATAGACGGGGAAGGTCTCTCTCTTCTATTTTTCTAAGTGTTACACGCTGACCAGTTAATTTCAATTCATGAGCACTCCTTTATTGTGTTACTATTTCCATTATACAGAAAATACCTTGAATAATCAGAATAGATAGTAAGAAAAAACAGAGGTCCGTCCCTCTAAAGTGAGGGACGGACCTCTGTTTGGTTAACTTGCTTTAATGGACGAGACCCGTGCTTTTTTCTTTTGGGTCAGTTTGTCGACGATGGATGTGATGGCACCGTCGCCTGTTACGTTGCAGGCAGTTCCGAAGCTGTCCTGTGCAAGGTAAAGGGCAATCATGAGAGACGTCATAGTCGGTCCGAATCCAAGCATCGTTTCAAGTAATCCAAGGGCTGCCATAACGGCTCCACCGGGAACACCAGGTGCTGCAATCATCGTGATGCCGAGCATCAAAATGAATGGGAACAGCTGAGTGAATTGCAGAGCTTCACCCTGGATGAACATGACGGCCATGGCGCAGCTGACGAGTGTGATGGTGCTTCCTGATAAATGAATGGTGGCAAGGAGCGGGACAGAGAAGTCTGCAATCCGTTCTCTTGAACCGATTTTTTTTGAACGTTCAAGGGTGACGGGAATCGTTGACGCCGATGATTGTGTTCCGAGTGCCGTGAAATAAGCGGGGAGCATCCCCTTCATCATGGAAAGCGGGTTCTGCTTTCTCAGTGTACCGGCGGCTGTATATTGAACAACTAAAAAGACAAGATGTAATAGAATGATCATGACAAAAACTTTTGCAAATACAGACATGATGGCACTCACCTGTCCGCCTTGTGTCATATTGGCAAAGATCCCAAGGATATGAATCGGTAAAAGTGGAATGATGATCTTTTCAATGACAAGTTCCACGATGTTCCTGAATTCATCCATCCCTTTTTGAAGGGTATCCCCTTTAATGGCGGCCATTCCCAGTCCAATGGTGAACGCGATGAGGAGTGCCGACATCACGCCCATGATTGGAGGCATGTCCACTGTGAAGAACCCTTTGAGAAGAGCTTCTTCTGGATTTTCAAATGATTGGGACGTTTGATTGGCGAGTAAAGATGGGTAAATAGACTTCGCAACCGTAAAGGCGAGTAAACCGGCTAGCACGGTGGAACCATACGCAAGGGCAGTGGTCAATCCGAGAAGTTTCCCTGCACCTTTACCCATGGAGCCAATCCCCGGAGCGATAAAGCCGATGATAATCAATGGAATTGCAAATCCGAGGAAATTACCGAATAGTCCATTGAATGTAGCGAAGATTTTCACAAACCATTCTGGTGCATATGCTCCAATGATAATACCTAACGCGATACCTAAAAGGATCTTAGGCAGTAAACCGAGCTTTCTCATCTGGGTGTCCTCCTTGAAAGTACAAATGTTTTTAATACGAGGATTATACACCTAATAGAGTGATAATTTAATAGCTTTTTAAATAGGCGAAATCTTAAGTGTATTCAGAATAATAATTGAAAGAACTGTCGCCGGACTGGTTTTCGTTTGCATACATATATAATGGGCCGTAATCCGAATGCCATTTGAATCAAGACAAATGTGGTAATTTTTATTTTCCAAAGGAATCATTCTTTCCCTTTCCGGTGAAAGTGATAAAATAGAAACATCTATTGTGAATATTGGAGGTAACGAAATACATGAAAACGAAGTTGTGCTTACTGTACGGCGGTAAATCCGCTGAACATAATGTTTCCCTGCAAACAGCCAAGGCCGTAATCGGTGCCCTGGACTTAAATAAATATGAAATCCACCCTATTTTTATTTCGACGGAAGGTAATTGGATAAAAGGGCCACAATTGAATGCCCCTGTTGAAGATGTGAAAGCATTGCAATTTAAAGAAGGGGAAGAAATTGCTCCTAATGCGTTGAGTACGTCCATCGCTCCTTCTGAGTCTGAAGGATATGACATGATCTTCCCATTGCTTCACGGACCGAATGGTGAAGATGGAACGGTTCAAGGCATGCTTGAGCTGTTGAATCTTCCATACGTAGGAAACGGTGTCCTTGCTTCATCTGCCGGAATGGATAAAGTCATCATGAAGAATCTATTTGCTCAGGCTGGCATTCCTCAAGTCAACTACACGTGGTTCATCCGCAGCACGTGGAAGGGGAACCCGGAATCTGCCTATAAACAGGTGGAAGAAGAGATTGGTTACCCATGCTTCGTGAAACCTGCCAACTTAGGTTCATCTGTAGGGATCAGCAAGTGTACGTCCCGTGAGGAATTAGCGGCTGCCTTCAGAGAAGCGTTCCAATTCGACCGTAAGATCATCATTGAAGAAGGCGTGAAGGCCCGGGAAATCGAGCTTGGCGTACTTGGCAACGATCAGCCGGAATGCTCCGTGGCAGGAGAGATCGTACCTAAGAAAGATTTCTACGATTATAAAGCCAAATATGAAGATGGGGATACAGCCCTCATCATTCCTGCAGAAGTAGAAGGAAGCATCTACAATGAAATGAAGGAAATTGCGATTCAGTCATACAAAGCCCTGGATTGTTCAGGACTTGTGCGTGCAGACTTCTTCTTGACGGAAGACGGTCAGATTTACATGAACGAAGTGAACACGATGCCAGGTTTCACACCGTACAGCATGTTCCCGCTTCTCTGGAAACACACTGGAGTCGATTATCCTACCCTGATCGGGAAACTCGTGGAGCTTGGTTTGGAACGCTATCAAGACAAACAAACGATTAAACATACGATGTAAACAACTTGGGACTGACCACATCTAGAGGCAGTCCCTGGTCTATTTTGATGAAAAATGAGTAAAAGGAGAAAACGAATGTTCGAAAAGACGATTAGAGAGATATGTACCATGCTTGATGTGAAAAATGACCCTTCTGCATTTGATCCGGTGATTGTAAAAGGCGTTTCCATCGATACGAGAAAAATCGGGAGTGGCAACCTATTTGTTCCTTTTAAAGGAGAAAACGTCGACGGTCACGAGTTCGTCCGTCAGGCGATCGACAATGGAGCATCCGCTGCCTTATGGGATATCAATGTCCCTAATCCCCCGGAAGATATTCCGGTCATCGTGGTGGAAGATCCGCTGCTTGCCCTTCAGTCTTTGGCAAACCAATACCGTCACGAGCTTGACTTAAAGGTAGTCGGGATTACTGGAAGCAATGGGAAAACAACGACCAAGGATATTGTCGCCAATCTATTATCTGTAAAATACCGTGTGCATAAAACACAGGGGAATTATAATAACCATATCGGTCTGCCGTTAACGATCCTTTCCCTGCCCCAGGACTCGGAAGTGGCTGTGCTTGAAATGGGGATGAGCGGATTTGGAGAGATCGAACTCCTATCTGAAATTTCTCAGCCGGATGCTGCCATCATCACGAACATCGGGGAATCCCATCTTCAGGATCTTGGTTCCCGTGAAGGCATCGCCAAGGCTAAGCTCGAAATTGTCAAAGGGCTTAAACCTGACGGGCTGTTTGCATACTACGGAGACGAACCGCTTCTGCAGGAGGGCGTAAAGGGAATTGGCCTCAAGAATATGGAGACCTTCGGAAGAAGTGAATCCAATAATATTTACCCGACAAAGATCGAAATGAACAATCAAGGAAGTTATTTTGAGACTTCTGTCGCTGAAGGCGAAACGTTCTTCCTGCCTGTATTGGGACAGCATAACATCCATAACGCCCTTGCCGGGATCCTGATCGCCCGTCATTTCGGACTCACCGTGGAAGAAATGAAAGAAGGCTTGCAATCATTGAAGCTGACCCAGATGAGGATGGAAATGGTGGAAGGGAAGAAAGGCGAAAGCATCATCAACGATGCCTATAATGCGAGCCCCACTTCCATGAAAGCGGCCATCGGACTGGTGTCAGAGCTCGAAGGATTCCGCACAAAAATCCTCGTCCTTGGTGATATGCTCGAACTTGGAGATCAAGAAGAAGAATTTCATCAAGAGATCGGACACTTGATCGATCAGGAAAAGATCCAGCAAGTGTTCACGTTTGGACGGCTTGGAACGTTCATCGCAAAAGGTGCCCTGGAGAATTTCCCTGAAGAGCGCGTGCACTCTTATATGGATAAAGAGAGTCTGGCTCAGGAACTGTCTTCCTTAATCAAAGGGGATGAATTGATCCTATTTAAGGCTTCCAGAGGAATGAAACTGGAAGAAATCATTGAAGGATTAAAGGGATAAGTTTAAACCTTCTTTGAAATGAGCAAAATGAGCTTAAGCTGGGAGAGTGGCTCGCTCCCTACCTTTTAATAAGTAAGAAGGGATAACATGATCGGTTGTTTATTAATCCATGGTTTCACAGGGAGTCCGTTTGAAGTAGAACCCCTGGCTGAATTCCTCCAAGATCGAACCGATTGGAAAATCGTCGTGCCGACTCTTCCTGGTCATGGGGAAACCCTCGAACTGAAAGGGATTAAGCATATAGAATGGATCGAACATGCTGAGTCCGAGCTGAAAGTCCTGTTGGACACATGTGACGAAGTGTACGTAATCGGATTTTCAATGGGCGGATTGATTGCCTCGTATCTTTCGGTCAAATACGATGTAGATAAGCTCGTCCTGTTAAGTGCGGCGGCCTACTATATCAATGCCAAGCAATTACTGAAAGATATTGGAAATTTAATTAAAGAAGGAATGCAGGGAAATATACTGGAAAACGAGCTGTACAAACGGTACAAATTCAAAGTGACCCAAACCCCGATCCTGTCCACATACGAATTCAGGAAAGTCGTCCGTATTGCTCGTCCGCTCCTTCGGGAGGTAAGCATCCCAACCTTTATCGCCCAAGGAAAGAATGATGGAATAGTCCCCCCTAAAGCTGCGAAATATATATATGAGACTATTTCCTCAAAGAAGAAAAACCTATTTTATTCCCCTGAAGCCAAACACTTGATATGTCATAGCCAAGATAAGCACGAACTTTTTGATAAGATCTACCAATTCCTTCAAATTGAATAGATTGACTATTTGACATTAGATTGAAATTCGTTTCTAGAAGTGGTAACATAACTACAACATAGTTCTTAATTTGTTGGACGTGCTAGCTCTTCTATTTTGAAGAGTGTATTTTTTTGTACCAAACATAAAACTAAACATCTCATATAGACGGTTTTAGATTAGATACCGAAGTCTTTCGGTGGGTAAGATTTCGTTCCGACCTAAAAATATAATCAGATATTGATTAGTTATAAAAGATGTAAATTAAAGGAGAATGTAACATTGACTAAGTTTGCAGATTTAAACTTAAGCGCATCTACGTTGAAATCAATTAAACGTATGGGCTTTGAAGAAGCAACACCAATTCAGGCGAGTACGATTCCAGTCGGTTTAGAAGGTAAGGATATCATCGGTCAGGCACAAACAGGAACAGGGAAAACGACAGCGTTCGGTATTCCAATGATCGAGAAAATCGATGTAAAGAACCCTAAAGTTCAAGCATTGATCATTGCACCAACCCGTGAACTTGCCATTCAGGTTTCTGAAGAGTTATACCGTATCGGTGCTGACAAGCGTGCCCGTGTACTATCCGTATATGGAGGCCAAGACATCCAGCGTCAAATCCGTGCGATGAAAAAGAACCCTCATATCATCGTCGGTACACCAGGCCGTCTTCTTGACCATATCAAACGTAAAACACTTAACCTTGAAAACGTTGAGACACTTGTACTTGACGAAGCAGACGAAATGTTGAACATGGGCTTCATCGAGGATATCGAAAGCATCCTTGAGACAGTTCCAAGCACAAGACAAACACTTCTATTCTCTGCCACAATGCCGGATCCAATCCGCCGCATTGCCAATCGTTTCATGTCAGAGCCGGAAGTCATCAAGGTTAAATCAAAAGAAGTAACGGTTTCAAACATTGAACAGTACTTCACGAAAGTAAGCGAAAAAGAAAAATTCGATACACTTTCCCGTTTAATCGACGTGCAATCACCTGAGCTTGCGATCGTATTCGGTCGTACAAAACGCAGAGTTGACGAATTAGCACGTGCTCTAAGCATCCGCGGCTACCTGGCTGAAGGTATTCACGGAGATCTTTCTCAAGCTCGTCGTATGACAGTTCTTAAGAAATTCAAAGAAGGCCGCATCGATATCCTGATCGCAACAGACGTTGCTGCCCGTGGATTAGATATCTCAGGCGTAACGCATGTTTACAACTTTGACATTCCTCAAGATCCTGAAAGCTACGTTCACCGTATCGGACGTACAGGTCGTGCAGGTAAGAAGGGTATGTCCATCACTTTTGTTACACCAAGAGAAATGGGTTACCTGAAAATTGTTGAACAAACAACGAAGAAGAAAATGACGGCCCTTAAGCCACCTAGCTTAAACGAAGCTCTTGAAGGTCAACAACGCCTGGCTTTAGAGAAGCTGGTTGAAGCTGCGAAGGAAAGCGATCTTAAAGATTACTATCCATTAGCAGAAGAATTCCTAGGCGATCACGATCCTGTTCAAGCAGTAGCGGCAGCGATCCGTGTATTGACGAAAGAGCCTGATACGACTCCTGTAGAGATTACGGAAGAACGTCCACTACCATCAAGAGGTGGAAATCGTGGCGGCGGTAACCGTGGTGGATACAAAGGTGGAGCACGCAGCGGAAGTCGCGGTGGATCTTCACGCAGCGGCGGTGGAAATCGCGGAGGCGGAAGCCGTGGCGGAGACCGCAACCGTTCTGGCGGCGGCAGACCACAATCTTCAAGCAAACGTAAATCTTATAACAATTCTTGATTAGATCAATAGGACACGATGACCTTTAGGGGTTGTCGTGTTTTTTTGTTGTGTTGGGTTTTGAGGGAGTCTTGTATTCCAATTTATGTTAAAATCCTCAATTACCATCTGAAATGACGCAAAGATTCCCTTCAATATAAAACCCAAGGAGAAACGAAATCCGTCATCTATTCAAAACCCGCAAGATAATTCCCCCAGAGAGCGCACATACTAACCCAAAAAGGAGTCCAACATCCATGACACTCGTAAAACTCGGCTATGTGGCCATGAGCATGAACCTTCAAAATGCATCCCCCTCCCAAACGATGACCTATAAGCAATTCGCGGGCATAAAGGATCGAGAGGCAGCAATCCATAAATTAGAACGGATTGCCCGGTCGAATTTACAAAACTGCCTCAGGCTTTTAAAGCATAATGTCCTGAATGAAATCCACTTCTTCAGGTTCAGTTCGAAACTGATCCCTCTTGCGAATCATCCTGAATTGAAGGGATGGGATTTTATCTCTCCGTTACAGGAAGAACTCCAGGAGATTGAAGAATACTTGAAGCTTCATCCCATGAGGGTGGGCTTTCATCCTGATCACTTTGTTCTGCTGAATTCCAGTGATGTGGATGTGTTGAAAAATACGCTGAAGACGTTGAAGATGCACGAAGCTTTGTTAAAGGGGATGGGGATCAATCCGACCCACCGCTGTGTTCTTCATGTGGGTGGAGCGTATGAGGATAAGGAAAAGGCGCTTGAGCAATTTATTCATAATTGGGGGCTGACTCCGGTCTCTCTTCAGCGGATGATCATCCTTGAGAACGATGATACGGTGTTCAGCGCGGCGGATGCCCTTTATTTGTGTGAGAAACTCGGCATTCCTCTTGTGTTTGATTATCATCACCATCTGGCCAATAACGAAAGGGACTGGCTGCTGGATTGGGATAGAGTGGTTGGGACGTGGAGCCAATCGCCTTTGCCGGTGAAGATGCATATATCCAGCCCCCGGTCCCGGGAAGAGTACAAGGCCCATGCGGATTTCATCGAGCCCGGGATGTTCCTTGACTTCTTACACGGAATGAAAGGCTCAGTCGATGAAATCAATTGTATGATCGAAGCCAAGAAAAAGGATGATGCACTGTTCAGACTGGTGGAAGATCTGCAAGGAAAGGAAGGAATTGAATGGGTCGATAAAAGTTCCTTTATAGTGAAGTAGATGTTATGAAATTTAATTCTCCCCACAATCTGAAACCATCTCTGTTCCGAAACGTATATTTACTGTAAGATTTAGTAAAAGAGAGAGGGGGATTTGAATGATAGGGGAACCGCAAAAGAGAATATCTCCAATGGCTTTGAAAGTATGGAAGATATATGGAGTGCTGGAATCGTTGATCGTGGCTGCCTTGGCAGTCGGCGCCATTGTGTTAACGAATATATTTGATTGGTCCAATTGGGTGACCGCAATAGCTGTAGGTGTAGTGATCCTTTTTACATATTTGTTCGTGTTTTTACTTCCGACCATCAAGTGGAAAAGGTGGCGGTATGAAGTGAGGGAACAGGAGATTGAACTGCAGAGGGGAATCCTGATTGTGAAACGTACGCTGGTTCCGATGGTGAGAGTTCAGCATGTTGATACGGTACAGGGGCCGATTCTAAAAAGATACGGGCTGTCGACGATTACCATCTCCACTGCAGCAAACGTCCACGAGATCCCTGCTTTGGACATGGAAGAAGCGGATGAACTGAGGAATTCGATTTCGCAGCTGGCGAGGGTGGCGGAAGATGATGTCTGAACATAAAAGGCTTCACCCAATATCCGCTGTGGCGAGTTTTGTTAAACAACTGAAAGATTTGATTGTTCCGTTCGTATTTTTGTTTGTCATAAACAATCGGGGGGAGAAGAATGGATTTTGGGATTATATGCCGCTTCTATCCATGGCGATAGTCCTTGTCATCGTTCTTGTTTTCGGAATCATTAAGTGGCTTCGTTTTACTTACCGGCTTGAAAGTGGTGAACTGAGGATAGAGTATGGGCTATTTGTGAAAAAGAAGCGGTATATCCCGATTGAACGGATCCAGAGTCTGAACTTCTCGGAAGGTATTTTGCACCGTCCTTTTGGGCTTGTAAAGGTGAAGGTCGAAACAGCGGGATCTTCAAGTTCCAGGGAGTCGGAAGCGGAACTGACCGCGATTTCTAAGGAGGAAGCACTGGATTTAGAACAGATGATTTATCGGGAGAAGAAGGGTGAGAGCGTGACGGAGGATTCTTCTCTGGAGCAGGCTGCCATTCATGAAGATGAACCTTTTTTCACCCTAGGCCAAAAAGACATCTGGGTTCTTGCGGCGACCTCGGGAGGAGTAGGGGTCATTATTTCAGGGGTTGCGTTATTTTTATCGCAATTCAATGAACTCATTCCCTATAAGGCTGTATATGAAGAAGTGGCCGTGTTTATAAAAAGTGGCGTGTTCATCGTCGCATTGACGGCATTTTTAGGGCTGGTTCTTGCCTGGTTCCTATCGATTGTCTGGACATTTATCATTTATGGTGATTTTAAGATCAGAATAGTGGATGAACATATTGTTATGACAAGAGGGCTGCTTGAAAAGAAGCAGGTGACGGTCCCGTTAAACCGGGTGCAGGGGATCCGGATAGTGGAGAACCCGATCAGGCAGCTGATTGGGTATTGTACCGTGCACATTGAAAATGCCGGTGGATCTGTTTTAGAGAAAGACAGTACGAGTATTAAGTTATTCCCGATTATTAAAAAGGAACAAGTACCGGAGTTGTTAAATGGATTGTTTCCAGAATATATCATCCAAGATGATTTTAAAGGGCTGCCGGTAAGTGCCATGAGGAGATATGTATTCAGGCAAACGGTCTGGGTATTGGTCCCTGTTGCTGCCGCCTGCTACTTCTTTTGGCCGTATGGTCTTTGGGCAGCGCTCTTGATCCTGCCTTTTGGAGTGCTCGGATACTATCAATACCGCGCAGGCGGATTCAGAATCGATGGGGGGCAGTTATCTTTACAATATAGAGGGGTATTGAAGAATACGATGTATATGAAGAAAAATCGGATTCAGTCCCTTGATACGAAAGAGAGCTGGTTTCAGGAAAGGAAAGAATTGGGGAGTCTCACGACTACGGTGAAATCAGGGGCAACCGGTTATGCGAGTCAGGTGAGGGACCTTAAGAAAGAAGATCTGAAAAGGATCGTCTCCTGGTTTTCCCATAGTATATAAACAAAGAAGCGGCCTGTTCATTCCGGCCGCTTCTTGCTTATTCTTATTTCCTTCCAGAAATCAATCCGATGACGAAGCCTGCAATCAACCCAAAGATATGGGCAGTAATGTTGATGCCTGATTGCATGAAGGTCATTACGACCCCGATGATCACGATAGGAAGGATGATCTGCCGGCTTTCCCTGGTGATGAAATGATTTTTCACCACGATCATGGCAATATAAAAGCCGAATAACCCGAAGATGGCCCCTGAAGCACCGACGTGGCTATAGGTAAGAGGCTTGATTAGATAAGTGATGATATTGGCAAACACACCGCTTGCTAGGTAAAGGGCAAGGAACTTTGCCTTTCCAAGGTGTTTCTCAAGTGGTGGTCCGAATAAGACGAGAGAAAACGAGTTGAATAATAGATGGGCAAAACCCATATGAACGAAGATCGGAGTGATCAGTCTCCACCATTCGCCTTCTTTTATGAATACATTCACACCAGCGAGTTGTTCGTACACCCACAATTGAGGGAAGATGGGAAGGGCACTGACCGCAAATAGGGCGATATGAATCAGGACGATCAAGGAAATAATAGGATAGTATCGTAGAAATTGAGAAAAACTTTCCGTTCGTACAAACATAGTGTATCCTCCTAAATGGGCTTGGTACTCAAAAAATAACCGTTAGTACTATAGTATAAGAAAAAGATGAAAATCACGAGTGGAGTTCATTATTAAAATATGCAGGACAGGACAAGAGTAGAAGGGGAGACGCATATGATTAAAGGAATAGGGTTGGATATTGTAGAGATCGGGCGCATACGGGAATTACTGGAACGGCAGCCGAAGTTCGTGAAGAGGATCCTGACGGACAGGGAAGAGGATACGTTCTTTTCGTTGAGTGAAGGGCGCAGGATTGAATATGTGGCCGGTCGTTTTGCAGCGAAAGAGGCGTACGCGAAAGCGAATGGAACCGGGATCGGGACGATGCTTTCGTTTCAGGATATTGAAATCAGTAAGGATGGGAACGGCAAGCCTTATTTTTCGAAGCCCGAGAAAACGCATGCCCATTTATCCATCACGCACAGCAGGGAGTTTGCGGCGGCCCAGGTCGTCATACAAGAGTAATTAAATTTAAAGCTTGTCATCTTCACTAGCATAATCCCTCAGGTTGTCTCATATATTCAGTAGTGCAATAGGAGAGACAAGGCCAGTTGTTTAACAATCGCGGTTCGTTGGCGAATGGAACCGGGCATTCTTTCAAGGATCGTCCATTCTTTGACAAGTGGCCTTCCCCTCTCTCAATTACGTTTATCCTGGGACAAAAGGGGTTGAAAAAATGAAGAAAAAGCTAGTGATACTAGTGATGGCCATGTTGGCGGTGCTTGCACTCGCTGCCTGTGGAGAGAAATCGAAAGACGATGTAACCAAGGACCTTAAGGCAAAAGTAGAAGATATGAAGGGGTACAAAGCAGATGCGAAAATGACCCTGCAGGTGGGAGAAGAACCCCAAACCTATGATGTGGAAGTATGGCATAATGACCCTAATTATTATCGTGTAGCCCTTAAGAATGCTACGAAAGATCAAAGCCAAATGATCCTGCGTAATGATGAGGGAGTGTTCGTCCTGACACCGGCTCTGAATAAAAGCTTCCGATTCCAAAGCAACTGGCCAGAAAACAGCAGTCAGGCATACTTGTATGAATCACTTGTCAAGGATGTGTTAGAAGACAAAGATGCGACCTTCAAAGAAACGAAGAGTCACTATGTCTTCACAACGAAAACACGTTACCAGAACAGTCAGATGCTCCCTACACAGGAGATTGCTTTCAACAAAAAAGACCTGACGCCTGCATCTGTCAATGTGATGGATTCAGATCAAAACCCGCTTGTAAAAGTGGAATTTTCTAAGATGGACATGAAAGCCGCGTTTGACAAAAAAGATTTCGATATGAAGAAAAATATGACCGGCGCCCAGCTTGAGGTTCCAGTGACAGCGGCAGTGGAAGATACGGAATTCACCGTTCTTTACCCGATGTCTGAAATCACCGGTACGGAATTGATAGAAGAAAAAGAAGTGGCGACGGATACAGGAAAGCGCGTCATTTTAACCTATGACGGTGAAAAATCCTTTACGATCGTTCAAGAGAAGACGACTGTCGTCCCTACGATGACCGTTTCTACATCTCTTAAGGGGGAATTGGTGGACCTTGGCTTCACCGTAGCGGCCATGACGGATCAAACCATCCGATGGACGAATAATGGTGTGGATTATATGCTCGCATCAAATGACCTCACCCCTTCGGAAATGGTGATGGTGGCACAATCCGTGCAAGGTTCAATGGTGAAATGATGTATATGATCGGGGCGGGCCTATCGGGTCCGCCTCTTTTCGATCAAGGGATAGAGAGTAAAGTCTCTACTCCAACCATAACCCCCTCCAATACTCCCCATCAAACCCCAAGTTCAACTTTCATTCTGCTGAAAAACCCAACATCTATTCACCACAATAAATGATAATATGAATAATCCATGGTATTCTTGAATAGAATGACAATGTTTTGTGTAACGATATGAGGAAGTGAACAGAGTGGAAACCCAGACGCAATTTTTTCGAGATACATGGGCTGAAATCAATTTGGATCATTTATATGAAAATGTAAAAAATATTAAAGGTCATATCCCGGATGACGTGAATGTATTTGCCGTTGTAAAGGCGAATGCTTATGGGCACGGGGATGTTCAAACAGCTCTCACTGCACTCGCTGCAGGGGCGCATGGGTTGGCCGTGGCCTTCCTGGATGAAGCGATCTCTTTGAGAAGGGGAGGCATCACCGCTCCGATCCTTGTTTTGGGGGCTACGCGCCCCAAAGATGTGAAGATTGCTTCACAGTTGGACATTTCCTTAACGGTCTTCCATAAGGAATGGCTCGTGGAAGCTGAAAGACAGCTGTCGAAAGAAGATCATCTAAGCCTTCACATCAAATGTGATACAGGTATGGGGAGGATAGGCGTTCGAACCTCGGAAGAATTAAAGGGGATCGAGGGATATATTCATTCTCACCCACAGTTCGAGCTTCAGGGGATCTTTACCCATTTTGCTACGGCGGATGAACTGAATGATGACTATCTTGAAGAACAGTTGAGGCGCTTCGAATATATGCTACAACAACTGGAATCGCTTCCAGCCTATATCCATTCTTCCAATAGTGCTGCTACTTTAAGGAAAAAGAATACCCTTTTTAATTCTGTAAGAGTGGGAATTGCCATGTATGGTCTTACACCATCGATCGAGATGAAACCTGAACTGCCATTTCCATTGAAGGAAGTCTTTTCGCTACATTCCCGACTCATTCATACCAAAGAACTTGCAGCTGGTGAGAAGGTCAGTTACGGAGCTACGTATGAAGCTTCCGAATCAGAATGGATCGGGACGATTCCGATTGGATATGCAGATGGATGGCTGCGGAAATTACAGGGTCAGGACGTTTTAGTGGATGGGGAAAGAGTTCCAATTGTTGGAAGGATATGTATGGATCAATGTATGATCCGGCTACCTGAATCCCGGCCGATCGGTACCCGCGTCACGTTGATCGGCAAGCAGGATGAAGCTGCCATAACGATGGATGAAATCGCCCGAAAGCTTGATACCATCAACTATGAGATCCCTTGCATCATCTCGACCAGAGTACCGCGCATTTATATAAGAAATGGAGAAGCGACGGAAGTGTCGAATAAGCTCTTACCGGCAGGGGTGCACAGTCAACAGGAAAATAACTCCCCGTTTGATGAATAATTAGTATTTTAACTGGTGGATAATAGAAGAGATTGATAAATTAACTTTTCATTCCCTGTATTTGATGGTATGATAAGTATGTTAATGAACAGAAACGGTATGTAGTGATTGGTGGAGGTGTAGTTTGTGTCTGAATCCAGCGCAACAACAGAAATCTTAATTCGTCTACCGCAACAGCTCGTTACAGAATTGGACGGCTTTGCAGATCAAGAAAATGTGAATCGCAATGAGTTTATTTATCGTGCAACCAAAATGTATTTACGAGAGCGTAAGAAGAGACAATTACGTGAATCTATGAGACGCGGCTATATGGAAATGGCGAAGATTAATCTCGCGATCGCTTCAGAAGCGATTCAAGCAGAATATGAGGCAGAACATACAGTCGAACGCTTAGTAAGCGGAGGTTAATCCTTTGATTGTAAAGCGTGGTGACGTATATTTTGCAGACCTTTCTCCTGTTGTAGGTTCAGAACAAGGCGGAGTTCGGCCGGTACTTGTTATTCAAAACGATATAGGGAACAGGTTTAGTCCCACAATTATTGTAGCTGCCATTACCGCACAAATTCAAAAAGCAAAACTGCCTACTCATGTTGAAATTGATGCAAAACGTTATGGCTTTGAACGTGATTCCGTTATCTTGCTTGAACAGATTCGAACGATTGATAAACAACGTCTTACCGATAAGATCACACACTTGGATGACGAGATGATGGAGAAAGTGGACGACGCCCTGCAAATCAGTGTGGGTCTGATCCAGTTTTAACTCATATCCGTCCTTCGTGTGAATCCATTATCACATATATAATAGAGACAGTTTAACTGCAAACCAGAAGGCTTGCTGATCAACAAATGCTTGATCATCGAGCCTTTTTGTTTTGCTTTTTTTGGTTTCATACCCAATAAAGCCTGATTCTGCCTTGAAAGAAGAATCTGGATAATGGAAATATAGACAATTTTATGACAAAACCAGGTAAACAATTTATAATGGGAAAAGAAAGCAATGAAAATACCCGAAAAGGCATAGGCTTTTTCTTTTCCATATTTATTTGTTAGTATTAAAGTAATTAAGTCATTTTCGTTCTTTGTTGTAAACTACTTTAAGATTGGGTTACATCAATCGGTCTAAATACTAGGGTTAAATTTCATATGATAGAATGGAGAGAACAAAATGTTTAGTGAAGTCACGGCTTATATTCAGGACAATAAATCAGAAATCACTAGTACTTGGATGGACCGCATGAGAAATGAAGCGGATGAGAAGTTTCTTCAAGTCGTTTCAGATCAGGTGTTCACCAAGACAAGCCATGAGTTTGTTGAAATGATTGCCGCTAATTTGAGAGATTCGAAAGAATTCAACAGCCGCCTTGAGGATTTCGCTGAAAAGGTTGTTAGATTAGGGTGGCCATTAACATTTGTAACAACCGCTTTAGGGACATTTGGTAAAGTGGTATACGAAGGCATGACGGAGGATCGGCTGATCACAGAAGAAAATCACGCTTCACAGGTTGAGAAGTTCGATCAGTGGCTTACTCCAATGTACAACAAAGTGGTTAAAGCTTACACAGAATCATGGGAAAGAACGGTTTCTCTTCAAAAGATAGCATTACAGGAATTATCTGCACCACTTATACCGGTGTTTGAAAAGATTTCCATTATGCCGCTTGTCGGCACCATCGATACTGAACGTGCCCGTTTGATAATGGAAAACCTTTTGAACGGTGTGGTAAAGCACAGGGCGGAAGTCGTCCTGATTGATATTACCGGTGTTCCGGTGGTCGATACGATGGTCGCCCACCATATCATCCAGGCTGCTGAAGCCGTACGTTTAGTAGGGGCGAAGTGTATGCTGGTGGGAATCAGGCCGGAGATTGCCCAGACGATCGTTAATTTGGGAATTGATCTTAATCAGTTCAGCACAAACAGTACGTTACGAAAAGGAATAGAAAAAGCTCTTGAAATGACAAATCGAAAAATAGTTTCGGCGGAGGGATTAGAGTGAGAATACCAATTTTAAAGCTGCATGATTGTTTGTTGATTTCCATTCAGTGGGAGCTGGATGATCAGACAGCCCTTCAATTTCAAGAGGATCTTCTCCAGAAGATTCACGAAACAAGTGCGAGGGGAGTAGTGATCGATATTACTTCCATTGATTTTATAGACTCGTTCATCGCTAAAGTGCTTGGGGATGTGATCAATATGTCCAGGCTGATGGGAGCAAAAGTTGTCATCACAGGCATTCAGCCTGCTGTAGCGATAACGTTGATCGAGCTTGGAATCAGGTTAGAGGACGTTCTGACCGCTTTGGATCTGGAAAAAGGTCTGGAGAAATTACAATTGGAACTGGGGGACTAGGTATGGATAGCCAATCCTGCGTGAAGATCACGAATGAATGGGACATCGTTGCTGCCCGCCAGTTAGGGAGGAATGTAGCGAAAGAGCTCGGATTCGGCACAGTTGACCAGGCTCGTATCACTACGGCTATCAGCGAATTAGCAAGGAATATTTATTTATATGCCGGCTATGGTCAAATTTGTATTGAAAAATTATTCGACGCCGGAAAAAAGGGCGTGCGCATCATCGCCTTAGATGAAGGCCCTGGTATTGCCGATATCAGAAAAGTAATGGAAGATGGATATTCCACATCAGGCGGATTAGGAGCAGGTTTGCCTGGAGTTAAGCGTTTAATGGACGAATTTAACGTCGAATCTGTACCGGGTGAAGGGACAGATATAAGGGCGACCAAGTGGCTCCGCTAGGGGGAGTTATATGAATTTCAGAGAATTGATGGATTCAAAATATAGAGAGATTATTGAGCACTATTTAAACGACCAGGATGAGAAGGCTCTTTATTTGGGACAGAAATTTAGTCGCAAATCAATTGAGCATCACGTATCACCGGAAGAAATCATCAGTCTCCACAAGAATGTCATTCTGGAGATGGAACCAAACATACCGCATCAGGTGCTGCATTCTTTCGATATTCTCTTGGAAGTCATGATAGGGTATGGTTTTGCCTATCGTGAACATCAAAGCTTGAGAACGAAACAGCAGGAATTGAATAATGAAATAGATGTAGCTTCCAATATGCAGCAAACCCTTCTTGGTACAGTCATTCCGTCAGTCGAAGGGTTGGATATCGGAGCGGTGAGTGTACCGGCAAAAAAGATGAACGGTGATTATTATCATTTTGTTCAGGATGAAAATGACAGCGTCAGTGTGGCCATTGCGGACGTGATTGGGAAGGGTATACCAGCGGCACTTTGTATGTCCATGATCAAATATGCGATGGACAGTTTACCAGAGTATCGCCATGAGCCGAATGCTGTTTTGGAAAGCTTGAACAGGGTAGTCGAACAAAACGTGGACGCCAGTATGTTCATTACCATGTTCTACGGAGTGTATAATCCTGTGAAGCATCTGTTTTCATACTCATCAGCTGGGCACGAACCCGGCTTTTTTTATAGAGCGTCAACCAATGAATATGAAGACCTTGATGCAAAAGGCCTTCTATTAGGTGTCGATAAAAAAGCAAAGTACAGACAATATGAAAGACGTGTGGAAGTGGGGGATATGATCATTCTCCTTTCCGATGGAGTAACAGAATGCCGCACGGAAGAAGGTTTCATCGAGAGGGAGGATCTGGTTCAGTTGATCAGCCAATATACACACCTTCCCACCCAGGAGATCATCAATAATGTGTATAAGCAACTTGAGAAGCTGCAGCATTTTGAGCTTAGGGACGATTTTACCTTGATCATCATAAAAAGAAATTCGTAATGTGTTTATTTTTATCAGAAATAGGGTAAATGAATAGGGACGTATTATAATGTTGCCAAAAAGGTGGTCTTTTTATGAACTTATCAATAGATATGAAAGAAAAAGAAAACGAGCTGCTCGTCAAAGTAGCCGGTGAAATTGATGCATATACAGCTCCAAAGCTTAAAGAAACGCTTCAGCCATCTGCTGAATCTGATAATAAAGATATAACAGTCGATCTTTCAGAAGTATCATACATGGATAGTACGGGACTCGGCGTGTTCGTTGGTCTGTTTAAGACGGTTAAGGCCCGTGGTGGTCAGCTTAATTTAGTCGGATTATCTGACCGTTTACAAAGGCTGTTTGATATTACAGGTTTAGGGGATATTATGAATATCAATTCCAAAGTAGAAGGTGGAGTGGAATGATGCAAGCTTTTGATTACATCGAGATGAAGATCCCCGCAAAGCCGGAATATGTCGGGGTCATTCGTTTGACGCTTTCAGGAATTGCAAGTCGTATGGGGTTTGACTATGATGCAATTGAGGATTTGAAGATTGCCACAAGTGAAGCGATCACTAATGCGGTCCAGCATGCTTACAAAGATAATGACGGAGAAGTCGTTGTCGGATTCGCGCTGTATGGGGATCGCCTTGAAGTGATGGTGGCTGATCACGGTGAAAGTTTTGACTTTAAAGAAATTCGCAGTGCTGTTGGTCCTTATCATGCCGATCATTCCGTTGAGTTCTTAAGAGAAGGTGGGTTAGGCCTTTACCTTATTGAGAGCCTTATGGATGATGTAAAAGTGCATCACAAGGAGGGAGTGACAGTCTTTATGACTAAATTCCTATCAGGGGAGCAGGTGGAGAGGGATGAAAAAACTATCTCAACCTAACCAGCAGGCTCAAAAAGAAAAGGTACTCAAATGGATCAAGGATTACCAGGAAACCCAGGACGATGATGCCCAAAGTCAGCTCATTTTACACTATCAAAACCTTGTTGAATCCATTGCGAGGAAATATTCAAAGGGCCGATCCTTTCATGAGGATATAATCCAGGTAGGGATGATCGGACTGCTTGGAGCGATCAGAAGGTATGATGAATCGTTCGGCAGATCATTTGAAGCATTCGCGATTCCGACCATTATCGGGGAGATTAAAAGGTTTCTAAGGGATAAAACGTGGAGTGTACATGTTCCCCGGAGAATCAAGGAACTTGGTCCGAAAATTAAATCGACGGTTGAAGAATTAACCAATAAATTGGAACGCTCTCCGCAGGTTCATGAGATTGCTGAGTACCTGGAAGTAAGTGAAGAAGAGGTACTGGAAGCGATGGAAATGGGTAGAAGTTATCAGGCTTTATCTGTGGATCACTCAATTGAGGCTGATTCAGAAGGAAGTACGGTAACAATACTGGATATCGTAGGAGATCAGGATGAAGGTTATGAGAAGGTGAATCAGCGACTCGTTCTGGAGAAAGTCCTTCATGTTCTCTCCGACAGGGAAAAAGCGATTATACAACACACTTATTTAGAAAACCTAAGCCAAAAAGAAGCTGGGGAAAAGCTCGGTATTTCACAAATGCATGTTTCCCGACTGCAAAGAAGAGCGATTAAGAAACTTAGGGAAGCCATTCAAGAAGAGATGGACGATTCGGAGAGTCATTATTAATGGCTTATCTTCAACAAAATGAAATAGAGCTTTATGCAGAACAAGTATCGAAAAATGGGAATCCCTTTTGTGGTGATAGTTACTTCTATACTTCCACAAACGATTACTTCATCTGTGTCCTGGCCGATGGTTTAGGTAGTGGTAAATTTGCCTATGAGTCGTCACATGCTGTCGTGGAGATTGTAGAAAAAAATCATCATGAAGATGTCGAGACTCTCATGAGTCTTTGCAATGATGTCCTTCAGAAGAAACGTGGAGCTGCCGTGGCGATCATTAAAGCATATTACCATTCCAAAGAATTTGTGTATAGTTGTGTAGGTAATATCCGATTTTATATGTATGCACCTGAAGGAAAGATGACCTATCCCTTACCGGTAACAGGCTATCTATCCGGACGGCCTCAAACATATAAAACCCAACGTTTTCAATATAATACCAACTCAAGATTTCTCATTCACTCAGATGGATTGAGTATATCCGGCGTAAAGAATATCCTTCAAAGATATCCGACCCTTCATGGGGCGCTAGGAGACATCCAATCATTAGTAGACGGCACATCAGATGATACAACATATATCATTGGAAACTTACTCTAACAGGCTTAGGGTAAGTTTTTTTGTTTATAAGTTCAACTCCCCGCCCCTCGGGCAACTGGATAAGAGATCCATCTATAACCTACGTCACCGTTTTAGTCCCTAAAGACAGATATGGTAAAATAAAAGAGAATCCTATCAATGGAGGTAATACTATTGGCAACAACATTAACGAAGCAAGAGCCATTACTTCAACAAGTATCTAAAGAATTGAACTTATCAATAAAGAGTGTAAAAAACGTCATTTCTCTTCTGGAGGAAGGGAATACAGTTCCTTTCATCGCACGTTACCGAAAAGAGCAGACAGGTGCACTGGATGAAGTCCAGATTCGCAATATCATGGACAAGTGGAATTATCTGTTGAATCTTGAGCAGCGAAAAGAAGAAGTCCTCCGTCTCATAGAAGAACAGGGGAAGTTAACGGAAGAATTGACCCGGTCCATTCAAAAAGCCGATAAGCTGCAAATGGTGGAAGATTTATATCGTCCATATAAACAAAAGAGGCGTACCAAAGCAACCGTAGCAAAAGAAAAAGGCTTGGAGCCCCTGGCTGAATGGATTCTGACCTTCCCATTAAAAGGAGACCTTACAAGTGAAGCTTCAAACTATATCTCTGAAGAGAATGAAGTGACTTCTGTGGAAGAAGCCCTGGGTGGAGCCAAGGACATCATTGCTGAATACATATCCGATGAAGCTTCTTACCGGGACTACATACGAAAATATACATTCCGTAAAGGGTTAATAGAATCAAAGGTAAAGAAAGAGGAGTTAGACGAAAAAAAAGTGTTTGAAATGTATTACTCCTATCAGGAACCCATTCACAAAGTTGTGCCCCATCGTGTCCTGGCAATGAATAGAGGGGAAAAGGAAGACATTTTAAAAGTGAACATCCAGCCCGATACAGAAGGCATCCAAACATATTTGGAAAAGCAGGTCATTAAGAATATCCACTCCATTTCTGTGCCCCTAGTGAAGGAAGCAGTGGAAGATAGTTATAAAAGGCTCATCCAACCGTCAGTAGAAAGAGAAATCCGAAATGAGTTAACTGACAAAGCGGAAGATCAAGCCATTCATATCTTCTCTGAAAACTTGCGTAAATTATTGCTCCAGCCACCGATGAAAGGGAAGATGGTATTGGGTGTCGATCCTGCATTTCGGACTGGGTGTAAGCTTGCTGTCATTGATGAAACAGGGAAAACCCTCGATATCAACGTAATCTATCCGCATACATCTCAATCCCAACGAACCAAAGCGGAAGACGCTTTTAAATCGATTTTGACAACATATTCGATTGAGGTTGTGGCAATTGGAAATGGTACCGCGTCGAGAGAAACCGAACAATTTGTGGTGGATCTATTGAAAGAAGTAGGCGGGAATATCTCTTACTTAATAGTCAATGAAGCGGGGGCAAGCGTATATTCTGCATCAGATGTGGCGAGAGAAGAGTTCCCGGACCTTCAAGTGGAAGAAAGAAGTGCTGTTTCCATTGCCCGGAGATTACAGGATCCATTAGCTGAATTAGTGAAAATCGACCCTAAATCAGTCGGGGTCGGGCAATATCAACATGATGTTTCCCAAAAGAAGTTGAACGAATCGTTAACGTTTGTAGTGGAAACGGCTGTAAACCAAGTGGGTGTAAATGTAAATACTGCATCTTCTTCCTTATTGCAATATGTAGCGGGGCTTTCTAAAACAGTGGCCAATAATATCGTGAAAAAGCGGGAGGAAGAAGGGAAATTTCAATCCAGGGCGCAATTGAAAAAAATCCCAAGGCTGGGTGCGAAAACATTTGAACAATGCATTGGCTTCCTGAGGATAATGGATGGGAAAGAGGTCCTTGATAGGACGTCTATTCACCCTGAGAATTATACCGATGTAAAGAAGCTCCTCTCAAAAGTGGGGATGGGTGTAAATGACGTCGGGTCAGATAAACTCAAACAGTCTCTGGAACAATTGAATATTGATGAAGTGTGTGAAGAGTTGGAAATTGGGAAACTGACATTAAAGGATATTATCGATTCACTGATTAGACCCGGTCGAGATCCGAGGGATGAGTTTCCTAAACCGCTACTGAAGAAGGATGTTCTAAAACTGGAGGATCTATCTGAAGGAATGGAGTTACAAGGAACCGTTCGAAATGTAGTGGATTTTGGCGCCTTTATTGACATTGGTGTGAAACAAGATGGACTTGTCCATATCTCAAAGCTGAAAAATGGTTTCGTGAAGCATCCGTTAGATGTGGTTTCAGTCGGGGATGTTGTGACTGTTTGGGTTGATAGTGTAGATGTCCAAAAAGGCAGGGTTGCACTGACGATGGTCCATTAAGAAATGGATAGGAGCTGACTGAATGATAGGGAGCTATCTGGTGGTCAGCTCTTTTTTATATAAGATGGAATTACTTGATAATAGAAAAACATCATTAAGAGCAGTTCTTCTTTCTGTAGAAATTCCAACATTGATTAAGAAGTTTGATCTGGTATCGATCTTTTTCAAGATAAGCTTTCCGCAATTGATTGACAAGCCAATTTGGCATGGGTAAACCTCCTTATCCCGTTGAAAGTGCCGCTAAAGAAAACGGTCTTTCTCCGATTAGTTTGTCAGTTTGAAACAATAAGGGTGATACCTAGTTTATGCTATAATAGGTTGTCATGTTCTAATTAAGAAAGAAGGATTTGTATGACGAATGCCGAGCTGCAGCAATTAGTAGAAAGAATTTCAATCCAATCATTCAACAAGCCGTTCCGCCATAAGGCGTTTTTTAATCCAAGATTACGGACCACTGGTGGAAGATACATGTTAGGCAGCCATGATATCGATATTAATCGAAGATATCTGGATGAGCATGGAATGGAAGAGTTGATTGGAATTATAAAGCATGAGCTATGTCATTATCACTTGCATATTGAAGGAAAGGGATATAAACATGGGGATCAGGACTTTAAAAGACTTCTCGAGCATGTCGGGGGACCAAGGCATTGTTCTTCGTTGCCACATGTGAACAGGAGAAGTCGGGTGTTACACTATGCCTGTTCTGAGTGCGGTCTGAACTTCGAAAGAAAAAGAAAAATCAATACAACGAAATATGTGTGTGGCCGCTGTAAAGGAAAACTTCGCCTTGTAAAAGAAGTTGTGATTGAAAAAGGGTAGTTATAAAAGGCGTTTTTCTTGTTGAAAAAGTGACTGAAAGTAGTTGACAAGAAATTGATGAGTCATTATAATCTAAAGAGTCGATAAGACGAGTTAAGCGTAAGAATACTTCACGTTCCGCAGTAGCTCAGTGGTAGAGCTATCGGCTGTTAACCGATCGGTCGCAAGTTCGAATCTTGCCTGCGGAGCCATTTTTATGGAGAAGTACTCAAGTGGCTGAAGAGGCGCCCCTGCTAAGGGTGTAGGTCGGGCAACTGGCGCGAGGGTTCAAATCCCTCCTTCTCCGCCATTTCTATTTAGAACGTGGCCCGTTGGTCAAGCGGTTAAGACACCGCCCTTTCACGGCGGTAACACGGGTTCGAATCCCGTACGGGTCATTTTACTTACTTTAGGTAACGATCGTTATTTTCGCTATCGCGAAAAAACTTTGGTCCGGTAGTTCAGTTGGTTAGAATGCCTGCCTGTCACGCAGGAGGTCGCGGGTTCGAGTCCCGTCCGGACCGCCAGATTTATTTTTAAAAAAGTAGTTGACTTTATTGAGGTGGACATGTTAATATTAAAACCTCGTCACTTTTTAAAAAAGTATTGGGCTATAGCCAAGCGGTAAGGCATCGCACTTTGACTGCGACATGCGTTGGTTCGAATCCAGCTAGCCCAGCCATAGCGAGCCATTAGCTCAGTTGGTAGAGCATCTGACTTTTAATCAGAGGGTCGAAGGTTCGAATCCTTCATGGCTCACCAATGATTTTTGCCCAAGCAAAATATCTTACAATTGTTTTTCGCCAATGTGAAAAACGAAATACATGCGGGTGTGGCGGAATTGGCAGACGCACCAGACTTAGGATCTGGCGCCGCGAGGCGTGGGGGTTCAAGTCCCTTCACCCGCACTTTTAAAAACCTTTTAAAAAGTTATTGACAAAATAGATTCACCTCAGTTATAATAGTGTTTGTCGCTTTAAAACGCGGTCGTGGCGGAATGGCAGACGCGCTAGGTTGAGGGCCTAGTGGGGGCGACCCCGTGGAGGTTCAAGTCCTCTCGGCCGCACCAAAAGGTTTCAAGAATATATGCGCCCGTAGCTCAATTGGATAGAGCGTTTGACTACGGATCAAAAGGTTAGGGGTTCGACTCCTCTCGGGCGCGCCATCTTGCTTCTACTAGTGAGTGTCGGATTCACGGTTATACATATGCTTTTCTGACGGGAAGTAGCTCAGCTTGGTAGAGCACTTGGTTTGGGACCAAGGGGTCGCAGGTTCGAATCCTGTCTTCCCGACCATCATAATTTTATATGCGGGTGTAGTTTAGTGGTAAAACCTCAGCCTTCCAAGCTGATGATGAGGGTTCGATTCCCTTCACCCGCTCCAATTTAAACCTTAATCATTGAACCTTGAA
>NZ_CP122397.1:280000-3755000 GCF_029834455.1 Rossellomorea sp. DA94
ACGGAGCCGCAGCGAAAGCGAGTCTGAATAGGGCGAATTGAGTATGTGGTCGTAGACCCGAAACCAGGTGATCTACCCATGTCCAGGATGAAGTTCAGGTAACACTGAATGGAGGTCCGAACCCACGCACGTTGAAAAGTGCGGGGATGAGGTGTGGGTAGCGGAGAAATTCCAATCGAACTTGGAGATAGCTGGTTCTCTCCGAAATAGCTTTAGGGCTAGCCTCATGTGTAAGAGTCTTGGAGGTAGAGCACTGTTTGGACTAGGGGCCCTCATCGGGTTACCGAATTCAGACAAACTCCGAATGCCAAAGACTTATCCATGGGAGTCAGACTGCGAGTGATAAGATCCGTAGTCGAAAGGGAAACAGCCCAGACCACCAGCTAAGGTCCCAAAGTATACGTTAAGTGGAAAAGGATGTGGAGTTGCTTAGACAACCAGGATGTTGGCTTAGAAGCAGCCACCATTTAAAGAGTGCGTAATAGCTCACTGGTCGAGTGACTCTGCGCCGAAAATGTACCGGGGCTAAACGTATCACCGAAGCTGTGGATTGACACCTCTAGGTGTCAGTGGTAGGAGAGCGTTCTAAGGACTGCGAAGCTAGACCGTAAGGACTGGTGGAGTGCTTAGAAGTGAGAATGCCGGTATGAGTAGCGAAAGATGGGTGAGAATCCCATCCACCGAATGCCTAAGGTTTCCTGAGGAAGGCTCGTCCGCTCAGGGTTAGTCGGGACCTAAGTCGAGGCCGATAGGCGTAGACGATGGACAACAGGTTGATATTCCTGTACCACCTCTTTTCCGTTTGAGCAATGGGGGGACGCAGGAGGATAGGGTAAGCGCACTGCTGGATATGTGCGTCTAAGCAGTTAGGCTGATGATGAGGCAAATCCCATCATCGTGAAGGCTGAGCTGTGATAGCGAGCGAATTATAGTAGCGAAGTTCCTGATTCCACACTGCCAAGAAAAGCCTCTAGCGAGGAAAAAGGTGCCCGTACCGCAAACCGACACAGGTAGGCGAGGAGAGAATCCTAAGGTGAGCGAGAGAACTCTCGTTAAGGAACTCGGCAAAATGACCCCGTAACTTCGGGAGAAGGGGTGCTCTGGTAGGGTGCAAGCCCGAGAGAGCCGCAGTGAATAGGCCCAGGCGACTGTTTAGCAAAAACACAGGTCTCTGCGAAGCCGTAAGGCGAAGTATAGGGGCTGACGCCTGCCCGGTGCTGGAAGGTTAAGAGGAGTGCTTAGCGCAAGCGAAGGTGCGAATCGAAGCCCCAGTAAACGGCGGCCGTAACTATAACGGTCCTAAGGTAGCGAAATTCCTTGTCGGGTAAGTTCCGACCCGCACGAAAGGCGTAACGATCTGGGCACTGTCTCAACGAGAGACTCGGTGAAATTATAGTACCTGTGAAGATGCAGGTTACCCGCGACAGGACGGAAAGACCCCGTGGAGCTTTACTGTAGCCTGATATTGAATTTTGGTACAGCTTGTACAGGATAGGTAGGAGCCTTGGAAACCGGAGCGCCAGCTTCGGTGGAGGCATCGGTGGGATACTACCCTGGCTGTATTGAAATTCTAACCCGCGCCCCTTATCGGGGTGGGAGACAGTGTCAGGTGGGCAGTTTGACTGGGGCGGTCGCCTCCTAAAGAGTAACGGAGGCGCCCAAAGGTTCCCTCAGAATGGTTGGAAATCATTCGCAGAGTGTAAAGGCACAAGGGAGCTTGACTGCGAGACCTACAAGTCGAGCAGGGACGAAAGTCGGGCTTAGTGATCCGGTGGTTCCGCATGGAAGGGCCATCGCTCAACGGATAAAAGCTACCCCGGGGATAACAGGCTTATCTCCCCCAAGAGTCCACATCGACGGGGAGGTTTGGCACCTCGATGTCGGCTCATCGCATCCTGGGGCTGTAGTCGGTCCCAAGGGTTGGGCTGTTCGCCCATTAAAGCGGTACGCGAGCTGGGTTCAGAACGTCGTGAGACAGTTCGGTCCCTATCCGTCGTGGGCGCAGGAAATTTGAGAGGAGCTGTCCTTAGTACGAGAGGACCGGGATGGACGCACCGCTGGTGTACCAGTTGTCTTGCCAAAGGCATCGCTGGGTAGCTATGTGCGGAAGGGATAAGTGCTGAAAGCATCTAAGCATGAAGCCCCCCTCGAGATGAGATTTCCCATCACGTAAGTGAGTAAGATCCCTAGAAGATGACTAGGTAGATAGGTCAGAGATGGAAGCATGGCGACATGTGGAGTTGACTGATACTAATCGATCGAGGACTTAACCACAAAGAGTCATATTTATATGAACAACAATTGGTCGATATTCGGCTTTCTTGACATCAATCCTTTATCTAGTTTTGAAGGAACAATCCTTCAATTGAATATTCGTCTGGTGATAATGGCGAAGAGGTCACACCCGTTCCCATGCCGAACACGGAAGTTAAGCTCTTCAGCGCCGATGGTAGTTGGGGGATCTCCCCCTGTGAGAGTAGGACGTCGCCAGGCGAAACAATTCTTTTTTGTACAATCACTTTATTTGTGAAGGTGCATATAGTAGTATAGAAGATAGTAACATTTTTATCGTCGCGGGGTGGAGCAGTTCGGTAGCTCGTCGGGCTCATAACCCGAAGGTCGCAGGTTCAAATCCTGTCCCCGCAATACCATTTTTGACTTGTTTTATCAAAGGTTATCGCTAATCTTTCATGAGTCACGCATGGATAGTTATTTTCACTATCGTGAAAAAACTTTGGTCCGGTAGTTCAGTTGGTTAGAATGCCTGCCTGTCACGCAGGAGGTCGCGGGTTCGAGTCCCGTCCGGACCGCCATTTTTGTTCATTCAAACGAAACGTTGTTTCGTTTTTTTTATTGTCTTTTTTCAGAACCTTTACTCTCATACCCCAAAAAGGGTAAACTACATATATACATTCTCCCTTAGGGTAACAAACGATCCTAAGGTTTTTTTATACTCTAAATGATGATTGAGGAGATTAACATGAATCAGTTTGAGATTATGACAAACAGTCCGGAGGAAACAGGCCAATTTGCAGAAAAGCTTGCAGGACTATTAAAGCCTGGTGCTGTGTTGACGCTGGAAGGTGATCTTGGGGCAGGGAAGACAACGTTTACGAAAGGACTTGCCAAGGGTCTTGGTGTCACTAAAACCGTGAACAGTCCCACTTTTACCATTATTAAAGAATATAAGGGGCGCCTGCCTCTTTATCATATGGATGTATACAGGCTGGACGATTCCTTTGAAGATTTGGGATTTGATGAATATTTTGAAGGAGAAGGTGTGACCGTCATAGAGTGGGCTCACTTAATAAAGGATCAGCTTCCAAAAGAATTATTAAGCTTGTCGATTTACCGGGAAGGCGACTCCAAGAGAAGGATTGTGTTGAAGCCGCATGGAAATCGTTATAGTGAATTGTGTAAGGAGATTGTGTCATGACGATATTATCAATAGATACCTCCAATTATCCGTTTGGGGTTGCCTTGATTGAAGAGGATAAAGTAATTGGGGAGTACATCACGTATATGAAAAAGAACCACTCTGTGAGAGCCATGCCGGCTGTCGAACGGTTGTTAAAAGACTGTGGGGTAGAGGCAAAGGAATTAACGAAGATTGTTGTGGCGAATGGACCCGGTTCCTATACGGGTGTAAGAATCGGGGTCACATTGGCCAAGACCCTGGCATGGTCATTGAATATCCCTCTTGTCCCTGTATCGAGCCTGGCTACTTTGGCTTCATCCGGACGATATTTTCAAGGGTTTATCGTTCCGTTGTTTGATGCCAGAAGAGGACAGGTATACACAGGACTCTATGAGTTTCAGGGAGATCGATTAGTTTGCGTGGAAGAAGATCGCAACATGATGCTTGACGAATGGGCGACAAAGTTAAAAGAATTAGATAAAGAGTTGTTATTTGTCGGGAATGATGTCTCCATCCATAAGGGCATGATTAAGGAAGTACTTGGAGATCAAGCAAGAATCGCACCATTTGTCAGTCATAATCCCCGCCCTTCTGAACTGGCTTATATTGGACTGGGTTTAAAAGAAATGACGGCACATGAAGTGCTTCCCAACTATATACGGATGGCGGAAGCAGAAGTGAAGTGGCTGGAGGCCCAAAATAAATCTGAATAGATGATAAAGGATCGTTACAATATGGATATACGATTTATGACAGTCGATGATTTAAACGAGGTAATGGAAATTGAAAATCAATCTTTTAGCATTCCCTGGAGCCGGGACGCTTTCTTGAATGAAATTGAGCATAACCACCTGTCCACCTACCTCGTTGCAGAAGATGGAGAGAAGCTTGCGGGTTACTGCGGCGTGTGGCTGGTCGTGGATGAGGCCCATATCACAAATGTAGCCGTGCTCCCTGATTACCGGGGACGTGGTTTGGGGGAAGGTCTTATGCGCAAGATCATGGATATAGCGGTTGAATTTGGCGCTCGCGTAATGACACTCGAAGTCAGGGTTTCAAACATGCCTGCGCAGCACTTATATCGTAAGCTCGGTTTCAAAGACGGTGGGATTCGTAAGAGGTACTACTCGGACAATCAAGAGGATGCTTTAGTAATGTGGGTGAATTTATGAAAAAAGATATAGTAGTATTGGGAATTGAAACAAGCTGTGATGAGACAGCTGTGGCGATTATACGTAATGGAACAGAGATTGTGACGAATATTGTTTCGTCTCAAATTGAAAGTCATAAGCGATTCGGTGGAGTGGTACCTGAGATTGCATCGCGTCATCATGTGGAGCAGGTTACGTATGTACTGGAGGAAGCGCTAGATCAAGCCGGGATGACGATGGAGGATATAGATTGTGTCGCTGTGACGGAAGGACCTGGTTTGGTAGGCGCACTATTAATCGGTGTCAACGCGGCCAAGGCTCTCGCTTTTGCCCACGATAAACCGTTGGTGGGGGTCCATCACATTGCAGGGCATATCTATGCCAATCGCTTAGTGAAAGAGATGAGGTTTCCTCTTCTTTCCCTGGTTGTTTCCGGAGGACATACGGAGCTTGTACTCATGAAAGATCACGGGTCCTTTGAGGTCATCGGAGAAACACGCGATGATGCTGCCGGAGAAGCGTACGACAAGGTAGCGCGGACATTGGGCCTTCCATATCCAGGTGGTCCTCATATTGACAGGCTGGCACATGTTGGGGAAGCAAGTCTTGAGCTGCCACGGGCATGGCTGGAAGAAGGATCTTATGATTTCAGCTTCAGTGGTTTGAAGTCATCGGTTATCAACACGCTTCACAATGCCAAACAAAAGGGCATGACCATTCATCCACAGGATTTGGCCGCGAGCTTTCAAGCAAGTGTCATTGATGTGTTAGTAACGAAAACGGTTAAGGCTGTGAAGGAGTATGAAGTGGAGCAAGTATTACTTGCTGGCGGAGTTGCGGCCAATAAAGGCTTGCGTGCTGCCCTTCAAGAAGCATTTGAGGGAATGGAAGCGGAATTGGTCATTCCTCCCCTATCTCTTTGTACAGATAATGCTGCTATGATTGCAGCCGCAGGAACAGTGTTATTCCAACAAGGAAAAAGGGGAAGCATGGATATGAATGCTCATCCAGGACTTGATATCGAGAATTTCTAAAAGGGAAAGCTTGAACGAAACATCGTTCAAGCTTTTTTTTATTGTTTGTTGATATCCTGTGAGTAATGCACAGAATTAGTCAGGGGGGAAGGATTTTAAAGGAACGAACATACGTTTTATCAACAGGTTGTGGACAAATTGTTAGTAACTACTTATTTAGTGTGTATACATTGTGAAAAACATGAGTAATCCAGAACCTAAATAATGGTAAATGCTGTGGATAACTCAGGCTGTTTTTGTGGATATTGTGGAAAACTCTTTTGAGTAACGTTTTATAAGTGTTGTAACTGTGGATAATAATGTGGAATAAGAAAGGATTGGGGAGTGATCGTTATCCCCAATCCTGTGGACTACTGTTCTTCTTGAAGGAGTTCTTCCAGTTCTGTCCATTCTTCCAATAAAGAATCAAGCTCTTCTTTCGCTTTTGTTAGTGATTCATTAATCTCCTGTACTTTCTCGTGATCTTGAAAGATGTCAGGATCGCAGAGGAGATCTTCTTTTTCCTGTATGTTTATTTCAAGTACTTCCATGAGGCCTTCGATTTCTTCGACTCTGCGCTTTCGTTGACGTTCGAGCTTTTTCGCTTCTTTATCAATCTTGTGAGATCGTTTTTGAGTGGGCTCTTGTAATTGTTCACCCTGTTCCGTGCGTTCAAGTGCCGCCAATTCTTCCTGCTGCTGTAATTTTTCTACATAGTAATCGTAATCGCCAAGATACTCCGTCGAGCCTTTTTTGGATAATTCAACGACCTTTGTGGCAATTCGGTTGATGAAATACCGGTCGTGTGACACAAAGAGGATGGTTCCGGGATAATCAATCAGGGCATTTTCCAACACTTCTTTGCTATCCAGATCAAGATGGTTAGTCGGCTCATCCAGAATCAGGACGTTTCCTTTTTCCATCATCAGCTTGGAGAGGGCTAACCGTGCTTTTTCTCCACCGCTTAGGGTAGAAACGGGCTTTAGGACATCTTCCCCTGAAAAGAGGAAGTTACCGAGGACCGTCCGGATTTCTTTCTCCATCTTCATCGGATATTCGTCCCACAGTTCATTTAATACGGTCTTGTTCGATGATAGTTCGGCTTGCTCCTGGTCATAGTAACTGATGGAAACATTGGATCCGAATTTAAATGTGCCGTCCAGTGGCTGAAGTTTATTCACCAATGTTTTTAAAAGCGTCGATTTCCCGATTCCGTTCGGTCCAACCAGGGCGATACTGTCCCCTTTTTTGACAGAGAAATCGATATGGGAGGAAATCGTCTCGTTTTTCCCGTAGCCAATGGTAAGGTCCTGGACGTGCAGGACGTCATTCCCGCTTGACCGGTCAATTTGAAACGTGAAGCTGGCAGACTTCTCATCGCCGAGTGGTCGATCCATCCGATCCATGCGCTCCAGCTTCTTTCGCCGGCTCTGTGCCATTTTCGTGGTAGACGCCCTTGCGATATTCCGTTGGATGAAGTCTTCGAGCTTTGCGACTTCCTGCTGTTGACGCTCGAACATTTTGAGATCTTTCTCAAAGTCTTCTGCTTTTTGTTCAAGATATCTGCTGTAGTTCCCTGGGTATTTCTTACTTCTGTTCCGGGAAATTTCATACACTTGATTGACGACACTGTCTAAAAAGTAGCGATCATGGGAAACGATCAGGACTGCTCCTTCATAGCTTTGAAGATACGTTTCAAGCCATGATAAAGTTTCAATATCCAAGTGGTTGGTCGGCTCATCCAGGATAAGGATGTCAGGCTTGGTCAGAAGAAGCTTACCAAGGGCAAGACGGGTTTTCTGACCACCACTCAGTGTGGATATCTTGGTTTCGTAATCAAAATCGGCAAAGTTCAATCCGTGAAGGACGGAACGGATATCCGCTTCATACTGATAGCCGCCGGAGTCCTTGAAGAGAACCTGGAGTTGATCGTATTCCTTCAATACCCGTTGATAGACCTCCTCTTGTTCATATACCGAGGGATCGGCCATTTGCTGCTCCAATAATCGCAATTTTTTTTCCTGCTGTTTCAATTCCTCAAAGACAGTCAGCATCTCAGACCAGATGGAAAGATCCGATTCGAGACCCGTATTTTGGGCAAGATACCCCATGGAGACGCCTTTTGGCTTTGTGATCTCCCCGGAATCGTAGGAAAGGTGTCCTGCTATTATTTTTAGAAGAGTCGACTTCCCCGCACCATTACGGCCGACAAGGGCAACACGATCTCTAGTCTGTATTTCAAGTTTAATATTTGATAGGATATTATCTGCACCGAAGTTTTTTGTTAATTGATTCACTTGTAAAAGAATCATGACGTTTCACCTCTATTTCATAGTGCTAGTGTACCGTATTTGAGAGGGGAACGGCAATAAAACACCTATTAATCTTCGTACACTTAGGATAAAATATAGTGTATGATGGGTAGGAGAGTTTATTAAATCTGTATGCTTTCTATTTTGGAAGCGGTATCAGAGGTTTTGAATAGATGTGGGGGAATACAATATGAACCAGGATACAACGAAAATTCCACAGGCAACGGCCAAGCGCCTTCCGCTATATTATCGATTTATCAAGAATCTGTACTCATCAGGTAAGCAGAGGGTTTCATCGAAGGAATTAAGTGAAGCGGTGAAAGTTGATTCTGCTACGATCCGCAGGGACTTTTCTTATTTTGGTGCATTGGGTAAAAAGGGATACGGCTATAATGTCAATTATCTGTTATCCTTCTTCCGTAAGACACTGGATCAGGATGCCCTTACGAAGGTTGTGCTGATCGGGGTGGGGAATCTCGGTACGGCGTTTCTTCATTATAATTTCATCAAGAATAATAATACGAAGATCGAAATGGCTTTTGAGGTGGATGAAAAGAAGGTCGGGACTCAAATCAGCGACGTACCCGTTTTTCATTTAGATGATTTAGAAGAGAAGCTTGTGGGGCATGATATTGAAGTAGCGATTCTGACGGTGCCGGCATCTTCTGCTCAGAATATCACAGACCGATTGGTTTCTTCGAATATAAAGGGGATACTGAATTTCACCCCTGCGAGATTGACGGTGCCCGACCATATCCGCGTCCATCATATCGACTTGGCGGTGGAGCTTCAGTCACTCGTATACTTCTTGAAGCATTACTCGGAGGATGACACGGAAATGTCACAAGATGGAATCATAACAGAATAGAAAATTCTTCATATTTGCGTTATGATAGAATGGTAAAAGAGGAGGTGTCTCATTATGCCAGGTCCAGGTAGCCTCGTATTAATAGCAGTCGTTGCTTTACTTATTTTTGGTCCTAAGAAACTTCCGGAATTAGGAAAAGCGGCAGGAAATACATTGCGTGAATTTAAAAATGCAACAAAAGGCTTAGCAGATGATGAAGACGAAAAAAATAATAGTGCTAAGTAGAGTAGGATGAACGCCATGAGTCAAAGAGACATGACAGTTTATGAACATATAGGAGAATTGCAAAAACGACTCATGTTTGTAGTCGTTTTCTTCTTGTTAGCAGTTGTTGTAAGCTTCTTTCTTGCAGAACCGCTGATCAGGTACTTACAGCATGCCGATGAAGCGAAAGAATTAACCATGAACGCCTTTCGTATCACAGATCCTCTCAAGATCTATATGGAAATGATCATGTTCATTGCTTTGATCATGACATCCCCTATCATTCTCTTTCAAGTCTGGTCTTTTGTGAGCCCTGGTTTATATGAAAGAGAGAGAAAAGTGACGCTGAGTTACATTCCAGTTTCCCTTCTCCTTTTCTTAGGTGGATTGTCATTTTCTTATTTTATTTTGTTTCCATATATCGTGAAATTCATGATGGGTTTATCAACGAACCTAAATATAGAACAAGTGATAGGGATAAACGAATACTTTCATTTCTTATTCCAGATCACGATTCCTTTCGGTTTTCTTTTTCAGTTACCCGTAGCCATGCTTTTTCTTACACGGTTAGGAATCATCACGCCGATGATGATGGGGAAGATGAGGAAAGCTGCCTACTTTATCTTATTGGTCATCGCGGCCCTTATCACGCCTCCCGACATTGTGTCCCATCTAATGGTGACGGTACCGCTCTTCATACTATATGAAGTCAGCATCTGGATCTCCAAGATCGGATACAAAAAAGTATTGGAGGCGGAGCAGAAGCTTGAAATGGAACAGTTTGAAGACAAAAATAAGGATTGATCATTTGATCAATCCTTATTTTTTGTGCTTTATTTGTTTTTTGATTTTGAAATGCAGCATGACCATCCGTAACCCGGAACCGAAGTCCAGGGTTGCAAGAAAGATCAGCATATACGTGAAAAATCCCCAACCTTCATCATTCTGTACGTTTTGTACAGCAAAGTATGTGAAGAGCACACCGAGAAGGAGATAGATCACTCCCGAGAATAATGGTGATCTCCTCATAGAAATAATCCTCCAATAAATCCTTGTATTTTTTCAGCTTCATTCATCATTTTTTCGATATCGTCCTTATAGATAGATTGCATTAGAACGACCGTTGTATTCATGGCCACGTGAGCAAATATTGGCACAAGGATCCGCTTCGTTTTTACATAAAGAAAGGCAAAGGTGAATCCCATTGCTGAATACAGGATCACATGCTCAGGCTCGAAATGGGCAAGAGCGAAAATGACCGAGCTGATTAGAGCGGCAAAGAAGAAATGCATCTTCTCGTAAAGCACGCCGAAAATGATCTTCCTGAATACGATCTCTTCCAGAATGGGTCCGATGATGGCCGCGACCAGCATGGATAACGGCACTTTTTCAATGATGCCGATGATCATCTGAGTATTTTCAGACCCCATCTGAATTCCTAATGCATATTCGACTTGTATCGCAACCGATTGAGCGATGAATGCCATGAAGATTCCGAGTACCGCCCAAACAATCGAACGGCCGGCGCCCATGGGAGCACTCCGTTCGAGACGGGTGCTTGTTTCGCTTTTCCTGAGAATGCCTCCCACAATGAGAAGGGTCAGCGTAAAGCTGATGACAAGCCAATATCCAGGGACAAGGCTTCGTACCGTCTCATCGGGTTTACCGAGGACGTCGACACCGATTTTATATAAAAGGGGTACCCCGACAATGCTTGAAAGCTGCATGACGATATAGGCTATTAAAATAAATCCGAAATGTTTTTTCAACGTTTGATCTCCTTTTGTACCTGTAAGATAACGATCAGCTTGAACTTACTCCTGTACAATTCTACTAAGAAAAGCGGAACTGTTCAAATCTAAGGGTTTCTTTCAGCCTGGAATATATGGGGAAAGGAGGGCATAGGATAGGAGGGTGTGAAAAAAAGAGAAAAATGACGAAAAAAATTTTAGGCAGGACTCTTGCAAAATGAAAACGAATTAATTAATATAATAGTTGTGTTAGCACTCACAGTGAGCGAGTGCTAATAAAAAACATTTACATAATTCAAGGAGGTTGTTTCACTTGTTAAAACCACTAGGTGATCGCGTCGTTATCGAGCTAGTTGAGTCAGAAGAAAAAACAGCAAGCGGTATTGTGCTACCGGATTCCGCAAAGGAAAAGCCACAAGAAGGTAAAGTGATGGCTGTAGGTACTGGTCGCATTCTTGACAACGGTGAGCGCGTTGCTCTTGAGGTAGCTGTCGGCGATCGAATCATTTTCTCTAAATACGCTGGTACAGAAGTGAAATACCAAGGCACAGAATACCTGATCCTTCGCGATAGCGATATTCTGGCTGTAGTTGGCGAATAATTTAAATTCCGTAATAGTAAACCATACATTATTTAAATAAGAGGAGGACTTTATAATGGCTAAAGATATTAAATTCAGCGAAGAAGCACGCCGTTCCATGCTTCGCGGTGTCGATCAATTAGCAAATGCAGTAAAAGTAACTCTTGGACCAAAAGGACGTAACGTGGTACTTGAGAAGAAATTCGGTTCACCACTTATCACAAATGACGGTGTAACCATTGCGAAAGAAATCGAACTGGAAGATGCATTCGAAAACATGGGTGCAAAACTGGTTGCTGAAGTAGCAAGCAAAACAAACGAAATCGCCGGTGACGGTACAACGACTGCAACGGTCCTTGCTCAAGCAATGATCCGTGAAGGTCTTAAAAACGTAACAGCTGGTGCTAACCCTGTTGGCGTTCGCAAAGGAATCGAAAAAGCGGTTCAAGCGGCTATCGAAGAATTAAAAGTGATTTCTAAGCCGATCGAAGGCAAAGATTCCATCGCTCAAGTTGCGGCTATCTCTGCAGCTGACGAAGAAGTCGGTCAACTGATCGCAGAAGCAATGGAGCGCGTTGGAAACGACGGCGTTATCACAATTGAAGAATCTAAAGGGTTCACTACTGAACTTGACGTAGTAGAAGGAATGCAGTTCGACCGCGGATATGCATCTCCATACATGGTCACTGATTCAGATAAAATGGAAGCTGTCTTAGAAAATCCATACATCCTGATCACTGACAAGAAAATCGGAAACATCCAGGAAGTACTTCCTGTTCTTGAGCAAGTTGTACAACAAGGTAAGCCACTATTAATGGTAGCAGAAGATGTTGAAGGTGAAGCTCTTGCAACACTTGTTGTGAACAAACTTCGCGGAACATTCAACGCTGTAGCTGTTAAAGCTCCTGGCTTCGGTGACCGTCGTAAAGCGATGCTTGAAGACTTAGCGGTTCTAACTGGTGGAGAAGTAATCACAGAAGATTTAGGCTTAGACCTTAAATCTGCAAACATCACTCAACTTGGCCGCGCGGCGAAAGTAGTCGTAACGAAAGAAAACACGACTGTCGTAGAAGGCTCTGGAGACCCAGAAAAAATCGCAGCTCGCGTAAACCAAATCCGTGCTCAATTAGAAGAGTCCACTTCTGAGTTCGATAAAGAAAAATTACAAGAGCGCCTTGCTAAGCTTGCAGGTGGAGTAGCAGTAGTCAAAGTTGGAGCTGCAACTGAAACTGAGCTTAAAGAACGTAAACTACGCATCGAAGACGCCCTGAACTCTACTCGTGCAGCAGTAGAAGAAGGTATCGTATCCGGTGGTGGTACAGCACTCGTGAACGTATACAATAAAGTAGCATCAATCGAAGCGGATGCAGATGTAGCAACTGGTATCAACATCGTGCTGCGTGCTCTTGAAGAGCCGATCCGTCAAATCGCTCACAACGCTGGATTAGAAGGTTCTATCATCGTAGAACGTCTGAAGAAGGAAGAAGTAGGTGTCGGATTCAACGCAGCTACTGGTGAGTGGGTCAACATGATCGAAAAAGGTATCGTAGATCCAACCAAAGTAACTCGTTCTGCGCTTCAAAACGCAGCGTCTGTAGCAGCAATGTTCCTGACTACTGAAGCAGTAGTAGCGGACATTCCTGAAGAAGGCGGTGGCATGCCGGATATGTCCGGTATGGGCGGCATGGGTGGAATGGGCGGCATGATGTAATTCATCATCGCCATTCCTGGAGCTATCCAGATAATAGTGGTCATTCCTTATGGAATGGCCACTTTTTTGGGTTGGGAGAGAGTTGAAAAGTTTAAAACATCACCATATAGGTAAAAAGTACGATAAAACACATCCATACTAAAACGATTTACGTATACTCCGTGTGACTTCTACTTTTCAACTAAACAAAAGCAGGTGATAACGTGAACTATTCAACGATGAAACTCAGGACATTGGTAGAACGAATCATTGAAGGAGACGAAATGGCAAAGGAAGAATTCGAAAGACGATGGGAAATACCTTGGGAGCAGGTCGGGACGGTGCCAATCGAGAAGAAGCCAAGAGACTGACATGGTTCCATCCATCCTTCTTATGATAAAGTATGGATAGAACAGTTCAGAAAGAGGGTTACCGATGACAGTCAAACAATACTATCAAGATGCCTATATGAGAGAATTTAACACGTCCATTCAGGAGCAGGAGCAGGATGAGTCAGGCTGGTACGTTGTATTAGAAGAGACGGCTTTCTACCCGACAGGCGGCGGCCAGCCCTATGATACAGGAACGCTAAAGGATAAGAGAATTATCAATGTTGAAGAGGTGAACGGAGAGATCCGTCATTACATAGAAGAACCGTTTGAGGATATTTCAGAAGTTGTCGAAGGACAGATCGATTGGCAACGCCGATTCGATCATATGCAGCAGCACGCCGGTCAGCATATCCTGTCTGCCGCATTTGCAGAAGCACTCCAATATGAGACGATCAGCTTTCATCTCGGAAAAGAGTCCCTCACCATCGACTTAAACGTCAGTGACATCAGCAACTCAGATGCTTCGAAAGCAGAGGAGCTAGCCAACCGGATCATAAGGGAAGCACGTCCGATCGAGACGAAGAGGGTGACAGAAGCGGAACTGTCCGATTATCCCTTGCGTAAACACCCATCCGTCACAGGCGAGATCCGTCTCGTCATCATCCCGGAATTCGACTACAACGGGTGCGGTGGGACGCATCCCCGTTCCACGAGCGAAGTCGGAGCCATCAAGATCCTTGATTGGGAAAAGCACAAAGGTCATATCCGATTGCAATTTGTGTGCGGTGACCGGGTGCTCCATCAACTGCATCGTAAACATGGACTCCTGAAAGAACTCACAAGTGTCCTGCAATCCCCGGAAGAAAACATGGTATCGACTGCCGAGCAACTGATTTCCAAACAGAAAGAACAGGAAAAAGCACTCGAAGGATTGAAAGAGGTTCTGCTGACATATGAAGCAGAAGGGTTAATTGGAGTCCAAAAAGATGACTATACTCTTATCCAAAAAGCTTATAATGACAGGCCGATCCAGGAACTTCAGAAGATTGCACAGTACATCATTTCTAAGAGAGAAGATGCGATTGTGATGCTGGTCGTGCATAATGATCAAAAGCTTCAGCTTGTAGCGGCTAAGGGGTCGCTCCCGACGATTAACTTAAGAGAAGTCGCACAAAAAGTATTCCCACTCATCAATGGTAAAGGCGGCGGGAAAGAGTCGTTTGTTCAAGGTGGGGGAGAGGCTGTTATGAGTAAGGAAGAATTGCTTGAAGCTTTGATAAGACAACTATAAAGAATGTGATAGAGCCACCTCGCACGACCGGGTGGCTCTATTTAATATTCAATAATTTTTCTTAGGGACATAAGAATGGATTTTTCCACTTTCTAATCACAACTTTACGGCATGTGCATAAAATAAAGCATGTCCAACTATTACTTTATTACTATTTTCAGGGTAATTGAGTAATGTAAACTTACGAAATATACCAAGGAGGCTGTGTAGATGGCAGTCAACGAATCGAATAATAATGGCAAGATTATCATTAATGGCACGGAAATTATTGTTTATGATGACAATGGAATTCAAGCGGAAGTTGATCAACTCGAAACCAGGTTGAATCAACTAGATCAAGAAAAGCATATTCATTCAAATAAATCCATCTTAGATAAAATTGAACAAACGGGTTCTGAGTCTTCCATAGACTTAAGTGAAATCTCAACCCATGAAACGGCTATTAATGATTTAACCACCTCAAGTCATTCCCATCCTAACAAACCCACTCTTGATCGATTAGGGATTTCCTCGTCCAACAAACTTACCATTGACGGTGAAGAACAAGTTAGTACTGAATATACCCATCCTGAATCACATCCGGCAAGTATGATAACGGAAGATGAAGATCATCGATTTGTGACGGATGATGAGAAGGGTAATTGGGATTCTAAAGCGGATGATGCTCATAATCATAGCCTGTCTGATCTACTGGATATCGAACTGACCCCTAATCAATTAACGGATGGGGATATTTTGGTTTATTCCCAGGGTAAGTGGCAAGCCGGTAAACAAAATGTTGGTGGAGGTTCTTTGAGATTAGAAGACTATTCTGTAGACGAGCTTATTCGTTACGTCATTCCACTGGATGTCATTGAACTTCAAGCGATTAATAGTACGAAAAATTCTATAACACTCACTTGGAAACCTAACTTCAGGACGAAAGATTCTTTAGAATATCTAGTATTTGTAGGGGATACTTTGGTAGGTACTACAACAGAAACATCATTCGAGATTACACAACTAATGAGTTCCACTGTATATTCATTCAGAGTCGTTACGAGAAATGAAAATAATCATGAATCGAATGGTAGGTCGGTTGTCTCTAAAACTCAAGGTGATGTAGTTTTATCTCTTAGAGGAGGAAGCGATTATGTAGAAACTCCTCAAATCACCTTTGACGCTATGGAAATACAATGTGCCCTCAATCCCAAAGTCAATTCCTGGAGTAACTATTTAATAGAGGGGGCAACTTCTGGGGTTCAAATTTATACCCAGCACAATGGTGCCAGCTATCGCCGCTCCGGGTGCGATTTATATGTAAATGGGAGGTTTGAAGCGAGTACAAGTTATGCAGTGATCCCTTCAGGACAATTCGTAACCGTGCGGATTGAGGGTGTGAATGAGAGCGGAATTACCGATCGTTTTAACTTATTCGCAAGTAAGAATAACACGACAACTATGCAGGGGTTATTATATCGAGTGAAACTGTATGCCAGAAACGGGCGGGGAGAATTAATCCTTAAATCTGATTTTGACTTTACCAATGAATCCACCAACCATTATGTGACGGATATACTAAATAATTCTCCTGCTCTAATTATTCATGGAAGTTCTTTTATTGAGAATTAAATAGGGGTGATAATGTTGGATGGTAGAATAAAAAAATTGATAGATGAAGAAGGGACACTCGCTTTTCCTATAACGGTAGCAGATTCAGTATTCATTAATAAAGATCAGAATCTTGCGGAGAAGTTGTTCTCAGAAAGATATGGGCATGGAACGTATGTAATCGATTTAGAGCATTGGGGGATTCAAAAAGGTTTGCCACAGAAACCATATTCTGAAGAAGATTATCATAAAGCTTATAACAATATTAAAGGCATTAACCGGGCATTAAAATATGCACATGGTAAAGAATATACACTTGTTATGTTACCGAGGGGTGAGTATTCAATTTGTTACCCTTTATCGATTACCTTGGTGGATAATATTACGTTTAATCTAAATGGTTCAACCTTAAAAGTGATGTATGACTCTGACAATAAATCTCCATATGATGAGCGAACTTCTGGAGCTATTCATTTGTTTGCAGGAGTATCCTTTACATTTCACCAGGTAAAGAATGCACATTTAACCAACGGGAAAATAATAGGCGATATGTATGAACGCAGTTTTAACGATCCGAGTGAGAAATATGTAGAACACACATATGGAGTATCCTTTACGTATGGAGCTTCTTATTGTTCTTTGAGTCACTGCGAAATAAGCGGGTATGCGGGGGACAACGTCAATTTCACTTCAGTTGGATGGATTCGAGGAAGTATACCGGGTACTCCGGTTCTTGGGGACATGGATGGGAATGGAGTAGTCACTCCATCAGATAATAGTATCATTACGGATTATGTTACGATACCTGCTGGCGAATATAGTGTGATTTCTCTATCAGGACAGGGTTATTCCAGGCAAACCAGCTTAAACAATAAAGAATTCAATGTAGCTTTTTATACAGAGGATAATACTTTTATAGGCAGAACCACCAATATGCGTGTGCTGTTCCCCATCTCGATCCCTAAAAGAGCAAAGAAAATCAAATTCATCTTTAGAAATGAATCCGATCCAAGCAGGAACCTGAACATATTTACAAACTTTGGAGGGATGCCTGCACATAATGTGGTGGAATTCAATGAAATTTATGATGGTCACCGCGGCGGAATCACAATGGGGGGTTCCTATTGCATTATTAAAAATAATCGTATTCGTGATAATGGGAAGTTCAATACGAATTTTTTAGATGGTGCTCCGCAATTTCCTGATTCAACAAAGTATGCGATTAACCAGGAAGATTCATATGGTGATAACAGTATCATTAGAGATAACTTAATCACTGGAGGATTTCATGGGATATTGACCAGGGGATACTCGGTGTTTATTGAAAACAATGTCATTACGAATATGGGTGGCTCTGGAATCGTTGTATACGATCAAGAATTTGCCACTATTAGAGGAAATTATATGCGACGGGCAGGTTTATATTTATTCGGAGCAGGCGGTCAAAAGAATTCTTTCGTAACTATTTCAAATAATTATATTGAAGGCAGTTTTAATGTGGAAAACTCCAGTTATAACACGATTGTTTCAAATAATTTCTTTAAAAATGGCATAGGTTCTTTGGGGAATGCTGTATATCGGGATAATATAGTGAAATTGGTTGTTGGAGGTGCGATTCTAAAGGCTGCGAATAAAATCAGTGACTGTATCTTTTATTCAGATCCGAGCGATCAATTCCAACCAGAGGTGCATTTTTCCAATGACTTCGTAAACTGTCAATTTAAAAACCTGTTAATCACACTTAACACTGGAGTGCCAAGCAATATCTCGATCCGGGATTGTGAGTTCAACGATTGCAGGTTTCGGACGTATCAGCACTTTCACACTGTGCAATTCAACGACTGTCGTTTTTTTGATTCTCTCGTCCAATCCACTTGTGTCAATAGCGAGAAAAGAAAAAATAATATGGTGTTTAATCAGTGTCATTTTAAATCAACAAAAATGCCTTACTTCTTTCAAGCGATGTCAAACATTTCAGAAGGTGTGAAGGTAGAATTTCATGAGTGCCGGTTTGAAATAAGTAATAGCAGTATTGAATCGTTATTCGATAATAACTATATAACCGATTCAATTATTGCGTCTGTAATTGGGAACACAATTGAATATAAAGGAGACACACCAATCACCATCCCTTATTTTAAAAGTGACAAAGAAGTATGGGAAGCTCATATTGCGAACAATAAAACGTATAATATTATCCTGACACTACCCAATCTGGTTAGATACAAATTATTTGATCCTACTACACATTCGGTTACTTCTCCTTCATCGGGTATTTTTTCAAGAGGCGAGATAATTTATAATGCCATGCCTGAAGCAGGTGGGAATTTAGGATGGATTTGTATTCAATCAGGTCAGGCAAATACGAATGCGTGGAGGCCGAACACACCTTATTCACTAAACGACCTCATCAATTCAAACGGGTTTGTCTATAAATGTACTCTTGCCGGAACTTCTGGACAGTCAGCTCCTACTCACACAAGCGGGAGTGAAATGGATGGTACCGTTCAATGGGAATATATAAAGCCTTTAGCGGTGTTTAAAGAGTTTGGTGTTATTCAAGATTAGAGAACTGACCCAGGTCAGTCCTTTTTTTTTGAAACCAATCATTCGATATCCCACCCAATATTGGTTAAAATAGATAAGACCTACAATTGGCTATAGCTTAAAGGAGAGAAATACATGACGAACTATGCAGATGATAGTTTAGCGTTGCATACAGATTTGTATCAGATAAATATGACGAAGGCGTATTGGGATGATGATTTCCATAATCGAAAGGCTGTTTTTGAAGTGTTCTTTCGAAAGCTGCCTTTTGGCAATGGATATGCGGTATTTGCCGGGCTCGAACGGATCATTGAATATGTGAAAAAGTTTCATTTCTCGGAAAGTGATATCGAGTACTTACGGGAGTTGGGATATGAGGAGGCTTTCCTCGAGTATTTGGCGGAGCTTCGCTTCACCGGGACGATCCGGTCCATGGAGGAAGGGGAGGTTGCGTTCGGGAATGTCCCCCTTGTTCGTGTGGAGGCGCCGCTTGCTCAGGCTCAGTTACTGGAGACGGCGATCTTGAATATCGTGAATTACCAGACGTTGATTGCGACGAAGGCGAACCGGATCAAGCAGGTGGTACAGGATGAGGTTGTGATGGAGTTCGGGACAAGACGTGCCCATGAGCTGGATGCAGCGATTTGGGGAACGCGGGCTGCGTATATCGGCGGATTTGATGCGACGAGTAATGTCCGTGCCGGGAAGTTATTCGGCATGCCGGTTTCCGGAACCCACGCTCATGCCATGGTTCAGGCTTATCGGGATGAATATCAGGCGTTCCATAAGTATGCGGAGAGCCATAAGGATTGTGTGTTCCTAGTCGATACGTATGACACATTGAAATCCGGTGTACCGACGGCAATCAGAGTCGCGAAGGAGCTTGGCGATAAGATTAACTTCAAGGGGATCCGTCTTGATAGCGGGGACATGGCGTATCAATCCAAGATCGCCCGCAAGATGCTGGATGATGCCGGCTTTACGGATACGAAGATCATCGCTTCCAATGACCTGGACGAGTATACGATCCTGAACTTGAAGGCGCAAGGGGCACAGATTGATGTATGGGGTGTCGGGACGAAGCTGATCACAGCGTACGATCAGCCTGCGTTAGGTGCCGTATATAAGCTTGTGTCCATTGAAAATGAGTCAGGTGAAATGGAAGACACGATCAAGATCTCGAGCAACGCGGAGAAAGTTTCGACTCCAGGGATGAAAAGGGTTTACCGCATCGTCAATACGGTTAATCATAAATCAGAGGGTGAATATATTGCCCTGGATCATGAACACCCTGAAAGTCAGGAACGGTTGAAGATGTTCCATCCCGTTCATACGTATATCAGTAAGTTCGTGACGAATTTTGAAGCGAGGGAGCTTCACGTGGATGTATTCAAGGATGGGGAGCTTGTGTATGATACGCCTCCTCTGGAAAACATGAGAAGCTTTGTGAATGAAAACCTTGAGTTGTTATGGGATGAATATAAACGTTCCATGAATCCGGAAGAGTACCCTGTGGATCTAAGTGAAGAGTGTTGGAACAATAAGATGGATCTGATTCACCGCGTAAAAGCCGAAGTGAAAGAAAAACATAGCGGAAATTGGTAAGTTTGCCTGTGATTGGGTAAGATAAAAAGATATAATATGATGTAATAAAACCTAACATGGAGTGTGAAGACATGGATTCTCTTCAAAAACAAATCGTAGAAGAAATGATGGTCTCCCCGGAAATCAATCCGCAGGAAGAAATCCGTCGCAGCGTCGACTTTATGAAGGCTTACTTGAAGAAACATTCATTTATGAAAAGTCTGGTCCTTGGCATTTCAGGAGGTCAGGATTCCACTTTATTAGGAAAACTGGCTCAGATGGCCATTGATGAAATGAATCAGGAGTCCGATTCATCGGATTATGCTTTTTATGCCGTCAGGCTTCCTTATGGGGAACAGGGGGATGCCCAGGATGCCATCGATGCCGTGGAGTTTATCATCCCGACCGTGTCGATGACGGTCAATGTCCAGCCCGCAGTCGATGCAAGCGTGGAAACGTTGAAGAAGAACGGCATCGAGCTTTCCGACTTTGTCAAAGGGAATGAAAAGGCACGTGAACGGATGAAGGTGCAATTTGCCATTGCCGCCATGAAAAATGGCGTGGTGCTCGGTACGGATCACTCTGCTGAAGCAGTCACCGGCTTCTACACCAAATACGGTGATGGAGCGGCAGATCTCGTTCCCTTATTCCGCCTGAACAAGCGTCAAGGGAGAGCGCTTTTGATCGAGCTCGGCTGTCCGGAACACTTATATAATAAGAAACCGACAGCGGACCTGGAAGAAGATCGTCCGTCGCTTCCGGACGAAGAAGCCCTTGGCGTCACATACGATCAGTTGGATGATTACCTGGAAGGGAAAGAAGTACCCTCTGAAGCCAAGAAAACCATTGAAGGTCATTACCTGAAAACACAGCACAAACGTCATCTGCCGGTTACGGTGTTTGATGATTTTTGGAAATAATCACAAAAGGTTGGCCTGCTTATTAAGCTGGGTCAACCTTTTGTTTTGGGTTCATTATTATAATTGAGATATTTATAAGAGGAGAGTATGAAATGATTGAAATGCAAGGTGGGGAAGACTTACGCTACACAAATCAGTTACCGGATTATGCTCTAAGGTTTCACAGGGGATTAATCACTGTCTTTGGAATCATATCATTAGGTCTGCTATGGTTAGTCATATATTTTTTAACCTTTGATTTTTTCCCGGTCATGGCGGGATTTATCTTCTTTGTATTTGCCATAATGGCCTTTTTAACAAGGTTTAGTTATAACAATTTGAAGCAATATACGAATTTGAACATCATAAAGCATCTCAATCATGAAGGCTACTATTTTTATTATAAAAACGTGAAAACAAAAGAAGAAGTAGAAGAGCTTATTACGTACGACCAAATGGATCAAATGATCATCGGTCATACGTTAAGGTATATCCCGAATACCAGTAATGCCATAAGAAGCCCGCGTATCATCGGGGCTAGGATTATTATTGTTTGGGATAATGCTGGGGAAAGGGACTTTCGGATTTTCGATATAGAAGTGCAGAATCAGTTGGACGGCTGGATCGATCGAATGAAATTTCACGGCATTCCAATATACGTCACCGAAAAAGATGTGGGGAGGGTCCCTGGGGATGAGTATGTAAATAAGTTTTTGGGAGAAGGAAGAGATTTGGAAGAATTAACAACTCCATTTAAGGTTGGTGGAAGAACAACGAAGAAGTTGGAAAGCTATTAATCTGAGTATATATTATGTTGGGCCTCCTGTATGTTCAGGAGGCTTCCTTATTATTTCGACAAATTTATCAGTTCTCCACCCTAAAAAGAACCTTATCTCCTACCAATTCCCTAAAATTTCTAAAGCAATTTCCCAAATTATAGAGGATTTTCGACTTTTTAAACGAAAGTAGTAATAGTTAAAGATGAGTTTGAATCATTCAGGAGGGGTACGATGTCACATGAAACGGTGAATCCAAAGTTACAAAGTATCATTGATAATATAGAGAAAGTCATGATTGGAAAGAGAAAAGTAGCGGAACTGAGCATCGTTTCCCTGCTAGCCGGGGGACATGTTTTGCTTGAAGACGTTCCGGGTGTAGGGAAGACGATGATGGTTCGCGCATTGGCTAAATCCGTTGGGGCGAGCTTTAAACGAATTCAGTTCACCCCGGATTTACTGCCGTCTGATGTGATTGGGGTATCGATTTATAACCCGAAAGAGATGGAATTTAATTTCAGACCTGGACCGATCATGGGGAACATCATTCTTGCGGATGAAATCAACCGTACATCCCCGAAGACACAGTCCGCTTTACTTGAGGGTATGGAAGAAAGCAGCGTGACGATTGACGGGATGACGCGAAAGCTCGATAAGCCTTTCTTCGTTATGGCGACCCAGAATCCGATTGAATATGAAGGGACCTATCCCCTTCCGGAAGCTCAGCTTGATCGATTCCTTCTGAAAATGAAAATGGGTTATCCGGAACCAGAGGAGGAGATGGAGGTACTTCACCGTGCCCAGCGGACTCCGCCAATCGATGAATTGGAGCCTGTTATGACCCTTGAGGAATTGAGGTATATCCAGGGGGACGTCAAGGAAGTATTGGTGGACGACACCATTAAGAAATACATTGTTGAGATTGCGAACCGTACGAGGATCCATGCGAATGTGTACCTGGGCGCGAGTCCCCGTGGATCGATTGCCCTGATGAAGGCTTGTCAGGCTTATGCCTATTTACGAGGCAGGGATTATGTAGTTCCCGACGATGTTCAATTCCTGGCGCCTTTCGTATTTTCTCACCGGATCATTATGAAGTCGGAAGCGAGATACGAAGGGATTACACCTGAAGAAGTGGTGGAGAGAGTCATGGCGCGAATTCCGGTCCCGGTACAAAGGCTTGTGAGATAAATGAAGACGAAACTTCAATTTCTTAAACCGCTGGGGAAGTTTCTGCTCCTGCTTATTCTGATGGGCGTTACTTTTTCATATGCGATGTTTCAAGGTGGGTTTGTAAGCTGGTTTCTGTTCTATAGTTTTTTGCCGTTCTCCCTTTATTCGGTTTTTGTGTTCTTATATCCGTTATCAGAGTTTTATGTGGAGCGGAGTTTTGAATCTGCTGAGTACAAGGCCGGGGATGAATTGAAGGTGACCATCACCCTGACCCGAAAGCTGCCATTTCCTCTGTTTTATTTGGTGTTGGAAGATGTGGTGACTGATTCTGTCTTTCATCAGTCCGGTTTTCAAAAGGCGAAAGCGATGATTCATCCCGGCTTCAGAAGAAAGATCAAGCTGACGTATTACATTGATGAGCTTCCCCGTGGAGAACACATCTTTTCTAATGTCAGGTTCAAAACAGGTGATTTTTTTGGTGTTTTTGAAAAGGAAGCCACGGTGGATTGTGTGGACAGGCTCCTCGTGTACCCGTCGATCGTCGATGTCCCTTATCGACCATTGGAGAATCGATATGACCAGGGGATGACGACTTCAAGTGTGAAGATCCAAAAGGATACGACAATGGCGACGGGTATCCGTGAGTATCAACCGGGAGACCGCTTCTCATGGATTCATTGGAAGACCTTTGCGAGGACCAATGAGCTGATGACGAAGGAGTTTGAGGAGCGCCAGTCCCATGACGTCCTCATTGTCTTGGACAGGGAGTCTTCGCAAGCGTTTGAAGCGATGGTGACCTTTACGGCATCGATAGTCAGGTCCATCGTCAAAAAAGGGGCTCAGGTCGGCCTTGTGTCAATTGGTGGAGATCATGTTTCATTTCCCATCCGGGGGGGAGATGAGCACTTGAGTCAGCTGAATTATCATTTGGCGAAAGTGAGGCAGGACAGCCCGTTTGCTCTGGGGAAAGTCCTGCAGGGAGCGGGATTGAACTATTCTCAATCAGCGGCGGTGCTATTTGTGACCTCGTCCGTCTCAAAAAAAATGATTATGAGCGTGAACGAATATGCGAAGCGGAACAGCTCTGTCGTCATCTTTCTGGTGAAGAGGGCAGGGGATTCGTACACGGCAGAAGAGAAATCGTTGAGAGCCTATGCCTCCTCCCGCGGCATTCGTTTGCAGGTATGCTTTGAAGGCGACTTCTCGTCGGCATTTCTGGAGGTGAAACGGGCATGAGGCAAGAAACAGCAAGCTCCTTTTTCAAGATTGTGACGTATTTCTTTGGATTCCTCCTTTTATGGGAGTGGCTAAAACCACTTAAAGTTGTGACGGACACAGCGAGTCTGACCTATTTCATTGTCTTTATCGCCTTGGCACTCGCCCTCTCTTATTTCCGGATTCATTATGCTATCACCGCATGTGTGAAAATCCTTTTTATTCTGTACAGTCTGCATGGGTTGTATTACAGGGGCTCTTTCTTCTCTCCCAAGTGGTTCGAGGAGTTCAGTCATGATTTATGGGAGAATCTCGGGTTGACCCTCGGGCGTGAATGGCCTAGTTTGTCTTTTGAGTATAGAAGCCTGTTATTCTTTGTCCTTCTGTGGCTGATGACGTACTTGATTCATTACTGGATATCTGTCCGGAAAACGATTCTCCTGTTTTATGTGATGACGGTCACTTATGTGTGTTTGATTGATACTTTCACGGTGTATGAAGGGGATCATTCGATTATACGCGTCGTCATTTTCGGCTTTCTTCTTATGGGATTATTGGCCCTTGAACGGCTGGTGCAAAAAGAAAAGCTCCTTGGTTCCAAGATGAGCCGCCATCGCTGGATCGTTCCTTTGACGGTGATGCTTACGATCAGTTCGGTTGTTGCGTTTGCAGCACCTAAAGCCGACCCGATCTGGCCTGATCCTGTCCCGTATCTTCAATCCTTTTCTGAGGGTGCCGGTGGAAGTGGTGTCAACAAGATTGGCTACGATACAGATGATACGAAGCTTGGGGGTCCCTTTGTCGGTGATCCCACGGTCATTTTCAATGCAGAGGTGACGCGGGAGCATTACTGGAAAATTGAATCGAAGGATTTATATACGGGGAAAGGATGGGAACAGTCCATTCCTGACGATCAAAAGGAACCACTCACGTTTGATTCGGGGAAAAAGGTTCCGATCCCTTCACCGGAATCCGATGAAGAGCGGGGCCTGGAAAGTGAGAAGGTCATGGTCGAGCGTACCTATTCCCATGTCGCTTATCCTTACGGGGTCGAAACGATCAACGGGAATAAAAATGGATATTTCAGCTTCGATCCCATAGATGAAAAAGTGACGAGTTATAAAGAATCCGATGAAACCGTTAAGCTTGAAGAGTATGAGCTGTCCTACCGCTCTCCATTCTATTCCCAGAAAAAGATGAAGGCGGCCAATGAGGAGCAGGAGATCATGCAGGTACCTGAGTTTGTCGACCGCTACACCCAGCTGCCTGATACGACTCCTCAGCGCGTCAAAGACCTGGCCGTTGAAATTACGTCGGAAGCAGATAATTGGTATGACAAAGTAAGGGCGATCGAGCAATATTTTTCAAAGGAAGCGTATGTATACGATCAGTTCGATGTACCGGTTCCTGAAGAAGAACAGGATTACGTGGATCAGTTCCTGTTTGAAACGCAGCGCGGATACTGCGATAACTTTTCTACTTCCATGGTGGTGCTGGTCCGCTCGCTCGGGATCCCGGCGAGATGGGCTAAAGGCTATACAGAAGGGGAATACAGCAGGCAGGTGGATTCGACCTACAAACTTTACGAAGTATCGAACAATAATGCCCATTCATGGGTAGAGGTATTCTTCCCGGAAGTGGGCTGGGTTCCGTTTGAGCCTACTGTCGGTTTCAGCAACAATGTTTCTTACCAGTATGACCTTGATATACCCGATTCTGATAATAGTGAAGTCCCTGTTCCGGAGAAAAAGGAAGCACCGAAACAACCCCTGCAGCCTGATGAAGATACCGCATCTTCCGGTAATGGTTTTTCATTATCGAAGCTTTGGGATGACATCACGTCGTTCATTGCGGACAATTGGGGCAAGATCGTGATGGGAACCATTCTGCTGATCATCATTGCCATTGCATTATACCTTGTGAGAAGACGCTGGATGCCATATGTCCTGATTTTTTACTACCGCAGGAAGTCATCGGATGATGTATTCTCGGAAGCTTATCTGTCCCTCATGAAGCAATTGGAAAGATACGGATTGAAAATGGATGACGGTCAGACATTACGGGGGTATTCGAGATACGTCGATCAGTTCTTCGGTACCCGTGAAATGACCAGTTTGACCAATAATTATGAACGGATATTATACGGTCAGAGTCCTACATCAGAAGATTGGGCGAAGATGAGGGAATTATGGGAAAATTTAATTAAAAGGACAACCGGTTGACCAGGTTGATCACAAAGTATAAAATGATGTCAAATTCAAATAGCGTTCGTTAGCATCCTTCGTATATCCTCGATAATACGGTTCGAAAGTATCTACCCGGTCACCTTAAATGACTGGACTATGAAGGCAGTGTTCTTAGTTGACATCCGTGTATTCAAAAAACTAGAATTCTGCCTTTTTTTAAGGCGGAGTCTAGTTTTTTTTATATTTTTTTTGGAATGCTAACAACAAAAGATGGTAGTAGGTAAATAAATTGAAGAGGTGAACTGAATGCTTGGTAAAGAAGAATTGCACAATCAGGAAATGATCGTCGTATTGGACTTTGGAAGTCAATATAATCAATTAATCACGCGAAGAATTCGTGAGTTTGGTGTTTACAGTGAGCTCCATCCGCATACAGTTACCCTTGAAGAAATCCAGGAAATGAATCCGACGGGGATCATCTTCTCAGGCGGACCGAACAGTGTATACGGTGAAGATTCATTCCGTTGCGATGAGCGCATCTTTGATCTTGATATTCCGATTCTCGGAATTTGTTACGGCATGCAGTTGATGACGATGCACTTTGGCGGTAAGGTAGAACGCGCTAAGCACCGTGAGTACGGGAAGGCAGCCATCAATATCGAGAAGCAGTCCAAGATATTCTCGAATCTTCCCGAAGAGCAAGTCGTATGGATGAGTCACGGGGATCTTGTAGTCGAAGCTCCTGCAGGATTCGATGTGAACGCAACGAATCCATCTTGCCCGATCGCTTCTATGAGTAACGAGGAAAAAGGGTTATATGCGGTACAATTCCACCCTGAAGTACGACACTCAGAACACGGGAACGAAATGCTCAAGAATTTCGTATTCGAAGTATGTGGATGCACAGGCGATTGGTCCATGGAGAACTTCATTGAAATGGAAATGGACAAGATCCGCCAAACAGTGGGGGACAAAAAGGTCCTTTGCGCATTAAGCGGCGGGGTCGATTCATCTGTCGTGGCTGTATTGATCCACAAAGCCATCGGCGACCAATTGACATGTATCTTCGTCGATCACGGACTCCTTCGTAAAGGCGAGGCTGACAGTGTCATGAAGACATTCGCTGACGGCTTTAATATGAACGTGATTAAAGTAGATGCCCAGGATCGTTTCTTGAATAAATTAAAAGGTATATCCGACCCTGAGCAAAAACGTAAAATCATCGGGAATGAATTCATTTATGTGTTCGATGATGAAGCGACGAAGCTTAAAGGAATCGAATACCTAGCACAAGGTACGTTATATACAGACATCATTGAAAGCGGTACGGCGACTGCGCAAACGATCAAGTCCCACCACAACGTCGGTGGACTTCCTGAAGATATGCAGTTCACCTTGATCGAGCCTCTGAACACATTATTCAAGGATGAGGTGCGTGCATTAGGTTCCGAGCTCGGTATTCCGGATGAAATCGTTTGGCGCCAACCATTCCCGGGACCTGGTCTTGGTATCCGTGTGCTTGGTGAAATTTCTGAACAGAAGCTTGAAATCGTCCGTGAGTCTGATTACATTCTTCGTGATGAAATCAAGAAAGCCGGACTTGACCGTGACATCTGGCAATATTTCACCGTTCTTCCTGACATCCGAAGTGTCGGTGTCATGGGTGACGCCAGAACCTATGACTACACAATCGGAATCCGTGCTGTCACGTCCATTGACGGTATGACCTCGGATTGGGCACGTATTCCATGGGATGTATTAGAGAAAATTTCCACACGCATCGTGAACGAAGTCGATCATATTAACCGCGTGGTGTATGATGTGACGAGTAAGCCACCTGCAACGATTGAGTGGGAGTAATGGTATAGATAGTTGTAAAGCTGACAGGTTTCTTCCGTTTCGACAAAGACGGAGGATGCCTGTCGTTTTTTGTATTAAACGAACATTGTATCGGAAAATATATAATAATGTTCGTATTTTGTATTGACGGACTGAAATCCCGTTGGTACAATAGTACTGTAATCATAAAAAACATAATAAAAGTATTACGTCGTATAATTTCGGGAATAAGGCCCGAGCGTTTCTACCAAGCTACCGTAAATGGCTTGACTACGAGGTGATGGATGAAAAGGACCGTACGTTGGTTCCTTCTTGATCTTGATCTTAACAGTCAAAGCCTTGAACTCTGGTAGTTCGAGGTTTTTTTATTTTCTACGGCGACTCTATAGGAGGAGTACAAGCATGAGGAATTTCTTTCAGTTTGACCAGTTAGGAACGAATTATAAAAGGGAGATCATCGGGGGATTGACCACCTTCCTATCGATGGCTTATATCTTAATCGTCAACCCGCTTACGTTGACCCTTCAATCCGTGCCGGATCTTCCGGACAGCATGAGAATGGATTATGGTGCAGTGTTCGTAGCGACAGCGTTGGCTGCGGCCATCGGGTCGTTGATCATGGGGCTCATCGCCAAGTATCCGATTGCATTGGCACCGGGAATGGGCTTGAATGCCTTCTTCGCATACACTGTCGTATTAACAATGGGTGTACCTTGGCAATCGGCTTTGACGGGCGTCTTGATTTCAGGACTTATTTTCATCGCCTTGACAATGTCTGGCATCCGGGAAAAAATCATTAACTCGATTCCAGCAGAATTAAAATACGCTGTTGGAGCCGGAATCGGTTTATTCATTACCTTCATCGGTTTTCAAAATGCAGGCATCATCGTAAATAACGATGCCGTATTAGTCGGTCTGGGTGATTTGACAAAGGGAACTACGTTACTTGCCATCTTCGGAATTGTCATCACGGTCATTTTAATGACAAGAGGCGTCAAAGGCGGAATTTTCATTGGGATGGTCGTAACGGCCATCGTGGGAATGATCGCAGGACTGATTGATACACCGGAAAGAGTAGTGGATGCGGCACCAAGTCTTGCACCGACATTCGGTGCAGCACTTGAACCTTTATTCAATGATGCAGGCAGTATTTTTACCATCCAAATGCTTGTAGTCATCCTGACGTTCCTATTCGTCGACTTCTTTGATACAGCCGGTACACTGGTAGCGGTGGCCAACCAGGCTGGACTTATGAAAGACAATAAATTACCACGAGCCGGTAAAGCGTTGTTCGCGGATTCTTGTGCAACAGTAGTAGGAGCGATCCTGGGAACATCTACAACCACGTCTTACATCGAGTCATCTGCAGGGGTTGCTGCAGGAGCAAGAACTGGATTCGCATCAGTTGTAACGGCTATCCTATTCCTGCTTTCGATTTTCTTCTTCCCATTACTGGCGGTCATCACATCGGCGGTGACGGCACCGGCCCTTATCATTGTAGGGGTACTGATGGTATCGTCATTAGGTGAAATCGATTGGAAGAAATTCGAAGTTGCTGTACCGGCATTCCTGACCATCGTTGCCATGCCGCTTACGTACAGTATTGCAACGGGTATCGCCATCGGATTCATTTTCTATCCGATTACGATGATCATGAAAGGTCGCGGAAAAGAAATTCATCCAATCATGTATTTCCTGTTTGTGATCTTTGTACTGTACTTTATCTTCCTCGTATAAAAATAGACAACCATCATCAGAAGCTGATCGCTTGCAGATCAGCTTCTTTTTGGTTTTTATCGGAGAAAGTGTAGAAAATAAATAAAGGGAATAACAACAATGGTAGAGAAAGTAGTACTAAGGTAAGAAGTATCAATTGAAAAAAGGGTCAGTTTTCGTTAAAATCATGGAATCGGGTAGTGTCGAAAATGGTCGAATATATAGGGAGAATTGAGTATGTCTACTTTAAATGTAAAAAAAGTCTTAAACAATAACGTATTGATTGCCGTTCACGAGAGCTACGGAGAAGTCGTGCTGATCGGGAAGGGGATAGGGTTCAACCGGAAAAAGGGTGATCCCATCCAAAATGATATTGCCGAAAAGATGTTTGTCCTAAAAGGGGAAAAAGAACAGGAGCAATACAAAAACCTTCTTCCTTTTTTAAATGAGGATATGTCAAACGTCATTATCTCTGCCATCGAATTGATCAGGAAAAGAACCAATTCATTCCTTAACGAGCATATCCATATCGCCCTTACAGACCATATTCTATTTGCCATTAACCGATTGATGAGAGGGATGGAGATTCGGAATCCGTTCCTGGTGGAGACAAGAACGCTGTATCCATTTGAATATGAAATAGCGAAAGAAGTCGTAGGCATGATCAATGAAATGACTGATGTTCATCTTCCTGAAGGGGAAGTGGGATTCATCGCCCTTCATATTCACAGTGCCATGATGAACAAGGATCTTTCTGAGGTGAATCAGCATTCCCAGTTGGTCAGTCGACTGATAGGGATGATCGAACAACAGCTGGACGTTGAAATCAATAAAGAAAGCGTCGATTATATGAGGCTCATACGTCATATTCGCTATACGATCGAGAGGGTTCTCAGGGGAGAAAGAGTAGAAGAACCAGAAAAAATTGCAAAACTGTTGAAAGAAGAATACCCTGTCTGCTATAATCTATCTTGGAAGCTGATTAAGATGATGCAGCAAACATTGCAGAAACCCGTGTACGATGCCGAGGCAGTATACCTCACAATGCATCTGCAGCGGATTCAAAATAAAGTGAATTAACGTACTTATCTTTTCTTACGTGTTACTGATTCGATCAGGCATGAGTAAAGAAGATAATTGAAACGTGTATTTTGGGGTAGTCTATCCATATACGTTCATTATCCTCTTTTCTCATGCCTTTTTTGTTTGGTTAGGCGCAATCATCTAATTAGTCGAAAATGAAAATAAAGGGAGGAAACTCACATGTTTAAAAAGGCTTTTGGTGTACTACAAAAAGTCGGTAAAGCATTAATGCTTCCAGTTGCGATCTTACCAGCAGCCGGACTTTTACTAGCGTTTGGTAATGCTCTTCAAAATCCAACGCTTCTAGACATTGCCCCATTCCTTAATAACGGCGGCGTTGAAACCGTTGCCAGCGTAATGGAACAAGCGGGTGGAATTATCTTCGGAAACCTGGCATTGCTCTTCGCAGTCGGAGTTGCCATCGGTCTTGCCGGTGGAGAAGGGGTAGCCGGTCTAGCGGCTATCGTTGGTTTCTTGATTATGAACGTAACAATGGGAACGGTTGAAGGATTAGGTATTGGTGACGTTACAGGTGACGGTGTCGATCCTGCATTTGCACTGGTCCTCGGTATCCCAACCCTACAAACAGGTGTATTCGGCGGTATCATCGTCGGGATCCTGGCAGCGTCCATGTACAACCGTTTCTACCAAATTGAACTTCCTTCATATTTAGGGTTCTTCGCAGGTAAACGATTTGTTCCAATTGCCACAGCAGCATCTTCCGTGGTATTAGGATTATTAATGTTATTAATTTGGCCACCGATCCAAGATGGTCTTAACACATTCTCTAACTTTATGCTCGGTGAAAACAGAGCACTTGCAGCGTTTGTATTCGGTGTAATTGAACGTTCACTTATTCCATTCGGATTGCACCACATTTTCTATGCTCCATTCTGGTTCGAATTCGGTTCTTACACATCAGCAGCTGGTGATGTTGTACGTGGGGACCAGGCAATCTTTATGAAACAAATTCAAGATGGTGTACAAGACCTGACTGCAGGTACGTTCATGACAGGTAAATTCCCGTTCATGATGTTCGGACTTCCAGCAGCGGCATTGGCGATCTACCATGAAGCGAAGCCGGAACGTAAAGCTGTTGTAGGTGGGATCATGGCATCCGCTGCCTTGACTTCATTCTTGACAGGTATCACAGAACCAATCGAATTCTCATTCTTATTCGTAGCACCAGTACTATTTGGAATACACTGTATCTTTGCAGGTTTATCATTCTTAACGATGCATCTGTTAAATGTAAAGATTGGTATGACATTCTCGGGTGGTTTAATTGACTACATTCTATTCGGATTGATTAACCCACAAACGAATGCCTGGATCGTCATCCCGGTAGGTATCGTGTTTGCATTCATCTACTACTTCGGATTCCGTTTCGCTATCCGCAAGTTCAATCTTATGACTCCTGGTCGTGAAGACGTGGATGAAGATGAAGATGACGCTCCTGCAAGCTCAGCTGGTGATCTTCCATACAACATCCTTGACGCAATGGGTGGACAAGAGAACATCGCTCACTTAGATGCATGTATCACTCGTCTGCGTGTATCCGTCAATGACGTGAAACAAGTAGATAAAAACCGTCTGAAAAAACTGGGTGCCTCAGGTGTACTTGAAGTGGGAGATAATATTCAAGCGATCTTCGGACCAAAATCAGACACAATCAAATCACAAATGCAAGACATCATCCGTGGGAAAGCTCCACGCAGAGTAGAAACAAACGCAAACGAAGAAGTAGAGCAACAAATCGAAGAGGTGAATCCGGAAGCTCTTCAAACAGAACGCGACAACGAAAAATTCGTAGCTCCGATCACAGGTGAGATCAAAGACATCACAGAAGTTCCTGACCAAGTATTCTCAGGTAAGATGATGGGTGACGGTTTCGCGATCGTGCCGACTGAAGGAACAATCGTTTCTCCAATCACAGGTAAAGTCGTGAACGTATTCCCAACGAAGCATGCCATCGGACTTGAGTCCAAAGCAGGCCGTGAAGTCTTGATCCACGTGGGAATCGATACAGTGAAATTGGAAGGTAAAGGATTCGAAGCGCTAGTGAAAGAAGGGGACCAGGTAGAAGCCGGTCAACCATTACTAGAAGTGGATCTTGACTACATCAAGGCAAACGCACCATCCATCATGACACCGATTGTTTTCACAAACCTAAAAGAAGGTCAACAAGTGACAATCGAGAAGTCTGGTAACATTAACCGTAACGACGAAAACATCATTAAGATCGACTAATAGTCAAATGATACACCGGCTCACCTGCCATCATGGAAGGTGAGCCGGTTTTATTTTTGTTTATATATAGAAGATAATGGTTGTTTTAAATAGAAGAATCACGAACTCATAGTAGGAGGGTGTGAAAGTTTTTAAATTAAATCTAGTAAATCTATTGACGAATATCTAATAGCTTGATATACTTTAAAAACCGTCGCAAGAGAGTAGCGGGTTACATAAACAACATTCAACGAGATCATAAAACATTTCAAAAAAGTTGTTGACAAACGCACTGAATTCTTGATATGATGGTCAAGTCGCTTCGAGAGAAGCAACGGAACATTGAACCTTGAAAACTGAACAAAACAAGACAATACGTCAACGTTAATTCTAGATTTATTTTTAAAGAGCTATTCAAACTTTTATCGGAGAGTTTGATCCTGGCTCAGGACGAACGCTGGCGGCGTGCCTAATACATGCAAGTCGAGCGGATTGATGGGAGCTTGCTCCCTGATATCAGCGGCGGACGGGTGAGTAACACGTGGGTAACCTGCCTGTAAGACTGGGATAACTCCGGGAAACCGGGGCTAATACCGGATAACTCATTTCCTCGCATGAGGAAATGTTGAAAGGTGGCTTTTAGCTACCACTTACAGATGGACCCGCGGCGCATTAGCTAGTTGGTGAGGTAACGGCTCACCAAGGCAACGATGCGTAGCCGACCTGAGAGGGTGATCGGCCACACTGGGACTGAGACACGGCCCAGACTCCTACGGGAGGCAGCAGTAGGGAATCTTCCGCAATGGACGAAAGTCTGACGGAGCAACGCCGCGTGAGTGATGAAGGTTTTCGGATCGTAAAGCTCTGTTGTTAGGGAAGAACAAGTGCCGTTCGAATAGGGCGGCACCTTGACGGTACCTAACCAGAAAGCCACGGCTAACTACGTGCCAGCAGCCGCGGTAATACGTAGGTGGCAAGCGTTGTCCGGAATTATTGGGCGTAAAGCGCGCGCAGGTGGTTCCTTAAGTCTGATGTGAAAGCCCACGGCTCAACCGTGGAGGGTCATTGGAAACTGGGGAACTTGAGTGCAGAAGAGGAAAGTGGAATTCCAAGTGTAGCGGTGAAATGCGTAGATATTTGGAGGAACACCAGTGGCGAAGGCGACTTTCTGGTCTGTAACTGACACTGAGGCGCGAAAGCGTGGGGAGCAAACAGGATTAGATACCCTGGTAGTCCACGCCGTAAACGATGAGTGCTAAGTGTTAGGGGGTTTCCGCCCCTTAGTGCTGCAGCTAACGCATTAAGCACTCCGCCTGGGGAGTACGGTCGCAAGACTGAAACTCAAAGGAATTGACGGGGGCCCGCACAAGCGGTGGAGCATGTGGTTTAATTCGAAGCAACGCGAAGAACCTTACCAGGTCTTGACATCCTCTGACAACCCTAGAGATAGGGCTTTCCCCTTCGGGGGACAGAGTGACAGGTGGTGCATGGTTGTCGTCAGCTCGTGTCGTGAGATGTTGGGTTAAGTCCCGCAACGAGCGCAACCCTTGATCTTAGTTGCCAGCATTCAGTTGGGCACTCTAAGATGACTGCCGGTGACAAACCGGAGGAAGGTGGGGATGACGTCAAATCATCATGCCCCTTATGACCTGGGCTACACACGTGCTACAATGGACGGTACAAAGGGCAGCGAGACCGCGAGGTTTAGCCAATCCCATAAAACCGTTCTCAGTTCGGATTGTAGGCTGCAACTCGCCTACATGAAGCTGGAATCGCTAGTAATCGCGGATCAGCATGCCGCGGTGAATACGTTCCCGGGCCTTGTACACACCGCCCGTCACACCACGAGAGTTTGTAACACCCGAAGTCGGTGAGGTAACCTTTTGGAGCCAGCCGCCTAAGGTGGGACAGATGATTGGGGTGAAGTCGTAACAAGGTAGCCGTATCGGAAGGTGCGGCTGGATCACCTCCTTTCTAAGGAAGATTTACTAAAACGTTTGACAGTCGAAGTTTTGTTCAGTTTTGATGGTTCAACCATCAAAACATTTTTTATCTCTTACGAGATAAAAGTTGTGTTTGTTCTTTGAAAACTAGATAAAGATAAATTGATAGTCAAGAAATTACCGAGTATCGCCATTTTAGGTTTTAAACCTGATGTAACAACCAATTCGGTTAAGTTATGAAGGGCGCACGGTGGATGCCTTGGCACTAGGAGCCGACGAAGGACGGGACTAACACCGATATGCTTTGGGGAGCTGTAAGTGAGCTTTGATCCAGAGATTTCCGAATGGGGGAACCCATTGTTCGTAATGGAACAATATCCTTACTTGAATACATAGAGTATGGAAGGCAGACCCAGGGAACTGAAACATCTAAGTACCTGGAGGAAGAGAAAGCAATTGCGATTCCCTGAGTAGCGGCGAGCGAAACGGGATATAGCCCAAACCAAGAGGCTTGCCTCTTGGGGTTGTAGGACACTCTATACGGAGTTACAAAGGAATGAAGTAGACGAAGAAGTCTGGAAAGGCTCGTCAAAGAAGGTAACAACCCTGTAGTTGAAACTTCATTCCCTCTTGAGTGGATCCTGAGTACGGCGGGACACGTGAAATCCCGTCGGAAGCTGGGAGGACCATCTCCCAAGGCTAAATACTCCCTAGTGACCGATAGTGAACCAGTACCGTGAGGGAAAGGTGAAAAGCACCCCGGAAGGGGAGTGAAATAGAACCTGAAACCGTGTGCCTACAAGTAGTCAGAGCCCGTTAACGGGTGATGGCGTGCCTTTTGTAGAATGAACCGGCGAGTTACGATCCCATGCAAGGTTAAGTTGATAAGACGGAGCCGCAGCGAAAGCGAGTCTGAATAGGGCGATTTGAGTATGTGGTCGTAGACCCGAAACCAGGTGATCTACCCATGTCCAGGATGAAGTTCAGGTAACACTGAATGGAGGTCCGAACCCACGCACGTTGAAAAGTGCGGGGATGAGGTGTGGGTAGCGGAGAAATTCCAATCGAACTTGGAGATAGCTGGTTCTCTCCGAAATAGCTTTAGGGCTAGCCTCATGTGTAAGAGTCTTGGAGGTAGAGCACTGTTTGGACTAGGGGCCCTCATCGGGTTACCGAATTCAGACAAACTCCGAATGCCAAAGACTTATCCATGGGAGTCAGACTGCGAGTGATAAGATCCGTAGTCGAAAGGGAAACAGCCCAGACCACCAGCTAAGGTCCCAAAGTATACGTTAAGTGGAAAAGGATGTGGAGTTGCTTAGACAACCAGGATGTTGGCTTAGAAGCAGCCACCATTTAAAGAGTGCGTAATAGCTCACTGGTCGAGTGACTCTGCGCCGAAAATGTACCGGGGCTAAACGTATCACCGAAGCTGTGGATTGACACCTCTAGGTGTCAGTGGTAGGAGAGCGTTCTAAGGACTGCGAAGCTAGACCGTAAGGACTGGTGGAGTGCTTAGAAGTGAGAATGCCGGTATGAGTAGCGAAAGATGGGTGAGAATCCCATCCACCGAATGCCTAAGGTTTCCTGAGGAAGGCTCGTCCGCTCAGGGTTAGTCGGGACCTAAGTCGAGGCCGATAGGCGTAGACGATGGACAACAGGTTGATATTCCTGTACCACCTCTTTTCCGTTTGAGCAATGGGGGGACGCAGGAGGATAGGGTAAGCGCACTGCTGGATATGTGCGTCTAAGCAGTTAGGCTGATGATGAGGCAAATCCCATCATCGTGAAGGCTGAGCTGTGATAGCGAGCGAATTATAGTAGCGAAGTTCCTGATTCCACACTGCCAAGAAAAGCCTCTAGCGAGGAAAAAGGTGCCCGTACCGCAAACCGACACAGGTAGGCGAGGAGAGAATCCTAAGGTGAGCGAGAGAACTCTCGTTAAGGAACTCGGCAAAATGACCCCGTAACTTCGGGAGAAGGGGTGCTCTGGTAGGGTGCAAGCCCGAGAGAGCCGCAGTGAATAGGCCCAGGCGACTGTTTAGCAAAAACACAGGTCTCTGCGAAGCCGTAAGGCGAAGTATAGGGGCTGACGCCTGCCCGGTGCTGGAAGGTTAAGAGGAGTGCTTAGCGCAAGCGAAGGTGCGAATCGAAGCCCCAGTAAACGGCGGCCGTAACTATAACGGTCCTAAGGTAGCGAAATTCCTTGTCGGGTAAGTTCCGACCCGCACGAAAGGCGTAACGATCTGGGCACTGTCTCAACGAGAGACTCGGTGAAATTATAGTACCTGTGAAGATGCAGGTTACCCGCGACAGGACGGAAAGACCCCGTGGAGCTTTACTGTAGCCTGATATTGAATTTTGGTACAGCTTGTACAGGATAGGTAGGAGCCTTGGAAACCGGAGCGCCAGCTTCGGTGGAGGCATCGGTGGGATACTACCCTGGCTGTATTGAAATTCTAACCCGCGCCCCTTATCGGGGTGGGAGACAGTGTCAGGTGGGCAGTTTGACTGGGGCGGTCGCCTCCTAAAGAGTAACGGAGGCGCCCAAAGGTTCCCTCAGAATGGTTGGAAATCATTCGCAGAGTGTAAAGGCACAAGGGAGCTTGACTGCGAGACCTACAAGTCGAGCAGGGACGAAAGTCGGGCTTAGTGATCCGGTGGTTCCGCATGGAAGGGCCATCGCTCAACGGATAAAAGCTACCCCGGGGATAACAGGCTTATCTCCCCCAAGAGTCCACATCGACGGGGAGGTTTGGCACCTCGATGTCGGCTCATCGCATCCTGGGGCTGTAGTCGGTCCCAAGGGTTGGGCTGTTCGCCCATTAAAGCGGTACGCGAGCTGGGTTCAGAACGTCGTGAGACAGTTCGGTCCCTATCCGTCGTGGGCGCAGGAAATTTGAGAGGAGCTGTCCTTAGTACGAGAGGACCGGGATGGACGCACCGCTGGTGTACCAGTTGTCTTGCCAAAGGCATCGCTGGGTAGCTATGTGCGGAAGGGATAAGTGCTGAAAGCATCTAAGCATGAAGCCCCCCTCGAGATGAGATTTCCCATCACGTAAGTGAGTAAGATCCCTAGAAGATGACTAGGTAGATAGGTCAGAGATGGAAGCATGGCGACATGTGGAGTTGACTGATACTAATCGATCGAGGACTTAACCACAAAGAGTCATTATTTTAATGAACAACAATTGGTCGATATTCGGCTTTCTTGACATCAATTCTTTATCTAGTTTTGAAGGAACAAACCTTCAATTGAATATTCGTCTGGTGATAATGGCGAAGAGGTCACACCCGTTCCCATGCCGAACACGGAAGTTAAGCTCTTCAGCGCCGATGGTAGTTGGGGGATCTCCCCCTGTGAGAGTAGGACGTCGCCAGGCAAATGTGAAGAAAGAGTAGCTCTTAGGAGTTACTCTTTTTTGTTTTGATTTGAAGTTCGAAGAACATGATTGTTTTATTAGATCTCTCCTGGACCGCAGTGCGAGGGTAGGGAGGAGCAAGAAGGTCGAGGACGCGAGGGAGAGAAGACCTTCGTTCAGGCTCCCACACGAGGATCTGAACGAGTGAAGCGGACGAAGAGATTCGCCGCTCATCACTAGCCGCAGCCTACAGCGCCGATGGTAGTTGGGGGCTCCCCTGTGAGAGTAGGACGTCGCCAGGCAAATGTGAAGAAAGAGTAGCTCTTAGGAGTTGCTCTTTTTTTTGTTTTAAAATGGTGTGCAATGAGTCTCCGGAAAGGAATTATTCGGTAAAATACGCAATAAACGAAAAAATGACGCAATTATCCCGAAAACGACGCAATCAGGCTTAAAAACGACGCAATTATTCCATCATACCTGTACTAATCTCTTAATACAGCTACCCTTTCTACCAATTTGACATCCTCATCAAAGTATTTCATCCAAAGTGTTCCCACTAGGATCAAATATAAAGGAAAAGTAGACTCATTTTTAAAAAATAGAATAGGAATCTATCATTTATTCAATATAATGCCTATCGAAACTTTATTTGTTCAATTTTTCACAATTTAAACCAGATCTAACCCAAATCCCACCCCACACAAAGCAACCCATCCCCCCAAGCACATCCCTTTCCTCCCCACCCCCAACCCCTTTATACTAAACCCAAACCCCAAAAGGAGGTCATCTAAATGACAACAACAAACATGCGTGAACAATACAACGAATACATCGCTAAGTTCAAAGAGAAAACCCCTCAGGAAATGCAGGACAAGATGGGGAAAGCCATCACAGAACTAGAGAACTCAGATGACGGTAAAGGTCTCCGCGTAGGGGACAAAGCACCAGACTTCACATTACCCGATGCTTCAGGCAAAGAAGTGAAATTAAGTGAGATTCTAGACCAAGGACCAGTGATCCTGACGTTCTATCGCGGCGGATGGTGCCCGTATTGCAACATGGAGCTGCGTGCCTACCAACAGCTGATGGAGGACATTAAAGCTGCGGGAGCTGAGCTTGTAGCGGTCAGTCCGCAGACGCCGGATGCATCCCTTTCTACTAAAGAAAAAAATGAACTTGATTACTTTGTTCTGAGTGATGAAGGAAATAAAGTGGCGGATGAATATAAGCTTGTGTACAAACTTCCTCCATACTTGGTAGACATCTACAAAGAAAAGGGACTCGATCTTGAGAAAGCGAACGATAGTGATTCCTGGACCCTTCCTGTTTCTGCGACGTATATTATTCAGCAGGATGGAACGATTGCGTACGAATATACGAAAGCCGATTACAAAGATCGTGTAGAACCTTCTGAAGTGGTTGAGAAGTTAAAAGCTTTATAAGATTGCAGTCCAGGACGGCTATGTAGCTGCTTATGAAAAGCGGCCACATAGCCATTTTTGTTTTAATCCGCCCCAAATAGGAAAAACAAGGAGTGTGGCACTGCGTTTTTTCTAGAAATTGTCATCTAATATTCACTCATTATTCTTTCTGAAGTGGTTCATATTCTCGATTTTTTCTAGTAAAATAGGAACTTAATTTGAGCATACTACAGGTAGTAGTGTAGAGAGGAGCATCCAGGTGTTAGAGAACAGTGTGATGATGGTCATCATCATTTTATTGATCAATATTGTGTATGTATCATTTTTTACGATAAGAATGATCCTGACGTTGAAGGGTTATCGATATTTTGCAGCGTTTGTGAGTACCTTTGAGGTTGTCATTTATGTAGTGGGTCTGGGGCTTGTGCTGGACAATTTGAATGAGATCCAGAATTTGATTGCGTATGCAGTCGGGTACGGTCTTGGTGTCATTGTCGGTATGAAGATCGAGGAGAAGCTGGCTCTTGGATATATCACGGTGAATGTGATTACGAAGGAGTATGATAAGGCACTTCCGAATGAGCTTCGTGCACGTGGATACGGTGTGACGAATTGGGAGGCGAATGGCCTTGAGGGGAACCGGATGGCCCTGCAGATCCTGACACCGAGGAAGTATGAGATGAAGCTGTATGATACAATTAAAGAGCTTGATCCGAAAGCGTTCATCATTGCTTATGAACCGAAAGCGATCCACGGCGGGTTCTGGGTGAAGACCGTGCGAAATATACGTAAAGGAAAATTAAAAGAATGAGTAAAAAGAAGTTATTATTTGAAGTGCAGGAAAACGAGAGTATTGCAGAATGCCTCGATCGTATGAAGGAAATGGGCTATATGCCGGTTAGACGAATGGAAAAGCCTGTTTTTGAAGAACAGAAAGAAGGAAATAAAACGGAGTATGTCCCTATAAGGCAGACAATTGTCTTTGAAGGAAAAAGGATTGAAGAGTAAAACGCTTCAAACCCGAACATTAATTTTCAGACTTTTATTATCGTTCGATTATTCGTTGACAGAGTCTTCATATCACGTTATGATGGAGACAAATAAACCGAATACCCTCATATAATAATGGGAATATGGCCCATGAGTCTCTACCTGACTACCGTAAATGGTCGGACTATGAGGGAAAGTAGATGTCTGGATGCAGATCTCATGGTGTGGACCTTACCCTGATTGAAGGGACCATTCTCTGTAAAATACCCAGATCAATTGCTTTCTCTCAAAGTAAAGTAGAGAACAGTTGATCTGGGTATTTTTTGTTAACGGGGATTCGGTAAACTACGGGAGGTGCCTGTCACCATTATGATATCAGTAATCATGGGAAGTACATCGGACTGGGAAACAATGAAGCATGCGTGTGAGGTATTGGAGGAGCTTGAGATTCCATTTGAGAAACAGGTGGTATCGGCTCACAGGACACCTGATTATATGTTTGAATTTGCCGAAGGGGCAAGAGAACGCGGAGTGAAAGTGATCATAGCAGGTGCAGGAGGGGCTGCACATTTACCGGGGATGGTGGCAGCGAAAACCACATTGCCTATAATAGGGGTTCCGGTGCAGTCAAAGGCATTGAATGGGATGGATTCACTGTTATCCATCGTACAGATGCCAGGCGGAGTACCCGTTGCGACGGTGGCAATCGGGAAAGCGGGAGCCACGAATGCGGGACTCCTTGCTGCTCAAATCCTTTCGATAGAAGATACAGAGTTGGCGGCAAGATTGGATAATAGACGGGAAGCTCTACGTGAAAAAGTGATGGAAAGCAGTGATGACCTTGAATAAGAAGACGATACTACCAGGACAGATGATTGGGATTATCGGCGGCGGACAGCTTGGCCGGATGATGGCATTGGATGCGAAAGCAAGAGGCTTTCGGGTGGCCGTATTAGATCCTTCACCGGATTCACCGTGTGCCCAGGTAGCAGACCTTGTGATCACCGCCGGCTTCGATCAGTATGACGCATTATACAGACTGGCCGAAGAGTGCGACGTGATTACATACGAATTCGAGAACATCGACTATGAAGCGCTGAAATGGCTGTCTGAGCGAGCTTATTTACCACAAGGTGCTGAATTGATCCGCATCACTCAGGACCGCATCATGGAGAAGGAAGCCCTTACGTTTGCAGGGGTGGAAGTAGCTCCTTATGCTGTGATTAAACAACAGAAGGACATCTATGATAATATAGAAAAGCTTGGCTATCCAGTGGTTTTGAAAACGACGAGGGGCGGTTATGACGGGAAGGGTCAATTTGTGATCCGGGAAGTACGCGAGATAGAGGAAGCCGCTTCTTTATTGGAGAACGGTCCATGTGTGTTAGAGAAGTGGATTCCTTTTGAAAAAGAGCTATCCGTGATCGTGACACGTAATCCTGACGGACAGCAAACGAACTTTCCGGTAGTGGAAAACATTCATGTAGATAACATCTTACATGAAACAATCGCGCCGGCTAGGGTGAGCGAAGCAACAGCAGAGAAAGCGATTGGGATGGCTAAACAAATCAGTGAGACGCTTGATCTTGTGGGAACGCTGGCAATTGAAATGTTCCTGACAGCAGACGGGGACATCTACATCAATGAACTGGCTCCAAGGCCGCATAATTCCGGCCATTACTCGATTGAAGCATGTGATTTCTCCCAATTCGCCCAGCACGTCAAAGCTGTTTGCAACTGGCCGCTTGTTCAACCGACCTTATTAAAGAACGCTGTGATGGTTAATCTATTAGGAGAGCATATCGAGCCTATAATGAAGGCTGTTCCAAAACACCCGGACTGGTTTATCCATCTGTACGGCAAGGGTGTACCGAAGCCGAAGCGCAAGATGGGGCATGTCACGATCTTAACGAATGAGTTAGAAGAGACAATGTCGAACGTAAAGGAAGCCGGGATTTGGAAGGTGCAAGAAAAGATCGGAGGACGACTGGTATGATAGAACGTTATACACGCCCTGAAATGGGAGCAATTTGGACAGAGGAAAATCGTTTTCAAGCATGGCTTGAAGTAGAAATCCTTGCTTGTGAAGCATGGGCTGAGATCGGGGACATTCCGAAAGAGGATGTGGCGAAGATCCGTGAGAACGCAGGCTTCAATGTGGACCGCATCAAGGAAATTGAAGAAGAAACAAGACACGACGTCGTAGCTTTCACAAGAGCGGTTTCTGAAACGCTTGGGGAAGAAAGAAAATGGGTTCATTACGGACTGACTTCTACGGACGTTGTAGATACGGCCCTTTCGTATCAACTGAAGCAAGCGAACGAGATTATTTTAAAAGACTTGGAACGCTTCGTTGAAATTTTAAAAAACAAAGCGATTGAGCATAAGCATACGGTCATGATGGGACGTACGCACGGTGTTCATGCGGAGCCGACTACATTCGGTCTGAAGCTTGCCCTTTGGTATGAAGAGATGAAGCGTAACGTGGAACGATTCAAAGCAGCGGCTGACGGAGTGGAATTCGGTAAGATTTCCGGTGCGGTTGGAACGTATGCCAATATCGATCCTTTCGTGGAGTCTTACGTGTGCGAAAAGCTAGGCATCAAGCCTGCACCGGTTTCCACACAAACACTTCAGCGTGACCGTCACGCTCATTACATGGGGACGCTTGCCCTGATTGCGACGTCCATCGAGAAGTTTTCTGTTGAGGTTCGCGGATTGCAAAAGAGTGAGACGCGTGAAGTAGAAGAATTCTTCGCAAAAGGTCAAAAAGGATCGTCAGCGATGCCGCATAAGCGTAACCCGATCGGTTCTGAAAACATGACGGGGATGGCCCGCGTGATCAGAGGATATATGCTGACAGCGTATGAGAACGTGCCATTATGGCATGAGCGCGATATCTCTCACTCTTCAGCAGAGCGTGTGATTCTGCCGGATGCGACGATCGCCCTTAATTACATGCTGAACCGTTTCGGCAACATCATCAAGAACTTAACGGTCTTCCCGGAAAATATGCAGCGCAATATGGATCGCACACTTGGCTTGATCTACTCGCAACGTGTTCTTCTCGCTCTTATCGACAAAGGGATGACCCGTGAGGAAGCGTATGATACGGTTCAACCGAAAGCAATGGAGGCGTGGGAGAAGCAAGTGGCCTTCCGTTCTCTTATCGAGGAGGATGCAACCATCACGTCCAAGCTGTCGCCGGCTGACATTGATGATTGCTTCGATTACAACTATCACTTAAAACATGTGGATACAATTTTTGAACGTTGCGGCTTGGTATAAGTCCTTCTGACAAATGAATAAGGCAGGGGTTTTTAACGGAATCCCTTCCTTTTTTTATGAAAATATAGACTGAAGATTGGCAATTTTCAACAAACAGGGGGATTTCATATGGAAAAAGGAACGCTTTTATATGAAGGGAAAGCTAAGCAGATCTTCGAAACGAACGATGAAGACGTTGTCTGGATTCAGTATAAGAATTCTGCCACTGCTTTCAATGGGGAGAAGAAAGCGGATATCGACGGCAAAGGGGTTTTAAATAATAAGATTTCGAGCTTGCTATTTTCAAAGCTTGCTGAAAAAGGGATACAGAGTCACTTTATTAAACAGATTTCAGAGGATGAGCAGCTGGTCAAACGTGTAAGGATCATTCCACTTGAAGTCGTGGTCCGGAACGTGATTGCAGGAAGTTTATCCAAACGGCTTGGAAAAGAAGAGGGGACACCCCTTCAAAAGCCGATCATCGAATTTTACTATAAAGACGATGATCTTGGAGATCCGCTGATCACGGATGATCATATTGATTTCCTGGAGATCGCGTCTAGGGAAGAACGTGCCGAGATCAGAGAGATGGCACTCGGTGTGAATGAAGTCCTTCAAGAGATATTTAGAGAAGCGGGAGTCACGCTTGTCGACTTCAAATTAGAGTTTGGGAAAGACCGAAATGGGACGATTCTATTAGGGGATGAAATCTCACCAGACACATGCCGTCTGTGGGACGCCGAAACGAATCAGAAACTAGATAAAGATGTTTTCAGAAGAGATATTGGAAGTTTAACAGAAGTATACTCAATCATTTTAGAACGCTTAGGAGGAAACAAACTATGTACAAAGTAAAGGTTTATATCACATTAAGAGAAAGTGTATTAGATCCTCAAGGAAGTGTTGTGAAACAGGCGCTGCATTCAATGGAATTCAAAAGTGTGGAAGATGTGCGCGTCGGAAAGTATATGGAGTTGACTCTTCCATCATCTGTTGAAAACGTGGAAGCGACGATTGAGGAAATGTGTCATCGCCTGCTTGCGAACCCTGTTATCGAGGATTACCGATATGAAATCGAGGAGAGTGTCGCTCAATGAAGTTTGCAGTAATTGTATTCCCAGGCTCTAACTGTGACATCGATATGTACCATGCGATCAAGGATGAAATCGGTGAAGAAGTGGACTACGTTTGGCACGATGCTGATAATCTGGAAAACTATGATGCGATTCTATTACCAGGGGGATTCTCGTACGGAGATTACCTTCGTTCAGGAGCGATTGCCCGTTTCTCGAACGTCATGAAAGAGGTCGTGAAGGCGGCAGAGCAAGGGAAGCCGGTTCTGGGTGTGTGCAACGGATTTCAGGTTTTACTCGAAACAGGTCTACTGCCAGGGGCCATGCGCCGGAATGACAGCTTGAAATTCATTTGTAAAACCGTGCCGTTAACCGTTGAGAATAATGAAACGATGTTCACGAACGGCTATGAAAAGAATGATGTGATCCAAATTCCGATTGCCCACGGCGAAGGGAACTACTTCTGTGATGAGGAGACGATGATCACACTGAAGGAAAACAATCAAATTGTCTTCACGTATACGGATGAAAATCCGAACGGAAGCGTTGAGAATATTGCAGGAATCACCAATGAAGCAGGAAATGTCCTTGGGATGATGCCTCATCCGGAACGTGCCATGGATACTTTACTAGGTAGTGAAGACGGGAAGAAACTATTTCAATCGATTGTGAAACACTGGAGGGAAAAACATGTCGTTAATGCTTGAACCAACTTCAACGCAAGTGAAAGAAGAGCAGCTTTATCGTGAGATGGGTTTAACAGACGAAGAATTTTCAATGGTGGAAAACATCCTGGGAAGAACGCCGAACTACACAGAGACCGGTCTTTTCTCTGTTATGTGGTCAGAGCATTGCAGCTATAAAAATTCGAAGCCTGTACTGATGAAGTTCCCAACGACAGGTGAACGCGTTCTTCAGGGACCTGGAGAAGGAGCTGGGATTGTTGATATTGGCGATGATCAAGCAGTGGTGTTCAAAATCGAGAGTCACAATCATCCGTCAGCGATTGAGCCTTATCAAGGAGCAGCAACGGGTGTCGGGGGTATTATACGAGACGTATTCTCGATGGGGGCAAGACCTGTCGCACTCCTCAACTCTTTACGCTTTGGAGAGTTGGATTCTCCTCGTGTTCAGTATCTATTTAAAGAAGTCGTAGCGGGTATCGCCGGATACGGTAACTGTATCGGGATCCCGACGGTCGGCGGGGAAGTTCAGTTCGACGCTTCGTACGAAGGAAATCCTCTTGTAAACGCCATGTGTGTCGGGTTGATCGATCATAAGGATATTAAAAAAGGTCAGGCGCATGGTGTCGGCAATACCGTCATGTATGTCGGGGCTAAAACTGGTCGTGACGGCATTCACGGAGCGACTTTCGCATCCGAGGAATTGAATGAAGGATCGGAAGAGAAGCGTCCGGCGGTTCAAGTGGGAGACCCATTCATGGAAAAATTACTTCTTGAAGCATGTTTGGAGCTTGTTCAGAACGATGCTCTTGTGGGAATTCAGGATATGGGGGCGGCCGGCCTGACAAGTTCTTCAGCGGAAATGGCGAGTAAAGCGGGATCCGGAATCGAAATGGATCTTGATCTTGTACCACAGCGGGAAAGAGGCATGACGGCATATGAAATGATGCTGTCAGAATCACAGGAACGCATGCTGATCGTCGTGGAAAAGGGTCGTGAACAAGAGATTGTCGATCTTTTTTCTAAATATGACTTAGAAGCGGTTTCCATCGGGAAGGTAACAGATGATAAGCGTCTTCGTCTTCTTCACAAAGGGGAAGCTGTCGCAGATGTGCCGGTCGATGCACTAGCTGAAGAGGCGCCTGTTTATCACAAGCCTTCCCAAGAAGCGGCTTACTATAAAGAGTTTCAGGCAATGGAAACGCCCGCTCCAAAGGTTGAGGATTACAAAGAAACGCTTAAGGCATTGTTACAGCAGCCAACGATCGCAAGTAAGGAATGGGTATATGATCAATATGATCATCAGGTGAGAACGAGTACGGTTGTGAGCCCGGGTTCTGATGCAGCGGTCGTACGTGTACGCGGTACGAGAAAAGCACTTGCCATGACAACGGATTGTAATTCTCGTTATTTGTACCTGGATCCGGAAGTTGGAGGGAAGATTGCAGTTGCCGAAGCAGCGCGTAATATCGTTTGTTCAGGAGCGATCCCACTTGCAATTACAGACTGCTTAAACTTCGGAAACCCGGAGAAACCGGAAATCTTCTGGCAGATCGAGAAGTCGGTTGAAGGGATGAGCGAAGCGTGTCGTGAGCTGTCGACCCCGGTCATCGGCGGGAATGTTTCCTTATACAATGAATCAATGGGGACGGCCGTTTATCCAACACCTGTAGTGGGGATGGTAGGCCTGATTGAGGACATCGATCATATTACGACTCAAAGCTTCAAGGAAGCCGGAGATTCTATTTATGTCATCGGTGAAACCCGTGAAGAATTTGGCGGAAGCGAGCTTCAAAAACTGACGGAAGGAAAAATCTTCGGTCAGGCACCTGCGATTGATTTGCAGACAGAGCTTCGCCGCCAAATGCAGCTGTTAGAAGCGATTCAAAAAGGTCTAGTGGCATCTGCCCATGATATCGCTGAAGGTGGCTTCGCTGTTGCTCTAGCGGAATCAACTTTTGGAACAAATGGATTGGGAGCAAGCGTCCAGGTTTCTGGAGAAAACACTGTAGCTGACCTTTTCAGTGAAACTCAATCCAGATTCATCGTATCGGTGAAACCGGAACACAAGAATGAGTTTGAGAAACTCGTTCCAGATGCGAAAGCCATTGGTAACGTGACCGATCTTGAATCAATCAAGGTGACATCAGAAAATGGAGACGTCATTTTACATGCATCTGTAGAAGAATTGGAGTCAGCTTGGAAAGGAGCGATCCCATGCCTGCTGAAATCAAAGGTTTAAACGAAGAATGTGGCGTATTCGGGATTTGGGGACATCCCAATGCAGCACAAATTACGTATTATGGCCTTCATAGTTTGCAGCATAGGGGACAAGAGGGGACAGGTATCGTCGTTTCAGACGGTGACACGTTACGCTGCCTTAAAGGGGAAGGCCTTGTGACGGAAGTGTTCCAGGAAGGCACGATCGAGAAGCTTGAAGGGGATTCGGCCATCGGTCACGTGCGCTATGCGACGGCAGGAGGAGGAGGCTACGAGAACGTCCAGCCTCTTCTCTTCAACTCGCAGAGCGGTAGTCTTGCTCTTGCCCACAACGGGAATCTGGTCAATGCAAACGCCTTGAAGCACCAGCTTGAAGGACAGGGGAGTATTTTTCAAACAAGCTCGGATACAGAAGTGCTGGCTCACTTAATTAAAAGAAGCGGGTACTTTAATCTGAAAGATCGCGTGAAAAACGCACTGACGATGTTGAAGGGTGCTTACGCATTTGTCGTCATGACAGAAACAGAGATGATGGTGGCCTTGGATCCACACGGTCTTCGCCCATTATCTCTCGGTAAGCTCGGGGATGCTTACTGTGTGGCGTCAGAGACATGTGCCTTTGATATCGTTGGGGCTGAATTTGTACGGGATATCGAGCCGGGGGAGCTTGTGATCATCAATGATGAGGGATTGACCTCAGAACGGTTTAGTTTTTCAGGCGGAAATGCGATGTGTACGATGGAATACGTATACTTCTCACGACCGGACAGCAATATCCAGGGAATCAACGTCCATTCGGCGAGAAAGCGGATGGGGATGGAACTGGCGAATGAAGCGCCGATTGAGGCAGATGTTGTAACGGGTGTCCCGGATTCCAGCATCTCAAGTGCTATCGGCTATGCGGAAGCTTCAGGGATTCCGTATGAAATGGGACTGATCAAGAATCGTTACGTAGGCCGTACGTTCATTCAGCCTTCTCAATCCCTACGTGAACAGGGTGTGAAGATGAAACTTTCACCTGTAAGGGGAGTCGTTGAGGGTAAGCGTGTCGTCATGGTCGACGATTCCATCGTACGGGGAACAACGAGCAAACGGATTGTCACCATGCTAAAAGAAGCGGGAGCGAAGGAAGTGCATGTGTGCATCAGTTCACCGCCCATCAAGAACCCTTGCTTCTACGGCATCGATACATCCACTCATGAAGAATTGATCGCCTCTTCTAACTCAGTGGAGGAAATGCGTCAGATCATCGGTGCGGACTCGCTGACATTCTTGAGTCCGGAAGGCGTGATCAAAGCCATTGGCCGTGATGATTCATCGGAAAACCGCGGACAATGCATGGCTTGCTTTACAGGGAAGTATCCAACGGAAATCTACCCGGATACACTTCATCCACATGAAAAAGAGTTAGTGAAATAGGGGGAATCATGATGGCAAATGCGTATCGTCAGGCAGGAGTAGATATTGAAGCGGGGTACGAATCCGTAGACCGGATCAAAAAGCATGTGAAACGAACGGCCCGTGAAGGCGTCCTTGGTCAATTGGGAAGCTTTGGAGGAATGTTCGATTTATCTTCCTTGAACTTGAGTGAGCCAGTTCTCGTTTCAGGCACAGATGGAGTCGGAACGAAGCTGAAGCTTGCCTTCATGGCAGACAAACACGACACGATCGGGATCGATTGCGTGGCCATGTGCGTGAATGACATTGTCGTTCAAGGAGCGGAACCACTGTATTTCTTAGACTATATAGCGACCGGGAAAGCTCTCCCGGAGAAGATAGAAGGTATTGTAAAAGGGATTGCGGACGGATGTGAAACAGCGGGCTGTGCGCTGATCGGTGGAGAAACTGCCGAGATGCCGGGTATGTATTCAGACGAAGAATATGATATCGCTGGATTCGCTGTAGGTGCCTGTGAAAAAAAAGAGATCATCACAGGCGAACAAATTTCTGAAGGAAATGTGTTAGTCGGACTGGGGTCCAGTGGTATACACAGTAATGGGTACTCCTTAGTAAGGAAAGTATTCTTTGAAGATCAGTCGTTTTCTTTGGAAGAATCGATACCTGAAATCGGGACCACACTAAAGGAAGCATTGCTTACACCAACAAGGATTTACGTGAAGCCTGTACTGGCGGCACTTAAACAATTCTCCATTAACGGGATGTCCCATATTACGGGTGGAGGCTTCATTGAGAATATTCCACGGATGCTGCCTGATGGGTTGCAAGCAGAGATAAAGGAAGGAAGCTGGGATATTCCAAGTATTTTCCCTGCCCTTGAGCACTATGGCGACATTCCGCGCAGTGAAATGTACAACATTTTCAACATGGGGATTGGATTTGTGTTAGCTGTAGAGGAAGAGCAAGCAGAAGACATTCTTCGATTCTTCAATGAACAGGGAGAAGACGCCTTTATCATTGGACACGTTTCGAAAGGAACAGGGGTTAGCTTTGTTCGTTGAGAATAAGGATGAGCATGTCAATAACGGGGGCGAGTCATGAGACAGATTGCCATTTTTGCATCAGGAAGCGGAAGTAATTTTCAAGCACTAGTAGACGCTGTACAAAGCGGAACTCTGAAAGCGAATATCAGGCTTCTTGTATGTGACCAGCCGGGCGCGTTTGTCATTCACCGCGCCCAAACTGCAGGAATCCCAACCTTCGTCTTTCGGGCAAAAGACTATGAAAATAAGCAGGCATTTGAACAGGAAATCCTAAATGAGCTGGCTCATTTGGGTGTTGATTTTATTGTATTAGCAGGGTATATGAGATTGGTCGGTCCAACGCTTCTTGAAAGCTTCGGTGGAAGAATCGTCAACATCCATCCGTCACTCCTTCCTTCTTTTCCAGGGAAGGACGCTATCGGACAAGCCATCGACGGCGGAGTGAAGATCACCGGCGTCACGGTTCACTTCGTAGACGCAGGCATGGACACAGGTGAGATCATCGCACAAGAGATCGTCCGTGTGACAACAGGTGAAACCCGGCAGTCACTGCAGGACAAAATCCAGCATGTCGAACACCACCTATACCCAAACACCCTGAACCACCTCTTCCTCACAACGGGTTACTAAAGAGGGGGAAGAGTGGTTGCTTTATCATGGTAGTGTGGTAAAGTGGTGAGGGACGGACCTTTGATTTCAATATAATGAAATAAAATCAGCAGTACATAAGGCAGAGGAGGATCAGACATTGAAAAAAAGAGCATTGATCAGTGTTTCAGATAAAAGCGGAGTCATCGAATTTGCGAAGGAATTAAAGACATTGGGGTATGAAATCATTTCGACTGGCGGAACGAAGAAGCTCCTTTTAGAAAATGACGTAGACGTCATGGGAGTCGAAGAAGTGACGGGGTTTCCAGAAATCCTTGAAGGTCGCGTAAAGACCCTTCACCCGAATATCCACGGAGGATTACTTGCAAAACGCGGTGAGGAAAGCCATCGAAAACAGCTTCAGGAACAAGGAATCGAAGGGATCGACCTTGTATGTGTCAACCTTTATCCGTTCCAACAGACCATCTCAAAGCCCAATGTCGGTGTAGAAGAAGCGATTGAGAACATCGATATCGGTGGCCCGACGATGCTGCGTGCGGCTGCTAAGAATCATCAATACGTCACGGTCGTCGTCGATGCGTTGGACTATGATGAGGTCATCGCTGAGTTAAAGCTTCAGGGTGAACTGTCTTTAGAGAAACGCCGTAAACTTGCGGCAAAGGTCTTCCGTCACACGGCAGCTTACGATGCATTCATCGCTGAATACATGACGGACATTTCAGGTGAAGAGCACCCCGAACGTTTTACGAGAACATACGAATTAAAGCAGACGCTCCGTTATGGGGAGAATCCACATCAGCAGGCTTCTTTCTACCGTGCGCCACTTGGCTCTGAATTCTCTGTGGCCATGGCTCGACAGCTTCATGGAAAAGAACTTTCCTATAATAATATCAATGATGCCAATGCGGCCCTTCAAATCGTAAAAGAATTCACGGAACCGGCAGCTGTTGCTGTGAAGCATATGAATCCGTGTGGTGTCGGCATCGGATCGACCATCGAGGAAGCCTTCTCGAAAGCGTATGAAGCGGATTCCACCTCCATTTTTGGCGGCATTGTCGCGTTGAACCGCGTCGTGGATGAAGAAACAGCGAAACAGCTTCATGAAATCTTCCTTGAGATCGTGATTGCTCCTGCGTTCAGTGACGAAGCATTTGAAATTCTTTCAGGTAAGAAGAACATCCGTTTATTGACGGTTCCTTTTGAAACCACAAACAAAATCGAGCGTAAGTTAACCACGGTGGAAGGCGGATTGCTCGTTCAAGCCGATGACACGTTCACCCTTGATGATGCAGACCTCAGAGTCGTGACAAAACGTGAACCGACGGAAGCGGAATGGGAAGCAATGAAGCTGGGCTGGAAAGTCGTGAAGCATGTGAAATCGAACGCAATTGTGGTAACGGATGCTCATATGACCGTTGGAGTCGGTGCGGGACAGATGAACCGCGTCGGTGCTGCAAACATTGCACTCGAGCAAGCCGGAGTGAAAGCCAAAGGAGCCGCCATGGCATCAGATGCCTTCTTCCCGATGGACGACACCGTAGAAGCCGCTGCCAAAGCAGGCATCACAGCCATCATCCAACCTGGAGGCTCCATCCGTGACGAAGACTCCATCAAAAAAGCAGACCAATACGGTATCACCATGGTCATGACAGGAATCCGCCACTTCAAACATTAATGGGAGGGACGGACCTCGAAATTTGACTGAATTACTAATGAGGTTTACTGTTCAACCCTAATAACAAGGGGTTATTCAAGAAAAACAGCTGGTTCATGGGGAGTGGGATGAGGGACGGACCTCACACCCCTCCTCTTCGGTGCCATCAGTGCACATCCAGCACATATTCATTCCATATACCAACCTCTCCTTATCTACAGCTCAACAGGAGGGGTTTTCTTAAAAAAGGGGGCTTTTTCAAGATGAAAGTATTAGTGATCGGACGTGGCGGCCGCGAGCATGCCATATGCAGGAAGTTTGCGGAAAGTACAAGTGTGACAGAAGTGTTCTGTGCACCCGGGAACGCAGGGATCGCAAGTGTCGCAACAAATCTCCCTTACACTGAATCCGACGTGTGTGAACTCATTGATTTTGCCAAGAAAGAGGACATAGCATATACGTTTGTTGGCCCTGAAAATCCGTTGCTTGAGGGAATCGTCAACCGCTTCCAGGAAGAAGGCCTGCACATATTCGGACCGACGAAAGAAGCGGCCATCATAGAAGGAAGCAAATCGTTCTCGAAAGAATTAATGAAAAAGTACAATATCCCAACGGCATCGTATGAAGTATTCACAAGCGTGGAGAAAGCGATCGAATATGTGAAGGAAGCCGGTGCCCCGATCGTAGTGAAGGCCGATGGACTTGCTGCAGGTAAGGGTGTGGTAGTTGCGGAAACAGAGGAAGAGGCCATCAGTGCACTGGAAGAAATGCTCCTGAACGAGAAATTCGGGGATGCCTCATCGAAAGTCGTTGTCGAAGAATGCTTATTTGGGGAAGAGTTTTCCCTCATGGCTTTCGTAAATGGTGAGTCGGTTTATCCAATGGTCATCGCACAGGATCATAAGCGTGCCTATGATGGGGATCAAGGTCCGAATACAGGAGGTATGGGTGCGTATTCCCCGGTGCCGCATATTTCGGAAGAGGTTGTGCAAGAAGCGATTTCCACGGTCCTCCACCCGACTGCTCAAGCGATGGTGAAAGAGGATCGTTCATTTACCGGAATTTTATATGCCGGGCTTATGTTGACAAGTGAGGGCCCGAAAGTGATTGAATTCAACGCACGATTTGGTGATCCTGAAACGCAGGTAGTACTGCCGCGTCTGACTTCTGATTTCGGTCTCGTAGTGAAGAACATCATTGAAGGAAAGCCTGTCGATTTGGAATGGTCAGATGACGCGGTCCTTGGCGTGGTGCTGGCAGCAGAAGGTTATCCAGGTGACTATGAAAAAGGAATCCCACTGCCTGATCTTGAAAAGTCGATGGATGATACACTCGTTTATCATGCAGGAACTGAATTAACAGAAGACGGTTCCCTTGTTTCAAATGGCGGAAGAGTGTTACTGGTCGCTTCCTCTGCTCCCACTGTAGAAAAAGCGCAAACCGCCGTTTATAAAGAATTAGCTAAAGCAGAGTGCAAAGGCTTGTTCTATAGAAGAGATATCGGCCGGAAAGCTATCGAACACGTCTCTTCCTAGATTTACGGACATACACGTAGGCAATGGCGACGATTCCGCCGATTAACGAAAACAGAACATACGACATATCGGTTAAATATTCCCAGAACAATACAAACAACTCCTTTAATGAAATATGGATGCAAAATTGCCGAGGGATGTCCTATAAAGAGGGACGGACCTCGGCAATCATGCCTTTTTGAAGGGAGCCAATCAACAGGATTCCCGCTGTTACGGCATTTCACAGGATATATGTCCTTTCAGACCCTTAAGAATGAAGGTCCGTCCCTTTAGAACCCGTCAATGCTTCCTGGACTTCCTGGTTGGTGAGTTCTTCGGGGTTGAAGTTGGATTCTTTTTTGGTGTTTTTCGTCGGGTCTTGTGTGTGTTCGTTTGTTGGTTGGTGCTGGTGCCCATTATCAGTGTGGTCCTTCTTGTCGGATTTCAGCATGTCTTTGAAGTTCATCATATCCTTTGCTTTAAATCCTCCAAAGCCGCCGTTCTTGCCTTCTCCATCTCCACCTTTTTCAAACAGGGCCGTGACAGGGCAATAACGCAGGATTCCTTCTCCGACTTTCATGGCGCCGATTACGGCCATGACAAGATAGGAGTCCCTCCATGGACGTCTTGCAAGCTTTGATGTACTCCACGCTAAAATGGTAAATCCAACCGTGATGCGGATCAGGGCATTGATGATCCCGATGTTTGATGATACTTTCATTTGTAAATTCCTCCTTAATCGAAAATTCACATAATTGTTGTAAACCTTTAATGCGTTAAATAGTAAAATATGTTAACATAAATTGAAACTTAAACTAATATCATTCCACTAGAGGAGTGTTCACTTTGGAACAGCGCTACAGATGGAAGAACAAACAACTGCGAGAACATGTACAAGTACTGAATGGAGAATTGTCTCCCAGTCTTCTTTTAAAGAATGCAACATACCTTCACTCGACATTAAAGAAATGGGTGCAGGGACATATTTGGATTTACAGGGACAGGATTGTCTATACTGGTGATCAACTCCCGGAAAACCTTGAGCAATGCGAAGTGATGGATTGCCAATCACAGTACCTCGTTCCAGGATATATCGAACCGCATGTACACCCGTTTCAGCTTTATAATCCCCAATCTTTTTCCAAGTATGCATCCCAAACCGGTACAACGACATTCGTCAATGATAACCTGATGATGTTTTTACAATTGGAAAAAAAGAAAGCGTTTACTTTATTGAGGGAGTTCAGCAAAATGCCGGTCACGATGTACTGGTGGACACGTTTTGACTCTCAAACCGAGATGGTCGATGAAGAGGTTACGTTTTCAAATGGGGAAGTGAAATCGTGGCTCGAACATGATTCGGTGCTTCAAGGCGGGGAATTGACCGCATGGCCGCGTCTCCTCGAAGGAGATGACCTGATCCTTCACTGGATGCAGGAAACCAAACGGATGGGGAAAATTGTGGAAGGTCATCTTCCGGGGGCTTCAGACAAGACGATTGCCAAGCTTCGTTTATTGGGCATTGACGGCGATCATGAAGCCATGACGGGTGAGGATGTATACAAGCGCCTGATTCAAGGGCTGACGGTTACACTGCGTCATTCATCGATCAGACCGGATTTACCGGCTCTGTTAGACGGGCTAAAAGAAAAAGGCATCGATTCATACGATTCCCTTCTTTTTACCACAGATGGATCGACACCGGGGTTTTATGAGCAAGGTATCCTGGATTTCATGATCAAAATGGCCATCGACAAGGGCATACCGCCCATCGAAGCCTATAATATGGCGAGTTACAACGTTGCCAATTATTACAATATCACCCACCTGCACGGGATGATTGCTACAGGCCGGGTCGCAAACATTAATTTTCTCCGGGCAAAGGATGATCCGACTCCGGTCTCCGTGCTTTCCAAGGGTGCCTGGGTCCGTAAAAACGGTGAACAGATGGAAGATCCCACCGAAATCAATTGGGGGGCAAACGGATTCACCCCATTATCACTTGATTGGGAAGTAGGGTATGACGATCTCCAATTCTCCATGCCGTTTGGGATCGAAATGGTGAACGATGTCATCACCAAGCCTTACTCCATTTCCATCAATCCATCAGAGGAATTGCTTGATCCCGATCATGACCAATCCTTCCTCATGTTGTTGGACCGGAATGGCAATTGGAGGATCAGCACCATGATCAAAGGATTCTCTAAAGGTGTGATGGGGTTTGCATCGTCTTACTCCAATACAGGGGACATTATCCTGATTGGAAAAAGTAAGCCTGATATGATTGCAGCTTTCAACAGGATGAAAGAAATCGGTGGCGGGATCGTTCTTGCAGAGAACGGTGAAATCCTGCACGAGATTCCACTGCCATTAAGCGGATTACTTTCAGAGAAGGAAATGCCCGAGCTGATTGAGGAAGAAAAGACACTTAAAGACTTATTAAAAGAGAGGGGCTACCGCTTCTCTGATCCGATTTATACATTGCTGTTCCTTCAGTCCACTCATCTGCCTTATATAAGGATGACACAAAAGGGAATCTATGATGTAATGAAGAAAACGGTACTCTTTCCAACAATAATGCGTTAAAATAGTAAAGTAAATAGGGGTGTCAAAAACATGCTGAAAAGAGCTTTGATCATTGCGTTAAGCTCGTTCGCACTTGTCGCATGTAGTTCAGATAAAGAGATAAAGAAAGAATCTGATAAAGAAGCCGCAACTCCAGTGGTGAAGGAAGAGACAGGCGTAGAAACAGAAGAAATGAATCAGTATCCTTTAACGGGGATGGCCGATAAGGAAGAATCAATGAACCGGGCGGTCGCCGTGATGGTGAATAACCATCCGAAGGCAAGGCCCCAATCCGGACTGTCGAAAGCGGATATTGTGTATGAAGTGTTGGCCGAGGGGGATATCACCCGTTTCCTAGCCATATTCCAAAGCAGGATGCCGAAAGAAATCGGCCCTGTCCGAAGCGCCAGAGATTACTATATAGAGCTTGCAAAAGGATATGACAGTCTGTATGTCGCTCACGGATACAGTCCTGAGGCGAAAGAAATGCTGACCAACGGTTTTATCGAGGACCTTAACGGCATCCAATATGACGGGACGTTATTCAAACGGGCAAGCTTCCGGAAAGCCCCTCATAATTCTTATATCACATATGAACATATCAAAGAGGGAGCGGAAAAGAACGGCTTTGACATGGAGCGACCGCCTGATTCACTGAATTTCAGTGATAAAGGGAAGAGTAATGGGGAAGCTGCAAATTCCGTGATGATTTCATACAATCATAATCCCCTGTTTAATGCTGTGTATGATTTTAATGAAAAAGAAGGCCGATACGAACGCTTTTCAAATGGGGAGCAAACCATCGACTATGACTCAAAAGATCCCGTCCTGATCGAAAATCTTTTCATCGTAGAAGCTCCACATAAGATAGTCGACGACAAAGGAAGACGGGATATTGACCTCAAATCGGGTGGAGATGCTTACTTGATACAGGAAGGGAAGCTCCGGAAGTTACAATGGAAGAATGTGAATGGCCGGATACTTCCTTATGAAAAGAATAAACCTGTGAGCCTGCGGAAGGGCTCGACGTGGATCAACGTCATCCCAAGCTCTCCGGGGCTCGCGGATTCGGTATCCTATCAAGAATAGAAGGAAAAAGGAGTCTTTTTAATGCAAATAAATAAACTTAGAGGCAAGGAGCTGGATCAGTTATTCAACGCTGTTCTTTCCCTGCAAGACCTTGAAGAATGTTATCGTTTCTTTGATGACCTTTGCACGATCAACGAAATTCAATCACTTGCCCAGCGCCTTGAAGTCGCACGTATGCTTCAGGACGGGAAGACATATCATAAGATCGAAACTGAAACAGGTGCAAGTACGGCAACGATTTCCCGTGTGAAACGCTGCTTGAACTACGGAAATGATGCATATCAATTGGTACTGGATCGTGTACACCAGGAAGAAAAATAAGAGAAGGACCGCTGTCTATGACAAGCGGTCTTTGTTTTTGAATGAGCGTCATCTAGCTCCGGCGGCTAGAGGCTCGAGGTCATAAGCTAAACCTGCCAAAAAGGCAAAGAACGCCTTTCCGGCAGGTTCATCTTATGCTTGTCGCCTCTGGGCGAGCCGCCTCCGCTTTTGAGGTGATGCGACAGTTTCTCACAAATGATATAATACGTTAGATGGATGTATGAATGGAGGAACAGAGCATGTATGATGTCCAAAAGTGGAGCCATGTGTTTAAACTAGATCCGAATAAACGAATAGATGATGAAGATTTAGAAGCAGTATGTGAATCGGGAACAGACGCGATCATCGTGGGGGGAACGGACGGTGTAACCCTTGAAAAGGTTCTTGATTTGATGGCACGAGTGAGACGATATACGGTTCCTTGTATTCTGGAGGTATCAAATTTGGAGTCGATTACTCCCGGCTTCGATTTGTATTTCATTCCGATGGTGATGAACAGTCAGAACATGAGCTGGGTGACAGGACTGCATCATCAGGCTGTGAAGGAATATGGAGAAATCATGAATTGGGACGAAATCCTTGTAGAAGGATATTGTATATTGAACCGTGACTGCAAGGCGGCGAAGGTAACGGAAGCGAACACAGACATTTCAAGTGAAGACGCTGCAGCTTATGCCATGATGGCAGAAAGAATGTTCAACCTGCCGATCTTTTATCTGGAGTACAGTGGTACATATGGAGATGTTGAAACGGTAAAAGAGGTAAAGGATTCATTGGAAAACACGACATTATTCTACGGCGGGGGAATTGAAACCTGGGAGCAGGCGAGGGAAATGGCTGCTGTCTCAGATGTTGTCGTCGTTGGAAATGCTGTTTATGACAATCTGAAAGAAGCTTTAAAGACGGTAAAAGCAGTGAAAGGATAAGGATCGAACTGGTGGTCCTTCCCTGATTGATATATAATAGAAATAAAAATACAGAACGTATGTTCGTTATGGTGGTGTGAGACTATGCAATTTTTGACTGATCGACTGTTGAATGGAATGAATCCCGAGCAGGCAGAAGCTGTGAAGGCAACGGAAGGGCCGTTACTGATCATGGCAGGGGCAGGCTCCGGGAAGACAAGGGTATTGACGCATCGGATTGCGTATCTGATGGTGGAAAAAGGCGTTAATCCTTACAATATTTTAGCGATTACCTTTACGAATAAAGCGGCAAGAGAGATGAGGGATCGTATTGAAAACATCCTGGGCGGGGCCTCTGAGAATATCTGGATCTCAACTTTTCACAGTATGTGTGTACGAATCCTGCGACGCGATATTGACCGCATCGGGATGAACCGTAATTTCACGATCCTTGACTCTACCGATCAGCAGTCGGTGATCAAAGCGATTTTAAAAGAAAAAAATATCGATCCCAAGAAATTTGATCCCCGTTCCCTTCTCGGGTCCATTAGCTCTGCAAAAAATGAGCTGACCACTCCTGAAGAGTTATCGAAGCAAATAGGCGGTTATTATGATCAGGTGGTCTCTGATGTGTATACAGAGTATCAGAAGCGTTTACGTAAGAATCAGGCCCTGGATTTTGATGATTTGATCATGACGACGATCCAATTATTCCAGCGTGTGCCGGAAGTACTGGAATACTATCAGCGTAAATTCCAGTACATCCACGTGGATGAGTATCAGGATACGAACAGGGCGCAGTATATGCTTGTGAAGCTGCTTGCCTCCCGTTTTCAAAATCTGTGTGTCGTCGGGGATTCGGATCAGTCGATCTATCGCTGGCGCGGCGCGGACATTGCCAATATCCTTTCATTTGAAAAGGATTATCCGAGGGCGACCGTCATTTTCCTGGAACAGAATTATCGTTCAACGAAACGGATCCTCCAGGCGGCGAACGAAGTCATCCAGAAGAATTCAAATCGAAAACCGAAGAACCTCTGGACTGAAAATCATGACGGTGAGAAGATTTCCTATTTCAGGGCGGATACGGAGCAGACCGAAGCTCAATTCGTCACAGGTAAAATTAAGGAACTGATGGAAACCGGTAAGAAGAAGTACTCTGATTTTGCCATCCTGTACCGTACCAATGCACAGTCCCGTGTCATGGAGGAAGTGCTTTTAAAATCAAATATCGAATACTCCATCGTGGGCGGCATCAAGTTCTACGATCGGAAAGAGATCAAGGATATCTTAGCGTATCTAAGGCTCATTTCGAATCCGGATGATGATATCAGCCTTCAGCGTGTCATCAATGTTCCGAAAAGAGGAGTAGGGGCCACTTCGATCGATAAAATTGCCCGCTACGCCCAGGATCATGACATTTCCATGTTCAGGGCACTCGCAGAAGCCGACTTCATCGGGCTCAGTCCCAAGATCACCAAAGCTGTGATTGAATTCATGGAAATGGTGAAAGGCTACACAAGTATGCAGGAGTATCTGTCTGTCACGGAACTGGTAGAAGAGATCCTTGAGAAATCAGGCTACACCGATATGCTGAAAGCGGAAAAGTCCATAGAGTCTCAATCAAGACTCGAGAACTTGGACGAGTTCCTGTCTGTCACGAAAAGCTTTGAACAATCCAACGACGATAAGAGCCTCGTGGCATTTTTAACGGACCTTGCATTGGTCGCCGACATCGATAAACTTGATGAAGACGACCAGCCGAAGGATTCTGTTATCCTGATGACACTGCACGCAGCCAAAGGCTTGGAGTTCCCTGTCGTATTCCTCATGGGAATGGAGGAAGGGGTCTTCCCTCACAGCCGTTCCCTTATGGAAGAGGATGAAATGGAAGAAGAACGCCGTTTGGCATACGTGGGGATCACCCGTGCGGAAGAGCAGCTCTTCCTGACCAATGCCCAGATGAGGACGCTCTTCGGACAGACGAAGATGAACCCGGTTTCCCGTTTCATCAATGAAATTCCTGCAGACCTGCTGGATGATGTGATGGCAGAGAAGAAGAGTGCCTTTACTCCGTTCGGGAAATCAGCGGCTAAATCACCTTCACGCCCTGCTCCCAGAAAGCCTGTTGCACGTCCGGTCCAAACCACAACGGGTGGAGAATCCGTTGCGTGGCAGGTCGGCGATAAGGCCCAACATAAGAAGTGGGGGACAGGAACGGTTGTCAGCGTGAAGGGATCAGGAGACAGTGTCGAGCTCGATATCGCTTTCCCGAGTCCAATGGGAATCAAGCGTCTCCTGGCCAAATTTGCTCCAATTGAAAAAGCATAACAGGTCGGAAGGGATCCCCTTCCGGCTATAACCGAATATAAGCAAGAAAGGGTTGTGGAAATGAATCGACAATCAGCCGAAAAGCGTATCAATGAACTCCACGAACGATTGAACCAATATAATTACGAATATCATGTCCTCGACAAGCCCTCTGTCCCGGATTCAGAGTATGATCAACTCCTCAGAGAACTCATTGAACTCGAGGACCAGTTTCCGGAATTAAAATCAGCGGATTCACCTTCCCAGCGTGTGGGTGGAACCATTCTTGATTCGTTCGAAAAAGTCGAACACAGAACGCCGATGCTGAGCCTTGGGAATGCCTTTAATGAAGAAGATCTTCGTGACTTTGACCGCCGTGTCCGTCAAGCGGTCGGCGAGGACTTCTCCTACGTTTGCGAGTTGAAGATCGATGGTTTGGCCGTTTCTCTCAGATATGAAGACGGGGCGTTCGTCCAAGGGGCTACACGGGGTGACGGGTCCATAGGTGAGGACATCACATCGAATCTGAAGACCATCCGTTCCATCCCGTTAAAGATTTCAGAAAAAATGTCCTTCGAAGTTCGGGGAGAGGCATTCATGCCGAAAGGATCCTTCGAAGCACTGAATAAGATCAAAGAAGAAAAAGGGGAAGAACCCTTTGCCAATCCGCGTAACGCAGCGGCAGGTTCACTCCGCCAGCTGGATCCGAAAATCGCGGCCTCCCGGAATCTCGACATTTTCCTGTATGCCCTGGCTGATATCGGGGATACAGGAATCGACTCCCATAGCGAGGGATTGGACACGCTTGATAAACTCGGGTTTAAAACAAACCCGGAACGCAAGCGTTGTGCGACCATTGAAGAAGTCCTCGAATTTGTCGGGAAGTGGACAGATGAACGTCCGAATCTATCCTATGACATTGACGGGATCGTCATTAAGGTCGACTCCCTTGATCAGCAGCAGGAACTCGGAACGACTGCTAAAAGCCCGAGGTGGGCCATCGCGTTCAAGTTCCCTGCCGAAGAAGTCGTCACGGTCCTGAAGGAAATTGAATTAAGTGTAGGGCGCACAGGTGTCGTCACACCGACTGCGATCCTGGAGCCGGTCCGTGTAGCTGGAACGACCGTCCAACGTGCCTCCCTTCATAATGAAGATTTGATCAGGGAGAAAGATATCAAGATCGGTGACCACGTCGTCATTAAAAAAGCGGGGGACATCATCCCTGAAGTGGTGAACGTACTGGAAGACAAGAGAACCGGTGACGAACAGGAATTCCTGATGCCGACTCATTGTCCTGAGTGTGAAAGTGAACTTGTGAGACTTGAAGGGGAAGTTGCCCTCCGCTGCATTAATCCGAAATGTCCCGCTCAAATCCGGGAAGGGCTCATTCACTTTGTATCCCGCAACGCCATGAACATCGACGGCCTGGGTGAAAAGGTGATCAGTCAGCTGTTCAGGGAAAAATTGATTGAAGACGTAGCCGATTTATACAGACTTGAGCGCGATCAGCTTCTTCAGCTGGAACGGATGGGCGAGAAATCCGTTGATAATTTGTTGGAAGCCATTCAAACGTCGAAAGGGAATTCTCTGGAGAAACTGTTATTCGGTCTTGGCATCCGTCACGTAGGAGCCAAAGCCGCGAAGACGTTGGCACAGGAATTCGGCTCAATGGACAGGCTGATGGACGCCCGGAAAGAAGAACTGACGAATGTGAATGAGATCGGGGATAAAATGGCCGACGCCATTGTCGCTTACTTTGAAAACGATGAAGTGAAAGAACTCATGCAGGAGCTGAAAGAGGCAGGTGTGAACCTTGAATACAAAGGACCGAAGCCTGTATCAGCCAGTGACGTCGACTCGTATTTTGCAGGCAAGACCATAGTCCTCACAGGGAAAATCGAACGATTGAGCCGAAATGAAGCAAAAGAAAAAATCGAGATGCTCGGCGGAAAAGTGACCGGCAGTGTCAGTAAGAAAACCGATCTTGTCATTGCAGGGGAAGAAGCGGGATCGAAGCTTACGAAAGCGAATGACTTAAATATAGAAGTCTGGGATGAGGATAAGCTGATGGAAGAACTTAACCGATAAGAGGTGTAACGAGGAATGAAAAAAGGGATTTCGGTCGCTCTCGCCGCATTAGTGTTACTGGGAGGCTGTGCACCGACATTTGAGAAACAGGATCAGGTCGTCCAGGAAAATCAGGATAGCGAAGCCAAGAAAGCCATCATACCAAGCTTTCAAATTTCGAAAGAATACTACAAGACGATGCTTCCGTATGAAACGAGTAATACCCGGGGAGTCGTCGTGAATGACCTGGGTTCAAGATATGATATTAATGAAATCGAGACGGGCTTATTAAGGGTTGCCCAAAATCGGTTTTCGACGGATGAATATTTCTTTAAAGAAGGTCAATTCCTTACCAAGAAGACGGTTGATAGCTGGCTGCAACGAAAGTACACCAGTGAACAGCTGAAGGAAAAAGGGTTGAAGGAGTCTGAAAATGTCGGACTTAATCCCGTGCAGTCAAAAGGGGAAAATGCCCCCATCTATTTGGCCCACGTCGTCGAACATAATTACTTGATGAAAAAAGAAGATAATAAGGTGCGTCTTGGTGGAGTGGCCATCGCCCTGTCCCTGAATTCTGTTCAATATGAGACCAATATGTCAAATGGTACAAGAACTGTAAAGAACCTTTCCAATGAGGTTTTGAAAGAGCAGGGAGCGAAAATCGCGGGTGAAGTCCTCAACCGACTTCGCCAGAAGAAAGAACTCCAGAACGTGCCGATTATGATTTCACTTTATAAGCAGGCTCCGAAAGATCAGGTCGTACCCGGTCACTTCTTCGCCTACACAACCGTGGAACCGGACCAAACCGGCATTCAGGACTGGAAAGGGATCAATGAAGACTATTATTTATTCCCTTCCCCGGAAGCCCAGGAGAACCATCCGAACGATTACAAAGTCTTTAATGAACTGAAAACAGACATCGAAAAGTATTTTCCTGTATACACAGGACTGACAGGACAAGCGCTCTATCAAGATCAGAAGCTGTCCAAAATGGAATTCGAGGTGGCCCTGTCCTTCCAGGGGAAAGCGGAAACCATCGGATTCGCCCAGCATCTGACCAATATGATCGGCAAACAGACCCCGGACAGCTGGGATGTAGAACTCCTCGTCTCCTCTTCCTATGGACCGGAAGCGCTGATCATCAAGAAGCCCGGCAGTAAAGAAACCTATTTACACATATATGAATAAATAGAGAGAGAACTAATCCAGAAAAGGGTTAGTTCTTTTTTTTTGAGGGACGGACCTTCCGTATTTCCAAAAAAATGAAACGATCAGGTCGATTTATACGTAAAAGATTAGTGAATCGATCGAGTGGTGCAGAAAGTAAGACTTTTATATACAAAATTAAAGAATAAGGAGGTAGCTGAGATGATGAGTTTTATCGCTCTTATAGTGGCTGGAACGTCCCTGACATTTGCAACGCTTGTTTATGAACAGAATAAAAAAATGGAGAAGAGAATGAAAGACTTGGAGAACAAACTATAAATATCGAAATGGTTATGGTTACTGAAGGTCCGTCCCTCACCGCTTTTATGCGATGAGGGACGGACCTCTTTTTGTGTTAGTAACACCCCTTGCGAAAAATGTCGAATGAAAATTCTGAAAAAAGTGTTCCAAATCCAATCTATCTGTTATACAATACAAACATGTTAATTAATCTGTATTATAACAATAACGTTTTGTTTAATACGCTTAAGGAGTGAATACGTTCTATGTCGACTCAAATGGTTGGTATCAAGGTAACCGGGGAACTTAAACCGGGCTTTGATGAGATGTTATCCTCTGAGGCACTGCAGTTTTTGGAACAGCTGGAGCGCAGGTTCGGGGAGAAACGCAGGGAGCTGTTACACAACAGAGAGAAGAAGCAGGAGCGGATCAATGGAGGAGAGCTTCCTCACTTTTTGACGGAAACCGAATCGATCCGCCAAAGTGAGTGGAAGGTTGCTCCGATTCCGACAGCACTCCAGGATCGAAGGGTGGAGATCACAGGCCCTGTCGATCGGAAAATGGTCATCAATGCTCTGAATTCAGGAGCGAAATGTTTCATGGCGTGTTTTGAAGATGCCACTTCACCTACATGGAACAACCTCATAGAAGGACAAATCAACCTCCGAGACGCTGTACACCACACGATAGACTTCGAGACAAACGGGAAGCGTTATGAATTGAACGAAGAGCACGCGGTTCTGATCGTAAGACCCAGAGGACTTCACCTGGAGGAGAAACACATCGAACTGGATGGAGAGTCTCTATCAGGAAGCCTTGTCGACTTTGGGTTATTCTTCTTCCATAATGCGACTCACCTAACTTCACTGAATAAAGGCCCTTATTTTTACTTACCTAAATTAGAAAGCCATGAAGAAGCACGATTCTGGAATGAAGTATTTGTATTTGCCCAGGATTATGTTGGAATTCCCCAAGGGACGATCAAAGCGACGGTGCTGATCGAAACGATCACAGCGGCATTTGAAATGGATGAAATCCTTTATGAGTTAAAAGAACACTCAGCAGGGTTGAATTGTGGAAGATGGGATTATATCTTCAGCTATATCAAAAAGCTTCGGGAACAGGAAAATGTGATTCTTCCCGATCGTTCATCGGTCACGATGACGGCGCCATTCATGAGAGCATATTCCCTGCTTACGATTAAGACCTGTCACAGAAGGGGAGCTCCTGCAATAGGCGGTATGGCGGCGCAGATTCCTGTCAAGAACGACCCTGTCAAGAACGAAGAAGCGTTCAATAAAGTGAAAACGGATAAAGAACGGGAAGCAAGGGATGGTCATGATGGAACGTGGGTCGCGCACCCTGGTCTGGTCCCGGTTGCCATGGACGTATTCAATCGGGAAATGAAAAAAGAGAACCAGATTGAAGAGAAAACATTGATGGAGCTGGAAGTATCTGAACAGGAACTTCTCGAAGTTCCTCAAGGAGCGATAACCGAAGAAGGTGTCCGCCTGAACATTAATGTAGGCATTCAATACATTTCATCCTGGCTGAGCGGCCAAGGAGCGGCACCGATCCATCATCTGATGGAAGATGTGGCCACGGCAGAAATCTCGCGTGCCCAGCTATGGCAATGGATCCGTCATCCGAAAGGGATCCTCGAGGATGGCCGGCATATCACCATGGAGCTCTACGAACAGCTCAAGCAGGAAGAGCTGACAAAACTCAAAAGCCAAATGGGAGAAGAACGATACAAGGAACGCCGATTCACTGAAGCCGTCGACCTGTTCGATCAGCTCATCAAGAACGACCAGTTCACAGACTTCCTCACCATTCCCGGCTACCGGATCCTTTAACGGGGGGCGGACCCGGTCAACTGTTAATAGAACACGCATAATCACTTTGTTCAATTACCGCTTCACCTGGATGAGGGACGGACCTCAACCGATGACGCAAGACCATACATCAAACATACACCGGTATGTATAAAAACAAAAAAGGGAGAGATTTAACATGGTAAAAGCAAATAACGAACGTGTAACGGCACTTCAGGAAAACTGGGAAATGGATAAACGATGGAAAGGGATCACCCGTCCTTACTCAGCGGAAGATGTTATTCGACTAAGGGGATCGATTGATATCGAACATACAATTGCCCGCAGGGGTTCTGAGAAACTATGGAATTTGCTTCATGAGGAGGATTATATCAATGCCCTGGGTGCCCTGACAGGAAACCAGGCGGTCCAACAGGTAAGAGCCGGACTGAAAGCCATTTATCTAAGCGGGTGGCAGGTTGCAGCGGATGCTAACCTTTCAGGTCATATGTATCCAGATCAAAGTCTGTACCCTGCTAACTCCGTACCATCCGTCGTAAAGAGGATCAACCAGGCCCTTCAGCGCGCAGATCAGGTTCATTATGTAGAAGGGGATGAATCGATTGATTGGTTCGTACCGATCGTTGCCGATGCAGAAGCGGGATTCGGCGGACAGTTGAATGTGTTTGAATTAATGAAAGGCATGATTGAAGCAGGGGCGTCAGCGGTCCATTTTGAAGACCAGCTTTCTTCGGAGAAAAAGTGCGGTCATCTCGGAGGTAAGGTGCTCCTTCCTACTCAAACTTCTGTAAAGAACCTCATTTCCGCCCGTCTTGCAGCGGACGTAATGGGTGTGCCGACCTTGATCGTTGCCCGTACGGATGCCAATGCCGCGGATTTGATCACGAGTGATGTCGATCCGTATGATGCCCAGTTCATTACCGGTGACCGAACTCCTGAAGGGTTCTTCCGCACAAATGCAGGTCTTGATCAAGCCATCGCAAGAGGTCTTGCATATGCCCCGTATGCAGATCTTGTGTGGTGTGAAACGTCAGAGCCAAGCCTTGAGGAAGCACGCCGGTTTGCAGAGGCAATTCATGCTGAACATCCAGGAAAGTTACTGGCTTACAACTGTTCCCCGTCCTTTAACTGGAAAAAGAAATTGGACGATGAAACGATTGCCAAATTCCAGGTGGAGCTCGGAAAAATGGGCTATAAATTCCAGTTCGTCACACTTGCAGGCTTCCACGCACTGAACCACAGTATGTTCGAGCTTGCGAGAGGGTACAAAGATCGAGGTATGGCTGCTTATTCACAGCTTCAGGAAGCAGAGTTTGCCAGCGAAAAGCACGGATATTCTGCTACAAGGCATCAGCGTGAAGTCGGAACCGGATATTTCGACGAAGTCTCCATGGTGATTTCAGGTGGCACATCCTCCACAACAGCTCTGAAAGGTTCAACGGAGGCAGCACAATTCTAAATGGTTTTTAATATACAGATGTAGGTCCGTCCCTCAATAGCGAGGGACGGACCTTTATCTGTTTCTAGTACTATCGGAGTGAATTTGTGAATAAAGTAACTTTATAGAAAAATTTATAAATATACTATTGATTTTATTAATATACACTCATATAATTAGACCTAATTTAAATTTATTGTTTGGGGTGAGAGGTATTGGATGTTGGTATTGTTGGTAGTACTGGGTATGGTGGTGTGGAGTTGTACCGTCTGTTGTCAAACCATCCGATTGTGAATAATTGTATTTTATATTCATCTTCTTTGGAGGGTAGTTCATATGCGGAACAGTATCCACATTTATCCGGTCTTTCCCAAGAAAGTGTGAAGCCGATCATGATCGAAGAGATGCAGCAGCTTGATTTCGTATTCCTGGCGGTTCCTTCCGGCGTTTCAAAGGAGCTCTCTCAGAAGCTCATGGGCAAAAAGGCGAAAGTGATCGACCTTTCAGGCGACCTGCGCTTAAAGGATCCGGGTGAATATGAAGAGTGGTATAAAGGAGAATCCGCTCCGCAGGATATCCTCGGGAAAGCGGTCTATGGACTGACTGAAATCAATCGACACGCCATCCGGGAAGCGGATCTGATTGCCAACCCGGGCTGCTTCCCGACGGCGACCCTGCTGGGGCTGGCTCCGCTCTATCAACAGGATCTTATAGACCCTCATTCCTTGATCATTGATGCCAAAACAGGTTTATCCGGAGCGGGGAGGAAGGCGAGTCAATCCAGTCATTTTTCCGAGACACAGGAAAATCTACGAATCTATAAGGTCCATCAGCACCAGCACACTCCTGAAATTGAACAGCAGTTGAAGGAATGGAGTAGTGAAGCGGGACCGATCACATTCACCACCCACCTCATTCCCATGACGAGGGGAATCATGGTGACGATGTATGCCGACTTGAAGGACACCTGCACCACTGAGGAGTTACATACCCGCTATGAAAGCTTTTATGAAAAGCAACCATTCGTCAGGATTCGTCCGGTCGGGCAGTTCCCGAGCACCAAAGAAGTATTCGGCACCAATTTCTGTGACCTATCCATCAAAGCAGATCCACGGACGAACCGGGTCACGATCGTATCAGTCATCGATAATTTGGTAAAGGGAGCGGCGGGTCAGGCGGTGCAAAATATGAACGTGATGCTTGGGTTGGACGAAACGACAGGTCTTCATCACTATCCAATTTATCCATAAAAGGGGGAGAATCAATGAAACTGGTAAAAGAAGAAACAGTGAAACCTATCAAGGGAGGAACGATTCTGTCACCTCTTGGATATAAGGCTGGCGGTATGCATACCGGCCTGAGATATGCCAAAAAAGATTTTGGTGTCATTTACAGCGAGAAGCCTGCACAATGCGGAGCGGTTTATACGCAAAGTCATTTTCAAGCGGCTCCCCTCAAAGTCACACAGGAAAGCATCTCACAATCTCATAAACTACAGGCAATCGTCGTAAACAGTGCCATTGCAAATGCGTGCACAGGTGAACAAGGGTTAAGGGATGCGTATCAAACGAGGGAATGGACCGCCGAACGGTTCCAGATCCCCGAAGAGTACGTCGCTGTTGCATCCACAGGTGTCATCGGAGAATGGCTTCTCATGGATAAGATGAAAAAGGGCTGCAGTGACATCCAGGTCGGTGAGGACACGGAAAGTGCACAGTCTTTCCAACAGGCGATCCTTACGACGGATACAATCGAGAAATCGTCGTGCTATCAGGTCATGATCGACGGGAAAGCCGTCACCATCGGAGGCTGTGCGAAAGGCTCGGGGATGATCCATCCGAACATGGCGACAATGCTCGGTTTTATTACAACCGACGCCACCATATCATCGGACGTTTTGCAGGCTTCCCTTAAAACTGCCATTGATCAATCCTTCAATCAAATCACTGTAGACGGGGAAACGTCCACCAACGATATGGTCATCAGTTTGGCCAATGGCATGGTGGATCATGAAACTCTTCATGAAAATCATCCTGACTGGACTCACTTTCAAAAAGGATTGACCCTTGTATGTGAAGATCTGGCGAAACAAATCGCAAGGGATGGAGAAGGTGCAACCAAACTGGTGGAAGTCAATGTCACAGGAGCACAGTCCCATCAGGATGCCAACATTCTAGCCAAAAAAATCGTCGGTTCCAATCTGGTGAAGACGGCCCTCTTCGGCGGGGACCCGAACTGGGGAAGGATCGTCGGAGCGATGGGCCATAGTGGCGTCGACTTCAGCCCTCATCAATGTGATATCTGCATCGGGGACACCCTCGTATTTTCAAAAGGGACTCCCCAACCGTTCAATGAAGAGGAAGTCAGCGGGTACATGAGTGATGAATATGTTTGCATCTCTGTATTACTGAATAGTGGGGAAGGATTAGGAAAAGCATGGGGGTGCGATCTTACGTATGATTACGTCAAAATCAATGCAAGTTACCGAACATAAGCCTGTGATTGTAGTGAAACTCGGTGGGAGTATCATTTCGAAGCTGTCGTCCCTTTTCTATAAAAGCATAAAAGATCTTCAGAAGCACTACCATGTGATCCTCGTTCATGGCGGGGGTCCTGAGATTACGGCAACACTTAAAGAGCTTGGAATACAGTCCACGTTCATCAACGGCCAGCGAAAGACCACGAAGGATGTCTTAAACATTGCTGAACAAATGCTGAAGGGGAAGGTGAACAGCGCATTGGTCCACCGACTAAACCGGGATGGGGTAAAAGCTGTCGGGTTAAGCGGGTACGATGCTCAATTACTCGAGGCGAGTTTCATAGATCAAGAGTCTCTTGGGTTTGTCGGGGAAATTGAAGAGGTCAACCTCACGCTGCTGCACAATCTACTCTCATTAAACTACTTGCCGGTGATTGCCCCTCTTGCAACGACAGGGGAAGGAGAAAGGGTGAATGTGAATGCCGACCTTGCTGCAGCAGCCGTCGCCAAAGCCCTGAAGGCTGAGAAACTGGTATTTGTCACCGATGTACCTGGAATCTTGAAAGATGGTGAACTTGTTCCACGTGTAACAATCGACGTCGTTCAACATTATATCGAAACCGGTGTGATCTACGGTGGGATGATTCCTAAGGTGCAGGCGGCTCTTTCGGTTTTAAACAAACATATTAAAGAAGTGATGATTGTCGGATGCCGGGATTCCATCATCCAGGATGGGGAAATGATCGGCACCCGAATGACAGAAGAAAAAGGGGTTCAAGCGATATGAGTCATGTATTCCCAACTTATAATCGGTTAGACATTGAATTGGTCTCGGGTAAAGGCACGGAGGTCCAGGATCATAATGGTACATCCTATTTGGATTTCATCTCTGGAATCGCCGTTTGTAACTTAGGGCATTCACCTACTATTGTAAAAGAAGCAGTGGAGAAGCAAATGGATACACTTTGGCACGTGTCCAATCTGTTTACGATCACGAAACAGGAAGAGGCGGCCACACTCCTCGCTTCTGCAAGTGGCCTTGATGCCGTCTTCTTCTGCAATAGCGGAGCGGAAGCGAATGAAGCGGCGATTAAGCTTGCGAAGAAACATACAGGAAAGACGAAGATCCTGACCTTTGAGCAATCCTTTCACGGCCGTACATTCGCAACGATGAGTGCGACCGGACAGGAGAAGATCCACAGCGGATTTGGTCCTCTGCTGCCGACCTTTGAATATCTTCCATACAACGATGAGGAAACACTATCTGAAGTGAAGGATGGGGATGTGGCCGCCATCATGCTCGAAGTGATCCAGGGGGAAGGGGGAGTCAACCCGGGAACCCTTTCCTTTTTGCAGGCGGTTGAAGCCAAATGCCGCGAACTGGATGCGTTACTCATCATCGATGAAGTCCAGACAGGGGCGGGACGGACGGGACTGCCCTTTGCTTACCAGCACTATTCCCTGGATCCGGATATCGTCACGTCTGCAAAAGGACTCGGTAGCGGATTTCCCGTGGGGGCCATGATGGGGAAGAAAGAACTCATCCCATCCTTTTCACAAGGCACACACGGATCGACATTCGGAGGGAATCCATTAGCGATGTCGGCAGCGACGGCAACCATGGAAACGATTTTCGAAGAGGGATTCCTGAAAGAGGTTCAACATAAATCAGAGTATTTCCTGGAACAACTGACCCTCAAGCTTCAGGAATATCACATGGTCCAGGAAGTAAAAGGGATCGGTTTTATGATCGGTATCTCCTTTGATCAGGAAGTGAGTGATATCATTGCCGAGCTCCGGCATAATGGATTATTGACCCTTCCGGCAGGAGCACATGTCATCCGGTTATTACCACCATTGACGGTTACCTATGCTGAACTCGATCAGGCCCTTCAAATATTGATCCGTACAATCAAGCAACACCAATCAACCGAAGTCTACTAAATTTTTTTCGTGTTGAATGCATAAAAATACCTTAGTATAATTATTTATTCATAGGAGGTCAACTCATGACAGGCTATTTATGTTTGCAAAACGGCAGCACCTTTACAGGGAAAGTCATGATGGAGGAAGAGGGCCCCGTTCAGGGTGAGATTGTATTTTTCACAGGAATGACAGGGTATCAGGAAGTGCTGACGGACCCTTCCTACAAGGATCAGATCGTCGTTTTCACTTACCCTCTCATCGGCCAGTATGGTGTGAATGAAGACGATTTCGAAAGCGGTAAGCCCCAGGTGAAAGGAGTCGTCATGCTCGGTTCAGCCGAATCATTTTCCCACTATAAAGCGGCTTCATCCCTTAAGGATTATCTTCAAAAATGGAAGATTCCTTTCATGACAGGGGTGGATACGAGGCAGGTTGTAAAAGAGATCCGTCATGAGGGAAGTCAAAATGCGTACATTTCATATACAGAAATGCTGCCTGAAGAAGAAACACTCAACGGTCAAATCGAAAAAGTCGCTGCTTCAGAAATTTTTCAAATGGGAAGCGGCAGCAAGCATATCGCCGTCATCGATTTCGGTGTAAAAAAATCGATCGTATCAAGCTTGTTGAAAATGGATTGTCTCGTGACGGTCATCCCGTATCACCAATTGGCGCAGTTGGATCAACTGAATGTCGATGGACTGGTATTATCCAACGGCCCTGGGGACCCGAAGGAAATGATGTCCTTCTTACCACAGCTGAAAGAAAAAATCCTGCAAATGCCGACACTCGGGATCTGCCTGGGTCACCAATTGATCGCCCTTGCACTGGGAGGGGAAACGGATCGATTGTTATTCGGGCACAGAGGGGCGAATCACCCGGTCATGGACAACGAGACGGGTGAGGTGTTCATCACATCGCAAAACCATAATTATGTAGTGAATCAAGATAGTTTAATCGGGACAGGGCTTGAGCCACGATTTATGAACGTCAATGATGGTTCCCTTGAAGGCCTGCAGCATAATAGTAAGCCGATCCTTTCCGTTCAATTCCATCCCGAAGCACGACCTGGACCGGAAGACGCTTCGTGGATATTCCAGCAATTCTATCATTCGATTAAACAACCGGGGAGAGAGAAAATGTATGCCTAAAGATTCCAGTATTCAAAAAATCCTGATCATCGGATCGGGACCCATCATCATCGGGCAGGCGGCTGAATTCGATTATTCCGGCACGCAAGGGTGTCTTGCCCTGAAAGAAGAGGGCTATGAAGTGGTCCTGGTGAATCACAATCCGGCAACGATCATGACGGATACCGCTTATGCCGACACAGTGTATTGTGAACCTCTGACCGTAAAGACCTTGACGGCCATCATCGAAAAGGAACGACCACAAGGGTTGGTCGCGAGTCTCGGTGGGCAGACCGCCTTGAATCTGGCTGTCGGGCTCGATGAGAAAGGGGTCCTTGAGAAGTGCGGTGTGAAACTGCTCGGTACGTCCGTTGATTCGATCCAAAAAGGGGAGGACAGAGAAAAGTTCCGGTCGTTAATGGAAGCTTTGGGTCACCCGACGGCGGAAAGCAGCATCGTCCATGACCTGGAAGAGGCCCTGGATTTTTCTAAAGAGATTGCCCTTCCGATCATTGTCCGCCCTGCTTATACGTTAGGGGGGAGAGGGGGCGGGATCGCTTCCTGCATGGAGGAATACAAAAAACTCGTGCTATCCGGTTTGAAAGCGAGTCCGATCCATCAAGTGCTTGTGGAAAAAAGCATCGCCGGTTTCAAGGAAATCGAGTATGAAGTGATGAGAGATTCGAAAGGAAATTGTATATCGGTCTGTAATATGGAAAACTTCGATCCAGTAGGGGTCCATACGGGGGATTCCATCGTCGTGGCACCGTCCCAGACGTTGACAGACCGGGAGTTTCATATGCTCCGTACGGCCGCCTTTGATATCGTAAGCGCATTAGAAGTAGTGGGAGGATGCAATATACAATTTGCTTTAGACCCTAACAGCAACCAATACTATGTCATTGAAGTGAATCCGCGGGTGAGCAGGTCATCTGCCCTGGCGTCCAAGGCAACGGGCTATCCCATCGCCAAAGTAGCAGTGAAGATTGCGGTCGGCTACACATTGGATGAAATCATCAATCCCCTGACCAGGACCACCTATGCAAGCTTTGAACCTGCCCTTGATTACGTGGTCGTGAAATTCCCGAGATGGCCGTTCGATAAATTCCCTGAAGCGAACAGGATCCTCGGCACCAAGATGAAAGCAACGGGAGAAGTGATGGCGATCGAGCGCTCATTAGAGGCGGCGTTTCAAAAGGCGCTTCAATCGTTGGACCTTTCACTGGAGAGCCTGTATGGGGGAATGTCAGATCTGACATTGGAAGAATTGGAGAAAAAGGTTGTGACGCCGACGGATTCACGATTCTTTGAACTGATGGAGTTGTTAAGAGGGGGGCGATCCATCGATGCCCTCCACGAAATGACGGGGATCGATAAGCTGTTCCTGTCGGTGATGAGCAATCTTGTTGATATGGAACATAAGCTCAGTACATCTTCATTGAGTGCAGAGCTATTGAAAGAAGCGAAGGAGTTACGGTTTGAGGACAGTACCATTGCAGGGCTGACGGGAATGGCTGAAGCGTCTATCGTCGATTTGAGAATGGAAGAAGGAATCGTTCCCGTATTTAAAATGGTCGATACGTGCGCCGGCGAGTTTGAGGCCATCACGAACTACGCCTATTCAACGTATTATGGGACAAATGAAATCGAGTCTTTACCAGGGGAGAAAAAAGTCCTGATCATCGGGGCGGGACCAATCCGGATCGGTCAGGGAGTCGAATTTGACTACAGCGCCGTCAAGGCCATCAAGCGTTTGAAAGAGCACGGGTACACCACGATCATGGTGAATAACAATCCCGAAACCGTCAGTACCGATTATGAAACCGCGGACAGATTATATTTCGAACCGATTACGAAAGAAGCGGTCCTTGCCATCATCAAGCATGAGAGGATCGATACCGTACTGGTTCAATTCGGTGGACAAACGGCGTTGAACCTTGCCGGTATGTTAGAAGGAGAGGGAATCACACTGCTCGGAACGTCATCCGATATCATTGACCGGGTGGAAGATCGGGAGCGTTTTTATCAACTCCTAGATGGATGCATGATCCCCCGTGTGAAAGGGGACATATGCCACAGTAAAGAAGAAGCGATGCATGTTGCCGGGAATCTGGCCTTCCCTCTTCTATGCCGCCCTTCCTATGTCATCGGTGGCAAAGGGATGGTGAAAGTGAAGAGCCTTGAGGAAATGCAGTGCTTCATCCAAACCGCAGATGAAGAATATTTTCCTATATTGGTAGATGAATTTAAAGAAGGACGGGAAGTGGAGATCGATCTTGTAGGGGACGGGGGAGACGTCTATGTTCCCGGTGTGATGGAACATATTGAACGGGCCGGCGTCCACTCAGGGGACAGCATGTCCATCTTCCCTTCCGAATCTCTATCAGGGGAAATCAAGGAGACGATTGAAGAGTATGCCCGTAAAATCGTATCCGCGCTTCAGTATAAAGGGATCATGAATATTCAATTCCTGCTGCAGAATCAAAACGTGTATGTATTGGAAGTCAACCCCCGGGCAAGCCGCACCGTACCGATAGTCAGTAAGATCCTCGGTTTTCCGTTGATTGATATGGCTACGGATCTCATGTGCGGGGAGCGTTTGACCATCGATGCTTTTGACCCTCCTTCCGAAATAAACGGAGTCGGGGTGAAGTATCCCGTATTCTCATCCCATGCTTTACCTGAGATCGATCAGATCCTCGGGGCGAATATGAAGTCGACGGGAGAAGGTCTATGTCTCGGGGAAACCGTTGAAGAAGCTCTATACAAAGTATTTGAAGAGCTGCATGCGGGAGTTGAAGCAGGGGGAACCATCTACGTCGATTGTGTGCAGGCTAAGCAATATCAAACGGCTGAAGAAGCATCATTCAGTGAATGGATCAAAACCGATCATGCATGTGTCTACTTCAATGATGAGGAAACGGACGCGAAGAAAAGAATCGCTGCATTGGAAGCGGGTGTCACCGTCATAACGGAAGCGGAAACCCTGCAAGCCTTCATGCGGAGCAAGAATGCATACGTCCAGCCGAAGCCTTTAGTCCATTCAAAATCCATTCAGGGAGTGAGCCGAGTATGAACCATTCAACCATTGCACCAACTCCGGAGAACATGTCGTTAAAAGGAAGAGACCTCGTCACGTGGCTCGATTACACGGCGGAAGAGGTCCATGAGCTCTTATCATTGGCTCAGTACTTGAAGGAAAACCCTTATTCGAAGAGCCTCGAAGGAAAGACTCTCGGAATGATCTTTGAAAAGTCATCCACAAGAACACGGGTGTCATTTGAAGCGGGAATGCTCCAATTGGGAGGCCACGCCATCTATTTGAATTCCCGTGATATCCAGCTTGGAAGAGGGGAGTCGATTGCGGATACGGCACGCGTCCTGTCCTCTTATGTGGACGGAATCATGATCCGCACGTTCGAAACCGAGAAGGTGACACAGTTGGCAGAGTATGCAAGTGTCCCCGTCATCAACGGTCTTTGCGATACGTATCATCCATGCCAGGCGTTGGCCGATGTCCTCACGATCCTGGAAACCAAGGGGACGCTGAAAGGGGTGAAGGTCGTCTATATCGGGGATGGCAATAACGTGGCCCACTCCTTCATGATCCTCTGTGCCATGCTTGGGATGGAGGTCGTCGTTTCCTGTCCTGAAGGGTACGAACCGAAGGAAGATATCATAGGGAAAACGTTGGATCTGGCCGTGAAAAGCGGAGGGAGTTTCACCCTGACCCATGACCCGAATGAAGCGGTGAAAGGTGCTGATGTCGTTTACACGGACGTTTGGGCCAGTATGGGGCAGGAAGAGGAAGCGTTCAAGCGTCTCCAGGATTTTAAAGGATACCAAGTGAACGAGGAGTTGTTGAGTCATGCTTCTCCAAATGTGACATTCCTCCATTGTCTTCCGGCACACCGGGAAGAAGAAGTCACTGCAGCCGTCATCGACGGTCCATGTTCCGCCGTATTTCAACAGGCGGAGAATCGATTGCATGTCCAGAAGGCAATTTTACAATCGTTTTTCATATAAATGGCAAAGGGTCCGCTCACGTGAATGAGCGGACCCTTTTAGTTGCCTGAAAGCATTCCCATAAGAGAAAATGGGACAGAACCAAATGAACACATGTAAACATATAGTGTAGGAGAAACTGTAATTAGACGTTTTGGAGGTGCAATGTTTTTGAGTAAGCCAACCATAGATGATTACTTGGAAAATGGAATATATGGGCAAAAACAAACCAAGCCTGATGAAAGAAGGAAGTTTCTGGGGACCCTGCGAGAGCGGATCGTCATTGCCCTTACCCAAAGCCAGGTGAGGGAAAAGGGAATATACAAGGAAGTTCAGGATCAATTGAAGAAGCATCCTGATGCAAAACTTTTACTGAATGGGAACATGAGCTATACCTTTTTATCTAAATACATCAAGCTTGCCGATACGTATCATGTGTCGTTTTCCATGGTGACCAATAAGGAGATCGAGACGGATATCGGACTCGTCCTCGCTTATGATCATGCCATTGATCAGGAAGAGATCTTTGTGCAGAAAAAAAGTGAGAAAGTGATGGAAGCAAAGGCGAAACCCAAGCCAAAGAAAAGCCTATTCTCATCCATTAAAAATAAGCTTTTCTAATCGTGATGCCCCCTTTGGAAAATCGACAGTTTGAAAAGCCCTTTCAAAATCGCTGGGATGATGAACAAAATAAATAAAATCCGGAATAAATGGTATCCGGTAATGATGGAAAGATCTGCGTTGACGGCTTGTCCGACCAGTGCCATCTCTGCCATGCCACCTGGAGCCATGCTAATGAACGCAGTCAAAAAAGACACATCATGCCAGCGGCTTAATAAAAAGCTGAGTCCTACACAACCCAAAAGCAGGCACAGGGAAGTAAATAACGACCATAAGATGAACTTGCCCATCGAGTTGGATGACGAGAAATTCATCATGAAGCTAAAATAAATACCCAAAGATAATTGAGCCAGGATAATGAACAGTCCTGGCATATGCGGGACCGGCCATTCAGCCACCATGAAGCCGCCGATCACCAGGATCGGACCAAGTAAAGTCGGGGTGGGCAGGTGGATTCTCCTAGCCATGAAGCCTGCTGCAATGGCAATCATGAAAAAAAGGACAAACCCCCAGTGAAAAGAAGGAATCTCAAATTGACCAGATGCAGGACGTGGACCCGTTCCTCCTCCAGCTAAAAGGGGACTGAACACAAGGAAAGGTACCACGAAAATGACAGACAGCAGCCGGATGACCTGAAGGATCGTCACAACGGTTAAGTCAATATCCTTCATTTCCTCTCCGAGAGCCACCATTTGGGAAAGGCCGCCAGGTATACTACCGGTAACCGTCGAAGACAAACCGATTCCCGTCATTTTGGACGTAATGTAAGCAAGGACCATACTGAAGGCAATGATCGCAACCGTCATCGTCAGCATGGAAGGAAGCTGAGTAAAGATTTCAATCATCGTTTTCTGACTGAACGACTGCCCGATGGAATAGCCGACGATGATCAATCCAAGATCCCGGAGGTAAGACGGCCAGGCAAGCTCAAACTTTGTCCATCTGTTGATGAGAAAGACAAAAACCATGGAACCGAGAAGCCAGGACAGGGGAAGGTGCAGGAGCGTGAACAGCCCGCCGCCTACCACACCCGCTATGAAGGCTAGTAGAATTGGATGCATTGTGAAAACCCTCTCCATTTACATACTCTATTTAAAGGTAATCAAATGGAGGAAAGGAAGCAAATGGAATGCTTTAGTTCGCAGTCAGGTACCGCTCGGGGTCGAGACTGCTTCCTTCGGCTACAATGGCGGTCATACCATCTTCAGATCCGGATTCATGCATTTCTCCCCCTTGCCAGAAGACGGCCATGCCCGGTTCCACTATGATTTTTTCTCCCCCTTCGATCCTCACCCACCCACGTCCTGACGTGATCATCAGAAGCTGATCGCACATGGCTGGATGCATGCCCAGCACGCTGTTTTCCTCTAAATAAAAATACCCGATTTGGAATGGATCATCAGGCTTCAGTAAAGGATGGATCGTAACGTTTTGACTGTTGAATTGATGAATGGATTTTCCGGTCTTTTGTTTGAAACTATATATTTTCATGAAATCACCTCTTTTTATAGATTCGGTTTAGGGGAGGGGGAGTCCTTTATTTGGAAAAGTGAAAAGTGTAGTTCTACCCATTATATGGTGATATACGCGATTAAAAGATTTCATTTATACAGTGGCGGACATCCTAAAACAGTGTTCCTCACAAAATCACACCCACCCCCTCATTTCGTGATAGAATAGACGGAGGTATGGACAAGAATCAGCCATGCCCCTAACAATGGTTATCTCTTATCATAGTTGCTTTAATGAAGCGAATTTTGGTATTATCAATAGTATTGTGAGTGTTCGAACATATACGGAGGTGAAGAAGATGTCTAGAATTTCTGAAGAGCAGGTGAAGCATGTTGCGCACCTTGCACGACTAGCCATCACTGAGGATGAAGCGAAGAAGTTTACGACTCAGCTGGATGCGATTATCGGGTTTGCCGAGCAGCTGAATGAATTGGATACATCGAATGTGGAAGCAACAAGTCACGTACTGGATATGAAGAATGTGATGCGTGAAGATAAGCCTGTTGAAGGCCTGCCACGTGAAGAAGTATTGAAGAACGCACCAGACAAACAAGATGGACAAGTTCGCGTTCCATCGATCTTGGACTAAGGAGGGGACCTCATGTCATTATTTGACCATAAATTATCAGAGCTTCATGAGCTTTTACATAAGAAAGAAGTTTCTGTCACAGATCTGGTAGACGAGTCATACAAACGAATCGACGCCGTTGAAGATAAAGTAAAGGCATTTTTAACACTGGATGAAGAGAATGCCCGCAGTAAAGCGAAGGAAATGGATTCCAAACTGGGGACGGATGAAAGTAAAGGTCTTCTTTTCGGAATGCCGATTGGGATTAAAGATAATATCGTCACAAAAGGTCTTCGTACCACTTGTGCAAGTAAAATCCTTGAAAACTTCAATCCGATTTATGATGCAACGGTCATCAATAAATTACATAGTGCCGATACGATCACGATCGGTAAATTGAATATGGATGAGTTTGCGATGGGTTCATCTACTGAAAACTCCGGTTTCCAGAAAACAAGCAACCCATGGAATCTTGAAACGGTCCCAGGCGGATCTTCAGGTGGATCGGCAGCATCCGTTGCAGCTGGGGAAGTACCTTTCTCACTTGGTTCAGATACAGGTGGATCGATCCGCCAGCCGGCCGCATTCACAGGTACTGTCGGATTAAAACCGACATACGGACGTGTATCCCGTTTCGGTCTTGTCGCATTTGCTTCATCTCTTGACCAAATCGGACCGATCACCCGCAATGTTGAGGATAACGCGTACTTACTCCAAGCCATCGCTGGACTTGATCCAAATGATTCGACTTCAGCCAACGTGGAGGTTCCAAATTACGCGGAAGCTCTTACAGGTGATGTAAAAGGATTGAAGATTGCTGTACCGAAAGAATATTTAGGTGAAGGTGTCGGGGAAGAAGCCCGTCAAGCTGTGCTTGCTTCACTGAAAGTATTGGAAGGCATGGGCGCGACATGGGAAGAAGTTTCTCTGCCGCACTCTAAATTCGGTGTGTCGACGTACTACTTATTAGCTTCATCTGAAGCGTCTGCCAATCTTGCACGTTTCGATGGTGTTCGTTACGGATACCGTACACCGAACGCAGAGAATCTTCTTGACCTTTACAAGAAGACACGTGCAGAAGGATTCGGGGACGAAGTGAAGCGTCGTATCATGCTTGGAACGTTTGCTTTAAGCTCCGGTTACTATGAGGCTTATTACAAAAAAGCACAACAGGCGCGTACGCTGATCAAGAAAGACTTTGAAGATGTATTTGCGAAATATGACGTCATCATCGGCCCGACAACACCGACGCCGGCTTTCAAAATCGGTGAAAAAATCGATGATCCATTAACGATGTATGCGAACGATATTTTAACGATTCCAGTGAACCTTGCAGGGGTACCGGGAATCTCAGTACCTTGTGGATTCTCTTCAACAGGACTTCCGCTAGGTCTTCAAATCATCGGAAAGCATTTTGACGAAAGCACGATTTATCGCGTCGCTCACGCATTTGAGCAAGCGACAGATTTCCATACAAAAAGACCACAACTGTAAGGGGTGAAATCAATGAACTTTGAACCAGTAATCGGACTAGAAGTCCACGTAGAATTAAAAACGGACAGTAAGATGTTCTCTCCGGCGCCGAACCACTTCGGAGCAGAGCCGAACACAAATACAAACGTGATCGACCTTGGATATCCTGGTGTTCTTCCGGTGGTAAACAAGCGTGCCATTGAGTTCGGAATGAAGGCGGCGATCGCATTGAATTGTGAAATCGCAACGGATACCAAGTTTGACCGTAAAAACTATTTCTATCCGGATAACCCGAAAGCGTACCAAATCTCTCAATTCGATAAGCCGATCGGTGAAAATGGCTGGATCGAGATCGAAGTGAATGGTGAAAAGAAACGGATCGGAATCACTCGTCTTCACCTTGAGGAAGATGCAGGGAAACTGACTCACTCAGGTGACGGTTATTCCCTTGTCGACTACAACCGTCAAGGAACACCTCTGATCGAGATCGTATCTGAGCCGGACATCCGTACACCGGAAGAGGCATATGCGTATCTTGAGAAGCTTAAATCCATCATCCAATACACAGGGGTTTCCGATTGTAAGATGGAAGAAGGATCGCTTCGCTGTGACGCCAATATTTCCCTGCGTCCAATCGGTCAGGAGAAGTTCGGAACGAAAGCCGAGCTTAAAAACCTGAACTCCTTTAACTTTGTGAAAAAAGGATTAGAGTATGAAATCGTACGTCAGGAGAAAGTTCTTTTATCTGGAGGCTTGATTCAACAGGAAACGCTTCGTTTCGATGAGTCGACGGGTAAAACGATCCTGATGCGTGTCAAAGAAGGATCGGATGATTACCGTTACTTCCCTGAACCTGATCTTTTACATCTTCACATCGATCAAGAGTGGATGGACCGCATCCGTGCTGAGATCCCTGAGCTTCCGGATGAGCGTAAAAAGCGCTATGTAGAAGAGATGGGACTGCCTGCATACGATGCCATGGTTCTCACATTGACGAAGGAAATGTCTGATTTCTTCCAGGATACCGTTGAAGCAGGTGCAGATGCGAAGCTTGCCTCCAACTGGCTGATGGGTGAAGTATCAGCATACCTGAATGCACAGCAGAAAGAACTGGAAGATGTTAAGCTGACTCCACAAGGACTCGCGGGCATGATCGAGTTGATCGAAAAAGGCACGATTTCTTCCAAGATTGCGAAGAAAGTGTTCAAAGAGCTGGTAGAAAACGGTGGAGATCCTGAGCAGATCGTGAAAGACAAACGCCTTGTTCAAATTTCTGATGAAGGTGCGCTACTCAAGATCGTGACGGAAACGCTGGATGCGAATCCACAATCCATCGAAGATTACAAGAACGGGAAAGATCGTGCCATCGGCTTCCTTGTCGGTCAAATCATGAAAGCGACAAAAGGTCAGGCCAATCCGCCGCTTGTAAACAAATTATTGCTTCAAGAAATTCAAAAACGCTAACATTTTTCATATTGCCCCCCGAAAACATTTGGTTTTCAGGGGGCTTTCCTATGGGAAGAGGGACGGACCTTGAAATAGTTCAAGGTCCGTCCCTCTTTTTGTTCAAATTTTCCTGACCCTAGTGGTTTTTACCCGTTTTGTGTAGGTCATTTAACCCGAGGTTGGAAAAGGTGAATATTAGGTCTTTCGGCTCGTTCGTAATATAGAAGGCTTGTATTATAGTATATCTAATGTTTCAAATAGTTTGAAAATTCTTTCAAAGAGGTGTTGTAATTGAAGAAGAAAGTCGTTGCACTAGGATTGACAGCAGGGTTAATGATGAGTCCGGTCTTGGCCTCGGAAGCATTTGGGGCTTCGAATGTGAGTGAAAAGGTGAATTTCAATTCACAGATGGGGACTCCTCAATTTATTTCGGGTCATTTGACGAAGGCATCTTCAAAGGCTCCGGAAACAGTTGTATTTGATTATTTAACAGACAAACAAAAGACGTTCAAGTTTAAAGGTGATTCGAAATTATCGTTCAAAGTAGTAGAAAAGCAGAAGGATGATCTGGGATTTACATATCTTCGCATCCAGCAGGTATATAAGGGCACTCCTGTTTATGGGGCTGTTCTGACAGCACATGTAAACAAAGAAGGGGTGCTCACAGCTCTATCGGGTGCGCCGGCAGCGAACCTGGATGGGAAACAAAATCTGAAACAAGCGAAGAAACTATCGAAAAAAGAAGCCGTTTCATCAGCTGAAAAGGATCTGGTTAAGGCAGTAGGCAGCCAGCCTGATTATGAATACGCCCCGAAATCCGAATCAGTGATCTATGTGAAAGATGGTGAAGCTCATTATGCGTATCTCGTAAACTATAATTTCCTTGCACCGGAGCCTGGGAACTGGAATTATTTCGTGGATGCTGTCACAGGTGATATCCTTGCCAAGGTGAATGAAATCCATGAAGCAGGTAAAGGAGCCGGAAAGCCTGGCGGTGGAGGAGCAACCGGAGGGACGGACGCGGTCGGATCCGGTAAGGGAGTGTTGGGTGATACAAAATCGCTGAATACGTACCTTTCTTCATCTACTTATTACTTACAAGATCGCACCAGAGGGAAAGGGATCTTCACGTATGATGGATCCAACCGTACCCGTCTTCCCGGCTCACTTTGGGCAGACAGCGATAACCTATTTAACGCAAGTTACGACGCAGCTGCAGTAGATGCACATTACTATGCAGGAACGACATATGATTATTATAAGAATACCCATAATCGAAATAGCTACGACGGCAATGGAGCAGCCTTGAAATCGACTGTCCATTACGGCAGAAACTATAATAACGCTTTTTGGAATGGTCAACAGATGGTATACGGTGATGGAGATGGATCGACGTTCGTATCCTTATCCGGCGGACTTGATGTCATCGCCCATGAGCTGACACATGCCGTGACAGATACAACAGCGGACCTGATTTATCAAAATGAATCAGGGGCCATCAATGAATCCATGTCCGATATTTTTGGAACATTGGTAGAATACGATGCCAATAATAATCCTGATTGGGAAATTGGGGAAGACATTTATACACCGAACAAAAGTGGAGATGCTCTTCGCTCCATGTCTGATCCTGCGAAGTACGGTGATCCAGACCACTATTCTGTAAGATACACAGGAACGCAGGACAACGGCGGTGTTCATATTAACAGCGGAATCGGAAATAAGGCGGCATACCTGTTAAGTCAAGGTGGTACACACTATGGTGTGAAGGTGACGGGGATCGGAACGGATAAGACCGGTAAGATTTACTACCGTGCCCTTACACAATATTTAACACCATCCTCGAATTTCAGCCAGCTTCGTTCAGCGGCGGTTCAGGCAGCAACGGATTTATATGGTGCAGGAAGTGCTGAAGTGGCAAGTGTGAATGCTGCGTATAATGCGGTAGGCGTCAACTAAACAGGTAGAGAGGAGAGAAGGGCTGTCATGGCTCTTCTTTTTTTGTATTTTTACAAGGAAGTACAGTGAGAAATCATCACATTTGCTTCCTTTTGGCCTTCTCCAGGATTTGTTTGGCTAATCGGTAATACGTATCGGCTTCTACTTTCGATTCAGCCCTTTTGAGCTGCATCATATAGTTTTGAAATCGAAGTTTGTCGATTGACGAGACTTTCATCACAATTTTTCGCATAATGACGCTCCTTTAGTGGACAAAATTGCGTCCAATTATCTATTCTGAATTTTCTGTAAATAATATATAATAATAGTAAATGATTCCAGAGGGTGGATAGAATGTCCTTATTCGAAGTGATCTTGTTGCCAATGTTGATGGGTGGTATTGGGGGCTTAGGACATATTCTGGTTTTCAAAAACGGTCATTTCACTTTTCCGCGAAAATTTATTGATGACCAGGGTGAGAAACATTATCTTTTTGGCTCAACGAAGGATATTATCATAGGCGTTCTGGCAGGGTATCTGTCCGTGTTACCGGTGGTTGATACAGTCCCGATCTGGTATGTGATCTATATCAGTTTATTATCAGGGATCGGGGGAAGTTCCGTCATCACACGAAAAATCGAACAGAATTTAGCAGCGACCAAAGCAACCTATATTCAAGAGCTATCTCATTATCAGCTCGAACCGACCTCTAAGGGAGGATCTCCAAATCATAATGAGGTGAAACCTGTTGGCGAAGTGGAAGAAAAAAAGAATCAAGGTTGAACTGCCACCAGAAGATTATGAAAAAGCGAACCACTATTTAAAGAGGCTGAAGGAGGCAGATAGCCTAGTCGAGCTGGACTACTACTACAATAAAGTGACAAAAATAATTGAGAAATCACAGGATGTCTAAGATGGTTCATTGGAAAGCGTCGTCCTATATCCATTTAATGTAACCGAAAAATGAGAGGATGAAACTGACAATTGAGTCAGCTTTTTTTCTGTCAGGGAAAGATGCAAGAAAGAGATGCTTCTTTCCATACTTACCTATTTCCATCCCCCTCTGGAAAAATGGATAAGGAGTAGCGGTTTCGCTATTCCTTTTTTTAAATGGAAATGAATCATCTTGGAGCAGTTCATTCGAACCTGTTCACGAAGTTGCTTTTCTTATATTATATTCCTACAGGCATAATCGTACAATTGAAAATTTGAGTAAATCCATTATGACTTTCACTTGTAGATTACGAGAAACACGCCTATGCTAGAGAGAGAATCTCCAAGAAAAGAACACAGTGATTCGACAGGTATGAACCACTGGAGGAGGAAAAAGGATGAACTTGGAACAATGGTTTGATAAAGGAATGACACCGGAAGAATACATAAAAAATATGAGTGCTCATAAAGAAAATACAGAAGCCATCCGGAAGGGCTTTAAGATTCCGCGAGAAGACGTAGATGTGTTGAATCGGCTTGGGGATCAATCTTTGCGGGTGATTGCCATTACGGAGGATTGGTGCGGTGACGCCATGCTGAACATCCCGATCCTTCTTACTGTTGCGGAGGCGGCCAATCTGGACGTCCGGATGATTTTGAGGGACGAAAATCTTGAACTGATGGATCAATATCTGACCAATGGAACGTCGAGAGCGATCCCGATCTTCATTTTTATCGATAAGGAAGGAAAGGAGAAGCTGGTATGGGGGCCGCGAGCTCCAATGGTGAAAAAGATCGTCGATGATGAGCGGGCGAAGCTTCCACCGAGGGATCATGAACTGTTCCCTGAAAAGCAGAAAGAGATGATTCAGCGCCTGACCTCCCAATACATCAAGGATAGAAGGGTATGGGAGGAAGTATACGAAAGCTTGAAGACGAGCCTCGTTCAAAACGTATTGATGTAACACGATTAAGATGGGGGAGACTTCCGGGACACGTCCCGGGAGTCTTCTTTCATTTAATTCATGGTGCTTCATGATGCTCAAAATGGAATGGTCTTAAGTACCCGTTCTGATGGTATTTATTGCCGGTTCACGAATGGGGGTATTCACGTTAATATGATATAGGATGAGGAGTTGAAGCATCATGATTCACCAAAAGACAAATACAATTGTTATAGAAGCGCTAAATAAATTTCCCCATAAAATTCACATTAAATTGGGAGAAATCCTGCGTGAACGAGGATTGACTCAAGGCGATCTTCACCGCTTAACAGGATTAAGAGTGGCTACGATCAATGAGTTAGTGAATTTCAAGAAGAAATCCTTAACAGTGGCTCACCTTGTATCCATTATGATCGCCCTCAGAATTACAGACATTCGTGATCTAATTGAAATAGAATTCGACCAGGAAGTCCAAGACTACTTCAACGAAGAAAATCAGCGAATGAAAAACGGATTCACCCCGGACCTCACGAAAACCGCCGAACAAAACGTAAAGCGGATCGCAGCCGGAGCCAACAACTAAAGAACACCACCCAGCAAACGGTCATCTCTGATGACCGTTTTTTTTAGGGACGGACCTCTATTCCTTCATGAAATCCGCCTCTAAAATGATAGAAATATAATTTACGATAAGGTTTACCACGAGTAGAAATAGGATAATTTCTTAAAGTAACCGATCAATCAAAGAATTACAAATTATGACGATATAAAGGTAAGCGAGGTCCGTCCCTCGGCAGGAGTTTCCCCTTGGCATACAGAATGTAGTATGTAGGAAGGCTCTTAGTGCAGGCGGTTGTGATGGAGTTGACATGAAATCGTAACGTTCAGCAGAGTGAAAATCAATTATGATAGGGGAAGAGAGTGAATGGAAGTGAATTTTGGTAATGTGACCTCCCGTTACGCTGCGTCTTGTGATGATATTCCGCATCAATTTTTTGATACGTTGAAGGTAAGAGGAATCGTGTGGGAAGGAAGGAAAGTGGCTGAAATTGGTGCAGGTACCGGAGCCCTGACACGAAAGCTTCATAAGCGTGGAGCCGAAGTGATCGGAGTCGAACCTTCTATTGACCTGAGGAAAACGGCCAAGGCATTGGAAAGCAGGCAATACCTCGAGATCCCTTATCTGACCGGCACTGCAGAATCAACGAATCTGCCAGATCACTACTACGATATCACGATGAGTCATAGAAGCTGGCATTTATTCGATCGCCCGAAAGCGATACATGAAATGAAGCGGATTTTGAAGGAGAAAGGAACGTTCATTGTAAGCGATTCAAGCTTCCTTCCAAATCAGGAACTCGTAAAGGATACGATGACGTTTTTACATGAATATATCGGTGAAACCCCGGAAGGAAAAGCTGATCCGGGCAATCAAGTAAATGGATTTCCCGTGGAATGGTTGTTAGAATGGCAGCAAGCCGACTTTACGATCAAAGATTTTTATACATTTTACTATATGGTCGATTTCACCATACAGTCCTGGTGCGAGCGCGTAGGATCCCTTTCCTTGCTCTCTCATTTAGAGGATACGGAGATAGAAGGATTACTGCAGTCATTACATACCTTCTTATCCAGACGTCACGATTCCCTCCATGAGTTTACTCTTCAGCACCAGTTTACAGTCTGCCTGATGAAAAAGTAGAAAGAGTGATCGGATTGGAAGCAGTAAAAAAATATGTGAACTATTTAAATATGGATATCGAGCCCCCTACGTTGAACTACTTACAGCGGTTGATCCAACAGCATCTGATACGGATTCCCTATGAGACATTCAGTAAATTTTATTATTTCTCAGAGGGTGGCTCCTTTGTCCCCTCGTTGGAGACATTTGCGGAAAATCTCCATCTGAAAGGGTGGGGAGGAACGTGCTTTACGCTGAATATTAATTTTGGAAGGTTGCTGAAAAAACTAGGCTTCCATTGTCAATTTGTCAGAGTGAACCCGGGACACCTGGGACTGATGATTTCGATTGATAACCGTAAGCTGTATGTCGATGTCGGTTATGGTTCTCCCATCATGAAGCCTGTGGAGCTCGAGGCGAGACAGAAACATCTGCTTCACGGATTTGGAGAGGAAATCATCTTTACCCAGAAGGACATCCGTGAGTTCGAAGTCGATCGCCGTTCGAACGGGAAGACGTTTGTAAAAAAGACCATAGAGTGGATACCGCTAGAAGAAGAAGACCTGGAGAGGGACATACAGGCGTCCTATCTGGATTCCGATGACAACATCACCATGAGAAGAATCACCGCCGTCCGCTTCCAGGGGAACCAGTGTTATTTTCTCCGTAATCGGACGTTGAAGGTCATGACCTACCGGAATATCCGGGAGTATCAAATGAAGGATCTGGATAAGTGGAAAGACATCATTGGGGAAGTCTATCATTTTGATATGAAGTCCCTTGACGAATCCATCCATTTTTTGCAAAAACGGAACATACATCTATTCCCATAACCGTACAGAATATCAGGGTGATATTCTGTACGGTTATTTTTTTGCTTCCCTCCCAGTATAACTCTCCATTTATGAATTCTTTCTGACAATCATGGATCCGGCTCCCATCAGGCGTGGGAAAATTCATATTTCATTAGATTTTTCCTATGAAAAGAGTTATGATATTGACCGGTGGACGATTTGAAAAATCCTGCCTTTTGAACATATTTTGCATGAATAAATTAAATTGGTATATGATGTTAAAAGATGGTATATACATGGACGAGTTTTTTTAATCAATACAGATTAGGATGATGGGTATGAAACGAGCAAGAATAATATACAATCCGACTTCGGGGCGGGAGCTTTTTAAAAAACACCTCGCTGAAGTATTAATCAAATTGGAGCAGGCAGGATATGAAACATCTGTACACGCCACCATTTGTGAAGGGGATGCAACCGAAGCGGCACGGATCGCTGTTGAACGCAAATATGATATCGTCGTCGCTGCAGGTGGGGACGGTACGTTAAATGAAGTCGTGAATGGATTAGCTGAACAGGACTACCGGCCGAAGCTGGGGATTGTTCCGATGGGGACAACGAATGACTTCGCCCGTGCCCTGCACATTCCAAAGGATATCAGCTCGGCCATTGATGTGATTACGAAGGGTGAAACGATCCCAGTCGATATTGGACGCATGAATGAGCGCTATTTCATCAATATCGCGGGTGGGGGAAGAATCACTGAATTGACCTATGAAGTACCGAGTAAGCTTAAAACCATGATGGGGCAGCTTGCTTATTATCTGAAGGGCATTGAAATGCTTCCTTCTATTAAACCGACGGATGTATCGATCGAATATGATGGAAAGCTGTTTGAAGGACAAGCGATGCTTTTCCTCATCGGATTGACCAATTCCGTCGGCGGCTTCGAGAAACTGGCTCCCGATGCTTCGATCAATGACGGTTTATTTTCACTCCTGATTCTGAAGAAAACGAATCTGGCAGAATTTATCCGCATTGCTTCCCTGGCAGTACGTGGAGAGCATGTGAATGATCCGAACGTCATTTACACACAAGCGAATCGGATTAAGATCAAGGCGAAAGAAAAGGTGCAGCTGAATGTGGACGGCGAGCTGGGAGGGGTCCTTCCTGCCGAATTCGAAAACCTGTATCGTCACCTGCAAGTCTTCGTCCCACTTGATAAGATCCGGCCGGAAGATAAAGCAGAATGATAAAAAGGAATGCCGTTGGGGTTACGGCATTCCTTTTTTTGTTTACATTGATTATGGTTTGCAAGTGCTCTGTCATTGAGTGTTTGCAAGAGGGAGAGGGGAACTGCTCCGCTTTCCGCGGACGTTCGGCCGAGCCTCCTCAGCAAAATTCGCTTCGGGGTCTCGCCACGCCCGTTTTCCGCAGGAGTCTACGCAGTTCCCCTCTCCCTCTATATAAGTTTGTCGTGACAGAGCTATATAATAAAAAACAGTGACAGTAATTATTCTTGTAAAGATCTCAGTTGATTGGAGCGGAAGGTGCTCGACTCCCTCGGGAAAGGTTATTATATCAGGGCTTACAACCGGTTTATTCTCTTTTAAAAATTTTTTAAATATCATATTAGATAAACGCATTCCCTTTTTTTCTTATTTGTTCAAAATAAAGGGATTTACGCTTACGCGTTGCGTTAAGAGACTGGAAGGGTCTCCCTTATATTCAGTGATGGGCACTTTTGATCTCTGCTTGTTTAGGTAGACTTACCCTCCCATATCTCCTGGCATCGAGTGCCTACATTCCTTCGTTGGGTCTTTCCCTAACGCAGAGGCCAGCGTATGCTCCTGCATGGACTGATCAGTAGATCGTCGAAAGTCGTGTATGGGCCGGCTTCTCAGTGTCTGGGTTGTAGAAGAACTACGTTCTAATTCAAATAGTTAGGCTGCTTTGAGATGAGAGAGGAAAGGCATATCTCGCATCATGCGCTCTAAATCAAAGGTCGTTTCATAATGGCTGAGTCCGTGACAAATTTGAAGTAATTTACGACACAGAATCACAAGTGCTTCTTTTTTCGTTACTGGTTTCTCGCGATCATTGCTGTAGTAGTCATAAAGTGCTCGAAACGCCGAGTTTGAGTGTAGTAAAGGGAACACTGCTTTGTACAATAAAGCTCGAAGCCTTCTTCGCCCTCGCTTAGATATTCTTTTTCTACCCTTTGATTCACCAGAAGAATTCGTTACCAGTGTTAATCCCGCGAGTTTAAATAATTGGCGTGGATCCTTGTAACGTTTGAGTGAACCTGTCTCGGAGAGTAGCTCCAATACGGTTGTTTCACTAATTCCGGGAATCGATGTTAGGTAATCAAAGTCAGGCAATTGGCGGGCAAGGGTGACAAGGTTTTCAGTAAGCTCTTGGATCTGTGATTCATACATGAATAACTGGTCAAGCAACATTCTGATTTCCATGCGTGCCATTTCAGGACTGTCTTTCAATCCTATAGACTGCTCTGCCACTTGAAGGAGTCGCTCTACTTTATTCTTTGACAGATAGCGAACACCCTTTGTCTGAAGAAAGTCAATCAGCTCTTCAGGCGAGAAGATCACAAGATCTTCTGGTAAAGGGGCATATTTTAAGATAGCTTGAGCCTGTTTTCCAAGACCTTTGATGACGGAAGCGAACTCAGGGAAGTAAAGGTCGATCCATCGTCGGATGCGGTTTTGAATAGAGGCCGATTCTTCTTTTAAACGGACTCGATAGGCCGTCCCCCGACGAAGTTCAGAATCGATTTGAGTCATTTCCCTTGGCATACTGTAATATCCTTGTGGCATCATTTTTGCGATGACCCGGGCATCTTTCAGATCATTTTTACTCTGTAGGTTATCGTCTAGCTCTTTGGTTTGTTTAACGTGAAGAGGATTGACAAGGACATATGGAATGCCATGATCTGTTAGAAAAGCTGCGAGATTCATCCAGTAATGGCCGGTAGGCTCAAAACCAATGATGACTTCCTTTTTATTATGAATACTTATTAGCTTTAGGATAGTAGCGTAAAAGCTTTCAAATCCTTGAAGGGATTGGCGAATGACAAAGCTTTTCTTGAGTTCACGTCCACGCTCATCTACGGCACAGGCGTAATGATTCCGCTTCGCTATGTCAATACCAACAACCAGTGTAGTTTCAGAAATTTGATTAATACGTTGATTTCGATTATCATGCATGTGAAGATCCTCCTTAGTTATGAGCGATTGGTTAGCACCTGCATCATAACGGAGGGTCTTTTTTTATGCAATAGATGAATTCTCACCTCACAGGAATAGCTCCTGCGGGAAACGCGGGAAAGTTGAGACCCCACAGGGCATCGCCCGAGGAGGCTCAACTCACGCCCCGCGGAAAGCGAGCACCTGGAGCGGAAATCAACTACTACTCGCTACTTTAAAAGCAACAATGTTTACGAAAACAGCCCTTTAATCTATATATGTTTCCATGAATCACTTCGGAAAAGCCATAAAAAGCTTCCTCAGTTGATAAGTAAAAACACAAAAAACGTCAATGGAAATCCGATCAAAAAGCCCCATCCGATCTGTTGTTTATGACGGAAAGGAACCTTCCGGACGATCCAGGACAAAAGATGGGCGACAATCACAAAGGCAAAGACCCATATGAGTTGCCCGACGACGAACACAAATAAATAAGCAAGGATCGATTCTTTATTCAGCAAAAGGGATATCCCGAATCCAAAGGTCAAGGTTAAAAAGGTGAGTCCGATCAGTATATAGGGTAGCCACCACCTTCTTGACTTGAGAGCGAATAACACTCCAAGAAAAACATTCCCTACAAGGATAAGGTTTACTAAGAAGTCTTGGTTCATATTTATCTACCTTCTCTTTCTAGAATTGTTGCACATACCATTGTACCCTTTGTAGATCGGATAAAACGCGGTAAGTTTTTACATCCTAACAAGAAAATGTACATTGTGTCTCTTTCCTTTACAGCCTGTTAAATTTTGTATACCCCGGCACTCCCTGACTGTGTTACAGTGAATAAAAAGCATGTCTGATTATGTGCCGGTGAGAAGGAGAATATCATGTATATCGTACATTCAACATTTGTAGTGCCTGATGAGAAGGCAGAGGAAGTCATATCAATCTATCATACCCGTTCAGGTCTGGTAGACAAAGCAGACGGATTCCAACGGTTCCTCCTGCTGCAAAATGAGAAAAAGCCGGGAGAGATCACCGTCCATATGGAGTGGGATACGAAAGAAGATTTCATGAAATGGGTACAAAGTGAAGACTATAAGCGGATTCATGATCTGGAAAAGAAATACCCTGATCAGGAATTGGCCTCCATCATCCCGTCCATTGACCGGTATAAAGTGGTGGCGTACTGATGGAAAATAAGTATAAACATGTTATAGATGAAGCCGTTGTGAAACTATACGATCGATACCCGGAATTGGATGAAAAGTTTGGAGAAGCCGGCCGGAAGAAATGCTATGAAGATAATATCCATCACTTCAATTACCTGGAGTCTGCTGCCGATGTAGGTGAATCGAAGGTGTTTTCCGATTATGCCCTCTGGCTGAACAGCGTGCTTGTGAGCAGGGGCATGAAATCCGATCATCTCATCGATAATTTCAAGTGCATCATGGAATCCCTCGGAGAGACCCGTGTCGAAAAGGGTGAAGCCTTCGAACTTTATCTGAAACAGGCAATCGAATCCATCCAGTCCGCAGACAGGGAAGAATCCGCCTCCTCCTGAACTCAAAAAGCATCGGCCCTTCGATGCTTTTTTTTCATAGAGAGGGACGGACCTCCATCCATTTCATTCTCCTTATCCATTTATGGTACAATCAGTAGAGTCTTAAAAAGGAATTCGTAAAGGAAGATATACGTGAGTAAAAAAGCACCCGTTCAAAAAAATGATTATATAGATGAAGCCGTATTCGAGGATTTGACCCATGACGGCAATGGAGTCACAAAGGTCGACGGATACCCGTTATTCGTCCCCAATGCCCTGCCCGGGGAAGAAGGCCGGGTCAAAGTCGTGAAAACGAGTAAAGGATACGGGTTCGGCCGACTGTCAGAACGCACGAAAGAAAGTCCGTTTCGTCAGGAGCCTCCTTGTCCGATCTACAGGGAATGCGGAGGCTGCCAGATCCAGCATATGACGTATGAAGGCCAGCTGAAAGCGAAAGAAAAGAATGTAAGGGACGTCATGCAGCGTATCGGAAAACTTCAGGATGTCCCTGTACATCCGGTCCTTGGAATGGAAGAACCATGGCGCTACCGCAATAAAGCCCAGGTTCCTGTAGGGGAAAAGGACGGACGGTTTGTAGCAGGATTCTATCAAAAGCGCAGTCATGAGATCATCGATATGGACAAATGCATCATTCAATATGAAAAAAATGATGAAGTGATCCAGCATGTGAAGGATGTATGTGGAAAATTGGAGGTCCGTCCCTATGATGAGAAGAATCATAAAGGGACTCTCCGCCATATTATGACCCGGACGGCATATGCGACGGGTGAGGTGATGGTGGTATTGGTCACGCGGACGCCTGAGCTTCCACATAAGAAGGCGATGGTGGATGCACTTATCGAAAACATAGAAGGCTTGAAATCGGTCGTCCATAACGTGAACCCTAAACGGACAAACGTGATCATGGGCGATACAACCCAAGTCCTATGGGGGGAAGAAGTGATCCACGATTATATCGGTGACGTGAAGTTTGCGATCTCAGCAAGATCCTTCTATCAGGTGAACCCGGAGCAGACGAAGGTGCTTTATGATAAAGCGTTGGAGTATGCCGATTTGCAGGGAGAAGAAACGGTCATCGATGCGTATTGCGGAATCGGTACGATCTCCTTATTCCTCGCTCAAAAGGCGAAGAAGGTATACGGGGTGGAAATCGTTCCACAGGCGATAGAAGATGCGAAGCAAAATGCGGAATTGAATGATATGACAAATGTGGAATTCAAAGCGGGACCTGCGGAAGTGGTCATCCCCGATTGGTATAAGGAAGGGATCAAAGCGGACGTCCTTGTCGTGGACCCTCCGCGAAAGGGCTGTGATGAAGCCCTTCTGAACACAATCCTTGCCATGAAGCCGAAGCGGGTGGTCTATGTATCCTGCAACCCGGCAACCCTTGCCCGGGATCTAAGAATATTGGAAGACGGCGGGTATAAAACAACGGAGGTGCAGCCGGTCGATATGTTTCCACAGACCATGCACTGTGAAGCCGTTGCGAAGATCGAGTTAGTTGAATGAAAAGTGAGGGATGATCACCATGTATCTCACCATTAAAGAAACAGCCGAATATCTGTCCCTCCCCGAATCGTATATTGAAAGCCTCGTGCAGCAAAGGAAGATTCGGGCAGTCCACGATGGAGAACAGTATTTACTATACCGGGATCAATTCAATCAGCATCTTGAGCAAATGGAGAAAATGAAACGACAGCTCGCAGAATATCTAAGTGAACCGATCCCTGAAGATATTGATGTGAAGGATGAAGACTAGTACTGGACGAATCCAGAAATTTTTTTGAGAAATGGAGAATACAATGAACGGACAACAGCGTTCCAATATAAAACCGGGTCTTGAAGTGGACATCGTCCTGAAAAAAGACCAGCGCACAGACAAACTGACTCGGGGGGTCGTGAAAGATATACTAACGAATTCCCCCAATCACCCACACGGCATCAAAGTCCGATTAGCAGATGGACAGGTTGGACGGGTGAAGAATATTATTCAGAAATAAGAGGCCGGAGCGGTCTCTTTTTTTCTATGTCTTGAAAAGTAATGTACCTGGTACAATTTATTGGGATTATACCAGGTACAAGAATATTGGATTGTACCAGGTACAAAAAGTTCAGAATGTACCTGGTACACAAAAAAGTCAGCCCACACAAAAAGACCTCGATCTCCTCAAAGGGACCCGAGGTCTTTCCATTTTTGTTTAACTAAACAATTGAGGGATGCCTTGGATCAACGAGTAGACACCCATATAAGACATGGCCACGACAATCAGCACACCGAATACGGTCATCCAGATCGGGTGCTTGTAGTCACCGACGATTTTTGTTTTATGGGCGGCAATCAGCATGACACCGAGGGCGATCGGCAGGATCAATCCATTGAGGGATCCGACCAGGATCAAGATGGCAACCGGTTTACCGACAATCACGAAAACAAGTGTTGAGATCGTAATGAAACCGACGATCAGCCACTTATGATATTTCTCAAGGAGCGGGCTGAATGTACGGATGAAGGATACCGACGTATAGGCTGCCCCGACAACGGATGAAACAGCGGCAGACCACATGACGATTCCGAACATCTTGTACCCGATATCACCGGCAGCCAGCTGGAATACGGACGCAGGTGGGTTCTTTGGGTCTAATGCAAACCCTTGAGCAACAATCCCTAACGCGGCGAGGAATAGAAAGATTCGCATGATGGACGCGATTCCGATGGCTGATACGGAGCTTTTTGTGATTTCAGGAAGGGCTTTTTTCCCTGTTATCCCAGCCTCTAATAATCGATGCCCCCCGGCAAAGGTGATGTATCCACCGACGGTCCCGCCGACCAGGGTGATGATCGCGAGAAAATCGATGGTGTCGGGAGCGAATGTTTTCGTTACGGCTTCGCCGACAGGTGGATTGGCAGTAAACATGACATATACCGTAAGGATGATCATCAATAATCCCAGGATTTGAGCGAATTTGTCCATCAATCTGCCCGCTTCCTTTACCAGGAAGATCCCGACTGCGACGATTCCGCTGAACAATGCGCCCATTTCAGGTGGAATCCCGAATAGGACATTCGTACCAAGTCCGGCTCCGGCGATATTCCCGATGTTAAAGGCAAGGCCTCCTGCCACGATGAGGATGGCAAGGAAATACCCTAATCCAGGAAGGACATCATTTGCGATATCCTGAGCCCTTTTTTCAGAAATGGCAATGATACGCCAAATATTCAGCTGGGCGCCAATATCGATTAGGATGGAAATTAATATGACGAAACCAAAGCTTGCGGCCAGCTTTTCAGTAAAGACGGTTGTTTGAGTCAGGAAGCCCGGTCCGATGGCGGAGGTCGCCATCAGGAACGCTGCTCCCAGTAATAGGCTGAAATTTGATTTTTTCTTCAAGGGGTTCTCTCCTTTGTTGTGAACTAAGAGTTAAATTTCAAGGCGATTCCTTGCCTCAAATGGTTTAATTGGCGCTCACGATCTATGTAAAGCTCCTGCGCCTTTTCATGGGAGATCATGGTGAATGTAATGGATTCCCCCGGCTTCGTTTGAGCAATGAGGGGAAGATCAACGGATGCAATGTATCCTATCCTCGGATAGCCTCCCGTCGTTTGCCGGTCAGCGAGCAGAATGATCGGCTGACCATTTGACGGAACTTGAATCGTTCCAAACACCACTGCTTCCGATACCATATCGAATTCCTCATCAAGATAGAGGGACGGACCTTCAAGACGGTATCCCATCCTGTCTGATTGGGAAGATACTTTAAATGGCTGATTGAAAAACTGTTCGCGGCTCTCTTCGGAAAATAAATCGTACTCCGTTCCAGGGATGACCCGAATGACTTTCTTCTGGTGATAGGAGGAAATGAATTCGGATGATATCGACCAGTCTATTTCCGTGAAGTCACTCTTCTCGATATAGGGAAGTAAATAGTCGATCATATTGGCTGATTCTTTGTTGATCGGTCCCGCTTCCAATGTATCGCCCGCCTGTAGGGGACGACCTTCCAATCCTCCGATTCCCGCCCTTACATATGTGGACCTGCTGTTCATGACTTTTTCGACACGAAAACCTCCTGCAACAGCAAGATAACTGCGGCAGCCATTCGTGCATGCTCCAAACTTAAGGGTGCTTCCGGCTTTGATCAAGAGGGATCTCCTTAAAGGAACGGGCTTCCCGTCAATCGTCGGAGATAAATCTCCCCCGCAGATCGAGATCAGGGAAGTTTCCTTAAATTCAAGGACAGGTCCCATCAAGGTGATTTCCAGGGTTGCCTCGTCCACTTCGTTGCCGACGAGAAGGTTCGCAATTTTGTGGGCGAGGGGATCCATGCTTCCACTCACGATGACGCCGTACTTTTGATATCCGTACCTTCCTAAATCCTGGATGGTTGTCAGGAGGCCCGGTTTGATTATAGTAATCATTGTTCCTCCTCCAATGCTTTATATTCTTCAAGTGAAATCGGTGTGAAGCGTATCCGGTCCCCGGCTTTCAGCAGGCTCGGTGAGTCGTTTTTATCAGGCTGGAACAGTTTTAGGGGTGTACGGCCGATCAGCTGCCATCCACCGGGTGTTTCGATGGGGTATACCCCTGTTTGTTCCCCTGCTATTCCAACTGAGCCTGCCGGTATTTTCAGACGTGGGGATTTTCTTCTCGGTGTCGCGATTTCCGGAGACATGCCGCCGATATAAGGGAATCCTGGTGCGAAGCCGATCATGTATACGAGATAGTCCCCGTTCATGTGTTTGGTGATGACTTCCTCAGTGGATAACTGATGATGGTTGGCGACTTCTTCAAGGTCAGGCCCGAATTCTCCGCCGTAGCAAACGGGGATATCGATGATTCTTGCTTCTCCTTTTTCTCCGGTTTTCAGGGTTGAAAGCATGTTTTCAATTTCAGAACAGACGACCGTGTATGGAAGTGTGTTTTGAAAGGGTTTGTGAGAATCGGTGAGTTTGATCGGGTCGTAATAGAGTGTGACGGTTGTGAAGGCCGGGATATATTCTACCAGCCAGTCGAATGATTGGGTTTCGATTAGATTTGTTACCGCTTTCACCAGGTCGTGCGTTTCTTGTTGGATCGAGCTGCCTAATTGGATGACGACGGCGTGGTCGCCTAATGGGCGTAACGTATACTTCAAAGAATGACCTCCATTCATGGTTGTCTATTTATAAGGAGCAAAAAGTAAATATGTATGAGTGGCCGCGCAAATAAGATAATTCAGAAAGTTTGGCCATGTTGTTATTATAGTATAATTCTTTGTGTTTTCAATAAAAGTATGGGAATTAGCTGAATAATTGAATGGATTATGACTTTGAACCTAAGTAAGTGTTCATGCTTTTTTTGGCTTATTCGAGTGAAACGTCCGTTTCACTCGCCTTTCAGCGTGCGCTGAAAGGCCGGGTAGGGAAGGACAACCGAAAGGAGCAAATTCATTTGCTCTTTCGGTTGTCCTTCTCTACCCGGAATAAGCCAAAAAAGAGTGTAGAATTATTTTCTATATAATAATGAATCTATTCTCAATGTTACTATTTGCATTCTGTTAAAAACTTACACATTTCCGTTGTTTTAATTCGTATCGCAATTGTGTTTTATGTGCTATTATTTAGTAATCCGAAATAATATCCCCATCTGCTGGTGGGGTTTGATAGATGGGAAGGGAGGTTTGTTTATGAAGGTGAAGGATCCTTTATGGACGAGGTCTTTTATTATGTTGATGGTGGGGAATTTGTTTGTGTTTATGTCGTTTCAGATGTTGATTCCGACGCTTCCTCCTTATATTAAATCGATCGGGGCTTCAGGGCTTGAGATTGGATTGGTGACGACGCTGTTTTCAATCGGGGCTGTGTTGAGCCGGCCGTTCATTGGGTTTATGCTGGAATACAGGGACAGGAAGCCCCTTGTCTTGATAGGGGTGATCTCATTACTCGCGATTACGGTGATTTATCCATTGTCGAGTGTGGTCTTCATCTTTCTATTATTCCGTTTTGTCCACGGACTTGCTTGGGGCTGGTCCACGACGGTCAACGGAACGGCAGCCGTCGATGTGGTGCCTAAATCCCGATTGGGAGAAGGGATGGGGTATTACGGCTTGTCGATTACGATCGGGATGATCATCGCCCCGAGTCTCGGAATCTATTTATTCCAGGTGACGACCTTCACGAATCTGATCATCACATCAAGTGTACTTGGTGTCATCGCGATCTTCTTATTGGGAATCGTTCATTATCAGACGCCTAAAGTGGTCAAAGAAACGAAGAAAGAAGATTTGAAGTTTTCCTATCTTGGTTCATTAGTCGAAAAATCCAGCTGGTTCCCGGCTTTCATTACCATCATGGTGACATTTGGATACGGATCGATCGTAACATTCATCGTTATCTTCGGGGAAGAACGCGGAATACAGCATATCTTCCTGTTCTATTTATGTAACGCGATCATGGCGTCCCTATCCAGACCGATAGCAGGGAAGTGGTTTGATGAACGGGGACCAAAGGGGCTTGTGCTATTCTGTATCGTCGTGACGTTTATCGGTATGTGGGCACTGTCTTTCGCCCATTCCGATTTACTGATCGTCGTCGCCGGTCTTCTTTTCGGAGTTGGATTCGGTTCACTCATCCCGACCCTTCAATCCTGGACATTGTCCATGACGCCGGATCATAGACGTGGAGTAGCGAACGGCATGTTTTTCTCTTCCATCGATCTGGGTATCGGGTTGAGCGGCTTAGTATTCGGCGTGCTGGCTCAGTATGTCGAGACGGGTGTACTATTCCAAATTTCCAGTCTGTTTTTACTCATTGCCCTCGTAGTGGCGATTTTTGAAGGCAGGAAACAAAAAAAGCTTGTCCATCAGACTTCCACATAGTTTGATGGGAGAATAATAGTGGTAAGTATAAAGGACTATCTATTTTGGAGGGGGAGCAAAGCCTTTCGTAATGGATAGTCCTTTCTTCTGTAATAGAAGTAATTCCATTGAATCACGGCAGAAAGTATCAATCGGAAAATGAAAAGGAAATGAAATTTTATCCCCTCTGAAATTCTGTTAGAATGAGAGAAATAGACAAGTCTGTGAGGCTTCCGGCAAAGGAGGCCCACATATAACGGAGGACATTATGACAGAAGAAAAATTACTGATGGAGAAGTCATTTTATCGAACTTTTTTAGTAGATCAGGACACGAACCGTCATCCAATAGAAGTACTTGGAGGAGCATTTGTCGAAGAACAGCAAAACGAACCGTATGATTTAACTTACATCCGCTATGCCCAAGGGGAGGTTTACTTTCACAGCAGGGACTATGAAGCAGCCATCTTCAAATGGGAAAGCATCCTGAACGAACTGGAGCCATGGGCTAAGAAGAACATTGCGGATTCTTACTATGAGCTCGGGATGCTGTCTTCAGCCGAAGATGTATACACAGCCATCCAAACCGATAGTACGATGCTGACCATGGAGGTGTCCCTGCAGCTATTCTCCCTCTACATCGAGAGGAATAAGATCCAATCGGCCTATCACACGATCGAGAAAGCATTATCGATCGAACCGGATTATCCGAACGTCACTGAACTCGCAAGGACTTTTTATGAGGAGCAGGGGGACTGGAATAAAGCAGTGGAACTGGCGGTGAAGGAATCCATCCGGACGAGGGAACCTGCATGGTTCATGATTTTGAGAGAGTATGGTGATCAAGGGTACACAAGGTCATTTGCTCCGGATTATTTCTATGATTTATTGATCGCAGTGTATGAAAAAGACCGTAAACAATTCAAGGATCTCGTATCCAGTCTCTGGGCGAGTTACAGAGGCCACTCCGCTGCCCATATCGAATGGATGCTGACGGTGAATACGATCTTTGAATATGTCGAGATCCTTCCGAACGATTCTTGGCAGGACATTCTTTCTCACTTTAAAGAGGCATATATCGGCTTCCTTGAAGGTGATTACCTTGTGAAAGACCTTGAAGGCTTCATGCCAAGTATGTTGACGAATTGGTTGAAGGTGAGCAGGGATCAAGAGCCGCTATTTCCGGCAGCAGCCGTTTTGGCCTGGAACGATGTCTTTTCCTACAGCATCGAACCAATGGTGACGGAAGAAGCGGAGATGATCCTCCTGGAGGAAAATGCTTATCAGGCCCGGTTTGAAGACATCATTCTGTTCTTGAATAAAATCATTCAGTGGGCGGAACGGAATGAAGCGCCTGTCGGATACAAAACCCAGTGGATCGCAGAGCAGTTGATGGATCTGAGTGAACATCATCTATTGATTGCGGGAAGTGCATCGAGCGGGAAGTCTTCCTTCGTTCAATCCGTCCTGGGTGAAAGTGTCGGAGAAGCTGAAGAATCAACGATCATCTACAGCTATCATGATCAGCAGGTGGAAGTGAAGGAGATCCATGATCAAGGTCTTCATCAGGTGGAAAGCATCGCAGACTTCGAAGAGTTGATGCAGCGTGAAGCCTTTGTCGAGTATAAGCTTCCATCAGAGTTCCTTAAGAAAAATGGAACGGCCCTCATCGATGTTCAAACGGGTAAGAGGAAGCTTGACGATCTGACTGCCTTTTATCCTGCAGCCGACGGGTTATTGTATGTCTTGAATGCCGATGCCCCGTTTAATGCAGAAGACCGTCAGACCCTACGGAAATTAGCGGAAATCGGACAGCCTGTGAACGTACATTTCTTATTAAATAAGATGGATAAAGTATCCCACACCGAGAGAACGGAAGAAATCATTGAATCTGCACGGAACAAAGCCCGTGAATGGTTCCCGGATGCGGAGGTGCTGCCTTACTCGTCCCTTGAAGCCGTTCATCTTCAGCGTAAAGATGTGGAGACGTTCCTCAGGGAGCATTATCAGGTGAAGAGCGGTGCCCTTAAGGGAGAGCGTGGAAGCAAATTATTTTATTTAGTGAGGAAAACGTTAAGGGATCTATACTCGAAGCGTAAGAATCATGAAAATGATTTAAAGGAAACGATTGAAAAAAATGAGGACATCCTCACCCGTCTAAACGGATTCGAGAACTACTTGGGAGACATGCAAAGCGATAAGGTGTCCATCATCAAGGATTCCTTCCATCAAAAGAAGGAAGCCATGAAGAAGGAAATCTCTGAAAAAATTCCTGCCATACTCAGCGGCTGCTCGGAATTGATCAGCGAAGAAAGTGATTTCAAACAAATCCACACAGAATTAAATGATGCGATGAACACAAGGATCCAGGAGTACATCCAGGACGATCTCATGCCTCGTTACGTCACGTCCCTTGAGGAGTGGCTTGCCTTTTCAAAACAGGAACTGCAGGACAGCCAGGACTACTTGAATGAAATGAGTGAAACGTTCAACGGTCTATTCGGGAAGGATAAAGTCGTTTTACAATGCGATTTCCAAGTGGTTGATGATTGGCGCAGAGACGTCAGCAGAATGGGAACGAGGGCACAGATCGACAAAGAGAATATCCTGTTACGGTTTAAACCGGCTCAGTTCCTTCTGAAAAGCGCTGGAAAGCTACTTGGGGTCCTGCCGCAGAATAAGTCATTATTATACAACCAGTACAAGCGTTATCTGGAGAACGAAGATTATCAGGATATTACGGCCTCCGTTGTCCAGAAGTTCTTCCTTCAGTTTGATCTGTTCGAGAAATCCCTGCAGCAGGATGTTCAGTCATTCTTCGCTGACCCGTTCAAGCAGCTGGAGGTAACGATCAAGGATACGGAAGCGGAGATTGCAGCCGATCAGCAAGCACTGAAGAAAATGAAAGCCAATCCGGAACGATATTTCGATCCGATCACCCTGTTTGAAGTGAAACTTCTTCAGCATGAATACATGGTGAAGGCCAGTTACAACGCTTCCCATCATTTTTCATAAAATAAAAAGACTGATTCAATCCATCGGCCACACCTTGGATTGGATCAGTCTTTTCTTTCGTTCGCTACTTACATGTGCAAAAAGCTGCTGTTTTCCTGGATGACTTCGGCGATGATCCGTTCCAGGGAATTTTCAGTATGGATGGTGGAGAAATCAAGTCCGAGGTGGATCGCTGTCTGGGCGACTTCAGGCCGGATACCCGTGATGACGGATTTGACTCCCAGCAAGTTCAAGGCATCAATGAGGCGGAAGATCTGCTGTGCCACCATGGTGTCCACCAATACGACTCCGGACAAGTCGATGATCAGCATGGACAGATGGGCATCAGCACTTTGCTGAAGGGTCGAGTCCATGATCATTCGGGCACGGGTTGTATCAATATCCCCAATGATCGGAAGCAGCCCAACTTCAGAGGTTAAAGAAATGACAGGTGTACTTAATTCCTGGATCAATGTGGACTGAGCCTGAAGCCTATTCATTAAGATCCCAAGGAATGTCGAAGTGAACGTTTCCAGCACATAATCCAGGGCGAAGTTAATCTTGCGCTCCCACTCAAATACCTCTTTCAATTGGATGTGTAGTTCAGAGTGATCTTCGACGAATCTTTCGACATACGTCCAATACACCCTTCTGAAAATACCTGAGTTTCGCACGACTTCATCAAGGGTCGTACTGGATTTGCTTCGATCGGTGGCCGTTTCCTTCGTCCAGTCAGAGATCAATTCTTTTGATTCCTCATCTGAAAGTAATAGACATCTTGCAATGACCTTTACATAATTGGAATTTTGTTCTTTGACTTTATTCAGAACCTCAGGCGGAGAATCCGGAGAATAGTGAGATCCGGTTTTAATATTCTGAAATCTCAGCCAGTCTTCTGTGAAATCTATGGCGTGGTGGGTTAAGTATTCATATAAATGAGACGAATGAGTGTCCATAAACTCTCCCTTTGAGAATGACTTATTCTTCTATTTTGAAACCTATTGGAAGGGCTGTCAATCATTTGGGTTAGAATTCCTAAAAACCAATAATTTATATACATCTTATTATCATTAACTAAAAAGGAGCCTTCTCACCAAGGCTCCTTTTCTTATGCCGATATTTTCGTTTGAACGATTGTATACAATTGCTTCCTTGCCCGGTGAAAACGGGTTTTCACGGTGGAAGGGGGCAGGTTCAGCTTTGTGGCGATTTCACTGTCACTCAAGTCTTCCGTGACTTTCAGTGCCATGACTTCCTGCTGAGTGAGTGGAAGGGACGTGATATGATCCTGGATGCTGCTTTTAAGGAAGCGGGCATCGATTTCATCTTCCAGGGAGCGGTGATCCTCTATGGAATGGAATTCTTCGTGCTCTTCTATGCAGGTTTCATTGCGCCTGGATCGTTGACGGATGATGTCGATGGCTGTACATTTTGCAATCGTGGTGAGCCATGATTTGATTTTTGCCGGGTCTTCAAGGGTATCCATTTTGATATAAGCTTTCAGGAAGGTTTCCTGGCTGACATCCTGTGATAAATGAACGTCCTTCGTTATGTTGTAAGCGATGTGATAAATCAGCTTGTGATATTGTTCATACACCTCCTCTATCGTCAGAGGAGATGATGATGTATTTAGTGTGTCCATAGGGTCACCTCAACTTTCTTTATTCAATCGTTCAGTTCTCTTTTGATAAAGGAAGGGGCATCTTCCTTTTGTAACCCGAAAGTTTGGATGGATCCGTGGTTTTTGTATTTGATGATGACGGTGTACGAACTGGTCATATGATCGTATACAAGATCATTCATGATGGATTCGATCTGTTCCGTATCTTTCACTTCGATTCCCTTATTTTCTTTCTTTAACTGGAGGACCGCCTCTTCCACCGGTTGAGGGAAAGGATCGGTGTAATCAAGTGGCTGCGTCACGTACATCCACTCGATATCAGATGCCGTCATCTTAAGATCTTTTAAGAATCCTTTAGCCTCGAGCCATGCAATAAACTTCTTATCGTTCTTTTTAACGCCGGTATTTGCCCAATTGTCTTTGGACATGAGGAATTCAACATTATAAAGATTGATTTTGTCACGATCCTCAAAGGAATCATCGTACGTTTCTTCTTTCAGGATATCGATGGCTTCCTTGATATCAGCGGGGTCTGCTACGGTGATGGCAGGTTTATTCCCCATCTCGTTATAAATGGTGAGTTTGTCGACTTTATCTGAGTCCACACCGAAAAGCTGTTGAGTTTTCTCTTTGTAATTCTTGCTTTCATAAAGAGATGCATACTGAGATTTCACATCTTCAATATCGATCAGGTAATTCCGTACGATTTTACTGCCGTCCTTCATTTTGTAATAGAGAAAGATCTGCTCGTTTTTCTCAGTTGCTTCATTCTTATCACGCTGATGATCCACAATCGCTTCATGAAGATCCAGGACGGCTTCAATCGCTTTCGGATCTGTCATAAAAGGATCTTTAATCAGATTCTCAGGGTTGTCCGTCAGGGAGTAATAGCTCTGACTGACATGAACTTTCTCTACATCTGCCAATTCGGGCACCTTCTGTTCATAGTGAAACACGTCGAACTGAATGATGAACCCGAGAAGGGCAATGACGATGGCGAATCCTGCGTAACCCTTCCATTGACGGAATACTCTCCAATGTTTCTGCAAAATCATTTCACCGATGTAGTACCCGATGAGTGAACCGAAGAAATATCCGAATAAGGTCCAGCCATCAGACTGATAAATGCCTTCGAAGTACATCCCGCCGACCAGCATGAAGCAGAAGGAGATACCGTATTTAAACAACGGTCTCAAGAAAGGATAGACAATCGCCTGGGAGGCAGCCTCCACTTTTCTCATTTTGTATAACACATATGAGAAACTATAGAATACGAGAGTGATCAAGATGAATAACAAGACATCTGTACCGGACAGGAGATTGTTCTCAAGGTAGACCGTTTTGATGAGCGGGGAGTATTTCTCAATTTGTACATTAAAGAAATAGTCCTCGGGGAATCCGAATAATAGATTTTTCAAACTGTAGCAAACAAGCATAAACATTCCTGCAGGCAATAGGAGCAGGATGTAAGTCAGTGCACCCTGCACGGCAGTCAGTCCCGTTATCATGGCAACGAAGGTAGAGGCTGTGAACAGGAGCACACTCATGAGTATCGTAATGCCGCACCAGGCAAAAATATCCTGAACCCCTACATATTGTTGAAGATCCGTGAATGAATAAAGGGAAAGGACAATTACGGTATTCAATACAACCGGCAGGATGAGGATCCCAAACCCCGTCCCGGTAAAATGGAAAAACAATTTTCTGCGGGTGATCGGTAGGCTGTGCATGAAGTCCCCAGCCTGTTTCACATGCAGATAACGAAATAGGAACAAAGATAGAATGACCGGGATGACTAGCAATAAACCTATTTGGATCGGGTATTGCATTTTAAACAAATTTTCATAAATCGCAACCGGGTACGATTGAGGATCCCTTGATAATTGTCCGATGATGTCGACAGGTAGAGAAAAGAGAAGTCCGATAAAGTAGACGATGCCGACCCATCCAACATTCCTCAGGCTTTGAACGATGATTTCTTTATTGATCCATGATGTTTTGGATGGCATATCCGACGTCCTCCATTTCATAAACGAAAATTTCTTCAAGTGTCAGGGGCAATAAGTCGAAAATGACCGGATGGTAGGACTGAATCAAGCTTCTCACCCGTTGCTCCTCACCGCGGACGATACAGAGGGACACGCTTCCCCTCGTTTCGTTGTGCAGGATTTCAAGATCACTAAAGAGCTGCCCGGGGATATCCCCTTTGAATGCCAGCTGTACTTTGTGAATGCCGGACTTTAAATCATCGAGTTCCTTCTCCAGCAAAAATTCCCCTTCATGCAAAATGCCGATATGATCACAAATATCCTCCACTTCCCGGAGATTATGAGAAGAGATGATAATGGTCATGTCCCGGTTGGCCACTTCTGAAATCAGGACGCTTTTGGCTTTTTTCCTGACAACGGGATCAAGGCCGTCCATCGGTTCATCCAGGATCAGGACGTCGGGTTGAGTGGCCAGGGCGAGGATAAACGCCGCCTGCCTTTGAACCCCTTTAGAAAATTTATGAAGGTTCTTATTGGAGTCAATCCCGAATAAAGTGCGCAATAATTGAAAGCGTTCTTCATTCCAACGGCTATACGTGTTCTGGTAAAAACGCGCCATTTGAGTCAATGAATAATGAGCGAAGAAAAACGGTTGATCAGGGATGAAGAACAACGTCTCTTTCGTCGGGATATTTTCATAGACAGGCTGGGTGTTAACGGACACCTCTCCACTATCAGGCTTCAATACTCCTGCAATGGTTTTCAGTAATGTGGTCTTTCCTGCACCGTTCGATCCGAGCAGGCCATAGATCGAACCTTTTTGAACAGAGAAAGAGATGTCATGTATGATTTCTGTGCCTTCAAAGGCTTTGTTTATGGATTTAATCTCGATCATCAGTTTGATTACCCCCAACCGTTGCCTCGATTTCTGCAATCATCTGCTTTAAGTCTTCCGTTGTGATCCCTAAGTAAAGGGCCTCAGACAAAAGTTTAGACAACTCTTCTTTTACTTTCATGATTTTCTCCGCGTTTTGAATGTGACTTGAAGGATTGACAAAGCTACCCCGTCCTTTCACAGAATAAATGAATCGTTGAGATTCGAGTTCCCTGTAGGCTTTTTGGATTGTGTTTGGATTTATGGTCAGTTGCTGTGCCAGGGCACGAACGGAAGGCAATTGTTCATCCGGCTTCAGCACTTCATTAATGATTAATTCTTTTAGTTTTTCGACTAATTGTTCATAGATGGGTTTACGACTTCTTAAATCAAGCTCAAACATATCCACCCTCCCGACTGTATGTAGTGTACTACGTGTCTTAATACAGTTAAAGTATATAACAAGTTCTGCCAGTTTGGGAAGGGGGGAAATGAAAATATTTTAACAGGAATAAGTTTAGTGATATTTCGCATATCCTGACCATAAAATGGAATTTATGTTAGCATATAGGCATATCTAAAGAAAAAAGGGGATTGTTATGGACGGACGTGTACCGGTTTTGTCGATAAGGGATTTGAAGAAGAATTTTGGGAGTAAGGAAGTGTTGAAGGGTGTCCGGCTGGATGTGTATGAAGGACAGATCATCGGCTATATCGGTCCGAATGGTGCTGGGAAAAGTACGACGGTCAAGATCATCCTCGGCCTTGAAGAAGGGTACTCGGGCCAGGTGACGCTCTTCGGTGAAGATATATCCCATAGTTCTGTAGAATATAAGAAACGGATCGGCTATGTGCCTGAGATGGCGGATCTTTATGATAACCTCACGGCAGAAGAGTACCTCACATTCATGGGGGAACTATATGGAATGGAACAAAAAAAGGCGGGGGAGAAAGCGGAGAGACTCACCCGGTTGTTTGGACTTTCGGAAGTGTATGAGTCAAGGATCGCCTCTTATTCAAAAGGGATGAAGCAGAAGATTCTGATCATCTCGAGTTTATTACATAATCCCGATGTTTTATTTTTGGATGAGCCCATCAATGGATTGGATGCCAACTCAGTCATGATTTTCAAAGAGCTTCTCGCCAAGCTTGCCGCAGAGGGGAAAACCATCTTCTACTCCTCTCACATCATGGATGTGGTGGAAAAGATCAGTAACCGGATCATTCTGCTGCATAACGGGCAAATCGTGGCGGATGGCAGTTTTGAAGATTTAAAGAATCAGAATATGGAAGGATCCCTGGAGGAAATCTTCAACCAATTAACCGGATTCAATGAGCATAAAGAAACGGCAGCGGAAATTGTTTCTGTTGTGCAAGAGGTGTAGGGTGATGAAGGAATTTCGTACCCTGTTGTTTCTGGATTGGTTTCAAGGATTGTTTAGAAGGCTTGGATTCGATTACCGGTTGTTGAGAAGAATCCTTCAAGTCAAGCTGACAATGGATCAAAGACGTGTGCCTACGATATTCCAGCAACAAGGCAGGAAGAAAGGGAAGGATGAAAACCGTTTTATTAAATCCCTCTGGGTGTATGCGCTGTTTGGATTATTCGTCATCCCTTTCATTGTAATGGGAGATCAATATATTTTTCAGATGAGCATCACCTTTACCGTGCTCATTTTCATCGTCATGACATCAATGATTTCAGATTTCTCAGTCGTCATACTGGACATCCGGGATCATACGATTCTCTTTACCAAGCCGGTTGAAAGGAAAACCATCAGCCTGGCTAAAACGCTTCACGTGTTTATTTATCTGTTTTTCCTGACAGGCTCCCTGACCGCCATTCCGCTGGTCGTCGGCTTGATCAATCAGGGTCTTTCCTTCTTTCTGCTTTTCCTGGCAGGGATCATCCTGATGAATATCTTCATCGTTGTGTTTACGGCCATGCTCTATTATTTCATCCTCCAATACTTTGATGGGGAAAAACTGAAGGACATCATCAACTATGTGCAAATCGGATTATCTATCGGACTTGCAGTGGGATATCAGGTTGTGGCTCGTTCCTTCGAATTTGTGGATTTGACGATTTCTTTTACACCGGATTGGTGGAATATTTTTCTGCCTCCCATCTGGTTCGGAGCTCCGTTTGAATGGTTCCTGAACGGTAATCACGAGACGATGATCCTGGTTCTCTCATGTACAGCTGTACTGGTTCCATTCCTGGCTCTTATCGTTTATGTGAAAGCTTTGCCGACATTTGAGAAGAATCTTCAGAAATTATCCTCCCATGGCGGTAAGAAGAAGAAAGCCCGTTTCCGGTTCGGGGATGGACTCATGAAGGTACTCGCCAAGTCGAATGAAGAGCGGGCATTTTACCGGTTCGCCCATTATATGATGAAAAATGAAAGGGAATTTAAGCTGAAGGTGTATCCCGCCCTTGGGTTTGCCATCATCATGCCGTTCATTTTCATCTTCAATGGATTGATGGATGGGACAAGGGAAGACCTCCTGACTTCAAGCATGTACCTATCGATCTATTCAAGTTTCATCGTTATACCGACAGTCGTGATGATGCTAAGCTATTCAGGTAAATACAAGGGATCCTGGATATATAAAGTAGCGCCTGTCTCAGGCAGGGCGGCCATTTACAAAGGGACATTGAAGGCATTCCTTATGAAACTATTCCTTCCGCTTTATGCCATCATAAGCATTGTCTTCATCATCCTGTTTGGGTACCGCGTGATCCCTGAAATCATCATCGTATTTATTAGCGCCTGTATCTTTACCGTGATCTGTCTGGGACTGATGAGAGGATCGTTACCTTTTTCTGAAAGTTTTGAAGGAGTTCAGCAAAGTGACAGCTGGAAGGTGCTGCCGTTCTATCTCATTGTAGGGGTGTTCTTCGGCCTCCATTACCTGGCCCTGCAGATTCTATTCGGTATCCCGGGCTATCTCATCCTTCTATTCGTCCTGAACCTTATTTTATGGAAAACAGCCATAAGGGACGAATAGGAAGCACGTTCCTGTCTTCAAGGCAGGGGCGTTTTTTTTGTATAGCCCTTAGGTAAGGAGGGAAAGTATAAACGATACATACACCATTTGAAACGAATGACATATACATAGAAAAATGATGGGCTCTGGTAAATAGGTAGTATGACATTTCCTTTGACAAAGAAAGTTTCCTTGATGCAAGATGGTAGTATTCAAAATGTTTGATCGGAGGAGAGTGGTTCGTATGTTCATAGACTGGTTAAGTGGATTTAATCCCACGATGCAGGCACTGTTCGGCGGTCTGGTGACATGGGGGCTGACGGCCCTTGGAGCAGCCACGGTGTTTTTCTTTACGAAAATTGAAAAGCATACGTTGAACATGATGCTCGGGTTTGCCGCAGGAGTCATGATAGCAGCATCGTTCTGGTCACTGCTTGCGCCTTCAATTGAATTCAGTGAGCAAAACGGTCAAATCCCATGGCTTGCACCTGCCATCGGTTTTTTACTTGGTGGTGTATTCATTAGACTTTTAGATTTTGTCGTACCGCATTTACATTTGGGCAATGAATCGGAAGATGCGGAAGGACCTCCAACTAAATTCAAGAAATCGACCTTATTATTCCTTGCGATCACCCTCCATAATATTCCGGAAGGTCTTGCCATCGGGGTTGCCTTCGGTGCTGCCTCACTTGGCCTCGGGGATGCAACGTTAGTGGGGGCCATTGGTCTTGCCATTGGAATCGGGATCCAGAATATGCCTGAAGGGGCTGCTCTTTCCATCCCGCTAAGGGGAGAGGGAATGTCCCGTTTGAAATCCTTCCATTACGGTCAGCTGTCAGCCATCGTAGAGCCGATAGCCGCTGTGATCGGTGCTGCTGCAGTCTTGATGGTGCAGCCCCTCCTGCCTTATGCCCTTGCTTTTGCGGCAGGAGCGATGATATTCGTCGTCGTTGAAGAACTGATACCTGAGTCACAATCTTCAGGAAGTACGGACTTGGCTACATTGGGACTGATGCTCGGTTTCGTCGTGATGATGATTCTGGACGTTTCCCTGGGATGATCAAAAAGAAGGCATGCGTCCAAAGCGCATGCCTTTTCTCTTCCATAAACTAGTATAATGGATGGGGGAGGGGATGTGTATGAAGATTGGTCTCATAAGGCACTTTAAAGTAACGAGGGGCTACCCGGCTTCATATGTAACGAGTGATGAGCTGATGAAGTGGGTGGAAGAGTATGATGCCTCGGACGTAGAAGGCAATGAAGTTGATCTTAAAGATATTGATTGGGAAGGCTGCTACTCCAGTGACTTATCCAGGGCACAAATAACGGCTGAAGCGGTTTATGAAGGAGAAATCACCTTTCTCAAGGAACTGAGGGAAATCAGATTATCTCCCATCTTCCGGTCTGACATAAAGCTGCCGCTCTTTCTTCATATGGCATCCATCAGGCTCGCCTGGTGGTTCAATCATCGTTCCCAGCCTGAAAACAAGCGGGAAATCGAAGAGAGGATCCGTGTGGTGGTCGATAGGGTCGTCCATGAAGGGAAGGATGTGCTCATCGTAGGTCATGGCGGAATCATGATATTTATGAGAAAAGAATTACGAAAGCGGGGATTTACCGGGCCGTCGTTCAGGAGACCCTCCAACGGAAAGGTGTATGTTTATCAAGGTGGGACAGGGTGATCATTTACCAGAGCAATACACTAATAGAAAGAAAGGAGGCCGTAAAATGGAAGAAGTCCATTCACTAAAAGCACTTCGTGAAAAGCTCGAAGCTGAGAAGGTGGTACTACTATACATATCAAGGCCAGGTTGTTCTGTATGTCACGCACTCCTGCCCCAGGTGGAAGAGATGTTGAAGGATTTCGAATCTGTGAAATCCATCCATGCCGATGCAGAAGAAATCCCGGAAATAGCAGGAGAATTTTCCATCTTCACCGTGCCTGTCATCATCGTATTTGTAGACGGTAAGGAGATGTTCAGAAAAGCACGTTTCGTTCCAATCGACGAACTCCACAGCCAAATTTCCCGTCTTACTGAGATGTTAGACAACTAAACAAACGTTTGATTAGTACGTGAAAACGTTTGTTGGTCTGGCCTGGGTGGGTTAAACAGTTGTTTAGTAGGATAAATATCTGTGGGTATTATAAATGGTAGGTTGTATTTGAATTCTATATAAACTTTAAAAAGAGCTGCTAAAAATGGGTATTTAGACACACCTCATTAGAGTAGCTCTTTTGTCATGGTTCAGTGAATAGGTATATAATAGTGAGTATACGAGTATAGTAGTTATGAGAAATGAAAGGGGGCTTGATGAATGATCAGATTGTCCAGGACAAAGAAAGTCATGTTACTCTGTTTCGCAATCATCCTCATAATAGTAGCCAACCGGATTTCCACTGTACAACATCTGACAGCAAGGATCGCCACCAACCTGTATGTGAGCCTGAAATACCAGGACCTTGATCTTGAATACCAAAACGTCGAATTCTCACCCCAGTTCGGAGATTATTCTGTAGCGTATAAGGACAAGGATGGTAAAGTATATGGATTCATGGTCACCCCTAAGTCAATGCCCGTCATCATCCTTCATGATCCTCTGAGAGAGACACCTTAAGAAAAAGTTCCTATCATGCTTTTCAAATATGTTTCTTCATGTATAATAAACCTTAACAACTTTATAAACGGTACCACAAGGGGAGCGAAAGCTGAGAGTGAACAATCTGTTCTGACCCTCTGAACCTGTTAGTTAGGACTAGCGTAGGGATGTGGAAAATAGGCAGCATTGTGCTTATTTCGATTGTTCATTCTCCCTCCTTATGGTTTCGTTTCAGTTCATAAGGAGGATTTTTTTTATGAAAAACACACGACTTGTCGTATTGCTTGAAGCGTCATTGATGGCGGCTTTTGCGATCATCCTTGATTTGCTGCCTTCTATTAAGCTATCACCGAGTATCTCGATATCGATTGCCATGGTTCCGATCTTTCTATTATCTTATCGAAGAGGCTTGAGAGCCGGACTGATAGGGGGCTTTTTATGGGGGATCCTGCAGATTGCCCTTGGGGATGCCTGGATTGCGACCCCGGTCCAAATGGTGATTGAGTATTTCATCGCTTTTGCTTTTATCGGTTTTGCCGGGGGTTTCGCCGGGAAAATTCAGGGTGCACTGGGAGGCGGTCACCGGTCCAAAGCAGTCTTCTGGGTAGTGATGGCAACATTCGCAGGAAGCCTTGCTCGTTATTTCTGGCATTTCATTGCCGGATTCGTGTTTTTTGCCGAGTATGCACCGGATGAGATGTCTCCATTGCTATTTTCTCTTATAGTAAACGGGATCACGATGTTGGGATCGGCAGTATTATGCTCCGTTGTGATGGTGATCATCGTCAATATCGCACCAAGATTGATCAAAGTGCAGTCGCATCAACAGGAAATCAGCCGAAAGGCATCCTAAAGAAACGAAAGACCGGCCTGTCTCAGGGCCGGTCTTTCGTTCTGTCAATACATCTCAAGACTTAGCGTAAATTACCTCCGCGGATTCTGTTGGTGTCAGAGGGTCTCTTCTATACTGAAGATACAAGCGTACAGGAGTGATTCACATGACGGAATGGATAATAAATTCAGCAGAAGAGTGGGGGATATGGGGTGTACTGTTTTCTCTATTCATTGAAGGGAGTGCCTTTCCTTTTATTGGAACGTTCTTTATCGTAACGATGGGATTCATCCTCCACCTAACGTGGATGCAAATCGTGTTCATCTCTTTAGCAGGAAGTCTCCTATACACAGTGGGAAGCTATATTCCTTACTTTATCAGTTTAAAACTGGGGGATAACATAGAAGGAAGGCTTAAGCCCCAGAAGCTTGAGAAGCTCCGCACAGCCCAGAAAAAATTCAATCGATACGGTGTTTGGAGCGTGGCGATTACGAGTCCGCTTCACTTGGGGAATGTCATCCCATTTCTTGCAGGTATGGCGAGAATGGATGTGAAGGCATATTTCCTTCTTACCATGCTTGGTATAGCACCATCCACTTTTCTGTTCTTGACGATCGGGAAGTTATATGACGGGGAGAAAGAAGTGATCCTTGAAGTGATTGAAGACTATCAAATGGTGGTCCTCGTGGGGTTTGTGGTGGTGACGGGTGCGTACATGTTGTATAAAAGAAAGATAAAAAAGGGATCCCTGCCAACAAACGACCCATCGGAACGAAAAGCCTTCCAAGAGAGGGATGAAGTAAATGATGCTTGAAGCTGCCTTCCTTCCATCCCTCAAGATCAAATCTACGGAAAATCACCCCGTTCCTCATTGCTTACACCACTGCTTTCCTATAAACTAGACCTATTCAAAAAATAGTACGTGTGGAGAGATCGTATGGAAGCAAAAATGATAAGAAGATATGACATTATGGAGGTCAGCCTGCTGGCGGGGAAGATTATGCTGCAAAGTGGGGCGGAGACGTATCGCGTCGAGGACACGATGATGCGCATCGCCGCTTCTTATGGGATATCGGAATCGCATAGCTATGTGACCCCCACTGGGATCATCTTCTCGATTGAAACGTCGGAACCGACCAAAACGAAGCTCATCCGAATTAATGAGAGGTCTACGGATCTTGAGAAAGTGACCCTCGTGAACAGTATCTCAAGGCAGATCAGTAAAGGGCATCTGACACTTGAAGAAGCATACAATGCCCTTGAGAAGCTGGATCAGTCCGATCTATCTTATTCCTTCCTGATTCAAGTGGCAGCGGCTTCGATTGCAAGTGGTTGTTTTCTCATCATGTTCCAGGGGATGTGGAAGGACTTCATTCCAGCTCTGATCACGGGAGGCGTCGGGTTTACGAGCCTGATTTATTTACACCGCCTCGTCCCGATAAAGTTCTTCGCGGAATTTCTTGCATCCTTCATCATCGGCATGGTGTCATACGGGTTTGTACAGCTTGGTATCGGGCAGGAATTGGATAAGATCATCATTGGATCCGTGATGCCCCTTGTTCCCGGTCTCCTGATCACCAATGCGGTCCGGGACTTGATGGCGGGTCATCTCGTTTCAGGTCTCTCAAAGGGCGCGGAAGCTTTTTTAACGGCATTTGCCATTGGGACGGGCATTGCTGTCGTATTTACATTAACGTAAAGTGAGATTGGGGTGAAAAGGGAATGCACATCATCGAGCAATTAGTGACCAGCTTCATTTCCGCCGCTGCATTCGGGATTATCTTCAATGCTCCAAAGCAGTCCCTTTTTAAATGCGGAATTGTCGGGATGCTTGGCTGGATCATTTACATACTGATGAGTTTAAATGAAGCAGACACCGTTCTTGCTACGTTACTTGCCTCCTTTGTCGTGGCTGTAGTGAGTCAGGTGTTTGCGAAAATGTACAAAACCCCGGTCATCATCTTCTCTGTTGCCGGGATCATCCCCCTCGTACCCGGGGGGCTTGCGTACGATGCCATGAGAAATTTCGTTCAAAATGATTACAATGCCGCCATCAATCTGGCAGCCAAAGCCTTTATGATCTCCGGTTCCATTGCTATCGGGCTCATATTTTCGGAAGTCATCAATCAGGTCATCCGAAATGCGCGCCTGAACGCTAGTGCCCGGCGGATGAGATAGAGGGACGGACCTTTACTGTTATGGGTTGATAAAGAAAATGCTTTATCAGAGTTGAATAACTGCATATATTAAGAAGAGACCTCGAAATTGTCGCGGTCTCTTTTTCAATTCATGATAGGGAGCACGTCTGGTGCTTCCAACTACCACCCTGCATAAAAAAACGATATGATGATACATATAAATAATGGCAGATATTTGTTTAGAGGGGTGTTCGTTTGAAGGTCATACGTTTCTTAAAGCCTTACCGTGCTGCCATGGCCGTTGCCTGGAGTCTGATGCTGGTAGAGCTTGCAGTAGAACTACTGAATCCGCTGTTCATGGCGCGGATCATCGATGAAGGAATTCTGAATAAAGACTTGGACATCGTATTGAAATGGGGATTCATCATGGTCGGGATGTCTCTCGTTGCCTTCTTTTCAGGTGTGACGAACTCATTTTTTGCTGCGCATACGAGTCAGGGATTCGGATATGATGTGAGGGAAAGTCTGTATAGGAAAGTCCAGTCGTTTTCGTTTGCGAGTTTTAATAAGCTTCCGGCCTCTTCTCTCATCACGAGAATGACGAATGATGTCAGGCAGCTCCAAAATACGATCTTCATGAGCCTCAGGATCATGCTAAGGGCTCCATTGCTTGTAGTGGGTTCCACCATCATGGCCCTGATCGTCAATGCCCGGCTTGCGCTTATTCTAATCGTTGTGATTCCGGTGTTATGGCTGTTCCTATTTTGGGTGTTGAAACGCGGGTGGAGTCTGTTTGAAAGAGTTCAATCAAGGCTCGATAAAGTAAACGAGGTCATGAAGGAAAACCTTTCCGGAATGAGGTTGATCAAAGCGTATACGAGGAGTAAGCATGAAGAAAGCCGTTTTCATGAAGCGAATGAAGATTTGAAGGATCGAACGGTGCGTGCCCTCAGGTTCATGGAGATCATTATGCCTCTCTTGATGCTTGTCATGAACCTTGCCCTTCTTTCCGTTCTATGGTTCGGAAGTATTGATGTGGCCTCTGGTGGTACCAGGGTTGGGGAAGTAGTGGCGATTGTCACCTATGTCACGAGAATCTCATCTGTATTTTCCATATTCTCTTTTATCATCACCAGCTTTTCAAGAGCGAGGGCTTCTGCTGAAAGGGTCGAGGAAGTACTTGAAACGGAGATTGACTTGAAGGATGGAACGGAGGTAGACTCTCGCAACAAAGTGGTAAGAGGAGAAATATCGTTTAAGGATGTATCGTTTCAATACCCATCCACCAGGGGAAGGGTGCTTCGGGATGTTTCCTTTAAGGTGGGAGCGGGACAAACCGTTTCCATTTTAGGGGCTACGGGATCAGGTAAAAGCTCCCTGTTTCAGCTCATCCCCCGTCTGTATGATGCAACAGGGGGAACCGTTCAATTGGACGGACGGGAAATCCGGACCATTCCATTAAGGGAAATAAGAAAAAATATCGGATATGTCCCTCAGGAAGTCATCCTGTTTTCCGGATCGGTTTCAGAAAATCTCTTGTGGGGAAAGGAAGATGCCACAAGGGAAGAAATGATTCAAGCGGCAAAAGATGCCCAAATCCATGAAACCATCCTGAATCTCACGAACGGATATGATACGGTCCTCGGGCAAAAAGGGGTCAACCTTTCAGGAGGTCAGAAGCAAAGGCTTTCCATTGCCAGGGCCCTCATTCGAAAACCGAAGATCCTCCTGCTGGATGACAGTACGAGTGCATTGGACTTGAAAACGGAGTCGAAGCTCCTTCAAGCATTGAAGAAATATGAGTGTACAACCATGATCATCACTCAAAAGGTCAGTACGGCGATGGAATCCGATCTTATTCTGCTGTTGGAAGATGGACGATTGATCGGAGAAGGGCCCCACCAGTCCCTGGTAGAGGATTCCGTTCTCTATCAACAGATTTACCAGTCTCAATTCGGAGAGGGGGAAATCCATCATGTCTAGGCATATACGAAAGAAATTGGGGGAAAACGACAAGGCGAAAGATGCAAAAGGGACACTTCGACGCCTGTGGAACTACCTTTCCAAAATGAAGGTCACTTTGTATCTGGTCATTTTAATGGTGTTCATCAGTTCGGCAGCGGCACTTCTCGGCCCCTTTCTTGTGGGGAAGGCGATTGATGACTATATCGTCACGAAGGAGACATCGGGGCTGGTGGGACTGATCACCGGCCTGGTTGCGGTGTACATCCTGCATTCTCTGTCCGTGTGGTTCCAAAATTATTGGATGATCGGTGTCGCACAGGATACGGTATACAGGTTGCGGAAGGACCTCTTCCATCAATTGCATCAACTCTCCATCCCTTTCTTTGATAAACGGAAGCATGGCGAACTGATGAGCAGGGTGACCAATGATATTGACAATGTGAGCGCCACCTTGAATAGTTCGTTCATTCAAATCATATCCAGTGTCCTTACATTAGTGGGGACCGTCTCGATCATGCTTTGGTTAAGCCCGCTCCTCACTCTCATTACCTTGACCATTGTCCCGCTCATGGTCTTCGGCATGAAGTGGATCACGAAACGGACAGGCCGCTTATTTAAACAATATCAGCACAATATAGGTGAAATGAACGGATATATCGAAGAAACCATCTCTGGTCACAGCATCATCAAAACGTTTTCCAGGGAAGAAACGGCCATCAAAGAATTCGGTGAAAAGAATCAGAGGCTGAAGACAGCTGCCTATTGGGCGGATACGTATTCCGGTTTCATCCCGAAACTAATGAACGTGCTGAATAATCTCAGCTTTGCCGTGATTGCCGGAGTGGGAGGGGTCTTTGCCCTGAATGGCATGATCACGATCGGTGTCATTGTCATATTTGCAGAGTATGCGAGGCAGTTCACGCGGCCGTTGAATGAGCTTGCGAATCAGTATAACACGCTCCTCTCAGCGATTGCAGGTGCCGAGCGTGTATTTCAAATTTTAGATGAAGAGGAAGAAGCGAAGGACGAAGGAGATGCCGCGGAACTACAATCCGTTGAAGGAAAGGTCGAGTTTCAACATGTGTCGTTCTCCTATGAAAAAGGAGATCAGACGCTTGAGGATGTATCCTTTTCCATACGACCCGGTGAAACCGTTGCCCTGGTCGGACCGACAGGGGCTGGTAAGACAACGATCACGAATCTACTATCCCGGTTTTATGAGCTGAATGAAGGCAGGATAGAGATCGACGGTCAAAATATTCAGGCCATTAAACGGAAAAGCTTACGTCAGCAGATGGGCTTCGTTCTTCAGGATAGCTTCCTCTTCCAGGGGACGATTGCCGACAATATCCGTTATGGCCGGCTCGATGCGAGCGATGACGAAGTAAAGGATGCCGCTAAGCTCGCCAATGCCCATACCTTCATCGAGAAGATGCCCGAGGGCTACGATACGATGCTGAGGGCGGATGGAAGCGGGATCAGTCAGGGTCAAAAACAGCTGTTGTCCATTGCGAGGGCCATCCTTTCCAATCCGTCCATCCTGATCCTGGATGAAGCAACGAGTAGTATCGACACCATTACGGAGCTGAAGATCCAGGATGCCCTCAAACGGTTGATGAACGGACGGACGAGCGTAGTGGTGGCGCATCGCCTTAACACGATCCGGCAGGCTGATCAAATCCTGGTCCTTGATGGAGGAAGAATCATTGAACAGGGCACTCATGATGAGCTCCTCAAGGCGAAGGGCTTTTATCATGGGTTGTATCACAGCCAGTTGAAGGAGAGCGGTTGAGAAGGCAGAAGACAGACAGGGAAGATTCAACGAGAACACAAAAAAACACCTCAAAAGTCAGCGCTTTTGAGGTGTTTTTCCTTATAAAGGGGCTAATCATCCCGTTAGCGATCCCCTTTGCTACTGCCCTTAATCGGATAAGGGCAATTCTGTAACTTGCAACATCACAAGTAATATATTTATATCTTGAACGTTGTTTGCAGATAATAAACAGCCGCGGGCAATTCCTTGAGTCGTTTGATATACCTAAACGACGTAAGCCCTACCTCTCTTACATCCTAACGGCTCCGAAGCCGATCCAGTGTGAATAAGTTGTTAAATCAAAACAGAATAGAATTACGAATTATCTTCTCTATCGTTTCAATGTATGTTACAAGATTACAATAACTAAATATATCATTAATCTTATAACATGTCAAGGAATCATTTTATTATAATTCAAGCGACTGCGGCGAATCTTCTTCATCGTTCATCAGACGGATGGCTGTCGGCTGGATTTTCAGGACGATGTAATTGGGATCATCCGGGCCTTCAAACCATCTCTTCATATGGTCATTCCATAGTTTTTCTTTGTAACGGGCAGAATCTTCGACGGAAGCGCGCCCTTCGATTTCAACGAAAGTGTCTCCGTATCCATCCCCTTCATAGCCGAGGAGGATGTGGACATTGGGATTATCTTCGATTTCATCGGTTTTATGCGTTTCATTGCTCGTTGGCGTATATAAAGTGAGTTCATCATGCGAGAACGTCATATAGCGGGAATGAGGCTTATTATTCTTCACAGTCGCCAGCGTACCTACTTTACTTTCGTCAAGAACCTTTAAGATTTGTTGTTTCAGTTCAGCTTGTGACAATCCATCCATCTCCTTTAATCTTTCTTTTATCCATACTATTCCTTTTCTGAGAGGGAATTAAACATGTGAATGTGTAGACTCCATCCACATCGGGAATAACGAAAATAATAAGAAGTGAAGGATGATGTGCGTGATACCGGAAACACTGGTGAATCTCTGTAAAGACCGGATGAAAGGGTATGACTGTGAAGGCTTTGTCCATGGAAGGGGACCGATGAACCCTACCATCATTATTGTCGGGGAGGCACCCGGGGAAACTGAAATTCATAATGGGATGCCCTTCAGTGGGAGAGCAGGTAAGGTACTCGATCAGTTCTTTCATTACCTCGGATTAGAAAGAGAAGATATTTACTTCACCTCTACGGTCAGGAGCAGACCTTACAAAATCGTACAAAAGAAAAGCGTAGACAATGAAATGATCGAAAAGAAATACAACAGGGCACCGATCCTTAAGGAACAGCTGGCCCATGCACCGATATTGGATTATGAACTCCAACATGTGAAGCCGAAACAGCTTGTCACGTTGGGAAATATAGGGTTGCAAAGATTAGTGGGGAGGAAATATACGATTTCGGACTGTCATGGCCAGTTGATCCAGTCGAAGGTAAGGCGGTTGAAAGATCTCGATTCTAATGAATGGACCTGGAGTGAGGAAACGTATTCCATCTTTCCAACCTTTCATCCAGCTTCGATTTTCTATAATCGGTCGCTGGAAAAGGCCATCTATGAGGATCTTGACCATTTGAAAGAAATACTCCATAAGAAGAAAAGCTGACATCAAGCGTATGTCAGCTTTTTGAATGATCATTTTTTTGACATATTCTCCTGGGCCATTCTGACAAGTTCTTTCACCATATTACCACCGATCGATCCTCCGACCTTGCCCGCTTGTTCAGACGTTAATTTCCCATTATAACCTCTTTGAAGAGGGATACCCTGTTCCTTTGCAATTTCATATTTGGCTTCCTTTGGATCCAGTGTACCCGACACTCTCGCTTTGAGCTCATCCATTGCGGCTCGGGATTCAGGGACGAGAAGTTTTCTTTTCGACATTTTATCACCTCTTTTATAGAATGCCCCAAAATTTTTTTGCGAGTATAAAGTCTTGGCATATAAGGGTTTTTCTACGTTTAGGAAATTTTCGTCATAAAAAAGGATTGTCTATATTGTGTCAAATAAAATATAATTCTTAATAGTTAGAAAATTTTTATAAAAATAAAAGGGGGAAATGCCGTGGAAGAATTCGTTGGCAAGCTCGTAGGGATCCTTTGGTCTCCGGTCATGATTTATTTTTGTTTAGGCGTAGGCTTACTATTTTCTATTTTAACGAAGTTTTTGCAGGTCCGGTTGATTAAAGATATGGTGGTTCAAATGTTTAAGGGTGGAAGCTCAAGTGCAGGGGTGTCTTCATTCCAGGCTTTGGCTCTTTCATTATCCGGACGTGTAGGAACGGGGAATATCGCCGGTACGGCTACTGCCATCGCCTTCGGTGGTCCGGGAGCCGTCTTCTGGATGTGGACGATTGCCTTCATCGGTGCAAGCAGTGCCTTTATTGAGTCGACATTGGCTCAAATTTATAAGGTGAAGCAGGACGGGGAATACCGCGGTGGACCAGCCTATTATATTGAAAAGGGTATTGGCTGGAAGTGGTATGCCGTATTATTCTCATTTGCGACATTACTCGCTATGAGCATTCTGATGCCGGGGATCCAGTCAAACTCGATTGCATTGGGACTGGAAAATGCATTTGGCCTTAACACGACGGTAACAGGTATCGGTCTTGTCGTGTTAATCGGTGTCATCATCTTTGGTGGAGTCAAACGTATTGCGGGAGTGGCTTCGTACGTTGTGCCATTCATGGCCATTGCGTATATTCTTCTTTCCCTTATCATCGTCGGGATGAATATTGCTGAAATACCGGCTGTTTTTGCCCTCATTTTCAAAAGTGCATTCGGTGCCGATTCTGTGTTCGGCGGTATCATCGGTATGGCTGTATCGTGGGGAGTAAAACGCGGAATCTATTCCAACGAAGCAGGTCAGGGTACAGGACCCCATGCTGCTGCGGCGGCAGAGGTTTCACATCCGGCGAAACAAGGCTTGGTTCAAGCGTTTTCGGTTTATATTGATACCCTTCTTGTTTGTACGGCAACAGCATTCATGATCCTGTTTACGGGTTCATTCAATACGGAAGGTCCTGACGGGACGATGCTTGCAAACAATCTCGATGGTATTGAAGCGGGTCCTGGCTATACACAGGCTGCCATTGAATCCGTCATTCCTGGATTCGGGGCATCATTCGTCGCGATCGCTTTATTCTTCTTTGCCTTTACGACGATCATGGCATACTATTACATGGCTGAGACGAATGTGGCTTACTTGTTGAGAGGCAAGAATTCAAAGGCGGCCATGGTGGTGCTGAAGGTAGTCCTTCTTGGAGCCACTTTCTACGGAGCGGTAAGAGAAGCTGCCCTTGCGTGGGCGTTGGGAGATATCGGACTTGGGCTTATGGTATGGCTGAACCTGATCGCGATCCTCATCCTTGCCAAACCGGCACTCAGAGCGCTTAAAGATTACGAAGAACAGAAGAAGCAGGGGCTTGATCCAGTCTTCAACTCGAAAAAACTCGGTATCAAAAATGCAGAGTTTTGGGAGCAGGAATACAAAGTCGAAGATAAAGAAAATGCATCATAATCTACAAAAAAAGAAACCTGTTGCCATTGTGGCAACAGGTTTTTTATTGAAGTGGGGCTTTGATTTTTGAATAAAGCTTTTCCCCGATATATTTTTGGAAAGCATACATGAGCAGTGATTTCATGAAAAACAGAAGAGATAGCTTGTATTGCTTTAAATGGGTTAATTTCCACACACCCAGTTTTTTGAAAAGGGAATAAAAAGGGTACGTGAAAAATGTATCAACAAGAAGGTTGACGAATACATAAAGGTATATGTTTTGATAAGTGAACTTAAGGATCCACACCGATCCTGTCAGGAAAACCCCGATGACAAATGGCATAACGCCGTTTACTCTCGGGAAAAGCCTTGTTGAGATGGTCCACCAATGGATTCTCTCTGCCAGCACATTTTCAGAATACACAAGAAGTGACATGAACATGGAGGCGGGTAAATATCGTTTTAAGGTTTCTTTTCCTGCCAATAAGAGGAATACCCACGATATGAGCATCAGAATCAATATGTACCATTTATTGCGTTTGTCGCTCAAGGTCATCTCCTCCTTAGTGTGTGTGATGTTATTTATAGAATGTTCATTGCAAAAACAATTATTCGATTTAAGGAGAAAATGTAACCCGATCAGATTAGTAAGCTTTATCTTTGAGTCGGGCAGCGAAATTGATTATGATAAACGGAGAAGAGAAGCGTCATTTTATCATTGGGAGGTGCTGTTTCATTGGATGTATATCAATCGTTTATACAGAATGAACGCCAAAGGAAATTGGTTGACTTAGCCGGGGAACTTGCCGATACTTTTTCAGAACGAGGGGAGAAGTACGATAGAGAGGATGCGTTCCCTTATGAAAATTTCGGCGACCTCAAAAAAAGTGGATACGGAAATCTGTCTCTTCCGAAAGAATATGGGGGAGAAGAGATCAACTTATATGAGCTTGTGATGATCCAGGAGAGACTGGCAACAGGGGATGCCGCCACGGCATTGTCCATTGGCTGGCACTTGGGGGGAGTGATGGAGCTTACAGAGACCCGTGCCTGGGAGGAAGAGATCTTCAAGGATCTTTGTGAGAAGATTGTGTCAAACAAAGCTCTCGTGAATCGTGCGGCCACAGAACCGGCAACGGGCAGTCCGACACGTGGGGGACTTCCTCAGACCAAAGCAATCAAAACCGAAAAGGGCTGGAGAATAACAGGCCGGAAATCCTTTACTTCAATGGCGAGAGTGCTGGACTATTCCTTAGTATCGGCTGTGATCGGTGATACGGAGGAGAAAGGATTCTTCCTTGTGGATCATGACTTGGAAGGCGTGAGCATTGAGGAGACGTGGGATACGATTTCCATGAAGGGGACAGGGAGCGATGACCTCGTTCTTAAGGACGTCCAGTTACCATCTTCTTCCCTCGTGGAGCGGGACAGTGACCAAGGGAAGAGTGATCTTCCTAAAGCATGGCTGCTACATATCCCTGCCTGTTATATAGGGGTGGCGATGGCCGCACGTAATGATGCCATCCAGTTTGCCAAAGACTACTCCCCGAACAGTCTGCCCGGCCCGATCAAGGATGTTCCCGAGGTCCAGCGGAAAATCGGTGAAATTGAGCTAGAGTTGTTTAAAGCCAGGCAGATTCTGTATTCCGTGGCAGATAAGTGGGTAAGGGAGCCTGCAAAGCGGGGGGATATGGCTGCAGAACTTTCTTCTGTTAAGCACATTGTCACAAACAGCGCCTTTCATATCGTGGACATTGCCATGAGGATCGTGGGAGCAAGGAGCCTCTTCCGGACCAATTCCATGCAGCGCTATTATCGTGATGTGAGAGCAGGGCTTCATAACCCTCCAATGGATGATATGGTCATTGCAATGTTAGCGAATAATGCCCTGAAATAAGGCTTTTAGACAAATCCGTTTCAGACAAAAGAAATCCGAACGTGACTCGACATTCTTTGAATATCGAATTCGTTCGGATTTTTTCGTTTTTGTAAAAAGCTCTTTTCGTAAAGATGGTTGTTTTCTAACATAGGAACTACTGAGGCTCTGTCTATGTGTGTATGGATAGATGGTGAGGGGAACGGCTTCGCTTTCCGGCGGACGAACGGCCAAGCCTCCTCGCATTCGCTGCGGGGTCTTGTCTCGTCCGTTTTTCCGCAGGAGTCTACGCCGTTCCCCTCCCCATCTAAATGAGATAGCGTGACAGAGCTTACCAGTGAAAAAACGAATGAAACAGCATTTTACTATTCAAGCTGAAATCGACCATTCCACACACTGAAAATGATGTTTTCTAGAGGTGTACAGAAGTAAATTAATCCTCCATACCAATAAAGTTGATTGTAGCGGAAGGTGCTCGACTCCGACGGGAATAGCGGGAAAGCCTGTAAAGCGAAGGTGGCTTGCTCAGCCCCGACAAGTATAAGCTAAATGGGCTAAGAAGGCGTTCTTTTGCCTTCTTAGCCCATTTAGCTTATGACCTCGAGGGGCTAGCCACCGTAGCTGGATCTTGAGACCCCGCAGGGCAAAGTCCGAGGAGGCTCAACTCACGCCCCGCGGAAAGCGAGCACCTGCAGCGGAAATCAACCACTACTCGCTACCTTACATAGCAACAAGGTTTACGAAAAGAGCTTTGTAAGAAGATATGAATCATCATTCAGGGTACAGTGCTTTTTCCAATACGTTACGATGCTGTGCCTCAAGGAGATGGATCTCACTCAGCTCTTCAATAAGGTCATGAATGGATAACAGTTCATAAAGCATGATGGTTTCGCAGGAGAAGTGATGCTTCATGGATTGAAATGGTTTCATATGAAGCCCCTCCTGATCCTCCCAGAATTCCTCCAATAAATTCTTCATAAGGGTGAAATGCTGATCGGGAATATCAAAGGAAGGGTGATGCATGATTCCTTTTAAACTTAATGTTGCATCCATGATCCGTTCCTTTTCTTCTTCACTGAAAGAATAGTGGACGGGTAGATAGATGATGTTACCGATATGAAATAGGATCTGTCTCAAGATGTTCAGCTTCTTATATTCATAATGGAAGCAGCGCATTTCCTGACGGTTGGAGCGGTGGAGCTTCCATTCTTCTTTTTGGTATTCGCAAAGAGTATCCGTCACATCAATCTCCCTTAAAATATCATTGAATATCAATTTCGTCTCTCTGTGCAGAGAATGATTCTGGAGGACCTCAGAGCCCCTTCTTTCCAGCAGGTTTCCCGTTTTGAAATAGAGATTATGAATATTGGTTGAAATTGTGTTGCTGTACTTGGGTGGAAGGATCCACAGATTGACCAAAGTCGATACAATCAGCCCGATTGTAGTCGTTCCAAGGCGGATGAAAAACGTTGCTACGTAGTGATCATGGATCGTGGGAATCATAGCGATTCCCGTTAATGTAGCGACCAGGATACCCGCACCCAGATGAAGCTTATGGCAGGTGATGATCGTCAGGAGCGCGACCAGGGCATAGGTAAGGGCGTGGGCCCCTAACGTATGAGTGATGATCACGGCAAATAAAGCACCGATAGCCGATGCCGGAAAGCGGACGTACGCTTTTTTGATAGAATTGGCAGCCGTCGGTTCAATGGTGACGATGGCGGTTATGACGGCAAAGGTCGCCGGCCAGTTTAACAGTTCACATACGAGGGCGGTAAGGAAAACGGCAAGTCCCGTTTTAGCAATCCTTCCCCCGACAAATTGAAATTTTTTCAGAAAACCCATAATATGCCCCTCTTTAATAAAATCGCTATTCCCTATTATAAAGTAAGAAAAAACCAAATTAAATAAATTGACAAAAAAAGAACTGTTCAGGGAACAGTTCTTTATATATGATAACTCATCTTAGAGGCAATGGCCGTAATAGAATTTGGATGGACTGAGGCATCTTCCGGTCGTTCTGTGCCTCTTTTAAATACTTGAACATTCTCTTGCCCGCGCCAGAGTTTGCGGAATGAATCGTGATTCTTTCTGCAAATAACTGTTTTTCCACCATGTAGTGGACGAGCATTAAACCATTACGTGTCTTACTCTCTAAGTCGTGATCCAGTGAAAGATGAGCGATAGAATAATTAAGAAGCAGGTCAATACATTCATCGATATCCTTCGCGAGAATGTACCCTTGTGGACAGTGTCGATAGTCGTCTAAAAACACATTTACTGTCATATTTATTCTTCTTTCGTCATTTGACTTAATTTAAGCCTAACAGAGATTGACAAACACTTATATAGGTCAATAGTATGAACATTACCATTATATTTGTAATTTTTTTGTAGGTTTTTGGTGAGGAATCTTTATATCATACCCTTTTCTCAGAGAAGAAAGTATTATCTCTCCTCCAGTAGGTTCAATAATAAATCAGGTCGATCTGTAATGATGCCGTCTGCACCGAGGTTTATGAGTCTTTCCATCGTTTCCCGGTCGTTGACGGTCCAGTAATGTACCTGAAGGCCGATGCGATGTGCGCCTGAGATCAGAATCGGTTGTGTAAGGTCCAGATTTCCTTCTTGAAGGGGAAGTTGAAAAGCGTCGACACTCGTTTTATAAAGATTTCGCATGAACAGTTTGTGCAGGATGACGAATTTCTTGGCTTCTTGTTTGCCACCTTGTGTGGCGACCCTTCCATTGGAGTAGGCTTCGACTAGATTGATGATGTCCTGGTCGAATGAGGCGATGAGGATTTTATCCTCCATATCGTATTCTTCAATCAGTTTTATTAACTTCTGTACCATTTCCTCTATCCGTTCTTCCGGGTTGTCATCTTTTACCTCAATATTGACCCTCATATCGGGAAAACGCTGAAAGACTTCCTCTAGGGTAGGGACATATACATGTTTACCCCTGAATGAGTAATCCCCCTTCAGATCTTGGAAATAGTATGCCGCATCAAGCCGTTGGAGCTCTTTCAATGTGTAGTCCTTTACATATCCACGTCCGTCCGTTGTCGCATCAACTGTGGGATCATGAATCGTTACCAATTGGCCGTCTTTGGTAATATGTATATCCGTTTCGATGACATCGGCTCCAAGATCCACGGCATTTTGGAACGCTTCAATGGTATTCCCTGGTGCAAGATGTTTTCCCCCCTGATGGGCAATGACAAGGGGACGCTCATTTTCCTTTTGCAAGAAAGGGGGTGGTGTGGCCTTTTCAACAGGCAGCCAGTACACGATGATGGAAAACAGGACAAAGAAAGCGACCATCATCTCGATGACGATGCGCTGGATTTTGGGCGTTTCGGGTAATTTCGTATTTTTCATCTGCTTTCATCCTTTTAAATAAAGAATCTTATTTTTCATTATAAGTAGGACCTTGTTTATTTAGGACAATAATATAAGAGAAATTAAGATTAATATAAAAGAGGAATGAGAAATGATGATTAGTTTTTACTTTTAAAAGTAAAAAAATTACGCTTTGAGTTAAAAAGTTATTGCTTTTAAAGGTAAAATAGATTACCTTATAAAGTAAGGAGGGGATATTTACCATGAAAGAACATTTAAGGTTAAATGTTTCATTGCTGCGTAAGCGTGTACCGAATCTCACATCTGCGGCCAAAACGGTGGGATTAAGGCCTGCCACTGTGTCAAATTTATGTACAGGAAAAATATCGGTTGGACGCGCCGAGGTGAAAACGATCGTGACCCTTGCAAACCTGGCAAATTGCACGTTGGATGAATTAATTATTCAAGGAGGGAAAGTTAGTATGATCGAAACGGGGATTAAACCGCTTGATTTATTTGCACCCATTGTTCAGGGGGGGACCAACGGATTCGTTGCGAGATCCCAGGTCGGCCAATTTGTTGTTTTGGCTGAAATGACACAAGTGTTGAAGGAGAAGGGTTACCATGCCATTTTATTAACTCCGGATCAAACCTATCCCGGTTTAAGTGACCTTGAAGGATTCGTCGATGCGAAATGCCACACGATCGGGGATGCCTTTGCGGAGGTTTCGTTGGTGGGGGATAAGGAAAGTATCCTCTTGTATGTTGATCGTTCGTTTATCGTCTCAGGGGAGCTGTATGAATTGAGAGAGAGATTTGAAGCAGAGGGCTATCCGGACATCACAACCATTTTATTTGATCCAAGCGGAGAAGCGGTCGATGAAGATGACCCGTTTGGTCCACTTGATACCTTGTGTTATTTCGACATAGATCTCGCTACCCGTGGGATGTACCCGGCCATCCATCCCGTTCAGTCGACATCCATCCTGCTCGAAGACGAAGCTTTGGATGCAAGCCACGCTGCGACCCATAAGAAGGCAAAGAAAGTATTAAGGCGATATAAAGAAATCCGCGTCTTGATGAATACGATCGGGAAGGAAAAAATCCCGGAATCAGATCTTGAGCTGTTCGAAATAGGGGAGAGACTCGAAGCTTACTTGAGTCAGCCTTTTTATGTAGCGGAGGAATTCACCAAGGTGAAAGGACAAAGTGTACAGATACAGCAAACCATCGGGGATATACAGAAGATACTTCAAGGCCATTACAACCACCTCGAACCCAAAGACCTCACCTATAAAGGACAATTGAATTAACCCTCTTATGAGGGACGGACCCCGGGCAGGATTGCCGGGGTCCGTCCCTATGACTTTTTTTGTAATTTTATGTCTATGGAGAAAGGATTTATCTAAATTTTGTCGTATGTGTAAAGTAATACTTTTTTCTGGGAGACATTTCGATGCTGATTGAGAAATTATTATTACATGTACTGATTATATTGGCTCCTGTTCTCATTCAAACCTCTCTCCTGGAAAATCACAGGCTAGGGAAATCCCCTGTTTTCATTGGTGTATTACATGGGATTGCCGCTTTCATGTGTTTGATTTTCGCCTATGAAAGCTTCGGATTGTATTGGGATTTCAGGTATATCCCATTGGTTCTTTCCATGTTGTACGGAGGTAGGAAAGCCGGGGTCATTGTCTTTCTGTTTATCTTGGCGGCACGTATCATCCATGGAGGTGATGCGATTGTCTTCGGATTCATCAGTGCGTTTCTGGCCGGGATCCTGCCATTTTTGATTTCCAATCGTTTTTGGACATTCCCTCCACGAAAGCGAGTGACATTTGCGGTGTTACTGGGTTTTTGGCCGGCTCTGGTCATGCTCGGCATCCTGCTTTCCTTTGCCTTCATTTCCGGTGTCCCTGTTTCGGGTAACCGGGAGATGGGAATCTATGTCCTTATATTCGGCGGGATCCAGGTGCTGGGAGTGGGACTCGCAGCTCAATTGAGTGAATGGATGATTGAAAAGAAGTTAATGCGGGAAGAAATCATGAAGTCGGAGAAACTCAATACTCTTGGTGAACTCGCAGCTTCCATCGCTCATGAAGTGCGCAATCCCCTGACGGTTGTGAAAGGGTTCCTTCAATTAATGAAAAAACAGGTCAAAGGTGATCACGAAGAATATTTGAAGATCGTACTAAGTGAATTGGGAAGGGCAGAGGACATTATCAATGATTATTTGAACTTTGCCAAGCCGGAGCTTGAAAAGGTCGAGAAGATCAATGTCAAAGAAGTCCTTTCAGATGTCACCGTCCTCCTCAATGCCTACGCATTGAAGGAAGGGGTATATCTTGAGGCAGACTTGAGGGAAGATGGTTATTTATTATCAGACAGGAATAAATTGAAACAAGCATTCGTCAATATCATCAAGAACGCCATTGAGGCAACTCCTCCACAAGGCAGTGTCACCATTCACCTCGAAGTCACACATACACAGGTGATCATCACCGTCACGGATACAGGGAAAGGCATGACGAAAGAACAGATTGCACGAATCGGGACCCTCTTTTTCACGACAAAGGATCAGGGGACCGGGCTCGGTACATCCGTGTCCATGCGGATCATCGCTGCCATGGGTGGGCTTGTCCATTATTCAAGCATTGTGAATAAAGGGACGGTGGCAACGATCAGCCTGCCGTTAAATCAGGAAAAACTGGCAAAGTTTGATGCGAAACCTGCCAATACGTATGTGAATAATCAAAACGCTTAGGGAAGAGCTAAGTGTTTTTTTGTTTGCTTAAAAAAATCTTCAACTCCATTTCCCGTACATACGTTCCATGATAGGATAGAAGATATGAATGATAAACCCTAACAGACAGGCAACGATGACCGTCCCGATTCCCACAGCCCCGTGGAAGACCATGGCGAGGGTGATGGCAATCGCTTCATTTAACAACCGGGCATTGCGCAGGTTCAATCCGAACCGTCGGTGGATCGCCACCATGAAGGTATCCATGGGACTGGAAGGGAGCTTTGCTTGAAGGTAGATAGAGATTCCGATCCCGAGAAGCAGGATGCCGATCAAGACAAGAGATAGTTGCTGCCCGAATCCAACGGGTTCAACTGTTTTAAGGCCGGTCGTGATCCAGTAATCAACCATCATCCCGATCACAAAGATGGAGAGGGCTGCCAACCACTGGATCCTTTCTTTTAACAGGAGTGCGTTTATGAGGATGAGAATGCATCCATTCATGAAGATGCATGTCCCGATAGAAAGGTGAAGCAGTGTGGATTCCCCGACGGCAAGTGCATCCCAGGGAGCTGCTCCCAAATCCCCTTTGATAATAAGTGAAACCCCTAATGATAGAGACAGTAACCCAATGCAATAAAAGACGAATCTTGCCTTCATTCTCCCGAATCCTCCGTTCCACACAGCTTGTCTAATATATATGTATATCTGAAATCAGTTAGAATCATCATTTTCCTTTTGAAAACAGGAGGTGAAACATCCGTGAAAAAAACCATGAAAGTATCCATCAGGGAGTTAGTTGAGTTTGTTTATAAGGAAGGGAGCATCGACCTGAGATTCCAGTCCCGTTCTTCTATGCTCATCGGTACAAGACTCCATCAGAAATGGCAAAAACAATATAAAGAAGGCGATGAGAAAGAAGTCTTCCTGAAAGGGGAGAAAGAAGCCGGTGGTCTCGTCTATCACCTTGAGGGCCGTTGTGACGGCATCCACTATGACGACGGAGAAGTGACTGTGGAGGAAATCAAATCGACGGCAAAAAGTCTGGACTTGATCGAAGAAGGGAGCCGTGTTCACTGGGCTCAGGGTGAATGCTATGCTTACCTGCTGGCAAAGGAAAAGGAACTCTCCCATGTGAGTGTTCAATTAACCTATATCGAAGTTGAAACAGAAAGAACGAAATCCTTCATGCATACTTATTCCATTGAAGAGCTTGAACGCATCGTGAAGGAAACACTGATCGCGTATACACCGTTTGCCACTGTGATACTGACAAATGAAGAAAGTAAATTGAAAAGTGTCCCGGGTCTGACATTCCCCTATCCTTCTTATCGAAAGGGACAGAAAAAACTCGCAGGTGCAGTATATAAAACAGTAACCGAATCGAAATCCCTTTATGCCAATGCTCCAACAGGAACAGGGAAAACCATTTCCACCCTGTTCCCTGCCATAAAAGCGATGGCAGAAGGAAACAGCAAATGGTTTTATGTGACGGCCAAAACGATCACCCGTACAGTGGCAGAAGAGGCGCTTCTCCTTTTGGAAAATAAAGGTCTGGCACACAGGACGGTTACGATTACGGCGAAAGACAAAATCTGCTTTAAAGAAGAAACGATATGTCAGAAAGAGTATTGTGAATTTGCAAACGGCTATTATGACCGCATTAACGGAGCGCTGATTGATATTTTGACACAGGAAACCATCATCACGCGTCCGATCATCGAATCGTATGCGAGCAAGCATAGGGTGTGTCCTTTTGAATATTCCATCGATCTTTCCTACCTGGTTGACGGAGTCATCTGTGATTATAACTATATCTTCGATCCGAGGGTATCCCTGAAAAGAATGAGTGATGAAAGTAAGAAAAAGACGAATCTCCTCATTGACGAGGCCCATAATCTTGTAGGCAGGGGACGAGAAATGTATTCTGCCGCCCTGACAAAATCTGCTTTCTTACAAATCAAAAAGCGACATCCTGACCATGAGGGATTGAAGCAGGCAATCACTGCTGTAAATAAGCAATTTCTGCGATTGAAAAAAGAAGAAGATGCTGACACCCGGGTGGAATTGGACGGTTCATTCGTCGAGACGATTGCAGGCTTTATTGAAATAGCGGAAAAGTGCCTGGGGGAAACGGGCAGGGAGTGGTCGGAGGAATTTATGCAGCTATATTTCGATAGCATCAGTTTTGTAAGGATTTCAAATCTCTACTCCGAAGAACATCGCTTTGTCATTGGTCGCAGCTCCCAAGATGTAGAGGTGAAACTTTATTGCATCGATCCATCGAAGCTTATTAAGCAGGTTACACGTCCTTATCAATCATCGGTATTCTTCTCTGCCACACTCCTTCCGTTTTCGTATTATTTTCAGCAGTTGGGCGGGGGTGAAGAAGATTATCGATTTCTGATTCCTTCCCCATTCCAGCACAACCAGTGGCAGGTAGGAATCCACCCGATTTCCACCCGATTCAGGGACAGGGAACGGACCCTTCCCATCATTATTCATTCCATAGAGGAAACGTTCAATGGGTACAAAGGAAATTATCTCATCTTCTTTTCTTCTTACTCTTATATGCAGAAAGCGTATGACAGGATGAATAAAGAATCAATGGACGCCGTGGTCCTTATTCAGGAGCCGAATATGAGCGAGAGAGAAAGAGAAGAATTCCTCCGGGAGTTCCGGAGTGATAGAGAACAACCCGTTATCGGTCTGGCGGTCCTCGGAGGGATCTTCTCAGAAGGGATCGATTTGAAAGGAGACAGGTTAAAGGGTGTGATCGTGGTAGGCGTGGGGCTGCCTCAGCCTACTGATGAACAGGAAATCATCAAGGACTATTTTAATGACATGGGAATGAATGGGTATGACTATGCATACGTGTATCCCGGGTTGAATAAAGTATTTCAATCAGGAGGCAGGCTTATCCGTTCGGAAGAGGACAAGGGAGTCCTGAAGCTGATCGATGATCGGTATTTGACTCCGAAATACCAGGCTTTATTGCTGGATGAATGGAAGAAGCTTCGTATTATAACGTAAAAAAAGACCGCTGAAAACAGCGGTCTTTTATCATTAGTTAAAGGAAGGGTCCTTTAACAGACGGTCAAATTCTTCAAGGTGATGAGTTTCATCAGCAATCATATCATCAAGCTTGATGCTGAGCTCAACAAGACCCAATTCTTCTGCTTGTTCTTTACGCTTCTTATAGCGCTCGATGGTATCTGCTTCGGCTTTACGTCCTTCTTCAAGCATTTCCTTCACATCATCCGTTTGTTTAACGGCTGCAGGCGTCGTTGTCGGTTGACCGCCTAACGTTTTAATCTTTTCGGCAAGGTATAAAGCGTGACCCTGCTCATCAGGAATTTCCTCTTCAAAGAAAGGTTTTAAGATTTGACGATATAAGCCGCTCACTACAGCAGCGTAGTTAGTGTAAAGAATGACTGCCGCATACTCATTGGCTAAATCTTCGTTTAATCCATCAATCAATTCATGTAATTTTGCTTCATCCATGTAAAAACCACCCTTTTCATTGTTGTTATAGAGACTATTTACCCGGGTTGATGTAAAAATAAACATTCCAGTGGGAATCGGATGCCCTTCAAATATTTTGCCTGAAAATGGGGATTCTAATTCTATAAAAGTCAGAGGAGGGATGAGCATGTCTAAGCAGGGTAGGAAGAGTATGGATCAAACTTCTCAACAGCTGGCAAAACAAAAGGCCAAAAACGATGTGGAATTTGCATCTGATACCCAGACGGGAAATACAGAAGGACAAAGTCAGAAAAAAAGCGGCAGACAAGTAAATAAAAAATAATGGACGAATATCTTTTTCATCGAAAGAAAAACCTATATATAGAACCAGGAGGTGTAAAGGCATGAGAATTGGTGTTGAACAATCCTTAACAAACGTTGTTGAAGCCTTACGGGCACAGGGGCATGAAGTAGTGGAGCTTAAGCAGGAATCCGATGCTAACGGGTGTGACTGCTGTGTCGTGACAGGAATGGATACAGATGTAATGGGTATTCAAAATGTAGCGACTCAAGGCCCTGTCATCGAAGCGAGCGGACTGAGTGCCGATCAAATCTGTCAGGAAGTCGAAAGCAGACTGCAATAACTCCAACACCAAAAAGAACAGCCATTGATGGCTGTTCTTTTTGTGTTAAATAATTAAATATTGCAATCCACATCCTTCACCCAATCTGGGCAAGAGGTTGGTTTCTCAAGTGCTCGCGCAGGAGATCAGGAGCGGTTAAAAAGACCAGGCCGTTACCTTCCAGTGTTTTCGGGAAGCCAAGTGGTACAGTCCGCTTAATGAGCTGCGCATATACTTCACATTCAGAAAGTTTCCGGGCAAAGGATGCCTGTTCAAATTCCTTGATCAGGGCTAACGCTCCAGAGATGTGGGGAGCTGACATGGAGGTTCCGCTGAGCTTGGCATATTTTTCTCCGGGAATGGTCGACAGGATTTGTTCGCCGGGTGCCACCAGGTCAACTTCATTATTGGAATTGGTAAAGTAGGAAGACTTTCTTTGAAGATCGATGGCGCCGACCGAAATGACTTCATTGTAGCAGGCAGGGTAGGAAAATTCATCAGTGCCGCTATTGGAGTCGCCTTCATTCCCTGCAGCGCAAACCACCAGGATATTGGCATCCACCGCTTTTTGAATGGCTTCATGCAGAGGGTCATAATCTGAAGGTCCTCCCAAAGACATTGAAATAATGTCGACCTTTTGCTCGATGGCATAGAGAATACCATTTACGATCCAATCATACTGCCCACTTCCACGGCTGCCTGCAAGAACTTTAATCACCAGTAAGTCAGCCATTGGAGCCACTCCGATGACCCCATCACCATTTTCGTTTGCGGCAATGGTCCCTGCCACATGGGTACCGTGCCCGCTGTAATCCGTTACCTTATCTTCTGCACCGTCATCATCGTCGGTGAAATTTCGGAATCCTTTCACCCTACCTGCAAGATCGGGGTGGTTCATATCACATCCCGTATCAAGGATGGCGATGGTTACACCTTTCCCTTTATACCCATTTTTCCACATGCTGGGGGCTTGGATTAAGTCAACGCCCTTAGGAATTTCATTTGTATCCACAATCATTTCGTCCATGAAATATGGAATTAACCTCATTTCACATTGCATAGCAATCCCTCCTAAAATAGTGTGGGGCACAGGAATAGAAATCAGAAGTTTCTGAAAATATACCATTTTTAGGACAAAATGAAAAGGGATAATAGTAATAGGAAAATAAAACCAGTCATATTTCGGTCCGCCTCTGCATATAGGAAGGGCTGACCCATCTGATTGAGAGAATGATCAGGGAGGTCGGTCTTTTGGGAGATGAAAATTTAAACAAACGTTTGACTAAGGGGGCGAACCCTTGATAAGAAAGGGGTTATCGGTGTTAAACAAACGTTTGGTTAAAATCAATGTTCCGGGTTTTTCATCATGTCGCCACGGGTCCCAACATAAAATAGGGTGAAGAAAGGGGGCACATGGATGAATTATTATCAATATGGTTATCCTGCTTATTCCCATTACCGAAATGCTTCGAATATGGCCTACGCTCACATTCAGGGAGGTCCACTCGCTCCGGGGCTCAAAGGATATGTATTTTTTCGTGAAGTGCAAAATGGGGTGGAAGTATTTGCCGAGGTGACAGGTTTACCATCCTTTAAAGAAGGAAAGGGTGATCAAAAGCCGATCGGTCCCCACGGATTTCACCTCCATGAAAAAGGGGTATGTGAAATAGGAGATCCTAATGAACCTTTCACGTCTGCAGGAGGGCATTGGAATCCGACCAATCAGCCGCATGGGAATCATGCAGGGGATTTTCCCGTTTTATTTTCAAATGACGGCTACGCAAAGATGTCCTTTTTTACGAATAAATTCAATGTGAAAGATGTGATAGGGAAGGGTGTCATCATTCATCAAAACCCTGATGACTTCAGGTCACAGCCTTCAGGTGATGCAGGGAAACGATTGGCGTGCGGAGTGATCATGGGGTATGGAGCATCATAAAGAAAAGGGTTGACCCGCGCTATGGGTCAACCCTTTTGTATGGAGCGGGAGTGATTAAAACACTCCCAGGACATCAAGCATGACGAATAGTATTAACACCGGCGCCACAAAGCGTATCAAGAAGAACCATGTTTCAAATAATCCCCGTTTCAACCCGCTGCCCTGCTTTAATTCATCATATAAAGCGGTTTTCTTCATTTTGAGCGGTACAAAGAGAGCGATCAGCAATGATCCGATTGGAAGCAATACATTACTTACTGTAAAGTCGGCTAAATCAAAGATGGTTTTCCCAAACAACGTGATATCACCAAGCACCCCGAAAGATAAAGCCGATGGGATACCGCAAACGAAAATGGCGAGACCGATGATCCACGACCATTTCGTACGTTTTCCGGGGTCCCCCTTCGAAATGACCGATACGATGATCTCAAGCATCGAGAACGCTGAAGTCAATGCTGCGAACAAGAATAGCACAAGGAATGCAATGAAGAAGAGCATCCCGAATGGAAGCTGACTGAACACGGTAGGCAGTACATTAAATAGCAGCACCGGACCCGCGCCAGGCTCCAGATCAAAAGCGAAGACTGCCGGGAAAATCGCAAGTCCTGCCAGTAATACGATGAAGATATTCATCGCCACGATCGAAATGGCCGAACGGGGAAGACTCTGTGTTTTCGGAAGGTACGAGCTGTATGTCACCATCACCGATACCCCGACACTTAACGTAAAGAACGATTGACCCATCGCTTCTAAAATCGTCTGTGACGTTACTTTGGAAAAATCGGGCTTGAGCAGGAATGAAACTCCTTCCGCTGCCCCATCAAGGGTCACTGCGCGGATCACTAACAAAATGAAAAGAATAAATAATGCCGGCATCATAATTTTACTTGCGAGTTCAATCCCTTTTTCAATCCCCTTGGCCACCACGATGATGGTCATCAAGATGAAGAGGAGCTGAACGAATACACTTATCCCGGGATTTGAAATCGTTGCCCCGAATACTTCTGCGTATTGATCTGAAGAAAGGCCGTTCAATTGACCTGTAACAGCTTTGAATAAATAAACGACGATCCATCCCCCGATGACACTGTAGAAGGAAAGCAGGATGAAGGATGTAATCATCCCGAGGATCCCGACCCAGTGCCATTTGGTCCCGGGAGCGATTTTTCGGTACGAATCTACCGCATTGCTTCCGGCTGTACGTCCGATTGAGAATTCAGCCAGTAATAATGGAAGGCCGAGTAATAAAGTAAATAAGATAAAGATCAGGAAGAATGCTCCGCCTCCATTTTCACCGGCAATATAAGGGAATTTCCAGATGGCCCCCAATCCGATGGCAGACCCGGCTGCCGCTAAAATAAAGCCGATTTTCGATGACCATTGTTCACGCTGACTCATTCTCATACTCCTTTCGGTTTTTATTGACGTGTGAGGATAATTTCTGACCAAATAAAAAAATCGCCCCTACATATCGTAGGGACGATTTGGATATCGCGGTACCACCCTAGTTATGAGAAAATAGTTCTCATCACTCTTCACACATAACGGTCTTACCCGTCTTTTGATCTCGTCAAAAGAAGCTCCGGAATCGAAATTCGCTTCATCTATGTACCGGTTCACACCAACCACCGGCTCTCTTAAACAGGGAAATGTACGCTACTAGTTTCCTTCAAAGCTTATTCAATATTAGGTTATACAATTTTTATCATGAATCAAAACAACTTGTCAATCTATTTTGGGAAAAGTAGTGAGAATTGTCTGGAATTGATGGTGGTTTTTGGTTTGGTGATGATTGTGTACCTGGTCCATATAGGAGGGGATGTACCAGGTACAAGCTGATCCTCATCCATTGAAACGTCCAGCCATTGAGTTCGCCCCTCTTCTCAAGTAAAATAAAGAAAAAATGGACTGAAAAGGTGTTTTGCATGAAATCATATATCATCATTGGGGCAGGCATTCTCGGGGCTTCCGCAGCGTATCATCTTGCGAAAGCAGGAGCGGATGTCACGATTATTGACCGGAATGACCCTGGACAGGCAACGGATGCAGCGGCGGGAATCGTCTGTCCATGGCTTTCACAGCGCAGGAATAAAGTGTGGTATCGCCTGGCAAAGGGTGGGGCGAGGTATTATCCGAGCATCATAGGACAGTTAGAAGCAGACGGAGAAACTGAAACAGGATATAAACGTGTGGGGGCCATCAGCCTCCACACGGATGTGAATAAGCTCCATAAAATGATGGAGAGAGCAGAGAAACGCAGGGAGGATGCTCCGGAAATCGGTGAACTGACGCTTCTGACTTCAGAAGAAACACGTCAGCGCTTTCCGCTGTTATCAGAAGAATTCCAGGCTGTTCACGTAAGCGGCGCTGCCCGGGTGGATGGCAGGGCAATGCGGGATGCGCTCTTGAACGGGGCTAAAAAGAACGGAGCAACACTAAGACAAGGGGATGCCGGATTGTTACACGAAAAAAACAGGATTACCGGCGTCCAAATAGCGGATGAAGTGCTTCGGGCGGATGGAGTGATCGTAACTGCCGGTGCCTGGGCGAAGGAACTCTTTCAGCCTCTCGGAATAGACTTTCTTGTAACCTCCCAGAAAGCACAAATCCTCCATTTGGAAATAGGCGGGGGAGAGACGGGTGAATGGCCCGTCGTCATGCCTCCGAATGATCAATACCTCCTTGCCTTCCCCGAGGGGAAAGTCGTAGCTGGAGCCACACATGAAAACGATGTGGGCTTTGATCACCGGGTAACAGCGGGCGGACTACACGAAGTCCTTCAGAAGGCAACGGCTGTCGCACCTGGAATTGGAGACGCGGCAGTAGTGGAAACGAGAGTCGGATTCAGGCCGTTCACTCCTGGATTCCTTCCGGTTTTCGGAGCGATACCGGGGTTTGATGATGTCTGGGTGGCAAATGGTCTTGGGGCATCAGGTTTGACGGTTGGTCCATACCTTGGATCGGAGCTTGCCAAACTGGTGATGGGTGAATCAACTGAACTCGATCCCGCTGACTATGATGTAGCAGGGGCCATCGGGTAAACGGTAGTAAAAAGACACCAGCTCATTTCCCCCTATCTTCTAAGCAATAGGACCCTTATAATAGAGAGAGCGAATTTTAGTATAGAAAGAAAAGGTGTTTACGACATGAGTTTATTAACAGTCAAAAATTTAACCCACGGTTTCGGTGACCGTGCGATTTTTAATGACGTTTCTTTCCGTTTGTTGAAGGGTGAGCATATCGGCTTGATCGGTGCCAACGGAGAAGGAAAGTCTACATTTATGAACATCATCACTGGGAAGCTTGAGCCTGATGAAGGGAAAGTGGAATGGGCGAAGCGGATCCGCATCGGGTATCTGGATCAGCATGCAAAGCTGAAGCAGGGGATGACGATCCGGGACGTGTTGAAGACGGCCTTTCAATACCTTTTTGATATGGAAACGGAAATGAATGAGCTGTTTGCCAAGATGGGTGACGCCACTCCTGAAGAACTGGAAGAATTGCTTGAAGAAACCGGTACACTTCAGGATGCCCTGACGAATAATGATTTCTACATCATTGATGCCAAGGTGGAAGAAATCGGCCGTGGTCTTGGATTGGATGATATCGGTTTGGATAAGGATGTACACGATTTAAGCGGGGGACAGCGGACGAAAGTCTTACTGGCGAAGCTTTTACTTGAAAAGCCGGACATCTTGTTACTTGATGAGCCAACCAACTACCTTGATGAACAGCATATCAACTGGTTGAGACGCTATCTTCAGGAATATGAAAATGCCTTTATCCTGATCTCTCATGATATTCCATTCTTAAATAGTGTCATTAACCTGATCTATCATATGGAAAATCAGGAATTGAATCGTTATGCAGGAGACTATCACGAATTCAAGCGTGTCCACGAAATGAAGAAGCAGCAGCTTGAGTCAGCGTTCAAGAGACAACAACAGGAAATCTCGGAGTTGAAGGACTTTGTGGCGCGTAATAAGGCCCGGGTATCCACCCGAAACATGGCCATGTCCCGTCAGAAAAAGCTGGATAAGATGGATATGATCGAACTGGCTGCGGAAAAGCCGAAGCCGGAATTTCATTTTAAACAAGCAAGGACCGCAGGCAGGGTCATCTTTGAAACGAAGGATCTTGTGATCGGGTACGATGAACCGTTATCAAGGCCCCTCAACCTCAAGATGGAGCGCGGGCAGAAGATTGCTCTATCCGGAGCCAACGGAATCGGGAAAACGACTCTATTACGGAGCATCCTCGGGGAAATCAAACCGATCTCCGGTTCAGTGGAGCTTGGGGATTATCTCCATATCGGATATTTCGAACAGGAAATCAAAACAAAGAACAACAACACGTGCATTGAAGAGGTTTGGAATGAGTTTCCTTCCATGAACCAGGCGGAAGTGCGCGCTGCCCTGGCGAAGTGCGGTCTGACGACCAAGCATATCGAAAGCAAGGTGGAAGTGCTGAGCGGTGGGGAAAAAGCGAAGGTACGCCTATGCAAATTAATGAATAAGGAATCGAACGTCCTTGTATTCGATGAACCGACCAATCACTTGGACGTAGAGGCTAAGGAAGAGTTGAAGCGGGCGTTAAAAGAATACAAAGGTACCGTGCTCTTAATCAGTCACGAACCCGACTTCTACCAGGATGTAGCGACGGAAGTATGGAATTGTGAAGACTGGACAACGAAATTGTTTTAATCAAAAAAAGCCGATCCTCTGAATTCAGGTGATCGGCTTTTTTTATATCATTCTACTCTGTCAAGACCGATTCCAAGGACGAATATCCATGATCCTCCATCCGCAAATCGTCAAAGCTGTGCTTCAAATGAAGGTCGATCAATTCAAGGAGCGTCTGCTGATCTTTGTTTTCAATGGCCTTCACCATTTCCTCGTGTTCCCGGAAACGGACATTTTCACCCGGCTCTACATGATAAAACACATCAAATAAAAACAAATAGACGTTCGATTGGGTAAGCATTTCGTCCATATAGCGGATCAGAAACTTATTTCCACTTACCTCCGCAAGGAACAAATGGAATTGCTTATTAAGCTCGACGTATTTTAACAGGTCCTTTTTTCTATACGTTTCCTGTTCCTCTTCAAGAAACGAATAAAGCTTGGACATATCGGATTTTTTAACTTTAGGAAGGCCGTACTTTACAGTCAGAAATTCAATTTCTTTCCTCAATTCAAAAAAAGAAATGATCTCTTCCCTGGAAGGATGGACGACGAATGCCCCGCGGTTCGGGATGATCTGAACCAGCCCCTCTGCTTCGAGCCGTTTCAACGCATGCCGGATAGGGGTCCTGCTTACAGCCATCTTCTGAGAGATGATCTGTTCGACAAGCTGGGTACCGGGTGCGATCTTCCTGGCCAATAAGGCGTCCTTTAGATGGCTATATACTTTTAATTCTGTGGTCTGTCTTTTTTTCACGGTCATCATCCATTCAATCGATATTTCCTTTTCCTATCATATATGAAAAAGAGGCTGATCCAAAATCGGATGCCTTCTAAAAAAGACACCCGACTCCAGTATCAGCCCATTTAAGCAAATGATTTAAAGTTATTACCCCAGATTTCGTTCATGCTGTGAACCGTAATGAATGCTTTCTGGTCGGTAGATTGAATATGCGCTTTCAACTTGGAGAAGTCCTTTCGTCCCACGATGGTGGTGATGACTTCTTTCTGGTCATCGGAAAAGGCTCCCTTGGCCGAATGGACGGTGGCCCCTCTCTCCAGGTCTCCAACGATGAACTCCTTGATATCTTCACTATGTTCGCTGATGATGACCACTTCTTTGCTTTCATTGAAAAATTGAAGCGTGCGGTCGATCATTATCCCTTTGAGCAGCAAGCCAAAAAATGCATATAGTCCGACCTGCAGTCCAAAGAACCAGGCAGACGCAAGGACAATCAGAATATCCGAAGCAAGAACGGCCCGTCCCAGTTCCAGCCCGGTGAATTTGTGGATGATTTTCGCCAGGACGCCGGTACCTCCGGCTGAAGCACCCTGGTTAAAGATCATGGCGACTCCGATGGCTCCGATCAGCGTCCCGATGACAATTTGAATCAGGACATCATGACCGATCGGGTTCTGAAGGGGATGGAACACCTCCAACCCCCACACCATTCCGCTGAGGGTTGTACTCGCGAAAACGGATTTCAGGCCGAAACTTGGACCGATCAATATGAGGCCGAGAATGAATAATAACATATCCAGTGTAAACATGATGACGCCGACAGGCAGATCCATAAATTGAGCAAGCACGATGCCGGCTCCGCTCGTCCCGCCAGTGCCCACCTTATTGGGTGAAAGGAAAAAATGTATATTCAATGCGATTAATAACGCACCAAGAGATATGTTTAATAAAGATTGAATTTGTTTCATCATGGAGCACGCTCCTTTTAATTACGGTAGTTTGAAAAACAATCAACCCGATTATAAAGAGTGTTATAACCCCGTGTAAATGATAAATTCTTATGAAAGCATTTACGTATAAAAGTTTTTATAATGCATGTTTTCTGATAGTTTTCCTGCCGAATGTAGAGGAGAAAAAAATGTTGACTTTTTTACATCAGGTGATTAATATTTAAACAGGTTAAATATTAAATGGTTGAATAGAAATGGGGGATGATCTTGGACCTGGAACAGATCCAGCACTCTTATATAGATCGCTTGTTTACAGCATTTCACGTAACGAATCGCCATATTCAGCAGGAAATGGCGGTTGCATTGAAAGATATGAATTTAACAGGTCCTCAGTTTTTCATACTATATCTTTTGTCGACTTCAGAAGATATGAAATCGACGGAGCTTGCTGAGAAGTTAGATGTAAAGCCAAGTGCCATCACTGTCATGATCGATCGACTTCTTAAGAATGATCTGGTTTCGAGGCAGAGAGACGAGAGTGACCGCCGGATTGTGAAGCTCGAGCTTACAACGAGCGGTCGCGAGGTTTTCGAGAGGGCGAAAAAGGTAAGGAGGGAAATTTTCTCCCAATACCTATCCTATCTTGAAGAAGAAGATGTGGAACAACTTGTAACCATCTATGAAAAGCTGGCTGCAGCCGTTGAGAACAATACAGAAGAATAAGGAGAGAAACATATGTCAGTACAACCAGGGATAAATAAACGTTTGGTTCTGACCGGTCTGATCATCGGGATGTTCTTCAGTGCCCTTGAACAAACCGTGGTCGGGACCGCGATGCCTACCATCATCGCAGAATTGAACGGGTTTTCCATTTTTGCGTGGGTCACCACGGCTTATTTGATCACTTCCACAACGGTTACACCGATCGTGGGGAAATTATCGGATTTATATGGCAGACGATTATTGTATTTAATCGGAGTCATCATCTTTATTATCGGGTCAGGTCTATGTGCCACTGCCACTTCCATGGAGCAGCTCGTGCTGTACCGCGGCCTTCAGGGGATTGGCGGGGGGATGATCATGCCTTTATCCCAAACCATTATCGGGGATATTTTCACTGCTGAGCAGCGTGCAAAGTGGCAGGGGGTGTTCGGTGCATTATTCGGATTGAGCTCGGTCATCGGACCGTTCATTGGCGGATTCATTGTCGATACAATCAGCTGGCACTGGATTTTCTTGATCAACGTACCGTTTGGATTGTTATCAGCCCTTCTATTATTCATCGGTTTGAAATATGAAAATGTCGGTCGCCCGACGGATAAGGTAAGCATTGATTACCTGGGAATCATCACCTTGATCCCGGCACTGGTCCTCTTATTGCTTGGACTGAATTTCGGAGGGGATAAATTCGAGTGGATGTCAGGAACGAGCTTCATGCTCTTTGGCGGATCCATCGTTTTGCTTCTGGTATTCGGGTTCATTGAAAACAAAGCGAAGGAACCGATTCTTGATTTAAGCCTGTTTAAAAACCGGGTCTTTGCTACGACGAATGCCCTAGGGTTCCTTCTCGGATTAGGAATGTTCGGTGCGATCATGTTCGTACCAATGTTCATGCAGGGGATCCTCGGTGTGACGCCTACTCAAGCCGGGTCCACCATGACACCGATGATGATCGCCTTGATCACGGCGAGTATCATCGGCGGAAGATTATTATTAAGGCTGCGATACCGTACAGTGTTGACGGTTGGTATGCTGATTACCGTGGTTGGATTCTTCCTGATGAGTACGATGGGTCCTGAATCGAAGGAATATACAGCGTATATGTACATGATCGTGATGGGATTCGGAATGGGTCTTGTCATGCCGACCCTTATGATCGCAGTTCAGAATGAATTCCCTAAATCGAGACTGGGGGCCGTCACATCTTCCGCAACGTTCTTCCGTTCCATCGGTGGGACGATCGGGATCACCGTATTAAACGCTGTGATGAATCAATCCCTTCAGGAAAATATGAAGGATGTAGCGGCACAGCAGGATAATCCTGCTGCAGCTCAGATCCTTGAAGGGTTAAGCGAAAAAACGGATGCCCTATTCGGACTGCTTGTGACACCAGGATTACTGGAAGTACCGAAAGAAATCGGCAATATCGTGATCGCTTCGATTGAAACCGCATGGTCCGATGCGTTTACCACCGTCTTCTTAACAGGCCTGATTTTCATTGCCATCGGCGTCGGAGTGGCCCTGTCGGTTGGAAACGGGAAGATAAAACGGGATAAAGAATTACAGGAAGAAGCGGAAAAGGAAGAGACAATCCTTAAACCGGCTACTGAATAATATAATAAAGAGCCTGCCTTGGATGATTTCAAGACAGGCTTTTTTATATTTAATTGTTTTTTCGGACCTCATACAAATGAAATGACAATCCAAATGGATCCGATATCATTTCACTTTTCGAATGATAGACATGATCTACCCTGCAGCCGCTGTCCAGGAGCTTTTGCTTACTTCTATCAAAATCATCCACAGCGAACTCGAAATGCACGGTGTTATGATCACTATCTTCAATGAAGAAATTCCGCCCATTCATTGAGAACTTTGTTTCCTTTTGTCCCTGCTCTTCAACCTTCATTCCAATGATATTCGTGTAAAATTGAATCGCTTCATGGTAATGCTTCACTCCAACTGCAACATTATGAGTGAGCTGAAAGGATGAACGAAGGTTATGCTTCAGCTGAGGGACAAAATCTTCAGATGGAGCATGTAATAAATCCAGTAAAGAATAAATGACGCAATATTCGTCTCCGGGCCCGAAGTAAGCAGAGCTGCAATGATAAATCATGCCTTCTTCATTTTTTTTGAAAGTGGATACTCCGGGCATGGAGGTTTTCCCATTTTTAAACCCGAGATCTTGTGAAAAAGTGTTTTCTTTAGATGATACAAGTGGAAAGGCCCACCCTTTTGAAGCTGCAAAGTCTTCTTGAACGGCCGGGTCGTCTGGAGAGGATAGAACAAATTCACAACGACTTAACAAATGATGATACACCCCATTAAAGCCATCTCCCCACATGGAACAATAGCGACAATTCCTCCCCATATTATGGATGATGATAAGTTCATCCTTGTCTTTGAAAAGTTCCTCCAGTGTAACGGTTTGTTGATCAGTTGTTAAAAAGAGGTAGTTTTCAACCTTTTGCGGCGCTTGTTCTTTGCGTAGCTGTGCAAGCTGCCTTTTCTTTTCCATGATTTCCAACTCTAATGCCTGTATTTCCTTCGTTCCTTCAAAAGTGGTCATATTATTGCCTCCTATTTGAACGTGTCATATGTAAGATTCTGTATTGGCATGAGATGTCCTTCTTTTCAGGAGATAGAATGTACTTTACCTTGCCGTCAACAAATGTACTTTAATTAAATTTTCTGAAAATATATTGACAATTTTCAGCAGACACGTTATCTTTTGAGTAGTTGAATATAACACTTATTTACGTAAACGAATTAATAACGTTATATAAATATATTTTTATATCATGACAGGGAGGCCGATACATTGATTTTGCATGAGATTGAAACTGCCGGTCGATCGCAAACGGAGCGCCTTCAACTAGAGAGACTGCAACATGTTGCTTCAGTCGTTTATGAGAAAGTTCCCTTTTACCGGGAGCAGTTTGAGAGAAGGGGCATCAAGCCGGAGGATATAAAGTCTTTGTCAGACTTAAAAATGTTACCGCTTACAATCAAAAAAGACCTTCGGGATCATTATCCATTCGGCCTGTTTGCCGTAGAGCGCGAGGAAATGGTAAGGGTCCATGCTTCAAGTGGTACGAGCGGAAAGCCCACTGTCGTAGGCTATACCCAGAATGATATTGAGATGTGGGGAGAAATCGTGGCACGGGCAATCAGCATGGCAGGCGGGAAACCGGGGGATGTCCTGCATAACGCATATGGATATGGTTTATTTACCGGCGGACTTGGTCTTCATTATGGCAGTGAGAAGCTCGGGATGATCACGGTTCCGGTGTCAGGAGGGAACATGTCCAGGCAGATCACATTATTGGAAGACTTTAAGCCGTCCATCATATGTGGTACACCTTCGTACGTTCTCAATTTAGCTGAATCAATGGAGGCTCAAGGAAAGGATCCGGCTTCCCTTTCTGTAAAGTATGGAATCTTCGGAGCCGAGCCATGGTCGGATTCAATGAGGAAGACGCTGGAGCGGAAGATGGATATTAGAGCATGCGACATATACGGGTTAAGTGAGGTCATCGGTCCCGGGGTTGCCATGGAATGTCATGAAGCACGGGACGGCCTTCATATAGCAGAGGATCATTTCCTCGTTGAAGTCATTAACCCTGATACGTTAGAGACCCTGCCGGAAGGGGAGGTCGGGGAGCTTGTGTTTACGAGCTTAACGAAGGAAGCCTTTCCGATCATCCGGTATAGAACCGGCGATATCGCTTCGATTCAGCACGGAACATGCTCATGTGGACGAACAACGGTGAAAATGTCCAGGGTGAAAGGAAGAGTCGATGACATGCTCATTATCAGGGGTGTGAACGTGTTTCCATCTGAAATGGAGCATTTTCTGCTTCAGATAAGTGAACTTGCACCGCATTATCAAGTTCACTTAAAGAAAAAAGGGGCACTGGATTTGGTGGAGCTGCAGGTCGAGGTGACGGATGAATGTTTTAATGGGGTGTCGAATGACTTACATCATGACCGCCTGAGTGAGCTCGAAAGAAAAGTGAAGAGCCTGATGAAAGACCGTTGCTATGTTTCCATGGATGTCAAAGTGAGAGATCCCAGGGAAATACCCCGCTCGGAAGGTAAAGCCATCCGGATTGTCGATCTTAGAGGAGAAGCCATGCTTCAATAAATTTTTTTGAAAAAAATACCTATCACACCATTTCAGTATAACGTTGAAATGATGTGATGAAGGAGGGGCTGCAATGAGTGACGTATTGACAAATCAACCATTGACGGAAGATGAGCGTATGGCTCATTTTATGAAAAAGATCGAAAATGACGAAAAGATAGAAGCCGATGATTGGATGCCGGATGAATACCGGAATGCGCTGATCAAGCTGATCTCCATGCACGGCATCAGTGAAATCATGGGGGCACTTCCTGAGAAGGAGTGGGTCCCGAAAGCACCTACCCTTAGAAGAAAACTGGGGATCATGGCGAAGGTTCAGGATGAGATGGGGCACGGACAGCTTCTGCTTCGTGTAGCGGAAGATTTGATGAAGCCTTACGGGAAAACGAGAGAGCATATCATGAGAGATTTGTTTTCCGGAGATTTGAAGTTTCATAACGTCTTTCATATGGAGGCACCGACATGGGGGGACGCAGGATTGATCGGCTGGCTTGTGGATGGGGCGGCGATCATCACACAAACGAATATGCTTCATGCTTCCTACGGACCGTACGCCAGGGCGCTGAAGAGGATTTGTGCCGAGGAGGTATTCCATGCCCAGCATGGTGAGGCGATCATCATGGCTCTCGCAGAAGGAACACCGGATCAGAAGGCACTGGTCCAGGATGCGGTGGACCGTTGGTGGGAATCTCTTCTGATGTTCTTTGGACCTGGTGATGCGAAGACGACGGGCTCTTCCAAGCAGGATATTACCATCAAGTACAACATCCGGACGAAAACGAATGAACAGCTTCGACAGGACTTTTTCACGAAATATGTTCCAAGGATGCTGTCATTGGGACTGACGCTCCCGGATGAAACCATGTACTTTGATGAAGAACAGGACTTATGGATTTATAAGCAGCCAGACTGGAGTCGCTTTAAGGAAATCATTCGCAACAACGGGCCGAAATCGAAGGATCGCCTCCGTTTAAGGGAATTATCCTACGATAATAATGCGTGGGTCCGGGAAGCGTTAAGCCCTGGTGACCGAGTAAGTTAGAAGGGAATGAGAAGAGATGTCAGACAAGGGTCAGAACTTTTATCAGGAATTTGAAGTGTTCAGTAAACGGTCGGACGGAGCACAGATGCAGCACCAGTTCAGTCTGCTGGCTCCCAACCATGAGCTTGCTATGGTGATGGCTCAAGAGAATTTCATGAGAAGAGAGCCTGTTTCGGATATATGGGTAGTGAAACGGTCGGATGTCCGGATGATGACGCCCGAAGAAAGAGAGAGCGTCTCCCGTCTTGATAATAAAGATTACCGTAACGCCAAGGGCTACGGCTATTTGAAGAAAAAGTGGAGACAGTACGAACAGGAAATGCTTGATGAGAAAGAAATCATGTCGTGGGGAGAGTTGGTGAAGAAGAAATGAACGTGAAAAGTCTACAGGACATTCCGAATGCAAATTATAAGGAAGCCCTCTTGAGCCTCTTATATCAGCTGGCTGATGACGATTTCATCCTTGCTTACCGGGGATCTGAATGGCTGGGGCTCGCTCCCCATATCGAGGAGGATGTCGCGTTTTCTTCCATCAACCAGGACACAATGGGGCATGCGACCATGTTTTATCAGCTTCTTGAAGAGTTGGGAGAAGGCGATCAGGACCATCTCGCCCATGGTCGGAAAGCGGCCGAAAGAAGAAATGCCATTCTCCTTGAAGAAGTGAACGGACCCGGAAACTACATGGAGGAACCACGCTATGATTGGGCCTTTGCCGTGGTGCGGCATTATTTTTACAGTGTGGCGAAAAAAGTGCGCATCGATGCGCTTAAGAATTCTTCCTATGAACCACTAGCCGAGATGGCCGTCAAGATCAACACAGAATTGTACTACCACCTGCTTCACTGGAAAACCTGGTTCATTCAGTTGATGAATGCAGGCGGGGAAGCAAGGGAGCGTATGAATAAGGCAATGGAAAGAGTGCTGGAAGAATTCGCTGGGGTCCTGACCCTGGGGCCAAGGGGGAAAGAAATGTCCCAAATGGCATTGATCGAAGGGGAAGAAAGTTTAACAAAACGTTGGGAGCTCGCGCTCGAGCCGGTCTTCAGGTCCTGTCAACTATCCTTTCCACCGATTGTAGGAATGAAAAAGGGGAATGGACGCTTAGGTGAACACACATCTGAACTGGATACGGCACTTTCGACCTTAAGCGAAGTCTATCAAACAAATCCGGCTGCAAGCTGGTAAAGGATGAGGGAAATGACTGCTACCGTTTTAGATGTTCTTCAAACAGTGAAAGATCCTGAAATCGATTCCATCAGCATTGTGGATCTCGGAATGGTCAATCGCGTCGATCAACAGGAAGGAAATCTTGTGATCGAGCTTCTTCCCACTTTTGTAGGCTGTCCTGCACTGGACATCATTAAAGGCAATGTGGAGAAGGCATGCAGGGAACAGCTGGACGTCCGATCTGTACAGGTGGAGTTCGTCTATTCTCCTCCATGGACATCGGACCGACTGACGATGAATGGACGGGAGCGGCTGAAGGAATTCGGCATTGCGCCGCCTCCAGAACATTTTACAGGGGAAGAAGATTGGGAGATTCATTGCCCGTACTGTGATTCCGCCTATACGTCCATGGAGAATCTGTTCGGGCCCACCGCCTGCAGAAGCATCCTCTACTGCAAACAGTGCCGGAACCCGTTCGAAGCCATGAAACCTATATCCACGATGATGTAAAAATCTAGTAAACTACTGAAAACTAAAGGAGAGATTCCATTATGGTAAAACTGATTGCGTTATATAAGCACCCTGAAAATAAAGAGAAATTCGATGAGCATTACTTCAATACCCACGGTCCGATCACTGCGAAGATTCCCGGCTTGAAGAAGATGGATGTCACTCGCATTGTCGGATCTCCGATGGGTGGGGAAGGCAAATATTACTTAATGTGTGAAATGTATTACGAAAGCCATGAAGCACTGAAGGCAGCCATGAAATCCGACGAAGGAAAAGCTTCCGGGAAGGACCTTATGGGCTTTGCCGCAGATCTTGTCACCCTTATGATCGGCGAAGAAGTGAATGAATAAAGAGTACGAATATATCGTAGTGAGCGAGAGGGACGGAGTTGGTTTCATCGAACTGAACAGACCGAAAGTCCTGAACGCCATCAATCGTCCCATGGTATCGGAACTGGTCCATGCTTTCGAAGCGTTTGACAGGAACGACAATGTGAAGGTGATGGTGTTATCCGGCAGGGGGAGAGCTTTCGCCGCAGGAGCGGATATTGATGAAATGGCAGAGGACGGGGCCATTGATCTGGAGCTCTTGAATCAATTCACCGAATGGGACCGCCTTGCCTGGATCAAGAAGCCGATCATCGGAGCGGTCCAGGGGTTTGCGTTAGGTGGCGGATTTGAGCTTGCCCTTTGCTGTGACCTTTTATTCGCAACGGAGGATGCAAGCTTCGGTTTTCCCGAAGTAAATCTTGGGGTCATGCCGGGAGCAGGCGGGACACAAAGGCTTACAAAGTTGATCGGGAAATCCCGTGCTATGGAATGGCTATTATCCGGAGACATGTTTACAGCCGCCCAAGCACTCCAATGGGGAGTCATCAACCGGACGATCCCTAAAGAGATATTAATGGAAGAAACAGAGAAATTTGCGAGGAAATTGGCTGTCAAGCCTCCGCTTTCCCTTCGCTTGATCAAGGAGTCAGTACATAAAGCCGTGGATTCCTCGATTTATGAAGGAATGCAGTATGAGCGTAAGAACTTCTATCTCCTTTTTGCCTCGGAAGACCAGAAAGAAGGCATGAAGGCTTTCGTGGAAAAACGCAAACCTGATTTCAAAGGAAAATAAGGAGGCTGCACTATGTTTGAAACGATTAACTATGAAGTGAAGAATAACGTAGCCTGGATCACCCTGAATCGTCCCGATAAGCTGAATGCATTCATCCGTCAACTGAATATGGAAATTCAAAAGGCGGTAAAAGAGTCTTCGCGAAATGAAGAAGTGAGAGCCATCGTCATCACGGGGGAAGGCAGGGCCTTCTGCTCAGGGCAGGATCTAAGTGAAGTGGATGAAAGCATGGATCACGGTGAAGTGCTGCGGAATCATTACGGGCCGATGGTGAAGGAAATCGAGCAGTGCGAAAAACCTGTCATCGCCGCTGTCAATGGAGTGGCTGCAGGAGCGGGGTTCAGCCTTGCGCTTGCATGTGATTTCAGGCTCGTGTCAGAGAAAGCGAGCTTCATTCAGGCATTTGTGCATGTCGGTCTCGTTCCGGATTCAGGAAATCTTTATTACTTATCGAAGATTGTTGGATACGCCAAAGCCCTTGAGCTGGCCGTTTTTGGAGAGAAAATCAAAGCGGATGAGGCGGAGAAACTGGGTCTTGTCACAAAGCTCATTTCAATTGATGAGTGGCAGGAAGAGACGAGAGCCTTTGCCGAAAGGATCGCCTCCATGCCGACAAAGGCAATCGGCTTGATGAAGCGCTTATTGAAGGGAAGTGCGGATCTGTCCTTCAACGAATACTTGGAAAAAGAAGCATATGCCCAGCGGATCGCAGGCAAGACAGAGGATCACCGCGAAGGTGTATCAGCCTTCATGGAGAAAAGAAAACCAGCCTTTCACGGAAAATAATTCAATCAAAAAGGAGATGGAGTTATGTCTACAGTAAAAGAGCAAAGTTTTGAAGTCCTTGAAATGAAAAGAGAGCATTATTCATTGGTGATCAACGGTCAGCGTATGGAAAGCACCTCTGGGGAAACCTTCACGACATACAACCCGGCAACAGGTGAGGCAATCGCCACTGTTTCACTGGCATCAACAGAAGATGCGGAAAAAGCGGTAGAGGCAGCAAGGAATGCATTCGATTTCGGTAAATGGAAGAAGTTCCCGATCAATAAACGTTCCCGTGTCCTTAATAAAATTGCAGGCATTATGAGATCCCGTTTCAATGAACTTGTATCCCTTGAAATCACGGACAGCGGGAAGTCGTTATCCGCGGCACAAGGTCAAGTGATGCAGGCAATCGAAGACTTTGAATTCTATGCAGGTGCGATCGTGGGTCACCGCGGAACGGTCAATAACGTACCGGGTCAATTCTCAAACGTCGCAGAGAAAGAACCGGTCGGTGTCTGTGCTCAGATAATCCCTTGGAATTATCCATTAATGATGGCTGCATGGAAAATCGCACCTGCCATTGCCGCAGGCTGCTCGGTTGTCGTGAAACCAGCCACCCTTACTCCTCTGACGGCCATTGTACTAGGTGAAATCTGTATAGAAGCGGGAGTACCTGAAGGGGTCGTCAACATCATTCCGGGAGCGGGTTCTTCTGTCGGTAATTACTTAGTGGAGCATGAAAAGGTTGATAAAGTGGCCTTCACCGGTTCCACTCCGATTGGAAAAAACATCATGGAAAAAGCGTCTCAAACGTTAAAAAGAGTCACCCTCGAATTAGGCGGAAAATCCCCTAATATCGTATTTGATGATGCCGATGTGGATGCAGCTGTGGATGGTTCCCTATTCGGAATCTTCTATAATACGGGCCAATCCTGTGAAGCGCGTTCCAGATTATATGTGCACGAAGATATTTACGATGAGTTCATGGAAAAGTTCGTCGAGAAGACGAAGAAGCTGAAACTGGCTGATCCTCATGACAAAGGAACGCATATCGGGGCCATCATCAACCAGGGTCAACTGGATACGATCGATGGATATGTCCAGTCGGCCAAAGAAGAAGGAGCAACGATTTTAGCTGGAGGAAACCCAGCGAAAGTAGAAGGCTTCGAAAATGGCTACTGGTATGAGCCAACCATCATCACCGATGTGAATCATGATATGAAGGTGGTAAAAGAAGAGATCTTCGGACCTGTTGTGGTCGTAATGAAATTCAAGGATGAAAAAGAAGCGATCAGACTGGCGAACGACAGTGAATATGGATTGGGTTCTGCCGTATGGACTCAAAACCATGGCCGTGCGACAAGAGTATCGAAGGCGATCCAGGCTGGGATCGTCATGGTGAACTGCCCGTTCTCGGCTTTCCCGGGGACTCCATTCGGAGGCTATAAGCAGTCCGGGTTCGGCCGTGAGCTCTGTGTCGAAACGCTGGATCTGTATACTGAAACGAAGAGTATCATTTCGTACTTCGGAAACCGTCCGTTAAATCCATTTGGCGTATAAAAAACATCAAGCAGGGGTTGTCCTAACAAGGTCAACCCCTTATTGCAAGAAAGGGGAAATGAAGGATGACACAGCATATCGTGGTAGTGGGTTCGGGTGTGATGGGTAGAGGGATTGCCTATGTAAGTGCAACAGGAGGTTTCAGAACCACACTGGTTGATATTAAACAAGAGCAGTTGGATCACGCAAGAGAAGAAATCGAAATCATCTTCCGGAAGGGGATCGAAAGAAACAAGCTTACACAGCAGGAGTATGTAGAAGCAAAAGAGCTGATGAGCTATTCAACGAATCTATCGATTGCCGTCAGGGATGCCGACGTGGTCATCGAAGCCGTTCCGGAAAAGACAGACATCAAGCGTGGCGTATTCGAGGTCCTGGATGCCCATGCACCTGAGTATTGCTATCTGGCGACCAATACGTCCACCATGAGTCCGACTGAAATCGGGTCCTTTACGAAACGTCCGGATAAAGTGATTGCCATGCACTTTTTCAACCCTGTACATAAAATGCCACTCGTCGAAATCGTGAGGGGATTGGAAACGAGTGATGAAACAGCGGAGGTCATCGGGCAGGTGGCCCGCCTGATGGGGAAAGAAACAGTGGTCATCAATGAATTCCCAGGGTTTGTTACAAGCAGGATCTCGGCACTCGTCGGGAATGAAGCCTTCTACATGCTTCAGGAAGGACTAGGGTCTCCCGAGGAAATAGATAAAGCGATCAAGCTTGGCTTAAATTACCCAATGGGTCCCTTTGAACTCGGTGATTTAGTAGGATTGGATACACGATTGAATAATTTAAAGTATCTCCATGAAAAGCTTGGCGAGAAGTATCGTCCGGCGCCACTGTTAGAGAAGTACGTGAAGGCAGGCCGCCTTGGCAGAAAAACAGGCAAAGGGGTCTATGATTATTCAGCACCAAAAGAGAAGGAGCCCCAATCATGAGAGAGGTTGTCATTGTCGATGCCGTCCGGACCCCGATCGGAAGATATAAAGGAGCTTTAAAAGAAGTGCGTCCTGATGACCTTGGAGCTCATGTCATAAAAGCTCTGGTGGAAAGGAATCCCCTTGTCCCCGTCCATACGATTGAAGAAGTGGTACTGGGAAACGCCAATGGTGCCGGAGAGGATAACCGGAATGTCGCACGTATGTCGACTCTCCTTGCGGGTCTTCCTGTCGAGGTCGGTGCGACGACCATCAATCGTCTGTGCGGCTCGGGACTGGACGCTGTGAACTATGCAGCAAGGGCCATTTTAGCAGGAGAAGGGGAGGTCTTCATAGCAGGTGGAACCGAAAGCATGACGCGTGCCCCGTACGTCATGGCCAAGCCTTCAAAAGAATTCCCGAGAGGCAATATGGAAATGTTCGATACGACGATCGGTTGGCGTTTCGTCAACTCCCGGCTGAAAGAAAAATACGGGACCGACTCCATGCCGGAAACGGCTGAGAACGTGGCGAAGCAATTTGGCATTTCACGTGAAGAACAGGATCACTTTGCTTATTGGAGCCAGGTGAAGGCGAAGCGTGCCATGGACGAAGAACGTTTCAAAGAAGAGATTGTACCGGTGGAGCTTCGTGACCGCAAAGGAAATGTCTCTACCTTCATGATGGATGAGCATCCAAGACCCGACACCAATAGTGAGAAGCTGCAGAAACTTAAGCCCCTGTTCCAGGGGGGGACCGTGACGGCCGGGAATGCTTCCGGTGTGAATGACGGAGCATCGGCTCTTTTACTCATGAGCAGGGAAAAGGCGGAAGAATTAGGGGTCACCCCCCTCGCCCGCTACGTGACGTCAGCCACTGCGGGCCTGGAGCCTTCCGTCATGGGACTGGGGCCAATCTATGCCACACAGAAGGTCCTTAAGCGCTCGGGCCTCGCCCTTGATCAGATCGGCTTGGTGGAGCTGAATGAAGCCTTCGCGGCCCAGTCCCTCGCCTGCATCCGTGAACTCGGACTGAACGAAGAAATCGTCAACGTCAACGGGGGAGCCATCGCCTTCGGTCATCCGCTTGGGGCAAGTGGGGCCCGTATCCTGACCACCCTTCTCTATGAAATGAAGAAGAGGAAAGTACGATACGGCCTCTCCACCATGTGCATCGGAGTAGGTCAGGGAATCGCGACCCTCGTTGAAAATATAGAATCGTAAGTGCCCTGTTTTTGCAGGGCTTTTTGTGATTAAGAGGTTTCCTTTTTAGAAAGGATAGACGTGAGGTGATAAAGATGGAATTTGAAATCATGACAGTCGAAAGTGAAATTCCCTGTCTTGTCGTCGCAGATGAAGATAACGGCAGATTTATGATCAGGAAGGCGGACACGAGCGGGGAAGTGTTCAACAGTCAGGAGGAGCTTGTACATTGGATCGAGGCAAACTGGTCCAAGGAAAAGGTCGTGAACACGTATGATTTTGTAAAGATGCTGGAGATGTTGAGGGTGTATCATTGAGGGACAGGCTCTTTGGGGGAGCCTGATTTTTTAATTTTGAATATATATCTAAGAATATTCATTTATCTTCCTGGATTTTTTATGCTATTATATTTACTAAACGTAAAATTAACGTCATAAATGAACGCGATAGGATAAAAGGAGAGGCAGCGATGAATACAAGATCAATGATCTTTACACTATACGGAGACTATATTCGCCACTACGGAAATAAAATATGGATCGGCAGCTTGATTCGCCTGCTGAATGAATTTGGTCATAATGATCAGGCCGTCCGTGCCGCGATTTCGAGGATGAACAAGCAAGGATGGGTCCAGGCGGAGAAACAAGGGAACAAGAGCTATTACTCCCTGACTGAACGCGGCGAGGTCCGCATGGAAGAAGCGGCAAACAGGATATTTAAGCTGAAGCCTGAGCAATGGGACGGAAAATGGAGGATCCTCATGTATTCCATTCCCGAAGAAATCAGGAGTATCCGTGATGAACTGAGAAAAGAACTGGTTTGGAGCGGATTTGGAACGCTGTCGACAAGTACTTGGATTTCTCCCAACAACCTGGAGAAGCAGGTGCAATCCCTTATCGATAAATACGATATTAAAGAGTACGTCGATTTCTTCATCGCAGAACATAAAGGTCCGAATGAAAATCAACGGTTAATAGAAAAAAGCTGGGATCTGAACGAAATCAATGACCGATACCAGGAATTCATTTCCCGGTACAGCCAACAATACATGATTGATAAGAGTAAAATCAGTAAAGGACAAATGAGCGATGCCGAATGCTTCGTGGAAAGAACAAAGCTCGTCCATGAATACCGAAAATTCCTTTTCGTCGACCCAGGCCTGCCGGAAGAACTCCTGCCTGAAAAATGGCTCGGAGCCCACGCGGCCACTCTGTTCGGAGAATACTACAAAGAACTCGCAGAGCCGGCATCCCGATTCTTTGAAAGTGTATTCGAAGACGGAAACGAACTGAAAAACAAAGATGTGAGCTATAACGTGATGACACATCCGTTATTGCTTGATTGAAAAAAACCACCTGCCGTTTTGAATCGGCAGGTGGTTTTTTTGAGGGACGGACCTCTTGAATTTGACGAAGGCTCTTGTCGAACAATCCCAAAAAGTATAACATAAATTTAACGAAGGGGGATTATAATGAATAACTTAACGAACGTCTTACATATAAAATATCCTATCGTTCAAGGTGGCATGGGGAACATCAGCAATGCCCCGTTGACGGCGGCAATCTCTGAAGCAGGAGCACTTGGAACGATTGGAGTCGGGACCATGGGCGTGGAGGAAGTGGAAGCGATCATCGTCGAAACGAAAAAGAGAACCAGCAAGCCTTTCGCCCTGAACATCCCGATTTCCATCACACCGCATCTGAAGGAGATGGTTCGTTTAGTGGTGACACACGGCATACCTGTCGTTTCCTTATCAGCGGGAAATCCATCCCCGCTCATTCCTTATTTTCATGAGCACAATGTAAAGGTGATCTGTGTCGTCGCTTCGAAAAAACAGGGAAAGAAAGCGGAAGAGGCAGGTGCGGATGTGATCGTCGCGGAAGGGTATGAAGCCGCCGGGATCAACTCCAATCTGGAAACGACCACTCTGGCCCTTATTCCTCAACTCGTGGATACGGTAAAGATTCCGGTAGTGGCAGCAGGTGGAATCGGTGATGGACGGGGACTTGCTTCCATGCTTGCCCTTGGTGCGAGCGGAGTGCAAATGGGGACACGGTTCATCGCGACCAAAGAAGCTCCTTTTCATGAAAACTATAAATCGACCCTGGTGGATGCGAAGGACGATAGCACGGTCATCGTGGGCCGTTCTGTCGGCAGGGTGAGACGTGTGATGAAGACACCTTATGCAGATGGGTTGCTTCAAAAAGAGCGGGAGGGAATCGCTCCTGATGAGTTCAACCACATGACATCCGAGGATCATCACCGGATTGGGGCGCTTGAAGGGAAACTGGATCAGGGCTTCATCAACGGCGGGCAGGTGTCCGGTCTTGTAGAGGATATTCCTACGGTAGAGGTGCTGCTCAAAAGAATGATGAGCGATGCAAACAGGATTTTCAGAGAGCTTTCCAGTTACGGAATGCGTTCTTAAAAGATTAAGGTTTTCTAAGCGCTGCTCCTTTTAGGGAGGGCGCTTTTTTTGGTAGGGTTCACAAAGTGGCACAGATTCTATCCTCATGTCAGAAAGCTATTGCACAAAAATTTTCCGTAACTTCCTCTAGATATTCCCCCCAAGACCGACTATACTAGTATTAATTTTTAAATTTTCCGAATATTATTGACTATTTTGTGACTGGAGTGATAATATAACGTTGTATTTACGTTCGTTCATATTTTTATCATACATGGATTTGCTAGTCTAGTAGACTACTGATCATATATCAGGAAGAGAAAAAGGGGGATTTCTGTGAAGAAGAAGAGTTTATTACTTGTTGTGATCTCTATGTTATTTGGAATGCTGATTCTATCAGGATGTGGTAGTGATAAGAGTTCCGGCGGTGGAGATGGTGAGAAGCAATATGTCATCGGGGTAACCCAGATTGTGGAACATCCATCACTGGATGCGGCATTTGAAGGTTTTAAGAAAGCTTTGGATGAAAACGGTTTCAAGGAAGGCGAAAACGTTAAGTATGATGTTCAAATCGCTCAAGGAGACCAAAGTAACTCACAAAGCATTGCGAAGAACTTTGTCGGGGACGGTGTAGACCTAATCTTTGCAAACTCTACCCCAAGTGCACAAACTGCCCTGAATGCAACGAAAGACATTCCAATCGTATTCACCTCTGTCACGGATCCTGTCGGTGCTGAACTGGTCAAGTCATTTGACGAGCCAGGTGAGAATATTACTGGTACGACGGATACTCACCCAGAAGCGATTTCAAAGACACTCCACTTTATCACGGATGAAATGAAAGCGAAGAAGATCGGGATTGTATATAATTCCGGAGAGCAAAATGCTGTTGTGCAGGTAGCTGAAGTGAATAAACTCGCGAAAGAAAAAGGCGTGGAAGTGGTTGAAGCAACGGTTTCAACGTCTGCAGATGTGAAACAGGCGACTGAATCCATGGTGGGAAGGGTCGATGCCCTTTACATCCCGAAAGATAACACAGTCGTTTCAGCCCTTGAGTCGGTCATCACGGTAGCGAATGAAAAGGATATTCCTCTATTCGTCGGGGAACTCGATTCATTGAAAAAAGGAGCCATTGCTGCAAGTGGATTCAACTATGAAGATCTTGGTTACCAAACCGGGTTGATGGCGGTGAAGATCTTAAAAGGGGAGAAAAAGCCTTCTGAACTCCCTGTACAGGCTCCGGAAAACTTCGAGTTGATGTTCAATAAAGCGGCAGCTGAAGAACAAGGTGTGGAAGTACAGGAAGCCTGGTCAGACCTTGGGAAGTTTATCGAAGAAAAATAGGAAGGGATGATGATTCGTGCCAACAGCAATATTCGCATCCTTTGAATCTGGAATCATTTACGCTATTATGGCCCTCGGAGTCTACCTGTCCTTTCGGATATTGGATTTTCCTGATTTAACAGTCGATGGCAGCTTCGTAACAGGGGCCGCTGTCGCTGCAACCATGATCGTCAGTGGCGTAAACCCCGTCATCGCAACGATTACGGCGATAGTGATCGGATTTGTAGCAGGATGTATAACAGGTTTACTTCATACGTTTGGTAAAATAAATGCCTTATTATCAGGGATCTTGATGATGATCGCCCTTTATTCCATCAATCTTCGGATCATGGGGAGATCGAATGTACCCCTGCTCAGTCAGGATACTGCGTTTACAGGGATAGAAGGATTCTGGTCCCCTCTTGGAATCGATGCCGCCCTTAATAAAGTATGGACAGGCATCGGGCTTGGGGAGCCAGTTCCGGGAACATGGAGCATTCTGTTCATCATGACGATCATTACACTGGTGATCAAATTTTTGACAGACGCATTTTTGAAAACGGAAATCGGGTTGGCGTTGAGAGCGACTGGGGATAATCAGCGGATGATCCGCAGCTTCTCTGCCAATACGAATCTGATGATCATTCTTGGATTGGGGATCTCGAATGGGATGGTGGCGCTATCCGGTGCCCTCATCGCCCAATACAGCCGTTTTGCCGACGTCGGAATGGGAATCGGGATGATCATCATTGGGCTCGCTTCTGTCATCATCGGAGAAGCATTATTCGGAACGAAGACGATTGCCCGTACGACCTTAGCCGTTATCGGCGGGGCAATCATCTACCGATTGGTCGTTTCCATGGCTCTTCGTGTCGATTTCCTTGAAACAGGAGATATGAAACTGATCACAGCAACCATCGTCATTCTGGCCCTTGTCATGCCTAAGGTGATGGATCGTTACAAGGATAAGAAACGAAAGGCGCAGCGGATGGCGGAACGGGTAAACCAAACGTCGATTTCAGAGAGAAAGGGTGATGGCGGTGTTACAATTAAATCGAATTCATAAAGTATTCAATGAAGGGACACCCGATGAGAAAATCGCCCTTGATGATATTCAGCTCTCTCTGAAACCAGGTGATTTCGTGACGGTCATCGGGAGTAACGGCGCGGGGAAATCGACACTGATGAACATCGTCTCAGGGGTGTTGATTCCTGATATCGGAAATGTGTTGATCGATGACCACGAAGTATCGAAGGTTTCTGAGTATAAACGTTCAAAGCTCATTGGCCGCGTATTCCAGGATCCCATGGCAGGGACGGCGCCATCCATGACCATAGAGGAGAACCTGGCCATGGCGTATTCCCGCAACCGGACGAGAACCTTCAAGATGGGGGTCACGAAGAAGCGGAAAGTGTTCTTTAAAGAAGTACTTGAAACCCTTCATCTCGGACTTGAAAACCGTCTGAATGCCAAGGTGGGATTATTGTCAGGTGGAGAACGGCAGGCCCTTTCCCTATTGATGGCGACCTTCACAGAGCCATCGATCCTGCTATTGGACGAACACACGGCTGCCCTTGATCCGGCCCGTGCGGATCTGATTACGAACCTGACAAAGGAAATTGTGGAGAAATACAAGCTCACTACATTGATGGTCACCCATAACATGCAGCAGGCCCTGGATCTCGGGAACCGCTTGATCATGATGGATAAGGGACAGATCATCCTTGAAGTGAATGAAGAACAGAAGAAGCATCTCACCGTCGAAGGATTGCTTCACGAATTCCAGAGGATCCGTGGCAGTCAACTGGCAAGTGATCGGGCACTTCTTTCATAGAATATAAAAAGAATAAACAACCTTCTGTAAAAAGCAACGGGGCTTTGGTTCCGTTGCTTTTTTGCGTTAATAGAATCACTTTGCATAACTTATATTAATATAATATTTTAAATATTTTAACAATTTATTGACTATTTATAAAACAAAATGTTATTATATCGTTGAATTAACGTTATATAAAAATGTATGATTCGTTGGTTTAAAGGGGGAAAGCAATGAAGTCTGGATTAGCAGTAGGACATACCGCCGTTATTACAACTGAAGTCATCCCCGGCATGTATGCCCAGTTTGAAGGAAACGTGGTTCATCCCGTGTATTCAACGGTGTCAATGGTGTATCACATGGAATGGGCATCCAGGAAAGTCATTCTACCCTATTTGGAAGATCACGAAGAAGGAATGGGGGCAGAGGTGAACGCCCGGCATGTGGCTCCGGCGAAAACAGGTTCCCTTCTTGAAATTAGAGCGAACGTTATTGAATATGAACGAAACGTCATCGTAACGGAAGTGACTGTCAGAGATAGAGAGAGTGACAGACTTATCGGAAAAGGTGAAGTGAAGCAAGTGGTATTACCGAAAGAGATAATCAAAGAAAGAATACAAGAGAGCTAGATCCATTTATGAAGCGGGTAGTAAAAGGAGGAAGCAAAGTGTCTAAAGTATCGACTGAATTGAAAGCGGTTACAAACAGAGAGCTTGTAGGGGGAAATGATATGGATATGTTCCAGAAAATACAGAACCATGAACAGGTCGTTTTTTGCAACGATGAGGAAACAGGGCTGAAAGCCATCATCGCCATACATAATACCACCCTCGGTCCAGCTCTTGGCGGATGCCGCATGAGACCTTATTCATCAGTAGATGAAGCGCTTGAAGACGTCCTGCGCCTATCCAAAGGCATGACGTATAAATGTGCAGCGGCCGACGTCGACTTCGGTGGAGGGAAGGCGGTCATTATCGGAGATCCGGAAAAAGATAAACATCCGGAGCTGTTCCGTGCCTTCGGTCAATTCGTCGAATCCCTTAATGGACGATTCTATACAGGGACGGATATGGGGACCACGCCTGAAGATTTCGTTTATGCCTTGAAAGAGACAAATTGTATCGTCGGCGTCAATGAAGAGTACGGCGGAAGCGGTGATTCATCCATCCCGACGGCCATGGGGGTGATTTATGGGTTGCAGGCGACAAACCAAAATGTCTGGGGTTCAAAAGACCTTCATGGAAAAAGCTACGCCATTCAGGGGCTCGGGAAAGTCGGGTTTAAAGTAGCAGAGCGACTGCTGGAAGAGGGAGCCGATCTGTATGTAACGGATATCAGTCAGAAATCCATCGATCTATTGGTTGCGAAAGCGAAGAACATGGGTGCAGCCATAAAGGTCGTATCCGGAGAGGAAATTTATTCTGTCGATGCGGATGTCTTCGTGCCATGTGCCATCGGGGGAGTCATCAACGATCACACGGTGGATCAGTTAAAGGTAAAGGCGGTGGTGGGTTCTGCCAATAATCAGCTATTAGATCTTTCCCATGGGCTGAAGCTGCACGAAAAAGGGATCCTGTATGCCCCTGATTACATCGTCAATGCCGGAGGACTGATCCAGGTGGCGGACGAATTATATGAGCCGAACAAAGAACGGGTCCTTCAAAAGACAAGCGCCATTTACAACAGCCTTCAAAACATCTATCTGCAGTCGGAAAATGAGCACATGACCACGGTGGAAGCGGCCAACCGTTTCTGCGAGGACCGGATCCACGCACGCACGAGAAGGAACAGCTTCTTCTCCCATGCGAAGCGTCCGAAGTGGTCGGTGAGAACGTAAATCCAGGCAGTTTCATGATTATCCCGAATCTCCAACAATATTGCACCACACGAGGTGATGAAATGATCGAGGAATTTCAACTGGTCCAAGTCATGGACCAACAAGGACAACTGGTTCAAAGCGAGTATGAAAAAGACATTTCAGAAGAATTGGCCCGTACGTTTTACCGGCATCTCATGAGGATCCGCACCTTCGATCGTAAAGCCGTAAGCCTTCAGCGCCAGGGCCGTATCGGAACCTATGCACCATATGAAGGTCAGGAGGCATCCCAGGTGGGGAGCGCCCTTGCCCTGCAGGAGAAAGACTGGTTATTTCCATCCTACCGCGATCATGGCGCAACCATGACATTCGGACATTCGCTCCTTCATATCCTTCTTTTCTGGAAAGGGAGGAATGAAGGGTGTGTCCCTCCTGAAGGGAAGAATATCTTCACTCCAGGCATCCCGATTGCGACCCAGCTTCCACATGCGGTAGGCGCGGCTTTCGCTGAAAAGAGAAAAGGAACCCGGAATGCGGCCATTGTCTATTTCGGCGACGGCGCCACTTCCGAGGGCGATTTTCATGAAGGATTGAATCTGGCAAGTGTATGGGGGGCTCCAGTCGTCTTTTTCAATCAAAATAATCAATATGCCATATCTGTCCCCATCCACAAGCAAATGAAGACAAAGACCATCGCCCAGAAAGCCCTGGCCTATGATATCCCAAGCGTCCGCATCGACGGCAATGATATTTTTGCCGTTTATTTTGAAACATTGAAAGCACTGGAGCGAGCAAGGAACGGGGACGGACCTACCTTAATCGAATCGGTGACATGGAGATATGGTGCCCATACGACAGCCGATGATCCGACGAAGTACCGTAACCAGCAGGAAAGCGAGTCCAGGCGTAAAGATAATGACCCCGTCGATCGTTTAACCAAATACATGAAGCTAAGGGGCTGGCTTGACGAGGAATGGACGGCTTCTGTCCAAAAGGAATGTGCGAAAGAAGTGGACCTTGCCGTCGACGAACTGGAAGCATATCCAGCCGCGGATCCGGGTTTGATCTTCGATTATGTGTTTGCCAAACCGACATGGACGATCCAGGAACAAAAAGAAAAGCTCATTGAGCAATTGAGAGGTGAATAGAATGAGCACCTTAACGAAAATGAAGACGTTGACGATGGTTCAGGCCATCACGGATGCCATGAGAGTGATGCTCGAAGAAAACGAGGACGTCCTGTTGATGGGGGAGGATATCGGGACGAACGGGGGAGTGTTCCGGGCGACTGACGGCCTGCAACAGGAATTCGGCGAAGACCGGGTGCTGGATACACCCTTAAGTGAAGCCGGGTTTATCGGTGCCGCCATCGGGATGGGTTTGAATGGATTCCGCCCGGTGACGGAGGTCCAGTTTTTAGGATTCATCTACCCGGCATATGAGCAGATCATGACCCATGCTTCCAGAATACGGGCACGCACACTCGGGTCTTTCACCTGCCCACTGGTCATCAGGGCTCCTTATGGGGCCGGGGTCCGGGCGCCGGAAATCCATTCCGATAGCACAGAGGCACTTTTCACTCACATGCCGGGAATCAAGGTTGTCTGTCCGGCCACACCGTATGATGCCAAAGGTCTTCTGATTGCGGCGATTGAAGACCCCGATCCCGTCCTGTTTCTTGAGCCCATGAGATGCTACCGGTCTTCTAAAGAGGAAGTACCGGAAGAGAAGTACACCGTGGAAATCGGGAAGGGAAAGGTAGTAGCAGAAGGGGAGGATGTCACAATCATTGCATGGGGTGCGATGGTGAAGGTAGCCGAGGACGCAGCGAAGGAAGCGGCGGATAAAGGCATCTCCTGCGAGGTACTTGACCTCAGAACCCTTTATCCCCTTGATAAGGATTTGATCTCAAACTCTGTCCAGAAGACCGGGAGGACCGTCATCGTCCACGAAGCCCATGCAACGGGTGGGGTTGGAAATGATGTACTTGCAATCATCAATGACAAATCTTTTTTATATCAAAAAGCGCCCACAGAGCGCGTAACAGGATTCGATACACCTGTCCCGTATTTCGGATTTGAAGATTTCTATTTGCCTGACAGTAAACGAGTGCTTGCTGCAGTGGAGAAAGTGGCGCGCTATTAGACAAGGAGGGAGTCCATGGAAGTTAAGCTTCATGATATCGGGGAAGGGATGACCGAAGCCAATATCAATCACTTTCTTGTGAAGGTGGGGGATATCGTAAAAGCGGATCAACCACTTGTAGAGGTACAAACAGATAAAATGACGGCGGAAATCCCGGCACCATTTTCAGGTGTGATTAAGGAATTCACCGTAAGTGAAGGTGAGACGATTCCCGTCGGATCGACGGTATTGCTGATGGAAAAGGAAAGCAGGGATGCTAGCCGCCGTACCGTTTCCCAGACGACTCAGGTCTTAAAGAAGAAGAGGATCCTTGCTTCCCCGTATACGAGAAAAATCGCAAGAGAAAATGGGGTCAATATAGAAGAAGTGGTTGGTTCAGGGGCCGGGGGCAGAATCGTCGATGAAGATGTTCTCCTCTATATGAAAGGCGACATAGGGGCGTCTCCAAAACCTGAAGAGGAAACTGTTCCTGCTGTTCAACCGAAGCCAGCAGAAACCGTGCCAAACACCATCCCTTTCAGGGGCAGGAGAAAACAAATTGCTTCCAAGATGGCTCATTCACTCAGAACCATCCCTCACTGCACCCATTTTGAAGAAATCGACGTGACGAATCTATTAGTCTGGAAAGATACGATGAAAAGAGGGGGACAGTCCGTTTCCATGGGGGCGTTTTTTATCAAAGCTCTTTCTGTCTGTTTAAAAGAGTTCCCGATCTTCAATGCCCGCCTCAATGAAGAGGAAGAATGTATCGAGCTTCAGCCACACCATAATATCGGTGTCGCAGTCGACACGGATGATGGTCTGATCGTTCCTGTCATCAAAGGGGTGGAAGGAATGACAATGGTCGAAATCCAGGCTGAAATGAAGGCCCTCACCGTCAAGGCTCAGGAAGGCAAGCTTGCGATGAAAGAGATCAAAGGAGGTACCTTCACGGTCAGTAATGTCGGCCCGCTGAACGGATCGATCGGGGCCACCCCGATCATTAACGAGCCGGAAGTGGCCCTCATAGCCTTTCATAAAACGAAGAAGCGTCCGATGGTGAATGAACACGATGACATTGTCGTCCGCTCCATGATGAATGTATCCATGTCCTTTGATCACAGAGTGGTGGATGGCGGGTCGGCCGTGACCTTTACAAATCGTTTGAGGGATTTGATCGAAGAGCCTCAATCCATGCTTTTGGAGTTGATATAAATGGTAGTGGGAGAAATTACAGAAGAAAAAGACGTCATTGTCATCGGAGGAGGTCCCGGAGGCTATCACGCAGCCATCAGAGCAGCGGGCCTCGGTAGACAGGTCACGCTGATCGAACGGGAGGACCTGGGGGGTACCTGCTTGAATAAAGGCTGCATCCCATCAAAGGTATTTACCCATTTTGCCCAGGAATTCAAAAAGACGAAGCACCTGAAGGAAATGGGGATGGAGTTCGGGGAAGTAGAGGCAAACCTTGCGACTCTTCAACACTATAAAAATAAAAAAATCACCCAGCTCCGTACCGGTGTGGAATCCCTCTGTAAAGCAAACAAGGTTGAAATCATAAAAGGGACGGCTTCATTCCTGTCAGAATCCCGTATCGGAGTCGAAAACGGGCATGAGTTCAGTCTTCTTAATTTTAAAGAGGCGATCGTCGCAACAGGTGGAGGCTTTCACTATCCGGATGAAATTATCTTCAATGATGATACGATCCTGAAGGAAAGACAGGTGTTTGAGCTGGAGGACATCCCCCGGGAACTGATCATGTATGGTGCAGATTACATTTCATTGGAGATCGCGTCCGTTTTCTCAACATTGGGAAGTCGGGTCACGCTAATCCTGAGTGAAGAATTAGCATTGGATCCCTCCCTTTCCAAAGAATTGTCCAGGCAGTTAAAAAAACAGAAAATCAGTGTCATCAAAGATTGCGTACTGAAAAAGGCCAGTGAGAGGGACGGACTTGTCCTTGCAGAGCTCCAAAAAGAAGATGGAGAAACGGTCTCCATTGAAGGTTCTCACTTTGTCGTGAGCGGTCAAGTAAAACCGAATCTATCTGATCTCGGTCTCGACCGCCTTCGTATCGAAACAACCGGGCAGGGATATATCCAGACAGATCGGGAGGGACGGACCTCCATTCCCCATATTTGGGCGATCGGGGATGTGACGGGAGGTCCGTCCCTCGCCGTGAAGGCGATCAAGCAGGGGAAGGCAGCTGCAGAGGCAATGGCGGGTCTTCCGGTAGAAGTGGATCTGCGGTTCGTGCCTACGGTGGTGCAGATGAGTCCCTCGATTGCGTACGCCGGCCTTACAGAAGAGGAAGCGAAGAGTGAAGGCTATTCGGTCACAGTGAGTGAGAACCCTGTCAGGGGAAATGGGTACGCCCAGCTCACAGAGGAGAAGGACGGATTCGTCAAAGTCGTGTCAGACAGTGAAACGGATATGATCCTTGGTATTCATATGATGGGAATGGGTGCGGTCGAGCTGATCACGGCAGGTGTAATGGGACTCGAAATGGCAGCGAGGGATGAGGACTTTCGCTTTCCGCTCTATCCCCACCCCAGCATGAATGAGACCATGCTCGAAGCGGTCGAAGGTTTAAAGGGGGATGCCGTGCATATGCCACCCAGAAAAAAGGAGCCAGTGAGATAAAAAGAGGGACGGACTTCATCACAGAGAAGCGTTTAAGCTTTACTAGCCATTCTTGAGAAGTTGTATAAAACGATTTAATATAATATTCAGAATATACTTACGTTTAATGGAGGGGTTAATATGCAAGAGAACGTAGCAAAAAAGCAGGCTAAGGCAGAAGAGGTATTCCCGGTAAGAGATGTCGATTATTTAGAATATTATACAGGTAATGCAAAGCAGGCAGCCCACTTTTTCTGTACAGCATTCGGATTTAAGACCGTTGCTTATTCAGGGCTCGAAACAGGCAATCGTGACACGGTATCCTATGTATTGCAACAAAACAAGGTGAGATTGCTCATTACAGGGAGTCTGCATGAAGGAAGCCGGGTATCCCAATTCGTGAAGAAACACGGAGACGGCATCAAAGACATCGCACTTGTCGTGGATGATATTGAGAAGGCTTACAGTGGAGCGGTGGAACGTGGTGCCATTGAAATCATGCCCCCTTCCACACTGGAAGACGATAACGGAACAGTGAAGAAAGCCGTGATCGGTACATATGGGGACACGATCCATACACTTGTGGAACGTAAAGATTACAAAGGGATTTTCATGCCTGGATTTGAAAAATATGATACGGCGCTTAAAAACGAAGATGCCGGCATCATCGCTGTCGACCACGTCGTCGGAAATGTGGAGCGCATGGAAGAGTGGGTGGAATACTACGAAAAAGTGATGGGCTTCAAGGAAATGCGTCATTTCACGAATGAAGATATCACAACAGAATATTCTGCCCTGATGTCCAAGGTCATGCATAACGGCGGCCGTATCAAATTCCCGATCAATGAACCTGCTGAAGGGAAGCGCAAATCACAAATCCAGGAATATCTTGAGTTCTACGGTGGTCCGGGAGTGCAGCATATTGCCATCCTGACAGAGGATATCGTGAAGACAGTCGGGATTCTTAAGGAAAATGGAGTAGAGTTCCTGAGCACTCCGGATTCCTACTACGAAATGCTCTCAGAGCGTGTAGGTGAAATCGATGAAGAGATTTCGCAAATCAAAGAGTTGAATATTTTAGTGGACAGGGATGACGAAGGGTACCTGCTTCAAATTTTTACGAAGCCTATCGTGGATCGTCCTACACTATTCATCGAAGTGATCCAGCGTAAAGGGGCGAGGGGATTCGGCGAAGGGAACTTCAAAGCACTATTCGAATCCATCGAACGCGAACAGGAGCGCAGAGGAAACCTATAAAAAATAGATAGATAGAATATATATAACGGGGGTCAAAGGACCGGTCAGGGGGTTAACTCATGAAGAGATTAGCTGCTTCTACGCTTAATATCGTACCGATTGCAGGTACCTATTTGAACGGGAAGACAAGCTAACACATGAGTCAACCCCCTTCATCCATGAGGAAGGCGAGGGTATATGTATGGCACTGAAGTTCAAAACAAGGGAAGCGGTCACACATATCGCTCCATATGTGCTGGGGAAGACGCTTCTGGATTTAAAGAAGGAGCATGGACTCAGCTCGATCAGAAAGTTATCGGAAAACGAAAATATATATGGCTGCTCCCCGAAAGTGAAAGAGTGGTTTAAAGAAAACGGAAGCGACTTGTTTTTATATCCCGACGGGGCTGCGGTGGACCTGAGTCAAAAAGTTTCAGCGTTCTTGGGCGTTCCGAAAGAACAACTCGTATTCGGGAACGGATCGGATGAAGTGATCCGGCTGTTGACGAGGGCCTATTTGAGCAGCGGAGACGAGGCGATCATGGCCGATGTGACGTTTCCGAGGTATCAGACCAATGTGTTGTTAGAGGGAGGCACACCCGTCATTGTCCCTCTCGTAGCCGGTACCCATGATTTACAGGGCATGCATGACCACATCACACCAAGAACAAAATTGATCTTTGTCTGCAACCCCAATAATCCAACGGGGACCATTGTAGGGAAAAGGGAACTACTGCAGTTTATCGAAAGTGTCCCATCCAACGTTCTCGTGGTGGTCGATGAAGCTTATATGGAGTACGTGACAACCGATGATTATTTAGAAACCCTGCCGCTTCTTACGGCATTCGAAAACCTGATCGTCCTCAGGACATTTTCAAAAATTTATGGCCTTGCCGGGTTAAGGGTCGGGTTCGGAGTCATGAATGAGGAAATTGCTGAACAGCTCCGTAAAGTGAAGGATGTCTTCAATGTGAATACCGTTGCCCAGAAATCGGCGATCATTGCCCTGGAAGATCAGGCGTTTATAAGGGAGTGCACCCATAAGAACGAACAGGGTCGTCATTACTTGGAGGGGGAATTCGACCGGATGGGCTTATCCTATTTCCCTTCTCAATCCAACTTTATCATGGTGGACACAGGCTTGAATGGGGACGTGGTGTCCCATGAACTCGTAAAAGAGGGTCTCGTCGTTCGTTCAGGAACGCTTCTGGGATACCCGGACACGGTCAGGGTCACGGTTGGAACAGAAGAGGATAATAAACGATTTGTTGCAGCGCTGGAATCCATTTTGAATAACAAAGGGGTGAAGTGAAATGGACATCAAACCCCAGACCCTTGAGTGGCAGTCAGCGTATAAATTGATGATCGGCTCGATTCTGCCAAGACCGATTGCCTTTGTTTCATCCATTGATGAAAAAGGGAATGCGAACCTCGCTCCATACAGCTTCTTTACGGCGATTTCTGCAGAGCCTATGCTCGTCTGCTTCTCTCCCATGAGAAGAGGGAAAGATGGCAGCAAAAAGGATACCCTTCGAAATATCGAGAAAACGAAGGAATTTGTCATCAACATCGTCAGTGAAGAGTTTGTGGAGGAGATGAATAACTGTGCCATCGAATTTGATTCCGACGTGGATGAATTTGAACAGGTCGGACTGACGAAAAAGGAGTCCATCACTGTAAAGCCTCCTGGAGTGACGGAAAGCAAGGTTCAGTTGGAATGCGTGCTTCATGAGGTCCTTCACTTCGGCGATCATCCTGGTGCAGGAAGCCTTGTCATCGGGAAGGTGGAGTGTGTCAGGGTCAATGATGAACTCTACTATGACGGGAAAATAGATTCAGAGAAACTCAAACCGGTGGGAAGGCTTGCCGGCCAGATGTACACCAAACCATTATCCGATTCATTTGAATTGATTCGAAAAAGGTGATGACACGTGAAGTTGGTTAGTTTTTTTATAGATGGAGAAGTAAAGGCGGGGATGGTTCAGGATGAACTTGTCGTGGACATCCATGCTGTGAGCGGAGGCTCACTCCCTAAAGATATGTTATCCATCATCGATCTTGGTGACGAAGGACTGAAACGGATGAAGGAGCTGGGTGCTTTTTCAGAGGGAGAAGAGGGAGTGTATCCATTACGGGACGTCACACTGAAGGCACCGATTCCAAGACCTGTGAGCATCCGGGATTTCTATGCCTTCGAAGAGCATGTGAAAACGGCCCGTAAACGAAGGGGGCTCGATGTGGTGCCGGAATGGTATGACATTCCCGTGTTTTATTTCACCAATCACTTAGCTGTAAAAGGTCCAGGCGATCCCATCGCGAAACCTGCCGGCTGTGAGTGGCTCGATTACGAGCTGGAAATCGCCTGCGTCATCGGAAAAGAAGGCAGGAACATTTCCCCAGGAAGCGCGCAAGACTTCATTTACGGCTATATGATCATGAATGACTGGAGTGCAAGGGACATCCAGAAGCATGAAATGAAAGTCGGGCTCGGTCCTGCGAAAGGAAAGGATTTTGCCACGTCATTCGGACCTTATGTAGTGACGAAAGATGAGATGGATACGTATCGAAACGGGGAACGTCTTGATCTGCCCATGACGGCAAAAGTGAATGGGAAGCTCTTATCCGAGGGGAATTATCAGGATATTCATTATACATTTGAAAACATGATCGAGCGCGCATCGAAAGACGTCACCCTGTATCCCGGTGAGGTGATCGGATCCGGTACGGTCGGCAGCGGCTGCATTTTAGAGCTTGGTCCCGAGAAGCATCCGTGGTTGAAGCCCGGGGACGTAGTGGAATTAGAGATTAAGGGATTAGGAGTATTAAGGAATACGATTGTAGAGAGAAGAAAGGGGGAAGACCATGTACTATCGTCAATTGGGGAACATACCTCATAAACGTCACACCATGTTTAAAAAGGAAGACGGAACGCTTTACAGGGAGCAGGTCATGGGAACGAAGGGATTTTCGGGAACCCAATCGATCCTGTATCATCATCACTTGCCTACGGCTGTGGCGAAAACAGAGTTTTTAGGCAGTTATATGCCGGAATTTGAGGAAGAGGGTGCTCTGCGTCATCGACATTTCTTTACAGACAAAGTCGAGAAGAAAGGCTGTGCCTTAAAGAGCCGTGAGTATTTACTTGGTAACTCCGATTTATTGATTGGAACCGCCTATGTCACGGAAGAGATGACAAGCTTTTACCGGAATGGTGACGGTGATGAAATGCTTTATATCCATTTTGGTAAAGGAAAGGTAGAGACGATGTTCGGAACGATCACGTATGGAAAAGGTGATTATGTGGTGATTCCGATCGGAACCATCTACCGGGTCGTTCCTGAAGAAGAGACGAAGATGCTGATCGTCGAGTCCTTCAGCCAGATCACCACTCCTCGTCGCTATCGTAACGAGTACGGGCAGCTGCTGGAACACAGTCCGTTTTGTGAGCGTGATCTGCGGGGACCTGAGAAGCTTGAAACGAACGATGAAAAGGGAGAGTTTGAAGTGATCACCAAATCCAGGGGTGCGCTTCATTCCCATGTATTGGATCATCATCCACTGGACGTCGTCGGATGGGATGGATATTTATATCCATGGGTATTCAACATAGAGGATTTCGAGCCGATCACCGGCCGTGTCCATCAGCCGCCGCCTGTCCACCAGACGTTTGAAGGTCATAACTTCGTCGTATGTTCATTCGTGCCGCGATTATATGATTATCATCCTGAATCGATCCCGGCTCCCTATAACCACAGCAATGTGAACAGTGATGAACTGCTGTATTATGTTGAAGGGAATTTCATGAGCAGGAAGGGGATCAAGGAAGGGTCGATCACCCTACATCCGAGTGGAATTCCACACGGGCCTCATCCAGGAACGACGGAAGCCAGTGTCGGAAAAAAAGAAACCTTGGAGCTCGCTGTCATGATCGATACCTTCAAACCGTTGAAAATCGTCAAAGAAGCAAACGATGTCGAAGATCAGAATTATATGTTCACATGGGTATAGAAGAATCAATCCAGAGGCCAGACTCTGGATTGATTTTTTTTTGTTGCATGAACATGCCTATTCCAGATCCGATCCGGCTGGGTACAAACACCCCGAACGCCGATACCTGTAGGATTTTGTCGAAAATTTTTTCAAGAGGTATTCTCCAAATCTGAACCACCATTCACCACCCTTAATGAAAAAATTCTTAAAAAATTTTTTCTTCCCACAAACTCTATAAGGACAAAGATGTAAGCGTTTACTTATAATCAGATTAATCTAAATAGTCAAATAATTTACAAAAAGCCTGTTGACCTTCCTGGGAAACGGGAGTAATATTGTCCTCAATATAAAAAACAGAGCCGGCGGGAAGCGGCAGTCACAAACCAATCAGCCGCGTTCTGAGTAGGCTTATCAAGTCAACGTACTTTCGTTGCGAAAATAAATTTCTGAATAATCAAATAAATTACAACCGGGAAAGGAATGATTAACATGAACGAACAGTGGATCTACTTAGACGGACAATACGTAAAAAAGGAAGACGCAGTTGTATCTGTGTACGACCATGGTTTTCTATATGGAGATGGAGTGTTCGAAGGGATTCGAATGTACGATGGGAACGTGTTCCGTCTGGATGAACATGTTGATCGCCTTTATGACTCAGCAAAATCCATCATGCTGCACATTGAACTCTCTAAAGAAGAGATGAGCGACATTATCGTTGATACATTGAAAAAAAATAAACTCGAAAATGCCTACATACGGGTGGTCATTTCCAGGGGGGTTGGAAACCTGGGGCTGGATCCATTCACTTGCAGGAAGCCACAGATCATCGTCATAGCTGAACAACTGGCTTTATTCCCTAAAAGCTTGTACGAAACGGGCATTGATATCGTTACCGTCGCAAGCCGGAGAAATCGTGCGGATGTACTTTCACCTAAAGTTAAATCATTAAACTACTTAAATAACATTCTCGTTAAAATCGAAGCCAACCTTGCAGGCGTAAGCGAAGCTTTGATGTTGAACGATCAAGGATATGTAGCAGAAGGATCAGCTGATAACATCTTCATCGTGAAGAAAGGGAAAATCCTTACACCTCCAGGATATGTAGGAGCGCTCGAAGGGATCACCCGGAATGCCATCATCGAAATTGCCGAAAAAGCAGGTTTCGAGATGAAAGAAGAAGTCTTCACCCGACATGATGTATATACAGCAGATGAAGTGTTCTTAACAGGAACAGCCGCTGAAGTCATTGCCGTTGTAAAAGTTGACGGACGTGTCATCGGAGACGGAAAACCTGGAAAGTATACAAATCAATTATTACAGGAATTCAGAAACACTGTCACGCAGGATGGAAGAAAAGTTTACAAACAAAACGCTCAAGTTGGCTAAGTTGGAGGTGATGACGTGCGAAGTGACATGATCAAGAAAGGGATCGACCGGGCTCCCCACCGCAGTTTACTCTACGCGACGGGAGTCAAGCTCGAAGACATGGAAAAACCATTTATCGGGGTATGTAACTCTTATATCGACATCATCCCCGGTCATATGCATTTAAACGGATTCGCCCAGGTGGTGAAAGAAGCGATCCGGGAAGCGGGGGGAATCCCGTTCGAATTCAATACGATCGGTGTTGATGACGGGATCGCCATGGGGCATATCGGGATGAGGTACTCACTCCCAAGTCGCGAACTGATCGCCGACTCGGCAGAAACGGTCATCAATGCTCACTGGTTTGACGGAGTATTCTACATTCCAAACTGTGACAAGATCACACCGGGAATGCTGATGGCATCAGTCAGAACCAATGTCCCTTCCGTTTTTGTATCGGGAGGCCCCATGGAAGCAGGAGTCTCAAGTGAAGGGAAGCCACTATCACTCGTATCCGTTTTCGAAGGGGTCGGCGCCCACCAGTCAGGAAGGATGACGGCAGAACAGCTTCTCGATATCGAAGCAAATGCCTGTCCGACCTGTGGGTCATGCTCCGGGATGTTCACGGCGAACTCCATGAATTCCCTGATGGAAATGCTAGGAATGGCTCCACCGGGGAATGGAACGATCGTGGCTACTTCTGATGAGCGTCACCAGTTAATCAAGGATGCAGCAAAGTACCTCGTAGAAATGGTTAAGAAAGATATCAAACCGAGGGATATCATCACGGAAGATACCATCGATGACGCATTCGCCCTGGATATGGCGATGGGAGGCTCGACGAATACCGTCCTCCATACGCTGGCAATTGCCAATGAGGCGGAAATCGATTACGACATCAACCGGATCAATAAAGTCGCAGAAAGGGTTCCCTATCTATCCAAGATAAGCCCGGCCTCGGATTACTCCATGCAGGATGTTCACAATGCCGGAGGGGTCAGCGCCATCATTAAAGAGCTCTGTGAAATGGAAGCTGTACACAAAGACCGCATCACCGTTACAGGGAAATCCCTTTATGAAAATGTGAAGGATGCTCATATTCAAAATGATGATGTCATACGCCGCAGGGAAAATGCCCACAGTCCAGTCGGGGGATTATCCGTTCTCTTCGGGAATATTGCTCCTAATGGCGGTGTCATCAAAGTAGGGGCAGTCGACCCATCCATTAAAACATTCATGGGTGAAGCGATTGTATATGAATCCCAGGATGATGCCCTTGCCGGAATTGAAAGCGGAGAAGTGAAAGAAGGTCATGTTGTCGTTATCAGATATGAAGGTCCAAAGGGCGGTCCGGGAATGCCGGAGATGCTGGCACCGACAGCAGCCATTGCAGGACGCGGACTTGAGAAGCAAGTCGCACTCATGACAGACGGCAGATTTTCAGGTGCATCCCGTGGTATTTCCATCGGGCATGTCTCCCCTGAAGCAGCCGAAGGAGGGCCGATCGGTGTGGTGGAAAATGGAGATCCCATCTTCATTGATCTTACAAACCGGACGATTTCCCTCATGGTTTCTGAAGAAGAGTTGACGTTCAGGCAACAGGAGTGGGTACAGCCTTCTCCGAAAATCAAAAAAGGGTATCTTGCAAGATACGCAAAACTTGTTACATCAGCAAGTACAGGTGGAATCTTGAAAACGGAATAAGTGAAAGCGTTGAAGAGGTTAAAGGATTGGGAGCTGTATTTTCAGAGAGCTGGTGGTGCTGCAAACCAGTAATACAACCAATACCGACATCCCCTCTGAGTATCGTTCTGAACCGTGTAAGTAGGAACGATCGAGTAGATGATACTCGTTACAAAAACAAAGGCTGATGAAACCGATCAGCCTGCCAAGGGAGATGATATCGATCATCTCTGAACGAGGGTGGTACCGTGGAAAGGATCAAGACCTTTTCGCCCCTGCGAAAGATGAACTCTGTCGTAGTGGGTGGAAAGGTCTTTTTTGTTTGAAAGAAAAAGTAATAAAGGAGGAGATAGGCAATGAGAGCGAAGGTAGAGGCAGAACCGGCTTCACAGACACTGACAGAAAACGGCAACGGTGCTGATATGCTCATGAAAGCTTTGAAGGAGGAAAAGGTTGAGATTCTGTTTGGGTACCCTGGAGGAGCGGTCTTGCCGATTTACGATGCTCTATACAAAGCCCCGATCAAGCACGTACTCGCCCGTCATGAACAGGGGGCCATCCACGCGGCTGAGGGTTATGCAAGGGTATCAGGGAAGCCGGGTGTGGTCATTGCGACATCTGGACCGGGTGCTACCAATCTCGTGACGGGGATTGCCGATGCCATGATGGACTCCCTTCCACTGGTCGTCTTTACGGGGCAGGTGGCGTCGGGGGTTATCGGGACCGACGCATTCCAGGAAGCGGACGTGGTAGGCATCACGATGCCGATCACCAAGCATAATTACCAGGTACGGGATATTAAAGATTTACCGAGGATCGTGAAGGAAGCCTTTCACATCGCATCAACCGGGAGGCCCGGACCCGTACTTGTCGATATTCCAAAAGACTTGACCTTAGAGCAGGCCTACCCGGTACACGAAGTGGAGATGGACTTACCCGGTTATCAGCCTAACTTTTATCCGAATCCCCTCCAAATCAAGAAGCTGGTGGATGCGATCAAGGTGTCGAAGCAGCCCGTCATCCTTGCAGGGGCAGGAGTGCTTCACGGAAAGGCGACAGATGAATTGAAGGCATTCGCTGAACAATATGACATCCCGGTGGTTCACACCTTATTGGGACTAGGGGGATTCCCGGCAGACCATACCCTGTTTCTTGGCATGGCGGGAATGCACGGGTGTTATACGAGTAATATGGCTATCCATGAATGTGACTTGCTCATCAATATCGGGGCCCGTTTCGATGATCGTTTAACAGGGAATCTCGCTACCTTTGCACCGAAAGCCAAAGTGGTTCATATCGACATTGACCCGGCTGAGATTGGCAAGAACGTTGAAACCCAGATTCCGATCGTGGCCGATGCGAAACAGGCGCTAGCCAGGCTCCTTCAACATGAGACCGAGAAGCCCGATTTCGATGCCTGGCATCAGCATCTTACATCATACAAAAGGGAATATCCTTTCTGGTATAACCAGGCTCATGATGTATTGTCCCCACAGCGGTTGATTGAGCAGGTGTACGAAATGACGAACGGGGAAGCCGTCGTCACAACGGACGTGGGTCAGCATCAAATGTGGGCGGCCCAATACTATTCTTTTAAAAAGCCGAATAACTGGGTCACATCCGGAGGACTCGGCACGATGGGATTCGGATTCCCCGCAGCGATCGGGGCACAGTTAGCAAACCCGGACAGTACAGTGGTCGCCTTTGTAGGGGATGGAGGCTTCCAGATGACTCTCCAGGAGCTTGTCCTCCTGAAAGAATTGAACCTTCCTGTAAAAGTGGTCCTTCTCAATAACGGCACACTTGGAATGGTGAGGCAGTGGCAGGAAACGTTCTTCGAAGAGAGGTATTCCCAATCGGTGTTCTCCACCCAGCCAGATTTTGTGAAACTGGCTGAATCATATGGGATCAAGGGATATAAAGTAAAAACCCAGGAAGAAGTAGATTCTGTTTTAAAAGAAGCCTTAACAAGTGATGAACCGGTGCTCATCGATTGCTGGGTGAACCCGAAGGAAAATGTCTACCCGATGGTGGCTCCAGGTAAAGGATTACACGAAATGTTAGGAGTGAAACCATGAGGAAGCGGATTGTAACAGCCCTTGTTCATAACCGGAGCGGTGTCTTGAACCGGGTGACCGGATTGTTTACAAAGCGGCAGTTCAATATTGAAAGTATTTCGGTCGGATATACAGAAACGGAAGGGATTTCGAGGATGACCTTCGTCGTCAACGTAGAAGACGATCGTAAAATCGAACAGCTCCTGAAGCAGCTCCATAAACAGATCGATGTCCTCAAGGTTTCCGACATCACGGATCAAGGAGTCGTTGCCAGGGAACTGGCTCTTATCAAGGTATTGAGTACGGGGCAGACACGTTCTGAAATCAACGGCATTGTTGAACCGTTCAGAGCCGCCATCATTGATGTGGCAAGGGACAGTGTAACGGTTCAGGTAACCGGTGAGACATCCAAGATCGAAGCCATCATCGACCTGTTAAGACCATATGGAATCAAAGAGATCGCCCGAACCGGCATCACGGCATTTGCAAGGGGCAATGGAAAATCGGTCACGGATCTGAAACAGTATTCAATTGTAAATTAGAAGTAATGTTAAAAAACGTATTATTCAAAAAAATGGAGAGGATGAGGGAAATGGTAAAGGTCTATTATAACGGAGATGTGAATGAAGAGGTTTTGAAAGGGAAGAAAGTAGCGGTTGTCGGTTATGGCTCACAGGGTCACGCACATGCTCAAAATCTGAAGGAAAGCGGATTTGATGTTGTAGTGGGATTGCGGAAAGGAAAGTCGTGGGACCAGGCGGAAAAGGACGGATTCGATGTCTACTCCGTTAGGGAAGCGAGCGAACAGGCGGATGTCATCATGGTTCTCCTGCCGGATGAGCATCAGCCGAAAGTATATGAAGCAGAAATCAAGCCCGCCCTGTCATCAGGTAAAGCACTCGCATTTGCACACGGATTCAATATCCATTTCCATCAGGTCGTTCCTCCGGAAGATGTGGATGTCTTCCTTGTTGCCCCTAAAGGACCCGGACATCTTGTAAGAAGGACCTTTGAAGAAGGAGCCGGGGTACCTGCACTCTTCGGGGTTTATCAAGACGCTTCAGGTCAAGCCGCAGAACTGGCCCTGGCGTATGCCAAAGGTGTCGGCGCAGGACGTGCAGGAATCTTGGAAACATCCTTCCAGGAAGAAACAGAAACCGATCTCTTCGGGGAACAGGCAGTCCTTTGCGGAGGGGTGACATCCCTTGTGAAAGCAGGATTTGAAACACTGGTCGAAGCCGGTTATCAAAAAGAAGTCGCCTATTTCGAGTGTTTACACGAATTGAAGCTGATCGTTGATTTGATGTATGAACAGGGATTGGAAGGAATGCGCTATTCAATCTCAGATACGGCTCAATGGGGAGATTTCGTTTCAGGTCCAAGGGTAGTGAATGAGGAAACAAAAGCCCGCATGAAGGAAGTACTGGCGGATATCCAAACAGGAAAATTTGCGAAGGGATGGATCCTGGAGAACCAGGCGAACCGTCCGGAATTCAACGCCATCAATCAGCGTGAAAGTCAGCACCCGATCGAAGTCGTTGGCAGGGAGCTTCGTAAAATGATGCCATTTGTACAGAAACCTTCTACTAAAGAAAAGGAAGTGGTAGCGAGTGCGAACCATTGAGATCTTTGACACGACTCTACGGGACGGAGAACAGTCAGCGGGCGTAAATCTGAATACGATTGAGAAAATCGAGGTAGCGAAGCAGCTGGAGAGACTCGGGGTGGACGTCATTGAAGCTGGATTTCCTGCAGCTTCAAAAGGGGACTTCGATGCCGTGCAGCGGATCGGTTCCACGATCAAGAACAGCTCGGTAACGGGACTTGCGCGGGCACAGCAGCGGGACATCGATGCGGTATGGGAATCCCTTAAAGGAACGGCGGAACCAAGGCTGCATGTCTTCCTTGCAACCTCCCCGATTCACATGACCCATAAGCTGAAGATGACACCGGATCAGGTCATCGATACAGCCGTGCAGGCGGTTCAGTACGCGAAGAAATTTTTCCCGGTCGTTCAGTGGTCGGCGGAAGATGCTTGCAGATCAGATCTCAACTTTTTAGTGAAGATCATGGAGAGGGTTATTGATGCCGGAGCTTCCGTCATCAATCTTCCCGATACGGTGGGGTATATCACCCCACATAAATACGGTGAACTGTTTCGGTACGTAAGAGAAAACGTACCGAATATCGGCGGGGTAAAGCTATCGGCACACTGCCATGATGACCTGGGGATGGCGACGGCCAATTCCCTTGCAGCCATTGAAAACGGAGCCGACCAAATTGAGGGAACCATCAATGGAATCGGTGAACGTGCTGGGAATGCAGCCTTGGAGGAAGTCGCTGTTGCCCTACGCATCCGTGAAGATTTCTACGGGGCGACGACCAGACTGAAGCTGGATGAAATCAAGAAAACAAGCTCTCTTGTCAGTAAGCTGACGGGGATGAGGGTACCGGCTAACAAAGCGGTTGTAGGGGATAATGCCTTCGCCCATGAGTCAGGCATCCATCAGGATGGCGTATTGAAAGAGAAAACAACGTACGAAATTATCACACCGGAACTGATCGGAGTGAATTCCAACCGTCTCGTTCTTGGAAAACATTCAGGACGTCACGCATTCAAAAATAAAGCCGTCGAGCTGGGCTTTGACTTAACGGATGAAAAGTTGAACGAAGCGTTCCACACCTTTAAAGATCTTGCGGATAAGAAGAAGGAAATCGTCGATGAAGACCTCTTCAGCATCCTGACGAATAAACAGACGGAAATGACTGAAGGTGTCGGATTCACACTGGAAAGAATGCAGGTTCAATATGGGATGGACAATATCCCGACGGCTACGATCGAATTGAAGTTTGAAGACGGAAACGTCACCCGCCTTGCTTCAACCGGATCCGGAAGCGTGGAAGCCATCTACAATACCATCGAAAAAATCCTTCCGGGTAAGTCAAAGCTATTGGATTACAAAATCAACTCAGTGGGCGGCGGCCGTGATGCACTCGCCGAAGTGTATGTCCGACTGGAGTATGACGGTGAAAATACAAGCGGACGCGGAACCGCTCAGGATGTATTGGAAGCATCAGCCCGCGCGTATCTAAATGCTGTGAACCGGTCGGCACAGCGATCACACTCAAGAGGGAAAGAAGCGGTGCAAGCCAGCTTATAAACCACAGGAGCCTTGAATTATAAGGCTCCTCATAAACCAAAAAATCAGGAGGTAATTCTAATGAAGAGAAAAATCGCTGTACTACCAGGAGACGGTATCGGTCAAGAGATTATGGACGGGGCATTAGAAGTACTGAAGGCAGTGGGTGATTGGTTCGGTCATGAATTCGAAGTCGAGAAAGGATTCATCGGGGGATCGGCCGTTGATCGCTTCGGTACACCGTTACCTCCTGAAACGATCAAGCTTTGTAAAGAGAGCGATGCCGTCCTATTAGGGGCAGTCGGAGGACCGAAATGGGAGCACTTGCCGAAAGAAATCCGTCCTGAAAAAGGGCTCCTGGCCATCCGAAAAGAGTTCGACCTTTTCGCGAATCTGCGCCCGGTGAAGGCATTTGAAAGTTTACTGGGGGCATCCCCGCTTAAACGGGAGATTGTGGAAGAAGTAGATTTGGTGATTGTCAGGGAGCTGACGGGTGGATTGTATTTCGGTCAGCCGTCCGGCCGCCAGGGGAAGCGGGATGAAGTGGCCGTTGACACCCTGGTTTATGAAAAAAGTGAAATTGAACGGATCGTCCATAAAGCATTCAAGCTGGCTCAGAAACGCAAGAAAAAATTAACGTCGGTCGACAAGGCAAACGTTCTGGAAACCAGTCGAATGTGGCGTGAAGTCGTGAACGAAGTGGCCGGTGAATATCCGGATGTAGAAGTCGAACACATGCTTGTGGATGTTGCAGCCATGAAGCTGATGTATCAGCCGAAACAATTCGACGTGCTCGTGACCGAGAACATGTTCGGTGACATCCTGAGCGACGAAGCCTCCATGATCACAGGCTCACTTGGAATGCTTCCTTCCGCCAGTTTAAGAGGGGACTCATTCGGCCTTTACGAACCGGTTCACGGATCCGCCCCTGATATCGCCGGAAAAGGAAAAGCCAATCCACTGGCTATGATTCTATCGGTTGCCATGATGCTTCGTCATTCCTTCGGCTTGAAAGAAGAAGCGGAAATGATCGAAATGGGGGTCCAGGAAGTCCTGAATGCAGGTTACCGGACAGGAGACCTTTGGACGATGGGACGCGGTACCGTCGTCGGAACGGGTGCCATGAGTCAGCTGGTCGTAGAGCGTCTGGAAGCAGATCATGCCCTGTCTTCCATCCTGGCAGCGTACTTGTAATAAAAATTTATGGAGGGGGTGACCGGAGCGAAAATCAACGGTCACTCTCTCCACCAAAACAGTCTTCATTAAAAAAAATCTGACCAAACCAGGAGGGAGTTCATGGCAGGGAAAAATATCATCGAAAAAATTTGGGAAAAACACATCGTACACAGGGAAAAGGGCAAGCCGGATTTATTGTATATCGATCTTCACCTTGTACATGAAGTAACGTCCCCCCAGGCATTCGAGGGGTTGCGCCTGAAAGATCGCAAGCTGCGGAGACCGGACCTGACGTACGCGACCATGGACCACAACGTTCCGACAAGAGAGCGTCACATTGTCAGGGATGAGATCGCCCGACTGCAAATGGAGACGTTGAAGAAAAACTGTGCAGAATTCGGTGTCACCCTGGCAGACATCCATCATCCCGATCAAGGAATCGTCCACGTCATCGGTCCTGAACTGGGTCTGACCCAACCGGGGAAAACGATCGTGTGCGGAGACAGCCATACTTCAACCCATGGAGCGTTCGGAGCACTGGCCTTTGGGATCGGGACGAGTGAGGTGGAGCATGTACTGGCGACCCAGACATTGTGGCAATCGAAGCCCCGGACCCTTCAAGTCGAAGTCTCCGGGGAACTCGGATTCGGTGTCACGGCAAAAGACGTGATCCTGAACATCATTTCCACCTATGGAGTCGGTTTCGGCACCGGGTATGTCATCGAATTCACGGGAGACGTGATTCGCAATCTGTCCATGGAAGAAAGAATGACCGTTTGTAATATGAGCATTGAAGCAGGTGCGAAAGCCGGATTGATCAGTCCCGACGAAACGACCTTTGACTATTTAGAGGGCAGGGAATACCTTCCCAAGAACAAATCATTCCAACAGTGCAAGGAAGAGTGGCAATCCCTGACAAGCGATCGAGATGCCACCTATGATCACAAAATCGAGGTGAGGGGTGAAGAGATTGAACCTCATGTGACATGGGGGACGAACCCGGGGATGGGTGCCGGGATTTCAAGGTCCGTCCCTCATCCGGATGAGTACGGGGACCCTTCTGAAAGGGAAGGGGTTGAACGGGCGCTTCATTATATGGGGCTTGACGCCGGAATGAGAATCGAGGACATAGAAGTTGATTATGTATTTATCGGTTCTTGTACGAATTCACGCTTGAGTGACTTGAGGTCGGCGGCTGAAGTGGTGAAAGGGCACAGTGTTAAGCAGGGCGTCACCGCATTGGTTGTTCCTGGTTCGTTTAAAGTGAAGAAAAAGGCAGAAGAGGAAGGCTTGGATACGATCTTTACAGAAGCTGGTTTTGAATGGAGGGAAGCGGGCTGCAGCATGTGTCTCGCCATGAATGACGACATCGTCCCACCAGGCAAACGCTGTGCGTCCACTTCTAACCGGAACTTTGAAGGCAGGCAGGGTAATGGTTCAAGAACCCATCTTCTCAGTCCTTCCATGGCAGCAGCTGCGGCCATCACAGGGAAATTGACCGACGTACGAAAGCTTGAAAAAATGCCGATTTCATAGGAGGTGAAAAGGGTGGCAATCAATCATGTAGAAGCAAATGTATTTCCTCTCAGGAGGGACAACGTAGATACGGATCAAATCATACCGAAACAATTCTTGAAAAGGATCGAGCGTAAAGGCTTCGGTCAGTTCTTATTTTATCATTGGCGGTTTGAAGACGATGGGAAGTCCCTGAGACATGACTTCTCATTGGATACCCCTAAATACCGGGATTCCGAGATTCTTCTCGGCGGAAAGAATTTCGGATGCGGGTCTTCACGGGAACATGCACCCTGGGCCCTTCAGGACTATGGATTTCAGGTGATCATCGCGAAGAGCTTCGCAGACATTTTTTATAACAATTGTTTAAAGAATGGGATCCTGCCGATTCAGTTGGATGATAAAACAGTCGATAGCCTCATGAAGAATGAGAGTCAAGTTGATTTATATAAAATCGAAGTGTCCCTTGAGCACCAGACCATCTGTGATTCTGAAGGGCTGCGTGTCTCCTTTGACATTGATCCTTATTGGAAGACGATGCTTCTGAAGGGTCTGGATGAAATCGATTTAACGTTGCATTACGGTAAACATATCGAAGACTACGAAAAAAAATATGAGGTGAGTGACTTGGGAATTTAATGGATAACACTGAAGTGGTAGAAGCAATGGAAAGAATCAGTCATCAGGTGCATCGAACACCGTTAAAGCAATCATCGACGCTGAATGCGTTCACTGGTGGAGAAGTCTATTTGAAAATGGAGAACCTGCAGCGGACGGGTTCCTTCAAAGTGAGGGGCGCCATGAATAAAATCATGTCATTGTCTGAAGAAGAAGCAGGGAGAGGGATCATTGCCGCGTCGGCAGGTAATCATGCCCAAGGGGTGGCGCTGGCTGCCTCCAAGCGAGGGGTCCCTTCAACAATCTTCATGCCAAAGCGGACGCCTTCTACTAAAGTTGCGGCAACGAAACATTACGGAGCTGAAATCGTTTTGACTGGAGACACCTATCAGGAAGCCTACGGGGCAGCACTTGAGGAGAAAATCAAAAAAGGTTCGACGTATGTTCATGCATTTGATGATCATAAAGTGATGGCTGGACAAGGGACAGTCGCACTGGAAATGCTTCAACAGCTCAGTGATTTAGACATGATTCTCGTCCCCGTCGGTGGAGGGGGCTTGCTCGCAGGGATGGCACTGGCCGTGAAAGCCTTTAATCCCCGGGTACAGATTGTCGGCGTGCAAGCTTTGGGGGCGCCGGCTACGTATAATTTTTTTACAGGAAGCAATAAAGGTTCCCTTGAGCATGTTCATACCATTGCGGACGGGATCCTCGTCAAGAAGCCTGGAGAGCTCACGTTTCCGATCATCCGGAAGTATGTGGACGACATGGTCACCGTGACCGATGAAGAAATCTCCTATAGCATCATGTTCATGCTTCAACGGGAGAAAACCCTGGTCGAAGGAGCGGGAGCCGCATCCTTGGCGGCAGCCATGTGTCAAAAAGTCAAGGTGCAGGGGAAGAAGGTAGGCTGCGTCATCAGCGGCGGGAACGCCGATCCGAGTAAAATCCCTGTATATCGGGATTTATCCAAAATGGCAAGACAGCTGCATCATATTGTGTAAAGATGGGACGGCTCTTGACTGCGTGAGTAGTTGGGAGCGGTCCTCTGTTTTTACCGTTTTGTACAGGGTTTCGGTGATATTCCTATAAATGGTAAAAGGCGCAATTACTATGTGGAATGACGCAATTATCGAGAAAATGACGCAATAAACATAATAATGACGCAATTGATCACTAAAATGACGCAATTATCTACAAGTTGGGGATAGGGAGTGCCACGGGGAATGGAGAATGTACTGCAATAACCTCAAAAAAAGATCAATAAATCATAGGTGATCCTTGAAAAGTACAAATCCAGCATGATTTTTCGTGGAGATAACTAAAACGATTATTATCAATTAAACTTGTAAGCTCTTACATTCTGAAAATACGCAAAAACCTATTGTAAAAGGTAATATTTTCAACTATAATGTCCACTATACAAATACAAATGTACACCAGAAATAAACAAATGGAGGTTTTCGGCTTATGGAATCAATTTCAATCGGACTTTTAGGACTCGGAACGGTGGGAGCCGGAGTGGTGAAGATAGTAGAGAATCATCAGGATAAATTATCTCATCAGATCGGCTGCCCGGTGACGGTGAAAAAAGCCCTCGTTCAGGATTTAGAGAAAGACAGGGGACTGGATATCGAAAACAGCATATTGACCTTGAATCCTGAGGAAGTCCTGTTTGACCCTGAAATTGATATTGTGGTCGAGGTCATGGGTGGAATCGAAGCAACGAAGGAGCATCTCCTGCATGCATTAAACGAAGGTAAGCATGTCGTCACGGCAAACAAAGATCTCATGGCCCTCCATGGACCTGAATTATTAAGAGCGGCCTCGGAAAATGGCTGTGACTTATTCTACGAAGCAAGCGTCGCAGGAGGCATCCCGATTTTAAGAAGTTTAGTAGACGGCCTTGCTTCGGACCGCATCACGAAAATGATGGGAATCGTCAACGGGACAACGAATTTCATTTTGACAAAGATGACGAAAGAGGGACGGACCTTCGATGATGTTCTAAAAGAGGCCCAGGATCTCGGCTATGCTGAATCGGATCCGACGGCAGATGTCGGTGGATTGGATGCGGCAAGGAAGATGGCGATCCTGTCCACTCTGGGGTTCTCCATGAATGTGGACCTGGCGGATGTGAAAGTGAAGGGCATCACGGAAGTAACGGGAGATGACATCCAATATGCCGATCAATTCGGTTACACGATGAAGCTCATCGGTTACGCCCACCGGGAAGGGGAAAAGGTCGAGGTAAGCGTGGAGCCGACCCTGCTCCAAAATGAACACCCCCTCGCGTCTGTACATGATGAATATAACGCCGTGTACGTGTACGGCGAAGCAGTGGGAGAAACGATGTTTTACGGTCCGGGTGCAGGGAGTCTTCCTACAGCGACTGCTGTCGTATCCGATATGGTGGGAATCATGAAGAATATGAGACTGGGTGTGAATGGGAAGAGTGCCGTGAATCCACAGTTCCCGAAGAAACTAAAAGAACCTGATGAAATTCATTCAAAATATTTCTTGCGGCTGCATGTTCGTGATGAAGTGGGCGTATTGGCCAAACTGACGTCCATCTTTTCAAATCACGGAGTCAGTTTCGAGAAAATACTCCAGAATCCCCTGGACAGTGATGAGTTTGCTGAAATCGTCCTGGTGACTCATAAGGCATCCCTGGAGCATTACGAAGACATCCTCATGGAGCTGAAGGATTATGAAGCGGTTCATTCGATCGAAAGCTCATACCGCGTAGAAGGAGGAGAAAAAGGATGAAATGGAAAGGACTACTGGAAGAGTACGGAGAACAGCTTCCATTAAATGCAGATACTCCCCTTTTAAGCTTGAACGAAGGAAACACACCATTGATCGAGTTGAAGTCGTTGTCCGAGGAGTGGGGCATCGAGCTTTATGCAAAGGTTGAGGGGGCGAACCCGACAGGCTCCTTTAAGGACCGGGGGATGGTCCTGGCCGTTGCGAAAGCGGTGGAATCAGGCAGCACGACGGTCATTTGCGCTTCGACAGGCAATACTTCTGCTTCAGCTGCAGCTTATGCGGCACGGGCGGGGATCAAATGCATCGTCGTCATTCCGGAGGGGAAAATCGCCCAAGGGAAATTGGCTCAGGCCGTTATGTACGGGGCCGAAATCATTTCAATCGAAGGGAATTTCGATGAAGCCCTCGAGATTGTCCGGGAGCTGAGTAAAACGGAATCCGTCACGCTTGTGAATTCGGTGAATCCATATCGACTGGAAGGACAGAAAACGGCGGCCTTCGAAGTCATCGAAGGATTAGGGGAAGCCCCGGATGTGCTCGCGATACCTGTCGGGAATGCAGGAAATATTTCAGCATACTGGAAAGGATTCAAGGAATATTCAGTTCGCAGCGCTTCATCGCTTCCCCGCATGTTCGGCTTTGAGGCATCGGGGGCAGCAGCCCTTGTCCACGACCGCGTGTTTCCCCAGCCCGAAACGATTGCCACTGCCATCCGCATCGGGAACCCGGCGAGCTGGACATTGGCTGTCGACGCACTGAAGGAATCCAACGGACATATTGATGAAGTGACGGATGAAGAAATCCTGGAAGCCTATCAGCTGATGGCAAGGAAAGAAGGGATCTTCGCGGAACCGGCTTCCTGTGCTTCCATCGCAGGGATCAAGAAGTCATTGGAAAAAGGGCTCCTTGAACCAGGGGCGAAGGTTGTCGCGGTATTGACGGGGAATGGATTGAAAGATCCGGTTACGGCCATGGAGTGCAGCCCGGTGACACCGGTGAAGCTGCCAAATGATCGTGAACTGGTGAAGGACTATATCAAGGGAACGATCGGGGTATGAAGGGCCGGGAACCGCGCTCGTGGAAAATCATCGTCCCGGGAAGCACAGCTAATTTAGGAGCAGGATTTGACTCACTCGGTTTGGCTTTGGATGTCTTTTTAACCGTCGAGGCACATGAATCAGATGACTGGCAGGTGATACCTTTGTCACCTGCCCTGGAGGTATTTCCTGAAGATGAGTCGCATTTCATCGTAGAAGTCGTCAAGGAAGTGGCGGGTGAATATGGAAGGAAGCCTTCTCCATGTCATTTATATGTATCAAGTGATATCCCATTAACCAGGGGTCTCGGATCCAGTGCCGCGGCTGTCGTGGCAGGGGTCGAACTCGCCAATGCTTTATGCGACCTCAACTTGACACAGGAAAAGAAGCTGGTTCTGGCCAATCGTTTCGAAGGTCATCCCGATAACGTCGGGGCATCGCTCTACGGAGGGTTTGTCGTCAGTTGTCAAGATGAAAAGGGTGTTAACCTGATCTCAGTGCCTGACCTTCCAATCGATGTTGTATGTGTCATTCCGAAAGTGGAGCTGAAAACGTCGGATTCGAGAAATGTCCTCCCGGCATCTCTATCATTTGCAGAATCCGTTAGTGCTGGAGCGGTATCCAATGTTTTAGTGGCGGCGTTCCTGACCGGTGATTGGGAAATGGTCGGGAAGATGATGAAACGGGATCGTTATCATCAGCCTCACCGGAGAAAGCTTCTACCCCATTACGATGCCGTTGAAAAAGTGGCGGATCGATTCGGTGCTTTCGGCGTCGCTTTAAGCGGGGCCGGCCCAACGGTTGCCTGCTTTGTGGAACGGGAAGCAAGTGAATGGCTCTTCCGCCAGCTCGAACAATCCTTCCCGACCATGGAGGTCCGCAAACTATCCATCTCCGACACGGGAAGCAGCATCACCACCCAACAACCAAAGGTCCGTCCCTCATCGCTTTAAAGCAGCGAGGGACGGACCTCATTTTATTATTTCTCCGTTGTGATCATAAAACAGTTGTCTTTTTCGTTGACGTGCAAGCAGTAGGAGGATGGATACGTCATGCCCATTTCTTCCCGGAGTTCCTTCGGGATGTGGACCGTTCCTTTTTCTGAGATGTAGCGTTTGTTATGGGTGGAGTCCCGCGTGGCCTGCTTAATATAGAGGCAATTGTTTTGATAGACGAGCTCTGCAAGTTTTCCCGGCAACAGTCCAAACTTCTCCCTCCATTTATGGGGGAGAGTGATTGTACCGCTTTTACTGAAAGGTTTACTCCCATACATCATACTTAACATTCGTATCACCTGCCTTCACTATCATATTGTTCTCTTTTTACCTCCCTAAAGAAAAATAAACACCAATTTGAAAAATTAGGAAAAAGGATGGATGTTAAGTTTAGTAAAATATAATGAGTGGAAATAATCTTGTAACTGGAGGTGTGAATCATCGAACCTATACATATTTTAATCCTGCTTATGATTGGTTATAGTGTCTTTACCTTTGATAAAAAGAAGAAGAACATTCCTGTTCCGGTTGTTTTGCTTCTGATTGGAATAGGTCTTTCGTTTATTCCCGCGTTTTCTGATGTCACCCTGACGAAGGATATTATATTCCAGTGGTTTCTGCCGGCACTTTTATTTATATCCGCTTATCAATTTCCCGCAAAGGCTTTAAAGAAACATGCTGGAATCATCACTCTCCTAAGTACGATTGGTATTGTCATCACTACATTATTGATGAGTCTCCTTACGTATTACGGTTTGCACCCATGGATCCCTATGACCTATGGAGAAGCTTTACTGATTTCTGCGATCTTAACACCGACAGATCCGGTCTCAGTGGTATCGGTATTGAAAGAGTCTTCAAACAGAGACGACATAGCCGATGTAGTGGAGGGGGAATCGATGATCAATGACGGCACAAGTATTGTTCTCTTTACTGTTGTGGCCGGAATTTACTTTGGAGGGGAAACGTTTTCCGTTTCTTCTTTCATGGGAGAATTCCTGTTGGTTTCTCTGGGAGGGATCGTATTGGGTGTGACGCTTGGATGGATGGCGAGTAAAGCGATCCACTTCACGACAGATTCGCGATATCAGATCATGCTGAGTATCATCCTTGCATACGGAACCTTTTATGTGGGGGAAGAGTTGGGTGTCTCAGGCGTCCTTGCAACAGTATCCTCAGGAATCATGCTTTCCTATGAATATGGAAAAACAATAAAGGAAAATCACTTCAGGCAGGACCTGGATGGATTCTGGACCGTTATTGAACCGACCATTCTTACCTTTTTATTCTTATTGATCGGAATCCAGACGACACGGTATTTATCTTTCTCTTTAACCGGCTGGATCTTCTTCCTTTTTGTTCTCTCATTATTCGTTCGCTATGTTATTATTATTGGTGTTGTAAAAATGAAAGAAACATGGAGGATGACGTATGGATGGAAGGAAGTATCCATCTTAACCTGGTCTGGAATTAAAGGAACAATGTCTGTTGCTTTATTATTAGGTTTAGATGATCAAGGCCCCTTTCTTCTGCACTCCTTAACTTTCGGAGTCATCATGCTTTCACTCCTGATACAAAGCGTGGGAATCTACCCCTTATCTACATTGTTCCTGGAAGGAGAGAATAAGGGGGAAGATTTTTGATAAATGGATAAGAACTGAGAAACCATAGGAGAAAGACTATTGGAATTTAGGTGAATGTCACATCATGAAACAAGCTAAAGATATTGCCTTGAAGATATCCGTCACCTATGTATTGTTAGGCGCATTATGGATTGTGTTTTCAGATTATGTTTCCATGATCATCGCACATGAGAAGCTTAGTATGTATATTTATTTTCAGCGCTATAAGGGCTGGCTATTTACATTTGTCACAGGTATCATCATTTTTTTCCTGATCTACCGCAGGACCAATGAGCTGATTCTCTCAAACGATAAACTATCGAAAAAAGAGAAACAGCTTCAGATAAGAAATCAGCATTATCATTCGTTGTTCGAGCAGAATCCCGACGCCGTCTTGGAGCTGAGCTTAGATGGACATGTCATATCTGTCAACGCAGAAGCCGAGGTATTACTTGAATTCACTCAAGAAGAGTTAAAAGAAGTGAAATTCAGTAAGTTCCTGGATGAAGAAGAAATGAAGCGGGTGACAGACTACTTTTTTGCTACGTTCAAAGGCCTCGCATCCACCTTTGAAACGAAGATCCATATCGGCGATAATAAAGGAAAGATCCTCAGGTGCTCCCTCGTTCCGATTATCATTAATCGTGAGGTGACAGGAATGTTCGCCATCGCAAGGGATATCACATCCAATCGGGAAAACGAAGAAATGGTCGTCGCATCGGAAAAGCTTTCCGTCATAGGTCAGTTAGCAGCTGCCGTTGCCCATGAAATACGCAACCCGCTCACATCTCTCAAGGGATTTATCCAACTTATGCAAACGACCAATACCATTAACCACGATCATTTGGACATTATGCTTTCTGAAGTGGATCGAATTGATTTGATCTCAGGTGAGATGCTGATCCTTGGGAAACAACAGGAAACTCACTTTCGTCCTGAAAGAATAAATGAGATCCTCCAACAGGTCCTCGTCCTGATGGAAGCACAGGCTAATTTTGATAATGTTTCCATAACATATGAGAATCTGTCTGAAAAACCTTTGTATGTGTCGGGAGAGTCCAATCAGCTTAAACAGGTTTTCATCAATATCATAAAGAATGCCGTGGAAGCCATCCCCCCATCCAGGGATGGGAAGGTCTCGATCACATTGGAAGAGCAGGGGACAGACGCCTTGGTAATCGTGAAGGATAATGGAGTCGGCATGGAGCCTGGAAGAATCGAACATCTGGGGGAACCGTTTTACTCGACGAAAGAAAAAGGTACGGGCCTCGGTCTCGCCGTATGCAAGAAAATCATCCAGCGTCATAAAGGACATATACACTTTCAAAGTGATAAAGAAATAGGGACGGCAGTGGAAATCAGCTTACCCATTGAGGAAGAGCCTTCTGCCTTTACCGATTAAGAAAGGACGAAACGAATGAATTCAATCTCAAGCATCATCCATTCGCCAATACTACAAAAAAACTGGGAAGAAGCAGGGTTTACTGCATTCACTCCCGTACAGGAAAAAGTCGTGCCCCTTATCATGGAAGGGAAGGACGTTGTGTGTGAATCACCAACGGGGACGGGGAAAACCCTGGCTTATTTACTCCCGATCATCCAGGCCATCGATCCATCAAGAAAACAGGCACAGGCAGTCATCCTTGCACCATCAAGAGAGCTGGTCATGCAGATCCACCAGGAAATCCAGAAATGGGCTAAGGGGACGGACATTAAGAGTGCTGCCTTCATCGGTGGTGCGAACGTCAAGAAACAAGTCGAGAAGCTGAAGAAAAAGCCTCATATCGTTGTCGGAACAACGGGTCGCCTGATCGAATTGATGAAAATGAAAAAACTGAAGATGCATGAAGTGAAAACCATCGTCGTCGATGAGTTTGACTTAATGATTTCATCAGAGCATATCCGGGAAGTGAAGGATATCATCAAATCAACTTTGAAAGAACGTCAGGTGCTTTTCTTCTCAGCAACTTTATCAGATGAAACGGAACAAGTAGCCGAATCTCTCTTACAGAACCATGAAATTGTCAAAATGGAAGCCAACCTTGATAATCCGAAAGTCGACCATGTCTTTGTATATAGTGAATTGCGGGATAAGGTGGAAGCCCTCAGGAGTATCTCTTACTTCAAAGGAATTAAGGCACTTGTATTCTTCAATCAACTGGAGAGACTCTCTGAAATGGAAGAGAAGCTTAAATATAAGGGAGTCGAGCTCGAAGTCTTAGCAGGAGAATCGAACAAGATGGAGCGCAAGCAATCCCTGGATCGTTTCCGCTCAGGGAAGGTGTCCATGCTTCTGACAACCGATGTCGCGGCACGAGGGCTCGATATCACCGATGTCACACACGTGATCCATTTCGATTTCCCGAGCGACACAAAGCAGTACATTCACCGTTCAGGAAGAACCGGCCGCATGGGTGCAGAAGGTACCGTCATCTGCCTCGTATCCAAGCGTGAACTGAGCTTCCTTGAAAAGCTAAGCAAAGAACTCAACCTGCCATTCCAGGAAAAGACCATCCGCGGCGGCGGACTGCAACAACCGGAAACAAAATAAAAAAAGAGGTCCGTCCCCGGATATGAGGGACGGACCTCTTTTTCGTTATACACTTCCGCTATTTTTCATACACAATCCTGCCGTCCATCACTGTCATCCATACCTTCGTCTCAAGGATCTCCTCAGGATCAACTTCAAATGGATTCCGGTCCAGAACGGCTAAATCAGCTTTTTTTCCGACTTCGATCGTTCCTAAATCATGCTCCCTGAAGTTTCCGTAAGCAGGGGATTTCGTGTAATGAATCAGGGCATGGGCCAATGAAATTTTCTCATGAGGATTCCATCCGCCTTGAGGAGAGCCGTCTTCGTGCTTCCGTGTGACCGCCCTGTACAGGCCCAGCATCGGATTCAAGTCCACAATCGGAAAGTCCGTTCCAAACGCAATGGCTGCGTCATGCTTCTGCAATGAACCGATCGGCCACGTATAGCGTGCCCGCTCCATCCCGAGTCTGTCCAGATATGCATGGGATTCCATCGAACCTGACGTGAGATGCTCGGGCTGGATGGATGCGATGACCCCGAGCTTCCGGAAGCGCTCGAAATCCTTTGGGTCGCATACTTCAATATGTTCGATCGTATGTCTGGAATCCCTTGCACCATTGACCTTCCTCGCATGCTCATACACATCCAGGCCCAACCGGACAGCGGCGTCCCCGCAAGCGTGCAGGCGGATCCGGAACCCTTCCCGGTCAGCATCCTCAATCCACTTTTGATAAACATGTGGTTCATAAATGGTCCCGCCAATTTCCGTCGGCCGGTCTGAGTATGGCTGAAGCAAATACCCCGTATACGTCAAGGGGACCCCATCGAGGAACTGCTTCAAACCAGAAAACTGAAGCTTATCCGATTGATACTTCTCCCTAAACAGTATGCCACGCTCGAGGTCACCATCCAGCACGTCCAGGAAGTGAATGCGGGTCGTCAGCTCCCCTTTTTCTTCAAATTCCCGATAAAACCCGGGGTCTCCCAATGTATAGCCGGGAAGAGGCAGCATGTCGGCAACGGAAGTGATCCCATAGGATGCCGTCTTCTTCAGCATTCCATTCATCAATCTGTTCTTTACTTTCTTCTCGAATGTAAAAGCCTCCGTTACATACTGTACGGCCGTCTCATATAAAAATCCGGTTGGTTCACCGTCGGCATCTTTTTCAATCTTACCAAAAGGAGGTGCGGGAGTATCCCGGTGAATCCCTAATTTCTGGAGGGCAGCTGTATTCAACCAAGCGCTATGAGCTTCTTCATTGAGCAGAACAACGGGGCGGTGGGGCAGGTACCGGTCCAATGAATGGCGGGTGGGGGTGGTCTGCTCCGGCCAGCGGACATGATGCCATCCAAATCCAAGCACCCATTCCTCATCGGGATGGTCCCGGGCATATTCCGCCACCATTCTTGCTGTCATATCCTCTGTGGTCCCGAAAGTCAGTTGGCAAAACCCCTCAAACATCGCTCCTAAAAACCAATGAAGATGAAAGTCATGGAACCCAGCTGTCACCAGGCGGTTTCCGGCATCCCTGACGTCCGTAGAGGGTCCTATGAAACTCTCCATCTCCGAACGGGGACCGACCCCAATGATCACGTCATCCTTTACTGCAACGAATCCGTTGATGGGAGCAGCTGCATTCCCGGTGAATAGGGCAGTGCTTACCAGTATTTTATCGGCCTTCATGTCATCCCCATCCTTTTTCATCTATTACATCGATTGTAACCAGATGAAGGAAAGAACACAAACGGTGAATGAATAAAAACTTTCTCAAACAAGAAGGCATTGGAAAATCCCATGTTGAATACATAAGGAGAACAAATAGAAAAGGAGAATGAACATGTTGACACGAACCTTTCCGGCACTTGAAACAGATAGATTTCGCTTACGGCAGATGAAAGAAGGGGATGCTCCCCGTGTTTTTGACTATTTCTCAAAAGATGAAGTCACCCGATATTATGATCTGGAATCGTTCCATGAGGAAAAACAGGCACTGGAGATCATTGAGAAGTGGAACGAAAGGTTTCATCTGAATGAAGGAATCCGATGGGGGATTGCCCTGAAAGAATCCAACGAGATCATCGGCAGCTGCGGTTTTCATCAATGGGAGAAAGAACATTTTAAAGCCGAGGTGGGGTTTGAGGTACATCCATCCTATTGGAGACAAGGGGTCATCACGGAAGTATTACAGCCGATCCTGAGATACGGCTTTGAAGAAATGAATCTTAATCGGATCGAGGCCTATTACGATCCGGAAAATATGGCATCGAAGAGGAGTCTCGAAAAGGCCGGCTTTACATTTGAAGGCGTATTGCGAAAAGCGGCATTTGAAAAAGGTGTCTTTTGCGATGCGGCTGTCTGCTCTTTATTAAAAGAAGAATACTGACCACAAATTTAAGACGCTGCTTATGCCTATACCACATAAACAGCGCCTTAACTTAAGTAAACCTTATTCAATTAACTTTACTATCCTTTCTTACTAATACACATACGTAACATTCATTTAACATTAAATTAATGGTCTTGCATGGTTTATTAGTTTATTTTCGTTTGCCGCTGATTTTCCCACACGCCCACATGTTACGAAGATAGTTTTCACTGGCTATCTTCTTGCGTACCATGATGTTAGCATGCTTCGCTTACATTCTTCATTGGAATCATCTCCTGAAATAAGATTGCGCATTCCCGCATATCCACACATCTTGAAATCAGTTTTCACGGGCCGATCTCAAAAGCGAGATGTGATGCTGACATGCTTTGCTAACTCACTTCATTGGAATCACGCCTTCCTTTAAAGATTGTTTTGTAAATCATTTATTAATTATATATTAACAAATTATAAAATTAATGCAAATGTTCAGAATAATCAATATAGTGCGATTTTGGGTGGTTTTTGAATTGAAATGGGCGGTTATCTTGGTTTATCTTATTTTTTCTTGGTTTTTTATTTTTTAAAAAGCTTAGTAGCTCTGTAAGGAGTATTCATTAAGGCAGAGACCGTTCCTTTTCGCTGCAGGTGCTCGCTTTCCGCGGGGCGTGAGTTGAGCCTCCTCGGGCTAAAGCCCTGTGGGGTCTCAACTTTCACGCGTTTCCCGCAGGAGTCGAGCACCTTCCGCTACATTCCACTCTGTGCTTCTTCATTGAGTATCACTTATAAGGCATGGATAATCCAAACAATAAATTCTAGCCTTTAATCCAATCTCCTTCTAATGTAATTCTCCTCGAGATCCATTTCCCTATTCACCAGCAGTTCCATTTGTTCTAGGTGATGGGTTTCGACGACGGGGTCGAGGTGGGACCAGTGGATTTTGTTGATGAAGTAGTAGTTTCTGATTTTCCTCAGGATGACGAGGGAGTGGGGGAAGTGGTCGAATTCTGCTTTTATGCTGTTGAAGCGGGTGTAGCCCCATTTTGTCAGTTTCATTGTTTATCACCTAATGTTCTAATACCTTTTCTTTCAATATATTAATCCTCTGGGAGCATATCTGATTTAAACAAACGTTTGTTTAGTGTTTCAAAACATTTATTCTACTAGGGTTGGGGGGATTAAACAATCGTTTAACAGTATTTACATATCGTCTCGTGCATCTGTTTCGTCCTGAGATTGTCATTGCTATTCACGGAGGGCTCTTGTTATGATGAGAAGGTTATGAATCGAAAGAAAAGCTAGGAGAATGAGCTTTGAATAAAGTAGTATCCAACTATTCCATTTATCCATATGAAGCAGATAAGAAGGAGATCCCCGTGTCTCCGCTCCATAAGGGGGAAACCACGAAGCAGCTGATATCCTCCCATGACGAGGATGCTTTTTTCTTTCGGACGATGGAGGAAGCGGGCATTCATCTGAATGCGGCTCAGATTGAAGCGGTCCGTCATGTGAAAGGACCATGCTTGACCCTTGCCGGTGCTGGAACGGGAAAAACGACGGTGCTCGTCTGCCGTGCAGGCTACTTAATGGCCGTGAAGGACATTCAGCCAAGAAATATTTTGCTTGTCACATTTACCAAAAAAGCATCGGAAGAGATGAAGCAGCGGATTTCAAGGCTTCCGGGAGCAGAACATGGTGGACAGGTACATGCCAGCACGTTTCATGCCCTGTTCCTTTACTTGCTCAGATCCCGTCATTACACACAGGAAGTGATTGGGAACGAGCGCTATAAACAAATCATTTTGAAACAGATCCAGAGAGAAATGAATATATATGATCCGTATGACGCCGAGACGCTCCTCGCCAAGCTTTCTCATTATAAGCTGAATCAGAAAGATATACGGGAGCTCCCCGAGAAGTCCAAGTCAGAAAAAGAAGTGCGAAGCATCCTCTTGAAATATGAAGAGTGGAAGCGCATGAATCATAAAATGGATTTTGATGATATTTTGACAGAGGCCTATCAATTACTATTGGGAAATCCGAATCTCCTGACTTCCCTTCAGCACCGTTTCCAGTATGTGATGGTCGATGAATTCCAGGATACGAATCTGGTTCAATATGAATTGATCAAATTGATTGCGGCTCATCGTAATCTGTTCGTGGTCGGGGATGATGATCAAACGATTTACACCTTTAACGGGGCCAGGAACGAATTCATTTTGGATTTTGATGAGGAGTTTCCGGATGCCAAAGTCGTGACCTTAAAAGAAAATTACCGTTCAGACGCTTATATCATCGGGCTCGGGAATGAAGTCATCGGACGGAATGAACATCGGAGAAAAAAAGAGCTGATCGCTACAAAAGTGGAGGGACAGAAGCCTCTCTATTCAAGACCCGCTACAGCCGATGAAGAAGCCGTCTGGATCACAGAAGAGATTCAGAGATTACGAGAAGAAGGCTACGGTTATGGAGATATGACGATTCTCCACCGTACGATGAGCAGTGGGCGTGCCGTCTTTGAGCAGCTCCTGTTAAAGGAGATTCCCTTCACACCATACAATCAGAAGGATTCCCTTTTCTATGATAACTGGACCGTGAAGCCCGTGGTGGATTACTTGCGATTATCGATCGTCCCAAGAAATTTTTCAGCCATGGAATCGCTGCTGCCCACCCTTTTTATCCGAAGAGACCGGGGAATGGCTCACATCCTGGAAGAAGAGCAGAAGGAGCGGAAGAAGTATCCCCTCATTCACTTAACGACTTTATCCGGGCTGAAGCCTTTCCAGGTGAAGAATGTGAAAGAACGGATGAAGTTCCTGAAGGCGATCGGTGACCAATCACCGGAAAGTGCCATCAAGCGTATCCGGAAGGAATTCTATCACCAGTACATCGACGCCCAGGAATCTCACGTGGTGACGGAGCAGAAGGAGCTCATTAAAGAAATGCTGGACGAGCTTGAAGGCTCAGCGAAGCGCTTTGATACGATTTCTAGCTTCATTACCTTCATTGATGAGATGAAAGCGAAGTATGAGGAGATCTATTCGAATCAAAGGGGAGGCAGGGACACGGACAGTGTATCCCTTATGACGATTCACCGGTCAAAGGGCCTTGAGTTCCCCGTTGTGTTTTTAATCGGGGCCATCGAAGGGAATCTTCCCCACAGTTCAGCTCTCAACGCCAATAAGCTCGAGGATAAGGTGTATAAGGACCCGAGCCAAAAAGAGAAGACTTCGGGTGCAGTGGAGGAAGAAAGGCGCCTTGCCTATGTAGCCATCACGAGGGCAAAAGAGAAATTGTTCATTTCTTCACCGGCCTATTATCAAGGCGAACAGCGTAAGTGCTCGCGCTTTATTGCTGACTTATTCAAACAGACTCCACACGCTGAGCCGAAAACAGCTAAAAAGGCGAGAAGCGGAAAGGTGGGTAAGATTCTTGCCTGGGTGTGCACAAGCTCTGAGTGCATTGCCTGGCAGAGGCCCGATACCCATGAAGATACCAAATCCAAGGTTTGTCCCCTTTGTTCAAGCCCTATGAAACTGGGAGAAAAGGACATTATCGAATAAAAAAGCCCCGGCGTCCTGGAAAATGAAGGACGCCGGGGCTTTTTTGCGATTTATTGAGCGTTCTATGACATGCTTCACATACAAGCGAACATCAGTAAACCGGCCCCTTACTGTGAAAAATGGTCATCTCGTGAATCAACCTTCTTCGAATCATTCGAATCCAAGGCCTGTCTTAAAAAATAAATAAGAATTCCCATGATGATTCCAAGTATCGCGATAAAACCGATGGTGATCGTGATTCCCATCATAAACCCCACTCCTTTTTATAGCTATCGCTATATGATTGCAGCCTTCTACTATCAGTCTATGAAAAAGGAGTGGAGATATATTCGAACCGAAGGACAAAAAAGGTTCACGAATATTTTACGTCCGGTCAATCAAAACGGCACGAACCGGGGATCCGTCCCCTTCTTTAAGAGGAAGGGGAAGGGCTACAAGCTCGTATATCCCAGGAGTTACATGGGTAAGATCGATCCCTTCGAGGATTCCGATGTCATGTTCCCGCAGTGAGTGATGGGCGTGCAATTCCTTGCTGTCTAAAGGGTCAACAGAGGGAAGATCCACCCCGATCAGATCAATGCCCTTTTTCTTTAAAAAAGGGGCAAGTTCTTTCGTGACAGGGGGGATATGCCCGGGGAATCGGTTTGGATCACTCCAGGCATTGGTTTTAAACAGAACTTTTTTGACATCAGTCAAGTCGAGCTCTATTAATTGTTCAGGACCGATTTCAGGCGCGCCTTCCAACGAAACCACGATGGACGGTCCCATAAAACGTTCTGGGGCCATATCGAGGATCCGGTTCCCGTCACTGTCGAAGTGGAAGGGGGCATCCACATGGGTCCCGGTATGGGAGCTCATGGTCAGCTGACCGACATTGACGGATCCCGATTCTTCCTTCGTCCAGTTCAAGGAAAAGGAAAAAGGCGTGTCTCCCGGCCAAACAGGGGTTTCATTATGCAAGGGTCTTGAAATATCGATGATTTTCATGATTGCCTCATCCTTTCTGTGTTAAGCGACAACGTTCCGTGTATTTTCAAACTGCTTGTATTCTTCTTTTTCCATGATGTTTTTCAAAATATGAATCGTTTCCCATACATCTTCGTACGACGAATAAAGAGCCACAGGTGCCAGGCGGATCACATTGGGTGCCCGGAAATCAGGTGTCACCCTGTTTGCTTTCAAGGCTTTACAGATCCTCGCCGCTTCCTCATGCTGCAGACTGATATGTCCCCCCCGGCATTCATCTTCAAGGGGGTTACAGATGGTAAATCCATAGCCATTAAGCTCCTGCTGGAAGACATCCATCATGAATCTTGTAAGAGAAAGGGATTTCCGTCTCAGATTCTCGATCCCTGCTTCTTCAAACAGTTGAAGGGAACCGAGGAGGGGGGCGCTGCTCAAAATATGGGGGGTCCCGATTTGGAAAGCACCGGCTGAATCAGCATGAGTAAGCGTATGATCCATATCGAACTGTGCATCCTTCCGTGAACTGAACCAGCCGGAAAGACCGGGCTTTTTCCCTCTGTGGCGGTTGTGAACGAATAATCCCCCGACACCACCCGGACCGCTGTTTAAGTATTTGTAATTGCACCACACCGCAAAGTCCACACCGTCTTCGTGCAGCTGATGAGGAAGGGCTCCGATTGAATGGGCGAGGTCGAATCCGATGACAATGCCCCGTTTGTGGGCTTCATCCGTCAAGCGTTTGATATCCAGCAGCTGCCCGCTTCGGTAAAGGACGGACGGTAGGAGGATAAGGGCAATCTCATCGGTCATTTGATGAATGATGTCTTCCTCCCGCAGGGTAAATCCATCCCTGCTTTCCACCTGTATTAGATGCTCGTCAGGGGAATAACCCTTTAATTCAAGCTGACTTTGAACCGCGTAAATATCCGACGGGAAAGTCAGTTCATCTGCCAGGATCCTCGTTCGTTTTCCCTGAGGTTGATAGAAGGTGGCCAGTAATTGATGAAGATTCGTCGTGATGGAACCCGTCACGATGACTTCTTCCTTTTCTGCACCCACTAAAGGAGCCGTCATTTCTCCAAGCTTCTCAGAATAATAGAACCACGGCTCCTGCCCGTCCATCCAGCCATCGATGCCATGTTCCTTCCAATCATTCAATGAGGTCAAAAGCGATTCCTCGGCTCGCTTCGATAGTAGGCCCAGGGAGTTCCCATCCATATAATAGTGATCTTCCTTTATGTAGAATTCCTTTCGGAAATGGGCAAGCGTATCCTGTCTATCCATCTCTTTGGCGTGTTCCAACGTTAATGCATGTGTCATCCTTTTCCCACCTTTCACTGTCTTAACAAAATGATAATCGAAATGATTTGAATAGTAAAATAATTGTTATATAAGAGAGTGGGTTTTTATGCATTCTTAAATAAATTATTCAAAAATGTATAAAAAGTCAAAATAGTCTGGTATAAATGGATTAATATAATAAAATTCAGTGGAATTATTCATAATTGAATAATCCGGAGAAGATGAAAGGGGTGACCACGGTGAGTGAGACGAAAAAAAGTTGGAATGAAAATGAAGCAATCCTGCACTCATTGCAGGACGATATTTTAGTCACGAATACAGATGGCATCATTTTGAAAGTCAGTGAGGCGACTGGTGGTATTTATAATGTGAAGTCAGAGGATATGGTAGGGAAATCCGTCTATGATCTTGAGAGAGAGGGAATCTTCACACCGATTTTGACTCCATTGGTTTTAAAGGAAAAAAGGAAAATTACCCTGGTTCAGACAAGTAAGGATGGAAAAAAGCTCCTGGTCACAGGGATCCCGGTTTTCCATGAAAATGGTGAGCTTGTGCGGGTCGTCAGCTATTCACATGACGTCACGGAATTATTGAATATGAAGAAATACTTAGAGGACATGGAAGATGAGATGGAAAGGGTGAAAAGTGAACTCGAAATCCTCAGGAGCCGTCATTATTATTCGGAAGGGATCATTGCCACAAGTGATGAGATGAAGAGGGTTCTCCAGATTGCCCTGCAGGTGGCAGAAGTGGATGTGAATGTCCTGTTGTTAGGGGAATCCGGTGTCGGCAAGTCCCATATTGCGAAATTCATCCATAATAAAAGTCAAAGAAAAGGGGGGCCTTTCATTGAAGTCAATTGCGGTGCCATACCGGAATCCTTATTTGAAGCTGAGTTCTTCGGTTATGAACCCGGCTCTTTCACCGGGGCCGATCGCAAGGGGAAGGTAGGATTGGCTGAACTTGCAGAAGGCGGTACCCTGTTTCTTGATGAAATCGGGGAACTGTCTCAACCCAATCAAGTGAAAATCTTGAAATTCATCCAAGAGAAACAATTTTACCGGGTCGGTGGCACGAAGCAAAGGAAGGTGGACTTTCGGGTCCTGGCAGCGACGAACAGGGATTTGGAGATGGCCGTGGAGAACAGGGAATTCAGGCAGGATCTATTCTTCCGCCTGAATGTCGTTCCCATAACCATCCCGCCTTTAAGGGAACGGACATCGGATATTATAACGATGATCGATTATTTTGTGGGCTATTTTTGTGAAAAATATCAGCGCCGGAAGACATTGGATGAAGGGGTGATCCATCAGCTTCTCATTCAGGAATGGAAAGGGAACGTCAGGGAGTTGATGAATCTGATCGAGAGGCTGATTGTCACATCTTCGAGGCAGCTCATTGAAATGGAAAACCTGCCCGGGCAATACATAAAGCATAGTGGGGATCTGTCAGAGTTTGACCGTGAAGGACAATCATTAAAGGACGTCCTGGAAGCGGTTGAAGAGCAGGTGCTGAAGAAAGCGAGGCAGCAGTATAAAACGACGACTATAATGGCTCAAAATCTTGGGATCAGTCAGCCTTCGGTTGTCAGAAAAATGAAAAAATACAGCATTAGATGAAAGGTTGGCATGATACTTGCAAGTTCTTTGGTGAGTAGAAGGATAAATGAATCATTTCAAAGGGGTGTTTGACAATGGAGGTTGGAAAACAGAATGTCAGTCAGTTACAAACCCGGTCCGGGAGATCAGCTAAGGAAGCAATGAAGTTTATCATTCCTTCCTTAATAGGAGTATTGCTGTTTTTGGTCCCTGTGACGTACGAAGGGAACATGACCATCGGGGTCGGGATCTTTGCTTCTTATTTTCAAGGGATATTTGAAGGAGTATTGCCATTATTCATGACGATCATTTTTGGGATATCCGCTCTCATGGCCATTTATACAAAGCTTCTTCAACCTAAGTGGATCGTCACCCAGCCATTTTTAAAAGGGCTGTTCGATGTAGGTACGTTCTGGATCGCCATCCGTGTCATCGGTTCAGTCTTTGCCATCATGACCGTCAACGGGATCGGACCGGAATGGATCATATCCGACTATACAGGCGGAACGGTTCTGTATTCGTTGGTCCCTGTTTTGACCACATGGTTTTTGTTTGCAGGATTATTGATGCCTCTTCTATTAGATTTTGGACTGATGGATTTCTTCGGGACCCTGCTGCAGAAGATCATGAAGCCTTTATTCCAGCTGCCCGGACGGTCTTCCATTGATGCCCTGGCTTCCTGGATGGGGAGTGGGACCGTTGGTGTCCTCATTACAACGAAACAATTTGAAGAAGGCTACTACACAAAACGGGAAGCTGCCGTCATTGCAACCAACTTCTCTGTTGCTTCCATCGCTTTCAGCCTCGTGATCGTCAGTTTCATAGGCTTAGAATCCATGTTTGTGCAATTATACGGAACCGTCGTCATTGCAGGGATCGCAGCAGCGGTGATTTGCCCGCGCATCCCGCCTCTTTCCCGTAAGAAAGATACGTATTACGAGCCGGTGGGAATGCAAATCTCTGAAACAGTACCTGAAGATGTTTCCCGTCTTCAATGGGGCTTCGAAAAAGCTGTTGAAAAAGCATCTGAAGTGAAAAGTGTCGGTGAAGTGACCAAAAAAGGACTGCAAAACGTATTTGATATCTGGTTCGGACTCATTCCACTCGTCATGGCCCTTGGAACGCTTGCTTTAGTGGTGGCAGAATATACACCGGTGTTTGATGTGCTGGCTTACCCGGTCGTCCCACTCCTTGAACTATTGCAAATCCCGCAGGCTGCGGATGCTGCCCCTGCGATGATCGTCGGGTTTGCCGATATGTTCCTGCCTGCAGTGGTGGGTAGCGGGATCGAAAGTGAGTTAACGAGATTTGTGATCGCGGCCATGTCTTTGACTCAATTAATCTACATGTCTGAAATTGGGATCCTGCTGATCAAATCCAAGATTCCCATCAGCTTTCTGGATCTCTTCATCATCTTCATCCAACGAACCATCATCACACTGCCAATCGTCGCATTACTGGCGCACTTTTTCTTTATGTAAAACCTCGACAATCTAGCATTATACTATAAGAATATCTGGGGGTACTGAAATGGAACGAACGTTTGAACAGCTTATCGAACGGATGCCGGATCGTCTGGCACCGAGCATGGCAAAGGATCATCCGAATTTACCGGTTGTGAAAGAAGAAGGGTGCTACTACTATGGGCTTGACGGAAGGAAGTATCTTGATTTCACCTCTGGCATCGCCGTGACAAATGTGGGCCATCGTCATCCGAAAATCGTCCAGGCGATCAAGGATGCAGCGGACGGTCTGATGCACGGTCCTTCCGGTGTCATCATGTATGAATCGATCCTTCGCCTGGCTGATGAATTGGCGGAGATCCTTCCGGGTGACCTTGATAGTTTCTTCTTTGCCAACAGCGGGACGGAAGCGATCGAAGGGGCGATCAAGCTTGCTAAATATGTAACGAAGCGCCCTTATGTCATATCCTTTACGGGGTGTTTTCATGGCCGTTCATTGGGTGCACTCAGTGTCACGACCTCAAAGAGTAAGTATCGGAAGTTCATGCAGCCTTCGGGTTTGACGTATCAAATTCCGTATGCGAATGAACGGGAGTGTCCGGAAGGAGAGGATTCAGCCCGCTATGTTGTCAGCAAGCTTGAAAAGGATTTTGAAACGCTTTTTGATCACCAGGTCACTCCTGAAGAAGTGGCGTGTGTCATTTTAGAACCGGTGCTGGGTGAAGGGGGATATATCGTCCCTCCGAAAGCCTGGCTCAAGAAGGTAAGGGAGGTTTGTGACCGGCATGATATATTACTGATTTTCGATGAAGTCCAAACGGGCTTCGGACGTACGGGTAATTGGTTTGCGGCACAAACCTTCGATGTGACGCCGGATATCATGGCGATCGCGAAAGGAATTGCGTCGGGTCTTCCCCTGAGCGCGACGGTGGCGTCCAATAAGCTGATGAAGCAGTGGCCGCTTGGAAGCCATGGCACGACGTTCGGCGGGAACCCGATCGCTTGCTCTGTCGGTCTTGCCACCCTGGAAGTCATGAAGGAGGAAAGACTCCTTGATAATACGAAGACGATGGGGGCATACGCCGTTTCAAGGCTCGAGATGTTGAAAGAAAAACATCCTGTGATCGGCAGCATCCGGGCGGTGGGGTTGATGATCGGGATTGAAATCGTCCATCCGAAGACGCGTAAACCGAATCAGGAAGGCTTGATGGATATCCTTGACCGGGCGCTTGAAAAAGGGGTTTTATTTTATCTGTGCGGAAATCACTCCGAAGTGATCCGCATGATTCCACCCCTTACGGTGACAAAAGAGCAGATCGACGCCGGTCTTCACATGCTGGATGAAGCGGTGACGGAATATGAAGCATCACTGATGAGTCATCTGGATTAAAATAAAAAAAGGTTGATCAGTTCTGAACTGATCAACCTTTTTTTATAGCCTTTTAACCGAAATGGCCTTCCTCATCTTCCGGAGGGCATCCTGTCCTTCTGTTTCCCTTCTCATCATTAAGTTCACATAGAGAGCATCAATCAATGTTAACTGAGCAATGCGGGACGACAGAGCTTCTGAGCGGTAGTCGGTTTCCTCTGAAACGGTGAAGAGGGGCGTGTCGACCCTCTGACTTAATGGGGACTTAGCGAAATTGGTGATGCAGATGGTCTTTGCCCCGGTTTCTTTCACAATGTCGAGAAGCTGAAGAATATCCTTCGTCGATCCTGAATGGGAGATGAACACGGCGCAATCGTCACTCGTCATCTGGGAAGCGGTCATCAGCTGAATGTGACTGTCACTTGCCGCATGCACGCGCAGACCGGTCCGGATGAATTTATGGTAAGCGTCGAGGGCGATGACACCGGATCCGCCGCTTCCGAAGAACTCGATGGAGCGGGCGCTAGTCATCATGTCCACGGCTTTCATCAGCTTTTTCTCATCCACCACCATCAACGTGTCTTCGATCGTTTTGATATTGGACTTAAATACTTTTGTGGCGATCGTTTGTGCCGTGTCACCTTCATCGATGCGTTCGTGAATGTCCTTAAGTCCGGTCACGATTTCAGAGGCAAGGGCGATTTTCATGGCCTGATAGCCTTTAAAGCCGATTCGTTTACAAAAGCGAAAGACAGTAGAGTCGGCCACTCCCAAATCTTCTGCCAGACCGTTAATCGTTGAATGGATGATCTCGTTCGGGTTTTCCAGTATATAGTCGGCGATTTTTTTCTCCGTCACACTGAATTGAGGATAGTGAGAACGGATGCTTGCTAAACAATGTTGATGTTGACTCATTGACACCACTCCTGTAAGGGTTTTCATAGTTTCATTATACAAGATTTGTAGAAAAATAAAAATAATTTCTGTAAACGGTTGCAAAAAGAAAAATATTTTTTATAATAGAGATAGACAGAAAATAATTTTCCTGCTCGTTTTGTTCTCTCGAATTGGCAGCTCTCATACTGAAATGGGAGAGTCATAGTTACATAGAGTGTTTTGCAAACGCTTTACTTGCCCGTCGGGAACATATAAGCAGGATCAAGTGGTATAAAAAATTTGGCAGCAGGGCTGCCGTGAGGAAAGAAAGGTAGGGATACACAATGTCAGATCAAATGCTCATTTTAGTGGCACTGGCCGGAATTTTTCTTTTATTATTTTTAGTAATTAAAACAAAGCTTCACGCTTTTGTTGCCCTATTATTAGTAAGTTTAATCGTAGGGATCGCGGCCGGCATGCCGCTGCAGGAAGTAGTGGCATCTATACAGAGCGGTATGGGCGGAACCCTCGGATTTGTCGCGGTTGTCGTTGGGTTAGGTGCGATGTTCGGACGCATGCTCGAAGTATCAGGGGGAGCGGAACGACTGGCTCAGACCTTGATTAACAAATTTGGGGAAGACAAGGCACAATGGTCCCTTGGGATCACAGGTTTCCTCGTTGCCATTCCCGTATTCTTTGATGTAGGATTCATCATTCTTGTACCGATTGTATACGGATTGGCCAGAAAAACAGGCAAGTCACTCCTGTACTATGGAATTCCATTGCTTGCAGGTCTTGCCGTCACACACAGCTTCATCCCACCGACTCCGGGACCGATCGCGGTTGCTGACTTGATCGGGGCGGACCTTGGATGGGTCATCCTGTTTGGTGCGATTGCCGGTGTTCCATCCATGATCATCGCTGGTCCACTTTTTGCAAAATGGATTTCAAAACGAATTCACGCAGTGGTTCCTGACTATATGCAGGCAGAAGAAATAGAGTACGATAAAGAGCTTCCAAGTTTCGCACTGATTGCTTCTCTTATCTCGATTCCATTAGTATTGATTCTATTGAATACGCTTTCGGGTGTTATCCTGGATGAAGGAAACATGATTCGTTCCATCCTGACTTTCTTGGGACATCCATTCGTAGCTTTAACAATCGCAACATTATTGACGTTCGTTCTGTTAGGAACAAAGCGCGGATATTCCCGCCAGGAAGTTCAGGACATTGCAACGAAAGCACTTGAGCCTGCAGGGATCATCATCCTTGTAACGGGTGCCGGTGGAGTATTCAAACAAGTATTGATCGACTCCGGTGTTGGGGAAGTATTAGGAAATATGATGGCTGGTTCAAGCCTGCCACCGATCGCACTTGCCTTCTTGATCGCCATGGTCGTTCGTGTCGCTCAAGGATCGGCGACTGTTTCCATGGTAACAGCTGCAGGATTGATGAGCCCGCTGATCGAAACTCTTGGTATGCAAGGTCCCGTTCTTGGTTTGATGGTTATTGCCATCGCTTCAGGAGCGACAGTATTCTCCCATGTAAACGATAGTGGTTTCTGGCTCGTGAACCGTTACTTTGGATTAGATGTAAAAGATACGTTAAAATCTTGGACAGTGATGGAAACCCTCATCGGTTTTGTAGGATTTGCCGTTGCGTTCATTTTAGGGATATTCATTAGCTAAAATAGGATAGAATAATAGCAGAAGAGGGAAGAGCCATGTCGCTTCTTCCTTTTCTCTATTTATTTAGGAGGAACGAAGATGTCAGAATTCATGATCGGTGTCGATATCGGGACCACCAGTACAAAAGCCGTACTATTTAATAAAGAAGGAAAAGCGATCGAGCGTCACGGGATCGAATATCCATTACATACACCAACGCCCGGGACGGCTGAACAGGATCCTGAAGAGATTTTTCAGGCAGTCCTGAAGTGCGTCAAGGAAGTGGCTTCAAGTACAAATGAAACGATTTCATTTGTGTCGTTCAGTTCTGCCATGCACAGTTTGATCCTTGTGGATGAAAACGACCAGCCATTGACCCCTTCGATTACATGGGCAGATAACCGAAGTGCTGCATGGGCGGAGAAAATCAAGAAAGAAATGAACGGGATGGAGATTTACAGAAGGACCGGTACGCCGATCCATCCGATGTCACCCCTTGTGAAGCTTGCCTGGCTGAAGGACGAAAAGCCGGAATTGTTCGGAAAAGCGGCAAAGTTCATCTCGATTAAAGAATTCGTTTTCCATCGTTTGTTTGGGAAGTATGTAGTGGATTATTCCATTGCTTCTGCTACAGGGATGTTCCATCTGGAAAACCTGGCTTGGGATGAGGAAGCCATGAAAGTGGCCGGAGTCTCGAAGGATCAGCTGTCGACTCCGGTATCCACAACAGAAAGCCTGGTTGGTTTAAAGTCTGAATACACAGAGATGCTGGGCTTACCTGCCGATACGCCATTTGTTGTCGGCGCAAGCGACGGGGTTCTATCAAATCTTGGTGTCAATGCCATCGAGCCGGGAGTGGTCGCCGTGACGATCGGAACAAGTGGTGCGATCCGGGCTGTGACGGACCGGCCGGTGACCGATCCAAAAGGACGGATCTTCTGCTATGCCTTAACGGATAAGCACTGGGTGATCGGCGGACCCGTGAACAATGGTGGAATGATCTTCAGATGGGTCCGGGACGAACTTGCTTCCGGTGAAGTGGAAGTGGCGAAACGATTAGGGAAGGATCCCTATGAAGTACTAACGGATATTGCGGCAAAAGTAGAGCCGGGATCAGAAGGACTCCTGTTCCATCCTTACATGGCCGGGGAACGCGCTCCCCTTTGGAATGCAAAAGCACGCGGTTCTTTCTTCGGCCTCGGGATGCATCATAAAAAAGAGCATATGATCCGTGCCGTCCTTGAAGGAATCGTCATGAACTTGTACAGTGTTTTACTTGCCCTGGAGGAATTGATCGGTACGCCGAAACGGGTCCAGGCAACCGGTGGATTTGCCCGCTCTGAGCTGTGGCGCCAGATGCTTGCCGACGTGTTCGATCAGGAAGTGGAAGTACCGGAAAGCTTTGAAAGCTCATGCCTTGGTGCCGTCGTACTCGGGATGTACGGCAGTGGAATGATCGACTCTTTGGAAGCAGTAAGTGAAATGGTAGGGTCCGTTCATTCCCATCAGCCAGACCCGAAAGCGACGGAAGCTTATACGAGGTTGATGCCGATTTTTATCCGGGTTCCACGCTTGCTGGAAGAGGAATACGAAGCCATCAGTGCATACCAGGAAAAAGGCTGACTCACTTGAGTCGGCTTTTTTTTCGGAACAGGATGGAAGGGAATCACTTAGCCAAAAGGTGCCTTTTTCATGTATAATAGAAACGAATATACCTTTTATAATCAGAAACTATCCATAGATAAATGAAAGAGAGTGAAACGATATGGGACGTAAGTGGAATAATATTAAAGAAAAGAAAGCGTCTAAGGATGCCAATACGAGTCGTATATATGCCAAATTCGGCCGCGAGATTTATGTTGCAGCGAAACAGGGAGAGCCGGATCCTGAACTTAACCAAACGTTGAAATTCGTTCTTGAACGTGCGAAAACGTATAGCGTACCGAAACACATCGTCGATCGTGCCATCGAAAAGGCAAAGGGCGGTTCAGAAGAAAATTATGACGAATTGCGCTATGAAGGCTTCGGACCGAACGGATCCATGGTCATCGTGGATGCCTTGACGAACAATGTCAACCGTACAGCATCCGAGGTTCGTGCTGCTTTCGGTAAGAATGGCGGGAATATGGGTGTGAGTGGATCAGTAGCGTATATGTTCGATGCGACAGCAGTCATTGGCATCGAAGGGAAATCTGAAGAAGACGTAATGGAAATCCTGATGGAAGCGGACGTGGACGCTCGTGACATCATCGAAGAAGATGATTCCGTGATCGTTTATGCAGAGCCGGATCAATTCCACGCTGTTCAAGAAGCATTTAAAGGTGCCGGTATCACTGAGTTTACAGTGGCAGAGCTTACAATGCTTGCTCAGAATGATGTTGAACTTTCTGAAGACAATCAAGCTCAATTCGAGAAAATGATTGATGCGATTGAAGATCTTGAAGATGTTCAACAGGTATATCATAATGTTGATCTAGGTGAATAAAAGCTGTTGAATCCCCCTGACGAATGTGTCAGGGGGATTTTCTGCATTAGAAAATGGTGACTTCCGGATAGAAACTTCAGATAATCTCAGTAAGGCTGGTAAAACTATGGTTATACCAATTTGATTGAGGTGATCCGATGAAGTATATCCATATTTTGATTCTGGTAGTATTTATAGTCTTCTTCTCGTACACAGGTTCCATCGGAAGTGCTCATCCGAACGGGGAAAATTCTGAAGTGGATGTCAGTGATGTGACCTATGTCCAGTCAGAAACGAAAAGAGATCCAATGCTTGAAGCTGCATTTAGTAAAGCTTTTGATTTAAAAAAGGGTGAAGATCACATTCAGTACTATTATAATCATATCGACTTGAACGATGATCAACAGCCTGAAACATTTGTTTATCTGGTTGGTTCCCCAGTGTGTGGAAGTGGGGGATGCAGCGGTGCACTATTCACAAATCAAAACGGTGAGTACAAGCTGGTTACGACCTTTTCATTACTCAGGTCACCCGTGATCATCGAGAATGAGAAAACGAATGGTTGGAAAAATATGATCATGTATGTTTCCGGTGGGGGGATAAAAGGAGGCTATAAACGCTTACGCTTTGATGGTAAGACCTATCCTTCCAATCCTTCCGTACAACCGGATGTTCAAAAGGGAAAAATCAGCGGAGTGGGAACTTTCAATGATGACATCTCGAAGAAAGAAGGAATCCCTTTTTAACATCTTTCATAAAGAAAATGAGGCATATTCCGAAGTTGGGAATATGCCTTTTTTTATCTAAAGAGGTCTTGAGAGGCAGTCGGTGTCGGGTAAAGTCGCATTAACACTTTATTTGTCGAAAAGACTGAAAATTCAGCATAATACTTCATTCTCAGCAGGGCCTTTGTTATGCTAAAGATGAATCTGAATAAATACGTGAAAAGGGAGAGGAAAATATGGGACTAGATCAACTTGAAATGCAGCAGGCCAAACAGAATGTGAAAGAAAAAACCAAACCCTATTTAACGGCACTAATCGGTTGGAGCCTGCCGGCCATCGAGGCGTGTACGAAGCTTGAACGACCGTTCGTTGTTGTGGGTCCACCTGATTTCGAGTCTTATGCAGAAAAGCATGATATTGCCTTTATCGGCTGGGACTTCGATCGGTTGAATGAAGGTTCAGATCATCTTTACAAACAGCTGAATGCCCTTGGTGCTGAAGTCGCCATTCCTTTATATGAAGAATGCGTGGAGTGGGCAGGAGCACTGAACTCCCGTTTCCGCAGCGAACCCCGTGTCTTTAACCGATCTCTCCTCTTAAGGGATAAAGGGATGATGAAGCGTAAAGCCCAAATTGCGGGAATCAAAGTAGGTGTATTTGAAGAAGCAAGGGATAAAGAGGATGTAAGACGCTTTCTGAAACGAGTAAATGAAGCCCTTTTGAAAGTCGAAGGGGATAAGAACGATCCCATTCATGTCAAGCCTCTTGATAAAGCAGGCTCTGTCGGACACCGGGCCATCGAGAATCCTGAAGATATAGATGCCCTCACTGAATCTGAGTTTCCATTGTTGATGGAGAGTCACTTAGACGGGCAGGAATTCTCGTGTGAAGCGTTCATTCATAAAGGAAAGATCCAATTTTTAAATATAACGGAATACGTGAGATTGGGTTATTCGAATTTCGTACCGGCTTCTCCGACACTTGAAGAAAAGCGTCCGATCATCCGGGAGGCCATTCAACAGCTCATCGATGCGTTTGAAATAGAATATGGAGTCATCCATCCTGAATATTTCATCACGTCAGACGGTACACTTCATTTCGGTGAAGTTGCAGCCAGGGTACCTGGTGGTCATATCTTTGATTTAATTGAGCGGGCATATGGTTTTAATGCGTACCAGGCACAGATTCTTTGTGGAGATCCGAACACAACGGAAGAGGAACTGAGAGAATTCTTCCCTTCGACAGGTGAGAAAGCCGAGGCCCATGCAGGGTGTTTAATGGTTCACCCTCATGTCAATTATGTAGAAAAGCTTGAGGTGCCGGACGAGCTTGAAAATCATCCTTATTTCGAAAAACATGATATGTTCAGCCCGGCCCAGGGGAAAGTGGCCCAGAGGATCGGGTTCGGAAACCATTACGGGACCATCTTCTTCTATGGAAAAGACAGCGAAGTGATGAGGGACCTTTTAAAAGAGTACGAACAATTTAATTTCTATATTTAGGCTGGTCTTTTGCCTGAACAACCTGTCCGATATTCTGATCGATAAAGGAGTTTTGAAATGGCTTTTGAATTAACTTCCAAGCTGGAAGAGCGATTTTTGCTGGCGCTGAATGAATTGGAGAGTGCAGCTTCGTTTGCGAAATCAATGTATCAAACGGACGTCTATCAGGAAGCTCAACGATTACTGGACACTGACGAAGGTCTCGGAATTTTATACCAAAGTGCAAGCCGCTTTGAAAAAGCCGGGGTATTCCAGGACGGTCCCTGGGAAAAAGCATCCAAGCTTCAACCGCCACTTGTGGCGGGATCCCTGCAAGCAAAGGGTCTGCCCTCGATTATTGAAATCCTGAGCGAGCTAAGGATGCTTTCCATAGCCGAAGCTCAATATGAACATCCCGATGTGACGGCGGAGATGGCGCAGGATTTCCTGAATGAAGTAATGGTACTGAACCTGAATCTGCTTTTCCCTGAAGCGACGGAAGCGGCGCGGATAGAAGGTGGGGAACAGAGTGAAAGGGCTACAGAATTGTTTCACTTCCTTTCAGATAAATTGTCTTATCAAGCCCTTACGACTACGTTGATCAAAGAGATCGAACGGTTGACGGCACAGCGTCCCATCATGGTGAAACGAACCGTTTCCATGATCGAGACCGCTAAGAAAATGCTCCATTCCGATCTTAGTGCAGCGGAACGTCTGGTGTTGGAGAAATACGTATCGGCAATTGAAGGCCCGACCCCGTTAAGTAAAAGTATTGTGAAACCGGGTGAATATCGCAAGAAGCTGTTGGAACTATCTCAAGAAGAGCTGGAGAAAGAGGCGGTACATTTTGCCGGGTCTATGCGTGATACCGGATTGGTGGCTCCGCAGCACGCCATCCTTCTAAGATATTTATGCAGGAAGTTTCCTGAGCTTGTACCGACAGCCCTTCAGTTGAATGATAAAGGTAAAGCGAACCTGGATGAAAATGCAGAGCTTGTATTTCAACTTGTGAAAGTGGCGATCTACCCGGCCACGAAGCAATCCGTATACGGACTTGCCCTCATGCTTGAACGAGGAGTTCTTTCCTATTCCCCGGTCTCACCGGGACTCAAAAGGCTGATCGAACTCGATATCAGGGCCGAGGTAAGAAAGACGCTTCTGAATTCATGTAAAACGGGAGATGGCATTACAGCAAACTCCGTACTCCTTGCAGGTGTCATCAATGTCCTCGGGCAGCCCATCGGTATCGGTCAAGGCCTGAACCCAACCTGTCAAACAGCGCGGGGGATCAGCCTGTGGGCGCAGCATGCTCCCGGGTATCTGCTTGAACTGATCCCAAGGGCTGCAAGGGATGGCGACATCGATATCATGTTTGAAGGTACACCCGTTCATTCAAAGGACTTGAGCGGAGGATTGGCGCCTGAGCTTCATCAGGAGCTTGATCCGGTTTCACTTGTTCTCGTCCCGCATCTTGATCGTATCTATAGTGAAATGATGAGAAGGGTTTCTCTCAGAGGGGAAGATGGACATCGTTGGGTGAATCCGGAGTTTTATGGAGATTGGGTCCAGAAGGGTTTCAGCACGGTCATCGATCCGTTGACCGGACTCATTTCTGACTATCCGGGTTTTGTCAGGCTGTTTTATGCGACTCATCATCCGGAATACAATGATGATTACGGATTGATCTATCCGAATCCGGTAGGGATTTTCATCACGAATGTCCACGGGAAGCTCCTTGGATTCCACGCCGTATCCATTCTCCGGATCACACAGGATCCGAGGGGGGAGTACCGGATTTATTTCTATAATCCGAACAATGACGGTTCGCAGAATTGGGGACAGGGAATCGAACCTTCCGTTATGGATAACGGGGAACTGGAAGGCGAATGCTCCCTTCCGTTCCATGAGTTCGTCTCCCGGCTCTATGCCTTCCACTACAATCCGTATGAGCAGGGGGATGCATTTGCGGTTGAGAATGAAATAGTCGACGAAATCAAGGTCCTTGCCAGGGAAAGCTGGGGAAAGGATTATACATGGGTTTAATAGGATGAAAGGCGCCTGAGCGACGGTCGTTGCTCAGGCGCTTTTTAAATTGGAATGATTCTCCTGTAGTGAGCCATACTAAATAGTGGAGGTGGTACAAATGAGTAACGACAAGAAATCGGAAGATGTGCTTATGGACACCCCATTGAATCCTGAATTCACCATGAATGACCGGCGACGCGATCCAAGCCAGGTATACGTTCCAGGAGAATCGTTGGAAGAACATCATGCGGTTGAAGAAGGAAATGGCGTCATTGCAGAGAAAGTCATCGGTCAAGCAAATGAGAATGGATAGGAGGGGTCGGCTATGAAAGAATATCCCGTGGCGGATTTGTCTGAAGATGCCTTGAATAAAGTGAAGAGTATGGAAAATGAACTTTGTCAGCAATCTGCAGATGACATCGTTTTGATTGCTTATAAAAATACGGATAGAAGCCGGGAAGGGGCAAGATAAGATGGATAAAGGAAATAAAGATATGCCGGACTTCAACGAGTTGAATGACCGTGTCATTGCCGAGGAACCAAAAGGTCCATTTTTCGCCATCAAAACCAATTTGGATACACAAGGTGTAAAAGATAATCCTTATGCGACAGAAAAAGCGAGTCCTGAACAAGAGGAGAAATTACAGCAGTTTTTTGAAGATGAAGAGTTATAGGGGTAACCGAAAGGCGTTAATCACCAAACGTTGATTAACGCCTTTGCAGTTGGAACCGGCCACTGGCTATAGGGAGGAGACTATTAGTGGTTACATAAGGATTTTATATGGAAATGCATTATACTTAAGAAAGATCACCCATATAGAGAGGGGAAAATAATGTGTCTAAAGTAACCTTAATCGCAGGGGCGACCGGCCTGGTCGGTTCCCACCTGATGGATATCCTCCTAAAGAGTCCTGAATATACAAGAGTGATTTCCTTTGTAAGAAGAGAAAGTGGAGTGAAACATGAGAAGCTGGACGAACGGATCATTTCATTTGATGGGATGAAGCTTCTGCCCCATGAGGAAATTGATGATGTGTTTTGCTGCCTCGGAACCACGATTAAGAAAGCCAAGACGAAACATGCCTTTAAGAAAGTGGACTACGAGTATCCCATTCAACTTGGGAAACTTGGGAAAGCACATGGAGCAAAGCAGTATCTCGTGATTTCCTCGATTGGTGCAAGTCCGGAATCACCGTTTTTTTATAGTAAGGTCAAAGGGAATTTGGAGAAGGAATTGAAGGAGCTTCATTATCCTTCCCTTCATCTATTCAGGCCATCCCTTTTATTGGGGGAGAGGCAGGAGTTCCGATTGGGTGAAAAAGCGGGAGAGATCTTCTCAAGAGCGCTCCGCCCTGTCATGGTGGGCAGGCTGAAACGATACAGAAGCATTCCGGGCAAACAGGTTGCCTATGCCATGTACCGGGCGGCTGTAGGGACGTTCGGAGAAGGGGTTATCATACATGAATCGGAACGGATTCAAGAGTTTTAGGGTATAGGGGGAAATGAGGAAAGACCCGCGTCGGAAGCGGGTCTTTCCTCATTGTATTTGATAAAAATGCCTCAAAGCATTCATAAGGTGCTTCATTGAAGTATCCTCTGCCAGATTCACAAGCATTCCTTTGATGACGACGGGGCGGGTTTCGTCTTTTTGTATTTCTTCTCTAATGACTTCCAGGGAAATCCGGATACTCTCATCCTCAGCAACCTCCAGCGCGTCCTGGATCATGTGAATGAGTGTCGACTCAGTGATTCTCGACGAAGAGGTAAAGTCCTTCACCAAATCATCCAGTTTCTCAAAGGATAGCACCGGCTTATCTCCGCTTTTGAGCAAACCATCCACAAGGTCATCTGTTCGTCTCAATATAAAATGGGATAGATATGAAAAGTCCAGATCGATTTTATCCAGCATGACCAATTCTAAATAAGAATGGAAAAAACCTTGAATCATCATGGTGATGTCCCAAAAATAGGGTTCGATCTTTTTTCCATAGATCCCAAATAATCTTCTTCGGTAATACCGGTGAGTGTTCATCTTCATCTCGCTGAGGAGATCATGGATTTCATCATTGAACGGCATGGCGTTCTCCCTGATCTGCATGATGATGAACTCTTTATGTTTACAGATTTCAATCAGCTGACATTCTAATTGCTTTTGGAATTTATCGTATGGTGATAAATCCTCGTTCTCAATCTCGTTTACTTTGTCCGTGATCATGGTGAAATAGTAATTCATAATGGCGAGCAGAAGGGCTTCCTTTGACTTGAAATATAAATAGAAGGCACCCTTCGATATATCACATTCATTCACGATTTCTTGAACGGAGGTAGCGTTGAACCCTTTCGTGGCAAAAAGCTTAATGGATGTTTCAATGATTAATTTTTCTTTTTCCTTCATACTTTCCTCTCCTTGATAAACTCCTTATGTACATTATGACCGATTGGTCACAAAAAATAAACCTTTTGTTTTATAAGTATATTGACTTATGACTGCGTGGTCAGTTATATTAGATTGTGTTATGACTAGTCGGTCAGAATAAGAGAGAAGGGATGAATACAACGTGAACAGTATTATTAATTTCGTACTTAAGAATAAGTTTGCTGTGTGGCTGATGACGATCATTGTCATTATTGCAGGACTATATTCAGGATTTAATATGAAACTCGAAACACTGCCGAACATCAATACCCCGATTGTCAGTGTGACAACCGTTTATCCTGGCGCCACGCCGGAAGATGTTGCAGACAAGGTTTCAGAACCGATTGAAAAACGCTTGAAGAATTTAGATGGGGTAAATGTCGTCAGCTCTACCTCATATCAGAATGCTTCAGCCGTTCAGATAGAATACAAGTTTTCAAAGGATATGGATGAAGCCAAGACCGAAGTGGAAGAGGCTCTTTCCGATCTTCCTTTTCCGGATGGAGTCAATGAGCCGGAAGTTTCAAGACTCAATTTTAACGCCTTTCCGGTCATTGCCCTTAGTGTAGCGAATGAAGACCACTCATTGGCACAGTTGACCTCAACAGTAGAAGATACGATCGTTCCGGAACTCGAGGGAGTGGACGGGGTAGCTTCTGTACAGGCTTCTGGTCAACAGGTGCAAGAAGCCCGTCTTGTATTTGACGAAGAAAAGCTTCAAGAGTACGGACTTACAGAAGAAACGGTTCAAAACATGATCAAAGGCTCGGACGTGACGGCACCATTGGGATTATACACGTTCAAAGATAGCCAGAAATCCGTCGTGGTCGACGGAAACATCACGACGATTGAAGATTTGAAAGAAATGAAGATTCCTGTGACTCCAAGCACTGGTGGAGCCTCGGCTCAAGGTCAGCAACAGCCTTCTGCACAGGGGCAAACGCCACAAGCACCTCCTGCTGGAGCAGCATCTTCAGGCATGAAGATCCCAACGATTCAACTTTCAGATATTGCTGATATTGAACTGGTTGGTAAAGCAGAATCCATTTCCAGAACGAATGGAAAAGAATCCATCGGACTTCAGGTGGTAAAAACGGCAGACGCCAATACGGTGGATGTTGTCAATGCCGTCAAAGATAAGATCAAAACGTTTGAAAAAGACATTGATGGTGTAGAAATCATTTCTACCTTTGACCAGGGGGAGCCGATTGAGGAATCAGTCAGCACGATGCTGAACAAAGCATTATTCGGTGCTGTGTTCGCAGTCATCATCATTCTCCTGTTCTTACGGGATATCAAATCGACGCTGATTTCCGTCGTTTCGATTCCTTTATCGCTATTAATTGCGATTCTACTTTTAAAACAAATGGATATCACGTTGAATATCATGACCCTTGGTGCGATGACCGTGGCCATCGGGCGGGTTATCGATGACTCCATTGTCGTCGTGGAAAATATCTATAGAAGGATGTCACTGAAAGGTGAAATGCTGAAAGGGAAAGACCTGATCCGTGAAGCAACGAAAGAAATGTTCGTTCCGATCGCATCCTCTACGATCGTCACGATTGCCGTGTTCCTTCCATTAGGATTGGTACAAGGGATGATCGGGGAACTATTCCTGCCATTCGCCTTAACGATTGTGTTTGCTCTATTGGCTTCCCTTCTTGTAGCGGTTACGATCGTACCGATGCTTGCCCACTCCATGTTTAAAAAAGGCGTTGGGAAGAAGCATATCGAGAAGAAAAGCCGTTTAGCGAACTGGTATAAAGGCGTATTGAATTGGACGCTGAACCATAAAATCATCACATCGATCCTGGCGATTGCCATGCTGGTCGGAAGCTTGTTCCTGGTTCCATTGATCGGTGTCAGCTTCCTCCCATCCGATGAAGAGAAGATGATCATGGCGACGTATAAACCAGAACCTGGTCAAACGGAAGAAGATGTTCAGAAAATCGCACAGGATGCAGAAGGATATTTCCAGGACCGTAAAGGAGCTGAAACCATTCAGTACTCTGTCGGCGGGGAAAACCCGATGAGTCCGGGAAGCAACAATAATGCCATTTTCTACGTTCAATATAAAGACGATACAGAGAATTTCTCTGAAGAAAAAGAAAAGGTCATCAAAGACCTTCAACAAGCAACAGATAAAGGGGAATGGGCTTCCCAGGACTTCTCTGCAAGTGCCGGCAGCAATGAAATTGTCGTGTATGTATACGGGGAAACCCTGAAAGACATCGAACCTGTTGTCAACGATATTCAAGACATGATGGAAGACAAGAAGGATTTCAAAAAAGTCGGATCAAGCATCTCTGAATCCTATGATGAGTACTCGTTCATCGCCGATCAGGAAAAGCTGAGCGAACTGGGCCTCTCAGCAGGTCAAATCGCCATGGAACTTGGTCAGACACGACAGCGTCCGGTCCTTACGACCATTGAAAAAGATGGAGAAGAAGTAAATGTCTATCTTGATGTGGAGAAGGAAAAGTATGAAAACATCAACGACTTAACGGATAAAACCATCCAGTCACCACTGGGTATGGAAGTTCCAATTAAAGACGTTGTTGAAGTCCAGGAAGGTGAAACATCCGATACCGTTTCACGACGTGACGGAAAAGTCTTTGCTCAAGTGAGTGGGGAACTGAAAACCGACGATGTCTCGAAAGCATCCCAGGATATCCAGAAGGAAATCAAGGATATGGATATTCCATCCGGCATCGATGTGAACATGGGCGGGGTAACAGAAGACATCAAGGAATCCTTCACACAATTAGGATTAGCGATGCTTGCAGCGATCGCGATTGTCTACTTAATCCTTGTCATCACATTCGGCGGCGGTCTAGCGCCATTTGCCATCCTGTTCTCACTGCCATTCACGATCATCGGTGCATTGGTAGCGTTATTGATTGCAGGAGAAACAATCAGTATTTCCTCTATGATTGGAGCACTTATGCTGATCGGTATCGTGGTCACCAATGCGATCGTTTTAGTCGATCGTGTCATTCATAAAGAAAACGAAGGCCTATCCACAAGGGAAGCCTTGCTGGAAGCCGGTTCCACCCGACTCCGCCCGATCCTTATGACGGCCATTGCCACAATCGGAGCCCTGTTCCCGCTGGCACTCGGTCTTGAAGGAAGCGGATTGATCTCGAAAGGGCTCGGGGTAACCGTTATCGGCGGATTGACCAGCTCGACGCTCTTGACGCTCGTCATTGTGCCGATCGTGTATGAAACCTTGATGAAATTCAAAGGGAAGATCGGTGGACGGAAACGGAAAGTAGTGAAAGAATAGTTTGAGAGAAAAGCAGTCCTTTAGGGGGCTGCTTTTTTGATTTATGAGGGTGGGGTAGGTGAGAGGATGAGGTTGTTAGTTCTAAAATATGTAAAACGGCTGGATAATCTGTCATATCGGCTGGATTCCGTCCAGTGTCGGCCGGATTTCCGCTCATTTCGGCTGGATTCCTTTTACCCCCACACTCATTAACTCAGCGGCATGGCAAAATCTCTGAAACTTTTTAAAGTTTTCTAAAAATAGTATTGATTCCATCAAAAGTCTGGACTATAATAACAATTAACGAAAGCGCTTTCGATGAAGAGGAGACAGCAATGGTTACAATCTATGACTTAGCAAAACGCACTGGGTTTTCCAGTACGACAGTTTCTAAGGCTCTTAACAATTATACGGATGTGAGTCAAAAAACGAAGCAAAAAATCCTCGATGCAGCGGCTGAAATGGGTTACTTACCCAATGCCCATGCCCAGTCCTTATCAACGAAGAAATCATGGACGATCGGGGTCATGTTTGCAGAGGACAATGAGGTCGGATTGAAACATCCTTTCTTCAGCGCCCTTATTGAAAGTTTCCGCAAGTATGTGGAACGGGAAGGGTATGATTTGATTTTCGCATCAAGGAATCTGCGAAATCGGGATACAAGTTACCTGGAGCATTTCTTATATCGTGCCGTGGATGGAATCGTCGTGATCTGCTCAGATCCCCACGATCCACAGGTTCAGGACATGATCAATAGCCACCTGCCGATTGTCGTGATCGACATGAGCAACCAGAACTGTTCTGTTGTTTATTCCGATAATATCGAGGGTGGAAGATTGGCCGTCAAACATCTGCATTCGTTGGGCCATACCAGAATCGCCCACATTTCAGGGGATCCGTCGATCGATGCGGGAGCACAGCGGATCAAAGGCTTCACGAAGGGCATGGATGAGCAGCATCTCCCCATTCTTGATGGGTATCTTGTTAACGGCGGGATGTTCTCGATTGAAGAAGGAAAAGCTGCAATGGAAACACTCCTGGAACTTGAAACCATCCCTACGGCAGTCTTCGTTGCAGGTGATCACATGGCCATCGGTGCCATGGAAGCCATCAAAGAGAAGGGATTAAGGATTCCTGAGGATATCTCCATCATCGGGTATGATGATATCGAAATGTCTTCCTATCTCACGCCGAAGCTGACCACGGTCAGACAGGATACGGACCGGATCGGTTCACGGGCGGGGCACTTACTGATGAAGCAGATCATCCAGAAGAAGAAGCTGTTATCCACAGAAGTCATCCCGGTAGAACTCATTATCAGGGAATCTTGTACGATGGTAAAAAAAGAAAAAAAGAAATAATCTTATATTTTTTCGGGAATTTCGAAACCGGTTTCGAAATTTTTAATTGAAGTGAACCGAAACCGCTTTCGTATCTATATCTACAAATGTAAAAGGGGGATTAAGATGAAGAAGATTTTGGCAATATTCATGACGGTTGTACTGGTTGCAGGGGTACTTTCGGCCTGTTCGGGAGATTCCAAGTCATCGGGTAGCTCGAAAGATAAAGACGTAGATTTAAAGGTATGGTCCTTCACGGATGAACTGAAGAAACCGATCACAAAGTTTGAAGAGAAAAATGGTGTGAAGGTAGAATTGACGATCGTTCCGATTGCCGATTATCCGACGAAATTAAAGCCTGTTCTTGAAAGTGGCGTAGGGGCTCCTGATGTATTCACAGGGGAAATCGCGTTCCTTAAGCAGTGGGTGGACGCTGGCTACTGGGAAAACTTATCAGAAAAACCATACAATGTTGATGAAATCAAAGATAAATATGTACCTTATGTATTTGACCTAGGTAAAGATAAAGACGGTAATGTAAGAGCATTATCATGGCAAACGACTCCTGGCGGGATCTTCTACAGAAGAAGCATCGCGAAAGAAGTACTTGGTACGGATGATCCAACTGAAGTAGGAAACATGATGAACTCCATGGACAATGTATTCAAAGTAGCGGAGAAAATGAAAGAAAAAGGCTATAGCATGTTCCCGGATGAAGGCTCCATCCGCTGGTTCTCTCAAGGAGATAATCCACAACCTTGGGTAAACGACAAGAATGAGCTTCAACTGACAGATGAAAAGATCGAGTATATGGAATCAGCGAAGAAGCTTCGTGAAAACAATTATACAGCTCTTGCTGCAGAATGGTCTCCATCATGGTTCGAAGCGATGGATAAGCCGATCAAAATGAAAGAAAACGGTAAAGAGAAAGAAACACAAGTATTCTCTTATGTTCTTCCTACTTGGGGACTTCACAGCGTCCTGAAAACGAACGTAAAGGAAACAACAGGTGACTGGGCCGTTACAAGTGGACCAAGCCCGTACTTCTGGGGTGGAACATGGTTAGGGGTTTACAACAAATCAGAAAACAAAGAACTTGCCTATGACTTTGTGAAAATGATGACTCAGGATGACGAATTCCTGACAGATTGGGCGAAAGAAACGGGCGATGTCCTTGCCTACAACCCTGTAACGAATGCGATCAAGGATGACTTCAGCAGTGAATTCCTTGGCGGACAGAACAACTATCAATTCTTCCTTGAGCAGGCAAAAGAAATCGAGCCTGGTATCGTAACGAAATACGATCAGCAGCTTGATACGTTCTACGGAAATGCCGTGCAACAGTATGTGGACGGAAAGAAATCCAAAGACGATGCCATCAAAGAATTCTATAAAAAAGTACAAAACGCATATCCGGACATTAAAGTACCAAAAAACTAATAGAGTAAACATGTAATGGCAGGCGGCGTGGCTTCATTTCGCCTGCCGAAAATCTATTAATCAACTAGGGGGGGCTGGGGAATGAAGAAAGTAGATCGATTTGGTTATCTGTTTATCGCCCCGTTTTGGATCATCTTTTTAATATTCAGTATTTATCCTGTTGCTCTTACATTCTATTACAGCTTTACAAACTATTCAGGAAGCGGGACAGCGGAAGTCGTCGGTCTTGCCAACTACACCCGTTTACTCACGGACAGCTATTTTGTGGAAGCATTTTTCAACACGTGGAAAATATGGGGAATCAACTTTGCCCTGCAAATTGGTCTTGCCCTTGTACTCGCATTAATCTTCTCTGATATGAGAATGAAGTTGAGAGGTTTGGCGTTTTTCAGATCAATCTTTTATTTACCTAATTTAATCACGATTAGTTCGGTCGCCCTGTTGTTTGGTATCTTACTGGACTGGCAGCATGGATCATTAAATATGATTCTATTAAATATAGGTCTTATATCAGAACCGATTAATTGGCTGAACGAGCCTGCGACTGCACAGTTGTCAGTATCCCTGATCCTTACGTGGATGTGGTTCGGTCATTCGTTCATCGTCGTCATGGCGGGGGTTTCCGGAATTTCGAAGGACTACTATGAGGCTGCTTTGATCGATGGTGCAAACAGATGGCAGACGTTTACGAAAATCACGATCCCTTTATTAAAACCGATCTTGCTTTATATCATGATCACATCCCTGATCGGCGGTCTTCAATTATTTGATCTGCCAATGCTTCTGACAGATGGTATCGGTTCTCCGGATGGATCACTGAATACGATGGTACTGTATCTGTACAATCAGGCATTCAAGTTTAATAACTATGGATATGCTTCAGCTGTCGCATATGGATTGTTCGTCATTACCTTGATCTTCTCGGCGATTGTCTTCAAAGGGATGTATGGAAATGAACGCAAACAAGCAAGGAAGGTGTAAAGCATGTTGGGGAAAACAGCGGTAGAAAAAAATGTACCGGCTCAAAAGGTAGAAAAGTCAAAGCCTGAACTTTTGCCACATGAGTCCAAACTGAAAACCAGAAACACCATTGTGAAGAGCATCATCTACATCGTACTTGTGTTGATGGCGATTGTCTGCTTCATTCCATTCCTGATGATGCTTGTGAATGCGACAAGGTCAAATGAAGCGATCCTGTCTGGATTCACCTTGGTACCGGGGAGTTCTTTAGTTGAAAACTACACGACGATGATGGAGTACGTAAACATCTGGTCGGGGTTCAAGAATAGTCTGATCATCTCTGTCCTTACGACTTTATTATCAGGGTATTTCTCAGCATTGACTGCCTATGGATTTGCCTTTTACACATTCAAGGGGAAGAATTTCCTGTTCGTGTTCATGCTTGTGATGATGATGGTCCCAGGACAGTTGGGGCTCATCGGCTTCTACGAACTGAGTAAAAATCTGGGGATCCTCGATTCCTTCATTCCTCTGATCGTTCCGGCCATAGCAAGTCCGTTCGTCGTATTCTTCTTACGACAATACATCCAGACCACGCTTCATCCAAGTTTAATCGAAGCTGCCCGCATCGATGGGGCAAGTGAGTTCAAGATTTTCCATACAGTGGCGATTCCGATCATGATGCCGGCAGTTGCGACGATGTCGATCTTCACGTTCATTGGATCATGGAATAACTACATCATGCCACTCGTCATCCTGTTCTCACCTGAGAAATATACGCTGCCAGTATTGATGGGATTCTTGAAGGGATCTCAAGTGGCACAAAATTTAGGTTCAATGTACTTAGGAATCGCGATTTCAGTCGTACCAATCATGATTGCCTTCCTATTCCTGTCTAAATATATCGTCAACAGCATTTCAGCAGGATCAATCAAAGAATAGAGGAGAGAATGACCGATGAAATTTGATAAAACATTTACCTTTGGAACCGCCACATCATCGTATCAAATCGAAGGTGCACATAATGAAGGAGGAAGAACTCCGTCCATCTGGGATATGTTCTGTGACATTCCAGGGAAAGTATATAAGCAGCATAATGGTGATGTCGCTTGTGACCACTACCACCGATTCGAAGAAGACATTCAGCATATCAAGCGCCTTGGTGTAGACACTTATCGTTTTTCCATTGCCTGGCCTCGCATCTTTCCTGAAAAGGGGAAATACAATCAGGAAGGGATGGACTTTTACAAAAAATTGGCGGCAAAACTTCAAGAAGAAGGCATCAAGCCTGCCGTGACATTGTATCACTGGGACCTGCCGATGTGGGCCCATGAAGAAGGCGGATGGGTCAACCGTGAATCTGTAGAATGGTTCATGGACTATGCAAGAGCGTGCTTCAAGGAACTTGATGGGGTCGTCGATTCATGGATCACCCATAATGAACCTTGGTGTGCAGGGTTCCTTGGTTATCATCAAGGGGTGCATGCACCGGGGCATACGAATCTGGATGAAGCGGTGAGAGCAGTCCACCATATGCTTCTCTCCCACGGAAAAGCGGTTGAACTGCTGAAGAAAGAATTCAAATCTGAAACCGACATCGGCATCACGTTGAACCTGTCACCTGTGTATCCAAACACGGATTCAGTGAATGACCTTCTTGCTGCCAACAACGCCGACGGTTACTCGAATCGCTGGTTCTTAGATCCTGTATTCAAAGGGGAATACCCGAAGGACATGATGAACTTATTCTCAAAATATGTTCACTCCTATGACTTTATTAAAGAAGGGGACATGGACCTGATTTCAACGGAATGTGATTTCTTCGGGATCAACTATTACAGCCGAGGGATCGTCGAGTTCAGTGCCGCCAATGATTTCATGCATAAGGGAGCTTATTCCGATTATGAAAAAACAGGCATGGGCTGGGATATCGCGCCGAATGAATTCAAGGACCTCATCCGCCGCCTGAGAGAGGAATATACGGATCTGCCAATCTATATCACGGAAAACGGAGCCGCCTATGATGATGTGCTGGAAAATGGAAGAGTGCATGATCACGAACGTGTCAACTACTTGAATCTGCATCTTCAAGCGGTTTCTGACCTTAATGAAGAAGGCATGAACATTCAAGGATATTATTTATGGTCACTGATGGATAATTTCGAGTGGAGCTTCGGATATGATAAGCGTTTCGGCATCCTTTATATCGACTTCGATACCCAGGAGCGAATCTGGAAAGACAGTGCTTTCCGTTATGCTGAAGTCATTCGGGATCATAAACAGAAGCATGGCCTCCATACCAATGCCGAGGAAGTAGCCCAATGAATATGAAGGTGATTTTGACAGCTAAAGAAACAGGAGATCGGTTCTCTGAAAAAGAACCGGTTTCTTTTTCTGAAGGCCGTGCTTCTACCCACATCCAACTCGATCGGGAGCTTAAATATCAGGGAATATTGGGATTTGGCGGTGCATTCACCGAAGCAGCGGCTCACAGCCTTTCCCTCATCAGCCCTGAAAAAAGGAAAGAAATCATCCACCGTTATTTCGATCCGTCAGAAGGACTTGGTTACCGCTTCGGCCGGACGCATATCAACAGCTGTGACTTTTCATTAGGGAACTATACCTATGTGGAAGATGGAGATACTTCGCTGGAAATCTTCTCCATCGAGAGGGAGAAGAAGCTCGTGATTCCCCTTATCCGGGAAGCGAAGGAAGTAGCCGGAGGGGAACTTTCCATCGTGGCTTCTCCGTGGAGTCCTCCTTCATGGATGAAAACGAACGGTGAAATGAACAACGGAGGGAAACTATTGCCCGAGTTTCAATCCGTATGGGCAGACTACTACTCGAAGTATATAGAGGCGATGGAAGAAGAGGGGATCGGAATCTGGGGATTGACGATCCAGAATGAACCGGAAGCGAAGCAGGTGTGGGATTCATGCCTGTACACAGGGGAAGAAGAACGGGACTTCATTAAAGATCATCTAGGTCCGTCCCTCGAGAAACATGGCCACGGGGATGTGAAGGTCATCATCTGGGATCATAATCGTGATGTGATTCATGAACGTGCGAAGGCGGTCCTGTCTGATCCCGAAGCGGCCAAGTATGTGTGGGGAACAGGTGTCCACTGGTATGTATCAGAGGAGTTTGAAAACCTTTCTAAAGTGCATCACGACTTTCCTGATAAGCATTTGATCTTTACAGAAGGATGCATCGAAGGCGGGGTCAGACCCGGCGCATGGAATACGGGTGAACGCTATGGCCGGAATATAATGGGTGATTTGAACAATTACCTTGAAGCGTGGATCGACTGGAACATCGTATTGAACGAAGAAGGCGGACCGAACCATGTCGGGAATTACTGCGATGCACCGGTGATTGTCGACACTGTGAATGACGAGGTCCGGTACAATAGCTCGTACTATTACATCGGGCATTTCAGCAAATACATCAAAGTCGGAGCAAGACGTATCGGATGTCAGATTTCCAATGACGCTGTATCGGCTGCTTCCTTTGAAAATCCAGACGGGGAGATCGTCGTCATTGTGATGAATGCGAATGACCGTGAGGAACAGATCTCGCTTGCCATAGGTGAGGGGAGTTTCAATACGACTCTTCCATTGCATTCGATTGCCACTTTTATGATCCGTTAGTTGGAAAGCAGTCCTTTTGGGGGCTGCTTTTTATTTTGATTGAGAGTGGGTATTATGATTTTTCACTAAGTTCCCCGAATCCGACGCAACACTTCTACCACCGTACTTTCTCCGGCCTGCACCCACGTCTCATATTCCCCGGACAACCATCATAGAATAGACCATCTTACATAAAGGCAGGGTACAAGCATATGAGTCTGTTTTTAAGAGGTACATTGGTGTTGGTGGTGACGGCATTCTTAGGGGAATGCCTGGAATTTATCATTAATATGATCCTTGCCCGGGAGCTTGGGGAAGCAGGGCTTGGCACATACATGTCGATTCTCCCGACGGTATTCCTGATCGTCATTTTGTCGAGCATGGAACTGCCGATCAGCCTTTCTAAATTCTTTGCAGAAAAGGAGGAAAGCTACCACAGGGGGATGCTGCACTATGCTTTCAGGTTTGCGATCATCACGACATGCATTCTTTTATTGATCATGGTGATGGTTTACGCCTGGACTCCTTTATTCCAAGGATATCACTCCGGGATTCGTTGGCTCGTCCTGATCGTGATCCCGATTGTAGCCTTCACTTCCATAACAAGAGGGTATTTCATGGGGATACAGAAGATGGGGAAAATCGCAGCGGCGAATTTTCTTCGTAAAGGAATCCAGTTATTTTTATTGGTGTCCATCTATCAATTTTTATCCTTTGGCATCGATACATCCATCTTCATTGCCCTTGGGACGTTAATTGCCAGTGAAGTGGTGGTTTTTGTCTATTTGATTCATGCTTACGTTCTTGAAATTAAGGGTAAAAGAAAGAACAGCCATTCTACACTATCAACAAGTGAAATGAGAAAGTCAGTGCTATCTGTTTCGATCCCGACCACGGTCCTTCGCATCTTCCATGCACTGACCCATGCCATACAGCCTTTTTTGATCAAATGGGCTCTCGTCCTTTCGGGGATGGGAGCGGTCGATGCGAATGAACATTTCGGGATGCTGGCGGGAATTGCCCTCACCATCGGGTTCTTTCCTTCGTTCATTGCATTTTCGATGTTGATCGTGTTGATCCCGACCGTATCGGAAAAAGTATCGTCCAAGGATTTTGATGGGATCCTGACCCATCTTAAGCAAGTGATGTGGCTCACATTGGGCTACGGTGTACCGGCCGTGATCATTTACTATACGCTCGGAGACTACATAACAGGGACGTTTTTTCACTCTGTTTCCTCCGCCTATTATTTAAAGCTGCTTTGGCCGTACTTCCTGTTTCATTTTCTGGTGTTTCCCCTTCAGGCTTTTTTGATCGGCCTTGGACTGGTGAAGGATGCTCTCCTTCATACCATCTGGTCGAGTGTCTTTTCGTTTTCACTCATTTACCTGCTTGGTTCCCGTTTTGGAATGGAAGGTGTCATCCTGGGCATGAATGCAGGAGCCGTCTTGATCACCATGCTCCACTATGTGACCATCTGCAGGGAATTGGAAACGACTCTTTGGTTAAAATCAGCCATAAAAATGTAAACTATACAAAACAAATGTGCGAGCGTGAGGCATTTGTTTTGCAATAGGAGGGACGGACCTTTTATTCTATTTGTAATCTGTAACACCTACATACCATTCTTTTGTTATGATGGCTGATTTCATAACCTTTAAAGGAGAAATATATGATCGATTCTATTTTATTCAACATCATGTTAGTCGGAGTACTCGGGATCGCTTCCCAATGGCTTGCCTGGAGATTCAGGCTGCCGGCCATCGTCGTCATGTCGATTGTCGGACTGCTCGTAGGTCCGATCTTCGGCCTCATCAATCCTAAGGACGATTTTGGGGAAGTGTTTAAACCCATCATTTCGATGGCTGTTGCCATCATCCTCTTTGAGGGAAGCTTGAATCTTGATTTCCGCGAAGTGAGGGGACTCGGGAAACCGGTATTCAGGATCGTGACGTTCGGAGCCCTCCTTGCCTGGATCCTCGGTTCCCTTGGAGCCCATTATGTTGCAGGATTATCGTGGGCAGTGGCCTTCGTGATCGGAGGATTATTCATCGTAACGGGTCCAACGGTCATCCTTCCGCTACTCAGGCAGGCGAAGCTTAAGCCGAGACCTGCAGCAATCCTGAAGTGGGAAGGGATCGTCGTCGACCCATTCGGCGCATTGATCGCGGTATTTGCCTTTGAAATCATCAACTTTTTGATCAGTGACGATGTAACGGGATTATCATTACTGTTATTCTTTGCCGCATCCCTGTTTGCCGTCGTATTTGGATGGGCGCTCGGGAAATTCACAGGCTTTATCTTTGAAAATGGACATGTTCCGGAATTCCTTAAGTCACCTGTCGTGTTCGCACTTGTCCTTGCCTGTTTCACGATTTCGGATCATATTACACATGAAACCGGCCTCCTTGCTGTAACGGCCATGGGGATGACGTTAGCGAATATGCATATTTCATCCATCGACGACATGCGTCACTTTAAGGAAAATATATCGGTGCTGCTCATATCGACCATATTCGTGATGCTGACGGCTTCCTTAACCGTCGAGACCCTATTCCAGATCTTCAATTGGAATATCATCGCATTCGTCCTGCTCATGCTATTCATCGTACGGCCGGTGTCCATCTGGCTTTCCACGATAGGGACGGACCTCTCCGTCAGGGAGAAGATCCTTGTGGGATGGATCGCACCGAGGGGAATCGTAGCCTTGACCGTATCAAGCTACTTTGCATCGGTATTGTTGGAGAAGGGGTTCGAGGATGCAAAGATTTTGACATCCCTCACATTCGCCCTTGTATTCTCAACCGTATGCGCGCATGGATTCTCGATTAAATGGCTGGCTAAGAAACTGGATCTGGCCATCAGCGAGCAGCCGGGTGTCATGATTGTCGGAGGAAGCAAGTTCAGTACCGAATTTGCCAAAACCCTTCAGAATATGAAGATACCGGTCCTTATCACGGATTCCTCCTGGCAGCGATTGTTTTCGGTCAGAAAAGCCGGGATCCCATTTTACAGGGGAGAGATTTTATCCGAGCAGACCGAGTATTATCTGGATATGACTCCTTATGAATATATGATTGCAGCAACAGAACTCGACTCCTATAACGCCCTCGTCTGTACGACATTCGTACCTGAAATCGGGCGGAACAACCTCTTCCAGCTGAGCCTCAGGAGCAAGCGTGATGATGACCTGGAAGATATGGTCCATACAATTGGTGGACGCATTCTCTTCCAAAACCATGTCACGTGGGAAGAGTTGAATAAACGTGTCGAGCGCGGAGACGTATTCAGGAAAACGAATATCACGGAAAAATACACCTTCGAAGAGTATTTACACGAGCGGGATGAAAATACCCTGCTGATGTTTGCCCATAAACCGACGGGAAGAATCGAATTCTTTACGGAAGGCTCATCACCGAAGATTGAGCAGGGAGATGTGATTGTCAGCCTGACACAGCCTTGTAAGGAACTCAATAAGATTCAGGAGAAGCTTACTGTTCAAAGGGAAACAAAAGCTAAAGAAGAACAACAGAAAGAAAGCGCCGACTGAGTCGGCGCTTTCTTTTACTTTTTACCTGTATATTGCTCACCTAACAGCTGCTTCACTTGATTGTACGTCAGGCCGGATTGTGCGTTCTGACGTTTCACCTCGTCAATGTCCGTACCTGCTTTCGAAACATTCCTCTTCTGCTGATCCATCCAAACACCCCCTATTCCTTAATGTCAGTCACAGGGGACGATTCTATGCAGGAAGAAAGGTCCGTCCCTCAACCATGGGGACGGACCTTCCATATTATCTGCGTGTGCGCTTGTAGACAAGGTCAAAGATCAGGATGATGACGGCAAGGGCATAGGCGGTATATGAATAGGTGGAGTGATCTGCCATATTCTTGACGCCGATACCGATAAAGGCCCATACAAATACGAGTGGGTATAGGAGATCATGCTGGGTGATACGGAACCAGAAGGCAAGGACAGTCGCGACAATCAATCCCAGGTATGCCCAGATAAGCTCGGAAAACCCGAATCCGTTCCAGCCGATATCCGTTAAATAATAGGTGATATTCACAATCGTCGCAATCGAAATCCATCCTAGATAAATCGAGAAAGGGGCCGAATCCAAGAGGGACGGACCTGTGCTCTTCACCCGTCTATACAGGGCAATGAGGGTTAATAAAAGTCCGAGCATAACAAACACGGAAACGAGAAAATAATTATAGTGCCATACCAGGATCCATCCTGAATTCAAAAGGCAGCTGAGGACAAATAGACCGCTCGTTTCCTGATAAAGCGGGAGCTCCCGTCTTGCTTTAGGGAATTGGCGGATGATCCAGATGGCGAGCAGAAGGTAAATGAGGCTCCAAATGGAAAAAACATAGCCTGCAGGAGTGATCATGATATCCAGCCGGTCACTGATTTCGCTCGTGGATTGATTGTTTAAAGGCAGTGTGACAGCCAGCGTATTCATGACAATCACCAATGCGAAGGCTAGAATATTTAAAATCAACTTCATAATGTATCCCCCTTGAAAAATAATGGTGATGCCGGAAAGGATCCCTTTCGAGACCTGTTGTTTGCTATATACTATTCCACTTTTATCCGTTTAAAAACCAAATGAAGAGAGTTTAGGTAAAAGGAATTGTAAAAGATCATGAAGGATTTAGAGGTTTTATCGAGAATTAAAAATAGGATAGGGACAATTTACATATTACATTAGGGGGACATTATGGACCATACAACTCATACATATTCAACGGTTTGGAATTTAGATGTTTTTTTCCAAGGAGGAAGTGAATCACAGGAATTCAGGAATCATCTCGATACATTGGAAAAGAAGAAAAATGATTTCGCAGAGAATGCGCTTGCCTTTCACCCGCCTCAATCGGCGAACGATGCTGAGCTGGTGTGGAAGCTCATTGATGAAGCGAAGGACGTGATGTTGTATTTGCGCCAGGCCGGTGCTTTTGTCAGCTGTCTGGAAGCTCAGAACATGCATGACCGGAAGGCGGATGCTCTCAGAAGCGAAGTGACAACCCTGAGTGCCGATTTCTCATCAACTTTCACGAAATTCCAGCAGCAACTTTCAGATTGCAGGGAAGAAGTGTGGGAAGAATTGCTGAAGCATGATCGCCTGAGTGAAATCACGTTTGTGCTGAATGAGTGGAGACAAAAAGCGAAGGACAAACTTTCAAGCAGTGAGGAATCCTTGATCCAGGCATTGGCCGTCGACGGATATCACGGCTGGGGACAGATGTACGACACGATCGTCGGTGCGATGGACATTACTCACGACGGAAAAAGCCTCTCGGTGGGACAGGCCAATAATCTACTATCAAGCCCCGATGCGAAAACACGTAAAGAGGTTTTTGATAAACTGGAGAACGCATGGGAACAGAATGAAGAGCTCTTTGCCCGTACCCTTAATCATCTTGGCGGCTTCCGCTTGAATGTGTATAAAAAGCGGGGCTGGGACGAATTGATGAAGGAGCCCCTTGAGTACAACCGAATGAAGCAGGAAACCCTGGACGCCATGTGGGGGGCCATCAGCAAAAACAAAAAGCCTTTCGTCCAGTATCTGGACCGGAAAGCGAAATTGATCGGCAAGGACAAACTGGACTGGTATGACCTGGACGCTCCGGTGGCGGAATCGACGAGCACGATGTCATACGATGAAGGAGCGAAATTCATCCTGAAACAGTTCGCCCGTTTCGGAAGTGAAATGGCACAGTTCGCAGAAAAAGCCTTTGAGGATGAGTGGATCGAAGCAGAGGACCGTTCAGGAAAACGTCCCGGCGGCTTCTGTACATCATTCCCGTTAAGCGATCAATCACGGATCTTCATGACGTACTCAGGCTCGATGTCGAATGTTTCGACACTCGCCCATGAATTGGGCCATGCATTCCATTCCTATGCGTTAAAGCCAATGCATACGTTGAATCGCAATTACGCCATGAATGTCGCAGAAACCGCCTCGACTTTTGCCGAAATGATTGTGGCGGATGCAGCCGTGAAGGAAGCGGAAACGAAGGAAGAAAAGATTGCCCTTGTCGAAGATAAACTTCAGAGGAGCGTCGCGTTCTTCATGAATATCCATGCCCGCTTCTTATTTGAAACCCGTTTCTATGAAGCACGCAAAAAAGGGGTCGTGTCTGTCGATACGTTGAACGACCTGATGGTGGAAGCCCAGAAGGAAGCCTTCGCCGATTCACTGGGAGAGGTCCACCCGCGTTTCTGGGCATCGAAGCTCCATTTCTATATCACAGGAGTGCCGTTCTATAACTTCCCGTATACATTCGGCTACCTGTTCTCGCTGAGCATTTACGCGAAGGCACTGGAGTCCGGCGAAAGCTATGAAGAGAAATACATGGCCCTGCTCCGTGACACAGCCGTCATGAACGTGGAAGACCTTGCCATGAAGCACCTCGGTGAGGACATCACCAAAGAAGCCTTCTGGCAAAAAGGAATCAACTTATGCATCGCCGATGTAGAAGAATTCCTTGAACTGACGAACTAAATAAACGTTTTGAGGTCCGTCCCTTGTATTGAGGGACGGACCTTTGTTTTTAACCCACTCCCATCCATCACCATCAATCCTCCCTTCAAAATTCCTATAGTCCCACCCCTCCTAAGCCTCAAGTCTGATTCGAAAATAAAGCTCCGGCTCGTTATGGGAAATCCGGAAAATAGGTAGGATAGAGACATGAAGAAGAAAGGAGGCAACAACATATGAAGAAATTCGGATTGCTTTTAGCTGGAGGGATTGCAGCGATTGTGCTGCTTGCCAATTTAGGACCGATTGTGGGGCTTGCGATCTCGTTAGTGATCATGTATTACAGCTTTAAAGGTTTCGTCAAGACAGACTCCACAGGGAAGAAAATCCTATGGGCACTGATCGGTCTTGCCGCATTCAGTGCAACTGTATCGAACTTCCCGGCGATCATCGGGCTCGTTGCTCTGTATGTCCTGTATGTCATCTATAAGAACTGGAAGAAAGAAGAAGTCATCGTGGAAGAGTCATCATCTGATCCCTTCACGAACTTTGAAAGAGAATGGTCTCAATTAAAAAACTAAAGGAGAGATTTAATAATGGTAAATTTATTTCAAAGATTGAAGAATACCGTCATGTCAGACCTTCACGAAGCAATCGATAAAAAGGAAAAGAAAAACCCGATTGCCGTCCTGAATCATTACTTAAGGCAGTGTGAGCAGGAAGTGGAAAAGGTAAGAAAGCTTGTCGAAAGACAGTATCTCTTGAAAGAAGAGTTTCAAAAAGAGTACCAGCAGGCTTCGGTTCTTGCTGACAAACGGAAGTACCAGGCAGAGGTAGCGTCAAAGGCAAATGAAGATGGCCTGTATGAATTTGCCCTCCAGGAACAAAAATACTATGAAGAACGTGCCGTCCGCATCCAGGAATCCAAACTGCAAGCAACAAAAGAGCTTGAAGAGCTTGAGCGTAAATATGAAGAAATGAAGCACAAGCTAAAGGATATGTACATCAAGCGCATGGAGCTGATGGGCAGGGAAAATATTGCCCGCGCTCATAACAAAATGAACTCTGTCCTGGAATCATCTTCAGGGTATAATAATCAGGCATTTTCTAAGTTTGATGAAATTGAAACATACTTAGATCAACTGGAGCACGGTGTGAATTCTTCCTATTACCGGAACACAATTGACGCGAAAATCGCCAAATTGGAAAAAGAAATGAAAAATGAGGAAACAGAAGCCATTCCGTCCTGAAACATGGTATTCTAAATGAAGAAAAACATGATAACGTAAAAAAGGGGGAGCCCATGATGGGTTCACCCCGTTTTATCTTAGGATTTGAGCCGTTACATACATAACCGGAAAGGAGGGACCCCCTTGTTCAATCGCTTACGCTCTGACGGGATCAGTTGGATCATCTTAATCGGGACATTACTTATACTGCTGGAAGTCTCCTTTTATGATGGGGGGGTTCTTGTCTTTCTATCGATAGCGGCATTCTGCATTTATATCGGACGCAAAAAACTGCCGAGGACGTCGGGGAAGATCCTGCTGTGGTTCGGGATCATCAGCTTAGCGATCAATATTTTCAATACGGTCGCATTTAAATTCCTGTTATTTGGCATTCTTCTCTTTATCATTGTACGTTTCGCCGATTCAAAGAAACATCCGAAGCATATCACGCCGTCCATCAAGGAAACGTTTACCCAAAGCCATGAACCGCTCATGATGAAAAGAGCGGCTCTTCAGAATGAGTGGTTCGGTCCCAAGCGGACGCCGGATGATGTGTACGAATGGAATGATATCAACATCCAGGGCGTCATCGGGGACTCGGTCATCGACATCGGGAATACGGTACTTCCAAAAGGTACTTCCGTTGTATCCATCCGGAATATACTGGGGAATATCGAAATTCTGATCCCATTTGACGTGGAAGTGAGTGTGCATCATTCGGTCCTGGCGGGATCCATCGAGATTTTTGATGAAGTGGAACCGAAGGCGATCAATCAGTCCCTCTATTATCAAACACCGGGATACGATGATGCGGTCCAGCGGGTAAAGATCATCACCTCCATGTGGATCGGGGATCTTGAGGTGAAGAGAATATGAGTACGGTCAGTAAGCAGGTCGTTGCAGGTATCCTCTTTTCCCTTGTCATGGTGCTGTTTTTATCTCTTTCCTTCTTTTATTTATATCCGTTACAGGATTGGTCCCTTTTATGGGAAGTGGAAATCATGGATATACCTGGAGCCGGGTTTATTCTCGTGTTCAGTATTGTGATCGGGATTGTTTTCGGCATCGGGAGCGGCTTGAAGGATAAGCGGCAGCTGCGGGAAATGGAAGATGCCCTCCATCACGTGGAGCAGGGGCGCACGATCACCATCCCTGAAACGGCAACCTCCGAGGTGCAGCAGGTGTGGAAAAAGGTCGACGCCCTTGGGAAGCATCTCACCGATCAAGCCCGGTACTCCCAGAAACTTGCCAATGAAAAAGCCGAGGAGCAGGAAAAGAGGATACAGGAAATCGTATCTCAGGAGCGGAATCGATTGGCGAGGGAATTGCATGACTCGGTCAGTCAGCAACTGTTTGCTGCATCGATGCTCATGTCGGCGATCACGGAGACACCCTCCCCCCACAGGACCCCCCATGAAGAGAAGCAGCTGGGAATGGTCGAACAGATGATTCATCAGTCGCAGCTTGAAATGAGGGCGCTCCTCCTCCATCTTCGTCCCGTGGCGTTAAAAGGAAAGAATCTTCAAGAAGGAATGAAGGAGCTGTTGGTCGAATTAGCTCAGAAGGTCCCCCTTGAGATCGAATGGAAAATAGAGGACATGAGCCTGGATAAGGGAATTGAAGATCATTTGTTCCGGATTCTGCAGGAGTCGGTTTCGAACACACTTCGCCATGCCAAAGCGACTTCCCTCGACATCCGCCTCATTAAGAGGGAGTCGATCATCATCTTGAGGGTGGTGGACGATGGCCTCGGGTTTGATGTGAATGAGTCGAAGGTGACGAGCTCGTATGGGCTTCAAAATATGAGGGAACGGGCCATTGAAATCGGTGGGACGTTTAAAGTCATTAGTGTGCCAAATAAGGGGACGCGATTGGAAGTGAAGGTTCCCGTTGTAGAGAATGAAGGTGAAAAGAATGATTAAAGTAGTATTTGTGGATGATCATGAAATGGTGAGGATTGGTGTATCATCTTATTTGTCGGCCCAGGCGGATATCGATGTCGTCGGGGAAGCGTCAGATGGGAAAGAAGGTGTGCAGCTGGCCCTTGAACTGCGTCCGGATATCATCCTGATGGATCTTGTGATGAAGGAAGTGGATGGGATTCAGGCGACGAAAGAAATCATCCGGGAGTGGCCGGATGCGAAAATCATCATTGTGACAAGCTTTCTCGATGATGATAAGGTGTATCCTGCCCTTGAAGCGGGTGCCGTCAGCTATATGCTGAAAACATCGAAGGCCAGTGAAATCGCAGAAGCGGTTCGCAAAACCCATAACGGTCAGTCGATACTCGAGCCCGAAGTGACGGGGAAGATGATGACACGGATGAGGCAGAAGACCGTTTCCCATCCCCATGAGGAATTGACGAACCGGGAGCTTGAAATCCTCCTTCTCATGACGCAGGGGAAAACGAATCAGGAAATCGCCGATGAATTATTCATCGCCCTGAAAACAGTGAAAACCCACGTGAGCAACATCCTGTCGAAGCTCGGAGTTCAGGACCGGACCCAGGCCGTCATCTATGCCTTTAAACATGATCTCGCTAAATAATATAAGAAAAGTGACCCAAAATGAAAACTTTTGGGTCACTTTTTCGTATAGAAAGAAGAAGGCAGAGAGCATCAAATGCAAATGGGACCATATGAACAGGCATAGGATGCTGATAGTAAATTAGTGCAGGAAAATGACAAATATTTCATCAACTGAAGGAGGAATAATGTTAAAATAAGCGATATATTGTAAAAATTTGAAAAATAGCGGAGGGTCAGAATATGAACGCACAATTCAGTAAACCAAAGCGATTCGGTGAAATACTGGATCATACATTTCGACTAAGTAAGAATCATTTCAAAGATTTTTTCCTGATTGTCCTTGTATTATTGGGACCTGTCTATTTGTTGCAGGCTCTCATTGATCTTGCGTCGGGAGTCAGTTTCTTTAGAACGACAGGGTCAGGGGAAACCTGGTTCGAAGGAATTGTCAACAGCTTTTCAGGAGAGTTTTCACCTGAGGAAGGGCCGGCTGTGAATGTGGGAGCGGAACTCGGCGCGGCACTGATTGGTCTTATCACAATGATTCTGTCACCGATCGCCCAGGCGGCGATATTGTTCACCCTGAATCATATGAGGAAAAATGAAGACTACTCGGTCAAGCTGGTCATCAAAGAAGGATTCTCCCGTTTTTGGCCGATCATCGGAAGCAGTATCCTATTTGGATTGATTGTGTTTGGATTCATCTTTGTCCCTATTTTCACAATCGGGATCGCAGGGGTATTCAGTGCTGCCTTATTTGATACAGGGGTCGGGGTAATCATTACGATCATCGTCTTATTCCTCCTCATTGCGGCTGTAGTCGCTTATTTGTTGACACGATGGAGCTTCTATCTGGGAGCGGCGGCCATTGAGCATGACGCACCTGGACTTGGAAGAAGCTGGAGACTGACGAAGAAGCGCACATTCACCATCATTGGATTGTATATTGTGTTCGGGCTGATCATCGGGATCGTCAATACCGCATTTGAATTCACGTTCGGCCTGGCATTGGGGAATAGTGTTTTATACGGGATGATCCTCAATGTGGTGACATTATTTACGACCATGTTGTTCGCTGTTGGTTTGGGAGTGATGTTCTTTGACCTGAAAACAAGGCATGATGCGGATGATTTAAATGAAATGATTGATGACTACCGTACGATTTAACCAAGGAAGTATACAGTCTGGCCCGGGGTTCCGGGCTTTTGATCTGAAAGCCAGGTGAAGAAAGTGTTGAATGAAAACAGAGCACGGGATCAACTCGAAGAAATTCTGGAAAGGGAAGAATACAAAGCCTACATTCAGGATCATGAGGGCCTGCTGTCGGGCTTGTGGGAAAAGGCAAAGGAATGGATCAGGGATCTGCTCGGAAACATTGACCCTTCTCTTGAGCCGACAGGCGGGGCGGCATCGGGGATCCTGATCACACTCATTGTCATCGTTGTGGGCATCCTTCTCCTCATCGCATTCAATGCGGTGCGAAACGGGGTGAGAAGGCGCAAGTTCCGTTCGAACAAGCCCCTTCAATCCATGAACGAAATGGAATGGTCTTATACAAGGCATCTTGAGGAAGCCCGTAAGCATGAGGACCTGGGTGATTATTCGAAAGCCACCCGTCATATGTTCCTTGCATTGCTTCTGTACTTTCACGAAAGGGAGTATCTGGAGGCGCGCGTGTGGAAGACGAATTGGGAGTATTACGACGAGCTTCGTAAAGTGAATCAAAGATGGGCGGATCGATTCTACCGGCTTGCCCTTTTATTTGACGAGGTTGCATATGGTGAACGAGAAGTGGAGGAAGAGGAGTATCATCACTATAAACAGGAAGCCCGCAGCTGGTTGGAAAATGGAGATTCATAGATGGACAGTGTAAGGGAAAGGAGGTAGGATCGGGCATTGAAGTTAATTATAAAAAGGTGGATTCCCCTGGTGGGTCTTCTTGGTGTATTCATCGTGATCGGGGTCTTTCTTTCTCCGGAAAAGCTGAAGGAGTATCCGGCCTACGTATCAGAATCCCCCTCGCCAACAGGGATAAAGGCCCTTTACACCTATTTGGAAAACGAAGGGGATGCCATTTCTAGATGGTCCCTTTCACCTGACCGGTTGTCCAAAAAAGAAACCGGCCAGCTTTTGATCATGGCGGAGCCCTTTACAGTCCCGGATCAGGAAGAAATGGAAGAATACGAGGATTTCATGAGGCGGGGAAATACCATCCTCCTTCTGAAGGATAATCCAAAAGGGATGTTCGATATCAAGACGGAAATGATAGACAGCCCCATTCTTCCCCTTGTACGGGACGGGAAAGGAAATACATATAAAACCGATACTTTATCAGGCGTCCGCCTTGAGGAAGAGACGGGAGATAAGGTCCTCCTGGATGATGTGGATGGAACAATCGCCTACAAAACGGACGTAGGTCAGGGGTCACTCATTGTTTCCACCACTCCTGCCTGGATGACGAACGGCAGTATCCTTGAGAAGGATCATCTTTCTCTGATCCTTCTTTTATTAAAAGAGGGTGGTGCCGAAGAGGGGACCATCCTGTTTGATGAATTCCTCCACGGAGGAGAAAGCGGGGCATCCATTGCGACTCTATACCCGCAATGGCTATTGCTTCTGCTTCTTCAATCGGCCATCTTCACCTTACTCGGGCTATGGATGCAGGGGAAACGGTTCGGGGGCATCCTCACCCCCCGGGAGGAAACGGTCCGGTTCAGCGATGAGCGAATCAAGGCCCTATCAGCGTGGTACTTGAAAGGGAAACAGTACAAGGCTTCCCTTCTGATCCAGTCTGATTATGTAAGACTCCTGTTCCAGGAGCGGTGGGGGATCCCGACGAGTAAAGAGTGGGGGGACTTGAAAGAACCGTTGGAACGGAGACTGCAAACCCTCTCCGAAAAGGAAATCGCCTCCTTTTTAATGGGGATAAAGGGTGTGCTGAATAAAGAAAGAATCAGTAAACAGGAATACATCATGTGGTCGAAAAGATTAGAATTATTCAGGAAAGAGGTGGAGGATCGTTGAAACCAGAAATCACATCCTTAATGGAGATATTTGAAGAGCGCATCGTAGGACAGGGGACGAATCTTAAACTCTTGCTGTCTTCGATTCTCGCAGGAGGACATGTATTGATCGAAGGGGTACCGGGCACCGGGAAGACTCAAATGGTCAAAACATTGTCCCGTTTGCTTGGAGGAAGCTTTAACCGGATTCAATTCACCCCGGACCTGCTGCCGAGTGACATAACGGGAAGTACGATTTATAACATGAAGGACAACCGTTTCCAAACGATTAAGGGACCGATTTTCACCAACGTCCTATTAGCCGATGAAATCAACCGGACACCGGCGAAGACCCAGGCGGCACTCCTTGAAGCCATGGAAGAAAAGCAGGTAACGATCCAAGGATCGACGTACCCCCTTGAAGAGGTATTCTTTGTGGTGGCAACCCAGAACCCGATTGAATTCGAAGGTACCTACCCGCTTCCCGAAGCTCAGCAAGACCGATTCCTGTTCAAGCTCGATATTGATTTCCCTTCATTTGAAGAAGAGAAATCGGTTTTAAAACAGGTGATCGAGAATCATGTGGACCGGAGTGAAGTGGGGGCGGTCCTCGACATTGAAACCTTCTTATCCATCAGGAAAGAAATCGAGGAGGTCACCCTGAGCGACGCGGTATTGGATTATATCATGCAAATCGTCAGGAAAACCCGGGAAACGGAGACGATCCGCTTCGGTGCAAGTACACGGGCGGCCATTTCCATCGGGAAGGCAGGCAGGTCGTGGGCCTATCTGTCAGGGCGGGACTATGTCACCCCTGATGATATCAAAATGGTGGCAAGACCGGCCCTCAGACATCGCATCCAGCTATCCCCGCACGTAGAATTGGAGGGACTGACCATTGACCAAGTCATCCAGGAGCTTATTGGGTCGATTACTGTTCCAAGATAAGGGGATCCTGCCGACTGGGCGTCTGCTGATTGTGTACGCATGCTTTTCAGGTATCCTTTTTGCAGGCACGCTGGTTGGGCTGTCGTGGACATGGATCTTTGTATTGAATGCTTTGTTTCTCGCTTTGAGTCTCATCGATTTAACGTTCTCTCCTTCAAAGAAAAATATTGAAGTAAAGAGGAGCATCCCTGATCAAATGGAAAGGGGACTTGATTATACGGTCGAATTAACGATCCATAACACATCGGATCGGGATATGTCGTATCGTCTCTTGGACGGGACACCGCAAAGCTTTCAAGCCACGTTCCCACTTAAAGGGAAGCTATCCGGACATTCGACTGCTAAGCCCTCTTACCATGTGGTGACCCCTGTACGGGGGGACTATGAGTTAACCCGGCTCTATTTCCGCTACCGGAGCTCACTGGGACTATGGGAGAAACAAAAAACCGTGGAAACGGTGGAGAAGGTGAAAGTCATCCCCGATCTCACTGAGACGAGAAAGGTACTCGAAGATGCCCAGCGGTTTTTACTGTATGAAGGGGTGAAAATCCGGAAGATGCAGAGTGGCGCAGGGGAGTTTTCGAAAATCAGGAATTACGTCGTGGGGGATGATCCAAGAAAGATCAACTGGCGTCAAACGGCAAAGCTCAGAGAAGTGATGACGAATGAATATGAACCTGAGCATGGAAAGTATATCACGATTCTCATTGATTGCGGACGGATGATGGGGGCGGAGCTTGAGAAAGGGAACCGGCTGGAGAGGTCCCTTGAAGCCGCCATGACCGTCACGGCGGCTGCCCTTCAGAACGGGGACTATGTTTCGGTCCTCGCTTTCAGTAAGAATGTGAAGGTCTACATCCCGCCTGCCAAAGGGATGGCGCATCTTCAGACCATCCTCCACCGCATTTATAATCTCGAGGTGGACGCGGCGGAATCCAATTATGCCGCTGTCCTCCATTACGTCCAGACGGTCCAGAAGAAACGGAGTCTGCTGTTATTATTCAGCGATATCCACACATTCCTCCATGAAGATAATGCTCTCTATTATCTGCAACGACTGCGCAGGCAGCATCTCTTTTTAATGATCGGGATCGAAGATGACATGTTGGTGAAAAGGATCAAATCGGAGCCGATTGACGAGATCCAGGCGATGATGAAGAGTATGGCCCAGAAACAGATGCTCGTTAAAAAGAGGGAGAAATCCAAGTGGGAAAAACAGGGCCTCCTGATGGTGGAGGCCCGTGAAGAGAAACTGGCAACGACCGCCGTTTCGTACTATATAGATCTGATGAATCGCGGATTAGTGTAGCCTGCTGAGTCGGAGCTTACCGATGGCCACATAGAGAATCAGTCCGGCAACCGTCAACAGAGCGACCATGTACTTCGCAGGAAGTGAAATCGCGGCCGGTGTGATGAAGCCTTCGATGAGCCCGGCGATGACAAATAGCGGGATCGTACCGAGGAGGAGCTGGACGGATCGCTTAGCCTGCTCCTTCAGTTGATATCTCCGCGTGAAGCGTCCGGGTACGAAAAGCTTATAACCCATCAATAATCCCGCACCACCGGCTATGAAAATGGCCGTAAGCTCAATCATGCCGTGGGGGACGATATATGCCCAGAATTCGTAGCTCATTCCCTGATGCCAGAAGACGGCAGCGAGGGCACCGACAATGATGCCGTTGTATACGAGCATATACATCGTCAATAAGCCGAACGTGACACCGCCTGCAAAAGCAAGGAAGGCCACTTTGATATTATTGGTCATGATGGCAGCGGACATGATGGAAGAATTCACTTCCCCGTCACTTTTTCCCAGATTACCGGGATCCACTCCCTGAGACATTTCAGGGGGGAGGATGGAATAAAGATGCAGGGGATCATTCACGATGGAAAGAAAGGCACCCAGTGCACCGATCGTAAACAAGACCATTGCCAGGACAACGAATTTCCATTGGTCGAGAAGGAGACCGATAAACGTCGTGGAGAAAAAATGACGGATTTGCTTTCCGCTCGTGATCTGATCTTTATAAAAAAGATTGTGAGATTTTGACACGAGTCCGTTTAGATAATCCGTCACTTCTTCTTCGGGGAAATAGGTCTGGCTGTACGATAAATTCTGGGCAGCCTTTTGATAGAGGCGATTGAACTGATCGATGGACGTCCCCGTCATATTCTTTCTTTTTCGCAACGTTCCGAGGAGATCCTCAAGAGACTTCCAATCATCCCGGTGCTGTTTGACAAATTGCTTCACTTTCATTGTGACACCTACTCGTTCATTGGATTTCTTATCTCTTATTATAGTAAGTTTAGAAAAAAATAGAAACTATTAAAGGTAAATTCAACCAAAAGGAGGGGATGGATATGCATGAAGAACAGGTTGATATCCGGACGCCCGAATATGTATCCCTGAAATTTCAGCCTGCGGGACTTGGAAGCCGTGCCGCGGCCCTTATGATCGATCAAATCATCTTGACCATTGTGAACATTTTGATTGTGGTGCTCCTGTTTTTCGTCCTCGCAGACGATAACCTGAAACTAAATATGTTCGATTTCAACTCAGTTCTCCTGGGGTTCTTCTTGATCACCATCTTTGTCATTAACTGGGGATATTTCTTTGCACTGGAGTACTTCTGGGGAGGGAAAACAGTGGGAAAACGGATGTTGGGCATCCGCGTGATACAGGAGAATGGACACAGTGTCACACTCTTATCCTGCTTCATCCGTAATCTGATGAGAATCATAGACATGCTCCCGGTTTCCTATTTTCTAGGGATGATCATGATCTTCCTTCACTCCAAACATAAACGGCTGGGTGACATCGTCGCAGGAACCATCGTCGTGCATGAACGACGGGTCAAAGGGAAGAGAAAAGAGAAAGCCATCGAAAAAGAAATCCGGCAGCGAGGGCTCAGGCAGGAAGACCTGTCAGTCGAAGAATGGACACTGAAGCAGCTCGGTACGAAAGAATGGAACCTGGTCAGGACGTACGCCAATCGCTTCCTGCAGCTGCCCCTTTCAGAGCGAAATCAATTAAGCAAAAAATTGGCCGATATCCTGTTTCCGAAACTGGGAATGGATATGGAGGGCAAGACGTATGAAGAACTTGAAAACACGCTTCTCCTTCTCTATTTGGCATTGAGGGAAGAATGGGAAATCGAATGGTAAAACGGCAGAGTCTGAAGAGGACTTTGCCGTTTTTTATCGGGTCTTTGTACCTGGATGGGGTTGTTCCTTTAACGTAAACGTTTGTTTCTTAATAGACCAAATCTATTAGTAAATAAAGTAAAACTAGTAGGAATATAGTGATGACGATTTACACTGAATCTACAAAATTTACAAAATGGTTAGAAAAATCATGTCCATTCTCCCCTTACATTACAAAATGCGACAAAATATACTTGAACTGTAATCATTTTAATATCTTTGCATTCTGAAAGGGGAAGGGCATGAAGACAAAAAAGGTATCATTATCGATCATCAGTATCCTGTTTTTGCTGACGGGAGGATTCATTCAACCACAGGATGGAAATAAGAGCGTGAAAGCGGCCACTCAGACAGCCGTCATCAATGAAGTGGCATGGATGGGAACGACAGGTTCCTACAATAATGAATGGATGGAACTCCACAATCCGACTTCAACGGATCTTGTCCTTGATGGTTGGACACTTGAAGCCGGGGACGGTTCACCAAGCATTGCCTTAAGCGGGACGGTTGCGGCACAGGATTATTTTTTGCTGGAAAGAACGAGCGACAGCACGATCTCAACTGTTACAGCTGATCAAGTATATACAGGAAGCCTTGGGAATTCCAATGAAACCCTGTATTTGAAAGATGCATCGGGTACCATCATCGATGAAGTAAACGGATGGTATGCCGGGGACAATACGACGAAAGCGACGATGTCGAGGATCGATCCGTCTGTCAGTGGGACCGTCTCAACGAATTGGAGTACGGCAACCACTTCATACGAAGGTGGATTCGGGACACCTAAAGCGGCTAATGCCGAAGCTCCGGCGGGTGATGGGAGTGAATCCCTTACGAATGTGAGCGAGGAACTGGGGGCCATCAATGTCTATTTCAATAAAAGTGCCTCTACTCAATACGCCATGCCGGGTAATGAAGCAAACTATAATGTCAATCTCGAAGATCGATTATTAAAGCGATTGAATGCAGCGACAACGTCAATCGATTTCGCCACATATGAAATCAATCTGCCGCGGGTGGTGGATGCGCTAATGGAAAAAGCCGCTCAAGGAGTGGACGTACGAATTCTGGCAGACGCGAAGGACGGAAGTGATCCTCACTATGCAGAACGTTATGAGACGATGCGTCTAAACTTGGAAAAGCTTGTCCGAGGAAAGGATGGAGTAGTCGGAACTGGGGACGATGCCCATATTTTATCGGATTCTCCCATGTTTGTCGTAGAAGATGCAACGAAGCGTGGGGCTTATGGTTTACCAGCAAGCTTCAATGACTTTCCAAAGCGTAATGTGACAGTCGGAAGTACGGCGACTACAGGCTATATGTTTGTCGAAGGAGAACTGAAAGACACGGACAGCTACTATTCTCCCGGTAATCAGATGCATAATAAATTTGCTGTGATTGATGGGCAATGGGTCTTCACCGGCAGCTGGAACTTTACCGTTACAGGACTCTATGGAACGGAAGAAAACATGGAGCAAGGAATCCTTGACGGAAATCAGCAGCATGTCGTAGAGGTCCATTCACCTGAGCTTGCTTCTATCTATAAAACAGAATTTGAAGAAATGTGGGGAAGCGGGACGACGACGCCGGATAATACGGTTTCCAATTTCAGTACCCGCAAAATCGATAATACGCCTCATACCCTGACCATCGGTGGCGATAAAGTTGAAATTTATTTCTCTTCGGGGGATGACGCTGTTGGGCGCATGAGGGATCTTGTGAAAACGGAAGCGGACGAAAATGCGTACTTCACCATTTTCGCCTGGAGCGATCAGGCATTGGTGGACGAATTGAAGAACAAATGGGAAGGAAGCTATGTGGATAATCAGGGGACTCGGACTGGCTTTGACGTAAAAGGCGTATTCGATCCAAGCTTCTGGAACCAATGGTGGTCGGCAAGCATCGAAATGACGGGGAGAACGGCCACCCAAACGAGTACGAATAACCCGAATACACGGTGGGCGAATCCTGCACCTGTCTACGCAGCCAATGAAAGTCGGAAGCTTCATGCCAAAACGATGCTCATCGACGCGGACACGAACAGCGATCCAACGGTCATTGTGGGGTCGACCAACTGGAGCGAAAACGGTAATAATGTGAATGATGAAAATATGCTTATCATCCATGATGAAAACATCACGAATCAATTCCTGCAGGAGTTCAATGCAAGATACGCGAATGCAGGCGGAGTGCTTCAATAAATATGAAAAAAGGATGGTTCTCATTTCGAGAACCATCCTTTTTACTTGGTCATTCCATCCCGGGGGCCTTCTGAATTTCAAAGATAAGGACAATTGCAGTGATTGCATGGGCAATCAATCGGATAATCGGGAAGAAGTTCAGGAAGGAAGCAAGAATTCCAAGGAGACTGCCAAGGATCGGCTGATCTTCCGACCTGGAAATGTACAATACGCTCGCATGCCACAGAGCTATTAAACAGAGGAGAAAAGGAATCGATTCTCCGGCGATATTACCAAAGATGGGGACAGCGAGAAATAATTCAATTGAAAAGGACAGCCATTTTATTCGTGAAAGCACGGACACACACCTCCTTATCTCAGTGTATGAACGAAGGGGGGACGTGTGCCTGTTTGAGTGGAGGATTATCCAACAAAAATCCACCGTCCGGATAAAGGACGGTGGACGCTAAGGTTATGCCAGTATTTTCTCCACGACTTTATGTTCATTTTCATTCAATAAGTTTTTTCCGATGGTTTCATGGACTTCTTTATTCATGCTTTCTTCCAGTACAGCGGCTTCCTCTTTATCCCCGACCAGGATGATTCGTTCCCATTTTTCATCGGCTGCTTTTTTGTCGAGGATGCTGCCGAGACTTTTCCACCAACGTTGTTGATTGGCTTTCAAGCGGTTTTCGTACTCCTCCTGCTGATTGGCTTTTCCGCCGCCGCTTCCCATGCTGACATCAGCATGATGCGGGCCTTCGTGCTTACGCCAGTCATCGGTTTCCAGATCGAATTCCATGAACTCGCTGGACTGAATTTCTCCGAACACAGAAGTGATGATTTTGATTTGATTTTGTTGAAGAAGCACGAGCCCCGTATAAGGATGCTCTTTATGGAGAGCCTTCAATTGGTCAAGATGAGGATTCTCCTCCCAGTAGAAATTCGTTTCCACAGGCACCTGAAGTTCAAATGTTTCCCAGATCCCGCTATCCGCAGAAGCGAAAATGATGAAACTCCTGGGCAGCTCGCGTTCAAGGCTATGCACGTGGTTCTCCACTTTCGGGCGGATGGTTTGGAGTCTTTCTTTTTCTTCCGGTGCGCTTTCAAGATATTCTACGAGTCGATTGAACCCATTCTTGAGGGCGATCTTCCACTCCCCACCCTGCTGATCAGGATCGCTGCGGTCGGTATTTAAATAGATTGTCAATAACTTGTCCGGCTTCTGTAAGTATAAGTTTTCCAACACACTGATGGTCTTCTTTAAAGACATGGAACTCCTCCTTATCGAATCGTTACTTTTCATATAAACGGTGGAGGAGGTGTTTAAACATCTTTTTGTAAAAAAAGGGAATCTCATCTGGGCAAAGGGTAAACATCTGCAATGTTCCTCTGTCCATCTTTTCTCCAAGAAATCAGATAAATCATGTTTTATGTTCTTTACACCGGGTAAATATGTACTAAATAACATTCGACGGGAGAGAAAAAACATGAGCTATATTAACCAGGGAAGAGAGCGCATTCAATTTGATCGGAAAGGGAAGACAAAGGATTTACATATACTGGAGTGTACGCGTTGTTCGAATGAGTTCCGTTCGACAATGAATGTAAATCAGATAGAGTGTTCGAATTGTTCTACATCGACCAATCCTAAACTGGACTTGTCCCTCTTTAAAGTCATCGGTTTCATTGAAAATCTTCAAGGGAGTGAAGTACGTTGCTAAATAAAGATAAAATGGCTGATTTGAAAATGGATTTTAATGATATTCTATGGATGAGTTCCGGTGTTGCAATCATTCTATTATTAATTGCGTTGGCGAATTTCTTTATCATCTCTTAAGTGTCTCATATACCGTTTATTAAAAAGTCCTGAATTGCAGGGCTTTTTTTGTTGGGAAAATGTATCATAATAAAAAAGCCTGACCCGAGGCCAGGCTTTTCGTTCTGTTAACCCTTGTAGTTTTCATCGTACTCGAGATAAACAACATGTGTTTCAAGGTATTCATTCAGTCCGTGTTTCCCGTCAGCTCCACCGATTCCAGATTGCCCACGGCCGGCATGGAATCCATTGATGGCTTCGAAGTTTTCACGGTTGACGAAGGTTTCCCCGTATCGAAGCTCGTTAGCGGCTCTCATGATCTCATGCAGGTTCTCGCTGAAAATCGAAGACGAAAGACCATACTCCGTATCGTTGGCAAGCTCGATCACTTCATCGAAATCCTTGTACGTCATGATCGGCAATACCGGTCCGAAGATTTCTTCCTGGATGATGTCCATCTCCTGCTTTACATCGACAAGGATGGTAGGTTCATAGTAGAAGCCTTTTTCCACGTTAACCGGTTTCCCACCCGTAAGGACTCTGGCTCCGTTTTCGACGGCGGTGTTGACCATTTCCGTCACGGTTTCAAGGCGGTCTTTATTGACGAGAGGCCCGATCTCATTATCACGATTTGTCGGATCCCCCACCGTTGTGTTTTTCATCGCTTCAGTCATCTTTTGGATGAATTCTTCAGCCACATCCTCATGCACATAGACGCGTTCCGCGTTCGTACACGCCTGGCCGGAGTTTGTGATCCTGGACGTTTTGATTTTTTCGACGGCAAGGTCGAGATTGGCATGCTTGGTGACGATGGCCGGGGCTTTACCTCCCAGCTCCAGGTTCACTTTCGTGATGGACTTGGATGCTGCCTCCATCACTTTAGAGCCTGCCGGGTAGCTTCCCGTCATGGAAACCATGCGTACTTTAGGATGACTGGACATTGGATTTCCGATATCAGAGCCTTTTCCGGTCACCAGATTGAATACTCCTTTAGGCAGTTTCACTTCATCTATGATTTTGGCAAATTCACAGGCAGTGTTCGGAGTATACTGGCTTGGCTTCAGAACGATTGTACATCCTGTCACGAGTGCAGGTGCCACTTTCCTGGCAAGGATGAACATCGGGAAGTTCCATGGAACGATTCCCGCAACGACTCCGATCGGCTTCTTATAGACGAGGATGTTCTCGTTCGAACGCTCACTCTCAAGGATCTCTCCTTCGTAGCGGAGCGCCCAGCCCGCCATGTAGCGGAAATACTCGATGGCAAGGTCGACTTCTCCTTCGGAAGCTGCAAGGGTCTTCCCGTTTTCATCTGTCAGCATCTGAACGAATTGATCCCGGCGTTCCTCCAGCTTATCAGCAATTTTATATAAATATGAAGCCCGTTCCTTGGAAGGAACCTTGCTCCACGAAAGGAATGCCGTATGGGCAACATCCACGGCGTGGTTGACATCGTCTTCCGTACCAAGCGGAATAGAAGAAATCGTCTCCTCATTCGCCGGATTAATCACATCCCACGTCTCTTTCGACATACTATCAACAAACTCACCATTCACATACATCTGGTACTTCTCCACTTTATTTCCTCCTTCAAGAACTGATTTCTCACATATCTCTTTCTTTTCCCGTCCGATGGGGAGGTGTAAACATAGGGATGTGCAAAAGAAGAGGGACGGACACCACTCTCACCTACCTGAATGTTGATGTATCAGGGTTTTGGGTGTGAATATGGAGGTCCGTCCCTCAAAAGGGCTTATTTAGATGGTTCGGCGATTTTAACGAGCTGTTTGCCGATGTTTTTGCCTTGGAAGAGTCCTAGGAAGGCGTCGGTTACGTTGTCGAGGCCCTCTGTGATGGTTTCTTCGTATTGGAGTTTTCCTTGGGACAGCCATTCCCCAAGCTTTGTTGCGCCTTCTTTGAAGCGGTCGTTGTAGTCATTGACGACAAAGCCTTTCATGAGTGCGCTTGATTTGATCAGTCTTGATTGAACACGTGGTCCAAGGTCACGATCTGTTTTATTATAAGACGAAATAGCCCCACACACTGGTATACGTGCATGTTTATTTAGTAAACTAAGGGCAGCGTCTCCGATTTCACCACCGACGTTTTCAAAGTATACGTCGATACCATCCGGACATGCTTCTTTTAACGTTTTATAGATGTTGTCTGTTGTTTTATAGTTGATGCCTTCGTCAAATCCGAGAGTATCCGTCAGGTAGCTGACTTTTTCATCAGATCCTGCAATCCCGACGACACGGGCACCTTGGATCTTCGCAATTTGCCCTACGACTGAGCCGACTGCACCTGCAGCACCGGACACGACGACGGTTTCTCCTTCTTTCGGCTGACCGATGTCCATGAGTCCGAAATACGCAGTAAGTCCTGTCATTCCAAGGATACTTAAGTATGTGGAAATCGGTGCGACATCCGGATCGATGGTGCGGACCTCTTTCTCTTTCGCAACGGAATACTCCTGCCAAGGAAGCATGCCGACTACGAAGTCCCCTTTTTGGAAGTGTGCAGATTTTGATTCCACGATCTCTCCTACCACTCCGCCGGCCAATGCCTCGTTTAGCTTGAAAGGTTCAACATACGATTTGGCATCAGACATTCTCCCGCGCATATAAGGGTCCACAGAAAGGTAAATCGTTTTGACAAGCACTTCCCCATTTGAAGGCTGGGGCACATCGATTTCTTTATGAAGGAAATCTTCTTTTACAGGCATTCCTTCTGGACGGGAGACTAATTGAATTTGCTGCTGTTTTTCAGGTAACATAACAATTCCTCCTTAGAATTTGACTCTATTCATTTTTTCCGATTAATTGAAACTTATCACAATCAGTTTAGATTCTACAAAGAATAACACTTGAGAAAGGTGGGGTAATATGGCGCATGTATGGGACGCAGAAGTAGCTGTCACTACTTGTCAGGCTAAAAAATTGATCGAGTCCCAGTTCCCGGATTTGATTCCTGCTGACATCAAGATTATGGATTATGGTTTTGACAATACGGTCATGAACGTAAACAACGATTGGGTTTTCCGGTTCCCAAGAAGGGAGATCGCTGTAAGGCTTTTGGAAACGGAAGGAAAGCTCTTGCCACTACTTGAAGATAGCGGTGGGGTCCTTCATATACCGGTTCCGGCTTATTACGGCAAGCCTTCGTCTCAATACAAGTGGCCATTTCTCGGTTATCGCTTTGTGGATGGGACCATCCCGTCCCGGGCAGCCTTTGTGGTGAGAGAAGGCGAGTCTGCCGTTGCATTGGCGCGGTTCCTTAAAAAACTTCACGGAACGAGTGTGGAGGCAGCAGAAAAACAAGGGGTTCCTTATGATGAGCTGTCTCGGTTGGATGTTGAAAAGCGGCAACCCGTATTGGAAAAAAACAAAGATGAAATCAAAGATCTCAATCTATTCCACCAAATGGATAAATTAGAGACGTATCTCCATAACCTGCCAAGTAAGGCTTTGTCTGAAGAAACCACACTGGTACATGGCGACCTTCACTTTAAAAACATTGTGGTGGACAAAGAGGGCATCCTGTCAGGGGTCCTTGATTGGGGAGATGTCCATCTTGGTCACCGTGCCATTGATTTAAACCTGATCTACAGCTTTCTTACTCCTAAAGGAAGGACACAATTTTTAAAAGAATATGGAGAGGTCGGGGAGGAAGAATTGGACTATGCCCGATTCAAAGCGGTTTATACGAACGTGGTGTTACTTCTTTACGGCTACCATGAAAGGCAGCCTCATACAGTGATGGAAGCCCGGAACAGTCTGGAGCTTGCCCTGACATGAAAAAGCCGGGTTGACTCCTCCGTCAACCCGGCTTTGCTTCTTACTTTACATTCTTTTGGATATATTTCACGATTTTACGAAGTTCATTGGCATGGGGACGGCCGAAAGGACTCGTTTGTCTTTGTTGGTACATGGCTTGTCCCTTTTCGTTCACTAGGAAATAAGCCGGTTCTCCATGCTGGCCATGATCTTCATAAGGGGCATCCTCGCCATGATAGAAGACATCATAGGCTTTGATCGCCTCTAATTTTTCGTCGGCTAATACAGGGAAGGTCAGGTCTTCTTTATTGGCGAACTCCTGTAAATCGGCCATCTTATCACTCGAAATCGTCAATAAGTGCACATTATGTTTCTCGAAGTATTCTTTGTTCGCTTGAAGCTCCCTTAACTCTTCCTGACATACCGGACACCATGATCCGCGGAAGAACACAATGAGATGCCAGCTTTGATGTTCCTTCTGATGATCCTCAAACGAGAATGTTTCACCAGAAACTGCGGGGAGCGTGAAATTTGGTACCTTATCTTTTAATTGAAAAGCCATTATTCATTCCTCCTAAGTGTTTTCTTATTTGTCAAATAGGCGTTAGGACAAACCCGACCTCTTGCCATCACATACAGTATAGTAATGTAATTTTCTTTCATAAGGTGTATTTCCCTTTTGGAGAGAAATAAAACGTACAAATGTGCAGATCATGAATGGAGAGGAAGAAAACGATGAGAAATAACAACAGACCGAAACTATGTATTTTCCCTGAATACAAGTGGTGCGGGCCGGGATGCAGTGGACCGGGGGCACCCGTTAATTCGGTGGACGCCGCTTGCAAAGCCCATGACCTTTGTTATGACCGGTATGGTCCGACATGTGAGTGTGATCGGATGTTCATGAAGAAATTGGAGGGTGAAATCGACCCGCATACACGAAAAGGGCGACATGCTTTCCTCTTCTATCAATACATGCAGCTGCAGACGAAGGTGAAGTGCCAGGGGAATCGATGTGGGAGGGACCGGTGCAGGGGGTCTTGGATCTAACGTGAAAGAAGGTCCGTCCCTCATTGGACCTTCTTTTGGTTTGAAGAAATTATTTTAGTTTCAGGGTATAATGGTAAACCGTTTCTTCCATTACATATCCATTCTTCTCATATAATGCCTGAGCCTGTATATTGTCCCGGTCCGTTTCCAGAATAAGCGACTTTGCACTGGTTTGCACCGCATGTTCCTTCGCAGCATCCAGTAAAAGCTGGCCGGCACCCAGTCTGCGAACCTTTTTGGAAACATAAAGGTCATTCAGCTTCCAAATCCGTTCCATATAAACCGAGGAGAAAGATGGATACAACTGGGTGAACCCTGCATATTCATCCTCGTGAATGGCGACAAAGATCACTGATTCATCATGTGATAGACGTTTTTCAAGATACTGCCTCGCTCCAACGGGATCCGACTTCTGATGATAAAAGATGCGATAAGCATTAAAAAGTTCCACAAGGCCTTCCAGGTCTGAAAGGCGAGCACGAAATACCTTCATCCAATTCCTCCTTCCATACACTATTTTATGAACGGTGGGGAAGAACATGACGGTGAGGTTTAATATGAAGTGGTCAGGAGTGTTGATTAGAGGAGTTTAAAACGAAAAAAAGACTGGATTGGGGCATCCGGTCAGGTGAAAGAAAGTAAGGATATATGCGACTTTTTATAGTTTTTGCGTCATTTTTTGGATAATTGCGTCATTTTAGAATTTATTGCGTCATTTTCCAAAGAATTGCGTCATTTATGAGTGTATATGCGTTAAAATACAAATAATGGTAAAATTAGATTCGGCGACTTTACATAAAAAAACCAGCCTGCAATAATAGCAGGCCGGAGACTCAGATTAAAACGGTTTGATAGACATTAAGATAATAAGAATAATAGCGGCACTATGTATAATGATGTTGTAAGGTTTTAATTCCGAGTTGATTTTTCCGTAAGATTCAGGGACATCTTCACCTTCGTGTCTGTGGATGATTTCGGCCATCTGCTTTACTTTTTTCGGCATGATACCGGCAACGATGAACTGGACACCGATGTAAATCACGATGGAAGCAATGTACCAGCCGGTTTTGAATAGATACGGGTTGATGATGCCCATAATCAGACCGGTAATGAGGAGTACGATACTGCCCACTTTTGCAAAGGTCTCAATTTTTTTACTGAGATCTAAAGAGAATTTCGCCTGATGTGATGTTTCAGGTGTTCTCATCACGACAGGCATCGAGAAGCTTGCGCCAAGGCCGGCGACCGCTGCAATCACATGGACAAGAACCAATAATTCGTAAAATGACATGTTATTCACCTCCATATTAGGTAATTTTGAACAGGTTTCATTTTATAGTAAAATAGTACCTGTTTCCAGTTTTTTTTTTGAAAAAAGGGGAGAAAAAAGTATGAGTGTGAAAGATGAAATCAGACATAAAGTATGGAATGCGCTGACAGAAAAGAAATTGGGCCGGTTTCCTTTTCCATTAGTGGGAAGGATCCCGAATTTCAAAGGGGCGGAGAAAGCTGCATCATTTGTGCAGAGTATGGACATCTATAAGACGGCGAGTGTGGTGAAAGTAAATCCCGATGCCCCGCAGCTTCCTCTACGGGCAGCGATTCTAAAGGATGGCAAAACGCTCCTCATTCCGACACCAAGGTTGAAGGATGGGTTTGTCATGATCAAGCCTGATTCTGTTCCAGCGGGAGAGGAAAGGAAAGCAGCGAGCATCAAGCATATGAATACATACGGGAAAGTGGTGCCTTTGACGGGTATTCCAGGTATTGATCTCATCGTAGTTGGTTCCGTTGCCATTCACCCCGATGGAAGAAGGCTTGGAAAAGGGGCGGGGTACGCCGACCGGGAATATGCCATCCTGCGGGAAATCGGAAACAAACCGGTGCCGGTCATCACGACGATAAACAGTGAACAGCTGGTAGGGGACGACATTCCAAGAGATTCCTATGACCTTGCAGTCGACTGGATCATCACAGAAGAAGGAATCACCGAAACCAACACCCCCTATCCAAAACCAGATGGCATCCAATGGGAACACGTAACCGAAGACGAAATGGAAAGCATGCCGATCCTCAAAGAATTGAAGGGATTTAGAAGAGGGACGGACCTCTGAATTGATGTTGAAAATCTTGATATGACAGCGTTTCTCGTCTCAATGTTGCCGAATTTCGAGGTCCGTCCCTACACAAGGGATATGAAAAAACCATGAAGGCGAAATTCGCCTTCATGGTTTTTTAGAAGCTATGCTTGTCCGAACTGACCAAGCCGCCTCCGCTCTTCTACATGTCCAGCTCCAGGGGCTTGGGGCTCGAGGTCATAAGCTAAATGGTCCAAGAAGGCCAAAAGCCGCCTTCTCGGACCATTCATCTTATGCTTGTCGCCTCTGCCCAAGCCGCCTCCGCTTTTCTTAGTACCCCTCAACTACCAAATCAAGTTTCCCGGTTTCAGGACTGATCACAAGTCCGTGAACAGGGATCTTTTTGTCCATCAATGGATGGTTTTTGATCATGTCGACGCTGTGGGCGACGCTTTCCTGTACGGAGCTGAAGCCTTTCAGCCAGTCGTGAAGGTCGATTCCGGAGTAGTTGACGGTATCGAGTGTTTCTTCCGTAATGCCGCGTTCCTTCATTTTGTCAAGGATACTGTCGCTGTTGATGGCGCTCATACCGCAGTCGTGATGACCGATGACAATCACTTCATCTGCCTGCAGTTCGTAGACTGCCACAAGCAGGCTGCGCATGATGCTTCCGAATGGGTGGCTTACGATAGCGCCTGCATTTTTGACGACTTTGACATCTCCGTTTTTCATGTTCATGGATTTAGGGAGCAGCTCTACTAAACGAGTGTCCATACAGGTAAGAATCACTAAGCGTTTGTCCGGGAATTTGGTGGTCCGGTATTCTTCATACGATTGTTCTTCTACAAATTGCTGGTTGTAATCAAGTATGTTCGTTAATAAAGTCATATCGTCTCTCCTATAAAATAAAATTATTTCACATTTCGTTGAATGTGAAATTCAATCTCTTTTATTTTATCCATAATTTCTTGCCGATTCCAATCAGATGTATTGGAAAGCTTTAAATATAATGAAGAAATTTTTGCAAGTACTTCTGTCAGGTTCGGTTCTTTTCTCGAATAAGCGGGATTACCCATCAAATCGAATAAACCGTTCATTTGCTCGGATACTTTTTTGTATTGATGATCCTTGGCAATAAGGGCAACATGGAAATACTGCTGAACATCTGAAAACTGGAAGAAGATGTCGAATAGTTCGAAGGAATCGTTTTTCTTTAGATTCAGTTCCATTTCGCCTTTTGGCTGTTTGTGAATGATCCGGGCGAACTTTGGTGAACTTTCTTCTTCTACAATAGACATGAAGTTTTCGCCGGGCATCAAAAAATCATAGCCGGTATTTGAAGCATCTATTAAGTTAAACTGCCTATCGAGTAAAAGATACGGGATAGGGCATAAGTGTAAATTTTCCACATGATCACTCCTTAGAGAAAGGTTCCGGACGTCACTCTTGCGTCTCGTAAATCAAGATGATTGGTACGAATACCGGAACCTTTTATTGTCGGCTGCATGTGATTAAGGAGTTAGCCCTTCAAGGAAACAAGCCCGTTGGACATATCGTCGAGATACTCATTGAGTTCCAACAAGTCATAAAAGCTTGTCACTTTTGATTTTTCCAAGAAATCAAGAGAATAGTGGGAGACGAGTCTGCCTCCGACGAGAATATCAATCTCCTTATGATGCGCTCTGATTTCTTGGATGCACTCTTTTAATCGGGTCAGTTCCGTGGTCATACCAATGGATATTCCAATGGCATGGGGTTTCCAGACGCTAATGAAGGTTAATGCATCTTTGACAGGGACGTTGGCTCCCAAGTAACGGGTATTCCATTGCTTTTCTTTGAATACTTCGTTCGCAAGCTCCAGTCCCAAACTGTGATGTTCACCCTCGATACAAAATAAAAGAGCTTTAGGTTGGTTTTCTAAAGCCTCTTGATGGGTAAAAATAGTAGCAAGTAAATATTTAAGGGTTGCAGTAGCTAAATGTTCATCTGCAACGGTAATTTGATTTTTCTCCCAAAGTTCACCAATTCTATACATAGATGGTTTAATGATTTTTTCGTAAAAAGTAAAGTTATCTATTTTTGAATCAATGGAAGACGAATGCAGTTCCAGTAATGCAGGCACGTCTCCAGCGAGAATAGACTTGGTGAAAGCCTTGACCAGCTGATTCATATATCATCACTCCCAGCAAAAATACCAATTACTATATTCCATAGATAGAATCGAAATTCCTGCTGCAAATTTCAACCTATAATTGGATTGACTTTCCCAAAATTCTTATTTAATATAACCTCTGTAACACCTATTACGCTCACGTACCTGAGAGAGGTTCATAGCATTAACCCTCTATAAAAAACTATGGTTCTATGAATCTACCATGGGGTTTTCTTAAACATGTTATCCTTCAAGCATAACAGGATATAACAATTTTTTCAATTCACCCGCCTGTTATGTCGATTCTTAGGCTAATGCTATGTCCTCCTTCATTCGAGGCACTCTGAAGGGGAGGATTTTTTACATGTCAGGAAGAAAAGACGAAGATTTAACAGATTTATCATTATTAGGGAATCAAGGGACAAATTACTTGTTCGAGTATGCTCCACACATTTTGGAAGCATTCGACAATAAGCATCCGAACCGGGATTATTTTGTGAAATTCAACTGTCCTGAATTCACCAGTCTCTGCCCGAAAACAGGTCAGCCGGATTTTGCTACCATCTATATCAGCTACATCCCTGGTGAAAAGATGGTGGAAAGTAAATCGCTCAAGCTATATCTGTTCAGCTTCCGTAATCACGGTGATTTCCATGAAGACTGCATGAACATCATCATGAACGATCTCATCACATTGATGGATCCCCGTTATATTGAAGTATGGGGAAAATTCACCCCGCGTGGAGGGATCAGCATCGATCCATACTGCAACTACGGAAAGCCAGGTACGAAATATGAGACGATGGCAGATCACCGTTTGATGAACCATGATTTGTATCCGGAGAAAATTGATAATCGATAAAGTGTAAAAACGATTCCTTAATGGGATCGTTTTTTTAATAGAAGCTAAAATTCATCGCATACCCTGAAAATGAATCGCTAAACCAGATCCTTGTCCTCATCACATCTGCAAACCCTTCCAATTTTCACAATTATTAAACCTTATTTTTTTGACCGGATTCCCTTTACAAAGGGTCTCGATGGGCTTTATAATCCCGTTGTTCAACTATTTACGGAAAACCAATAAATTTTAAAGAAAAAGGAGGTTGCGGTGATGCGACAAAGAATATTTTCCTTCTTAATGATGAATCTCGGGGCATTTCTTGTTTCGGTGAATGTCCATTTTTTCTTATCGCCTAATAATTTAGCGACAGGGGGAGTCAGTGGATTGTCGATCATCATGAACGATCTGTTCCCGGGAATGTCCCTTGGGCTGTTCATGATTATCATCAATGTGATTCTGTTTATCGTCGGTGTGATATTTCTTGGGTTTAATTTCGGAGCGAAAACGATTTACGCGAGTTTCGCCCTTTCATTCTATGTCTGGTTACTCGAGACAGTTGCTCCGATGAGCGCGCCACTCAGTGATGATATCTTGATTCAATTGATCATCGGTCAATGCATTGCCGCAACCGGTATGGCGATTGTGTTCAACCAGCAGGCATCAACGGGTGGAACGGATATCGTGGCCCTGATCTTTAATAAATATTTCAATATAGATGTAGGCAGAGGCGTGCTGCTGGCGGATTTATCCATCGCTATGTCCTCAGCCGTATTATTTGGACCGCAAGTCGGAATGTATGCATTCTTCGGGGTCATCCTGAACGGACTGGTCATCGATTATGCACTGCAGCAGTTCAATTCAAATAAAGAAATTGTGATCATCAGCCGTTACAGTGATGAAATCAAGTCGTACATCGTCCACGAGCTTGGAAAAGGGGCGACGATCCATACGGCAACGGGAGCGTTCACGTCCGATGAAAAGGAAGTCATCACGACCATCCTTGGACGCAAGGACTTCTCCAGGCTGAAAGGCTTCATCACCCAAATTGATAAACGTGCATTCATCACGGTTCACACGATGAATGAAATCCTTGGACAAAACTTTAAACGATTAGCATAGAAACGAAACTCCACCTGCTTATAGGGTGGGGTTTTTTTATTGTGACTTCAAAAAAATATAGGGAAATATTCCATTCTTCCTGTATAAATAGAAGTAGGGGGGTGGAAGTATGGAAAAGGAAGAACTGAAGAGGTTGGAGCAAAAAATCAATTTTCTGGAAAAAGAGCTTTATCTCGTGAAGCGGCAGCTGATTCAGGCAAAGAATGAAAACGAATCACCCGTCATCCAAAAAGCAGAGGTCTACACAGAACCTCAAAAACCAATTCCTGCTGAATCAGTACAGCCCATCATGGAAAAGGAGCCATTTGATTTCTCAGTCGAACGCTGGCTCCCGAAAGTATTCTTGTTCGTTCTATTAATAGGAAGCATTTGGGGATTCATGGCGGCTTCCCAAAACGGCTGGGTCTCACCGGGGCTCCGGGTGTTGACGGGTGGCGTCATCAGTATCGTGATGTACGCACTTGGTGAAAGGTTCAGCCGGGATCAGCGTAAATTGTCCATCACGCTTCTTTCTGGAAGCATCGTCCTCTCCATCATTACGCTGTTTTCAGCTAATATCCTATACGGGTATATAGGAGGACTCATCACGAATCTCTTATTGATCCTAATCATTTCTGTTGGGCTGTGGGCATCCCATAAGCATGGTTCCCAACTGATTCTTTGTTTGATAGGCGCAGGGGCATACCTGTTTCCATTCATTTTCGCAGGGGATGAGCGGAATGAATGGCTGTTTTATGGCTATGAGCTTGTGCTGTTCTTTGTATTGATGACGTTCAGTACGTTGAAAAGGTACCGGATAGCCTGGAATATTCATTATTATTTACTGTATTTTTCACTGTTTTTCTTTGCGGCATTTGGTGTCGGGGAAATGACATTGACCGTCCTCATCCCATTTGCCATTCAGCATGCGTATATCCTGCTCCTGATCATCCTTAACCGGGATGAACGGGTGAACGCTGAGATGATACCGGCCCTCGTGACGGGCAGTTTCATCCTTCTGGGGCTGTTGAATGATGTTTATTCACAGATTCCTCTTGTCTACTATGCCATCTTTGCAGCTGTTTATATCGGGGCTGCCTTTATTGAACCGAAGGAAATGAAGAGAACGAAGGATACTTTGCTCGTCCTCGGATTCCTGCATATGCTTCTTTTCCTCTTTGATCTGTTTGAATATGATTGGCGCTTCGTGCTGATTGCCATACAAGCGAATGCCCTTCTGTGGCTGGCGGGGAGAAGAGAAAGCTATGTCAGCCTTGCAGGTTCACTCTTGTTGATGCTGCTCTCATTCCTTGGAATGGTGACGGGATCACAAGGCGATTTCATTGCGATTGAACTGCCGATTTTTATCCTGGCATTTGCCTATGTCTATTTGTTTGCCCATTTCAATCAGCAGGAATCCTCCTTCCTGAACGTCTCAACGACGACAATGAAAGTCGTGCTGACAGGTCTCGTGATGTTCTTCATCCTGAGGTTGACCGAGTTCATCGTGATCGGTTGGGATTACACCCCGCGGACGACTGCCTACACCGTGGCGATTGCCGCCCTGTCCATCGGGTATCTCATCTATGGGGAAAGCAGGAAGGACATGTTCTACCGGTGGGTGGGAATCATCTTCCTTGCACTGGCTCTGTTTAAGTTTTTCCTTGCCGATCTCGTGTTCCTCGATTTCACGATCCGTGCCATGATCCTGATTCCAATCGGTGTGATCGGCCTTGTGCTATCAAGGATTCTTTATAAAAAAGAATAAACACGTTGCAAAAGCTTTCAGAATAATTATATAATGGTGGTATCAATATTCGTGTAATGAAAAAGGAGGTGGAATTGAGATGAATCGTTCTGTAGGATTGCGTGGGAAGTATTTAGACTATATTTACATTTGCCGTGCAATTTTTCATGCATTTGCGTTCAAGGGGACACGTATGCCCTTTTTCAGCAAATGAATATGAATACTGAACGGTAAGAGGTCTCAATTCCAATCACTTTTTTATTAAGAATCGGAAAAAATGGGGGCGTTTTCGCTCTCTTTTTTTGTCCCTTCTTTTATGAAAGGGGAAGTGCGGTGCAGTAAAGTCCCGCACTTCCGTAGAGCCATGGGCGAGCCTTCTGCTCCCCCATGGCTTTTTTTATGAACCTCTTACCTCTAAATAGATACCCGAAAGGAAGAGGAAAATGATTATTTGCAGCGCACAGGAAATCAGTAAAATGTTTGGTGGTCACTTGATATTTGAGGATTTGAGCTTCGAAATACCTGAGATGGCCCGGATTGGCCTTGTTGGGCGGAATGGGACCGGGAAGACGACCATCTTTAAATTATTGTCAGGGGTGGAAGCTCCGGATAAGGGGCTCATTCATCTGAAAAAAGGAGCAAAGGTAGGGTACCTGGCTCAGATTCCACAGTATAAGGAAGGTACGAAGGGAATCGATGTATTGCGTTCCGCGTTTTCGGAACTGATCCAGATTGGTCTCCGATTAAAAGAGCTGGAAACCAAAATGGGGAATGAACGAAACCCGGATACTCTCAACCGACTACTAGAAGAATACGGGAAGCTTCAGGATCAATACACCCTCTCTGGAGGATATGAGATCGAGTCCGATATAGCGAAGATCGTGAATGGCCTAGCCATTGGGGAACTGGTCGAGAAAGATTTCAATGCGTGTAGCGGCGGGGAGCAGACAAAACTTTGTCTCGGTTTGATTCTCCTTCAGAAGCCGGACCTGCTGCTGCTTGACGAACCGACGAATCATCTGGATATCGGGGCGGTGGAGTGGCTTGAGGATTTTTTGAAAGAATATGATGGAACCGTGGTCTGTATTTCCCATGACCGCTATTTCCTCGATCACGTCATTACAAAGGTTTATGACCTGGAGGACGGGGAGCTGACGATTTACCATACGAACTACTCCGGATTTGTAAAGGAAAAGGAAGAGCGCCTGATGATCGAGTTCCAGGCGTATCAGGAGCAGCAGAAAAAAATCAAGAAGATGAAGGAGGCCATCAAAAGGCTGAGGGAATGGGCGAACCAGGCGAACCCTCCGAATGAAGCCCTGCACAAGCGGGCACGGAATATGGAGCGTGCACTGGAACGGATGGAGAAGATCAAGCGGCCGATCCTGGACCGGAAGAAGATGGGGCTGGAATTCGACGAAACCGACCGGAGCGGGAAAATCGTCTATTCCATGGAAGAAGTGACGAAAGCCTATGGGGAAAAGACCTTATTCGAAAAAGTCGGCCTCCATGTCCATTTTAAGGACCGCACAGCGATCGTCGGTCAAAATGGTACAGGGAAATCAACGATCATCAAGATGCTCCTCGGGGAGGAGTCAGCGGATCATGGCGTGGTGAAACTCGGAAGCAATGTGAAACTCGGCTACCTGTCCCAGCACTTTACTGTCGCCGATCCGTCGGTCAGGTTGATTGATGCGTTCAGGGAAGAAGTGGCGGTGACGGAAGGGGATGCCCGGCATATCCTCGCGAAGTTCCTGTTTTATGGACCGAATGTGTTCCGGAAGGTCGGTCAGCTGAGCGGCGGGGAGAAGATGAGGCTCCGGCTTGCCCAGCTTATGCATCAGGACATCAACTTCCTTGTCCTCGATGAGCCGACGAATCATCTGGACATTGATTCAAGAGAAGTATTGGAGGATGCCCTGGAGGATTTCAAAGGCACGATTCTCGCTGTCTCCCATGACCGGTACTTTTTGAATAAGCTGTTTAAGAAAACCTATTGGATCCACCAGGGTGAGCTTTATTTCTTTGACGGGCCATACAGCTGGGCGAAAGAGAAGCTTCCTGAAATTGTACCTGAAGAGCCTGAAATGAAAGCAGTCAAGGAAGCGGAACCTAAAGTAGTTCAAGAGAAACAGAAACCATCCCGAAAGATGGAAGAAATTGAAGCTGATCTTGAACGGGTGGAAGAGGAAATCTTCGCCATCGATGAGAGGCTTCTCTCCGTGGAAGATCTGGACGTCCTTCAAGAACTGTACAAGGAAAAAGAACAGAAAGAACATGAACGAAACCGGATGTATCAAGATTTAGAAGGATTTTTGGCGTAATGAAAGGGAGATGGCGACAGGAGTCATCTCCCTTTCATTTTTCCAGATGAAATTCGTATAATGAAAGCAAAGAGAGGATGAGAATAATGACAACCAAAGAAGTGATCATTATCGGAGGCGGCCTGTCGGGAATCATGGCGGCGAGGACACTGTTCGAAAACGGGGTAGAAGATGTCCTCATAGTAGAGAAGAGTAGAAGTGTCGGAGGGAGGCTAGCCACAAGGCGGATAGGAGAAGGAAAGGCCGACCACGGTGCCCAGTTCTTCACCGTCCGGTCCGGGGAGCTCCAACAGGATGTAGATAAATGGCTCGAGGCAAGGTGGGTGAAACGATGGTTTGGAAATCCCTATCCCCGTTACACATCCACGGGCGGAATGAATGACCTTGCCAAACAACTGGCGGAAACCATCCCGGTCAAACTGAACACAAAGGTATCTGCCATTCGCGACGGGAGGGACGGACTTCTTGAAATAGAACTCGAAAGCGGAGAAACAATCCTCACGAATCATTGTATCGTAACGGCTCCCGTACCCCAGGCATTATCGCTGTTGCCGGGGATGACAGAACCACAGGTTTCCACTATTTCATTTGCCCCTTGCTTTGTTGGTATGTTCACATTCAATGGATCAAGCTGCATCCCCTCACCGGGACATACGGATGAGAATCTGCCTGACGGGGTTGAGAGGGTGGTGGATCATCATAAGAAAGGTATCTCCCAGTCGGTCACTGTCAGTGTATATATGACGGGGGAGTGGGCGAAGAAGAATGAAATGCTCGAGGACGACGGGATACTGACTGAAATCCAAAGGGTGGCAGAACATTATCTTACAGAGGGAAGTGAGATTGCAACAGCAGAGTTGAAGCGTTGGAGATATGCTGAAGCAGAGACGGTGATGCGCAGCCCGTTTGTAGAAGTTGGGACAAGTAAAAGGATCATCATCTGTGGGGATGCGTTCCTCCGTGTAGATGATGAAGCCGGAAGGACACGCTTTGAGAGTGCTTATTTATCTGGGATTTCAGCAGGGGAAAGGGTTGCCTGCAAGGGATAGTGAATCTGATCCGCCCGCATAACGTCCCCATTCAGGACAAACACTACAAAGAGTTACATAAATCAATCGATAAGCAGGAGATAGAAAATGAATTCACAATTAATCAAAGCAACCCGTGAACAGCTCGACACCATAATGGACGTTTATATCAGGTGCAAAAAGGATCTGGATGAGAAAGGCCTTCTTCAATGGAACGATGAGTACCCAAGCAGGGAGTACTTTGAAGAAGTGATGGAAAACGGGAACCTCTATGTGCTGATGGTGGACGAAGAGGTGGCAGGATCCGCCACTCTGAATGAATGGCAATCCCCTGAATGGTCGGAAATCCCTTGGCAGCTTGATGACGAATGGGTGATTCACGCCCTGTTTCTTGATCCCCTTCAACAGGGGAAGGGACTTGGCAAGACGTTCATGGAAAAATGTGAGGAACTTGCCGGAGAAAAAGGCTACAGAAGTATCCGGCTGGATGCATACTACAGAAACACAGGAGCCAACACTCTCTATGAAAAAATGGGGTATGAGTATAGGGGCTCTGTTTATTTCACCTCTAAACCTGAAGGACATCAGGAATACCGATGCTATGAGAAAGCCGTGACTCTCTAGAATTCAAGGGTTGTTCAAATGTACCAAGGAAATAGGTATGGGAAAAATGGTATACTTAAAGGTACAGTATGCGCTGAATAAGATAGTAGGGAAGCGATTATATTGACACCGATTATGGATGAGGCGAAAGCCTTCATTGAACAAGTGTTTATGGAACTGAATAAAAGCGAAGCAGACATCGCGTTTCGATTACAACAAATAGAAAATGAAATTGCTACAGAAGGAACTTATACCCATACAAACGAAGAGCTTGTACATGGCGCCAAAATGGCCTGGAGGAACAGCAATCGATGCATCGGCCGATTGTTCTGGAATTCGTTGAACGTATTTGACGAAAGGGAAGCTACAACCGAGGATGAGGTATTCCAGGCGTTAGAGCGCCACTTGGAATTTGCGTCCAACCGTGGAAGAATCCGCCCGACGATCACGGTATTCAGACCGTCCCATCCCAATAAGCCTGACATCCGATTATGGAATCACCAATTGATCCGGTATGCGGGTTATGAGGGTGATGGTCAATACAGAGGGGATCCCCATTCCATCGAGTTCACGAATAAATGCCTGGAGCTTGGATGGGAGGGGCAGGGGACGGACTTTGATGTTCTGCCTTTCGTCGTGCAAATCGGGGACGAGCCCCCGCGAATGAAAGACATTGAGCCCCATCTTACACTGGAAGCCCCTCTTCGTCACCCTGAATTTGACTGGTTTCGGGATCTCGGATTGAAGTGGTACGGCGTCCCGATCATTTCTGACATGGAGTTGAAAATCGGCGGGATCTCATACAAGGCTGCCCCGTTTAACGGCTGGTATATGGAAACGGAAATCGGTGCACGGAATCTTGCCGATGAGAACCGCTACAATTTGATCCCTAAAGTCGCAAGCTGCATGGGACTTGATACATCAAGAGCGGCTACATTATGGAAGGATAAGGCACTGATCGAATTGAATATCGCCGTGCTTCATTCTTTTAAAGAAGATGGGATAAGCATTGTCGATCATCATACGGCTGCTCAGCAGTTCCGCCTGTTTGAAGAAAATGAGAAACAAGCTGACCGAGATGTAACCGGGGACTGGACGTGGTTGATCCCACCTGTTTCGCCGGCGACGACCCATATCTTTCATAAAGAATACGAGAATAAGTGGAATTCGACCAATTACTTCTATCAGGAGAAACCATATTGAAGAAAAGCTGTTTTCTGTGAATGTGCAGAGAACAGCTTTTTTTGAGGACTATAAAGTAAAAGGTGGACGCTTCGAAACCTCGTAATATTGGAACCAGAACCTGAACTCGTCGAACAAAACAGTACAATCGAACTTGAAATTCTCAAAGAAATCCTCGAGTAAATCGGCGTCGGCATCGTCCATGATGCCGGTCACATAAAGGGGAGTCTTGAATCTCTTGTATAAATCCTCATATCCATAGAAGCCGAACAGATCTTCCAACTGCTCCTCGTTCATGGTATCACCTTCCTTACTGTTAGGATTTCTATTCCTTCTAAAAATATCCATAAAAAAACAGCATCGGAGGGATTCCGTGCTGTTTTCATCAGGATTTCAATTCGGTGTAGACGACAAGCCGCTTGCTGTAATTTCTTGCAGAATGGTCAAAGTCACCTGTACAGGTGATGAGATTGAGAGAGCTTGCAGCGGAATACCCAAAGATTGATTTCAAAGGGGCGTCGTCCCAAGGATATTCTTTCTTATCCATGACAATAAACGTTCTCTTTTCTCCAGCCTTATCTTTGACGATGATTTCGTCACCTTTTGAAAGCTTGTTGAGCTTATAAAAAACAGCTGGACCATTTCGGCTGTCCACATGACCACCAATCACAGCATTACCGGGTTCACCGGGCTTGTAACCACCCTGGTACCATGCAGTCGTCTCAAAGCTTTCCGTTACGGCCATTTCGCCATTTTCCTTCAATCCAACCGCTTCGATGCTTGTGGAAACATCAATGGCAGGGATTTCGATGGTAGCCGGTACGATTCCGCTTCTTTCATCCTTGATGATCGTATCTGCAAATTGAGAAGGCGAAGTGGTAGTGCTGGCCATCTGAGTTGTCGGCTTTTCCTGAACCTCTGAGGTTTTCGCCTTTTCTTCAGTGGGATTTGAACTAATCCCGGCAGAACATGCAGAAATGGGCAATAGTACAAGCACAAGCAGTACAACCCTCATAGTATACATTATGTGAAGCCACTCCTTTCATCTTCACACTGGGGGACGGACCTATTATAGGTCCGTCCCTCTCATGTTAAAGATTATTGTTTATGTGAAGCGTATTTTTTCATTCCAAGGGTTGTACCACCCGCGATGATCAGTAGGGCTGCAAGAAGGTATTCGAATGGGAATTCGTTGTTGTCAGCCGTTCCACCCATCCCGGTATTAGGCATTTCAGAAGGCATGTTGGCTTTGAACTTGTCAGGGAATTGATCCGCGAAAGCTCCTGATAATCCTTTTGCAGGGTTCAGCATATGCTCATACGCCATACGGATTCCATCCCAGGCCTTTTCATAGTCGCCTGCCACGTAGCTGTCAAAAGCACCAATCAATTGTTCAACGTGCATTTGAAGGCCATCTGCAAGAGCGTCTGATTCTAAACGTCCGTCTGTAGCTGTTTCCAGGAATTTAGAGAATTCAGCACGGTAGCCATCAAGATTCTTGATTGCTTCTTCTTTTGCGGCTTCATCTTCAGCACCGGTCGCCTTTACATAGTCCACAAAGAATCCGATGTGTTTTGACCACATGTCTTTGAATTGGTTTCCGGCATCTTCACCGTATACTGATGCGATGGCTGCTGAAAGATCTTCCGTGTTGGCATTCAGTGCATTGACGGAAGCGTCAAAATCTTTAGAACCGTCGATCCCGTTTTGCATCGCCATTGTCGCAAGGGCAGCATGCTCTGTTAAAAGATGGTTAAGCATAGAGCGTAAATCCGTTGCCGGTGTTACCGCCATCGTGTTTTCGAATTTGTCGGGATATTGGTCCGTGATCGCGCTGGATAATCCTTTTGAAACCATGGCCATATGTCCGATCGCTTCACGTTCATATTCGTAAGCCTTTTCATAATCTCCTGCTACATAACTGTCAAATGCACCGATGAGTTGATTAATATGCATTTGAAGTCCTTCTGCCAAACTATCCGATTTCAATCGTTCACCAGTGGCTGTTTCAAGGAATTTAGAGAATTCGTCTTTATATCCTGATAGATTCTTAAGGGCTTCATCTTTGGCAGCCTGATCATTGGCACCCGTTGCTTTGACATAATCAACGAAGTATCCGATATGATTGGTCCAGATCGTGTTGAACTGATTTCCTGCTTCTTCACCATAAACGGAGGCAATCGCGCCTTTTAAATCGGCTGCGTTATCATTTAAAGCACCGGCAGCCGCATCGAAATCTTCAGCGCCTTCAGCTCCGCGTCTCATGGCTTCAACGGCTAAGTATGCATGCTCTGTAAGTAAGCGGTCCAAAGAAGTTCTTAATTCCCCTGCCGGCGTATCGACTTTCGTCATGGGATGATCTTCACCGTTATGTGCTGATACGGCACCTGCAGTTGGAATCAATAATGTCATACTTAAAGGGACGGCTAAATAACTTTTTTTCATTTTCATAATGGTATCTCTCCTTTTGGTTTTTTATATTTTCATAAAGCTAACGACAGAAGTTGAAACATGGATCACTTTTTTTGAAACTTTTTTCTATTCTTTTTAATTAGGTTAAAAAGTAGGGTGATAGATATAGAATGAATCTAGCCTCTTTTACTATGTAATCCTTTTAAAAAAAGTAGAATGAAGATAAGTAAAACATTTGTTTAGTAATTGTATAACTCCTGTTACATAGGACTTAATTCCCTAGTTCGAATCTCTCAAACATTTCGATATACGAAAAAGATGAAATCATGATTGTTAAGCCATAAAAAAAAGCCCGGCAGTGAAGGGCTGCCGGGCGAAATACGATTTATGAAACTTTTTTTATATTTCGGAAGCTAACACGATGTTTCCTTGAGGAAGCTGGCTATTGGCATCCGGTTCAAGGGTGATGGCGACCGTATCCCAATCCTTCTTCGTGAACTCTTCATTGAATTTGAAGACGACCGAACCTTTTCCATCCTTGCTCGTGACGAATGTACCGGCGCGCTCAGGCTTATCATCTTTAATGAGCCATACCTGATATACTTGTTCATTTGAGAGTTCCTGCAATTCAGAAGCCTGGACGACCATGCTCGTTTGAGTACCTTGTTTAATGATACTGGCAGTTCCTTTAGCGCTTCCGTTAACAGCAGCGAGATCGACGTATTGAACAACCTGATCGATCGTTGCCTGTTCCACGACTTCATCCTGATCTTCAAGCTGTGAGAATAAGTAGGCATTCCCAATGAGGGAAAGGAATAAAGCGGCAGCGACAGAAGGGAGGAACCATGTTTTCTTTTTCTTTTTAGATGGAGGCTCGACAATTGAGGTTCGTTTCTCTTCTCCGAGAATGCCGGCCATCACACGGTCTTCCAGGTCCTTGGGAGGTTCGACAACATCAGATGCGAAAGGCATATAGTCCATTAACTGCTCCAGTTCATGAAGTTCCTCCTGACACTGCGGGCAGCTCTTCAGATGTTTCTCAAATTGAGCTTTCTCGAGTTCTGATAAATGTCCGTTGTAGTAATCCAGTAAATGATCGCATTGTGGGATGGTCATTCGAATGTACCTCCTTTCCCTTTTAGACACGTGTGTAAATGTTTAAGAGCTAAACGGATCCTTCCTTTAACCGTCCCGAGTGGAGTGTCTGTTGATTCAGCGATGGATGCTTGAGTTAAGCCTTTAAAGTAGAATAGTTGCACGATTTTTTGCTGATCCTCTTTCAGGGTTTGTATGCAGTCCCTGATCGCATTCCCTTTTTCTTTCCACTCCAGTTGATCGGCGGGCGTTTCGTTGGTGACCTGAAGGGAGTCTTTTTCTATATATTCAACAGACTCATGCTTCTTTCGTTTGCGTATGGCATCGAGACAGGTGTTCCGCGTCATCGTCAACAACCATGATGAAAATTTCCCTTTGCTATGGTCATATGGAGAATGCTTCTTCCAGAGCTTCATGAAAACCTCCTGGATCACTTCCTCCGCGATCTCACGGTCTCCTGTCATTTTATATGAGAAGGAATAGATCAATTTTTCATATTGCTGATAAAGCTGTCGTAATGCAGTCGAATCTTTTGCCAAAACTTGTTGATATAGTTCTATATCCTGACGGTCATTGGGCATAGTACGCTCCTTATCTTTGACATATAAAATAAGGATACTAAACAACGGGGCGGAACTCAATTTTAATAAGCTAACGAGGGAAATAAGAATTTGGATCACAAATGTTTGAAAAAAATGTTAGTGGGGTATATAGATGAGTTTGGGTACAAAAAAATCCCCCAACGAATGGGGGATGTCTTCTTACTTATTTTACTTTTTGCAGTTTGTGGATCACGGATAGGGAACGTCCTGTTCCGATGGCCACTGATTCAAGCGGGTTGGGAGCTAAGTGAACCGGTACAACGATTTCCTGGCTCAACCAATCTTGAAGTCCGTTCAATAGGGCTCCACCACCAGTCAGAATCACACCGCGGTCGACGATATCCCCACTCAGTTCAGGAGGACAGTTTTCCAATGTTGCACGGATCGTCTCCAGGATGTGAAGGAGGGATTCTTTCAATGCATCCTGAATTTCGTTCGATGATAGTTCAATCGTTTTTGGAAGACCAGTAACAAGATCACGTCCACGGATATCCATCGTTCTTTCTTCATGATCGATCAATGCCTGCCCGACTTCAATTTTCACTAATTCAGCCGTTCTTTCACCGATTAGGAGATTATAACGTTTACGAACGTACTGGACGATATCTTCATCCATTTGGTCTCCACCGATACGGATCGTGTTACAAGAAACAACACCACCGTAAGAAATGATCGCCACTTCCGTCGTTCCGCCACCGATGTCCACGATGACGTTGGCAACAGGCTCTCCAACCGGTAAGTCTGCTCCGATCGCAGCAGCTACAGGTTCTTCGATAAGGGTAACGGATTTCGCACCGCTTCCTCTCACAGCATCCTGAATCGCTCTTCTTTCAACACTTGTCGCACCTGAAGGCGTACATACGACCACGGTCGGTTTACGGATGGAGAATCCAAGTTTTTTACTCGCTTTTTTCATCACTTGCTTCAGCATCTCAGTGGTCACATCAAAGTCGGCAATCACACCATCTTTAAGAGGGCGCACAGCCACGATCTTTCCAGGTGTTTTCCCAATCATGCTTTTCGCTTCTGTACCAACGGCCAATACCGTTTTGTTTTCGGTGTCAATCGCCACAACAGATGGCTCATTAAGTATAATTCCTTTATTTTTACTATAAACAAGTATATTTGCAGTTCCTAAATCGATCCCAATTTCAGAGTTTGATAACATCAATATTCCTCCAACTATAAGAATTCTACACACTATAACCTTCTATACAGTATAGGAGATTTTCGGGGGTTATGAAGGTGGAGATATTTACCACCGACAAATTGTTACAAAGTATGACAGATATGAAAGCGCTATTCAAAAAATAAAACGTTTCTACAGAGCCTTTTTGAATACCCTTATATGTATATAGGGACGGACCTTCCTTTTTTGTTCGTTAAAAAAATTTAAACGTTCTGTAATAAATAGAGGGGTGATTTTAACTAGTATTTTAGGGTGGGTGAGTGTGGACGTAGGGGAATGGTGTGAGGTTATTGTCGGAATGTGGAAGATTCGTGGTCTATGAGGGGCACCGGGACATTTCGTATCAGAAAAACGTCCAAACACCGCAGCTTTTCTAATCAACAAAAAGAGAATGCCCAATTTAAAAGGCATCCTCTCAATCTTCTAAAGGGTAAACCGTTCCAACTCTTTCTTCATGTCTACCGTCATTTTGTTCAATTCGCCAACTTGCTCATTCATGCGTTCGAAATATCGAAGCTGTTCCTCCGTTGAGGAAGAAATTTCTTCTGTACCGGCAGCGGTTTCTTCCGTGATGGCTGAAATGTTTTCAACGGCGGCAATGACCTGACTGGTTCGCTCGGAAGAAGCAATCATCCCCCTCTCGAGCTTGGCGAGATTATCGAATATAGTAGAAACATTTCCTGAAATCTCTTCAAAAGCCTGTTCCGTCACAGTCATGGAATCAACTTGCTGGGTGGAAAGGTTTTTCCCTTTATGGGAAGCATCCATGATGGACTGAATGCCCTGTTTAATGTTCCCGACCATGCTGCCGATCCGCTCTGTTGCAACGGAAGAGTCTTCCGCAAGCTTCCGCACTTCCTGGGCCACAACGGCGAAACCTTTCCCGGCGTCTCCTGCACGGGCAGCTTCAATCGCTGCATTCAACGCAAGGAGGTTCGTTTGATCGGCAATTTCCCTGACCGCCTGGGCGGCATTCTCGATTTCCCCCGTATATTGTGCGAAGGATTCAACCGAGTTCATGATCGAGGACGAAGATTCAGCAATCATCTCAGCAAATCCCTGTTGCTTATTTAAGGAAGTTCGACCGTTTCCGACCGAGGTCATGGCGACTTTACTGCTCTCGGAAGACTCTGCACTCTGTTCGACATTTCGGGCAAAGTCTTCCCCCATCACAGCCATAAGGGAAGCGGTGGATTGAATATCCTCAGAAATCGATTGGCTCCCTTTGGCGAGCTCTTCTGTGGAAAGTGCCACCTGGTTGCTGCTTTCCGTCAGACTCGACATTTGCGAGCGGACATCCTGAGTGAATCTCTCTACATTGGATCCGATGTCATGGACAGATTGGACCGTACTCCGCAAATTTATGACCATAAGGTGAAATACCGTTTGCAGCTTATCGACTTCGAATCTGCTGTTCTTCTCTTTAACTGCGTCGATGGTGATGGTTAAATCCCCATCGGCCAATTTTTCAGCGTTTTCTACCATCCGGTTCAATGGCTTGACAATTCTCTTGGTAAGCAGGTTCGATGCTAAAAGAGAGAGGAAGATCGTCACGATGAAACCGATGACGGAAGCCCAGACGATGAATTGGATTTCATTTTTGTTTTCTTTTAATAGACCCTGGTACCAATCATTTGTTTGTTTATTCAGTAGATGCATATCGTTCAGAACGCCGGAAATACGTATCGACTGCCGTTTGATCTCTGCTTTGTTCATTTCACTGAGAGCGGAATCCGAAGCCGACTTCAGTTCAGTGAATTTGGACTCTATGGAAGACAGGGTCTCCTTTTGATCTTTTACGGAAATGAGTTTCTTCAACTCAGTGATTTGAGTCGTGGTTTCTTTCAATAAACTTTCGACCATTTGCTTATTTTCTTCCGTCGAATTGACCGAGTAGTTCGATAGGGCTTGTTTCGTAACGATGAGATCCCCTCGTAATGTTTCCGTTTCGAGCAGTACCTGCACATCTTCCTTTGCAGAATTCTGGAGTGAAATCAATTGGGAAACGATGTAGCCGATAATGATGGTCGAAAGGATAAGGGGAATCAGCCCCAAGATCAGTAAACGTTTTTTTAGTGGCATGACTTTTCTCCTTAGATGAATTTATGGCAACTTGACCGAGATATCTCCCGAGATGATTTTGTTTTTAGCGTCTTCCAGTTTTTTTGTTTCCTCCGGAGACAGACTGGTGACACGAATCGGAGCAAGGCCGACACCGTCTTCTTTAAGACCAAGTTCATAAGCGTGCTGAGAGATCTTCCCGTCTGTGATAAGCCCCTTTGTAATATTAAAAACAGCATTGTCGACTTTTTTGACCATGGAAGTGACAACCGATTTTTCTGCAATGAAATATTGATCTGAATCGACACCTCCAGATAATTTCCCTGCTTTTTGAGCAGCCTGGATGGCCCCGACCCCTGTAAATCCGGCAGCTGGGTAAATAAAGTCCGCACCCTGTTTCATTTGTTTCTCAGCAATCTGCCTGCCCAGTTCTGCGTCACCGAAGTTATTGGCATTGTCTTTTAGCACTTTAATAGAAGGATTGATATATTTCGCTCCTTGTATGTAGCCTTGTTCAAAGCGCGCGATGACCGGTACATCGGCTCCGCTGATAAATCCGATCGTTCCTGTCTTGGTTTTCATGGCGGCAACCATACCGAGAAGGAAACTTCCTTCATGTTCCTTAAACGTAATCGACGTTATATTATCCATTTCTGAAAAACCGTCAATCAATAGGAATTGTTGATCGGGATTTTCTGCTGCCACCTTTTCAAGGGCATCCTGAATCGAAAAACCAAGACCGATCACAAGTTCATGATCCTGTTTAACCAGTTCTTTGAGAGCTCCTTCAAAATTCCCGTCCGGAGCTTCTCTATAATCGAATAAAATGCCTAATTCGTCACGGGCACGTTCAAGACCCCTGAAGGCAGAATCATTAAATGATCCATCTCCAAGACCTGTGTCCGAGAGCAGGATTCCGATACTATGCTGTTTCTCTGTGCTGGTTTCTTCCGTCATAGGCGTAGAACACCCTGCCACTGTAAGTATGACAAGAAGAAACATACTAATCATATTCTTCAAACCGTAACCTCCAAATATGGTGATAATAAGACATCCAACATGTCCGTACCTCTGTATTATCGGAGGGCCGGACCTATTTTGAAGGGGGATGGGTAAAAAATATGGGGAGGATCTGGAATGGGGTTTATGTGATTGTGAGCGGGAAAAGAAAGAAGGGTTTGGAGTTGTCTCCGTACAAGAATCGGTGGGGTGGAGCTTGCGGGAAGGGAAAACGGAGAACGCTGTCTTTGCCACATAAAAAAAAAGAGATGCTCTATAACAAGCATCTCCATCCATCTAATACGCTTTACGGAAAAATTCCGCCAGCTCTTCACTATGTTTCTTGCGTGCTTTACGGTGTTCAGCACGATTTTGGGCTGTTTCGTTCAGCCATTTCTCTTCTTCTGTTTCCGGCACGACTTCAGGAATGATCGCCGGCTTATTTCCTTCCAAGGCTACAAACGTCAAGAAGGAAATGGCGGCCACATTGGTTTCTCCTGTGAGAAGGACTTCTGAAGTCACCTTCACACAAATTTCCATGGAACTGCGCCCCGTATACGTTACCATCGCTTCAAGTGTTACAGCGTCGCCGACTTTAATGGGCTGAAGGAAGTCGACGGAATCCGTGGAAGCCGTTACGACGGGCTTGCGGGCGTGACGGGTGGCGGCAATGGAAGCCACATCGTCTATATAGGCCATCAGTTTTCCACCGAACAGCGTACCGTGATGGTTCGTGTCAGGTGGAAGAACGTGGGTCGTTTTACTTGTTTTCGTTTCTTTCATGGTCTTTTTTTCTCTCAATGGTTTCACCTTCCGTTGTCAATGTGAAAAAAGATTACTACCTTATACTATTCACTAAATGGTGTCGGGAGAAACATAAATAACGCAAAAAATTATAGAAATATACTAATGATGATGGCTGTGATAAAGCTGGCCAGGGTCCCTGCAAGGATGGCTTTCAAGCTTAACTTGGATACCATCGGTCGTTGAGTAGGCTCTAAAGAACCAAGTCCAACGATCAGCTGCCCGATGGAAGACAGGTTGGCGAAATTACAAAGAGCGACTGAAAGGATTGCAATGGTCTTGGGTGAAAGCTCGCTCATCATTCCTGAAAGTTCCTTGTATGCCACAAATTCGTTCACAGAAAGCTTCGTTCCGATGATGGACGCGGCACGGAATGCTTCATCCATCGGGATGCCGACGAGAAGTGCCAATGGATAGAATACGTACCCGAATACCGTTGAAAGGCTCGTATCGACAAGTCCCAATAATCCATTCACGGCGGCAAGGATCCCGATGAAAGCAATCAGTAACCCACCAATGTTAATCGCTAATTGAGTTCCGCTCAGTGCGCCTTCGGAGATTGCTTCAAATACATTCGTATGAGTGGTCTTCCCTAATGAAATGTCTCCATTTGTTTGTGATTCTTCCGTTTCCGGCTCGATGATCTTCGAGATGACAAGGGATACGATAGGAACACTGAATACAGACAGAAGAAGAAATTTCATGTCAATCCCCATGAGTGAGTATCCTATCAGGATGGCCCCGCTTGCTGAAGCCGTTCCCCCGACCATGACGGCAAAAAGCTCGGAGCGTGTCAACTTCACTAAGTAAGGCTTGATGAGTAAGGGAGCTTCCGCTAATCCGAGAAACGAATTCCCGATTGCATTAAAGGATTCTACCTTCGTCGTCCCGAGTATTTTCCCAAGTCCAATTCCGATATATTTTACGAAAAACGGGATGATCCGTAAGTAATATAGAGCTGAAATCAGGGCTGAAATAAAGATGATGGCACCTAACACATTGATAGCGAACACGAAGGAGATGTTCGTCCCTTTTTCAAAGAATCCTCCGAACACAAACATGATTCCTTCATTGCTGTAATCGATGACCTTCTGAACACCGAGGGCGGCTTTCTTCAAAACAGTTTGTCCAAATGGGACCTTTAAAACAAAAAGAACAAGCAAAAATTCAAGGCAGATGCCGATGATGATCGTCCGCCATTGGATGGCTGAGCGGTTGCTGCTCAGGAGCCACGCCAGAAATAAAACGCCAAGTAACGATAAGATGCCATATACTAAACTCACAATATCAATCCTCCAAATAGTTTCTTCATCGAATGCTGATGTCGTATGATGTCAGACTTCTTAAAAAGAACAAATAAAAAAGTGCATGAAGACTTTCTCTACTAAAATAGGGAAAGCCTCCACACACTTATAGACAGCATATAGAATAGACTTTCCTTATAGTCCGGCACTTTACGGCTGCCAGGTAGAGACTTATGGTCCATATCACCATAGATATATAAGGAATTCGTATGAAGTTATTTTTAAAATATGTCCTTTACTTTATCACAGGATGAAAGCCCTCCACAACCGTTTTTTTAAAAGAATACAATGGAAAAACGTGGTGGTTCCTTATGACTATTTTTAACAAAAATCAAAAAATAATAGTTTACTAGTATAACTTTTGGGGAACTTTCTCAAACACATGTAATAAATTTGAAGGGAAGAGGATCGATGTTTGAGAATGGTTTGCTTTTTACAATCTTATCCTGTGTCTTTTTTATGGGATTGGTTGCGTGGGTTTCATACATAAAAACGAGGGGGTCCCTGAATGATTCCACGGGTTATTTTTTGGCAGGGAGGGGGCTGACAGGAACCTTCATTGCCGGGTCGCTCTTACTCACCAATTTATCGGCAGAACAATTGGTGGGTTTGAACGGGCAGGCGTTCCGTGCAAACCTGTCGAACATGGCGTGGGAAGTGACTGCCGCATTTGCCATCATCATCATGGCCCTGTATTTGCTACCGAAATATTTGGGTAGGAGCTTCACCACATTACCTGAGTTCCTGAACCAACGATATGATAAGGGCGTTCGCCAATACACGACCATTCTCTTTATGCTTGGCTATGTGTTTGTGACGATTCCTTCGATGCTCTATTCAGGGGCACTTGCTGTCTTGAAGTTATTCGATGTCCCCGAACTTCTTGGAATATCCTATACTCAATCGATTTGGGTGATTGTGTGGACGATTGGGATCATCGGAAGTATCTATGCCATTTTCGGTGGACTGAAGGCTGTGGCCATCTCTGATACGTTGAATGGTGTAGGGTTGCTGATCATCGGGATCCTCGTCCCGATACTAGGATTCTATGCCCTGGGGGAAGGAAACATCCTTTCAGGAGTGAAGGAAATTGCGACCAAGAACCCTGAGAAACTGAATTCGATCGGTTCCGCATCGGATTCCGTTCCGTTTTCAACCATCTTTACCGGTCTGCTTTTTGCAAATCTCTTCTATTGGGCTTCCAATCAGTATGTCATTCAGCGTACGCTTGGAGCGAAAAACTTAGCGGAAGGACAGAAGGGTGTCATCATTTCAGGTTTCTATAAACTACTCGTTCCCTTTATGATGATGCTTCCAGGAGTCATTGCATTCCATCTGTATGGTGACTCTTTGAAAAGTGTCGACTTGGCATACCCAGCATTGATAAATGCCGTACTGCCATCTTATTTAACAGGGTTCTTCCTGGCTGTGTTGCTTGGAGCCGTGTTAAGCTCCTTTAATTCATTGCTGAACAGTGCAGCGACGCTTTTTGCCCTTGATATTTATAAGCCTCAGTTCAATCCGGATGTGAACGATCAGAAATTGATCACGATCAGTAAATGGTTCGGAGCGCTGCTGGCCGTAGTATCCATGTGTGTGTCCCCGCTATTGATCAATGCGACAGACGGATTATGGGACTTGATCAGACGATTCACGGGATTCTTTAATATCCCGATCATCGTGGTTTTACTTGTCGGTGTATTTTCAAAACGGATCCCGGCATTGGCTGCGAAAACGGTCATCATCCTTCATGTCATCACGTATTATATGCTCGTGTGGGGTACGGGACATCTATTCGGCTTCACCATTGATATCAACTTCATTCACATCTATGGGATTCTCTTTGTAGGAGAAGTGGCCCTGATGCTTGTGATCGGCTGGTGGAAACCAATGAAGAAGCCGTACGAATACCGTTATAATCCGAAAGTGGACATGATGCCATGGAAATACAGCCTACCGTTATCAATCGTCCTGATGGCCTCGGTCGTATTGACGTATTTCATCTTTTCACCGATCGGTCTTGCATATGAATCAGCGGTCATTTCACCTTATTTCTGGCCCGCCACCGGAGGACTGTTCCTCCTGACAGCAGGACTCATCGTCTGGTCGCTGAAAAGCTGGAACCAAAAATACAGAAACTATTTACTCAAAAACAAAACATACAAACTGAATCGGACAAAAAAATACTCCATTCAACCAAACCTGAACCCAATCTACTCAACTAAATTGCTGAAATGAAAAAAGGGACGGACCTTCATTCCTATGACCTGGTCATAGGAATCGAGGTCCGTCCCTCTTATTTTTATTTTGTACGTTCTAATAGGTTTGCAAGAACGTGCTTTTTATAAGATTCTACTTTGCGTTCTTCGTAGCGGCGTACCCCCGCTTTTTTTAGTTCTTCTACGTACCAGCCTTTGCTTCCGATATGCATTGAAATCAACATCCTTTCTTTGCGTAGTATTGATTGGAATCTCCGACCAGCTCTTTAAGGAGCTACGTTAAGATTGCTTACGGTTGTACATTGTAACATCTCATTTTTGATGAAAAAAGGGGGTAGATGGAATTTTTCGGATTCATCCTTTTCTGAAAATTTTTCAGGAGAAAAAATAGTTTTTTTTAAAAAAAAGTGATCTAAATATGAACCGACTTCGTTAGCTTAGTGAAAATCGGATACAGTAGGGTTTTTTATTGTGATGATCGCAAATTGTACCTGGTACAATGAATGCTATTTATACCAGGTACAACAGATACAGCACTATCCAAAAAAACAATTCAGTGTCCGCTATTTGAATCGGAAGGAGGTGACAAGACGCAGTGCAAAAACGCCTCATTCAGGCTTTGCTTTTTCTTGGAGTCATCAGTATTCCAACCTTTGCTTCAGCAGAGGGCGGACTTCTCTCCAACGTGACGGATGAAGTCAACACTGTCACGGACAGCGCGACAACGACCGTGATTGAAGCCGTGTCCGCTCCTGACGAGGAGAAGGACAAACCTTCTACGGATGATCAGCAGTCGAAAGGAAATATTCTTTCAAATACGGTTGATTCGGTGACAGACACGGTCGATGAGACGACAGAATCGGTAACAGGTACGGTAAACGTTGTAACGAAGACCGTCGGGAACACAGCGGACAAAACCGTTGAACAAGCGACAAAACCAGTTACAGATATCGTAGGGGACTCAGCGGCTCCTGTAACGAAAACGGTGAACAACACCACCAAGGCCGTTACCAAAACCGTTGAAAAAACAACGAAATCTGTAACCGGAACGGTGGATTCGACGACGAAGACGGTCACGAGCACTGTGGAAGAAACAACGAAGCCTGTGACGGAATCATTGTCAGACGATGAACCTCTGTTGGAAGTGGATCTGTCGGATGAACCCGAAGTGAAAGTGAATACAGGGGTCGCCGATGTGGAAGTATCCAAAGATCCACAGGTGAAAGTGGATACCGGAGTAGTCGACGCCTATGTTTCAAAGGAACCAGCTGTGAAAGTGGACGTTGAAACAGAAGTACCCGACGAGCCTGTGATCGACATAGAGGATAAAGATCGTGACGTCGAAGTGGAGAAAGAAAATGTTCGAAAGGAACCGGTCAAACAAGACGTTCCCCTCGAACCAGAGATGAGCTCCACTAAAATAAGCAAAGCCAAAAGACTAAGTGAAACCATACTTACAAAACCGGTTGAAGTAGAGGAAAAGGGTTCAGTTACGATGGAAGAACCTAAAAGTCAGAATGAACAACAACCTTTTCCGCCACGTAAAAAGATGGAACCGGTCCTGACGACGACTACAATGAATTCAACAAGTCAGTCATCCAGTACAAGTGGAACGAGCGCTCAGGTAACAGGGGCATCTTCTTTATGGGTTGTGTCGGAGCAATATGCAACGGCCGTCAACTTTCAAAAAGCCAATATGTACGAGAAAAAGAATCTCTACTATGATCAGTGGTTAAACGCACCACCGTCCCAACCACCTCAAGATTCTCTTCTTTTCAAAAGTATATAAACTTAAAAACTTTTAAAAGGAGAGAAAAATAAAATGAGAAAAAGCGTATTTAGAACATTGGTTATGACAGGTGGATTAGCAGCAAGTCTTGCAATCGGAGGTCACACAAGCTTAGCGGCAGGGAATGATTCACTGCTGAACAGCAATAATGGGTTATTGGAAAACGTCAACATCCTTGATTCGGAAGACGGTTTATTGAATGGATTGAACATCGGTGGATCAGACAACGAAGAATCAAATACGGGTGCAAATGCTGATGCGGATGCAAACATCGTCAACGAGACGGTTGTAGACGAAGAAAATGATTCTGTTACGACCAGCAACGGTGCAGAAGCAACTTCAGATGTAAACGCAGCAGTTGAAGGAGAAGACGAATCAGCGGAAGTGAATGCTGATACAGACGCAGCTGTCATGAACGAAACAATGGTAGACGAAGATTCAGCAACTTCCAAAACAGAAGCAGGAGCATCCCAGGATGTAAACGCAGCAGTTGAAGGAGAAGACGAATCAGCGGAAGTGAATGCTGATACAGACGCAGCTGTCATGAACGAAACAATGGTAGACGAAGATTCAGCAACTTCCAAAACAGAAGCAGGAGCATCCCAGGATGTAAACGCCACAGTTGAAGGAGAGGACGGATCCGCAGAAGTGAACGCTGATACGGAAGCTGGTGTCATGAATGAAACAACGTACAGCCAAGAGGATGATTCTTTCACATCCATGACAGAAGCAGGAGCATCTCAGGATGTAAATGCAGCAGTTGAAGGAGAAGACGGTTCAGCAACAGTAGACGCTATGACCGATGCTGGAATCATGAATGAAACCATGTACAATGAAGAAGATGATTCTTTTGCTTCTACTACTTCCGGGAACCTTACTTCTGGTCTTAATGCTTCTGCATCTGATGAAGAGAATGAAGTAATGGCTGATGCGATGACCGATTCCGATGTATGGGTGATGACAGAAGGCAGTGAAGAAAACGATTCTTCTAAAACGTCAATCGGTACTGAATCTGAAAATGGTCTAGTACTTGGAACAATGGACAAAGAAGATGGTGATTCTTCACAGGTAGAAGCGATGAACGATACTTCTGTTATGACAACAGTTGAAAACAGCGACGACTATTCCAAGTTCGAAGCGAATGCAGCGAATAACCTGATGCTTGGTGCAATGACAAACGATGAAGACAATGAATCTGCAGCGACTGTCATGAACGCAGTGAATGCGGGACTATGGGCTGAATCAATGGATTCTGAAGAAGAAGAGTATAGAAGTGCCGGATTGAATGCAGGTACGGATACAGCTCTTGGATTCTTATCTTCTAGTGAGGACAACGAATCTTCTCTTCTATCAAACCTAGGTGTGAATGCAGATGCAAGCTACACACAATGGGGAAATGAAGAGTCTTCAGATTCAGAGTTCAACCTTGGTCTTTCAACAGATCTTGGTCTAAATACAATGCTAGAGTCTGATGATGAAGGATTTGATCTAGGACTGTAATAGAAAAGGAAAAGGAATGATCCAATGCGGATCATTCCTTTTTTTAATGAGCAGCTTTCTTCAGTTCCAATTCTTCCTTCTCAAAACGATCGAACATGATGAAGAAGAGTCCAGCACTTACAAGAGCAAGAATCGAAAGGATGATGAACGTCCAATCGTATCCTACATAAAGAGACAGGGTGATGGACAGAGGTGCAATGGTCCTTGCAATCGTGAAGCGCAGGCTGGCTGCGGCAAAATACTGCCCGCGCATATGATCCGGTGCAAGCTTTGATACGAAGCTTTGCTGGATACCGGCCGTCATCAATTCCGCGAATGTGAACACCGCCATGCTGATGACAAACATCCAGACAGAACTGGTCTGTCCAAACATAAAGATCGAGACTGCATAGATGACAGAAGACAGGATGAACACATTCCGTTCGCGGAATTTCGTGATCCATCTCGTAATGACCACTGTAAGAAGGGCCACCAGGAATCCATTTTCGGAAAGGATCAAACCGAATACCTGCTCACTCACAAGGGTCAATGACCAGTCCCCGAAGCTGAACAGAGTGGCTTTATCCATCACATCTTTTATATATACAGGAATCAGGAGGTCCAATTGCATGAACGTTTGACCTACCAGGACTCCGGCTAAAATAAACAATAAAAACGTTTTGTCTTTGAAAATGACGCTATAGTCTTTGAATTGATCAGACAACACACTGTGCCAAGCTTTCTTTTTTCCCTCTGTAACGAGAAGCTTATTTTTATCAGCCGGTGCTGTTTCCCTCGTCATTTTATAGAGCAGAAGGGCTAAAAACATACATATTAATGCCGCTGCAATCAATAATTGAAAGCGATAGTGGACGTAGAAAATGCCCCCTAGTATCGGCCCTACGACGACGGCAATATTGATGGATGTATAAAAGACGGCAAATACATGGCTCCGATCTTTCTCGTCCACCACATCGGCAACCATGGCCTGACTTGCCGGCCAATAAAAGGAACCGAATACCCCGACCAAACTGAAACAGATAAACCCGATCATGGCAGAATCAAGCCAAGGCGAACTGGCCAGTCCAAAGATCAGAAAAGCAAAGCCTTGTCCAAATGCCGATATCACCATCATCCTCTTGCGGCCAAAACGGTCCGCGCAGTAGCCTCCCATCAGATTCGCGAGTACGGCGAATACTTGTGAAAGAACCAATAATAATCCCGCTGTCTGCTTTCCAAACGACTCTGTGAAATAGATCGTCAAAAACGGAAAGAACATCCAGAAGGTGATGTTAATCGCTGCTTCCCCAAACAGCCGGACCTTTAAATTGCGGTCCCAATCCCGTATTCTCATCTAAATCCCTCCCCTTATGAAACTCTAGATGAACTAGATTATCATAGCCCGACAGGACAAAATAAACAAGACTGATTTACTGGTATTTACAAATGATTTACTCATTCCGGTATGAAGGCTTGAGATACCATTTTCCTTATTCTGAATAGATTAAAAGTACTGAGTGGAAAGGGACGGTGGTCGGAGATGGTTGATAGTGAAATTCTCCTTACAGGAGTGTGGATCCAGGTCTTCGGTACGGTAATTGCGGCCATCGGTGAAACCATGCTGATCCAAGAAGAACGTCTGGATCTGGAGCCTCTCGGGTTTCGAGTGGTCTCCCTCGGGAATGGCTTCGAGGCTGTCGGAAATTCGCTGCAGGGGGTGGGAGCCGAAAAACTATCGGATGGTTCAGTTGGGGAAACCTACCGGGTGGCAGGTGACTGGATCCAAGCCTCTGGAAATGTGACGAATGTGTTTGGGGCAGAACTTCAATTTTATGGACGTGAGCTGGAGGGGTTGAAACTTGATATATTCGGGGACACCGTGCAGTCCATCGGGGCAGGACTCGAAGCATACGGGGCGACCTTGAGTAGCCGGGCATTCTCTAATCTTCTCGCAGCAGGAAATACGATACAATCACTTGGAGCGGCACTGGAAGGAGTGGGAGAACTGTTCATTCTGAAAGGAAAAAAGGATATCGGAATGCAGATCACCGCTTTCGGAAGCTACGCCCAGGCAGCAGGGGCGACGATCGCTGCGATTGCATTGACGAAACAGTATGGATAGGGAAGATTTTTGGACCGGGAGAGTATGGTTTTCCTTAATAACTGGATAGTTGGTGATTTGGCAAGGGGTTATTAAGATTCAAACTTAGTCAGGTAGAAGGAATTGCGTCAAAATTATTGATGATTGCGTCAAAATAAAATTTATTGCGTCATTTTCGCAGGAATTGCGTCAAAATTTGGTTTGATTGCGTTTTTTAACAATTGTATCCATTCGAGCGAGCGCTCAGTCAAAATGCCAGTCTACCAACCACCATCCCATCCAAAAACAAAAAACCCCCAAAAGACAGCCAAGCCGCCTCTCAGGGATTCATACTACATGCTGAACTTAAAACGCCCAACCGCCATCGCGGAAGACGGCTTCAGTCGAGCCGTCTTCTTTTACTCCATCGATGTTCATTTTGTCAGAACCAATCATGAAGTCAACGTGGGTGATACTGTTGTTCAAGCCATTTTTCTCAAGCTCTTCTTCGCTCATTTTCTTTCCGCCTTCAATACAGAATGCATAAGCATTACCGATCGCAAGGTGATTTGATGCGTTTTCATCGAATAATGTGTTGTAGAATAACACATTCGATTGAGAGATTGGGGATTGATGAGGCACAAGGGCAATTTCCCCAAGGTAATGAGAACCCTCATCCGTATCGACAAGACGCTTCAGAATTTCTTCGCCTTCTTCAGCCTTTACATCTACGATGCGTCCGTTTTCGAATGTGATCGTGAAGTTGTCGATTACGTTACCACCGTAACTAAGTGGTTTCGTGCTTGATACTGTACCGTTTACACCGGTTTTAAGTGGAACCGTGAATACTTCTTCCGTCGGCATGTTCGCCATGAAAGTCGTTCCTTCTTCGTTCACGCTTCCTGCCCCTACCCAAAGGTGACCTTTCGGAAGTTCGATGGTAAGGTCCGTCCCTGGTGCAGTGTAATGAAGCTTCTGGTAGTTCTTTTCGTTCAGGTATTCGACTTTTTCGTGAAGGTTTGCGTCGTGATCCTTCCATGCCTGGACAGGATCTGCCTGGTCAGCGCGTACGGCTTTGAAGATCGCGTCCCATAATAGGTCCACTTGTTCTTCCTCAGAAGCATCCGGGAATACCTTGGCAGCCCAGTCTTTCGAAGGAGCGGCCAGCACACACCAGCTGACTTTGTCGGATTGGATGAACTGACGGTATTTGGACATCGCTTTACCGGCAACCTTCTGGAAGTTCGAGATGCGATCCGGATTGACGCCTTTTAACAGGTCAGGGCTTGAAGAGACGATGCTCATGAAGGCAGCTCCGCCTTCAGCTAGCGTTTCAACTTCACGTGCCTTCCACTCAGGAAACTCCTGGAATGCTTCATCCGGGGCAAGATCGTATTTCGTACGGTTGACGGTATCATCGCTCCAGTTTACATATACGTGCTTAGCTCCTACTTCATAGGCTTTCTTTACTACTAAGCGGACGAATTCTGCAGAGTCGATGGACGTGTTGATGACGAGGGTCTGGCCCTTTTGAACATTCACTCCGACTTCGACTGCAAGATTTGCGTATTTCTCTAAATTTTGTTGGAAATTAGTCATATGTATTCTCCTTTTTTCAGAATGTTCTATTACATTCTTATTGTATCAGGGCCCACACCGTTTGCAAGTGTTTACACCTATCTTTGTATCGTATGTTAAAGAAGGAAAAAGTATTTATGCACGCTAAATTTGAACGTTGTATGGCAACGACTCAAGATTCATACCTGGATTCGGACAACTATACTATAATGATGGAAGCGTGTTTATAAAAAAAGGGGGAAGACACATGCCTTGGAATGTCCTATTATTACGAATGTCCGCCATTTATGGGTTTATCGGAGCATTTCTCGGGTCTCATATGGCCGGTGCCGGATCGTATGCATTCAAGCCGATCCATGCCCATATCCTGGTGGTCGGGTGGTTGAGCTTATTTGCCTACTCTTCCTATTATCGATCCTACCAGGTACCGAAATCTTCTAAACTGGCATTTGCCCATGTGTGGACGGCGATCATCGGTTCGATTGGATTGACAGTCGGGATGTGGATGTACAATTTAAATCCATTCAATCTGCCGGCAGGCTTTACCACCGTCTTTTATATTGTCGGGGGAAGTACACTGTTACTGAGCTTTTTCCTGTTTCTATTGATGACATTTAAGTATAGCGAGAGTAAGAAGTAAGGCCGGTTCCGGTAGGGAGGCAGGCTTTTTGTGGCGGTCAATGGTTCAGCTGCTGATTATGGAAGAATAGTCAGCAGCTGAATAATGACTTATTTTCAGCAGCTGAACAAAAAAACTTCCCACCGCAAATCGGTGAGAAGCATTCTTCAAGTCGACGTTTCATCCCGTTCCTTCTCTTGAAAGAGGAATCGGTAGTCCATGGGATTCTGGATGAGGTCAGACAGGGTGTAATCATCGAGGACAGAGAGATAGGCGTTCAATGCTTTACCAAGGACATGCTTCAAACCGCATACCGGTGTGATGATGCATGAGTTGTTTTCGGCATCGAAGCATTCGACAAGATGGAAATCCTCTTCCGTCGCACGGACAAGTTTGCCTATATTGATGTCTTCAGGTGACTGTGCAAGCCTGATCCCGCCGTTTCTGCCGCGGATTGTTTCGATCATCCCCATCTTTCCGAGTTCATATGTCACTTTCATCAGGTGATTCTTTGAGATGCTATAGGCATCAGCGATTTCTTTTATATTAGAGAGTTCGTCCTTTGGTTTTGAAGCCAGGAAAATCAGGACCCTCAGTGAGTAGTCAGTGTATAAAGTTAGTCTCATGTATCTCACCTTTCCGTTCCATTATCCCCATTATACAAAAGGAAGTAAGTTTGTGTCTAAATGTGACTGTTTTGTTAAAGATGTATTTTATATATTGCTTTAATCGATGAGCAGGAGTAGGCTAAAGGTGTATTCAAAATATATCTTTAGAGGTGACCAATATGCTCTCTCAAAAAACCATTGAAATCGTGAAATCCACTGCTCCTGTATTAGAAGTCAAAGGAACGGAAATTACATCTGTTTTTTATAAAAATTTGTTTACCAACCATCCGGAATTACTAAATATTTTCAATTATGCCAATCAGAAAAAGGGCAGACAACAAACCGCCCTTGCCAATACCGTGTATGCTGCCGCTCAAAATATCGATAAGCTGGAGATGATCCTCCCTGTTGTAAAGCAAATCGCTCACAAGCATAGAAGTTTAGGCGTTAAGCCTGAGCATTATCCAATCGTTGGCGAGCATCTGCTTCAAGCGATCAAGCAGGTTCTTGGAGATGCAGCGACAGATGAGATCATCGAAGCATGGGGAGACGCATACGGTGTCATCGCCGGAGTATTCATCGATGTAGAAGAAGAAATGTATAAAGAAACTGAAAACAAGGATGCCGGCTACAGAGACTTTAAACCGTTCATCATTGCTGAAAAAGTAGTGGAAAGTGACGTCATCACTTCGTTTTATCTTCAACCGAAAGAAGGCGGCAGTGTCCCAACCTACATGCCGGGTCAATATTTATCAGTCAGAGTGACGATCCCTGGGGAAGAATTCACCCATATTCGTCAGTACAGTCTATCAAGTGCGCCAATGGACCATCAATTCAGAATTTCTGTTAAAAGAGAAGCAGAGTGCGATCCACAAGGGAAGGTGTCCAACTTCTTACATGATCAAGCAGTCGCAGGAAGCGAGATTGAAGTGAGCGCGCCTGCCGGTGATTTCTATTTAGAGGACGGGGACTCACCTGTGGCGTTTATAAGCGGAGGCGTTGGGATCACACCTATGATGAGCATGCTCGAACAAGTGACCAGATCCACACCGGAACGTAAGACAGCATTTATCCATGCGAGCAGACATGAAGGCGTGCATGCCTTTAAAGGGGACGTCGAAAAGCTTATGACGGAACTTGAGGACGGGGAAGCGTGCTTTGTTTATGAAAATCCAAGGGAAGAATCTTCATCCCACTTCACAGGATATGTGAATGAAGAGATCCTGAAGCAGTATGTGGACGCTGGAACCGAATGCTATGTGTGTGGACCCGCACCATTCATGAAAGCCGTCATCGGTACATTGAAGGAAATGGGTGTTTCAAAGGTACGTTTCGAATTCTTCGGTCCGGCAATGGATTTAAGTAAGCAGGAAAGTGTGACGGTTTAACACTTTGAAAATATAGTTGTAACAATGGAAATACATCCTTCTGATTTGAAAATAATCATCCAGATTCAGTTCATTTCGATGAAGGAAAACAGAAAAACGCTAGGATTCCTAGCGTTTTTCGACTTTAGTAGCGGTGTTCATCGTTATCTTCACGATTTTTAAACGCTTCCTGCGTCACGATCAATTCTTCATCGCCGACTGCATCCTCGGAATGTTTGCTTGATGTACTATTTTGAGGGAAGTTCCCCGGGTGTCCTTTTTTCTTTGATTCGAATGATTTACCTCGTGCCATATGAGCCACTCCTTTTCGTTCGAGATACAGGTAGTTTTTCCAGGGGGGACGAAAATATGTGAAAATGAATTGTCAGAAAACGGACGCATCTCCCATGTGCAGTGACCCGTCCATTTGGATATACTGGTAGTAACGGGTGAGGAAATGCTTCTTTAGAATCAATCAAATTCCTGAGGGGTGATAGCGTTGGATTTTTCATCAATTGTTTCGGAACAACGAATTAAGAAGGCGTATGAGGACGGGGAGTTCGAGAATCTTCCCGGCTATGGAAAACCGCTGAATCTCGACGATGACAGAGGGGTTCCCCAAGAATTAAAGATGGCCCATAGAATCATGAAGAATGCAGGATTCACAACGGATGAAATGAATGTGAAAAAGGAAATGATGAGGATCGAAGACTTGATCAGAGCCTGTGAGAATGAAGAGGAAGAGCGGGAATTAAAACAGAGTCTGAATGAGAAAATGCTGAAATACAACAGCATGCTTTCGAAGAAGAGAATCAAAACAAATAGTTCCTTGTTCAAAAATTATGAGCAAAAGCTGGAAGGCAAACTGCTGAAATGAAGAAAACACCACGTTCGTCACGGAACGTGGTGTTTTCTTTATTTCGGTTCTTCGTCTTCTTTAAATAGGAAGAAGGAGATCACGCCGGATAGGAGGGTGCCTCCAATGATCAGCATGAATTTAGAACCAGATTCGATCTCGGAATAATATTTGCCGAGCATCCAATAACATGCAACGGCTACGAGTATCATGATGGGAATGATCATGGTGAAACGTTTTTTCAACAGTGCCACATCCTTTAAAGCTTCTCTTCTCAGTTTACCACAGATTATGCTTTGACACTGTTCTGAATACGGGCTGCACTTGTGGCAGTATCTTGAACATATTGCGCAATCGTCCGGTTGTCACCGTGAAGAGTTTCAATGGTGGCGCTGATTTCCTCCAGGCCCGCAGAAGTCTGTTGGATGACAGCCGCGAGTTCCTTCGTCGACAGCTCGGCTTCCTCGGTCTGCCCCCTTACGTCAGAAGCGGTGGTGGTGAGGTGCTGGAATTCATTTGACAAGGCGTCAAGCTTCTCTCGCAATGATTTGAAATACGCCGTGACCTCACCGGTAGCCCCCACATTCTCATTAAGCTTCTCAGAACTTAGATTCATGATTTCAACGGCAGAGGAGTTCACCGCATTGACAGATGCCAGATTGTCATTGATGCGTGTCGCCGTATTCCGTGTGATTTCGGCCAATTTCCGTATTTCATCGGCTACGATACTGAAGCCGCGTCCTGCTTCTCCTGCCCGTGCCGCTTCGATGGATGCATTCAAAGCGAGCAGATTGGTTTGATCGGTGATGTCCTGAATGCTGCCGATAAAGCTGTTGGTTTCTTCAATTTTGCTTGTGAGCTCTTTAAAGGTCTGGTGAAGGCCTTCAATGATGTTTTTCAATTCAATCATGTTTTCCTGAAGATCCATGACACGTTCGCTTCCCGACACGGCAATCGCATTCGCATCGGTTGAATGGGCGGTAAGGTCATCGGACAGCTTTGCGACTTCTTCCATTTTACCCATTGTCGTTTCTGTGACGAGGGCGATGTTATTGATCTGATCACTTTGGGTGACACTTCCCGCTGAAATTTCATTCACTGCCGTTTTCATTTCATCATGGGAGACGAGATGGGTCTGGATCTGTTCGTTGATTTGTTGGATGCTTCCTGAGATGGTCGCCAGTTCTTTTTGTAAGAAGTTTCGCTGTTCTTCTTTTTTCCTGCTTTCGTTTTCCGTTGTGTGGATAAATTCCTGGAGCTGCCTGAATTGCGTTCGATTCAGTTGGATGACGACGGCCAGGACAATGCCTAACAACACATAACTCAACAGGGAAGGGATGAATAATTCAGTGAATATGGGATCACCCTTTGGGGCTAGCAATCCATTCAGTAAAAGCATGGCAAGACCGGATGTGAAACCAATTCCGAAGATGACAGGATTAAAGTGAATGGCGCTGATAACAGCTAAAAAGAGAAGGATGACTAAATCGGGAGGGTTCGACCCTTCCAGAAAAAGCCAGATTCCCATTATGATATAGGAAGTAGGGATGGCGAAATAGACATAAAGATTCGGTTTTTTCAGGATGAATTGAAGCACAACAAAGTATCCCGCAAGAAACAGGATCTGTAATGCGAATACCGTTACCGTGATGGTGCCTGATTCATGAAGGATGGAATACGTGAGCGCAGCTGCAAGGCTAATTCCGTACGTGATCAGCAGCAGAAGATTCTTCCTTTTACTATCGATTTCTTTCAATTGCTTGGGGGTCATGACATTTCTCTCCTTTTAATAAAATCCCGTATATTCCATATATCGACAAAAATAGAGTGTGTGTTTATAACGTTTTACAGTAATTTTTACAAAATTTAGAATAGAATTTCCACTCAATAATCAGGTGTTCTATCCGATATTAGTAATAGACTACGATGAGTAAGGTGGAGCGATCAGATGGATAAGACGTCTTTAATAGGAGTCATTTTAGGATTGATAGCGGTGGGAGTAGGGATGGTATTCAAAGGGGTGAGCCCGGTTGCCTTATTGAACCCTGCAGCCATTTTGATTATTTTACTGGGGACGGTGGCCGCAGTGACCATTGCGTTCCCGACACACGAAATCAAAAAAGTACCGAAGCTCTTCGGCATATTGTTTAAAGAACAAAAATTGCAGGACCCGAAACAAACGATTCAATTCTTCTCGCAAGTGGCGGATCTTGCCCGGAAAGAAGGGCTGCTTGCACTGGAGGCCAAAACCCAGGAAGTGGATGATCCATTCCTCCGGGACGGACTTTCATTGGCGGTGGATGGACAGAGTGCCGATTACATAAGGGATGTGCTCCATGAGGAAATCGATGCCATGGAAGAGCGTCACAGTGCAGGTGCCCTCATCTTCACACAGGCAGGGACGTATGCGCCGACCCTTGGGGTCCTCGGGGCCGTCATTGGGTTGATCGCGGCCCTCAGCCACATGGATAATACCGATGAGCTCGGCTATGCGATTTCTGCGGCCTTCGTTGCGACATTACTTGGGATCTTTACGGGTTACGTGTTGTGGCATCCCTTCGCCAACAAGCTTAAACGGAAATCCAAGCGTGAAGTTCAAATGAAAATGATGATGGTGGAAGGCATACTTTCCATCATTGAGGGAGAATCTCCCCGGGTGATCGAACAGAAGCTGGCATCTTATTTACCGGCAAGTGAGCGGATCTTGTTATTAAAGGGGGAAGAGGATGAGGCGGCGTAAGAAGAAACATGACGACGAACATATGGATGAGTCATGGCTCATTCCGTATGCTGACTTGCTCACCCTGTTGCTGGCCCTGTTTATCGTCTTGTACGCATCAAGCTCGGTGGACGCCCAGAAGTTCAAGGAACTCTCACAGGTATTCAGTGAAATCTTCACCGGAGGCACGGGGATGATGGAGTATCCAAGCCCGGTCGCCCCCCAGCAGTCCAGCGATCAAGAACAGAAGCAGGCTGCATCAGCAGGAATCGATAAGGAAAAAGAAAAGGAATTAAGTAAAGATGAGCTGGCGAAGCAGGCCTTTTTGAAGGATCAGGAAGAACTGAAGGAAATCCAGAAAAAAATAAACGAATATATCAAAACGAATAATCTGGAGCTTCAATTCGTCACCAAGCTGACGGATGAAGGGCTCCTCCTCACGATTCGCGACAATGTATTATTCGACTCTGGGTCTGCCACGGTCCAGGGCAGTGACCAGAATGTTGCCGAGGAATTATCGGGCCTTCTCGAAATGAATCCGCCGCGAAACATCATCATCAGCGGTCATACAGATAATGTGCCCATCCGAAACGCGGAATTTGACTCCAACTGGGAGCTAAGCGTTATGCGGGCCGTCAATTTCATGAAAATCATTTTGGCCAATCCGGCACTTGATCCCCAATGGTTCAGTGCGAAAGGGTTCGGTGAATTCGAACCGATCGCAGACAACGGAACAGCAGAGGGGCGGGGACAGAACCGCCGGGTGGAAGTGTTGATATTACCAAGGGTGACAGAATAAAAGAAAGGACCTGCAGCTGATGAATCGGCTGCAGGTTTTTTGACGTATTTCCGGGGAAATGGAGGGATCTTGTCGAAGAACGGAAGACTGCCCTCATTCACAGAAGGGTTGAACGATCATGGTGATGGCCTCCCACATTAAGCTCCTGAATCCATTTCGTAAGAATTCTCCTCAAAATGTTTTATAGCACCCATTTTAGGGAAAAGTCTGGAAAAGCATGTAGAAGTAGTGGCTAATTTTTCAGGATTCGGGGTCGTCTGTGATAGAAAAATGATAGGCTTTATACATACGTAAGAAAACAACAATTCCCCCGCGTTTTATTCCAAACGTTAGCCACTGCCTCTATCAAAGGAGGAGCACGATTGGATACGTTTTTTGACATCATAGGTAAAGTTTCGGCGTGGTTATGGGGTCCACCCTTGATCATCGTCCTGGGTGCAACAGGTTTGTACTTAACCGTATTATTGAAATTTATACAATTTCGGTATCCTCTTTACATTTTTAAGCAAACGGTTGGAAGTGTATTTAAGAAGCCGAAGGGAGAAGGGACCGTCACTCCCCTCCAGGCGCTGACATCGGCCCTGTCGTCCACGATCGGTGCTGCGAATATCGTCGGTGTCCCGGCTGCGATCATGTTCGGTGGTCCTGGGGCCGTTTTCTGGATGTGGGTCATTGCCCTTATCGGGATGGCGCTTAAGTTTTCGGAGAGTGTGCTTGCGGTCCGCTATCGTGAGAAGAATGAAAAAGGGGAATATGTCGGCGGCCCCATGTACTATATGACGAAAGGGTTGAACATGAGATGGCTTGGCGTCTGGTTCGCCTTTGCCCTTATGATCGAGCTGATCCCGAGCGTCATGGTACAAGGGAATGCCGTGGCTTCTACAGTGGAAGAAACGTTTAATGTAGATGGATTGATCACGGGTATCATCGTTGCGCTTATCGTCGTGCTGATTGTATTTGGCGGCATTAAACGGATCGGTAAGGTGACGGAGATCTTCGTGCCGTTCATGGCCCTGATTTATGTCGGGAGCGCCTTGGTGATTTTGTTTATGAATATGGAAGCAGTACCTGAATTTTTCAGCTTGATTCTGTCACATGCCTTTCAACCCATGTCTGCAATGGGAGGGTTTGCCGGGGTAGCCATCGCAGAGACGATCCGCTGGGGATTTGCCCGGGGATTATACTCCAATGAGGCAGGGCTCGGGACGGCGCCGATTGCTCATGCAGCGGCCCAGACGGATCACCCTGTCAGGCAAGGGCTTTGGGCGATTGTGGGGATCGTGATCGATACGATCATCGTCTGTACCGCCACTGCATTTGTCGTCTTATCATCAGGGGTATGGACTGCCGAAAATGCCCTGGATGATCCTTCAGCCCTCACGACAGAGGCATTTACGAACTACTTCGGAGAGTTTGGCGGAATCCTCGTCACGATTTCGTTGATTTTCTTCGTCTTATCTACGATCATCGTCATCGTCTTTTATGGTGCCAAGCAGGCTGAATTCCTGTTCGGCTGGAAGGCGGCTCAGGGGATCAAAGTGGTTTATACCGTTGCCATCGTCCTAGGATCCGTCGGAGCGGCCAAGGTCATCTGGCAGTTCCTTGATTTAGCATTGGCAGCCATCCTGATTCCGAATATCATCGCGGTCCTTCTACTAAGTAAAGAGGTTAAAAGACTCACGAACGAGTTCTTTACTTCCGAAGAGTACTATTTAAAGGACACTGGTAAAGTAAAAGAAAAGAAAATATCTTAAACTGATAGACTTGTTTTTCCGGAGGGAAGAGCAAGTCTATTTTTTTTATATAAGCTCTTTTCGCAAAGGTTGTTGTTAACCTATAAAGTTGATTGTAGCGGAAGGTGCTCGACTCCGACGGGAATAGCGGGAAAGTTGAGACCCCACAGGGCAAAGCCCGAGGAGGCTCAACTCACGCCCCGCGGAAAGCGAGCACCTGCAGCGGAAATCAACCACCACTCGCTACCATAAATAGCAACAAAGGTTACGCAAAAAGTTTTTCTAATTTACGAACTTCCAACTTGTGTAAAATAAAACAAAAGTTTAGAATATTAACAAAAGTTACTTTTCTTTATAGGGGTGGGAGAAAGTGAACGAGAAAGAAAAGCTTTTATTGTCATTCATAGAAGAAAATCCGTTTATGACGCAGCAGGAATTATCTGAGCGAAGTGGGATTTCGCGATCGGCTGTTGCCGGTTATATTTCCAATCTGGTCAGACAGGGGAAGATTTTAGGTCGTGCGTATGTGATCCCAAAGAGGAACGGGATCACCTGCATAGGGGGAGCCAATATCGACCGGAAGATGCAGCTGCTGGGTGAGATGATCCCTGAGACATCCAATCCTGCGACAACGGAACAGACGAGCGGGGGTGTCGCTAGAAATGTTGCTGAGAATCTTGGGAGACTCGGGAAGTCTACGAATCTTATTACCGTAGTGGGGGAAGACACAGAAGGCAGCTGGCTCATGGACCAGACGAAAACCTTCGCTGATGTGTCCGGGTCCCAAAGGCTTGTAAATGAAAGCACAGGAGCTTATTCTGCCGTATTGGATGAAAAGGGTGAACTGTTATTTGCCTTGGCTGATATGAACATTTATGAAAGCGTTGACATTGGTTTTATAGAAAGGCGTTGGGGCTTGATTGCCTCTTCGGAAATGGTACTGCTCGATACCAATTTTCCGGAAGAGGTGTTGAAGTACATCATCAGAAGGTGTCAATCCGAAGGGGTTCCCTTGGCGGTGATTCCTGTCTCGGCTCCAAAGGTGAAGAAACTCCCTCCTTCATTGGAAGGGGTGTCATGGTTCATTTGCAATAAAGGCGAAGCAGAGATGTATCTGGATATGAAGATTGAAACCGAGGGGGATTATTTTAAAGCGGCGAAGGATCTGACAATGAGAGGAGCCGAGCGTGCTGTCATTACCCGTGGGGATCAGGGGCTTATTTATTACACTACATACAAGGAGGCAACGGCCATCCTGCCTCCAAAGGTTGAGGTGCAGGATGTGACCGGGGCGGGGGATGCCCTCGTAGCCGGCATATTATTTGGCTTTTTAAAGGGATCTGATACGGACGGGGCGTGCAGGATCGGTGTGATTTGTTCGTCGATCACCCTTCAGTCGAGGCATACGGTGGCACCGACGCTTAACGAAAGCAAGCTTCAACAGGAATTCAGTCTCTATTATTAAGGGGGAAATGGTTGTGAATATCCATTCATATGTAGAATACTCAGAGGAAGTCAAAGAAGCAAAAAGAAAGGGCATGGCGATCGTCGCATTGGAGTCAACGATCATCTCTCACGGCATGCCATATCCGCAAAATGTGAAGACGGCAAGGGAAGTTGAAGATATCATTCGATCCAAAGGCGCGGTACCGGCCACAATCGCGATTTTGAATGGAAGGATAAAAATCGGATTATCCCAGGAGGAGCTTGAATATTTAGGGCAGGCAACAGACGTGATCAAGGCGAGCCGGCGTGATATCCCTTATATCCTCGCCTCCGGTAAAGACGGGGCGACGACGGTAGCGGCAACGATGATTTGTGCAGAGCTTGCCCATATCCCGGTATTTGTGACGGGTGGGATCGGTGGGGTGCACAGGAACGCGGAAGTGACGTTGGATATTTCGGCGGATCTTGAGGAACTCGCCGTATCGAACGTGGCTGTCGTATGTGCCGGAGCCAAGTCCATATTGGATATCGGCCTGACCCTTGAATACCTGGAAACAAAGGGAGTACCCGTTTTAGGATACAGAACCGACTCACTGCCGGCGTTTTATACAAGAAGCAGCCCTTATTCCGTGAATTATAAGGTGGAAACACCAGAGGAGACCGCCGGCATATTGAAAGCGAAATGGGAACTTGGTCTGAAGGGCGGAGTGGTAGTGGCCAATCCGATTCCGGAAGCGGATGCCATGGATGAGCAGGAGATGGATCATATTATTGAAACAGCGTTAAAAGAAGCAGATTCAGAAGGGATCAAAGGCAAGGAAGCCACTCCCTTCCTGCTTGGGAAGGTGAAGGAGCTGACGGATGGCAGGAGTCTGACGGCGAATATCGCCCTCGTGAAGCATAATGCTCAAATCGGGGCGGACATTGCCGTCCGGTATGCCGAACTTGTCCAAATTGAAGCCGTTTAATTTTAGATGACAGGAAGGAACCCGGGCAGAAAGGTAATGCCCGGGTTTTTGGTGTGAATTGACATTCGTCGTTTATATGTTGGGAAAGGTAGGGTAAAATGGGGGTAATAACGTTACGATAAAGGAAGGTACTATGGCTCAAATGCACTCTAACCATGCATTGAATGTAGATTCAATTCCAGCCCCGGCAGCAATAATCGATGTGACACAACCATCTTTTATAGAGCAAAATGAAGAATGGAGGGGGATCACCCTCAAGGAAGAAAATCTCCTCCTGAAAATTCTGGAGGATGACGATTATTCCATTCGCTTGCATCATCAATACTACGGATTTAAGAGGAAACGGATGGATGAGTCCAAAGAATTGGTCATGATGATCCCTGTTGAGTCCGGCGTTTCACGCGATGATGACCATCATTCCCATTCGGCGATTTATGAAGCCCTTATCCACAATACGCCTACATGTGTTTGTATCATAGATAAAAATGGAAACGTGATGGAAATGAATCAGTCTTTCCAGGAGCTGTTTCAAATTTCGGATGCCATTCTCGGGGAGCCCCTCTGTCAGCAGCCGCCACTGCAGAATGGAGCCTTCCATGCCATTGTGAAAGATGGTTTGAAAGGCTTGAATACGACAGGGGAAGAAGTGACTTTCCAGATGGGTACGCACCTTCAGATCACCTGTAATATCACCATTTCCCCAGCCAATTATAAGAGTGACGGAACGGTGGATAGTGTGGGGATCATCCTCCATGACATCACGGAAAAGAAAAAGTATGAAAATGAATTGATGTCCTTAAAGGTGGAACTTGAAAATACCCTCCGCCTTCAAAAGACGATCACGTACAAGATAAAGAAAAGCGATCAGGATTTTGTCATTGAAATGGCAGCGGGGGAGCTATTGAATAAGCTGAACCTGACTCCTTCGAAAGTGATCGGGAAAACGATTCAGGAAGTGTTCGATTCCCATCATCTGGGGAAGATCCAACCAAAGTTAAAGCGGATATGGGAAACGGGAGAAGAGCTGACCTATGAAGACGAATACAAAACATTGGAGTATTTGGCTTCCATCGTCCCGGTCGTTCAAAAAGGTGCCGTAGTGGAAATCATCGTGTCCATATCAGATATTTCCCTGATCAAGGACATCCAGAGAAAACTGATCGAAAGCGAACAGAAATATAAATCAATCGTAAAATACAGCCCCGACAATATTTATATGGTCGATACTAACGGCATCATACAAGAAGTGAATCCAGCGGTGAAAACCCAGTGGGACCACATCTCCCCCCATATGATCGGAAGCCACTTTAGTGAGTTCATAGCAGAGGGAAGCAAGGAAACGGCCATCAAGAAATTTGAAGTCGCCCTTAAAGGAGAAGCGTCAAGATTCGTGACCACCTTCGAAAATGGAGAAGGTGGCAAAAGCCATGTGGCCGTCACCAATATCCCGATCCGAGTTAAGAATAAGGTGATCGGGATCTACGGATTTGGGCAGGACATCACGGAAAAACTGCAGATGGAAGAAGAACTGAAAGAAGCGAAAGAGCTGCTTGAAGCTTATTTCGAGCATGCAGGGGACGGGATCGCCCTTCTGGATCCGGAAGGAAAGGTCTTAAAAGTGAATCAACAGTTCGAATCGATGTTCGGGTGGACGAAGGATGAAATCACAGGAAGGAAAATCACCTTCCTCCATCAGGACGATCAGGTCGTTCAGTTCAAACAAAACCTGGCCACGGTGATGGCCGGGAAACGGATCAAAGATTATGAAACCGTCCGGTACCGGAAAGACGGCTCACCGGTCGAGATTGCATTTAATATGAATCCGATCTTGAATGATGGAGGGCGTTTGATCGGTATTTCTGCCATCATACGTGACTTATCCGAGAAGAAGCTTAACGAAGACCTGCTGAAGAAGTCAGAGCAGCTCGCAATGATCGGTCAGCTTGCAGCGGGGGTGGCTCACGAAATCAGGAATCCCCTGACGACCCTGAAAGGATTCCTCCAGCTCATGAAGGAAAATGCCGAGGATGACTTTTATCTTGGTGTCATCCAGGGGGAACTGGACCGGATCGAAATCATCACCAATGAGTTTCTGGCACTGGCTAAACCGAGGGCCGTCAAGTTTTCCCTCACCTCCCTGACAACTCTTCTCACAAGTTCCGTTGAATTCATCAAGATGGAATGCCTGAAGCAGGGGGTCGATGTGAGGTTCTCTGTCGAAGAGGCCGAAATCTACTGTGATTCCCATCAAATGAAACAAGTCATCTTGAATGTGATGAAAAATGCCCTGGAAGCCATGCCCGCAGGCGGACTCCTCAATGTTCAACTGGAAAAGGTGGATGGCCATGGGAAGATCTCGATTCAAGATAACGGGAGCGGGATCCCTCCTGAGCGAATGAAACATCTTGGGGAACCATTTTACAGCACGAAAGAAAAAGGGACCGGGCTCGGACTGATGATTTGTCAAAAGATCATCAAGGAGCATCACGGTTCACTATCGATTCAAAGCAACGTCAGCGAAGGGACCACCGTCACAATCCTTCTGCCGATTGCCGACAATCATTAGAAAAATACTCCACGATAAGAGAAGAATCTTGTCGTGGAGTATTTTTTGTTTACACGGGTATTGTCGATTTTTCAAACGGAAATAATCCGACAAATAGTGAACAAGACGCTGGATGGGAGGGGGTGATAACACTTATATTTTCCCGGGAAATAGCGTCTTCTACAAATTTCTTCAAGGTGGTTTTCCTGCAAGGAACTTGTCATCTCATGGCGAGAGCACACCGGCAAGTTTCAACATCCTGGAAATAGGATAAATGAATGGAAAGAGGTGAAGAGAGATGAAGACGAACGTCTTTATAAGCGGTGGAGGCATTGGCGGCCTGACACTCGGGTTGAAACTCGCCCGGTGTAACATCGATGTCACCGTCGTAGAGCGGTTGCCTGGGCCCGGTGCCGTCTACAAGGGTGAGTTACTCCAACCGAAGAGCCTGGAAATATTCGATTCCCTGGGAGTCATAGATGATGTCTTCCAAAACGGGCACAGCATTTCCGATCTGGAACTGATTGAATTGAAACGGGCGAAATCGAAGGCCGATCATTCTACCATGAGCTATTCCATCCTTCCGACCCCGTATCCATTTTCCCTCATGATCCATCATGAAACCCTAAAGGACATCCTGAGACAAAAAGGGGAAGAGTATCCATCCTTCCATTATCGTGCGAATACCGTCTGTAAAAAGATAAATGGTCATACCGTGACCGTCGAGGATCGGGAGACGAAGGCAGAAACGGAGATTCATAGTGATTTCATCATCGGTGCAGAGGGGAGGAGCTCAGTCACTCGTGACTATATGGAAGTAGATGTGAAGGAGAAAAAGTATAATCATCATTTCCTCACGGTCACATTCCCAAGGCCCAAGGAAATGGTGAAGGGGCGCATCATTTCTACATATCAATCATTTTTAGGCTTATTTCCACTTCCGGACAATGAAGTGAGGTCGGTTTATCTTATCCCGGCAGGTGAATACAAAACACTACGGAAAAAGCCGATTTCAGAGTTTCATAAACTCTATATCGAAATGTGCCCGGATCTTGACGGGTATGTGAACCAGATAGAGGATTGGAAGAAAATCCAGCTCATGGTCCCATTGAAATATCATGCAGAGACCTATGTGAAGGATCATTTTGCCCTTATCGGAGACGCCGTCCATACGGTCCATCCCATGGCGGGGGAAGGGATGAATATGGCGATCCAGGATGGCAGCATCCTCGGGGAGCTATTATGTGACATGTATAAAGAGGGGAAATTGGATCCAGCCAATTTGGAATGGTATCCAAAGGTGAGAAAAAAGAGGGTAGCCCACCAAATGCACCTCAGTCACTTATCGGCCCTCGTCTATTCCTATCCATACCGACCCGTCGGCTGGCTCCGGAATAAAAGCCTGCAGAGGATGGAAAGGGATTCGATTTCCCATTACAAACAGATGCTGAACATCTCAGGCCTCGGCATGTGGAGGGAAACCCTTTATGACCGGATGATCCAGGGGGGTATGCTCCCGATCAGGCATGATTCATTAACAGACGAAGAAAAATCAACGACTGCATTTACAGAAAATCAGGACTATCCCTGGAAAGGAAAGGAGGCACTACAATGATTGGAGAAATGGTGAAGGTATGGCGGGCACGTACCTGGATGAAAAAGAATGTCCCTTTCCTATACAGCTGGCATGCCTATGTGGGCTATGAAATGGACCTTTTCGATCAATTTACAAAGCCTGCTTCCATTCAGGAAGTGGCGCTCTCTCAAAATATCGAAATGGATCTCCTTGAACAATGGGTGGAGGTGGGAATCACCATCAAGCATCTGAAACGGGTGGAGGATGAGAAGGTCACGACAAGAAACAGATGGAAGCTGCCGACTTCAAAAAAAGATCCCCACTCATCAGGGATCCTGCTGAAAGAAATGATGGAACTGCATATCCCGGCGCTGTTGTCGTATCCCCAACTACTTCGGAATCAGACGAAACAGCACTTCAATTCGGATGTCCACGGCTCCACCGTAGCGAAAACGTCGATTCTACTGGAGCGATTCGCTTTTCCAAAGGTACAGAAGGCGATTAAAAAATACAATGTGGACTCCATTCTGGACTTGGGATGCGGTGAAGGAGGATATGTAAAGAGGATAGGGGAGCGTTATCCCGATAAGAAAATGGTAGGGATCGAGATCCATGAAGCCGTCGCCAAAGCAGCGGAACAATCTCTGCAAGACTTTGAAAATATCGATATCCACTGTGGGGACCTGCATGAATATGAGCCCGAACAGCCCTTCGATATGATCATGGCCAATAATCTTTTTCACTATATCGACCCATCCGAACGTCTTCAATTCTTTGAAAAAGCATCTGCGTGGCTCGGGTCCGAAGGCTTGTTCTTCGTCCTGACACCGATGCAGAAATCCAAGCACGGAAAGCAATTCTCCAGTGCCTTCAACAGCTTCTTCATGACGTTCCAGAACCTGTACCCGATTCCTTCACAGAAGGAAATGGAGACACTGGCCGGTAAAACTCATTTTAAAGTCGAGTCCGTCGAACCGATCGTGAAAGAAGGCGGATGGTACGCGATGACTTTCAGGAAAGACGGATCCTTGTGAGAAGGGATCCGTTTTTTGTTTGGGTTCTGCTTTCATTCAGTTGCTGAATAATGGATGAAAATCAGCAGCTGAATAACGCTCGAGCTTCACCTGTCAAAATTCTAAAGAAATTCAGCAGCTGAACCCCCATCGTCACACATTCCCCATAATTATTTTCAAGAAACAGGGTAATCACCCGTCCTTTTAGGGTAAAAATAGAAAAGTAGATCATGAATGTGGAGGAGAGCCGATTGAGTAAACATGAAAGATTCGACTGTATCGGAATCGGGATCGGGCCGTACAATTTAAGTTTGGCTGCCTTGATGGAGGAAAGGACCGATCTGAAGGTGAAGTTCTTCGATCAGACCCCGGAGTTTCAATGGCATCCGGGAATGCTGATTAACCTGACAGATTTGCAGGTGCCGTTCATCGCGGACCTGGTGACGTTTGCGAATCCACAGAGCCGGTACAGTTATTTGAATTATTTACATACCCATAATCGTTTATATAAATTTTTCTTTTTTCAAAAGTTTGAAATGCCTCGTCAGGAATACAATGAGTACGCCCGCTGGGTCTCGGGTCAGCTGAGCTCATGTCAATTTCACAGTGAAGTGATCGGGGTGACGGATGTTGGCGACTGTTATAAAGTGGTGGTCGATAACCGGCTGGAAGATGAGCGTGAGGTTTATTATGCGAAGCATATTGTGATGGGAACGGGAAGCAAGCCTCTTATTCTAAAAGGAATGGAAGGGTTGCCGGATGAGGACGTCCATCACACGAGTAAGTATCTGTTCCATAAAAAAACGACGATGGAAGGGGCCTCCATCACGATAGTGGGATCCGGTCAAAGTGCAGCCGAGGTATTCTTTGATTTATTGAAGGAGCAGGAAAATCATTCGTATCAGCTCTCGTGGCTGACCCGTTCCGAAGGGATCCTGCAACTTGAATCGTCAAAGCTCGGGCAGGAATTCTTCGCACCTGACTATGTGGATTATTTCCATGGACTCTCATATGAAAAACGGATGGAAGCCCTGAAAACCCTCGATCAGCTCAGAAACGGGATCGATCCGGACACCCTCAACAATATTTATAACATTCTCTATAACCACTCAGTCAGAGACCAGTCAACCCGCACGACCATCCAGCCCCTGACGGAAGTGAACGAGGTCCGGGATGAAGGGGATGGTTACGTCTTGAGCTGCCGCCAATGGCAGGAAAATCGCGAATTCACGTATCAAAGCGATAAAGTGATTTTAGCGACAGGGTACAAGCCAAATATTCCTGAATGGTTTTTTGAGGAGTTCGAAGACAAAATCGTGTGGGAAGATGATAAGAAATTCAAAGTCTCCCGGAACTATCAGCTTCAATTTAAAGAAAAGCCGGATCGCGAACATCATTTTTACACCGTGACGAATCTGGAGCACTCCCACGGGGCCGGGGCGACGAATCTTGGATTGGCCGTCGACCGGAATATCCATATCATCAACGACATCATGGGGAAAGAAGTGTATGAAGTACAAAGGAATACGATCTTCTCCCAATTCACGATGGGTAATGATGGGTTTTAATCTATGTGTGCCGGGTAAAGTATAAGTGTGATAAGAAATCAAACAATAATAGGAGTGTTATATTTTATGGCTAAGATCGCAACCTTAATTACAGACATGTTTGAAGACGTAGAATTTACAGATCCTGAAAAAGCGTTTAAAGAAGCAGGCCACGAGGTCGTGACGATTGAGAAGGAAAAAGGAAAATCAGTCAAAGGCAAACAGGGTGATGCAACGGTGAAGATCGATGAAAGCATCGATGACGTCAATCCTGCAGACTTTGATGCCTTACTATTACCAGGCGGATTTTCTCCGGATCAGCTCCGAGCAGATGACCGTTTCGTGACATTCACCAAGCATTTCATGGATGAGAAAAAGCCGGTATTCGCGATTTGCCACGGACCACAATTACTCATTACGGCAAAAGCACTGGAAGGACGAAAAGCAACGGGCTTCAAGTCCATCAAAGTGGATATGGAATATGCAGGTGTGACATACGAAGATAAAGAAGTCGTCGTGTGTGGCAATCAGCTTGTAACCAGCAGGACACCAGATGATATCCCGGCGTTCAACCGTGAATCATTGGCGCTTCTTTCTAAATAAGACAAGTAAATGAAAGGGGACATTCCCCAAGGTATTTTGTACCTTTGAGGGAATGTCCCCTTTTTTAAGTGACGGTTCACGCTTTTCTTCTAAGGTTACCCATTTCTTCAATGATGGCGTTCATCTCGCTCGGGCTGAAATGATCCTTGCGATTCACCATGACATAAAGGTCGTGGAGATCCTCGTACATTTCTTCATTGAAATCTTCAGGCTTGACGGCACCTGCATTGACCATTCTCAATTTTTCCTTAATCGCTGTGACCATGTATTCGATGTTTTCTGCTGTGTTCTGTGATAAATCCATCTCCGAATCGTCCTTTCTGACGTGCAGTGTAGTACATTTATCTTTCCATGATTCCTTCATCCTGTCAATAAGGCATGGATAGAAGAGGATTTTTTTCAGAGAATGTTTTACACTATAAAGGAATGGGAATGGAGTAGATAAGCTAATACGTGAGAATGCTGCCAGAAAGTACATGATCCAGTGGAATTCGGCTGCAGCCGATTGCTGAATAAAAAAAGACAATCATTTGAAGGAGGGTAATACATATGGGAAGAAATAAGTTTTACAAAGGGGTCATGCTTGGTGCTGTTGCAGGGGGGATTCTGTCTCTACTGGACAGATCGACACGTCAGGAAGTGGGCTCCACTTTAAAGAACAGTGGACAGTACATCTCTACCTACTCAAGAAATCCTCAGAGATTGCTTGAGACATCGAAGGAAGTGTATGAGAAACTTCGCATGACGGCAGATCAGGTCTCGAGGGACATTCACTTCATCAGTGAAAAGGTAGATGAAATCAAAGGGATGACCCCTCAGGTGAAAGAGATCATCGAGGAGACGAAAGAAACGTTTGAAGACTCATCAGAAGCATATAAAGATACATTTTCAGGTCATGAACCATCGAATGAACTAACTGCTCAGGATGAAGAGAGCCAGCCGATTGCTTCTTCATTTAAGGGGTATTAACGAAATGAGGTGAAAGCATGTCGGATGAGACGGTCAAAGGAGAATGGAAAGGATTTTCGAAAAGTCTTTTCGCCAATATCAGTGCGAATGACGTAACGGGCCTTGCTGCGCAAATTGCCTATTACTTTCTTTTATCGCTCTTCCCACTGCTGATATTTATTGTCACCCTTCTCCCGTATCTTCCCTTTGAACAGGGGGATATCCTTGGATTGGTAAGGGACTTTGCGCCGGGTGAAACGATGTCGATGATCGAGGAAACACTGCAGGACGTCATGTCCAACCGCAATTCCGGTTTACTGTCCGTCAGTATCATTGCCACGATCTGGTCGGCATCCAATGGGATGAATGCCATAGTGAAGAGTTTGAACCGGGCATATGATGTCGAGGAAACCAGATCATTCATTGCCACGCGCCTGATGTCCATTCTGTTGACATTCGCCATGATCCTGGTATTTGTCATCGCTCTCCTGCTTCCGGTATTCGGAAAACAGATTGGTCTATTCCTCTTTTCTCAATTTGGATTTTCAGATCAATTCTTAACGATATGGAACGGGATACGCTGGGCGATCACTCCCATCATCCTCTTTATCATATTTGTCGGATTGTATTATTTCGCTCCAAGTAAACGGATCAAATGTTTAAGTGCGTTTCCGGGAGCAATCTTTGCAACGCTTGGATGGGTACTTGCGTCCTTGGCCTTTTCGTATTATGTGGGAAGCTATGGGAATTATTCCGCCACATACGGCAGCATTGGTGGAATCATCGTACTCATGATCTGGTTCTACTTAACGGGAATCATCATCATGATCGGTGGAGAAATCAATGCACTCGTTACGATTAAAGACAAGGATTCGTGTTAAAATAGGGGAAATCATCCCCTGGACATAGGAAAGGTTGAAGTAGGGGAAGATTCTATTAAACATTCGTGTTTAAGGGGTCTTCTTTTTTTATGTGATAGAGAAAGCGAGGTGGGGAATATGTTAATTGCCGCAATGGTCGAACGGCTCGGCATCATCGTGACGATTGCCTTTGTGATGACGAGGATCAGCTTCTTTCGGCATCTGATTGAAAAACGCACCCACGTGAAGAAATCCCAGACGCTCCTCCTGATCCTGCTGTTTGGGTTCTTCGGGATCGTTGGTACATATACAGGATTGATCGTGAATCCGTTTCAGGAAGAATATACGAAATGGCAGTGGCATCTTCAACAGAATGAAGCGATTGCGAACTCGCGCGTAATCGGTGTTGTGGTGGCAGGACTTCTGGGTGGTCCCTGGATCGGGATCGGGGCCGGACTGGTGGCGGGTGTCCACCGGTATTTCCTTGGTGGATTCACGGCGTTCTCATGCGGGATCTCGACGGTGCTTGCAGGTCTGTTGGCAGGATGGATCGGCAAGCGTGAAAAGAAAAACAGGCTCGTTTCTCCGCAAAAGGCGTTCCTTGTCGGCTTTATTGCAGAGGGGATGCAGATGCTTCTCATCCTGTTATTGTCGAAGCCATTTGACGATGCTTACTTGCTCGTGTCTGACATCGGTTGGCCGATGATTCTCGCCAATGGCGTCGGGACCGGGATTTTCCTGCTTATCATCAAGAGTGTATTTCAAGAAGAGGAACGGATGGGGGCTGCTCAGTCACAGAAAGCACTGCGCCTGGCAGACAGTACAGTGCAATACATGCGAAAAGGATTGAATGCATCGTCAGCCCGGGCGACATGTGAAATCCTCATGAGGGATGTCAATGCCCTGGCCGTTTCCATCACGAATACATCCCACATCCTCGCTCATGTCGGGCTTGCATCTGATCATCACCATGAAGGGCGGCCGATCCAAACGGAAGCTACGAAGCGGGTCATCGAAACCGGTGAGCTCATGAAGGTGGGGCGGGAGGATATCCAGTGTGATCGGAGCGGGTGTCCACTAGGAGCGGCCATCATGGCCCCGCTTTTAAAAGGGGATGAAATCGTCGGGACCCTTAAATTCTATTTTCATTCCGAAAAGGAAATTTCACCGATATTGATGGAGTTAACCAAGGGGATTGCGACACTTCTCAGCCATCAGCTGGAGCTTGCTGAAATCGATACCCATAAGGAGCTGGCGAAGGAGTCCGAAGTAAAGGCACTCCAGGCTCAGATCAACCCTCATTTTCTGTTCAATACGATCAATGTCATTGTGTCATTGACCCGGATCAATCCCGATAAGGCCAGGACACTGCTCATTTCCCTTTCCCAATTCGTCCGCCAGAATCTGACGGGGAGCACGAAATCAACGTCCACTCTCAAAGAAGAAGGACAGCATGTCAAAGCATACCTGGCCATTGAAGAAGCACGATTCTTTGACCGGCTGAAAGTTGAGTATCACATCGATGAAGAGGCTTTACAGGCGAAAGTCCCATCCATCACCCTTCAGCCCCTGGTGGAAAATGCGATCAAGCATGGGATGAAACATGTAGAAGAAGGGTTTGTGTTAACGATCTCCATAAGGAAAGAAGGAGAGAAAGTGACCGTCAGCGTGACGGATAATGGATGTGGCATCGCTGAAGACAGATTGAGTAAGCTATTATCGGAGCCCGTTGAATCAGAGGCAGGCACAGGGATCGGCCTATACAATGTGAACAAACGCCTGGAAATGATGATGGGAAAAGAAGCAGGGCTGAAGATCTCATCGACAAAGGAAAGCGGGACCACCGTTGCCTTTACGTTAAGGAGTGAAAAGGAATGAAAATCGCAATCATCGATGATGAACCATACAGCCGTGAGGAAATGAAGCATCTCCTCGGCAGTTATACCTGGGCAGAGGTGGTCGGGGAAGCAAGCTCAGCCGAAAAGGGCCTCGAAATCATACTGACGAAAGAGCCTGACGTCCTGTTCCTGGACATCGAGATGCCCGGCATGAGCGGAGTGGATCTCGCCGAGGCCCTTCAAAACATGAAGCATAAGCCGGAAATCGTCTTCGCCACGGCGTACCCTGACTATGCCCTTAAAGCATTCCGGGTCGAGGCTGTCGATTACCTGCTGAAACCTTTTGAAGAGGATCAGCTTGCCCAAACGATGGAGAGACTGAAGTCTTTAGTGAAGGTCGAACCTCGTGAAAATCCATCCCTCGGAAAACTGGCCGTCCATGATGAGGACAAGATTGTATTCGTCAAGCCGGAGGATATTCTCTACATTTTCAGGGAAGAGCGGGAAACGTACATCTGTACGGAAAAAAAGAAATACACGTGCAGGCTGCCAATCAAGGAATTGGAATCCAAACTGAGCACCTATCCATTCTTCCGCGTCCACAAAAGCTTTCTCGTTCAGCTGCCCTTTGTGGAAGAGCTGATTCCATGGGGGAGCGGCGTATACCAGCTGAAGGTTCATGGGGCCGATGAGGCGATTCCGGTGAGCCGGAATTATGTGAAGGAGTTGCGGGAGCGGTTGGAGTTGTAGTTGTCGTTAGTGTGTAGTATGGATGTACCTGGTACAATCGGTGGGATTTGTACCTGGTACATTTTTTGATTTTTGTGCCAGGTACAAAATGGTTGATGAGTGCCTGGTACAATTCTGGCTTTTGGTGCCAGGCACCCATCAATTCCACCATGCACAATAATCCCCTCCCAGAACATCTCAACCCCAATTTTCGACATCTTAAACAGAATGTGACGAAAATGTGAATATGCTTGCTATAATGAAAGCGTATTCATAACTGAACGAAAGGGGATCATATACATGGTCACATTCCTGGTCTCGATTGTTGTCTTAATTATTGGTTACTTCACATATGGAAAATTGATTGAAAAGATTTTTGGTATTAATGAAACACGTTCGACCCCTGCTTATGCAAAGGCAGACGGAGTCGACTACGTCCCAATGGACACGAAGCGTAACTCCATGATCCAGCTGTTGAATATCGCTGGTGTCGGCCCGATCTTCGGCCCGATCATGGGAGCATTATACGGACCGGTCGCTTTCCTTTGGATCGTAATCGGGGCGATTTTTGCCGGAGCGGTCCATGATTACTTGACAGGGATGATTTCAATCCGTAACGGAGGGGCTCATTTACCGGAGCTTGCAGGGCGTTTCCTTGGCAAAACGATGAAGCATGTGGTGAACGCATTCTCGATCCTGTTACTTGTATTGGTAGGGACAGTGTTCGTTACCGCTCCTGCAGCACTGATTGCGAATATGACTCCGGCATGGATTTCACTAGGTGTCATCATTGCAGCGATCTTCATTTACTATATTGTCGCAACATTACTTCCGATCGATAAAATCATCGGTAAAGTGTATCCGCTGTTCGGAGCACTGCTTTTAATCAGTGCAGTAGGAATCGGAGCAGGATTGGTGATTACGGGAGCGGATATTCCTGAAGTATCCCTGACGAATATGCATCCTGATTCTGTCGCTATTTTTCCTTTATTATTCTTGACGATTTCGTGTGGGGCCCTTTCAGGCTTCCACGCCACACAGTCACCGATCATCTCAAGAACGACTCAAAACGAGAAGAACGGACGCAAGATTTTCTACGGTATGATGATTTTAGAAGCGATTATTGCGATGATCTGGGCAGCAGCAGCCATGAGCCTGTTCGAGCCTGGTGAACTGAATGCGATATTGAAAGACGGAGGACCTGCAGCAGTCGTGAGCGAAGTGTCTGTTCTGATGCTTGGTTCCATCGGCGGAACGCTTGCCATCCTTGGAGTCATCGTTCTTCCAATCACTTCCGGTGATACATCATTCAGAAGTGCACGTATGATCATTGCCGATTACATCAAAGTCGGACAGGTGAAAATGTCCAGCCGCCTTTGGATTGCCGTTCCACTGTTCGTGATTTCAGTCGTATTGACACGTATGGACTTCAATCTCTTATGGAGATACTTCTCATGGGCAAACCAATCGACGGCGATGATTGCCCTTTGGGTAGGCGCCATGTACCTGGCCCTGCAAAAGAAACCACACTGGGTCGCAACGATCCCTGCCATCTTTATGACGATGGTTACGTTCACGTATATCCTGAACGCTCCGATCGGATTCGGGCTTTCCATGGGCACAGCCTATATGGGAGCTACAGTCATAACGATTGTGTCAATCCTTGCCTTTATCTACACATTAAGAAAGCGCTTAAACGATGGAAGCGTCATACAGGTCGACGAAGACGTGCCGCAGCCAGCAGCGTAAATGCAGAGTTTTCCGGTTATTACCGGGAAACTCTTTTCTTTTTTTGTACAAAATAATAAGGATTCACAAACTATGTCTTAGGAGTGATTCAGCATGACAAAGAAAACGAAAAAAGACGGCGGTACAAAGCAAAATCAAAACGCAAAGCCGAAACACAAAACATCCGGTTCTGCAAACGGACAGAATGGATATCACTAGAAATATTTTTCGCCAATCCTTTACGGGGTTGGCTTATTTTCTTTTTCAGGCAGATGTCTTTATTCCGTAGGTTGTATTATAATGGAGGTAGTTTCAAAAATTTAGTAGTCTCAAAAAGGAGATCCCATTATGTCGAATACTAATGATCAACAAATACAGCCAGAAAAGAAAAAGATCAGCCTTCAAGAAGCGATGAAGCAACAGCTTGCGAAGAAGAAAGAAGCGCAGGCAGGAGGCAAGCAGGCAACAGGCGGTCTTGCATCCAACCAACGTATGCAAAGTCAGCAAACGAAGAAGCCAAGCAATACCCGCCGGAAGATGGGTAGCTAATTGGGGAGAGGAGCACTCGTTAGGAGAGTGCTCTTTTTTTGAAGCTGATCATGTAATTTTCATTTACTTTCCACCCCAGCCATGCTACCATAATAAAAATTTCAAAAAAATGCCATGAAGAGAAGAGTAGATATCCTGAATTCTTTAAAGAGAGCCCTGGCAGCTGAAAAGGGGCAGGAAGGACGATGTTGAACCAAGACTCTGAGCAGCGCATCGGAACCGGCAGCGGGGATGGTGTGACGGGGGCTCCCGTTACGGAGCTAGGGTATACGCCGATGGGCCGTACCCGAAAAGGCCGGTATGGTGACATACTGGTGAACTGGGGTGGCACCGCGATATAGAATCTCGCCCCCAAGACCAACGTCTTGGGGGTGGGATTTTTCTGTTGTACACAAATCGCGGGGAGGAATAGTGGATGAAAAAGTGGAAGGATCCTATGTTGCTTTTATCGGGTATCGGAATTTCGAGTATCGGCGGATGGATTTATCTGATTGCCCTTAATTTGATTGTATTGGATGAGTGGGGGTCACCTGTGGCGGTGGTGATGTTATACGTGTTGAAGCCAGTTGCGGCGCTTATCACGAACGGTTGGGCCGGGAGTTTGATTGACCGGGTCAATAAGCGGAATCTGATGGCGGCACTGGACTTTTTCAGGGCCGTGTTGATTGCGGCGTTGCCATTCCTTGCGACGGATTGGTGGATGTATGTCGTCGTGCTTTTCATCAATATGGGGAGTGCTGTCTTTTATCCGGCGTCGATGGCTTATATCACAACGTTGATTCCGAAGGGGAACAGGCAGCGGTTCAATGCTCTTCGGGGACTCGTGGGGTCGGGGGCATTTCTGATCGGGCCCGGAGTGGCGGGGATCTTATTCCTGATGGGAACACCGGATTTTGCCCTTTATATGAACGCTCTTGCCCTTTTATTATCAGGGGTGATCACCTTGTTTTTGCCTAAACTTGAGGGGGGTTCATCGAATGGAACAAGTACCTTCCACTGGGAAATCATTAAGGATGATTGGCGGGTGGTATGGGGTTTCAGCAAGAGATCGGCTTACGTGATGATCCTGTACGTATTGTTCACGTGCATGCTCGTGATGACGGCCGCCATCGATTCCCTTGAAGCCGCTTTTTCTAAAGATGTGCTGCATCTCTCCAATAGCACCTACGGATATCTCGTGAGCATTGCAGGGGGAGGATTTGTACTGGGATCTTTCCTGAATGCGGCGTTGTCTCAAAAACTTCATCATATGCACCTCATGGGTGTCGGCTCTGTCATCGTCTCCGTCGGGTATATCATATATGCATGTTCACACGGCTTCTTGACGGCTGCGGTTGGATTCGCTCTTTTATCCTTTGCCCTGGCCTTTGCGACAACAGGCTTCGAGACTTTTTATCAAGAACATATCCCCGTTGAAATCATGGGGCGGGTAGGGAGTCTGTATGGATTGCTTGAAGGCGTCCTTGTCATCTTGCTGACGGTTCTGATCGGACTGGTGGCAGAGGTGGTGTCGATTCGGGCTGCCGTCGCTGGAGGTTCGATCGTCATGCTTGGGGTCACCATGGTTTTATGGGGAGCAATGAGGAAGAATTCTTGGAAAAAACAGTTAAAATATAATTCAGAATGTTATAATAAATAAAAACGCACTCATGAAGGAGGTTCGCGGATGAAGATGACGGTGGATCAATATTGGGATAAATGGGAAGAGCTGATGAGTCGGGAAGAAGCGAGCTTTGAGAAGTGGGATGGGTTGGAGGATCTGTTGTTCATCGCCCAAAAAGAAGGGGATCTCTATAAGGAATTCTGCTGTCGGTTTGGAATCATGAGGACCGTCAACTATCTTGGGGAGTATGAGGAACTATTCGATCACTTCGAATGGTGCAACGGGTTTTTTTTAGATAATGAAGAGAACTTGGAGGATTGGGTGGAAAGCTTCCTCTGGATCTATAAATGGATGGCGGAGCATCTGGTGAAGATGCCGGGCATTGAAATGGAACTCCTGGATGCTTTTTTCAATGACTTTCAGGAAGCGTATGACCACTACGGATACAGTCTGCGCCCTTATTATCAGCATCAGCATAAACGGGCTTTGAAGACAGGCGAAGTGGAGGACGCCCACGATTATTATCATGAATGGCTCGCCGCAGAACGGGATGCCCTGGCGGATTGTGAAGCGTGTGAATATCAGACACAGCTTGAGTATTTCTATTTTACCGGGGAAAAGGAGAAGGCGGCTCCCATCGAGAAGCTGTTATTATCCAAAGAAGTGTGCTGCGGGGAGATTCCTCATCTTACGTACAGCAAGCTGCTCCTTCCTTATTATGAGGACGGCCGGTTGGAGGAAGCCGTACGTTACCAATCCGAGGGATACTTTTTCATTTACGATAAACCTCACTTTCTCATTGAGGCATCTGAGCATATCCGGTTTCTTGCTTTAACGGAACCTCTTAGGGGCATCAAAGTATTGGAGCGCCACATCGAGTATGCCGACAGCGGGAAAGATCCGTATGGGATGTTCTATTTTTATATGAGTGCCATCGTCCTCCACCGGAAGCTCCTGGAAGCGGGGCATCGCCCGGGCTTCGCCGTGGATGTGATGAGTGAAGTGGCCGAGGAAATTGCGGGGGATTTCGATGAAAGGAATGGGAATGATTTCTTTGAACGGGAAATGGAACGGTTTTATTCCCTCTAACAGATATTGACACCCTCATGGAATCTCTATATAATCATCTAAAATAACTGAAACAATGAAGAGGATCAGTAAAGGGATCTTGTCTTTTCAGAGAGGGAGCGGTTTGGTGAGAAGCTCCCATGGATGAACCTTTGAACCTGCCTCCTAGTTCTGTATCGAATGAAGATATCAGCGGTCCGAAACCGTTATCATGGAATGAGTGTAAAGCTTTGCTTTGAATCAGGGTGGTACCGCCAGAAATGGTCCCTGATGAGAAGCAGGGCTTTTTTTGTTACCGTCGGGCGGTTCGCTGATATATGTGGGATTTCGCTGATAAAATGTAAATTCCGCTGATATATCCGTGATTTCGCCGATAAATCGAAAATTCCGCTGATAAAACCAATCCAACCAAAAAACGAGGTGCTCTCAAATGGCTAAAGAATTTGTAAAAGATGTAACGGGCATGGATGAAGACTTTGCCCAGTGGTACACCGATGTCGTGACGAAGGCGGAGCTGATCGACTACTCGAGCGTCCGGGGCTCGATGATCATCAGACCTTACGGATACGCAATCTGGGAAAACATCAAGGATGCCCTTGATGCGAAAATCAAGGAAACCGGGCATGAAAATGTGTATATGCCCCTTTTTATACCGGAAAGCCTGCTGCAAAAAGAGAAGGATCATATCGAAGGATTCGCTCCGGAAGTCGCATGGGTGACCCATGGCGGTGATGAGGAGTTAGCGGAACGGCTATGCGTGCGTCCGACGTCCGAAGTGTTATTCGGTGAGCATTATAAAAACATCATCCATTCCTACCGGGACCTGCCGAAGCTCTACAACCAGTGGGCGAATGTGGTTCGCTGGGAAAAGACGACCCGTCCGTTCCTCCGAACGCTTGAGTTCCTGTGGCAGGAAGGCCATACATGTCACGAGACCGATCAGGATGCTCATGAGGAAACGGTTCAGATGCTCGAAGTATACGCAGAGCTTTGTGAAGAGATGCTGGCGATTCCAGTCATCAAAGGTCAGAAAACAGAGAAAGAGAAATTTGCCGGTGCGAAATATACGTACACGATCGAAAGTTTAATGCATGACGGGAAAGCGTTGCAATCAGGAACGTCTCATCATCTCGGGGACGGATTTGCGAAATCATTCGGCATCCAGTTCACGGACCGTGACGGCAAGCTTCAATATGTTCAGCAAACATCATGGGGACTCACCACCCGCATCATCGGGGCCATGATCATGGTGCACGGGGACGATCGCGGACTTGTCGTGCCGCCACGAATTGCTCCGACCCAGCTGATGATCGTGCCGATCGCCCAGCATAAAGAAGGTGTCCTTGATTTTGCCTATAACCTGAAGACACAGCTTGCAGGTGTTGCCCGCGTCGGGATCGATGCCAGTGACAAAAAGCCGGGTTGGAAATTCAATGAATATGAAATGAAGGGGATTCCACTCCGCCTGGAAGTCGGTCCGCGGGATATCGAGAACGGGCAGGTGATTCTGGCGAGACGTGATACCGGGGAAAAAATCACGGTCACGATGGAAGAGCTGGAAGGGAAAGTGGCAGCGCTCCTCGAAGACATCCAACGCAATCTATTGGAAAAAGCGAGAGAACACCGCGAAGAAAAAACGACGGTCGCCAAAACGTTTAATGAGTTCAAAACGACGGTGAATGAAAAAGGCGGTTTCATCAAAGCGATGTGGTGCGGAGACCGTGCCTGTGAAGATAAAATCAAGGAAGAAACGAGTGCCACATCACGATGCATGCCGTTTGAACAGGAGCAGGTGTCCGATACGTGCGTGTGCTGTGAGAAGGATGCGAAACAGTTGGTCTACTGGGCGAAGGCGTATTGAGGAAGGGGAGTATCATTTTCCTTTTGTCCCTAGTCAGCAGTGTGATGTTGGTGGCACTGGCTTTTTTTCAGTGGCACCTCATCCACATCCTGACACCGTTTTTGATGCCTTTTCTTTGGTTGATGGCAGGAGGTTTTTTCCTTGTCACAATCGTGTTTTCCATCATTGCCGTTTTTAAGAGAAGGGAATGGAAAGCATTAATCCTCCAATCTTTGACTGTGATTTTTCTTTTCTTTTTCCCGTTTACCAAGGTCGTTCTGAATATGGACTATGAGAATAACCGTGCCGATCGGGAGACAGTGGTAAAGAAAGTGCAGGAAGGTGCCATTACACCCAACGTTCCATACAATGATTCGGTTATACACCTCCCGGAAGAATATGAAACGTTATCAAGGGGTGGCGGAGATATATTGGTAGAGAAGAGGAATGATGAAATGCTGGTTCTCTTTTTCACCTTTCGTGGCATACTGGACAGCTTCTCCGGATTTGTCTATTCTACTTCAGGGAATAAACCTTTGTCAGGTGACTTTGGGGGAGATTTTATTGAGCTTGAGAAGCTCGATAAACACTGGTATTACGTCAGTTCCGGATAAGCAGGGGACTTTCGGACCTTTCCGGACTTTTTCTGACTAAAGTCTTCTTTTTTCTATGTTTACTTAATAAATATAGGTAAAGGAGGCGTCGATTAATATGGATGTGGGACTCATCGTCATTTTTTTCATGGTATTCGTGGTAATCAGCCTATGGATCGTGCATTCCAAGCTCAACCGGATCACCGAGCATGTTCAGCAGCTGGATGAGGAGTATTTATCCGATGAGGAAATCGAGAAGGAATTAGAGGAAGAGTGGAATAATGAGAAATAACGATGAAGGCGTTTCTCCGTAGAGAGGCGCCTTCCGTTTTTATGAAAAGGCTCTTTTCGCATACTTTGTTGCTAAGGAAGCGAGTGGTGGTTGATTTCCACTGCAGGTGCTCGCTTTCCGCGGGGCGTGAGTTGAGCCTCCTCGGGCTTTGCCCTGTGGGGTCTCAACTTTCCCGCTATTCCCGTCGGAGTCGAGCACCTGCAGCGAGGATCAACTTTACGGGGATTAAGGACTAATCTACTAGCATACACTTCGAGAAAACACCTTTTCACAGTGTGGAGTGGCCAATTGTAGCTAATAGTAAGATGCAAATTCATTCATTATTCTCTACTCAGCTCTGTCACGGTATCTCTTCAAGATGGTGATGGGAACGGCGTAGACTCCTGCGGAAAAACGGGCGTGCCGAGACCCAGGAAGCGAAAGCTGAGGAGGCTTGGCCGTTCGTCCGCCGGAAAGCGAAGCCGTTCCCATCACCATCTATCGCACTCACACATAGACAGAGCCTTGGAGTTCCTATGTAAGTAAACAACAATTTTGAGAAAAGAACTACCAATCTTCTTAGGTGGTTGGTACTATTAACGTAATACATATAAAGGAGGGCGCAGAGGATGAAGCATAAGGACTTAACCATTGAAACACCACGGTTGGTGATCAGGCCCTTCGTGAATCAGGATTATGAAAACTGGTTGAGGGAACATCTGAACAGGCTCCCGTCACAGCATAAATATGATGTCGGCTATCAGGATATGAGTGAGTGCACGGAGTTCTGGTTCAGGGAGATGCTTGAGAAACATGACGAAATGATCGAGGGGGATCAGGTGTATATCCTCGGGATCTTCCTGAAAGAAAATGGCGCCAACATCGGTACGATCGATTTCTCGACGCTCATGAGGTACAACTTCAACTGGGGCAGGGCGGGCTACACGATACATAATCGTTATTGGAATCGTGGTTACGGGAAGGAAGCGATGAAGGCAGCCCTGCAGCTAGCATTCGTGAAATTGAATTTTCACCGCATCGAAGCCCATATCAATCTGGACAATACGCCTTCAATCCGACTTGCGGAAGCCGTGGGCATGGAGTATGAATGTACACGAAAAGGGTTCATTTATGAATTTGGAGAGTGGACGGATAATCTGGTGTATTATGTGAATGCGGGGGAATAGAAAAAGGCCGGAATCATCTTTGATTCCGGCCTTTCGATTATTGTTGTAATCCTTCGATCGTCATCTCTTTTACAGGGAGGAAGGCTTCTCCTGTATCCATATACGTGACGTTGACCTTATCATTTTCCTTCAAGTAGATGGCAAGTAAGCTGTTTTCGGAAGAAACGATATAATTTTTTCCGTTATCCAAGAGGAAGGACACGACGGTGTAGTCACCGGATTTTTCTTTGTAGACCCGGACGACTGTACCGTTTGCTTGTTTCTCCTCGGCTTTCGAGCTGCCGTCGACGCTTCCGCCTCCGCGCTGAAGAGCGGTTTTGTAAGCTTTCAATGCCTGATTCGGCGTGTTCGCATACGCTGAGATTTCCGGGTTGGCGGCTGAGACGATGAAGTAGTTCTGTAAGAAACCATTCGCGTCAAGCACCGGTGTCAGCCAGCTTGCTTCACCGTAGAAGTTATAGAGCACAGGCATTTCGCCGTCCCATTTCTTCTCGATGAATTTCTTCTGGATGATTTGCAGGGCGCCCTGTGAATCCATGTACGATTCTTCCAGATTTCCTGTGTAGAATGTCGCTTTACCCGTCCTTGAGTTCGTCAGGGAGTAGCCGAGCATGGAATCGACGCCTTCTTTTGGCGATGTGAAATCGGTGAAGTAGTACATGTCACCATTTTCGTCAAAAATAGGGCTCACGTTTGCTTCTGTTCCTTCATCAGATGGCAGTTTCACGTCCGATTTACCGAAGCGGCTGTTCCAGAAACCTTTCACATAGTTACCGAAATAGCTATTCTGAAGGCTGACCGTTTCAGGAGAAACCGCGCCGTCGATGAACGCCGGTACATCTTTGATGGCATAGGACTTCGTTTTACCTGTCTGAGGGTCGACCATGACGATTCCTTTTACATCGAAACCGTTACGGGCTGAGATGAAGTTTCCGTACGTTTGGATATAGAATGGTTTCCCGTCATCGTCGATTTCAAGCTGGACGTCCCCGTTAAAGATTTCCTTCGGATAGTTCAAGCGGATATGACGTTCCACTTTTTTATTGAAGTACGAAGAAGGTGTGTACACCATTTCTTCTTTGATGAATTTAGGGTTGGCGTTTGAATCCGTGGCACTCAGTTTGAAGTACCCGGGTGTCGAATCCCCTTTGAACCATTTGAAGAAACCGGAGAATTCTACAGGTGCGATGTAGACATACTCACCGTCCACCTTCTGGATCTGCAGGTTGCCGAGCTCATAATAGCTTGTATTCGGAACCTGGCCGAATGCTTTCTTCATTTTGTTACGGGCGAATTGAGGAGGGACGCTTGCAGGCGTTTCCTTTTCATCAAAAGCCTGGATCTCTGTTTTGACATCCATTTTCGCCGATTCGAATTTCTCATCGGCATTGAAGACGAACGCGGTCAGGAAGTAAGCACCGACAAAGATGCTCGCCAGGAACAGAATCCCTTTTACCATCCGCTCTTTCCCCGTGGCAAATGCGGCCCCGAATCCGGAGGCGATGATCAGGAGGATCCATATGCTCGTGAAGTTCTGATCGAGATTCGAAAGATAATAGAAGACGAATACTACAACAGTCGTGATGAGTAAGGTGGCTCCAAATAGTGCCGGGAAGGAAGGATATCCCTCTTTTTTATTTTGTTTTTTCATGACGGCCATCGGTACGAGCAATAAGGCCATGACCAATCCGACAATCAATGAAAATAGTAAGATGTTTCCCATAGTGTTCCCCTTTCAAGGTTGTGATTCTGTTTATAGTGTATATACGGATGAGGGGGCGGGGAGGTTTCAATTGTTTTTTACCGCATACCAAACCCACTCATCATCCGTTATAATAGGAAGAAGTAACCACTCAGGAGGAAAGTATGGATATATTTGATATAGCGAAGCTAGCCGGGGTGTCGCGGAAGACGGTGCAGCGGGTGTTGAATGATTCGCCCCAGGTACGGACCGAGACCCGGGAGCGGATCTTGAAGATCATGGAGGAGCATCAGTATCAGCCGAATGTTTCAGCACGGAGGCTGGTGAAGAAAAAGACCCATACGATCGGGCTGTTCATCATTCAGGACCCTGGGAAGGATCGGATCTATTCCGATGATCTTTTTTACAGCGTGGTGATCGGGGCGGTGATCAATGCCTGCTCTCTTCGGGGGTATAAGGTGCTCGTGACGATGGCGGAAGTGGATGATCCGTCTCCCGTGTTGAAGCTTTACAGGGAAAAAAGCATCGATGCAGGCATCATCATCAGCTGGAGTAATGTCCAGTCGATCGTCGATGAAATCCTTTCCGCCAACTTTTTGGTCGGGGTTTTCGATCAGAACAATGTGACCCGTCGTACTCCTTCCATCCCCATGCCTGTATTGGAAAATGAAGTGAGTGCCATGGAAGCGACCCGTCACCTCCTTCAGCTGGGGCATGAAGAAATCGGCATCATTACAGGTGACCAGGACAATCCTGCAGCGGTGGAGCGCCTTAATGGTTACCAAAAGGCGATGAAAGCAGCAGGGATCAGCGTGAAGCCGGAGTACATCTATACGGGCAGGTTCGTGGAAGAGTCGGGAAAAGATGCCATTCATCATTGGCTCCGGCAGGGGGAACTTCCTTCCGCCATCCTCTGTTCCAATGATCATATCGCCTTCGGGGCCCTCAAGGCATTGAAGGAAGCGGGACGGGATGTACCAGGGGACGTTTCACTCATCGGTTTTGATAATATTTTGCTGACAGAATACACATCGCCTGCACTTTCGACCATGAACGTTCCGAGAGTGGAGATGGCGGTTGCGTTAGTGGAGGAGCTGATACACAGGGTGGAAGGGGAGCCATATGAAACGATGAGTCCTTTTCAAGCTTCTTTGGTCAAGAGGAATTCCTGTTCAGAAAAACAAGCCTGATCCCCTTTGGGACGGGCTTGTTTTAGTGTATGAGAAATCATTATGGTAGAAAAATGTTGTCAAACGATCGTGGTGGTTTTATAGTTATATACAAATGTCCCACGTGAGACATAAATGAAAACAGGAGGAGTTCACATGTTAAAAAAAGCAGTCACTTCGTTTACCGCTGCATGTCTCATCATGACTCTGCCACCCGCGAATATAGGAAAAGCGGCCCCACAAAAAGACAAACCTTTTCACCTCAAAGATTCAACCTTAAAAGATAGAACGATAGAAGGCGACCTCGTGATCACACCGGCTGCCGGAAAGGACATTACCCTTGAAAACGTGACGGTACAAGGAAAGACGTTGATCAAGGGAGAGGCACCCGATACCGTGCAATTGACAGATTCCGAGTTGAAGAGTCTTTCAGTTGAAGGACCTGGTCATTTGTCGACGATCACGGTTTCCGGAGATTCGGTCGTTGAACAAACCTTCCTCGAAGGAAATGTGTTATTGGAAGAAAACGAAATTACGTCCGAAGGATTTCAAGACGTTACGGTCTCGGCTTCAAATGTAAAAACGAAAAATGCCGAATTGAAAGGTGAATTTGATACGATTGCCACGACAGGGAAAAAGGGAGAAGCTCAGGTGGAGCTTGACGGTATTGCCGAGCGGTTAGAATTGAACGCGCTTTCAAATGTCTCCCTTACGCCTGATGGGGTGGTGAAGGAACTCCTCGTATCAAAAGCAGGGGAGGGATCGGCCATCGATGGAGAAGGTTCCATCGAAAAAGCCACGCTGGATGGCGTCATCGTATGGAATGGAAAAGAAACAAGTGAAGCGACTTCTGTTGTCACGCCATGGACCCTTGTGTGGAATGATGAATTCAATAAGGATGAGATCGATCGCGACAAGTGGACGTTCGATATCGGAAACGGATATACCGATGCGAATGGTACCTTCATTTCAGGATGGGGGAATAATGAAAAGCAATACTACACGGACCGTCCTGAAAATGCGCGGACTGAAGACGGGAAGCTTCTGATTACGGCTAAAAAAGAAAACTATCAAGGATACGGCTATACGTCCTCCCGTTTGAAGACGAAGGGCCTGTTTTCCAAGACGTATGGAAAATTTGAGATGAAAGCCTCCCTTCCGGTTGGAAAGGGATATTGGCCGGCGTTCTGGATGCTTCCGGAAGATGACCGGTATGGCGGATGGGCTGCATCCGGTGAGATTGATATTTTAGAAGCCCAGGGCAGCAATCCGGGTGAAGCAATCGGGACGCTTCATTATGGGGAATCGTGGCCGAATAATAAATACACCGGTGATCACTATAGCTTTGAAGATGGATCGACGATTGCCGACGAGCATGTGTACTCCGTTGAATGGGAGCCGGGGGAAATCCGCTGGTATGTGGACGGAAAACTCCGCCAGACCCAGAACAATTGGTACAGCAAAGGGACCGGAAACGCTGCCAACTTCACGTACCCTGCGCCGTTTGATCAATCCTTCCATATGCTGTTGAATCTTGCGATAGGCGGGAATTTCGATGGTGAACCGACGGAAGAGACGATGTTCCCTCAATCCATGGATGTGGATTATGTACGTGTGTATGATTTGACGGGAAGACCGTATCAAACGCCGGAACTGCCGGAATTTGAACAAGCTCCACTGCCTGACGATGCGAAGCAGCCACTCGAAGACGGAAACCTCATGTACAATACCGGGTTTGATCAGGAATGGGAAGACGTTGACGGGATTCCGGGAGTGGAAAATACGGATTATTGGTATTTCTTGACCGTCCCTGATTTTGGAGGGAAGGCCAATGTAGCCCTTGATCAGATCGAGGGAAGAAATTTTGCCAAAGTGGATGTGGAAGAACCGGGAAGCCAGCCTTATTCCGTTCAGCTCATCCAGGACGTATCACTCGGAAAGGGCCGTTACTACCGGGTATCCTTCGATGCAAAATCGAGCGGATCACGGAAGGTCAATGTGAAAGTCGGCGGGGGTGAAAAGAGGGGATACAGTGCCTATTCAAACAGTGAATCTTTTTCACTGAAAGATGGGGTGGAATCCTATGAAATGGTGTTCCAGATGACCGAGGAAAATGATTTGGAAGCCCGTGTGGAATTTAATCTCGGATTGTCCAAGCTACCTGTGTGGCTCGGAAATATCCGGGTGGAAGAGATCCCGCCTGTCGAAGTGGATCCGGATGCTTCCAAACCTGAACTGCCGACGGGGAACCTTATTTATAATGGGACGTTCGACCAGGGATTCCCTGACCGCCTTCTTTATTGGCATCTGGCAGGTTCCGGGAAAACCTTGGGAGTGGATCCTGACGAGCGGGTATTCTCAGCAAAGCCTTCCAGCGAAACGGAAGAGGCCGGGCTGGTGCAAAAAGGCATCCAGCTTAAGGAATTGAATGAATATGAATTGATGTTTGACGGAGTGGCAGAAAGTGGTCGTGATATTCAGGTCGAGATGAGAAGCAAGGATGGGGAAAAGGTGTACGCAACGGAAACGATCCCTCTCACCGCTGATTGGGAGAAGCATGCCATGACGTTCACGATGCCGGATGTGACGGATATGGAGTCACAGCTGGTGATTGATCTGGGTGGCAGTACGGATGAAGCGAAGATCGATAACCTCTCGTTAAAGAAGAAAGCGGGACCTCCTGGTGCAAACGTCATCCAGAACGGATCGTTTGATTCCGATTTAGAATTCTGGGCAAATTACATCCATTACGATGCTTCTGCAGGTATTTCTTCTGAAGACGGACAGGCAAAAATCTCGATTGGAAACGAAGGAAACGAAATATGGGGTGTTCAGCTATTCCAGGAAGGACTGAAGCTTAAGCCGGGAGTGGAATACACCCTTTCCTTCGATGTGAGTTCGTCAGTCGACCGGACGATGGAAGTGACGATTGAAAATGCTGCGTATACGCGCTATTTATCAGAAGTCGCTCAGCTGGGTGGAGAGATGACGCATTATGAGTATACATTTACGCCACCGGTGGGCGAGGACACGAGTCTTAAATTCCTGATTGGGAAGAGTAGTGGGTCGCCGATTGGTGCTCATGATGTAGTGATTGATAATGTGGAATTGAAGTAGGAGTGGGGGCACGGCGTCTTGTTTTGGGGGCGCTGTGTTTTTTTGTGGATAAACTTGACTGAGCGCTCGGTCTGGACGGGGCGGGGCGGGTTTTGTCGGCAATGGAGAACGGTCAAGATCCACTCCCTTCACCTCCAAAAAAAGAAGCAGCCGGCTCGGCTGCTTCTTTCCCTTAGGACATCGCTTTTTCCGGCTTGATCGGATGCAATCGTCCGTCTTCATCCCGGAATACGATGTGCTCACGCCCGAATTTTGTCGGTGTATCGATCCCCGCAGCTGCAGCCATATTGTACAGGCCTTCACGAAGGGAGATGATGTAGTTGCAGACGCGAAATGATTTTTCTTCGACGATCAGTGCCCGCTGCAACTTCTTATCGGTGGTGGCAACCCCGACGGGACAGTTGTTCGTGTGGCATACTTGAGCCTGGATGCAGCCTACGGAGAACATCAGTCCCCTGGCGATGTTGACAAAGTCGGCACCGAGGGCGAGTGCAAAGGCAATCTTATCGGGTGTTAACAATTTTCCGGAAGCAAAGATCTTCACTTTGTCCCGTACGCCGTATTTCACAAGGGTGTCGTGAAGGAAGGGAAGGGCGGATTTGATTGGGACCCCTGCAGAAGCCGCCAGTTCCTGATACGATGCACCTGTCCCTCCTTCTCCACCGTCCACGGTGATGAAGTCGGGGTGTTTTCCGGAAGTGGCCATGTAGGAAGCGAGGCTTTCAATATCATTCGTGTTCCCGACGACCAGTTTGATCCCGACGGGTTTGCCGCCGACTTCCCTGAGCTGTTCGATGAAATCCAACATCTGTTCGTTGTTGCTGAACTCTTTGAAGCGGTTGGGGCTGTCGATGGATTTCCATGGCTCGACGTTACGGATGTTGGCAATCTCTTGTGTCACTTTTTTTCCGTCAACGTGACCGCCGCGCGTCTTTGCGCCCTGGGCAAGTTTCAATTCGAAGGCTTTCACCTCTTTGAGATCACTCTTTTTCTTGAATTCTTCCCATGAAAAATGGCCGTCCTTCGTTCTGACGCCAAATAAGCCCGGTCCGATCTGGCAGATGATGTCGACTCCGCCTTTCAGGTGATGCTTGGATAATCCGCCTTCACCGGTGTTCATCCATGACCCGGAAGCAAGGTTCAACCCGGTCGACAGAGCGGTGATGGCCTGCTCACCGAGGGAGCCGTAGCTCATGGCGGACTGACCGACGAGTCCTTTCACTGTAAAGGGATGCCTGCACGTATGTTCACCGATGACAGGGGCATCTTCGTCTTTCAGGAGAAAGGGATCTGCTTCAGTTTCTTCACGGTGTTCCCTGCGGCTGAGCAGATTATCTTTATCGATTTTGTAGATTTTGGTGTTTACTTTTTGTGAGTTGTCGATGCGGAGTTCGTCCCGTTGGACAGGAAAAAGGGTGTTTCGTATGTAGTAGCCTTCCTTTTCGAAGTCCCGCTCGGAACCAAAGCCGAGCATCCGGGATTTGTATTTACCCGCCATGACGGTATTCGTGTATTCAAGTCTCGAGAAGGGCTTTCCTTCGTTGTCATTATGAAAGAGGTATTGTCTCAGTTCAGGACCGATTTTCTCGAGGATGTACCTCATTTTTCCGAGAACCGGAAAGTTCCTCAACACCGCATGCTCCTTTTGTTTTTCATCGGTCATCCATAAATAAAGAATAAGGGCAGCAGGGATAAGCAGTGCGAGTACGATGATGATAAGGAGAATCCACTGAATAATGGATATGCTGTTCATTTTCATTCCTCCAATAGGGAAAAGGAGCCCTTTTACAGGCTCACTTCTTTGTTAAAATAGTCGTTTCATGGCCTTGCGTAACGGTGGCATCTCGGCTTCATGCTTCTTGAAGAATTTCTTCATGACATGCTTTGAATAACCGGCTGCCTGTTCGAAGTTGATCTTACCGGGTAGCGGTGGCTGATCTTCAATGACACAATCGATGATGACCGGCTTATTGGATTTCGCTGCCATTTCAAAGGCAGGCTGAAGATCCTCATGTTTGACGACACGATAGCCTTCCCCTCCACATGCTTTGGCGAACTGGGCGAAATCGATGTCCTGAAGATCCGTTTCATATTCCAGGTGGCCGATGGATTCCTGTTCATACTTGATCATGCCGATCTTGCGGTTGTTCATGATGACGACGATGATCGGCAGCTTGTATTTGACCGCCGTGACGAAATCCTGCATCACCATGGTGAACCCGCCGTCTCCGCATACGGCGATCGACTGGCGCTCAGGCTCTGCCAGGCCGCTTGCGATCGCCCCGGGGAGACCGCATCCCATGGTCGCCATCCAGCTGGAAATAATCATTTTCTGGTTGGTCATCTTGAAGTGTCTGGCGGTCCAGACGGTCACATTGCCGACATCGACGGACAGGACCGCATCGTCGTCTGCAATCTTCTGGAGGGCCGCAATGACTTGAGGAGCCTTCATGGGCATCGTCGCTTCAACTTCGTCTTTTTCAACATGTTTCCACCAGTTTTTCATATTGTTCTGGCATTCTTCCAAAAAGGATCGGTTCTCTTTGACGGGAAGCTGTTGATTCCATCGTTTCAACACAAGGTTCGAATCTCCGACGATCCCGACGCTAACGGGGTATCTCTTTCCGATTTGTGCCGGATTCGCATCGATCTGAACGGCGGGCGTATCATCGGGAAGGAAATCACGATACGGGAACGACGTACCGATCATGATGAGAAGATCACCTTCCTCCATGGCTTCATATGCAGGTTTCGTCCCGATTTGACCGAGCTGTCCGAGATTATGGGGATGCTTGTCAGGGAATATACCTTTAGCCGGAAGCGTAAAGATGACCGGAGCCGCGATTTTTTTGGCGAAAGCCTCAAGTTCACGGGCGGCATGCCTGGATCCCGTACCTGCAAGGATGACCGGACGCTGTGCTTTATGTACATATTCCATTCCGGTCTTCATATCTTGTTCAAGGGGAGCGGCGATGGTCGCAGCCGGGATACTGGACGTGTCTTTTATGGTGTTCTTGATTTTTTGCCCGGGGATGTCGTCGGGGATGATCAAAACGGATACCCCTTTTTTTGCATAAGCGGTCCTGATGGCCTGATTCATGAGATCGGGAAGTGATTCAGGTGATGATACCCGTTCACAGTAGACGGAAACGTCAGCAAACACCCGGTCCAGATGAACTTCCTGGAAGGAATCCATTCCAAGCTCTTCCGTCGCGACTTGTCCGGCCAAAACCAATACGGGTGCTCCGTCGGCCTTTGCGTCATACAAGCCATTTAACAGGTGAATGGCACCGGGTCCCCCAATGGATAAACATACCCCGATGTTTCCCGTGAGTTTCGCATATGACGAGGCGGCGAGTGCTCCGACTTCCTCATGTCTGACCTGGATGAACTCAATTTCCTCTTTTTCACTTCGCAGTACGTCGACAAAGTGATTGATGGAATCTCCTGGAAGACCGAATACATGCTTGATCTTCCATTGTTCCATGATGTCGGCAGCTGCCTGCCCTGCGAGTTTATGTCCCATAGTTGAACCTCCTTTTAGTGTATAGTGATTTTTTACCACTGATGGGGTTTTATTAAACGTGAGGGGAGAGGGTGGTTGCGGAAATTGTCTAGAGATGTAGAAAGGTCGATATCCTCCCGCGAGATCTTTCCGAACGCAAAAAAAAGCAACCGATCCACGATCAGTTGCTTTCTGCTAACACCACTTCCACTCCGAAATGATCCGATACGACAGGTTTATTACCATCGTTAAAGATGACCCGGGATGAAGTGACATCTATTTTTGTACTGGAGAGGATAAGATCGAGCCGTAAATCGACTGTATTCTCATCCCAACCGGCAATGTTTCCACGGACGGTGATGCCGCTGTCCCGTTCAAGGGCTTCCCCGAATGTATCTGTGAGTCCTTTGGAAAGGAGATAATCGTACCCTTCATCACGAACCAGGGCATTGTTATTGAAATCGCCCATAAGGAAGAAAGGGGATTCCGGGGTGACCTGTTCCATTAAGGAGTCTACCTGGTACTTGAATGGTTCTTCCTCGTCCGTCCACCAGCCGAGGTGGCAGGAGTAGAAGGTAAGGGGCTTACCATGATAAGAAATGGTGGCCCCAACGATTTTTCGGGTTTTCCAATAGGATTGATCATGGCTTTTCGAGATGAAGAAGCGATGTTCCTCCACGACGGGGTGCTTCATCAAAATGGCGACGCCTTCTTCGTAGACATCGTAGCCGATATGAGCGAAGTCCCAGACCAGTGTGTAATCTGTCACGCCTCGGTTCTCAAGTTCCCCAAGGAGGACAAGGGCGAAATTGTCTTTTTTGACCAAGCCATGGACGATTTCGCTTTCGATCAGCTGACTGACTTCCTGAAGGGCGATGACATCGTAGGATTTCTCCGCAATGTCATCGGCTAAAATCGAGATTTTCCCTAGCTGGTTGTCTTCCTGCCAGGAGTGACAATTAAGCGTCAGTAATTTCATGTCTTACGCTCCCAGCAGATCTTGAATGTCCGACTTGATGACGTCTGCTTTCGGACCGTATATGGCCTGGACGCCTTTATCTTTCAGGATGAGGCCGAGTGCCCCGTTTTTCTTCCATTCCTGTTCCGTGCCGACAAGGCTTGTGTCTTTTACCGTTACACGAAGACGGGTCATGCAGGCATCCACGTCTACGATGTTTTCTTTCCCGCCAAGCATGGCAACGACTTTCGGAGCGATGGAATCGGCACTGACCGACCCTCCGCCTGTTGAAGCTTCATCTTCAATATAGTTTCCATTACGACCCGGTGTCGGGAAGTTGAACTTCTTGATCAGGAAGTTGGCAACGGCAAAGTTCAGACCAAAGAATACGAGGCAGGCAATGACAAAGTTTACAAGATCTAACCACAGACCTGCTTTGATGATCATCGGTACACGGGTAAGAAGCTCGATGGATCCGAAAGAGTGAACGCGGATGTGAACGATATCCACAATCGCAAAAGCAAGTCCCGTCATGATCGCATACACAACATATAGAAGCGGGGCAGCGAACATGAACATGAATTCGATCGGCTCGGTAACACCTGTCAGGAATACAGCTAAACCAGCTGAGAAGAACATGGATTTATATTTTTTCTTCTTATCTTTATCCACATTGCGGTACATGGCATAAGCGATACCGATCAGGGCAGCTGTGGATAAAATCATTTGACCGACTTTGAAACGTGCCGGTGTCACATCGTTTAACAATTGTTTGTAGCTTGCCGTGTCTCCTGCAGCCAGGAAGTTGTTTAAGTCGGCGATCCAGGCAAGCCATAATGGATCTTGTCCCGCAACCGTCGATCCTGCGCTTGAACCTGTCAGGATTGTATATGTTCCGCCAAGTTCTGTGTAGTTGATCGGAACCGTCAGCATATGATGCAGACCGAATGGCAGTAACAGACGCTCCAATGCACCGAATACGAATGGAGCGATGATGGGCGCCGTATTACGTGATGTGGCGATCCATTGACCGAAGTCATTCAGTAACCCTTGAATGAACGGCCATACAATTGACATGATGACGGCGATAATGACAGAGCCGACGATCACGACGAATGGTACGAAACGTTTTCCATTAAAGAAGGAAAGGGCATCAGGCAATTTGCTGTAGTTGTAATACTTGTTGAAAAGATTCGCTCCAAGGAAACCGGAAATGATTCCGACGAATACCCCCATGTTAAGGGCAGGCGCACCAAGGACCGAAGTGAAATAATCTGAGACGACCAGCGTTTGGCCGAACAGGGAAGAGACCGTTGCTTCCGGATCAGAAAGCATATCCCCGCTCACTCCGAAGATCGCTCCTGTAATACGGTTGATCAGGATGAAGGCGATCAGGGCAGCGAAGGCTCCGCCTGCACGTTCTTTCGCCCAAGAGCCCCCGATGGCTACGGCGAAGAGGATGTGAAGATTCGTGATGACTCCCCAACCAATATCCTCCATTACTCTTGCAATCGTTTGCACTAATGTGATGTCTCCACCCATCATGGCAATCAACTTACCGAGGGAAATCATGATCCCTGCAGCTGGCATGACGGCCACGACTACAAGCAATGCTTTCCCGAACTTCTGCCAAAAATCAAATGACAATACATTCTTCATAAACCCGTTTCCTCCTTTGATATCAATCTATTGGACTATATTTCTTACATTGGATGACATGTGTGCGTTTACATTTCAGTTTAAAGTGAAATGCTTGTCGCTGTGTCTTCATGGTATGGTGCTATGTAAGTGAAAATAGATGCATAATAGATGCAACCGTTTGCACTAGCTAAACACATTTTATGATATCCCTTTCAAGAAAGCAATAACAAAATATTATTTTAGTAAAATATTAGTGGTGTGAGGGACGGACCTTGGTAGTAGGAGGGCTGGCGGTGGGGACGGGGAAGTGAGAGGTAGTTGTTTAGTAGTGGGTGAGAGGTTGTGGATAGTATTTGAAGGTTTCGAAAGTTATTCACATGTGGATAAAAGAGGTTATTCCTATGCAAAAAGAGCACCCGGCCGGATGCTCTTCATCATTATTTCAGTAACCGTAAACCATTTAAAATAACCAATATCGTACTTCCTTCATGTCCGATGACTCCATAAGGGAGGTCGAGGATCTGCAGGAAGTTGGAGGCAATCAACAGCATGATGACCGCAATGGAGAAAACGACGTTTTGCTGGACGATGCGCTTCATCTTTTTCGATAGTTTGATGGCTTCAGCGATACGTGTCAGATCGTTTTTCATCAAGACGACATCGGCTGTCTCCAAGGCGACGTCGGTTCCTTCTCCCATGGCGATTCCGACGTTGGCCGTTGCGAGGGCCGGTGCGTCATTGATGCCGTCTCCGACCATACCGACCGTTCCGAATTGATCCTTCAACGTTTTCAGTTCTTCAACTTTCGTTTCCGGCAGGCATTCGGCAATGAAGGAAGCGACGCCCGCTTCTTCTGCGATGGCACGGGCCGTTTTTTCATTGTCGCCTGTCAGCATGATCGTCTGGACGCCTTCTTTTTCCAGAAGCTTCAGTGCTTCGATGGTTTCATTCCGGACGACGTCCTTCAGGGCGATCAGTGCGACGATTTCATTTTCTTTTGCCACAAAAACGGTCGTCTTTCCTTCAGAGGCGATTCTTCCGTATGCTCCATTCATAAACGTTTCTGCCAAACGTTTATTCACAAAGTCGGCTTTCCCGATTTTCCATTCGGACCCGTCCACAAGGGCTTTGACTCCCCATCCGGATACATCCTCCAGGGAATCTGGCTGGAATAGTTGTACGTCGAACTCGCGGGTTGCGTGACCGACGATGGCCTGTGCGAGTGGATGGTTCGACTGATTCTCTATGGAAGCAACTGCGCTTATTACGTCACGTTCATTCATCGTATCTGCAATCAGGATATCCGTCACTACGGGTTTTCCTTTCGTCAACGTTCCTGTTTTATCAAAGGCAATCGCTTTGATATTACTCAAATTCTCCAAGTGGGCGCCGCCTTTGAAAAGGATCCCGTGGCGGGCACCGTTTGAGATGGCCGAAAGACTGGCCGGCATGATGGCTGCGACCAGGGCACACGGGGATGCGACCACCAGGAGGACCATGGCACGGTAGAATGTTTCCGTCCAGCTCCATCCGAGGATGAAGTGAGGGAGAAACATCATCAGGAACACGACGGCGAGGACGATTTTTACATAGGTCCCTTCGAAGCGTTCGATGAACTGCTGTGAAGGCGATTTTTCGCTTTGCGCCGATTGAACCAGGTCAATGATTTTTTGGAAAAGGGTTTCGCTGCTCGGTTTGGTCATTTCCACCGTGATGGCACCGTTGATGTTGACCGTTCCCGCGAACACTTCATCTCTTTGCCCTTTTGTGACAGGGACGGCTTCACCGGAAATCGCTGCTTCATCGATGGACGTTGTTCCTTTTACGACCACACCGTCCGTCGGTACCCGTTCACCCGGTTTGATCAGGATGTGATCGCCGATTTCGAGGCTTGAAACATTGACTTTCTTTTCGCCTGAACCTGTGACAAGCCATGCTTCTTCCGGCTGTAGCTGCATGAGGGCGGAGATTTCCTTCTGGCTTTTGTTCATCGTATAGGTTTCAAGGGCTCCGCTGACAGCGAAGATGAAGATTAGGATCGCCCCTTCCGTCCAGTACCCGATGATGGCGGATCCGACAGCGGCAAAGATCATCAGCATTTCGACATTCAGTTCTTTGTTTTCGATGGTTTCTTCGATTCCTTCTTTCGCTTTCGCAAAACCGCCTATGGCAAAGGCAAGGAGGTAGAAGATGATGCTCATGCTTGAGTCATCATCAGATGTCAACCATCCGAGTAATATGAACACACCGCTGATAAGGGCAGCGATCAATTCGGCATGAGGTTTTATTTTTTCAAGGAAGTGCATGGTGTTTTTCGGTGACCCCATGGATAGTGCTTTGGATTGTGAGCTCATAGGTATTCCTCCTTTTAGTAAATGAAAATGGGGGATTCTCATTGAGAATAATAATCAACGTCATTACCCCTATAAAACGACGAAAGCTGCCACCAGTGAAAGGTGACAGCAAAACGGCACGTGCTCTTAGCTGAAAATATATGAAGTTTGTAATTTGTAATGATTATAATCTAATCCTACCACATGTATATGAGGATGGGAAGGATTTTGTGCTAGTTATTCTGGGTTATTTCTCCACGCCTATTTTGCAGGGAAAAGACAAGGAGACTGACAAATATCATCAGCATCATGCAGGCGATCAAATAGAAGAAGCTTGATCCTTTAAACCAGTCGATGGTGATACCGCCGATGAATGGACCGATCATACTGCCGAAGCTGAAGAAGATCCCGCACATGATGTTTCCGGCAGGGAGTAATACCTTTGGCAGGAGGTCCGTCATATAGCTGATGCCGAGTGAAAACGTCGATCCGACGGCCATACCGGCCAGTGTGAAGCAAATGAACAGTCCGACCGTGGACTCAGAAACGATTCCGGCAGCCGAGAAACAGAGGAAGCCGATCATCATGACGATGAGGAGAACATTCTGTCTACCGTATTTATCGCTCAGGATGCCAAGAGGGACCTGTGAGATGATGCTCCCCACTGCAAACGCAGGGAGGAGGATGGCCACGGCTTCAATGGAAAGACCGTTTCGCAGGGCGAATACAGGGAAGTTCCCATTTAATGAAGCTTCCAGGAAGCCATATCCGAGAGGCGGCAGCAAGGCGACCCAGGCATATTGAAGGACCTTTCCGAAACGGTGGAATGATCCGAGGAAAGAGGCGCTACCGATGTTCTGCTGTTCGGGAAATTCATTTTGCAAGCGAAACACGAACATCCATACTGTCAGGCTCAATAAGGAAGAAATGATGAACGGTAAGGCTTGATGGATCGTGATGAGCTGCGTCATCATCGGGCCCACGGCGAATCCGATCCCAAAGGATACCCCGTAAATGGAGATGTTCCGTCCCCTGCGTTCTTTCGGTGAAAACGACGTGATCCACGTCTGGGTCGCGAAGTGGAGCATGTGGTCGCCGATCCCGATGAGAAGGCGAAGGGCGAACCAGAACCAGAAGGACTTCCAGACCGGGAATAGTAAGAGCGAGACGGCGACGATGATCCCGCCGATGATGATCATCGGTTTATAGCCGACTTTCTGCAGTGGTCTTTCCATTAATGGCGAGGCGAGCAGGATTCCGATATAGAGGGCCGTTGCGTTCAACCCGTTCAGGGAAGAGGACAGTCCATCCTGTTCGAAAATGATGGCGATGAGGGGAAGGAGCATTCCCTGTGAGAAACCGGAAATGGCGACGATCCCGACCAACACCCTGAAACGGAAAGCTAATGTTTGATTCATTTTGTCAAAACTCCCAATCGTAGTAAATATCTTCTTTGATGGTACCCTCAATTTCAATGTTTGGCAATACGGTGGGAATAGAGTAAAATCAAAACATCTACTAGCATATTAAGGAAGGAATGATGAAGAAATGGAATATAAAATGCAAGAAGGCGGATTTTACAGTGATTTAGGGTTTGGGAAGCTGGAGGTATCGGGTAACGAAGAGTATGGTTTCCGACCATTTCAATTATTAGTGTCATCAGTTGCCGTATGCAGCGGTGGCGTACTACGCAAAGTACTGGAAAAAATGCGCATCCCGTTCGATGACATCCACATCAAAGCCGACGTCACCCGCAACGAAGACGAAGCCAACCGCGTGGAAGCCATTTCCCTCCACTTTACGATTCGAGGGACGGACCTTGATGAAGCCAAGATCGAGAAAGCCATGAAGCTCACACGTAAAAACTGCTCCATGGTGCAATCGGTGCAGGACAGCATCAAGATTGAAGAAACGTTCGAGTTGGTGGGATAAAGAACGGTGAGGGACGGACCTCAGAAATTTTTGCTCTGGTTGAGGTCCGTCCCTATAAGTGAAGTGCGTGAAGAGAAGAGGGACGGGCCTCTAAATGGAAAGAACGCCGTGCATGCGTCTGACCACTTGAAGGTCCGTCCCTCAAGAAGTCCCTACAGCTCCTGGGGCTCGCTGCCGGGTTTTGAGTAGTAGAGGATGGTTTTGGGAGTCAGTTTGAGGAGCAGGTATTCGGGATCATCGGGGCTTGCGATCCAGTGTTTGAGCTCCTCTTTCCAGAATTTCGCCTTCAGGTCCGGTGAGTCTTCGACGGACGCCTCAGCTTCGATTTCTACATAATGTTCATGATCGGAATCGCGGTCATAGCCGAGGAGGATGTGCACATGAGGATTCTGTGCAATGTCTTCCGCCTTATGGGCATGTTCGTTGGTTGCCGTATACAGAGTAAGATCGTCGTGATCGAACATCATAAACCGTGAGTACGGTTTGTTGTCACGGATGGTGGCAAGAGTGCCGATTTTATGATGGGAAAACAGCTCTGTTATTTTATCTTTTAAGGTTTGTGCCATGGATATCCCTCCTAATTGGGTTCTATCTATAATGTGTCTAAACAGGCCTTTTTTAATCAAATTTATTATAAAGGATGGATCGTAAACGTGAATAAAGTATTTACGCTGCTTGTATTTGCAGGGGTCCCGATTTCGATGATCGGTTCTCTGCTTCATTGGCCGAGTGTCATTATGTTCGTCATTTATTGCGTCACGATCATTGCCCTTGCGGCGTTTATGGGTAGGGCGACGGAAAGCCTGGCGGTTGTGTCGGGCCCCCGTATCGGCGGACTCCTCAATGCCACATTCGGGAACGCCGTGGAACTGATCATATCCATTTTTGCGCTGAAGGCCGGTTTGATCGGGGTGGTACTGGCTTCTCTGACCGGTTCCGTCCTCGGGAATCTTCTCCTGGTGGCAGGATTGTCCTTCTTTGTCGGAGGAGTGAAGTTCAAACGGCAAAAGTTCAATGTGTTCGATGCACGCCACAATTCAGGGCTCCTCATGTTCGCCATCATCGTTGCATTCGTGATTCCGGAAGTGTTCTCCATGGATATGAATGAAGGGAGGACGATGAGCCTTTCCATCGGGATATCGATCATTTTGATCCTCCTTTATCTCTTCGCCCTGTTCTTCAAACTCGTGACGCACCGCGGTGTGTATCAGAGTGAAAACAGCGAAGCAGCTCACGGTCATGATGAGGAACCGGAATGGACCAAGGGGAAAGCGTTACTTATCCTCTTTCTCTCGACTCTTGCCGTCGCCTATGTATCGGAACGCCTTGTCCATACGTTTGAAGAAGTGGGGGAAGCGTTCGGTTGGAGCGAGCTCTTCATCGGGGTCATTATCGTCGCCATCGTAGGAAATGCGGCGGAACACGCTTCAGCAGTGATCATGGCGTATAAGAACAAGATGGATGTTGCCGTTGAAATCGCCGTCGGTTCCACCCTGCAGGTCGCCATGTTCGTGGCACCAGTGCTCGTGCTGGTTTCATTATTGTTTGAAAAGAGCATGTCACTCGTGTTTACATTACCTGAACTTGTGGCAATGGTCTCAGCGGTCCTCCTCACAGTGATCATCTCCAATGATGGGGAAACGAATTGGTTTGAAGGACTGACCCTTCTGGCCGCTTACTTCATCATGGGGATCGGGTTTTATTTACTATAGGTGTCAAGATAAGACCCGGCAGGATGTCTGCCGGGTCTTTTTGTGGGAAAATCAATTCCGTGAGAACCGCCTACTCATTCTTGAATAAGATAACAGGAGAGTTTTTGTGCAAAGGAATGAGTAGCGTGAGAAAAAAGAAAAAACCGACGAACGGTAAAGTCATTGATTGTAAAATCGATTTACCTCCGAGAGGATGTCCAGGGATTTTTCCTTTTGAAGGATGCACGAATCCAACCATCCAATTGGATGATATCGGCATCATCAGCTGCGAAGGCATCATCAGTGGAAGGGTCCTGTGCGATTATCAGCCCCTTCAGGGTGTGACGGTTACGCTAAAATCCTCGTTTCCGGGTCTCATCTTTGAGGATATGACACCTGTAACCGACAGTACGGGCCGGTTTTCCACGAGGGTGACCGTGCCTCCCGGGACTCCGATTACACCGAATGTCACAATCACAGCAACGGCGGTCGTGATCGGAAAGACCATCAGTGATACGATTTTTGTCAGGGTGGATTGTATCCTTTGTAAAAAGCCAGTGCTTACACTCGAGCCGATTCCTTGTCCTGTCGGCTGTAAAGGCACACAGATCAGGGGCAGACTCGTTTGCGACGGCCAGGCAATCGGGAATGCAGCCATATCATTTATCATCGAATCCGTATCCAACCGCGTCGTTATCACCCCTAATCCCGCGATTACACAGAGTGACGGGAGATACACGGCGACACTGGTTCCTTTTCCCGATGTGGATGAAACGATCCGCATCACAGCCGTGACAAAAATCGGGGGATTAAAGGTCGTTTCGAAAACGAGGGAAGTGGCTGTGCGATGTGTGAAATGTAAGAATCCGGCCATTAAGCTGAACAATTTGAAGAAAATCGATTGCCGCTCAACCATTTCAGGGAAAGTCACATGTGATGGTGTTCCGCAGGCGAATGTGCCGGTTACATTATCAGGTTCATCCATCCTGATGTTTCAGACACCGAATCCTGTCACGGATGGGAACGGAAGATTTTCTTCCCTTGTCACCGTGAAAAAAGGGACACCGTTTCAGACCGCTTCCTATACAGCGACAGCCGTGATCGATGGGAAGACCATCAGTGCCATGGATACCGTCATAGCAGGATGCAAAAAATGCCGTAAGCCTAAGTTGACCCTTGAAGTCCCATGTGAGACCGTCACCTGCGAAGGAACGAAATTGACGGGAAGGCTGACATGCGACGGGGCGCCTGTTAAGCATGCCAGGATTTCGTTTACGGTCACGGCCTCGGAGCCCGATGCAGCGGAGGTCAATCCGAATCCGGCGTTTACGGATGAAGAAGGCAGATATGTCACGGAGCTCTGCCCACGACTCGGAGTCCATGAAACGATCATCATCAAAGCGTCTGCCACCGTGGAAGGGGAGCAGGTCGTCGCGTCCCGGGAAGTCACCATCGATTGTCGATGCAAGCATCCAAAGATTCATATAAAAGAGAACAAAAAGCTGAATTGTAAGGGGATCATTTCAGGCTGTCTTTCCTGTGAAGGATTTCCACTGGTAAATAAAGAAGTCTCGTTTTCAAGTCCATTGTTAACCTTTAAGCCACCGGTTGTCGCTACTGATGAGAACGGGGAATTTTCAACCCTTGCCTTTGTTCCCCCGAATACCCCATTCCGGGAGGTCCCATTCACGGCGACGGCTGTAGTAGGTGGAAAAGCGGTATCGGAAATGGTATTCGTCTATGCCGGGTGCCTCTTATGCGATAAGCCTAAGCTGACCTTATGTATACCTGAGTGTGTAGAATGCGAAGGAGCAGCGGTTACCGGGAAATTCACCTGCAATGGAAGGCCGGTCGCCAATGTGGAGATCAAGCTGAACGTCACCCCGGAAGTTGCAACCATTACGCCTGATAAGATCAACACGAATGCAAAAGGGGAATATGAAGTGGTGCTTACCCCGGATTCACATGTATCCAAAGAAGTGATGATTCAGGCAACTGCCTTGATCGAGGGAAAGGAAATAATCGTTGAGAAGAAAACGATCAAGATTCATTGCACATGTCCGCATCCTGAGAACGATGTGGTGGATGAAATGGAACCGATCGACTGCTGTGAAGAAGGTAGCGGGGATGGAGAGTGTGACAGCGGTGCCCGGGAAGACGGTAAAGGTGAATTGCACCCGCACCTTCCTGAAAAAGGAGCGGATGATGCAAGCTGTTTAAATGACTTCACAGTGACTTCAAAGGCAGAAGATGAAAGTATTCCTGCAGAAACGGAAAGCATTTCAGTTGAATCCAAGGAACACGTGAAGCCGAATGTGTCCCTGAAAGTTCCGGTGATTGTAAGCTGCAAGGGAGGCAGCCTCACAGGGAAAGTTCAGTGCGAAGACATGAAACAGATCGAGGTATACTTCGAAGTATTGGAAGAACATTTGAAACATACCATCAAACCGAATCCTGCGATCCCCGATGAAGACGGGAATTACTCAGCAGACATCATCCCAAAACACGGTATGACCGAGTGCATCACGATCCGGGCCTTCATCTTTTGGAAGGGAAAGAGGATCGTTTCCCATCCGGGTTGCACGATTCTGGCATGTTCTTCTAAAAATAAGGATGACGATTAAAAAAGCCATGGAATCTTAGGAGATTCCATGGCTTTTTTTAGGGAATGCAGGAATGATCGGAAACGCCGATTTGCTTTGTAGGAGAAGCTCGGACGTTCCCGCTTCAATAAAGATAGTATAAAATAAAATGAGAATTTTGTAAATATTCTTTCTAATGAAGTTTTTTGGATAAGCTTCACCTTCTAGGAAAAACTAACGGCAAACCCTTATATGCTTGAAAGGAGTCAAATACATGAAACTAATGCGCACTGCTCTTATGGTCATACTCGCATTTTTCGTTGCAACTACAGGGATTCACGCTGCAAATAATCCCAAAAAAGAAAGTAAACCAAAAACGGAGAAAACTCCACAGTCAGTCGAGGATACTTCTATAAAGGTCCCAAACTCAGTATTGAATATCGCCAAGGAAAATACGTATCCGAACTCCACACAGGATCAGCCGTATCTTCAACCGAGCGAATGGTCTCAGGAATTAATTGAAACCTCCAATGTGAGAATCGAAAATCCGAACCTGATCCGGATGTTGAACGAGTCAACGGTCAATAAAGCACCGACAATCGGACTTCGTGCCACCATTTATCTTGGGGAATGGCCCCTTAACTATGCATCAACGGAAACGTCCCCGAATTGGGAGTACCAAAAGGTGAATACGAATTACTTCGATAACCGCGGAGGGAAAAACAATTACCAAATTCACTACGTCCAGGAAGCACAGAAGGTCGTGAAAGGTGGTCTCACCGCAAAGGTTCCCCATGCTGATGATGTGGAAAAAATGATGCTCATCAAAGCCATGGATAAGTCCAAGCTGCCTCTTGCCTTCCAGACCATCGTAGGAGCAGGGACGAAGAAGGATCAGGTGTACAATATTTCACCTAAGCGTCTCGGTTACCTTTATGCCTATGCTCCTGCCATCAATGAAAAAGGAAAGGTGACGTATGGTGAAGTCTACCTTGTCATGAAAGGAACCAAACGCTCCATCGTTGTCAAAAACGTAACGTCTCAAGGAGTCGGTGCCTGGATTCCGGTTCAGGATCACGTCCATTTCGGCTTTATGGCAAGTGAAACACCAAGATAAATGTTTATCAAAGAGTGAAATCGGGTAAAACCTTATTTCACTCTTTTATTATTTTCTGTGATATGTTATAATAATTAGAATATTCTGAATTGAAGGAGGGGTAACATGGAGTACCTATTAATCTTTGGCGGTCTATTAGTCGCTTTCATCACATTACGCGTGTGGTTCGGAGCAAGAAGAGCCAAGATCTATGCAGAAATCAAAAAACAAAAATACAACGTCATAGATCCGGCAATCGACAAAATCGTCCAAACCAACGACGACCGCAAACCCATAGGATAAAAAGCACATCGGATGAATATCCGTTGTGTTTTTTTTGTGGGTTGGAGGGACGGACCTTCAATGGCGGTTCTTCATTATTTGGAATGTCAAAGTATGAATACGGAACTCCACGCTCCTGGCACTGAATTCATCTAAAAAAGCCCAAATCCATCACAGATTTGAGCTTTCAATTCATTTTATCTGGAAATCTTCGCTTCACGCTTCGAAAAGTCTACATCTTTATAGTACATCGACTTCACGAGTACGTTCGGGCCGAGGCAGCGGGCCATGGGACAGTGACAGTTCAGTTCTTTTGCGAGTGGCTGCTCTTTCCACTTTTCAAAAATATCAGGAAGCGTATCGTTCATGATATTCCCGAGTGGCGGAGTGTCACCAAAGTCGGTGACGATGACGTCTCCAGTAAAGATGTTAACGTTCAGACGGGAACGGCCGTCCGGGTCATTTCGAACACTCACATTTTTGGCTGAATAAAGTTCCTTCAGGAAATCCAAGTCTTCCTGTGAAGAGCTGCATGGATAAAATGGCAGAGTGCCGAATAGCATCCACACATTCTCGTCGCGGAACCTAAGGATATCCCGGATCGCTTCACGTGTTTCTTCCAAAGATAGAGTCTCAAGGCTTGATGCAAAGTCGGAAGGATACATCGGATGAATTTCGTGACGTCCGCATTTCATTTCATCGACAACCTGGCGATGGATCTTTTCCAGGTACGGCAGGGTGTTTTTATTTAACATGGTTTCTGCCGATACGAGCACTCCGTGTTCAGATAGGGCACGGCTGTTTTCAATCATACGATCAAACAGTTTTCTGCGCTGATCCCTTGTTGGTTTGCGCTCCATATTGGCAAAGCCGACATCGATGAATTCATCGATCGTTCCCCAGTTATGGGAGATGTGCAGGACATCGAGGTACGGGGCGATCATCAAGTAGCGGTCAAGGTCCAGGGTCAGGTTCGAGTTGATTTGGGTATGTACGCCCCTGGAATGTGCATACTTGAGTAATGGAAGTACATAATGTTCTACGGATTTCTTGGACATCATGGGCTCTCCGCCGGTAATACTAAGGGAACGGAGCGTTTTGATATCGTCGAGTTTCCCCAGGATTAGTTCAATGGGCAGGGCACTCGGGTCCTTCGGTGACAATGTATATCCGACGGCGCAGTGCTCGCATCTCATATTGCAGAGGGTCGTGGTCGTGAATTCGATATTGGAAAGCGTAATGTCACCATGCTCATCCACATCTAAATAAGCCTCCCAAGGATCATGGTCAATCGACATTTTCTTGGAGAGAGTGTCAGTTTTCATTTTGTACAAGCTCCTTTATGATTCGGTCATCTATCCATTATTGAGAAAGGGCCAGCCCTTGTCAATCGCAAAGTTATTGGTTACCATAGTAAACGTATTGAAAGGAGAGAGAACTCTTGGGTAAAGCTATCAATGATAAAGACTCACAAGTAAGCTATTTGAAACAACGCCTGAACCTGTTCGTCGACGTACTGGATTCAATCGACCCGGAACAAGCGGACATTGACGATATCGATCGCCTGATCGCCATGATCGATGACATAGAAGTGAAATGCGAACAATTTAAGAAAAGCGAGTAGGAGTCCTTTGTAGGGCTCTTATTTTTTTGAGGGACGGACCTTGGGGCTGACGGTTGCTGGTTGCTGAGTGCGGAATTTGTCGTGTTTTGTAGAACAGTCTATTTCCCCATCCCATCACATGCCCTCCGAATCCACAAGCAGGAATTCCCCGCGGAAACGTCAAACTTTAATACAAAACCATCTATTAAAGGAGCGACACCCTATGATCATCACACCCATCCAAGTACACCAAAGCGAGCAGGCAAAAAACGTGATCCTCTCCGGATTCCTTGAGCGGTTCGGATTCATCGATCACACGCTGAACCCCGATATTCATGATATTTCCACAGAGTATGACGGCACGCAGCATCATTTTTTTGTAGGGAAAGATAATGAGAACATCATCTGTACCGGCGCGATCCGGAAAGAATCAGAGAACACCTATCAGATTGTCCGGATGTCGGTGCTGTCCCCATACAGAAAACGTGGACTTGGCCGCATCATGCTTCAACATCTGGAAGGAAAAGCACACTCCCTCGGTGCCCAACGACTTATCCTCGAAACAAATAAACAGTGGGCGGATGCCATCCAATTTTATCAAAACAATGGGTTCATCTATATGGAAGAAGACGAGGTTTCTTGTTATTTCGAGAAGGAAATTCCATTGTGAAATCCCTTTCAATCTTATTCTTATAGGAGTATAATGATGTATGAAAATTACGACTGTTATTGAGATCTTTAGAGGGGGAGAACGATGAATAAAGAGACATTACAGCAAAGTATGTACGATTTGATTGTGGAAACGTCCACGAACCTGCCAAAGGATGTGCGCCGTGCGATCCGCTCGGCAAAAGCCCGTGAGAACGCAGGCACGCGTGCAGCGATGAGCCTGGACACAATTTCAAATAACGTAAAGATGGCGGATGACAATGTATCCCCGATTTGCCAGGATACAGGTCTTCCTACTTTTAAAATAAAAACACCGGTCGGCGTGAATCAGCTCCAGATAAAGGAAGCGATCTATGCGGCCATGGTACAAGCGACAAAGGACGGAAAGCTCCGTCCAAACTCTGTAGATTCCTTGACAGGTGCCAACTCAGGGGACAATCTTGGTCTTGGGACGCCTGTCATCAAGTTCGAACAGTGGGAAAAGGATTATATCGATGCGCGCCTGATCTTGAAGGGCGGCGGTTGTGAAAATAAAAACATCCAGTACAGCCTTCCTTGTGAGCTTGAAGGTCTGGGCCGTGCAGGACGTGACCTTGACGGAATCCGTAAATGTGTGATGCATTCGGTGTATCAGGCGCAGGGACAAGGCTGCAGTGCCGGGTTTATCGGAGTCGGAATCGGTGGGGACCGTTCTTCCGGTTATGATCTGGCCAAAGAACAATTATTCCGTTCCGTCGATGACGTGAATCCGCATGAAGATCTTCGTAAGCTGGAAGAGTATGTGATGGACCATGCCAACGAGCTTGGAATCGGCACGATGGGATTCGGCGGGGAAACGACGCTTCTTGGTTGTAAAGTGGGCGTCATGAACCGGATTCCGGCAAGCTTCTTCGTATCCGTTGCGTATAACTGCTGGGCGTTCCGTCGTCTGGGTGTGAAGCTTGATCCGGCAACAGGTGGAGTCGATGAGTGGTTCTATCAGGAAGGCGATAAGATCGACCTGACAGAAGGGTCAGTTGCCGAGCTTGAAACGGCAGCGGCTTCAACAGACGAACAACCGAATGTGGTGGTTCTGGAAGCTCCTATCACGGAAGAAAAAATCCGTGAGCTGAAAGTGGGAGACGTCGTTCACATCAACGGCCGCATGTACACGGGCCGTGACGCGATCCACAAGCATCTGAGCGAAAACGATGCACCGGTTGATCTTGACGGACAGATCATTTATCACTGTGGACCGGTCATGCTGAAGGATGATGAAGGGAACTGGCACGTGAAAGCAGCCGGACCGACAACGTCCATCCGCGAGGAGCCTTACCAAGGCGATATCATGAAGCGCTTCGGTATCCGTGCCGTCATCGGTAAAGGCGGAATGGGTCCGAAAACCCTTGCCGCCCTGAAGGATCATGGCGGAGTGTACTTGAATGCCATCGGTGGAGCGGCTCAGTACTACGCAGACTGCATCAAAGGCGTAGACGGCGTCGACCTGATGCAGTTCGGGATTCCGGAAGCGATGTGGCATTTGAATGTAGAAGGTTTCACAGCCGTTGTGACAATGGATTCACACGGAAACAGTTTGCACGCGGAAGTCGACAAATCTTCTTTGGAAAAGCTGGCTCAGTTCAAGGAAAAGGTGTTTAAATAAGAAATTGGTACCATCCCGTACGTGCGGGGTGGTTTTTTTATTGGTTATTTATGTTAAAATCAGGATGAAACTTTAACGAGCGTTCATTCGTATGTCATACAAACAGGAGTTGGAGGGCGAGTATGATTTTTAATAAATTATTTGGCATGTTGATTCTTACCTTGATGATTTTCTTAACAGGATGTGCGGCCAATCCTGAAAAAGAAGCGGATATCACGTCCATTGAGGATGTGAATGTGGATATGTTAAAAGAAAATAGCGGAACCTATGTAGGAGATAACTCGAAAGTACAGGCGATCCTGCAAGAGCTGCCCGGTGGGGAAACCATCAAAGAAATCGATCTTTCCGGTGAAATGGTGAAGGTGACATACAGCTATGAAAAAGAAGGGAAGCTATCTGAAAGCGATGTGAATGAGTTCTGGTTTGACGGCAGCAACGTCAACCGGAAAAACTTTTATTACAACGCCATTTATCTGACGCTTCTTGTACCGAATGCGAAAGAATATCACTTCACCGTCGATGAATCCATGGTATCGGTCTCCAGGGATAAAATGGTCGCAGGGTTATCCAAAGAATTCAGCGACTTCCCGAAAGGCGACGACATCTGGGACAATAAAACCGTCTCTACCTTCATCAAAGAACACGAAGGCAAACTGACCGAAATGGCAACGAAGTATCAGACTTTTTTTGAGTAGAGGGACGGACCTTGGGGTTTGGATAAGAAATGGCAACCCAAACAAACCCGTATTCCGGTCCCAAACCAAAGTCATCACATGAACACCCATTTCTGGATACTATTAGTACACATGAATCCTTCCACTTCTCAAAAACTAAGGGAAATGCAAGGGAAAGAAGGGTTCAATGTTGCGAAAATCACTAAAAGTGTTGATCATAGCGGCAATCTTAGTATTGCTCATACCCGCCGAGGCTTATGCAGTATCCAATAATCCGATTGGCTGGGGTTTCAAAAAGAGTCAAAATGAAGAGCAGCCGGAAGCAGGTGCTGCTTATGATCAGCTCCTCGATAAATACGATGCCTTCTATAAAGGCTCACCGGATAAAAAAGTGCTCTACGTCACATTCGACAACGGGTACGAAAACGGCTATACAGAAAAGATTCTCAATGTACTGAAGCAGGAGAAAGTCCCAGCCACCTTCTTCGTGACAGGTCACTATCTGCTCAGTGCAGAAGACCTCGTGAAGCGCATGGCGAAAGAGGGGCATATCATCGGGAACCATTCGTGGCATCACCCGGACTTCACGGCAAGCTCCGATCAAAAGATCAGGGAAGAGCTCGAGAAGGTGAAAGTGAAAACGAAAGAATTGACCGGGCAGAAAGAAATGAAGTATCTGCGTCCGCCAAGGGGCGTCTTCTCTGAACGTACGCTTCAAATCGCAAAAGAAGAAGGCTACACACACGTCTTTTGGTCACTTGCCTTCATCGATTGGAAGACCGACCAGCAAAGAGGATGGAAATACTCCTATGACAACATCATGGCCCAGGCGCACCCAGGGGCGATCATCCTTCTGCATTCCGTATCCAAAGACAATGCAGACGCACTCGAAAAAGCGATCCAGGACCTCAAAAAACGTGGCTACACATTCAAAAGCCTCGATGAGCATCCAATGATGAAATAAGAAGCTGAATAAGAGGGACGGACCTTCATTCCTAGGACTTGGTCCTAGGAATGAAGGTCCGTCCCTCTTCTGTTTATGCTATAATACACATACAAGTTTTGAGCGGAAGGGTGAGGACAATGGCAGGTAGGAATGTAAAGGTTGAAGGTCCGTATGATTTTGACCGGGTGCTGGACAGGCTGGCGCTGGATCCGTTGAATGCCGTGGATCAGGAGAATCGGAGCGTGAAGGTCCCGTATTATCTGGACGGGGAAAATGGTGAGGTGATCGAGATTCAGGCAACGGGAACAACGGATGAGCCGGAATTCATGATCACGTTTGAAAATGGAGATAATCTGGAAGCGAAACAAAACCGCATCTCAGATATTTTCCAATGGCAAACCGGTCTCCACGACATGCACGCGCATTTCCTGGAAACCGACCTGAAGCCGATCTTTGAAGAGCATGTCGGAACACCGCTCGTCCTTGAGTTCGATCCCTTCGCAACCATCGTTAAAAGCATCATCCATCAGCAGCTGAATCTAAAGTTCGCCTTCACCCTGACTCATCGATTCGTCACCACGTACGGCTGGGAAAAGGATGGCGTCTGGTTCTACCCGTCACCTGAGAAAGTAGCGGGACTCACAGTGGAAGAACTCAGGGAGCTCCAATTCAGTCAGCGGAAAGCGGAGTATGTGATCGGAATTGGACAGAAGGTATCAACCGGCGAACTCGACCTGAATCAACTGGCGGAACAAACAGACGAAGAGGTCATCAAGGAGCTCACAAAAATCCGCGGCATCGGACCATGGACGGCACAGAGCTTCCTCTTATTCGGGCTCGGAAGGCCGAACCTTTTCCCGAAAGCGGACATCGGCATCCAAAACGCCATCAAACAATTATTCCAAATGGAACAGAAGCCGACCATGGACGAGCTGGATGAATTCAGCGCGGCCTGGCATCCTTATTTAAGCTATGCATCACTGTATTTATGGAGAAGTATCGAATAGAACGGACGTGAACCAATGAAAAAGCAATACGCAAAAAAACCACAACACAATGAAGTGAAAATCGAGCTGAAACAGCAGTTTCCTCTGACTATAAAAAAGATCGGTATCAACGGGGAAGGAGTCGGTTTCTTCAAGCGTAAAATCGTCTTCGTACCGGGAGCACTTGCCGGTGAAGAAGTGGTCGTAGAAGTGACGAAGGTCCACCCGAAATTCACCGAAGCCCGTATCAAGAAGATCCGGAAAAAGTCACCACAGCGTGTGAAAGCGCCATGCCCGGTCTATGAGCTATGCGGAGGCTGCCAGCTTCAGCATCTGTCTTACGAAGGGCAGCTAGATGCCAAACGCGACATCCTTCTTCAATCCCTTGAGCGCCACACGAAGCTGAAGCTTGAAGACATGGATATCCGTCCGACCATCGGCATGGATAACCCGTGGCACTACCGGAACAAAAGCCAGTTCCAGGTCGGGACGCAAAACGGCAAGGCCATTGCAGGCTTGTACAGCATGAATTCCAACAAGCTGATCGACATCGATGAGTGCATCGTGCAGCACCCGCTCACGAACAAAGTGACAAACGAAATCAAACGGATCATCAACGACTTCAACATCCCTGTTTTTGATGAGAAAAAGAAAAAGCCGATCCTAAAAACGATCGTAACGCGTGTCGGATTTGAAACAGGGGAAGTGCAGGTCGTCCTTGTGACGTCCGAGAAAAAAATCCCCCGCAAGGAATTGCTGATTTCGGAAATCCAGAAACGTCTTCCTGAAGTCGTTTCCATTGCCCAAAACATCAATCCGCAGAAAACGGCCCTCGTCTTCGGGGACGAAACGATCCATCTGTCTGGAAAAGAAAGCATCGAAGAACGTCTGGAAGAGTTCACCTATGAACTGTCCGCACGTGCCTTCTTCCAGCTGAACCCGATCCAGACAAGCAAACTATATAACGAAGCAAAGAAAGCAGCAGCCCTTACTGGTGAAGAAAAAGTCGTCGATGCCTACTGTGGAGTAGGGACGATCGGATTATGGCTGGCAGACGGAGCGAAAGAAATCCGCGGAATGGACGTCATCAAGGAAGGAATCGATGATGCGAAGAAAAACGCGAAGAAATTCGGAGTCGAGCATGCCGAATACTTTGTCGGCGGTGCCGAAACCCTCATGCCAAAATGGAAAAACGAAGGTTGGCGTCCAGATGTCGTCGTGGTCGATCCGCCGAGGACCGGCTGTGACAACAAGCTTCTCGATACGCTGAAAGAAGTGAAGCCGAAGACGTTCGTGTATGTATCGTGCAACCCGTCGACCCTTGCGAAGGACATCGACTATTTGAAGAAACAGTACCGGGTGGACTATTTGCAGCCGGTGGATATGTTCCCGCAAACAGCGCATGTGGAGGTTGTCGCGAAGCTGGTTCTTAAGTAAAAAGTGGATTCACTGTAAACACTCTCTATTTTACTGGTTACGATCACACTTTAAAGCAAATACTAGGGCATCCCTCCATCATCGAGGGATGCCCATTTTTGATTATACCGGCACATCCTTCAAGCAGATGTCTGTTCAAATAGCTTAACATCTATTAAGATTTCCTTTGAACAACCACAAGGAGGCAAAATCATGAACAGCAAATATAAAGAGTTATTAACACCCTATACATTTAAAAACGGAGTCGAATTAAAAAACCGGATCGTCATGGCACCGATGACGAACTTTTCATCGGATGAGAAGGGCAATGTCTCGGATGCGGAAGTTGCCTATTATGAAAGACGTTCTCAAGATGTCAGCATGGTGATTACGGCCTGCACATACGTAACGTCTGATGGAAAGGGATTCCCGGGTGAATTCGGAGGGGATACGGATGAAATGATCCCAAGCCTTGAACGATTGGCGAAGGGGATCAAAGGTCAGGGTGCAAAAGCAGTCCTACAGATCTTCCACGGAGGTGTACAATGTCCGCCTGACCTGGTTCCTGATGGGGATGTTGTCAGTGCCAGTGACGTAATGGGTGAAAATGGAGAGAAGAAAGCGAGAGGTTTATCGGAAGCAGAAGTCGAGAATATCATCGAAGCCTTCGGTGAGACGACCCGCCGCGCGATTGAAGCAGGCTATGATGGCGTCGAGATTCACGGAGCGAACGGGTACCTGATTCATCAGTTCTTTTCACCGATGACCAATCAGAGACAAGACCGTTTTGGCGGCAGCCTTGAAAATCGCATGACGTTCCCACTGGCCATTGTGGATAAAGTGAAGAGTGTGGTCGCGGAGCATGCGGATCCATCTTTCCTCGTTGGATACCGTTTCTCACCAGAAGAGCCTGAAGACAATGGGTTCACGATGGGGGATACCCTTACTCTCGTGGATGCACTGGCAGATAAGGACCTTGATTACCTTCATGTTTCCCTGTTCGATTTCTTCTCGAAGCCAAGAAAAGGCGTGGAGGATCTCGAGAAAACAAGAATGGACTATCTGCTGGAAACGATCGGTGACCGCACGCCATTGATCGGGGTAGGTTCGATCTACTCTGCAGACGATGCCCATAAAGCGTTCGGTTCAGGCGTGCCGTTACTGGCTCTCGGCCGCGAACTCATCATCGATCCTGATTGGCTGAAGAAAATAAAAGAAGGAAAAGAAGATGAGATTGTGACGGAGATCGACAAAGGAAAGCAGGAAGAATTGGTCGTTCCTGATCCGTTATGGAATGCGATTGTGAATACTCCTGGCTGGTTCCCTGGAGTATAAGATTTCGATCAAGCATATCTTTTGAAAGAAAGTGGCGTGCCATCTGACACGTCATTTTCTTTTTTTATTGAACGGATGGTAACTTAATAAAATCCGCACAAAATAGATTACAAAATGTCATTTATAATTGACATTTTGTAATCTATTTAATAGTATATATATGGAAGGAGATGAATTTCCTTGAAAAACAAACGGATGAAGATAGCCCGCGTTGAATCTGATGTATCTCAAGAACAATTGGCAAGGATTGTCGGAGTGACCAGGCAAACCATTAATTTAATCGAAGCAGGTAAATACAACCCTAGTCTGAAACTATGTATTGACATTAGCAAAGCACTGAATAAGACGTTAAATGATTTATTCTGGGAGGAATGAAGAATGAATGCAGAAAAAATGGTGAAAGAAATCAAATTGACCATTCTTGTATCGTTGCTTGTCAGCATGGCCCTTTTAGTCACGTGGTTCATTTTCGAAATATCGGATATTCCGTTCGCCAACAAATCCCTCTTAGCCCTATCCCTCATTTCTTCTAGCGCAGCCCTGGCTTCTTTCCTAAAACTATTGAAAATAAAAAAGGATCCAAATGTGATGGTTTCCGAGACGGATGAACGATTGGTAGCAGAGAAAAATGAAGCTGATTCGAAAGCCCTGAAGTTACTTCAAAGTGTTTTGTTTTTATCGTATTTAGGATACACATTTATCATCCCAGAGGATATCTTCAAATCGACCGGGTGGTGGATCTCATTGGGGACCCTGCTCTTATCCCTCTTCGCTCCATTGATGTTTCGACGTATCACGAAAGAAATGTAAGTGAATCAGATGGTATTCCTTATAGTCATGTGAAAGTATTCATGAAGAGAGGTGGAGGTAAAAATGGCCAAGGGTATGTTTTTACTCATTATTGTATTGACCGTAGTCATTATTTTAAGAAGAAAAAAGAAATAGCTTTTCGAAAAAATGGCGTGGTCCTATGACCACGCCATTTTCTCTTTCATTGCTTTTTATCCCACATTTTGCTCAGAACCCTTATTACCGGGAGCAAACCAGCCCAACAAGGCAATCCCCACAAGGACTCCATAGAAAATCAAGGTCCATACGGTACTATGCGGAAAATCATGATCCAGCAACCCGATATCCTCATGGGCTAGGGTGATGACGGCAAGCTTCACTCCGACCCAGGCAACAATGGCATAAGCTGTCGTTTCCAGAGCAGGGCGCTTTTCCAGAAGCTGAACGAACCAGGTGGCTGCATATTTGATGAGGATCAATCCTGCAATCCCGCCAAGGACGACCACAATGAATTGTCCGCCGTCCATGCCGCCGAAATCTCCAAGGGGAGAGTCGGGCAGGCCAAGGGCAAGGGCGACAGCGGCAAGGATGGAATCAATGGCAAAAGCAAGGTCTGCCAGGGCGATTTTTCCAACCGTCGGCCAGAATCCTTTGCCGGCTGCTTCTTCTTCCGTTTCTTCCTGATTCTTCTCATTATCTTTCCCGAACTTTGCTTTGATGACATGTTTGAGCCCCAGATACAGCAGGTAAGCTGCACCGATCGCCTGGATCTGCCAGACATTTGCGATGAAGGAAATGGCAAAAAGGGCCACAAACCTGAAGGCAAACGCCAGGAAAATCCCGTATTTTATCGCTCGTTTCTTTTCATCTTCTGGTAAATGCTTCGCGATGACTGCGAGCACGAGGGCGTTATCTGCTGACAATAAGCCCTCGAGGCCGATTAAGATTAATAAAGTCCATCCATATTCTAACCAAATTGATTCCAAGTGTATCGCTCCCATCAAAAATGCTAGCCTAAAAGTACTCTTTAGCTTATCTTACCACTTATTTTCCATCTAATACGAATCTAAAATGGTTTTGCACGATAGGAGGTTTTCGTGTTATAGTAAATTTACTAATTATGACAGGAGTGATGGGTGGACGATGAAGAACTAATCTTATTTTCGAGACGTTTGAAATTCCATATTTCAAATTAACCTAAATAGGATTAGTCTGCCCATTTTTTATACATGTTTTTTAGCTATTGATCATTCATGGCTTTCTTTGTGCGCAGTGCTAATCCTTCCAGAACCATTGGGAGGATTTTTTTGTTCTCCCTTTTTTGAAGAGAGGGGAAGATGGTATGAGAGAATTGATGAAACTATTGAATATAAGCTATGAAGTGATGGACGGGAAGATTTTTGAAGGGGTGAATGCCGGCGTGCAGGAAGGGGAGGTCATCGGGATCATCGGACATAACGGTGCCGGAAAGTCGACGCTGCTGCAACTGATCGCAGGTGAACGGACCCCAACGGAGGGGCAGATTCAATGGCTTCGGGATGCAACCATCACCATGGTGGAGCAGGAAACGGAGACCTATTCTTCGGAAGGACTGACCCCTTCTGAAAGTAAGCTGCGGGAGAAATGGCAGGTGCCGACGCATGAATTTCAGCAGTTGAGCGGGGGAGAGAAGCTGAAGGCGAGACTCGCCAACGGGTTCTCTCAAAAGGGTGACCTCCTGTTATTGGATGAGCCGACGAATCATCTAGATCAAGAAAGCCTGAAATTCCTGACCACACAGATCAGGGACTACAAAGGGACCATCCTTCTCGTTTCCCATGACCGCTATTTCCTGGATGAGGCTGTGACGAAGATCTGGTCCATCGAAGGTAAGAAGCTCATTGAACATAACGGGAATTATTCCAGTTATATGGAGGCACGGAAACAGCGGAGGCTGACTCAGCAGCGGGAGTATGAAAAACAGCAGAAAATGGTAGAGCGGATCGAGAGTCAGATGAAAGAACTCACCTCTTGGTCGAAAAAAGCCCACGCGGAGTCCACGAAACAGGAAGGGTATAAAGAACATTACCGCGTCAAAGCAAAACGCATGGACACCCAGGTCAAATCCAAGCAAAAACGCCTGGAGAAGGAACTAGAGAAAGCAAAGGTGACAGAGGTAGAAGAAGAACATAACGTCCGCTTCAGCATCCAACCCACACACAAAACAGGGAAACGGTTCCTTGAAGTGAAGAATCTAAAAAAATCCTTTGAGGGACGGACCTTATTCAAGAACGTCCATTTTACCATCCAGCATGGGGAAAAGGTTGCGGTCACAGGACAGAACGGATGCGGGAAAACGACACTGCTGAAGATCATCCTGGGAGCGGAAGCGGCAGAAGGGGATGTATGGATGTCGCCGTCTGCCACGATCGGATACCTGACCCAGGAAGTGTTCGATCTGCCCCTTGACGAGCCACCGGGAGAGCTTTTTCATAAAGAAACTTTCGCGGAAAGAGGGAAAGTCCAGACGTTAATGAAGCATCTTGGATTCCAGACGTCTCATTGGAAGGAACCGATCCGAAATATGAGCATGGGAGAACGGGTGAAGATCAAGCTGATGAAATATATTCTGGAGGAAAAGGATGTCTTAATACTGGATGAACCGACGAATCACTTGGATCTCGCTTCACGTGAACAGCTGGAGGAAACTCTTTCAGAGTACAACGGAACTCTGATCATCGTCACCCATGACCGCTATTTTCTGGAGAAAACGACGGACATCAAGCTTGTGATTGATAACGGGACGATCAAGAAGGAGTTGGATGAGCCGGCATCTGAGCGGGATGACAAAGAAGAACAGCGGATGAAACTCGAGACGGAGAGGCAGGAAGTGCTGGGGCGCCTCAGTTTTATGGTGCCGGGAGATGAGGGATATGCAGAACTCGACAGGAAGTTTATCGAATTGACTAAGCGGATGAATGAGCTGAAGTAAGAGGAGGCATCCGGCAGTGGCCGGGTGCTTGTATTTTATTACTATCTTCATAATTTGCGACGAAACCACTTGGAAATAGAAGCTCATGTCAAGGAAAATTGGAAGGAAACTCATGAAACAGATTTACACCTATTTTCCAAATCAACTATACTCAAATAAATGAATGTGATGGGAGATGGGGAAATCGTGCGAAGAATGACTTTTATGTTCCTAACGGGCTCTTTACTCTTTGCAGGGTGTTCGAATACAGAACAAGCTGATGCATACACCGTGAAGGAAGCGACTGACAATGGTGACACGATCGTGGATGAAGAAGGGGAAGTAACCAATCTGGACAAATTATTGCGTTTCGTAGACGGGGTAGAGGAGAAAAAAGAATCTGAAGTGACGGTATCCAACTTTTTCAACAACCAGATAAGTGTGAATGAAATAGCGTACGATGGAAGTAAAGTGAATTATGTATTGAAGACCGGGGCCGGGGAAGAAAAGAGGAGTGCGGTTTGCGACGGAATCGAAGAAAGGAGCGGGTTCATCTCTTTGAAAGGGTGTGACGGAGAAGAGGATTCCATCGGGCTCGTTCAGGTCTCGGAATATAAAATAAATAAGGCCAAGGCTTCGATGAAAGAATGAACAAAAGCATCCAGAACCGGATGCTTTTTTTGCGTATTTGGAAGGGATTTCTATATTGATAGCCGAATGAAGAAGAGAGTCATCGGTTTGGAGGTGAAGGCAGGTGCAGGAAGGCAGGATTGGGGTGCAGATCAAGGAACTGCGAAATCATTTCGGGATATCCCAGCAGGAGCTCTGCAAGAATATTTGCAGTCAATCGTTTATAAGCAGGATTGAAAGCGGCGATCTTTCTCCGTCGGCGGGCCTATTGTATCGATTATCCATGAGGCTTGGGGTGGATATGAATTATTTCCTTGAAAGCGTCTATATTCCCCGCATAGACTATGTACAGGAGGTTCTCCTGCAATTAAGCGAGTCCTTAAAGAAGAAGAACTATGAGCAGATTAAAGAATTGGTCAATCATGAGCGGGGCAACCCTCTTTTTGTACATGGTGGGAACAGGCAGCAGCTGCTTTGGTATGAAGCGATCTATTTTTATAAAATTCACGATGACTTCCATCGGGCCTTAATGCTTCTGGATGAGGCACTCTCCATGAGGCATACCACTTTAAAGAGTCACTCCGAGAAGGAAATCGAAATCTATTTAACGAAGGCGAATATACATACTGAACGAAAGGATCTGAATAAAGCACACTCCATGTATAAAGACATCCTGACTTATATCAATCGGCTGCCTGTCATCCGGGATAAGGAATTATTGATCAAGGTGTATTACAACTATTCCCGTTCCTTGTATTTGAATGGAGAGTTGGAGGAATCACTTCTATTTGCTCAAAACGGAATCAGGGAGTGCCGTGAAAATAGAATCCTCTACGGTATGGGAGAGTTATATTTTCAAATGGGGAGGGTGTATAGGGATCAATCAGAGAATGAACTTTCCAAAGGCTATTTTGAAAAAGCAAGGATGGTGTCTCAATTGATGGAAGATGAAGAACTGGAGAGAATGTCTGAATCACAGATGGAGCTTGTAAGGTAGAGGGAGTTGTGTCTACGGGAGGTTCCATTCCGACATCATAAATAGGAGGGGATCTGATGAATGCAAGAAAAGAAGTACAGACGATAAACTGGACCCTGTTTGGAGTGATGACATTAGCTGGTCTCGTTTCTGCCGGGAGCACCCTCACCAAATTAAAAAACTTAACACCGGAACAAGAAACAGAGGGACAATCGAGATTTCGAGTTCAGTGGGAACAGCCAGAGACCATCTTCGCTTTGATTCTGGGGTGCATTACCCTTCTCCTTATTCTCGGATGGAAGAAGCTGTTTCCTTTTAATGTTCCACTTGCGATGATAGTGGGTGGGGTATGGTATGCCTTTTTATTTCAAGTGACGACGGTTGGATGGGCTGGTCTGATCGGGTTCGTGGGCTTACTCATGGCCATGGTGGCAGGGTTATTGATGATCATTATTTATGCGTTCGGTGCACGAAAGTGGGGATTGAGGCGTCGCGAAGAATGAACCAAAAAAAGGGCCTGATCACAGCCCAAAAGTAACCATTTTATCACTAACGTCCCCCCGTCCAAAACTTCAAATGATTGGACTGCCCACGACAATACGCCTCATACCCTTCGTTTTTATGGGTATCATAGCAATCCCCTGTTAAGTACCCTTGTGAAAAGTATCTCTCCTTAATGCTGCCCACGATGACGACTCCAACCATGAACGAAAAGGGAATCAAAACAAATAACCAAACCATCAGCACAACCTCCTTTTTTAATAGGAAAAGCAGGTGAACTTCCAACTCTTGTCATATCTATTACTATCGTACCATATATGATATGGAAAAATATAGATGATCATTCTGGGTAAGGCATTCCTTTTGTCCTCCGCATACCTCAAGATATTTCCGAATATGATTTTTAACAGGACGGTCCTATCCGTAGGCCATCTGGTATATAATGAATCTATCACCCTCAGGAGGTACATATGAAACAGCAAAACTATGAAAATCACAGCAAGGTCGATCCGGTGTTTCATGTAGGGATCGCCCTGTCAGCCCTTGTCACCCTTATTTTGACGATTATATTTTTCGTGAAGAATGTGGGCACGGAGACATTGCTTAGCTTTATCGTTCTCCTAGTCGTGATCACATTGATCCTGGTCGGGGTGAGGCTCCGGACGTATGCCCTTCAGGTGCAGGATCGTGTTATCCGTACGGAAGAGCAATTCCGTTATTATCGGTTAACAAGTAAAGACCTTGACGGTCGACTATCCCTGAAGCAGATCATCGCACTCAGGTTTGCTCCGGATGAAGAATTTCCGGTGCTGGTCGAACGGACACTGGCGGAAAACTTAACACCCAATGAGATTAAAAAAGCTGTGCAGAACTGGCGTGCAGATCATCATCGCGTATAAACAACAAGGATTGGACCGCTCATTCATGGGCGGTTACGTTTTTTTAGAAGGAGGCTCGTTATGCCGAACGAAATCATGGTGGATGTGAAAGAGTTAGTGAAAAGATATGGTTCCTTTACGGCGGTGAAGGGAGTCCGCTTTCAGGTGGAGAAGGGGGAAATCTTCGGATTGCTCGGGCCGAACGGGGCCGGGAAGACGACGACGATCGAGATGCTCGTGGGACTCCGGAAGCCGGACGCGGGGACGGCAAGCTTAGCCGGATTTGACGTGAAAAAAGATGTGAATAAAGTGAAGGAAGTGATCGGGGTCCAGCTTCAGTCCACCTCGCTGTTTGAACTGCTCAAGGTGGAGGAGATCCTCCATTTATATGCGAGCTTTTATCCGAAGAATGTGGACATCAATCAATTGATTGAGGACATGCTGCTGACGGAGAAGCGGAAGGACCGGATCAAGGGACTGTCAGGTGGCCAGAAGCAGCGTCTGGCGATTGCCCTGGCCCTGATTCATGACCCAAATATTGTGTTCCTCGATGAACCGACAACGGGATTGGATCCTCAGGCAAGGAGGACGCTTTGGGATATTGTGCTTCGACTCAAGGAGCGGGGAAAGACGGTGATCCTATCGACTCACTATATGGATGAAGCCCATGTTCTCTGCGACCGTATCGGCATCATGGACCAGGGGGAGCTGATCGCCCTCGATACGCCGACGAATCTTGTGAAAACGTTGCAGTCAACGAGTACGATCGAATTCCATCTGGAGAATCCTCCTGAGCAAGTTTGGTTCATGAAGATGGATGGAGTGGAAGATGTCGCCATCAAGGATACATTCGTCCAGCTTTACACCGATGAGCTGCAAAGGGCGTTGACTTCCCTGATTACCTTGTCGACAGAGCATGATTTGAAGATCGAGGACCTCCAGACGCGTCAGGCGACGCTCGAGGATGTCTTCATTCATATGACAGGAAGGAGGCTGAGGGAATCATGAGAGCGTATTGGCAGCTGACACTGGCACAATTACGGATTTTTGCACGAAACAAGCAAGTATTATTCTTTACCCTGCTTTTCCCGGTCATCCTGATGGTTGCCCTCGGTTCATTCGCAGGGGGAGGGGACTCGGTTTCGCTCTCGGTAGGGATGGTCGACAATGATCAAACCGATTCCTCAAAGGATTTAAAGGACTTATTCTTAAAAAATGATGGAATCGAAACAGCAAAATTTGATGACATCAAAACGGGGAAAAAAGCCGTGAAAAATGGCGATATCCAGCTTCTGATCACAATCCCGAAAGGATACGGTGAAAACGTGACGGCAAGGGAAGAACCATTTTCGATTCCCGTTTACTATAACGAAAAGAACCTGGCGACCGCTGAGCTTGGACTTACAGTTGTGAATGGGATCATCGATCAATACAGTAAGGACCTTGTCGATTACAAGCCTGTCGTGACGGTGGAAAAAGTCGGGATCGAAGCATTGAACATTCGCTATGTCGACTTCCTTGTTCCCGGGATTGTCGCCATGATGATCATGAGCAACAATATGAACGGGGTGGCCGGTCAGATCTCAGCGTGGCGGGAGCGTGGAATCCTCCGCCGTATGCAGGGGACGAGACTGAAGGCCTCTACCTTCATCGCGGCTCAGATCACGGCCCGCCTGATGCTGAACGGGACGCAGGCACTCCTGGTCGTATTGATTGCCGATCTTATTTTTGACATCAACGTGGCCGGCTCGTGGTTTGCAATGATTTTCTTCATCATCCTCGGGACCCTGGCGTTTATGTCCCTCGGCTTCATCATTGCGGGGATGGCAAAGAATCCGGAAAGTGCGGGGCCGATTGCGGGCTTCGTGACGTTCCCTATGCTGTTTCTAGGCGGGGTGTTCTTCCCGATCAACGATATGCCGGACATCATCCAGCCTATCGTGAAGGTCTTGCCGATCGCTCACCTCAGTTCCGCACTGCGGGAGACGATGAATCTCGGGACACCGTTCCTGGAGCTTGGGACGGAGACGCTGATCCTTGGAGCGTGGCTCGTTGGTGGGTTTGCTTTAGCCAGTTATGTGTTTAAGTGGGAATAGAAAAAAAGTCCAATCGGACCAACCCGATTGGACTTTTTTCATGCCCTTTTCTCCAAATCCTTCGCCGTCTCACTCATCTCCACGTCGCTTCCTTCTTTATAGGTTCCGAACAACACATCGACAAATGGGGTGGAGACCCCGTACCAATAGTTCTCATTCTTATAATGATGAAGGACATGCGTCTTTTTAAGCCAGCGGCCAAAGCGCGTCTTAGGTTTCATCGGCCGGTGAGCGACGTAGTGCTTCCATTCGTACACAAAGAACATGAACAGGATCCCAGTAGTGAAAGCAAGGGTAAATGACATGGATCCGGTTATGAAGTAAAACAACAGGCACAGGACAAAGAGGTTGGGTGCGCTGTACCAGATCGGCAGAAAGAGGAGCTTCAAGTCATTCGGCTTCTTATGGTGATCATAGTGCAGGCGCTTGATTAAATACAGTAGAAAAGGATTCTTCGGTGCCTTGATATGAAAGAGGAAGCGGTGGGTGAGGTATTCGCTGAACATGTAGGTGACGATCCCGACGGCAAAAAATAGCAAGCTGAATAGGGAAAGCTCCAAAGTGAACAAAAATCCGAGTACCACGAGAAAAATGCCCGCCATGACTAAAATATCAAAGTGTAAAAAGAAATCCCGATACAATCGATTCTCCTTCATTTCTCCGTCCCTCCATTCATTTTTTGTTTCCAAAGCGTAATGCTTGTTTCCATCATGTCCCGGATGGTTTGCCCGGCTTGTTGGATGTCCCCGGCCAATATCCATTCCAGAAGTCTGTTGTAATAGTCACGTGAAGCGGTCCTGTGTTCGGATTCTGAGAAGTATTTCTCTGCCATCCTGATATAAATATCCTTAAAGCTGTTCAGGATCAAGAGATAAATGGGGTTCGGCGACAGCATGGCGGCCCCGTGCTGGATCTGCCAGTCGAATTCCGCATAGGCATTGGCTTCGTCCGGGATATCCTCGAACGAGGCAAAGAGGGAAACAACTTTCAGCCTGCTGTTCTCCAAGGCATCCTTGAAATAAGCAGGTGTTATCGAGACCCGCAGCTGTAGCATATGGACGATGAATTCATCCGGAATCTCCTCCTCGTGCTGCAGGATGGTGACAATCGTCATCAAGTTCCCCTGCTCCCAGTAATCATTCACGATAGCAGGCATCCCCTTGCGTCCGGTGATCCAACCGTCCCTTTCCAGTCGCTGCAGGGCTTCGCGGATGGTGGGGCGGCCGACTTTGTATTGAGCAGCCAATTCCCTCTCAGATTGAAGAGGTGCCTGCACCTCAAGAGATCCTGCCAAAATGGATCGTGTAATGTCCCGAGCGATGAGATCCGAAGAACGTTCTTTCATGTAGGTACCTCCTGATTGGTAAGACCAATTTTTATTATGGTAATACCATTATATGATTTTAGTAGATGTATTTGTCAATAAATTCTGAAATTTAAAATTAATTTTCAACACCTTATTTCTTGACTCCAACTAGTTGACCCCCTAAACTATAAATTAGAATAATTAGTTTAGGGGGTCAACTAGTTGGATAAGCGGTTAATTGAAGCAGTCGAGCTGTTCGAGGATGTCATGGTATTCGGAACAGATCGGGTGCTGAAGAATGTAAAGGCTGATGTGTGGCAGGAATATTCACCTGAACAGATTCAGGTGCTGAAGCTTGTCAATAAGAATGGTCCGCTTGCAGGGGGTGTGATCGCCGAGCTCCAGGGGGTTCATAAGAGTGCGATTTCGAACCGGTTGAAGAGGCTTGAAGAGAAAGGGCTCATCGAAATCGTAAAGGCGGAAGGAGATCAGCGAAGCAAGCTTGTATGCCTCACGGAGGATGGGCAGAGGGTCGTAACCGAGTCCGATCAAGCGGTCTATGCTTATATCGAAGACTTATTCGCCGATCACGTGAAGGACGAGGAGCTGGATCAATTCCTGACGATGTTCAGGAAAATCAGATCGATTTTGAAATTGGAGGGTGAAAAAGGATGAAATCCATCATCAAATTCAAGTGGCCGGTTACCATCGGCCTTCTTATTATAACGGTTTTATTGTTTATGATTTCGCCCAACCTGTCGAAGCAGGCAGAAGATGCGGGGACATTCCAACTCCCTGAAGATGCCGCGTCAAAGAAAGCGATGGAAATGCTGAATGACGCCGGGGCAGGGGAGGAAACGATATCCCTTGTGTATTCACTGGACGAAAAATTGACGGATTCAGCGAAGAAAGACATTGCGTCAAATGTAGATGAACTGAAAGAGCTTGGGGACCCGGTCAGTTCCGTCCTCGATCCGTTTGAAAGCAAGGAGCTGGAAGCCCAGCTTGTCTCAAAAGACAAAAAGACCGTCCTTGTTCCGATCACCGTTGACGGAACACAGGAGGAAGTGGTGGAGCTTGCTGATTCCATTAAATCAGACATCCTGAAAGGCGAGTCATCCGTTTACCTGACGGGGGAAGCCATCATCAATAATGATGTCAACCTAAGCGCGCAGGAAGGATTGAAACGGACGGAAATCATTACGGTCGTGCTGATCTTTGCCCTGTTATTAGCCGTATTCCGTTCGATTGTCACCCCATTGATTCCGTTAGTGGCCGTTGGGATCACCTATTTACTCAGTCAATCAATCGTCGCATTTTTCATCGATTGGTTCGGCTTTCCCGTATCAAACTACACGCAGATCTTCCTTGTGGCCATTCTGTTCGGGATCGGGACGGATTATTGCATCCTGTTACTGAGCCGGTTCAAGGAAGAGCTGGGTGCAGGTCAGCCCATCAATGAGGCGATCATCCGCACGTATAAGACCGCGGGACGTACGCTTTACATAAGCGGTCTCGCCGTGTTCATCGGGTTCTTCGCCATCGGGTTTGCCGATTTCCCAATCTTTAAATCAGCTGTAGCCGTGGCGGTGGGGATCGCGGTTCTGTTATTGGTGTTAAGCACCGTCATGCCGTTCTTTATGGCGACCTTAAAGGAAAAATTGTTCTGGCCTTCGAAGAAATCCGTTTCTCACAATGACAGTAAGTTATGGGCATGGATGGGCAAGCTTTCCGTCAATCGTCCACTGTTGTCCATGGCAGTGGTGGCGGTTATCACCGTTCCACTTTTATTCACATACGACGATGCCCTGTCCTTCAATACGGTGGATGAAATCGGGGACAGCTATGATTCAGTAAAAGGTCTACAGGCGATTGAAGATGGATTCGGTCAAGGGGATTCCCTTCCTGTCCAGGTTCTGCTTTCAAGCGAGGAGAAGCTTGTGACCGAGGATGCCGTCCCTTATGTAGAAAAATTGAGCCGAGAGCTTGCAAAAGTCGACGGGGTGAAGAGTGTACGTTCCATCACACGTCCTGCCGGGGATGCGATAGAAGAATTCAATGCGGACTACCAGCTTGGAAAGATTGCTGAAGGGGTGAACGGAGCGGCTGATGGTCTCGATCAGGCCGTGAAAGGGCTCAGCCAGCAGGCAGCCTTAGCAGGTCAGGGTCAGGCACCTCAACCGGAAGCTCCGAATCCACTGGACGGTCTGAACCAGATCACAGGCGGATTAAATCAGGCTGGAGATCAGCTTCAGGGGATGAGTGACAGCGAGACTATCCGCGATACCGGGTTATACTTACCACCGGGTACATTGGAAAATAAAGAATTTGCCCAAGTGATCGACCGGTATTCTTTTGGAGAAGAAAAAGGGTTGAAGCTTGAAGTCACCCTGTCCGATAATCCGTATTCACCGGAAGCCATCGACACCGTGGACCGCATCAATGAAACGACGGAACGGGTCATCAAGGATACGCCTCTTGAAGATACCGAGGTCGCCATCGGAGGAGTCTCAAGCATCAACCGGGATCTGAGTGATATCTCGACGAGTGACTTCACCCAGACGGTGACGATCATGCTCATCAGTTTGTTTGTGGTCCTGGCAATCCTGTTCCGATCCTTCATCATGCCGCTTTACATGATCGGATCCCTGCTACTGACGTACTTCACGTCTGTTGCCGTAGCTGAGTGGATCTTCGTAGAGGGACTTGGATATGACGGCATCAGCTGGGCCGTTCCGTTCTTCGGATTCGTTATGCTCGTGGCCCTCGGGGTCGACTATTCGATCTTCCTCATGGATCGTTTCCGTGAACAGTCGGCAGGAGGCATGGCGGTGACCGATGCCATCAAAGCATCGATGGCGAAGATGGGAACCGTCATCATCACCGCGGCCATCATCCTCGCAGGTACATTTGGGGCCATGGTGCCGTCAGGGGTACTCAGTCTCGTGCAGATCGCGACAATCGTCATAACCGGACTGCTTCTGTATGGACTGATCGTCCTGCCACTATTGATACCAGCGATGACCGTGTCCTTCGGTAATGGAGTGTGGTGGCCGTTCCGACCGAAGAAGGAAAAGTAGATGGAGAGCAGCCCGTTCTATTAGTGAACGGGCTGTCTTTTGAGTAAAAGACTAGTTTTGGTAAAAAAAACAGGCGAAATACTCTGAATTTTAGTTCGATTAATAGGAAAAAATATTTTTCTGGAAAACTAATCAGAATCTCTACTGATGTTGTCGGGTTTCCCTTTGACATATAAGGGTTCAGAGGGTGTGGAGGTACTTCCAAACCTTTATCACCAAGCATTCATGACACTATTTTCACTTTTGTTTTTTCACAAAATAGTTTATAATAATCAGATAATACTAGATATTTTACCCTATGAATCATTATAATAGAAGATGGTATGGTTTTTTTTAGACACATGAAGGTGCTGGATTGAAAGCGCCTGCAAATATAGTGGATGAGGAAGGTTATAATGAGCAGCTTACAGAAGAAAACAGATGTTATCTTAATTGGTGCTGGTGTCATGAGTGCGACTTTAGGAGTGATCCTGAAAGAGTTGGCGCCGGAATGGGAAATCACAGTGTTTGAAAAGCTCGCGAAGCCTGGGGAAGAAAGCTCGAACGAATGGAATAATGCCGGAACCGGACATTCTGCACTATGCGAGCTCAACTATACATCCGAAAAGCCTGATGGATCTATAGACATTACGAAAGCAATCAAAGTCAATGAACAGTTCCAACTTTCAAGACAATTCTGGTCTTATCTCGTCAACCGCAATCTCATTGGTCAACCACAGGAATTCATTATGCCGATCCCGCATATGAGCATGGTTCAAGGTGAAGAAAATGTGGGGTTTCTGAAAAAACGTTTGGAAGCGCTGTCAGCGAGTCCACTCTTCGAAGGCATGGAATTCTCTGATAATCCGGAAAAATTGAAGGAATGGATTCCTCTGATCATGGATGGCCGCGAATCGGATGAACCGATCGCAGCGACAAAGATCGATTCAGGGACGGACGTCAACTTCGGGGCGCTGACCCGCAAAATGTTCGACTATTTGAGTAATAAAGGCGTCGAGATCAACTACAACCATAGTGTGGAAGATATCAAACGCAAATCCGACGGGTCATGGGAAGTAAAGGTCCATGATATCGACGGCATCAAAATGGAATATCATACGGCGAAGTTCGTCTTCATCGGCGGCGGTGGCGGAAGTCTTCCGTTACTCCAGAAAACAGGTATCCCTGAGTCGAAGCAGATCGGTGGATTCCCGGTATCAGGACTCTTCATGGTGTGTAATAACCCTGAGGTCATCGAAAAGCATCACGGGAAAGTGTACGGGAAAGCCAAGGTCGGAGCTCCTCCGATGTCGGTTCCGCATCTTGACACCCGATACATCGATAACAAGAAATCCCTTCTGTTCGGACCATTTGCAGGATTCTCACCGAAGTTCCTGAAGACGGGTTCGAATATGGATTTGATCACATCGGTCAAACCGAATAACCTTTTCACCATGCTTGCTGCAGGCGTAAAGGAAATGGGATTGACCAAATACTTGATCCAGCAGGTTCTCCTGTCCAATGAAAAACGCATGGAAGAATTGCGCGAATTCATCCCGAACGCCAAGAGCGAAGACTGGGATATCGTCGTAGCCGGCCAGCGTGTGCAGGTCATCAAGGACACCGAAGCAGGCAAAGGAACCCTTCAGTTCGGTACGGAAGTGGTCAGCTCCGCTGATGGCTCAGTCGCAGCCCTGCTTGGTGCGTCTCCGGGTGCTTCCACAGCCGTTCACGTCATGCTGGAGGTATTGGACAAATGCTTCCCGCAGCACATGAAAGAGTGGGAGCCGAAGATCAAGGAAATGATTCCTTCCTATGGAGTGGCATTGGGTGAAAATCCTGAGCTCTTCAGGGAAATCCATACGTCAACTGCGAAGGCGTTGGGTTTGAGGGATAAAGAGGTTGCGTATAGTTAAGTGAATGAATGGAATGCCCTGTGGATGTTCGCAGGGTGTTTTTTTATGGCGTAAATTCCGGGAGACGTCCCAATAAATTGTCTATTAGTGGTAAAATAAGGGTGTTTGGAGGCGGTAGTCTTTGTTGAAAAAGGTAAACATCATCCTTGCTTTTATGGGGATGGGGGCTTGTTTCTATCACTTTTTTATTGATCATCTCGATTTCTCTAGTACTAGTATCCTATCATGTTTAGCGTTGATGTTTTTGCTAATAGGGGTAGAAGGGATAAGAGAAAAAGAGCGCGACCGAAAGTTGGGATTTGCTCTTCTGACAGTAGTTCTGCTTATGGTGATAGGACTTGTCAAACCATATATAGAAATAATGTTTTAGGGAGAAATGCATCATGATCGTAATTGGAATTCTAGCACTCATCACCCTTTTCTCCATTGAACTACAGGTGAGGAGAATGAATAAATCAAATGAACGGGTTGTTGAGTTGTTGGAGGAAATGAAGGAAAAGAACATGTAGAAAAGGAAAAGGGGTGCAATCTTGAAATCGAATCTTATTATCGTCGAGGGAATACCAGGGTCAGGCAAGTCGACCACGGCCCATTATATTAAAGAGCATTTGGAGAAAGAAGGGGTCAAGGTCAAGCTCTTCCAAGAAGGAGACACCAGTCATCCTGCTGATTATGAATCGACCGCCTGTTTAGATGAGGGGCAGTTTAATACCATTCTTGAAAAATTTCCTGAACATGAGGAGAGTATCAAAGGGGATGCCCAGAAGAAAGGCGATCACTATTTTATTTCGTACCGTCATTTTCTAGATACGGATCCTGCTCTTGTGGAATACCTGGCTTCTAATGATGTCTACGAGTTGGATTTGGATACGTTCGAAGACGTCTCCTATCATTATTGGAAGGAATTCGTGGAAGAAACGGCATTCGGCGATGACGTGTACATATTTGAATGCTGTTTCCTGCAAAATCCGTTTACCAAGTTCATCGCCATGCATAATGCGGAACCAGAGAGGCTTGAGAACCATTTAAAGAAAATCAGTTCGTTGATCTCACCATTGAATCCTCTGCTGATTTATTTTTATCAGGAAAACCTGGATCAATCCTTCCATCATGTATATGAAGAGCGCAGTCAGGAGTGGCGTGAGTTCTTCACGGATTATCATGTGAATCAAGGGTATGGAAAAGAGAATCGGTTGAAGGGATATCGAGGGCTTGTGGAGTTTCTTGAGATGCGCAGGGATTTGGAGTTGCGGATTCTTGAGGGGTTGCCGGTTATGCATATGCTTATTGAGAATGGAGAAAAGGACTGGGATCTTTATTATGAAAAAATGAAGGAAGCGATCAAGTAGCTGGAGGGAAAGGTTTGTTCTTATTATTCTTAATTGTGACAGCCTCCATCATCGGATTCTTTTTGATTCCATTGCACGTATTTGGGCTTGTTATTGGTTTTGGGATCATCACGGGTTGTCTGGTGAGAGGGTTGTACCTATTGCATGAGATTAATAGTAAGTTAGATAAATAGAACAATGAAGGACAGTAGGCGGCTCGAATGGGGGCTGTCTTTATTTGTGTTCTTACCATTAATTTGAAATAATTACATTATAAGGTCGTTAAAGGAGGGATGGATGGATATGAATCATATCGTCGACAGGTTGAGGGGGATGAATGTGGAATTTCTGGGCATGAAGGAAATCAGCGGTGCCCACGCGGGGAATATTTTTAGAATCGATGCTTTAAGTGAAGATGAAAGAGTCCAATACATCTACAAAGAATTTGCGGATGAACGAAATCAGGAAGTAGAGATTCATAGAAACATAACAGACACTGTCGATTCCTTCAGTAAGGTCGTTCGCGTATGGGGTGATCCGCCACAAGCGATGCTGATGTGGGATTTGGGGTCTCCGATAAAAGAAGGATTTGATGTATTGTCTTTAGAGGAAAAAAAGAGAACAATGGGTCATATTGTCACAAGATTAACTTCTCTTCATTGTGTGGAACCCGTTCAAACCAAGCTTCCTGACCACCAATTAAGCTCAGAATGGAAGAATTGGTGCTTAGATCAGCTGGGCAAGTTATGCTCAAGAAAATCGTGGGCCAGTCCACGATGGGAGAGAACAATCCAGGAAGCATATGAGCGACTGGATATCCCACATTATCAATCGAAATGTCCATCCGTCATAACCCACGGGGACCCTCACCTCGAAAATGTTTTTTATAAGGATAATGAGGTCTGGTTCATCGATTGGGAATGGGCAGCCATCGGGTCTCCCTTAAGGGACGTGACGATCTTGATGCAGAATATATATGACGAGGATCTGATTGCCTATGTCCCTGAATACTACCTGCAATGCATGAGGGAAGGTGGGATCACTTGGGTTAATGACGATTTTAGGAGTGATCTGAGCTATCTATACATAGACCATTTGACGATGATGCTTGCTTGGGAAGTGGAGAAGTTTTTTCAGGGGCATCTGTCCGAAAAGAAGATTCGCGAAATCATAGAGTGGAAGATTGGGGAGATTGAACGGGTAAGAAAAGAGTTAGAGATGAAGGGATTGAATGGAAGGATATGAATAAAAAGCCAAAAGTAATGGTGCTCGGAACATTCCATATGCGCTATACACCAGATCTTCAAAGGGTGGAGCTCGATGATGTATTGATGAATGATAGACAAAAGGAAATCAGGGAAGTCGTCAACAGTTTGAAAGAATTCAAGCCTACCAAAATAGCATTGGAAGTTGAGAAGGAGAAGGATGAATCTCTTAATGAAGAGTATCAAAAGTATTTGAACGATCATTTGTCGTTAGAGGTAGATGAGATTCATCAGTTTGGGTTTAGAACCGCATCTGAATTGGGACATGAGCGACTATATGCCATCGACTGGATGGAGAGTGTCGGCAACATGGGATTGGGACAGGTCATGGAGTGGGCGAAGGAAGAGCAGCCGGAAATGTATGAGTACATTAATGAAACATACCGTCCGAAACTTCACTTAAACATCGATCCCCCCGATATTTATGAAATGGTCAAGAAATTCAATTCAGAATCGAGGATCAAGCTCGACCACGAAATGTATATGGCAATCGCCCGTATTGGCAAGGAGACGAATTATGTTGGGATCGATTGGGTGAGATGGTGGTACCAACGGAATTTAATCATATACTCGAACCTCGCTGAGATTACCTCTTCACCTGATGACCGGACACTGTTGATCATCGGGGCGGGGCATGTTCACTTAGTGACTCAGTTTTTGGAGGAGAGCGGGTTGGTGGACGTGGTTTCTCCTAGTGATTATATGGACTAGTTGCAAAATGCAAAAAGGGGACTTCCGTACATGAATAGAGAAATGTTGGTACCGATCAAGAACTTTAAACTATACGCCAAACTAACAGGTAAGAAAAACAATAAACCGACGGTGGTGATGGATGCCGGTTACGGGGATTATTCAAAAGCCTGGGATTCAGTGATTGGGGAGCTATCAGAAATAACAGAAGTGCTGGTATACGACCGTGCCGGGCTTGGGAAGAGCGGGAAGAGTCCGAGTCGGAGGACGAGCCGCGAGATGGTAAAAGAGCTGAAGGAAATGTTGTTTGGTTTGAATATCAAACCTCCATACATATTGGTCGGGCACTCTTTCGGTGGAGTGAATGTGAGTGTATATGCTCATGAATATCCTGAAGAAGTCGCGGGCTTGGTGCTGGTTGATTCAACTCCGGTTGATTATAGGGAACGCTTCCTTCCTACGATGACGAGTGATTTTCAGGAAGCATATCGCAAGCAATTTGTACGAGAAGGCAACTACGAAGAATTTATGGAAAGCCTGGGGCAGTTAAAAAAATATGAGGAGACTTTAAGTATGCCGGTTCTAGTACTTTCCGCTGGTAAAAAAGATCATTATTCAGAAGCATCCCAGGAATTGTGGAATATCATGCAGAGGGAATTGACGTTGATTTCTTCTAAGGGTGAATGTGTACTTGCCAAGAATAGCGCTCATTATATTCAAAGGGATGAACCACAGGTGGTGATAAAGGCGGTTGAAAAGCTGATAGAACTTCATTCCGATGAAAAAGTTGAAACCATCTCTGCCATGAATACGTAAAGTAAGAAAACCCCACGGAGGTGCAACCATGTACGAATACACATACGTCCAAACCAGTCTGGGCGGATTTTTCACCGAGCCGAAACATAGGGAAATCATCGAGGAGTATGCCGCTGATGGATGGCGGCTCGTTCAGGTGCTTCCGCTAAAGTACAACGGCCACGGGAAACCGACGGATTATGAAATCATTTTTGAAAGACCGTTGTCTTAACAAAAGCGGATTTCTCACTAAGAGAAATCCGCTTTTGATTAGGGTGAAATTTTCGAATTAATGGATTTGATCGCTTGATTTAGTTCCGTCAGATCGACTTCTCCTGATTGGGTATCTTTCAGGTGGTATTTTTGTTTCAGGTTGATGATTCTTTTTACGCTTTCATCGATTCGCTCCTCTGAGATTTCTCCATTTTTAACGGCCGATTTCAGTGCTTCCATGGCTGTCACTGCCTTTTGAGCATCGTGGGCGATGAGGATCAGGTCGCTGCCGGCTTTGACGGATAGCACCGCAGCTTCTCCCATTCCGTAGTTGTCCGCCACGGCTTTCATGGTCATATCATCGGTGATGACGACACCCTTGAAGTTCAGTTTCTTTCGTAAAAGATCCGTCACGATGGCCTCCGATAGTGATGAGGGATAGGTGTCATCGAGTTCGGGAAGCAGGATATGTGCAACCATGACAAGGTCGGCTCCGTCATCGATGGCTCGCTTGAAGGGGATCAGTTCCAGAGACTCGAGTTCTTGCAGGCTCTTGTTGACTACGGGAAGTGCCAGATGTGAATCGACGGATGTGTCTCCGTGGCCAGGGAAGTGTTTGATCGATGACAGGATATTCTGGGATTGAATCCCTTTCATCGTCTGGATCCCCAGTTCGCTCACGATATCAGGGTCCGGGCTGAAGGAGCGGTCGCCGATGATCGGATTATTTGGATTGCTGTTCACGTCAAGGACAGGTGCGAAGTCCAAATTGAACCCGAATTCCTTCAATCCTTTGCCGAGAGTGGTGCCGACCTCATAGGAAACGTCGGGGTCGTTCGCGTTCCCGATTTTTTGATTGGTAGGGAAGTGCTCGAGTCTTCCGGGGAGTCGCGTCACATTCCCGCCTTCCTCATCTACGCTCAATAAGAGGGGAAGTGGGTTATCGGCGTTTGCTTCTTTTAGTTGATTCAGAAATTGGACGGTTTGCTCCGGTCCTTTCAAATGGTCCGAGAAGAAGATGAACCCTCCGACCTTGTGCTTCTGGATCAGATTCTTCGTGGGCTCATCCATTTGGGTTCCATTGACGCCGGCTACGAGCATCTGACCGATTTTTTCATCAAGGGTCATATCTGAGATCAGGGAACCGGCGTCACCCTCTCGATTTTTGCCCCCGATCGGGTTAATGGCGAAATAGGATAGAATGAATACAAGGATCATGACGATTAAAAGGGAATAACCAATCTTATTTTTCGACATATCATTTGTTCCTTTCAATGTTGGATACTTGGTATCATTCTGTTCGTATCTCGTGGGCCGTAAACGGAAAAATAGAAAAAGACCCGGTATGAACGGGTCTTTCTACGATTATTTAATTCAATTTGTCGAAACATCTTTGCGGCCTACACACCATTACCATTACACCTGAAACACCCACACCACAATCGGCCCAAACACCGAACCCAACAGGGCACTCAGTGTCATGGATACGGAACTCATGGATACGGTTAATTCCCCATATTCCATCGCTTTCGACGTACCGAGGGCGTGGGAGGCGCTGCCTAAGGCGATCCCGCGTCCGAGTGAGCTGTGGATGCGGACGATTTTCAGGATCATTGGACCGAGGATGACGCCTGAGAATCCGGCGATCATGACGAAGACGACGGTCATGGCCGGGACGCCACCAAGACCGGATGCAATCTGGATAGCAACGGGTGTCGTGATCGATTTCGGCACGATGGACAGGATCAACTCATGATCGATGCCGAGAACCCTTGCAAACAGGAGTCCGCTCATCATTCCGGTCAGGAGTCCTGCGAAGACACCTCCGATGATTGGGAAGCGATACTTCATCAGGATCTTCCGCTGCTTATACAGGGGATATGCAAGGGCGACGACGGCGGGACCAAGCAGGGAGTGGATCCATTTCCCGCCGATCATGTACTCCTCATACGGAATATGCATAGAGATCAGCAGTCCGACGATCACGATCGTGGTCGTGAGGACCGGGATCAATACGGGATAGGAGAAACGCTGATACACCTTCACCATGGCAAAATAAAGGACGGCGGTGAGGGCGATGATCAGGATGGCGATCAGTGCTTGCTGCATGCTTGTTCCCTTCTTTCAGATCGTTTTTCTAAGTGCTGACTGGCAAAACCGGATACGGCCATGGTCACAACCGTGCTTACAACGACAATGAGAAAGAGCATGGCACCGGTTCCTGATAAAAGAGCGGGGTAATTCATGACCCCGGTCATGGCCGGTATGAATAATAATGGCAGGATAGCGAGTAAAAAGCTTGCTCCGTCCTCCACGATGATCACGGGGACCATTTTCAACGACAGGCATGCAAGAAGCAGGATCAGGCCGATGATGCTTCCGGGTATGGGAAGGTGGAGGAGTTCCTCGAGGGCTCCCCCTATAAATGAAAAGGCATAGAGAATGCCGATTTGGATGATGATTCGAATGATTTTCATAACACAGCTCCTCTTGATAGGAAGCCTTCTTTCCCACCTTTCAATGAAAACGCTTTACTTTTCCTGGGATTACTTGTACGATACAACTATATACTTGTATTATACAAGTACCTGCAGTGTTGTCAATGAATCTGTCAGATTGATTGACGAAAAAAGGAGGGATACCTATGTCCAAAGAGAACGCAGTTGAAAGGATAGAATATGAATTGACCAGCCTGATCCGAAAAGCGGTCTTCCGGGATCAGTCCGAGCGGAAAATCGGGATATTGGAGAGGGCGGCATACCTTATGATGAGGCAACTTGATGAACAAGGTCCGTCACGGTTGAAAGAGCTTGCCGAAGCGTTCCAGCTTGATATTTCGACTTTGTCCAGACAGGCGGCTGCCCTTGAATCGAAGGGGCTCATCCAGCGCTTTTCAGACCCTGGTGACGGACGCGTAAGCCTATTTGACCTCACTGAGTCGGGGAAGAAAAAGCTTGCCCTCGACAGCCGCATGAGACTCGAATGGTATGAGGGCCTGCTTGAAGGCTGGTCCGAAGAGGAGAAGAAAATGTTCGGGGAACTGCTGGTTAGGATGAACGGTGCGTTTGACGAATAAAATAGGTCCGCTTTCTGTTGTTTTCACACATCGGAAGGCGGATTTTTTTGTCGAAAAATAATCGTTGACCTTGGAAATATCTAACAGTAAAATAAAAATTGATCAATCAATCATTTTTGAGTAAAGAAGGGAGAACAACATGTCACGAGAGGAAAAGATGATGAAAAAGAGAGCGGCGATCCTGGGAGCAGCCGTGAAAACATACAGCGAAAACGGATTTGCCGAAACGACCATTTCGGCCATTGCGAGGGAGGCGGGGGTCAGCTTCGGATCCGTGTTCACATACTTTGCTACAAAGGAAGTGCTCTTTGAAGCGGCGATCCTTGAGCCTCTGGAGGAGATTAAGCCCTATTTCAGTGAAATAGAGGAACGGTACAGTGGGAATCCGATGGAGATGGTCAGGAACATGATCGACTGTCAGCTGGATGTGTTTGCGAGGAATAAGGATTTCCTTCGCCTTTCCCAGCAGGTATTGGCGAGACCGGACCGGTATCCCGTCTTGTTCGCAGAATTGAGTGCCTTTGTCGATGTGTTTGCAGAACGCATTTATCCTGTCATTGAAAGGGGACAGAAGGAGGGATGCTTCTATGAAGGGTCGCCGGTGCTGATGGCTCAATCGTATATTTCTTTATTGAATGGGCTGAGATTGACCTTCATCGATGACCATACGAATCTGATCTGGAGCAATATGAAGATACAGGCACTGCGGTTATTCGGCCCTGTGACGGAAGGGTGGGAGTCTTGATGAGGATACGCGATATTCATCCGAACCTGAAATTACGGCTTGCCATGCAGTTCCTCGGGGGACTTGTGTCCATGGCCGTCATTCCGTTCATGGCTATTTATTTCGCCCAGAAGATCGGCGCGACCCAAACCGGGATCATCTTGGTCCTGATTGTCATCAGCGGAATCATCGGCGGCTTTATTGGCGGGCATATTTCCGATAAGATCGGACGCAGGAAGATTATGATTTTGGCCGAAATCGGAATCATGGTGACGTACTTCTTCATTGCCCTGTGCAATTCACCGTGGTTCGATTTGCCGTATGTAACAGCGGCGTTCTTCGTTCTCAATATGTTTGCCGGCGGGATGTTCCAGCCTGCCGCACAGGCGATGATCATCGATGTGACGGATTCGGATTCACGGAAGCTTGTTTTCACTGTCAGCTACTGGCTCGGAAATCTCGCGACGGCCATCGGAGGCATCATCGGAGCGTTTCTATTTAAAGCCTATCTGTTTGAATTATTCCTTGGGATCACAGGAATCACACTCCTGTCCGTACTGATCACCATTTTCTTCATCTCAGAAACCTACACACCTGAACCCGCCACCAATGAAACCACTTCTTCATCCAACAGGATGGTTCAAAGCTATTCAACCGTTTTGAAAGATAAACTATTCATGATGTATATCCTCGGGGCTGTTTTCATTCTCACCTTGGAGCAATCCCTGACCAATTACGTGGGAATTCGCCTTGAGAGGGATATCCCCGAGCAGCAAACTTCTCTCTTAGGCTTTGACTTCACGCTTGACGGGACGAGGATGCTCGGATTCCTGCGGACGGAAAATACGTTGATTGTCGTACTCTTATCCGCGGTCGTCCTCATTCTGTTCAAAAAGTGGAGGGACCGCTGGACGCTTGTGATGGGGATGTTCATCTTTACCCTTTGTTTCAGCGCGTTTGCTTTTACGAATAACATTTTATTCCTCTTTATCTTGGGCTTTGTCGGGACGTTCGGGGAGCTTATGTATGTGCCGATCAAGCAGGCGATGATCGGGGACCTGGCTCCGTCCAACGCCCGCAGCACGTATATGGCCTTTTACAGCCTGACCTTTTATGGCGCCATGATCATTGCATCCCTGCTTATCATTGTAGGGGAATGGGTGAGTCCTTTGATGATGGGCGGGATCCTTTTTATCCTCGGGATGACGGGGACGGTCATGTATCATCTGATCATGAAAACATTGGAAGTGCCGGAAGTCGAAGTGAAGGCATCGATTTCTTCTTGAGATAACGAGTGAAGACCCTGGTCCCAGGGTCTTCTTTACTTTCTGATGAAAATCGTATGTTTCTCCAACTGACTCTCTCCATAAGCCTCTGCGATGCCAATCTTCCGGATCGCCGACTTGTCCACTTTTTTATAAGGCAGCGTTACTGAAAAATCCGATTCAAAAGGATAGTCATCCAACGTCACCTCATGCTCATTTACCCACCTGGCTTTAAGCTTTTGCTTCCCGGAATGGATACCTTCCGTATTCTTAAATCCGTCCTTGAACCACGGGTGCTCGTTTTCTTTCTCCACCCCCGGCTCGTTCAGGCAAAAATAGAGTGATAGATTATCTGAAAGTTGAAGGAGCTGAAAGTGCTGGGTGAGCAGTGCTTCATCGAGTTTCGGCAGCTCCTTCCGGATGTTCTCCTGCCTTGTTGCTTCATCCTGTAAAAACTTCAAACAGTGAGGGTCCTTCGATTTGGCAAAGAATGAACAGAAATGAAGGCTGCATAGGAGCGTCGCATAGAGGTTGGCCTCCTCGATTTCATTCAGCCCGATTTGATAGAATGCAAGCTTTGGGAGAAGGGGATAATCTGAGAAGGTAAAGGGAATCTGCTTCCCGTCGTTCCAGACCGGTGTGTCGTCAAGGCCGATCCAGCTCCGGTCATGCTGGTGGGATGCGTATACGAAGTCATCGAAAAACTGATTGGATTTTAATAGATTGCGATTGATATGCTTGATCGTTTCGCCGGATACATAGGCGTGGTCGTGCTGTTTGATCATGATGAAAGAATCGTCGATTTCTCGGATAATCATAGAATCAACATCCCCTTTTTATGACCATTATAGCAAACTAGACATCTCTTTTTTTTGTCAAAAAAGATCGAAAGCGGCATGGGCTTTCGATCTTTGGATGTTAATGGTGCTGACTGTGATCTCCACTCTCAGCAGGAGCATGATCATTTAAGGCTTCGACGTCTGCTTTGGAGAGTTCACCAACGGCAAATGGCAGAGTCGGCATGATGGTGGATCCGTTGTTTCCTGCGTGGACTTTGATGTAATAAAGTCCGTCTTCCGTCAGGTTCTTATTGAATGTGTACATGCCTTCTCCTGCATTCTCGGCTCCTTCCATTCCATCATGGAAGGAACCGTCGCCTTTCCAGATTTCCACATGAACAAAGTCGGCATCATCCACTGTTTTTCCGTCTTGTGTGAGCTCGATCTTAATCGGGTCACCGCTTCCTGAAAATTCGTCCGGCATCGTAATATCAGCCTGAAGGGGAGACTCCTGAATGTACAATTCCGCTGCATCTTCTTTCGGGGTGCAGGCACCAAGAAGCGTGCAAAGGAAAAGGATACTCACATATTTTAAGGTTGTTTTCATGTCCCATCGTCCTTTCTTATGCCGCACCAAAGAATTTTTTCGTGGCAGGGATTTTTTTGATCAATAACCGGTCAAGAAGCAGGATGACAATCAGGGAAGCCCCGACAAGTGGGAACAGGATCCCGAGTGCAATCATCACAAGAAGGAAGTACTTCATTTTCAGGATGCCCGGTGATTTCGGTGCCCCCATTTCTTTTTTCGGTTTCCGTTTTAGCCATAGATAGAATCCGCTAAGGGCGACAAGCATGATGCCGAGGCAGATGAGGAGGCTGACCAGCTGATTAATGAATCCGAACTGTGTGCCTGTGTGAAGGGTGATCCCCATGGCGACGATTTTCCCACCGATCCCGTAGTTATCGAAACGGTAATCAGCAAGGACCGCTCCTGTGTACTGATCAAGGTGCATCGTGACTTCATTTTGGGCTTTGGCCGGAAAGGCGGATAGAGTATAGACGCCGTTTTCATCCTGAGGGATGTAGACGGTGTAACTTGGATCGATACCTTCTCGTTTGGCAATCGATACAACATCATTCATGGATAATGGCGTGTACCCTTCAAGGGCTGATACGGGAACTTCCAAATTCTCAGCGGCCCAGGGGACGTCGGCGATTTCCTTTGTTTTCACGACGGATTGAGGTGCTTCCCCTGTCCAGATGGATGGAGGATAACCGGCACCTGCGTTGGTCATGAGATTCTGAAAGTTGGTTCCCCAGAATCCGGACCAGGGAAGTCCCGTCATGATCAGAAACAGCATTCCTGCTGTGACCCAGAACGCAGGGACAGCGTGAAGATCCCTTCTGAAGATCTTCTTCCCTTTAGTGAAGCGGGGAAGGAACACGCCTGAGAGCTTGTCTTTTTTACGGGGAAACCATAGGAATAATCCCGTGACAATCAGGACAATGGCCCAGCAGGCAACAAGTTCGACAATGCGGTCGCCGAGGGTACCCGCCATCAGTTCCCCGTGAATTTCTTCGACTTTATTCATGATCCGGTCTTCAGGCTTCGATTCACCCAGTGACTTTCCAGTGTAGGGGTTCAAGAAGACAGTAGCAGAGCCGTCTTCTGTACTGATGCCGATTTCACTTGAGCGGTCGGCGAACTCCCCGGGACGGAAGCTTGTGATCTGTGCATCGGGGTGAAGCGTTTTCACTTTATCGATGAGTTCAGTGGCTTGAAGCTTCTCCCCTTCTGGATTGACTTCGTAATACTTTTGATAGAGATTCTGTTCGATCTGGGGCTTGAACAGGTAAATCGACCCCGTCACAGCGAGGATCAGCAGAAACGGGGCAATGATGAGGCCCGCATAGAAATGCCATCTCCAAATCGTTTGATATGATTTTTTATCCATCGTATTTTCCTCTTTTCCTAGTCGTGGCAGCAGCCCGATCCTTGCATGTCATTTGAAATCGCCGTGATGGCTTGTGGAAGCGTGCAAATTTTACCCCCGAATCCGGTCTGGAATTGTTCCGCCTGCTTCCTCGACTCAAAGGAAATGACCTGTGGCTGACAGCAGTTCAGGTTCAGATCCGCATCAATCAGGTATGTGGCGGTTTTTCCGCTGATCGTCATATCCGTCAGGAAGTCACGAGAGAGGATCTGCATCACATCCTCCTTGATGTCTTCATAACGAAGTAATCCACAGTGGGGACAGCAGGTTTGTTCGATGGTGTGATCCTTCTTGATGAGTTGAACCGATCTTCTTGAAGTGGTCGGTTTCAGGCAATATACACAGGAGTCAGATGGGATACCCTCGGGTTCCATGGCAGAAATGCCGTTTGAAGTCTTGTGGACTTTGTTCGCTTCCATCAATGGCTTCAGGTCCCGGTAGACCGTCATTTCCGACACCTCTAGACGGGAGCTTATGTCTGATACACGCAGTGTTCCTTCTTCTTTTATCCAGGTTAAAATCTGTTGTTGTCGATCGATCGGAAGCATGTGATCATCCTTTCTTCTTTGTTTACTAGATTCATAATAGATAAGCTTCAACCTTTGTTCAATAATATTTGTGTGAAAAAAAGTGAATAAATGTGGATATGTAACATAAATGACAAAGAAACTTTTGAATTTCCTCACAAATGTCATATATGGAGAATACGTAATGGTAGACGGATTGGATCATAAAATCCTTCCTATTTGCCCTTTTATTTCTGTTTGTTTTTGTTAGTCTTTTGTGATTTTACGTGTCAGAAAGCAAGTCTACTAGAATGAACCGTAATTAATAAATATAAAAGAAGGTTTTCTCCTCTTAATAACGAAATCATACTAATGAAAGACACTATATGGGAGGTATGAACAATGGGGAGAATGGTACATTTTGAGGTGCATGTGGATGATATGGAACGGGCAAAAACGTTTTACGGGGAAGTATTCGGGTGGAAGTTTGAGGACTGGAGTGAATACGCCGGAATGCCTTATGTCGGGGCTGTGACAGGGGATGAGAATGAGATGGGGATCAATGGGGCACTGATGCAGCGTCAAAGTCCTCCACCTCAGCCGAATCAGCCGATGAACGGGTATTCGTGTACGATGGGCGTCGGGAATTATGATGAAACCGAGAAACTGATTCTTGAGCACGGCGGCAAGGTCGCCATGCCGAAGTATGCTTTGCCGGGAATGGCGTGGCAAGGATATTACATAGACACGGAAGGCAATGTGTTCGGGATTCATCAGCCGGATAAGGACGCGAAGTAGTGTTGGGATGTCTGACCTGAATCGGGGGTCAGGCATTTTTTTGTTACTCAAAAGATCAATGATTGTATGGTAAAATAAGGATGTGAAAGAAAACGAAATGAGGAAATAACTATGCTGGGAAAAATGAGAAAAACGATCAGCCTGATTGTACTGGCAATAGCCATCTATGGACTTGCGTCGGGTAATAATGGTTTGCTTCCATTTACAATGGCGGGGTTGGGAGTTCTAATGGTGATAATGGGATTGGAAGAATTTCAAAAGAATCGGAAGTCGTATAGAAGCTATCTGCTGTTTGCCGTATCGATCTTCATGTTATTTGTCTTTATTCAACTCATGATCTATAAATCAAGTATATAAAAAAGGGATGAAGCATCGATTGCCTCATCCCTTTTTTCTTGTCATAACGTTGATGAAATCTTCGATGAACATTTGATAATCCATTTCCAGATAGATGTTGATATTCTTTTCAGCCGGTTTGGAGCTGACCCTGAAATCAGCGATGGAGGTACCTTGGCCGAGCCCTGTAGTCAGTACTTCCACGTCCCTTCTGATCGTTTTCCCCATGTCGGGGTTTACCATGAGTGAGAGGGTGACGACATCGTGGAGCGGGGCGCCGTTTATGCCGGGGATGAGTTTCTTATAGGCATTGATATAGTAAGTCATGACGTCATCGAGGATCTCGATGAGTGGATTCCCGTTCATCTCCTGGATGGTTTTGACCTGTTCAAGGGTGATGATTGCTTTGTTCGTAACGTTTAAAGGGGCGATGTACAGATTGTCGAGATTCTTGACCAACAGCTCTGAAGCAATCGGATCTCCGTAGAAGTTGGCTTCTGCTGACGGTGTGACGTTTCCTGGTACGAAAAAGGCCCCTCCCATGATATAAAACTCTTTAACGTCGTTGGCAATATTTTCTCCCAGGATAAAAAGGGTGGCGAGTGATGTGTTCCTCCCAACGTCCACGACGGTGACGTCTTTATTTTCTTTTATGATGGTGTAGAGTTTAGAAAAGTTGGTGAGTTCACCGGAGAAATTTTCGGGAGGGCGGATCGGACCCAGCCCATCACTACCATGGATTTCGGGATAGTAGGTGGGTATTTTCCCCGATGATGGGCTGTTGGAACCCCCGATGATCGGAATATCCGTCCTCCCGGCAAGCTTGAGAAGATAGGCGATGTTATCGGTGGCCTGCTTCTTTTCGACATTTCCGTAACTGGATACGATGCCGAGTATGTTAATGTCCGGATTCAAGAGGGCGTACATGATGGCCACTGAATCATCTATACCCGGATCGGCAAATAAAAGAATATTTTTCATGGGGATTCTCCTCGGCTAGCGTTTTTTTTAAAACATATCGGAGAAAAGGAAAAATTATTCCATTCGTCGATAAAATGAAACCGTAGCCTCAGCCATTTCCAGGACCTTTTCCTTGAGATCAGCCGGTTCGATGATGTTTACTTGATCGGCGAACCCGATCAGATAGCCTTTTGCCTCTTCTTCCGTATCGAAAGAAAGCGTCACAGGTATCCATTCCGCGCCTCTCCGTTCCCCGACTTCAAGGACCCGGGCAAACCGTCCCGTGAAGGTGAGCCTGGATAACACTTGTGGTGCCACCTCGACTTTCACTTTAAAAGAGGAAAGAGTCTTGATAAAGGATGTTGTGGAGGATGACCAGTAATGTGCCAGGTCAAAGCCTTCGGGTCTCTGGAATGTCTCGTTCACTCTTTCGGTATGATGAATCCGGGAAACCCGGTAGTTACGAATATCCCCGTTTTCCTTGGCTGCGACGAGGTACCAAAGATCCCCTTTCGCCACGAGCCCCAGTGGTTCCACCAAGCGGTCATCGGTTTCTCCGTCTGCACGTTCATAGGTGATGACTAATTTGATTTCCTGGAAGATCGCCTCTTTGATCATTTCAAGGGAGGCAGTCTTATCTTTCTGCTTTCGCCAGGAGCTCGTGTCGATGTGGATCCGGTTCCACACGTCTTTCGCCTTTTCCCGGTAAATCGATGGGAGGGAGGCAATAAGCTTGTTCCGCGCTTCTTCCGTCGTGCGGGTCAGCCCGAGATCGTCCAGGAGATGAAAGGAAGGAGACACGAATAGTGCACGGATTTCCGATTCCTTCAACCCGGTCAGATCCGTCCGGTAATCTTCAAGGAGCGACCAGCCCCCGTTTTGGCCACGTTCCGCCACAACGGGAATCCCGGTACCGCTCAGGGCTTCCATGTCCCGGTGGATGGTCCTTTCAGACACCTCCAATTTCTCCGCCAGTTCCTTCGCGGTCATTCGGCCGTGTGTTTGTAGTAGTAGCAGAATGGATACCAATCGATCGCCTCTCATATAGGTCACCTTTTTCTTCGTTTTTCTATTATTTAATGAAATATGACAAAGGATGTCAAGAATGGAATCGTATAATGGGGTTATCTTAGATGTTGAAAGGAATGGTTGGATGAAATCACTCGAAGGAAAAGTAGCACTTGTTACAGGAGCAAGTCGGGGGGCTGGGCGTGCAATCGCCATTGAACTTGGAAAAGCAGGAGCCAGGGTTTATGTCACCGGTCGCAGTACGAAAGGGAATTCAACACAGAGCTTTCCGGGCACGATTGATGACACGGCCGCCCAGATTGATGAAGCCGGTGGAACAGGGATTGCGGTCCGCTGTGATCATACGGTCGATGCCGAAACGAAAGCAGTCATCGAGCAAATTCGTGAAGAGCAAGGGAAGCTTGATATTCTCATCAATAACGTATGGGGAGCTCATGATATCGGCGTGAATCCAGGAGCATTCTGGGAACAGTCGCTTGAAAACTGGGATACGATGTTCACGGCAGGTGTGAGGGCGCAGCTTGCGACCAATCACTTTGCCATCCCTCTGCTTCGGGAAAATAAAGAAGCCCTGATCGTTCATACGACGTTCTGGGATGAAGGGAAGTACACTGGACAGTTCTATTACGATTTGGCGAAAAACGCGCTCGTCCGCATGGCGTACGGGCTTTCAGAAGAGCTGAAAGAAGACGGGATCGCCGTCATGGCCGTATCTCCAGGATTCATGAGGACAGAGCTCGTACTTGAACATATGGGAGTCAACGAGGATAACTGGCAGGAATCCGAAGACTTGAAGGTATCTGAAACCCCTCATTATGTGGGTCGTGCCATCACAGCACTCGCGATGGACTCAAAGGTGATGGAGAAGACTGGACGTGCGTTGAGGGCAGGTGACCTTGCGAAAGAATATGATTTTACGGATGTGGATGGTCGGTATATTCCGCCGTTTACGTTATAGAATGGATGTCCCCTCTCGAAGGGGGCTTTTTTATTGGAATGCAGACTTAGTCAACCCCTATACCGAATACACTATCCATGATAACCACTTTTCAAACGGAATAGGGGTGGCATGATGTTTTCTGTGACAGAAATGCAGACGTTCGAGTTGTTTTCTGTTCCCCATATCTCGGTGCTGTTGATGTTTGTGGCGTTATCGTTTTGGCTGGTGTATTTCAGACATTTCCTGAAGAGGTATCAGACTGTCTTAAAATGGACGCTTTTTTCGATGCTCGTGCTGAGTGAGGTGTCCTGGCATATCTGGCTCGTGTCAACGGGACAGTGGGAGTTAGGGGATCTGCCTCTGCAGCTCTGTTCCGTCAGTACGTTCATCGCCATTTATTTATTCTTGAAACAGAATCAGAAGGCCTTTTATCTCCTGTTCTTTATCGGATTTCTTCCTCCAATCTTAAGCATGGTCACACCTGAAATGACTTATCAATTTCCTCATTACCGCTTTTTAAAATACTTCCTCCATCATGCAGCCATTGCGTGGTCCGTCCTTTATTTCATCGTGTATGAGGGCTACCGCGTCCCAAGGAAAGCCATATGGACCGGCTTCCTTATGGTCAATCTTCTCGCCGTGCCGATCTTTTTCCTGAACATCCTTCTTGATACGAACTTCTTCTACCTGGCCAATCCGACAGAATCGAAAACGATCTTGTCCTTTTTTGGATCGGGGATCATATATTATATAAATCTCGAAATTGCGGCACTTGTCGTATTTTTTATGACGTATGTTCCCATGGGGATGCTTGTAAGGAGGGAGAGGGTTGAAGGGTAACCCTTTTCCTATGGGATACGTCTAACGTTAAAAGGGGAGATGAACATGAGAAAGGCATTGGCAATAAGTAATATCATTGCTGTGATCGCGATTATTCTATTTATTATTCAACCTTTCCGTACAGCGCCTCCGACACCAAATGTAACAGCAGGAGAAGTCAGTATCCCGACAACAGAAGGTTCCTATTGCTGGGACGGACTCCTTTCAGGGGGATGTGTGGATAAAGCCTATTCAAGTGTAGTGGCGATGGCAGGGGAAGATCATCCAACCTCCGTGTCACCAGGTGAGGAAATCACAGTGACATTTAAAAAGAAACCTCAAAAGATCGGTGCAGAGAAGTGGGTCGGGGAAGAGCAGGTGGAAAGTGTGAACATGAAGAATCATATGATCGTGGTTCCTGACGAGAAAGGGGTCTATGTCTATCATCTGGTCGCCCACTGGAAACAGGGGGACGGGAGTTATGTGTTTTCGGTGGAAGTGAAGTGAACCAGAAAACGCTTGGATCTCCAAGCGTTTTGTCATATCTCACAGCTTAAGCTTCAGCCCTTCATGGGTGGCTTTAAAACCCAATCTCTCATAAAATCTCAATGCATCCGGTCTTTGCTTATCCGTTGTCAATTGAATGAGGTGGCATCCGCGTTCTTCAGCACGGGCGATGGCCCACTGGATCATCTTCGTCCCCACGCCTGCCCCTCTTACAGAAGCAGAAGTCCTGACGCCTTCAATCGTCGCTCTCCATCCGCCTTGATGGGTGAGGTATGGAGTGAACGTGATCTGCTGCACCCCGACTACTTCCTCCCCTTGACAAGCGACGACCAATTCATTGTTGGGGTCAGTATCAATGGCGTTAAATGCTTGGATGTAGCTTTCAGGAAGGGGATGCTCATAACGTTCCCGTTTACTTCCGAGTACGTCATCAGCAAGCATTTTCACGATACGATCTACGTCTTTTTCAGTAGCTTCTCTAAACTGCAATTCTCTCTCCAAGTGAATCCTCCTAATCGTAAAAGCCTTTTGATAAGTTCTATGCTAACTGAATTCATCTAATAAGGTAATGATTATTATTTTATGAAAATCAATAAGTGTACCTTATGGGAATTCAAAAGGATCTCACACCAAAACGGTATGAGATCCTTCCCTTTTATACCTGAACCTCAAACTGCTTCGAATATAGTCTGGAATAATGACCATTCTGCTCGAGTAGCGCTTCATGTGTCCCTTCCTCGACAATCCTCCCATCTGTCAACACCACGATTCTTCCTGCGTTCCGAATCGTCGATAAACGATGGGCGATGACGAGCGTCGTCCTGCCCTTTGCCAGTAACTCCAGGGATTCCTTGACGATGCTTTCGCTTTCATTATCAAGGGCACTCGTCGCCTCATCAAGAATGAAGATGGGCGGATTCTTCAAAAATACACGGGCGATACTGAGCCTCTGCTTCTGACCGCCTGATAATCGGACGCCGCGCTGACCGATTTCGGAATGATACCCTTGTGGCAAACGGGTAATGAATTCATCGGCGTTCGCTTGCTTTGCCGCCTTCATCACCTCTTCGTCGGTTGCTTCAGGTTGACCATAGCGGATATTCTCCATGACGGTGCCGGAAAAAAGGTACACATCCTGCTGTACAATTCCGATGTTACTTCGGAGAGAATTCAAGTCCAGGTCTTTCACATTTTCCCCATCTACAAAAATCCCACCTTCAGAAACATCATAAAAACGGGATATCAGGGAGCTGAGAGTCGTTTTTCCCACTCCCGATGGTCCGACGATCGCTACGTATTCCCCTGGAAGGACTTCAAGAGTTAAATCCTTGAATACAGGCCCTAGGGCAGAATCATAATGAAATGATAGGTTCTTCAATGAAATATGTCCCTCAACGTTTGAAAGAGTCTTTGCATTTGTGACATTCTCGATGTCAGGCTTGAGATTTATGATCTCCATGAATCGCTGAAACCCTGTCACACCTTCTTGAAATTGAGTACTCATATGAGTGAGCCGCTGGATGGGCTCGATCATAAAGCCGATATACAGAAGAAACGTAATCAAGTCGGCCAGGTCAAGGGACGCATTTACGATCTGGATGGACCCGAAGATGACAATCGTGACCGTAATCAGCTGAATGAATGCTTCCGTCCCATTATAGAAGTACGCCTCTGCACGATAGGTTCCTTTTCGGCTTTCCAAAAAACGTTCATTTTCCACATTGAATTTCCTGATTTCAAGAGATTCATTGGCAAACGACTGAACGACCCGGATGCCTGAAAGGGAATCCTCCACCTGGGCATTGATGTCTCCGATCCGCTCTTTATTATCCGTCAATGCCCGGTTCAACTTTTTATTGAAGTAAAGGGAGAAGAACCCGAGGACCGGAAAGAAACAAAAAACAGTCAGGGTAAGAGGAGCGTTGATCCAAAACAAAATCACAAACGCCCCAAGAAAACGAACCAGGTATTTCACATAATCTTCAGGTCCGTGATGATAAAGCTCCGAGACCATCAACAGATCATTCGTCACCCGGCTCATCAGCCGGCCCGTCTTCTCTTTATCATAAAAACGGAAAGACAGCTTCTGCAGATGAGCGAATAACTCACCTCTCATATCGGTTTCCATTCGTGCCCCGATCTCATGCCCCTTGTAATCCACGATGTAATTCCCAACGTTTTGAGCAACAACAAGAACCACCATCGCAACGCCAACCCAAAGGACATCCTCAAAAGCCGTAGAAAGACTTCCGGCCAGAACATCCTTCGTCACATAACGGACAAGGAGTGGAAAAACGAGAGTAAGGGAAGACGTGATCAAAGCACTGAACAGCACAATCAAAAAAATGGAACGATACGGTTTGTAATACGAAAGAAATTTTTTCACAGGAAAAGTCATAACATACCCCTTTATGCGTTAGTTCACAAAACACATATAAGGGGGAAGACCGTCACGTTAAAAAGGCGTTCCACCCTTATATGTTCGTACGGTTACCATCGCAATGTTTCTCATGAAAACAGCCTCCTTTAATTTCGATACCTTTATTGTATGATGGGGTTGGTAAAAAATAAAGTTAATTTTCTGATAATTAATTGAATCGGAAAACTTGAAACAAACGGTATCCAGTTTTAAATCAAGTCAGTATATTAAGGTCGAGGGTGAATGGGGGGCAATACATATGTAAGATAGAACAATAACATCATTCAAGGGTCTTGATGAACATGGTGACCCCCCTATTTTCCTTTGCCCCAAACGATGTGAATCACCCATGGAATCCAAGTGAAAACAGACTGTAGATCTTTAGAGAAAGAAGAGAGAAAACAACACCAACAACGTGCGTGTAGCGGGCGCGAGAGAGAGTGTTTCCGCGCTCTGAATGTAAGAAACAATCAAGACAGAGATATCCTTTCAACCTTCATCCAGAAAATCGATGATTCTATTTTTCGTTTTTTGTGCGGATTCTTTATGGAAATTTGACGAATAGGGGTCACTGAATCCATGTGTACCGTTATATTTTTCAATGTCGATGTTCTTTCGTCTTAATATCGCAATCACTTCATCCACTTGGAAAGAGGGTTCTTCTTCTGGGAAAAACAATATAGTTGGACACAGTGGTTTGACCTCTAAATAGTTTCGTATCCGTGAACCGTAGTAGCCGATGACACCATCTACCCTTTCATCATCGCTGCATAACCAGGCAACCGTCGCCCCTGCACTGAACCCTATGATCACAATTCGCTTGTATTTTTGTCGATAGATTGAGAGAATGCTCTTTATTTTGACAACCGCCTCTTCAAAGCCTATGTCCTTGACGAAAGAACGGTAAGCCATTTCTTCCTGAGAATAATCAAAAGCCGACCCTTTTTCTAAAAGATCCGGGCAGATGACGTCCTTTCCTTGAGATGAGATGAATGCGCAGAAGTCTTGAATGTGTTGGTTGATTCCATAGATTTCGTGGATTATTATCACTAGCGTACTAGAATTTTGTTGAAGTCGAATCATGTTATTCCTCCTTTCGTGCTTCTTTTATTTTACTCGTTTTTAAGGTTGGACTGAATAAAAGATAATGGATATGTTTTCCTATTGAACCACATGGGTACTTTGGAAAATAATGATAGATGGGTCATTTTATGAACATACATAAACCATCTGATAATGGAAAGGAGAACTTCATGAAAAAAGTAGTATACACGTTGATTGTGATGGTGTTGCTTGTGACATTAGCTGCCTGCAATTCCAAAGAATCCACAACATCACAATCTGAAGAGAAAGAACCGAAAAAAGAAGAAAAGGTAAAAAAGGATAAAGAGGCGAATAAGAAAACGGAAGAAATAGACAAAGACTATCCACCGGTGCCGACAACATTCTCGGAATCAGCCGAGTATCCAACGATTGGGGAGTTTTCGGGTAATGAGTATGAAAAAGGGTTTACGGGTGAGGAAGACATAAAAAAGAAGCTTGATAGCCTGCCAACGTTAACGGAGGAGTCTTCTAAAGAGGATATCGAAAAGATGCAGCGGTATGTGTATTCCCTTTTTAAAGAGGATTTGACGAAAGTGGATGTTCCAATCGATCAGTGGAAGTCCATGCAGTTTGAAGATCCGAACGGCAAAGAGGGTGAGCTTCAATTAAAAGAGAACTACAATGTTGCCATTCTGTTGGATTCAAGCGGCAGTATGGGGAAGGTGGAAAATGGAAAGACACGGATGGAACTTGCGAAGGATGCCATCCAGCAGTTTGTGAAGGACCTGCCTGAGAATGCCAATGTTTCACTCAGGGTTTACGGACATGTCGGTACAGGAAGTGATAAGGACAAAAAGTCTTCCTGTTCTAAAATTGAAGAGGTCTACCCATTCGGGAATTATGATGAAGGAAAATTCTCGGAAGCGCTGAATCAGTTTGAGCCCGCTGGATGGACGCCCATGGCTAAAGCCATCGATGAGGTCAAAGCAGATTTCCAACAATATGATGGCAAGCAAAATACTAATATTATTTACGTAGTCAGTGATGGAGTGGAGACCTGTAACGGTGACCCTGTGAAAGCAGCCAAATCCCTGGCAGATTCCAATATCAGCCCGGTCCTGAATATTATCGGGTATCAGGTAGACAATGAGGGATTAGCACAGTTGAAAGAAATGGCCGATGCTTCAGGGGGAAATTACATCAATGCGAGAAGTCATGATGATCTGGTGACGGAATTCAAACAGACAGCAGATATGGCGAAGGTTTGGTCACAGTGGCATGAGGATTCGGTGAAGGCGTTGAATGATTTGCATGAGACCATCAGGGATCAATTAAATGTATGGAATGAAGTACAAAGAGATAATAACCAGCGGGAATACAGTAATCTTCAGACAGCGGTCAATTACCTCCATGACCAAGAGATTTGGGATGTTCGTGTTTATTTAGATAGTATCGATCTTTACAGACACAACTATCTAAACATTGGAGACGAATCAAGAGAGAAGTTCCTGGAACTAAGTGACATCAATACAGACACATTTTTAGAAAAACACGACGAAATCACAGACCGGTTTTTGGAATCGGATGACTGAGTAAGGAAGAAGGTCCGTCCCTCGAGAATGAGGGACGGACCTTCTTGCATGTAGACAATCAATCTATCAGCCCCAGGTCTTTTTTTCTGACAACCCCAATATCCTTATACTGTAGGGTTATCTACACCACAAACCTATAAGAACGAGCTACAGGGGGTTTAGAGATGAGCAAAAGGAAGTCGTTCCGTTGGGTTGTCATTGCTTTGGTCTTGTGTTTAATCAGTGCGATAGGTGCCTCGTTTGTACAAACGTCAGGTGGGAAGGTGACCGTAAAAGATCTGCGGTGGGAAACTCCCTCGGGTCATATGATGAGTGCGCTCCTCTATGTTCCGGATGATGTGTCGAAGGACAATCCGGTGCCAGGGATTGTGACAAGTCACGGCTGGTACAATACGAGGGAGATGCAGGATCTGAATTACGTGGAGCTTGCAAGACGCGGGTACGTCGTCATTTCGATTGATATGTACGGTCACGGGAATTCGGATGCTGTGAAACCGGAGGAATGGATGAACCGGGGGACGGGCATGTATGATGCCGTAGAGCTACTGGCGGATCTTCCTTATGTAGATAAAAGTAAGATTGGGGTGACTGGCCATTCCAATGGAGCTCGTGCCGCCAACTGGTCCATCAATGAAGATAATAAGAGGGATGAACCCTTGATTTCGTCTGTGCTGTTAATTGCCAATGATGCCATGTATACGAGTGATCCGGCAGAGCCATTGTATTGGTCGATGCAGCCGAAGGATCGTGAGTATTTGAATGTATATGGATCCAGGGATGTCGGAATCGTGGCCGCACAGTACGATGAATTTTTCTTCAGAAGTTTGAAAGAAGACGGTACTGCCACTGTTCCGAGGGATTTTATTGATACGGAACCTGCACAATCATTCCTCAATTTCGGAATCGATCCATCCGGAGGGGAGAAGCGGAAGAGCTACGAGATTTATAAGCAGGAGGTAGACGGTCAAGAAGCAGCGAGGGTCATTTATAATCCTGCGCAGATCCATCCGTGGAACCATATTTCTAAGGATGTCGTGACGAGTACCCTTGAGTTTTTCGAAGATTCTCTTGGGGCACCTCATCCGATCGCAGCTGACAACCAGGTTTGGCAGTACAAAGTGTTCTTTAATGCTGTAGGCTTGGTCGGATTTGTGATTTTCATCGTGAGCATCACCAAGTGGCTTCTTTTCACTGAAACATTTGCTTCACTACGAGCTGAAAAAGAAGCTGAGCCAGTGACATTCCGTAATGGACGAGGGAAGCTTTGGTTCTGGGGTGGCCTCATTGCGGGTGCGCTCGTGTCTTATTTCAGTTATTTGAAGTTATCCACCTGGACCGTGGAACATATTACACCGTTCTTTCCACAGTTCCCACCTTTTTATATCGGTATGTGGTGTTTGGTCACTGGTCTCTTTACGTTAATGGTTGTGGGGGCATGCTATTTCTTCTATGCCAAGAAGAACGGAATGGACCTGAGGGTGTCTGGGGTGGTCATCAGCTTCCGGACACTGGTGAAAACGATCGGGCTTGCCCTTTGTGTCACAGTATTGTCGTACAGCCTCGTGTTCATAGCGGATTATTTCTTTAAAACAGATTTTCGTTTATGGGTGCTGACGGTAAAAGCATTCACCCCTGATAAACTATTGATCGCGTTGAAATATCTACCTTTCTTCCTTGTATTCTATGTAGCGAACTCCATTGCTATCAATAGCTTTAACTTTATTAAACTAGGGCAGAAGGAATGGATGAACACGGCCGTATTGACCCTGTTCAATTCACTTGCCATCATCATCCTGGTGGCCATCCAGTATATTGCCTTCTTTGTGACAGGGGAAGTATATTACAATGATCTGTCTCACATCATCGGAATTTGGTTGTTCCCGATCATCGTAATCCTGATGGTAGCAGCCGTTGTTTCCCGTAAGATTTACAAAGTGACGGGAAATCCTTATCTTGCAGGGTTCATCAATGCGTTCATCATTACGATCATGACGGTGACGAATACGTTGACGCAGCTTTAAGATAAATATGGAAAGCCCACGGAACCTGTAGAGGACCGTGGGCTTTTTTACTGTACGGGATAAAACATTAGGGACGGACCTTCTTCGCATCAAGGACCCCCAACATACTTATTACTCCCCGGAAGCTTCTTGATTTCATTCCAGGCTTTAATGGCATCTTCTCTCTTTTTCCCTTTATTGGCCGGGTCGGCAAAGAAGTCACGTGTGAATTGATTGTATTCGAATTGAGGTGCGATTTTCTTCTCGTATGTCGGGTCTTTCTTCCGTTTGTCTTCTTCATACCAAGCTTCGATTGCACCACGATACGTCTTCCCTGCATTATCTTTAAAATAGTTTTGGATATAGGTAGAGAAATGAAAACCGGGAATGACAGACTTAAAGAAGGTTCTGACGTTTTGACTGCAACGATGATGGTCCGTAATGACGGTATCTAGACTTAACACTTCATTATGGTTTGTGTTTCGAATCCCTTTTGATTTTCTGACGGGCTTTTTGATTTCGCCTGTTTCCAGGAAAGTGCAAATTCGATCTGATAGCTCTATCTTTGAACCGGAAGTGCTGATTCCGTTAGCGCGGCAGAAGGATTGAAGTTCTTCTTTTAACCAATAGTACTCTTCAAATATTTCAATTGGTGTGTCCCTGTTTAAGGTGGGTCTCAATGTACCAGCTCCTCAAATTCCATTTATATCCATTTTTGAACGAGTGTTCCTGTTTGTCTACTGCCTAGGGCCAAGCAGCATCACACCAACCCCAACGATACATATCCCGGCACCGACCCAATCATACAGATCAGGTGTCTTCTTATCGATTCCCCATCCCCACAGGACGGACAGGACAATGAAGACCCCGCCGTAAGCCGCGTAGACACGGCCGAATGAAGGGAAGGACTGGAAGGTGGCGATGACGCCGTAGAGTGCGAGGGCTATCCCACCGGCGACTCCCCAATAGGCAGGTTTTCCTTCCCTGAGCCAAAGCCAGATAAGGTAGCCTCCGCCGATTTCCGCGATTCCGGCAAGGGTGAATAAAATGATGGCATTAATCATATGAATTACTCCCTACATAAATTTGCGTACTTGAATTATAACCTACATTATTAGCCAGTTGGTTAGAACTCCCGTCTGCAACCATTTGTCTATTTCTTCAAAACCTTCTACAATAAAAGAAACAAAAGTGAAGGACCTATCATTAATCGAAGGTGGAGAGGAAATGGACAACACGGAGAAACATTTTTCTGAAGAGAAATTTTGGGATAAGTTAAAAAGGTATGGTGTGAAGGCTGGACATTCCGTCGTATATACGGCGCTGCTCCTTTATTTTGTCCTGCAAAAGCCGGATGTTCCAAAGAAGTCGAAGATGGTCATCATCGGGGCACTGGGATATTTCATCCTCCCGACAGATTTCATTCCGGACATGGCAGTGGGGATAGGGTTTACAGATGACCTTGGGGCCCTGGGTCTCGCGTTATTGCAGGTATCCATGTATATCGATGATGAAGTGAAAGCGAAGGCCAAGGCGAAGCTCGCTGACTGGTTTGGTGAAGGGGTGGATACGTCTGAGGTTGATGGGAAGTTGTGATTGGTCATCCCTTAAGATGGCTACACTTCCTGCCCAATGATTTAAAGAATAGTTGATGAGAAAACCAAGGCTCTGAATCTTAATGATTCAGAGCCTTTTACTATTGATTTTATTTTTTGCACATAATTCCGAGTAATCTTATATAAATAATAAATATTAAATTTCATTTTGAAGAAAAGAGGATTTGAGATGAGAAAATTATTGATCTTTGCTATAGTCGGCTTCTTCGCACAGTTAGTGGATGGTTCGCTGGGGATGGCTTTTGGATTGACGTCATCGTCCTTATTGTTGGCGTATGGAGTGGCTCCCGCCGTTGCTTCTGCATCTATTCATATGTCAGAGATTGCTACGACTGCAGCATCCGGTTTCTCCCATTATAAATTCGGGAATGTCAACAAACGTATGGCCCTCTTACTGGCGATACCAGGGGCCATCAGTGCTTTCGTAGGGGCAGCATTCCTGAGCAATATTCCCGGAGGTTTAATCAAACCTTATATTTCCTCATTCCTCCTGCTGTTGGGAGCGTATATATTCTTCCGATTCCTGCTCACTTCCAGGAGACAGGTGAATGAAGTGACTTCGAGTAGTGGCGGTAAACTGTTAAAGAAACGGTTTCTTTTCCCCCTTGGAGCAATTGCGGGTTTCTTTGACGCGATAGGTGGAGGAGGTTGGGGACCAATTAACACCCCCATCCTGATGGCAAACAAACACACTTCCCCCCGTGAAGTAGTAGGGACGGTTGATACAAGTGAATTTATCGTTACGATTGCAGCAACCGCGGGGTTTGTTCTGTTTCTGGGGTGGGAACAGTTCAACTGGTTCTGGGTGCTGGCATTTGTTATTGGAGGCGTTCTGGCTGCACCGCTAGCAGCGTGGCTGGTTAGAATCATGCCTTCCTATCTTCTTGGGGTCCTGGTGGGTGGGTTTATAGTCCTTACCAACCTCAATACGTTATTGAAAGCTGGAGGTGTCAGCGGTGATATTTCCATGGGAGCCTATATTCTTGTTGCCGTTATTTGGATTGGTGGGATCATCTTTAGCCTGATAAAGAATAGGGGAATTAATTTGTAGAAGGAGGAGGGGATCTCGGGGGGATAGTTCAGTTAGATCCCCATTTATTACATATCTTCTACATTATCATCACTTGATTCATACTTTTTCGTAAAATATAGGGTAAGGATCATGCCAAGAACCACGATTCCGATACACATATTAAGTGGAAAGTCCCAGCGTGTGTATAGAGCTATGGATGCTCCTATAATGGTGATCCATTCAAAAGCTAAAAAGGATTTAAGGTATTTCATCGTGAACGCCCTCTTCATTCCAATTATTGTTAATTAAGAGTATCATATTTTCAGAGAGTAGTGGTGGTGGTCTCCATCTATTTCTTTATGATTGCTACTTTTAGTGCTTTAGTCTGGGGAGGATCGGACTCCCGAACGAAGTCATACCAAACAGTTAGACTCTGTCCTTCCTCTACAAGCTTGATCATTTCTTCGTCCGTAACAGATACACGAATCGTTTCAGAGTATCTATCCCTTGATTCCTCGGTTAAAGCGAGAGTCATTCCCTTGCTGCGTTTTTCAAGAACTTTCCCGTGCAGTATTTTATTGTCGGACATGTTGTCATATATCGGTTCCTTGTCTTCGCATCCTAGAAGCAGGGTCGCGACTAGTAGAATCCATAAGCCTTGCAATTTCATTGAATTCACCTCAATGAATTAGTCGAGAGAAAGGGGAGGGAGGTTACATCCTTCTTTCTTCCACTGTCATCCCAAACAACCATCATTCCCCCTTGAACGTATCGTCGTACAAATCTTCATCCCCCTGTGGCTCTTTGATTCCATGCTTTTTATCCAAATATTGACCGATGACCGAGTTGTTGATCCCATCCCGTACGGCCCTTTCAATGATCATGTAGAAAAAAAGTATGCCGAAGAGTGCCCCCAGTATGATCAATGGAATTTCCATATCTTCACCTCCCTATTTACTCGATAACAATATTCCCAACATACTGCGCACTGCCTCTATCCGTTTGAAGGTCGACCTCCAACACGTAGGACCCTTTTCCTCTAGGGAGTGTGAAGGAACGGTCCTCCCCGATATCCAGCTGCCACTTTTCATTACCCAGCCATAAGAATGCACGTAACTCCTCGACGGCAAAGTCTTCACTGTCAAAAAGGACGTCTACCTGCTGACCGGATGGAAAGGTGAGTTCCTTCTGTTTCCGTGCGAAGTCTACTACTTCTTTCGTTTCTTTTTCCAATGGTTTACCGTTTTCTCCACGCCAATCAATATTGGTTTCGGTTAATTCAACGGAGTCGACGCTGTCTGTTTCCATAAGGGTGACAGTGGGGGGAGTGAAGTCATAATCTTCTGCGATGCAACCTGTCAGGGTCACGAAGAGGATTAAACCGCATAGAAGCTTTGTCATAGCATTCAGTGACATCCAATCTTATTTTACTCTGTTCGCTTAACTTGTAATCCAGGAATGGACTTTATGATATTTCGATAACACTCAGAACGAATGACAAACTCAGCCATTTCTTCATGAGTGGTCGAAGAAAACCAGGTGAAGCCATTCTTAATGAAGGTCAAATCTTCAGGTAACACTGGAGATATCCAGTCGTATAAGCTCTGTGCACTTTGTTGCAATAACAAACAGGTCTGTTTATTTGCCTCCATCTGATAAACCGTGGCCGGGGGTCCCAAAGTCGCGGTATTTGCCCAATTTTTTGTTTTGTATCTTTTGAAGATCCATGGATCGAACTCCTTTAAGATCTCTTGATTATAAGGAAGTTCCTGCCGGGTGATAAAGTAAAAGCTATCGGAATGGGTGCACAGTGATTCAATAAGAGCTCGGTACGTATCACCTGTTGGATCGCTGGTAAGATCCCAGTATTCAATATCATTCATTTTATTAGACTCCTTGCCATTTAGTTGATCCACCCATTCAACACCATCCCCATATTCATCACCATATGAAAGGCGATTGAAGGATAGATGCTATCTGTCTTCAAGACTACGATGCTGTAAAAAAGTCCTCCGAAAGAGAATAGAAGACTGAGGAGGAGCGGGATCCCGATGGAGAGATGTAGGAGTCCGAATCCAATACTTGTCACCGTGACGGCGTAAATGACAGAGGTATCTCGGAGCAATGACGACAGTATGACGCCTCTCCATATGAGTTCTTCCAGCGTAGCGTTCAGGATCGTGAATCCTATTGCGTATAGGAATAATGATTTCACCTCACTGATTCCCTCCGACCAGATAAGGGGAATGAAGATGGTGCTTGATCCCGCAAGTCCGATCAATAAAAAAAGAGGCAATGGAATGGTGTGTGAAGACATAGAGATGCGCTTACTCCAATCCGGTAATCTCATGTAGAATCGGACCTTTTTCTTTGCTATCCATTGTGAGACGGCTAAGGCCACAAGGATGAATATAAGAAAACTTCTGTTCAAAAGGATGTTGGTTTCTTTTGATATATCCCAGCCGTTGATCCAGCCTGTTGCACATTGAGAGGTCAGGAACCCGACAAGGAAGAATAGGAATAAGGAAGCGATGGAACGGTTGTTTTTGGTAGATAAATAGAGGATGAAAAGCCCGAGCATCGGCAACAGTCCCCATCCGTATGCCCGATACGACAGAAGGATGATCCCTGAGAAAAACAGGGCGGAAGAGCTTATCAGGAAAAGGGTATGCGGTGAGCGGTTCATATAGTCCTCCTAGGGCAATCGTTGAAAATATTTTAACATAATTTTCCTGTTTTGTATCTGTTCATTTTTCATTGTGGTACGATGAAGATAGTTTACATAGGAGAGGGGTTAGGACATGTACAAGCATATCATTTGGGACTTTGACGGCACTCTTTTTGATACATACCCTGTGATGGCGGGAGCCTTCAAAGACACGTTGGACAGCCAGGGAATCGAGGAACAGTTAGAGGACATCATAAAACAAATGAAGGTATCGATGACTCACACTTTCAAACACTATGGTGAAAAATATGGGATCGGGGACGAGTTTATCTCAGCCTACAATGTCCGCAGAAAAGAAGTCGAGTTCGATTTGTCCAAGCCCTTTGAAGGAATCGCTGAAATATGTAAGTATATTCATGAATCGGGGCGAAGGAATTACCTGTACACCCACAGAGGTGAATCTTCCATCACGATGCTGGAGAGCTACGGGCTGACGGGCTACTTCTCTGATTTCATCACCTCCGAACACGGATTTGAAAGAAAGCCGAGTCCGAATGCCATTCAGCATCTGATCCGCACCCATGATATCGATCCATCAGAAGCGATCATGATCGGCGACCGGGATCTGGATCTCGAATCGGGGAAAAATGCCGGAATCAGTTCCTGCTACTTTGCAGATGAGATGGTAGAGAATCCCCACGCTGATTACGTCGTGACGAGTGTGGAAGAATTATATAAGATTATTTAAGGATGGAGACCATTGAGGGACGGACCTTGGTGGTCTTTTGTGGTTAATTTTGGTAAATGGCGCATAAAACAAAATAATGACGCAATTATTGCGAAAACGACGCAATAAATCTGAAAATGACGCAATTAATAAAAAAACGACGCAATTCCAGTCCACCGACGCCTTTCTAAACATATATCCACTCCTCAAAAGTCTATGATACTCTCTAATTTGAACAAATCTTCCCATTCGATACCAGGTCTTATACGTATTAATACCTCCGCTTCGGATAGATCACTCTTCTATTCATTTTTTTCTTATGATAGCTGCATATATGATGTTGACTATCCCTATAAAGAAGATAAAAAAGTAGGGGATTTCAATAGAAGTGAATCTGTTCAAACAATAAACTGTAGCGATGGCAAAGATGAACGCGATAAAGGTGGAAATCAGTAGATTCTTCACTTTGGTCAGATACCTCATGCCAAAAACAAAAACAGAGAACAAGACTGTGAAGATGGGCCATTCTGAAAACGGCAAAGAAGGCAACACAATTAATGAGACGGCGATTATGACGATTAAAAAATAAGCTGTAATCACAGTACCACTTCCTTTTGATGTATACATACCCAAGGATGGATCTTTTAAGCTTCACTTTCAAAGGTGCTCCCCCGTGTTTTGAAACTCCCCATTTCGGATACATTATATGAGCACACACCAAACAGATGATTTGTCATCACCCTGACAAACATGTGATGATAAATTCATACCAAAATTATCGGAATAAGGAGATGAGGTTATGAACGTAGCAGTTGTTGGAGCAAATGGACAGATCGGGAAGCAAGTGGTCGGATTCTTGAAGGAAGACGGACATACTCCGAGAGCCATTGTGAGGAAAGAAGAGCAGGTACAGTCGTTTGAACAAGAAGGAGTGGAGGCTGCACTGGTTGATTTGGAAGGTACGGTGGATCAAATCTCAAATGGATTGAAGGGAGCCGATGCCGTCGTATTCTCTGCAGGATCAGGTGGCAGCACGGGTTCAGACAAGACCCTCCTCATCGATCTTGACGGAGCGGTGAAAACGATGGAGGCTGCCAAAGAGGCAGGCATCGAACGCTTCATCATCGTGAGTGCCCTGCAGGCTAATCATCGTGAGAACTGGAACGACTCCCTGAAGCCGTATTATGTAGCGAAGCATTTTGCTGACCGTGCACTTGAGGACAGTGGACTTACTTATACGATCATCCGTCCGGGTGGATTGCTGAACGAAGAAGGTACAGGCAAAGTATCGGCGGCTGAGAATCTTGAAAGAGGATCCATCCCGCGTGAAGATGTGGCGAGAACCATCGTGGCATCGTTAACGGAAGCGAGCACGTTTAACAAAGGATTCGATCTTATTTCAGGAAGCACTGGAATAGGAGAAGCCGTTAAAAACGTATAAATAAACGGAAGGAATGATCATCGTTGGATGGTCATTCTTTTTTTATGTAAAATGGGGTAGACCATCATATGGGTATAGATGGTAAAATGGGTTGGCGTATGATTCTTATAGAAATAGAGGAGGGGGAGATCATCGTCCATATCGATTATTCATTTAGCATCGTGTCCACCTTGATGTCCATCATAGAATGGGCGCTCATTGGCTATCTTGCATTTAGATCATATAAAAAGCTTTCGGCAAAGCCAAAGGTGTGGAAAGTAATCCTTGCCATTTTTGTCGGCTTGTTTTCCTTTACCATTAACATGGAATGGTTTCATACCTTTGTAAAAATTCCAATCCTGCCGCTCGGTGTATGGATCCTATACGCTATTCTTAATCGAAAAGAGGAGCGCTGGGATACCTATCGCCGGTTTGCCTGGATCGGGTTCCTGGCCAACTTCATCTTCCTGGCAGGAACCCTGCTCACCATCCCGGTCCAATCCCTTATCTATCCAGAAAACCATCTATCCACCTACATATCAGGCACCAAAGAAGCTTCCGTCAATGTCATCCATCCATCTGGTGAGGGACGGACCTTGGATCAGGAGGAACTGAAGAAGCAGCTTTCTGAGGTGAAGCAGGTCGAATTTGAAAGTTGGCAATGGTTTGATGAAGCAGGCGGCCGTTATTCGAATCACGAACGCTTTCCGTTTCAGTTGGTCGGCACCAAGCCGAAGTGGGGAAGCGGTCTCGAGCCGGATATCTATGTGGAACAGGACGGGAAAGGGATCCTCATCTCAACTCGAAAGACTCAGTATTATTACCACTTCCCTGAAACGGTGCTGAAGGAGGCAAAACGATGAAGAAGAGAAGCATCCTGGCTGGGGGAGTCCTTTTCTTTGGGGTATTTGCCTTCTATTGGCTGTATGTAGAGAAAACAGATTCACGTCCGAAAAATGAAGAAATACTGTCACAGATTAATTCCTCCCTCCACAATGCACAAGCGGTTGAAATGCAGGATTTTCTGAAGCTCGATGATGGTCACGGGGTCGCACCTTTCATTTCAGATAAAGAGCAATATGGTGTTAGCTATTGGGAGAGACATCTGACCGGCTGGAAGGTAATTAGCATCCGGACCGACGGGGAGCCAAAGGTATGGATGCTCGATGGGAGTGATCCGTCTAGCTTCCATATCGTCTGGAACATCAACCCCGGCAGTGACATTCAAACATTGCAGTATTATTTCACGAGGGAGAGGGGTTACTCGAGTAGCGGAGACCAACAGCATTATGTTCCTGGTATCTTGATGAAGACTGAAGCCTCTTTGACAGGCAACTCCTATGGGGCAATGAAGGTTCCGGGAGAATGGGGAGACGCATTGACTTTATCAGATGGTAGTGATGCTCCTGACCCACTCTTCGGGGATAACATCAATATGGGCATACACTCCCGGTTCGGCTGGATCCCACTTGGTGAGAATAACAAGGAAGTCAAATGGAAAAACAGTATTAACAACTCAAGTTACTACAAAGGGAATGTTCGTGAGCAACATATGCAGCTGCTTGACCAGTATCAGATTGAACAGGGCGAGTTTTGAGAAAAAAGAGGGATGATCCATATCAGGGTCATTCCTCTTTTTAGGTTGAGAATATTGTTTAGATTTGGAATAATTGGTATAAGGATACAGGTGATTCGAAATGAACTATTTTTTCAAAATAAATGTGGTCGTTTGCTTCATGCCCTGATGATCCTTGTTCCGGTTGAGCTGATGGTGAATGGTCACCGGTTGACGAGGCTGACGGGCTGGGAAATGAAAACGGTGATGAATGCGAGTGGATTCCTGATTGTCACAATTCTTCTGATGGGAACGGTCTTCCTCTACTTTCTAACAGGGAAGTGGATGGAAGGGCGGAGGGCGAGCTATTGGACGGCGGTTCTTTGGTTTCCGTATTTTCTGCTATTTACGTATATTATCGCCACATTCTTTCCGACAACATATGGGGGAGATGCTCCTAATCCTGCAGCGGGTTTAGTGATGATCGGGGCGTTTGTCACTTTTCCTTTTTATGTATTGGTGTTGAATTTCATGAGTTTGAGTACGGAAGACCATCAAAAGGAGGGAATCAAGCTTGAGTAGAAACATCATCGGTTTTTCATTATTCGCACTTGGAGTGGCCTTATGGGTATGTGCTTCCTTGTTTCGTTTTCTGATTACCTCCGATATCCCGGTAAGCTTTACTCAGGAGGAAGCCATGTTTACGCAGAAAACATTTGTTGCTGCGGTAGTGCTCATTCTAGTGGGAACATTCACGGCAAAAGCAAATGCGTTTCACCTCACCGCATTTGCACTATTTTCTACGGTAGCGGCTTTTCAGTTTTACATGAACTTCAGTTATCATAGTTCAGCCACTTATTATACGGAGGAATATGCTGTACTGGCGAATGTGAGTAGTTATATCGCACTCGCACTGGCATTGATCAATTTGATTTTAATTATGAAACCTTATTTGAGAGTATTGAAAATGAGGGTGGACCTAAAAAAATAATGAAATGAAAAAAGGAGAAAAAATGTTAAAGCCATTTCTAACAACCACAGCACTTACAGAACAAGAACTCATCAACCAAGCTCTTAAAAACGAAGGAATAAAACAAATTTCAAGTGATTCCGAGATCACCAGATTAGGAGAAGGTGCCTGGCACTACGCCTACTTGATCGAGGCAGAACAGCTCGTCCTCCGCATCCCAAAGAGAATCGCCTATGAGAAGGAGGTCGTCTTCAACAAGGACGAGCTGACGGCGGATTATGCCGGGACCAAGGCCTTTTATGAGCATGCCAACAGAACGGGGAAAGGGATGTGTCCTGCACATTACGAATACTACATCTCTGAGGAATTAACTTATACGATTGAAACGTATGTCGGAAAATCAGTCGGGCTTGCCGGACAGACCCCGGACCAATCGAAACGGTATGGAAGGGAACTAGGTGAGTTCTTCCTGGCCCTCGAGGATCTGAATTCACCCATTCGAGGCATCGGATACATAACTGTCGGGGAACAAGGAGAAATCAAAGGGCAATACGAGGGAGACCTGAGTGCGTTCATCCGGGAAGAAACGGATGAATACCGGGAAGAATGGGAGTCACTTCTTGAAAGCACTTATTCGTTTGATAAGGAAAAAGTGAGAAGCACAGGAGATGAACTGGTTGCCGCCCGCTCCGTCGAACGGGAAAAGATCGTCCTGACGAATCAGGATACGTCGCCTGAGAATATGATCTTCACTAGTAGCGGCGTCCGGATGATCGACCCGTTCCCGATTCTCTATACGGGAACTTCTCTCGCGGGCAATTACGTCTTCAACTACCGGACACTGTTTCATGCCCTGCACAACACAAAGCGGCATGGTAAGAACCAATACCATCTCCTGATCCCACAATTGAAGGCCAGTGCAGAAGGTTTCGTGGAGGGGTATGTGAACGGTTCGAAGCAGAAATGGAATGATCTGAATGTGGAAGTGTACTTGAAGCTCGTCACCATGACCCATGAACATGATCAGCTTCTGAAGCAGGAATCTTTGAGCCGTGAGCAAGTGATCCGGTACGGGACGAAGACGCAGATAGAAGAGCGGATTGGGTTTTTTTTAAAGGAACTTGAACAATTTTAAGAAAGATGGCATTGAAAGCTTATCCGACTGCACCTTCTCGAATAATTCCTGACATGAAACCCGTTATTCCTCATAAACTATTCTGAGGTGAGTAAAATGCCAAGAGTCAAATACACCGATGCCGATGTAGCCTTGATGGCGAGGATGATGAGAGCGGAAGCGGAAGGCGAAGGGAAACAGGGGATGCTGTACGTGGGCAATGTCATCGTGAACCGTGCGAAGGCGGAATGTTTGGATTTTAAAAAGGTTAGGAGCATCCGCCAGGTCATTTTTCAGGTGCAGGGTGGGAATTACTCCTTTGAAGCGGTCCAAAAAGGAAATCTTTTTTATAACAGAGCAAGATCGGTTGAAAAGAAATTGGCCAAAAAGAATCTGGATTATTGGGCCATGCATCCGGCGAAATATGCCCTTTGGTATTTCAATCCTTATGCTCCTTGTCCCCCTACATGGTATGATCAGCCGTTTGCGGGACAATTCAAAAATCATTGTTACTATGAACCTGCGGCAGGAACGTGTGCAAGTGTATATACCGGCGGGTGAGGATCGTGAGAACTTCCTGGTTAGAATCGGGTGGTTCTTTTTTTGTTCATATCTATTTGAAACTATTTCCAAATGAGAAACGTATAGTTAGGTACAAATGGAAATGAATGGAGGGGATGGACCACATGAAGACGGTTGGGAAGGCGTTACTCATACCGGCATTATGCTTCATGTTTGTGGGATGCTCCAATAAAGAGCCAGTGGATAAGAAGGAACAGGAAACGCCTATCACCTTCTCCCACGAGGAACAGAATTTCGAAATCATTTATATGTATGATGAAGTGCGGGAGTACGTAGACACCGTACGGGAAAAGACGGGAAAAAGCATTGAGACTGTGTTCATTGAAAAGGTGTTTGAGCCATTTAAAAAGAAGTCCAATATGGAGGAAATCAGCTTGCGATATACGTTTGATCCGTCCTCAGAAGTGGACAAGCTTGCAGAATCCATAAAGGATTTGGAAAAGGACAAAGATACGACGAGCGGGATAATAAAAGAAGCATTGATGAAATCAGCTAAAGAACTTCCGGGTAAGGATAAGAAATATATTATTTTTCCAGCGAACCCAGAGGATACGTTCATAGTGGAGCAAATGGGGGGTGTATCAGGGTTTGTCTTGTCAGAGGACGTCATTGTGTTGCAACTTTCACCATCCATGCAAGAAGACATGTTGAAGTACACTGTCGCTCATGAATACCACCATCTCTTGGCGGAAGAAAGTAATCGGGGAACGATCAGGACCATCCTCGGCGGGGTTGTGGTGGAAGGGAAGGCAGATGCCTTTGCTCATACCATTTATCCAAAGATCCAGGCCCCTTGGCAAGAACCGATGACACCGGAGGAAAAGGAAAAGGTAGTAGCTGAGATTACGGAACTTAGATACTCCGATGATATGAAGGCCTACGAGAAACTAAGAGCAGGAAACTCTTCTAAAGGCATTCCCCAATGGGCCAACTACAAAATCGGATATGAAATCGTCCAAAGCTACAGGAAGAATCATCCTGAAATCTCGATGGAACGATGGACCAGCATGCATGAAGCCGAAATTATAGCAGGAAGCGACTTTGAGGAAATCACGGCCTATGAATGAGACGAACTCAGACTTCAGGCTGATGTAAAATTTTCCATTTTTTTATACCATCATAATAGAGTAATAGGAGGGGATTAGTGTGAACCAAGTACGTGATAAACAATGGAATCTAAGAAATGTACGACCGGGAAGCGGGCCTGTGAAAGATCAAATTCAGGAGATTCTTCTACATATCGAGGAAACGCAATCCGTATTGAAGCATGGGATGAATCCCGATGAAGCGGTTGACGTCACGAAACGTGTGCAGGACCTTTATACGAAAGCGTTTCACATGGATGAATATATCATCTGCCTGCTATCAGTAAATGTTCTGGACGGGGAAGCGCAGGATCTAAGCGCCAGAAGCACTCAGCTGCAGGCGAAAATGGACACCTTGCTCCTCGGATATAGCCAGTGTCTTGCCCATATGGCGGACGAGGACTGGGAAGCCTTCATCGGACGCAGGGAAGTGGCAGGCAGTGAGCGGTTCTTGAAGCAACAGAGAAGAAAGGTGAAGGACCAACTTGATCCCGAGATGGAGAAGTTGATTCATGCCCTTTCCGTTGATGGATTTGCCGGGTGGGAAGATCATTATGATCAGGAATACGCCCGCCTGAAAGTGCCGGTAACAGATAATGGGAAGACAGAATACATTTCTTTTGATATGGCCTATATTCGCGGGATGCTCTCAAATGACCGGGAGACGAGGATGGAAATGGGTGAAGCCATCTCTAAGGTTTGCCGTGAGAACGAAGACCGGTTTGCCTCGATCTTCAACCATTTTGCGGGTTTCCGAAATGAACTGTACCAGCTGAGAGGATGGACGAATCCCCTGAAGGAAATGTTCGAACAAAACCGGATCAGTGAAAGGTCCGTGAACACCATGATGGATACGCTCCATCAGCATAAATCCTTGCTTCACCGTTTTTTTGAACGAAAAGCCAAACTGATTCAAATGGAAAAACTGAGCTGGTATGACATCTATGCCCCGACCTTCACGTCCAAGACGACCTTGACGTATGAGGAAGCGGCAGATATTGTGATCGGGCAGTTCCGTCGCTTCAGTGAGAAACTCGGCCAATTTGCTCAAACCGCCTTTGAAGAAGGCTGGATTGACGCCGAGCCTGGAGATTCCAAACAGCACGGTGCATTCTGTGCCTCATTCCCGAATGCGAAGGAAAGCCGTGTCATGCTTTCTTTTACGGGCAACTACAACGATGTCGTCACCATCGCTCATGAACTGGGGCATGCCTATCACAATTCCCTGCTCCATGAACAGCCTGGTTTCTCCCACAAGGTGGGGACGGGACTAGCCGAAACAGCGTCGACTTTCGCGGAAAATCTCGTCCTGGATGCGGCGATTGATATGGCGGAAACAGAGGAAGACAGGCTATCTCTATTAGAAATGAAAATCACCAACGGACTGAAATACACCACCTTCATCCCGGCCAAGTTCGAGTTTGAAGCAGCCTTTTACAACAAACGATTGAACGGGAAGCTTTCAGCAGGAGACATTGTTCAACTGATGGAAGAAACAGAAAGGGACTGGTTCCATGACTCCGTGGATGAAGTGTTTGCTCATAACTGGATGACCATCCCCCACTTCTTCAGTACGGAGAAAGCCTTTTACAATCTGCCGTACACGATCGGCTATCTATTCAGCAACGGAGTCTACTCACTCTATCAGCAGGACAAAGAAACATTCCCGGATCGGTACGACCAGCTCCTTACGCGATCGGGGAATCATTCCATGGACGAGCTGAGCATCGAATTCCTGCAGGAAGAATTAGGGACGGACTTCTGGGAGGCGGCTGTGCGCCCGTTGAAGGAAGCGGTTGAAAAGTATTTGGAAGAGACAGAACACTATATTTAAGTGTGAAGGCAATCTCTAAAACGGGAGATTGCCTTTTTTTTTGCTTATGAGGAACCTGTCCCTTTCGAATCTATTAAACATTCATATACCTAGAATAGAAGGGAGGGATAATGATGTTAAGAGACAAGGTTATATATTATGATTCAGAAGGAAAAATGGTAGACAAATTGGATATTGAGCAGGAGGAAAGCTGTATCCGTACCATAAGTTATTGTACAACCGCTGTTGTACCGGATGGATTCACGTTCCGGTTCACGACGTTCGATAGCTTCACGGCCTGTTCTGATTTGAGCGCATTGGTTTGTACACTTGAAAAGCAGGAGGTAGAAGGGACCGTGGAAAACCCATGCGGCGGTACGTTGACCTGTCCTATTGAAGTAGATGCCGTCCGTCTGATCGGAACTGCCAGATTCCATATCAATGTGGGGGACTTGAAGCCGATTGAAGGGGGACTTCAAATTGGCGATATTCCATGTACACTTGCAAGCGACGTTTCCGTACCGGTCAATCAAGTGATCCAGACGATTTGCAAAACGGACATGTGCCAAGAGGATTGTATTGATACGATCGGTGCCTTTGCATTTGCCCCTCAAGTGATCACCGATGCCTGCGGGCGACAGATCGTGACGGTGCGTGGCGGTTTGTTCATACGGTTTCTTGGCTGCTGATCAGCTAATGAAAAGAAACTTATTTTAAACAGGATAAGTTTCTTTTTTTTATGAAAAATGATTGAGTTCATCCTATCCATTTGAAATAATTGGTAGGAAGCTTATGATGGAGGTTTACAAGAATGACTACATACGGCACAGAATTATTTAAAGGAGCAGCACCCTATTATGCAAAATACAGACCCATCTATCCATCTACTTTAATCAGATTCCTAGTAAAAGAGTTCTCATTAAACGGAGAACAGAACCTCCTGGACTTGGGTTGCGGGACGGGACATCTGACCATTCGGTTTTCAGATTGGTGCAAAAGAATTGTCGGGATCGATATGGAGCCGGAAATGATTGAAGAAGCGAAACGGCTGCACGAGGAATTGAGGGTAGGAGAGATCCAGTGGTTCAATGGGACGTTGGAAGAATACAACCATCCTCAACCATATCACCTTGTGACGATCGCCAAAGCCTTTCACTGGATGGACCGGGAAAAGGTGTTGGATGAATTATTTCACATCGTGACACCAGGTGGCGGGGTAGCGGTCATAGACAACTACGAGCCCGATAAGACATTGAAACCATGGCAAGAAAGATTTAATGAACTGGTACATAAATGGTATGGAAACGAGCGGAAAGCCGGGAACTCCACCTACACCCATCCCGTCACCCCTCACGAAGACATCATTTCACAATCTAAGTTCAACCTTGAAAAACATACTCTGTCTAAATACGAAATCACTTGGACGATCGAGTCGCTGCTCGGGAACCTTTATTCGACTTCATATGGGTCGAAGCGTTTCCTTGGGTCGGATGTACCGCTATTTGAGCGTGAAGTGAGAGAGGCGATGCTTGAGATGAGCGTGTCGGGAGTGTTTAAAGAGGAGTCGAGGTTGTCGGTGAAGATTGGGAGGAAAGGGTAATCATGAGGGGAAAATACAGGGTGGTTACGATAACAAATCTACTTGAGCATGAGGTAAATACGTTAGTACAAGAAAGTAAAGAAGAAGGTTTCCGCTTTGTTGAAAGACTTCTGAACGACTATCGAGCAGGAACCAATTGTTTCAACAAACAAGGTGAAGCTTTATACGGTATTTATGATGAGGAGAATGAGCTCGTAGCGGTGGGTGGGGTGAATGTCGATCTATCTTCGACTGAAACCGGTAGAGTAAGAAGGTTTTACGTGAAAAAAGAATACAGGAATGAAGGGATCGGAACTCTTCTATTAAAGAAAATCATTCTCGATGCCAGACGCTCTTTCAATGTCTTGGTCCTCCATACAGATACCGAGAAAGCGGATCATTTCTATACGTCTTTCGGTTTTACTAAAGGCGGTCGGTATCCGAATGCTACGCATTATTTGGATATCAGTGAGGGGCGCAAACCTTTCAGAATTGATTGTGGAGACATTTATCTACAGGAATTCTCCATTGAAGATGCCGACAATATACACAGAATCACCAACCAACCAGAAATATTCCACTTCCTGCCTGACTGGAAATCAACAGTAGAACAGAGGGTCGAGTGGTTGACCCATTATGAAATTCCGGCAAATAAAGCTTTTCTTGAAGCGGCTGACAAAACAGGGAACGTGGCGGATCATTTTTTGAAAATGGGGGTATTTCGAAAGGATACAGAGGAGTTCATCGGGTGGTGCTGTACAGGGATAAAGGAAGAACTGCCTGCACCGAACCGGGAGATCATGTATGCCATTTCCATTGAACATCAGGGAAATGGCTATGCAACCAAAGCCTCTATTGGGTTGATTGAGTATTTGTTTACTCATACCAACGTTGACCTCCTGAACGCCGTAGCTCTCAAAGATAATGATTCATCTATAAAAGTCATAGAGAAGTGCGGGTTTACTTATCAAGGGCAGGTAACGATTGATGAAGAACCGTATCTTCATTATAAACTGAACAAATCGGAACACGAAAGGAGTGCACAGTAATGAGCGATAAATGGCTGGAATGGGCGAAGCGTATACAGGCATTATCTCAATCGGGTCTGGCCTTTTCTAAGAACGTTTATGATAGGGAAAGATATGAAGAATTAAGGGCGATCAGCACGGAAATCATGCAGGAACATACGGGCTTGGAGATGACGAAAATCGAGGATTTGTTCGCGAACGAATCGGGCTATCAGACACCGAAAGTGGACGTGAGGGGTGTCGTCTTCAAAGACGATAAAATCCTGATGGTCAAAGAAAAAATCGATGACAAATGGGCATTGCCAGGCGGATTCTGTGACATCGGCCTGTCCCCTAGTGAAAACGTCGTAAAAGAAATAAGGGAAGAGTCAGGATATGATGTCACCCCTGTAAAATTACTCGCACTGCTCGACTTGAACAAACATCCCCATCCCCCGCAGTCACACCATTACTACAAAATATTCATTCAATGCAGTATGACCGGAGGAGAAGCAAGAAACGGCGTCGAGACGAAAGGAATCGGATTTTTTGATGAAAACGATTTGCCGGAGCTGTCCGTTGGAAGAAACACAGAATCGCAGATTAAGATAATGTTTGAATTTTTGAGGGATGGTGGGAAGGCAGCGGTGTATGATTGAACAGGTTTATATAAGGCCGCAGATAACCATGAGGGGGAGTGACTGATGGCACGCTGTATCCATTGTAAAACAAACTTGTCTTGGTTTTACATTTTCAAGAGATTAATGATCGTGAAAAGACCTGCTATGGAGTGCTCTCACTGCGGTCAGAGGCTGTATTTCACTTCACGTTCCAAGAGGATTTTGATGGGCATGACCATGCTGTTACCCGTGTTATTTGTGCTTGCGTTCATGCTTGGCTACATGGCTTTGTTCATGATGTGGGTCGTTGGGTATTTATTGGTGATGCCATGGTTCGTGACTGTCACCGGTAATGACGAGCCATTATTCTAACAGATGGAGGTTGATCAAATGAGACGCATGCCGTTCGAACGACCAACGGAATATTATGATGATAAGCTTCTCCCTATCGATGAGGAACTATGCTCATTGCTACAACAAAGAAAACAAGTATCCCATAAAAATCCGGGTTATCCAAAACTCGAAGATATTGCAAAATGGGCAGAAAAGTATGATCTGTATGAGGACCTTTTAAGGTCTATCTTTGGTGTGCTGGAAAATGAAGAGGCTTTCAAGCCACAAATTGAACCCGAGGATTTTCAAAAATATATACGCATTTTACAAGCGGTTGAAACAGAAGAATGTTTATATACCGTTCCGTTTATTAAGCAATATGCCAATGCCAGTGTGGTCCACCTGAACATCGACAAGGAGTATGATGAAAGCTATGAACGAGAAAGGTTTCACCGAAACAGCTTCTGGCACCTGGAGATAGGGAACGGCTATGATTGCCGGGTAACGGGTGGAGGCGGATCGCAGGAACATACGAGTTTTGACTTTATTGTCACTCCAAGGTTACCTGAAGACCTATCCGGCATGACCTTGACATTCAAAGAATATGGGACTCCTTTTAAAAAGAAGCCGAGGGGACTTGAAGTAACGTTCAATCTTTAAGCAGACGATTGCATGGAGGTTTTATTATCTGGTGGATGCATAGTATCTTTAAATATTCGTGGGAAGTCATCGTGTTATATCTATTTTTCACCTTCTTTTTGGCAAACGGATTTATTATGGGATTTGACACCTGGGGCGATGATCGATTTCAGTTCAGTGACATAGTGGCGCCATTGTGTTTCATTATTTCTATCATTTTATTAATGATTATAAGAAAGGTATCGATACGGGAATTTAATGAACAGTATCCGGATGCTTCAGAGGAATAGTAGGAGAGTGGAACGAATCATGGAACGAATTCCAACTAAATGGAAAACGAAAAGATTAATAGTAGAAGATCTCAGAAATGAGGAGATTCACAGCGTTCAGTCTCTCTATGAAAAGGGCAATTACATCCATCAATGGGATGGCGGAACGTTGGATGAAGGGTTTGTTAAGCGTTGTTTTTTGGAGGGGGACCTGCCACCGGGGGGAAGGAAAGAAAACTTTAGGATTCAGGTAATCCGTATGAAGGAGTCCGAAGATTTAATTGGTTTGCTTGTGAGCTATCTTGGTCACCCTGTAGCGGAATCCTTTTATATCAACTATCTATCGATTGATTCTGACTATCATAAACAAGGGTTGGGACAGGAAATGGTGGAGGAATTACTGGAAATCGTGAAACACCACGAATTCAAGGAAGTTCGTGCCAATGTCGCGTTGAAGAACTGGGGAGCCATTCGTTTCTGGACAAAGCTTGGGCTTGATACGATTAATGGAATCTATGGTGATGCTGAGTATGGAGAAGATCGCTTTGCTGATATGGAGCTAGTGAAGAGTTTTTAACGAAGGGGTATTTACATAAATGATGAAAAAGGCACTTGGGATAGTATTGATGCTTACTTGGATCACGTTGTTTTTTTACTATTTTAATATGATCATGCCGAAAAATATATTGTACTGGTTAGTGGCGCTGCCGGTTGTTTATTTTTCGTCGGCATTTGTTTTGAGAAAAGCAGGTTTTAAGACTTGAGTAGGGTTCTTTTCGACATGAAAATATGGCTAAAAATTAAGGGGTTAAAATATGATTTTTTTTAAAGAGAATTCATTAGTAATTCGCTCCATGATTGAAACTGACATAAAACATTTTGTCCATGCATTTTCTGAACAAGATTGGGATAAGCCTTTGGAACTGTTTGAAGACTACTTTTCCCATCAATCAAGCAATCAGCTAATCGTATTTGTAGCTGAAGTTAATCACGAGGTGGCAGGTTATGTAACTTTGTTTCCAAGGGCGGAAAAAGGACCGTTTGCATCTAAAGGCATTCCTGAAATAGTGGATCTAAATGTCCTGATTAAATTTCAGGAGCAGGGCATTGGAAATCAATTGATGGAAGTGGCTGAAAGAGTAGCCAAGGAAAAGGGGAAGCTCATTACTTTAGCTGTAGGAATGCATGAAGGGTATGGAGCAGCTCAAAGAATGTATGTGAAACGGGGGTATATACCTGACGGCTCAGGTGTTTGGTATAAGGGTCATAAACTGCCAGCCTATGAAGCTTGTAGAAACGATGACGATTTTGTTCTCTACTTTTCAAAAGAGATTTGATAAGGGAAGACAATATAAAAAGCCAGAGTAATGAATACTTTAAACGATAAAAAAACAATTAGAAATTGGTGAAGATAATGATTGAAGAGAGTTGTAGTAATATTGACCATCTGAAAGAATTATGCCTCCAAACCCATCTCGGCGAATGGATCACAAAGCCCGTTAAAGTGTCGGGTGGCTTCTTACATACCATGTATGCAGTGAAAACGACGAAAGGAAAATATGCCGTCAAAGCATTGAACCCTTCTATCATGAAAAGACCGGACGCCCTTGGTAACTACATCCGTTCAGAACAGGTCGCTCGACTCGTATTCGAAAATGTGCCGGCTCTTCCGGCAAAGACGTTCGACGGGAATGCAATTCAGAAGGTAGGGAACCAATGGTTTCTGGTGTTTGATTGGGTAGAGGGCAGAAGTGTAAAACAGGGTGAAATCGGCATTGATCATTGTAGGAAGATAGGGTCAGTTCTGGCAGACATTCATCATACAGATTTTCAAGAACTAGGGATAGAACCGGAAGAGACAGAGGTCCGTCCCTCGATTGATTGGAATGCCTATCTACAGGAAGGTAAGGATATGAAAGTAGAGTGGATGAAGTCCTTCGAAGATATTATTGAGAATTTGTATGAGTGGGATGCGGGGGCACGTGAAGCAGAGTCAAGTCTGGGAAGTGTTATGGTGATGAGTCATCGGGATTTAGATCCGAAGAATGTGATGTGGGTACAGGGGGAAGCGGTCTTAATGGATTGGGAGTCGGCGGGCTTTATCCATCCGATGCATGATTTGGTGGAGACAGCCCTTTACTGGTCAGGTGCGACCGATCGAGACCGGTTTTCTGCGTTTATCAGTGGGTACAAAGGTGAAAACGGGGCCATTACAGCAGACTGGGAAGCGGTGCTTGCAAACGGGTTCTCTGGAAAGTTGGGTTGGTTGGAATATAACTTAAAAAGGTCATTGTGGTTGGAATGTACGGATGAAGAAGAGCAACGGTTGGGGACCAGGCAAGTCATCGAGACGATAGGGGAGCTCAAGGATTATGCGGATAGAATACCAGAATTGTTGAAGTGGCTAAAGGAAATAAAATAAGAGTGAAGAAAAAAACTGGCTATGGTGCAATGGGAATGGGATTGCTGATTCTTATTTTATTATCGGTGAACTTCGCTTCATATGATATAAATCATGGCTCCTTTATCCAATCGCAGTGGGGGATAGCGGAGCCGATCGGGACGGTTGCTGGCCTTTTCTTGTTGTTTTATTGATAGGAGCAGCTTTTCGTTTAATCTGGAATCTACCCCTAAAACGAATCATCTTCATTGGTTTGCTTTCGATGATAGGGGTGTCCCTGCTACCATTCATCCTCCTCCTTTTACATGCTGGAGAGCTTTAGATCCATAGACCATATTAATTTCACTTCATTCTCTACTAAAGAATCACGGTATCCATGTAGATCAATCGTCTCTAAAATAAATCCCTTGCTGGAATAAAACGTACAGGCAGGGGCATTCACGTTCTGGGTTTCCACCATCAATGTTTTGTATTCACGTTCTTTCGCCCAATGGATGACCGTGTCCAGCAGTTTCCCGCCAATGCCTTTCCCCCTGGCATCGGGCTGCACGCGCAAGTCCCATAAGGTTGCGGCGCCTTCTGTTTCTGGAGCCACCGCAGCGGCACCGATGTACATGCCGTTTTCGATAGCCAGGAACAATCCCCATTCGTCTAAATTAAACTGCTTTGTCCAACAGAGTGGGTGACAATCCGGTAAGAGATCATAGTCCTTCACATAGGGGACGCACGGTTCTTCGACCAATCGTAGCCCTCCAAGCCCCTTGTGAATGGGACAAACGTGTAGCTCTTTTGTCACTTCGTATGCAATTGAAACGGTTGCGTACTGGGAAAGCTTTGAACGGTCAATTTGTTGAATGTGCATGATGTCCTCCTCTACCTGAGCCCAAACATCCCTTTCCCATCCTCCATACTGATCGGCAATGAAGAATGTTCGTGGGTGATGAGCCATGTATCCTTTACTTTTTCCAAGCAGAATGTAAAGCGGTTCGTCATCTGGCGAAGTTTCTCCCCCGATGCTTCTTTGTGGGCAGCATAAGTCACGGCACAATGGGCAAAAGCGAGATTGGCATTTTCCTCAATCACCACATCTTGAAAGTCGACTTTCAGTATTTCTTCTTCAGCCTTTAATCCGATGAACCACTCCGTCACATTCTCCTGCCATGAAGCAAGGCCGATACACTCCCATTTCCCCCAGCAGTCATAGATATGGACAGCGGGATCATAGATGGAGAGGAAGTTTTCGATATCTCTTTCGTGAATCGCATTTTTGTATTGTTCGAGCACATCCTGGACGTTCATTATCTCATCTCCTTTGATCTCATCTTTAACTATTTCAAGACATTGAGGTGAATTCCCTCCTATAAGTATTCAGAATTTTCCTATCGTAAATGTTCACTCTGTATTAACATGAAAATAATATGGTAAACAACGAAAGAAGGAGAAATGATGACCACACAATTGAGCGATGACATGAGAGGGATCGAACAGCGGTTTAAAAAGGAAATTGAGCCCTATCGAACGGATCTCTGGCACTACTGCCATCGATTGACGAGATCCCAGTGGGATGCAGAGGACCTGGTGCAGGATACATTGTTTAAGTCCCTGGCCATGCTTGCCAAAATGCATCAGCCTGTAAAGATGAAATCGTATTTATTTAAGATTGCGACCAATCTGTGGATTGATCGTTATAGAAGAAATCCATATATTGTAGAGGTTTTGGAAGAAGAACTTCAGCCTGACCACACGTCAGCCATTGATCTTGAACTCATGGATCATCTCGAGTTTCTTATCCAGCATCTCACTCCCCATCAATATGTCTCACTCCTTCTCGCAGAGGCTTTCCGGTTCAAGGCGAGTGAGATTGCAGGCATGATTTCGACGACGGAAGGGGCTGTGTATACCAATCTGACGAGGGCAAGATCGGTCCTTCGAAAAGCAAAGGGAGGGCAAATAAAATCGACACCCGTCCTTGATCTTGTCCCCAATGCGACCCTCAACACATTATTGAATGGTTTCAGAAATAAGGATCCCGAGTTGATTGCATCAGTGTTGAGTGAAAATGTCACAGTCAATATCGTCCATGCCGGGATTGAAGTCGGCAGAGATGAAGCGAAACGGAACTCCCTCAACGACTGGAAGGAAGTCGTCGATGCCCAGCATCAAATTGTGGTGGAATATAAGATGCTTTGGGGCAAGCCGGTCGTCGTCGAGATGGAGAAAAAGCTTGACGGAGACCTCTACCTCAATAATCTCCATTTAATCGAGGCGGTTGGAACGGAGATCACCCACTGGGCTTTCTATTGTTTTTCGTGGGACTTGATGAAACAAGCCGCTGATGAGCTGCAGGTGAAGTTGAACGCCACCTGTTTTTATCATATTTTTTAAATTCACCTGTAAGGTTTTGACCGTTTCCTGCGTTGTTATATATGAAGACAATCCAAGGAAAAGGGAGCGAGAAATCAATGAAAAGTCCGATATTAAATCAAATCAATACGGTGTTCGTCCATGTAAGCAATCTGAAGGATTCCGTCCGATGGTACTCGGAGTTACTGGGCCAAGAGTATGACGTCGATCAGGTGGAGGATCCCGTCTATAACCTGGCCATCAATCATTTTACCGGATTGACCCTGGATGCAGGACCAGGTGGTGTGATGAAAGAGGCTGATAAGAGTAAACACCCTCTCTTTAATTTTTTCACTAAAAACATAGAGGAGGCGTATTCGTATGTAGAACAGCTGAACTATGAAATTGTCTCTGACATCACAAGATTCGATGATTTTTCCTTCTTCATCATCCAGGATCCCGATGGCAATCGAGTGATGATCTGTACGGGATAATGAAAACAGGAATGCCCAAAATAGGGGGCATTCCTGTTTTTATATGTTCAAATGGAGAACATGCTGAGGTCCTTTAGGTCCCACATATACTTCGTCTTCGTCGGTGAAGCCCGTCTTCAGGTAGAGACTGATGGCAGCCTGGTTCCGCTTGTTGACGCCGAGGACCACTTCGTCCGTCTCGGGAAGATTCTCCCTCATGAAACCTGGCAGCTGGTTAAGCCCCTCTTTGGCAATGCCTTGTCCCTGGTGTCTTGCATCGATAGAAAAAGAGGTTAAGAGTCTTGCTTTTGGATTCGTTGAATATTTACGAAGCTTATCCCCGTTCTCCAATGCAAAATAACCGACAGGGGTGTCATCCCTAAGGATCACAATATGACGGGTGTCTGGCGAGATGGTGGGATTTTGGATTTTATCTAAGGGGAGGCTCGTGAATTGGAGCTGGTCTTCCGGGAGATGGAAGTCCTTAAGTTGATGTTCATAGATTTCGTTGTATACGGATAAAGTGATTGGCATGATGATTCCTCCGATTTAGCAGTATAAAGAAATTATAATTGATTTAGAAAATTGGGACAAATAATGATTGGAAGATTGTAGAAAATAAGGTAAAATAGGAACGCATGTTTGATTAGGGGGTTATTAGAGATGAATGCAATTCAATTAATCATACTTAATTTGGAAGAAGTGAGACGGAGAAGCGTAAAGCTTTGGTCTGGCATTCCAAAGGACTTTTTACACTGGAAACCAGATGGTGAGGCCATGTCTTGTATCGAGATGGTTCGTCATGTGTTGGAAAGTGAACATTATTATCACATGGCGTTAATCAATGGAGGGAGTTTAAGTGAATACGAATCACCCTTTTCAGGTAAGCCGTACATTTCAGTGGAAAACGAGTTGGAGCTTGCCAGGCCGTTCAGAAAGAGTTTCCTGGAATATGTGTCGGAATTGAACGAAGAATCTTTATCTGCAGTTAAGATTGATCGTTCAGATGTAGGTTATGTGAGGGAAATGGGCGATATGCTGATGAGAATTGCTTATCACGAATCCGTTCACGCCGGTCAGTTATTGGATTACTTACGAACAGGTGGGATTACGAGGGCGAATCTCTGGGATTAGGGGGAGAATGGAATATGAATCATACGGAATATAAGGTGGTTTGGAATCTCGACAGCATCTTCAACGGGGGAAGCACATCACCCGAATTAGAAGACCATATGAAACAGACAAAAGCAAGGGTTTCCGAGCTGGAAGAACTCGTGCAGAAAGTGACGCCAAAGCCGGATCAACTGGGGAATGTTCTTAAACGGCTCACGGAAATTAAGGTTTCGATATCACAAATGAGGTCATTTGCCATCTGTCTGCTTTCGGTGGATCCGGATGACCAGGGTGCCCAATTTTATAGAGGGGAAACGACTGCCCTTCAATCAAGATATGATTCTATCACGAGTGACTTGAAGAGAGTGTTAGCTTCCATAGAGGAAGTGGTATGGGCATGTCTGCTTACTTCAGAGAATCTTAAGGATTATCGGTTCATACTGAACGAGTGGCGGGAAGAAGCGGTACGGGAGCCTTCTAAGGAAGTATTGGATCTCACGGCAGACGGATACCACGCATGGGGACAATTCTATCAGTCGTTCATGAGCAGCATCAAGGTAAGGGTGAGAGGAGAGGAGCTTTCGGTTGGACAGGCCATTAATCTCAGAACCCATGCCGATGAGTCGATAAGAAAAGAATCTCATGAAGCGTTGGTGGCAAAATGGACCGAGCAAGAGGGACAGTTCGCTCAGATCCTGAATCATCTGACAGGCTTCAGATTGAATATGTATAAAAGCATGGGCGTCGAGGATGTTCTTCAGATTCCTCTTGCGCAAAACCGAATGAAGCCGGAAACACTGGATGCGATGCTTTCGGTGATGGAGAAGTATAAAGAGCCGTTTACGGAATACCTGAATGTGAAGTCAGGTATGAATGGCGATGCCAAAATGAAATCCTATCACTTCTGGTCCCCGATGAACCATGAACATAAAGGAATGGAGTACGGGGAAGCAGCAGCGTTGATAGAGGAGCGGTTTGGAGCGTTCGGAGCAGAAATGGGGGAGTTTGCTGAAAAGGCGTTCCGCGAAGGATGGGTCGAAGCGGAAAACCGGCCCGGTAAGTCGGCGGTTCCCATTTGTGCCGGGTTTCCGTTGACGGGAGAGTCAAGGGTGTTTATGACGTTCCCCGGTACATTTAAAGGCGTGCTGACCCTTGTACATGAACTGGGCCATGCCTTTCACAATCATGCCATGAAACAGGTAAACGGGATGAACAAATCGTATCCCATGAATTTGGCGGAAACGGCGTCGACCTTCGCAGAGATGATCATCCTTGAAGCGGCCATGGACCAGGCGGCGACTGACGAAGAGAAGCTGTTCCTACTGGATGAGAAATTGAAGAGGAGCGTCATGAACTTTATGAATCTGCATGCGAGATTCATTTTTGAGAAACAGGTTCACGAAGAACGGAGAAAAGGCTTTATACCTGCCGCACGCCTGAATGAGCTGATGGGGTCAGCCATGGAAGAGGGATATGCCGGAGCACTTGATGCGGTCCCGGTTCATTCGTGGATATGGACGCCCCATTTTTATAAAACAGAGTCTCCTTTCTATAACTTTCCGTACACCTTTGGGTATTTACTAGCCCTCCATCTTTTCTCCAGGGCGAAAGAAACAGGAGAAGGGTTCGAGGACGATTACTTGGCTCTACTGCGGGATTCAGGCAGCATGTCGGCAGAAGAACTCGTCATGAAGCATCTGGGGGAAGACATTACGAAGGAATCCTTTTGGGAAAAAGGGATGGAGCTGTGCGTGAAGGATAGTGAGGAATTTGTTAGATTGGCGGAGTTGCAGTGAAGAAGCTTCAACTGCTCATAGCACTTCCTTCGATTCTGTTATTAAGTGTGGCTTTGTTTTTTCACCTCGATTTCCTCTTCTATCTTTCTTTGGCCGGGATCTTTCTGGCCATGATGATTAAACAATTCAGGATGCGTGGGCAGATTTATGAAATGAGGCATCCAGGCGGTGTGGATGAAGACGGTACAGAAATCGATGTCAGCGGAGAAGACTAATAGTTGAGAGAAGGAGTAAAACCATGGATAAAATCTTACATACCATAGCCGATCGATTGACGAAGCAGGAAGGGAAAATGGTCATTGGCATTTCAGGTCACGGAGCTTCTGGTAAAACGACGTTTGCGAGGAAACTGTTTTCGCTGCTTGGGGATGGCGTCAATTATATCAACACGGACCCTTATATCGTGAGTTCGGCTGTCAGAAAGCATTCCTTTATAGAATATGAATACGAAAATGAAAAGCATCAGTCCAAAATGACCGCATGTCATCCGGACGCCCATCATGTATTCGCCCTTGACCGGGACATCAGGATGGTAAGAGAGGGAATGGATTTTTACACGTTGGACGTACCCTATGAACCGAGTCGTCTCATCTCTTCCCAAAACAACCTGACGATTGTAGAAGGGATGTCCGTCGCGTTCAGTAAACCTGATTTATATGATTTGACCATTTACTTTTACACAGATGGAGAGACAGAACTCAGGAGAAGGGGCATCCGCGACATAAACGAGAGAGGGATGGAAGTGGACTATCTAAGGAAAACCCATGACGAGCGGAGGGTTCAATATGAAGTCTTTATGCATCCGAAGAGTCAGCTTTTTGATGTGGTGGTGAGGAATTCGGATGAGGGGTATTGGGTGGAGAAGAATTCTTTAATAATGAAATAATAATTGAGTCTACTGGTTTATTTTGACATAATTGGTATTAGTGAGATATACGATTAAGCGATGGGGTGGTGGAAGAGTTGAAGAGACCTATGGGTGTATCCCTAATTGGATATTTCTATGTGTTTGGAGCATTGGTGTTACTATTCACCGCCATTTTTTATCAGGTCGATGCTGACGCCATCAGCATTTCGGAACGATTTGGTGTATCGATCCTGCCTGAACGGATGATGAGAATAGTGTTAGCACTGTTTTCTCTGTTGATGGTGTATGGATACATGAGGTTGAAAAGATGGGGATTTTGGCTGTTCCTCTCGTATTCAGTGCTGTTTGGTGTGGTCAGTTCGGTTATTGCAACGAACCAGCCTCAGCAACCTTTTATAGGGAATGTTGTTTTTTCGGTGATTGTCTTGATCTATACGATTTATGTGAAAGGGGCATTTTTCACGACTGCTGAAAGAGATCAGGCTATATAAAACAAAGGGTTTTAAGTATCGGGGGTTTATCGCAGAAGGTAGGCTCCTTTTAAAATAAGGGGGAAGCATGATGACACAACAAACATACATACCGCCGAAACATATTGTTTCAGCGGCTACAATCGTTCTGAATGAAAACCGGGAAATTCTATTAATAAAGGGACCAAGGCGTGGTTGGGAAATGCCTGGCGGTCAGGTGGAAGAAGGAGAGTCGTTAAAGGATGCGGCGATCAGGGAGACGAAAGAGGAAACGGGCATTGATATTGAGGTGTTGGCTTTTTGCGGGGTATTTCAGAATGTGAAACGGTCCATCTGTAATACCTTATTTCTTGCTAAGCCTGTTGGAGGAGTGCCGACTACTTCTTCTGAGAGTCTGGAGGTAGCATTTTTTCCGATTGACGAGGCGCTCAAAATGGTGACGCATTCGAATTTTAGAGAGCGGATCGAGTACTGTTTGGATGAGGAGCAGCATCCGTTTTTTGTGGAGTTTTAGGCCACGTTAGATATTACCTAGAGTAAGGGGAACTTGAAGTGAGTTCAGTTGGAAAAATATCAAGGTTGACCCAAATGCAACGGTTCCTTGACCAAATAAATGTAGATGTGACAAGAGATAGAGAAAAGTTATTCATGGAAACGTTCCAGCTTCAAAAAGAGGATCTTGATACCAGATTATTTTTCGGAATGTTTGATCTTCATTCAGATGTAGATTCTTTACAGCAACAATTAGATAGAATAAGTCTATGTGATTATGAGTCTTATATTCAAACCGAATTGACAAGATTACAAGCAAAATATCCTTCAGGTAAACCAATCCAATTTGAGTTGTTTATTTTAGATCAGCATGATGAGTTTGTGAAAGAAAAGCTTGGCGGGATTTCTGCCTTTACCGAATGGGACGGTCATATGTGCTTTATCGTGTAAGCCGATGAAGATGTGAGAGAAACATTGAAGTCGGTGATTTATCACGAGTACCATCATCACTGGAGAATGAGTAAACTCAATATGACCGAAGGAAATGAGACGCTGCTTGACCGATTGGTTCTAGAAGGATTGGCAGAGCATTTTGTAAGAATTGAATTGGGTGATGCTTTCCTGGGTCCTTATAAAAGTGTGCTCTCAGAAAAGGAAGCTCAGAAATTGTGGAACATTACTTTCAGGCATCACATTCATGATAGAGGGGAGAAAACAGATTCCTATATGTTCGGGAACAAAGAGATGCAACTCCCTTTTTGGGGTGGATATTCATTAGGCTATCACCTGATTAAGTGGTATATGAATGATATTAATGAATGGACAATAGAGGAGCTTACCGAGCTTCCTTCAAAATTGTTCATACTAGAGAGGTGACAAAAATGAATAAAGACACCAAGAAATCGAATCTCCTGGACAGGTTCCGTACATCTGATGCTGATTTTCTGGGTTCTGGTATGGAAGCCGAAGTATATGCCTTAGATGATGAGAGAGTGTTGAAAGTATATAATGATTTGTCTGATGCACCAAGACAAGAGAGATTAAGGAAATTCTATGCTGGACTAAAGGAGGATCACTTGAGCTATGAGCTTCCCTATATTCACGATATCTTAGTAGAGAATGGGACGTTAGTGACGATTGAAAAGAGGATGCAGGGGAGCGATTTGCAAAGCAAGCTTGCAGGGATGACCCGTGACGAGCAGACAAACATGATGAAAACATATCTTCAGGCAAATCTGGAACTGCACTCCTTTAAAGGAAGCTCAACGATGGAAGGATTCCAACTATTTCATGATCACCGCATATCATTAGGGAGAATGGACAATTGGTATGATCTATTAAGTGAAACGATAAAGGTTAAGCAGACTGAGTTGAAACCTTATTTTGAGAAGGATGTCCGGGATTATGGAGCAAAGTTAACTCTAATAATGGAAAGACTGGCACCTGGATATGAAGGGGGCTATTCCATCATCCATGGAGACTTCTACCCTGGGAATATCTTAATCAATGAAAAAAATGAGGTAACGGGGCTGATTGATTTTGGAATGCTGACCATGTATGGGGATTATCTGTTTGATGTGGCGATCGGATGGGTGTGCCTGGATATGTATAATCAGCTGAATGCAAGTCTACCGGAGAGGTACTTGGACATCATTGTTTCCACCTTGGGAGAAGGGGTAAGGAAAGATTTATATTTCTATGTACTAATCTATAGTTTGATGACAGCGAATCTTTATTCTCCGACGTGTGAGGATGGTCATTATCGGTGGTGTGTGGAGAATTTGAATCGTGAAGAGTACTGGGAAGTTACATAATCCACTCGTCAGTGACCTCGTTTTGATTGGAATTTGAAACTTTTTACAATCCCCGAACGTAAGTATAAATAATAAGAGGGGGAATCAAAATGAAAAAATTCTTCACAAGAACATCTTTAGTGACGGCAGTGATCCTTGCCATTGCCATTTGGATCGGGAGTCTCCTGTTCTCATTTTCTTTCGGGGAATGGAGCTTTTTCATCGGCCTTGGATTAACAGTGGGCCTTTTCTTTTTTAATAGCAGTGGCGGTGCGTTATCCAAAAACGCTACCCTCGGAGCAAGTCAGGCAGGGTGGAAGATTCAGAAGGATAATGAATTGAAATCTAATGTAGGCTCCGTATTTTATGGTGTCCTTCTGTTTACGGTTGTTAGTTTTGTGGTAATGATGGTGACTTATTTTTAGAGCGGAGTGACGGCATGATTTCCTATAAGGGTACCCCTGTTTTAAGAACAGATCGACTGAATCTTAGAAAGTTGTGCATGTACGATACGCAAAGAGCCTTTGATCACTGGCTATCTGATGAACGGATTTCCGATCATCGTGTCAGTCCTGCGCACAAGACCATTGCTGAAACACATAAGCGGATGAAGAAGACTGTGGATGGGTACGTTTCAAAAGAGTTTTGTCACTGGGGAATCGAACTCAAGGATGGCGGTGGCCTGATCGGAGAGATTGATTTATATGATTTTGATTCATCTACAGGAAATTGTGAAGTCAGTTATTCCATTGGATATGATTGGTGGAATAAGGGGTATGGGACCGAGGCGTTGAAAGCCGTTGTGGAGTTTGCCTTCATCCACATGAACGTACACAAATTATCTGCAGCCCATAATACGGATAACCCGGCTTCAGGCAGGATCATGGAAAAAGCCGGGATGAAGCGTGAAGGCGTCATCCGGCATATGATCCGCAATGCGAAAGATCAGTATAAGGACTGTGCGGTGTATGGACTTCTGCGTGAAGAGTATCTTCTCATGAGGGGAGGGGGCGCGTGAAAAGGATAGCCATTGATATGGATGAGGTAATCGCTGATTTACATAAAAAGCACCTGAAAATATTTAATGAGAAATATAACGAGATTTTGACTCCAGAGGACTTACTGGGGACAAGACTTTGGAAAATCCGTCCCCATGATGCTGATGACATCCTTTCGTATATAGATGATCCCGATTTCTTCAGGGATTTGGAAGTGATGGAAGGGAGTCAGGAAGTGATCAAAGAGCTGAGTGAATCCTATGAAATTTACATCACGACTGCTGCAATGGAACATCCTGCTTCTTTTACGGCAAAATACGAATGGTTAAAAGAACATTTCCCGTTTCTATCAGATTTACAATTTGTCTTCTGCGGCAACAAAAGCATCATTCATGCTGACTACTTAATAGACGACAGCCTAAGGCATTTTAAAGACTTTATGGGAGAGGGGATATTGTTTTCAGCTCCTCATAACCGGTATGAGTCGGGATACGTACGCGTGGAGAATTGGAATGAAGTGAGATCGTTCTTTTTATCATAAGTCCTGATCTTATAATAAGGAGGAGTAAAGCATATGTTCAAGAAATTAGCCATCCTACTTATCCTGCTTTTCTCCTTTGGACAGACGGCTTATGCAAAGTCCTATAGCATCGATGAAGTACAGATCCGTGCGTGGATCCAGCCGAATGGGAATCTGCTGGTGAATGAATTATTCACGTACACGTTTGATGGAAAGTACAAAAGTATCAGAAGGGCCATCCATGAAGATAATCATGAAGGAGTGCAGTGGTTTAAAGCCTCTGAACTGATTAATGATGAGGCGGAGCTTGGCTTCATCGAGGATGGGGATCTGCGTCAGCTTGATGTGAAGCGGGAGGATGGTACGTATCGTTCATCATTCCCCGTGGAGGACGCTACAAAGACCTTTTTATTTGCGTATGAACTGAAGGATGCCGTGAAATCGTATGATTCATACAGCGATGTAACGGTTCCTTTTTTCGGAACAGATACTAATCATGATATTGATTTACATAATGTGACGATTGATTTCGTTTTTCCTGAAAAACTCGATCCTGCGGAGTATCATGCTTTCTTTCACGGTCCAAAGGGGAAGGTGGAAGAAGAAGGGCCAGAGGTGGTGCGCTTTACAACGCCTGTTTCCGATATGTATTCCTTAACGGAAACCCGTGTGATCTTCCCGTCTTCAGTCATGAGTGAGCAGGAAAAGACCGCTGCTCCAAAATCGTTGGAAGCGGCCATTCAGGAAGAAGAAGACCGTGTGGCCCTTGCAGCTCACAGGGAAGCTCAAATGAAAACATACAATGAAGTGTTGGGTGGGCTCGCAGTCATTCTTGGTGGAGCTTTATTCATCATGATGCTTGGATTCATGATTGGCCGAATAAGAGGAAATGGGAGAACGAGGGATGTACTGGAGTCGGATCCCCTTCTTTTATATATGGTCCACAGGCGGGGGAAGTTCACCCACGGAGCCTTGATGGCAGGGCTGTACTCCCTGGTGGAAAGAGGGAAGGCAACGGTCCGTAGACAGAAAACGACGACCCGTTTTCTCAGCGATGCCCGATCACCGGATGAAACCTTGTTCTTTACCTTGACCTCTGAAGGTCAATTATCAGCGATGGAAGAAAAGCTGGTATCATGGATTTTTAAAAGAAGAGGAAAGAATGGTTCCGCATCCTTTGCCATGACCGATCTTGCTGGTGCCACAAAGAGTGAGAAAGATCTCAGCCGCCATGTGAAAAAGTATCATACAAAGGTCAAGACGCTAAAAGAGCAGGAAAGAGAATGGTTTGCCGAAGTGTTGAAAGAAGCCAAGGAAGCGGGACTCCTCCATGATCGCTGGTTCCACTTCGTTACGAAGCTTGCACCACTTTCCATTGTGCTTGGAACTTTATGTGCCTATCACTTTGACATGAAATCGATGTTTGCCATGTGGTTTTATGGAATCATTGGTTGTGGGTCCCTTGTATTCCTATGGTGGAAGAATGAAAAGAAGTGGCCGGCACTTGTTTTTGGTGTAATTTCATTTTTTGCGATTGCTCAACTCAAGGACGAAACCTCCTTCTTCCTCCTGTTTTTGTGCCTTTTAATAACCTTATTTCTCTTATTCTTCGTTCCTCGCCATACGTTGTCGGGAGCGGCACTTGATGTAAAAGCGGGCATCCGCCGATTCCGGAAACAGGTGAAAAGAGAAGGGTACCCTAAGGGGACGAGCGAGGAAATGGATGTGTGGATGATCCGGACACTCCTGTTTGAACGAAAGAGGAAACTGAAGAGGATATCGAGTGAAGGCATGGAAGAAAGTGCATTGTTTTCAGCAGCCCCCCTTACAGCCCTTATTCTAACGGGACAGGACCCTCATGAGTTTTTGACGAATTCATGGAAGTGGAGCGGTCCCCCTCCGAGCATGTCTTCCGGTTCCTCTGATGGCGGATTTTCCGGAGGAGGCGGAGGATTTGACGGCGGCGGTGGTGGAGGTGCAGGTGCAGATTGACCATTAGCGGTTTACGAAAGGGGAAACGCCCATGTCAAAGGATAACTTGTCTCTTGTCATCATCCTGGGTATTTTGTCAACAATAGCGGGGTTTATCATGTTTTTCTTTAATGTTTATTTTGGAACTGCCACTGCCGAGTCACAGATGTTCCATAATAGAATTGGCGGTCCAGAATATTACAACGTCATTGTAAAAGGGTATATCAATACCTATTTGGTGGGAGGAAGCATCTTATTTGTGATGGGCGTGTTGGCTATTGTCTTAGGGTATCATCAGCTTCAATTGAAAAAAGTCAGTGATTCACATCTGGATGAAAGCATTCAGGATCGGGAGGAAGCACAGTGATAGAAACGAAAGAGAAAACCATGAAAGAAATCATCTTCGTCACCACCAACAAAGGGAAAATCGCTTCTGCCCAAAAGGAGTTAACGAACATAGAGGTGTTACCGATCGAGGCGGAATTAAGTGAACCGAGAAGTGATGATATCAAGGAAATCGCAAAACAAAAAGTGTTGCAGGCATACTCTATCGTGAACAAGCCATGCATTGCGCTGGATTCAGGTTTTTTCATCTCGGCATTGAATGGTTTCCCGAGGGCATATGTGAATCATATGTTGGACACAATCGGCATCGAGGGGATTTTAAAGCTGATGCGTGATGAGAAGAATAGAACATGTGAATTTAGATCATGCCTGGCTTACTATGATGGAGAGGAAATGAAATTCTTTGAGAGCAAATCTCCCGGCGTCATCGCAGAAAAAATACGGGGAAGCGAGAATGTGAACAGCTGGTCTGACCTTTGGTATATCTTCATCCCGCGCCATTTTCAAAAAACGATGGCTGAGTTTGATGAAGGTGATTTTATGGAATATAACCGGGTAAAAGAGGATTCGGGGATGAAGAAGTTTGGGGAATGGTATCTGGGTTCACGGTAGGGGATACGGATGATTATTGGTTTGTTAATTGTGGCTATTACTCTACTCATTATTGGTTTTTTGACACCCGTCGGTTCAGTCATGACTTTACTGGTTTCTGCGATTCTATTTGTAGTGGCATTGGTGCTTTCTCTTAGGAAAAAGGGGAATCACTAAAGGGGTTGAGAATTTGTGTTTAAATCTGAGAAGGTGAATAGAGTCATGGCAATCGTTATGTATTGGGTGATTGCCGTATTTATAGTAAGTCGAAATCATGAGTTTTTAAACAATCCTTTATCATTCTTGATCATCGCCACTTTGCTATGTTCATTCACGGTGCACCAAGTGGTGAGGATCTGGAGGATGGAAAGAGGATGAAAGGGAAGAAAATAACTCCGGTACCACGCGTGTTTGGCTTTTTAATGTCCTTCTCTTTTTCATCCATACTTCTCAGAGCTGGATGGAGGGGAGGAAAGTTTCTTTTTTTCTTTATGGGGTGGGGGCAGTGCTTCTTCTCATAGACTCCACCAGTTTTAGAGTGAAGAAAAAAGATAGAAAACACTATACATAATGTAAGACTGCCGATGGGGCAGTCTTTTTTAATTCTCCATCAATGAACTATATCATCATATCGTTTCGAATAAAGTGTACTGTCTTTCTGCATTTCGGCATAGAACAAATCCGAGACAGAGTGAAACCGATTAACTTTTTTAAAAAAAAACTGAACAAAAGTGATCCATATCAAAATCTCCTGCGTTATCTTACCAGAATACAAAAAACAAAACGAAAAAGGAGATTACAAATAATGAAAAAAACAAAATTACTTAAGAAAATCGCAGCACCGATGTTAGGATTATCTCTACTAGCTCCAACGGCAAGTTTTGCGGCAGAAACACCGACTGCGGTGACGCCGGCTTCCGACCTTCGTTCCACACTGGATCAATTACTATCTGAACACTATGTATTAGCGGTCAACGCCATGGTGAAGGATTACAAAGATGCACCGGATGAGAAAGAGGCTTATGCGGCACTGGATCAAAATGCACTGGACATGACCCCGGCCATCGAATCGATTTACGGAAAAGAAGGCGCTCAGAAATTTGAAGAAATCTTCGCCGGTCATAATGACTACTCACCGGATTTCGTGGAAGCAGCCAAATCAGACGATGCAGAAATGAGAAAAGCGGCAGAAGCCGAAGTGAAAGATTTCGTCAATGAATTCTCGGCCTTTCTGGCAACAGCAACAGAAGGGAATCTTCCGGAAGCAGCAGCGAAAGAAGTATTAGCAGCACATGAAATGGATGTCATCGAAGCGTTTGACAGTTATGTAGATGAAGATTACAAAGGATATCAAACGAACTTCAAAGAAGGGTACGACAGAATGTTCGATATCTCGAAAGCATTATCCGGAGCGATCGTGACGCAGATGCCGGATAAATTCAATAACACGAAAGTCGATGCACCGGCAGCGGAATTACGCTCTACACTCAATAATCTGGCTGCAGAACACTTTGCGCTGGCAGCGATGAGTATGCAAAAGGGTGTCAACGAAGCGCCTGATTATGATACAGCGACTTGGGCAGAAGACATGAACACAGAAGCTTGGACGAAAGCGATCGGATCCATTTATGGTGAAGAAGGTGCGGCACAATTCAAGAAATTATGGACAAGTGAACACATCAATGCACAGGCAGACCTTGTGAGCGCAACATTAGCTGGTGATGATGAAGGCGTAAAGGCAGCGAAAGACAGCCTGGGTATGTTCACAGAAGAATTCGGTACATTCCTTGCAACGGCAACAGAAGGAAATCTTCCGAAAGACGCGGCCATCTCTTCTCTGAAAACACATGAAGATCAAGTCGTGAAAACGTTCGACTCCTATGTAGCAGAAGACTACAAAGCAAGCACCGATACATTCCGTGAAGGATATGCGTTCATGTTCGGTGTAGGGAAAGCACTTGGAGATGCGATTGTGAAGCAAAATCCTGAGAAGTTTGCCTCAAGTGACATGCCTGAACAAATGCCAAACACCGGAATGGGTGGAGCAGCTGAAGAAGGAATGCCAATGGCTGCCTGGATCACATTTGTAGCAGTAGCGATGATGGCAGGCGGAATCATCATCAAGAAGAAGTTTGCGGAACAACAATAATCATAGAGCCATGAGAAGAGCGGGATTCTGCTCTTCTCTCTTCTCTTAAGTGGAGGGAACACGATGAAGAAACGAATGCTTATTATCCTGATCGCAGTCCTGATGATTGGGGCCGTCAGCTTTCAGGCCATTGCCAAAAATGGGCCCGAGAAAGAAACCGGCACCGCTCAATCAGTGGAGAAACCGACAGTGAAAAAAGAAAAAGCCAAAAGCGGGGTGGGTACCGCCCATAAGGAAGAAGAATTTGTTCTTCTTGACTCTTTAAAGAAGAAGCAAACAGAGCTTGAAGAGCAGGTAAAGGTTCAAGAAGAAGGAATTACGCCTTCCCGTGTCCAGATCCCGAGCATGGACATCGATACGAACGTCATTCCCGTCGGACTTCTTGAGAACGGGGAAATGGAAGTGCCCGAAGAAACGGATGTCGTCGGCTGGTACGATCGCGGTGTAAAGGTCGGAGCCAAGGGAAATGCCGTTCTTGCAGGTCATGTCGACAGTAAAAGAGGACCGGCCATCTTTTTTTATCTCAAGAACATCGAAATAGGGGAAAAGGTCATCGTCACCGATGAAAAGGGGATGAAACGAACCTTTGAAGTGAAGGCAAAGGAAAGCTATCCGAGTGATGAAGCGCCGATTGAGAAGATCTTTGGATCATCGGATAAACGCAATCTGAATGTCATTACGTGCACAGGAACATTCAATCATGACAAGCATCTCTACCCGGATCGGCTGGTCGTGTATACGGAACTCATCTCTGAAACGAACGTCAACGTAGTGAAGGCACCTGAACCTCCAACAGCCGTTCAGGTGGATACAGGGTCGGTTTCATGGCATTCGGTACAGAGTGTTACCGTTATGGGATATAGAGTGTATAAAAAGGCGGCGGATGCGAAAGGATTTAAGCATATCGCAAGCATTTCTGCCCACGAACGGAAGAGCTTCTTTGACCAAGAATCTGAAAAAGGGGACGTGTATTACATCACAACGGTGAATATAGAGGATAAGGAATCGACTCCTTCTGAAAAAGTGGGAGTAGAATAAGCTTTGGGAATGAGACCCTCTTGATGACAGAGGGTCATTTTTCTTTCGAATGAATGACTTAAACATGGAAATACTTCCTTTAAGGAGGTGTTTTTTTATGTTTGAAGAAATTCAACGGCTCAATCACGAAGCAAGTAAATTGGAAACCAAGTATTGGCTGAGTGAGGACCTGTTCAGTATCCACTGGTGGGTCATTGTCATCTTAAACATTCTCTTTCTTATTCTATTGATCAAGCTGATTGATCGTAAGCGTCCCTTAGACATCATTGTAGCTTTCCTTATAAGTTTCAGCCTGGTGGGGTTCATCAATGAACTTGGCTATTACTATCATTGGTGGAGCTATCCTCACCAATTCATCACGGCGTTCAGGGTCATGAATGCAGTCGATTTCCTGACCATTCCTGTGATTCATACACTGCTGTACCAGAAATATAGTGGATGGAAACCTTATTTGATTGCAAATGCCATTATTATGGCCATTATTGCCTTTGTAGGAGTACCGCTTTTCGTTCATTTTCATTTCTATGTTCTAAATGACTGGAATTATTTAAAATCCTATCTGGCTCTATTCGTGGTGGGGATGCTTGTGAAGGTTATTGCGGATTTGTTGATTGATTGGGCGGCGGTTGTGAGAAAGCCATGAGAAATGCGCTATTAAGAAGGTAAATCGGTTGAATGATTTTTAAGAATGGAACAAGAAGATGAGGGAATATAATCGGGATTCCCGAAAAATAATCTCAGAGAACCAACATTCAAGTTTCAAAAAAATCCGGGACTAGTTATCATCCCGGATTTTTTCTATTCCACAATTGTAAGGCTAACGGGTTCAACTTTTCCCTTACTCGCAGGGTATAACGTAATCTCCCCTGAAGGAGGCTTCGGATCATTGGAGTGACTTTGAAAATTGTCATTCAATCCGATCGTCCATTCCGCTTCCCCATCATTCATGAGGACGATGGCGATGGTGCCAAATTGGACAACTTCGTCCCAGCTATACTGACCGGATTTCCCGTTGTAGTTGACGGAGATTCCTTCTGGTCTGCTGTCGACCCTTGCACCGTTTCCATCCCACTGACCTTGAATCGTCGGACCGACATAGGTATAGGAAATGCCCGAATCTCTTGCACCGTATGTGCCGATGTACTGGTGAATGCTGTTATCAGAGGCCTTATAGGTCAACGCCGCAATGTCATTTTCAAGCCATTTCAACTTGAATTCCCCTTGTGTTTTGTAGGGAAGGACTTCTTTAGGACGGGCAAAGATCCGGTAATAGGTTCTGTAATAGACGGCTTCCCCCGTATTTCTGTCTTCTTTTAAAACGAACTGATTTTTCATATCTGGTGAAAAGCTTACAATCTGCTTTGTTTGCTGACTTTGGTTCAGGATGAGTCCCCCTTGAAGGAGGATAAGAATACCTGCTGTCACGTATGAGACGATCTTCCACGTTTTTGGAATGGTAAAGAGGAGGAAGATAGAAACGACCATGCCCGCCACAATCAGTATATTGAAGGCATAGAATAAACGGTTATCGACATATTCCAATTCATATGATGCGTGGAGGAAGAGGTATCCCATCTGAAAAATGAATAGTGCGATAGATAAGATAAAAAGTATACGTCCGGTTATTTTCTTAGTCTTCATCTGGCTGGACCTCCTCCTGGAATGCCCAGGTCCGCCCCTGATCATCTGAGATGAATTTCCCTTTTACTTTTCCGCCTTCATAGTCACCGTTCGGACCTTGATTGACGTAGACGGCCAGGTGATTTTCTTCTTTGAAAGGTATTTCCGCTATGACAAAGATCCTTTTATACTGATCCGGGATCTCAATCGTTGCCTTGCTCCACGATTTCCCCCCGTCCTGTGTGACATGCAGGTCCGGTTCTTCCGGGTTAAGGATGCCGAATGAAAGGAAACCGGTGTCTTCGTCGACAAAGCCCCCGTCATAGATGAGCCGGGTGATGTCAGGACGCGGCATCTCTTTCCACGTCTTCCCGCCGTCTTTCGATAAGTAGACCGTGATCATTTCCTGTGACATCGTCCGGTCGGCAGAAAGAATCACATAGCCGCAGGATTCATTGAGGAAGCCGACCTTCCTGAAACGGATGGGCGGAGAAGCGGGTGTGACCTTGGCATCTTCCCATGTCTTTCCTTTGTCCTTTGAAAAAAGCAATTGGACGCTTTTATCGACGGAATAATCACGTGCATATAAGAAGGCAGCAAGATCTTCTGTCAGGATATAGCTATCCGGTATCAGCTCATCCTCACTCCCGGCATACTCCCCTTGGAATAAATTCTCCTTTTCTACAGGTACTTGAATCCACTTCTCTCCATGGTTGTAGGTGATCTGCAGCTGATCCTGTTGGAGCGAATACCCTACAGGTGCCGTTTCATCCACCGATTGAAGTGGAGGGGGACCGGGATCACGTATTTCCGGCGTCTCCGGTTGACTTACATTAGGCTCTTTTTCAAAAAAGTACGTGCCTGCGATGATCCCGATGACCATCAGACAAGCCGTCCCGATCATGATGTATTTCACATTACCAGACTCCTTTGGTTATATTTTCTATTTTACCATGAGGAAAGGATTGAATAGGATAACATATTTTGGAATAATGAAGGGGAGGAGGAATGGTATGAATATGAATGCCTATCTGATACGATTCTCGGTTTCCATCATGATTATTTTTGGTGGGACGCTTGCGATTGTTTATATGAAGACGGGAGATCTTCTTGTGTATCATCTGATTGCAACGTGTATTGGGGTGGTTCTCTCATTAACTTCTTGGATATGGAGAACAAGGAACAAGGTAAAAAAGGGGGAAATGGTATGATCGTTTGGCTGAATGTCGGCAGCCTGGTGCTTGGGCTTCTGGCGTGGACACTTCCGTTCGTGACATATAGAAAAAATCAACTGACCCTTGCCGTCATGAGCATGGGAGCGTGTGCCCTGTCCCTTTCCTTCCAGATTTTCTATCACCATCATCTGGTCAAAATCGGGGACTGGCCGGCAATCATGGATACATCGGGAGCCATGGCGTTCGCTTCTGCCATGCTGATCATCGTCACGATTCTAATAAATGCGTTGACACTAATGCGAGAGAAGAAAGGAGTTGCAGCATGACTTCCAAGGAAAACATGAAGGTATGTGACAACGGACATACCTATGTGAAAAAGAGTGATTGTCCGACCTGTCCAGTATGTGAAAAAGAACGGAAACCTGACACAGGATTTCTATCTGTGCTCTCAAGCCCTGCGAGAAGAGCGTTGGAGAATAACGGGATTACGACGCTTGAAGAACTGGCTGGATTCAGTGAGAAGGAGGTTCTTGCTTTTCATGGGATGGGACCGTCGTCGATACCGAAGCTTCGGAAGGCGCTTGGGGAGAAGGGTTTGGGGTTTAAATAGGAGAGGTGAGGGGAGATGGCGGTTATACATAGACGATGTGCAGGTTTGCGAGACTACCGACATCTAAGAGTACGTGAGATCAAGCAGGGCCGATAAATAGACGGAAAAACTCCGCTTAATTTACTTTGGCTCATTTTTCTATTTGTTAGATTACGATGAAACGTATCACAAGTATGAGAGAAACTCGCAAATGTACTAACGCGAGTTCTCCTTTTTACACCCAATATCATCTCAACCCAGAACAGTTTAAAAAATGCCTCGAAGCTTATTTATTTCGTCTTCTTTCCATGGAACACCATTGCATTCCCCAGTACTTTTTTGTTCAGCAGAAGTTTGGGTAAGTCCAAAACATCGGTTAGTTTCTCCTGTTTCAGTTCAACTGTATCAGTAAGGTCAGCTACCAACACTGCCCGCTCACCAAACGCAGACTCATCCAGGAAAAGGTCCATGAAGACAAAGGTACCACTGGGCTTTAACACTCTCAAAGCTTCTCTCATAACGTCCGTTTTATTATGGCAATCCTTCACTTCATGAAACGTGAGGCAGCTGACAACGACATCGAATTCCGCATCCCTGAACGGAAGTTTCGAGGCACTTGCTTTCAAAAACTGAATTCGATCTGCAACCCTTTCGATTTTAGCGTTTTCTTCGCATTGAGCTTTGGAATATTCCCAGTTCTCTCCCCAGTAGTCGATGCCGGTCAACGAGGAGCCTGGAAACACTTTTGCGAGCTTGATGATCAGAGAGCCGCTCCCTGTACCGATATCAAGAATTTTTCCACTATCATGATCCACTTTTGAGACAATCACATCATGAATCTTCGACTGGTAATTTCCGCCGAATCCTGAGAATTGATAGATAGAGTAAGAGAGGATAAAGACGATATAAAGAAACGGTACCGCCAGCATTCCTGATAGGGCGCGCAGAAAAATGTGGATGGGGAAGAATGCGATCATCAGAAAAAGAAGGGAGATCCCCAGGAAAATAAGAAGTTTATTCATTCGAATCCACGTTTGATACTTTGGTTTGGTTCTCAATCCATTCCCCGTCCTTAACTTTTAAAATGAGTTTGTTATTATTATAAGGGAATGTACATTGTAAAAGAAGGTGCTCAAGTGGATATCAGACACTTAAAATATTTTATAGAAGTAACGAAATTCAAAAGTTTCACCCGTGCGGCGGATCATTTGTTTGTGACCCAGCCTACGATCAGTAAGATGATCCGGAACCTGGAGGATGAGCTCGGAGTGGAGCTGTTTGACCGTTCCCGGAAGCAGCTTGTCCTGACGGATGCGGGACGGGCGATTTTGACGCAGGCTCAGACGATCGATAAGGCGTTCGAGAATGTTCAGCATGAACTTGATGATCTGATCGGTTTGCAGCGGGGACATATCCGCATCGGTTTGCCGCCGATCATGGATGCGGGTCAATTCATCAAGGTCCTGGGTGAGTTCCATGCGCTCTATCCAGGCATCACGTTCCAGCTGATCGAGAACGGGACGAAGCGGATTGAAGAGGATATCCTTGCCGATCAGCTGGATGTCGGTGTCGGAGTGCTTCCCGCAGCAGAAGAGGATTTTCATCATTTTTCCTTTATGAGGGAAGAATTGAGGATCGTGGTTCCGAAGACGCACCGGTTGGCGGGCAGAAAGCAAGTGAAGTTAATGGAGCTCGAGGATGAACAGCTCATTCTTTTTAACAAGGACTTCGCGTTGAATGACCGGATCCGTGAGGCGTGTAAAGAAGCCGGGTTTCTTCCGAAAGTGGTATCAGAAAGCTCTCAGTGGGATTTTATCGGGAAGATGATTGAAGCTAAACTTGGGATTTCGATCCTGCCTTATAGCGTGTATGAACAGTTGAAGGAGGACCTGGTTGCGATTCGGGTCGTGAAGCCCGTCATCGAGTGGGACCTCGCTATCATTTGGAGGAAAAATCAATACTTATCGTATGCCACGAAAGAGTGGCTCACCTTTACCCAGGAACGATTAATGGGGAGCATTTCCGACTGAGGAATGCTCTTTTTTTTGCCCCGATTTAGGAAAAATGGGTATTGATACCATTCAATTGTAAGCCGTTGCATAGACAGTATCTATGGTGATGATGAGGAACATTCATTTCACTTATCCTGTTTCGGGGCGTACACTTTGTGTATCAAACGTTTGAAATACCAGTACACAAACAGAAGGGACTTGTTCTTCATGCCAAACAAGAAGCATCCGAAAGAGAGTCTGGTCGTCAGCACGGACCAGGTTATGATCAATGATTTAAACAACTACAATACCCTGTTCGGTGGGGTTTTGATGAAGAAGCTTGATAATAATGCGACGCTATCCGCCAGACGTCACGCCCGGGTGAAGGAATGTGTCACGGCGTCAACGGATTCCATCGACTTCCTGTATCCGATCCATCAAAGTGATTCCGTTTGCGTTGAATCTTTCGTCTCCTATGTGGGGAATAAATCGATGGAAATCTTCTGCAAAGTGATTGCCGAAGATATGATTACAGGAGAAAGACGAATGGCAGCGACGGCTTTCCTAACCTTTGTCGCACTTGATGAAAATAAAAATCCCGTCAAGGTACCGGAAATCGTACCGGAAACAGAAGAAGAGAGATTCTTATTCGAATCAGGAAAAGAGCGTGCGGAAAGAAGAAGGGTCCGCCGCAAGCAGAGTAAGATCCTGAATGACATCATCGGACTCGAAAAACCTTGGAATATGGGAGGGGAGGCATCATGAGCATGATGGTAGCAGGAATGAACGAACTCCACGAAGCAAAAAAAGATGTAGAAGCCTTGAAACAGGATTACCCTGAACTGAATGAGCAGCTCGTCCACGTCACCAGCCTGACGCGACAGCTGCAGCTGAAGTACGGCTACATGGGGTCCCTACTCCGTGACAAAGAGTTGCCGGATTATGAACCACAGTTTGTCCGGGATTCGATCCTTTCACTCTATCAGGACGAGGTACAGAAACTGAAGGCACACCCGAATATCGTTCAGCTGAAAGACATCATGAAAAAGCACAGACAAATCAGCGACTCGAAATTATTCTTATTGATCCTTGGCGCGAAACCGGAACTGCTGCAGGGATCCACGATCATAAAATAATGGAGAGTGAAGCCGGAAGAGGGGAGTCTTCCGGCTTTTTTGATCGTAAATTTGCGGGATTAACGGACTATCTCCACATCACCCCTTTTTTTCGCTCAATCATCATTTCCTGAATGGTTTCTGCCATGAGTGCAACGCCTTCTCTAATCATTTGATCCCATACATGGGACACACTGAGCCGGAGCTCATCATATCTCATGAATTCCTCCAGGTACATGGATTCCGTGCTTTGCATCAGCACGTTTTTATCCTTTAACCGCTGGATGAAATCACTCGCTTTCAATGAAGAAGGCACCCTGACCGTAGAGTAAAAGCCAGATGCAGGGCATGTATAGGACGTACCCTCCGGCATGAAAGCACGATACGCCCCGCAAAGCACCTCTCCCTTTTTCCGGTACAGGTTCCGGACCTTCTCAATATGGGCCCCGAACATTCCGTTTTTCAAATAGATTTCCAGAGCCCCCTGGGTGATGACCGGTGTATGGACGTCAGCGGCAAACTTGGCACGTGTGAATCCTTCGATCAACTCAGTGGGAAGGACGACGAGGCCGAGACGCAGACCCGGCAATAGGGTTTTAGAGAAGCTTTTTGTATAGATGACCTTTCCATTCGGTTGATAGGCAAACATGGGATCCTGCTTCAAATCGGGATCAAGATCACCCATATAATCGTCCTCCACGATATACACATCATAGCGTTCGGCGAGCTCAACGATCTTCCTTCTTTCTTCGTTCGTGTAACTATGTCCGGTGGGATTATGAAATCTCGAGACAAGATAAAAGAATTTAATCTCTTCGTTTTGAAAAATGGTCTCGAGCTGTTCCAGGTCAGGTCCGTCCCTCCCGATGTCAATCCCCATACAGGGCTGGTCCTTCACAGACTCTATGAAACTAGGATGTGCGGGCTGCTCGGTCAGGATGGTCCGCTTGCCGTTGGGGAACGGGAGGCGGATCAAGAGATGGAGGGCCTGCTGGGATCCCGTTGTGACGGCAATGCGTGAAGGATCGGTAAACACCTGTAGATCCCGGAGATGCCGGGCGAGTTCTTCACGCAGTGAGGGTAGTCCGAGAAGGTCGGAATAAGTGAACATGTCTTCTTTGTACCGGTCGATGGCCTGGTTCATGCAGTGCTTGTAATCGAGATAGGGCATGGCATGTTTGTCGGGACCGGCGGATAGGAAGTCATAGACGGGTACTGTTGAACCGGTCTGTTTTTTATAAGGATAATCTTCAACCAGGTAATAGCCGCTTTTACTCACGGCATAAATTTTATGGCTGAACTCTAGTTCTTTGTAGGCTTTGATGACAGTATTCAAGCTGCATGAGAACTCGCCTGCAAGGGATCTGATCGACGGCAGGCGGGTCCCGGGCTTGAGGCGGCCGGACTCGGCAAGCATTTCAATGTAATGGATGATTTCTTCGAATTTGGCATGGGGCACTTCTGTTTCCTCCCATCTGTAGGGGTACAGTCTATGAAAAACGGCGTTGGACCCTGCTGTTTCTGTCAGTATACTAAAGATCAAGAATGATAGGCCTGTCTTTCTAGTAAACCATAAGGAGTGGAATGTAATGAAGCGAATCGCTACACTAGTCATGAGTATGGTCCTGATCGTCATGGGAGGAACGTATGCCGACGCCAAGACAAATGTTCAATCGGAAATCGTTGACATGTTGAATGGAAAAGACGCGACCATCGTCATCCGCAACCTGAAGACAGACAAGGAATTCGTTTACAACAAGGAGAGAAGCGAGAGGAGATATACCCCTGAATCAACGTATAAAGTGCCCCACGCCCTGATTGGATTGTCGACGGGTGCCGTCAGGGATGAATATGAAGTGAAACGCTGGGACGGAACAGTGAGGGAGTTCCCGGACTGGAATCGGGATCATACCCTCGCTTCCGGCATGAGATACTCCGTCATCTGGTATTATCAGGCCATGGCCCGTGATATCGGGGAAAAGAGGATGCAGGAAAACCTTGAAAAGATGGATTATGGGAACGAAGATATATCTGGTGGCATCGATTCTTTTTGGCTCGACAGCAGTCTGAAAATATCGGCCCGGGAGCAGACCGATTTTTTCGAAGGTATGGTGGAAGAAAGCCTGCCTTATGACAAACAGCAGATGAGAACCGTGAAGCGGATCATGATCAATGACGAGCAGGACGACTATATCATCCACGGCAAAACCGGGACCCGGCTGTCGGATTTCGGACTCGGCTGGTACACGGGGTATGTGGAAACCGATAAGGGAGAGTGGGTATTCGCCGTCAACTTGGATGGAAGCGGGACAGAAGCGAAGAATCTGACGGTAGAGGTGCTGGAGAAGATGCACATCATTCCGGAAGAATAATGGAGAGAGCTTACCCAATGTGGGGGTAAGCTCTCTTTTTCATCTTGTGAAAAATTCTATAATTTGAAATAATTAGTAAAAAGAAACTTGAGGGAATCGAATTGCATGACCTATCTTGTAAATGACATCTACGACATTCTGAATGGTGTGGGGATCGTTTTTTTATCTTGATTTCCTTTTTGATTCTTACGATTTTGAAAAAGAGAAAAAATAATGTTGGGGTGGACCATGATGAAACGATTGGTGGAAAGGCTCATTTATCTGGTCTTCACGTTGTTCATTTTTGTCGTGTTATGGAAAGGGACGGCTATTTTATGGGAGGCATTCGTGCCGTGGAATTACAGGACCGATTTATTTGGCATTTTGATTGTTGCGCCACTACTGCTTGCCTTGTCGTTCATTCTGTCAACGCTTGCCTTTCAGTACACGAAAGATTCTTGAGGAGGAACATGGATGAGATCAGAGATCATTCCCTTTGACCCGAAGTATGCCAAGGAAACCGTGGACATGTGGCGGGAAAGTAAGGAGCGGGCCATTGGGCAAAAGGAAAAACATAGTGTGGAAAATCACCTCTATTTTTTAACCAGCATCCTGACTCGTCAATACCAAGTTGATCTGGCACTCATAAATGGAAAAGTAGCCGGAATGGCCGCCTATAATGAAACGGAAATCAGTCAGCTTTACATTCACGTTGATTATCAAGGACTCGGGATCGGTCAAGTGTTTCTGGATAAAGCAAAGGCGAAGTCAAGCGGGTGCTTGATCCTGTATACCTTTGAAGTGAATGAGAATGCCCGTAGGTTTTATGAAAAGAACGGGTTTGTGGTGATCGGAAGAGGTCACGAAAATGAGGAAAACCTGCCGGATATTCAGTACGAATGGAAGGCGTAATGTGGTATATGAGTAAAGGAAAAGAAGCAATCAGTCTCTACTGGTTGCTTCTTTTTTCAATGGCTTTTAAGGCAAGGCCGATGCGTGAATCATCACCAAGGGCATCAAGAAGGGCAATCCCCTCGACAGTCACAAGGGCAAGGGCGGCCATCTGTTCCACATCCTCCCCTTCTTCAACCAGAAGGATCTCCTGATAAAACGAATAGAAATGATCACAAATGTCTCTCGCTACGACCTTCAGGGAGTCGTGCTCATCTGACGCCATGGTGATCAGTTCAAGCCATAGCTTTATGTAGGGGCGGACCTCTGGATCCTGCATCATATGATATAAAAACGGGACCAGGGTATGAAAAGGCTGCTTTTTTATATCAGCATGTTGAAGCAGGCTGATCAGCTGTTGGGAAATGGATGACAGGACCACGGTAAATAGCTCTTCTTTATTAGTGAAATAGTGAAGGAGCATCCTGTCACTTGTGTTGGCTGCCTTCGCAAGGTTTCGTAAGCTGGCAGACTGGAGGCCATTCGCCAGGATATAGTCAGCGGTTTTCGCTATAATTTCTCGTTTCTTCTTTTCTCCTTTTTCCATGGGAAGTGTCTCACCTCTTTGTGTGTAGTATAAGCTACTTTTCCATCTAAAAGAAAGGATTGATTTAAAATGTAATGAGTGCTACACTTTAAATGTAATGAGTGCTACATTTTGGAGAGAGGGTGTTTATGTTGGCAAAAGAAAAGGGTATGAATCTTCCTGCGCCGCTACTAGTGGGGGTATTGATCCTGTTTTCCATTTTGACAGGGGTCTCGGTTTTTCATCATGGGCTGATCGGAATCTTTACGGAAGCATTTCGCAATACGGCTACCATGCAGGTGTTTTTTGATTTATTCATTGCTTTGTTCCTTGTGATGGTATGGATGTGGCATGATGCAAAAAGCAGTGACCGACTGTTTTGGCCCTGGGCGGTTCTGACACTTGCCATTGGTTCGTTTGGACCGTTGTTGTATTTGCTTTCTGGAAAGAGAAGGTAGATGAACGATCCGATTGGGGTCGTTTTTTTATTTTTCTTGAAGAGGATTACGATACTTTAGTGGCGAATAGATTTAGGGATATGGAAACAAATGTATATACGGGGGATGGAGAATATGGCCGAACCTACAAATGAAAAACAGAAACGGATTCAAGAAATATACCGAAAGAATAAGAGAGAGGAATATTCCAATACTAACTGGACAATGATTCTCATCCTGTGTGTGATTCCGGTGCTCATCCTTCTTGTGACAAGTGCTTTATTCGATCTCGGGGTTGGACTACCTGCGTTCTTTGGAAGATAGGGTGTGTGTAATGAAACGATTGTGGATTGGGTTAACCTGTTTGATGGTCAGTGCGATTCTTTATGGGTCGACACTTATAGCTGCTGCCGTTTATTCCGATTTGCTGATGAGAGTTGACGGACTCGGATGGAACTTTCAGTATGGTGTATTCGGAACCGCGTTGCTTGAGGTAGGGGCATTTCCATTGGTGTTGGCGGTGATTTCAGGGGGGACGGGAATCGTGTTGATAGCGTTGGAATTCCGAAAGCACAAGGCAGAAAATGAAGAGCAGACTAAGGAGATAGAGGAATGAAGAATCGCTGGTGGTTAATTGTATTATCTGTGATGGTGGCTGCTGTTGGAGGAGGCTATATGTGGCTTAGGGTGCATCCTCCCATGGAAGTTGGGGTCGTTGCTCAAAATGCGGCAGGGACGTCCGTACTCGTGGAAGTGACCAATCATGGATGGAAAGATGCGAAAGTGACCGGGGTCACGGTCAATGGTGATGAAGCGCCAGATGAAGTGAAGATGCAGGTGAGCAACCTGCTGAGAGGGTATGCCATTACCGATGGACCCCGTGATGAGCTGCCTGAAGAAATCAGCTTTGAAAATATGGGGGACGTAAGGATTAAGGCGGGTCCCACAAATGCAGAACAAATGGATCGCTTGGACGACGGAACAGCCACAAAGGAAGACAGGATCTATGCCGTGAACGTGTTTCATGATGAGAAAGTCAGGCAGGTGCAAATAGAGTATCAATCTTTAGGGATGACGTATGAAACGGTGTACATTGAGTAGGGATGGATGATCTTTTTCCGAGCTCGAACCTAATCAAAACCGTTTATCTCTTATTGGCTAGTTTAAGGACGGGTGGAAGAGGACTTCACGAAGCGTCCTCTTTTTTATGTGGATCGCACATTTTCCCTTTTTCCCAATCGCATCGATATCCCAATCGATATAACCGAAAGGGTGACGATCATCCACACCACACCCGGCCAGTTCCACTGGTGATAGAAGCTTCCGCTCACGGTACCGCCCACGCTTGAGCCGGCATAATAGGCGGACAGATAGAGGGCAGAAGCCTGGGCTTTATCGTGGACGGCGAGGCGTCCGACCCAGCTGCTGGCGATGGAGTGACCGGCGAAGAATCCGTATGTAAAGACGGCGATTCCGATGATTTTCACCAATAAATTTGGATGAAGAGTTGTCACGACGCCTGATAACATGATGATAAGCGACAAGGGCAGGATTTTTCTTTTTCCATATTGATCGGCGAGCATTCCCATCCACGTGGAGCTGAAGGTGCCGACAATGTAGACGATGAAGATGAAGCCGACAACGGTCTGGCTGAGTGAGTAGGGTGGTGCGATCAGCTCGAATCCGATGTAATTGTAAAGGGAAACGAAGCCGCCCATCAAGAGAAATCCGATGGTGAAAAGGTATGTGAGTCCCGGGACCTTGAATTGGCTTAACAAGGAACCTGCCAGGGACGTGAGCTTAAAGCTCTGGGGCTCAAAATGGGCAGACTTTGGAAGCAAGGTCATGAAGATGATGCTTGAAAGCAGACTGATGACCCCGATTCCCATCAGTGCAATATGCCAGCTGAAATAATCGGTCAGGACGCCGCTGATGATCCGGCCAGACATGCCTCCGATGGAGTTTCCGCTGATATACAATCCCATGGCCATTCCCAGGCTCTTCCCTTCGATTTCTTCACCCAGATAAGCCATGGCGACGGCGGGTAGACCTGCAAGGGTGATTCCCTGCAGGATCCGGCCAGCGACAAGCATATGGAAGCCTGAGGTAAATCCCGTACAGATGGCAAGGATGGAAGAAGCCAGTAACGAGAAGGTCATCACGGATTTCCGGCCGTACACATCCGATAACGATCCTGCAATCAGCAGGCTGATCGCCAGGGCGATGGTGGTGGACGATTGGGTGAGACTCGATGTGGCCGGAGAGACATTGAACTCACGGGCGATTTCCGGAAGCAGGGGCTGCGTCCCCCACAGAATCGCGAACGTACTGAAGCCTCCTGCAAACAAAGCCAGGTTTGCATTCTTGAACGCCTGGGTTCCCCGCATGATGTATTCCATTTCGCAAGACTCCTTTATGTAATCATTTTATCTTCATGATACACCTCTTCACGCGGCACTTCTATTGGGAGACATCACGTCTCCCGGATTTCCACCGGTATAAATTAAATTACATAAATGTTAAAAACCCCCAAATCTGTTTATCTTTCGTTTCACGAGGTATATAACCAATGTACAATCGTACAACACCATTTAACCAAACATAAGGAGGATTTTATTTATGTCAAACAGTAACAACAACAGTAAAATGAGCTATGAAGAAGCCGGCCGTAAAGGCGGGGAACAGACAGCGAAGAACCATGACAAGGAATTCTACCAGGAGATTGGTGAAAAAGGTGGAGAAGCCACTTCAGATAATCATGATAAGAAATTTTATCAGGAAATCGGAGCAAAAGGCGGAAGTCAGTCCAGCAATTCAAGCAACAGCAACTCGGGTAATTCAAACAGCTCAAACAGCTCAAATAATTCAAACAGCAACAATAACTAGAATCTGAGTCCTTGATGATTTTGTGAAATATGAATGTTTACTAACTTTAAGGAGGATTTTATTATGTCAAACAATAACAATAACAATAATGGTAACAACAACAGCAAAATGAGCTACGAAGAAGCCGGCCGTAAAGGCGGGGAACAAACAGCGAAGAATCATGACAAGGAATTCTACCAGGAGATTGGTGAAAAAGGCGGAGAAACCACGTCGGAGAATCACGATAAGAAGTTTTATCAGGAAATCGGAGCGAAGGGCGGAAGTCAGTCCAGTAACTCAAGCAACTCAAGCAACTCAAGTAATTCAAGCAACTCCAGCCGCTCAAACAATTCAAACAGCAAAAACTAGCACCGGATAAGTTCCGGAAATGAAAGAAGACCTGTCGATCAATAGTGACGACGGGTCTTTTTTTGAGTTTTATTTTTTACAGAGAGGAGCATTTTAAATCGTCTAGTAATGATTCTAACTTGGCTAAAGCGGACGATAGATCCTGGTAGGTTTCTACGGAGTCATGTTGTGTGACGACAAAGACTTTGGATTCATGGGAATAAGAAACCTTCAAGAGGTCAGTATCATGTTCAGAAAATGAATGGGTGATGTCACATTGGGAATAGGTTTCAAGTGTCCGTAAAATAGAGTACAGCTCATTATTTTCTGACATTATCTACATCTCCTTTCAATAAAGGGAAGAATATTTGTCTGATTTTGGATTATTTTAACATGATATAAAGTGGGGGGGAAGGGAGAAAAGTCATGTTTTACATACATGTTAAACTAGCTGGAATGAATGTGGATGAAATGAAAAAAGGGAGCACACCTGCCCCCTCACTTTTTTATTTTAAAAGAAATAAATATAGAAAAGTCAGCCCGCCGACAAGCAGGCCGCTCGATAAAGAGAGCCACTTCCACTTTGTCAGGGGTGCTTTCGTTTTCATCAATATCGTCATCTGCAGGCTGATAGATAAAAAGGCAAGGGTTAGGAGTAGGAGGAGAAGCGTTGAACGATCAAATTGTTCCTTGCCGTATTCAACGAGTGCGTCCCCCCCGATGGCTGAACCGATCACGATGACATAAAGGAAGATGAACGCAGCTTTTTTCACTCTTATCCCACCTTTCCAAACAGATAGACGAGGGTGAAGATCAAGACCCATACGAGATCGACGAAGTGCCAGTAAAGGGAAAACACTGAAAGTCTCGTTGAGGTTTCCCGGCAAACCCCTTTCACCCCAAAGTGTATGAGCAGGATCCCCATCCAGATAACCCCTGCCAGGACATGCATTCCATGGGTCCCGACCAATAGGTAGAAGGAGGATAGAAATGGACTTGTGTCCAGTTCAAATCCTTTTTCGTAGTAGTGGATGAACTCCCTTGATTCCATTACTAAAAAGATGCCGCCAAGTAGAAGAGTCAAGAGTAATAGAAGGGAAGTCTTCCTGGTTTCTCCCTTTTCACTCCACCTGACACAGGCAAAAATCGTGAAGCTGCTTGAGAGGAGAAGGACCGTCGAAATCACGACACTCTTCAATTCCAGCATTTCTTCACTGGATGGACCATCGGATAGATGGGATCTAAGGGTTAAATACACCCCGAACAGGGAGGCGAAGATGACGACCTCCGCAGCAATAAAGAACCACATGGCAAGCTTCTTGTCCTGCTCTTGTTCGATTTCAAATGCATGTTGATTCATTATGACCTTTTCCTCCTTTCCGCCCGCAGTTCATCAGGCGTATAAGGGGTCCATGTGCGACCGGCAGTGAAGGATCGTAGCGTCAGCATTCCGATTACACTGATAAAACCGAACCATTGCAGGGGTGGGAAACCAAAGATGAAGCCAAAGGAAGAGACAAAGAGGGCTCCTGCGAGCATCAGTGGTTGTGCCGTAGGATTCGATACGAAAATGACGTCTTCTTCCGCTACCGTACGAATGGTTCCATTCCCTTCCTGCTTTTCATACCAGAGCTGATCAATGGTGGTGACGAGTGGACGCTTGATGAAATTGCCCAGGGGGGGTGGTGATGGAATCGACCATTCAAGGGTCCGTCCCTCCCACGGGTCACCGGTTAGGTCCCGCTTTTCATTCCGGTAACTCCAGAAAATATTCCAAAGAAAGATCATCACGGCCAGCGCCATGAGGAAGGCTCCGATTGTGCTGATGAGATTCAGTGTCCCTAATCCGTCGCTTTTTAAATACGTAAACACGCGGCGGGGCATTCCGTTCAACCCCATGAGATGCATCGGGAAGAAGGTAACATGAAAGCCGATGGTGAACAGCCAGAAATGCCATTTTCCCAAAGCCTCATTGAGTAGGAAGCCGAACATTTTCGGCCACCAGTAATAGACTCCTGCAAAGATCCCGAGAACCGTACCTCCGACGATCACATAGTGAAAGTGACCGACGACGAAATAACTGTCGTGATACTGATAATCGGCAGGTGCTGCTGAAAGCATGACACCGGTGGCCCCACCGATGAGGAAGGTGGGGATGAATGCCAGTGAAAACAACATGGCGGTCTTAAACCTGATGACCCCTCCTCTGAGTGTGAAGAGCCAGTTGAAAATCTTAATGCCTGTCGGAACTGCAATGGACATGGTGGACAGTGCGAATATGGCATTGGAGATCGGTCCGAGCCCCACGGTGAACATGTGATGGATCCATACCATGAATCCGAGAAAACCTATCAGGACAAGGGCAAACACCATGGCTGGATAGGCAAACAGATTACGTCTTGAGAAGGTGGTGATCACATCGGAAAAGATGCCAAACGCCGGCAAAATCAAAATGTAAACTTCCGGGTGACCGAAGATCCAGAATAAGTGCTGCCATATGATGGGGTTTCCTTCTGTCCCTGTGAGAAAAGCCGTCCCATACACCCGGTCCATCGTCAGTAGTAACAGGGCGACGGTCAAAGCGGGAAAGGCAAATAAAATCAGGATCGATGTCACAAAGGAAGACCACGTAAATAGTGGCATTCTCATAAAAGTGAGCCCTGGAGCCCGTTTGCGAATGATCGTCACCAAAAAGTTAATGGCGGACATGATCGTCCCGGCTCCGGCGATCTGGATCCCAATGGCGTAATAATCAAGTCCGGGTCCCGGGGTATACACATCGAGGCTTAAGGGGGCAAAGCCCGTCCAGCCTGCAGAAGGCGATCCACCGAGAACGAAGCTGATATTTACCAATGCCCCTCCGACCAGAAACAGCCAAAAGCTCAACAAGTTGAGGTGGGGGAACGCCAAGTCCCTGGCTCCGATTTGAAGGGGGACGGCGACATTCATCAGCCCGATCAATAACGGCATGGCGACGAAGAAGATCATCGTCGTTCCGTGTGTGGTCATCATTTGGTTATACTTTTCTCCCTGGAAGACCCAGAATTGATTCTCAGGAAGTGCGAGCTGAAGCCTTATGATCAAAGCATCGAGACCACCGCGAAGGAAGAAGGCTCCTCCTGCCGCAAGATATAAGATGCCGACTTTATAATGGTGAGTGGAGGTTGCCCATTCCCAGGCCCACTTCCACTTTTTATAACGGCTCAACAAGAACAGGGCAGCCGCGGCCATGAGGATGATCGAGATGTCTGCTGCAACGATATCAGAGGGGAATACGAATTCCCGTCCGAAAAGGGTGTACTTGATATCCATATTCTCCACCTCCTATTCTAATTGGGAAAGATACGTGCTTAAGGCGTTCAGGTCTTCTTCTGTGAGGTCAGGAAATGGAGGCATGTTGACGTCCGGTTTGAATGAGGACGGGTCCCTGATCCATTTCTTCCTATTTTCGTCTGTGTTGGGTAGAACATTCCCGATCCGCTCTTTACCGGCCATTCCGGAAAGATTCGGTCCTTTGCTTCTTTCTGAAGGTGATACGGCATGACAGGTCAAGCACTTGGAGATAAACAGTTTCTCTCCTTTTTCAGATGCCGTGGACACCGCATCTGGTGCTTTTTTCTTCTGTTCCTGGTCGATCCATTGAGCGAACTCCCTTTCTCCGACTGCTTGGACCTGGAATCTCATATAGGAATGGGAAGCCCCGCATAACTCGGCACATTGCCCTTTGTAGACGCCTTCCTTAGAGGCATTCAACGTCAGTGTATTCGTCTTTCCTGGTATGAGATCTTTTTTTCCGCCAAGCCTTGGCATCCAGAAGGAGTGAATGACATCGCCGGAATTTAACTGGATTACGACAGGCCGATCCACTGGTATGTATGCTTCGTTCGTCAGGGTAATGCCCTGATCGGGGTAGTGGACCTCCCACCAATATTGGTGTCCCGTGACCTCAATCTTCAGTGGGTTATCACTGTTTTCAGCTGATTCGGCGAGGGAAAACGTTCCCTTAACGGTAGGGACGGCGAGGATCACCAATAAGAGAATAGGAATGACGGTCCATGTCACCTCAAGCTTCTTATTCCCTTTGACGTATGACGGTGTGACATGTCGGCGCTCCGGCGTTTCCCGATACTTCCATGTGAAGTATACGAACATGGAAAACACGACAAAAAAGACCAGCAGCATGATGGCAATGGAAATTTGGAATAAGTTCAATTGAAGTTCGGCCACGGTTCCTTTCGGATCGAGGACTTTAAAAGAGCTGCAGCCTGTGAGGAAAACTACGGCCGGCAATATAGCGAAACGAAGACGTTTCATGGAATCCCCCTTTCTTTATTTCTCCTGTATCGTCCCTGAAGATAGGACGGTAAGCCTTTCCATACATACCCTACCTCTAATTTCCATCAATTAAACGAAAAATTTAGAAAATAGTGGAGATTAGGGTATTTGTACCATCACGAAGAATAATATCTCTTGGTTGGCAAACACTATGGTCAAAATATAACCTGCATTCAGAGTCCTCTTCGATCATCTATGAGGGCGTTTTTTAAAAAGGGGATAGTGTATGCAAGAACGATATGATCAGATAAGGGAAAAGTCTCTGGCAGTGACCCGGGAGAATATTAATTATTGGCTCGAGTATTGTTTTCTAACTCCTCGCTGGTGGTTCATCCTCACTCTTTTCATCCTGACCTGGGTAGTGTTTGTCTATTTAACGAGAAACGAAACGAATAAGCCAAAACTGCTATTCCTGGGACTTGTATGGATCATCGTTGCCGCCAATTTAGACGGATATGGATTTGACCTTGGGATGTGGGGATACCCTGGACAACTGATTCCGATTCTGCCGAAAGCATACTTATTCGACTATGCCTTGATCCCAGTCACTTTCATGCTGGTATATAGATATTTTCCTAAAGGGAAGCCGTTCTTTTATGCCACCCTCATTCTTTCGGGAGGAGCATCGTTTATTGGAGAAACGGTATTTGAATGGTTACAAATTTACAAGACCTATCACTGGAAGATGTGGTGGTCATTTGTGATTTATTTTGTTCTTTCCTATTTGATCAGAGGAGTGGTGGAGTACATTTTCAGAAAAGGCGATCCAATCGGATGATTGAATCGTGTCCATAATGGGTAGGGAAGCTAACGTTAGTGTTGGCTTTTTTTAATCGGGGGATTGGAAGGGAATACCATCATCCTTGCTATCTAGTAAAACAATCTGTATCGTAGAAGGAAAAGGAGTGATAAAGTGAATGTTTCAATTGCAGAAGTAGATTATAAAGAAGTCATGGAATATTCACGGGATCCACTCATCATTCATACGGACTATAAGGTCCTGTACATAAATCATGCAGCGGAAGAGTTCTTCAGGAGCAACAAAGAGAGCATGATCGGTGCGAGCCCCCTCGATATTTTCCAGGAAAGCTCAAAGGCTGCCATCAGTCGGCGAATTCAATCTGCGTATGGAAAGCCGGCGGATGTCATTGAAGAGACCGTCTTCCGGATGGACGGGACGAGAGTGGAGGTGGAATTGTATTGCCACCCTGTGAAATTCGGGGATACGAAGGCGATCCAAACATACGTCTGGGATATCACGAGTCGGAAAGAAACAGAAAAGAATCAACATGACATGAATGAAGAAATCAATGAATTGTCAGCGACCATCGTACCGTTGATCGATGATGTGGCGGTTCTTCCGCTAAGAGGGAAGATAAATCAAGTGAAAGCGATGACGCTCCTCGATTTAATTCCGGGGAAAGTAAGGGACCAAAACGTCAATCGCTTAATCATTGATTTTTCCGGTGTTTATACGCTTGATCGCATGGTCATCGACTATCTTTTCAAGATTACGAACGTATTATCCCTGCTCGGTGTGCATTCCATCATATCAGGAATAAGACCCGAATTAGCCGTTGAAGCGATCGAGGTGGGGATCGATTTATCCGCGATTCCAACGGTGGCTACCGTTAAAGAAGCCCTGGCGCAAATCGGCATGACCTTACAAGAACAGAATGAATCATAGGGAAAGCCCCCAAAGATCACTCTATTGGGGGCTAGGAACTGTGTTCATTAATTGGTTTGATCCGCAAGTTTTACTAACACATGAGCCATATGCTCACGCTCTTCCTTATTGGCTACATGCCACATCTCATTCAGTACCTTCTGTTCCCGATTACGCGGTTCCTCATGCTCCGCCAAATAGTCGGCCACGCGTTTAGCCCCTTTTGAAAGAGCCTCTTCACTCAGTCCGAGTTTTTCTCCTTTATGAACCTGATCTCCCAAATAGTCCTTGAACGAGTCGAAATGCTGCAGAATGTCTTCCTTTTTGTCTTCATTCATATTTGCCGCTGCTTGTTTTGGATCGTGTGCGATAATGAATTCCTCCTTTAGTTGGTTGTAGTAGTGTGTTTCCCTTTTAGAAGTAGATTAAACAGCTAAGAACATATTGAAGCTTCATTTTAAGAAAATATTGGAATAATTCTTCTTTCGGTGTAAAATTACACTATATAAATAGTGTGAAGTAGGTGAGTCGAATTGAAGAAGGTTCTTTATTCTTTGGTGGGTGCACTGCTTATGTGCCTTTGTATATTCAATTTTACTAACATCTTGAGTAATACAATTTCGTGGGAAACCTTCCTAATGGCCGGTTTCTTATCCTTAATTGTAAACGGTCTTTTCATCAGGGTCTGGCGCCTTAAAGGAGTTTTTTTAAAAGGTGGAATGTATCCTAGTGCCCTCTATCAGGTCATCTTTATGGTCGTGATTGGCTTTCAAATCATCACAGTCTCTGACAAACCTGGGATGGATTGTCTCCCTACGTGACGCTTGTACTGGTTTCTCTAGTGCATGGATGCGTACTGTTGTTGATGGTGAAATGGAATAAAAAGCTACTGTAGTTGGCGAATGAGAGAAATCAAATTAAATGGTAAAGTTTTATTGTGAAATAGTTCACAATATCTTTGTGGAGGGTTACCCCGTGAATAAAATCAAAGCGGCACTTTATACGAGCCTGATCCTTTCAACGTTCATGATGGTCATAAGCATAATGGACGGAGGGCTCTGGATTTTTCCGATTGTTCTGATCTATGCTTTGGCCGGAAACGTTGCGTATGGAATTCCTGTGTCCCTGCTGTCTGATTGGTTGACGAAAAAGATGGGGAAAGGGCGATTGATGACCGCAGGATTTATCCATGCTTTATTTGGCGGTCTTACATACTTTGTGATCAACGGGTTTGCCTGGTTTGCGGTCATTTGTGCCGTTATCTTTTTTTTCATTGATGAACGGTTGAAAAGGAAGCAAGGGTCTAATATTGATCCGGATAACAAGAGGTTTTACATGAAATTAGGAAGCGTTGTTTTTGTTTTATCTGCCGTGATTGTGGTTGAAAATTGGATACCTGGTAAGGAGAAGGAAGAAGGGATCAAGTCTCAGTACCTCATCCCAGAAGGACATGAGGGGACAATCGTTGTTTTCTATGGTGTTGTGGATCAGCCGGCACTTGAAAAAGAGGATGGGTTTTCCATCGTTCCAGTCGGGATTGAAAGTTTGCCTACCCTTATGAGGACGGATATTGAACGATACGGAGTCTATCGGACTTCGACAAAAGATCAAGTACATCATGTGAGTGAAAATCAATATTTCTATGTGGATGAAGAAGGGAACCGGGTTCTGATAGAGGATGAGTGCATTTATCTTAGCGGAGGCGGCAGGGTGACTCAATCCGACGGGGGTGAGATGACGTACGATGAATTCCAAGTGACGAATTCTTCATGCGGGGAAGACTTCCATCTAAACGGAAATGAACGATACTCAGCACAGGGATGGGAAATAGAAAAATATTATGAAGAGTATGGGGAGCGTGACCAATGAGTCGGGCTTCTTTTTTAAGGGGATTGAGATTATGACTGCAATTTGAAATAATTGGTAGAGACAAAGTTTAGGAGGTTACAATGGACAATCAATCATTTAGAGCAGCTCTTGACGCATTTTTACGAGCATGGGAGAATTCATCGCTCATAGAATTGGAAACATTCATTTCTGTAGACTATCAAGCGAGGGAAGTCAGGGATGGAGACATCGAGGCATTTGGATATGAGGAATCGGTAGAAGGATGGAGGCAGGGATTTGCCTACGTAAAAGGACACCAGGCAGAATGGGACATCCGCGAAGTGTCGGTCATTCCAATGAAAGAGGATGAAACGATGGTCATTCTCTACGCCACCATCGTACTGGACGGAAAACCAATGGAAACCGGAAACATGTTCTTCAACACTTTTAAGAAACGAGAAGAAGGTTGGAAGCTGGTGAGGAGTTATATTGAGACGGGGGTTTCTATTAGAGGGACGGACCTCAAAAGCGGTCTCTGAGAGTTGGGGAATGGGGAGATTTGAGGTCCGTCCCTCAATGTTTTTTTACTGAAGGCGGCATTTTTGCTGAGAGAAATGGATAAATGAAAGAATAATCGTTTATAAGGAGTACATAAGATGGGTTCAAATCGCGGTGTTGAAACTGAAAAGAAAGTAGTCTTTACTGTTTTGGGTCTCTTTGCTGTTTGTGTGATCGGATTTGGGATTTATGCAGTCTATTGGGCATTTTATGATATGAACAGGCTGCCGGAAGGTGAGTTTCTGACAGAAGAAGCATCTCCTGATGGGAAATACACGCTGCGGGCATATGTCACGAATGGGGGAGCAACGACTTCCTATGGGGTTAGAGGAGAATTGGTTGATAACGAAAAAGAGAACAAGACGAAAAATATTTATTGGAACTATCGGGAAGAGACGGCCGAGATTTCGTGGACTGATAAGGATACGGTCGTGATCAATGGAGTAACGCTGAATGTTCCTGGTGAAGAATTTGATTTCCGGCATCAATGAAGATGATCTGGGCCACTTTTTCCCTGTGAAAAATGATATCGAAATCATTGATATAACTGGGATTTCCCCATGTCAACGTGGGGTTGCGGGTGTGTGCAACGATTCCGTTCTTTACGTTTGAAAGATGATGGGCAACAATGAAACTATCAACAGCGAAAGGTGACTGATGGAATGGTTTTCGGTGAGAAGTTAAAGAGGGAGAGAACAAATAAAGGGTGGTCCCAGGGTGAATTGGCAGAGCAATTGTTTGTCAGCAGACAATCGGTTTCGAAATGGGAGAACGGTCAGAATTATCCGAGTATCGAAATCATTATCCGATTGAGCGACTTGTTCGGAGTGACAATTGATGAACTATTGAGGAGTGATGAAGAGTTGAAGGAGAAGGTCATTCAAGACAGTAAACAACTCGCTTATCCGAGGGTTAAATTTATGTTCGATGTGTTGTTTTTAATAGGTTTCATATTACTTGTCATCAAATTGATCGTCCTGGGGGTGAATCATTTCACCCCGATGGCTGCGACTTTATATGGCGGTTCATTTTTGTGGAATTTCGGTCCACTGATTCTTATGCTTGGAGGGGGATTCGGTTCTGGTGTGGTGAAGGATAAGTATAGGAAGGAGTAGGGGAGATTTATATTAATAATAAAATCATCAACTAAAAGGGGCTTCACAGCCTCTTTTTTTCATGCCAAGAAATTTGAGTTCCCCGTCCAGGTTTGGAATAATGAATAGTGAAAAAACTCATTGGAAAACAGGGAGGTCAACATGAAAACAGGGAGGTCAACATGAAAACAGTCATAGCATTCAGCGGTGGAAAGGATTCCACTCTGGCATTATATAACATACAGCAAAATCCTGAGTACGAGGTGGATTCGCTCCTCGTGACGCTGACGGAAGGGTTCGACAGGGTGTCGATCCATGGTGTGCGATACGAGATGTTGAAGCGGCAATCGAAGTCTCTTGGAATTCCACTGAGAGAGGTGTGGATCCCTCAGGATTGTCCGAATGAAGTGTATCAGGATCGGATGGGGAAAGCCGTTTCCGGGATGCTGGAGGACGGGGTCACGCATATGGTCTTCGGAGATATCCATCTTGCGGATGTACGGGCATATCGGGAGAAGATGCTTGAAGGGACAGGTATTACGCCGGTTTTTCCATTGTGGGGTCGGGACGTAGGGGAACTGGGTCGTGAATTTATCGAGCGTGGATTTAAGACGGTGCTCACCTGTATCGATATGGAACAGCTGGATCGGTCGTTTGCCGGAAGAGTATACGACGCGGATTTTCTAAGAGACTATCCTGAGAACTGTGATGTGTGCGGGGAAAATGGAGAGTTCCATACATTTGTGTTTGACGGTACGAACTTTGAGTTTCCGATCCGGTACGAGCTCGGGAAGGAGAGAGTGACGCCGGACATGGTGACGGGCCGGGACCGCTTTTTGTATAGGGATGTGGTCCCGAAGTGATTCGGATATAGGAATCGCTGATATATTCCTAGATTCGCTGATATATTCGGAATTCCGCTGATAAAATCAATTTTTCGCTGATATATTGAAAATTTCGCTGATAAGTGACTCCTGGGAGCCCTTTTCACATAAAAGTATATTTCTAGTAAGGAAGTGTTCACATGAAACTACACCACATCACCATTAAGGGGGACGGACCTCTAAACGAAGATGCGTTGATCTTCAATGAGGGACAGTCCCTATTCGGTGTCGCGGACGGGGTATCATCCCTGGTCCCCTTCACCTCAAAAGAACATCTGACAGGAGGCTACATCGCCTCCCAGACGGTGAAGGATGCGCTTGAATCCATAGAGTCGGGGGATCAGTCACTCTATGAAGCACTGACCAGAACCAATGAACGTTTACATATGAAAATGACAGACTATCAAATTGACGGCAATCGGAAGGAACATCTGTGGGGTACGGCCCTTGCAACAGTCCGCGTTGGGGATAGCGGGATTGAGTTCATCCAGACCGGGGATTGCATGATCCTCGCCGTCTATGAAAGTGGGGAGGTCCGTCCCTTGACGAGGCTGCAGGTAGAGCATCTGGAAGAGACGGCGATTGAAATGTGGAGGGAATGCATCAGGAGAGGATTCAGAAAGAAGGATGAAATTATGCCCCATGTGAAGGAGCAGCTGATTGCGAACCGACAGCTGAGCAATGCGGAAGGGGGATATGGTGTCCTGAATGGGGAACCGGAAGCGGTCAAGTATTTTGAATACGGGAAAATCAACAAGGTCGGGCTGAGCCACCTGATCCTCTTGACCGATGGATTATTCCTTCCGGCGGAATCAATCCCAGAGGGGGAACCGTATTGGGAATTCACAGCGTGCAGTATCCTTGAAAAAGGAATCGAGAAATATGCTGCCGACCTGATCGACCTCGAAGAATCAGACCCCGAATGCATCACCTACCCAAGATTCAAGAAAAGCGACGACAAAGCCGGCATCGTCATGGACTTCGGGGGAGGGTCCTAGGAGAGGGACGGACCTCCAAACCCGTCCAAAAGAATCTCCACTCAAGGCAAAAAGAGGTCCGTCCCTCAAAAAGGGACGAACCTCTCAATCTCTCTTTAGTTCCGGATCATATAGTCAAACGCGCCAAGTGCGGCGGTTGCTCCTGATCCCATGGAGATGATGATTTGGTTATATGCACTGTCTGTACAGTCTCCTGCAGCGAATACACCAGGGACGTTGGTGGCACCGTGTTTGTCTACGATGATTTCACCGAATTTCGTACGGTCTACAAGGTCGCCAAGCCAGTCTGTGTTTGGTACAAGACCGATTTGGACGAATACACCTTGCAGTTCGACGTGCTTCTCTTCAAGAGTTTCACGGTCCTTGTAAGTGATACCGTTCACTTTATCTGTACCCGTGATTTCCTGGGTTTGAGCGTTTGTGATGACTGTCACGTTCGGCAGGCTGTAAAGACGTTTTTGCAGCACGTCGTCGGCTTTCAGTTCAGCGTTGAACTCAAGGACCGTGACATGCTTGACGATTCCTGCAAGGTCGATGGCTGCTTCGATACCGGAGTTTCCTCCGCCGATGACAGCGACATCTTTCCCTTCAAAGAGTGGACCGTCACAGTGAGGGCAGTATGCCACTCCCTTGTTCTTGAACTTCTCTTCACCAGGAACGCCGATGTTGCGCCAGCGTGCACCTGTCGAGATGATCAGGCTCTTACTCTTTAGGACTGCGCCGTTTTCAAGCTCAAGCTCCACAAGATCTTTCTTCTCGAGGCGTTTTGCGCGCTGAAGATTCATGACATCGATGCCATAATCCTTCACGTGCTCTTCAAGACTTGCCACAAGTTTCGGACCTTCTGTCTGCTTCACGCTGATAAAGTTCTCGATGCTCATCGTGTCAAGGACCTGACCGCCGAAGCGTTCAGCAACGATTCCTGTACGGATTCCTTTACGTGCCGCATAAATCGCCGCACTGGATCCCGCAGGTCCGCCACCGACGACAAGGACGTCATACGGATCTTTATCCGATAGCTCATCCGCACCGGGACCTTCCACGATTTTAGAAAGAATTTCTTCTAACGTTGTACGTCCGCCGTTGAAGAATTCAGCATTTAAGTATACTGCTGGAACAGCCATAACGTTCTTGCGTTCCACTTCTTCCTTAAACGCAGCTCCATCGATCATCGTGTGCGTGATGTTCGGATTCAGGACACTCATGATGTTCAGTGCCTGCACCACATCAGGACAGTTGTGACAGCTTAGGCTGACATACGTCTCGAAGTGGTGTTCACCTTTGACGCTCTTGATCTGGTCAATGACGCTTTGATCCACTTTTGGCGCTCTGCCGCTCACTTGAAGGAGGGCAAGAACCAGGGAAGTGAATTCATGTCCAAGAGGGATCCCGGCAAAAGTAATACCGGTCTCCTCACCAGGACGATTCACGCTGAAGCTTGGTGTTCTTGTCAGTTCTGCTTTTTCCACTGAGATGCGGGATGACATGGAAGAGAGCTCCTCTACAAGAGCGAGCATCTCCTTCGACGTGTCATCGTCACCTGCACTGACTTTCAGGACGATGTCACCTTCCATCATCTGCAGGTACTGTTCTAATTGTGCTTTAATATCTGCTTCGAGCATGTTTAGCACTCCTTATAATTTACCAACTAGGTCAAGGCTTGGCTTAAGTGTTTCAGAACCTTCCTGCCATTTAGCCGGGCAAACTTCGCCTGGGTTGTTGCGCACATATTGTGCAGCCTTGATTTTGCTAACTAAGATATCTGCGTCACGGCCGATTCCGCCAGCGTTGATTTCAACTGCTTGGATGACGCCATCCGGGTCGATGATGAATGTTCCGCGGTCAGCAAGACCATCTTCTTCATTCAATACATCGAAGCCGCGAGTGATACGTTGTGACGGGTCACCGATCATTGCGTATTTGATTTTACCGATTTTTTCAGAGCTGTCGTGCCAGCCTTTATGTGTAAAGTGAGTGTCCGTAGAAACTGAGTACACTTCTACGCCAAGCTCTTTAAGAGTTTCATAGTTATTCTGAAGGTCTTCAAGCTCTGTCGGGCATACAAATGTGAAGTCCGCAGGGTAGAAGCAGAAAATGCTCCATTGACCTTTCAGGCTTTCGTCTGTAACAGTGATGAACTCACCGTCTTTGAATGCTTCTGCTTTAAATGGTACGACTTGTGAACCGATTAATGACATAGTGTAAATTCCTCCTAGTAGTGGTTGTGATTGAGAATCATTAACAGATTGTAATAATTCTAATTCGATATTCATTATTATATAAATGCGTTTTTTTGTCAAGGGAAAAGATTCTGTTTTAGAAGAGGGGGATTTTATGTTCAAAAAAGCAATGATATTACTATTCTTGCTCTTACTTTTTCCACTACAGATCAATGCCGAAACATCCGAGGTGATACAAGAAGGAAGTGTGGGCGGTTTCCATTATCAAATGAGCATGGAAGGTCGTACGCTAACTTGGGAAATCGGGCATGAGAAACGTAAGAAGACGTTCCAGGAAAATAGTGAAAACGAAGAGTCACTGGAGAGTTTTCGTAAAGCGGTAAATGAAGCGTCAGGTCACCGATTCACCATGATCATATCGGCTGTATATGTTGTCATTGTCTGCATCACGACAATGATTGTTTATAAAAAAACAAAACATGTTCCTAGGTTAGCTTCGATCCTCATTGCCTGTATGGGTGGTCTTGGGCTATTTTTTGCACTGATGAATTATATGGATATGCGGGCTGCTCTTCAGGATGCAGGGTATTATTATGCAGTGTTGTTGGAGTAAGGTCGAATATGTAGGAAGGGAAAAAACATATGAACAAGAAGAGGTAGAAAGAAGTTCATGGGAACCATGAGCTTCTTATTTGCGTATTTTTGAAAAAAAATTAAAAAGTCAGTTGCAAAATGACACTCGTGTCGATATACTAAGATTAAGAAAACGACACTAATGTCATTTTTAATAAAGGGGCGATGGGAAATGGGATCTTCTTTGCGGAAAAATAAGGGGTTCATCACGTTGATGACGGCGCAGGCGATTTCGGGTTTGGGTGATTGGTTAAGTATTGTGGCGATCATTACGCTGGTTGGGTTAAAATGGGAAGCAACACCGATGCAGATGTCGTTGATCATCTTGAGCCTGGCGCTGCCGATGGCTTTATTCGGACCGATCACGGGAACGATTGCAGATCGGATGGAGAGGAAGACGCTGATGGTGTTTTCCGATGTGGTGAGGGGTGTGCTGATTCTGCTCCTGACGCTTGCCACGAATGTGTGGATGGTGTACGGCTGTTTGTTCCTGACGGGGATCTTCTCCTCAGTGTTCATTCCGGCAAAGAATGGAAAGTTGAAGGAGCTTGTGGCAGATGAGAACATCAAGGGGGCCATGTCGCTTTCGTCCACCATCGATTCGGGCACAAAGGTCATCGGACCCCTCGTGAGCGGGATCCTGGTGTCCTTGATCGGAACATACAACGTCTTCTATCTGGACTCCGCCACCTTCTTCCTGTCGGCGATCTTCATCTTCCTTTTGCCAAAAGCCGTGAAAGAAGTGAAAGTGGAAGAGGAGAAGAGGGACGGACCTTCCTTCAAAGAGGAAATCAAAGTCGGATTCTCATTCATTAAGAAAAGCCGTTTCTTATTATATGGATTGTTTTTGCTCGGGATCAGCTTACTGATCCTTCAATTATCGGACTCTCAATTCATTGTCCTGCTTCGTCAATTGACGGATGTTTCACCGAATCTCTTGGGATATCTCGTAGCAAGTGCAGGTGTCGGAATGCTGATCACAGGGATTTATCTGTCGAAAAAGACCGATTATAACGCCTTCGTCTATATGTGTGTTGGGGTATTCGGAATCGGGTTGGGGTTTGGTCTGATGGGGGTCCTGACGCATTATGACCTCAGCCTGTCAATGCTGTGGGTTCCCGCGTTGGGCTTGATGGCAGGGGCATCTGCCGGCCTCGTCTTCATCCCGTTCCAGGCAGCGACCCAGGAGAAGACACCGGTTCATATGACGGGCAGGGTATTCGGAGTCGTCAACAGCACGACGACGACGGCCACGATCATCGGACCGCTCGCAGGGGGAGCACTTGCCACCGTGATCGGGATCATCCCGTCTTTCATCATCACCGGTTCATTATTGATCGTATTATTCTTCGTATCCATTGCAGTAAAGCATAAAGTAGAGGAGGAGACGGATGTCACCGAAAGTCAGTCAGGAGCACAAGGAGCAACGCCGCTCTAACTTATTGAAAGCCGCACGGGAAGTCTTCTGCGAGCACGGCTATGAAAACACGACCATGAAGCATGTCATGGAGCGGGCCGGTGTAAGCAGAGGAGGATTGTATCAATACTTTGAAAATAAAGAGGATCTCTTTGAAGCCTTGATTGCCGGAGAGCAGTTGGAGGTCATCGAAGGAAGCATCCAGGCCATGCTGAAACAACAGGGATCGTACTGGGATGTCCTGCTCATGAGCTTCCTCGGGGAAAGCAAGGAGGCAACCAATGACATGGACGCTCTGGCCCCTTCAAAGCTAGAGTATTTTATCACGGGACGCAATGTTGAAAGCAGGAGGGAACACGCGAGGAAACGTTTCCTTCAGGCCTACCAAATGACCGTCAACATCATCGAAGAAGGCGTCAAGGCAGGGGAATTCTCTCCCCGATTTGATCCTGTAGTGATTGCCAAGAGCATCATCTCCCATATCGATGGGATGGCGGTGGATCATGCCATCCTTGATTCCGAGACGATTCAGTTGAAGGAGCAGACGGAATGGTTGATGGAATACTTGAAGTGGGGATTGGGTGTTGGAGAGTAGAGGAAGATCGCTGATAAAATTGGGATTTCGCTGATATATTAAAAATTCCGCTGTTAAAATCAGGATTTCGCTGATATATCCGATATTCCGCTGATAAATGCATCAATCCCAATACAAAAGGCAATAGGAAAGGCACTCTGGACCAATCGGGTCCTCGGTACCTTTCCCTTTTTCTGCATGCCAGATGCAAAATAAGGAATAATAGTAACGACAAGTAATCAGGAGGTAGAAGAATGACCCACGTATTTGAAGCGATCTCAGCCATTATGAAGAACTTCACAGATGAAGCACCAAAGCCTCCGCTCCATGTCGGAGAGGTGATGGATCTTTGGACCGCATTCACGGCCTTTCACGAAGCCCATGCCCTCTACCAGGTGGGATTGAACACCACGACGGATAAGGATTTGAAACATGTGCTAGAGAGCGCACTGGAAGGAAGCAAGCTGGATACGAAAAAAATTGAGAAACTCCTACTAAAGGAAGGGGTTCCATTGCCCCTGGTCAACCCGCGAAAGCCGTTATCCGAACAAAGCGCCGTGCCGGAAGGGGTCAGGCTGACCGATGACGAGATTGCGAATCTCATCTCAGCCAAAGTGGCAGCATCCATCACCTATTGCGCCCAGGCCATGTCAAAGACCGTCCGGACCGATGTCGGGCTGATGTTCTTTTCCATTCAAATCAACTTGATGAAATTCGCTGCTCCGTTGAAGAACTTGATGATCTCGAGGGGGTGGCTCAGAGTCCCGCCGTTTTACATTCCTCCTGGGGCTCCGGAGAGAAAGTAGGCTTGTTCCGGTGGATGTGTGTGCAATCAATGAAAATGGAGATCTCGGGATTTCGCCAATAAAATGAAAAAAATTAGGGGACAGGTACCTTGGTTCAATTAAGACCACGGTACCTGTCCCCTTGGCTGTCAGGGATAAGCCTCTTTTTTTATGATGCTCTCTTTCTCGTTTTCCAAAACACCACCATCCCCAATAAGAAGGGAATGACGAGTTGAAGGGGGATATGGAGATAGTAGGGGACGAGCTTCAATCCCACGTATAAATGCTCGGCTATGTCTCCGCTTCGATGGAGGGAGAGGAGGTACACGACCGCCATTAAGATGAAAACGTGCCCATTCTTTTGCTTCATTTTAAACAGCTGGCTGAGAACGACCCGTGCAGCGTATATGAATACGGATACTTTGATGAACCCTCCTCCGATAAGAAGAAGGTAGGTGAAGATTTCCATATGCTGGATGATTCCTAAATACGAAACCAATTCCATCGCTTTCACAAAGGGAAAGTAATAGGTATTGGCGAACGGGGCATGAAGGATCCCGATGACCAGTTCCATGGTGATCATAATGATCAAGCCGGCAATGACAATGGGCATCCAAACAACCTTTTGTACCTTCTCTTTATTGGCAATGTACGGTAGGAAGACAAGAAATACAACAAGTTCCCCATATGGGAAAGTCAGACCAGTAGGAAAGATCATGTGCCCGAGCGGTTTCCATCCGTGTGAGAAGAGAGGCATGAGGTATCTTACCTGGAATTCTTCTGAAAGGAAACCGAGCAGCCATAATATGACCAGGATCAGTAGAAAAAAGAAGGTCATGACGACAGCGCTTCTGGCAATCGCTTCGATCCCGAGCATCGTACTATAGCCGACAACGAGTAAGAACGGGACGGCGGCAATCCAGTTCGGGGCATCCGGATAAAGGATCTGGGTCGTGAAAAAGGCAAAATCATTCATGACCCTGGCGGCAATGTATAGAAAGTAAAAACTGAAGATGACAGCCAGAATCCTGGCCAAAAGGGAACCGAACCCCATCTCCAAAAGGGGGACGAATTCCTTCCACGAGCTCTTCTTCAATACAAGAAGATAGAAGTAGAATAAAAGGATCCCGAATCCTACTTCCATGGCAGTCGCCAGGATACTGTCTTCCATGGCGGTAAAGTTCAAACCGACTACGATCGTGCTCCCGGTAAGGAAAAGAAGCATCATGGAACATAACTCAAGTGCGGACATGGATACCTTATTCATGACTTCTGCCCCCTTTCTGGATTATTGTTTGACGTGACCGAATCGAATGAACTCCACATGGACACTTGTGTTCACATTCACCGTCGATAGAAAATCTTTCTCGTTCTTTTTCTTTTTCCAAAGCTTTGGCTCTTGCCGGTATAGGGCATCCTTTAATCCAAGCACGTCTGTCCCATCTTCCTGAGACTTTTTGATGACGGCATCCATATTGGATTTGATCTTTTTTTCCAATTGAGATTGCAGTGTTTTTCGTGAAGCAAGCTTGGTAAGGTCTTTCCCACACCCGATTTGTTCAAGGTTTCCTTTGATCTTTACCTTCAGGCGGAAGGAAACCGGTTGAGTGTCTGCTTTTAGAGATGAGGAGGTGGAGATGGCCTCAATTGTAAATTCATCGTGTGAATCTGCACACGGTGCCGAGATGTTTACAACCTGATCAACTCCCTTCATAAGGGCCAATGTATTGCTTTCCTCGTTGGTTAAAAAGGAATTCAGCTTCTCTCCTTTAAATGTCGCAAACCCTTCGAGGGAAAGATGGGAAGCGGGGGAGAAACTCTCAATATTCCCCTTGGACATCCCTTTATCGATATCACCGTGAATCTCCACATACGGGATGATAATGTCCGACGTTTTGTCTGTTAAGTAGCTTCGGATTCGCTCGGCTGAAGTGTTCACAAGATTTCCCCAGACCTGTTTTGAATTTCTCAACATCGTATTCGTATATAAGGCGGTTAATTTCTCCTGGGGGGTAAACAAACTCAAAAATGATTCCGGACTTTCCCCTTTGATGACGATGGTGTTGATGCTCGCCGGAACACGGGGATTGCGGACAAGGAAATCCAGCGTTTCGTTCAAGCCCTCCTCTTTCACCAGCCTTTCGCTCAAGGTGACCACTTGTAAGGTATCGAGAATCGGATCTTTAAGCGTTTCTTTTCTGATTTTTTCAATGGCTTCCGGTATGGTTCTGCCCATTTGGGTATAGGTGAATCCGCCTGTCGGGTCCACGGCATTCTTCTGATTGGCAGAAGGATTGAAGATCTGCAGGGTCACCGCATATTGACCGTCCAATTGATCAATCCCAAGGCCGGATACCAGTTCGACCTCATTTAATTGTTTCGTTTTTATATAACTGACGATAATGGATCCCAGCAGGACGAACAAAATGGTGATGAGACGTAACTTGGATAGATTCACGAATCATTCTCCTTTTTCGACTGATCTTCCATCTGTTCCTCCTTATGAAATACAGGAACGGTTTGGTTGATTTCAGGTATCGGTTTCCGGATGAAGACATCCTTTTTCATGTCCCTGCGCGAATAGGGTGAGACCGGGGCAAGATACGGGACCGAGAACGATCTCAGGTAGCAGAGATGAACCAAAAGCATTAACGTGAATAAGGCGATCCCGTATAATCCAAGCAATGCTCCGATCAAGATCAAGCTGATCTTAATGATCCTGACGGAATAGTTCAAGGAGGCAATCGGGATGATGCTTGAAAAGATGAACGAAATACTGATGATCACCAGGGTGACAGGCTGCACGAGCTGTGCTTCCACCGATGCCTGGCCGAAAACGATGGCACCAAAGAGAGAGATGGTGATGACCAGATTCTGTGGGAGACGGCTTGATCCCTCATAGATGGCATCGGTCAAGGTCAATACAAGAAGTGTTTCAAAAACGGTGGGAAACGGTACGGATTGCTGCTGCGCCGTGAAACCCACCAATAAATTCACGGGCAAGAGACCTTTGTGGAAGGTCGTGAAGGCCACATACAAGCCGGGTATGTAAAGAGATAACCAGAAGAAAATAAACCTCAATGGCCGCACGTATTTCGTGGCTTCGCTGTTTAAGTAATAATCATCGGGCGACTGGAAGAACTGAATGAGCACAGCTGGTGCAATCAGAACGAACGGGGTTCCGTCCACAACGATGCACACCCTCCCCTCCAAAATCTCCGCAGCCGCTACATCCGGTCTATCAGAATTCAAGACTAAAGGGAAAAGGGATTTAGACTCTTTCGTCAAATACTCGGTAATATAATTCGAACCGATGACCGAATCATAGGGCATTTCGTTCAGTTTCTCTTTGATGCTCGATAAAATCTCTGCATCCACCAGATTCTCCAGGTAAACAAGGGTGACAGACGTATTGGTGATCTTCCCGTAGGTTTCGGTATGAGCCTGGAGCATCGGGTTCTTAATGTATTTCCTGATGAGGGCCACATTCCCGCTGCGGCTCTCCGTAAAGCCGATATCCGGACCCTGGACAGTACGCTGTCCCTTTGGATTGGAGAGGGATCGCTCCTCCCACTTGGCTGTGTCGGCTGAAAGAACATCTGACTCGCCATCAAAGAGGATGATAGTGGAGCCATTCACGAGCTTATCGATGACCTTATCCATGTCTTCGAAGACCTCGATATCAGAGATTTGAAGAACCTCTTGGATGATAAAAGGGAAGAAAGGCTCATCTTCCTCTGTCATCGGTTTTTGCAGCAAAGGTTCGATGATATGTTCCTGAATGGCCATCGTATCCACAATGTTTTCTATGTAAAGGAGGCAGGCAGAAAAATGGCCGCCGGGTAACTTCAAATAACGTGTTTTGACATCAGAGCTTCCCCCGAAGGATGCAAGGATCCCTGAGACTCTTTCTGCTAAATGGCCTGATTGTTTCTGGTTCATTGCGCTCACCCTTTTGGTAGTGTCAATAGGATAGTATGCGCTGGAAGGGTGGATGTCATTCTTGTGATTGGGGGGAATTGAGTGAGTATTTGTAGGAGCCGCCTATGGTTCTTTTTTGAGTTTAACGAGATAACAGAAAAAACCAATAAGAACCAATTGATTTCTGATTATTCATATTATTAAGTTATATAGGGGTTTTCGAAATTGGCATGGAACTTGCAAGTAAGGTAGGTGATTTTATAAAAAGGAGGACGAACATTTGAAGAAATGGATCGCGGGATGGTTGGTGATGGTTTTATGGGGAAGCACTGTGGTGACCGCAGGTGCTGCAAGAAGCAGCTATACGTACTACCCTTATGGAAGTGAAGCAGATGTCACGACTCAGACGACGTACGGTGTGAATTTAATGGGCGGATCGACAGACGTGGATGAGGCGATGAGATGGATGGCAGAGAAAGCGAATGGAGGAGACTTCGTTGTACTTCGAACATCAGGCAGTGACGGATATAATCAATACTTATACGATTTAGCCGCCGACAACCAGTCCTCTCTGGATTCAGTGGAAACCATCCTGTTGAAAAACCGGAACGCCTCCTATGATAGCTTCGTGCTAAATAAAGTGAAGAATGCAGAAGCGGTATTCTTTGCAGGTGGAGATCAGTTTCTATATGTGGACTATATTGAAGGGACTCCATTGGAGGATGCACTTAATTCGAGGATTCAGAAAGGGATCCCTATCGGAGGGACTTCAGCAGGACTTGCGATTCAGGGAGAATTTGTGTATGACGCTGCCAATGGGACCGTCTACTCGGACGAGGCGTTGGCCGATCCTTACAATCGTTATATGACGTTTTCAAGGAACTTCCTCAAGAATCGCTACTTGGATCACACCATCACGGATAGTCACTTCGAGCAGCGGGACCGGATGGGACGCCTGGTTGGGTTCTTATCACGGAATCTGATGGACGGATGGACCACTGAAGCGAAGGGAATTGCAGTAAACGAGCAGACGGCTCTGTTGATTGAAGCGGATGGGTCAGCCAGGGTCGCCGTACAGCCAGGAGGGACGAATCAATCAGTCTATCTGGCAAAAGCTTCTTCACAGCCGAGCCAAGTATCACCTCTTTCTACCAGCGACATTGACGTCATCAAGCTGAATAACGGAGATACGATCGATATGACCAATTGGACGAATCACACCGGTTTTTCCTATGTATTAGATGCAGTCAATGGCGTGTTGAATTCATCCACCGGGTCGGTTTATGGGAACTAGATAGAAGAAGGGAGGGACGGACCTATAGGGTTCTGTCCCTCAATTTTTGTGCAGAATGAGAAGGGGCCAAGGTAACTGTCCCCCTGGCTCTTTTCTATTTAGCTTGGAACAGAACCCTTTTTAAAATGTTCATACCAATTCTGTATGCCCTTCTCGTCCCCTACATTCAATTCCAATAAAATGTTTCTGGCGAATTCAAGTGCAGCCGTTCCATTTGCCGTGACCAGTCCGTTATTTCGTACGGATGGTGTGGTGATGTAGTGTTCCTCGCCGCGATACTCCGGTGCGCCTTCTTTTAGATAAGAAAGGGAATTTCCTGTATGCTTATGGCAATCGAGGAATCCGTGCATGCCAAGGAAAGTCGTGGCGTCGCAAATGGCCGCGACGGAGATGTTTTTACCGAAACATTCCTTCACAAGCTTCTGGATCTTCTGATTCTTCTCTTCGCGCCACGTGGTTCCGCCGGGCATAATCAGCATATGGAAGTCTGGAAGAACGTCATCCATGCTGTAGTCGGGAAGAACCTTCAATCCACCCATAGAAATCTTAGGCTCCTTATCAATGGCAACGGTTTGAACCTTGTAGCCCGTCCACGATTTATTCAACTCCGCTGCGACGTAACTTGCCTCCCAATCGGCAAAGCCGTCTGTTAGAAACACCAACACTGTTTTCATATGCATCTCCTCCTTGTTACATTTTACCATATGGTTGGCTGATAGATGGGATTGGGTGGTGAATTTGAAATCGCTGATAAAAGGGAATTTCGTCTATAAAATCAACATTTCGCCGATAAATGATCCGACGCCAGGAAATCCACATGAAAACGCATACCCGTTCCCCCATCTGCACACCCTTAGGACATATGTCCTTTCACAAAATTCCAACCTCCTATTTAATAGAACAAAGAATAGGAGGATGAACGATGAAAGGTGCTTTATTTGCTCTGTTTGGAGGTCTTTGCATTACGATGCAGGGAATTTTCAATGCACGGATGAGTGACGCGATCGGCGGGTGGCATACGACTTCGATGGTCCACCTGGTGGCGTTTATCATTTCCATGACGATTTATCTGAATGTCAGAGATGGAAAAGGGAAGAGTTTCAGGCAGGTCCCGTTCTTATACTTGATCGGAGGCACGTTCGGGGTAATCGTGGTATTCTCAGAACTGACGGCGATTCACACGATAGGTCCCGCAGCGGCGATTGCCATCCTGCTTGTCGCCCAGATCGGAACGGCCTTCCTCATTGAATCACGCGGCTGGTTCGGGGAAAAGAAGATCCCTGTGACGAAGAGGCAGGCAGTCGGACTCACGATGATGCTGGCAGGAGTCATCCTGTTTCAATTGTAAAAAAGGAGTATGACGATGAAAGAAATCCAAGATGCTCAACCAGACCAATATATTAATCAATTCGAGCTGGACGATTTGTTTCCGGCCGGTTTCAGAAAAAAGATCAAGATGTATTCGTTTGAAAAAGGGGATGTCCTTTTTTCCACAGGGGAAGAGCTCGACGAACTGTATTTCCTCTTGGAGGGGAAAATCAAGATCTTCACCCATACACCGGAAGGGAAGCTCCTGATCAACCGGTTCAAGCGTCCCCTTGCCTTGATCGGGGATGTGGAATATTCGAAAGGGACGGCGGTCCTTAATTCGGTGGAAGCCGTCACTGACGGGGTGTTCCTGTCGGTGTGTTTCGAGGATTTGGCAAGACTTGAGAAGGAGAATCCCGCCATCATGCGATTTCTGTTTGATACGGTGGCCCACAAGTTCTACACGGAATCCCATATCACGAGCATGCATATGCTGTACCCCGTCGAAGTGCGCCTCGCAAGCTACTTGCTGTCGATTTCGGAAGCGGGGGAAGGGACCATGTTCCATCAGGAAATGCATACGTCGAACCTGATGGAGCTCGCCGAGTGGATCGGCACGAGCTACCGTCATTTGAACCGGGTGCTGAAGAAGATGGCGACGGATGACCTCATCGAGCGGGTCAACGGCTCCATCACCATTAAGGATCTGGATAAACTCAGCACTCTTGCAAAAGGAAACATCTATGAATAAGGAGGGTCTTATATGTTTGGAATCGGATTAGCCATCATCGCAGGTATATTAATCAGCCTGCAAAACGTATTCAACGCACGTGTCAGTGAAAAGACGGGACCATGGGCCACAACGAGCCTGGTGTTGGGACTCGGCCTCGTTTGTTCTCTGCCGGTTTTTTATAGTATGGAAGATAAGAGTCTGTTTGATTTTAGCGGCGTCAACCCTGTATTTCTTTTCAGCGGGGTGTTCGGTGTCGGCATCGTGTTCTTCCTCATGAGGGGGGTCACACTCATCGGCCCCGCGTATGCCATCTCAATCGCCCTTATTTCGCAGATCACGATCGCGTTCATCGTCAACACGGGAGGCTGGTTCGGGTTTGAACCGTCCTCATTGTCGTGGGAAAAGCTCCTCGGGATCGCGTTGTTGATCGGTGGAGTGCTTGTTTATAAGTTGGAGAAGCGGACCGAGAAACAAGAGGAAGAAGTACGGGAGAGTATCGGGGCGTGATGCCCGGTCACATAGGAAAAACGCCTGTCCCTTGTGGGGAGCAGGCGTTTTTTAATGATGGTTAGAAGAACCAAGGTAAAATAAGCGGAGATATTCCGGTTACCTTTAGGATGGAAGCTGTTTTGGAGGTGAATAAGCGGAAATATTCCGCTTACACCTTGAAAAAATAGCTATATTTGTATTTTTTGAGCAAATAGGCGGAATCTTTCCGTCTATTTCAACATTATTAAGGATTCATTCCCATATAAGCGGAAATTTTCCGGTTATCTATCAAATCTGGTGCGGAACCAGAACTCCCCACGCATAAGTGAGGCACCCTTTTCAAGAATGCCACTTCCCGATTTCTTCCCCCATCTTCACCGGTCCTTTTTCCCGGGTGAAGCTGAACTTTCCTTTCGGCACACAAAGAACGACCGTCGAGCCGAATGAGAAGTATCCATAGGGATCTCCCCGATGAACAACATCAGCCATATTCGTTCGGACGATTGAGTTCACGTTCAGCGCCCCGACCATGACGTGGGCAAGAGGCGATCCATCCACATCAAAGCGGGAAACAAGGCGGTAATTACGTGTGAGGGGACGGACACCGTGCGTCAGTCCGAGCTCGTTCACGGGATCAGCGTGTCTCCCGAGTGTGTAGACTTCCTCAACCCGCGCATCGATCGGCACGTGAACCCGATGGTAATCGGTGGGGCTCAGGTAAAAGATAAGAACCTTTCCGCCGGCATATGCCTCTGCCTTGGCCGGAGATCCGAGCAGTTCTTCCACGGTATAATCCTGTCCCTTGACCGTAAATGTGCTTTCCATAGTCAAGTCGTCGACGACGGATAAATAGGCGTCGCATGGGCTGACGAATGCACCCTCAGAACCTGAGACCGGTCGCGCATCGGGCTTCAGCTCCCTTGTAAAGATGTCATGAAGGGTACCGTACTCCCGGAGTTCCCGCGTGGCTTCCTCCATGTTCAACTTATAGACTTTGGCAAAAGAAGCGATGAACGGTTTGCTCATCTTGGATTCGGCGAATGAGCGTAATCCTTTGGCGATGATGGGATGGCCGTTCAATTCAAATATTTTTCGGTAAAATTTTGTCCTGATCATGTGTGGTCACGTCCTTTAGGTTCTGGGATAAGCATTTGGATGAGGGAAATCTTTTCGTTTTCATCCGTCGGTCTGTTTGATTTGAATTTACTCAGAAGCTCATTCATGCCATCAGTCAATTCCTTGAGCTCGTCGGGTGTCACATAAAGGTCCAGCTGGTTATATCCGAAGGAATTCCGGGCAAGATCCGGGTCGTTCAGAAGATAGCTCCTGGCCTGTCCGGTCACGGAGGAAAGGAAGGTCATGAACAGTTTAAGATGTTCTTCGCCTGACAGCTGCTCCAATTCTTCAACGGTCCTATAGGGGCTGTCCACCTGCATGGCATAGGTTTTCTCGACCGCACCCCGGATTTTGCGCTCATCGACGATATGAATGATCTTATTCTTTGTCAGTCGATTCAAATGGCGGTAAAGGGTGGCCTGTGGGACATCTGCCATCCATACTTTCAGCTCATGTACCGTCGCGGTCCCCTTTGAAAGGTGCTGGATGATCCGCATGCGAACAGGGTGGAGGAATAGGTCGGTATCTATTTGGGTCATTCGATTACATCCTTTTGTGATTGTTATCGATATTGATAATAATGGAGGGAGGGGGATTTGTCAATGGAATTGTGGGAGGGATGAAAGGGTACTGTGCAAAAAAAGCCCCTCCCATCAAGGAAGAGGCCCACTACACATTATCTTAAATCAAACCGGTCTGCATCCATCACTTTTACCCATGCGGCAACAAAGTCACGGACGAATTTTTCTTGATTATCATTCTGCGCATACACTTCTGCCAAGGCACGGAGCACGGAATTCGAACCGAATACCAGGTCAAAGCGCGTAGCTGTTCTCACGACTTCACCGGTCTTACGGTCACGGCCTTCATACTGATTGAAGCCCGCCGGTTTCCATTCGATGCCCATGTCCAGGAGGTTGACGAAGAAGTCGTTCGTCAAAGCACCGACGCGGTCCGTGAAGACGCCGTGTTTTGAATCGCCATGGTTGGCGCCTAATGAACGCATGCCGCCGATGAGGACGGTCATTTCAGGGGCGGTCAGTCCAAGAAGCTGTGATTTATCCACAAGCATTTCTTCCGGGCTGACGGCGTATTCCTGCTTCTGGTAGTTGCGGAATCCGTCCGATACAGGCTCCAATACGCCGAAGTTCTCAGCATCGGTCTGTTCAGCCGTTGCGTCGCCGCGTCCAGGTGAGAATGGGACGGTCACATCGAAGCCTGCTTCACGTGCTGCTTTTTCGACGCCCGCGTTCCCGCCAAGAACAATCAGGTCGGCAAGGCTGACTTTTTTATCAAGCTTGCTTTGAAGATCTTGGTAGACACCTAGCACCTTCTCGAGCTGAGCCGGCTCGTTCACTTCCCAGTCCTTCTGAGGAGCGAGACGGATACGGGCGCCGTTCGCGCCGCCGCGCATGTCGGAACCGCGGTAGGTGCTGGCGGATGCCCAGGCGGTTTTCACGAGCTCGCTTACGGTTAAGCCGGTGTCGAGGATCTGTTCTTTCAGCGAAGCGACTTCACTGTCGGAAAGATCGTAGTCCGCGGCCGGAACCGGATCCTGCCAGATCAACTCTTCGTCCGGAACCTCTGGACCCCAGTAGCGTGCTTTCGGTCCCATGTCGCGGTGAAGAAGCTTGAACCAGGCACGGGAGAAGGCGTCAGCGAATTCTTCCGGATTTTCATAGAAGTGACGGGAAATCTTTTCGTAATCCGGATCCATGCGAAGGGCCATATCCGCCGTCGTCATCATTGTCTTCACTTTGATGGATGGATCTTCGGCATCCGGTGCCATATGTTCTTCGGTCATGCCGACCGGTGTCCATTGGGAAGCGCCGGCTGCACTCTTCGTTTTCTCCCACTCGTAGCCGAAGAGAAGGTCGAAGTAGCCGTTATCCCATTTCGTCGGATTCGTCGTCCAGGCACCGTCGACACCGCTTGAAATCGTGTCGCGGGCTTTTCCACTGCCGTATGAGCTGATCCAGCCGAGTCCTTGGTTCTCGATGTCTGCGGCTTCCGGATCGTCGCCTACAAGCTCGGCGTCACCGGCTCCATGGGCCTTTCCGAATGTGTGACCGCCTGCGACAAGAGCAACGGTTTCGTAGTCGTTCATCCCCATGCGTCCGAATGTGTCACGGATATCCCGGGCACTTCCCAGTGGATCGGGTTCGCCGTTCGGTCCTTCCGGGTTCACGTAGATGAGACCCATTTGGACGGCAGCGAGAGGATTCTCAAGTTCACGATCGCCTGAGTAACGGTTGTCGGCGAGCCACTCTTTCTCATTTCCCCAATACACATCTTCTTCAGGATGCCAGATGTCTTCGCGACCGGCACCGAATCCGAAAGTCTTCAAGCCCATGGATTCAAGGGCGACGTTCCCTGTCAGGACGAGGAGGTCCGCCCATGAAATCATGTTGCCGTACTTTTGCTTGATTGGCCAAAGAAGGCGACGGGCTTTATCGAGGTTGACGTTATCTGGCCAGCTGTTCAATGGAGCAAAACGCTGTGAACCTGATGAACCGCCTCCGCGACCGTCCGTTTCGCGGTATGTACCTGCTGCATGCCAAGACATACGGATGAAGAAGGGACCGTAGTGACCGTAGTCGGCGGGCCACCAATCCTGGCTGTCTGTCATGAGATTGTGGAGATCCTGCTTCAATGCATCATAGTCAAGCTTTGCGAATTCTTCTTTATAATTGAAGTCTTCCCCCATAGGATTGGACTTCCGGTCATGCTGGCGAAGAATGCTGAGGTTCAGCATGTTCGGCCACCATTCTTTGTTCGTCGTTCCTCCAGGAGCTGTCGTCGTCGTGATGGCACTATCCTTGTGATGAGTGAACGGACACTCTCCGGATGCGGCGGAGTGATCCTTTTGATCAGGGCGATTCTCTTTTTCCATTACGATTCACCTTCCTGTTTTAAAATATGGGGCAAAGCAAACTACCACACAAATAGTGTGATAATTATAATAATTCTTAATTATTATTATAGAAGATTAGAATCTGTATGGAAAGCCTGAAGCTTGGAGAATGTTAACAATCAGAAATTCTCAATTACTCGCCTTTCCTTTTTTGTAATATTGGATTCCCATGTTCACTAACAAAAGGAATAGAAGAAAGTAAAGCACGAATAATTCCGCCACTTCCATCACCCGAAAGGGACTTACGGCATTGTGCCATGCTTCCCTCATCGTGTATCCCTGATAAAGGTCTAGACCAAGGGAAAAAGTGATCATAGATCCCAGCATCAAAAAAGTTATACCAAAGATTTTCACTCTGAATCACACTCCTCGACTTAGGTTCCTCCCTGACAGCCAGGTTCATACTGCCACACCTTGTTAAAAATTACATAAATCCCCCTCTTATGGATAAAGTAATAAAAAATAAGAGAAGGGTGCTGCAATCTATGCCTTCTTTCTTTAAGGATCGTAAATCAAAAAAGAGGCGAAAGAATGATACTGATAGTAATTCTTCGAAATCATCTGGAGACCATATACTCGTTTCTTTACAAGACAATCTGGACGTAATTCGAAAGAAAACAGGAAACAGTCCGGACGTAATCATCCGCCGACTGAAAATGGGGAAGGATTCGGAAATTGAAACGGCTGTTGTCTATATAGAAGGAATTGTCAATAACCAGTCGATTCAGGAGTTCCTGCTTCAGTCCATGATGAAGGATGAACATAAAGAAGAACTGAATGAGAACGATGCGTTGGAACTGATTACGGAAGATATGATGACCGTGGGGAATGTGTCTTCCATTGATACTTGGGAAAGCTTGTTTGCATCGCTCATGGCAGGTGACACCATTGTTCTGGTGGATGGCATAGGGAAGGCTATGAGTGCCTGCACGAAAGGGGGCGAAACCCGCTCCATTTCAGAATCGACGACTCAAGTCGTGGTTCGCGGTCCAAAGGGAGGCTTTATTGAATCGATTGATACAAACACCGCCATGGTCCGCCGAATCATTAAGACGCCTGATTTGTGGATGGAATCCTTTAAGGTGGGACGGGTAACAAAAACAGATGTGACGCTTATGTACATACACGGCATCGCTAATGATCAAGTGGTGGAAGAAGTCCGCAGGCGTATCAACAAGATCGATATCGACAGCATTCTGGAATCAGGCTATATCGAACAGCTGATTGAAGATCAGACGATGACCCCATTTCCAACGATCTTCAACACGGAACGACCGGATGTGGTGGCAGGGAATCTGTTTGAAGGACGGATTGCCATTTTTGTAGATGGAACGCCGTTTGTCCTGGTTGCTCCTGCGTTGTTCATCCAGTTCTTTCAGTCGGCAGAAGATTACTACGCACGCTTTGACATTGCGACGTCGATCCGCCTACTGAGGATCTTGATGTTTACGATTTCCCTGATTGCGCCTGCGACCTTTGTTGCGGTCACCACCTTTCATCAGGAAATGGTGCCGACGATGCTCATCGTCGCCATTGCAGCCCAAAGGGAATCGGTTCCATTTCCGGCGTTCGTGGAAGCCCTCCTCATGGAAATCACATTTGAAATCCTGAGGGAAGCAGGGATCCGCCTACCGAAAGCCATTGGATCTGCCGTTTCGATTGTCGGCGCCCTCGTCATTGGACAGGCAGCGGTTCAAGCAAGCATCGTATCGCCGGCGATGGTCATTGTCGTATCGATGACCGCCATTGCAAGCTTTGCTACCCCTTCTTTTGATATGGCGATTTCTGCCCGCCTGATTCGGTTTCTCTTCATGATCGGGGCAGCGACCTTCGGATTCTATGGAATCATCTTAATCTTCCTGCTCATGGTCGTTCATTTATGCGGTCTGCGTTCCTTTGGTGTACCTTATATGGCGCCATTTGCCCCGTTCATTCCGGTGAACAATAAAGATACGTTTGTACGGTTACCATGGTGGAGCTTAAGGCAGAGGCCGCGGCTGATCAGCGCCAACACGATCCGGGAAGGGGCTGGGCAGGGTCCCAAGACGCCTTCCTCCCGTGGGATGGTAAACCGAGGCGTAGAGGAAGGTGACAGTAATGGTTCGTAAAATGACGCTGTGCTTCCTGATTATAATCATTCCCTTTTTCCTGAATGGCTGTTGGAGCAAGAAGGAGTTAACCGATCTTGCCATCGTGGCGGCCATGGGGGTGGATAAAACTGAGGAAGGCAAATATGCCATGACCCTGCAAATCATCAATCCCGGTAACGTGGCAGGAGGCATGCGCGGAGGCGGAGTCGGATCCCAAAGCCCGCCTGTTACCATTTATAAGTCAACCGGGGATAACCTGGTTGAAGCAAGCAGGCGCGCTTCCAGTAAAATTTCGAGAAGACTGTATTATGCCCACACCAATCTGGTCGTCGTCGGAGAAGAGCTTGCAAGGGAGGAAGGCGTTGCGACCATCATTGACGCCATCGACCGCGACCATGAATTTCGGATTACAACCACCATGGTCATCGCCAATCATTCCACAGCGGAAGATCTCTTGCGGGCATTGACCCCCGTGGATAAAATCCCGGCCAACAAAGTGTTGAAGACATTGGAATTTTCAGAGCAGAAATGGGGGCAGACGTTGAAAACGTCGATCCAGGATGTGATGAAAGGCTTGCAATCATCCGATGGGGCAACCGTCGTATCGGGATTTCGGTTGATAGGGGACCCGAAGCATGCGAGCCGGCTGGATAACATTCAGGAAAGTGAGCCTGAATCGAGGTTGGAAGCGAGTGGGATCGCCCTTTTGAAAAAAGGGAAATTAGTGGATTGGTCGTATGGAAAAAAGGCAAGGGGAACCGTCTGGATCCTGGATAAAGTAAAGGCTACAGACATTAACATTGATTGGAAGGGAAAGAATGATGCTGTCGCCTATCAAGCCGACCGGCAAAAAACAAGCGTTTTAGGGAAAATGAAGGACGGTAAACCACATATCACTATCCATACAAGTGTGGAAGGGACAATCGGCGGAATTGATGTACCGGCTGACATTACAGATGAAAAAGTCATTTCCGAAATGGAGAAAAAGGTGCGGAAAGAAATTAAGGGAGAAATAGAGAAAGCTATTCAACAGGCCCAAACCAATCATGCCGATATCTTTGGGTTTGACGGAGTGATCCGGCGTTCAAGACCCGATAATTGGGAAAAACTCAAAGCGATGTGGAACGAGGTCTACTTCCCGGAACTACAGGTGGACATTACGGTGGAAGCTTATATCCGCCGTGCGGGTCTCAGGAATAAATCGTTTCTTTCAAGCCTGGAAGAAGGATAAGAAGAAGGAGGGACGGGTTACATGGAGAAAGCAAAAATCAGTGCCATCCAGCTCTTTGTCTTGATGGTCCTGTTTGAACTCGGCAGTGCACTACTCGTCCCTCTTGCCATTGATGCCAAGCAGGACGCATGGCTTGCCATCCTGATCGGGATGTTGGCCAGCTTCGTGCTTTTACTTGTGTACCATAAACTTTATACGTATTATCCCGATTTGCTGCCGACAGAGTACATGCAGAAGATTCTCGGGAAAGGGGCAGGGACGGTCCTTGCGTTCCTGTACCTGTTCTTCTTTATGTATGATGCTTCAAGGGTTCTGCGCGATTTTGGCGAAATGCTCCTAACGTTTGCGTATCCGGAAACGCCGTTATTCATCGCCAATGCCCTGTTGATGCTGGTCATCATTTACACGGTCCGAAAGGGAATCGAAGTCATTGCCCGTTCGGGGGAACTGCTCTTTATGCTCATGTTCCTCCTTTCGGTCGTCGGGTTCATCCTGATTGTCGTGTCCGGACTGATCGACTTTAGGAACTTGCAACCGGTCCTTGAAAAAGGACTTGCACCGGTCCTCAAAGTGGTGTTTACTCAAACCTTGTACTTCCCTTTCACAGAAGTCATCGTCCTCACGATGGTGCTGCCGTATTTGAATAATCCGAAGAAGGCGAAACTGACCATGTTCTGTGCAACAGGGTTAAGCGGAATCAATCTGATTCTCACGATGCTGATCAATATTAGTGTCCTCGGTGTGGATCTGACAGCCCGCTCACAATTTCCGCTTCTGAGTACGGTCCAGTCAATCCAAGTCGCTGATTTTCTGGAGCGCCTCGATGTCTTTTTCATGCTGGGTCTGGTGATCGGGATCTTCTTTAAGATCAGTATCTTATTTTATGCGGCGGTTATCGGGACATCAAGCTTGTTTAAAGTACAATCCCCATCCCGCCTCGCCTACCCATTGGGGCTGATCGTCCTGTTTATGTCGATGGCAATCGCGAGGAATTTTCAGGAACATATTCATGAAGGATTGAAAGTGGTCATGTATGTGCTGCACCTTCCGCTTCTTGTTGTGATTCCGATTGTGCTGCTGATGATTGCATTTGTGAAAAATAGAAAAAACCATAAGAGCAATTGAGATCTCATATCCAGATTACATCTTGACCTGGAAATGTGTGTTTCTTATACTAAAAGATAGTTCATACTAAAACCTTAACGGAAGTGGATTTTTGTAGAGTGAATGCTCTATTTTCGCCACACAATCGATTGAATGATCGATTGTGTGGCTTTTTTATTTGAAAAGAAGGAGGCTAAAGAATGAAAGCGCGGCATTATGCGTTACTCGTCTTTTTGGGTGGATGCTGTTATGGGATATTATCGACTTTTGTGAAATTGGCTTATTCAGCCGGTTTTTCACTTGCAGAGGTGACGGGTGGACAGTTTATATTTGGCACTATCCTTATATGGCTTCTGGTCTTGTTCACTAGGAAGAAACGTATTTCTCTCAATCAAGCTTTTAAATTGACAGTGTCTGGAGTTCCTCTTGGATTGACAGGAGTATTGTATTATCAAGCGTTAGAAACACTGAACGCTTCTCTTGCCATTATTTTCTTATTTCAATTTGTTTGGATCGGTACGTTGATGGAGTGGTTTCTATATAAGAAGAAACCAACTAAAGAAAAAATAGTCTCGATCATCATTCTCCTGATTGGCTCCCTATTAGCGTCAGGTGCCCTCTTGCAAGGGAATGTGTCATTCACGGTGGAAGGAGCAGTGTGGGGAGGGCTGGCCGCTATTTCTTTCGCGACGTTTCTGTCCCTCAGCAGCTCTGTTGGGAAAGATATTCCACCCGTCTTAAAAAGTGCCATCCTCTCGACGGGTGGCTTACTGGTGGTATGTATACTCTTTCCGCCTGTGTTCCTATTTGATATTCCTACATTTACGGGTGTGATGGGGTATGGTGTCATACTTGGCGTGTTTGGTGTAGCGTTACCACCCCTTCTATTCTCGATCGGTATGCCCAAAGTGGGACCAGGACTTGGCACGATCTTAACGGCATCGGAACTTCCGGTGGCTGTAGTCATGTCCTTTCTCGTGCTTCATGAAGAGGTCCGTGCACTGCAATGGATCGGCGTCGGAATCATACTTTGTGGGATTGTCATCGGGAATAGTAAGAAGAAACATAGAGTTCAGGCTTCTGGCGATTAACATATAAAGGTCCGTCCCTCGGTCGTGAGGGACGGACCTTTATATATAGTCTTTGGCATATATGGATGGGGAGGGTTTCATTCTTTTCGTTGAACTTCATTACCGCTCTTTTTTTATGCTGAAAAGGAAAAGGTCCTTTAAGGTAGAATAGGTATAGTAGATACACTAAATAGAAGAGACAATATGAGTAATTGTCATTCAAGAGAAAATATAGGAATGAGATAAGGAAGTGAGAAAGATGGATTTGGAAACCGTCATGAGTGAGCTCCAAGCCCTCGGCAAGGAACGAAGTAAGAAAATGTACATATCAAATGGTGCGCATGAACCGGTGTTCGGTGTCGCAACCGGTGCCATGAAGCCGATTGCAAAGAAAATCAAGAAGGATCAGGCCCTGGCGGAGGAATTATATGCGACAGGGAATTATGATGCCATGTATTTTGCCGGAATCATTGCCGATCCGAATGAGATGACCGAGGCGGACTTTGACCGCTGGATCGAGGGAGCCTACTTCTACATGCTGTCGGATTATGTGGTGGCGGTGACGCTCTCTGAATCGGATATCGCGCAGGAAGTGGCCGATAAGTGGATAGAGAGCGGAGGAGAATTGAAGATGTCTGCGGGCTGGAGCTGTTACTGCTGGCTCCTTGGGAATCGGAAGGACGAAGAATTTTCCAAAGAGAAGCTTAGGGGAATGCTCCAGAACGTGAAAGACACGATCCACGATGCCCCCGAACGGACGAAATCGTCGATGAATAACTTTGTTGGGACCGTGGGGGTGTCGTATGTCCCTCTTCATGAAGAGGCATTCGAGACCGCAAAGGAAATCGGTCCTGTCGAGATGGTGCGGGAAGGGAAGAAGAACAGTGTCCTGAAGTCAGCCGATGATATTCAGAAGCAGGTGGAGAAGGGACGGATCGGGTTTAAGCGGAAGTATGTGAGGTGTTGATGCGTCATGGGAGGAGGGAACACTATGAACAATAAAATATCCTTTATTCGATCATCACAATTGGCACATGTTGATTATGCCTACGCTTCAAGAGTACCTTCAGACATGGACCTCCTTTTTTTAGCGGGAGCCTGTCCTTTAAATAAAAATGGAGAAGTCCCTCATGCACAGGATTATGAACTCCAAGCCAAGCTCTGTGTGGAGAATATGAAGGAAGTACTGAAAGAGAGCGGTGCCTCCCTGAAGGACGTCGTTTACACCAGGGTCCTTGTAGCCTCTCATCATCAGGCCGATTTAGTGACGGCTTGGGAGTCGATAAGAAAAGAGTTTGGGGATCATGATGTTCCGAGTACATTATCAGGAGTGACAGTGCTCGGATACACACATCAATTGGTGGAAATCGAGGCGGTTGCGGCAATCAGGACCGAATAAAACCAGAGGGACAGGTCCCGGGGCTCATTTTGAGACTCGATACCTGTCCCTCTGGCGCATGTGAAGGGGGAAACGGATGTATGTTAACACAACCTGAGTTCAACCAGGGAAAAATCATAGATGGATTAAAAGAACATTTTAACATGGCAGCGAAAGAAGTGACGTTCCTGCCCATCGGACATGATCCGAAAGCGGCAGTTTATCGTGTCGCTGGGTGGAATGGCGAGGTCTTTTTTCTAAAAATGATTAAAGGTTCCTTTGATGAAACGGGGATCAGGATCGTTCATTTCCTCTCCACTCAAGGGATCGACGCGGTCATACCGCCTATCCAGACCACTAATGATGAGCTGGCGGTCCATGATGAAGGATACCACTGGATCCTCTCGCCGTTCGTAGACGGGCGAACGGGTTTCGAATCACCGTTAAGCGAGCAACAGTCGATTCGTTTTGGTCAGATCCTGAAATCCATTCATTCTGTAAGGATCCCTCATGATCTTCAGGTGCAGCTGCGCCAAGAAGATTTCTCCGGTCCCTGGTGTGAGAAAGTCAGGGAACTCGACCGGGAGATGGATGCCGATCTGCCCCGTGACAAAGTGGCAGGGAACCTCATTGATTTTTGGAAAAGAAAGCGCGGGGACATCCTGACCCTTGTAAAGCGGACAGAGGAGCTTGGACAGAGGCTGCAGGATCATGATAAAAGTGGATTCGTTTTATGCCACGGGGATATCCATCCCGGGAATGTGATGATCGATGGGGATTCAAAGCTGTTCATCGTTGATTGGGACGATCCCGTCATGGCCCCGGTTGAGAGGGATTTGATGTTCCCGGGAGTAGGGTTGGGGTTGTGCTTCAAGGATGAGAGCCCCGAGCATATTGACCTCTTTTACAAGGGGTATGGAGAGGTGGAGGTGAATCCGGTCCTTCTCGCTTATTACCGGAATGAGCGGGTGGTGGCGGATATCGCTTCGTACGGCATGCAGTTATTGAATGAAGTAGGAAATTTAGAAGACCGGAAGAATGGATTGCGGTTGTTGATGGGGCAGTTTGAAGCGGGGTATGAGGTGGAAGTTGCGGGGAGGACGTATGAGGAGATGATGGGGAGACTTGGGTGACGGCCTTTTTTATATGAAAGTAGAGTGAAAGAGACATTAAATTAAGGAGGAACGTCATGTATGAAAACAATCTCGAATATCGGGTGATAGGAGAAGGTAAGCAGGTCCTCGTCTTTGAAACAGGGATCGGCAATTCCTTCTACAGCTGGCTTCCATTTGTGAAGCGGGTCAAGAATGATTTTACTGTTATTTTGTATCACCGGGCAGGTTATGGGGAAAGCGGGACATCCACGGAGACTCGGACTACAGCGAATATCGCAAGGGAGCTCAATGGCCTCATGGAACATCTGCAGATCGAGCGATTTCTTATAGCCGGTCATTCATTCGGCGGACTTTGCGCTCAAGCATATGCGAGGATGTACCCTGAAAAACTGGACGGGCTCCTCCTTATAGATGCAACCTCCCACAATTTTCAACGACTCTACGATCTCAATCTGCCAGTCATGTATTCTATGATTTCATTGGAGCTGCTGATTGAAGCTAACGAGGAGAACGCAGGGAAGAGCAGAGCTGAATTGGAAGAATGGTATAAAGAAAGGGAAAGCGAATTGTCAGATGAGGAGGAAGCGTTTCTTACAAATCCTGTCCTCTACCAAACGATTGCTGATGAATTTACCAGCTGGTCCACGAGCAGTGACGAAATCAAGTCTGGCGAACCATTTCCGGATATCCCCCTGATTGCCATTGCGAGAGATGAAGCACTCTCTGCCAAGCCTTACATTGAATATGGCATACCGGAAGAGGAAGCTCTGCTTCATGAAAAGGTGTGGAGTGAATTACAAGTGGAGCTTGCCCAGTTATCAGAAATAGGGGAACTTGTAATTGCTGAGGGGAGTGATCATGAGGTACATAAAGATCAACCGGAGATTGTGGTGGAATGTTTACAGAGGTTAAAAGAGGGACAGGTTCCCGGGTTCAAATGAGCCAAGGGACCTGTCCCTCTGGTATTTTGCCTTTGGTATTCCCGCTATTTTTTAAAAGGTCCAACTTTTTGGAAAACCTATCCTGCCTATGCTTCGTCTAATTAAGTGGGAGGGAAGACAGTGGAGGAACTATCGGAAATGAGGACACAGTCAATGGAAGGTGTAACAATTGAGGAAGTCGTGGAGCAGTATGGGGAGGACGTGTGGAAGCTCGTATTCTCATATGTACGCCAAGAACAGGCTGCGGACGATCTAACTCAGGAGATATTTATAAAAGTGTATAAGAAGATGGATACATTTTTAGGTCGCTCCTCCTTGCGTACGTGGATATGGAGGGTAGCGATCAATCACTGTAAAGATTACTTGAATAGCTGGTATAAGCGAAAGGTGTTTACGGAAGAAGATCAACACTTTCAGATGATGAGTTCCGGGAATTCGGTTGAAGGGGATGTCATTCAGAGGGATGAGGATCAGGAGTTGGAAAAAGCCGTGCTCGGACTCCCATTGAAATACAGAGAAATCATTTATCTACATTACTATGCAGATCGCTCGGTAAAAGAGGTCTCCATCCTTTTGAGTGTGAAGGAAAATACGGTGAAAACACGGTTAAGGAAAGCGAAGCAATTATTGAAGGAAGGTCTGGTGAATGGATGATGGAGGAACGTTTAAAAAGACTTCGGAAAGCGATGGACCATGGTTCATTTAATCAAATGCCTTTTACAGAAGAGAAAAAGCAGATGATCAAAAGAGGAATTGAGAACTCCAAGGGAAATGACCATGATATCCTGTTGCATATACTGCAATTACTAGTTGACGAGAAGACCGGACATGAACTCCTCAATAATCTTCGCAGCAGAGGAATCAATCAATATGAGGAAAGACATGGTTTCCTGTATGCGGCCCTTCACAAAATGGAACAAGACAAGCTGTTGGACTCTTTCTGGAAACGAGAGGAGAAGAACTACAAATTATCAAGTCGGGGACGGAAAGTCCTTCAATCGCTGGAAGAAGGAAAAAGTGTGAAAAATCTTTCTTTTCAAGTCTTACTTGAGGGGGAGTAATGATGAGGGAAACGAGAGTGGATTATCTACAGCGCGTGATTCGGCAAGTGAGAGCAAAAGAAGCTAAACAGTTCGTTGCCGATGAACTTAACCATCACCTGGATGAAGAAATCAAGAGCTTAAAAAAGGTCGGGATGGATGAAGCGGCTGCGGAAGATAAAGCCATTAAGCATATGGGAAGTGCAGAACGCCTTGGGATGGAAATGAATAAACTTCATCGACCGCGTGTGGATTGGATCATGATTGGGTTGGTTCTGTTGATTTCGTCCATGGGGATTCTCCCCAGTCTGCATGTGAGTACAGAATTGTATAATGAAAACGGATATATATTGAGGGAAATCACCTATCTCTTAATGGGCATTTTTATTTCTGCTTTACTAATGTTTTTTGATTACAGGAAGCTCCATGTGATCAGGTGGTGGATCTATGGTGGTACTGCGTTGATTCTGATTGCTTTAACGATTTTTCCTAATTCTTATGTGAATGGAGAAGCACATTTCAGATTCGCAAGTTTCACGATTGACAGTACAACCGCTGTCACTGCATTGGTTTTGAGTTGGATTATATTCATAGGTAACGGCAAAACTTCTTTTTTGTGGGTTCTTCCTTTCCTTATTGTAAGCCTTTGCTCATTAATGATGCTTCCGAGTTTACCTGCTGTATTTGTATTTACATTGACTGTAACAGTATTGTTATGGGGAGGTTTTAAAGATAAAAGGAAGTATATATTTTTGGGTTATTCAGTGATAGGCGCTTTCATCGCGTTCATGATGTTCACTGTGGAACCATACCAACTGGCTAGGCTGTTTGCCTTCATTCATCCTGAAGAATACAAAAGTAATCTTGGTTATATGTACTTGCGTAATCAAGAACTATTGGCCGAAGGTGGGTGGTTCGGAGTACAGGGGGGAACGGAGACGATCAATGAAGGGCATACAAATTTTGCCCTTACAACGATTACCTATTATTACGGATGGATAACAGGCGCTGCACTCATTCTGACAGGGCTATTCATTATGTACAGGATGCTGCGCCATATCCGATCCATCAAAGATCCATTGGGACAATCGATCATCCTTGGCGGGGTCACATTATTTTCAACCCAATTCCTCTACAATGTGGGGATGATCATTGGATTCCTGCCTCACACAGGGATGGCCCTTCCCTTCGTAAGCTATGGGTTAAACCCGACCTTACAGACGTTTATAGTAGTGGGCTTGTTTTTGAGTGTATATAGAAGAAAATCCCTCACTTTCTATCGGAGAGAAGCGAGAGGAGATGAATGGTGATGTTTGATTCGTAGTGTCACGGAAATGGATATGGGTAGCCAAAGGGAAAGGTCCTCCGGCTCTAGATGAGCCAATGGACCTTTCCCTCTGGTATAGTCTGGTGATTGCTTATAATGGAAGCACGAGAACCGTCCCCATGCTTACGTTTTGGGAAAGGTAAATCCTTCCCCGAATACATCTCGCACATCGTGAACGACGACGAATGCTTTTTCGTCGATCTGCTGGATCATTTTTTTCAGGAGGAAGAGTTCCTGTTTGTTGATGACGACATAGAGAATATCTTTGGATGACTTGGAATAATGGCCCCGAGCGTTGATGATAGTGACGCCACGGTCCATTTTGGCGCTGACTTTTTCGGCGATGGCGTCGGTATCCTGGGAGATGATCGTGACCGCCTTCCGTGTATCGAATCCGTCGATCAGGTAATCGAGGATCTTCGTGCTGATATAGATGGAAATACCGGTGTACATGGTGTTTTCAATTCCGATGACGAACATGGAACTGAGGACGACAATAATATCAAACACGAACATACTCGTACTGACACCCCATCCGAATCGCTGGTTCAGCATGCGGGCTACAATCGTGGATCCGCCTGTCGTCCCGCCTGAACGCAGGACAAGGCCGAGTCCGATTCCGATGAACACCCCGGCAAATACGGTGCCGAGCATGATGTCGACAGAGTCCCCCATCCCTTCTGTTAATTGAATGAAAAGGGATGTAAAGAAAATGGCCAGCATGGTGTACCATGTTACCCGTTTATTTAAAACCTTATATCCGATGGCGAGCAGAACCCCGTTCATGGCGAAGTTCGTGATACCCGGCGACCAATCGAATACATAGTAAAGAATCATCGAAATCCCCGTTACGCCGCCTTCCCCAAGCTCATTTGGGATGGCAAACAAATTGACCCCGAGGGCGAAAAATAAGGAGCCGATAATGATCAGTGTAATTTCTTTCGTTGTTGAATTCATATGCTCACTCCGTTCTCAATTGATACTAGGATACTATAGCACATGGGGGACCGCGGGGACAGGTCCCTTGGTTGTTTTTTGAAGCACGGGAACGGTTCTCTTGCTTCTTTTTTCTAAAGAAAGTCAAAATAGATTGAAAGGTGGATCACAATGTATATTCCAAAAGACTTTAAGATCACCGATGAATCGGTAGCGCTTGGTGTCATCCAAGACCACAGCTTTGCGACGCTTTTTTCCCAACACGATGGGAAGCCGGTTGCAACGCATTTACCGCTCCTGTTAAACAAGGAGAAAACCCACTTATACGGACACTTTGCCCGTCCGAATCCCCAGTGGAAAGAGATTGAACAGCAAACGGTGCTGGCCGTTTTCCACGGTCCTCATTGTTATATCTCCCCGTCCTGGTATGAGACGAATCAAACCGTCCCGACGTGGAATTATGTATCGGTCCATGTGTACGGAGAAGTAGAGCTTATCGAGGACGACCATGAGCTCGTTGAATCGCTACATGAATTGGTATCAACCTTCGAAGCCAAGGACAGTTCCTACAGCCTGGGGGATCTTGATCCTGCGCTGCTCGCCGGCATGAGTAAGGGAGTACAGGGGTTCAAGATTAAGATCAATCAGATGGAAGGAAAGGCGAAGCTAAGTCAAAACCATTCAACTGAAAGGCAAGAGCGGGTGATTCGAGAGCTTGAGCAGAAACCGACCACGGATGAGCAGGAGATTGCTGCTTGGATGAAGCGGAGTTTGAAATAGAAATAGGCTTCTTCTAAAAGCCAGGTGAACACGGTACGCTGTCCACCTGGCTTTCGTGCGTTTTCAACAAGCCATCGCTCCTTGCCGTTCCTCTCTTTCAAAAAATCCCTCCCCATTTTCCATTTATTAACCATTCTGTCACAATCCCTTGTCCATTAAAGAAATTTCGCTAAAGAATCCTATACATTCTACACAGGATATCTTACATTTAAGATGATAATTCCATAAAAGGATATATATGGTTTATGTTCGTTCAAAACAGGATTTGTCTGACTGATATCCGTCACTACCTATAGGAGGAAGACCATGGACACCCAACTGATCATCTCACTCGTTGTCCTGATTGTACTGGCGGACATCGGTGCCATCATTCTTTTTATAAAATATAGAAGAGGGGAAATGGAGAAGAATCCCTTCATCACGATTCTAAAGAAAGAGGCAATGGTCTTCTATTATGCCCTGTTCAAGTGGAAGGTGAGGCCAACAGAAGGGACCTATACTTATCACAAAGGCTCCAATTATTTCTGGCTGTTCATCGCGCTTCTTCATGAACAGGTGATTGAAGCGTTCGCGTTTCATTACTATTTAAAAGACGTGGATCCCCTCCGGTCGGATATCCTTGTCGTGCTGCATGTCTACAGCATCCTTTATATGCTCGGGGACTATAATCTTGTCCGGAACTCACCGATTTCGTTCAAGGGAAACGGGGTACAGATGAAAATCGGTGTGCGGAGGTCTCTTTGTTTTAACATAGAGGATGTTGCAGCCATTCAGCCGGCCAGGACCCAATATGCAAAAAGCGGGGGCATCATCCATGAGAAACATGTGTTTCATGTCGCCATGTTGCCAAGGGTCTTCACCCGCGTCTTCGGGATGATCGATGAGTTGAGGTATGAAATCATCTTCAAGGAACCGATTGAGGCGAGAGGCTATTTCGGGCAGAGGAAAGTGGTGAAGAAGGCGTTGATTTATATGGAGGATGCGGAGCCTTTCATCCAGGACCTACGGAAAAGGGTGTTGGAGGAGGATGAGGCATTTGCATAAGGGAAGCATGGGGGAAGCACGGGGACGGTTCTCGTGCTTCTTCTTCGGAGAAAATGGGAGCAGAAGAACCGTCCCCGTGCACACCCGTGCACACGCAAAAAAACAGCCGGCACTCGCCGACTGTCCTTCACTCATTAACCCTTCATCGCTTCCATTTCTTCCTTGCTCGGACCATACACACCAGGCACTTTTAAATTAGCCTGACGCATGAGAACCGTCAGTTGACCACGGTGATGAGCCTGATGCTGAATCAACAGGCGGAAAACGGCTTGAACCGGCATTTCCATTCCAAAGAGATTCACCATTTCGTTCATTTTTTCGTCGGACACCTGTTCAGAAACGGCTTCTACGAGGCGGTCACTGACGAGTTTGTACGTTTCACTGATTTCTGCAGCAGACGTCGGTGCTTCTTTGCGAAGATCCGGCACTTCGAACGTGATGCCGACCTGAGCCGGGAAGTAGTATGTAGCTCCCGTGATGTGCCAGGCAACGCTTCCAATGCTGTACAGGTCAGGTGCCACTTCCTGTTTCAGTGACTCGTCTGTCAGTGCGTCCATTACCTTTTGGGTGACTGCGGCTTCTTGTTTCCATTCTTGTAGGAAATCATTTTTAGATGTGAACATGGTATTCCCTCCTGAGTTTTAAATGATACTTTCCTGTTTATTGTATCATGTTGAACTCGTTGTTACTTCCATTTTGTATACTGTTATTGACAGTGTACTGTTATTAGCAGTATACTGTTTTTAACAGTTTAAATCATATTGTAGGAGGTCATCATAGATGAAACATACAGGAAGACATACAGGCGCCTTTCTTTTGATGTTTTTAACAGAGGGGGATTGCTACGGTGGTCAGCTTCTTCAGAAGTGTCAGGATGAAATTCCGGTCAACCCAATTGACAGTGCGATCATTTACCGCACTCTGAAAAAATTGGAGACGGAAGGTTCCGTGGAGTCTTATTTCAATACATCAGGGGAGAAGCCGATCAAGATGTATCGAATCACCGAAACGGGAGAAAGGACATTGGAGGACTTTCATGAAGATATTGAAAGCAAGATCAAGAACTTATCCTTTTTCCTAGGTAAATATGAGGAATGGAAGAAGGGACCCCAACATGATTAACGGTCTGATTCTTTACGGGACCGCTCTTATCTTAACCGGATTTTCATTCGGGAAAGACAGGGAAAAGACGAAAGGAGCCATCCTGAAGGCGTGGAAAATGTTCAGCAATATTATGCCTGATGTGCTGGCGATTATGCTGTTCGTCGGCCTATCTTTATCCATTCTTACTCCTGAACTCATTTCTTCCATTGTCGGGAAGGAATCCGGCATCATGGGGGTCGTCTACTCCACGGTCATTGGTTCTGTTTCTCTTATCCCAAGCTTTGTGGTGTTTCCACTTGGTGCGACACTGGTAGAAAACGGGGCCGGTCTTCCCCAGGTGGCAGCCTTGATGGCATCGTTCATGGCCGTCGGGATTGTCACGTTACCTATGGAACAAAAGGTGTTTGGACGAAGTTTTGCGATAGCGCGTAATGGGGCATCCGTGGTCATGTCTGTTCTATTCGCCGTTCTGATTTGGGTGGTGATGGCATGAAAAAGTTAAAGAGATATCGATTCTTTCTTCTTCTCCTTGTCGGCCTTATCATCCTGACTAGTGTAAACAGGTCAGCTGGATGGAAGGCTGCAGAGCTGACGGGGAACAGTATGTTGGATATGTTGTTTCTGCTGCCACCGGTTCTCGTGTTAGTGGGATTATTGGACAAATGGGTGGAAAAGGAAACGATGATTCGCTATATGGGGAAAGACTCAGGATTCTATGGCATCCTTTTTTCCCTGTTACTCGGAACCATCGCAGCTGGGCCGTTATACGTGGCCTTTCCCATGGCCGTCCTATTTTTGAAAAAAGGAGCAAGTGTCCGCTACATCGTCTTCTTCCTCGGAGTCTGGTCAACGTCGAAATTGCCGGTCGTCATTTATGAACTGGCCTCCTTTGGAATGAAATTCACCATGATCCATATCGGATTCGGTCTACTGTTTGCTTATTTCCTTGGTGTGTTGTTTGAGAAATTCTATCAGCCGGGGGAGTTGTTGGAGTATGATGGATTGGAAGAGGTGTAAACAAAATGTGAGGGGGAAAGAGGATGAACTTTACATTAAATGAAGGAATCGAGATTTTGGAGCGCACTCCAGTCACTCTTGAAAATTTTCTGACCGGTTTGTCAAAAGGATGGCTTGAGTGTAACGAAGGTGATGGGACGTGGAATGCGATCCAGGTAGTGGATCATCTTATTGAAGGGGAAAAACATAATTGGATTCCGAGATTAACGATGATTCTTCAAGAAGGTGAAAATGCAGTGTTTCCTGTATTTGACCGAGATTCGCATTTGAATAGAAATGCTTCAGGAATTCTTGCGGAGAAGCTACAGGAATTTGCCTCCCGACGATCCCGAAACATCAATAGGTTAAACGAGTTATTAACTCATCATGAAAATTCCCTTGATCGAACGGGTGTGCATCCCGCTTTCGGTACAGTCACCGCCCGTGAGCTCATCTCGACTTGGGTGGTTCATGATCTGACCCATCTGTCGCAAATCGTTAGGGTGTTCTCGAAACGATATGCAGAAGACGTGGGGCCGTGGCAGGAGTATTTGGGAGTGTTGAAGTAGAAGCAGGGGGACGGTTCTCCTGCTTCTTTTTTGGAGGTTCCTTTGGACCCATAGGGAAAGAAGGAGTTTCCAACTAAGGTGAAGAATAGGGTAAGGGATGGATAAGAATGGGTTAAGCAGGTGAGGAAATGATTTATTATTCTGGTACACCAACGTTAGAAACGGATCGATTAATACTAAGGAGACTGGAGCATTCAGACGCTCAAACTGTCTTCGACCATTGGCTTTCCGATGATCGCGTGATGGATAATCTCATTAAGGGGGCACACAAGTCTGTAGAGGAAACCACTAAGAGAGTAACGGAAATCGTTGGTCAGTATGATACGGAAGAGTTCTGTTATTGGGGAATCGAACTGAAATCAAGTGGGGATTTGATTGGAGCGATTGATCTTTTTCATTTTGACCCGATGACAGAGAATTGTGAAGTCGGTTATACCATCGGTTATGATTGGTGGAACAAGGGGTATGGAACCGAGGCATTGAGTGCTGTGATTGAATTTGGCTTTAGAACGATGAACATTCACAAAATATCAGCAGCGCATAATACGGATAACCCCGCCTCCGGAAAGATTATGAGTAAAGTGGGGATGCAAAAAGAAGGAACCATTAAACATATGATCCGCAATGCTAAGAATCAGTATAAGGACTGTGCGGTTTATGGGCTTCTTCAAGAGGACTACCTTAATGGTGTGAAGTGAAGCAGGGGGACGGTTCTCCTGCTTCTTTTTCATGTCAAATGGAAGCAGGAGAACCGTCCCCTTGCGCCTTCTATTTCAGTGGCAACTCGATTTCATATTCCTTCGTTTCATTCTCAAAATCATCTTCCGCTCCCTGATGGCCGTTAAATTCCATCTTGATCCACTCGATGTCTTCGGCGTGGCCCCGTTCCAGGTACCAGATGATATTGCCTTCCTTGATGACGCCTTTATCGATCTCGCCGCCGATGCTGTCTGAAACCCACATGTCCGCCATGTCGATTTGTTCACCGGTGCTCGTGACGAGGACGGCCTGGTCAGGATAGAAGGTGAATTTGCCTTCGGTTGTATTCTCCATTTTGAACTTTACCCCGACGGCCGACGCTTTGGCGTTCTCGTCTTCCATGGTAGGGGCTTTATCGCTCACGACCACCTTCTGGATTTCCATCTTCAAGCCGTTGTAATCATCGGACCAAGTGGCGTCATTGTAATACGTCCAGATATCTTCTTCCTGGGCTTTTTTCTCTGTTTTTTCTTCGGACGCACCCGTCGTCTTGGCCTCGGCTTTTTGCGTATCATTTTTGTCCAGTTCCTCGACAGCCGCATCTCCACCACAACCTGCAAGCATCATGACCAGGGCACCAGCAAATAGAACACTCATTTTTTTCATAAAAATATTCCTCCTCATAGGATTGAAATGTAAAACACTTCCTTGTAATTTATTGTAAAGGAGTACCCTCATGAATTTTTGGTAAGGAGTAGGTTCTATTTTTTAAAAAAGAAGAATGTACGATTGCGATGAAAAATTGGTATAATGGCGTAATATACATTTTTAACCAAGGGGGCCCTCATATGCGTCAAGAAGCAGCCGTAGAAAAAGTACTCGAAAGCCTAAAAAAAGACCCAAGCGTCCGGAGCGTCTTCCTCAAGGGATCCATGGGACGGAAAGAACACGATGAACATTCCGATATCGACTTGTACTGTTTAGTGGAGGAAGGGGAAGAAAAGGAATTCCTGACCCGCCGCCTCGATCACTTGAAAGCGTACAAAGATCTCTTCTTTCACGATGACATTTTCATCATTGCGCCGCAGATCATCGCTATTTATGAAGATTGGCTGCATATCGATCTGTTCACGGTGACGGAGAAAACCATACAGGAGAAAGATTTCTTTACGGTGTTATACGATCCTGACAATCTGATGGGAAAATATGAATCTAGCCAAAACCTTACCGTTACAAAAGAGGAGTTTAAGGATCAGGTCCTCGACGCCGCCTGGTTTCTGTTTCAGTATCAGAAAGCAGCAGCGAGAGGGAATGATACGTGGGCCGTGGAAATGCTGCGGCACTCGATGAGATGTGTGACGATCATTCTGCTGTCCCGGTACGCGAAGAAGCGGGCAGTGCTTGGGTTGAAGACGATTCACAGGGATTTGCCACAAGAGCGACAAGAGCGTGTGGTGGAGATTTATGAGGCGATGACACCATCACACCATGGGGAAGCGGTGCGGAAGATTGCGAGTCTGTTAGAAAGTGAGTTTGATTGGATTCGGGAAGAGCTTGGTGATGGAGAGATAGTTTCGTTTATGGGATTGATGGTTGGGAAAGTGTTGGCGGGGTGAAAAAGCGCGGGAAGCATGGGGACGGTTCTCGAGCGCGCGGGGACGGTTCTCTTGCTTCTTTTGTATATCGAGGGGAAGCAGCAGAACCGTCCCTGTGCTTCCCCTGTGCTTCCGGAAACAGATAGGACACACACATTCCAACAATGGAAGGGGATAGAATAGTTCTATGAAATACGTAACGTCCTTCACCCTTGTGATATTGGCATTGTTCACATCTGGATGTCAAAGTGAAAGGGATGAACATTATTATTTGAGTGGTGAGTCCTCCTCTTGGAACTCCACTATACAAGTCACGTTTTCCCACTCAGGAAATCAAGAGAAGTACCTGATTGGAGGGAATCTTTCATTCAAGAAAGATTATACGCCACCTACTGTCAAATACTATTTGACGTATCCTAATGGTGAAGGAAGTGGAACGGCAAGGGGCAAAGAATTCAAGATCCCACGAGGCGGGGGGACCAGAGAGGCTTTGAATACTAGTATTGCAAGCTTTTCTAAGGATATTACGTTAGAGATCGAGTGGGAGGATGAAGAGGGAAACCGGATAAAAGAAGAAGTCCCTCTTCATCAAAAATAAAGAGAAGTTGATGATCAGATTTAGGTTGAAGGATTCACAATCTCAATATGTTTTAGGGGGGATTGGATGTTTTTATATATAGCTTTTGCATTACTCTTATTAAATGGTGGATTTATGATTTTAAAAATGGTGGCTCCATACTCCGAGATGATGAATTCATTTAAAACAGTAAACGGGTTTTGGAAAGTGCAAATTGCTTGTTTGGCATTGGTTCTGCTTTTTGTGTTCCTTCACTTCTCGGGAGAAAATCAAGCAAAATGGCATACAAGTCCTGATTTTGTTTCAGAAGGTGACCTATTCTTAGGAGATGAGAGTGGGAGTGTTAAGTATAACTCGTTTATTTATGAAAAAGAGAACTATAATACGACCCTCACACTGCCCTATGAGGCTATAGATGCTGATAAGGTACGGTTAGTTTTTTCTCATAAAGGAAAGGCGAAGAGAGAACCCTTGGCATTAGCTAAACCAGAAAAAGAACAATCCATTGAGCTGTGGTTTCCTGAAAGTGGTCAATGGAGAGTGGACATCGAGGTAAATGGTTCTGTATATTCGTCCATAGTGTTGCCGGTGAAGGAAAATAATTGAATTATATCTATATGAAGAAATACAAAAAAGGCCCAAAGCTTATACTTTGGGTCTTTTTATTAATTTGAAGCAGTAAGGTATGTGGATGTACCTCTATGTATAATTGGGTTTGGAATTGTTCTGTTATTTATAAAAGAACTAGATAAATCAATCTATTGGTGCAGGAGAACTGTCCCTATGCACACCTACCTGCTGCATAGAAGAAGCGTTACGGATGAATAATCTCTATCTTCTTATTCCTATGCACATCTTCCGTACCAGCTTCCAAAGCGGTCTTGTAGTAGCTGCATTTATGGTCGATGACTTCCATGGTTTGCTGGAGTTCTTTGATCTTTGCTTCTACGGATGCTTTCCTTTCGAGGAACATGTCATAACGGTGTTGCAGGGTGGCGTCGCCTTCTGCGCACCAGTCGATGAAGTGCTTGATCTCCTTGATGGGCATGCCGGTTGATTTCAGACATTCGATGATATGTAGGGCGGAGATATCTGATTCTTTAAATCGTCGGGTGCCGTTTTCGTTTCGTTCGACAAAAGGCATGAGGCCTTCCTTGTCATAGTATCGCAAAGTATAGATAGAGAGATTCAGTTCTTTTGCCACTTCTCCAATAGAATAAGTTTTCATGTTCGTGCTCCTTTTGTCGGCAAATCTAGACGTCGAGTTAACTCTATGTCTGTGAAAAAATCGTAGCACGGTCATCACTCGCTGTCAAAACAGATTCAAGGAGGGTTATCTCTTGACCTAGAGTTAACTATAGGGATTACCATGGATATAACAAGAGTTCATCAGGTTTGTTCACCTGTCTCTTGAAAGCTACTAATACAGGAGGTTTTTATTCATGGTAATTGCTAAAGCACGAGCTGTTGACGGTCCTGACAAATCTTTCAGAGAGGCTGAAATCGAGAGGCGCGATCTTGATAAGCATGATGTTTTGATTGAAATCAAGTATGCAGGGATCTGCCATTCCGATATCCATACAGCACACGGTGAATGGGGAGAAGTGAAGTATCCACTTGTTCCAGGACACGAGATTGCGGGGTTCGTAACGGAAGTCGGATCCGAAGTAACAAAGTACAAAGCCGGAGACCGGGTAGGAGTAGGATGTATGGTTGGTTCCTGCGGGGAATGTAAGAACTGCCGTGAAGGGGAAGAGCAGTACTGCCTGGAAGGAAACATCCCTACGTACGCAGGAGTGGATAAATATGGCGAGTTGACTCAAGGCGGTTATTCGACCCATATCGTTGTAGAGGAAGATTTCGTCCTGAAGATCCCTGATAACATCGAGCTGGATGCTGCGGCACCTCTTCTATGTGCGGGAATTACGACGTATTCTCCCTTGAATCATTGGAATGCGGGCCCAGGGAAAAAAGTTGCGGTTGTCGGCATGGGTGGACTCGGTCATATGGCAGTCAAGATTGCACATGCCATGGGAGCCGAAGTAACGGTCCTTTCCCGTACGTTAAATAAGAAAGAGGATGGCCTGGAATTTGGGGCAGAAGCGTATCATGCGACGAGCGATCCTGAGACGTTCGAGAAACTTGCCGGTACGTTTGATCTGATCATTAACACAGTGAGTGCCAAGATTGACATTAGCGCATATCTTTCCCTATTGACACTCGATGGGGCAATGGTGAATGTGGGTGCGCCTGCAGAGCCATTGGAAGTGAATGTGTTCTCATTAATCGGCCACCGCCGTTCATTTGCCGGTTCCTTGATTGGAGGCATCCGTGAGACCCAGGAAATGCTCGATTTCTGTGGGGAACATGGAATTGTACCTTCGATTGAAGTGATTTCAGCCGATTACATCGATGAAGCGTATGAACGGGTATTGGGTTCAGATGTGAAGTATCGATTTGTGATTGATACGAGCACGATTTAACGCAGGTGAATGAAGATGAATATGGACGAGTTTCTGTCGTTTTGTAGAGAAGGAAACCCCATTTCGGGTGAGGATAAAGAATTGCATGGTCTGCTGACTCAATGCAGCTACGAAGCCCAACGGATCACGATGGAATTGAATACTTCTTATCATTACAAGGAAGAAATCGTCGAGATCTTCAGCGAACTGACCGGCACCGAAGTGGATCCATCGTTCATGTGTTTCCCGCCATTCTACACGGACTTTGGGAAGAACATCCACATCGGGAAGAACGTGTTCTTCAACACAGGGTGTTCGTTCCAGGACAGGGGCGGCATTCACATCGGAGACGGTTCACTGATCGGCATGAACGTCACCATCGCCACACTGAATCACGGATTGCCACTGGAGACGCGAAACACCACATTCTCGTCTCCGGTGACGATTGGCAAGAACGTATGGATTGGCTCCAATGCCACCATCCTGCCAGGCGTCACCATCGGGAACAACTCCATCATCGCGGCAGGAGCCGTCGTCACGAAGGATGTTCCGGAAAACGTGGTGGCTGCGGGAGTGCCGGCGAAAGTCGTGAAAGGGATTGATGAGTGAAGAAGCAAGGTGACGGTTCCCTTGCTTCTTTTTTATATTATATGGAGGCATCAGAACCGTCCCCATGCTTCACCCATATATCATCTAATTCATATTTCTGCCGCAGATGATGACGAAAATGCATTCCAACGAGGTCAAACCATTCCTGGGCATTCAACCAACCAAAGCCTCCATGCTTAAGTTTTGAGTTTGGATTGATTCCATCTACCTTCATTTTCAACTCTTTCATTCGATCCATTAGTTGATCGAGCTCCCGTCTAATATCCTCTTTCGTTTTTGAATTGTCCGGGGCAGTGTTAAGTTCGGGCGATAATTGGATTTTAATTGGAGGGAATCCACCAAGGTTAAATAAATATTCTCCAAACTCTGTTTTCCCATCCGTTTGCTCTCCGCCAGCCATCGCACAGGCTTCCACACTGTCCAGATACTCATGAGCCACGACAAGGAGATGGTCATACATTTGGCCGATGGACCAGACCCCTGGTTCTGGGATATACCTTAGCTGCTCAGGAGAATATGCTTGTAAAAAGCCTTTGTATGTTTCAATTAATGTAAGGTCATTCATGTCATTCCCCCATCTTTGATTTCTGCTTACTTATCATTCTTAAAGTAATGAACAGGGCGAATCTCGATGCGCCATCCAAATTCTTCCCCTATATTCAATTGCGTGGTCGGATGAATAGAGGCGAGCTCGATTGCTTCATCCATGTTCTCTGCTTCAAAAATGAATATGCTTCCGATCAGCTCTTTTGTTTCTGTAAATGGGCCATCTGTTACCATGACTTTCCCGTCCACACGGCGCAAGTTTTTGATTTCTGACTCGAGACCTGCATCAAGCAGCACCTTCCCGCTTTCGTAAAATTTCTCAGTGTGGGGCTGGCATTCCTCCATCACAGCCTCAATCTCCGCACTTGGACGTGCATCCATTTTTTCAGAGTTAAAATAGCCCATACATAAAAAGATCATCTTTATCTCTCCTAGGTCATTCGAATTTTTTGTATCTATTTATACAACGATCAGCAAATCGGAAAATCGACATAACTATTAATTATTTTTTTATTTCATATAATCTTTAGCCTGTTTCAATAGAAATTTCTGTTCCTGCACATTTTGTGTTAACGAAGCAGCACGCTGGAATTCTTTACATGCTTCATTCTTTTTTCCTAACTTCAGGAGGAAATTGCCTTTGACACTTGGAAGTAAATGATAGTTCTTCAACGCAGGATCCAAAAGTAAAGAATCGACAATCTCCAACCCTGCACTTGGTCCACGGGCCATTGAAATAGCAACCGCCCGATTCAGATCAACGACGGGAGAAGGAGCAATTTCTGAAAGTGCAGCATAAAGAGTGGAAATTCGCTCCCAATTCGTTTTCTCTGGTGAGGCCGCTTCTGCATGACAAGCAGCTATAGCAGCTTGCAATGCATACATTCCAATTGTCCCTCCCAAGTCTTCTACTTTTTTTAGTGAGGCAAAACCCCGGTTGATGTGTTCCTGATTCCACAACGAGCGGTTCTGATCCAACAGCAATATCATGTCACCTTCCGTATTCGTTCGGGCTTCAAATCGAGATGCTTGTATTTCCATTAGCGCAACAAGACCATGAACTTCCGGTTCCAGACGAATGAGATCTGCTAAAGCTCTTCCCATTCTTAATGCTTCATTAAATAGATTCATTCGAATTAAGTGTTCACCCGAAGAAGCCGAATAGCCCTCGTTGAACATAAGGTAGATCACTTCCAATACGGAAGAAAGCCGTTCTGCATACTCTGCCTCCTGAGGAACCTCGAAAGGAACCTTGGCTGCCGCAAGTTTTCGTTTTGCCCTAACCACACGCTGGGCAATCGTCGATTCAGGTACAAGAAACGCGTTTGCGATTTCTTCTGTTGTCAGTCCCCCAACCAGTCTTAGGGTAAGAGCTACACGTGCGTTTGTTGATAACACGGGATGACAGGTCATGAAAATCAGCCTCAGCACTTCATCCTCAATCTCTTCATCCATTTCATCAGCCCAGTCTTGATCATGATGAATATTCATTGAGTGAGCCATTTGTTCATATTTTTGATCCAGCCTTTTTTGTCTGCGAAGCATGTCTATGGCTTTTCGTTTAGCCACGGTCATCAGCCATGCACCAGGGTTATCAGGTATATCTGAGACTGGCCAACGCTCAAGCGCTATGATCAGTGTGTCTTGAGCAAGATCCTCCGCAATGCTTATATCCCTCACCATCCGAGTAAGGGATGCTACTACTTTCGCTGATTCCGCTCTCCAAATCTGCTCAATTCTTTGGTGGATTAAAGTCTCATTCATGTAGGTTTCTCCTCCCCGATGCATTCTGCATTCTGTAATCAACCACGTCGAATAATTATAAAATTCTGATAATGTAATTTTATCATAATGAGAAACTACAAAAACGATTTAAGATCAAGGAGGGACGGACCTTGTGCTTTTTTTCTACTCCAAGAAGAAGCAACAGAACCGTCCCCATGCTTCTTGCTTTCGTTTTCACGTGGTGAGTGAGATAATTTGGGCAATCACAAAACTGAAGGAGGAGTTATGAATGAAGAAAGTCATGAATGAACCTGAAGATTTGGTCGTGGAGATGTGCAATGGGATGGCCATGGCCCATCCGGAGCTTGAGTTTATGAAGAAGTATAAGGTGATGAAGAAAAAGGATTTGAATGAAGATAAGGTTACGTTGATCAGTGGCGGAGGAAGTGGACATGAGCCTTCACATGCGGGGCTTGTGGGGAAAGGGATGCTAGACGCTGCCGTGTGCGGTGATGTGTTTGCATCACCTTCCCAGATCCAGGTGTATCAGGCGATTAAGGCAACAGCTGGTAAAAGGGGAGCCCTCTTGGTCATTAAGAATTACAGCGGGGATATCATGAATTTTAAAAATGCGGCTCATATGGCTTCAGAGGATGGCATCCCTGTGGAATATGTGAAAGTGGATGATGATATCGCCGTGGAGGACAGCCTTTATACAGTGGGACGCCGTGGTGTCGCGGGAACCGTGTTGGTACATAAAATCGCCGGAGCGGCTGCGGAAGAAGGCAGAAGCTTGAAGGAAGTGAAAGCCGTGGCGGAGAAGGCTGCTGAAAATGTCCGCAGCATTGGCTTCGCTTTGACATCCTGTACGGTACCAGCCAGTGGAGCTCCGACGTTCAAATTGGCTGACGATGAAATCGAATATGGTGTCGGGATTCATGGAGAACCGGGGACAAGACGGGAAAAAACCGCGTCTGCGGACGAACTGGCAGAGCGGATGGTAAACGATCTTCTTAAGGATTTGAAAATGGAAGATAGTGATTCTTCCGAGGTCGCGATCCTTGTCAATGGGTTTGGTGGCACGCCGCTACAGGAGCTCTATCTTTTTAACAATTCCGTTACCCGGATTTTCGCGGATAAAAAGATCCAGATCAACCGTGCCTTTGTCGGTAACTACATGACGAGCATCGATATGGCAGGTGTTTCCCTGACCGTGATGAAGCTTGATGAAGAGTTGAAAACATTGCTGTCCCGTGAGAGCACTGCGCCTGCGTTCAGAGTGGACGGACCGGTACCGGGTGTGGAGTATATCGACCTCGAGGAAGATGAGGAAGCGAAACCAGTCTCCTTCGAAGTGGAAACGCCGGAAGAACATGCTGTGATTAAAAACGATAGAGCATCACTCGAAAACATCATCTACCTCGTAGATAAAATGAGCGACATCATCATCAAGAATGAAGTACCATTCTGTGAACTGGATTCACATGCCGGAGACGGGGATTTCGGAATGAGCGTCTCCAAGGGCTTCAAGCAGTTGAAACGGGAGTGGAAAAACATCCTGAGTCAAGAACATCTGACTATCGGTAGCATCCTGGATGCAAGCTCCATGGTCATCATGGAATATTGCGGCGGTGCATCCGGTCCGATCTGGGGATCTGCATTCCGGGCTGCAGGGAAGGCGGCAGAGGATCGAACGGAACTGACCGTGAAAGAATTCGCGGATATGTTGCAGGCGGCTGTGAAAGGAATCCAGGATACAGGCGAACGTTCCTTCGGCAGGGGAGCAGAGGTCGGGGACAAAACCCTTGTGGATGCACTCGTTCCATGTGCCGACTCCTGGTCACAAAGTGCCGCAGACGGAGACGATTTCAAGACCGCATTCCAAAAAGGAGCAGCGGCCGCAGTTGAAGGAGCCGAGAAAACCAAGGATATCGTTGCCCGGATGGGACGTGCCGGTACTGTTGGGGAACGAAGCCTCGGACATCCGGATGCCGGTGCCTATGCGCTTGGGGTGATCTTTACGGAGTTATCGGAGAGTGTAAGGTAAAGAAAGAAGCAAGGGGGCTCCCCTTGCTTCTTTTCTTCTATACGTTGGAAGCAGCAGAACCGTCCCCGTGCTTCCTTACTCTGGAAGTAACACTTCATCGATTACGTGAATGACGCCGTTTGATGCCTGGATGTCTGCTTGCACTACGTTGGCGTTGTTGACACGAACAGGGTTCAGTTTGATATCCACTGTCTTGTTGGCGAGTGTCTCAGCTTTTTGACTGTCTTTCAAATCTGTAGACATCACTTTACCTGAAAGGACGTGGTACAGAAGGATCTGCTTTAGATCTTCTCTGGCCAGTAGTTCTTCCGCTGTGATACCTAATTTCTTTAGAAGCTTTTCAAATGCAGCATCCGTCGGTGCGAATACCGTGTAAGGAGCTTCACCTTTCAATGTGTCCACAAGGCCTGCCTTTTCTAGAGCAGCCGCAAGGGTTTTGAACTGACCTGCTTCAACCGCCGTGTCGACGATATCCTTCGTGGCCGGTGTTCCACCTTCAACGGCCGATACGCCGTTTGAAAGGGTCAGGAACGCCATGAATACAACCATCATCAAAGCAAATGTTTTGTTTTTCATGATTCTACCTCCTGCTTTTTTATGTAAACATCTGTTTACTCAGAAAGTAGTATGTGCTGGTTTAGCAGGATTATCCATTCCTTTTTCAATCAAAAGTCTTAGAAATAGTTCAAACGAATACCGGAGCCATTTTTCTTTGATGAATACTAATATGAAGAAAAAGGAGAAACCATCATGATTAAAGGATTATACGAAGCACATTTACCTGTAAGTGATATGAGACAGTCCATCGAATTTTATCAGAAGCTCGGTTTGGAGCTGGCGTATGAGAGCGAGAGGGTTTCCTTTGTCTGGATTGAGAAAGGAAAGAGCTGGCTTGGATTGTGGGAGGCGGATCAAGTGAACATCCCGTATCATGCTTCCATCAGGCATATCGCCTTTCATGTTGAAGTGGGGGATATCGTAAAGGCGAAGGAATGGCTAAAAGAAAGAGGAGTCGAGGTGAGGGAAGCATTCGGATTTTCACCGGAACGGCAGCCGATTGTCCTTCCCAATAATCCGCAGGCCCATGCCTGTCTGTATTTCGATGATCCTGACGGAAATTCACTTGAATTCATTGCTCCGTTGCGATTGGATCATGAAGAGGCGTTTGAGATGATGACGCTTGAGGAGTGGAGGGACCGGGAGAAGTGAAGATGGAAGCACGGGGACGGTTCATGTGCTTCCTTTTTTGATGAACTAGGAGCAGAAGAACCGTCCCCGTGCTACCCCTATCTTAATTGTAACAAATAATTGCGAGAATTTTCAGTCTGTTATTCTGATTTTTTTTCTTTTATGATGTGATAGAACATAAAAGGGGGTATATGAATGATTTCCGGTTATGCTTCTTTTAATGGAACGAGTGACTATTTGAATAAGTTTTCTTTGCCTTGTCGAGAATCGTCCATGTTTTGCGCTCCTCCCATTGCGATGGGGACTCATCTGGGGGAGATGAATGAGGAAGACTCGGTGCTTTATCGAGAAGGGATTGAGTACGGGCTGCTGAATGGATTGAATTTCATCGATACCGCCATCAATTACCGAGGGATGCGATCTGAAAGGGATGTCGGCTATGTTTTAAAGTCTTTAATCAAGAGGGGATCAATTAAGCGGGAAGAAGTGATTGTATCAACCAAAGGAGGCATCATTCCAGGGGACATCGAGGCAAACTTGGTTCCCACGGATTTTTTACAAAAATTCTTGTTGGAAGGTGGGGTCGTTCAGGAGTCGGACGTGAATATCGTCGATACCCATCGGCATGTGTTAGCACCCGATTATTATCGATTTGCCATAGAAACCAGTAAGAAACATCTTCACCTGGAAACCATTGATCTCTACTATATCCATAACCCCGAAATCTCCATGATGGTCCTTGGACCCACTCTTTTTTATACGCAACTGGAAAAGTTATTTACCTTCTTTGAAAATCAAGTGCAACTCGGGAATATTAGGTATTATGGATTTGCTACCTGGTTTGGATTTCTCAAGGATCCAATGGAAAAGGGCTATCTTTCAATCGAAGAGGTTATAAATATAGCCAAAAAAGTGGCCGGGGAAGGACATCACTTCAAGTTCATCCAGTTTCCGCTGAATAAGCATATGAATGAAGGCATCCAAAAACAGAATCAAAAGGCAAATGGAAAGTGGTTGTCTGTCTTCGAAGCAGCGCATGAGCTGGGAATTTATTCTACCACCAGTGCTCCATTTTATCTGGGAAAGGCGTTCGATGGGGCAAGTGACGCCAGATCTATGTTAAGGGAGGTCACTTCAACCGAAGGTGTTTTCTCTACGATGGTGGGGATGAAAAAGATCGAACATATCAAGGAGAACATTCAAATCTTGTGAAGCACGGGGACGGTTCTCGTGTTTCTTTTTTTATGAGTTGGAAGCAAGAGAACCGTCCCTGTGCTCCTTAAACCACAAGCTCTTTTATCAATGAGAGGAAAGTGTAAAGGATAATCGAGAGAATTCCTTGGACAAGTAATGCAAGGAGAAATAGGATCTTTCGGACAAACCAGTTGTACTTTCCGATTTTCGTGTAAATGTAGTATCCGGAGCCAAGTAGCCCCTTTTGGAAGGTGTTCTGGATTTTTTGAAAGACGGTGGTAGCGGGACGATAAATGGACAGATCGTAGAAGTCCAGCATGGTCCTCTCTAAGAGGAGGATTGTGCAGCCATATGCGAACTGGATGGCCAGTACAGCACCAATGACCAATAAAATCAATTCTCCAATATCATCAGGCGTAAGAAACATAATATTTTCCTTTCTTTTTTCCCTTAGGATTCGTTTAAAATGATAGCCAATCAAGTACAACTACAATGATTTCATACAGGAAAATCGATAGGAATGCCTGAACAAGTAAACAACCCAGTAATAAGACCTTCCTCAGTATCCAATTGAATGTTGAAACTTTGGAGTAAAGCAGATACCCAAATCCAATGGTGGTCTTCTGAATAACGTTACTCATTCTTTGAAAGGGACTTTCAGTTTTTTCATAAGTGGAGATTGTGTAGAGATCCACCATGGTTTTTCCGAATAATAAAATCAGACAACCGAAACCGAGTTGTGTGAGTAAGATGGCAATCAATAGATACTTTATGAATTCAATGATTGTGGGAAGGATCAAGAGCATGTGCGTCTCCTTTTTAGAAGCATGGGAAGGTTGATTCGCTTCTTTTATATGAGTTGGAAGCGGGAGAACCGTCCCCGTTCTTCCCCTAGATCTCCTTTTCTAAGCAACTCTCTTTCTATCATACTCAAATTAACCACACGACAAAAGACCTCTATTAACGAAACTTTCCAATTCAGTTAAACGTATACATATATAAGAAAAAAACAGTGGTGAACATGAGGAGGCAGTTAAAATGGAATTGTATATCTTTCTAGCCATTTTCGGTTTATATGTGCTGATTTCCCTGTTGATCTTACCTATGCAATATCGCTTCTTGATCGCTTTAAAAGCTGAAGAGGAGAAGAACCGGTTAAAAGGAAAGAAACAGGGGGATATGTATGATGCCATGAACGTTAGTGAACTGAGCCTTCATTCCAATTTGCAGGGGAACCCGTTGTTTTTTCTGGCTAATCTGTTTGCTTCTATTATGTATAGGGTGAGGCATGGTGGGGGTGGGAAGTGAGTCATGACTTATAGGGGTTTTTTAGTGTTTAAAAGGTTTGGGTTCATAAAAATGGTGGTACAAAAGAATCATGAATAATTTCCTTTTTTTGTTATGGTCTCATTACTGAGTAGAATGATGAACAAAAGGGTGGTACGATATCAAAGGTGATTGGAATTTTATAGGTATTTTAGAGGATTAATTGGTAAGGGAGATGCCGAAATGGGACTCTACAATGAGTTAAATTACATTCAGAGTGTGATCCATTCCCAATCGAGCGATATTCAGGAAAAGATTTCGCGGTTGAGGGAAGCGAAGAACGCCATTTTGCATGAGCAAAGTCAACTACTTAGTGAAATTAAGCAAATCCAGCAGCCGGAATTACATAAAAGTTGGGCGGGCCCGAGGTCTGAAGAATATCAAACCGAACGGGATTCTGCCCTCCAAGCCATGAGGCAAATCGGACATGAAAACTATGACGAATATGTCAGTTCAATAGAATCAAAGATTCATGTATTGGAAGCTCAGCAGGGTGTTATGAGCTTCTATGGTCATTTGGCTAATGATGCAGAGCATTTACTTTCCAAAGGGGAAGATTTTTATGAGCAGGTTTCTCATAAAATCAGTGACTTGAAAGGGAGGTTGTTTTAGATGAATGTGAGTACGGGATCTGGAGGAGCATCAGCACAGCAAATAAAGCTCAACCATCATGCGGTCATGGCGAAATTGAATGAAGTAATGCACAATCTGGAGCGGCTACAGTTGAATCCACCTGCACAAGAGCAGTTGGGACGGAACAAGCTGCATTATACAGATGCATGGACCCAGCGTGAACAGAATATTCACCAGATATTGAAGGACTACATCGCCGTTGTTGAAAAGAATATACAAGATACAAAAGCGAATGTAGAAGCTTTAAAACAACAGGATGAAGCCGTAACCAAATCCTGAAAGAAAGGCAGACGCGACCATTGAAAGTATATGAAGCCCCTACTTTACTCGACGCAATGTCATCACGCCGACATGAATACGAAACATTAAGAGATCAACTGATAACACTTAAACACTCTTTTCAAGCCATTGTGGACCTAGACGATGAATTCCAGGGAAAGGGTGCCGATGCCATTAAAGGTTTCTACGGCGCTCAAATCGATGTCGTGGAGGTTTGGATTCAACTGGCTGAAAGGAACATCGCTTTCTTCGACGGCATTCATGGTGACGCCGATGACCGAAACCTTGGCAGGGAATTGGTGGAACTTCCATTCCTTGAGGGAGATCTTCGTCAAAGTGAGAGACGATCAGATGAAATGGTTGCTGCACAACAGCAGGAACTTCAAGGAATCCTCAATCGTATAAGCGATATCCATCCATTGAATGTCTTTTCGAGAGATCAATTTGATGCCCATATGGAAGACGCAAGGAGGAAGCGAGAAGAGACACTTGACGCCGTCAATCAATTTGATGAAGAATTAAAACGGGAATATCTTCATTTAGAAACCAGTGAACAGGTACTCACAGGTCTCATGAAGGAGTTAATGGAGTCGTCCACGCAGGACAGTCACATATCACCGCTTTATTTCAATGCGGCAGCTTATTACTCCAGTGATGCCTATCAGCTGACAGATGATATTACAGCAGAGACAGAGTCTTATTTGAAATTCAAGGAAGCACAGGAACAGGCAAGAGAGCCCAAGCCCCTTCCGGAAGAAGAAGTCAATGAGAATCCGTTCATGGAATCCCTTAACAGCTTTAAGGAAATCGGACAGGATCTCTGGGCCGGGTTGGAGAAGCGAAATGAAGAGAAGTTTGACTCCGTCTATGATTTTGGAAACTATATAACCGCTGGCGGCCTTGATTTAGGCAAAGGCTTTATGAGTGGTCTGAATGAAAGAGCGGAGGTAGCAACTGAATCCGGCTCTGACTTTATCAACTACCTGACAATGGGTGGGGTGGACCTTTTCAACGGGGCAGTCAATCCAGAAGACACCTACTCGAAAGAACACTGGATGAATAGCTTTGGCCTGGCAGCACTTCTTGTCGGAGGTGCAAAACCCGGGCTAAAAGTGAAAGGTGGCACGAATATACCAACTCCTGCACCTAGGACCGTTCCTAAGGTTTCATTGACTCATAGATGGGATCAGATCCGTTTAGGGATTGATGATTTTTATAACCGACCTATGGTAGTTGCTGATAATGGGATGTTGGTTGGTGGAGAGCCTGGGTGGAGTCGGTTTTCTGTGGAGAGGACGGTTAAGGAGAATAAGGTAAGTACTGGTGATAGGGTTGGTGCTAAGGGTATGGCAGAAGCTGCTAACCTGTGGAGAAAGTCTACATGCACTAATGATGAGTTGTATAATTATTTATTGAAGAATGTAGACATAAATGTAGCAAATAAATTCTTAAAAGAAGGTAAATGGCCAGCCGGTATTCAAATACCAAAGAATTCATCAGTATTACATCCTGAAGGCTCAATTAATTGGAGTAAAGCTGCTGAAGGAGGTTATACATTAAACGTTGATGGTACTGCAATAAAAGAACAGTTCACTCCAGAGATGCGAGAAGTAATTGATAGGTATGGAAATCCTAATGGTAGATATACATCTCCTGTAATTAATGGAGAATCGTATTTATATACAGAACGTTCATTACCGTATGTAGAAGACTTATCGAATTATCATCAATATGAAATTAAGGGAGATTTCAACAAAATTAAAGATTATGTTGATAAATGCCCAGATAAAAAGTTGAAAACTGAGATTGAAGCTACAGTAAGAAAGTATTATAAGGGTGACTATAGCAGGCTTGTATCATATAAAGGAAATGCGGCAGCTGTAGAAGGCTGGGGAAAAGGAGGAGCCGTTCAATACGAATTTAGTCTTACGGTAGGACAATTAGAAAGATTAGGCTTGCTTAAGGAAATTAAATAGGAGGACAACTATGAATATAAAAGAGGCAATGAGGATTATACATGATGAAAATTTACAAGGTTACAATATGAATGAACTAAGGGATAATAGAGAAAATGAAGTTGTGTTAAGGCATGAAAATGATAAATGGATTGTTTATGTAACAGATGAAAGGGCCAGCAAAGTTACAAATTCACAAGATACCTATACAGATGAAAAAGAAGCATTAACTGATTTTATTGATAGATTAAGGGCTGATAAAGTATTAAGAGAGCTATAAAGTTCCTCGAGTCAACTGAAGAACTATCATCACGGATAACTAAAAAACAGCCTGTTTGGAATTTTCTCCAAACAGGCTGTTTTCAATACGTTCTATGCTTAGATAGTGGAGAAATGGAAGAATCCACAGTTTAAAAGTGTGCTGAAGACATTAGGTTTTTTTAACATAATGAAGTAGTGTGTTGTCCATTTGTCTTTTTCTTTTGCATAGTATATTAGGGAGTGTGAAATTTGAACATCGATGGTATATATCATTTCATTGAGACGGAATTTAAAGTAATTAAAAATGAAAAAGATTTTATTTGCGTCGCTCCAGCAAGTGAAGGGGATTATCCTGAAACAACTGTCAAATTAACTTTAAATGAAGGAATGGATCTTTATGAGCTTTTTGAAGTTAACGAAGGAAAAGAATACAAAGTAGCTGAATTTACAGATAAATATAAATCCATCATAGCTTTATATTTCTTTTCAAAGAGTAAATTAGAAGATAGAAAATATAATATCGATGGTCACATTGCGGTTGAAAATGCAGCATCACTAAACGATTTTCAAAAGATGTTAAAAATTTTTTTAGATGACAACTATTATTCACTATTAAAAATGGTGCCTGATAAAATAATATTAGAGAAAAGTACGAATGATAAGTACAATGTTCTTTTCTTAGGAAAGCGTGATTCTAAGACGTACATTACTAAATCTAGAAACTTGAATCCTGCAGCTATTGTTCTATGCAATTTTTCTTCTAAACTTAGACAATTTTATGGACTTATTGAGAAGACTGAAGTGAAAGATGATAGTGATTTTATTGAAACGTTAAAAGAGTTATATCTGTTGGGGTAGAGAATGCAATATTTTCATTTGTTGCGATGGAATATGGAATAGGAAATAAGAGGAACGGGGCCATGAGTAGGCCTGGACGGTTCTGAGCTAGTGGAGTGGGAGGGAAAGAGTAGATATGACTCAGTGGAAAGGCTTGTTAATAGAAATAGAAAAAATTGAAGGGGCATATGGACGTTCTCTTAGAGATCCAGCATCAGATACAGAAATAATTAAAATGAATCATACCATTCAGAAGAAACTAGGAAACATCATAATACCCGATCCATATATTGGATTTTTGAAAGAAGTAAATGGGTTAGACTTTAATGGATTAGTAATGTATGGTGTTGATGAAGATCTACTTGAAAAGGAAATAGATGAAGAAATACATGGTTTTATTGAAACAAACGAACTTTGGTATGAAAATGAGTGGCAAAAGCAATATTTATTTTTGGGAGATTCTGATACAGCATGGTATTGTTATGCCCCAAAAGAGAATGAATATGTAGAACTCGATAATCCCTCAGGAACTTTAATTCAATCATTTAAAAGCTTTGATGCCATGTTAAGTGATGCACTTGAAACAATTATATAGTAAGGAAACTCTTTGTATGAAATTTTTTGGTGAAGCACGGGGACGGTTCTCGTGCTTCTTTTTTTGATGAGGAAGTAACAGAACCGTCCCCATGCCTCACAAAATAATGATAAGAGGTAAGAGCAGAGGCTGCGAGGCTTCTGCTCTTTTTCTAGTTCTGTGCAGAAAAATCTTCACTAAATTACGAGATTGTCAGATAAATAAGGGATTTTGTAATACAATTAATGTACAAATCTTTTATGAGTAACGGAGTTAGGCAGAGGGAATAGAGAACGACAAAATAATGTAATGAGGTGCTGAAATGAACGGATTACGTGTCACCATGGCTGTCGTGGCCATCATTTTCACCTTACTCATGGCCATAATAACGCCTGTAGCATGGGTTGGATTATTGATCGTGGGATTTGGTTTATACCAAACTTCTCAAAAGAGGACGTCCTTTAGGAAGCCAATCTGGTTGATGACAATCGGGATCCTGGTGGTCATCACCGGGGGCTGTGCAGCTCCTTCAGATCAAGTGGATAAAGCGGCCACTGAGAAGGTTGAGAAGGAAGCCGACCAACAGGCGAAGGCAGAGGAAGAAAAGAAGGCAGCTGAAGAGAAGAAAGCCAAGGAAGAAGAGAAGAAACTGGCTGAAGAAAAGGCGGCAAAGGAAAAAGCGGAAGCGGAGAAAGACCAGCAAGAGCTTGCCGATACATTCGGATTGGAAGAAGTGCTGGTTACCCGCGTGGTGGACGGTGATACCGTCGAATTGAAGGATGGAAGAAAAGTACGATTGATCGGCGTCAACACTCCCGAGTCCACAACGAGAACAGAAGAGTACGGCAAAGAAGCCAGCAACTATACGACCGAAAAGCTGGAAGGCAAAACGGTCTGGCTCCAAAAGGATGTGTCCGAGACGGACCGATACAACCGTTCCTTGCGCTTGATCTGGCTTGAAATCCCTAAAGATGACATGGACGAAGAAGAAATCCGGACCAAGATGTTCAATGCCGACCTGGTATTAAACGGATATGCAGAGCCGTCCACCTACCACCCGGATGTGAAATACAGCGACTACTTCGTGAAATTCGCCCGGGAAGCAAGGGAGAACGAAATGGGTCTCTGGTCTTACGGTGAAAATGGTACCACCAAAGGGGATCTGGATGCCAAGGAAGAAAAGAAAACAACGACAACATCTAATTCCAGCTCCAGTGCCACAACGGAAGAACCGGCAGCTACCCCTGAACAAGAGTATTATCAAAACTGTACCGAACTGAGAAAAGTCTATCCGGATGGAGTCCCTTCCAATCATCCAGCATATGCACGGAAACATGATCGGGATAAAGATGACTGGGCGTGTGAGAGATAAGAAAGAGTATGGGCCATTCCTCTTGTGAGGGAATGACTTTTTATGTGTCAAAAATACTGGAACTTATCCCCATCTCAATCGTATATAAAGGAGAGAATAAAATGGGGGGCACTACTATGAAACAGCTTTACATCAAACAAAAAGTATTCAGTCTCAGCGAAAAATTCACCGTAAAGGACCAGGATGAGAAGGACGTCTATTATGTCGAGGGAAGCTTCATGAAGGTCCCGAAGACGTTCTCCATCATGAATCAAGATCGTGATAAAGTAGCCCTGATCACGAAGAAGGTGTTAAGCTTTCTACCGACATTTTTTGTCGAGGTGAATGGTGAAGAGGTCGTGACAATCAAGAAGGAATTATCCTTTCTGAAGGCTAAGTATTCCATAGATGCGGCAGATATCGAAGTGGAAGGAAACTGGATGGATATGGACTTTCAGGTGTTACATCAGGGGAGAGTCGTAGGCGAAGTAGGGAAGGAATGGTTCAGTTGGGGCGACAGCTACAGGGTACAGATCCTGGAGGAAGAAATGGAGACCATTATTCTTGCCCTTGTGATTGCGATTGATTGTGTGAAGGCGGATCAGGCGAATAATACTGCAACGTTTTAAGGAGAAGCACGGGGACGGTTCCCGTGCTTCTTTATGTAATCTCCGAAATTTAACAAAGAAACCTATATTAAAATAAGTAACGTCACTCCTCTCTCTTTGCAATAAGTAACTAGCAGTAATAAAGAATAAAATCCCGAAGAAGAATGAAAATGACAGAACTTTCTGTTCTCCAAATTTTGTGATACGCTTTCTAATACACTTTTAGATATAAAAACAGACGATCATGTAGATTAATGTATAAGGTTAGGGTTAGTTTACCTTTTGTTCTTTTATCAACAAAAGGAAATCGACAAATTTTATAGAATTATAGTAGAATTATATTAGTGGTAAAAAATGAGGAAACGTTTCCATAAGGATGTGTCAGTTTTGGTAACAATAAAGGAAGTTGCAAAAGAAGCTAATGTTTCAATCTCCACTGTATCAAGAGTGCTTAATAAGAGCGGGTATACAAGTGAAAAAACGAAAGAAAAGGTTCTTGATGCAGTTAAGAAGCTGAACTACCAAGGGAGTCTGGTAGCTGCTGCAATGAAGAAGAAACAAACATTAACTCTTGGTTTAATCATACCTGATATAAAGAATATTTTTTATTCAGATCTGACTAGAACAATAGAGGATCGAGCAAATAGTCATGGATTTAACATCTTTTTATGTAATACAGATAACAATTTGCAGAAAGAAGCAGAGTATATACACCTACTGATTGCTAAAGGAGTCGATGGAATCATCTTTTCATCTCCAGAGGCTGATGATGGAAATATAGAAGAATTGAAGGAAAACTATCCTGAGCTGCCAGTCGTCATATTAGGGGGGAAATTCCCGAAATTAATTCTAAATGAAATCATAGTTGATAATGTTGATGGTGCCTATAAAGCGATGAGACATCTTCTGGATTTAGGGCATAAGGATATTGCCTTTATCGGTGGGGATCCTGAAACTTACGCATCCATCGAAAGGCACCAAGGATACAAGTTAGCCTTGAATGAAAGGGACGTTCCTATAAAGGACGATTATGTGATTTTTGACAAGTTTTATATTGAAAGCGGTTATAAAAATGCAATGAGATTTTTGCAAAAAAATGACAGGCCATCGGCAATCTTTGCGGTTAGCGACAGTGTGGCGGTTGGTGTCTACAAAGCTGCAAGGGAGCTGAATATTAGAATCCCCGAGCAATTGTCAGTTGTTGGTTTTGATGATTCTCAATATGCGGAAATTTTATACCCTATGCTTACGACTATACGAACACCAATTAAAGAAATGGGTCAAAGGGCGATCGAAATCATGGTGAAAGCAATAAAGGAAAAACAAATAATCAAAGAAACTGTCCTCTTTTATCCGACTCTTATTGAAAGGGAGTCAACAATGGAGATAGAAGCAAATGATTAAAAGACATTTGGAGATTCAGGATAAATGAATATAATTTTATAAATTTTCAAAAAAATCATTGAAAGTGGTTTACTAAGTATGTATAATTTGATTTAAATAAGTGGAAACGTTTCCATATTATTTAAATCATTTTTTTTGGATCAATAAGTATTATCCACTCAACTTAACTAAACATCAAAGTGTTTGTGCTATTATCAGCTCCAGAATGACCCAATTTTATGTGTGTAAAGCTGCAAGAAGCCTTATAAACAACGTTTTCATTTTCTGAATGGTATCCAACTCGTAAATTAAAAATGAAATAGGTTTCTAGGAGGTTTTGTGGAAACGTTTCCAGAAATAGTCTTTTGCAAGATTTATTTATTCTCTTACAGATCATGTAAATCTAATCTAATTGAATGGATTAACATTAAATCTCATTTAAGGTATCCAACTCAATAACAACGATGAAAGGGGATTGGAATGTACGACTACAACATATTTATTCAAGGGTTTCCCGGGAAGTCATCCACTCATGGGGGGCTTGGGTGGAGTACAGTCACGTTATTGTCCCGCAATGACCAACACATTATTATCGATGTCGGCAGCTTCGGTGTCAGGCCTTTACTATTAGATAAGCTCGAAGCCAGAGGTTTATCTCCAAGTGACATCTCTCTGGTTTTATTGACACATACGCATTGGGATCATTGTGTTAATTGGACTATGTTCCCCAACGCTACCATTGTTGTAGGGCAGGTGGATATGGATTGGGCAATAAACGAACCACCTGGAGGTTGGCATGTTCCTGAATTGTATGTGAGAGAATTAAATTCTTCTTCACAAATAAGGTTGGTCAACGATCTTGAAGAAATTGTTCCTGGCATTGTGGCGCATCAAACGAAAGGACATTCACCAGGTCATTTGACGTACACCGTAGACAATGGTGATTATGATCTGATATTTAGCGGGGATGCTGCTAAGAATAGGGCGGAGCTTTTATCAAGAAACGTCGATATGACACTGAATCTCTCAGATAGCCAGCATTCTATCGATTACTTATGGAGTTTATGGAAAAAAAAGGATAACAGTATTTTAGTACCCGGACATGATATACCTTTGAAACTGGTTAACGGGGAACCTGTTTATGTTCATGAAAGAGAAGCAGACTTACAATACTGGTTTTCTGATACATTGGAGGATTATACAACGATTGAATTGGCAGAGGAGTCAAAGTTAGCAAAACAGTCCAAGTAGGATTACCTTAACTTCTTTAACTGTCCAAGAGATATTTACAAATAAATGAAAAGGCTTACATTGTTTGTGTTTTCGTAAGTTAGCAGTTTAGCAGTTTTACATTTTTGTAGTAACGGAATTGATAACTAAATTTGAATGAGGTGTATAAACAATGAGTGATAAAAAAAAGCAACGTGTGATCGTGACTGGCGGGTCTAAGGGGCTTGGACGTGGAATTGCCCTGGCTTTCGCAGAGACTGGTGCATCGGTGGTCATTGCTGATATTGATCCTGAAGCGGGCAAGCGCTGTGTGGAGGAGATCATTGAATCTGGAGGAGAAGGTTTATTCGTCTATACGGATGTAGCGTCAAGTGAAGATGTGAGAAACCTCTTTGAGGAAGCTCGTCATTTCCAAGGCGGTATAGATGTACTTGTGAACAATGCTGGTATTGGTCACGGGCCGCTCTCGGAAAGACACTTTCTAAAAACGGACTTTCCTATGTGGGAGAACCTCATGAATGTACACCTTAATGGACTCTACTACTGCAGCCAAATGGCAGCGAGAGCAATGGTCCATCAGGGGGGAGGCGGTGTCATCATCAATATGAGTTCTGGTGGAGCAACGCGCGCGCATCGGAATCGTGTCGCTTACGATGCGACGAAAGGGGCGATTGAGGCCGCTACAAGAGCAATGGCACTTGATCTGGCTCCATGGAAAATTCGGGTGAATGCTGTGATGCCAGGTGCCATAGAGGTTGAAAACCGTACAGCAGTCGGGGAGGAATCCTCTCCTGACCTTCTCATTCCACTTGGCAGGCTCGGAATGCCTCAAGACGTTGGTCATGGAGTCCGTTTCTTAGCTTCACCAGATGCTTCATACATCACGGGTCATGTCTTAGCCATTGATGGCGGACTCACTTCTCAGCTTCGAGCACCAAGTATGGATGCCGATGTTGCACTCTCTATGGACGAAATCGACTTAGGGATGGCTACAACCGGAGTCAAAGAATAAATGCCTTCCCTTCCAACTGCTCATTCGTCCATGGAATAGAATAATGGATTGAGAGTTTAAGAATTCACCCCCTAGTAGGAATATGATCAATATTATAAAGGAGGAGGAAAATAGTATGAAAACCTCATTTACAAATATGTTCGGTGTCGAAAAACCAGTATTAGGAATGGTTCACTTAGGTCCGCTGCCTGGATCGCCCCTATATGAAGGGAAAATCGATCATGTATTAGAAGCAGCCATCCGTGATGCAAAAAGTCTTGAAAAGGGCGGAGCCAGCTCCGTGATGGTAGAAAACTTTAATGACTACCCATTTTACCCTGAAACAGAGGAACCTGAAACAGTAGCGGCGATGACATTGATTGCTCACGAAATTCGCCGTGAAGTGAAGCTTCCAATGGGGATTAATATCCTGAGAAATTCGTGGAAATCTGCTCTAGCAGTTGCTGGAACAGTAGGGGCTGATTTTATCAGACTTAACGTCCTGACAGATGCCTACGTAACCGATCAGGGTCTCATTAACGGTACGGCGCACTTGGTGGCAAGATATCGTAAATTTCTTGGTTTAGAGAAAAAAGTCAAGATTTTCGCAGATATCCAAACAAAACATGCTGCTCCTTTAGCGGCTCGTCCTATTGATGTCTTGGCTCGTGATACTGCCTATCGTGGAATGGCGGACGCTATCATTCTTGCGGGTGAGGAATCAGCTCAACCTCCTTCCATTGAGAATTTAGAGGCGGTAAGGAATGCAGTCCCTGATGTTCCAATCATTATCGGCAGTGGAATGAAAGTCGAAACCGCCAATCTGCTCAAATATGCGGATGGAGCTGTCTTTGGATATGGGGCGAAAGTGGATGATATTATGACGAACCCGGTTGACGAGGACAAAACACGTCGCTTCTGCGAAGGGGTAGACAGAGAAAGAAACTCTCAATTGGTTTAGTTTTAATAGAAAAAGAGTATCGAAGGCGTTGGGACCGAAACCTTATTACAGTAAGGGGTTAGTGCTGGTATGTGTCTTGATATTCTTATAAAAGAGAATAGGAGGAATTAACATGATGATGGAAAGAGTAATTATTGACACGGATCCGGGGGTAGACGACCTTGCCGCAATCTATCTTGCACTTGCGTCTCCGGAAATGCATATTGAAGCTTTGACGACGGTGCATGGAAATATTGAGGTGGAGACTGCGACTCATAATGCCCTTTCATTACTTGAATTAGCAGGCAGGACGGATATCCCCGTTTACCGGGGAGCAAGCAGGCCCCTCATACGTCAACCGCAATTTGCCAAGCATATTCACGGCAATAATGGTTTTGGTGGAGTCGAGGCCCCAGCCCCTACCGTATCAGAAGCCGGGGAGTTTGCAGCCATGGAGATTGTGAGGCGCTGTAACGAAGCACCAAACGAGATCACTATTTTAGCGATAGGTCCATTAACCAATGTGGCTCTGGCTCTATCTATAGACCCTGGTATCGCGCAGAAAGTGAAAAGGATCATTGTCATGGGTGGCGCAGTCCGTGTTGCCGGGAACTATTCCCCAGTGGCGTCCTTCAATCTGGCAACTGATCCCGAGGCAGCAAGGGTGATATACAATTCTGGTGCCCCAATCGTACAGGTAGGTCTCGATGTATGTACAAAAGTGAGAATCTCACACGAAAACCTTGAACGTATCAGGTATGCGAATACGCGACCAGGAGCTTTCCTATTAGAGGCCGCTGAATTTCGCCGCAAGGCTTACATAGCCGCCAAGCAATCGTCAGAAACGGAGACAGGCGTTTTCTTTAATGATGTCCCAGCCGTAGCTTATGCCCTTTGGCCAGAACTCTTTAAGGTCCAGCCGGCTTTTGTTTCAATCGAGACAAAAGGAGAACTGACAGCCGGTCAGACGGTCACTGAGTTTACAGGACAGTGGGGTCATTCAGAATCAAATACATCAATTCTAATGGATGTAGATGGAGAGACAGTGGCACGACGTTTTGCAGAACGAATTTCTACTTTGGAAACAAACTATGCAGAGACGCAAAAATAAATCGTTTTACGCGCCTAGATATCTTAATATTTAGAAAACTATTTATTGAAGGGGTGACTCCATGTCAACTCTCATTCAAAACGCAACCATCATAACGATGGATGACCAGTCAGGTATCATTCAGGGCAGTGTGTGGGTGGAAAATGGACGCATAAAAGAAGTCATCCCACACCTCCCTGGGAGTGAACCCAACATTCACGTAAATGAAACAATTGATGGATCTGAAATGATCGTCATGCCTGGTATGACGAATGCTCATTATCATTCCTATTCGAATCTGTTAAAAGGAACAACCAGCCATCTTCCATTAGAAATGTGGTCCCTTTATACAACAGCATATGGTTATTCACTTGATGATGAGGATATTTACAATGCAGTACTTTTAGGTGCAATAGACATGATTAAAAGCGGTGTGACCAGTTGCATTGACCATTTTCCGCATATCAGAAGATCAGAAGCAGCCCTTAAAGCATACGAGGCATCATCCATAAGGGTAGGATTTGCTCCCATGATGCACGATGTTCCTGATCATCATTTTCTTCCAGTTGACTTGCCGATCGATACAAAGCGAAAACTGGACCAAGCAACACCGACATCAGTGGTTGAAATGAGAGCGTTTTATAACTCTCTTTTCGATAGGTGGCATGATCGAAATAATCGAATTCAAATAGTAGTTGGTCCAAATGCTCCGCAGCGATGTTCCGAGGAAATGCTCGCGTTATGTAAGGAATTAAGTGAACAAAGTGGGGCATATGTTCATACACATCTTCTCGAAACAAGAATTCAAAAGGAAGTCGGGGATTCGGCGTTTTCGGGCGGTATACTCGGCAGACTGCGGGATCAACAATTACTTTCAAGAAAGTTGTCCACCGCCCATTCCATTTGGATTGAAGATGATGAGGCAGAGATGTTAGCTGAACATGGGGTTTCCTTTGTTCATAATCCAGTCAGTAATATGATGCTTGGCAGCGGGAGAGCGAATGTATCATCCTATCTTGAAGATGGAATCAACGTGGCCTTAGGAACGGATTCCTCCAATTGCGGAATCTCCCATAACCTTTTTGAAGCCATGAGGGTAGCTGTTATGCACAGCCGCCAAGAACATCCCAATTTCCATGAATGGCTGCAGCCGATAGATGTCCTTAAAATGGCGACAGTTGGGGGAGCACACATATTAGGCGAAGAGAAAAAGCGGGGAAAAATTAAACAGGATTATGAAGCGGACCTTGTTTTACTAAACAAGCGCTCATCTGCATTAACAATAAATGCCGATGTCATTTCTCAGCTTGTGTATTACGAGAATGGGAGTTCGATTGAATCAGTGATGGTCAAGGGAGAATGGATTCTCAAGAATCGTAAAATAGTTTCATTCGATGAAGAGGGTGTACTCCAAGCAGTAAAAGAAAAACAGGAATCCCTTCTTCAAAAAAGCCGGGCAAGTGTTCAATGGGCGAATGAAGTTGAACCCTATTTCACCGACATGTATAAAAAATTTCATCCTCATCCTGGAGAGAAAAAGGCTGGCAGCAACCGAATGGATGCTGCTCATGAGCAAGGAAAATTTGAAGAAATGAAATCTTAGAAAACCCATATAAAAGGAGGACTATACATGAAAAGTATAAAAAAGGATTTTACGCTTATTTCCATATTGCTCATTCCCATTGGTGTTGCGGTCAATGTAGTTGCTGGAGAATTGGTTGAATTATTAAAGATCCCTCTTTTCTTAAATCAAATCGGCACGATGATTGTTGCGATGGTAGCCGGTCCTTGGGTTGGAGCAGTAACTGGAGGCGTCTCAAAACTGATATTCGGGATTTTCAACCCTACTCAGCTGGCGTTTATGCCGGTTGCTATGGCTTCAGGGATTGTAGTAGGTCTCATGGCAAAAAAGGGGCTGACAAAAAATGTTTGGAAGGTCGCATTTACAGGCTTTATTGTCGCAATTGTTGCCATCTTAATCGCTACCCCGACCACGGTTATTGTATTCGGTGGAGCTTCAGGAACCGGATCAGATACAATCACTGCCGTACTTTTAGCTTCAGGCAAAGAAATATGGACATCCGTTTTTACACAAAAGATATTTGTTGAAAGTATTGATAAAATTCTCTCGATTTTAGTTGCCTATATGATTGTGCGTAAGATGTCAGATCAATACCTGTCTAAACAAAAGTATGGTCACTTATATCTTACGATGAACAATAATAATAGAAGTACTAAAATAGGAGCTTAAAAAAATACGGGGTGAACATGTTGAGGAATCTGCGGTCACTGCACCACCCACCCCGTTATATCGTGTTTCTGCTTTCGGAAAGTATATTTCAGGAATAACAGAGGGCTTGAAGGGATTGACCGGATTTTTTTTATTAATCAGCCAAAAATGAACCTTACTATGAAAGGGGAGATACACATATGGAAAAACTGAGAAGCTTCATTCTAAATCTCTATCCAACTACTAAATTCTTGTTTGCCGCCTTTTTGATGATGACCCCGTTACTGTTACCAGGTTATATCTACTCTTATTTAGTCCCCGTGTTATGTTTATTTATTGCAATGGCAGCTGGAAAAACAAAGCAGTACGCCGACTTCGTCTTAAAAGGATTGATACCGATTGTTTTCATGATTTTCCTTCTGCAATCATTTTTCTACCCTGGAGAGACCATATTATGGTCATGGAGCATCTTCTCCATTAAACAAGAAGGAATCCATTTCAGTTTACAATTAACCTCCAAAATATTGGCGGTGGGATCAGCCATTGTGTTATTTTTTCAGATTACAAAAATCAATGATTTATCCCGTGCATTAGAAATAGCAGGAGTTTCACCAAAAGCTACCTATGTCCTTTCATCTGCACTTACGATTATTCCGGAAATGAGGCTGCATTTATTACGGATTATGGATGCACAAAGAACCCGTGGTGTTGAAACGGAAGGGAATCTAAGTATAAGGGTAAAAGCATTTGTACCGGCATTAACCCCACTGATATTATCATCATTCTCAAGCACCGATGAGAAAGCCATCACGCTGGAATCCCGTGCTTTCACTGCCCGTACAAAGAAGACAAGCTTACATCAACTGGAAAAGACGAAGAGTGATCATGTGGTAAGAGTTGTACTATTGATTGTATTTGTTTCCATCTTGATCTGGAGGTTTTTCTTATGAGTGGAATCGAGATTAGAAATCTATCATACCAGTATCCTACTGGAAGTGAAAAAGTATTGGATGATCTGAATCTTACGATCGAAAGCGGGAAATTTTACGCTCTGGTCGGTGTGAATGGTGGGGGAAAGACCACACTTTGCAATGTTTGCCGAGGTTTTATACCACATTTTTTTAATGGTGATAGAAGTGGGGAAGTGCTGATTGATGGGAAGGATGTTTGTGAATGGGATCCAAGTGAGCTTGCTCAAAAGGTAGGGTTTGTCTTCCAAAATCCATTTACCCAAATCAGCGGTGTGAAGGAAACTGTTTTTGATGAGATCGCTTTCGGACTGGAGAATCTGGGAGTTGAAATCAGTGTTATTAAACAGAAAGTACAAGACATCATTACATTACTGGGTATTGAGTACATCCAGCACAAAAACCCGAATGAACTGTCGGGGGGGCAAAAACAACGGGTCGCTTTAGCGTCCATTATCGTAATGGAACCGGATATCCTCATTTTTGATGAACCGACATCACAGTTGGATCCACAAGGTACGGAAGAAATATTCAGGGTAATCGATATTATGAAGAAAAAAGGAAAAACCATTATTTTAGTAGAGCACAAGATTGAATTGATTGCTGAATATGCAGACTATGTGATTGTCCTTCAGGATGGGCAGATTAAGAAACAAGGAAGTACGGAAGAGGTGCTTTCTGAAGAAGGTACACAGGAATATGGATTGGGATTGACCCAGTATACGCTATTGGATCTACAAATGCGGAAACACGATATGCATACAGAAAGAATACCCATCACTGAAAGGGACTCCGTTCAAGTAATGAAACAATGGATGGAACTAGAAGGGGTGAAAGGATGAGCTATTTAACTTTAAATGACGTTACCTACTGTTATCCAAATGGTTTTAAAGCGGTTGAAAATGTCAGCATGTCATTCGAAAAAGGCGAATCAGTAGCCATTGTTGGACAAAATGGTGCCGGGAAAACCACAACAGTGAAAATGATGAATGGATTAACAAAACCGACCAAAGGTGATGTGATCATTGATGGTTTGAATACAAAAGATTACACAACCGCTCAAATATCTAAAAAGGTGGGGTATGTCTTTCAGAACCCTGATGATCAAATTTTTCACGAAAATGTAAAAAGTGAAATTAGGTTCGGGCCTAAAAACCTTGGATTTTCACAGGAGAAGATTGAAGAAAATGTAATGAAGGCAGCAGAATTGACAGGAATCGTGCCATTCTTGGATATCCATCCGTATAACCTGCCTTATTCCATGAAGAAATTCGTCACCATTGCTTCGGTCATTGCGATGGATACGGATACGATTATCTTAGACGAGCCAACAGCTGGACAAGACTCCCTGGCCATTAAAAGACTGGGGCACATCATTGATTCATTGGTTCAAGAAGGGAAAACCATCATTACCATTACACATGATATGGAATTTGTCGTGAATAACTTTGAACGTGTCATCGTGATGGCAAATAAGAGAGTCGTTCAGGATTCTCATAAGCAGGATGTGTTCTGGAACCATGGTGTCCTGGAAGAAGCGATGTTGAAACAGCCTCATATCAGCAGGTTATGCAATACATTAAATTTCAATGAAAAAGTTTTAGATATCAACCAAATGATCGATGTGCTAAAAAAAACTTCAAGTAAGGTAAAGGTCACTCTATAATCCGGAATCCACTAGGGGGAGAATCGAAATGAAAATCGGTATTATACATGCAACCTGCAATGCTGTACCACCTTTGAATGCAGCCTTCAACCAATTGGCACCAGAAGTGACGGTTTTAAATTTTGTTGACGAGAATATCCAGTATCATGCCAACCAAATGAATGGAATCGATGACAAATCATTTCGGGATTTTGTCCATTTGGCCACTAAAGCACAGGAAGCGGGAGTAGACGCGATCATTGTAGCATGCACCGTGCTCACACCTGTAGTGGATGCTGTGAAGCCATTTATATCCGTCCCGATCTTTGCGGTGGATCGCCCGATGTTGGAAAAGGCCGTTACTCATTATACAAAAATCGGCGTTGTGGCGACGACTGCACCCTCCGGGCCCGCAACGAAAGCCCAATTGGAGAAGCTTGCCAAGGAATGGGGCAGGGAAGTGGAAGTTGAAACGGAGATTATTACGCAGGCGATGACAGAATTGAAGGCTGGTCATGAGGTCGAACATAATCATCTGAATCGTCTTGCCGCAGCGGAATTGCAAAAAAGAGGATGCGAAGCCATCATTCTTGCCCAGATTACGCAGGCATGTGCAGAAGTTGAAGCGAGTACATTAGGAATTCCGGTGTTAACCAGTCCGAAAGAAGCGGTGAAAGCGGTCATTGGTGCATTGGAAGGGGATAAAGTAAACGCTTAGGTTACGGTACTTCCCCGTTCTTCAGCCCTTGAAATGATTTCAAACAAAAAGGAGAGATTTAAATGAAAGTAAGTTTTATTGGATTAGGCGTCATGGGCACAGGTATGGCATTCAATCTGGCAAAAGGTGAAAAAGAAGGTGAGTATGAGTATCTTGTGTGTGATGCAAATCCACAGGCATTAGAAGAATTCAATGCACAAGGGATTAAAACCACAACGGATATCTTGGAGACTGCAGATAGTGATTATCTATTTCTTTGTCTGCCAGACTTAGAGATTGTCAAAAAGGTTGTAGTAGGGGAAAACGGTCTACTGAAATATATGAAGCAGGGTCAGACCATTGTGGACTTTAGCACCATCAGTTATTTAGGAGCAGTAGAAGTCGCAGAAACCTGCAGGGAGAATGGTATCGAATATATGGATTGCCCCATTTCGGGTCATCCCAGAACAACGGTCGAAGGAACGCTTACGATCATGTGCGGCGGGAATGAAGAACTATTTCACACACTGAAACCAATGCTTGACCTGATGGGGAAACAGATCCTCTACATGGGTGACAACGGGGCTGGGCAGCTGACGAAAATGATTAATAACTGTGTATTAAATATTTGTTGTGCAAGCTTCAGTGAATTATTACCGGTTGGAGTGAAGCTTGGTTTAGATCCAGAGAAACTCGGTGATGTATTAATGACGGCAACTGGATCCAGTTTTGCTTCGAAAACATTGATTCCTAAGGTGTTAGAAGGGGATTTTGAACATAGTTTTTCACTGGAAAGAGCCTATAAAGACATGGAAAGTATGAATGAAGTGTTAATGAAATACCAAATTCCACTGCCAACGTTGAGTGGAACGATGCAAACGTATCAACTTGCCTTACAAAACGGACAAGGTGATTTCTACAAGCATGCCATGATTTGTTATTTTGAAGATTTGTTAGGTGTAAAGGTCCGTAATAAGAACTTTCAAGAAGCAGAAGCTGAATTGGTAAAGTAGTACATAAAAACATAGCAGGGGGGTGAATATAGTGCGCTTTGGTGTGATTGCAGATGATTTTACCGGTGCCAGTGACATCGCTTCTTTCTTTGTGAAAGGCGGACTTAGTACCGTTTTATACTCTGGAATACCTGAAATGGATGAGGTTCCAAAGGCAGAGGTATGTGTCATTGCCTTGAAAACACGTACTCAAGATCCTAATGACGCTGTCGACGATTCACTCGAGGCGATAGCCTGGTTAAAAGAGCAGGGTGCGCAACAGTTCTATATAAAATATTGTTCTACCTTCGATTCTACACCTGAAGGGAATATCGGCCCGATTTGTGATGCTGTAATGGAAGAACTGGACGTTCCTTATACGATTCTTTGTCCTGCCCTTCCCGTAAATGGACGGGTTGTGAAAAATGGATGTTTATATGTAAATGGAGTTCCACTCGATAAGAGCCCAATGAAGGATCATCCGCTTACGCCCATGCGGGATTGTGATCTGGTTCGTTTAATGGACGCCCAGAGCAAATTTCCCAGTGTGAAAATGCCGGATACTGTAGACAAGGAAGAAGTAAATGAATGGATGACAGGAATAGCCGCACAACATAAGGATTCGCCTTTTTATATCGTACCAGATTACGAGAAAGAAGAAGACGCGGAAAAGCTGGTAGAGTTATTTGGAGAACTCAAACTCATCACAGGTGGAAGTGGCCTTGCCTATCCATTGGCTAAAATGCATAAGGAACAAGCGGATGCGGATGACTTTGCGCGATCGGATTCGCCAGCGTTACTGTTAGCAGGGAGCTGCAGTGAAACGACTCGAAACCAGATTATAGAATATCAACGATCAGGTGGTAAAACCTACTTCATGGATCCTCTTAAATTGATGTCAGGGGAAGAATCGGTCGAGAAGATTTGGAATGTGATTTCTCAAAACAAAGAAGAATCCATCCTGGTATACAGCAGCGACACACCTGAAAAAGTGCGGGATATTCAACAAAAAGGCAAAGAAGAAGTGGCCGGAAGAATAGAAAAAGCCACCGCAGACCTGGCAAAACTGGCTGTTCAAGCCGGGTTTCACAGAATCATCGTGGCAGGCGGAGAAACGAGTGGGGCGGTGGCCAAACGGCTTGGGTACCATGGATATCATATTGGAGATAGTATTTCACCAGGAGTACCTACTATGATCCCAATAGAAGATAAACGTATTCGGATGGTGTTTAAAAGCGGAAACTTTGGACAATCGGACTTTTTCCTTCAAGCCTTATCTTTAACATAAGAGAGAAGTGGAAAATATGGATCAATCAGTAGATAAGAAGATAAAGGATGCCATTTGGGTGGCCCAAAGTCTCTTTCAACGCGGGAAAGCAACGGGGAGTGTTGCAAACCTAAGTTTTCTCCACGAGGGCAAAATGTATGTGACGGCTACGGGAACTTGCTTTGGAACTCTTAAACACGAGGAGTTTGCTATACTGGACATGGATGGAAGGCAATATGGTGACATAAAACCAAGCAAAGAATGGCCATTACATTTGTTGGTATACAAAGCAAAGCCTGATGCTGGGGCAGTTCTTCATGTTCACAGCACGTATAGTGTGCTGTGGAGTTGCCTGCCTGGCCTGAATGAATCGGATTGCATGCCGGACCATACTCCATATTTGAAAATGAAACTCGGAACAGTCGGTTTAATTCCTTATGAACATCCGGGCAGTCAAGAATTGTTCCGCGAGTTTGAGAAAGGCGTACATGCAAGTGATGGATGGCTGTTGAGCCATCACGGCCCAGTAGTACCAGGGAAAAGTATCTTGGAAGCATTTTATTCATTAGAAGAATTAGAGGAAAGTGCGCACATTGCCTGGGAGCTTCGGAAAGTTAATAAAGAGTGACAGAAGGAAGCACGGGGACGGTTCTCGTGCTTCCTTTTTCTATTATAAGAGAAGCAGCAGAACTGTCCCCATGCTTACCTTGAATAATCAAAGGAAATAGTAGAGAATAAAGTACAGATTTGTTGATAATCAAAGGTAACTTGATATAGGAGTGGGATAGATGAAGAGTATTTCGATTCTGGTGGCGGATGATGAGGAGGAAATAGCGGACCTGGTTGCCATTCATCTGGAAAAAGAAGGATACGATGTCGTGAAAGTACATAATGGGCAGGAAGCCATACGCGTGATTGAGACACGATCGATTGATTTGTTGATTTTGGATATTATGATGCCGGAGATGGATGGATATGATGCCACCCGTCTGATTCGGGAACAGTATAATATGCCGATCCTTTTTTTGAGTGCAAAAACATCTGATTTTGATAAGGTACATGGGCTGGTGATTGGAGCGGATGATTATATAACAAAGCCGTTTACTCCCATTGAATTGGTTGCGCGTGTGAATGCGCATTTGCGACGGTTTATGAAGTTGAATCAACCTAAGGCACCTTGTAAGAAAGATACGTTGGAATTTGGTGAAATCGTGATTTCTCCTGATCAGCGCACGGTTTTCCTTTACGGTGAAAATATCGAGCTGACGCCGAAAGAGTTTGATATTTTGTATTTATTGGCCAGTCACCCAAAGAAGGTTTATAGTGTGGAAAATATTTTTCAGCAGGTATGGGATGACGCATACTTTGAAGGCGGAAACACGGTAATGGTGCATATTCGTACGTTACGGAAGAAACTCGGGGAAGATAAGAGGAAGAACAAGTTAATCAAAACGGTCTGGGGAGTGGGGTATACATTTAATGGCTAAATTTATACGCAGTTTCCGAGCCAAAGTCCTCGTATTATTTGGTTTAAGTATGCTTCTCGGCGGTGTGATCACTTACATCCTTTTTAGGGGGTTACAGCTTTATTATCATTCAGTGGTCCGTCGCGGTGAACCATTGGCCCAACTCCGTCAATTCATTGACAGCATTGGAGATTTTAACGTCTTTTTTATCCTGTTTATCTCCCTTTCGCTCTTATTTTTCTATTTGCTTACGAAGCCGATTTCTACCTATTTCAATGAACTATCAACGGGAATTCAGTATCTCGCCAGTGGCGACTTTAAGCATCGGGTGAATATCGAGTCAAATGATGAATTTGGTGATATTGCACAAGCCATGAATCTCGCAAGTGAAAAACTGGAAGAAGCCATCCAAAGAGGGGATTTCTCAGAAAACAGTAAAGAACAGTTAGTGGTGAATTTGGCTCATGATTTGCGTACGCCCCTCACTTCTGTTCTAGGTTATTTAGATTTAATCCTTAAGGATGAGAAGTTGACCAAAGAACAGGTGAGACATTATTTAACGATTACCTTTACGAAGTCTCAGCGATTGGAACGGTTGATTGACGAATTATTTGAAATAACACGAATGAATTATGGCATGCTGCCTTTAGACAAGCAGCAGATTAATTTAACGAATCTTCTTAATCAATTGAAGGAAGAATTATATCCTGTATTCGAAAAAAATCATTTAATCGCCCGAATCACGATTCCGCCCCAATTACCTATTTGGGGGGACGGAGAGCTATTGGCCCGTGTATTTGAAAATCTATTAACCAATGCCAATCGTTATGGATATGATGGTCAGTTTGTAGATATTAACGGGTTTGTTGATGGAGAGGATGTGGTCGTTCAGGTTATGAATTATGGAGACCGGATTCCTCCGAATGAACTTCCCTATCTTTTTGATATGTTTTACACAGGTGACAAAGCCCGAACTCATCAAGAAGATGGCACAGGGCTTGGTTTATTTATTGCAAAGAATATTGTGGAGCAACACAATGGGACGATTACGGTGGAAAGCAGTCTCATACGGACGATATTTGAAGTTCGTTTACCCCAGGAAGGTATTGAACCTGACCAAGATTCCATTTCATAAAGGATTTAAGAAAAATTTAAATTTTACCCCACTCTTTTTTTAAACAGTTTTTCCTATTCTATAGTAAGAATAAGGAGGAACGTGAAATGAAGAAGTGGGGATTTTTATTGTTAATGGCATTATGTTTAGGTTTCACATTTGTTTATAAGGAATCAACGATTCAAGATCAAGTAGAGATTCAGCGTAACGATGTAGAAAATAGCGGGACGTCTGAACACTTTCAAACAATCGAGATAAAAAAGGAACAAGTCTTTCAAGGGAATTTACTTTTGGTGAATAATGAATATCCGGTTCAACAGGAGAGTATAACATCAGACGTTGTCAATCTATTTACGCATGAAGAACTGACAAAGGGATACGGATTGTTTGATACCACCATTACATTGTCGGAGGACGTAGCACATAAATTCTCCGAGATGACCGTTGCTGCCGGTAAAGACGGGGTTAGACATTTCATCATCAATAGCGGCTTTCGGGGCTTTGAAGAGCAACGTGCACTTTACCGGGAAATGGGGTCCGACTATGCCTTGCCTGCAGGCTACAGTGAACACAACTTGGGCTTATCACTGGATGTAGGATCCACTCAAAGGAAAATGGAGCTGGCATCAGAAGGAAAGTGGATCGAAGAAAACGCGTGGAAATACGGATTTATATTACGGTATCCAAAGGATAAAACAGACGTTACGGGAATCCAATACGAACCATGGCATATTCGCTATGTTGGATTGCCCCACAGTGTGATTATGGAAGAAAAAAACTTCGCTTTAGAAGAATACTTAGCATTCCTAAAAGAACAAAAATCGATTTCAACGATGATACAGGGCGAAACATATGAGATCTCATATTACCAAGTCACAAAGGATACGACCCTTCGTGTTCCATCAAACCGTCATTATGAGATATCAGGCAACAACATAGATGGTGTCATTGTAACGGTGTTTCCCTAAATTCATCGGATACACATAAATGAGAGGAGATAACATGGAAAAAATAATATCTAGAGGATTGCTGGCTTTCTATCTAGTGATACTAACCTGGCTAGTCCTATTCAAATTACAATACAATATTTTGTCAGTTTTTCATTATCAATATACTAGTTTTAACTTGATCCCATTCGCTGCATCTGGAAGTATCAGAGAGATGATAGATAATATCCTTATCTTCATTCCACTCGGCCTGCTTTTGGAAGTTAATTTCAAAAAAGGTGGCTTTTCACCTAAACTTACCCTTGTACTGGCTCTAAGTCTTATTTTTGAAATCATTCAATTCATATTCTCTATTGGCGCGACAGACATAACCGATGTCATTACTAATACTGTTGGGGGATTTCTTGGCCTGAAATTATATAGTGTGTGCAATAGGTTAATAAGTAGTAAGAAATTGGACTGGGTTATTCTTTTGGTGGGTATATTTTTGCTTGTATTGTTGATCTATTATCGTAGTCATTTGGTAATTAGATATTCTTAAGGAAGCATGGGGACGGTTCTCATGCTTCTTTTTAATAAAGAATACAACTAATTGCTTTTATTTTCCTTAAGAACTGAGTATTATTTCCTATTTCCAGAAAAGTATAGGTTCATAATAGAATGCCCACAGAAACGATGGTACGATAGTCTATGAATTGGAAGTTTATAGGATGTTTTAAGATAAATAGAAAGGACCGATCATATGCACACTGAAATCAAAATTCAGTACAACGAGACGGAGAGGGCGCTTTCCAAGCTTCGTCAAACGATTGACTCCTGGAATACAACGTATCCAAAGCAGATTGGCGGAGCGAATGAACTGGAGGTCATCAACAAGCTGAATGAACTCAATGAGCAATGCCAGAAGATGCTTGAGTGCTATCAACAGCTTTTGATGGAAAACCAGGCGGCCACGCAACTTTCCCTAGAAGGCATGGAAGAAACCGATCGTACTCTTTCTTCAGCCATGACTTTGAGCCGGTAAGGGGGGGCACTCTATGAAAATATTAGATGTTGACGGCTTTCAACATGGAATAAAGGAGATAGAGGAAACCCTTTCCTCTCAGAAAGATCAGGTACAACAGATTGAAAGAGCCGTTCAGGACGTGGTGAATCTGGATGATGCGTTTAAGGGGGAAGGTGGGAATGCGATCCGGGATTTCTACCGGAGTCAGCACCTCCCCATGCTGGAACAATACCAGTTGTTTTTATCCGACTATCAATCCGTCATTCGGCAGATGAAGGAGGCACTTGATCACGTGGAGCCTTCGCCTGACGGGTTCATGAGGCAGAGCTTTCTGGACAACGAAGTGGAAGAAGGTCTTCACCGTGCACGGCGGACAACGGTGGAAATGACAGGTGAAGCCAATGCTACCATCAGAAGTGTATCAGACATCGTATCGGTGCCAAGAATCCAGGACTGGTCGTTTTTACAGCAGGTGACCCATGCCCAGGAGGAAAAAGAACGCAGCCTCCGAAAGCTGCATGAGTTTGACCATACTCAAACGGCTTCCCTTGCGCCCCTCGAAGAACAGGTACACTCCATGACGCAGCAAATCGCTCGGCTCCAAACTGTTTTTCAAAAAGGAAAGCTTGATATAATAGAGAAGAAGGCTCATCAGGAAGACTCATCGTTTTTATCCAAACTATCCGAGTTTGCCTCGGTCATGGCCAAAAATAAAGTATCCGAGTTTCTTGGGACCGTGGAAGGAGCCCTGTTTGCGATTGTGGATATCGTCAGCGATCTCGTCGACACGCTGATCGCCCTGTTCACCGATCCCGTCGGATTCTTCAAAGGCATCATTCATACCGTCCTTCACCCCATCGACACGGCGAAGTACATATGGAAGGACCTGAAACAATCCTTTGAAGAAGAAGTCGTCAACGGAGACGTGCGAAGCCGGGCGAGATACTTTTCCTACGCGGGAACATACATCGCCGCGTCCATTTTCGGAGCGAAAGGTGTAGACAAAGTCGGCAAGATGGGCAAAGCCGGCAAAATGAGCTCCAAGACCGACGTTCCCTACAATGTTATGACGACAGCCAAAATTAAATCCTTCATTCACAACGGAGTCAAAAGCACCTTCGGAAAAGTGGAGGACACCGCCCATCAGCTACTTTCTTCCCGAACCGGAAAAAGGGCACTGGGACTGAACGCTTTTTCCGGACATCTTCAAGAGCTATTCAGGAAAACAAAAAACGTCTTAAATCCGAAGAAAGTGAGATCGGTGATGGAGAAGACGTATCAAAAGGTGGTTGCCGGTCCGATTTCGGGGGTGACTCAGTCGGAGACTTTCTCGAGGATGGGGAAGGTGTTGTTGAATGAGGATGGGCATGTGGTGGTTTCTGGGAAGAGTGAGGTTCGACGGGTTGAGACTAAGGGTACGGTTAATACTAGTACGGCTGTCGATGATGTAGTTAAAGATGGTAGTCACTTTTTAGATGAATTTAAATTGAAACCTAATGTAAAATATGAAACGAATGGATATCGATATCAAACAGATGACCTAGGTAGAATTGAGAAAGCTTCTGGAGAATTAACGTTAGAGATGGGAGAACGTAATAGTAAGCATCAGTTAGCTGCTGGAGAGGAAGACCGAGTTAAAGCTCCGAGTACTCAAGGAGATCATGGCGGACATTTAATCGGTACGCAATTTAATGGATCTCCGCTTATTGATAATATAGTTGCAATGAATGGAAATGTTAATGTAAGTGCTTATAAAAAATTGGAATCTGCTTGGGCAAAAGCCTTAAGAGATAAGCGGGAAGTTATAGTTGATATTAGACCTGTATATGAAGGGAATTCTGTGAGGCCGGTTCGCTTTAACATAAAATATAGAATTGATGGAGAAAAATTTAAAGCTAGTTTAAAAAATTTATATGGAGGAAAGTAAATGAATACAGAGAACCTGGAAAGTATTTATCAAAAAGTAGCTATACAGTTAAACAGTATTATTCCAGAACCATGGGAAAAAATAATGGTTTATTCAGAAGTATCTGAATATAGTGATTCGACGGTATTTTTCTACTATCCAAAAAATAAGCAGGAACCGATATACAGTTTAGATATTGAAGATATGGAAGGGATTGACGAAGATGAGACTGATCGTCAATTAGATATTCTTGACAGTATCTTTAGAGAGTTATGGGAAGAATTTAAAAGAAATAAACAGGAACCTTGGACTAACTTAACATTTGAGTTATATTCCACTGGTAAGTTTGATATTGAATTTGATTATACTTTACTAGAGAATGAAAATGGTCATAATCATTATGAAAGATTAATAATATGGAAGTATAAAAAGTTAGGAATATCCCCTGATGAAAAGAGAGAAAGGGATGTGGAACTAATTAGAGAATATATTAATACACAAAATTGATCTTTACTAGAGTTATAGACATAAGGTGTTTGAGAATAAATACTCTATGATCGTTGTCTCATCTTAGAGTACTAGGTGCAATGATAGAAAAGAATGTGAAGTGCAAGCTTATGCGAGATGACATTTTAATGGACATGAATTTAGGGTAAGTCCCCCGTCATACTAATGCATTAGTATGACGGGGGACTTACTGCATTATATTAGAGTTTCTTTGGAACATGGAGAAAGCATTTTTGCAATGAACGATCTCGTCAGCAATCTCGTCGACACATTGATCACCCTGTTTAGGATTTTTGAAAGGCATCATCTATACCATGATGGCATTTAATCCAGGAGGTTGCAATTCATGAGTTTTGAATTAGAACTAAATCGTTTATACACACAAATTGCTCAGCAAATTACTGATATGATCCCAACAGAATGGGAGAGTTTTAGTTTTAATGGAGAAGTGACAGATGAATCAGGAGGGGTCTTCTTCTTTTTTAATCCTAGAGATGAAAAGCACCAGATTTATTCGCATGAAATTCCGGAGTTATACAGTGTGGATAAGAAGGTGTACAACAAGGAATTAAATCGATTATTTGAATTATCTGTTGAGCTTCAAAAAATCTTTATTGAAAACAACCAAGAACCTTGGTTTTCAGTCACTCTATTAGTCAATGATGCAGGTAAGTTGAATGTGCATTTTGATTATACAAATTGGCATAAAAGCGAGTTTGGTCCGACAGATAGAATAGAATACTTTGAGTATAAATCCTTAAAGAATGAAGAGGTAGATTTAGATAAAGTGGAGAGAATGCAGAAATATGAGAGGGAATCAGGCATGTATAACCGGAATGATGGCAACTGATTTCGTGCTTCTTTTTCCTTTGGCTACAAGCTTTGAACTAGGAGCCTTTGCCAATTTGCAGATAGGAGGTAAAGCATGATGATAAAAGATGCAATTTTCGGAGAACTTGAATATGATTTTGGTTGGTCGAGAGTCATCACGTTAGATTTCTTTGGGATTAAAGCTGAAATAAACCTTTTGATAGATGGTGAAGAGGATGGTCAGTTTGAGGAGGGGCAATATAAAGCATACCAATCGTTATTGACAAGTTGGTCTGATATACACCCGATATCTTACATTCCATAGCAAGCTATTACGTACAAAAGAGAAAAGACATGGGTTTTAATTTGCTAGTAAATGAATATTATCCTGAAGTTGAGAAAGCTGCTCAACTACTTGAAATGGTGAGATTGGACGGAATTGTTGTTCCGTACGCAGATATTTCTGCCGAAAGGCATATTGGAATCACATTTACCTGTACGTGGGATATCGAAAATGGAGTAGGACTGCGTTTGTTAAATGAAAAGGTAACAGAAGTTGGTTACCAGGACGTTGCCATTTAAATGATTGAATTTATTAGTTTAAAGGAACGACATGTATATATCCCATTGAAACTAAAGGAGGCATTCAAAATAAATAAACAGGAATTAACCCATTTTATTCAAGATCATATGGAGCCTGATGATTTCACAGGAGGAGTAGAGGAAAGACAGATCGATCATGTACAAGATACCTTAAAGTTAAAACTGCCAGAAAGTTATAAGTGGTTTTTAACTAACTTTGGTTCTGGTGGATTATATGGTGTGAATATTTTAGGAGTTGCCAAATCTTATACTCCTACTGTTGTGATTGAAACGAAAAGGTATCGGGATCTGGGAATGAGTGAAGATTTAATCGTTATTGAAAGCATGGATGAGTATGCCTATTGTTTAAATGCAGCCAATATGGAAAATGGTGAGTGTCCAGTCATAGCTTGGAATCGGAATGGCGGACTTGATGACTACAACACCGCTGATCATTTTTATGAATTTTTATCGAATAGATTATTAGATGCTAAAGATGCCTGGGAGGAGGGTTTCTAAGCGAGGGCAGCATAGGTGAAATTCCTGTAGTATCTAGAAATCCAAAGAGGAATTAATCTTCCTACATTAAAAGGGAATGTTGATAAAAGAATCTATTAAAATGATAATTGATAAATGTGATTTGGTCTCTTTCCATTAAGTCGGGATTAAGGAGGATACTAAATTGGAAAAACAAGGCTGGGTTTCTATTTGGTTAGGCAATATGGATGGACAAGACGCGATCGAAGAGTATGTAAATGTAACATATGATGAGGATGGAGAGTCTGTCCCATCGAAATTCTATAATGATTTTAATATTGATATGGACGAAATGGATGAAGATAAGTTAGAAAAAGCTGTCTATAAAAGTCGTTCAAGTAATATGGTTACATTATTAACCGGGTGTTCCTATGAGGAAATAATCGTCCCGCAAATGAAGGGAGAAAGAAATTTCAAAAAATCATATAATGCTGTCATTCTTTTATATGATTTTGATTATAACGAATTAATTACCTCAATGGGTGCTTTTGAATTTATTACTTCTATAAGGTACGAATGAAAATTTCTTTACAGGTGTTGGACATTTGGAAAGTAGCTTCTTTTAAAACATGCTTCCGAACTAAGTGATTCAATTCTTAGATAATTTATTCGAGGACATTGAAAAATAGCTATCTAATTATGAAATGAATAAGGGGAACTATATGGAACAATATTTAGAAGATTTTAAGTTGAATACTAACGTTCCCAATGAAATTATTGAGAAATATAGAAACCAGGTTCCTAAAGAGATGATAGAATTCTGGAGAAATTATGGATTTGGTACATTCATGCAAGGATATATGAAAAGTGTAAATCCAGACGAATTTAATGAGATTCTGGTAGAAAGTAGCCAAAGATATCAGAATTCAGTAGTGTTGTTTGCTACTGGTATGGGAGATTTAGTCATCTGGTCAGATGGTTATGTTAGACTGATTAACTACAGATATGGTGCAGTTAAGACCATTATGTTTACTTTTGAATTCTTCTTTCAGAATATCAATGATCCGGAATTTCAAGATGAAGATTTATCTTGGCAGCCTTATCCCGATGCGATTAGAACATACAGTGTCCCTGACTATGATGAGTGTTTTGGATATACTCCTTTACTAGGGTTAGGTGGAAATGAAAAAGTAGAAAACTTAAGCAAAGTGAAATTGAAGGAACATATTCTTGTGATTACTGAATTTATGGGACCAGTTCAGTAAAAGGGTCCAATATCCTGATTTAATCTAACAAAACACTTGCTTGTCTTATGGAAGCAAGTGTTTTTTAATTTGTGGTTTCAAACACACTTATAGCCAAGGGACCTGCCCCTCTAGTTCACCTCCGCAATACTACTAATAAACTCCAGGGTCATTCGATTAAACATCAATGGATTTTCCATGTTGGCTAAGTGTCCGCAATTTGGAATGATTCTTGGTGTGATAAGGTTGTTCAACGATGATAGATGGTGGACCGAATCCACTTCATGTTTTTCGTTTCCACCATTTATGAGTAATGTAGGGATAGTTAACTTCTTTATTTGGTCATCAGATACTGCCGGATAATGATAAGTAAAGCACTTCACCACCTTGTGTAACGTGGTATCCCAACGTGGGCCATGGAGAAGAAGATAGTCTTTCGCTACTTCAGGTGCTTCTGCTTTGATGTTATGTAAAAAATGATATTGTCTTTCCATGATGGCGTGCATGTCTTCGGGGATGCTTGGAACATAGCCTGTCAGGACAATTCCTTTTGTCAATTCGGGATATCTGATTGCTGCATGCAGGGCAAAACTTGCTCCCATCGAAAGTCCAATCAAGATACCAGGCTCTCTTTTCCTGAGTTCACTTATAAGCCATTCAAGTGTTTGCTCGAAAAAGGGATCATCAGCATCTCGGCTATTCTGACCGTGTCCCGGTAAATCAATTGGAATTACAGTGAATTCCTCTCGTAAAGGACCTAATTGCTCCTTAAAATGTATTTCTCCCGTCCCCATTAAACCATGAATTAAATAAACATTCATTGCCATTTTCTCCACTCTCCTCATTCATTTATACCGTATATACTAAGTTTATAGAGTGAAGCCATTGTTGATAATGAGCCTGAGGTGGACTTTGGTGTAGGTCTTAAGACTTATGGGAGGAGAGGGGTATGTCCCTTGGCTTTGTCTACTTTCCAACATTCTTCTGATGCTCATAACAATAAATCTTCCCTTTAAAAGCACGATTCGATAAACAATACCCCCTAACTTTCTCAGACACAGGCTTGTTGCAAATCGTACAAGTACCACCAGAGCTAGCCTTTTCATCTAATGCATGCTTATGTTCTTCTCTAATGTGGAGGTCTGGAATATTTGCCTCTAAAAATGTATGGTAGATGGTTGAGATCTCACTTTCATTTAAAAGAGGTTCTTTATGCTGGATTTTCAACACCGACAACTTCCGGTGAATAAACTCGGACAACTCAATGTCATACACAATCAATTCATTAGAAGCGATCTTACGATAATCCGAATCCACTTTAAAAGTAGATCGCTTTGTAAAAGAAACCATCGATACAAAACTATCATGGTACTTCTCATCAATTAATGAAGAAAGTGCTTTAATGTGACCATAGTTTTGTACAAAAGGGTTCATCATTTTGAACTTTCCATTGACCAGCCACGTGTTCCGATCTTTCCCACCATAGATGGTCCCCTGATAGTTTTTCGTTTCAATAGTAAAGATCGCGTACGGAGTGATCACCACATGGTCTATTTGAGAATAGCCGAACTTCGCTATTGGATTGGGTATAAGGAGATCGCTTAGGTGGCGGTAAGACTTGGGCAGTTGATCTAGTTGGATATCAATTTTGTATTCTCCTAGTTCGCCTTTTCTTGTGGCGATTTGTTCATTGGTTCTTGTGGGATTTGTTGGTGCGTTAATAGTAGCTTGTTTTGGTTTGGGTTCACTTTTTTTCTTCTTTAAAAAGTTTAAAAATAATAGCATGAATTTCTCCTTGGTGGTTTGATATACTTAGTATCGTACATATATATGGAAATTTTAACCGCTATTAAGTTCAGAATAATTAAGGAGGCAACCAATGCCAACTCCCATTACCATCAGGAAAAATGAGCAATTATTATACGAAGCTACCAATATTCAAGAAGCTGCAGGCTACCTTGCTGATTATCTCAATATAAAGAAGACAAAATGCTATGATCCCATCGAGAGAGGATATGTGTACAATATTCCCTACCATTTCAAAAGGGACGAATATCGTTTTATAACACCACTAGAGATCGCTGCTAATCGTCGCCAGGAATTAGAAGATAGAGACCATAAAAATGCCCGCCGTATTTGGCTGGTACCGGCGAATCCAAATGAATATGACTTAGAGAGGGCCTTCACCCATTATGAAGCGCTGGACTGGAAACGTTCCTTCAACTATGAAAATGGTGATATTTTATTTTTGTATGTTTCAGGTAGTGTCAAAAAGGTCAGGTATAAGGTGGAAGTTATAGAGGGATTGGTTCAAACGGATGATACCATTTATGATCAGTCGTTTTGGGTAGATCAAGAGAAGTATGATCAATCCATTGGTGGAGACAAGACGCGTGTCCGCTTGGTGGATGTGGTTGATACGGATGGTTTATCACTTTATCAATTAAGGGAGCATGGGTTGAAAGGGAATATCCAGGGCTCCATGAAACTTACCGATGAGCTCCGTGACTACATCATGTCGTTCTTTCAGGAGGATTTGTCTGCTGAAATCTACCCTGATGAAGTGCCGGAAATGTGGGAAGGGGAGCAGAGAACGATTACGGTTAATTCATATGAACGCAATCCACTTTCTCGTAAGCAATGCATCAATCATTATGGTGCCGAATGCCAGGTATGTAAGATGAACTTTGAAGATACATATGGGGAAGTGGGGAAAGAGTTCATTCACGTACACCATATTAAACCCCTACATGAAATTCAGAAGGGCTATCACGTGAAACCGAAAGAAGATCTTATTCCTGTATGTCCGAATTGTCATGCGATGCTTCATAGAAAAGAGGATGGAGTGTATTTAACGGTAGAGGATTTGAAAGAGCGTCTTGGAATGAAAATAAGCACCTTATAAATAGAATAACAAAGCCGCAGCTTACTCCCGACGTAAGTTGCGGCTTTCTCTCTTAGCTAACTTTATAACTTCCTTCACATCCGAACCCCTATAAACGGAAGTCCTCCTATTATGATCTGTAAAATATATCTCCCCATAATCATGCTCACGGGAAAACCCAACAATCATAAAATTATATGTGTGCTTCCCTTTTAATAGAATCAATTCTTGTTTCTTGATGGTAATCCCCCCAATTAACTACCAAGTCACTCTTTTGGCTTATTTGCTTTTTTTATTCTATCAATTTCCTGAAAAATCCGGTCAATACTAATTCCAGTATTATTATGTATTCTGCTTAGTGTTAGTGAGGTTGGAATACTTTCTCCTCTCTCGATCCTTCCGTAGCCTTCTTCAGACATTTTAGTGATCCAGGCAAACTCAGCCTGGGTCATATCCATTTCAATTCTTCTTCTTCTCAGTAGTTTCCCCAGTAATTCCGCAAAAGGTTTATTATCTTCTTTTACCAAAGGATTCTCCCCTTTTTAGAACCATTATCAAATTGGGGAAATCCATGTACCACGAACAATAAGTAGGGTTATTACAAATTATGTAAAATATATTAAATTTATTTTTGTCACTGGTTATTTCAAAGGGATTTCTATATTCAGATGCCTCATAGGGATTGAGAATTGGTAAGAAAGTAACTGATGTGCCCATCTTTCCTCTATGGACTCCATATAAATGTTAAAATATAGATAATATAATCCATAGGAGGTCACCAACATGCCGACCTACAACAAGTTAGTACGGGATAAAATCCCACAGATCATTGAAAGTAAAGGTAAGGAGTTTTCAACAAAGATCCTTAACGATGAAGACTACATAAAGTACTTAAAAGAAAAAGCTTATGAGGAACTTGATGAATACTGTGCGGCTGAAACGGATGGAGAAGCTGTGGAAGAGCTTGCTGATTTGCTGGAGGTTATTAGGGCTTTGGCTAAGCAGCATGGATCTACGTATGAAGAAATAGAAGCAGTGAGGAAAGATAAGGCTGAGAAGCGTGGGGGATTTAAGGGTAAGATGTTCCTGATTGAGGTAAAGGATTGATTCATTGGAAGTTCCAACTTACCTATTATATAGAAAGAAATAAATCTCTATGAGTGGTGGAAAATGATGAACAGCTTTGAGTTAAAGGAAAGAATTAATAACCTGTCCATATGGAAGAAAGGTGACCAGAGAGCTCCCCATAAGCCACTGTTAATCTTGTTTGCTTTGGGGCAGCTACAAGCAGATAAACCCAGATTCTTAAGTTATGAGGTTACAAGGGAGAAGCTGACAGAACTGCTGAGGGAATTCGGACCGCTCAGGAAATCTTATCATCCCGAAGAACCCTTTGTACGTTTAAAAAGGGATGGGATATGGCTTCTGGATAAAGAGGCAAATGCAAAAAGTCCGAGTAATCGGCAATTACTGGAAGATGAAGTTGCTGGGGGGTTCACCCCGGAAGTATTTCAGCTTCTAAAAAATGACCCCAGGCTGGTCCTAGAGATTGCTCATATTATATTAGACAGTCACTTTCCAGAAACGATCCACCAAGATATCTTAGATGCGGTTGGACTGGACTTCACAGTTTATACGAAAAAGAAGAGGGATCCGAAATTCAGGGAAAAGATTTTAAGGGCTTACGGGTACAGTTGTGCCGTTTGCGGTTTTAATGTAAGACTAGCCCATACACTCGTGGGAGTCGAAGCGGCTCATATTAAATGGCATCAAGCCGGTGGTCCGGATAGTGAAGAAAATGGAATAGCTTTGTGTTCTTTGCACCATAAGTTGTTTGACAGGGGAGTATTTACTTTGACTCCTGAACGGAAAATGGTGGTGTCTCAGGATGCTCATGGGACTCATGGGTTTGAAGAGTGGTTGATGGGGTATAATGGTCAGGTGGTTCGTGAGCCTATTCAATCGTATTATTATCCAGATCATTCTTTTTTGCGTTGGCATGTTAAGGAGGTTTTTAAAGGATACGATTTAAAATAGGTGCAAAAAAATGAGGCTGAGACAAAAATGGTTTCAGACAAACGAAATCCGAAAGAGTAGTTTAGTAGAAATCTAACTCGTTCGGATTTTTTGTATTTATTGATATAGCTTTATCCAGGTGTTTAGGAGTTTCTAGCTCTTGCACGGAAATCGGGCAGCGATGTTAAAAGTAATCCTAATAGGATAGAGGTTGTCCGTCTTTAGAGTGAGTGGATTTAGTTATGTCCCAGCATCTTTTTTTTGATTTAAACAATATATTTTAGTTACCTTTATCAGTCATTAACAAACTTATTTCTAGCACTGTTATTCCTGGGTACGATGATTAAAAAACCGACTGTGGAACTTCTCTTCTAAGTTATAGAGTGAAGTTCCATTGTTAACTATATAAACTTGTTTAAATACTCTACTTGGTTCTTATAACAGTTTACTATTGTGAAAAAGAGAACGGAATGAACAATTAAACATTCTCTTGTTTACAACATATGTAAAAATGGTGTAAGTTAGAGGTGGTAGCAACAAATTAATAATAAAAAGTGTGGTGAGTTCTATATTTCAATACATAGAGCCTTTAAACATAAATAACGATAGATTAGATCCTCATTACTATGAAATAAAAGAGAAAATATATAATCATATAGGGAGTGTTAATTCAGTTCAACTTTCAGACCTATGTGAAGGCATATCTGATGGTACTCGTAATGCTAAAGATTTTTCTAATGAGGGGATACCATACATTAAAATTTCAAACATAAATAACAAAGAAATCCAATTGACTAATGTATCTTATTTAACGAATTACTTAGGTGTTGAATCGAAAGCTATTATCAAAAAAGGCGATATACTCATTTCTAAGGTAGCTGCTATTCCGAAGGTGGCTATTGTTGGTGAGGAAGTCGAAGGTGCTATCATCAGTCCGGATTTATTGAGGTTAAGACCGAAAAACTTGAAAGCAAAAGACATAATTTTTAATTTTTTAAATACTGAATTAGGTCAACTTTCATTAAAACTGGCAGTTACTCCCTCGGTTATACCGAAAATTTCTATTAAGGAAATAGGTAAAATGTTAATTCCGTTAGATGAGCAATTTACTAATACATCTAAGACCCTAGATTCGGAACAAGTGAATTATAAAAAGCAGCTAGAAAGCTTTTATAACGTTGACAAAAGTCGTTATTTAGAAGTCTTTCAACCAAATCCAATATGGGTATCTGAAGACTTGTCCCCAGATAGATTAGATTTTCTATACTACCAACAACGTAAAACAAGGTTACATAAGGATTTCATAGAAAGATTAAAAATTGAGGAATGGGTACAACTAAATGAGGTTGTTGAAATTGTTGATAGAACAATAAGTCCTTCTGAGTATAAAGATCAAACTATCTCGTATATCGGTATAAAGAATTTGAATCGTGAAAAATGGATAATTCGGACAACTGATAAAGTTCCTTATAAAACGGTTAGGAGCCGAGCGCGCTATGAATTAAAAGCAGGGGATATATTGTTAGGAGTTATCGGTACGAAGATTGGTGAAAAGGAGCAACCACTTGCAATCGTTCCAAACTATTTCGCAAATTCCATAGCGTCAAATGTATTTGTAGTTTTAAGGACTTATTATTTACCGAAACGATATATACTTTGGTGCCTAACCCATCCATTTGTACGTTTACAGTTGCGAATCAAGAGTAGAGGCGGAATACAGCCATTTCTATCAATACATGACTTGAAACAAATTCTTGTTCCGAGGTTACCAAATAAAAAAGTAATAGAAATTGATAGTATCTTAGACCGTTATCAAGGAGGTGATCATCTTGATATTTCATGAATACCTAACCACACCAAAAACAACAGAACAACTAGTAAATATTGCAAAAGAGCATGGATTGAATTGGAATGAGGACCAAGTAAAATTATATAACTTGCTTGATCCTACTATATATGAAACAAAATCAGGTAAATGGGCTGTTAAGGTAGATGACCGTCGCCATACCATATTAGCGGCTATTGAAAAAGCATTAGAAAAACGCCCGATGACTAAGATTGACCCAAATATTATTGAACAGTTACCAAGTGATATGATTGTGCCTCATAATGAGGTAATTGAAGTGGCTGTTAGTACAAGACGTTATGAATCACCTAGAGAAAATATAATCCGAGTGAAGCGAAAATAGGGAGGAATCATTAATGCAAGCATTAATTGAAGAATTAAAAGAACAACTCATGATGAAGGGGTATAGTGCATTTTCTGAACCGGAAATACATGAAGAAGATGGAACAACGATTTTCTTAGCTACTGGTGATGAAAAAACTGTTTATGTAAAGGTATTTGACAAAGGAGCAGATTTATCTTTTGAAGTACAGGATGCTGCTTTAATAGAGGCTCAATATCATGAAGAAGCTCCGGATTTCATTTGGGCAACAAATGGTGAAGTGAATTATTACGCCGACTGTATTGAGTCTAATCCACTGGCAGAAATACCGGCTGTTATTGATGTAACTAAAAAAGAAAAACGACAAATTTCTAAACAAGAAGAATGGTCAAGAAAGATGTACTCTACTCTTCAAAAACGGTTTGATGATTTGCATGAGCGCTTATATGGACCGGGTGGGGCGGATAATATCAGCAGTACAAACGAAGCCATAGATGAATTAAGTAAATTACTTTTTATGGAGACTTTCCGCTTATATCATCCAGACTATGTATTAAAAAAAGGAAAAAACTCAGGTGTCAGTATTTTTGAAATTTTAAAGCACCAATACATAAAAGATAATGGAAAGGAAGCTGTTAGACAAATCCGTGATGCCTTTAAGGAAATAAAAAATCATGAGGATTATGTAGCAGTCAATGATCTAGGTGAAGAATGTTTTATCTTCAGTGAGGATGAATATATTCGATTAGAAAATCCCGCTAACTTCATTGCGGCTTTTGAAACGTTTCAGGAACTAGATGATTTTGAAGATGAAAATGGAAACCAAGTAAAAGCCACATTGAAAAATGTAAGTGCGGATATTTTAGGGCGACTATTCGATGTTTTAATGCGTGGTAAATATGACAATAAAATTGGTCAAGCTACATACTTAACACCAAGACAAGTAACTGAATCAATGATTGAAATGGTTATGCATGATTTAACATCTAACCCAAAAGATGCTTCAAAACTAATTACAGCTGATGAAAAAGGGTTACCAACATTTAGAATGGGCGACATAACTTGTGGATCAGGTGGATTCTTAATAAAAGGCTATGAAGGTGTTAAAAAATATATGCTATCACAGTTTACAGGAACGATGAAAGAAAAAATGGAAAAACATTTTGACCTTATGAAGGAACATAGTTTTGTTGGAGCAGATAAGACGCGTAACATGGTATTAAAAGCTCGATTGAATATGGCGATGCATGGATTACCTAAAGCTCCAATTTTTTGGGTAACTGACTCATTAATGACTGACTCATTAAAATCTGAAAGCTTCGATTTAATTGTAACAAACCCACCATTTGGATCTGGGTCAGTTTCTAATAAAACAGATGAAGGAAAAGAAATCATTAAACGGTTTAGTAATGGAATTGATGAAACAGGAAAACCGAAAAAAAATGGTCTCTGCTTAGGGTCAAAGCCAAATGCAAAGGGTGTTTGGAAGGAAGTTAATTCAACAGACCAAGCAGTATTGTTCATTGACCGTAATTTGCAATTACTAAAGCCCGGCGGGCAATTAATTATTGTTCTTCCAGATGGAACTTTAAGTAACTCAAGTTATAAACATGTGCGCGAATATTTAATGGGTAAGAAAAATGAAGTAACAGGTGAATTTGAGGGTGGAAGAGCAATAGTTAAAGCGGTTGTATCACTTCCAGCCGTGACATTCCAGTTATCTGGTACAGGGGCAAAAACATCTTTCCTATATATCAAGAAAAAAGAACATGAAAACGAAAAGCAAGGTCCTGTATTCATGGCTGTGGCTAATGAAATTGGATTTGATGTTAAAAATAAAGTTGAAGTGCAGTTAGGTAATGACCGTAATGATTTGTTGAAAATTATAGATGCGTATAAGAAATAAATTAAATTTAAAGTGCTGATGGGAGGTTAGATTGCAAATGATGAACAAAATTATGTCAGATAACCCATCCATTGTCTGGGTGAATGAAAGTTTTATTGACATAGATAGAATAGATCCGATTTTTTATAAAACAAATATTATGGATCTGGTTACTAAGATTGAAGGTAAATTTAAGGTTGACTATGCAGAGAATTTATTTAAGGTAATTACGGATGGTGATCATGGTAAGAGAGACTATGTTGATGAAGGAGTTCCCTTTTATACTGCTATTAATGTCCAAGAAGAAGGGTTTAATAGCGAAACTCACTTATTTATTACAGAAAAATATGAGGAAAGTTTAAAAAGGGCAAGGTTAAGCCCTAATAGTTTATTGATTGTTAAAACAGGCGTTGGAACTGGGAAAAGTTGTGTAATTGGCGAAAACATCTCTTATGGAAATATTAGTGCTGATGTGGGGATTTTAAAAGAACCATCTAATATTATTGATCCCTATTTTATAAGTGTTTTTATGAATTCTAAAAGTGGAAGAGAATACATTTTAAGGTCTTCTTATGGAAGTACAAGGAATAGACTTACAATTGCAGAATTAAAAAGGTTAAAACTTCCTATTCCTTCTTTAGATATCCAGAACTACATAGGTAATAAAGTTCGTAAAGCAGAACAATTACGTGAAGAAGCAAAAAGGTTAAGAACAGAAGTTAAGGAGATGTTTTACGATTATACATTGTTAGATCGAGAAAAGGATACATCTCAAGATTCTATTGAAAATTCAACAAATGAATGGGGGATGTTTGTAGAGACAAGGAATATCACGAACTTATTAGGTGCCGAGGTCTATAAAAGTGATTATGTAGAAAATCAAAATACGATTCGTTCGCTGAATAGCTACGTAAACTTCGATGATTGTTTTGAATACATTGTTAATGGAGTGGATATTAGAAATTATAGGGATAATGCTACTGCTTATTATAAAGTAGCAGCCATCGATATGTTCGGAGTTAAAGAAGGGTCAGTTGATTTTGTTGATATATCTATTGATAGCATTAATGCCAAACAAAGGATTAAAGAAGGAGACTTACTAATAACTCGTAAGGGAAGCTTTGGAATATCAATGGGGGTACAAACTAGAGATACGAATGGAATTATTAGTAGTGAAGTTTTTAAAGTGAGACTGAAAAGTGGTTGGGATGCGGATTACCTTGCATATTTTTTAAATAGTCGGTATGGACAAAAACAATTTTTACAATTTGCGACAGGAAGTACTATGAAAGGAATTAGCCAGCAAAATATTGTAGAAATTGTAGTTCCTAAAATAAAATATCATAAACAACAAGAAATAGGCTTACTAGTAAGAAATATAAAAGATTTGTACTATCAATCGAAAGAGTTAATACAACAAGCTAAAAATGATATTGAGTATTTAATTGAGGATACATGGGATGAAACACTAATCAATCTAGAATATTAAATTTTTTTGTAAGGGAGGGGTGTTTTTTGAATGTGAAGAAAGGCTATCATTTGCTTAAAAAACTATATGAATATGGTGAAGTAGAATACCATGATTCAATATCTTTTCTAAAAGGCCAATATTTATTTGACCAGAAACATGAACGATACATTATTACAAACAATTGGATTACTTATGGTCAACAATTCCAATCTGAACAAGATCATATACTATCCCTCTTCTGTTTTAATGAAAATTACCAAAAGTATTTAGTGGAAGTTGCCCTTTTAACTGCTTTAAAAATGAGAGAAACGGAATATTTGGAAGACATTGAAACTTTTGTAAGTAGCTTACTTAAGCTTTCGTCTTATGCTGTTTCTGTTTTATCAGAAATTAAAGAAGATAGTGGTTTTTCAACTGCGCGATTAGAGAGTCGATTAAAACAAAATGAAGAACAATATCAAAATCTCAATCGCTTTATCTTTGATGGTCCTCCACATTATCAACGTGTAATGTTTTATTTGAAGCATGTTCAAGCATATAAGCAGGAAAAGGTGATAGAAGATATTGACCTCGGCAAGAAGATAGATGATCAGTGGAAAAAGGGGAGGAAAATTTCTAATGGTTTGTCACTTGTTCCTTTGAAGGAAAGACCATTGTATACACTAGTGCCTTCTATCCCAGAACGTAAGATTGATCAGCCACAATTTCAGCATGTCTTTACATACCCTTGGAAGTTATTTGTATTCCTTTGTTGTATTGTACGAGAGAATTTTGAAGCACAAGGCTTACAGGCTATTCGCTATCAAGTGGCTGGGGATGGTGTTGATGTGTTATTAACAGCAAGTAATCATCAGGAGTTTCGATATGGAAGCTTCGATGAATTTGCGACTGAATTCTGCAAAGTGAGTCAATATCTACTGTTTCCTAATGAACTATGTAATCTCCATACTATTTTTCATAATCTTGTTGAACGCAAATTACTTACGGTTGTAGACGAAGAATACCGTTTACCAACAACAATAGAAGATGTCATTTATCATACTCGTTTATTTATACCTCTTATTGCTGAGAGTAAACAGTTACGTGAAAGGTTGGAGCAATGGGTTGACGAATTGAGGGAAAAAAGATGAACGATATTCGCCTTTCAATTGAACGCTTTTGGATTGAACCGGGCAACTTTGAACTATGGTGTGAGTATTTATCTCGCATACCAGAGAAAACAGAAGCAAAGTCAATGAAAGAAATTGCTTCATTTTACTTAAATAAAGATGTAGTCGAAAAAGACAAAAAACTTGATCGTTCAAAAGAATTGTTTGGATTATTAGGTTATGAATACTTTAAACAAACTGCTCAATTTGAAATTAAAGGTGTCTTCTTTCTTGAACGAATTGATGGTCATTTACAACTTACTGAAGATGCAAAAAAATTTTTAACTTCATATGAAAATGATGATGGGTGGGAAGTCTTGTTAGCAAGGCAATTACTACGTTTCTCACCAAGAGTTAGAGTGGTTATTCATTTGCTTCTAAATGGTGGATATTTTGAAACTAATGGTTCAACGTTGGATTTTATTGGTAGGTGGCGGCTAGATATCGACGGTGCTTCATATTTTCCTTATGCAAGCAATCCCCAAAAAAATGATATGAATCATTTATTAGGAAAATTCAAAGTGGAAGCATTAGGTAATGAGTGGATGAACCTTCTTCTTGAGAAAGAAGTTGAGTTGGAAGAAGGTTGGTCTTTTATTGGCTCTGGAGGAAAAGGACCTGCAATAACAAATCTTACAGCATTTATGCGCGCTCCTATGCAGTTGTTTGAATATCTAGATTGGTTCATTAGAGATGAAGGAGGAAAAGTAATTTTAAATAAAGAAAAAGTCACTAATGATATAGATGATTTAAGTTCGTTATTTACTATTACTCCAACTGATTCAGTAGATGAAGTACATACATTAAAAGAAACCATTCATTTTCTCTCTGATGCTCGCGGCTTTTTCCCCCTTGAACCAGCTTTAGAACAAGTTTTAATAAAACATTACCCTTCTTGGGATAAAGGGCTTTCCCGGTTTGTTGATTATTATATTACAAATGGTATAAATAAGGGGATTTTCACTGTAATTGCACATGAATCAGGTCAACCACGTCATGGTAGAGGTTATTTAGGAAAACGCGAGTATCAGTTAATAAAGCTTGATATTCACCGATAAGGAGTGTTCAATTCATGAAAAAATCAGTTTGGTTAAAAGATGGGGTTTCTACCTTTCCTGTGTTACAGCCAATGGTTGGACAACATGAGTTTTTTCAAGCATATCAGAATTTTTTAAGTGACATCAAAGATGCACCAATGTCTCGTATTTTTACACTAATTGCTAAATGGGGTATTGGTAAATCAAGGATTGGCTATGAACTCATAAGCGAAGTACTTGGAATTGATAAAGGTTGGACGATTCGAAATAGTGATGGAGATTTAGAGGAAGTCAGGCTTTTAAAAGAAGATTTTGCAGATCGTATATTACCAATTTATATTCGCTATGAACAAATGAATGAAGATTATCTGTATGGAGATAATTGGGTGGGATATGGAGCATATATTGCTCTATCAAAACTTGCAAATCAAAATGTAGAGGCAACAATTCAGGGGAGTATTATTAAACATTTACAAAGTAATCTAATTCCTCTGGGTTTTTCACCTCAAAGATTAGCTGAGGTTATTGGAAAAGGACAACACTCTCCAGAAAAATTATTAGGAGAAGATATCCCACTCTTAGATAAGCTTGTCCAAGAAGGAATGAAGTATTTAAGTGAATTTTCAATTGATCACTTACATATTATCGTTGATGAAGTGGAATCGGAATATGAATTATTTAGAGATGAAATACATGAAAACAATGAAGAGCGAAAAAAGAAACTAGATGGTGAAGCGATAAAAGTGATTACGTCTGCCATTAAGCATGAAGATAGCCGCTCTAGGCATCCTAATGTTTCGTTTATATTACTATGCTCTCCAGCAATTGGTGATCAAATTAAGTCATTGGAAGCATTAGATCGTCGTGGAGATAAGCTAGAGATGACACAAAATTCGTTCGCGGATATCTCTGATTACATCGAATCTTTGCAAAAGGAAGGGAAAATCCGTCAATATCCTGAAGGGTTAGTTGAAGCGTCTTATACAATTGCTGCAGGGAACTTTGGTTGGCTTAATGTTATTATGGCTCATTGTGATCAATATTTAGACAATCATCCTGAAGCTGAAGCGGGACAAATATTACTAGATCTTTCTCAATCATTACCGCGTTTTAAAGACAGTTTAATTGATATTTCGCAACTTGATTATATTGATTCAAGTCCTGTGCATCAACCGTTGCTGAAAAAGGCATTATTACGTCAATTACCGGTTCCGAAAAAGGAATATACTGAACAAGAGCAACAAGTATTATTATCAGCAAAAAATCTTCAAGGAATTCCTTTATTTAAAGAATTTATTGCTATTCCACTTACAAAAAGTGATCTGGGATTTTATCTTGTAAGTAATAAATATCGCCCAGATGTTGACCATTTCTTTGTAAATGAGTCAACAGGTGAGAAGTTTAGCCTAGATGTTTTAATTCGTAGTTTACAAACATTTTCTATTAAAGCACCAGATAATTATTTTATCATCGGAAAAGAAAGGGAAACTTTTCTTGCACAAGTTAGAACACTTTATCCAAAAGATGAGGTCGTCGATGCAGCTGAGATTTTATTTAGTTATTTTGAACAACAAAAAGACCAAGTTTTAAAAGAAACGTTTATTGGTCCAAACTTTGCTTTTCTTGAGCGTTTGAATCGTCGGTATGCTGCACAAACAGGTATTGCAAATTACTTGTTATTAGATGAAAAGGATCAAGAATTACAGCAGTTGCTAAAAGAGCGAACAAAAGATTATGGAAAAGATATAGAAAGAACGGTTTTAGGGTTTATTCGATCACTAGAACAAGATTATCCATCTACCGAAACAATTAAAATTAAGGGACAGATGTGTGGATTCAGGAGTCATGTCGAACGGGACATACACCTAGGAGTACATCCTAAAAAGGTTGTAGATGTCATTTGGGCTAGTCGATTAGAAAAATTAAATGATCTAGCAGAAAGTAATCTCCTTGATATTGGTGTACATCCAATTTTTATTTTATCGTCTACAGCTGATACAGAAATTGATATTAACAAGTTCAAGCGGGACTATCCACTAGCAGGTAGATGTGTAATGTTTTTTCAAGTAACAAATTTACAAAAGAATGTATTAGAAGTATTATCTGTTGACCGTGAAATCATGGATATTCGACCAGTTGCTCATCAACTAGCTACGCCTTTTAAGGCAAAGATTAGAGCATTACGTGATGAAATTGCAAAAGTTTCAAGAGCTTGGTTTGAGCAAATTGATCAGCAAGGCTATGTATTAAGACCTTTAATTTTTACAAAGGCAGAAGAAGATAACCTACCTTTATTAGCTGAAGGGTACACTAAGATGTTAATTCATGGTGCAACTTCTACAGAATTAGGTATTAAACAAGGGGTGAAATTCCCTGAGAGTGAAAAATATAATAGATTTTGCCAAGTCTTAAAAGCAACAGAAGTACGAGCTAAGCTAGATAAAGATGGATATGAAGGTGCTAAGCTATTTATAAAAACCAATGAAGATGACTATGAAGTTCAAGTGCCTGTAACATTTGCTGCTTTGTTAACTTATTTAGGAAATACTCGACGTGTTTTGAAGGATATTCAAAGTACATTCTTTTTTAGTTCTGTCGATACGATCAAACCAGTTAAAATCGTTGAGCAATGGGTTTACTTTCTGCAAGATTTAAAAGTCATTGAGGTTCAAGGTGGCACTCATGCTCAAAATGTAATAAAAGCTACATTAGAATTTCAACGTGATAAAGTTCAAAAGTGGCGTGATGAAGAGTATGACAAATTAGTTGATGAATTTAAACAAACCATAGATAAGAATAGACTCGGAATACTAAAAGATGATAAATATCGAGGTCGTTTAGATTTAATTAACGAAGTGCTAAAGGAGATTAATCTTTCTTCATTACAGGTTGATACAGTTAATCCAATTGACACTTGGAAGGAACAACTAAGGCTAATACAAACTTTCCATACAGAGTGTAACTTTATTTTTGATGAAGAACAATGGAATTCAATACCATTTAATGAACGAATCATTAGTACTTTAAATATTCAAGACAATGATATGCCTATTTGGAAAAAGCTAAGGCTCGTCCAATTATTCCATGAATATATTTCGACCTTACAAAAAAATATACTGACCAAATTGAAGGAAAAGCTTGAATCGATAAAATCTAAGAGTACTTATCAGGATTTTGTTTTACCAATTATAGAGTTTACCAATGCATTAGAACGCTATCAAACAGAAATCGAATATGCTAAGGATTATATAAAATCTTCAAAGCGCGAAACGATGGTTGCTCAATCAGATAGCCTAGCGCACCATTTATGGTTGGCTAACTACAAAGAAGCAATAGATAGATTGAACACAATGATTAGTGAGATAGGTTTGAAAAAGGAAGGGCAAAATCAAGTTGAATGGAAAGATCGTAGCGGGATCTCTGGTCGTTACGACGAAATGTTTGAGAAGTTTAAACAAGTTGTAGATTATTTTATTGAGAATCAGCCAATCGTTCAGAAATGGTTATCTTATTTTGAGTCAGCACCTAATGAAGTAAAACAAAGAGTTCAGTCTGACCAACTGGAGACAAATTATCAAGAAATCCAGATGTTCCTTGAAGCAGGATTTGATGAGCAAATAGATGCTTACTATCTTGCACAAAAAAGTAACCCAATTCAACTCATTGAATATAGTGAGAGGTTATTACAAGAACACAAAAATAACATTACATCTTTAATTTCAATGCTTAATCAAATTGAAGGCTCGATGAGGAAAATTCGCGATGGATACTATGATCAAGAATTAATTGATTCAGTCAACTTTATTTACCGAGTTCAGCGTGAATTACCATATCAGCCGGAAATAGGGGCAGCAATCAAAGAGAACAGCTATGAACAAACAATAGCAGCTGTAAACAAGAAGATGGAACAATTAGATGAAGACGGTAGACGATTCTTTAAGGATAAGAATGCTGAATTTGTTCGTTTTGAATTTTTTAAAGATGTTGTAAAGAGTAAAGCTGATATTGATTGGAGTAGTTATCCGCGAGAAAAGGAAGAACTCGAAAACTTCGGCCTAATTAAAACAAAAGTGGTGTTGAACTAATGAACATCCAAATCGTTCAGAAGTTTACAAAAAGAACGGAATATAAAATGCTAAAGAGCTGGATAAGTGTTGACGAACGAAACATTAATGAATTAATGTCGGGCATTTGCGTTATTCCAGCTATTATCATATTGAAACTATCGGTAGTGGAGTTGCAAACATTAAATAAATGGTGGAGACAATGGGGTAATCAACTTATTGTTTCCCCTCCTTTTCATCAAATGGACATTGCTTCATTGCTTCAGCTAAATGGTGAGCTATCAGTAGATGGAATTGAAACCTCTTCATTTAATAGTCTTCCTGTTCATGAATCAATTAAAACTAATAATAGATCAAAGTGGAAACTTGATAGTGGTGAGACTGTAGCCATTCATCACAATGAACATTCGGGAAGTGGATGTGTCACATTAACAACAGTTCCACTACTTGATTATCGTTTAATGTCCAAACAAGATATATGTAAAAATCTGTTTTTAGAATTACTAAAAGAAAATAAAAATGAAGAACCCACTAAAATTCAAGAATCATTTATACTTAGCCCGGTTCATGAATATATACTGATCCTAGCTTCAGCTAAAATATTTGAGCTAACAAAAGTATCAGGGCAATTGAGCAACTACTTTAAGGTAAACATATCGAATAATAAAACTTTAGAATTGATTCAACAGTTGATAGACCAAAGACTTTTAGGGGATTCTGGTTCAATAACAGATGAGGGAAAGAAATATATTAATCTTAAAGGATATATACCATTTGTTCGAGAGATAAAGAGATGGAGGCGTAACGATGGAGCATGGAAATAAGAAAAGAGATATATCCATCGCGAATAGTTTAGTTGCAAAGGTACAATTGGGTTTACCGAGTACAGTCGCCAAACTGGGTTCTAAAATGCGTTTTATTGATCAAATAGCCCCAAAACTTCGCAATAGTGGTGTAATTCGAACGGTCACTAAGAAGATCCCATTAACTCTAAACGTTACAGGAATTGCTACTGAGAGTAAAACCATCCCTGCTTTTGGTGGAATTCTTTATAGTGCAGGTACGCTTCGTCAAGATCTTTCAATTCAAGACGGAGTAGTATATCAAACCTATCAAGATAGTTTAGTGGATATTGATGAAGCGGATGATGTTGATGTAACCCAAAAGTTAAAATTTGTTCATATAAATCAGATGTATGATTTGTTAGAAGAGTTACTAAATGAAACCAATAGACCTGAGCTTGTAATCGTAGATACACCTTTAATACTAGAACGAAGCGATGCGCCGTTAGAGTCCTATGAAGAGCTTCACTTTGACTATATCTCTTGTAAAACGAGAATTGAGCAATTTTGGAAAGACCATAAACATGAGATTTATCCTTTTAACTCTAGCGGTGTAAAAATTGTTTCAGTTAGCACAAAGCGTTTTGGTTCTGTTTTCTATGGATTAACTTCTGAACATACAGATAAATATATGATTGATACCTTAGATACACAAGAACTTTCATCTCTTAGTACCTCTCTTGATAAGATAAAAAAAGTCGGTGTAAAGAAATTATTAAATGGAGTATTAACAAGAAGAACAAGAACAGCTGCCTATGAATTTGACCTTTTAACTTCAGAAAATCGGTTAGAACCACAATTTGTTAGAGAACTTGGGGTAATAAATTTTCATTTTCGTGCAGGTATGAGAACAATGCCTCTTTTGGTTGAAGCGATTGGGCATAAAGAAGACTGGAAAACTGGATCAGTCGATGAGCTAACCTCTGATTTGATTTCATTATATACAATTGATCAATTAAAAGCATTACCTCTTCCACTTTGGTATGCAAGTCACGGATTAAAGGCTATTAAAACGGGGACAATCATTCAGTATTATAAGTCACAAGCACAAGAAATGATTAAAAATGAAAATGTAGAAGGTGTATGGACCGAGGAAGTTGATTTGTTTGGGGAGGATGAATTATGAGCCAAGATAAGTATATTGGTAAGTTAATTGGAAATACAGGAAATCCGAACGATCTAAAAATGATTCTTCACGATAGCTTTGTTGCAAGACGTGGGGAATTTGTTAAGATAGCTCACCAAGAACGAGAAGATGAAGAAGTGACATATGTTCTTGGTCGCATTACATCCATATCTAGGAGTAACATTCTTTATAATAGCGAAATGGGAGATGGATTAAATTCCATTGAATTACTCCCCGGAACACAAATGACTGGGGAAACACTTTTTGGAGCAATCGATCTTGTAGGATACAAAGAGGCTAGGACTGGTCAAATTCGGATTCCGAGAAGACCTCTTGATCCCGGCAGTAAAGTTTTGGGAGTCGATTATGAATTTCTTGCTAAATTTTATCAATTTGATGAGAACAAAAGCATTGCAATTGGAAACCTAATTGGATACGAACGTGGAGAAAATATAGTACCAGTTTATATGGACGTAAATAAACTAGTAACGGAACACTTAGCTGTATTAGCGATGACTGGATCAGGTAAGTCATATACAGTAGGACGTATTATTGAAAGATTAGTTGCACAAATGAACGGAACAGTAGTGGTGTTTGACACTCATGGAGAATATGGGAAGGCTTTTGAAAAAGGAACTGTTCATTTCAACAGTGATTTAGAACATATTGAGGATCCGAAAGAAAAGGATAGTATCCTTTTTATTCAAGAAAGACTAAAGAAGCTGCAAGAAGCTGGTGGTGGGATTAAAGTATATACCCCACAAATGGAAGAATTTGATTACAAATATGCTGGAAAAAACAATCATCTCGCTTTACAGTTTGACCGTTTTGAGATGGATGACTTTGAAGAAATTTTACCGGGTCTAACGGAACCTCAGCAGCGGGTACTGGATGTGGCGCTTCGCTACTGGAAATTCAAGTATCCACATCCACCAAGGGATATTAAAGATTTGCGTGAATTGTTGTCCGGCGATTTAGAAGAGCTAAAAAGTTGGGATGATCTTTCAGATGCTGAATCACGTGCTTTGAATGGTAGGAGTGCTGCTGTCGCATCCATGAAGTTAAAACGAGTTATTAATGAAGCTAAAAGCTTCTACACTAGGGCAATTGGAGAACCTACCGATATATATAATTTAATTGGTGAAATGAATGAAAAAAATGGCCGATTAATTATAGTAGATTTACAAGGGATATCGGACGATGCGAAACAAATTGTAACAGCTTTAGTGTCTAGTGAAATTATGCGTGCTGCTGCAGATAAACAGCGACCAATTCGTCCGTGTTTCTTAGTTTATGAAGAAGGACATAACTACGCACCTGCTGGTACTCCAACCATTTCAAAGAAAATCATAAAGAAAATTGCAGCAGAAGGAAGAAAATTTGGAGTTGGTTTTGCGATTGTCTCTCAACGTCCATCTAAGTTAGATGCTGATGTTACTTCACAGTGTAACACTATTATTACTATGCGTTTGAAAAACCCAGATGATCAACGTTTTATAACTAAAACTTCAGATATGCTTACAAAAGCTGATATTGACGAATTACCTGCATTATCTACAGGAGAAGCATTGCTTACTGGTCGTTCTATTCCAGCACCCTTACTGGTAAAGGTCGGGACAAAAGCCCTTGTTCATGGTGGTCAGTCACCAGAAGTTGTTAAAGAATGGGGAATCTTTAATGGATAAGGAAAAAATAAAAGAGTGGATTATCCAAGAGTTTAAAAACGGTGAGATTCGTGATACTTGGTTTCCAATGCTTTCGGTTTCAGGAATGAGAGATTATTCAGAGACTGTTCATTCTACTGGATTAAACTATATCACAGAGATAGGGAGACGGTTAGACGGATATACAGCGGTCTCAGAGTATCCTGTGTACCCTATTAGTGAAAGTTTTGGGCATAGTATAACTCGTGAAGTTCGACCTGATTCAATTTGGTATAACAAAGAAGGTCTAAAGCCAGTATTGGTTTCAGAATTTGAAAGATTTGAGAATTCTGTAGCTAAAAATAATAAATTAAGGGAAAAGATAGAAAATCTATTGATTGCCTACCATCAGCTTGGTGGTAATCTCCCTATTATATTATTTGTATATTGGTCTCACAGTGGAATAGTACCAAAGGATATCGATAAATATATTTCTATTTTTGATGAAGGTTTTCGTTTATCAAATGGGACTTATATTAACGGGATAAATTCATTTGAAAGTGATTATTTGGTGTATCAAGCTGTCGCTAAAGGTAACAAAGAGAAATTAACGATCAATAAATGGATTCAGGTGAAGTAGATGGTACGAAAACGATATATATTAGATTTAAAAAGGGATATGGAACTAGGGGAAAAGTATGTATTACAAGAGTATGTAAGTGAAGGGACTTTTGGTCAAGTGTGGCGTGCTGTTCGGCGTGATGATAGTCAAACAGTAGCTCTAAAGATACCTAAAAGTCAGGAAAAGGGAGATAAGGTATTAGCAGAGGGGTTAAAGATAAAGGGTCTTTCACATCCTAACCTTATTCAAATATATGATATGGGCCGTGTTGACGGATATTTTATTATTGAGATGGAATATTTCGAAGGTCATCCCTTATCCCAAGAGTTAACAAGTACTGGTATATCATCTCTTCGAACCTTTCAAACAGTATATGAAATCTTTGAGAGGATTTTAGATGGCTTAGAATTCATGCATGATTTGAAGATAGCTCACGGAGATATTAAGCCTGATAATATATTAATTAAAGACGAGCAAGTAAAAATTACAGACTTTGGGACAAGTCGTTTAATTGAAGATATCTTTGTAAAGACAATCGATGGAGCAGGTACATATGCGTATATAGCTCCAGAGGTAGCTAACTCAAAGGAAAGGTTTCTTAATTCGGATATATATTCACTAGGAGCTATTCTGTATCAATTCCTAACTGGGCAAACACCGCATGATACATTTCTTGATGTCATTCATAATAAGCCATTCCCACGTCCAAGAGAATTAAATAAATCAATTCCTGAATGCATGGAGCAAGTAATTCTAAAATCCTTAGCCCGTAATTCAGATGAAAGATATCAGACAATCACTGAGCTAAGATATGATTTTAAAAGAGCTGTAGAAAAACACCTACAGCAAGAAACAACAGAAAAGCATGTACCAAGATCTACTCTTGTTGAAAAAAGAGATGCTCTAGAATTAGCAATCACTAATTGTAAGTTAGGTAAGTTCAAGCTTGCAGAAAAGATTCTCCAAACAGAAATTGCAAATGATCGTGTGTATCCTGACTTACTTCTACAGTTAGCATATGTTTACTTTAAAACAGATCGTCGTTTTGAAGCTTTAAAAACAATAAATAATATTAATGTAAACACAGTTGAAGAAACAAGAAGAGAAAATTTTGCAACCTCGTTAAAGGAATTGAAAGCAAGAATCTTATTCGCAATCAAAAAATTCGAAGAAGCTCAGAAACTTTATCAACAATTAGTTCAGCAGCAACCCCACTCTATAGATTATCGCTACCGTTTAGCTATATGTTATGGTCTTTGTAATCAAGAAGATAATGCAATTGAAATACTAGAGGCTATAAATCAAGAGACACCGGGTGTGTGGGTTGTAGTAAAAAAATTAGGTCTAGCATATGAGCAGAAGAGAGAGTACGAAAAAGCTAGGGGGTATTTTAAATATGCGCTTAGGCTAAAGCCTGATGATGGAGAAGTAAAGAAGAAGTTGGCAAAGTATGATTTTTATCTATAAAAGGCCATTATCATTATGCTAAATAGGGTGGTGAGAAATTACTGTCTATTTTTTTATAAAATAGAATATACTATTTAGATTTTGTGATATGAATTAGAAAATTATTAAAAAGGTAATGCAAATATATATACAATTCATATGAGAAATTTCAAGGAATGAAAGAGAATTAATCAACATCTAATTTAATAACATTCTGAAACAGGAGCAAAACGAAGATAATGTTAAGAAAGTAGTAAGAAATAGTGGCACAATTGGCCTTTTAAAGAAAAAAGAAACCAAACCTAAATAAAGTACGTCTTGAAGGATCATTGTGTATTTTTCTATTATTTATTCTAACATCTAAAAAAGAAATGTTAATTTTGAGGTGATTTAATGAGTGGAAAAGAGCAACGTACTGAATCAGAAGTGAAATGTTTAAATAAAGTTGCTGAAGTTGTAAGAGAAAATTTCAGAGGAGAGTTTATTGAATTTCCACATAGAATTGATAATGGTTTTGATGGAGTTATAGTGTGGAGAGAGAACGGAAATATTATTGATGTAATTTATGTTCAATGTAAAGGTGGAGATAGTTATTTTCCTAAGAATTTAAAAGAATCTTTTAGGGTTCAAAATATCTCAAAAGAAGATTTAAAGAGATATAAAAGGGTTTGGGATAATGTATTTGGACCAGCGATAATGGTCGTAACAAATTCAAATAAAAAAGCATGGTGGATAGATTTGAAAAGTAGTGAAAGTTATGATAACACGGGAGAAGAATTATTCTGTAAAGAGAAAAACTACTTTAATAGTAGTGCGAGACTAAAAATTAGAAATCTAATTTCAAAAAATATGGATAAATATAAGATTCCTGAATTAGTTATTAATAATAATGGTTTACAAGACTTCTTAAAAGATCAATCACTAAAAACAAGTGCAAAAGATTTATATCGACACTTGGCAACAAGAAAGTTAAGTTCAAAATGCTCAGAATTGGATAATAAAATTGAATTCACTCGGATAGGATGGAGACATATAACCAGAAAGAAGAGAGACAAAGCTAGAATTACTCAATCCTTAATATTATTACCTTTAGTAAGGGAAATAATTGAAAATGCAACTGAGTTTGAAACCATAGATGCCAAATATTTTAAAGATAACGAAACTAAAAATAAAATAATATTAGATAAGTTAGTGATAAAAGCTCAATGTATTTTTAACTATAGATTTCCAGCTATTATAAAAGTGGTCTTATTAAGAAAAAGAGAAATCACAAAAACTGGAATTAGAGAGAAAGTGTGGTTTTATTCCATATATGAAGCAAGAAGAAAAAGAGGATTGAAAAGTTTGGTTAGGTAGAGGCCAGATTGGCAAATTAACTACTTACGCATTTGGATAAAATCCCGCGACTTTTGATGCCTTTTTTAAAACTGAGCATCAAACAGTTTCAACCGAATCCAGCCCCTATATTATTTATATAACTTTTAAAAATACTAGTCAACCTTTAAGAACTAGTTTATTTAGAAAAAGGTGTCTGACCCTCAGTTCTCAATACCCTACAAAGCCCGGGGCAGGTACATGACATAAAGGCCAGTATGCTTTATAGAGAGTTGTTTTCCTAAAGTATCTGAAAGAAAAGAACTATGAAGAGACTGATGAGTGAATCGCATCTGAAAGAAAAGAACTATGAAGAGACTGATGAGTGAATCGCATCTGAAATGAATTTGGAGAAGGGGGGGAAGCTGACTGATCTATTAGAGATCAGTCATACTTTGACTAATGGTTCATTAATTGAAGGAGTTGAAGTAGTGCGGAAAGAGAAAATGAAGAAGTGTGGTGGGTTTTTAGAGAATCTTTTAAGTTGATGGACAGGATTGATTCGATGATTTAGGTCGAATATCCTCTCGTTAAGGTGAGAAATTAAAAGAGAGAATCACTATAGGGAAAACGATTTAAATCAATTCGTTTTAATTTGGAACCGAAATAAAGTTATTTAAGACTTCTGTGCATATGCTGGAAGGCTTTTTTATTACATGGAAATAATTGTGATAAACTATAGAAAATGACTATTTAGGAGACAGCTATGATAATAGAAATCATAAAAGCATTGGCAAAACAAACAAACATGATAGAAACCTTATTGTTAAAGAAGAGGAACTACATTAAAAAAATAGATGAAAAAGGGATTTATGTAGAGACCGAGTCATCATTGGAGAAGTTTAAACGTGGAGAAAAAAATACTTCAATTGAATCCATTTCCTTTGAGTTTCTACAACAAGCGTGGGGAGAGTTTTCCTCAAAACGAGTAGCTTCTAAAGAGGACTTTGTTAAAACGAAGGGGAGAACTTCTTTTATTATGTCTTTCTTCTCAAAGCTGCCTTTTGTAAAGATAGTGGAGAAAGGACAAAAGACTGCCATTTCGTTCATTGAGTTCAAAACAGATGATTTGCCGAATGAGCAGATCCATAAAATTACGGCCTTTTTAGAGAAGGTTATTGAGGGTACGTATCAACCTGATAGATTAAGTAAACAACATAAGGGTAATGAGTATCGAATCACGTCAAGAGCACGGCAGGACTTAAGATTGTTAGGATTCCTGGATAAGGATCAACATCAAAATGAAAAACTCTTCGAAGAATACATTCAATCATCAAACAAGATAGAGCTATTAAGGGAACAGATTTTACATAAAGAATATTTTAGAATCGCGATTGAAATATTGGGCTTATTAAATGACCATACCCCAATCGAAAAAAAGAGAGCATTGATTGAGGTAGGAAAACTAATTGTAAGAAATTCACTTGGCGATAATCTGATGGTGGATAGTGTAGCGAGAGAAAGAACTACGAATCTTCTCAAGTGGCTTCAATATGTAGATTTAATTGATGATGAGTACACCCCGAACATTCAAGTCAATACACCAAAGGAGCATCCTATTGTGAAGACGGCGATACGTGAAAAATTCTTATATATCATGAATAACTACGTTCAAGCGAAGGCCCAACCATTTGGAGGGAATGAGCTTGGATCATATGTAAGAAGCGATGTCCCTAAAGAGTTCAAGCAGCTTGATTGTTTAAATGAACAATATGTCGTTACAGGCTCTGTTGGCCAAGGAAATTGGGCGTCTGTTCCTTGGATTGCCATTATGAATAAAGCTATTACAACTTCTACTCAAAGAGGCTATTATATCGTTTATTTATTCAGTGAAGATATGAGTAGAGTTTATTCAACGTTGGCACAGGGAGTAACGGAAACGACAAGAGAAGAAATGTTGAAGCGTAAGCAGGAAATCCGCGATCATGTAGATATGAAGACTTCGGTAAAGAAGGATAATGATTTATATCTGGGAGAGTCAAATAAAGCGAAGGGATATGCTTTATCGACTGCTGCGTACATAGAATACCGAAAAGATGACATGCCTTCTGAAGGAGAACTATTGGACGATTTAGAAAGCATGATTACTTATTATGAGAGATACATAGAGTATTCTAATACTCAAGACGAAACAGATGATGTTCTCCCTGAAGTAAAGGAAATCCAAGACGAGTTTCAAAGTGATGATGAACTAATTGATCATATCCATAATTATATTTCTGCTAAAGGATACTATTATGATCGCAAAGAGATCATCAACTTATACCTTTCTCTAAAGACAAAACCCTTCGTTATTCTATCCGGTATTTCAGGGACTGGTAAAACGAAGATTGTTCAGTTGCTCGCTGAAAGTCTTGGTGCTACTGCGAAAAATGGACAGTTTGCCCTGATCCCCGTTCGACCTGACTGGAGTGACGGATCCGATCTAATTGGATATCGGGATATTAAAGGAGAGTTCCAGGCAGGACCATTAACAAAAGTATTGATGGAAGCGAATCAGCCTGAAAACCTTGATAAGCCTTATTTCTTGCTGTTGGATGAGATGAATCTAGCACGAGTAGAATACTATTTTAGTGACTTGTTGAGTGTGATGGAAAGTCGAGATCGGCAGGAGGGGGAGATGGTATCTGCTCCTGTTGTGGTGGAAGAGGAGGTAGGAAGACTTCTTTTACGAGATAATTTCTACTTTATTGGCACAGTGAATATGGACGAGACAACTCATCCGTTCAGTCCGAAGGTATTAGATCGGGCAAATACTATTGAATATAATGACGTGGTGTTAGATCATTTTGGGTTTTTAACAAGGGAATCGATTGCTGAACCAGTGGCTATAGACAATCAACAAATGGCTGGAAGGTTTCTGAATTTGAAAGATGCTTTCTTTGATCATGAGGATCTGGTGAGAAAGGTTACTGGGTTGCTTGTTGAAGTAAATACAATATTGGAACCGATCAAGGCTCATTTCGGCTACCGGGTACGTGATGAAGTCTGTTTTTATATGATTTATAACAATGAAGGACAGCTGATGGAGTTTGACGACGCTTTTGATTATCAATTACTTCAAAAGATTCTTCCAAGATTAACAGGGAATGATCTGAAAACGGAGGAAGCTTTAAAGAAGCTATTCCTATTCTGTACAAGTCATGAGTGGGATGAAATGAATGCAGGACCGATCGTGAAAGAAGCACGTTTTTCAAAATCAGCCGAAAAGCTGTCTAATATGATTCCGAAAATCATGCATGATGGCTTTACTTCCTTCTGGGATAACTAAGGATGAGTGGATTGGAACCGAAAGAGCTGCTGTATATTGAGACTGATGATTTCTCCCTTTATATCAAGGGAACGCCGTATAATGCGAGGTTCGAGAGTTTATCACAGTATCGGAAGCATTCTGCTCTTAAGAAGGAAGCTATGACTTTTACCTACAGTGGTGAGAGCGTTCGATCGGTTGAATTGTATGGTGTGTCAACGGATTCCCTTGAAGAAGTGCAGGGGCAGTCTTTCTCTCCTATTTTCTTTGAGAATGGTGTATATCAGATTGTGATATCACCTAAAACGGATAAAAACTTGAACTTTTATCATGAGCATCCAGGTTTGAGAGATGCGGTTCAACCAGTAGGTAGAGGGAGCAATCCGATACTTATGGGGAATTTGCAGTTTATGAATGAAGTGGGCTACACGAGCTTTTCAATTAAGCATTATGAGAAGACCTTGCTCGAAGTGAAGCTTGAGATTTTCCCAACGAAATTAAGCTATAAGGATGATTATCGGAAGCTACTAGAGGAAGTAAATGATGAAGTGTATAATCTTGCTTTTCATTTTATTAAGAAGACGTTTCTCGGGGCTTCTAATCATTTATCGGAGAATCCTTCTTTGGCGGAGTTTTATCGGTTGATAGAGTTCTATTTTCAGAGCTTTATCAAGTCGATTCAACGGATTGAGGAACAGCCTCATCACCAGCTGCTGACGGAGCATCAGATGGTGAGAGGGGAACGAATTAAGAGGTTGGATAGCAAGGGACGTAAGCATTTACGAAGCAATCCTCAGTTGTTTATGGAAGCTGACAATGGACTAGTGCTACACGATAAGCCTGTTTTTCCTGTGAAAGGGTTAAATGCTAGAAAAACAATTACCTATGATACGTTAGAGAACCGATTTGTGAAGTGGATGATGGAGCGGCTTATTCATAAGCTATCGGATCTTGCTGCTAAGGTAAGTAGTCAATCAGGTAGATATGAGCGGAAGGTAGATGAAGAACTACTGCTCAAGGTGACACGAATGCAAGGTACCTTAAAGGCTTATTTGAATAAACCATTTTGGAAAGGTATCAGCAGCGTGGATCGAACGGTTACAAGCATGGTGATTCAGCGAAAGATCGGTTATCGGGACGCTTATAAGATATACCTTGTGTTGACTAGAGGATTGATGCTTGAGGGTGAGCTATTCAAAATGTCGGTGAAGGATGTCGCGACGCTTTATGAGTATTGGACGTACTTGAAGATGGGGCAGATATTACGAGCGAAGTATGTGCCTGAATACCAGGACGTTGTGGCAATTCGTCATGGCGCATTATTTGTTGATCTGGATCAAACTTCGAATGCGAAGCAGGTGTTTACCCATCCTCAAACTGGGGAGCGGATTGTCCTTTCTTTTCAAAAGAGAGAAGGTAAGGTACCTACTGTTACGCAGAAGCCTGATATTATGCTTGAGGTGGAGAAGAAGTATTCTCATAATCGCTATCATTATGTGTTTGATGCGAAATATCGGATTGATTTCGGTTTCGGAAATGATCAGGCTGAAAAGGTTGGTCCGTTAGAAGAGGATATTAATACGATGCATCGATACCGTGATGCATTGGTGAAGAAGCATCATGAGAGGGATAGCTATGAGCGGTATTCGTTTGGTGCGTATGTGCTGTTTCCGTGGAATGAAGAGCAGGCTTATGTAGATCATCCTTTTTATAAAAGTATTGATGAGGTGAATATTGGGGGTCTGCCGTTTTTGCCGAATTCTACTGTCCTGGTGGAGACATTAGTGGATCGATTAGTGGAAAGTAATCCTGAGGATCTGCAGGAGGAGGGTGTTTTGCCTACTGGTGCTTGGAAGCATTGGGAGTCTTCTTTGGATGAGAAGGTGCTTGTTGGAACGGTGAATGACAGGTCGGATTATCAAGAGTATAAGAGGGACAAGTATTTTGAGTTGGACTCTTCGTCTTTGAAGAGAGGTTGGCAGGAGAGTTTATATGTTGCTTTGTATGTGACGAGTGAAGTGAGTAGTGAGGCAGGTCCTGAGAATGGGATTCAGTATTATGGAAGAGTTGAGGATATAAAGGTTAATGACGGAAAGGTGAGGTTTGTAGTGGAGAGTTGGCAAGCCTTGAAGCAGGTGATTCGACCTGTTGGATACGGAATACAGTCTCATATGCTGACGACGATGGCATTGCTGGAGCAGTCTGAGGAGCTTCCGGAGTTGTTTATGAAGTCTGGTGAGGAGATTAAGCTTTGGCGGATGTTGAGACGATTGACTAGTAGGGTGTTTACTAGTTTGGATGATGTTTCGGTGGATCGGGCCCGGAAGGTTTTGGCTTATCAGATTGGGCATATGGAGGTTTTGTTGAATACTTCTCAGGAGCGGATTGAAGTTTTGCAGAATGGTGAATTGTTGAATACTGTTTCTTTGGGTGTTTTACAAAAGCATCCTGCCCAGGCTTTTAAGGTAATTAAGGAGAGTGTCTATAGTTGAAATACATATGAGTAAAGGAGACCCGATTTCATTTCGGGTCTCCTTTATTAATGACTAAACGAAAGACAACTACAATCTGCCCTTGCTTAAGTTATCCTCAAACTGTCGCAACTGCAATAGCGTTCATATAACTATAAGCGACTGCTTGCCCTGTACCAAACTTTTTTAATAGAATTTCCTCATTATCTTGGAAAGTCTTTAACAATTCGGAACTAACCGCTTTTCCGTAGAATCGTTTTCTTCCGGCATCAGTCCCCTCCTCGACAATTAACCAATTGTTAGGTTCATATGCACAAACCACTTTACCGCGATTAATACCAACTACATATTTAATTTGAGTGAATCTATCCTTGTTAATTTTCCAGTTTCCCCGTGTTGCTTCGTAATAGTCCTTCCCATCCTTAAGACCATTATGAATTTTCAACATTAGTATTTCTTCCTTCATATTTAACTCCCCCTTTTGAGTGACTCGAAATAATTTTAAGCTAATCATAAACCTACAGAAATTCCAATACAAGGAATAAAAAGGGTATTTACTGTTTTTATAGAATGATAGATTTATATGGGATATATTGGGGGTTGTTATATGGAGAGAATTCTTCAACTACATTACAAATTTTTTGAGAATATGCAAAGTGATTTAGAAATAAGGGAGACTTTAGGACGTGAAAAGATAACGGTACTAGACGGATTTTACAAAAATTTCGAATTGGTAAGTAGATACTATAAAACAGTTTATTCTAATCAAAAGGCAAGAGTAGTACTCTGTGGAATTAATCCAGGAAGAAATGGTGCTGGAAAGACAGGGATACCTTTTCTTGATTTTGACTCAGTTTCTCAGCTGATTTCAAACATTGATAAGAGGGATAAAGAACTGAGTGCGCAATTTATAAAGTCAATTATCGATGAGTTGGGAAGCGAAACGTACTACAAAGGTGTATATATGACTAACATATCATGGTTTGGTTTTGTGAAAAATAATAAAAATCTAAACTATTATGATTTACCTGGATCGTTACAGACTATCTTTACTGATTCATTTATAGAGGAAATGGATATCGTAGAACCTAAGGTCATTGTCCCTTTAAGTCAAAGGGTGGAAATGACACTGAAACAGATGAAGAAAGAAGGGAAGTTGCAATATCCAATAGCATCCAGGCTACCTCACCCCTATTATTGCTCTATTGGAAAGAATGCAATAAAGTACAAGGATGTCTATGTAAGAAGGTTAAATGACCTTATAAAAGATAAATCTAACGTTTAATTAAATTAGCAAAATCACTTGTAGGATTAGACCAACTAATTATCCTATAGATAATTTTTGCTTATATGTTTAGATGGAATTTAGAGAAGTCACATTGGATGGCTTCTTTTTGTTTTTAGAAAATTAGTAGGGAGTAAAGCAGAATTGAATCAATAGATTCATACTTATTTATAAAAAAATTCAGAAATCATGGTGATGAATTTGCTAAAATTATGGGAGATAGATTCTTACAAAGGGTGATGTGAAAATGAAAGCTTCTGAAACTAACTTTTTGAAATTTCTTCAAGGTCCCAAACAATTTATTATTCCGATTTATCAGCGGAAATATAGCTGGACTTTGGAGCAATGCAAACAGCTTTGGAATGACATTGTTCGGGCTTCAAATGATGATGAAATAATGGGACACTTCGTGGGTTCAGTAGTATATATTGAAAAGGGTTTATACCAAATTTCAGCTGTACCTCAATTACTTGTAATTGATGGACAACAGCGCATGACAACATTAACCTTATTGTTGTTAGCACTTGGCAAAGCGATTAAACAAAGTGAAGAAACTCATGAAGTTACCAGTAAAAAGATCAAGAACAGATACTTAGTAAATAATGACGAAGAAGATGACCTATACCATAAACTTTTATTAACCAAGTCGGATAAAGAAACGTTGTTAAGTCTAATTGAAGAAAGAGATTTGCCTGAAAATTATTCAATAAGAGTCTATGAAAACTTTCAATTTTTTATTGATCAAATATATAAAAGTGATATTAATCTAAATGCACTTTATCATGGGATAAATAAGCTTATTGTTGTTGATATTTCACTTGACCGGGATCATGACAATCCACAATTAATATTTGAAAGTCTTAACTCTACAGGACTGGAATTGTCTCAAGCCGATTTAATTCGTAATTATGTTTTAATGAAACTTGAGCCAAAGGAACAAGAAGTGCTTTATAAGAGTTATTGGTATCCAATGGAAAAGGGGTTTGGAAATCATAACGAATCTTCAATATTTGATAGATTTATGCGTGATTATTTAACGTTAAAAACCGGTCGTATTCCTAATATTAAAAAGGTATACTCTGCCTTTAAAGAATACGCTGCTAAACAACAAGAGTCAGACATTGAAGCCATTCTAAAAGATATCTATGAATACTCTAAGTATTTTGTTCGGTTAGCTTTTCAAACAGAAAAGGAAAAGGAAATAAATGATATTTTAAAGGATATTAACTCGTTAAAGGTCGATGTCTCATATCCTTTTTTACTTGAAGTTTATGATGATTACCATAAACAAATTTTGTCGAAGGCTGATTTTATAGCAATATTAAAATTAGTGGAATCTTATGTGTTTCGTAGAGCAATATGTGGTATCCCTACTAATTCACTTAATAAAACATTCTCAACACTGAGCAAGGAAGTAAATAAAAATAAGTATGTTGAGAGTGTACAGGCAGTCTTTACACTTAAAGACTCATATAAAAGGTTTCCGGACAATGAAGAATTTGCGAGGGAGTTGAAAGTAAAAGATATCTATAACTTTAGAAATCGTAACTATATATTGAGAAAACTTGAAAACGAAAATAGAAAAGAAATTGTGGATATTGAATCATATACGATTGAACATATAATGCCTCAAAATAAAAACTTGTCATATGAGTGGAGAGACCAGCTAGGTGAAAATTGGGAGGACATTCAAAAGACCTATCTTCATACATTAGGGAATCTAACCCTTACAAGGTATAACTCTGAACTAAGTGATCGACCATTCAAATTAAAAAGAGATATAGAAGGTGGATTTGCAGATAGTCCTTTACGGTTAAATACAGGTTTAGGCCGGCTTGAAGAATGGAATGAACAAGAAATAATAAGCAGAGGCAAGAGGCTAGCTGAAAAAGCTGTTTCAGTTTGGAACTACCCAGTACTTTCAAATGAAGTGTTGGCAGAGTATAAGAAAAAACCAAATGAAAAAGACAATATTGCTTATACAATCAATGATTATCCTGAATTAACAGGAGAGATTCTTGAACTGTTTGAGCAATTAAGAAAGAGAATATGTAACTTAGATACGTCGGTAAGGGAAGAATATAAAAAGCTCTATATTGCTTATAAAACTACTACTAACTTTGTTGATATTGTACCGCAGAAGAGCCGACTCAGACTAAGTATAAATATGGCTTTTGACGAAATATTTGATCCAAAAGGTCTTTGTAGAGATGTAACCAATATTGGTAGATGGGGAAATGGTGACATTGAAGTTGGTGTATCAAATTTTAATGATATTGATGATGCCATGGCTTTGATAAAGCAGTCTTTTGAGAAACATAGGGAAGAGCGGGGGTAAAAAGATGATGAGTTCTTTCTTTTCAACTTTAGGTGCTGTATTTGTAACTCTCGGAATACTTAAAATCTTTCCTGCAATTCTTAAAAATATTCTCTCAGAGACTCATAAACATAGAAATAATAAATTACTCGAAGTTATAAAGAATGTACATCAGAACCAGCTTGAAGGTGTAAAAAGCGATCTAAATAAGAAGTTGGAAGAAGTCAAAATGAATTATCAAAAAGAAATTGAAAATCACAAGAATGATTTATTAGATTTAGCAAGATACTCAGAATATCAATTTAAGCTGTATAATGAATTGTGGGCAAGTTTATACGACTTGAAGTATGAGGCTGATAACTTATGGAATCATGCTAGTAATTTACATATGCAGTCTTTTGCTCTTCAATTGTATGAAACAAAAAGAAGAGTAGGTCAGAATACATTGTTAATAAGAGATGATCACTACAGAGCTTTAATAGACACAATAGAAGCTTTTGAACAATTTAGAGTTGGGAAACATGATTTAATATCTCTAAGAAATAGAAGAACTAATATAACAACTGTTGATAGAGAGATTCAGAACCTCATTGATGCTAATAGAGATATTAAAAATGAATATAATATCTTGCTAGATAGTTTAGTTGTTGATTTTAAGAATTATGTAATTAGATCTTCTGATATAAAAGATGAACAATTAGAATTTATTAGTAGTAGGAATATATGAGAGACAAACTTTCTTTCAATCAAAATTAGCAATGGCTTAGAATTTGGTTTTGTACTACAACATTCGGATCCCCATCCGAATGTTGTTTTTATGCTTTTCATGCTATTAGGTGAAATCGAGCTGGGAAACAAAGGAGCCATGTGGAGTGACTCTTATATTGCGTAGTATACTTTATTATGTGCAAAAGCTTGGAAAAATTTAGGTATTTCGTCCGCTTCCTGTTATTTTCTGGTATAATTTAAGTGTGATTAATACTGATATTTAAGGGTTTCACTTAAATGAAGCAGTCTAGTTTAAAAGTCCTGTTAACTTGTATTCAACAAATGATTAGATTGTTTAAGAGTACATTCCAAAATAAGAAGAAAAAAGGAGCGAACAAAATGATACATGATAGTGAAAAAGTAAATGAATTAGTAATAACTGAAAGTGATTTGAACTTTGAGAAAATTTATAATAAACCTTATTTCCCTAAAAAATATGAGGAAGATTTAAAAAGAGCCAATTTATTATTATTACCGTATGAGGGGTTTAGAAATTTTGATAGCCCAGTTTTTCCAGAGCAAACTATGGAATTTTATAAGTTCATAAAGGATTATGAAGGAGATAAGTTGGTCGGTGAAATTAGTATTTCAGATGAAGACTACGCAGAGCTTGAATTACATGCTGATTTAATTAATCTAGCTGACATGATAGTTAATGATGCGGTATTACCTATTGCAATTGGCTTGATTACAAATTATCTTGATCGAAAAATCCAAGGACGGAAAACTAAACTGAAAGTAAAAGTTAAATTGACTGTTGTAGATAGAGATAAGTCTAAGAGTATCTCTTATGAAGGAGATGCAGATAAGTTTGAGGAAACTATTAAAGCTGCTAACCAATTTAATAACTAAATAGAAGGTGAGTTATTATGGATAGTCTACAAATTTCTGAGTATTTACAGGATTTTAAAGGAACAGAATTAAGAACGGATATATTAGATGAACTAGCTGAATTAAAAATAACAGCAGTAAAACATGGAGACCAACAAGAGGCTAAAAATATTTGGTGTTTAGAACAGGTTTATAAAGTGAAGAAACATTTTTTAACTATTTATAAACAACTAGTTGATAAAGAATTTTATAAAGCATGGTGCGAATTAGATCGTGCAGACATTGAATTATACTTTCTTCGAAAGCATTTTGATTATAGCGGGAATATATATAACCTAGAATTTATAGAACAAATTATTATTCAATTAAAAATGCTATTTCCTTATCAGTATTTCAGTAGTAGAGAATCTACTGTAAAGACTTGGAGATGCTCAATTTGTAGTCAGGTTATTACCCTAAGAAATTCTTGTGGTCACGAAGTAGGTGAGATATATAACGGTGAACAATGTTTTCGAAGTGCTGAAGACATAAAGTTTCATGGAATTGCAATAGTTACTAATCCTTTTGATAAGTATGCTGTTCTCTTCATTGAGGGTAAAGAATATAACTACGCTATGCTTGAGAATTTAATGAGAAATTGGACAAACCCCTACGAAAAATGGGAAATTAATGTCAGCAGAGATTTAAATGAAGAATATAAAGGCTTAGGTAGAAATGATTCCTGTGTATGTAATTCTGGTGAAAAATATAAAAAATGTTGTCTTAAAACAGGAAAAGATAAGCATGAACATTATAAGTTATTATTTTCGGAAAAAAATCCAAATAATTTCAAACACATGGAAAAGCAGACATTTAATACATGGAAACTCTGATTTAATATTTAAAAAACTTTAATTAGGAGAGAGAGACTTGATTCTATTTGAATATAAAGGTCAGAAAGCAGACAATTATTCTCATTCCTTTCCATGTGGAAAATGTAAAAAGGTTGAATCTTACTGAAATAATCACGGAGACAAGAACCAGGCATTGTCCTCAAATCGGTCGCTAAAATCAAATAAGAATTTATTAGGCTTAATATACAAAATTTTATAAATAACTTGTATATTAAGCCTTGATTTCTATTCAAAGAACATACTTCCTAAACAAAATTATTGGATTGAAATGGGGCACTAAATTCTCATTCCTGTCTAATACATTTGAACATTCATCGGTGTTTTTTACTTCACTTTATACTGTACCTCTGATGATTTCTCCAAGTAATCAGCAATGTACGCTACATCTTCCTCATGTTCCTTATCCCCATGCTTAGGCATATAAAACTTATTCTGAAACTTCCCCTCCCCATCATAAAAAAGAAGATGTCTAGAAGTAGATACTACTTTTAAATTCTGACCAATCCTATGTTGTTGATCTCCGAGTAAGAAGGCATCTTGATCCTGATGAAACACAATCATATATTCCTCATCGTTTGCTGGCTGGTATTTCTCTCTTAAACGTCGGGCTGATTTCTTCAGGAAAACATTGATTCTGAAACGGAAATAAAGATAAAACACCAGGAGTACCACCAGGGATATACCGAACGCTAATAGAGCTGGGAACATCACTTGCAATATATGTGCGAATATCAGTTGGGAAGATGTACTAGTTGATTCTTGAAATGAATTATACAAAGACAAGAATAAACCTGCGGAGATCACGACCACTCCTATGATTCCAAAGAAGTAAACTTTTCTAAAGTAAGGCATGTATTTGAGGAGCTCATAATATCCTTCATCAGACAGCTTGAATGTGAATGTCTTCTTTTCCAAATAAGGTCCTCCTCTCTAATGGTCATAACTTTAAGTCTAATTTATATGGATGAAAGTTCAAGGGTTTTCATGCCATTAAATGGCGTATTCATTAAGTTCATATGTCCTCCTTCAAACATTCGGATCCCACCCGAATGTTTTTTTTATAAAAAATTTATTTATAGGGTGTCCCTTTCACTCCCATCTCCCTATATAAAGGGTGAAACCAAAACGAAATAGGAGTGATTGTAATGAATGGATGGAGAAAGCTTGAGACAGGTATGTTGGATAAGGAGACGTTTCATCACCCGGAGGATCTTCGGTTGTATGTGTTGATTCTGTTGAATGCGACGTATCAAGGCGGGGTTCAGGTTGGCGGTGTGGTGCTTGGGGAGAGGCAGTATGTGCGTTCGCTCCGGAAGCTGCGGGAGGATCTGTGGTTCTATAATGGGAAGAAGATTGATGAGTATTCGCATTCGCGGATTCAGCGTTCGATTAAGCGGTTGGAGAGAGACGGATGGTTGAAGGCGGAGAAGTATGAGCATGGGTATGTGTTTACGCTCCGGCCGACGAAGGATTTCGCCTGTGGGGAGTATTTGAGTTGGATGGGGATGTCTAAGAAGGAAGAGGAACGTGAGGAATCCGGTGGTGACCAGCCTGATGATGGGGCTGGTTCCGGAGGGTCTTCGTGCGGCGAAAAGGATGTGAATGGGGTGCGGAGAGAACCTGCAAACAGACTTAAGAACTTAGAGAAAGAAGAGAAGGAGACCACCACCAACCTTAACGGCACTAAGGAGGAAGAGAGGCTGCAGGCGCTGATCGGGCATTTCATTGGCAGGAGGGAGAGAGGACTTATCTTGACGCCGATGGATTATGTGGCGATGGAGCGGATCAGCTTGAGCGAGTTGTCGACGGAGGAGCTGATTGTGTTCATGGATGAGGAGTTTGACAGACAGCAGAGCATCAATCCGAAGCTGACGATCAATAGTCCGAAGTATTTGGAGAAGGCCCTTGAGGCGTATATCACTCCCCGGGAATCGATGCAGGACATGGATGACTTCTTAGATGGGCTTGAGGAGATTGTGACGGAGGCATGACGTCGGGTGAGTTCAGGGAGCTGGTGAAGATGATCAAGGGTGCTTATCCTCACCGGCTGCTCAGTCGTGATACGGCGATCATCTGGTTTCGCCATCTGAAGGACTGTGAGTATGACGGGGTGAAGAGGCGGATTGAAGCTCATATAAAAGTGAGTCCGTACATGCCGACCATCGCTGAGTTGTATGAACAGCCGGTGGAGGAAACGACGATACTAGAAACCATGGAAGCGTGGGAAAAAGAAGGAGCGATTCGAATTGAGGATGAACGAGGAAATGAATGGACACGACCTGCACCACCATGGGCATGAGGAACAGCTGCTTCGGGAGTTGCATGAAGCGGAGAGCATGATCATTGGAGCGGTTCTCCTGGATGCGGATGTGTTGGATACACTGACCTTGGAGGAGAAGCATTTTAGCCTGGTGAGGAACCGCCTCATTTTTAAAGCGATGAGAGGGCTGCAGAAGAAGCGGCTGGAGATTAATCTGGTGATGCTGTTGGAGGAGCTTGGGGATGACATTGAGAATGTGGGTGGGGTCCAGTTTCTCCTGGCCCTTGCCAACTACTGCCCGACGACGGTGAACATCGAGCAGTATGAACAGATTGTCCTGAAGTATTACGAACTGAGCCTCATCAAGAGTTCGGCCCATCACTTCCTGAACGCCTACACCCCGGAATCCGCACAGGGCCTCTACAAAGCACTCATTGACATGCATACGAATACGATCACCGACGAGGAAACGAAGGATGACATCATCATGGATCTCTATGAATCTCTTTACATGGAGAGGGATGGACTTCCCGGTGTCTCGACGGGATTCGAGAGCCTGAATGCACTGACGGGAGGGTGGAAGGAAGGGGAGCTCATCATCATGGCGGCGAGACCCTCCATGGGGAAGACGGCCTTTGCCATCCAGCTTGCGTGGGAATGCACGAGGGAGAAAGGGGTGAGCATGGTGTTTTCCTTAGAGATGAGTTCGAGGCAGATCATGCAGAGACTTCTTTCGAGTATCACGGATATTAACATGATGAAATGGCAGAATCCCTATAAGTATTTGACGAAGGACGAGATGCCGAGGATGCACGGGGCGATGAATGCGGTGTATAAGGCGAAGCTTGAACTCTCGCAGAATGGGATGATTACGTTGCCTGAGATGAGACAGCGGATTATGAATCTGAAGCGGGAGTACCCGACGGAGCCATTTCTTGTGGTGATTGATTACCTGCAGCTGATCACGGTGAAGGAGCGGTTTGACCGGCATGATCTGGCGATTGGGCATATTACGAAGCAGCTGAAGGGGATGGCGAAGGAGTTTGGGATTCCGATCATTCTGTTGTCCCAGTTATCGAGGGGAGTGGAGTCCAGGGATGACAAGCGGCCGAGGCTGTCGGATCTGCGTGACTCGGGGAATATCGAGCAGGATGCGGATGTGGTGTTGTTTCTGTACCGGGATGATTATTATTATCCGGATTCGAAGAACGGACAGGAAGTGGAAGTGAAGATTGCGAAGAACCGGAATGGGCCGGTGGGGACGGTGAAGTTGGAGTTTGTGAGGGAGTTTGGGCGGTTTCGTGGGGGATGGATGAAGCAGGGGGACGGTTCTGTTGGTTTGGTTTGAGTGGGGGCAGGGGGGACAGGTCCCTTGGCTCACTGATGATAAATGGGGAGGGAATGGGATGTTAGTGACGGAGTATGCGAAGGGGAATGAGTTGGAGTTGCGAATTGAGAGTTTGAAGGTGTATGGGGTGTTGGTGGGGTTGCTGGGTGAGGAGCGGGAGAGGCGCGAGGATGGGTATGTGTTGGTGAGTTATAGGGAGTTGTGGGAGGGGTGTAAGGAGGCGGGGGTGTTGAGTGGGGTGGATCAGGGGTTTGCGGTGATGATGGATATGGTGGGTGTGGTGGAGGATGGGGGATTGATTGGGAGGGAGAGGGTTAGTGGGGGGAGTTGGGTGAAGTGAGGTTTAGGTGGGTGAAATGGAAGCTGGAGAATCGTCCCTGTGCTTACCCGTGCTTCGATAATTTACTAAAAAACAGGCACTAGAAAAAGGTTACAACATATATAGGTGATATCCCGTTTGAATGCTGGAGGAGGGAATATGAAGCTTATGTTACCTAGTGAAAAATATTTCGGTAAGTTTGAACTAGTTCATACATTTAATGGAGCTATGCCTACAGGTGTTAGTGTTTCGGAAACTGGTCGTATTTTCATTTGTTTTCCGAAGTGGGGAGACGATGTTCGATTTACGGTTGCCGAAATTGTTGAAGATAAATTGCAGCCTTACCCTACCTTACAAACCAATTTGGCTAACGCTGGGAATATCAGAACGACTTTCATCAGTGTCCAAAGTGTAGTGGTGGATGGAAGGGGAACGCTTTGGGTATTAGATACAGCGGCCCCAAATTTTTCTGAACCAATTAAAGGTGGGGCAAAATTAGTGGCTGTTGATTTAAAAACCAATACCATTAGAAGAGTGTATACCTTTACAGAAGATGTAGTCCTGCCAACAACTTACCTTAATGATGTCCGATTTGATTTTCGTGTTGGAAACGCTGGTTATGCCTATATAACGGATTCTTCTTCCAAAGGACCAGGAGGTATTATCGTTTTAGATTTAGAAAATGGCAAGGCGTTTAGACGGTTAACTGGAGCAAATTCAACTTCACCCGATCCCTATTTTATACCGAAAGTAGAAGGAAAAGTGTTGATGAATCGAAATAAAGATGGCGGAACTTCTCCATTTAGATTAGCGTCTGACGGTATTGCGATTTCTCCCAATGGAAAGGTATTATATTTTTGTCCACTAACAAGCCGTCATCTATACTCGATCCCAACAGAAGCCCTGAGAGACAGAAATATACCGGACATGGATTTACCTTATCATGTGGAGTATTGGGGAGAAAAAGGTGCATCTGATGGAATGATTACAGATGCAAAAGGGGCCGTTTATGCTGGGGATTATGAGAATAATAGTATCCGAAAGATATGGCCAAATGGCACAATGGAAACCATCGCACATGACCCGAGAATTTTATGGCCGGATACTTTTTCGATTGGTCCCGATGGATACTTATATGTCATTGTAAACCAATTACACCGGCAGGCAAGATTTCATTATGGAAAAGACCTGCGACAAAAACCCTATAGTTTACTCCGTATGAAAATTGGTGAATTACCTGCTCCTACCATTTGATAATAAAAATCTTGAGGTCAAAATAGGATGGAAATCGTTTGTTAGGAACAGTTTAGGTTGTAATTCTAAACTGTTCCATTTTTTTATAGAGTGGGTAAGTTCAATGCTGTATCGATATTATTTAAATCTAAATTGAATTTGTTCGTTTGTATCTCAAATTTGAACCCATTTTTTTCACCATAAATGCTGATGTTTGTTCATGCATATCAAGAGCTTCTACTCCCTCTCTTGATTATGAACCTCCATCTTTAGAAAGATCGTATTTATTATTGAAGAGACTTCTTATAACAGACATTGAAAATCTGACCAATAAAAAGGAAAAAGAAAGAGAAAAGAAAGTGGTTTTCCAGTTCCACCCCTTTTTATATTTAACAAGCTGAGTATTTTTTTCTAGCCATAGCTCAGTAATCGTCATTGGTACACTGAAATACAGAACTTTTAGAAGGCACTGAATCATGCGAGAATCCTTCGTCAGTTGATTATAAATGACACAAGAGATTGGGAAAAGTATGTAATCAAAAACCAAACTTGCTCTCACTCGTTTTGGAAATCGGGTGGGATATTTAACATAACCTTTACTTACAACTAGTTGATCGACCAAGGATGCATAATAACTTTTAATTAAGAAAACAAGGAGCCAGTCCTTTGCAAGTGGTTTTTTAATTAAGTAAATAAAGGAACCAATACCAAAGAAATAAAGCAATCTTATAAGATTTTTCTCAAATTTACGACTCATGTTGAGCACCTCCATAAGATAGGTTATCTCTAATGCAGGTGGTTATACTTAAGACATTCGAAGGTTGGTTAAGTAAACAATGAATAAACAAGGTTCGGATTACTCCGTTCAACATTTGACGGAATGAAATCTTAAACAGGAACGGGTGTCTGACATTCAAGATAGAAAAATGTTGACGTTTAAAGGGCAGACACTCTTTATTAAAAAAAAGAAACATACATTTATATGAAGAAAAAGACCGGCATTGAGACATTTACGACGGTCTTTTTGCTTTTGTGCATAGTATAAGGATGCTGATGGAAGCAGGAGAACCGTCCCTGTGCTTCTTAATTTTCTCCTTTTTAACCCCACCCATTCTATGGTAAATTTAGTAGAATAGTAGTTTCACTTTTCTAACAATAGAATCCTATTCTGCATTAACCATGGAGGCCACATGTTTTTCTCACTTCGCAACCGATTATTTATGATCTTCACTTTGCTGCTGACCTTTCCTTTTCTTGTTCTGTCGATTCTGATTCCGAACTGGTTTACGTCCATCATGGAGGAACGTACGACGAGTTCGACGATTGAAATGATGGAGCAGTATTCCCTGTATATTGATTCGATCACGTCGCAGGCAGAGGATTTAGGAAAGCAGGTACTGGTGAACCCTACGACTCAGGAATGGATCAAGTCCGAGGAGGATGAAAGGAAGGCAACAGATGCTGAACGTCTCCTGATGAAGAACCAGTTAAAGGCGGAGTTATCTTCGATGATGATCAACAATTCCAAGTCGATGTCCGTAGCGGTTTACCTCAATGATGGGACGGGGACTGCCGGGAATCTTCCACCTCTGGAGAAAACCATTTGGTTTGATGAATTCTATAAAGATGATCGACGTTGGCTTCGATCTCATAATGATCTGATGGCGGATCAGGTGAACAGTTACCTTCTGCCACTCTTTGATATCAATACCCTTGATTTATCCGGCGTGATCAAGGTGAACTTTCCATCGTCCCTTCTTGAGAATGCTCTAAGCAAGATCAAGCTGGGTGAGAAGGGGAGAGTGTATCTCCTCGACAGCCTCGGAAGAAATGTGCTTACTGGCAGCGTCGATACACCGGAGAATGTAATAGAAGAAAGCTTAAAGACCATTAAGACGGAGAATAATAGCTCGGGATTAATAGAGGTCCCTTTCAAGAAAGAAGAGTATATGATTTTCTATCAGAAGGCAAGAGTAGGAGACTGGGTGCTGGTCAGTGAAATTACCAAGTCCGAACTGTTCTCTCAGATTAATGAGCTTCAGAGGAATCTCCTTTTGACGAGTGGATGGATATTCTTATTGACGATCATGGCGTCTTATCTTTTCTCTTCAACTATCGTAAAGCCTTTGGGGAAATTGACCGGTGCCATGAAGCTGGTTGAAAAGGGAGAATTTAAGAAAGCGAAGCAATTGATTCCTTCCATAAAGACAGCAAATGATGAGATTGGTTATGTGGTAGATGTGTTCGGCCAGACAACCGACCGCCTCGACACTCTGATCGAAACGGAATATGAAGCCAATATCCGCAGACGGGATGCGGAATACAAGGCGCTGCTCCTGCAAATCAATCCCCATTTCTTCAATAATACACTGGAAACCATCGGTGGTCTCGCAGCTCAAGGGAAGAACAAAGAGGTGATCGATGTCACAATCCATTTAGGGAGGATTATGGGCTATTCCCTCAATACGGAATCGGACATGGTGACCCTCGGAGAAGAAATGACCTATATACGGAGGTTTATGGAAATTCTGAAGCTGCGCTATGAAGAGGCTCTTTCCGTTTCCATTGAGGAAGATCCTGAAGCCTCTACGCTCCCGATCATCAAGTTTATCATCCAGCCACTTGTGGAGAATTCTGTGAAATATAGCTTCATAGAAAAAACCGAGGCCGTTCTTCGCATTGCGACGAAGAAAATGGATGACTGGGTGGAAATTGTGATTGAGGACAATGGAATAGGGATCCCTGAGTCTATTGTGGAAGAGTTGGAACGTGACCTGAGTCGTCATGAAACCAGTCAAGTACTTGAAAGCAAAGGACGAAGCATAGGGCTTAAAAATGTCCTGGGACGTTTGAAGCTATATTACGGAGAACATTTCACCTATCACATTACATCTAAAGAGAATATAGGTACAACCATTGTCTTGCGCATAAAAAGTGGAGAGGGGGATCTTCATGCTGAAAGTGATTCTGGTCGATGATGAGATTCAAATCCGAAGAGGGTTGAATTGGAAAGTGGATTGGGAAGAAGAAGGCTTCTTTATTGCCGGTGAAGCCTCGAATGGTAAGGAAGCGTTACAGGTCATTGAAGAGGTGATGCCTGATCTTGTCCTGACCGATGTCAGGATGCCGGTCATGGACGGGATGCAACTTGTGAAAGCGTTATCGGGTAAGTATCCGGAGATCAAGGTAATCGTCCTGTCGGGTTACGCAGATTTCGAGTATGTCCGTTCCTCTTTGGTCGAAGGAGTAAAGGATTATCTGCTTAAGCCGGTCGATCCCGAGGAATTGACGGCTGCCCTTAGAAAAAGTAAGGGCGAGATTGAAGTGGAGAAGCAGAGAAGGATGGAAACGGATAGAATGAACCAATTCCACGCCGAGGAAATGAGGGAGCAGTACCTGCTTCATTTGGTGAAAGATGAATGGGCGGAGAAGAATATTTCAAGGGAGAGACTGAGTCAGTTGAAGCTCGATGTGCTGGCAGGTGAGGACGCTGTCGTCCAGTTCATTACCGTAGAGATTCGAAGTAGTGATTCCGAACAAGTGAGGGATTTGTTTCTGCCGTTCAAGATGTTGTGCAGAGAATTATCCTATGAGCATGAAGGCATCATGTCCTTCTATGACGCTAGTTATCCGAATATGATTCATTTTTTGTGTCATCATCATTCAGGGGGAGATCAAGTCCCTCACTTTGTTCAGGAGCTACAAAAGAATGTCAGCGCCTATCTCAATCTTGAAACGGTCATCGGACTGGGGAAAGTGGTCAGGGGCTTATCACAATTAAAGAACGGATATATTTCGGCCCTTCTTTCCTGGAGCCAAAGTTCAGCTGATATCATGTCCCAGCTCATCGACGGGACATCGAGTAAACAGACCGCCGAGTTCACTGAGGATGCAGAATGGAAGTTGTCAAACAGTATGGAGCAGGGGGATTTCGAGAGCTTCAAAAAACATCTTCTGACAACTCTTGCTGAATGCGACCGGCAATCCGTGATGTCGTATTCCTTTGCAGCAAGCCGGGTGCTCTTCATGCTTGGGTCCATGGCAAGAAAATATGATCTATATACCGATGATTTGAAGAAGAAGATGTGGAATTGTCAACTGGGGATATGGGAACTGACTTCCCGTGACCGGGTTAAAGGAGAACTGTTGGACCTTGCAAGAATGATTGCGGAAAAGGTGAGTGAAACCCGCCATTCCTCTAATGGCATTGCCATCGTGGAGAATGTAAGGCGGTATATGGACAGGCATTACACCAATGAAATTTCACTTACCTCCCTTGCTGATCAATTCCATATCAACTCGGCCTATTTATCGGAGATGTTCAAAGAACTGGTAGGACAGAATTTCAGCGATTATCTCGTGAATCTCCGAATGGAAAAAGCCCGTTCCCTGTTGATGGATGAACAGTTAAAGGTCATCGAAATTGCCCATCTTGTCGGCTATTCCAATTCCGGATATTTCAGTACGGTGTTTAAGAAACGGTTTGGGCAAAAGCCACTTGATTACCGGAAATCCATGGCTGTGGAAAAGGGGGAGGTACGGTGAAGTATAAATTGCCCATTATCTATGTTCTCGCTGCGCTACTCATGTTGACAGCCGGCATTTACAGCATCTTCTCTTTCACCTCCTTCAAGGAAAGCAGCAGGGATAAGGCTGGTGAAATACAAGATGAACAAGTCAAAATCCACCTGACATTCTGGAGAAACAAAGGGACAGAGCTTGAGAATCAGGCATATGAAGAGCTGGTGGAAGACTTTAATAGGGAGCATCCTACGATCGAAGTGAAGATGATTCCTGTACCATATGGTGATTATGAGTTGAAACTAAGAACCGAAATGGCAGCAGGTGATCCACCTGATATCTTGACGATCGATACGCCTACTCTCGCCCTTTATGCCAGTGCGGGTGGACTGATGTCCCTGGACGATTATATGAAACAGGAAGGTCATATCGAGGATCTCGCAGCCCCTACGTTAAAGGGGATCACATACGAGGATAAAATCTATTTATCACCCGTTGCAGAGTCGAGTGTCGCCCTTTTTTATAATATCCACTTGTTCGAAAAAGCAGGGGTATCCCTCCCTTCCAAAAATCCACATGACCCGATGACATGGGAGGAGGTTCTCGAGGCAGCTAAGAAGATCTCTGCTTTATCACCTGACATCACGGGGATCGACCCGGCTCAAGGATTCCCGGATGGGGAGTCACCTTCCTACTTCAAGATGCCTATCCTTTGGCAATTTGGAGGAGATGTCCTGGATCCGGACAATCAGACAGCGAGTGGATATTTGAACTCCCCGGCTTCCCTGAGAGCCCTGCAGTTTTATCAGGATCTCTATCAGAAACACCGGGTGGCAAAGGTCGAACTTCCCGAGGAGGCATTGGAAACCGATAAGCTCGGCATGACCGTCCTCGGTTCCTGGATGGTAGAGAGTCTCAGTAGTATGAATCCTGATTTCCGACTGGGTGAGGACTTCGGCATTACCCCCCTGCCGAAAGGGAGCGAACAGGCGGTTCCAAACGGAGGGTGGTCCCTCGGTATATCGTCTGAAACCGACTATCCCGATGAAGCATGGGAGTTTGTCCGATATGTCACCAGCTTTGAAGGAGCGAAAAAGTATGTGGAGATCACCGGAGATGTTCCTGCGCGATATTCTGTTGCCGAAGCCTTTCCTGAATTCAATGAGTACCCTAAGAATATTTTTGTTGAACAGGCACAAAAGTACTCAAGGAATCGACCGATTACCCCTGCTTATCCAGTCGTGAGTGAAGCGGTCAAAACGTTATTTGAAGACGTGGGGATCGGAGGGAAAGACGTCAAAACGTCAGCAGATAAGGCGGTAAGAACGATTAATGAAGAACTGAATGATTTGGAGTAGAAACCTTTGGCAGACGCCGGAGGTTTTTTTGTGCGGTGAACTTCCAAAAAATTTAAACTATTTCATCCGAAGATAGTAAACGTTTTCATTCTAGGATTCTAGTAAAGTGAACTCAACAGGCAGGTCATTGTATAACACACAACTTGATTTTTTTTAAAGGGGGTCAAACGATTGCAAGAACTTGCGAAGGCAGATACAGCAGTCATAACGGAAACACAGAAAAATTCGAAACTCAAATCAAAGCTCCATTATATGAAGAAAAACTATATTCTCTATTTGTTTCTTGCACCAGCCATCATTCTTACGATCATTTTCAAATATGTTCCCATGTATGGCGCATCCATCGCCTTTAAGGATTTCAGTCCCATCAGGGGGATCAATGGCAGTGAATGGGTGGGGTTGAAACACTTTTCGGACTTTCTATCGTCTCCGAATTTCATGGATATCCTGATCAATACGTTGAAATTAAGTTCCTTCGAGCTACTGATCGGATTTCCGATTCCCATCATCCTTGCACTCATGCTGAATCAGCTCCGAAAAGCAGGAGTAAAGAAAAATGTACAACTCATCCTGTATGCACCGCATTTCATCTCGGTCGTCGTCATCTCGGGGATGATCTTTCTCTTCCTATCACCTACCGGCCCCATTAATGCGGTGCTGTCGGTATTTACGGATAAGCCGATTTCGTTCATGTCTGATCCCGATGCCTTCAGAAGCATCTATATCTGGTCAGGGGTTTGGCAAGGTGCAGGGTGGGCATCCATCATCTATGTGGCAGCACTCGCCAATGTGGATCCCCAGCTCCACGATGCAGCAACCGTAGATGGGGCGTCCCTGCTGCAGCGTATCTGGCACATCGATCTACCGACATTGAAGCCTGTCATGGCGGTTCTATTTATCTTAGCTGCAGGAGGCATCATGGCGATTGGATTTGAGAAAGCTTATCTGTTACAGACGTCTATGAATCTGCCAACCTCGGAAATCATTTCGACCTATGTATACAAGCGGGGGCTGCAGGCCGGTGACTATTCATTCGCCACGGCAGTAGGGTTGTTCAATGCCGTCATCAACGTCATCTTATTGGTTTTCGTCAACCGTGTAGTCAAGAAATTAAACGAAGGTGAAGGTCTTTTATAGAAAGGGGGAAACGAGATGTACCAATACACCAGGAGTGATAAACTCATTCTTTTCATTAACAAAATCCTGCTTGGGGGAGTCGTAATCATCGTTCTGTTCCCTTTGATGTACGTTCTACTATCTTCGGTTCTTGAGCCGAATGTTCTCGTGAAAAAAGGATTTCTCATCAGCGGTTCGGATTGGACGCTCGAGGGATATAAACGAATTTTTGAGGACGGGACCATTGTCAAAGGATTCATCAACTCGATTCTCTATTCTGTCGGATTCACCCTCATCACCGTGAGTGTCTGCATCTTTGCCGGCTATTCCCTCTCGGCTGAAGGACTTGTCGGACGAAAGTTCATCATGGTGTTCTTTCTCATTACGATGTTCTTCAACGGAGGGTTGATCCCGACGTATATGGTGGTGAAGGACTTAGGGATGCTGAACACGATCTGGGCGATCATCCTTCCCAATGCCATCAACGTTTGGTTCATTATCCTTGCAAGAACGTATTTCAAGTCGATTCCTAATGAGTTGAAGGAAGCAGCACGGATCGACGGGGCTTCGGAGTTCAAGATTTTCTTGAATATCGTCTTTCCATTATCGAAACCGATTATCTTTGTCATTGCGCTCTATGCGTTCATCGCACAATGGAATTCATATTTCGATGCGATGATCTACCTTGAAGACCGGGATTTGTACCCGTTACAGCTCGTTCTGCGATCGATCCTCATCCAGAATGAGGTGCAGCCGGGAATGATCGCTGACCAGCAGGCTGCTGCGGAACTCCAAAGAATTTCAGAGATGATCAAGTATTCATCCATCGTATTAGCGAGCTTACCGCTGATCATTATGTATCCATTCTTCCAGAAATACTTTGAAAAAGGTGTAATGGTGGGATCTTTAAAATAATCTATATTTTATCAATGGGGGTTTAACAATGGGGAAAAAGACGAAGACAATGTCGGCGATTCTAATGTCTGGCATGCTGCTTGCAGCAGGGTGCAGCAACAACAGTGAAAGTGCTTCTTCTGAGAATTATGAACTGGAAAATGTGAAGTTTCCGTTAGAGGAACAAGTGACGCTTAAGATGATGACATCGAGCTCACCACTTGCTCCAGATGATCCAAATGAAAAGCTGATCTTCAAAAGGCTCCAGGAAGAAACAGGAGTGAAGATCGACTGGACCAATTATACAGCAGGGGAAACCTTCAATGAAAAACGGAATCTGGCTGTCGCGAGCGGCGAGCTTCCAGACGCGATCATGAATGCGGGATACAGTGACTATGAGCTGTTGAAGCTTGCGAAGGATGGGGCGATCGTTCCTGTTGAGGATCTGATTGATGAGCATATGCCCAACCTGAAAAAGGTCTTGGACGCTGCGCCTGAATATCGTTCGATGATGACGGCACCGGATGGACATATTTATTCCTTTCCTTGGATTGAAGAGCTTGGTTCAGGGAAGGAAAGCATCCACTCTGTTGATGACTTCCCTTGGATCAATGTCGAATGGCTGAATAAACTGGGGCTTGAGATGCCGAAAACAACCGATGAACTTAAAGAAGTCCTGAAAGCATTTAAGACACAGGATCCTAACGGGAATGGAGAGGCAGATGAAATCCCGATGTCTTTCATCATCAACCATGGAGGTGAAGATGTGTCCTTCTTGTTCGGTTCATTCGGACTCGGTGAGAACTGGGATCACACGGTCGTCACCAACGACGGCGAAGTGAAGCTGACGGCAGCCGACGAAGGGTATAAGGATGCCATCAATTATTTGAATGAATTATATAAAGAAGATTTGATTGACGTAGAAGCGTTTGAACAGGATTGGAACACCTACCTGTCGAAAGGGAAAGAAGGACGCTACGGCATGTACTTCACATGGGATAAAGCCAATATCACGGGTATGAACGATCGATATGACCTTATGCCGGCCCTTGAAGGACCTGATGGAACGAAGAATGTGGCAAGAACGAACGGTATGGGATTTGACCGGAACAGAATGGTCATCACGAGTGCGAACGAGAACCTTGAACTGACGGCGAAATGGATCGATCAATTCTATAACCCGCTACAATCGGTTCAGAATAACTGGGGAACATATGGGGATGACAAACAGCAGAACATCTTCGAAATGGATAGTGCCAGCAATTCATTAAAGCACCTTCCATTAGAAGGAACGGCTCCTGTTGAGCTCAGGGAAAAGACATCCGTAGGCGGTCCACTGGCAATCTTGGACGAATACTATGGACCCGTGACGACAAAACCGGACGATGCTGCCTGGAGACTGGGGCTCATGAAGGATGTCATGGTACCAGATATGAAGGCGGATAACATCTATCCAAAAGTATTCTTCTCCCTTGAGGAGTTAGATAAGCTTTCGAAGATCGAGACCGATTTGCTTGCTTATGTGCAGCGTAAGAAGGCGGAATGGATCACAAACGGGAAAGCCGATGAAGAATGGGCGGATTACTTGAAAGAACTCGACCGCCTCGGGTTACAGGAGTGGCTGAAAATAAAGCAGAATGGATATGACCGTAACCAATCATAATGACATTCAGGCTGTACCTTGCCCAGGCAATCGTGCAGCCTTTCAAATGCAAAAGGAGAATCCATATGACGAATCATTATCAAGAAAAAATGAGCCTTTATTCAGAAACCTATCGTCCACAATTTCATTTTTCCCCGAAGGAAAAATGGCTGAATGATCCGAATGGGATGGTCTATTTCGAAGGGGAATATCATCTCTTCTTTCAATATCATCCACATGGAACCACGTGGGGACCAATGCACTGGGGGCATGCGGTTAGCCGTGATTTGATCCATTGGGATGAGCTGCCGATCGCTCTTTATCCCGATGAGCATGGGGCTATTTTCTCTGGAAGCGCCGTGGTGGATTGGAAGAATACATCGGGTTTCTTTGAAGAGGGGAATGGGGGGCTCGTCGCCATTTATACAAGTGCGGGCACATATCCGGATTCCGATCGTCCAAGACAGAGGCAAAGTCTGGTCTATAGTCTTGATCAAGGCAGGACGTGGGAGAAATATGAGGGAAACCCTGTTCTGTCAGATGAAGACATTACCGATTACCGGGATCCCAAAGTATTTTGGCATGAGGAATCTGAAATTTGGGTCATGGTGCTGGCGACAGGTCAGACGATTACCATTTATACGTCACCTAATTTGATCGACTGGGAGTTCGCCAGTGAATTCGGCCAGGACGAAGGAGCCCATTTCGGAGTATGGGAATGCCCGGATCTGTTTCCACTTATGGTCGACGGAAATCCGGATCATGTGAAATGGGTGATGCTGGTGAGCATTGGTGACAATCCCGATTTCAAGGAAGGGTCGAGGACACAGTACTTTATTGGGGACTTTGACGGCAAGACGTTCATCAACCATCATAATGCGGACACCATCCTCTGGCTTGATCACGGAAGGGACAATTATGCGGGAGTGAGCTGGTCTGATATTCCTGAAAAGGACGGAAGACGCATCTATCTTGGATGGATGAACAACTGGAGATATGCAAATCAGGTACCAACTGAAACATGGAGAGGAGCCATGACGCTGCCTCGAGAATTGACTTTGATTTCTAATGCAGATGGTGTTCAGCTTTTACAAAAACCTGTATCCGAAATCAGCGGAATCAGAAAAGAATCAAAGGTCACTAAAGCAATAGAGGTAACGGAAGAAGCATCCTTAATGGATGTGAATCATGAATTAGTGGAAGTGAATCTGGCTGTAACGTTGAAAGAGGCAGAGGAGTTCAGTTTGACGATCCACCATTCATCCGATGAGAAAACGAGTATCCGGTACAATCGAATTAACCAATTGTTAACGGTCGATCGGACTCAGTCAGGAGAACATGAGTTTTCGGATTCATTTCCGGGAATTTCCGAATGTCCTGTGGCATTAATGGACGATATACTCAACCTTCAGTTATTCCTGGACTCATCTTCCTTAGAGGTATTTGCACAGGGAGGACGGGGAGTATTAACCAACCTGATCTTCCCAAAGGGAACGAACCACACCCTTTCTCTCACTGCCAATGGAGGGAGTGCCAAGGTAGAAGAGCTCTCGGTTACCGAGCTTTCCTCTATCTGGGGAAAGGAAGGGCGAGAGCATGAATGACTCTTCGATCTTATGTATCGGTGAACTGCTCATCGATTTCTTTTGTACTGATATCAATACAGACCTGGCTCAAGGACAACATTTTTCCAAGCAAGCAGGGGGGGCTCCGGCTAATGTGTGTGCCACCATTACCACACTTGGGGGGCGCGCCAGATTCCTGAGCAAAGTAGGAAATGACCCCTTCGGTCATTTTTTGAAAAAGACTATGAAAGATCTTACCATTGATGATTCTTCCATTCTTCTTGATGAGCATCATCCTACGACTCTGGCATTTGTATCATTAAAAGAAGATGGGGAAAGAGATTTCGTGTTTAATCGTGGGGCAGATGCCCATCTGAACAAAGAAGAGCTTTATAAAAGTAGCTGGAGGGAATCTTCCATCATTCACTTCGGATCGGCTACCGCTTTACTGGATGATCCTTTTAAGTCTGCATACGTATCCTTTATCCAAACGGCCAAAGAAGCAGGGAAATTCATCTCCTTTGATCCGAACTTTCGTAGCGATTTATGGAAAGGGAAAGAAGGGGACTTCGTTAGGGTGGCGGAGCAGTGCATCAGTCATGCAGACTTCGTCAAAGTAAGTGAAGAGGAATGTAAAATCATTTCTGGATTCGCCGTTTTATCAGATGGAGTCGAATGTTTTCATAGACTGGGAGCCAATACGGTAGCCGTCACCCTTGGAAAGGATGGAACACTCGTTTCAAATGGAAAGGAATCGTGTATCATCCCAAGCATTCCCGTTCATTCCATTGATTCTACGGGGGCGGGCGATGCATTCGTTGGGGCAACACTGCATCAACTCAATCACTATCCGGATCCGAAAGCGTTCCTAGAGAATTTCGAAGAATTAAAGAACGTCATTTCAATCAGCAATCGCGTGGGGGCTACTGTTTGTACAAAAATAGGGGCGATCAGCGCGATAAGAGAATTAGAGGGACGGACCTCTAATTGATAATAACTATACATTCTTGAACTAAAGATTGGTGCCTGATGCCCAGCATGGTAAAGCTTTAGCGTGCTGGGGGTCAGGCACCGTTTTTCCATCGCATGGGTGTCCACCATATCCGAATCGGGAGAATTGAATCTTGCGCCGTTCAGCTTTTTTTCGGTGGCGTCGAGGAATCCGCCTATGCTCTCGATTTCTGTTGGACCAGGTGTGGGAGAGAGGGAAGGGACGGAAAAGGATACGCTCGTTAATATTCGGGGACAGAAAGAATTTGTGATTAATGTCGTGATTACATTTCTTGGAAATGAAATGCAGAAGAGTGCTGAAAACCTTCCAAGCAGCGTTGGTGAGTTTGAAGCGGCGGGGGTGACGGGGGTTGACAGTGTCGTTGTGAGGCCGAAGCGTGTGAAAGAGGCCCCCATCCAAATGGAATGCAGGCTTGAACAGATCATTCAGCTTGGGAGCGATCACTTAATCATCGGCAGGATGATACATCCTGCTGTCTATCCACTACCTTATCCAAACATCCCTTTGATCGACTTAATGACTTTCAGTGCTTCTTTATTCTTTTTATCTATTTTGGTCTCGCCTTTGAGATGCGTGACTTTTTTGGGGGTTGGTTTCTTATTTGGGTTCTTGTCCATGTTTTTCCCCTCCTGTCAGGGTTTTATTACTATCCATCTTATTCAGGAGGGGGAAGAAGTATACTACTAAATAAAAAAGCAGGATGCATGATTGTGCTTCCTGCGAGTCTTGTTACTTCTATTGATTGTTGATAAATTGCAACACCTTTTTATTCAACTGCTGGACATTCCGTGACATTTTACTCGTTGATTTCTCAGATAGATGGGTCACTCTGGAAGCAGTGGCTGACACTTTTACCCGCCGGCCGTTTACTGTGATTACTTTCCCTTTTCTTGAATCTTTTTCTTTAAATTGTCCGATCATGTAAAACCCTCCCTTAATGAAGTGGTCTTTCTATTATTATACCACGGTTTGTTTTAAAGCGAATAGAAGAGATAGATTAAATTGGTGATGTGGATCGCATCTACCTCTAACACATCACCCATTTCTTTTTTTAAGACGATAATGAACTGGTCTGTATTCATAAATACCGGTACAAGCATGCTTTCGTCATCAACAAGGGACACGACAGCTGATTGTGCCAGGCTTTCTACATCCTCTTCTTCACTGTTTAAGTCAAAATTATTTATGGTCTTGATTTGTTCCACTGTCATCCTGATTCCTTCTGTTAAGCGATAGGCTTCGACAAGTACTTGGATCTCATCAGAAGCCAAACCACCTTTCACGGCCGGATCTACGTCATCTGCTGAAAACTCTATACCCCGGACCCGGTGAATCTGCACATTGAATCCGAACTTCTCGGCATACATATCCAGATAGTTTTTTAACTCTTGTTCCGTGTAACCCCTTGAGGGTGAGAGAAGCTCATTGTTTTTCTGGATCATTTCAGAAACTGCTTCAACTCGGTAGACCATAGCTTTATGGATTTTGTCATTGGTCTTGATAATATCTTCCACATAATCGGTGTATTGAAACTCGGCACTCCAAATTTTCATAATGCTCGGAGTGAGAAGAATGCCTAAATCCATGAAAATCACGATTGCAGTCAAGGTCAAGATAAACTCCCAATTAGACAATTGGAGTTCATCCATCAACAAACCGGTGGATATCGCTCCTATAAACAATGTATAAAGGGTTTTCCTGAGTGTCCGAAGAGACAAATGATATTTTAAGGGATAAAAGATGAAAAACACCAAATTCGCCAACGAAAAGACCAACAAAACCATGATGTGAATTTTAAACGCCATATCTACCCTCCATTGCTTATACGATTCCTGTCTCACAATCTATTATTCTATTTTTCTGGAACTACCTGTCTATTTTATCTTACCGGAAAATATGTTAATGATTCCATTTATTTTCCTTGGATAGTCTGAAGCGGCTAAGGACTGTGCACGAGAAAAACAAGTACAGCGGTTTTTTTCTGAAAAAAAGACCGGAGTACCTGTCCCCGTATATTCTGGGGACTACTTTCCGACTTTGACAATTGAAGAAAGATTAAGATGATGTAGTGAAGCATTCTGTTATAGGATGCTTTTTTATATGTAGATAGTATTTTCCTGTGAACAAATCATTCGGTGCCCCGAATGATTTGTATCACAAGCATGCCATGCATAGTTTATTGACTCACTCTTAAGCTAGCTGAACCTTATTAAAATAAGCCTCCATTTTCTCCATCATCCCCTCCTTATTCTCAGCAAACTGCCTATGCCGATGCCCATTGCCTCCAGAAGGATGAGGGAAGCCGTTTAAGATGGACGTAGAATCAATAAGACCTTGTTCTGCAAGATAAGTAAGGGCTTTTGAGACGTTCACACCTAAAGGAACGATCAGTGGGTTATTTAGGTGCTCCATTTCTTTCGGGAACGATTGTAGTATGTATTCTCTAAGGACCTCAGTCTTTACGATGTTTGGCGTGGAGCCACTGTAGTTCTTGCCATTATAGAAAACGGGATAAGGGAGGACGGAAGTGGTTTGTACTAGGTGGCTGAATGATTCAAATAACTCACTTGTGGATGAAATCCCTAAGTAATTGGGAAGATTAAGTTCATTCAACATGGTGATAAGGTTCTTTCTCATCGGACCTTCAAAGCTTGAGTTCTTTTTGACTTCGTTTAAGACGTCTTCGTCTGTGAGGTTCACTTCTTTTAGATTCCATACTGTTTCAAATGATTTTTTCATTTGATGAAGGCCAGGGGTGATCCCGACGATGACGACTTTGGCCTGCTCGTTTAGGTGTTCAAAAGGAGCATAGTAGATTTCAAGTTTCTTCTTTGGATCTTTTTCTAATAGGAATGTTTCATTCATAAGCGATTCATTTGAGGTCGGTTTCGCTAATGAATGGATTTTATTTTTATATTGATTGAACTTTGAGTAGGCTGCTATAGACAATGTTTTTCCCTCCGGATGTTTTGATTTGATATATAAATAGTATACACGAGTTGGAAAATGCAGGGGCCTTCCTATCACCAATATTTTGAATTTTCCACCTACTACAGGTACTATATGGATAGTGAGAATAACTGTAAAAAGGAGGAAACGTTTTGGAAGGGACACTTATCAAAGCAGATGATTACATAACATTATGGGGAATTATAGTAGTCTGGGCTTCAGCAAGTATCTACTTAGAACAGCGCTACAGCTGGGCGGCGAAGATATCCGGTGCGATTGTTGCGCTGATCGGGGCTATTATACTATCAAATACGGGAGTCATTCCAACAGCCTCACCTGTTTATGATGCTGTCTGGACATTCATCATTCCGCTTGCCATTCCGCTGCTGCTTTTCCATGTGAATTTTAAAAAGATCTGGCAGGAAAGTGGACGGCTTCTGATTCTTTTCTTGATCAGTTCGGTCGGTACCGTTGCAGGGGTGATCATCAGTTTCTTTTTGTTAAAGGATCATATACCAGTCCTTGATAAGATTGGCGCGATGCTCAGTGCCTCTTATGTTGGAGGCGGGGTCAATTTTGCAGCCATGGCAGCAAAGTTCGAAGCTCCTGGGGAAATGGTGTCTTCCGCCGTGGTCGCAGACAATTTAATGATGGCGATTTATTTCATCGTTCTGATGATGATCCCGGCCATGGGCTTTTTCAGGAGACGCTTTAACGCACCTCATGTGGAAAAAGTGGAGAGCGGAAGAATGAAGGAAGAGGGGAAGACTCTTGCGGAAAGCTTTTGGGAGCGGAAGGATATCTCTCTAAAGGATATTGCGTTGTCTGTAGGGACTGCCTTCCTGCTCGTGATGGTTTCGTTTAAAATCGCCGAATTCCTGGACGGAGTGATTCCTTCCGGGGAGGAGACGTCTTTCTTTCTCAACTTGCTGAATGGGTTGTTCGGCGACCAGTACTTAATGTTGACGACATTGACATTCCTGGCACTTGCCCTGTTTCCGAAGTACTTTGAATCGATTAATGGAAGCCAGGAAATCGGTACGTTCCTCATTTACTTGTTCTTTGTGGTGATTGGTATTCCGGCATCGATTCCCCTCATTGTCCAAAATGCTCCGCTGCTACTTGTATTCGTGTTCATTATTGTCGTAGTGAACATGGCTGTGTCACTGACTGCAGGAAAGCTATTAAAGTATGACCTTGAAGAGATACTTCTGGCCAGCAATGCCAATGTCGGAGGGCCGACCACGGCTGCTGCGATGGCCATTGCGAAAGGATGGAAGGATTTGATCGGACCGATCCTTGTAGTGGGGACGTTGGGGTATATTATTGGGAATTATATTGGGACGACTTTGGGGTTGTGGTTTTCTGGTTTGATGTGAGCTTAAAACGAATTTTCTGAAGTGAAACACAGCATTCGGTCCTGAATGCTGTGTTTTTTTGAGGCAAAGGAAACCAAGTTACCTGTCTCATTGGTTCCCCAAATTGATTAACCATAGCGTTTAGTATTTCATTTGCTAAGTCTTACTGCACCAAATTATGGTATTGTTAATATATAGATATTCATTATTCAGATGAATTGGGCGAACTCGTTGGAGGTTATGAAGTGAGTGATGATAAGTTAGAGTAGCTGGAGAATGAAGTGAATTATATTAAAAGAATGATTGAGAGAGGAATTGGGGCAAAGGAGTATTATCCGCTTACGGAGATTAAAGGGAATATAGGAGGAATTTAGTTTGGGGAAATTAAAGAATTATGCCGCATTCGTTCTAATCGGCACAGTATTGGTCGGTTGTTCAGCAGAAGAAACATCTGAACCAAAAAAGACCGTTGAAAAGGAAGCGAATGTAGAAGTGAAGTCATTTAAGTCTATAGAAGAAGAAGCTCAGACTGAGATGAAGGAAAACTTCATGGAAAATAAGGAAGAAGCCGTTAGAGTCGTTGAGAGCTTGAAGAGAATTTTGGAGGAGCCTATGGACGATTCTCTGGTCGAAGCTGGGTTTGACAAGGAATATGATTGGTATTTAAAGTCACAAAAAGTATCCAATGAGGTTGATGAATTCCTAAGGTTTCAGGATAAACCTAAATCAAGCGACTTGTTGAATGTCAGAAAGCTTGCTGCCACGATCGGGCATCTTCAGTATGTTAGAACGGCCCATATAGACGACACGGGAGGGGAGACGGAAGCTCAAACAGCTGTGAATGAATGGAAGCCGGCCAGTCTGGATCTGAATTATTCCTATATGTATATGAAGAGAATTGTCCACGATTTAGACATTGCTTTAAATCATAGTGGAAAAGGTGAAACGTTTGGAGTGACTTATCTGATGGACGGTGAGAATCTGGAAGAGTTGAAATCGTTTATGAACGGTGGAGGGTACCAGGGAAGCTAGGGAGTGAGTGGGGACGGAATCTGTTCTACTCATACAGAGGGAACCGTCCTTGGTTAACTTCAAAAGATCAATTGGAAGTCGCATTTCGAGTCGGAAAATGACTAGATAAATCAAAAGTAGGAGGATGCCAAAAATGAAAAAAACGATATTCATTGCCCTTTTTGTAACAATGCTTACAGGTCTATTTTCTGGGTGTAGTTCCACTAGTTCAGGAAACAGCGATAAAGCTTCAAAGCAAATACCTGAGTTAACAGGTAAGTGGAAGCAAACAAATAGTAAATCCTCAGACACTTATCAAGCTGCTACAATCAATAATGATACAATTGAAATCTACTGGGTAAGCGATAACGGCGACACAAAATCTCTTTATTGGGCTGGCTCTTTTACCGCTCCAACAACTGCAGACGAACCTTATACTTGGGATTCAGAAAATGACCATAGTAAAACGGAAAATGCTATGCTTGCATCTTCAGATGATACTAAAACTATGACATACCAAGATGGAGTATTAAGTTATGAGGTTTTTGCTTTGGGGACGACTACAAAGGTTAAACTTGAAAAACAATAACAATTACAATAAAAGGAATTTCAAAAAATTGTTTTGAGTAGGTTAGTGAAGGGTCAATATGAAGTGAAAGTAAAGCACAGCATTCGTTCCCATTCTTGACTTTTCAGGCTTTATCCGATTTCTACTGAAATTAGATAAACGTTAATGAAGAATACTTATGAGTTTGGTCAACACACTGTTCTAATGATGAAATCAGAAGAGGAGGGATATTTTGATTGAATTTAATAAACCTCTTAATAAACTACTATCCCTTACCATTTGCAGTTTTATCGCTAATGCAATTTACGTTGTATATGAGGGTGTTTTTGAATTTCTAGGATATCTGATCTATTTACCCATAACCTTTTTAGTCATGCTTCTTGTTGGATTGCCATTATCCCTATTCATTGATTGGATGCTACTCAGAAAATCAAATTTTATTAAGAAATCACTTTTGTTGCACTCTCTGATCTATTTCCTGATCATATTGTTACCTACAGGAAATCTGGAAGTTATGTTGGAAATGAATGTTCACTCATTGGTGTATTTTCTAATGTTTTCGATCATTCCTGTGCTGTATTGGACAATCAATTTTTTTATAACACGAGGACAGATTAGACATAGTCACATTATGACTTGAACCCTAAAAAAGGGAAAAGACCGTGATTAAACATTCACGATTGTCTTTTTCCTTTTTCTTCGTACTTTACCCCGGAGGTTTTATTTAAGTAATCCTTAATATACGCTACATTTTCCTGATGCTCCTTATCCCCATCCAAAGGAATATAAAACTTCTCCTGAGTCTTCCCCTCCCCATCATAAAATAGAAGATGTCTAGAAGTAGATACTACTTTAAGATTCTGACCAATCCTATGTTGTCGATTTCCAAGTAAGAAGACATTTTGATTCTGATCAAACACAATCGTATATTCCTTATCGTTTGCTGGCTGATACTTCTCTTTTAAACGTCGGGCTGATTTTTTCAGGAAGGTATTGATTCGGAAGTGAAAATACAAATAGAACACCAAGAATTGCACAAGGGATAAGCCTAACGCCAATAGAGCTGGGAACATCACTTGTAATATATGTGCGAATATCAGTTGGGAAGATGTACTGGCCGATTCTTGAAACACGTGATTCCAGTAGAGAACTAATGCTATGGAGATTACGACCAATCCTGTCATTCCAAATAAGTGAACTTTTCTAAAGTAGGGCATGTATTTGAGGAGCTCATAATATCCGTCATCAGACAGCTTGAATGTGAATGTTTTCTTTTGCATTTAGGGTCTTCCTCTCTTCTTCAATGGTTTTCATGACTGTGCTTTTTAAGAAACCACTTTTTTATATAATATTTCTCTTGGCAATCTGTCACACTCTTTGAAGAGGCACAAAGATACTCACCTCTCCATTTTATTACATTTTTGTTTATTTATATACTGATAGGTTATAAGTATAATCACGATATTATGGTTATTAAAGAAGGGGGGACGGGATGACGATGTTTGTTGCATGCTTCATTTTATGATGGATATGGTGGGCGAGAGAGGGTTAGCGGGGGGATTGTTGAGGAGGTAGGGAGGGTTTTGTTGTGGATGAAACGGAAGCAAGAGAACCGTCCCTGCGCTTCCAAGAAAAAAACTGGCAAAGGGGACCTTAGTCCCCTTTGCCAGCAAACATTTTCCCGGGGTTAAATCGAGAGTGAGGGTCTAGTAATGCTTTGATCGATTTCATTACATCGACGGCATGGCCATGTTCTGCTTCCTGGTACTTCATCTTTCCTATGCCTACACCATGTTCACCCGTACAAGTGCCTTTTAGTTCTAATGCTTTTAATACAAGTTCGTTATTAATCGCCTCTGACTGCTTCCTTTCCGTGGAGTCTTTTGGATTATATACGACAATCGTATGAAAGTTACCGTCCCCTACGTGACCGAATATACCTCCCAACAATCCACTTGCTTCAATTCTTTCTCGTGCGAATTCAACCAGGTATGCAAGTTTGGATATAGGGACGCACACATCAGATCCAGATACGGCCATTCCCTTTATATGTCTGAAGGCATAAGCTAATTCGTGCCGTGCACGCCAAATCGTGGCTCTCTCTATTGACCCGCTTGCATGCTTCCAATTTTCACATCCCCATTCTTCCATTAATTTTCCGACTATATTCGCGTCGTCTTTCGCTGACACATGAGTACCAGAAAATTCAAAGAAAAGGGTATGTTGTACAGGCAAATGATACTCTCCATATTCATTGACTTGTTTAATGCTGTTGGCATCGACTAATTCCATTCTCAAGACAGGGACTCCGCTCATTAAGACAGAATGGGCTGCCTCAACGCAGGCTTTAGGTGAATCAAAGGTGCAGCTGGCTGCGATGGTATGTTCAGGGATGCCATGCAACTTTAACGTGATTTCAGAAATGATTCCCAATGTACCTTCTGAACCTGTGAATAAACTATTCAAGTGATACCCACTAGACGACTTTTTGGCGTTACTTCCCGTTTTGATTGCTTTTCCATCTGCTAAGATTATTTCTAGATTTAACACTTGATCCTTCATAGACCCATACCTGACAGCTGTCGTGCCACTGGCATTAGTCGCGACCATCCCACCAATACTTGCATTTGCTCCAGGGTCAATGGGGAAATGTAGACCATGGGGATTAATCACCTCATTCAAATCTAGTCTTGTGACTCCTGGCTGAACCGTAACGGTCAAGTCTTCAGGTTGAAAAGAAATGACACGATTCATACGTTCGAAATTCATCGATATCCCTTTGCGAATCGGAATAGATTGTCCATCTAAACCAGATCCTGATCCAAAAGGGGTGATGGGAATATCGAATGTATTGGCTAGCTTTAACGCCAATAAAATATCCTCTTTCTCTTCTGGGAAAACAACTACTTCAGGCTCTACAGGCGAGTGAGAGGATTCATCTTTACTATGGCGAAATCGATCACCATCACTTATCCCAACCTTTTTTTCACCTAAACCATCAATTAATTCATGTAACCAATTCCTAGTCAATTTACATCCCTCCCCTTAATAATTTAAATATTCTAAATTTTATATTTACATCTATACTACCATGATTTACTATATATGTATACGGTATACCACCTTGCGAGGTATGAGGTATACCACAGACAACAGAGACATCATGATTTAAAATAAATAATGAAGAGATAGGAGGGAGTGACTTGCAAAGAATTATTAAGAAAGAGACATTAGCTGAGCAAGCCTTCAATTTAATCAAAACCGACATCATTTCTGGTAAATTAGCACCCCATGAAGAACTTCCTGAGAAAAAGCTGGCAGAGGAGTTGGGGATCAGCCGAACCCCCATACGTGAAGCATTGAAGAGACTTGCGGCAGAAGGTCTTGTGGTGATCTCAGATGCAAAAATGGCCACTGTCGCTTCATTTACAGAAGAAGACGCGTTACAGTTTCTCGAGATTCGTGAGTTACTAGAAGTGTACAATCTTGAAATAATCGTAGATTCATTACAAGGAAGTTTGCTAGAAAAAGTAGATGAAAATTTGAAAAGTCAATGGCAGGCGATTAACGAGGATTGCTACGAAGAGTTCATTGAACTCGACCGTGAGTTTCATCTCTTATTAGCAGAAGAAAATCCAAATCCAAAGCTGCGAGCAATGATACATACTTCAAACACCGGGGTTAATCGGGCATTTCTTGTATTGTCCAATACGCTCCGTTTGAGTGCAAAGGAAGCATTTGAAGAACACAATCGAATCTTTAAAGCTCTACAATCAAAGCAAGTTGAAACAGCAAAACAGGAAATGTCCAACCATATGAAAAACATTGAACGGAGAATTCAAGGATATTATCAAGAGGGGGAATTAAATTGAAAAAAATCTTTCCATTATTGTTCATTGCCATATTAATCATGTCGGCCTGTGGGCGTCCCAGTACTTCTTCAAGTGAAGGTTCCGAGGACACGTATACCATTCGAATTGCTCACTTAGTACCGGAGGAACAATCCTCCCATGTTGCAGCCGTTACCTTCAAGGAGAAGTTGGAGAAGGAGTCAGATGGACGGATTAAAGTAGAGCTTTACCCAAATGGTCAGCTGTATGGTTCAGATCGTGAAGCAATTGAAGCTGTTCAGTTAGGGAACATTGAAATGACAATCCCTGCCGTAGCTCCTCTAGCTTCTTTTAATGAAAAGTTCTTAGTGTTTGATTTACCCTTCCTATTTAATAGTAATGAAGCGGCCTATAAAGCACTTGATGGAGAACTTGGACAAGAATTAATGGCCGACCTTGAAAAGAATGATCTTAAGGGATTAGTGTTCGGAGAAAATGGATTCCGCCATATGTCTAATAATAAAGGGCCGATTGAAAGCCCAGAAGATGTGAAGGGACTGAAGTTTAGAACGCTTGAAAACCCTCTTCATACCGACACATTCAAAGCTTTCGGAGCCAATGCATCACCGTTTGCATTTGGTGAATTATACACTGCCCTGCAACAAGGTACTTACGATGCCATGGAATGTCCCGTTTCCCTTTACTATACGAATAAGTTCTATGAGGTTCAAGATTATCTATCTTTAACCGGACATGTGTATGCTGCAACGGCTCTTATCATGAATAATGACTTCTACAATGAATTACCAGAAGATTTGAAAAAGATCGTTAACGAAGCTTCAGAAGAATACCGTGATGAGCAGCGTGGTCTTGCTCAGAAACAAGATGTGGAGTTTTTGAATAAATTGAAGGAAAACGGTATGCAGGTGAATGAGTTAACAAAGGAACAAAGAGATGCATTCCGTGAAGCGGCATCATCTGTTTACGATCAATATGTACCGAAAATCGGTGAAGATTTAGTTAACAAGGCATTAGAAGCCAATAACGAATATTGAAAATCGGGAATCAGGGCTCATCCCCCTTGATTCCTCGTTTTTGAAAGGAGCAGCATAGATGAAGAAGAATCTGGAGTATTTCGAAGAATTCATTCTCGTACTTACGTTAGCCTTGATGGTTGCCCTTATATTTGCTCAAGTAGTTGGACGATACGTCTTTTCTTCTGCCCCCAGTTGGACAGAGGAAATGGCTCGTTACATACATATCTTCCAGGTGTGGATCGGTGCTAGCTATGCAGTGAAGAAGCGACAACATATTCGGATTGAAGCATTTATCGAGCTCTTCAAGGGGACATTTAGGAAAATACTTGAATCGCTCTCATTACTTGTTTGGTTTGGACTGGCTGTGTTTCTCGCCATCTTTGGGACACAGCTTGTTCTTGCCAGTTTCCAAAATGGTCAAATCACGCCGGCCATGCAAATACCAATGTGGCTTCCGTTCCTAGCTATTCCCATAGGTGGAGCAGGTATGGCTATGCGACTGGTACAGCAATTCGTTTTGATATGGCGTTCTGAGAATGGGAAGGTGGAAGTATGATCATCCCTTTATTATTTGGGACCCTGGCTGTTTGTCTTTTAATTGGTGTACCCATTGCCATATCCCTGGGAGTATCTGCTCTCGTCGCCATTTATTTTGGCTCAACTTTGCCTTTGGATATTATCACCCAAAAAGCGTTTACTTCTTTGGACTCTTTTCCTTTATTAGCGATACCATTCTTCATGCTTGCCGGGATCTTAATGGGGAAAGGAGGCGTTTCTCAGAGACTATTAAATCTTGCAACAGCTTTGGTCGGCTGGATGGTAGGTGGTCTATCCATGGTCACCATCGTCTCATGTATGTTCTTCGCAGCTATTTCTGGATCAGGGCCGGCAACTGTTGCAGCCATTGGTGGGTTTATGATCCCTGCAATGATTGCACGTAATTATAGTGGTGGGTATGCCTCGGCTGTAGCGGCTTCTGCAGGGTCTATCGGAGTCATCATACCTCCTAGTATTCCATTTGTATTATATGGAGTAATTGGAGGGGTTTCCGTTGGGAATATGTTCTTAGCCGGTATTTTGCCTGGGCTTATGATTGGGTTAGCTCTCATGTTGACGGCTTATTTCATTGCGAAAAAACGAGGATATTCTCCTGAAGAACAAGCGTCTTTTCATTTTAAAGATGTGTTAAAGGCTTTAAATGATGCGAAGTGGGCCCTCTTAATCCCCGTTATTATTTTAGGAGGGATTTATGGAGGGGTGTTCTCTCCAACGGAAGCTGCTGTTGTTGCCGTCGTGTATTCACTGATCGTTGGTTTATTTGTTTATAAAGAACTGACGTGGAAATCGGTGTTTGAGAGCTTTCGGGAAGCAGTCGTCATTAATGCGACAACTATGATTATTATAGGTCTCTCCGTCTCATTTGCTTACTTTATGACATTGGAGCAGATTCCGAATGATATTGCTACTTTTCTGACAGAGTTATCTACAAATCCAATCATCATCCTGATTGCCATCAATATCCTCCTTTTGATTGTCGGGATGTTCATCGATACGATATCTGCTTTAGTGGTCCTGACTCCGATTCTTTTACCAATCGTAGTAGCCGTCGGTGTTGATCCTGTCCACTTCGGTGTTATTCTTGTAGCGAATCTGGCCATTGGATTTATTACCCCACCACTTGGAGTCAATCTATTTGTTGCATCCAGCGTAGGTGGGGTCCGATTTGAAAAGATCGCTTGGGCAATCATTCCGTTTCTTGTTTCTATGTTCATTTGTCTCCTTGTTATCACATTTTTTCCACCGCTTTCTCTCTGGTTGCCAGGGTTTACGAAGTAGTGGTAAAGAGAAAGGTGTAGAAGCATATGTCAACTACTATAAATGCTAGAGCCCGAGGGTTAGTGATTCCGGGGATACGTCAGTTTTCCAATCAGTTGGCTTTCTATCCCAACGCCGTCAATCTAACAGTAGGACAGCCTGACTTTCCGACACCACCATCTGTAAAGGAAGCGGGAATCAGGGCCATTGTTTCTGATCAAACAGGTTATTCACATAACGCAGGTTTACCAGAATTGCGCCGGGCCATTAGGGATTTCTTTGCGGATCAGTATGGGCTGGATTATAATCCGGAAACTGAAATCATTGTAACGAATGGCGCAAGCGAAGCCATTGATTCTGTGTTCAGGACCATATTGGAAGAAGGGGATGAAGTCATCTTACCAGCACCACTTTACTCAGGGTACGAACCCATTATTACCATGTGTGGTGCGAAAGTCATTTACTTAGATACTTCTATAACCCAATTTAGACCCTCTCCCGAAAGGCTTGAGTCCTTAATCACGGACAAAACGAAAGCCGTCTTGTTTAACTACCCCTCTAATCCAACAGGTGTAACCTTAAGCAGGGAAGAGATGGATGAGCTGGCAATGGTGATGAAAAGGCATGATGTCTTTATTATTTCGGATGAAATTTATAGTGAAAATGCTTTTGAAGACAGCCATCATTCATTTGCAGCATATGAGTATTTGAAGGATCGCTTATTTCTCATACATGGTTTATCCAAATCACATTCAATGACAGGATGGAGAATTGGGTTTGTATTAGGACCTGAATCGATTATGGACCATGTTGTGAAGGTTCACATTTATAACGTCGTTTGTGCCTCGGTACCCGGACAATACGCTGCAATTGAAGCGTTGACCAACAATCGCCATGTTCCCTCAGAAATGAATATCGCTTATAAAAAGCGGAGGGATTTTGTTTGCAAACGGTTAGTGGAGATGGGGTTTGATGTGGTGGTTCCAAAAGGGGCGTTTTATATCTTTCCATCTATTAAACATTTAAACCTATCCTCTATGGAATTTGCTACTCGCTTGTTGGAAGAAGGGGGAGTAGCGGTCGTACCAGGTAGCGCATTTACACATTTAGGAGAAGGGTATATTCGAATTTCTTTCGCCTACAGTATGGAAGTATTAGAAAAAGGACTCTGTCGCATAGAGAATTGGATCAATCAGTATCAGATAAAGGAGGTTATCTCATGAGTCAATGGGGGACACCTGAGTCTTTACGAGCATTATTGTGTGAGTTGGTGAGCTGGGACAGCAGAACTTTAACGGAAAGGGAGATCGATTTCCCTGTGAAACTTTCGGAGAAGATGAAGGAAATCCCTTATTTCAAGCAAAACCCAGAGATGCTTCAGTTAGGGAAAGCCGATTTTGGAAGACAATTCTTAACGGCTCTCTATTTGAATAAAGAATCCACGAAGACCATTGTGTTAATCAGTCATTTTGATACGGTGAGTACTGAGGAGTATGGGGAACTGGAGGCACTGGCCTTTAATCCGGAAGTGTTAACCAAGGAGTTGGAACATTATATCAGTGAATTACATCCCGAAGCCCAAAACGATCTGCGTTCAGGAGATTATCTGTGGGGACGCGGGATTATGGATATGAAAGCAGGATTAGCCATCCATATGGCGATTATAGAAAAGGCAGCCTATGAACAGTGGCCAGTTAACCTTGTTTTGTTGACTGTGCCGGATGAAGAAGTCAATTCATCTGGAATGAGAGCAGCGGTGGCAGCATTAAACGAACTCAAATCGGTACATGATCTAAGCTATACACTATTCTTAAATGGAGAACCAGTATTTTCTCAGAAACCGACTGATACAGCATATTACGTTTACTCCGGAACCATCGGGAAAATTATGCCTTCTGCCCTTTTCTATGGAAGAGAAACTCATGTGGGAGAACCTTTGAGTGGTATGACCTCCTCTTTTATTGCTTCTTTTTTAACCCGGAAAATGGAGTGGAATCCACTTTTTAGAGAAACAGAATATGGTGAGAATAGCCCTCTTCCGATTACGCTGCAGCAAGAAGATTTAAGACTGAATTATTCAGCGCAGACTCCTTATGGAACAGTCGCCCTTTATAATGTGTTCACTATGAAACGAACCGCTGCAGATGTGATGAAATTATTTGAAGAAGTGGCTGTCTCGGCAGCGGAAGAATGTAACGAATGGTATCGCCAGTTATGTGAAAGAGAGAACATTCCTTCTGTAGGAGAAGTAAGCGTCCTTCGCTACTCTGAGTTAATTGATTATGCCGAAAAAAAACTTGGGAAAGAGTATATAGAGGCCTTGAAGCATGATATCGGATATAATCAAGGGGATGATAGGGAGAAATCTTTTCGGATTGCTGATACACTCTTAATTAACTGTCAGGAGCTGACCCCAGCGATTGTAATAATGTTTACTCCCCCATATTATCCTTCGGTGAATACATCTGAACATCCTTTAGTATCAAGATGTATACAAAGGGTATCGAAAGTAGCTAAGGACCTATTCAACCTGCCTGTTGAACAAGCGCACTATTTTAATGGGATTTCTGATCTTAGCTATGTGAACTACAAAGATGATAACAATGGTTGGGGGGTATTCGAAGAAAACACTCCGGTTTGGAACACAACCTATACCATTCCATTCAACGAAATGCATAAGTTAGAAGGACCCGTCTTGAACGTAGGTCCGTTTGGAAAAGATGCTCATAAACGAACCGAGCGATTATTAATTGAAAGTGCATTTGTAAAGACTCCGATCTTTGTTGAAGAAGTGATAAAAGAGGTTATGTGTGATGATAGAGAGATAGAATGAAGAGTGTGTAAGCACTATATTAATTCCCGGTGTTTATTGATAAGTAGTTCAGGTTTTGTGGAGAAGCACACAAAAAATAATAGACCAAATCGCATGTGATTTGGTCTATTATTTTTTCCTTGTTGCATCAATGATTATTGGTTTTCGACATATCAATTAATATAGGGGTTTGTAAGCTGAATAACACATTGACAACAGCTAGTGTCAACTAGCTGTTGTCAATGTGTTAATTGTAGTGCTATTTTCTGTGGCGATCTTGATTAACCAGAGTGAAATTGTCATTTTATGTTAAAGTGAGTAAAGAGGTTATGTAGGAATGCTATTGAACGAATGAGCAGAATGTTTTAATAATGAATATGTTTATGAGGTGGAAAAATGAGGAATAGACCGAGGTCGTTTGCAGTTTTAATTCAAAATGATTGTATTCTTATGGTTCGTATTGTCAACGGTCTTAACAATTTTTGGACGTTACCAGGAGGAGAAGTGGAAGAGGGAGAAACATTTGAAGAAGCTGCAATTCGAGAAGTACAAGAAGAAGTTAATTTAAAAGTAAAAGTGGCTAAATATTTATATACAAGTGCTTATGAATTTGGAGTTGAAAAGTGTTTCTTGGTTGAAGTAATAGGGCAAGATTCAACACCAACATTAGGCTATGACCCTGAGTTACCGAAAAACCAACAAGAATTAAAAGAGGTTAAGTGGCACTTGCTTAAAGAAATGGTAGAAGATCAACAGGTTTCAGAGGTCATAAAAGCATTAGGGTTATATGTGTAACTTTTAAGTGATTATAAATATCCGCAACTCATAAAAACAAAACCCTTGGAGATGAAAAACCCAGCGTTTTGTTTATTTTTTCTATTTTTTTTCGAAACCAAGGGACCTGTCCCCGAGGTTCCTTGAGTACCAAGGAAGGAGATCTCTCCTCCCTAGTGAAATAGTCAGAAAGGGGTGATGAAGTGGTTAAACGATTCTTACGATTCATTTTGAAATTATCTCCAGCTTACATGGTTCTGGCTGTTGTATTTGTTGTAGGTATAGTTCTTACTGGGGATGAAGAAACCTATACAGCAGATATGGCAACAATAATAACTCAAATCACTTTCACTTTTATTCTCCCTAACATCTTCTATATGGTTAAGTACAGAAAAGAGAAAGGTAGTTTCCTTGGTTTCTTAAGTATAGTCCCCTTTATTCCGGTTCCTTTTGCTATTATTGCCTTTATTATGAGTGTGATTTATGTATAAAGTATTCTTGTTTGCTATTTACTCTAAAGGCGAGTCGAAACTAAATCAGAGATAGCCACAGGAATAGGTTCCTTGGTATTAATGAAGCCACGCACCTTGCTCCTTGGTCTCCTTCCTCTAATTGGAAGCACGAGAACCGTCCCCATGCTTCCATAACTACTTGGAAAGATGATTTTGATTTTTAGTGAGAAGCCTACGCCTGATTATAAAGAAAATTAAGCAGAGCGCATATAGGAAACTTGCAATCATTAAAAGAGTGATAGATATTGGCGCATGATGGAACCCATAAATAAGTTTATCAATATCAGAAATATCCTGTGGGGTCATTGCGTCCTTGTTGAATGTGAGCATTTCTTTCCAATTATCCTCCAACATTAAATAACTTGACGCCCACCCAAAGATGAAAAAGGTGTATATAAAGATTCCTAAAGACAGTATTAACTGGAAAAAAACTTTTTTCATATGAGTCCCTCCACCCTATATACAGTTAGTTTAGTGTAATTTTACACTTTTTAAGTAAATGATTCAATTCTATTTTCTTGAATTTTTTAGTAGCAGTGAAGTGAAAGTAAAACGCAGCTTTCGGTCCTGAATGCTGCGTTTTTTTGAGGCCAAAGAAGCCAAGTTACCTGTCCCCTTACTTCCCTGCATGTTTGATAATTAAGGAAAATATACTACTTATGTATGCTTACTATATGGAGGGGGTACAGATAGTGGGGGAATCACCAAAAAAGAAAAAACCGTTTTATAAAAAGTGGTGGGTCTGGGTTATTGCGATTCTGATTGTTGCAGCAGCTGTTGGTGGGAATGATACTGAGACGGGTGATAAGAAGGAAAAGGAAGTCAAGTCAGAGGCTACTGAACCCGTGGCGGTTGAGCCAAAAGAGTCAGAAAAGAAAAAAGAGGAACCTAAAAAAGAGGAGCCTAAAACAGAACAGCCCAAAACAGAGGAACCCAAAAAAGAAGAAGCAAAAGTGGAAGATGACGTCCCAGCAGAACATGCATCCGCTTTAACAAAAGCGGAAACATACGCTGAGATCATGAATATGTCCAAAGCGGCAATTCATAACCAATTAGTTTCAGAGTTTGGTGAAAAGTTTTCCGAGGAAGCGGCTACGTATGCCATGGGGAAGCTTGAATATGATTGGAAGGACAACGCTTTGAAAAAGGCGGAATCTTACTCTGATACGATGTACATGTCAAAACAAGGAATCTATGATCAGCTCATTTCAGAGCACGGTGAACAGTTCACTGCGGAAGAAGCACAATATGCGATTGATACAATGAAAGCTGATTTTAAAAAGAATGCCTTGGAAAAAGCAAAGAGTTATCAAGATTCCATGGCTATGGCACCAGAAGCGATAAGAGACCAACTCGTTTCTGAATACGGAGAACAGTTTACTCAAGAGGAAGCGGATTATGCTATTCAACATTTGAGTGAATAGAATCTTAAACAGGAATGGGTGTCTCATCCTCAATATAGATAAACGATACGTTTAACCAAAAAAGATCCACTTCTTCATGTGAAGAGGTGGATCTTTTTTATAAGCATTAGCCTATATCCTCATTACTCAACTGACTTTTTGGTAAGGATGATGAACTAAAAAGATTTCTATTTGATTCATTTTTATTCTATAAAAGACTTTATAGGGATCTGACTTTCCAATTGATATTAAAACCATTCGTAGGTCCACAGGCATTTTTTTAACGAGAACATGTCTTCCAGGAACATAAATGGAGAAGTCCTGTTGTATGAAATAGAACTCAATGGTTTCCTTTAAATAGGTGGCAATCGGTTGGAGTTCAATGGTTTGTCTCTATCTATCTAAATCTATAAGGGAAGAAATCGCCGACTTTCTCCACACAATCTTCATGGGTTTAGCTCTCTAACATCTTCTTGATTTCATCTTCTGAAAGGACTGGATTATCTTCCTCCAATGCCTTCAATAATTGCTTTTCCTCATCAGGATCGGTTACTTGGTAACCATCATCGTGACTGACTTCTTCTACTTCCATTAATAAGTACTTTCGTTTGCCGACTTGGATGTATGAATGCCCCGATTGAATTGCTTTTTTTACATCATCTTGATCAATTCTTATAGGTTCCATTTACATCACCAACTTTGATTTATTTATGTTTATTATAAATCATCTGTTTTAAAGAATAAAGTTTAGGAGGAATTGTTATTTGGACAAATGAATGATGTTCAAGGTGAATTCGAAATTAGAATGGAGGGGACCTCTTCTTTCTTTTTCCTATAAATCAAGTTAACATTCACGACGATCTTTTACCTTTTTCTATAAACTGTACCTCTAATAATTTCTCTAAGTAATCCAAAATATAAGCTACATTTTCCTGATGTCCCTGATCCCCATCCTTAGGAATATAAAACTTTTCCTGAGACTTCCCATCCCCATCATAAAAAAGAAGATATCTAGAAGTAGATACCACTTTTAAATTCTGACCAATCTCTATCTGCTGTTGTCGATTTCCAAGTAAGAAGGCCTTTTGATCCTGATCAAACACAATCATGTATTCCTCATCGTTTGCTGGCTGGTATTTCTCTTTTAAACGGTGGGCTGATTTTTTTAGGAAAACATGGATCCTGAAGCGAAAATAGAGATACAACAGAAAGTGTACGACAAGGGATAAACCGAACGCCAATAGAGCTGGGAACATCACTTGCAATATAAATGCGAACATCACTGGGGAAGATGTATTTGCTGATTCTTGAAATTCGTGATTCCAATACAAAAAGAATACTGTGGAAATCACGAACACGCCTATGATTCCAAACAAGTGAACTTTTCTAAAGTAGGGCATATATTTGAGGAGCTCATAATATCCGTCATCAGACAGCTTAAATGTGAGTGTTTTCTTTTCCACATAAGGTCCTCCTCTCTAATGGTCATTACTTTAAGTCTAATTTATATAGATGAAAGTTCAAGGGTTTTCATGCCATTGAATTCGGCGTATTAAAGTAGGTCGGGGGAAAGGTCCCTTGGCTCACGAATAGCTGAGGAAAAAGGGGAGGGAATGGGATAGTTTGAAGTGTATGGGGTGTTGGTAGGTGAAATGGAAGCAGGAGAACCGTCCCTGTGCTCACCTAACCATAAAATGGATAAAATATTGGGATTTTTTGTTATACTTATACTGACTACTATAATCTCACTCAAAGGAGAATATATATGCTTCAGAAAATGAAAGAGAATATTTCACAAGTCATGGTGGATAAAGAAAACGAAATTGAATTAATGATGATCGCGTTATTAAGTGATGGTCACATTTTACTTGAAGACGTGCCTGGAACAGGGAAAACGACGATGGCAAAGTGCTTCTCGAAAAGTATAGAGGGAACATTCAGCCGCCTGCAATTTACACCGGATACCTTGCCATCGGATATCCTTGGCCAGGAGTACTTTGACATGAAGGAAAGTGATTTTAAGACCCGTAAAGGGCCTGTGTTCAGTAACGTCTTATTAATCGATGAAATTAATCGGGCCGTGCCACGTACTCAATCGGCCTTATTGGAATTGATGGAGGAGAAGAATGTGACATTGGGTGGAGTCACTGCACCACTTCCCCAACCATTCATCGTCATTGCGACTCAGAATCCGTTTGATGCAACGGGAACATTTCCTTTGCCGGATGCCCAATTAGATCGATTTTTGCTAACGATTAAACAAGGCTATCCTTCTCCTCAACATGAGAAAATGATGCTTAAACGATTTAGATTGAAAAATCCTATGGACTCAATCGATCGTGTGATCAGTGTAGAGGAAGTCTTGAATATGAAGGAAGAAGTAAAGAGAGTACTTGTTTCAGATGATATGGAGGATTATTTGTTAGACATTATCCAATCCACGCGAAAGCATAAATATGTAGACATTGGAGTAAGTCCAAGGGGATCATTGGCTTTCATGAGGGCCATCCAGGCTCGGGCCTATATTCATGGCAGAGACTATTGTACTCCTGAAGATATTAAGGCTTTGTCCCAACCTTTACTGGGTCACCGGATCGTATTGAATGTAGAAGGAGAAGTCAAGGCGACGAAAGGCCATATTATTCAGGAAATTATGGATGGGGTCACCGTTCCGGTGGAGGCCTAAATGAGGGCGGAAGTCGATCAGTCCTTTGTTTCTTCGCCTCATTTTCTACTATTCGTTGTCATATTATTTCTTATCACCAGTTTTTTTGAATTCAGTATCATCTCCTTTTTATTAGCGTTATTTCTCATTTTAATGGCAATCGGCAGGGTTTACCTACACTACGTACATACAAAAATCCGGTGGGAATTTAAAAGGTATACCCTTGCGTCGAGTGTTGGGGATGAAGAGGAATTCTACATTGAACTAGCGAATGATTCCCTTTTTCCTATATACCGCATGCAGCTTATGATGGAAAGTGAGAATGATCAGAGCTTTGTGTTTCTTCAATCGGATGGGAGTGAATCAACCATTCACAAAGTAGTCGTTGATTTACCTCCAAGGTCAAAGAAGACGATTCCTGTAAGAATGAGAGCCAAAGGAAGAGGGCTTCATCAATGGTCCAATTTTGAAATCATCGTAGCGGACCCCTTTACCCTCCTCTCCTATCGACTTGAATATTCGAGTGATGGTTTCCCGATATTTGAAATATATCCTCCGTTCCAGTCATTAAATAAGCTTCATTTCCGCTCGGTTGTTTCTGGTAATCAATCATCCTATTACTCTTTCTATAAGGATGAACTGAGCATTATCGGCACAAAAGACTATGAAAATGAGAGCTTTCGACATATTCATTGGCTCGCTACTGCAAAGGAAAATAAAATAGTGGCTAAAAAATATGAAAAGGTACAGGGAAATGTCTATTCGGTGCTACTGAATTTTGTAGGAAACGGGAATTTTTTTATCAGAAAAGATATGGAGTCCCTAATTGAATACTCAGTAGCGTTATGTTCACTCCTGATAAAAGAAGGCTGCCAAATCGAATTCTATGTAAATTATGCTTCACATAAAAATGGCATATTAAAAGTTGAGAATCTTTCTAACATGCAACAAATAAAGAAAGTATATAAAGCCACTGCATTCATTCATACAAATGGGACGTTCTTATCGACGAATCACTTCTTTGACCAAGTGAAAAGGGATAAGAATCCACAATCATCAGTATTGATCGTTGGGACGGCGCCTGATGATAAAAAAACCAACTGGATACAGGTAAAGAGATGAGGGGGAAGAGGCATGAAATATAGAATGATGACGATCGCTTTCGTTTTGTTGATTGCCTGTTTAATCAGCCTCTCCCTGACCTCTCTTTCTACTACCCTTTCTTCTAATGTAAAAGATCATTTGTTTACAGATGAAGATATTGAGATGAAGGGACAGACTCATTTTACTGGGGAGTCTACCGAACTGGACGAGGAAGCGCAGGAGGGTACGGAAGTAGAGCCTCTACTAGAAGCTGTGCTCTCTCCGTTTATAGGGGAAGATACGAGTGAAACGAAAAGAAACTATCTTCTTTTTTCGCTATTGGCTTTGTGTATAGGGATAACAGGTTATTTCGTCTATAGAAAGTATCGTAAGAACCAACAAGGGAGAGACCAATCACCATCTTCTTCTCCTGTTGTAGCAAAAAATGATGAGGAAGTGTCTGTAGAACATTCATCTTCTCTAAAAAAAGAAAGTCAAAGCAACATTCATCTGGTAAGGAAATCTCTACAAAAATGGGAGAAGACACTCGGCACACACAATCAGAAGCGACCTGCCGAAACGATCAATGAGTGGTTTAAGAGAATTAACGGACCAATGGAGATTATCCCTATTTATGAGAGGGTAAGATATGGGGAATCGGGATGCTCAGAAAAGGAATTGCAACTGGTGAAAAGGGTATTAATGTTATGAGATGGAAAAAGATAACCTGTTCGAGTTGAGGGAGGTTATCTTTTTGTTTTTTCATATTAAATGATTGGATTAGATGATTCTCGTTGGGTGGGGAGTGTAGGGTGCTTGGTTTCTGGTAGAAAAGAAAGGAAGCAGAAGAACCGTCCCTGTGCTTCTACTGTGCTTTATGCCCGGTGAATATCTTACGTTAGTATGTTATAATGGTTATAACGTTATGAGGAGAGGTGAGATAATTGGAACAATATGAACGGAAAGTTACAAAGATAGGGAATAGCCTTGGCATTACGCTTCCAACTGATCTACTTAAGCAAGTCGGTTTAGCACAGGGAGATGATGTGCAGGTTGAGGTCGTAGAAGGGAAAATTGTGTTGAGGAAAAAAGAGCAGCTAACACTTCCAGAAGGCGTCGATGCTGAATTCATGGACATCTTGAATGATGTGATAAAGGAACATGATCAGGCATTTAAAGGATTGGTGGATAAATAATGAATCAAATCATTTATTTGACAACGAATCAGGTGATTGCGATCAATACGATTCAAATTCGGCTGTATTCTCCAAATGAACCAGTGGGGGTTAAAGATGCGCACCTTCTGGATTCAGCCATTAACCGTCCAAAACAATCAGCGTTTGGTCGTGATGCTTATCCTGAAATCTATGATAAGGCAGCCGCTCTATTTGAATCCATTGCAAAAAACCATGCGTTCCATAATGCCAATAAACGAACGGCTCTTGCTTCACTCATTGTTTTCCTGAAGATCAATCATTATAAATGGACGATGGGAATCGAAGAAGAACAAGATTTTACTGTGGATGTAGTGAATCACAAATATACCTTTGAAGAGATGACTTCCATCATTGAACAACACATACTAAAAGTTTAATGCCATTCTCATGGACTATTGAGGATGGTATTTTTGTTGTTAGTCAAGGGAAGCATGAGAACCGTCCCCATGCTTCCCCCGTGCTTCCCACAAAAAAGGGTTATGCCACTTTATGTGGAATATTAGATAATAGAAAGCCTGACGAACCTTATCTATTCATATCCGAATCTCTACAAACGGACTGTCCTATCGAACCTTCCTAGTTTTTCCGGGGAACAAACAGGGAATAGTGAAAAGAGTGTGAGAGACAGACGAAAGATGGACTTGATCCATTTTTCGTAGAATGCTAGATACTCTTTTCATAAAGGGAGGTTCCGTGTATGTTCCCTATGATTATCGCAAAATTACTGCGCCTCTATTCTAATCAATCCAAAAACCCACCTATGATTCCTCAGCAGAAAGTAAAAATGAAAAAAGATGTGATGGTTGACACATCTATCGGGCCCACTTCCGTTTCCTTCTATTATCCTTTGAGAGCAAAACCGAAAAAGCTCCCTGTCTATATCAATTTCCATGGCGGGGCGTTCATCATGAATGATAAGGAGCTGGATGATCCCTATTGCCGCTATCTTGCGAATCAGGCCGAGTGCGTGGTTCTGAATGTCGAATATGGCAAAGCACCCGAGTATCCTTTTCCGACAGCCATTGAACAGGGTTATGATATCTTACAATGGGTGAAAGGGAGAGCGGAAGAATTGGGGATTGATGCAAAGAAGGTCATGGTGGGCGGACAAAGCTCAGGGGCCAATATTGCTGCAGCCCTTTGTCTTTACCTTGAAAAGAAAGGGGACGAGCAGCCTCTGCTCCAAGTGCTCTCATGCCCTATGCTGGATTTCGTCACCCCTCATGCGGAGAAGCCGGAACCGGGCTGGTGGCGTTCGCGATTTCCGGGAGTAGCCCATTTCATCCATATGTGCTACCTCCCCGTGAAGGAACAGGCGGGGCATCTTCTCGCTTCCCCTGTCCGTGCCGAGGTTAACGGACGCCTAGCCTCAGCCCTGATTCTCATAGCTGAGTCTGATGCCTTCAGGCCGGAAGCTGAATGTTACGCGGGGAAATTAAAAGCAGCAGGGGTGAATGTGCAAGAAGAGTTATTCAGGAGCTGTTCCCATGCGTTTACCCATCTCGGACCTAAAGAAAAGGCAGAAGAAGCCTGGCAAATGATCGCAGGGAAAATCAAGGCTGTGGCCGAAGCGCCTCCTGCAAAACACATCCAACGTTTTTCTTTAAAGGGAGAAAGGGTATAAGATAAGGGCAGAATGTACAGACTTGATGCTGAGAAAAGTCTGAACAAACAGAATATAGTTCGATGATCCAGAGACGGATCAGGAGGAGATAGGTATGGAACTGGCACAAGGACAGTCGGATTTAGAAAACATATATGCTCCACATAAGATTTCCGAAAAGGAGGAACGGTGACCATTGAAAAATAAAACGGTACTTATCATTGGAGGCGGGCTCGGCGGGGTGTCGGCTGCGATTTCACTGGCACAGGCTGGGTACGATGTCTCTTTATATGAAAAAAACGATCACATTGGAGGAAAGTTGAACCGGCTCGATCAGGATGGCTTTGGTTTTGATCTTGGCCCGTCCATATTGACGATGCCCCATATTTTTGAAAAATTGTTTGCGGCAAGCGGAAAGTCCATGAAGGATTATGTCCCGATTGAGAAGCTGGATCATCAATGGCGCTCCTTTTTTCCCGATGGAAATATCATAGACTTATATGAAGATGTGAACGACATGCGGGAGAAGAACGCTTCTCTCACTGAAAAGGACATTCGTGAATATCAGAAGCTGCTGGATTATTCGAAGACTCTCTATAATATGACGGATAAAACCTTATTCAAGCACGGTGTTGATTCGACGAGAGGGATGATGAAGCATACGGGGCTGTTCTCCGCCTTGAAGAACTTTGACCTGTTATCGACTGTACATAGATCCCTCGATAAGCGGATCAGCAATGAACAGTTCCGTGATATGCTTTCCTATTTCATCAAGTACGTCGGTTCGTCCCCTTACGATGCGCCGGCCGTGATGAATATGATGATCTACATGCAGCATGACCAGGGCGTATGGTATGTCCCCGGCGGTTTGCACAAGCTCGCCGACGGCCTCGTTAAGCTCGCGGAAGAAGTCGGAGTCACCTTCCATCTTGGAAAGCCCATCGTCAAGCTTGAAAAGAAGGATGGCGGAATCACTGGAGCTGTTTTGGCAGACGGGACCAGACTCACGGCGGATTACTTTGTTTCCAATATGGAAGTCATTCCGGTATACGAGCGCTTGCTGGAGGAAGACAGCCATTATATTAAAAAATTAAAAAAGAAATTTGAACCGGCGAGTTCCGGTCTCGTCATGCATCTCGGCGTGAAGAAGAGTTATCCGCAGCTGCGCCATCATAATTTCTTTTTCGCCGAAAATATGAAGGCGCAAATGGAATCGATCTTCCATCGCCGTGAATTACCGGAGGATCCGGTCATTTATCTTGTAAACGTCAATAAGACCGATCCGACACAGGCACCTGAAGGGCATGAAAACATCAAAGTGCTGCCTCATATTCCGTTTATCCGGGATGAAAATCCGTATACTCAAGCCGACTATGAACAATTCGCTGAACGGGTCCTCATCAAATTGGAGAAAATGGGCCTCGATGGCTTGCGTGACAACATTGTCACTCGTGATATGTGGACGCCGGAAGATATCAGGCGCACGTATGGCTCCGACCGCGGGGCGATTTATGGGACCGTGTCAGACAAAAAGAAGAATAAAGGGTTCAAGCATCCGAAACAGAGTGAACGCTATGACAACCTTTATTTTGTCGGGGGAACGGTGAACCCCGGCGGCGGAATGCCAATGGTGACCTTAAGCGGCCAGCTTGTAGGGGAGCAGATTGTGGAGAGGGATTCATCCCTTGCCTGAAGATAATCGAGCCTTTCTGGAGACGTTACCGGAAAGGCTGGTTTTCTCGTTTGTAGCAAAACTATTGAACCTTTTAAACCAAGGGGTGATGTCATGATCGTATCACTGCCTGTCCATTGGATCATTATCATCGATATACTTGCCTGGACGTTCTTTCATCTCGCCATTTCGGTCATTTGTTTGAGACTGCCGTTGACTTGGTTCCTGGAAGACCATTTCTGGTTTCGGACGTTCTCTTTTGAACAATCGGGAAAACTGTGGCAGCGTTTGTTCCGGGTGAAAACGTGGAAGGGACTTATTCTCGATGGCACGATTTTTTTGAAAAAGGGATACAGCAAAAAAGGGTTGCATGGGACGAAGGCGGGGGACCTGATGGTGTTTGCGGCGGAAACGAAACGCGCGGAACTCACCCACTTGCTTTCCATTCTCCCTGCTCCGCTGTTCTTCATCTGGAATCCAGCATGGGCAGGATGGGTGATGATCCTGTATGCCCTTGTCTTCAACCTTCCGATTATTGTGGTTCAGCGCTACAATCGGGGGCGCATCTCGGCCATCACGGCAGGACTTGGCAAGGAATCAAGCAGACTAATGTAAGGAAATGAGGGAACGCATTATGAGTAAGAAGGTGATAGTCGTTGGGGCAGGTGTTGCGGGACTTGCCAGTGCCATCAGGCTTCAGCACGCGGGGTACGAGGTGGAGTTATATGAAAAAGGATCCACCCCCGGGGGCAAAATGAATCAAATTAAACTGGACGGCTACACGTTTGATCTGGGTCCGAGTATCGTCATGATGCCGGAACTTTACCGGGAACTGTTCGAATTATGCGGACGTGACCCTGATGATTATATCCCCATGGAAAAACTGGATCCGATCTACCGGGCCTATTTCACGGATATTCCCGACCAGCCTTTTGATATCTCGACAGACCTTATCCAAATGACCAAGACCATCGAATCCCTCAGCGAAGAGGATACGGAAGGATTTTTTCAATACCTGCATGAAATTTACAGACGATTTGTCATCGCCAAGCAACACATTCTTCAAAGACCTTTCCGTAAGAGAACGGATTTCTATAATTTCCCCCTGTTGACGAAAGTGCTGCAAATGAAACCATACGACACGGCAGACACGTTTATGGGGAGATTCATCAAGAATGAGCGGCTGAAGCAGCTGATCAGCTTTCAAACGCTGTACATCGGCATTTCTCCTCTAAAAAGTCCATCTTTCTATACGATGATCCCGATGATTCAATTTTTATATGGCGTATGGTTCATCAAAGGCGGAATGTATACGATGGCTTTAGGGATGGAGAGGCTCTTCAAGGAACTTGGGGGAACGATTCACTACGGCAAGGCGGTAGAGGAAATCTCCATTCAAAACCGCAAGGCGGACGGGATTATCGTGGACGCCGGGAAAATCCCTGCAGACTATGTGGTCTGTAACGCAGACTTCCCTTATGCCATGAAACACCTGGTGAAAGACAAGGCTTCCAAGGGCAGATTTACGGATAAGAAGATCGACAGCATGAACTACTCTTGTTCCTGTTTTTTGATGTATCTCGGGATGAACCGGAAATATGAAGAGGTCGATCATGTACATACATTTATTTTTAACGAAAAGCTCAATCAGAACCTGGAGGATATTTTTGACGGGAAGAAATTAACGAATGCCTCCTTTTACGTGTACATCGCTTCAAAGAAGGACCCATCCCTTGCACCTGAGGGGAAGGACGGTCTGTACATTCTGATGCCTGTTTCAAATATTGCTACAGCGGATTATCAATGGGACGAGGAAACCATCTCCTATTATCGCAACTATATTTTAAATGAATTAAAGAATATCCCCGGATTTGAAAATGTTGAAGATGAAATTGTCACCGAAACGTATACGACACCATTGGATTTCGAATCGAAATTCAATGCATACCGCGGGGCGACATTCGGCTTGCAGCCAACATTGGATCAAAGCAACCACAAACGTCCGCAGAGCAAGGCAAGCCATTGTGAGAATCTGTACTTCACAGGAAGCAGCACCCATCCCGGTGCCGGTGTCCCGATCGTGCTGTTATCAGCCAGGATCACCGCACAGGAACTGATCCAGGATGATACAGGCAAAGTGTACGATTATTCAGCGAACATACAACCTCAACGGGGATTGTCACATTAGCCGTAGAGGAAGGAGGCAGGTTACATGACAGTTTCAGAAGTGATCAATCTCGTCCTGGGGGTCCTCGGGGTTGCGATTGCCGTTATCCTGTTTTGGTCCTTGCCGGTCCCACGTTACAAATCCAACAATACGGAGGGCCTGCCGTTTCTGTCCATCATTATCCCAGCGAGGAATGAAGAAGCGAGGATCACCCCGTTATTGCAGTCGTTGCAGGAGCAGCGGTTCAAGGGATTTGAGGTTCTGTTGGTGGATGACGATTCATCGGATCGTACCGCGGCCATCGCGGAAAGCTACGGTGTCACGGTCCTCCAGAATAACGGGGCAGGGAAATCGTCTGCCTGCTGGCGCGGTGCCAAGGAGGCAAAAGGGAGCTGGCTGCTGTTCCTCGATGCAGATACCAGATTCATGAGTGTGGATGGACTACGTAATCTTCTTCATTACTACCAGGGAAAAGGCGCCAGGGGGATCCTTGCCTTGCAGCCCTATCACACAGTGGAGCGTGTGTATGAGCATCTCTCCATTATCTTTAATATCATCGTCGTGGTGGGCATGAACCTATTCACCGTCTGGGGATCCCGATTCAAAGCCGCCGGTTCGTTCGGTCCCTGTATTCTATGTGACCGGGACGATTACTTCTTATCCGGTGGGCATGAAAAAATCGAGGGGGCCATCATGGATGATCTCGCACTGGGGGAGGCCTTTCTTGAACAGAACCTTCCCGTTCGCTGCCTAGGCGGGAGAGGAATCATTTCGTTCCGCATGTATCCGGAAGGGGTGGGCAGCCTGATCGAAGGCTGGTGCAAAAGCTTTGCCGTTGGTTCCAAGTCCACACATCCCTTGGTAATGTTGATGGTCATATTGTGGATAACCGGTAGTTTAACCACCGCGTCTTCATTGATTTCTTCGATTATTGTGGGAAATACCACCGCTATGATCGTCTATGGGGTATTGTATATACTCTATGCCGTTCAAACAGCCTGGTTTGCCCGCAGGGTCGGGAATTTTAGATGGGGGTATTTCCCGTTTTATCCGATGTTCTTTTTGTTCTTCGCAGGGATTTTCATTTATTCTTTTGTCCGGGTGAATGTGTTTCATTCTGTGAGGTGGAAGGGACGGAATATAAAGGTGTGAAGGGTTACTTTTCTAGCATTTTGGAGGTAATGAGTCGTGAAAAAGGGTGTCTGACCTCAGTAGGTCAGACACCCTTTTTCGGTTTGTAATGGAATGGTTGAACGAAATGGGATTCGAAGAAATGGAGTGTGGATCATGGTGAGAGGGAACGAAGAGTAGGTATAAGATCATCATCAAAACTTTATATATAGTAATGAAGATTACCTTTCAGCTCGATTCTCAAGAGTGAAAACCCGTTTATCAATATTAGTGATTCTGGTGTTCAGATAATGAAAGTCTGTTTCAGAACGTTGGCTGCCTACTTTTAACAAAGCAATGACATCTTCTGTCTGTGATGTTTCAATTCGATTGACTGTTTCTTTTATTTCTTTTACATCATTTCCTAACTCTTTCATATTACCCTCGAGTCCTTGCACTTTTCCATCGATGCCTTGCACTTTCCCATCGAGTCCTTGTACTTTTTCGTCGAGTCCTTGCACTTTTCCATCGATGCCTTGCACTTTCCCATCGAGTCCTTGCACTTTTTCGTCGAGTCCTTGCACTTTCCCGTCGAGTCCTTGCAGTTTTCCATTGAGCCCTTCCATATTACGATTAAGCTCTTTCAAACTCTGGTCGAATTCCTTCATGTTCCGTTGAATATCAAATAACATGTTCACGATTTGTTTGTCCATTTTTCTCACCTCCTTCTTACTATTATAGTGGAAATGGAATGATGATACTACGATGATATTGTGTGAATTGGCGCAGAGGGCGAAAGTACCGTGGTTTTCTTCGTTTTGGGCAAACAGATGAGGTATCAGTCTCTATCTGTGTTTTCCTGAAGTTATAAAAGGGGTATTCTGATGAGGGGCATGAAGCTCTTTAAATATTGAAGCGAGCTCGTCCTGGTGTTGGATGAGCTCGCTTTTTTTGTTAGATGGTACTAGGATCAAGGGGACGGGTACCGTGGCTCTGATAGTTCTGAATCCAGTATAACTTTTAAACTGGAATCGGATGGGGAGAGTAGGCACTTTGAAAGGATTCCCTTTGGATGAGTTTCTCTTGCAGGGAGGTTCTGCAGACTTCTGAGCCTATACCGTTCCCTTTAGGAATACGGATGTATCCTTTCTCCATTACGATATCTTCCTCAATAATGTCCTCGTCCCAATAATGGGAGGATGGGGCTGTATCACCAGGAATCGTAAAGTTTGAAAGGGTAGTCATGTGAAGGTTATGAGACCTCCCGACACCGGTTTCAAGCATTCCCCCACACCAGACGGGGATCTTGTGTCTTTTGCACAAGTCATGAATTCTAATGGATTCCTGCAGCCCACCTACACGGCCGATTTTGATATTGATGATTTTACAGCTACCCAGTTCAATTGCTTTTCTGGCGTCATCATATGTGTGAATACTTTCATCAAGACAGATCGGCGTTGATAATTCTTTCTGAAGAATACTGTGATCAATGATGTCATCGTGAGCAAGTGGTTGTTCGATCATGAGTAAATGAAATTGATCCAACTGTTTCAAATGCTCCGTGTCTTTAAGTGAATAGGCAGAGTTGGCATCTGCCATTAGGTTGATATCAGGGAATTCATTTCTAACTTTCCTGATATAGTCGATGTCTGCACCTGGAGCAATTTTAACTTTAATTTTATGAAAGCCATCGTTTACATATTGAGCGACTTTCGAAACCAATTCATCTGGGGAATTCTGTATGCCAATACTTTTTCCTACAGCAATGGGTTTCTTTTCTCCCCCCAATAGTTCATATAACGGTTTATTGTTCTTTTTACTGAAGGTATCCCAAATCGCTGTTTCGATTGCTGATTTGGCGATGTGATGCCGGCGTACAAATGAAAGCATATGGTGAACTTCCTTGGGGTCGCTGATTTCTTTCTTGATCAATTTAGGAATGAGAAAGTCTTTTAGGATATACCTTGCCGTTTCGGTCGTTTCTTCATTGTAATAGGGCTCATCGCTTGTGACGGTTTCTCCCCATCCGGTGACACCGGATTCATCTATGACTTCGACGAGACATACATCCTTTGTCTGAAGGGTGCCGAAGCTTGTTGTAAAAGGTGATTTTAGAGAGACGCTGATGGTGTGAAGAACGATTTCTTTGATAAAAATAGGATTCACTCTTATCCATCCTTCCTTGAATGAAGTTTCACAATTTCAGTCAAGATCTCAATGCCATTAAACAATGAATCCTTTTCAAACTCCATATCAGGATGATGGAGACCGGGTTGTAAATCACAGCCAAGTCCTACCATAGTGGCTTTAAGATGTGGTTTCTTAATGGTGTAAAAATGGAAGTCATCCCCGCCGGGCGTCACGAGTGGAGGGTTTGCTTTCTCTTCACCCAGGACATTGACGATGGCCTGATGTGCATAAGCCTGTGCGTCCTCACTTACCTCCGCGGCAGCGATACCGTAATCCTTTGTTACTTCAATGGGTACTCCATATAATTCACTAGTGGTATGAAGGATCTCGGTTACTCTTTCATGCAGTTCCTCCATGAGTTCATTGGTCTGGGAACGCAGGTCAAGACCGATGGAAGCACTGCCTGGAATGATGTTCAGGTTCTTTCCTCCCGCATGAAATTTCGTCACTTTGATTGAGTGGGCAATGCTTGGGTTTAAATGAATTGTATTTAAAGCATTAAGGATGTGATTCCCGATCTCAATGGCATTGTGAGTCAGGTGAGGACGGGCTCCATGGGCATCATCTCCCCGTATTTCAAAAGCCAATGAACCTGTTGCACCATGGAGGATCGAGGGAGTAGCGAAACCATTCGCCGTCTCCTGAATCGGGCGCAGATGAATCCCGTACAAGTAGTCGATTTTATCCGCAGCTCCCTTTTCGACCATTTTCAGTGCGCCAGCTCCTACTTCTTCAGCAGGCTGAAAGATAAAGCGGATGCCGATCTTGTCTTTCAGATCTTCATCCCCCTGAAGGTTCCACAAAACCCCAAGTACCATGGTCATATGGGCATCATGACCGCAGGAGTGATTGGCCTGCAGCTCACCGTCGACCTTCTGCCATAGGGCATCGATATCTGCTCTTATACCAATGATCGGAACGTTTCCACTAAAGTTCCCATAATCCCCGATTACCCCGGTACAGTCTTCGAACGTTTTTACACGGCAACCGGCTTTTTCAAGGGTGTTTTTGATATAGGTGGTGGTGTTCGTTTCCTCCCAACTTATTTCAGGATGGGTATGCAGGTAATCAAAGGTATTTTGGATTTTCTCTTTAAATGGTGCTTTCATTTGTGTTCTCCTCTCACTTTATATAATAGGTATTGGCGGGATTAACAAAGTCCATTTTTCCTGTTTTCTGAGCGATGTGCAGAAGCAATGCGTTTAACACCGAAAACGTGATGGGACCTTTCTCAAGTATTGATTTCTTAGCTGAATGAATAGTAAGAACATAATCACCATATTCAGCAATGGGGGAGAGCTTGGAATCGGTGATGATGATGATCTTGTTCCCCTTTTCTTTCGCCTCCTTTGCAAGTCGGATCCCCTCTAAGGCATAACGATAGTAAGAAAAGATGATCACTGTATGATCGCTTCCTTTATTCGTAAAGCCGATATCCGTTTCCGGCCGATAAAGAGAGGTGTTATCAAGTAAATGATGCAGCAGGAAATAGAACCAGTGAGCATAAGAAAAAGAGTGGTAGTAACCGACTATCGTGGTGGACTTGGATTGAACGAGGCAATCCACGATTTGTTTGGCCACTTCCCAATCAATGTTAAGGGAAGCATGATGAATGTTTTCCTCATCTGATTGCATGATTCGTTCGAAAGAGTTCGCTTGTTCCTGTCCGTGTTCCCTTTTGGGCGGTTTTAAGGATAATAGACTCTGTTGAACATCCTTTTGTAATTCTCCATATCCTGCGTATCCGATTGCTTTGCAAAAGCGGATGACCATTGTTTCGCTGACATCAATGATTTCTGCCGTTTTTTTAGCAGGGTGGGTTGCAAACAGAACAGGATTTGAACGTAAAGACTCTGCCACCTGTTTCAGCCCTTTTGTTAAGTGGGGATAGTGTTTCTGAGTGTTTTCTAAATAATCCATAATCAAATCTCCAGTAAAATAAAGTTTATAATTTATTGTTGTTAAATTAAATTGTATGATTTATTATGGTGATAGTCAACAGAATATTCAGAAGATTAAGAAGGGGAGGCGGAAGGCGATGGAAGTTCAAACAGTCACGTCGAAGGAAAAGAAGCGGAAGTGGGGGATCCCCGATGCTTATGTAATCTTGTTCGGGATCCTCGTATTGATTGCTATCATGACTTACATAATCCCGGCTGGAGAGTTCTCGAGAGAAGAAGTGGACGGCATTACAATGGTTGTGCCGGATAGTTATCAGAATGTGGACTCATCTCCGGCTACATTGATGGATGTTTTCTTGGCGATTCAAAAAGGAATGATCAGCTCTGCGCCGCTGATTTTCCTGGTACTGATTATTGGAGGAGCGTTCGCTGTCATCGAATCAACTGGAGCGATTGATGCCCTCATTTTTAAAACCATTGAGAAGACAAGGAATAAAGAAATATTATTGATTGCTGGTGTCAGTATACTATTCTCTGTTTTTGGAGCACTCGGTATCATTGTCAACGCGGTTATCGCGTTCATCCCCATTGGCATCATCCTTGCCCGTTCTATGAAGCTCGATGCCATCGTAGGAGTGTCCATAATCTATTTAGGAGCGTATGCAGGTTTTAACACTGCTTTCTTAGACCCTCTGACAACAGGAACAGCTCAACAAATTGCCCAGCTTCCATTGTTTTCTGGTATCGGCTATCGAATTGTTATTTACCTCACTATATTAATTTCAACGGTAACGTATGTTGCTTGGTACGCCAAGAGAATTAAGAATGACCCTTCCAAGAGTGTTTTAGGAAAGAAGCCTTTCCCGAAAATTGATGAAAAGAATGAAGTATCGGAGAAGCAGGACATTACGGGGCTGCACAAGCTTGTACTGGCATGGCTGGTTGTAGGGATTGGTATTTATGTATTCGGTGTGTTTCAGTATAAGTGGTCATTAAATGAAATGGCTGCCATCTTCCTGATTATTGCTGCCGGTACAGCTATTCTTACGAAGATGAGTCCTAATAAACTCGTATCGGAATTCTTTGAGGGAGCGAAAGGGTTAGTATACGGGGCATTGATTATCGGGATGGCCCGATCCATCGTAGTCATCCTGGAAGACGGTAGGATTCTTGATACCGTCGTTGAAGGAATGGCTAACATGATGACACCTTTCACAAGCGTCGTAGGAGCATTGGTTATGTTCGTAGCCAATTTGATCTTTAATATTCTCGTTTCCTCAGGGAGTGGACAAGCCGTCATCGTTATGCCGATTATGACACCACTTGCAGACTTAATGGAAATTCCCCGCCAAGTGGCGGTTCAAGCTTACAAAATGGGAGACGGGTTCACGAATACCATTACCCCAACCTCTGGAATCCTTATGGCAAATCTGGCGATAGCCGGGATCTCTTGGACTAAGTGGATTCGCTTTATGATGCCTTTGTTATTGATATGGATTGTGCTTGGTTCTATCTTTCTTACGATAGGGGTTATGATGAATTGGGGACCATTTTAAGGTCAATTACTATAAAATAAATAAAAGACTCGGAAATGCTTTTCCTCAGAACGTAGGGGAGGCATTTCTGTTTATTTATTCAAAAAAATACAAAAATTTTTAAAAAACTATTGTAAAACGCTTTCATTTTTCTTATAATTGAAAACAATCAACAACTAAACCGATTTAGTAAACCGTTTTACTCACTTGAAGGCAATAAGTACGATGGTATAATCAAAAAAATTTTCACTGTTACTAAACCGATTTAGTACCGGTGATATGGAGTAGAGTTTATGAAAAAAATTACAATTTCAGATGTGGCCCAGCATGCAGAGGTTTCTAAAAGTACAGTCTCTCAATATTTGAATAAACGATACGATTACATGGCTCCAAAGACAAAAGAACGTATCAAAAAGGCAATCGAAGAGTTGGGGTACCACCCGAATATTGTGGCCAGAAGTTTAAAGCAGAAGTCGACGTCTACCATTGGTGTGATCGTCGCAAATATTCTACATACTTTTTCAACACAAACGATTCGTGCCGTGGAGGATATCTGCAATGAACAAGGCTTCCACATCATTGTATGTAATGCGGATGATAATCCTGAGAAGGAAAGAAAGTATATCGAGATGTTGAGGGCCAAACAAGTGGACGGCTTGATCATCTTTCCGACAGGTGGAAATATTGACCTTTACAACAGTATGGTCAAAGAAAAATATCCTCTGGTGTTTGTCGACAGGATTGTGGAAGACCTGAAAACCTCTTCCATCATGCTTGATAATGAAAGCGCTGTAAAAATGGCGGTCGATCATTTTGTTAATAAAGGATACGACCGGATCGGCATCATGACCACATCGTTGCAAAGACATGTAACTCCAAGGGTGGAACGGATCAATGGCTTTAGAAGAGCGTTAAAAGAGAACGGGATTCCGATCCGGGAAGACCATATCAAATCGTTAGAACTTGAATGGATACAGGATGGTCTGCATGACATGCTTTCTTCTGAAGAACCGCCCCAGGCATTGATCGCAGGGAATGACTTAACATTAATCGAGATCTTAAGATATATAAAGGCAAATGGTATAAACATGCCAACCGATTTAGCTTTGATTGGGATTGATGATGTATCATTTGCCAGCTTGTTTACACCGGAACTGACAACGATCGCTCAGCCGACGTATGAAATGGGGAAACAGGCAGCTCAATTATTGCTGAATAAAATTAAAGACCCGGACTTTATCGAAGAGAAACAAATTTATCGATTTCAACCGGAACTGATGATTCGGCAATCATGTTAAAGAACATAAAGAAAGAGGGGGTTGGCACTATGAAAGAGGTCATTACCATTGGTGATGCCATGATTACAATGAATCCGACATCAAAAGGACCGATGCGATTTGTTCATTCATTTGAACGAAATGTAGGGGGAGCGGAATTGAATGTAGCGATCGGATGTGCAAGGCTTGGGCTGGAGACGGGTTGGATCAGCCGATTGGGGAACGATGAATTTGGCCGCTATATCCAGCACTTCGTAAGGGGAGAAGGAATCGATACTTCCCAGCTTAGGTTGGTAGATGGATACCCAACTTCGGTCAATTTTAAAGAAGTGTTGGAAGACGGGGCAGGAAGAACGTTTTACTACAGATTGAATTCTCCTACACTAACCCTTACGCCTGAAAGTTTAGAAGAATCCTATATTGCCAATTCGAAAATTTTACATATAACCGGTGTGTTTCCAGCAATTGATGAAAAGAATGTAGAAGTCATTAAGCATGCCATCACATTAGCGAAGCGGAATGGAGTCCTCGTCTCCTTCGATCCGAATATCCGGTTGAAATTGTGGAGCAAAAAAAGAGCGAAAGAAGTATTAGCAGCATTCCTTCCCTTTGTAGATATTTTACTGACGGGCTTAGAGGAGGCTGAAATACTGTTTGATACGAGAGACGAGAAGGCAATCATTGAAAAATCGAAGCTCTTCGGCATTTCATATATTGCGTTGAAAAAAGGAGCTGAAGGTTCTGTTGGATATCACAATAGTGAAATCATCCATTCAGAGCCTGTCCCCCCCAGGAAAGTGGTGGACACTGTAGGAGCGGGTGACGGCTTCGATGCGGGCTTTCTATATGGGGTCCTGCAAGGATGGCCATTGGAAAAGATCCTGACGTTTGCCAATACAATCGGCTCTATGGTGGTCAGTGTATCAGGGGATAATGAAGGTCTCCCTTATCTTCAGGATGTACGTATTCAACTTGGAGAACAAGAGTTCATCGAACGCTGATGGAAAGGGGGGCTTGGCGAGTGATGAAGCAGCTGATTGAAACGATCCTTCACGAGAATTCACTTGTGCTTCATGCAATTGATATGGAAGAAACGGAGGATCTTGTGAAGAAGATCAACGATGCAAGACGCATTTTTCTTTATGGAGAGGGCCGCTCGGGCTTAATGGGGAAAGCATTTGCCATGAGGCTCATGCATTGTGGATACAATGTGTACGTCATTGGTGAGACGGTTACACCAAGTATTGAGAAAGGTGACCTTCTGATTGGGATCAGTGCATCGGGTACGTCGACTTCCCTTGCTAGTCATTTTACTAAGACGAAAGAAAAAGCAGCTAATACATTTTTAATTACAGCTTCTGTACGACATGGGTTATCGACGGATGGAACACTGGTGATACCGGCTGCTACCAAATACCGCAGGGAGGAAGAGCCTGCAACCATTCAACCCCTTGGAAGCCAATTCGACCAAAGCGCCCATCTGCTGATGGATGCCATCATCCTTGCCCTTTTAGAGGGGGAGAATCGTCATCGTGATCTGTTAAAAAGGCATGCGAATATGGAGTAGCAAGTGGTATTTCATTCTAAAAAATGGTGGGGAGAATAATGGGGGAAGTAAACGTATCACATGAGGAACTGAAGCAATTAGCAGGAGCCAAACTTGTTGGAGCCGGGCTTCCATTACAACAGGCAGAAACAGTTGCCGATGTCCTGGTACATGCAGACCTGAGGGGTGTCCGCTCCCATGGAGTACTAAGGACGGAACACTATGTCAGACGGCTGGATGAGGGTGGAATGAATAAGAGCCCTACCTTCTCCTTTGAGAAGACAGGTCCTTGTTCAGGTATCTATAACGGGGATGACGGCCTCGGTCATGTAGTAGCAAAGAACGCGATGGAAGAAGCTATTAAACTGGCAAAGCAGAACGGAATCGGCATGATCACGGTCACAAACAGCAGCCATTGTGGGGCACTATCCTACTTTGTCCAACAGGCAGCACAACAAGGGTTGATAGGGGTAGCCATGACGCATACAGATAAGATCGTGGTGCCGTTTGGCGGGGCAGAACCCTTTCTGGGTACAAATCCCATCGCATATGGGTTCCCTGCAAAACACCATAAACCAATCATTTTAGATATGGCTACAAGTAACGTTGCTCTTGGGAAAATCCTTTATGCAAAGGAAGCGGGGACGGCCATTCCTGACGGATGGGGAGTTGATGAAGAGGGAAACTCTACCACAGATCCCCATAAGGTAAACGCTTTAACTCCTTTTGCAGGACCAAAAGGATACGGATTAGGAATGGTGGTCGATATCTTCTCAGGTTTATTAGCCGGAGCAGCCTTTGGACCACATATTTCGAAAATGTATGGTGATTACAACCAATATAGGAAACTGGGCCACTATGTTTGTGCCATCAATCCATCCTTTTTTACCAATAAAGAAGATTTCCTGAATGGAATGGACGGGATGATTGAAGAAATTCACCAGGTCAAACCGGCAGAGGGATTCAAGCAGGTACTTGTGCCGGGAGAGCCTGAACAACTGAAGGAAGAAAGGCACCTGAAAGAAGGAGTACCTATTCCGGAAACCGTTTATCACTACTTACGGTCAGAACAATGAGCCAGATATTCTTGAAAGGAGTGATTCAAGAGAGGGGAATTTCAAGGGGAAGAAATAACTCTTTTACGTGTTCACGGCGATAATCAAATACAAGGGGGAAACAACGATAATGAAAAAATTTAAATGGATGGCCATGTTTACTGCAATCATTTTACTTCTTTCGGCTTGCGGCTCTGAATCATCTTCAGGAAGCGGCGGAGAGAAAAAAATTAAATGGAAATTTGGACATTTGGCAGATGAAAATCATATTTGGCATAAAACAGCTTTGGAGTTTGCAGATTTAGTGAAAGAAAAGACCGATGGACAGATTGAAATCACTGTTTATCCAAGTAATCAGTTAGGCGGGGAAACAGATACAATCAATAGCATCAAAGCTGGAACGGCCGATCTGGTCATTTCAGGGGAAACGATGGCGAACTGGTCTCCAAAGGCTGCATTAATGGCGGTTCCATACGCGTTCAGAGATGCGAATCACTTACAAAAAGTGGTAGAAGGGGACATCGGTAAGGAGATTGAAGAAGAAATTAAAGAAAAAGTAGGCTTAACGCCACTGTATTACCATACTCGTGCACCTCGGAACTTAACATCCAATAAACCGATCAGCACACCTGAAGACCTTAAAGGATTCAGCATGCGTGTTCCAAATGTTCCGTTATTCCTGGATGCTTGGAAAGCGGCAGGGGCCAAACCACAAGTCATGGACTTTAATGAAGTATTTACAGGTTTGCAGCAAAATGTAATCGACGGTCAGGAAAATCCCGTTGACCTTATTCACAGCGGCGGATTGTATGAAGTGCAAAAATATGTAAATGAAACAGAACATGTGTATTCCTGGATTTATATCCTGGTTGGAAACAAGCAATTCGAAGCTTTAAGTGAAGACAACAAAAAAGCTGTTAAAGAGGCTGCCAAGGAAGCTCAAGCATTCGGGGAAGATCTCTTTGACAAAGAAATCAAAGAGTATGAACAGAAGCTGAAGGATGAAGGTATGAAATTCAATGAAGTCGATCAGGATGCCTTCCGTGAAGTGATGAAACCGGCAATCAAAGAGAGCTTAACGGATGAACAATACAAATTATATGAAGAAATTTTAGCAGTGGAATAAGCATGAAAGGCATATGTGGAACGTTCAATGTGAAGCATATGCCTTCTTATAAAGAAAGGAGTGGGGATGAATGAAGGGGACAAATATCCTTACGAAGACGCTGGAAGCCGCCACGATCCTATCGTTTCTTGGTGTGATTGTCGTGGTGCTGATACAAATCCTTTCCCGTTATTTGCCATACACAGCTGTTTGGACGGAAGAATTGACCAGATTCCTGTTTATCTATTCGATTTCCTTTGGGGCACCACTTGCCCTGAAAAATAAAGAATTCATAAGTGTTGATATCTTAACGGGATTATTACCTCAAAAAGTACAAGAATATTACGAAGCATTTATCTACTTAGTCGTTGTCATTCTTTCCTTTGTCATTGCCTACCACGGCTATACATTCATCGAAGTGGGGAAAGGACAGACATCTGCAACGATGGCAGTGGATATGTCTGTCATACACGCGAGCATAGCGATTTCTTTTGTTTTTATCGCGATTTATGCAATCTTTCACGTTATGAATGTATTTATCCACCCTAAGGAAAGGAGTGAAAGCTGATGTTAGCAGTCATCCTATTTATTTCATTTTTAATCTTAATTTTTATTAGTGTTCCCATTGCATTCAGCTTGGGGATTTCCTCAATCATCTATCTGCTTATGGCCGACATTCCTCTTTCCATCGTCCCTCAGAAAATGTTTGCAGGGCTGAATTCTTTCGTATTGTTATGTATACCCGGATTTATCTTGGCAGGTAACTTAATGAATGCAGGGGGAATTACGGAGAGAATTATCGGCTTCACCAATAATTTCGTTGGACATATCAGAGGGGGGCTTGGCTTAGCAAATGTTGGTTCTTCCATGGGATTTGCCGGCATTTCGGGTACTGCCCTGGCGGATACGGCAAGTATCGGTGCCGTGATGATTCCAGCGATGAAAAAAGAGGGCTATGATGCCGACTTCTCTGCAGCCGTTACATCGTCATCCTCTACAGTAGGACCAATCATCCCTCCGTCACTCCCTATGATCATCGTAGGGACACTTGCAAGCGTGTCAATCGGAGATCTCTTCTTGGCTGGTGCCGTTCCAGGGGTCCTTCTGGGACTCAGTTTAATGGCCGTCACATATGTTATTTCCGTGAAACGGAAATACCCAAAAGGAAATCGACAGCCCATCAGTGTCATTGCTAAATCGTTTACAGGTGCGTTCTGGGCATTGCTAATGACACTGGTCATTTTATTTGGAATACTTGGTGGATACTTTACCCCGACAGAAGCATCAATTGTAGCTGTTGTGTATGCGCTGGTAGTCGGAATGTTCGTCTATAAAGAGCTCAAGCTGAAAGATCTCCCAAAAATTCTTCTCGATTCTATGGTCAGCACGGCGTCCATTATGTTTCTCGTAGGATTCGCGAATCTGTTTGGCTGGATCCTCGTGAGTGAACAGATTCCTATTCTTGTAGCGGATGGAATTCTGGGGATTTCAGAGAATCCGATTGTCGTCATTTTATTAATCAACTTATTGCTGCTGTTTGTCGGGACGTTCATGGAAACAATCGCAGCGTTGGTTATATTATTCCCAGTACTATTACCGGTCGCTTCAAGTGTTGGAATGGACCCGGTTCATTTCGGAGTCATGATGGTGCTGAATCTGGTCATCGGACTATCGACGCCTCCCGTTGGGGTGTGCCTATTCGTTGCTTCCAGTATCGGAAAGGTATCTATCGGGAAAACCTCTAAGGCACTTCTGCCTTTTCTGGGGGCAAGTCTAGTGGTACTGTTACTGGTCGCTTTCGTTCCTCAAATCACTCTGTTCTTACCTAGTTTATTTAAGTAGAGGAATCAGTCTTTATTGAAAGGGAGTTGCTAATCTATGAAAGCCGTTCAAGTCACAGGGCCACACAATCTGAACATTGTAGAAAAAGATAAGCCGGTCATTACAGCGAAAGAGGAAGTGCTGATCAAAGTGAAAATGGTCGGGATATGTGGTTCTGATATCCACATCTATCACGGTACAAATCCCCTTGCCACTTTACCGAGAGTCATCGGGCACGAGGTAACGGGTGAAGTAGAGGCAATCGGGGAAGGGGTAGAGGGATTATCGGTAGGAGATAAAGTCGTCATTGAGCCCATTGAGTCATGTGGACATTGTTATGCCTGCAGGACAGGTAGAGGAAATGTGTGCAGTAACCTGGAAGTTTACGGCGTCCACCGAGACGGTGGTATGCAGGAATATATGGTGATGCCGCAAAAATTGGTCCATAAAGTAAACGGAGACCTTGACTGGAAAGAATCCGTCCTGATCGAACCCTTCACGATCGGTGCCCAAGCCAACTGGCGCGGAGATGTTCAGAACGGGGATACAGTCTTTATTATGGGTGCCGGACCAATCGGACTCTGTTGCCTGAAAGTCGCTAAATCGAAAGGGGCAACCGTGATCATCAGCGATTTAAATGAGAGCCGGTTGGAATTTGCAAAGGAATGGGGAGCAGATTATACCATTCATGCCTCCCGGTCAAATGTGACGGAAGAGCTTATGGAGATAACCAAGCAAGAGGGTGCAAATGTTGTCATCGATGCGGTGTGTCTACCACAAACGTTTGAACAAGCAATTGAAGTAGCCTCAGTAGCGGGCAGGGTGGTTGTCCTTGGGTTTGATGAAAGACCGTCTCAAATCAAACAACTACCCATTACCAAAAAAGAAGTGACCATCACAGGGTCGAGGCTGCAAACGAATCAATTCCCAGGGGTTATTGGAATGTTTAATGAACAGTCATTTGATACCACCGGGATGGTTACTCAGATATTTCAACTAGAACAAATACATGAAGCGATTCAACTAATAGAGACTTCACCGCAGGAAGTCATGAAAGTGGTCATTTCATTCGAGAAATAAGAGTAAAGGTAAAAGACTCAAATGAGGGAGGGGAAGTTACGTCATGTTACGTAACAAACGATGATTAAAAAAATCGATATATTAAACCGAATGCTTGAGTCTGGGGTAGTAGCCGTTGTGCGTGCAGAAAATAAAAGCGATGCAGAAAGAATATCAAGTGCTTGTATCCAAGGCGGGATAAGTGCCATTGAAGTTACTTTTACTGTACCGGGAGCAGAAGAGGTGATTCGTTCCCTGAAAGAAACTTTCAGACCGGAAGAGCTCATCCTTGGAGCAGGAAGCGTCCTTGATAGTGAAACAGCAAGAATTGCCATTTTGGCTGGAGCTGAATATATCGTAAGTCCCTGCTTTGATACGGAAACTGCCAAACTGTGCAATCGTTATGGTGTTCCTTACATGCCAGGATGTATGACCATCACCGAAATGAAAACAGCGATGGAATATGGGGCGGATGTAGTAAAACTGTTTCCTGGCAATACGTATACGCCTTCAATCATTAAATCCATTAAAGGTCCACTTCCGCAGGTCTCCGTGATGCCTACGGGTGGAGTGAACCTGCAAAATGCAGCGGAGTGGATCAATAGTGGGGCAGTAGCTATCGGGATCGGGAGTGACCTCACAAAACCCGCGTCTCTGGGAAACTATGATGAGGTGACAAAACTGGCAAAACAATATTGTGAGATTGTGAGAGAAGCAAGAACAACTAAATTATATACATAGGAATAGGGGGTTCGATCAATGAAAATGACATTTAGATGGTATGGAGAAGGTAATGACAGCATTTCTCTTGCACACATCAAACAAATCCCCGGGGTTGAAGGAATTGTCTGGGCATTGCATGATGTTCCCGCAGGAGAGGAATGGCCGCAGGAAAGAATTGATGAAGTTAAGAACCAGGCAGAAAGAAATGGGCTGAATATTGATGTGGTAGAAAGTGTAAACGTCCATGAAGATATTAAACTAGGTTTGTCTTCACGTGATACCTACATTGAAAACTATAAGAGAACGATCAAAAAACTGGCAGTTGCTGGTGTTAAAGTGATCTGCTACAATTTCATGCCTGTCTTTGATTGGACTAGAACTGACTTGTTCAAGGAAATGGAAGACGGATCGACTGCATTATTTTTCGAGAAGGAAAAAGTGGAAGATATGGATCCACTCGAGTTGGTAGATAAGATTTCGAAGAACTCTTCTTTCACCATGCCCGGCTGGGAACCGGAAAGATTGTCGAAGCTGAAAGAATTGTTTGAAGCATATCAAAACGTAACAGAAGAGGATTTATTCCACAACCTTGAATATTTCTTGAAAGAAATCATTCCAGTTGCTGAAGAACACAACATTAAAATGGGCATACACCCTGATGATCCCCCTTTCTCCATATTTGGATTGCCAAGGATCATCACCAATAAAGAAAACATCAGAAGAGTCCTTTCACTTGTCGATAGTCCTTCCAATGGAGTGACACTCTGCAGTGGATCCCTTGGAGCCAACCCAGATAATCGGGTAGCCGATATGGTCAGGGAGTTCTCAGATCGAATCCCGTTTGCCCATATTCGAAATGTAAAGGTATACGAGAATGGTGATTTCATTGAGACTTCCCATCGATCAAGGGATGGCTCTGTCGATATACTGGAAATCATGAAAGCTTACCATGAAAAAGGGTTTACGGGGTATGCAAGACCAGATCATGGAAGACATATCTGGGGAGAAGAGTGCAGACCAGGCTATGGACTTTATGACAGGGGATTGGGAATCATGTACCTATGGGGAATATGGGATTCACTAGAACGCGCCGGGAGGAATGCCTAATGCTTCCACAGCATGAAAACCTGAAGGGGAAAGTGGCAGTAGTGACGGGAGGTAGTGGCGTTCTTTGCAGTTCGATGGCTAAGGAACTGGCGCGCCAAGGCGTGAAGGTAGCCATCCTGAATCGATCGGTAGAAAAAGGGGAAGAGGTTGCCAAGGAAATTAGGGACGCTGGTGGCGAAGCCATCTCGGTCTCCTGTGATGTACTTAATGTAGAAAATGTAAGGCAAGCTGAAAAAGTGATTACGGACCAACTGGGGATCTGTGACATCCTAATCAATGGTGCAGGAGGAAACCACCCCAAGGGTACAACTTCTACCGAAACATTAAAAATGGAAGATCTAGAAAAAAGGAATGTAACGTCCTTTTTTGACCTATCTCAAGAAGGTTTCGGATTTGTGTTTGATTTGAATATTCTTGGTACACTCATCCCTACTCAGGTATTTGCCAAGAATATGCTGAATCGTAAAGGGGCAGTCGTCATCAATATGTCGTCCATGAGTTCACCTTCACCTATGACGAAGGTACCTGCCTATAGCGCAGCCAAAGCAGCAATCGACAACTTTACCAAATGGCTAGCTGTTCACATGGCTGACTCAGGCATTCGAATCAACGCTATTGCTCCAGGTTTCTTTTTGACGGAGCAAAATAAGTCGTTATTAACACATGAAGATGGCAGCCTAACAGAGAGATCAGACAAAATCATTTCCCATACCCCTATGCGAAGATTCGGTAAACCTGAAGACTTATTAGGCACACTTCTATGGCTCGTTGATGAGGAAACCTCTGGATTTGTAACGGGGATTACGGTACCTGTAGATGGTGGATTTATGTCTTACTCCGGAGTTTGATCGATATTAGAATGGATTGGGCACGAAGAGTAAAAGGTAGTTTCTGCTAAAAGGAACGATCCCAGCGCTCCTCCAACACTTTCTTATTTAATAGATAAATGGGGACGTACCTCACTTTGCCAAAGGTGGGATACGTCTCTTTGTTTATGTTTTCGCCCATTTTGAAGGCTGTTCTTTACGGATAAGGTATAGCTGAGCTTCACTCCATGCTTGGGAGTGGAACTTTTTGTAGCTATAATCTTGAAGTATGATAGAGGAGGGGATTCTAATGCTTCATCTTAGTCAAAAAGGAAGCAGGAGAACCGTCCCCATGCTTCACTTATGCTTCACTAAAACTAAAAAGGGGAAATCACAACGGATGAAAAAGAAACTTATTCTTATTCTAGCTGTCATTGTAATCATATTTTTATTGTTTTTCGGTGCGTTTAAATTGATGAATGCAAGAACCTTTCAACTATTTGGAGGGCTGACCGAGAAAGTGGAAACCAATCAAAAAGTGGTGGCTCTAACGTTTGATGACGGTCCCACAGAGAATGTTGATGACATCATCGCATTGTTGAAAAAGTATGATATCAAAGCAACGTTCTTTCTGATCGGGCATGAAATGGAAGAGAATCCTGAAGAAGCGAAGAAACTGGTAGAAGAAGGGCATCAAATTGGAAATCATACGTACTCTCATCACCGGATGATTATGAAATCACCTTCGTTCATTAAAGAAGAAATCGAAAAAACAGACGAGTTAATTCGGAAAGCTGGTTATTCAGGGGAAATTGACTTTCGACCGCCAAACGGGAAAAAGATTGTGGGGTTGCCATATTATTTATCGAAGCATGATCGAGACACAATTATGTGGAACATCGAACCGGATACCTTCTATACGGACGCTGATGATAAGATTAAATATGTCAACGACCATGTTATACCGGGTTCGATCATTTTAATGCATGCCATGTATGATAAAACGGGTGAAGAGCTGAAGGCTCTTGAAGGGGTTATTCAGTCATTATCCGATGAAGGGTATTCATTTGTGACGGTGAATGAGCTTCAGGAATTAAACGGTCAATATTATTCATGATGTGTGGGAGGATTTCGATGAAGGAAAGCTCCTGCATTCAGACGGTTATCATTTATGATAGCCGTCTTTTCTTTAATTCGTCTAAAAGCACGGGGACGGTTCTGTTGCTCCCTTTTGAGTAGGAAAAGGAGAAAATGTTCCTCCTTGGGAAAGTGAAATGAGCTGATAGACCTGGTCTTTTTATCCTTAATATTCACTTTAAAAGGAAATTACAGGGAGGATCGAAACATGGGCCAGTACTTGCGTATATTAGGCGAACAGTCTTGATTCCAGCGCAGAGCTTTCATCCTGTTGTCCTTTTCTAACCTTTGAACTCAGATCTATCTACCTACAGGGCTTTCCCAATAGGTGACAGGCGTGACCAATGCTATATTCAAAGTGTTAGAAAATTAAGATAAAGGGGATGGGATCAGTAAATGAAGAGAAAAAAAATGTTAGTGTATGCATTGGGGACAGGCCTATTGCTCAGTTCCGGGAATATTCCTGCATTGAATGTCCTGGCAGAAAAACCAACTTCCATTGAATCCGTACTTGCCAACATGTCGCCACAGCAGCTGGAAAACTATAAGCAGCTTCAGTCAGTGGAGAAACAAGGTCTTTATTTAGATCGAACGGTTAACCTTAAGAGTGACAGCCCGGTGAAAGTCATCGTGCAGCTTGATCACCATCCTGAAAAGGTCGCTCAGTTGAAGGCGAAACTGGAAGGAAAGAACCTGGACTCTGGTGAAGCAAAGGCACATGTAGAAAAGGATCAAAAAGACTTCAAAAATGAATTAGCTAAAATGTTCAAGGGTAAAAGTAATAACGGTTACAAGGTAGGTCAGGTGTTTAAAAGCGCCATGAACGGTGTTTCCTTAGAACTTCCAGCTAATCGAATTGAAGAATTAATCAATCTGGATGTGGTAAGAGCGGTCTACAGCAACGTCGACGTTCAGATCGATCCACCGGTTCCTTCAGAGGAGCAATCTAACCCATCAGCGGAAGAGTATATGATGGAAAGCCTTCCTTACTTAGGAGTCGATAAGCTACATAATGAAGGGTTTACCGGCAAAGGAATCAAAGTGGGGGTCCTTGATACAGGGATTGATTATCACCATCCTGACCTGGATGAAGTCTATAAAGGCGGTTATGATTTCGTGGACAATGATGATGATCCTATGGAAGCAACGTATCAAGAATGGAAAGAGTCCGGTTTACCGGAATTTTCGAATGGCAATTCCTATTATACTGAACATGGGACTCATGTGGCCGGTACGGTTGCCGGTGAAGGGGATAATGAAAGCGAATATAGCATAAAAGGGGTGGCACCTGAAGCCGATCTATATAGCTACCGTGTCCTCGGGCCTTATGGAAGAGGGTCGAGTGAAGGGGTCATTGCAGGGATTGATCGTGCCGTTGCGGACGGAATGGATGTCATCAACCTTTCGCTTGGGGCAGGTGTCAATGATCCCCTGTATCCGACTTCTGTAGCGGTGAATAACGCTGTTCTCAGCGGAGTGACGGCTGTCGTTTCTGCTGGTAATGCGGGAAGTGAATCCTTTACATTAGGCTCACCTGGAACCGCTGCCCTTGCCTTAACGGTAGGCGCAAGTGATGTTCCGATTGATATCGCGACATTCAAAGGTCAATATGGGGCAGAAAGCGTCAATCTTCGGCTGATGGCCAGAAACTATAGTGATCATCTCGAAGATTTAGAGAATAGCAGTATGCAGATTGTGGATGTGGGTCTTGCTGCCAGTAACAATGATTTTATCGGTAAGCCGGTTGCCGGGAATATCGCCTTGATCAGCCGTGGTGAGGTTGCGTTTGTGGATAAGATCAAAGCGGCAGCAGCGCATGGAGCGAAAGCCGTCATCATTTATAACAACAATGGTGAAGAAGGACATATCCCTCATTTCCTTGGGGAGGGCGTCGATTTCATTCCTACCTTCTCCCTGACAAAGGCAGAAGGAGAAGCGGTGAAGGCAGGCATTCAGGAAGGTGAAACCTTTACCTTTAGCGATATGCAGGCTATCACCACAGAGGGTGACCGCCTGGCCGATTTCAGTTCAAGGGGCCCATCCAGAATGAATTATGATATCAAGCCTGAAATTGTTGCCCCTGGTGTGGGGGTGTTATCAACGGTTCCTTCCTATATCAACGATAAAGAAAACGGAACGTATGATTACGCCTATGCAAGGTTATCGGGAACATCCATGGCATCCCCCCATGTAGCAGGGATGGCGGCATTATTATTACAATCCAATCAAAACTTGGAACCGGCTGATGTGAAGTCCATCTTCATGAACACCGCGGATTCTATGAACGGTGATTACAGTGTCTATGAAGTCGGCGCCGGCAGGGTGGATCCTTATGAAGCCATTCATTCAAATATGAATTTTCAGGTCATTGATGAGACAACCACCCTCATGAATGGAGAAGAAATGAGCATTGATGAGAAGACCGGTGGGATGAGCTTCGGCTTTCAGTATATTGACAAGTCACTGAGAGATCAGCGTACGATTATGATCGAGAACTCCGGTGAAGAGACGAAAACGTTTACTGGAAGTGTGGAGTTTACCAATCAGTCCCATGACGCTTCCAAAAACGGAATCCATCTATCTTTTGATGAAAAGGTTAAGGTCAAGGCCGGGAAGAAAAAGAAAACAAACGTATTCTTAAATATCCCTAAAACAGCTGAAGAGGGGTACTATGAAGGATATATCCGTTATGTGAATGAGGAAGATCCTTCTGAAGAATATCAAATCCCATTTGGTATCCGGATTTCCGAAGAAGGATTTGAATCAGTCAGAGCTTTCAACTTCTCGACGAAAGAGAATAATCAATTCGGAGCTATATTCAATTATACCCCAATGGATTTCACGTTGAAGTCACCTATGGAACAGATCAGCGTCGTATTGGTGGATGGGAAGACGAATAAAGAAATGGGACTGGTCGGGGTCATGGATGCTTCAGGGATCAATGAGGGACAGAGAATCATCATTAACTCTGCCTTTGCAGGTTACTATTACCCGTATGAAGATAAACGTATCTCAGTCAACCCTGCATTGGCACCGGAAGGCCATTACAAGCTAAGATTAGTGGGGACGAACAGTGAAGGGAAAACGTTCACGAAAGAAACCGATACATTCATTGATAATACAGCACCGGAATTTTCAAGTACATTGCCGACGGGTGTGTATGAGTATAAGGAAGGACAAGAGACGGTTCCATTCTCCATGTCCCTCTTTGATAAGACCATTGAAGATATGAAGAAAGCGGGACTCGAAGCATCCCAAACAAATAATTACATTGCCTATCATTATGGATCGCCATTTCCAACAGGGGTATTAAATACTGATGGTGAAGGGAACCTTTCGGATGAAATCTTGATGAACCCGATTCTCAGCCGGTATCCTGTTGGGTTCTTCGCATACGACTCCGCCGGAAACTTCGCACAGGGTGGACCCATTGTGAATAGCTTTGTAAAAGAAGGCACACAATATGCCACGGCTTCCATGGATAAAAAAGAACTCATGGCTGGCGATAAGCTGACGATGACACTGTCGTCTCATAATGTGAAGCAACTGAAAGAAGGATCTTTCTCAGTAGATTACGACAGTAATCAACTTGAGTTGACGGACGTGAAGATCCACCCGGATTTCCTTGCGTATGGTGATTCTGACATTACGTATGAGGACAAGGAAAAAACCAGTTCGAAACGACATCTTGATGTTCAACTAAATGTGGAGAATCCGGAAGTGGAAGTAAATGGAGACATTCCAATGGCAGAAGTAACTTTTGAAGCGAAGGATGCTAAATTCTACAGAATGAACTATGTGACGGCACCGACCTTCTCAAGCAAGTATACAGACGTAAATGATCAAACGACTAATTTAATGGGGTATTTTGAAGGACAATATCCGGAACTGCTGCGCAGCTATTCTGAGATAAGAGGGGACATCAAGGCCCAAGGATTCTTTGGTACCGACGGAGTATATGACAATAATATAGACTATTCAAAAGCTCCCGTTTCCATCAAGGTGACCGATTGGGAAGGCAACGTACATGACGGGGAAATGGTCCGCAACAATGACTTCATAGCGAAGCTCCCAGTGACCGATAAGTCTTTCGAGATGGAAGTGACGATTCCAGGACACTTCCCGGTCAAATCCACGTTCACGATCTTTGATCAACGGGAAGATAAGATTGTCGGCACGTGGCATGGCTTACCTCTGCGGACACAGGATGCCGGGGACATCAACCAGGACAGTGTCATTGATATCATGGATGCGATCGAGATGAAAAACAGCTGGGGAACAGATGATCAAAACGCCGACCTGAATTTTGACGGAACGGTTGATGCAAAGGACTTCGAATTAGTCGAATACAATTTCCTTGAAGCCGATCCTGGTGTTGATTCTGCCCCGAAACCAGTGGAGAAATATAAAGGAAAGACCTTGGAAGATATTAAAAATGAATTAGGCATTGAATAGAAAGAGGATGGAGACAAAGGCATGAGCTGCCTTTGTCTTTTTTTATTTGATGCTTTAGTGGAGGTATACAGAAGAGCCACAGTAGAGGGACCCCATATCCTTTGAAAAACTGCTATAATAATCTCAGAGTAATGGAGAAACAGGCCAGGGTATCTGTCCCTGTAGCTTTTTAAATAATAATAGAGGTGACCCCATATCATGAGCTGGAAGGTAAAGAGCTTCAATGAACTATCAACCCTAGAGCTATACGATATTTTACAAGTAAGGACCCAGGTGTTTGTCGTGGAACAGGAATGTCCCTACCTGGAAGTCGATGGGAAAGATCTGCACGCCCATCATCTTTATAAGGAAGAAAACGGGAAGGTGGTTGCCTATGCACGGCTCCTACCTGAGGGTGTTTCCTACAAAGAACCGTCCATCGGGAGGGTCCTCGTGAAGGAAGCCTATCGTCGGAAAGGGTTCGCAAGCGAGCTGGTGAAAAGAGGATTGGCCTTCATTCATGATGAGTGGGGGGACCAGCCGGTGAAGATTCAGGCACAGGAATATTTGCGGGAGTTCTATGGGTCATTTGGATTCAAGGCGATAACGGAAACCTATCTGGATGATGGGATTCCCCACATCGATATGATTTTGCAGAATCCTACCAGTTAAAAACATGCCAAACAAGCCACGGGGATAGGTCCCGTGGCTTGTTTAAGTTGCCAATATGGAAGCATGAGAACCGTCCCTATGCTTCTCTATTCTTTTAAAAATCTCTCCAATGCGATATGAAGGCTGGAGGATACGGCGATGTTGGATGAGTCGATTCCAAGGTGGGTCATGGTCTGGGCGATCTCGGGTCTGATTCCGGATAGGATGGTTCTGATTCCGATCAGGGAGAGGGCATCTACTACCTTGAAGATACGGTCTGCTACCATCGTATCGATGATCGGAACGCCGGATAGGTCAATCACCATGTATTCCAGGGATAAATCGTTCCCTTTTGAGAGTGCTTTATCCATCAGTTCCTGAGCTCTTTCGGTGTCAATGTCTCCGATCAATGGGAGAACTCCTACTTGCTTCGTGATTTTGATCACGGGGATGGATAATTCGAGTGCTGTCGCTTCTGCCGCATTTATGCGCGAATAAAATCTTCTTGTATACGACATGGTCAGCCAATGTACGGCCCTGTCCACCACAGCATCAAAATCTGAGATCAGATCATAGAATTGATCAAATGATATATCAAATTTTGAGGCTTCCTCTTTTATGATTTGCCCGATCAAATTCCGGTAATCTCTCACTTCATCCAGGGCTACCTCCAAAGGAAGATTGAAGTTAACGAGTGTATCGACAGCTTCCGCCCCCCACTCCTTCAATTGTTCGAATGCCGTATCCAGGTCACTCTCAATCGATTTCGCATAAATGTCGATGATATCCTCACGCCAACTATGAAGCTTGGATTCTATATTGCGGTACTCGCTTGACCGTAAATTATCCTTTTGAACAATCAGCTCTTGCTTTTGACTCAATACTTTATCACAGATTGCTTTGGTATATGTTTGTCTGCCTTGATCGATCATGTACGTAACGCCTCTCCTTTTACTGTAGTTTCCAACTATATTTTAACATAATGGATGCTGAAGGTTGGAGTGGGAACGTTTGGGATGGGGAAGGGACCAGGTACGGAAGTTGGGTTGTTTGTAGGAATAGCAAAGAGATTCGTGAAGAAATGTGGCTGATTTGCCACGGAAGCATAGGGACGGTTCTGCTGCTTCCATTCTGACCAAAAGGAAGCATGAGAACCGTTCCTATGCTCCTTACCACTTGTCCATTCGTCCAAGCATTCCTGAAAATACAACATACTATAACAGGAAAGATTGTTTTTAGGGGTGATGAAGTGTTAAATAACAAACGAATTCAGAGCGGTCTTAGGAGCATACTTCCACCTGAGGGATGCGACTTTTATCCTCCGCCGCCGGGACCACCGGGACCACCAGGACCACCAGGACCACCAGGACCACCAGGGCCACCAGGGCCACCGGGACCAGAGGGACCTCAAGGCCCGGAAGGCCCACAGGGACCAGAGGGACCTCAAGGCCCGGAAGGACCACAGGGGCCAGAGGGACCCCAAGGACCAGAAGGCCCACAGGGACCATCCGGGACACCCGTTCTAACAGGGGTGGGCTCGCCGACCTGCGATATAGGAAATGATGGGGATCTTTATATTGATCTTTCCACGGGGAATCTTTATTACAAGGAACAACAACCTGTTCCTCCGACCACAAGGACGGTCCCCTCTCCAACAGGAAATACCCTGCTTGTAGGATCCACTCGGACCTTTACGACGATTCAGGCTGCTTTGACTGCGGCAGGAAACGGGGATCGATTATTACTCGATGCCGAAACCTTTGTCATTAATGCCAGCTTGAATGTGAACAAGTCGGTTACAATAGAAGGACAAGGTAAAGGTGCGACGACAGTCATTACGTCGAATAATACTGTCACGTTCATGTTCAATGTCACGGTATCCAATGTGGTGATCCAGAACATGACCATCGAACAGAATTTCCCATCCATCATATCCACTGAATCGGTCATTCGGGTGGGGAATCTATCAGCGACAGGAATTTATGTGGATAATTGTGAAATCACGGTATGCGAATTCGGTGTATCACTGATTGCCACCGAATTCCAGATCACCAATTGCGACTTTAATTATGCGCCTGGGGCGGCGGCTAACAATAACTATCGGTATATCAGTATTTCGTCTACTTCAGGGCAGAGTATCATTGATACCAACACGTTTGTCTCGGACTCCGGGCCAGTCAGATGCAGCTTCATCATCATCACGAATGTAGCTGCCAGTTCAGGTACGCTGAAGGGAGACCTGGTTGTAAGGAATAATACACAATTGACGTCTCCATTTACACTGCGGCATCTTGTTCTGATGGAAGAATTCACAGGGTCCAATTTTGGATTGTATATCATCGATAATACGACGATTAACGAAGGAAATGTGCCTGTCTTATTTAATGTGGCCAATTTTAATATCTTTAAATTTATCGCTTTTTATGGAAATACGGTTCAAAATACGGCCGGAAAAGGGCTATCCGGCATTGATACGAGCTATATTGGAACGACAGACATTTTCAGCACGAATAATACCATCGTCAATGAATCGTTCACGGCGGGATGGGCATCTGCGACGGATCCGGCAAGCTTTATCGTCGGATACAATACAACCGTTATCCCGGTACCGCCAAATCTTCCACTGAACCCTTGTTATTGGTTATTATTGAGTGACTTTATTTAAGGCAAGAGCACAGGGACGGTTCTCCTGCTTCCAATAAGGCTGATAAGAAAGCATAAGAACCGTCCCCATGCTTCCCTTGACTTTCTCCCCGAATTTTATTATCGTTATAAAAAACCAAATATGATTTTTACATTCGTATAACTCCAATAATATGGTTTGGAGGTCTCTACCAGGAACCAGAAAATCCTGATTACGAAGAAGGTACCGTTCGGTGTATTTTCTTCGTAATCAGGATTTTTTTATAGAAAAATTGAGGAGGTCCACCATGAATTATTCAAAAATGCCTAAAATTGAACTACACTGCCATCTGGATGGGAGTGTCAGAACCGAGACGATTATTGAATTAGCAAGGAAGGACGGGATCCATATCCCTTCATTTGATAGGGAAGAGATGAGAGGGGAACTCATTGCCCCGTTAGATTGCGAATCATTGGATGAATACTTGGAGAAGTTCTCGATCCCCAATGACGTGATGCAGTCGAAAGAAAACTTAAAGAGAATCACATTTGAACTCTATGAAGATGCAGCGGGGGAAAACGTGAAATATATGGAGGTCCGGTTCGCCCCGTTACTTCATACACGTAACGGGTTATCGGTCGAAGAGATTATCGGAAGTGTCATCGAAGGAATGAAAGAGGCGGAAGAGCAATTTGATATAAAAGGAAATATCATTCTGTGCTGTATGAGGACGATGTCTCCGGAAAGTGCCTTTGAGGTCGTTGAAAAGGGTAAGGGCTTCATCGGAAAAGGAGTCGTCGCGGTTGATTTATGTGCGTCTGAAGAGGAAGGATTCTGCGGGAAATTCATTGAACCGATTGCCCTCGCCAGAGAATGTGGCTACAGAGTCACCATCCACGCCGGTGAAACGGGAATCGGGAAAAATGTGCTCGAGGCGGTTGAATGGCTCGGGGCCGAACGAATCGGGCACGGCGTTTATATTACAAACTGCCCTGATGCATATCAGGTTGTAAAAGAGAAGGGGATCGTACTTGAAGTTTGCCCGACAAGTAATGTTCAAACAAAAGCTGTGGCGGAGTTCCGCGATCACCCACTTTATGATTTTCACCGGGACGGCATCAAGATCACCATCAATACCGACAACAGAACGGTATCGGATACCACAATGACGAAGGAATGTGAACTCGTCTGGGCTGAATTTGCCATGAATGAAGAGGACTATCGGGCGATTTACATGAACAGTGTCGAAGCTGCCTTTGCGAGTGATGAAGTGAAGGCTGGGTTGAGGAAGCATGGGGACGGTTCTGCTGCTTCCGTTTGACAGGAAAGGAAGCACGAGAACCGTCCCCGTGCTTCCTAATTTCAGTTACCAACTCTTCTTAATCGATTCCTTCACATCTCCGACTTTTTCTTGCATCTTTCCTTTATCCTTGTCGCGTTCGCCTTCCGCAATCGTAGAATCGTCGTTTGTCAGTTTACCTAAGCCTTTCTTCAAATCACCTTTAACCTGCTTTTGCTTTCCGCTAGCTTGATCATGATTTTCTCTCATTTTTTACTACCTCATTTCTATAATTTTATTTCCTATTATTCAATAACCATTTGGAATAGAAATAAAACAAAAAGGGAGACGGGAAATAGTGGGAATTGGTGAGGGACGGACCTGCTGCTTCTTTTCTAACCGAAAAGGAAGCACGAGAACCGTCCCCATGCTTCCCCATGCTTCTTGAAAAAAATGTCTTTCTTTTCTGCACGTCCATAGTGTATGATACATAGTATAAACTATATAGTGTACGACAAACAGTATTTTTCAAGCAGAGAGGTGAACGTATGGATAAGACACTGCTGACATCGTTGACGACGGAGCTGCGGAGGGGGACTTTGACCCTGGCCGTATTGAGTCAATTGCGGACACCGCAGTATGGATATTCACTTGTACAACTATTGGAGAAAAGCGGAATTTCGATGGAACAGAGTACACTCTATCCACTGCTGCGCCGGTTGGAGAAACAGGAACTGGTCACGAGCAGCTGGGACCGGACGGAAAGCAGGCCGAGGAGGTATTATGTGTTGAGCGAATACGGCATTGAGATCTTAGGACAGTTACAGACCGAATGGGAAAAGATGTCTGGGGAATTGGCCATTTTATTAAAGGGGGACGAGGAAGGATGAAGCTTGTTGAACTCTATATTCAAGAAGTGATGAGGAGGCTTCCGGAGAAGAACCGGGATGATATTGCCTTGGAATTGAAATCGACGATTGAAGACATGCTGCCGGACGATTACACAGAAGAGGATGTGAGAGAGGTCCTGACTTCACTTGGAAATCCGGCCGTATTGGCTTCGAATTATCAAGACAGGCCGATGCATCTGATCGGTCCGAGATATTATGATCTGTATATAACGCTATTAAAGATCATTCTCCCGCTTTCCGTTGCGATCACGTTCATCGTGTTGGCCGTTTCATCTGTTTTGAGCTATTCAGGGGAATCAAATCCCATCGAGGTGCTCTTGTCGATTGTAGGAAATGGGCTGGGCGAGGCCATCGGAACAGCCATGCAGGTCTTCTTTTGGGTGACCCTCACATTTGCCGTCATCGAGCGGACCGTTTCAACAGACAGTCAGACTCCCATCACCATGAAAGGGAAAGAGTGGACGCCTGATGACTTGAAAGACATTCCATATATCCCGAAAGAAAAACGAATTTCCAAGTTTGAGATTTTCGGAGGCTTGGTTTGGACGATCATCTGGTCCAGCTGTTACTTTAAAGCCTCAAGTATCGTCGGTATGTATGAAAAGACGGACAGCGGAAGAATATTCACTCCTTTTTTCAACGGTGATGTGCTCATTGGGTATTGGCCGTTGGTCGTATTCCTGATCGCCTTGGAACTTCATCTGCTCTTTAAAAAATGGAAAGCGGGGGTCTGGACCAGGAAGCTTGCGATCGTGAATGCAGTCTATCAGTTCATTCCCGTTCTAGCCTTTATGTTCATGTTCAGGAATACGGAGTTGCTGAATCCTGGATTCATCGATCGAATCCAGGAACTATTCAACGGCTCCTTCAACTTTCAGTGGCTTTACCTGACCATATCCGTTGCTCTCCTAGTCGCAGCCGTGATCAACAGCTATGACGGATTTAAAAAAGCCTGGAAGCATGGGGACGGTTCTGCTGCTTCCATCTGATGTAAAAAAGAAGCACGAGAACCGTCCCCGTGCTTCTAAACCGCTTGAATCATTTCCACCCGATTCCCGAATGGATCCCTGAACTCGAAACGATCGAATCCGGGTATCGGGATTCCTTCAAGGATTTGAATGTTATGTTTCTCTAGCACATTTCTCCAAGTGGAGATGTCATCCACCCGATAAGCTAAGTGCGCTTTCGTTTTGGAACGGTCGACTCCATCTTCCGTGCCGATGTGAACATCTCTGTCTCCGACTCTCAACCAAAACCCGCCTCGACCTTTTAGTGAGGCGGGTTTTTCAACTTCAGGTAAGCCAAGAAGACCGCAATAGAAGTCTTTCCCTTCCTTTTCAGAGCCTTTTGGAATGGTGATTTGGACGTGGTGCAGACCTAGGATCATCGTATCTCCCCCTAATGTTAGTAGAACTTAATCTTAATCCAATCCTATCCCTACTATTTCAATAAGTAAATGACGATTCCTTTATTATGTATGATAAGGTTTACTTATTATGGATATATATTCAAATTTAGAGGGTGGTCCTTGAAACCTTCATGATTTGAAAATCGTCAAATAGATGAATAGGGGGTGCTGAATGTTCTGGTTGAAATTTGTCTTGATTGCGTTGGTCGTGTTTGCCCTTATCTCGTTTGTTAAATTTATTTTGCGAAGAACGTTGAAGATCGAGAAAGTAAAGAAGGAGTTCTTTTCTAACAATTATATTAATGAATTGCATCGTAAAGTGGACAAATGGGTGGGGCGTTTGACCGGTCTCATCTTACCTATTATCATACTGGTTCAGATTAACAATGAGGCCTTTCATTATTTGTTGATAATGGGAATGATTCTCAGCTCCATGCTGGACTATGGTGTGAAAGCATTCTTTGAGTATAGATATAGTGAAGTCCCAAAGCAGGCGATCTTAACGGTAACAGAATGGTTTCTGGTGATGACAGCCGTAGTGGTTGTGTTGCAGTTGGGGTTGCTGGGTTCTTTTTAAGAAGCATGGGGACGGTTCTGCTGCTTCCTTTTCTGCAGTGGACATATCCCTGAAAATCTTTTTTCGGAAAGGGGGAGGAGGATGGGACTCTTCTTCTTAAAAATCATGCTCATCTTGATGATCTACCTTTTGCTGATGTACACATTCCACCGGGGGATAAGCAGCTGGCTCGGTGTGGGAAAACGGAAAATATTTTCCCATGATATCATCAATGAACACCATGAAAAAGTGGATACATTACACAGGAAAATCATGATGGTCGCCTTGTTCGCATGTGTCTTGATAGATGTCATTTTTGATTTTGAGCACTGGTATCAGAATCCTTACTCGTTCATACTGCTCATTCTCATCAGCGGTTCATTCCTGAAAGCTTACATGGAATGGAAATATGTTGAGAATAAACGTGAATGTACCTATACAGTATTGGAAGCGAGTTTCGGTTATGGTCTATTAATCTTATTATTATCAGTGGGCATTGAATTGGTATTTTAAACAAAAGCATGGGGACGGTTCTGCTGCTTCTTTTTTTACCGAAAAGGAAGCACGAGAACCGTCCCTTTGCTTCCTCTCAAAGATTATCTGTACTAATCCTTGGGGCTTCGGATTGTAGAGAGGCTGCCGCTTTGGCGTTATCGTTGTGTCGGTCCTGTTTCTTTTCGGATGTGCTGTATTCTTTGGGTGTTTTCTTTTTGTTGTTCATCATTTCACCTCCTATGGATATTATGCTCCATTTTCACTGGGAAAATGAATGTGGTAATGCGGGATGGTGGTGCATCCTTGGGGACGGTTCTGCTGCTTCTTTTTTTACCGAAAAGGAAGCACAAGAACCGTCCCTTTGCTTCTCCTTTGCTTCTCCAGAAGGAATTAAGGTTTTTCTGAAGAATACTACAAAGAGCTGCTTTTTTTGCAGAGAAGCCATCATGTCATTACATACGTATTTTCAACTCATTTAGAACCTGAGGAGGGAACGATATGTCCAACAGCAATCAAATGCTTTCCAAAGTGGAGAATAACCGGGTACTTGTACTGGAGAGGATCTTCGATGCACCCCGTGACCTGGTGTTCAGTATGTTCAAAGAACCTGAGCATCTTAAGGCCTGGTGGGGACCTAGAGGCTGGGAGTTACCTGTATGCCGCGTGGATTTCCGTCCTGGCGGCGTCTGGCACTACTGTATGAAGTGTGTGGATTCCAACCAAGGTCAATTCTATGGAATGGAATCTTGGGGGAAAGGGGTCTATAAAGAAATCATCGAACCGGAGAAAATAGTCTACGTCGATGCGTTCTCCGATGCGGAAGGTAACACAAATGAAGACCTGCCTGAAACGGAAGTGACAATGGAATTCATCGACATGGGAAGCAGGACGAAGCTGATCAGCCGTTCTCTTTATTCGTCAGAAGACGCCCTTAAGACCGTGATGGACATGGGCATGATCCAAGGCATCACAGAAACGTGGGATCGCCTGGAAGAAGCTCTTCAGTTACTAAATAAGTAATAAATACAAGGGAACCTATTCTAAAGGAGTGGAATGATCAATGATGACGAAAGTCGGTCAAATCATGTTATACGTTAATAATCAGGATGAAGCAGTACAATTTTGGACAGAAAAAATGGGATTCATCGTAAAGGCTGAGGAAGATAACGGTCAAGGAATGAGATGGATCGAAGTGGCCCCGAAGGACGCCGAAACCAGCATCGTTCTGCACAACAAGGAATTCGTGGCTAAGATGTCGGCTGGGGTCAATCTGGGTACGCCTTCTTTAATGTTTTTCACCGACCGGTTTGATGAATTGTATACGGATCTTTCCAATAAAAAAATCAAAGTTGGGGAAGTCGTCAATATGCCTGCCGGCAGGGTATTTAACTTTGCTGATCATGAAGACAATTACTTTGCGGTGATGGAAAAGAAGTAGGAGGGTGAGCCAGGGGGACCTTGGCTCTTTTTTTGTAAAGAGGCCGGGGGACCAGTCCCCTTGGTTTTTACGGACGTTTCAACACGGCAGCAAGCATCTTATGCACGACCTCATGATTCCGTACATCATGTAAGCGATATTCCTCACCGGGCAATGAATACCACTCCTCAGCCCCCACGTAGGTGATCGATAGCGTAAGGGCACCATTCTCCTCACAATCTGTCACCAGTTCAAGTTCTCCACTGATCACCCCGACTTCAGACGTCATGACCCCGCGGGTGGCTGTAAAAACAGTTGATCTCTTTTCCATATGTTGGCCTCCATTTCTGGGTTTGAATGTCCAAAAGGAAGCACGAGAACCGTCCCCGTGCTCCGTCCCTGTGCTCCGTCCCGGTTGGAGCATGTCATTCCCCTAAGAGAATGGGATATTAATAGTGAAATAGTGCAACGCGTTCTTTAGAGGAAATAGCATAAGGTGTGTTTCCTTCTACTTAAAATGATAGGGGATGGAAACCTCATCCAACAAGTGAATATTTTGTAAATCAGGGGTCATTTAGAAAAATAGATCATTGTTTTTGTTCCTTCAGAATCACCATTTTATGGGAACTCTATTCAGTATGTGACGTTTTCACTAGATGGAGAAATAAGTAGATATATAGGAATTAATTTGAAATAATTGGATGAAGGGAGTGGGTGAGAATTGAAAAAAATCATATTGACAGTCCTGTTCGTCCTCTTATTTGGGCTCATCAGCTATTCCATGTTGTACAACGGATTTACTGGAGTGAAGAGTATGACCATCCAGACATACGATGAATCGTTTGATGAGGTTAAGCCGGTTACGGATCCCGAGATCATTTCAACGGTCACAGGAATCCTCAATCGGTCGAATAAAATTACGCATACACGATATAAGATAGCCATAGAGCCTACATATAAACTAAAGCTAGTAGATCAAAAGAGTGAAGAAATTTTATATCTTCACGAAGGCTTCGACAAGAATGAAACGTTGATCTCGAGTGATCGTAGGGAGCATTATTACAAAATTAATCAAAAACAAACGGATAAAATCGTTCAACTTTTATCAAAGTGAATTGGAGGGTGAATCATGATACATATTCAGAAAGCAAACCAGACTCACATAAAAGGGATAAAGAAAGTGTGCTCGGATGGCTATTAGGCGACGTACAAAGAGATTTATGCAAAGAACTATATTGAAAGAGTGATAGAAGAGTTTTATAACGAGGAACGAATATTGAAGGAAGTGACCACATCGGACCGGAATTGGGGAGGCTATTTTGTCGCAGTCGAAAACGGGGAAGTCCTTGGCGCCGGTGGAGGCGGGATGATAGGGGACACAGAAGGAGAGCTGTTTGTTTTATACCTGGATCCATCAAGACGGAATGAAAGGATCGGGACCCTCTTGTTAGAGGCCATCACCCAGCAGCAGAAAGAAGAATTCCATGCCAGTAAGCAGTGGGTGTCTGTGCAGGAAGGGAATGAGAAGGGGATTCCTTTTTATGAGGCGAGAGGGTTTGTTTATGAAAATGCGCAGCTTGGTTATGGGAATGAAGGGGAGGAGGACTACCGGTCGTTGAGGTATTCACGTTTCATCTAAGAAGCATGGGGACGGTTCTCTTGGATTTCTTTATTACAAAAGGAAGCAAGAGAACCGTCCCCATGCTACCGTCAATATCATACAAGAAGCCTCCCATGAGATGTGTTACACTGTTCTTCAGAAACACAAAGGGAGGTTGTTATGGTGGGAAAAGGTGAGAGAAGTGTCCGGTACGATCGGGATTTACAGATTGAATCGTATCGTTTTGAGGGCATCATGCAAAAATTTCCTAACCACTTCCATGAGTATTATGTGATTGGGTTTATTGAAAGTGGTCAAAGACGAATGTCTTGTAAGAATATAGAGTATGAGATCGGTCCGGGGGATCTGATTTTTTTCAATCCATTTGATAATCACTCCTGTGAACCGATTGATGATCAACCGTTGGATTATCGCTGCTTGAATATTAATGCTGATATCATGCGAAAGGTGACGGAAGAGATGACAGGGGAGGATGATCTTCCTTCCTTTACTTCTCCTGTTGCCTATCGCAGTGAGCATGCTCCCTTACTGAAGAAGCTTCATCAGATGATCATGGATGAGATTGTCGATTTTGAAAAGGAAGAGACGTTCTATTTCCTATTTCATCAGCTTATTCAAGAATATGCCTCGGTCACAAAGGAAGCCGAATGTAGAGTGGTGAAGCAGGAAATCGAGGATGTGTGCAATTACCTGAAAGTCCATTATGCAGATTCTGTCACCTTGGACGACTTGGCCAGGATGGCGAATCGGAACAAATATTCACTATTGCGCTCCTTTACCCGGATTAAGGGCATCACCCCGTACCGATATTTGCAGACGATCCGTGTCAGTGAGGCCAAAAAGCGGTTGGAGCAGAATATGAAACCGCTGGACGCGGCCATGGAGACGGGATTTGTGGATCAAAGTCATTTCAGCCGTTTCTTTATGGAGTTCATTGGGCTTACACCGGGACAGTACAGGGAGATTTTCACCTTAGAGAAAAAGGAAGGACGTGAACCGATTGAAGGTAAATGAAGAAATTCGTTTCTCAAACGCTCTTAAATCCATTGCCAGGGATCAGGGGCTCAAAAGCTATATTCAACACTCAGAAGACCTTTACCCGATTTTCATGAAAGGGGCCAAGCGGTTTGTGGCTGGGGAAACACGCAGAGAAGGGCTGGAACGCGTGATGTCGTTATCGAATGAGGGGTACGAGGTATCATTGGAATACTTGGGAGAGAATACTTCAAAAGAAGAAGAGTGTATTCTCGCCAAAAATGAATTCAGGGACATCATAAACGATCTTGGGGCTGCCGAGTTGAAGGCTACGGTTTCATTTGATCTTTCCCATATCGGTATGATGGTATCTGAGGAACTGGCACTGTGTCATCTGAAAGTATTGGCCAAAGAGGCAGCGGAGCACGGTATTCAACTGATGATCAGTATGGAGGAATCCACGAAGACCGATCAAATTCTATCTATTTACAAAAATGCCTCTACTGAATACCCCAATGTAGGGATCACGTTACAAGCGCATTTGAAACGCTCCGATCGTGACCTGGAGGACCTCCTGAAATATCCGGGCAGAATCCGATTGGTCAAGGGGGCTTATCAGGAGCCAAAGGAGCTATACATTCCGAGGTCTGCCGAGCTTGATGAGCGATATATCGAATTTGTCACCACATGTGTCCAACATCAACACCCACTGTCCATTGCGACGCATGATGAAAATATCTTAATGAAATTAAAAGAAAAAGGATTGCTCGATGGATCCACTGTAGAAGTAGAAATGCTCGATGGAGTGCGTCCGGACTTACAGGCGTCGCTAAAAGACTCTCATATTCAGACGAAAGTCTACGTCACATATGGAAGCGAATGGTACTTATATCTTCTTCACCGAATCGCTGAGCACCCGGCTAATATTTATTCCTTCATCTCGGACATCATTGAACGGAAGCATGGGGACGGTTCTGTTGCTTCTTCTTAATAGAAAAAAGTAAGCACGGGGAGCTTCCCCGTGCTTACTTTGATAGGATCGGCACCCACAGCTCATGCCTGGGTTTATGTCCCGGTCCATAATAACATTCAATACAAGGTACATTCGCCAGTTCATACCCTGATGCCGGCACCCATTCAGTATATAATCGTTTCCAGGCTTCACGCACATTCGGAAAAACGGCCCAAGTACTTTGGGGAATCACGAGCGTTTCCATTCCTTCACGGGGCTCCCCGTCATACCGTACCCCCATGAAATACGTGAATTCTTCATCCAATATCGCCGCTTCCTTCCCGCAAACCCCCAATATTCCTTCCAAGGAGCATTTCGGATTCTCCCACGACATATCGATTAGTTCCTTCATGAAGCCGTCTTTCTTCGCTTTGCTCCAGAGGGTCGGGATGATGTTAAAGGCTCGGTTGGTGTTAACGGGTTCCCCTTTTCCTGCCAATCTGAGTTCAAAATCCAATTGCTCAATTCGATAGTCCATTTTTCAGTGTCTCCTTTACCGGAATGTAAAAAGATATGAGCCGGGAAGGAAGCAGGAGAACCGTCCCCATGCTTCACCCCTGCTTCACCCTTTTAACGTAAACAATTCTTCGGAATGAACGGCTCGTTCGGTTGATTTCTTCTCTTCTTTTACCTTCTTTTTAACTGGTAGATCGCTGTCGATCAGTGCTTTCTTTAAGGTGGCGCTGATGGAATTGATGCTTAGGATCAGGATGGAGAATAGGATTAAGGGAACGACCACGAGCATGGGCGTGGAGAATACTTGCTGGATGTTCATGCTGATGGTGGCAGCCCATTCGTTTGTCTCGGAAAAATAGACCGGGTTGCTTGGTTCAAAGCCTATTGCAAATTCCGCCACCTTCATTCCGCCAAGGGCCATCAGGATGATGCCGAGTTGAATGAGGAGGGATAGGGCTTGTGATACCTGTTCGGAAAATAACACGATTGAATGACGCAGAAATTGTGGCAGGAGATGTTTTCGTATGAGATGAATACGGTTTGCCCCCATGCTCTTCGACACGTCGACGAATTCATGCTTCATAAAGAGCTTCATTTCCTCTCCCAGATAGATTCCGAGAGATGGGATTGTGATGGCCGCAATCCCCGCAAGCTGGATGAAAAAGTAGCGGCCGGATGGAAGTGCCCCTCCCTGGAAGGCCCCCTCTATCGGTGCCAGCAGTCCAAACACGACAATCGCAAGGGGAAGGTATTGAAATGACTCTCCCAACCCTTTCAATGGGCGGGTGAATGAACCTGGCAGAAACGTGTAAAGAAGGGCGAAACCAAATCCAAAGATCATCCTGAGCGCCGCAATGACCAGGGCTGCGAAGATCGTGAATTTCGCACCGGCAATCAGGAGGAGCAGGAAATTTCTGCCCAGTCGATCACTTCCGAGAAGTGGCATTTCCTCAGGCGTGAAAGGCGGTGCGGCGATCACCTTATTGTTCTCATCCGATAAATATTGAGTGATTTCGTCATAATCGGGATTGAGAACGGGAACCAGGAAGCTTGCCACAAGCAGTCCGACAATAATCAACACAGGAAATGCCAATCGTTTCATGGCCGTCTTAGACATTGTATTCTCCTCCTTTCAGCCATTTCTTCAATAGTAATGAACCGATTGTAAACACAATATAGAACGGGACGAAGATCAGAAGCATCCCGACGAAAAAGGCCGGCGATGACGAGGTGGCGGTTCTCAGCAGGACCGTCATGAAGCCTTTGATATTGAATAAAATCTCAATGACAAGAAGATTCGATAGCATGAGCAGGAAAATCGGCTTCAAATGCAGGAAGAAGTGGATCCACACATTCCGGAATACATGAAACCAGATCGTATAACTCTTTTTGAACCCTTTTGAATAGGAGAATTCTACATAAGGTTTACCTTCTTCTTCCTTCAGCTGGAATAAGAATTGTTTCACTAAAAACACCACGGGCAGGAACGAGAGGCAAATGACGGGCAGCGTGTAGATTTTTTCTTCCCCGGTCGTGTAGATGTCGAATAAGAGGACATCCGTTCTTTTAAATAGCCAGATGATAAACAATTGGAATAATACGACGAGGAATACATCCGGAATTCCGTCGAGAACGTTGACCACCTTTTCCGAAGCGCGGTAAAGCTTCCGTGGCATGAGCATCATCAGGTAACTTGCTACTACCGAAATTATGATGGCGGCCAAAAAGGAGATGAACAAAATGGTGAACGAATATGGATAGGTGCTGGAAAAAATCTCGAACATACCGTATTTTTTATTACCAGCCCCCCACAGGACGACAATGGAAGAAGGGGAAGCGAGTTCTAGAATCGTATCCCATAGCCTAAGGCCGTATGCCCCCACATTAATGACAAGCTCTGTATCATAATCCAACAAGGCGCTGATGCCGCTGAGTAGAAACAAACCAACGAACACAATCACAAACTGTAAAGGCGTGCGTAATGCTTTATTCATAGAATCCTCCTGACTAACTTTAGGGGAAATGACAATTTTTACTATATAAATGGTACAATAAAGGTATGTAATAGTAAACACTATTCAGAAAATATTGTCGAAGGTGATAGGAAAATGTGTCGGAAAATAGTTGTACTTGTATTACTCACTGCCTCTTGTTTGTTTCTCACTGCCTGCCGGGTGGTCTTTGATCCATTCGCTCAAAACGCGGAACAAAAAGAAGTGCAAAAAGAACATCGGCAAAAAGCGGACGTGCAGGAGCAGGAGGACGTCGTGGAGGAGGAGCCTGAGGAACCAGCGTTTAATATTGATGCAAAGCTTACGTTGGATGGGGAGAATATGGTGATCTCAGGGGAGACGGATCTTCCGCCTGACACGATTCTAGAAATAAAGTTAAAGCCGTATAAGGGAAATGCGTCGATTGAAGAAATTCAGGAGGAAACGGCTGGTACTCTGAATGAAGTGCCTGCCAATACGGTAGGGATCGGAACTTCGGTGGAAGAAGACGGATCAATCAGGGAGAAATCCTACTTCAGGCCGGATTTATCGACACGTTACCGATTTGAATTGACCTTTGAGCCAGAGGGACAAGAAGAAGAGATTAAGCAGCAATTAATCGAACAAGCGGGAAATCTGGATGAACTGCCCGGATTACAGGTGTTGAAGGAAGCCGATCCCGATACGTCCATGGTTCATGGGGATGAAGCAGTGAAAGGTTACATCCAAACCGTCAACATCATGAAAGCCGACGAAGAGAACGGGGACGGGGTGACATTGGAGTTTGAAAGGTAAGCAAGGGGACGGTTCTCGTGCTTCCAAATAAAAAAGGAATGCTATTCACTCTCAGCATTCCTTTTTTGTTTTTCCGGTTTTTGGATCATCGCATACGCCACATACCCGATCATCCCAATGAAGACCCCGTTCCCGCCAAAAATATAGATCATCGTGAATATCTTGCCAAAAGTCGTTTGAGGCTCAAAGGTAGGATGCCCGATTGTGCTTAACGTGACCACGCAAAAATAAAGGGCGTCAATTACCGGCAGGCCTTCCTGCTTCACATAGAAAAGGGTGCCTGAGAATAACATGACCAGGACCATGGTAAAGAGAACCTGGAAGTTTTTTAGTTTAAAAGCCTGCCATAAAGCTTTGACCAGCCTCTTTAGTGTGAGGAAGAATGAAATCATGGTTGTAAGGGACTCCTTTGATCGTCTGTGTTTTTGATAGCATAACAGATGGGAGGTAGGTTGAGAAGAGTCTCTTGGACGGGGCTGATTCGGAGGGATTCCACTGGTAATGAAAAGGCGGATCGATAAGTCATCTCGATTCTCCCCGAAAAGGAAGCAGGAGAACCGTCCCCCTGCTTCCCCCTAAACCTCCGGCCGAACCCACAATTTTGCAAAGTCCACATACCCAAAATGCTTGGTTTCGATGTTCATAATGTCGGTGGAAAAAGGGATGTACCGCTTCTCATAATAAAGGGGGATCATGATCGCTTCCTTCATGAGGCTATTTTCCAGATTCATATTTAGAGCGGTCCAGTCCTCAAAGGGCGTATGTTGATATGCGTCGAGAAGCTCCCTCCATATTCCTTCTTTTTCAAAAAGACCGTCAAGAGGGGAATAGCCGTTTTTCAAAAAGTGATAAAACGAAAAATCCTGATTGGATTCAAAGATTTCCCCGTGAATGAACAGATCGACATGGAAGGTCTCCGGCTGCCGTGTCAGGGTATCGGCAAATGAAAACCACCGAACTTCAACGGGAATCCCTTCTTTTTCAAAGATTTCCACGAGCCACTCGGTCGTTTTCGCCGTATGATTGGCAGAGCGGATCACGAGTGGTTCCGTGAAGTGGGGACGGTCGACTTCTGGGATCGTCATGCCTTGATCCTTCCCGACGAGAATGCTTTTCCCGTTTGGAGTCAGGCGTGGATCGAGGTCAGGGAGGGTGTGGCGTTTCTTCGCGATCACCCAGTGCAAATAATCCCGGACTTCTTTCCTTTGAATCTGGGAATCTCGTCCTGGAAGTGCATTCATTACGACGATGCCGAATCCTGAATCACTCTCAAACTCGACCGAACGGGACTGATTTTCTTCTATATGAGAGTGATAGATTCCCCTGAAGTCCTTAGGCACCTGAACGAATTCGACCGTATCGAGAAGAGGCCTTTCCTGGAAATGCTCCTTGAAAGCGGTGAGGGTGGTCTTCGAATCGGTATTCTCTTCAAGGGAGAAGCAGCCTGTCCCCAAGGTCCGTCCCTTGTTTTCTTTATAGATGCTCGCGCACATCATGGTGAGCATGGGGAGGATGTAGCTGCACCCCCTCGGGTGATGGATGTCGATGATGAGAGGGGTTTTGACCTCGATTTCTTCGATCGGTTCCCATAGTTCCCTGTAATGCCGGCAGTTCTTTAGTCGGTCGAGGCAATGGGCGACATCCTTTGCGGTCAGAATAGATCCATCATGGAAACGGACATCCTTTTTTAAATAAAGTCTTAGTTTACTAGATGAAACGTCCCAGCTGTGTACGAGTTCCGGCAGGATGTCCCCTTTTTCTGTGATGGAAACGAGTCGGTTGAAGACGTTTGCCACGAGGTGAGCACTCATGACGTCGGCCGCTTCCAACGGGTGGATGGAGAAAAAGGGATAGCGCTTCGGGACGATCAGCTTATCCTTGGGCTCCTTCACAAATCCGAGCTTACTGTGGAAATGATTCATCAGCCTCATCTTGCTGTCGGTGGACCAATCGTACATGAGATACTTGCTGCTCTCGTCAATCGGCTCCTGCTCCATCCGCTTCACGACTTCTTCTTCGAACACTTCCTCCACATCTCTTTTCCATTTCAGGGTCGATACATTCCCACGCCCGCGACCCGGGGTGAAAGCGATCCATCCTTCTTCATTCCATTTTTTCAAGTAGCGGGAGGTCTGTTTATGGCTTAATTTCAGGGTTTCAGAGATTTCCTCCACGCGGATGCTGCCTGAGGGATAGTACCTCCATAGGGTGAGTAATTTGTTTTCCATGCGGGTTCTCCTCCTAAAAGGGGACATCAATTTGAAAAGTGTCTATTTTTATAATGTTCCGTCTAGTTTACTATACAGTAAATAGAGGAGGGGGAACAACATGAAGTGGAAGGAATTACCTCAAAACATTAAAGTACGGATGATCACGTCATTCTTCAATCGTGCCGTTTCATCCGCAGTCATGCCGTTCATGGCGCTGTTCTTTGCACAGGAACTGAATAAAATCTGGGCAGGGATCTTTCTGATCGGGACCGTCGTGATCGGATTCTGTGTCAATCTGGTCGGGGGATACATTTCGGACCGTTTTCCACGGAAAAAGGTTCTACTCACAACATCTTGGCTGAATGCCCTGTTCTTTTTCATCATGACGGTCAGTCTTTTTCCAGAAAAGAACCTGATCCTGCTGTTCGCAGGTGCGTATATCGGATTCATCATCACAAGCAGCCTCGGCCGTCCGGCGATGCATGCCATCATCATCGATTCGACCACGCCGGAGAACCGGAAAGCTGTCTACGCGCTGGATTACTGGCTGGTCAATTTGAGTATGGCGATCGGGGCCGCCCTTGGGGGACTCTTGTATTTGAATCATCAAACAGAATTATTCATGATGCTGACCTTTACATCGACGACGATCCCCATTGCGTATGGGATCTGGCTTCAGGACCATTTTAAAGATCAGCTTCAGAAAAAACATGAAAATGTGTTCGTCGATCTCGTCAACAATTACCGGATTGCCTTCAGGGATTCCGCTTTCGTGAAAGTGGTGGCAGGGTCCACCTTCATCTTCGCAGCGGAATTTTCCCTGAACAGTTATATCGGGATTCGCCTGGCAGAAACCTTCAAGGCGGTGAATATCGGAAGTTTCGAAATTGTCGGGGTAAGGATGCTCAGTATCCTGAACATCGAGAACATGCTGCTCGTTGTCTGCCTGACGTTCATCATCAATCGTTATACAGATCGCTTGAATAAAAAGAACGCTCTCTTGATCGGGCTGCTCCTATATGGCATCGGCTATGTGACCGTCACATCCGCCAACACGTGGTACGTCCTGATCGCCTTCAATCTGATCGCGACCATGGGAGAGCTGATCTACTCGCCAATCCGAAACGCAGAGCAGGCGAACATGATCCCGAGCGACAAGCGCGGATCGTATTCCGCTTTCTCCAACCTGTCCTTCAGCGGAGCGGACCTTGTCGCACGATCCACAATCATCATCGGTGCCTTCCTGATGCCGACGATGATGAGCGTTTATATCGGTTTCATCGTCATGCTCGGGACCGTTCTCGTTTACACGGGACTATTTGGCGGAAGCTGGGTGAAAGCGAAGGTATTGGGTGTGAGTGGAGGGAAGTAAGAGGGACGGACCTCTAAATCGTTTCATTCAAAACGAGGTGTGGAAGGTCCGTCCCTCATTAAAGGAAAGGAGGAATCATTATGATTTACCGAAGAAAGATGTACCGTGTGTCACTGCGGATTATCGATGATTTTAATTTGCATTTTAATCGAACGCTGTTACCGACCCAATTGAAATACGGATCCAGGTTGGTGGGGAGATGGATGAAGGAAGAGAGCGATGGGGAAGTGGAAGTGTTTGCGATATGGGAATATGACAGTTTTGAAGAGTATGAGAGGATTGAAGCCCTTGTGAGGGGCGACGAGGCACATGTGAAGCGGGTGCAGGATTGGTACGGAAAATGGGGTGGAAGAGAGAACCTGAAAGAGCATTTTTATCGGATCGATCAGGATTTTATCGATTCCACTGTGACGTGATGGAGATGGGGGTCAGACCTTTAAGGCTGACCTTTATTTTTTCAAAAATCCTTCGCCATAATAGTAAATGGATAGTTTTCGCCCCGTATTTCATTTTCGAATGATCCCCGTTTCCGGAACCCTTCTTTTTCATACGTCCGGATCGCCCGTTCATTAAAATCCGCTACGGCCAATTCCAAATGGGAAAACTTCAGGCGTTCACGTCCCTGTTCGATGATCGCTTGCACGAATGCCTGACCATGTCCCTTTCCTGTCATGGAAGGATTCATCTGTACCCCAAGGACCAGGATGGTTTCACCGTCTTCTTCCACATCATAAAACTCACAATTTCCTACAAGGTTTTCTTTCTCGTCCACGACGGAAAAGGCTCGTTCCAAATGAACGCTCTCTTTCAATCCTTGGATTTTTTCTATTTGGCTATTATTATCGTAAAACGAATAGATTCCGTCATACGTCCACGTGATGAATTCGTTGATATCTTCCTGTGTTCGTCTTCTTATAGTCAATTCCATGCTATTTCTCCCTTAGGAATCCGGCTTCTCCAGCCATGCTTTCACTTTTTTGTCCATTTCTTTTTGTAGTCCCCCGATATCCCCACTGTCCCTCTGTGAGGATTTGACGTACTTCGCCGGGAACATTTTTTCCAAGGAAGACTGGTACATACTGCCGTCTTGCGGTACTGTGTAGTCGGTGACCGAATAGGTGTCGCCATCTTGTTTTAAGCGGATGACTGCAGGAAGGGAATGCCCGGACTGAGCTTCAGTTTCCGTCGCTTGGTTGAATCCCGCGTAATACGACCACATGTAGACGCTCAGTACCCCATCCTTTTCGTTCGTACCATAGACTTTATGGACTTCAAACTGCTTTTCTGTGCCGGCATAGGCTTCAGCGGAATGTTGGACGATATAGTCAGAAATAGCGTCATTGATTGATGGGGTCACATGTTTATCTCCATCTACCAGATTTTTATCCTTTCCAGAACAGGCAGAAAGGAAGAGTATGAGAAAGAGAGTCAGTGCGAATAGCCGTTTTGTCCGCATGGTTATAGCTCCTTAAATTAGATTTGAATTCATTTTACCATAAAATTCCTTGTGATTTCTTAAGAAATCTTAAGAAATTCCACTCCTGATTCTTAAGATTTCACGACTATTCTTCTTATAGAGCATCATGATAAGGAGTGAATGGAACGTGAAATCGACTGCGTTTTTTCTACAATATGTGTTATTTCCAAGGAAGACAGGGGCTGTGCTGCCGAGTTCTGACTATCTGGCTGAAAAGATGGTGGAATCCGTCCAATTTCAAACAGCCCGATGTATCGTGGAATACGGGGCGGGTACGGGTGTGTTTACGGAAAAGATCCTGAAGTACCGGAAGTCGGAAACCATCATCCTCGTGTTCGAAAGTAATCAAGCATTTTATGAACTGTTACAAGAAAAGTATGAAAAGGAACCGAATCTCGTCATCCTGAACGATACGGCAGAGAACATAGAGCACTACTTAAAAGTCTATGGGCTCACATCCATCGACTATGTCATCTCGGGATTGCCTTTTGCCAGTTTGCCGAAGCCTGTTTCAAATGCTATCTTAAATAAAACAAGAAATTCGTTGAAAGCAGACGGAGCGTTCATCACGTTTCAATACAGCCTACTGAAAAAGGCGCTGTTTGATCAGTATTTCGATGATATTGACGTCACGCGTGAGTACCGCAATGTTCCACCTGCTTATGTGTTATGCTGTCGTAATGAAAAGTGAGGGGATAAAGATGGGGACAAAAATCTTAATCGTGGACGATGATCCGGATATCCGGAATCTGATCTCTGTCTATTTAGAAAATGAAGGAATCGACACCGTGCAGGCAGAAGATGCGATGGAGGCCTTGAAGCTGCTTTCTTCAAAGGAAGTGGACCTGATCATCCTCGATGTGATGATGCCGAATATGAGTGGCATCGATGCCTGCATGAAGATCAGGGAAGAGCGTCAAATGCCGATCATCATGCTGTCGGCGAAATCACAGGATATGGATAAGATCCAGGGTCTCGCATCCGGGGCAGATGATTATTTAACAAAACCGTTCAATCCCCTTGAACTAACGGCACGGGTGAAGTCCCAGCTCAGACGCTATAGAAGGTATAATGCCGGTACGGAACAGAATCAAAGCACGCTGGAGATCGGGAATCTGACGATTGACACGGGGAACCGTCAAGTATCCGTCGGGGGAAAAGAGGTCAGGCTCACCCCAAAGGAATTTGCGATCCTCGAGCTCCTTGCAAGGAACCGGGGCCAGGTGCTGAGCGTCGGCCAAATCTATGAGGCCGTCTGGAAAGAAGTGTTCCTCAAATCGGATAACACGGTCATGGTCCACATCACCAATATCCGGGATAAGATTGAGGAAGATCCGAAACGGCCGGTGTATATCCAAACCGTATGGGGAGTTGGCTATAAAATATGAGGAAAACGGGTGTCCGGTTGAAGAATTCGTTATTCGTCAAGTTACTTGCGGCAGTGGGGATCAGTTTTCTGCTTGCTTATGGGGTACTGGTCCTCATATCCATGGGTCTGCTCCATTTTTATGAACAAAATTACTTAACGGAATTCAGCGTGGCAGGTTACAATCTTGCCCTTCTTTTTGTCATTGTCGTATTTGTGGCGGCATTCTTGCTACTTGTACGAAAACGAATGATGTACTTGAAACAGATTACAGATTCTGTCCACGAGATGGCGAACGGTGAGCTTGGACTCACCATTGATATTCAAGGGCAGGACGAATTAAGCAAGCTTGCACAGAATATCAATTATCTGTCAACAGAGCTTGAAAGCAAGTTTGAGTATGAACGGCAGCTGGAACTGTCGAAGAATGAACTGATCGCGAATGTTTCTCACGATTTGCGTTCGCCACTCACGTCCATCATCGGATATTTGGATTTATTGAGAAAGGGGAACTATACGGAGGGGCAGCTTCCGGACTATCTTGAGACGTCGTACGGCAAATCCAAGCGTCTTGAATCCCTCATCAATGAACTCTTTGAATATACCCACTTATCAAGCCCGGACGTGTCGTTGGATGTTCATGAAGTGGAGCTTGCCGGATTACTGGAACAGGTGATAGGAGAATCCGTCCCCATGTTTGAAAACGAACAGCTGACGATCGTAAAGTCCATCCCTCATCACGAAATACCTGTCAGGGTGGATGTGGAGAAAATGGTGCGCGTGTATGAGAATCTGTTGATGAATGCCCTGAAATACAGCCTGAAACCTTCAGATATATACATTTCTTTGAAGGTGGAGAATGAAATGGCTGTCCTGAAGATTTCAAACCGGACAAACGCTCCTCCAGAGACAGATCTTGAAGCGTGGTTTGAACGGTTTTATACAGGGGACAGGGCGAGAAGAAATCACAGGGGTACTGGACTGGGGCTTTCGATTTCCCAGAGGATCATGGAATTGCACGGGGGGTGTATCCGTGCAGAATATAAGGAAGGATGGATCACGTTCATCGTGGAACATCCAATGGCATAACGGCTTGTGGAGTGAATTCCATGGGTCTTTTTTTGTTCGCTGAATTCTTATTTTTTCCTTTTTTTACAATTAAATCTATGGTATCTTCGAGTATAGTGATTGAAAAGGAGATATGCCCATGTCCACTGGAATCATGGCCTTACTTACAACGTTGATCTGGCTTGTCGCCATTCAAGAGTTTCAAAAGCCTGAACGAAAACAGAATAACCGAATCATCATCCTTTCTACGGCGGCAGGTTCCTTGCTTACATTGGTTTTGACGATTTCGCTTTTTCAGAGTCTTTCTTTTTAAGGCAGGGAACTTAATTTGATTCAGGATGACAGGAGTTCCATAAGGGATTTCTGTTTTTTTTGTGAGTGAGCTCCAAAGCCTTACCACCGCAAATGGTTTCTCGAAATGGAAGCATGGGAACCGTCCCCTTGCTTCCCAAAAAGGGGAGAGAACAGATGAACATCGTTTCACTGGAAGAATTACCGCAAGAGAAGGTCACCGATTTTTTTCACCAGCATTGGGGAAGTCCTAAGATGGTGATTTCAAGCGGGGTTTATAATTGTGCAGCTTTAGACGGCTTTGCCGTTTTGAATAAAGATAACCGAATCACAGGTTTGATTACATATGTGTTGAAAGGCGCTGAATGCGAGATTATTTCACTTGATAGTTTGGAAGAAAAGAAGGGGATCGGCACCTCGCTTATGAAAGAAGTGGAAAGGGTGGCTGCCGAAAACGGGTGTAGACGCATCACGCTGATTACGACGAATGACAATCTGCCGGCACTGAAATTTTACCAAAAGAGGGGCTACAGGATATCGACGATCCATCGGGATGCCGTGGAGAAAGCAAGACGGATCAAGCCTGAGATTCCGATGATCGGGAATGACGGGATACCAATCAGGGATGAGATTGAATTGGAGAAGGGAATGACGGGTGATGGGAAATAGTGATTGGCCAAAATGGGCTGTGGAATCGATAGAGGTCGTACCTCCGAATCCGGACTGGATTGAGGCAGGAAGAGCGGAAGTGAAGGAACTCATGAAGCGTTTGAGTCCCTATGGTGTCAAAGAAGTCGAGCATGTGGGGAGCACGTCGATCCACGACCTTCCGGCGAAACCGATCATTGATGTGATGGCGAAGATTCCATCCTTTCATGAAGTGGAAGAAGTTGCGGGAAAGCTTGCGGAGGATGATTGGCATTATGTGCCGGTGGAGCTTGATGACCGTCCGTGGAGAAGGTTTTTTATAAAGGTTGAACATGATAAGCGTGTCGCTCATCTGCATCTCATGTTGGAAGGGGAAGCGCGGTGGGAACAGCAGCGGCTATTCAGGGAGCGGTTGAACGCCAACCCTGCTATGAGGGAAGAATACGCAGAGTTGAAAAAAAGTCTGGCGAACCAATTCCCTGACGACCGGGAAGCGTATTCGGATGGGAAAGCAGGATTTATAGAGAGAGTATTGGGGGAAGAAAATTGAAGAAACGAATGCTGATGATTATGATCCTCGCCACAGGATTCCTGTTGATGGCCTGCAGCGGTGGCAAGCCGCAGGTTGTGGAAGAGGCACAGCCGGAAAAGGAAAGCGAAGACGCAGCGGCAGTAACGGATGAAGAAATCGATTCGGTGGATTTGGGAGAAGTAACTGGACAAGAACAAGTGCAAGAAGAATCGGACACTACGAAGGATCCACTTGCTACCTACCCTTCAGAAAAAATCGAATATGCCCGCGTTTGGCTGCAGATGATTGGGAAAGGGGACGTAGAAGAACTGAACGTGCAACACATTTCAGCCGGAGAGCAGCTGAATCCTTATGATGACAAGAGCGTCGCCTATCCAGAAGACGTCATCGTGTTAACAGGCAAAGCGTCGGCAGACGGAACCGTCACTTATAGCGGCAACGGCGACGGCACGATCAATGTGTACGATGTTCCATCTCACTGGCCGAGCAGTGAGCAAATCGAGGAGTCGATGGAAGAGTATACGAAGAAAATCGTGGATGGTACGGAGAAGGTGTCGGTTGATGCGGGGGATGAGGAAGAGGTTGTTGGGTTGATCGAGAAGATTAGTGGATAGGAGGATCATATTGAAGAAAGAAGCACCATCAAAGAAATGGAATACCTTTCGAACACTCACACTGGTGATCATCCTGTTCATTTTTGTAAGGTATTTATTCGATGAAGATCCAACAAATGACCGCATTGGGTGGTCAGTGATGATTGTTTTTTGGATTTCTAAGGGGTTGTTTGATGCGATTGAAGATAAAAGAAATGGCAATAAGAAGTCAATGGTCGCCAATATTGTCTTTGTCATGGCTGGCTGTGGAGTCCTGCTTTGGCAGGGAATACAAGTGATCTTTTAGCTTCTGAGGGACGGACCTCATCAGTAAAGTTCTTATGAATTGATCTTGATGACGGATGATTCTCTTACAGATAGGGGACTCTTCTTAATAGGAACGGAGTGAGGAGTGGACGTATGGAATTTGACGGTAAGAGGTTAAAAGATAAGGCACGTGCAGCCATGCATAAGTTGAAGGATAATGTGAAAGGGTCGTACTATTCGATGGCAGATATCCCGTCATCGTCCGTACAGGAGCTTGCGGTTTTTATTCAGCTGAATCCTGAGTCCCACGTAACGAAGAAGAATCTGCTGGGGAACTCATTTTCCTTTTTCAGACTGAATCTGGACAGGCATGATTTCTACCTGGAAACCAGGGCTGGCCGTATTTTGCATCTGGATGGATCGAAAGATGGAAAGAGATTCGTTTCCTATCGGTCCTACCGGGATGCTGATGATTTGCATTCCCCGGTGAAGTTGAGTTGAGGTTTGGAAGGTAGGCTTTCTTTTTGAAGAAGGCCACTTTTTTTGTTCTGAAGAGGGACGGACCTTCCCGAATATGAAACTTTTTACAATTCGGTTTCGTATCTTGAGTAAAAGCTAATAGGAGGCATACCTTTATGAACCCATATAGAAATAAGCGTTACTGGATTCTCTTGCCACCATTTCTTCTAACAACTTTGGGACTCTTCTTCATCCTTCCTGAGGATAACTGGGGATATTCTTTTTTGGTCGTGATTGCGTTTTGGATTACGTATTATGCTTGGAATGACTATACTTTGAAAACGAGCGAGGAAACCAATGAATCTACTGAAAAAAGGATTAATTAGAGGTCTCATCCCGTTTATTCTTTTCACCGTCACTTCGCTGATGTGGACGCAATTCGAAGGAACATCAGCGATTTCGAAGCAGTTATTCCTTTACGGTCTGATCGCATTTTTCCTCGGAGTGGCAAGTGTCATCTATGAAGTAAAGCGATGGCGATTCATCCAACAGATACTCGTTCATTATCTGGTCATGCTGGTGACGGTTTTCCCAACGTTGCTTCTGAGTGGTATTTACCCGATTGATTCGTTTAGGGATATAGCGAACGTTTATTTCCTTTTTAATAAAGTTGGTCTCATTCTATTTTTGAGTACCTATTTTATGTTTAAATGGAGGAATCGGGCGTATATGAGGGAGCAGAGTGAATAGAAAAGTGGCTCTAATAAAGGGTATTCGACACGGAGGCATGATGATTGATTTTCAAAGTTCCAACCCCACATGATTCTGGAAGCAAAAGAACCGTCCCCATGCTCCCCTCTTGAATAAAAGAGGGTCCTTTTTTATGTAGAAAAGCTGTCCGGAATGGGGGACAGCTTTTCAGAGAGGGTCGTTTATTACCAAAATCTCCGATGCCTGGGTCTTGGCGGACATGGTGCACAGACATGTTCGCAGGACGTAGATTGTACGACGGATTGGGTGTGCGGGAATGAATGGATGTATTTATAGTGAGTGTGTTGCACCTGAGTGGTGTGGCTAGGGTGGACCATCGGGATTTGAACTTCCTGGTTTTGATTTTCTGTGAATTGTTTCACAGGACTATATTGGGCTGGCATCACCTGTGTAGGCATCTGCATGGCAGGAGATACTTGTGGATATCCGCATTGACCGGAGTGACAGTTTTGTTGACCTTTGTACATTTGGTTACCTCCTCTATTTTTTTATTGTTCTTCCATATTAGTGTAAGCAGGACAAACATGGAATGATTGTGTGTTAACCTAGCTTCTTGTCTAAAGAGTGGATGGAAGCAAGAGAACCGTCCCTTTGCTTCCCCGCGCTTCGAATAAAAGAAGTTTCATATGGGAATAAATGTTATGGATGTCTGATCATAAAGGTGAACTATGCAAAATTATTCGAACGATAATACGGCCAGGTGGTACCGGGCTCATGTAAGTCTTTTGGGCACTACTCAAATCCACTTGCGTAATCCTTATATTGTGGCATGGTGGAGCGCGGCCTTTCCAGGATTCGGTCACCTTCTACTATCGAAGTATCTCAGGGGGTTTGTTCTGTTCATTTGGGAGGTTATTGTCAACATTCAGTCCAATGTCAATCTTGCCATGATTTATTCTTTTCAGGGAGAAATAGAGAAAGCAAAGGATGTTTTGGACACACAATGGTTGTTGATTTACATCCCTGTGTACATCTTTGGTATTTGGGACAGCTACCGGACGACAGTGGACCTGAATAATGTCTTTATCCTCGCTGACCGTGAAGAGCACCGGTTTAATACGTTCAGTATCGGAGCGTTGGAGATCAATTATCTGGATAAGCGAAATCCGGTGATGGCCGTGCTTTGGTCGCTGTTTATTCCCGGTCTCGGACAGCTCTACATCCATCGGATTGTGACGGCATTCTTTGTCATCATTTGGACGGTAGTGTTTTTTTACTATTCTCACGGTCTTGAAGCAATTTCCCTTTTGTTTCTGGGTGAGATTGGGAAGGCGACTGCCGTACTGGAGCCGGAATGGCTGTTGTTTTTTCCTTCGTTGTACGGTTTTTCGATTTTTGATTCCTATATGAACACGGTTGAGAATAATAAATTGTACGATAAGAATCAGAGAAAATATTATTTGGAAAATTACCAGTCCCCCTCGTTTCGTGTATTAAAAGGACAGAAGGTGAAGTGAACCATGCAGCTCTTCTCAACATTCGAACACACCATTCACATCGAGTTGGCGGTTGCCACATTGGAGAAAAAAGGGATTCCTCAAGAAAACATCTTCGTTGTTCCACTGGATAATATGAAGGAGGAGCGAAAGATATTTGACACATTAAAGAGGTCAGATGGCACGTCCTTGATAGATATTGGAGCCGCCTTGTCGACGGCTTGTGCCGTGATCGGGGCCAGTATCGGATTTGAGTTGGCGTGGGGACCGATTTACTGGGGACTGATCGGGGCCGCAGTCGGATTTCTGGTCGGGTTCGCCATCCGTCTCTTTACAGAGCTCGTTTTGAAAAAGAGAAGAAGAGTGCTGAAAGGCTTTCACTCCGAACTCATCATGATTGTCGATTGCAAAGAGGATGAAGGAGAACTGGTCGAAAATATCCTGTTCCGCCACTTTGCCATGGGGGTAGCGAAGGTGAAGCAGGGGGACGGTTCTTCTGCTTCCAGCTAATCTCCGGAAACCACAATGAGGTTCCATCCTCCAACCGGTAAATAACAAAGGGAACGTCCCAATAAGGAAGTTCCCTCACCTTTTCAAAAAGAATTCATGCCAGAAAACGTCATATACGACATGACCACCCAGCAGATGGAGAACAATATGCCCGCCAAACTGAACATGATCCCCAGAATGGCCAGATGCTTCCCCTCCTGGCCATTCTGCTTGACTTCACGCCGCCCGAACACCCCTAGTGTAAATCCCACCAAACCGAGAGTCGCTCCTACAATAGGAAAAATCACCATCACAACGGACAAGATCCCCAGTAAGATAGACGCCACCGCTTTTCCATTCAAGCCTTTCCTCTCTAGCTCATGATTCATTCCTCACTCCTCCTTATGAAAAAGTATATGAATCCACCATGGTAAAAGGTGAGGGACGGACCTCTGCACTCTTCCACATTTTGTCGAATCTCTCCCTTTGACTATCTCCGGCAAATGGAATAGACTAATATAGTTCCATTATGAACAGTTCATTATATTAACCATTAGAAATGAGGGCATATCATGGGGAATCAGCAGATCACTCCTGCACTGCAATTATTGCGTTCCTTTTCAAGGGTGAATAAGACGATGATGCGGTTCGTTCAGAAAACGGCTGCAGACAACGGCTTATCCGTCCCGCAATATACGATATTGGTGACGATCGCCCCTGAGCGAGAGCTGACTCAGAAGACGATCGGGGAGAGGACCTTCCTGCCAAAAAGCACGCTTAGTCAAGCCGTCGATGGGCTGGTTCAGGCAGGATTCCTCCACCGGCAGCAGGTAGAAGACAATCGCCGGGAAATGCTTCTTTCCCTCAGCCATCAGGGGGAGACGATGTTAAAAGGCATCCACAAGCAGGAAGGCAGCATTCATCAGCTGACGGCCGGGGCCGTCGAAACGTTGTCCGAAGAAGAGTTCGCCGGACTTCTGGAGGCCCATGAGAGGATTGCCGACTATTTTGATAAAAAAGGGAAAGAGGAGGATGCCACATGATTAAGCTCTTGAAACACTTATCCACATATAAATGGATGGTCGTCGGGATCTTCGTGTTGATCTTCATTCAATCCATGTCGACCCTTTACTTACCGACCCTCATGTCTGACATCATCGACAAAGGGGTCGTCGTCGGGGACATCCCGTATATATGGAAGATTGGCGGGTTCATGCTCGTCGTTTCAGCTCTCGGTGCGGTGGCCTCCATCGTTGCGAGCTACTATTCTTCTAAAGCAGCCGTCGGGTTGGGACGCGATGTCCGTCGCAAGCTTTTCTATCATATTGAAAAATTTTCGCTCCAGGAATTCGATGAAGTGGGGACGGCATCCCTCATTACGAGAACGACGAATGATATCACCCAGGTGCAGCAGGTTGTGATCATGCTGCTCCGGATGATCATCAGTGCGCCGATCATGCTCGTCGGGGGGATCATCATGGCGGTGTTGATGGATGCGAAGTTATCCCTCGTCATCATCCTGACGATGCCGGTATTGGTCGGGTCGATCCTTTTGATCCTTTATAAAGGGATTCCATTGTTCCAGACCGTCCAGAAAAAGCTCGATCAATTGAACCTCGTACTTCGTGAAAACTTGACCGGTATCCGCGTCATACGTGCCTTCAACCGTGAACCGGAAGAGAAGGAGCGTCTGAAGCGGACGAATCATGAACTGACAGACGTATCGATTAAAGTAAATAAAATCATGGCCTTCATGATGCCTGTGATGATGCTTGTCATGAATATGACCGTCGTCGCCGTCATCTGGTTCGGCGGCATCCGGATCGATAACGGCGGGATGCAGATCGGGGATTTGATGGCGTTCATTCAATACGTCATGCAGATCATGTTTGCTCTGGTCATGGCGTCCATGATGTTCGTCATGGTGCCACGTGCTGATGTGTCGGCGAAGCGAATCAATAAGGTGCTTGAAATGACGCCTTCTTTTAAAGATAACGGAACGAAAGCAGCAGACGTTCAACAGGGGACCCTCGAGTTCGATTCTGTCACGTTTCACTATCCTGGTGCAGAAGAGCCTGCCCTGTCGGATGTCAGTTTTACCGCGAATCCCGGTGAGACGACGGCCATCATTGGTGGGACCGGTTCAGGTAAAACGACGCTCATCAATCTGATCCCCCGATTTTATGAGATTGCGAGCGGCACGATCCGGGTCAATGGTGTGGACATAAGGGACGCTTCCCAGGAAGAAATCCGGTCGAAGCTTGGACTTGTGCCTCAGAAAGCGACTCTTTTTACCGGCACAATTGCAGAAAATATCCGCTTCGGAAAAGAAGAGGCGAATGATGAAGAAGTGGCAGAGGCAGCCCGGATCGCCCAGGCGGAGGAGTTCGTCAGCCGGATGGACGGTGGATTCCAGGCAGAAATTGAGCAGGGCGGATCGAATCTCTCCGGAGGTCAGAAACAGCGCTTGTCGATTGCTAGAGCCCTGGTCCGGAAACCGGATATCTATTTATTTGACGACAGTTTCTCAGCCCTCGATTACAAAACCGATGCCAGGCTCCGTGCTGCATTGAAACAGGAAACCGTTGATGCAACGGTGCTCATCGTTGCCCAGCGGGTCAGCACGGTGATCGATGCCGACCAGATCATCGTGTTGGATAAAGGGGAAGTGGCCGGGATCGGGACTCATCGTGAGCTCCTTGACACGAATGAAGTGTACCAGGAAATCGTCGCATCACAGCTTTCAGAGGAGGAATCGGCATGAGTAAGGAACGTAAACCTCAAAGAGGCGGAGGTCACGGTGGAGGATTCGGTCCAGGCGGCGGCAACATGATGATGATGGGGCAGAAACCGAAGAATTTCAAGAGCACCTTGAAACGGCTCCTCGGTTATCTGAAACCGCGCCGCGGACAGTTGATCGCTGTTCTTTTTGCCGCCATCTTAAGTACCGTCTTTGCCATCATCGGCCCGAAGATCATGGGGAACGCCATCACGGAATTATTCGAAGGCGCCTATGCGAAGTTCCAAGGAGTGCCCGGTGCAGGGATCGACTTTGAAAAAATCGGTGAGATCCTGCTGCTGCTTGCGGGACTCTATGTATTCAGTAGCGTGTTCAATTTTATTCAACAATATATTATGTCGAGTGTCGCCCAGTTGACGGCGTATGACTTGAGGGAAGATGTGAATCAAAAGATCGAGAAGCTTCCACTGAAGTATTACGATGGCCGTGCGAACGGGGAGACCCTTAGCCGGATGACGAATGACATCGATACCATCAGCAGTACGCTGCAACAAAGTCTGACCCAGTTCATCACGTCGATCGTGACGATTGTCGGGATCATCATCATGATGCTCTCGATCAGTCCACTATTGACGTTGATTTCCGTGGTAAGCTTACCGGTTTCCGTCTTTGCCATCCGACCAATCTTGAAACGGTCCCAGAAGCATTTTGCTGATCAGCAGCGAACCCTCGGTCAATTGAACGGACATATTGAAGAAATGTTCACCGGTCACCAGGTCGTGAAAGCATTCGGTCATGAGAAGAAGGCCGGCGCCGAATTCGATTCGGTGAACGATGAACTGTATGAAGCTGGAAGCAAAGCCCAGTTCATTTCAGGGATCATCATGCCGATCATGATGTTCATCGGAAACATCAGCTATGTGCTTATCAGTGTCGTCGGCGGGATCCTCGTGACGAATCGGGCGATTTCCATCGGGGATATCCAGGCGTTCATCACGTATACTCGCCAGTTCACCCAGCCGATCACCCAGACGGCAAATATCGCGAATATCATCCAGTCAACGGTGGCAGCGGCGGAACGGGTATTCGAGCTATTGGATGAGGAAGAAGAAGTGAAAGAAGAAACCGTGGCGCACTTATCCCGTCCGGAAGGCGAGGTTGCGTTTGAACATGTGGACTTCGGATATGGGGAGAATTTGTTGATCAACGATATGAACATTCATGTGAAGCCCGGCCAGACGGTTGCCATCGTCGGTCCGACGGGAGCCGGGAAAACGACCCTGATCAATCTGCTCATGCGATTCTATGAATTGAATGATGGGAAAATCAAGATCGACGGCATCGACACGAGGTCCGTCCCTCGAAGTGAATTGAGAAGGAGCTTCGGGATGGTGCTGCAGGATACGTGGCTGTTTAAGGGGACGATCCGGGAAAATATTGCGTACGGAAAGACGGGTGCGACAGAAGAGGAAATCATGCAGGCGTCCGAGATGGCCCATGCGGATCATTTCATCCGTACTCTTCCCGAAGGTTATGATACAGTCCTGAATGAGGAAGCATCGAATATTTCTCAAGGACAGAAGCAGCTGATCACCATCGCACGGGCGATCCTTGCCGATCCTCCGATCATGATTCTGGATGAAGCGACCTCAAGCGTCGATACCCGTACCGAGCTATTGATCCAGCAAGCCATGAACCGATTGATGGAAGGCAGAACAAGCTTCGTCATCGCTCACCGACTGTCGACGATCAAGGATGCGGATCTGATTCTCGTCATGGATCAGGGATCTGTCATTGAACAGGGGACGCATGCAGAATTGCTCAGACAGAACGGTTTCTATGCAGATCTGTATAATAGTCAGTTTGGGGAAGTGGCTGGATAAGAAGCATGGGGACGGTTCTCCTGCTTCCTGTTATCATAATCGATTATCAGGAAGCAAAGGAACCGTCCCTCTGCTTCTTTCATGTTAAAATAGATGTGTGATAGTGTTTTTCGCTTAATAGTAAAGACTCTTAGTCTAGTATTTCGGGAATTTACATACAAGAGAGGGACCAGACAAAATGAATCAAGAAACCAAACAAAAATCCGTTGTCTTTGCTCTATTAATTGCCACGTTCCTAACCGCCATCGAAGGAACGATCGTCAGTACGGCCATGCCGAAGATTGTGGAGGACCTGGGCGGGAGTGAGCTGTACACGTGGGTCATCTCGGTCTATTTATTAGCGATTGTCATCAGTACACCCGTCTTCGGAAAACTCGCAGATTTATTCGGGAGAAGAATCATGTTCACGATCGGGGTCAGCATCTTTCTGATCGGCTCCATGCTCTCCGGGTTATCACAATCCATGGAGCAGCTCGTCCTGTTTCGTTTGATCCAGGGAATCGGGGCGGGGGCACTCACCACCCTGCCGTTTACGATCATCGGGGATGTGTTCACATTTGAAATGCGGGCAAAGATGCAGGGGTGGATGAGCAGCGTCTGGGGAATAGCCGGCATCACTGGTCCCCTAGCAGGCGGGTTTATTGTCGATACGATTTCATGGCATTGGATCTTCTATATGAATCTGCCATTTGGTATCGTCTCACTGTTCCTATTATGGACGTCGTTAATGGAAAACATCGAAAAGAAGAAGCACAAAATCGATTACAGCGGGATATTCACGTTTGCCATCAGTATTACTGCTTTTCTGTATGCGTTGACTCTCCTTAAGGAACAAAATCATATGACAGGTGGAATACTCACATTGCTCATTATGGCGGCCGCTGGAATCAGTCTGTTTCTCTGGATTGAATCAAAAGCGGAAGAACCGATGCTTCCACTGACGCTGTTTAAGAATCGCTTTATCACGATTTCGACGATTGCCGGCTTTTTGCACGGCTTCATTCTGGTTGCGGTCACGTTCTATATCCCTTTATGGGTTCAGGGGGTCACCGGTTTAAATGCCACCCTTTCCGGAGTGACCATGCTGCCGATGTCCATCACCTGGCCTCTCGCTGCTGTGCTGTCAGGAAGGTTGATGGCCAAAACCTCCATAGGGAAAATCACGGTCATGGGCATTTCCGTCATTACGGCGGGTTGTCTCGGTTTGGTCTTATTTCATGCCGATACGACCGTTCCCCTTATGATGGTGGTCACGGCGATGATCGGCTTTGGCTTCGGATTGTCCCTGACCGCTTTCACGGTGGCCGTTCAATCTTCTGTTGAATGGAAGATCCGGGGCGCTGCCATGGGAACGTTCAACCTCATGCGGAACCTCGGCCAATCCATCGGTATTGCGGTTTCCGGCCTGTGGCTGAGTGATCAGCTGAGCGGCCATGTATTAGAGTCAAGCCTCCATACCGTGTTTATGATTTTAGTCATACTCGGCATATGTGCCATAGTAACAGCGGGAGTACTCCTCGGTGAGAAGGGGAAAGAGCTTTCTTTGAATTAGAGGGACGGACCTCCTTTTTCGAGATTCATAGGAATGTGGATAACATAGACTACTCATGAGGGAAAATCATATCTGATGTCTGACCGGCTAATGGGTCAGGCATCTTTTTTATGCCCGCAAAGAAGGAGTATATTTCCATCGGGATAAGACCATGATGGTACTACTACTTCACGGGAGGGGCTACATATGTTCTTTAGCAGGAAACAAAGAAGTCCCGGGGAAACCGGAGGCGAAACAGAACCAAAGCCGGACCTTCCCATTTCAAGTTCAGGTGAGTCTTTTACGAAAGAAATAAAAGCTGTGTTTCATGAAAGCGCAGATCTTATCATGATGAATCCGAGGCCAGGCGTGACCTTCATTTATTTCGATATGCTGATTGACAAAACGATGTTAAACCGTGACATCATCAGTCAACTGGGTGGGGAAGAACTTACACCCGACGAATTGAAAAAGAAGTTGAATGTCGGAAATATAGAGCTTCAGAACCAGGTGAATCCATGTGTCAGCAGCCTTCTCGGCGGAGCGGTACTGATTCATCTTGAAGGGTATCCAAGTGCAGTGGCCGTGAATATCCGTTCAGGAGACAGCCGTTCCTTGGCAAAGCCTGAAAATGAATCCATCGTCATCGGGCCACAGTTGGGATTCAATGAGAGTTTATCTACGAATATTTCGCTTATCCGGAGATATCTTGTGAACCCCAACTTATGTAATAAATCCATCACGTTGGGCAAGCAAACCCATACGGCCGTTTCCCTCTTATACATAGAAGGGGTTGCCTCGGAACAAATGGTGCAGACCGTAACGGAACGTATTTCCAATATTAAAATAGACGGAGTATTGGATAGTTCCCTTTTGATGCAATTGATCGAGGATAATAGTTTGAGCATTTTTCCACAGTTGATCTTGACCGAGCGTCCGGATCGGGCCTGTTCCTGGCTCCTGAATGGAAAGGTCGTCATTTTGGTGGATGGAAGTTCGTTGGTCATTGGATGCCCCCAATCCTTTGTTGAGTTCTTCCAAAGTATGGAGGATCAGAATGTAAAGTGGCAGGTCGCATCTTTTTTACGCATTCTCCGGTTCATTGCTATGGTGCTGTCGGTCTTTTTTACAGCAATCTATGTTGCTTCATTGACGTTTCACTATGAGATCATTCCGCAGCCCCTACTGATTCCGTTGAGTGAATCCCGTTCGAGGGTCCCATTTCCACCGATCATCGAAGCCTTGTTATTGGAGTTTATCATCGAATTGCTGAGGGAAGCGGGAGCCCGTCTGCCGACGAAAGTGGGACAGACCATGGGTATCGTAGGAGGTATCGTCATCGGGACGGCTGCTGTGCAAGCGGGGTTCACCAGTAACATCCTGATTATCATCGTGGCTCTCGGGGCGTTGGCTTCCTTCACCACACCAAGCTTCATGATGGGGAATGTGATTCGCATCATTCGATTCCCGATCATTATTTTGGCAGGGTTCTGGGGCTTTTATGGGACGATGTTTGCTTTTTGTTTCTTACTGATTCATCTCTTGAGACAAACAAGCCTGGGGAGCCCGTTTCTTGCGCCTTTTTATCCTGTGCGGATCAGGGATTGGGCGGACAGTATCTTCAGGCTGCCCCTTAAATATACGTCAAAACGTCCTTATCAGGCCAGGCCATTGGACTCCAGTAAGTACGATGGAGATGAATGAGGCCAGTTAAAGGAGAAGGGAGGGAGCTATGAAGATTCACGTACACCCACAACCACAATCACTTCTCAATGCTTTCATGGTCATGTTCATCATCCATTCTGTCCAATTGGGAGTTGGGGTGCAGGGGTTTCAGCGGATTATTTATATGGATGCAGGGCACGATGCCTGGATTTCTGTCGCTCTTTCCGGGGTGGTGACCTGTATCATCGGCTTTATCATGGTGAAAACCCTGAACTACTATGAGAGCTCGGATCTATATGGGATCCAGCGGGATGTATACGGGAAATGGCTGGGCACCTGCATGAACGCACTCTACATCTTTTATTGTATGGGCTCCTTCCTGGTCGTTATGCGAAATTATATTGAAGTATTGCAAGCATGGGTGTTTCCGGAAGTGCCGACCTGGTTCCTCAGTCTGACTCTCATGATGCTGGTGCTATATGGGGTACTGGGAGGCTTTCGCATTATTGCAGGCGTTTCGTTCTTCAGCGTGTTCCTGTCCTTATGGCTCTTGGGTCTGTTGGGGTATCCGCTTCAATTCAGTCATTGGTCCAACCTGCTGCCCATCCTTGAATCCAGTGCAACTGACATCCTGAAAGGTACTTATTCCATGACCTTTACCGTCATCGGTTTCGAACTCATTTATTCGTTTTATCCTTTTATAAAAGAGAAGAAGAAGGTTCACATGTATATGCAAATCGGATTACTTTATACTTCTCTTCTTTATGTGGCCATCATGCTTGTTACACTAAGTTATTTCAGCGGCGGTCAATTAGAGCGGACCATCTGGGGGACACTCTCCCTGTTTAAAATCGTCCGGCTGCCTTTTATCGAACGATTTGAGTATGTGGCAATCACCTTCTGGATGCTCCTGATCCTGCCTAACTTGATGCTGTACCTCTGGTCGGCTTCCAGAGGATTGACACGCATGTTCGGTGAAAAAAGGAGAAGGGGCTTTATTTTGGCATTATCCTTTATTTTATTTGGCTGTATTCAGCTGTTTGTGACCAGACAGCAAATCAATCAGTTGAATAATGTTTTTGCCCAGCTGGCCTTCTTCCTGGTCTATTGTTATCCAGTCTTCTTGTTTCTTATTGTATGGCTGAAGAAAAAAGTCTTTCGAAAAGAGGTGAAATCATGAAGTGGCCTTTCATCATGACGCTTTCCCTCGTCTTCCTTCTCATCCTCACGTCGTGTGCAGAAACCAGTACGCTTGAGAAAATTGGGATGATCACGACGGTGGGATATGACAAAGGAGAAGGTGAAAAGATCAATACGACGACATTGATCCTTGAGACGGATCCGCAATCAATGGATAGCACAAATGTGATTTCAAGTCGGTCGTTAACCAGTAAAGGAGCAAGAATCGAAAGCAATTTGAAATCTCCCAAGAAGCTTGAGTCAGGTCAGCTCCGTGTGGCATTGTTCGGAGAGGATGTGGCGAAAGATGGTTTGATCAACCTTGCCGATACGTTTTCCCGGGATCATTCCATCAGTGATTTAACATTCCTCGCTATAGTAGAAGGGAATGCAGGCGATCTCTTAAAGCATAAGTATCCCCAGTTTTCTGATGCCGGCCAATATGTATATAAGGAAATTGAGCAAAACATAAGAGGGGAGGTCATTCCTTCACCCACCCTTCATGAGACGCTTCACGATTATTATTCGATTGGAGTGGACCCTGTATTGCCCTTATTGAAATTAGAGGATGAAATGATCAATATTACCGGCATGGCGTTACTGAAAGGAGACAAGATGGTGGGGAGGATTTCCCCGAGTGACAGCTTCTATGTCAAACTGGTGAGTGACCGGTTTAAAGCGGGGAGTTTCGAGATCACCTTTAAAAATGGGGAGAAAGAACCGCTCATGCCCTCACTCCCCCCATCAACGGATATTGCGATTGCCCTGGATACAATTAGAAGCAAAAGTAATATTGAATTAATCGATCCCGCCTCCTTGGACTTCGACCTTAATATCCATATCAATGCGCGCTTGCAGGAAATCAATCGGGACATTGATTTAAAGGAAAACAAAAACCTGGATTTGATTGAAAAAAAACTCAGTAAAAAAATCACTAAAGAAATCGATCAGCTCATCAAGTATTCACAGTCCAAACAATCGGACGTATTTGGCTTTGGTGAAGAATACCGAACAAAAGAATCTCATTCCGACCTGACGGATGAGAAATGGCATGACATGTATAAGGACATTAACGTAAAAGTAAACACAGAATTCGTCATCATAAGGACCGGTGTGGTGGAGTAGAAAGGTGGAAGTTCCCGTCCTCTGCTTCTTTTTGAATTCTCCCTTTTTGTAGCAGGATTTTTTTTTCGTTGACACGAATTAAGAAATATTCAGGTGAAAAAGGAGAGGGTTATGATGAGTTACAAATCCTTGGATAAGGAAATCGTAACGGACTTCCTTAAGGCCAATAGAGAGGACTTTCAACAGAAACTATTATCTGAGGCTGTAAATGTCAAAGGGAAAATCAGTGATATTCTCGAAAAAGGAAACATTGATCTGTTAAAGAATGCCGAACTGGTCGCTCACTACATCGTTGAAGACAAAGAAGAAGAGCTGATTGCATTTGCAAAAGTAGAGGGGGTTGCATGGGCGCAGCATTCGCTTACACTTGCATTCAAACTGGAATGGGTCCATGCCATAAGGAGGACACTTTGGCATTTCCTTTATCAATATGATGAGCAGAATGGAGAGGATGAACCTCCACGAAAGGCCTTCTTTGACTTAGAAAAAAGGATCAATGACAACGTCGATCAATTCCTGAATAATTTCTTTATCAGCTACTCCGATTACAAAGATGAGCAGTTGTGGTCGCACAGAAAATTGGTGGAGAATCTTTCGGTTCCAATCATCCCGGTTAATAGCACCATTGCGGTATTACCGTTGATCGGAATGATCGATTCTTACCGGGTCCATGCATTGGTAGAAAAAGTGTTGATGGAAATCAGTTCGATGAAGATTCAAACCCTGATTATCGATTTATCAGGTACGGCCGAAATGGAAATGGATGTCCTTTTTCAATTTGAGAGGATCCTAAGCGGAATCAATATGATGGGCTGCAAAGCGATCCTTACAGGCCTCCGGGTAGAACTTGTTAGAAATATAGTGGATTCAGGGGTCGAATTTGACAGTTTGGTAGAGATAAAGGGTACATTACAACAAACACTGAAGGGATATTTGTAAAAGCAGAGGGACGGTTCTCGTGCTTCCAAAATGGAAGCATCGGAACCCTCCCTCTGCTTCTGTCGAACCGCCACGTCATAGAGAGGATTTCCCGGGAAAGTGTCGAAGAGTTAGAGTAGATATTTTTTCCTGAAGGAGATTCATTATGGTAGAAACGGTCCATCATTTACTATTACATGTGGTATTTATTCTGTTTACGATTCTTCTATTTCAACTGTTTACGAGTGAATCGGATGGCGATACTAGAGGATTTCCCGTCCCTTTTTTCCTTATGAATCTTGTTGTTCTCTTGTTTACGATGGCCTTTCCCCTGGTTTATTCCAGTGGCTATGTGTACGATTTTAAAGTGATACCGGTGATCCTTTCATTTCTCTATGGAGGGAAGAGAGTGGGGATCAGTACATTTTTTGCCATGCTCGTCATCGGCTGGTTCACGGACCATGTATGGATGTTTCTCCTCGTGAATTATGCGATTTACAGTATGCTGCTGATCCCGTTATCTACCTGGTATCGAAAGCTATCCTGGAAAAACAAAATGCTCCTGATTTCAGGTTTTTATTTATTCATCCCGGTTACACGGTCCCTTTATTTACTCACACACCAAGAAACGGAGCAGCTTTTATTTATGGCAAGCTCCATCTCCATCATAGGGATCACCTTGATTCTGTCGATCTATTTGATTGAAAGCCGCTTGGAACAGATCAGGGTCAAAAAAGAGCTCATCAAAGCGGAAAAGTTTAACGTGGTGAGCGAGCTGGCAGCATCTGTTGCCCACGAAATCCGTAATCCCATGACGACGGTGAGGGGGTTCATGCAGCTCCTGCAGAAAGAAGCGTTAACGGATCAGCAAAAGAGCTTTATCGATATTAGCATCCAGGAACTCGATCACGCCCAGGACGTCATCAATCAATACCTTTCACTGGCAAAGCCCCAGACGGAGGAATACGAGGTGTTCAGTCTGTCCGAGACGATGAATGAATCCGTTGACGTCATGACGACCTATGCCGTGATGAACAGCATAAAAATCAATAAGAATATTGAAGAAGATTTGATGATCAGAGGGATGAAACTGGAGGTGAAGCAGGTCCTCCTCAATCTTTTGAAAAATGCCATCGAGGCGGTAAAAGAAAATGGGGAAATCACGGCTGCTGCGAGTCGCCATCCTGACGGCCGAATGCGGATCATCGTTCAGGACAACGGAACCGGCATGCTGCCTGAACAACTCAAAGTACTCGGCAGGCCCTATTATTCCACGAAGGAAAAAGGAACGGGACTCGGACTCACGGTGAGCTATCAGATCGTGAAGCGGATGAAGGGTGAAATCAAAGTGGAAAGCGAACCTGGAGTGGGAACGACATTCAGCGTCTTTTTTCCAGGCAGTACATAAGAGGGACGGACCTTGCTTCTTCTAAGCAAGGGTCCGTTCCCATCCAATTTTGCAAAACAAGGAGGAGCGGTAAATGATCAATTATGACGGACGTACATTCGTATCCATTGAGAATACAACAAATGGTGAGGTGTCCTCAAAGACCGTGTTTGAGTATAAGCAAGAAGGAAAGATCCTTTCAGCTACGTACAGTGGGGGAGATATTACGAAAGGGACCCTGATTGGCATTGTGAAGGACGATGGCAGCTTAGTGTTCAGATATAACCATGTGAACGTGAATCATGAAATCAGGGGAGGTCAATGCACCTCTGTTCCTGAAATACTGAAGGATGGTCGGATAAGACTGCATGAAAAATGGAAGTGGATGGATCGTGAACAAAGCGAAGGGGAATCGGTAGTAGAGGAGTATTAAGGGGAGCAGGGGGACGGTTCTCATGCTCCTATAATCGTGACCATGGAAGCAGAAGAACCGTCCCCCCGCTTCCTAGCGAATAATCCCGAGTTGTTTTTCAACTTGTTCAAGCCTCTGGGACAGTGAGTATACCCTTCGATCCAGCATGGCATATTGTTTCCTGAGAATATCTAACTGTGTTTCAAACCCTCCAGGATATTGTCGCGTATAGCATTCTGAGGGATTGGCATATGGTGCTTGATGATTTCCTCTGTAATAAACCATAATCGTCACCTGCATTAAAAAAACATTCCCATCGCAAAGGAATGTCCCCAGTTGTCTCTACGAACGTTTTCTTGTTGTTACTTTAATTGTGGGAGAGGGATGAGTGGATGCCGGCTTCTGAGTGGGATGGGAAGGCGATGATAGCTCTTTTTCTATGGTGGCAGGAGGTTTTAACTTGTCATATGTGGTTCCGATGTATAATTGTCCCTTTAGGTCTTTAATTCCGAGATTCCCGAAGTTGTTACTCAGGTCGGCGTGATCGATGTTTACATTTTCAATGGATAAGTGCTCAATCACAATTTTTGCAGGTTCCTGCTGGCTGGAGATCGTGTCTTTGACGTCTGAAGCTAAGCCCTGTTTCAAGGATTGGATTTCCTTTTCAAGGGCCTGGATCTTGTCTTTCATCTCATTTTGCTCAGCATTCATACTTTTTTGAATGTATGAAGTTAGTTTTTTTTGAAAGTAAGTATACAACATGTTCTCACATTCTTTTTAGTATTTTTTCATTGTGAGCCTCCGTGTAATGAAACGTCTTCTATTTTCCGGGGGTAGGCCACTTGGATGAGGCCATTGAGAAACTGGATGTTGATGGCTTTCGCTTCGGCCGGTTCCGGGAGGGGAATCGTTCGTTCGAATTCCCCTGAGAACCGTTCTGCCTTGACTTCCATTTCTTTCGGGTATACGGGTCTGATCCTCCCTTTTATCAGAAGGTTTGTATTGGAATTCAATGAAAACTTAATATCATCTTGGGTGATCCCCGGGGCATCCAGGATGATGCACACATGGGATTCGTTCTGATACACATCATAACGAGGGAATTCGTCATCTGTAGAAAAGAACTGGGAAGGGTTATTGTTTTCGAATACGCTGTTCCAGAAATTATCGCTTTTGTATTGGTTGGTCAGTTCCAGCCATTTTTTCATTTTTTCCATATCCATGGATTATCACCTCTTATGAAAACGCCTAAACTTGAACGGTATAAGGGATGGCCGGGTTGGCGATTTGGTCTTGATCGCTGACGTCCGGATCGAGTACCCCTGTATTCATTTGTGAGCCGGTAGGCGAGAAATCACCGAATGAAAAGTTGGCTCCGAATAGTTTCGCATTGGCGGTATGACTGTTGTGAACCGTCGGACCGATATCGACGTTCCCGTTCTGCGTCACGCCATTGACTTTGATATTAAATATGTTGATCTGATACGGCATGAGGATCCTCCTCTTCGGTTTCTCTTGGGTCTACGGGTACAGGAACCGGCAAAGGTGTTCCCGCATTGACTGAATCCGCATTGCTTAAAGATGATTGATCATTCACATCTGGATCGATATATACATTTTCCATCATTGATTCTGTAGGGGAAGTATCACCATAGGAAGAGTTGATTCCCTGGGACTTATTATTCGACGTATGACTGTTATGGACAGCTTCTCCAATGGTGATCGAACCATTGCCAGAGACGCTATTCACCTTCATACAGTATAGGTTTACTACAGTCTGCACAGTTTCCCACCTCTTTTGTCTTTGGGATACTATATGCGTTCGTCAGCCCATACGTTCATGAATTTATGCGTGGGAGTAAACGGAAGTGAGCGCCGACACTCGGTCGACGCTCACTTTCTTACGGCTATTTTTAATGAATGTCCCTCTTCTTAAATCGTCCCCCGCGTACTTCATTGATATCTGCGACAGCAAGGAAGGCGGAAGGATCCAATTCTTCCACGATCGATTTTAATTTGGCTTCTTCCAGTCGGGTGACGATGCAGAAGATGACTCGTTTATCGTCTCCGGAGTATCCGATGGGGAGGGAGAGGTGGTTATAGAGAATTAGAGGACCAGGGGACCAGTAAAGCCCCCGCCTTCATTTCTGACTCTTACTCCGTCATATACTCCTCCACCAATTCATAACAACGAGCCTTCGTCGATTCATATAGCGAGATATACCACGCCACATTTTCGAACGTGCCACCTTCATACTTCAGTCTTTCCTTCTCTGCTTTCGCTTCTTTTTCCTCGATCCATTGCACTTGTTCCGTTTTTAACTCTGCCATGACTTCTGGAGACAGCTCTTTCTTTAGAAGGGCATAAATCTCATTCAAGGCATCGTCATATTTTTCGTAAGACACTCCGTAGTAGCTTTTCATGGCGTTGGTGACGCCTTTATCTGAATCCTTCTTTTCAGGCATGGCATCGAGTTCTTTTTGGATGTTGTCCAGTTTTTCTATGTACGCTTGTTTTCCTTGCACCTTTGTGACGAGTGGATCCTCTTCCGGACTACTCTCTTCAACGGATGTTTCATCTGACTGAGCCTTTTCGTTTTGTTTGGATGCCGTCGTGTCTTCAGCCTGTGAATCATCCGAATCAGTACTTGTTACTGCAGCCGCTTCGGATTCAGGTTTACTAGCGGCATCCTCCTCAGAAGATTGACTACAGGCGGACATTCCGACGAAGACCATCGCTGATAAAGTCGTGACGGTCAACCAATTGCTTTTCTTCATTATTACAGCTCCAATCTTTTATAAAAAATGCTCACTTGGATTATTTTAACACACCCAGATATATCCTTCTAATCTGTTCAGGGAGAAAGTCCGGGAGTCGATGCCATGACCTCCTTTACAAGCTATCTATTTTATATATAAACTGGTAAAATTAGGGTTACCAATCTAGTAAACGACAATGGAGCCTGGGGACTCATGGCTCACTGGAGGTGCCACATGCTTGATATCAAAACGGATTACGTGTTTAAAAAGGTCGACCCGATCAACAAGGGATGGTCGAGTGATAAGAAATATTTTGTGGAAACCGAGACGGGGGAAAGGCTGCTACTCCGGACGGCGGACTGTTCTGAGTATGAAAGTAAGAAGAGCGAGTTCGAGGCCATGAAGCGATTGGCTGATACGGGTATTCCGATGTCTGTGCCCCTTGAGTCCGGGTTGTGTGAAAACGGCGGTCAAGTGTATTCGCTCTTTACATGGTGTGAAGGGAAAGACGCGGCTGATGTGCTACCGAGACTAAAGGAAACGGAACAATATGTGCTCGGACTGAAGGCGGGGCATTATCTCAAGGAGATCCATTCCACTCCTGCTCCGCCCGAAGAAGAAGTGTGGCAAACAAAGTTTAATCGCAAGGTAGATACGAAGATCAGGCAGTACCACGACTGTCCGCTTAAGATCGAAGCCGGCGATCTTATCTTAGAATACATAGAAGCAAACCGGCATCTCTTCGCCGGCCGTCCGCAAACCTTCCATCACGGTGATTACCACGTCGGGAATATGGTCATTTCGGACAACGGAGAACTCTCCATCATCGACTTTAACCGTCATGATTTCGGTGATCCGTGGGAAGAGTTCAACCGCATCGCCTTCAGTGCATCGGCAAGTCCCCATTTTGCCACGGGACAGCTCGATGGCTATTTTAACGGAAGACCGCCGGAGGAATTCTTCCGACTCATGACCTTTTACATCAGCAGCAATATGCTGTCATCCATCCCGTGGGCGATGAGGTTCGGTGAAGAGGAAATCGCCGTCATGAAGAAGCAGGCGAAGGAAGTGATTGGCTGGTTTGACGGGATGAGGAATCCTGTGCCGACATGGTATGTGGAGGACTTTTATGTTCAGTACATCGATGATATTCCGTATAAATTAAAGGCACCGTTTGATTTTTCTTTTATCAAAAAGTACGGAGAAGTCTTTAAAGTCTATGACGATCAGGACTCGGGCAATATCTGTTTCGGGGTCCTGAACGGTGATGAGAGACTGTTCATCAAATTCGCCGGTGCCCCGACCTCGCGATATGAAGGGGAGCCGGAAGAGGCGATCGCCGCGTTGAAGTCTGCCGTGAACATATATGAAGATTTGGCTCATCCCCATTTGGTGAGATTGATTCGCGGAGAAGAAGTCGGTGGTGGGTTTGCCGCCATCTTTGAATGGAGTGACGGGGAGTGCATGGGGAAGATGTATCCCCGGTCACGTGAAACATTCATGCAGATTCCGGACAGTACGAGGGTTGACATGTTCCGCGATATCCTCGACTTTCACATCCATGCAGTGGAGAAAGGATATGTGGCCATCGATTTCTATGACGGCAGCATACTCTATGATTTTTCCAAAGAAAAGACGTTGATCTGCGACATAGACCTATATTCCAAACGCCCTTATACCAATAGGATGGGCAGGATGTGGGGGGCGTCACGCTTCATGTCTCCGGAAGAATTCCAGAAAGGTGCCGAGATCGATGAGATCACAAACGTGTATGTAATGGGGGCAACCGCCTTTGCGTTGTTTGGCGGGGAGCAGGATCGTTCCAAGGAAAAGTGGAGACTGAGCGACGGGTTATATGAAGTGGCGCTGAGAGCTGTGAGTGATGACAGGGAAGCGCGTCAGCCGTCTTTGCTGGAGTTGAAGAGAGAGTGGGACAGGGAGACAGGTTCGGTGTCCCGATGAGGATCCAGTGGGCTGGCCACCTGGATTCTCAATCCATTAAAGGCAGGCCCCATTCAGAGCCTGCCTCTTCACCATCCATCAATCTCTCCCCACCTTCAGCGGCAGCGTAAACCCAACCGTCGTCCCTTTCTGTTTGTTCCTTCTAATCAAAAGCTCCCCATGATGATGCTCGATAATTTGTTTGCAAATCGCCAGTCCAAGCCCGACTCCTTCTGTATTCTCGTTCACTTTATAAAACAGGGTGGACACATGCCTAAGGTGCTCTTCATCAATTCCCTCGCCCTCATCTTCGACTTCAAACGTTAGATCATGTTCTCCCTTCCCATAACGAACCGTGATGGTGCTGTTTCGACTGGAATATTTGATGGCATTCTCGATGAGGTTGATGAGCACCTGACGGATTCTATTCTGATCAGCTACGAGTTTCAAGGGTTCATCATGGATCACGATGATCTCCTGTTCTTTTTGCTGGCGCTTTTTATCCAGCTGCAGCACGACTTCCTTCACAAGCTGGTCAAAATGAAAAGGGGACGGGTTGATTTCAAATGTCCCGTTCTGATAGCGTGAGAAGTCCAACAGTTCTTCGACCATGTCGATCAGTCTGTCCGTTTCTTTCGTGATGATGGAAAGTCCCGTTTTGGTTTCTTCCACATTCTCCGGGTCTCCGGTCTGCAATGTCTCGCTCCAGCCCTTGATGGAGGTGAGGGGGGTCCTCAGTTCATGGGAAACGGAAGAGATGAACTCATTTTTCATTTTTTCCGTTCGGAGGAGTTCTTGTCCCATATTGTTGAACGTCTGGCTCAAGGTGTGGAATTCATCTTTGTACTGCCCGTCCACCCTTGCTTCCAGGTCTCCTTCTGCCATCTGGTTCGAGACGTTCGTCAATTCGATGACGGGCTCCGTGATGATCCGTGAGAAAAAGGTACTGACCACGAATACGATCCCGAGGATGCCGATTCCGATCGCTAACAGGGTGATCAGGATCGTTTGAAAATTATTATCCAACGCTTCGAGTGATGTGACAAAGCGGAGGATGCCAATCGTTTTATCGCTGGATTCTAATGGGACCGAGACGGCGAGGATGCGCTCGCCTGTTGCGGGATTGGTGCCGAACCAGGTTCCTTCTCCTTTTGAGAAAGCATCTTTCACGTCGGGATAATCCTGTTTTCCCCCTGGAATGAAGCCGCTTGAGGACGATAAGATTCTGCCACTTCCGCTCAAAATTTGTGTTTCTGCCTGATCAATGGAGAAGTTGCTTTGAAGATCCTGCAGATTCTCCCTCAAGTTATAGGCAGATAAATGACTATAGCGCTTCGCAAATGAGGCCGAGTTCTGTGCATGATTTTGCAGGATTTCAGCCGTGCCGTTGTAATAATAATGATAGATGCCGGAAGTGACGATGCCGAGGAATAATAGGATTGTCATGGTGATCAGCGTCAGATTCTGTATGAGTAATCGCCGTCTAATTCCCATTATGCTTTCCTTCCCCGGATTCATCCCATCGGTATCCGTATCCCCATACGGTTAACAAATAACGGGGGGAGGAGGGATCTGCTTCCATTTTTCGCCGGATCCGCCTGATGTTGACATCGACGATTTTCGGGTCCCCCATATAATTGATCCCCCACACCTGGTCCAGGAGGTCGTGGCGGCTGATGGCTTTCCCTTTTGCTTTCAGGATGGTACTGATCAGCTCATATTCCACCGGGGACAAATCGACTTCCTTTCCCTTCAACTTCAGGAGGCGCCTGCTTTCATCCAGATAGATCGATGGAGCAGGCTTTTCCGGTTCAACAGGACGGATCCGCCTCAGTAACGCTTCAATCCTCGCGATCAATTCATTCGGACTGAAAGGCTTCGAAATATAATCATCGGCCCCGTTCATCAATCCATGGACTTTATCCATCTCCTGTACTTTAGCCGTCAACATGATGATGCCGATGGATGAGTTCCATTCCCGGATTTCTTTGCACGCTTCGAACCCGTTCATTCCGGGCAGCATCACATCGAGAAGGACGATGTCGACGGTCGTATCCTCCTCTTTCAACTGCTCGATGCCGGACTCGGCATTGTCCACCTGCAGCACACTGTATCCGTATCGTTTTAAATTGATTTCAATGAAGCCTCTGATCGATTCTTCATCTTCAATGATCATGATTCGCTTCAATTCCAACACCTGCATTTCATTTGAAAATAAACCGGTGGCTCCTATTCAGAAGACAGCGGATGAAAGGACTTCTTAAATTCGGACACCGGTGATTTCGTCAAATAGACAAACTGATTGCTTTCCATCAGGACATTCCATCCTTCGAGGGATTCCGTATCGTCTTTGTCCTCGACATACACATCAAAAAGGAGGGAACCATCCTCTTTCGAGAGGAATTTGACATATCTCCGTCCGTCGGAGGCTTCGATGATGATATCAGGCCAGTCTTCCGGCAGCACCAGTTCATACTGATATGGATAGTTCTGATAGGAGCGCAGGGTGAACTGCGGTTGGCCGTCATCGGATAATTGATAGTACTCATGTATGAACGGCATGTCCACATACGGTTTGTCCGGATTCGCCTCGATCAGGAGGGGAAACTCCAGAATGCCGTCCCCGTTTTTGTCTTCGCTGTTGGCGGATGTTGCCCGGAATAATTGATCTTTGAATTCTTTTGGGACAAGTTCTACGAGTTTCTTATTTTTCACACCGACGATGAACGAAGTCGAGGAATGGGCCCCGACAGTGGAATCGAATATCGCCCCTTTGACGGACGGGGTGACGTAGCCAGACGCCGAGTTGTAGTAAGGATAGACATACGGATCGAGCTCCAGTTCATCCACCTTCTCCGATTTTCCTTTTGGGAAGGCATAGAGGGAGACGGTATGCTCTTGGTTCGGTATCAAGGAAGAAAGCAACAGCTCGGCTTTGCCGTCTTCATTGTAATCATCCGCGAAGAAGGCGCTGTATTGGGATTCGAATAGCTTGTGGGGCTTTTTTCCTTCCAAATCATAAACGACGAGGGCAGAGTCAGACGCTTCTGCCGCATAGGAAAAGCCGATCAGGAGTTCCTTCGTACCGTCCCCGTTTAAATCAGAGGCTTCCACCTTCATCAACTCCCTCCCAATATCCTTGATTCCGGCGACCTTCGTCCATTTTCCTTTTTTATTCTCAAGGATGATCCCTTCCATTTGAGATGTTTCCTCGGGAAGTCGGTAGAAGACGATCAACTCTTCTTCCCCGTCTCCATCGAGATCCGTCTCCTGGATGGTGTCTGCCGTTTTATCTTCGTTTGGAGAGAGCCACTCCGCCTGTGGAGGGACGAAGCTTTGAATGGCCTGCTTCAGTTCCTGCTGTTCAACAGGAAGCTCCGGAGGCTTCATCAAAGAAGAGTTTGACTGAAATAACGAACAGCCACTTGTGACAAACAGGATCCCCGTTAAGAGAACGATCATTTTTTTCATCTGTATTTCACATCCTAGCCTTTGCTTTCAATAGTATAGTGTAAATCCATTCGACAAAAGTAACAAGAAAGTAACAAATTTCGCACTTTCATTGTAACCGCCTAGTAACCCTTTCCGGACTGCATTCTCTTAAGATATAAGTAGATCAAAACAGCCGGAGGAAAGGTGAAAAGCATGAGCAGAAAGAAAAGACGATTAAAGAAAAGTGTGCGGCTGACATTCGCACTGATGTCAGCCCTCTTCATCCTAGTATCGACCATTTGGGTGATGGATATAGGGGAAGCGAAAAGTAACGAGGGACAGGAAAGCTTAGAAAAGGTCATGGCGAAAGAAACCGGAGAACAGCAGCCTGCCGAAAAGCAAACTGATAAAGTGGAAAAGAAAGCATCAGAGGAAAGCGTAGAGCTTCCTGATCAAGTGGCTCAGGAAGATGAACCAGTCGATTCTGTAACGGTTGATGAACCGGTTCAACAAGAGGAATCGACGGTCGACCAGCCTGGAGTGGAGGAATCATCCGAGGATAAACAGGATCAGGAAGAACAAGCCGTACACCAGTCGGTGTACCTCACATTTGATGACGGTCCGAATGAAAACACAGAAGGCATCCTGAACGTCCTCGAACGCTACGATGCCAAGGCGACATTCTTTATGCTTGAACCGAATATGAAGAGATTTAAAGATTCCGTAGAGGACATGGCGGCAGAAGGCCATGCAGTCGGCATGCACGGTGTCACCCATGATGCGGCGGCATTCTATCAATCTAGTCAATCGGTTGTGGGTGAAATGAAAAAAGGACAAGAGACCTTGGAGTCCATCACCGGAATTCACAGCAACCTGATCAGGGTCCCTTACGGATCGGTGCCGAATATGACTCCAGCCTACCGGGAAGCCGTCGACCGTGCAGGATTTCATATGTGGGACTGGAACATTGACAGCGAAGACTGGAGGCTGTTAAGCGAAGAATATGTTCCGAATGTGATGGAACAGATCAATGATTTTCCTTATCAAGAATCTCCGAAAATCATTCTGCTTCATGAGAAAGATGTGACCCTTGAATATTTGGAAGAGCTTCTCGTAGATCTGACGGAAAAGGGATACAGCATGAAGGCACTGACAGAACAAATGGACACCGTAACATTTTAACGAAAGAGGAGCTGTAAAGAATGAATAAGAAATGGAAAGTAGGCATAACCGTCCTGATTGGATTGACGGTCTTATCAGGTGGACTTCTGTTCTTTGTTTTTTCAAAAGTGGGGGCGTTCTTCGATGAAACGTATGAGCCGATTGACGTTCCTGACGCAGGGAATGAAGAGAAAGAACCTGCACCAGACGATAAAATCTACGTCCTGCTGATGGGAGTCGATGAAAGGCCACATGATAAGGGAAGGCCGGATGTCATGATGGTAGTGGAAATTGATCCGAAGTCTGACATAACGAAGGTCGTCAGCCTGCCCAGGGATACCAAAGTATCCATCCCGGGCCGAGAGGAAAGCACCAAGCTGAATCATACGTACACATATGGAGGGACAAGCCTCACCGTGCAGACCGTTCAACAGTTATTGGACATCAACATTGACTATTATGCGAAAGTAAATATGAACGGGTTCGAAGGAGTCATCAAAGAAGTAGGAGAACTGACCATCGACAATGAACTGGACTTCACGTTTGACGGCTACCACTTTTCCAAGGGGAAACGGACTTTGTCTCCCGACGAAGCACTCGCCTATGTCCGAATGAGAAAACAGGACCCCATGGGCGACGAAGGCCGGAACGAACGGCAGCGGAAAGTCATCAAGGCATCCGTCGATAAGCTCCTTGAGCAGAACGATTTCGGCAAAATCCTTGAGTTGCTTGATACGGTCTCACCCTATCTTCAATGGAATATACAAGAGAAGGACTTAAAGGGACTTTATACGAACTATTCACACGCCATGAAACAGATTGAATCGTCGGAACTGCCGGGTAAAGGAAAGCTTGAAGAAGATGGATTATGGTATTTCATTGCTGATCATCCAGAGGAGATATTTACTAACTAAACTAAACAATAAAAAGTAAGAGCATTGAAAACAATTCAATGCTCTTATTGCTATTCACGCATATCCTTTTCGTGAGAATCTTAGCTCTCTATATGTTTTTCCAGTAAAGAATTTATAAGAGGGGCATGGAACATCCCCTTATACTATATCCTTTATTAGTTTGGCCGTCCCGAGTTTAACTCAGTAATTGATTCATTGAGTTTAGATATGTTAGGTTCATCTGTCTGTAAATCAGCTAAATGGTACTGTTGTTTTAAATGAATGATTCTTTTAACACTTTCATTGATTTGGTTTTCCGTAATTTCTCCGCTGCGTACAGCTTCCTTCATTGAATTAATCGCCTCAATTGCCTTGTTCTCATCATGAGCCACTAATATAAGATCACAACCTGCTTTGACCGACTGTACTGCAGCTTTGCCTATGCCGTAATGGTCTGTTATGGCTTTCATCGTCATATCGTCCGTTATGACGACTCCGTGGTAGTCCATCTTTCTTCTTAGAAGATCTGTAATGATACTTTCGGACATGGAGGAAGGATAGGAACGATCTAATTTAGGCAGCAAAATATGCGCAACCATTACTAAATCAACTTCATTTTTAATAGCTTGTTGAAAGGGAAGAAGCTCAAGTTCTTCAAGGGAGTCAAGGTCTTTATTCACAATAGGCAGCTCTAAATGGGAATCAACATCTGTATCTCCATGTCCGGGGAAATGCTTTACAGTGGATATAATTCCCTGGGATTGAATACCTTCCATCGTTTGAATGCCCAAATGACTGACTATTTCAGGGTCACTTGAATAAGATCTATCCCCGATTACGGGATTATTTGGGTTGCTATTTACATCAAGTACCGGTGCGAAATCCAGGTTGAATCCAAATTCTTTTAATTCTCTTCCAAGAAGGACTCCTTCTTCATAAGAGTATCCCGGTGAATTTAATTTCCCTATCTCTTCATTGGAAGGGAAGTTAATCAGTCCTCCAGGCAGTCTTGTCACCCTTCCTCCTTCTTGATCAGTGCTTAAAAAGAGAGGCAAAGGATTATTTCGGTTTACTGACTTTATTCTATTTAGGAACTGAACGGTTTGAGGGGCATCGGTCATATTATTTGAGAAAAAAATGAACCCCCCGATTTTATACGTTTGGATTAAATTTTTGGTGGATTGACTAAATGTGGAACCGCTGACCCCCGCTATGACCATTTGGCCAATTTTGTCCTCTAAGCTCATTTGAGAAAGGATTTTGGATGCATCATGATCGTCGACGTGAATTCCACCTTCTTGATCTAGAATCGCTTTATCCAGAGCAAGGACAGAAATATGATCCAATTTGGGATTGGGATTATCCGGCGTTGCTTTTGGGAATATCCATTTTAGTTGATACAGTGAATTGACGTTATAAATCAGAATAATTTGATCATGTGTCTTATCCTGATAGTATTTTACTTCATCAGGAGGTCCGCTAAATCCTTTAACTTGATTTAAGTGGATTTCTTGTATGCCAGGATCAAATGATCTCACATCATATACGGTGTTCTCTGAGACTCCTATTGTCACTCCATGGCGTATGAAATCATTGTAGGTGTCATTCTGTATTTGAACCGAATGATCAGGATTCCCCCACATTTCTGTTACATCTTCCATTCTCGTTTGTCCTGAGACGATAGATATATGAGGTACCCTTCCTTCCTTAGCATTTGAAATGACATTATGAATGGATTCCTTTTGCGTCGTGTGACTATCGGCAGATTGAACGGTTTGATTGGGTGAATTGATGTCGCTTTGGGTCCTGTGATCACTGGATTGACCGGGGCTCAGGTGCTTATTAAACACTATATAGCTTAATAGCGTTAAAGACATTCCAAGGAAAATAATGAAGAAAATTCTCTTAATCATGGCTTAAGTTCCCTTCTATTCAGTCTCTTGTTGATGCCGCTTACATTTTTCTTAATAAACTTAACATTTCGTTAAGCGAAACAAAAGACTTTCGTGTTATGCAATCATTTCATAATTAGTCTTTCCTTCCCATTCTCGCTTATCAGGGTCTTTAGTTTAAAGCGCTTCATTCCTGCTCATTCATCTTATATTCCTCATAATTTTGAATAAACGGAAGAGATGTATACCATCATAACAGTACATCATCAATACGCCTTTAGGGAGTCGCTCAATGTTCAAAGAAGACATGATAGATAAAAGTATCACTCGCCACAAGACCTATGAAGAACTCATTGAATCTGCGAAAAAGTCAAAAGACTTCGTGGAGAGTAAAAGAGAATTAAATACTTGTGATATTACCATTCAATATTTCACTACGTTAATCGACCATGATACGATGCAGAGATCGTTGCTTACTCCTTTAAGTAATATTGAACCTAATATGGAGATAAAGACATTACACGATATTAAAGTCTGCATTCCCATAGAAGGCATTGCGATTACAGATGAAGTGAATGAGATTGAAGACAAATTATATAACGGATTCGTGGTGTTATCCCTTGGAAACGTAAACAGTGAATATATGCTGTTAAACATGAGCAATTCCCAAGCGGGATTAAGGCAATTTAATGAGTCAGAAAATGAGTTCAGTGTGATTGGTCCGAAGATGGGCTTTGTAGAGAGCTTAGATATTAATATGTACCTGCTCCGCCGGAAAATTAAATCTCCTGCTTTGGTGATTGAAGAATTATCCATGGGATCCATGTCCAAGACCAAGGTCATCATTGCTTATTTAGATGGGATAACGAGTGACAAGCATATTAATAGCATGAGACAGAGGTTATCGGATGTGGATTTTGATATTGTGTGGGATACAACGGCGCTGGAGCAGATCATCAGTGATCAATCCAATTCTCCTTTCCCATTATTCTTATCAACGGAACGAATCGACAGAGTGGCTTATGCACTGGTTAGCGGCCAGGTTGCTGTTATGTCGGATGGATCGCCCTATGTGATGTCCGGTCCTTCTACTTTACTGGATTTCTTTATTTCACCTGAGGATTATTACTATAACTGGGTGCTGGGCTCTTTTTTTCGATTGGTACGGTTGATGGGAGTATTCTTCTCTATCTTTTCTTCTTCGTTATACGTTTCGGTCATGACCTATCATTATGAAGTTATACCAATGGAGTTATTAGAACCATTGTTGGAATCAAGAGCCAATGTTCCCTTTCCGCCTTTCATTGAAGTAATCTTTCTGGAGATTACGATTGAATTATTACGAGAGGCGGGGGCGCGTCTCCCTACGAAAGTGGGCCAGACATTGGGTATTGTAGGGGGTATCGTAATTGGCCAGGCTGCCGTATCTGCAGCCTTAACCAGCAATGTCTTATTAATTATCGTTGCTTTATCTGCCCTGGCTTCTTTTACCACACCAATTGTGACGATGTCGAATACGATTCGACTATTAAGGTTCCCATTTATCTTGCTGGCTTCTTTTTTAGGGGGACTCGGGATCATGATTGGATTCGTTTGTCTCTTATGTCACCTGTTTAACTTGAAATCGTTAGGTACCCCATATGTTGTGCCTCTTTATCCATTTAGAAAAGAGTCCTTTGCTGATAGCTTTATCCGCTTACCGTTTAGAATGATTAATAAAAGACCTCTCTATCTTGATCCGAAACAGCGATTGAAATTTAATCCCGGAAAGGAGAAGAGGGGGCGAGGGGAATTGACGGATGAATAAGAGATTATTTTATTTATTTTTACTATTTCCTGTGTTTCTCACTGGGTGCATTGAACAGAAAGTGGTGGATGAGATTGGAATCATCCATAACGTTGGATTTGACTACGAAGAGGGAGGTCTGTTGGAAACTGCAGTGCTTCCAGAATATACGGATACAGACCGGACAAACTTGATCAGTGCAGAGGAACACAGCCCCATTCAACTTAAAGGTAGCTTAAGTAAAGCCTCACAATATGATATCCGATATGGTCAGATAAGGATTCTGGTGTTTGGAAAAGAACTAAGTGAAAAAGGCATTACTGAAATCATCGAATCCATTTGTAAGGATCCTTCATTAGGAAACGTGAGAATTGCTACAACAAACGAACGTGCAGCAGACATTTTGAAGGCAACCGTTTCTCTGCGCCCCCTTTACCTGATGGAATTGGTGGATAATGGTATATTAAACGAGGGAGTCCCTGACGTATCCCTACACACTCTGTTAGACCAATTTTATGGACTGGGGCTTGACGTATATATTCCTAACTTAACGGTAGATCCCTCTGGCGTACTGAAGATCGATGGGCTCAGTCTCTTTAAAGGAGATAAGTTAAAACTAACGATACCAAACCAAGAAATGTATATATTCAAGCTGATAAATGAGAAAAATAAGAAAGGTACATATGAATTCACATTAGAAAGAGGAGGGAAGGAACAAATAATTGGAATTGAATCATTATATGGTAAACACGACATCGAACTAAAAAGAGAGAATGAGGGAGTGGTTGCCACCATCAATCTTAAGTTAGATTTAGAATTAAATGGATTACCGAACTGGATGGATATAAAGAAAGCGGAAGATAGGAAATATCTGAAGGATTATATAGAACATTCTTATTCTGAAGCAGTTCATAAGTTGGTAACGAAATTCCAGACTAACCAAGTGGATCCCCTTGGTTTGGGTATCATCACCCGTGCAGGTGAAAAAGGATGGTCAGAAAATGATTTCTATCAAAACGTCTATCCTGATATGAAGTTCAAAGTAAATACGGATGTTATTATCCGTCAAAGTGGAGCTGGTAAGTCTTGAGCAAGCTAGTTAAAGATCAATACCTTGTTTCTTCCTTTTTCACTTTTTTCTTAATACACTCATCCCAAATCGGTGCAGGTATTTTAGGATTTCAAACCTATATTAGCAAGGATGCAAGACAAGATGCCTGGATTCCTCTTCTCATTGCGGGTGGGACAATCCACCTTATTATTTGGCTGTTATATAAGACGCTGGATGAGGAACATAATGATTTGGTCGCAATTCATCACTATTGTTTCGGAAAGATCATTGGCAATCTTTTTTCTCTTTTGGTCATGCTTTTTTTTCTACTTGAGACACTCACTGTATACCGGACCTATATCGAAATCATTCAAGTGTGGGTATACCCTTACGTGAAAACCTGGCAATTAGGCCTCATTTTTGCTTTGGTGATGTACTACTTTGTATCCAGTGGTTTCAGAGTCTTGACCGGATTCAGTTTTTGGGGAGTCATATTGCCGTCCGTACTTTTAATCACGCTTTATTTTCCTCTTCAACACGCAAAGCCTTTGTATCTGTTTCCTATGTTTGAACACTCCATGAAAGATTTATTTCTTTCATTTAAAGCTTCGACCTATTTATTTTTAGGGTTTGAATGGATCCTACTGTACTACCCATTCATCAAAGACCAAGAAAGAAGCAGTAAGTACGCACATTTTGGGAATCTCTATTCAACCCTTCTCTATCTAGTCGCCGCTTTGGTTTCCTTTGTTTATTTCAATCAAGAAGTGTTACAGGAAATACCGTGGGCTACGCTGCAAATGGTTAAGATTGTGATGTTTCCTTTCATTGAACGATTTGAATATATTTTTATTTTTCTTTGGCTCCTGGTGATTATTTCTCCTCTATGTATATCAATATGGGCATGTACGAGAATAGTAAAAAGAATCACCCCGGTTCCCCCTAAAGTGGTTCTTATTACCCTTCTATGTATTGTCTTAGTATCCGCAAGCGGGATAAAAGATTGGGATCAGGCTGAGATGTTGGGTGGGATTACCTCTTCGACCGGATTTTATTTCATTTACCTGTATCTCCCTTTATTATTTTTAATCAAACAATTCAGAAAGAGGTTAAGTTGAGAAGGTAAGGAGTTCCGGATAAGGAATAATGCATGTGAAAAAAGGAAACGGTAAGGGTATAGTAAAATCTCTTTCGAAAGGAACAGTTGCATGGAGAAAAAGATGTTAAATAGTCTGCAAATGCTGTGTATCATTTCATTGCCATTATTGGTTAAAGGTTCCAAGATGAAAGAAAATGTATTGATCTTTTTTGCAAAAGGGGTTTTGGCCCTACTTGTGGACGCCTATGTCGTGGGAACGAAGCGAATCGAGTATCCCATTAGACCTTTTCCTGGGATTTTCAAAACCAATATCATTTTTGATGTATTGTTCTTTCCGCTATTAAGCGTCATTTGGGTCAGACGCACCTATGACGATCACTTAATAAAAATGGTACTGAAGAGTTGCATATTCAGTGTGCCAATGAGCTGTGCTCAATGGTATTTAGAAAAAAACACTAAACTATTCAAGTGGAATCAATGGTCTCCCCTCCATACATTTGTAAGCGTCAATTTCACCTTGTTTACAATTAGAGGACTCGTGGGTCTGTTGAAGTTAGTGGGAAATAAGAAGAAAGAAGCAGCCAGTGAGCTTTAACCCCATCTCAATTTTTAAGGGGTATGTATGCTAATTACATACTTATGGACGGAGAAACACTTTTGATAGTTACTATTGAAGGTGTTTTTATTTATGGCTGTTTTTAGTAATGACCAATTGCAGATATGAACGATTAAGAACAGTTGACTCTCTTGTCAGGGATGTATTTCTGATCTGCTCTGTGATATCGACCTGTATGCGAAACGGACCTATATCAATTCAATGTACAGGATGTGTGGAGGGTTCACGCTCATGGCGCCGGAGGAAGTCGGGCGTGGTGCCGAGATCGATGAAATCACGAATGTGTATGGGATGTGGGCAACCGCCTCTTTGTCGGTGGGGAGACCGGCCGTTGGTAAAATGGAGATTTGAGCGAAGCAGTGTATGAGGTGGCGTAGCAGTGAGTGATGAGCGGGAGAAGCGTCAAGAATCGCTGGTGGAATTGAAGAGGGAGTGGGATTCCAAAATATGATGGCCCTGTGATTTTTATCAAAAAAAGAGAGGCTCCCAAGCAGTACATTCTGCTTGAGGACCTCTCTTTTAATTTATTTGTTCTCTTCCTTTTTTAATTCAAAATACGTATCCATCACCCGTTTGGAAATGACTTTATTAATGTAAGGGTCATGATCCTGATGGGACCATGGGACGACGGTAGAAAAGGCGATTTCCGGATGGTCGAAAGGTGCGTATCCGATAAGAGTCGTGTTGTAGGTTGGCTGTGCACTCTCCATATCAGGTCCTTTGTAAAATGCCTCGGCTGTTCCTGATTTCCCCGCTCCATTGTACGGAGCATCTTTAAACAGATTGGCCGTGCCTTCTGGACCGTGAAAGACCCGGTAGAATCCTTTCTGAACGTGTTCAATTTCTTCCCTTGATGCATCGATCCGGTTCAGCACCTCTGGTTCCTGCTTGTACAATACGCTTCCTAACCGGTGTGGCTGGTTTGAAGGTTCACGTACTTCTTTTAGCAAATGGGGCTTAACGCGTTCTCCTCCGTTTGCAATGCTGGATACGTATTGAGCCAGCTGCATGGGTGTGTACGTGTCGTATTGACCGATGGCAAAGTCAAGGAGAAGTCCCGGATGTTCAGCGGTTCCTTGATATCCCGAAGACTCCCCTGGGAGATCGATCCCTGTCGGCACACCGAGTCCCATTTGGGCAAAATGCTCTCTGAAGGTACGGAATGCGTCACCTTTCAGTTCAATCGGTGCGTGAGGGACGTAGCGGTTCCCGGCAATCCGGAGAGCGACTTTCCACATATACGCGTTGGAGGATTTCTCCAGGGCATAGAGGTCACTGATCGACCTCGTTTGATTTCCCCATACATTGAACCATGACGTTTTCTTCGGCGTGCCTTTAATATAAAGGGGTTCATCGACAATCATTTCACCGGGCTTGATATGATCCGTCATATAACCGGTCAGGAGGGTGGCACCTTTCACGACGGAGCCCGATTCATAGGACGTCGTGTATGTCCCTAATGAATAATCTTCGAATTCGATTTCCCCGTTCGGATGGATTTCCTTCACTTTCTGACCGACCATCGCTTCGATTTCCCCTGTATATGGGTCCATCATGACGACAAAAGCACGGTCGAGATAAGGAGATCCTTTCGTGCCAATATGTTTCGATAGTTCTTCCTGGACGATTTTCTCGATCGCTTTTTGCAATTCGACATCAATGCCGAGTACGAGATCTTTCCCGCTCTGACCCTGTTGGATGACCTTTGTCCCGACGACCTGACCATCTTCTATGATGTTTTTCACTTTCTTCTTCTGGCCGTTCAAAAGGTCTTCATACTTTAATTCCAGGTAGCTGGTCCCGACGCGGTCATTCCGGTTATACCCTTCTGCGAGATATTCCTGAATCAGATCTTTTGGGATCCCTTCCCTGGTCGATGACACGTCTCCGAGCACGGAACGGAGGGTGTGGTCAAGGGGATAAGACCTTTTCCAATCCGTGGCCACGTCCACCCCGGGCAATTCATCGAGATGTGCGCTTACCTGTGCATACTCCGTGATGGTCACCCTTTTATTCTTCACGATTTGAGGGGAAAGGGCGTACCCTTTGGAAATAGATTGATAGATCGCGAGCGCTTCATATTCCTCTTCTGAAAAAGAAGACCATTCCTTTTCACTGATGCGTTCAAGCTTCAATTGATAGATTTTCTGATCGGCCTCTTTTGTCGAGAGCCCCTTCTCTCCCTGGATGCGGTCGATTTCAGAAGGGGAGACCTTCTTCTCAGCCTTTGAAGGATTCATCAAGATCCAAAAATCCTTTTTGTCACGTGTCGTGAGGGAATCGGTCTCGACATCAATCATGTCGGCCAGCTTCTTCGACACTTCCAATAATTCCTTCTGAGATGAATCCGACGTCCGGGTAAAGGTGATGGCCCTCTCCGGCTTATTATCGACGATCAACTTCCCGTTCCGGTCATATATGCTCCCCCGCGGTACGGGTGAATCCACCGTCACACTTTCCTTCTTCTCAACCGCCTTCTCATAAGACTGCCCATTCGCAATCTGAACCATCCCGAGCCGGACGATCAGCGTGCTGAATAAGAGAAACACAGTGACGAAGAGAATCCTCATGCGCTTCGGCAGGACCATTTTCTTTGTTCGCTCTGTTCTATTTTTGTCTTTCATACGATCACCTATTTTTTTTATTTGACTTTATTACAATTAAAACAAAGCCATGACAAAAACCCAAGGGATATGAGGAACCGTTCACGAAATCGTTTCATTCAGCCCTTATTCCAAAAAATTTCCCATCCTGTACATAGATTGTTAATAGTTTCGTAACATTTACCCTCTAAGATGAAATCAACATCAAAGTTCAACAGGCAAAATCAATCGAGGAGGAAATAAACATGTTTGAACATAACAATCAAAATGAAGAAATGAATTCTACGGAAACAACCGATACAGACGTCCCTCAAAAAGAAGAAATGCAGCGTACCCCGAAACAGAAGAAGCCGTTTAAAGGAAGGGGATTCCTCAACACGGTTGGTGCGGGGATCATCGGTTCGGTCCTGACGCTGACGGTATTGCCACAAACGGACTATTATCAGCACCTGGCTCAGCCAAGCGTCGAGCAATCGGCAGACAACGGACAGGCAAACACATCATCAAATTCAGGTATCACGCCCACATCGGTTTCAACCGGGGCAGGCGGCGATGTAGCGAATATTGTAGAGGATGCATCCCAATCCATCGTCGGCATCGTCAATTATCAGAGCCAAAGCCGAATGGGATCCGCAGAGGCCACTCCGGCTGGGACGGGGTCCGGCGTCCTTTTTAAAAAAGAAGGGGATAGTGCTTTCATCATCACGAACAACCATGTGATTGAAGGGGCATCAAAGATTGAAGTTTCTCTCTATGACGGGGAAAAGACCGAGGGTGAGCTGATCGGAGCCGACCCGCTGACGGATCTTGCCGTCGTGAAGATTGACGGTAAATATGCAGACAACCTGCTGGAAGTCGGTGACTCCAGTGCCCTGCGCGCCGGTGAACAGGTCATCGCCATCGGGAACCCCCTCGGACTCGACCTCTCACGGACGGTGACACAGGGAATCGTCAGTGCTGTCGACCGCACGATCCCCGTCCAGACATCCGAAGGGGAATCTGAACTGAACGTCATTCAAACAGACGCAGCCATCAACCCTGGTAACAGTGGGGGCGCACTCCTGAATTCCAAGGGTGAACTGATCGGGATCAACAGCGCGAAAATCTCGAACTCCGGTGTCGAAGGACTCGGCTTTGCGATTCCAAGCAAGGACTTCATGCCCATCGTCAGCGAAATCATCAAAACAGGTAAAATTGAGCGCCCATATATCGGAATCGGGATGAAGAACCTGGCAGATATCCCGCGTTCATACTTACCGAATCTGCCTCAATCCGTTGAATCCGGTGTGGTCGTCGCCAATATCGACCCGACCTCCGCAGCAGCGGACGCCGGAATCAAAGAAGGTGACGCCATCACCGAAATGGACGGCAAAGCAGTCGAGAATGTCGCCGATCTGAGAAGACAGCTGTACGGTGGCTTGAAAGTCGGGGATAAAATCGATTTGACCGTCTATCGTGATGGTAAAAAAATGACGGTGAGTTTAACGCTTACCAGTAATGCGATGATGAATGGATAATGGGTGATGTGTGTACCTGGTACAAATCGAGTAAGTTGTACCAGGTACAATCACTGCAAAGTGTACCAGGCACAAATCGAGCAAAATGTACCAGGCACAAAAACCAAAAAATGTACCAGGTACCAATAAAACGACCAATAAACAAACAAAAAAGGAGTACGATTAAGTGACTAAAAAGAAACAAACGATCACATTATGGAGCATTATCGGAGGGGTTGTCCTCATCGGATCGCTGCTGGCGGTATTTGGTTTTTCAAAAGAAGATGCAGTGGCCAAAGTGGGAAGTGAGACCATCAGTAAAGATGATCTGTACACGACGCTTGTGGATCAGTATGGGGATGGCGCCCTTGATACGTTGATCGCGGAGAAAATCGTGAAGCTTGAGAGTGAGAAGAAGGACCTCTCGGTGAAGGATAGTGAGATTAAAAAGGAATTGGAGAAGATTAAAGGTCAATATGACAGTGAAGAGGCATTCAATGAGGCTCTTGCTTCAAGCGGATCGGATCTGGACAGCGTCAAAGAAAATATCAAGACGTACTTGTTGACGGAGAAGTTGCTGAAGGACAGGGTCAAGATTACGGATGATCAGATCAAGGAATACTTCGAAGCGAATAAGGATACGTTTGCGCAAAAAGAGCAGGTTGAGGCCAGTCATATCTTAGTGGACGATGAAAAGACGGCTCAGGAAGTGAAGAAGAAACTTGATGACGGCGGAGATTTTGCCGAGCTTGCGAAAGAGTATTCCACGGATACGTCGAATGCCGATTCAGGCGGGGAGCTTGGTTATTTTGGCAAAGGTGAGATGGTGACGGAGTTTGATGATAAGGCGTTTTCAATGAAAAAGGGTGAAATCAGTGAGCCGGTCAAGACGGAATTCGGCTACCATATCATCAAGGTGACAGGTAAGAAGGAAGCGAAAGAGGCGGTCCTTGCCGATCACAAAGAGGAAATCAAGGACATCCTGTTTGATCAGGCCCTTCAAACGGAGTATGGCACGTGGTTAACTGAGAAAAAGAAAGAGTATAAGATTGAAAAAACCTTAAAAGATTCATAAACCGGTCATGGTTTGTTCATGATTTGGCCATATCTTCTGGAAATAATGATAGAGCAGCTGCAACTTATAAAAAGGAGGAAATCAATATGAACAATAAGAGAGCACTCGCACTCGCTGGTGTGTTAGCAATCGGGATCGCAGGGGCCATCCCGGCTTTCGCGGCTGAGGAGAATGCCGGGAAGACGGATGACACGGCGGTTGCCAGTGAAAAGTCAGAACCGGTATTTGGCCGTCATCATGGCGGACCTGGGAAGTTTCTGCTGAATGAAGATCTGTTAAAGGAAAAAGCAGAAGATCTTGGGATCGACACAACGGATAAGGATACGCGTGAACTCGCCAAAGAGATCATGGATGCTGAGCTTCAAAAGAGAGCGGACGCACTGGGGATCGATACAGATGGGAAAGAACCCCGTGCCATCATGGACGAAATCCGCCAGGCGGAGCTGAACAAGAAAGCGAAGGAACTGGGCATTTCCACTGACGGAAAAGACGGGGAAGAGCTTGCTCAAGAAGTAAGGGAAGCCTTGGTGAAACAACAGGCGGAAGAGCTTGGGGTCGAGACCGAGGGCAAGGATCTAAACGAACTAGCTGGTGAAGTGAGAGAAGCCGCCCTAACGAAACAGGCGAAGGACCTTGGCATCGAGACCGAAGGAAAAGATCATCATGAATTGCGTCAGGAAGTATTCGAAGCATCGATCCTGAAAGCCGCGAAAGAATTAGGCGTTGAAACGGAAGGCAAAACATCTAAGCAACTGATGGATGAAATTATGACCAATCATGCCGATGAAGCGAAGAAACTGGATTTTTTCCCTTTCAATAAGGAAGAGGGCTTGTTTTTCCACATGGGGGGTAAAGGTCATCACGGTCCGGGACACGGGAAAGGACCACGTGAAGCTTCTCAGAGTGAGCCATCGATGGACGAATCTCAAAGTGAATCATTATAGAAACGAAAAATCCCCGCCACATGAGCGGGGGTTTTTCAATTGAATGAAATCAATAGAAGGAATTGGTCAAAACGACTATAATTTAGATAGAGAGAAATCGGGAAGGGAGCGATGTTCATGAACGTATTGGTCGTTGAAGACAATCAAAGCGTCACAAGTATGCTTGAGATGTTTTTTTCTAAAGAAGAGATAAAGGGTGAGTTTGTTCATGATGGCGCTGAGGGGTACCGTCGTTATCGGGAAGGCGAGTGGGATCTTGTCATCCTCGACTGGATGCTGCCCGGGATGGACGGTGTGACGATTTGCCGGAAAATCAGGGAGGAGGGTTCCAGGGTACCTGTGATCATGCTGACGGCGAAAGACAGTGAGTCCGATCAGGTGCTTGGCCTTGAGCTAGGTGCCGATGATTATGTGACGAAGCCTTTTTCACCTCTTGCCCTGATGGCGAGGATCCGGGCGGTGACCCGTCGCTACCAGGGTCAAGGGGAAAAGAAAACGACTGAAACTCAGGATGTGGCCACGTCCGACTTCCGTATCAGCAAGGAAACCCGTGAAGTGTTCCTGAAAGGCGTACCCCTTACGAATTTGACACCGAAAGAGTTTGAACTTCTCTATTATCTTTCCCAGCATCCGCGGCAGGTGTTCTCGAGGGAGCAGCTCCTTGAACGGGTATGGGGCTATGATTTCTACGGGGACGAGCGGACGGTGGATGTACATATCAAACGGCTTCGGAACAAGATCGGCAGCAAGGACAAGCCGTATCTTCATACGGTGTGGGGCGTAGGGTATAAGTTCGATGAGGCGGCGGCCGGGGATGAAGTTTAGGTATCTGTATCAGCTGCTTCTCAGTCATACGAGCGTCCTCGTCATCGCCTTCATGATCCTCGGTCTCCTGTTTTCCCATTATGTCGAAAACCTGGTGTATGAAAATAAGGTGACGGAGCTGCGGACGTATGGGGATAAAATTTTATCAGATCTTGAAAGGCCAAGTCCGAGACGGCCCCTGTATCTGGACGAATACAGCAACCTGCTTCACGCCCGGAACATTGATGTGATCACCTTCAATCGTCAGGGAGAAGTATCTTTTTCAAGTGGAGGGGTCTATCCCCGTATCGAGCTTTCAAAAGAAGAATGGCAAAAAATCGAGAGCGGTGAAACCGTTCCGTTGAAAAAAGATTTCGGCCGCTTTGATCAGGCGGTGTCACTCGTCATCATGCCCCGGGTGGTCAATGAACAGCTAACGGGGGGACTGATTTTGATTTCCCCGATCAGCGGGACGAGGGAAATGCTCAGTGAGATCAATCAATATTTGCTGTATATTGTCATGCTGGCACTCGCTATTTCCGTTCTCGTCAGCTTGTTCCTATCGAAGCTCCATGTGAAACGGATTCAGCGGATGAGGGATGCCACGTCCAAGGTATCCTCGGGAGATTACGATGTACATGTTCCAAGCTCTAACTTCGATGAAATTGGCGATCTGGCTGAAGACTTTAATGAAATGGTCACGAAACTCAAGGCATCGAAAGAGGAAATCGACGCCCTGGAGAATCGGAGACGGCAGTTCATGGCCGATGTGTCCCACGAACTGAGGACCCCGCTCACGACGATTCGCGGAGTCATGGAAGGAATCCGGAACGATATGATCCCGGAAGAACAGAAAGAGAAAAGCTTCGGTCTTGTGAGCCAGGAAACGATGCGGCTGATCCGCCTCGTGAACGAGAATCTGGATTATGAAAAAATCCGGTCCAATCAGGTGGTCCTTTCGAAAGTGACCCTGCCGTTACTCGATCTTTTCGAAGTCATCAAGGACCAGCTCGATCTGCAGGCAGAGGAAAAAGGCAACACCATCACCGTTCTTGCAGACGAAGGGGCAGTGGTACATGCCGACTACGACCGCCTCGTCCAAATCCTGATCAACATTACAAAAAACAGCATCCAGTTCACCACGGATGGAACGATCACCCTGAGTGGATCTTCTTCCGGAAACGAAACGGTCATTGAAATCCAAGACACCGGAATCGGCATGGACCCCGGGGAAATCAAGTCCATTTGGCGCCGTTTTTATAAAGCGGACCTGTCCCGGACGAATAATCCATACGGTGAATTCGGCATCGGACTCTCCATCGTGAAGCAATTGGTCCTGATGCATGAAGGGTCGATCGATGTGTTCAGTGAGAAGGGTGAGGGGACGAGGTTTGTGATCCGGCTGCCGCTTTGACGGGTGGTAAAGCCATGGGGACAGGCACCTTGGTCCTCTTAAGACGAGGTACCTGTCCAGCCCACTACGGCTTAATCCCAAGATATCTTTCAATACGCTCGACCCTCTCAAGCAGTCGCTGCACTTTTCGATTCAACTGGGAATAGTGTGCTTCGATCATATGCACATGGGTATCATACCCTCCTGTATATTGTCTGTGATAAGGATGGCACATGGGGTCAGGTGGAAAGACAACATGATTCACCGGTGTTCGGTATTGATACATACGGTCACTCTCCCATTTCTTTGGTCTATTCGGACGTTGAGATACTATATGCCTTTATCTGTCCATTCGTTCACTGCCGCCCGGGAGATGATCTTTATAAAGGTCGATGAACAAGGTGCCATTGCTGTTGATCACGGCATAATAGATGTCGTTCAATGTGATGCCTCTCTTGTTCGCTTCACTCTCCAACCATTGTAATGTGTAGGGGGGAGCCAGGTTTTTCGGAATGATCTTACCCTCCATCATTAATTCAATAGGGATGGAAGCAGAGGGGGAAGGATCCATCTTCATGTCAGCCTTCGTGAGTGGCAGGAAACGGTTTTTCTTTTTGATGGACAGGACCCCGCTCACTTCTAACAGAGCATATTCCACCTCGTTTATGTCAAACACCCCAAGTTCCCGGAGATGCTGATTCAAGTCATCCATCGTGAACTTTAATTTTTTCATATTCTCATCCAAAATTTTCCCCTTTTCCATCAGGATCGTGGGACGTCCGGATAACCATCGTCTGAATAGCCGGTTTTTCGAAGACAATATCAGAAATAAGTAAAATAATAAGACCAGCACGATAAAAGAAATGAAGATATTTGAAAAATCAAGCTCCGTATCAAAACCCATATTGGCAATGCAGGAACCTACTGTGATCGACAGGGCAAAGCTATAATGATTTTTGTGTGAGTTGATATGTTTGCCAATGGCTAACGTGACAATGACCAATAACAGAAAACTGATCACCGTTCTTCCGACAGCGATTAAAACTCCATCCATAGGGTATCTCCTTATCCAAAAAGCGTTCATTCCCATTATGGACAAAGGAGAGGGAATGAAGACGAGCATGCAAAATTCTGTCTAATAAAAATAAAACACAAGCCGTTCATTTCAGTTATAATAGAGTATAAAGTATGATTTTTTAAAATCTTTTAAAATTACTGAAAGTAGGGAAGAAATACCGATGAATCACTTTGAGCTATTGACCGGTCTGCTTCTTAACCTTCTTGCCATATTGATCATCATTTTACTGATAAGTTTTCATTACCTTTCCCGAAATAAAGTACATAAACTTCACATCAAACCGCTGTGGATCTATTTGGCCAGTTCGCTTCTTCTGTTACTCAGCCTGGCATTAAGTGTCCGATTGGAAGATGGATTTATGTATGACTTGCGGTTCATCCCTTTTTTAATTGGAGGGATATACGGCGGGAACCGGGTACTGCCCTGGCTCGCTCTTACAATGATCGCGGTCCGTGCCCCGATGATGGGACCTGGATTATGGGTGACCGTGGTCATGGCGGTTCTATTCACGCTGCTCATCCTGTATATGCGTCCGAGGTGGGAGGGGAAAACGTGGATGACGAGGGTGTACTGGTATACGCTCTTTGCGTTCGGATACTCGGTCCTGTCTTTATGGATTCCGTCCATAATTTTTCATTTCGGGTATGACAATTCTTTCTTGATCTATTCAGCTGTTCTCAGCGGATCTACGTTCTTCGTCTTTTACCTGTGTGAAATCATCCGGACCATCTATATTCTTCAATTGGAAGCGATCAAATACGAGAAGATGCAGGTGGTCAGTCACCTTGCGGCAAGCATGAGTCATGAAGTGAGGAATCCACTCACCACGGTAAAGGGATTCCTCCAACTGATACAGGAAGATCCAACCAACGTCAGTACAAATAGTGAGCTGTCGAAGGTCGCTGTCAGGGAGATCGACCGGGCCACTGAGGTGATCAATCAATATTTGGACTTCGCCCGTCCCCACCCAGAGGTTGAGGTGGAGGTGGAAATCCGGGGTGAAATGAACCGATCCCAGGAAATCATCATGCCCCTGGCGGTGAAAAAAGGAATCATCCTGAAGGCGAACATCCTTCATCATCACTCCATTAAAGGGGATCCCAACAAGCTCCAACAGATCCTCATCAACATCATGAAGAATGGACTCGAGGCAATGGAAACGGGTGGTACGCTACGGATTTTCAGCTACCAGGACAATGAAAGGGTGTTCATCGTCATCAACGATACTGGGATCGGAATGACCAAAGAACAACTCATGCGCCTCGGCGAACCCTACTTCTCCATGAAAGGCAAAAATGGGACCGGCCTCGGCATGATGACCGTCTACCAACTCACAGAAGGCATGAAAGGCACCATCAAAGTTCAAAGCAGGCCCGGCAAAGGAACCTCCGTCATCCTCTCCTTCCCCATCTACAAAGAAGAAGGAGGAGGACCCCTTCCAACCCCGGCCCATTCGACAAAGGTCCGTCCCTCACTGCGGTAGGGACGGACCTTTTGTTGTGCGAAGGGCGAGGGACGGACCTCTGTTTTCAGCCCAATTTGGGGGTGAAACCCACTGGATATGGGATTTTAGCTCGAGTTTCAGAGGTCCGTCCCTCTCCATTTGAAACTTTTTACATGTCCGACCGTATAGATAAGTAAGAGTAATTGAGAAAGGATTGAATCGTGTTGGATGGGATTTTCTTGATCATCATATTAGCGGCTATCGGTTGTGCCATCGTGGGGACGGTCTTTCTTGCCAATAAAGCACTGGGTCAATACATGCACAACAAGAGAGGGATCGATCAGCAGTCAGCGATCGTCACTTGCCCGAAGTGCGGGGCGAAGAATGAGCGCCAGATGAATGGGCAGCATTGCAGGGAGTGTTATGAGGCTTTTTAAGAAGTGGGTTGAGTTTCTTGAAAAGAGCCTTGCGATTTAGAAAGGAGGGTATTCATATGATCTGGTTATTCCTATTGGGTCCGATCATTCTGGTCTCTGGCATCGCGATTTACTTGGAGAAAAAGTCAGGGATGACGCCTCCAGACCTGACGCAACACGCGATGAAGATCGATGAAGCGGATAAGAACTCCAATATGCACCAGAATTCGGGAGGTTCATAAAGAATGGTCAGCGGGAATGGGCCATGGCTGAAGGCGTTGAGGGACGGACCTCAATTTTGTGGCCTTTTTATGGGTGAAATTCATTAAAATCGGCCCTTTCAATGAAATTAAAGAGGTCCGTCCCTCTCGCGGAACGACCGTTTCTTCTGTAAAATAAACAGATAGACAATTTGAAGGAAGTGAGCCGATTGATTAAGTATGAATGTCTTCATCATGTGAGTTTGAATGTGACGGATCTTGAGAGGGCTAAAGAGTTTTACGGGAACATCCTGTGTTTAAAGGAAATCCCGCGTCCGAATTTTGATTTTCCCGGAGCCTGGTATGACATTGAGGGCCAGCAGCTTCATCTGATCGCGGACGCGTCTTCCCAGACGATCCGGGAGGACAAGCATTTATCCAGCCGCGAAGGTCATTTTGCCCTCCGAGTGGAGAACTATCATGACACACTCCGATGGTTAAAAGAAAAAAATGTAGAAACCTTAGAGAAACCCCATTCCAAAAGCGGCTTTGCCCAGATCTTCTGTGCAGACCCGGATGGAAATCTGATTGAATTGAATGTAGATCAAAAAGAGTTGTAAAAGAAATCAACAGGAGCATTTCCCCTCATGAGGGATCTCTTGTTGGTTTCTTTTTTTGTGCCATGACCGTAATCATCCCTTTACCATTCAAATTTGCCATTCGTTTCATTGAATGTTCTTTCGGCCTTTATCAAATACTGATTAAATAGCAGATCAATCCAAAAGGGTGGTTTAGTTGAAAGAACAATGCAATAGCACGACGAAGATTAGCAATTGGTGTGTGGTGAGTATGGCATCGATTCCATTGGTCATGACATTGGGGAATTCCATGCTGATTCCTGTCCTGCCGATATTTGAAAAAGAGGTGGGGATCACTTCTTTTCAGACCAGTATGATTATTACAAGTTATTCGATTGCGTCGATCTTCCTGATTCCAGTGGCGGGATATTTGTCGGATCGCTTCGGCAGGAAGGTGGTCATCCTGCCGAGTTTGCTGATTGCGTTAATTGGGGGATTGGTCGCGGGCTTTGCTTCCTGGAAGATGGACGATCCTTTTACGTGGATCATTATTGGCCGTGTGCTCCAGGGAATCGGTGCAGCCGGGGCGGCTCCGATCATCCTGCCCCTGGTGGGTGATTTGTATAAGGATGATGATGAAAAGACAAGTTCTTGTCTTGGATTGATCGAGACGTCCAACACATTCGGCAAAGTGTTGAGTCCCATCTTAGGGGCTTTATTTGCTGCGTATTTATGGTATCTTCCGTTTTTCTCTATTTCAGTGTTCAGTCTCATTTCGATCGTCCTTGTTCTCTTTTTCATTAAAGTCCCTAAGAAGAAGGAAGAACCCGTTGCACTTTCAGCCTTTATCCAAAGTACGAAGAAGATTTTCAAGCAAGAGGGAAAATGGATTTTTACGGTCTTTCTCGTCGGGATATACATTATGCTCATCCTGTTTGCCGTCCTGTTTTTCCTTTCTGATTCATTGGAGAAAACCCATGGACTGTATGGGGTAAAAAAAGGCTTTGTTCTTGCCATTCCGTTACTGGCTCTCTGCATTTCTTCCTTTATTACTGGCAGGAAGATCAAGGGAGAGTTGAAGGTCATGAAGGTGATCATGACGGTGAGTTTGGTCCTGATGAGCATCAGTGTCGCCTTGATCGGGTTTGTCGATCAGCGACTGGTTCTTCTCCTCTCAGTCTCAAGCTTCCTCGGCCTATCGATCGGTGCACTCCTGCCAACGATGGACGCGTTGATCACCGAAAACATCGAGAAAGAGGAGAGGGGGACGATTTCTTCCTTCTATAGTTCCTCCCGTTTCATCGGCGTGGCAGCCGGTCCGCCATTGATGGCCGTATTGATGAAATCCCTCCTGAATGTGAGCCTTATTGGGGCAGGAGTCCTTGGCATCCTGATGTTTCTGCTTGTTTTGATCTTTATCAAGCCTGAAAAGTCTGGTTCAACGGCATAAAAAAACCGACCTTACGAGGATAATGTAGCGTAACGGAGGAAAAGTATAAAGAAATACCCTTTTCCCTCTTCCCTTGAAGAGGGATTTTTAGTGAAAGGACGGAGATGACATGGACTTGGATTGGATTTGGAAAGCGATACTAATAGTACTTGCGGGCACCTTATTGCTAAGGGTCGCTGGGAGAAAATCGATCTCCCAGATGACCCTTGCCCAGACGGTCATTATGATTGGGATCGGATCACTACTCATACAACCGGTGGCCGGTAAAAATATTTGGACGACGATCGGAGTCGGGTTGATTTTGGTCCTGACCCTCATCGTCATCGAGTACCTGCAAGTGAAATCAGATCGTGTCGAACAATTCATCACTGGAAGATCCAAACTTCTGATGGAAAATGGAGTCATCAACGAAAAGAACTTTAAAAAGTTGAGGATGACGGTCGATCAGCTTGAAATGAAATTAAGGCAACAGGGAGTCAGTCAATTGTCGGATGTGAAATGGGCGACCCTCGAACCAAATGGGCAAGTGGGAGTAGAATTGATGCCGAGTGCAAAGCCGGTGACGATGAAAGAGTTTGCACAACTACAGGCAGAGATGCAGAGACTGATCAATCTGCTCCAAGTCCCACAGACGACCGGAAGACCGGTCAGCCAAAATAGGGGAGACGAAGATATCTTTAAAGAAATCAACCAAAATTCTTCCGTTAATCCTCCCCCAAAACATCTACAGTAGGTAAGGATGAAATCATCAAGAAAGCCTTCACCTATCAAGGGTAAGAAGACGATTGTATCAAGGTAGTATTGAAACCGTATTGAAAGGATTTTCCCCTTGGATTGTTATCATCACTTATTTAAATAAAATGAAAAAAGATTCTCAGGTTGATTGGATATCAAATCTGGGAATCTTTTTGGTTTATCTATGTAGTTTTTTCGTTCGAATCGAAAAACAAGGCTAAGCCCAATGAGATTTCAGAAAAGGAGGGAATGCCGACATTCCGAACCTGGGTCAGTTGACGATATCATGATAACGATCGATCGCAAGCGTCCCATCTTTCTGAATTTCCGCGTAGAATACGTCTTCCATGTCTGTGATACCTTGTGAGGCAAGTTGTTTCTTCAACCAGTCTTCATCCAGGTGGAGATCCGTCAGAATATTCATGACCACTTTTCCATCTTCGATCACGGCAGTCGGTATAGCCACCTGGTGGGTGGAAACGGGACTCTTGAAAGTCAGGTGATCTCCCTTTGTAAGGGGTTGATCTTTTTCCTTTTTCATAACAGAGAGCGTCCCATCTGTTTCGAAGATGGCATAATCCACTTCCTTGATGGAAAAGACGTCTTTCTTTCTCAGCATGACGTTAAGGGCATCCAGATCCAGTCGTACTTTCCTGAGCTCGGCATCCATCACTTCCCCTTTTCGAATGATAACTCGGGGCACGCCCTCAACCGCTTTCCTGAATGCTTTCGACTTAAGGTCAATAAACCCCATTACAATGGTGAAAATGGTCCAGCCCGCCAAAGCAAGCACTCCATTACGGACGCTGATTGATGAGTCGATGGCAAGCGATGCTCCCAACGTCCCGATGGCAATGGCTGACACGAAGTTGAAAAAGGTCATCTGGGAAATCTCTTTTCTACCCATGATGCGGGTAAGGGTCAGCAACAGGAGGAAGGAAAGGATGAGTCTGAAAGAAAGCTCGATGATGGTCATATTTCTGCACCTCTTCTCACATTTTTACACTCCTTTTCTAAGATGTGCAGATCGAGAACAATTTATTAAAAAGGGTCCCATTTCCATTTGCCCGTCATGGGTGAAGATCCACCTGCATAACAATAGAAAGATATTGTCAATTCAGGAGGGAGTACCTTGCATCAGAACTATAAAGTGTATCATCCATACGTCAGTCCCTTTGATCCTTGTCCGCCGATCAAGCAGAAGGTATATTCGACCCCGCCCAATCTCTATATGGGATTTCAGCCTGCGAATCTGGAGCAGTTCACGCCGCGGGAGGCACTGCGGAACGGGACGCTCTGGAAGGCGTTCTACGATCCTTACTACAGCCCTTATGAACTGAATGGGGATGGTGATTCATAATGAAGCAGGTTCCGGCTCATTATTACGAAGTGATGGAGGAGCTACAGACTGTTGATTTCATCATCGTCGAACTGACACTGTACTTAGATACTCATCCTGATGATTATGAGGCCATCAAGCAGTACAACGAATACGTACGGATGAGGAAAAAAATCAAAAAGAAATTTGAAAAGGAATTCGGTCCCCTGACCGGGTTCGGATACAGCTATTCAAACTATCCGTGGGACTGGAAAGACGCCCCTTGGCCATGGCAGGTCTAATACGGATTAAAGGAGAGGATAGACGCTATGTGGGTTTATGAGAAAAAACTTCAATATCCTGTACGGGTCAGTACATGTAATCCGAAACTGGCTAAATTTCTGATCGAACAATACGGTGGCGCCGACGGAGAACTGGCGGCAGCCCTGAGATATTTGAATCAGCGATATACGATTCCAGATAAGGTCATCGGCTTATTGACCGACATCGGGACCGAAGAATTTGCCCATTTGGAAATGATTGCCACTATGGTGTATAAACTCATCAAAGATGCCACACCGCAGCAAATGAAAGATGCGGGCCTCGACCCCCACTACGTGAATCACGACGGTGCAATTTTCTACCAAAATGCAGCCGGTGTCCCATTCACTGCCTCCTATATCCAGGCAAAAGGGGACCCGATCGCCGACCTCTACGAAGACATCGCCGCCGAAGAAAAGGCGAGAGCCACGTATCAGTGGATCATCAATATGAGCGATGACCCCGATCTGAATGACGGACTGCGTTTCTTGCGGGAACGGGAAATCATCCATTCCCAACGTTTTCGGGAAGCGGTGGAGATATTGAAAGATGAGCGGGATCGGAAGGTGATTTTTTAAATTGGACTGAAATAAAAATGGTCAGCGGCTAAAAGCCCTGACCATTTTATATTATCCTTATACACTCGTTTCCACCGCAGCATGGGGTTTGAACGAAGTGGCCAGTATGACGACTATACTCCCAAGACCAATCCAGACAAGCGTCGAAACGGAAGAACTCCATGTCAATCCTTTTCCGAAGAAGAACAATTCACGCAAACCTTCTACCATGAACTTCATCGGAAGCCATGAATAGAACCAATCGCGGTAAAATGATGACATCATTTCAGGGGCCATGGCAAGAAGCGGTGCCCCGAAGAACAACATTAATACAAAGAGAGGCATGCCCCTAAGGCCGATCAAAGAAAGGATGGCAGATATCATCAGGAAAAAGCTGAATGACGTGATACTCAGGAACAAGGCAGTATCCGACAAATCAGGAATATGGAATCCTATAAGTCCGTCGGCAATCCAGGTCAATCCAAATCCGATGACAAGAGCGACAGCCGCTCCGATCAGGATCTGCATGAATCTCGCCCTAAACTCTTTTCTTCGGCTGGAAACTGTTCGTTTGCTGACAGCGAGATAAATGACCGCAGCACTTGCCATGCTTGCCATCCAGAGTGGTTGGAACAATGACACAGGTGCGTTTCCGTTAGCGCTATGTGTTCCGATTTCATTGACGTTCGTCACCGACTTGGTGATGGGGGTTACAAGTTTTGAAACTTGTTGCGGCGTCAGCGTTGCACTCTGTTTCTCGAATCCATCGAGCAGTTGCTCGCGGACCGTACTGTTTAGATTGTCCACGACGCCATTCAGGATTTGGCCCGCAGCCGTGGCAGCCATTGTGTTCATCCCTTGATTGATGTAGATTTTCACTTCAGGGGAGGTGGGGTCCGGCGTGCGCAACGAAGCCTGCTTTGCACTGAAATCATTGGGGATGACGAGGGCTGCATAGTATTCCTGGTTATCCAGTCCTTTTTGTACAGCTTCTTCACTTTTCACTCTCACCCATTTAACTGGGGGGAGATCACCGGCAGATTTCCCCTGCATCTTTTCAACGATGGTTTCCCCCATATTCATCTTTGGTTGATCCGGCAACTGTACACCCTCGTCTTCATTCACGACTGCAATCGGCAGATTCTTCGGCTGAGGTTGAACCGATGGGAACAAAGTCAGGGAGAAAATAAAGACGATAGCAAATGCGATTAGAGGGGATGCGAGTACCAGTTTATTTTTGAAAATGGTCATGTGTTGGAACCTCCTTTAAGAAAGAAATATAATAGTGAGTAATCACTCACAAATAATATTACTTGGTTTTTTCGGAAAGTCAACAAAAAAGTGAGTGATCACTTTTTTATGGTTGTGTTGTAAATTTGTTATGGAGGAATGATTATGGTAAAGGCTCTTACATGTGTCGTCATGATGGAGTGGAGAGAAAAATGAGAGGGTTGGAAAGATTCTTTTCTTTGGTTTGTCAGGTGCAAAAGTCCTTCTGGTCTAATTGACAGAATTTTCAAATCTGGTATATTGGTAATGATTAGCAGGAATCATTACTGGAGGTACAAGATGAAAGAACTCAAACAATCCGGCCTTGAAGCCGTTCTCATTATCATCGGGATCATTCTCGTCAGTGCCACATCCGGCCTGTTCACAACTCAGGCGTTTTCCCTCGTTACATACGGAAAGGAATTGATGGAGGTATGCAGGGAGCTAGTCGAGCCTCACCATCTGGTTTATACGAACCCCGTCTCGCATATCGAACGTCCGCTATTTCCCATCATCCTGAAAGCTTTCCTGAGCAGTGCACGTATCTTTTTCCTGGCACTCGGTATGGCTTTAACATGTTCAATCTTGCTGATGATCCTCTATTTTTCCGTGGGGAAAAAGGTCCGGAAAGGAGTGGAAGGTGTCTCATTTCTTATCGCCTCGCTGCCGGATATTTTTGTGATCGGCTTCCTACAACTATCGGTCATCTGGTTCTTCAAACAATCCGGTATTCTGCTCCTCGATATCGCATCCCTGGGCGTAAATCAGGTCATCCTGTTCCCGGCGATCACGCTCTCGATCCTGCCGACGTTCTTTTTTCTGGGGTCGATGGTGTCTTTTTTGAAGGAAGAAGAGGGGCTTCCCTATGTGGAGCTTGCGAAGGGGAAGGGTCTCGGCCGATTTCGGATCATGTTCATCCATATGATGCGGAATGTGCTCGTCAGTCTGACCTATCACGGCAAGCAGATCATCTGGATGATGCTGTCGAATCTATTAATCTTGGAATATTTATTCAATGTGTTCGGGGTCACCTCATTTTTATTTTCCTATAACACACCTGCGATCTTCGCGGTTACGTCGATCATGTTATTCGTTCCACTCTATCTCCTTTTAAAATTGATGCAGTTTGTGATCTCGCGAAAAATAGGAAGGGAGATGAGTCTATGAGAAAGTGGAATCGGCATCATGTTACCATTAGCATCTGTTTACTGTTCATCGTCGTGCTCGTCGGGTGGAGCATGATCTTTTATCTGACCGATGCCAAAATCCCGAATACATATATCCTCTATGATGATGAGGCAAATATCATCGGGGACGCCCCGTTCCCTCCTTCAGCCGACTTTCCGTTCGGGACGGACCGGGAAGGGGATCACCTGTTTTACAAAGTATTGGAGGGGGCGCAGTATACCATTGGAGCCGCCATCCTAATTTCCCTTCTCAGCTTCATCCTGTCCTTTGCCGTCGGGGTGATGGGAGGGTTTACGAAATCCCGGGGGAAAAAGTGGACGCAATCAATGTTCACGTCCTTTTATTTCATCCCGCAATCGATCATCGCCTTCAATATGCTTTATCCCTTGCTATGGGAACCGAGGCAAGGATTTGAGACAAGTTTCACCGAACGGGTCATTTGGCAGTCCATTGCCCTGGCCGTGATCATGGCTCCGACAACCGCGATCCTCTTATCCAACGAAACACGTCAGATTCTCGACAAAGAGTTCGTGACGTGCGCACGGGTCCTTGGCGGAAGCAAGACTTTCCTTTTCAAGAACCATGTGCTTCCACACTTGAAGCCGCGGCTCTTTATCATTTTTCCGAAAATCATGATCCAGGCGCTTCTCATCATCGCCCACCTCGGATTCTTCGACCTGTTCTTCGGTGGGACTGATGTGTGCTACGAGCCCATGTGCCCGCCGCCGCAACCCTTCGTCCAGGAATGGGCGAGCATCATGTCCCAGAGCTTTGTCGAATTAACCAACGCCTGGTGGATCTTTATGATCCCGATGTTTTTCTTCGCCTTGACGATCCTCTCCTTGACGGGGGTTGCAAGGAGTCTTGAGGGATTGCTGGAGGAGGATGAGGTGAAGTCGGGTTCGGTTGAAAAGAAGAAGGCTGGGCGTAAGGAGAACGGTCTTTTAATGGAAAGTGATTTTAGATTGGTGGATCGGGAGTTGTGAAATACAGCTCTTATAACCTTACTGGATACGGGGGGATAAAATGAAAAGGACGTACTCTCTAATCTTACTAATGTTATGTCTACTCTTGGCCTCTTGTTCTTCTGAGAAGGAGAAAACGTTCGTAGAAGACGAAGCGACTAAGGTCGTAGCATTTGATCCGATACAAGTGAAGGGTCTGAATGCAACCTTGGAGTCTTATAAAATGACGTACATGAGTGAAGGGGAAGAAGCCTTAGCATATGTGACACTACCAGAAAAAGAAGGATCTTATCCGGTTAACCTTAGTTTACACGGCGGTTTTCCGGCGTCAAAAGACTTGTCCCATGTATCAGATATGATGGGGGTAACCTTCGATAAGAATATGGTTCTCTATTCCGCATCCCCTGGCTTGATCAGTCTCGTGCCTTTATACAGGGGATACGGGGAAAGCGCTGGGACCGTTCCCGGATTGAATGGGGCCACTCTTGACACGAGCCATGCCATCGATGCCTTAACCTCGTACCTAGAGAAAAACGAGAAGAGAAAGAGGACGGGGAAAGTGTTTGTATCCGGGACATCGCTGGGTGGGGGAGTCGGACTGAAACTGGCCACGATCCGGGATGATATTGCCGATGTTGTGGCCATAAGCCCGTATGTCGGTCTGGACCCGGTTTATCCTTGGCTGTTAGAGAACCCGGATAAGGACATCGGTTTTCTGGATATGTATCAAGATGCATACGGGGACTATGATCCGAAATCGGAGCAAACAAAGGAAGAGTCCATCAATGTTAAAAAAATCAATGTCCCTGTTCTGATCGTACAAGGAGACGCGGATCGTCATACCGATTGGCATCCGGTAAAGAACTTTTATGATGAGTTGAAAAAAGAAAATGACAATACAACCTTTGAACTCATTCCAGATGGAAACCACGGCCTCATGAATAAGCAGGAGGAGTTGAATGCGATCACTGCGGCATGGTTTAATGAACAGTTTTGATGATGGCCAGGAAGTGGATGATGGATTAACAATAATCTCCTAACCCGTCACACCCAACTTTCTGCTATATTTATAGTACAATGAAGGAAAACGGTTAAGGGTAGGGGAGATGGATCATGACATTGAAAAAGATGAAAAGCATCCTGTTCATGTTGCTCGGGTTCATAGCCCTAGTGTGCGGGGTTGCCGGAACAGTCCTGCCCGTTCTGCCGGGTGGCCCGTTTTACTTGCTGGCGGTTTACTTCTTTTCCAAGAGCTCGAAGCGCGTGGATGCCTGGTTTAAAAACACGTACATCTACAAAAAATACGTGGTTCCCTTTCTAGAAAAAAAGGGAATGACCCTGAAAGAAAAAATCAAGATCAATCTGACCGCAGACTTCTTTATTTTGCTTTCCGTCCTGTACGTCGACATTCTCCTTGTCCGGATCATCCTCATCGGACTCGCATTATATAAACATTATTATTTTATCAAGAAAATCAAGACGATCCCTCCTCAGTCGTATCAAGTGGAGGAAAGCCAGTGATCAGCGGGCTTTAGTCAACATGAAGAGATATCAATTAAAACGTGATTTCAGGGGAGTCAAAAAAGGCTCCTGTTTCTATCTGGTCGTTGAATCCGAATATATCGGCATCAAGGAATATGTCGTAAGAACGCAGGATTTTTCAAGGAGACTGATCATCTCTGAGAGGGAGATGGAGAAGTATTTTAGAAGGATGATATAAAGGGCCCGTCGAATGTGACGAGGCTTTTTTTGTTGTCCGAAAAATTAAGTTGGAGGAGTCTGGGGATGCCTCTATGAAATATATATATTGCGTAACGACATATATATGTTACTATAAACTTAAAAGGTGTTGGATGAATATGGAAAACAGGGGTAGAGCTCTCCCGTGTTGAAAAAATTCAACCCAACAGCAGCTGGCAAACCAAATGGGAGTCACCATGCAGACGATCAGCCTGATTGAGAAAGGTTCATACAATCTATCCTTGAATTTATTTCTGGAAATCTGTTATGCCGTCGGGAAGACGCTGGATGAAGTGATGTGGATAGATAAGGGGGAGAAGTAAGTTGAAGAAAATTGCAGACGAGCGACTAAAACTACAAAACTTAAAAAATATTAGAGTACTGTTCCTGTTTCAGAACGCAGGCATCATCGGGATTCTTGCCTATGACTTTATCACATCGGGACTGGACGGGATGACGGATAATCCTCTTTGGTTTCTGTTTATCATGACGACTGTGGTTTCAGCTTATTTGTCCATGAGCATCAGTGTGGATCATGAAGAAGAGAGGCAGCCTCCTAAGAAGAGTTTGTTGATGGCCGTAGTGGTCGTGACCATCTTATCCGTTATATTGGGGATCTTCGCCTCTTTACCGGAAGGGTCCGATATGAGAGATGGATTAATCGTTGGAGGGGTTGTTTTTTTATGCGGGTTGATCCCCGCCATTTATGTGTATACCATCAGGGAAAAAAGGAATGACGAATAGGAAGGTCCGTCCCTCATGAGGGACGGACCTTCCTCATAAGGGGTTGATTTATTTTCCAGCATCTGCTAAAGTGTATCTATATTGTATTGCAACATAGTCCTAATCTGAAATTTTTTTAGATAACTATATTGTTTTGCAATGTAGTTGGGGTGTGGGAGAGGAGAAACGAGGATGTCGTCGAGTCAATTATTAAAGGGGATCCTGGAGGGGTGCCTGCTTTCGATCATTTCAAAAGGTGAAGTGTATGGATATGAAATGATGGAGAAGCTTGCGGCCAATGGATTCAAAATGGTGAAAGAAGGAAGCATTTATCCGCTGCTCCTCCGAATGAAAAAAGAAGGGCTCGTGACAGCCTGTCAGAAAGAAATGCCTTCAGGCGGGCCGAAGCGAAAATATTACTATATCACGCCAAAAGGAAAAGAAGAGTTGGAGGATTTCAAACAAAGATGGAGAGAAGTCTCTGTGAGTGTGAATCGACTATTGGAGGAGGAGTGAGCATGCCATTATCAAAAGAGAGTGAAGACTTTCTGAGGAATCTGAGAATCTATTTGATTTCAAGCGGGAAGAACGAAAAAGAAGTCGATGAGATCGTGGGGGAACTGGAGGATCATATGGTTGAAACGGAGAAAAGGGGAAAGAGCGTATCAGAGGTTACCGGTTTGACACCCCGGCAGTACATGAATCAAATTTCCGCAGAGATGCCCATCGATTACAAGAGTATCTTCGAGTATATCGTGATGGTATTAGTGAGCGCTTTCTCTTTTATCGTATTGAGTGACGCCTTAAGCGGGGACCTGACCTATTCGTTATTTGAATTAATCGGTTATCCACTTGTCATGATTGGGTTTTTATTCTGTACCTCAGTGGTGTTTAAATATGTTTCAAGCCATCCGGTGTCAAAAGCAAGAGAATGGACACTATTTTCGATTCTTGGAGGAGTTCCCATCTTATTGTTCATGGGATTGTTATTTCTTGGACAGAACGTCGAGGCACCTACCGTTGTAATGGAAGGAATCGGAAGGCTATTTGCGCTCATTCTTGCCTTCGCGGCCATCATTGCCGTGTCTCTGTGGTCAAAAACGTGGATCATGATCATCCTGGCAATCCTTGTGAATGGACCGCAACTACTCATTCAACAAAGCTCCTTTCCAGAAGAAACGAAACTGATATTGACAGGTCTTTCCCTTCCCGTTTTTGTCGGTGGATACTTTTTACTTCTTATCGTCAAAGAGAGGAAGAAAGAAAAACATTCAGGACCCGTGACATAAAGGGAAAGCGTGAAGGACGATCCATTTGGGGGAGCGTCCTTCTTTATATTCTTCGGGAATGTCATTGAAGTATCATAAAAGGAATTCGGCTCAAAAAGGGAGTATATATAGCAATAGGAATTAGAAAGGAAAGGACGTGTTATCACATGATGAAATGGCAATTTCCCCTCCTGATTGGAGCCATGTCAGTACTTTATTTATTCATCCCATCCGAGCCATTACCCGTGAAAGTGACCTTTAAGCTCATTCCCATGGTACTCATCATCGTCTTCGCCTTCCGTCAGGTATCTCCCAAACCGGCAACGGCACTGCGTTTCATCCTCTTTGGCCTCTTCTTTTGCACGCTTGGAGATGCGTTCATTGCGGTTTCATTTATAGCAGGCCTCGGGGCGTTTCTGGTCGGACATCTTTTCTACTTGTGTGGCTTTATTACATTATCCCGCATGAACAAGTGGCGACTTGCAGCTGCCCTCCCGATTGCACTGTATTCGTTCATATTCGGACAGCAACTGATTTCAGCACTCCGAACAGATGGGGATACTGGTCTCGTCATACCAGTCATTGTCTACATGCTCGTCATTTCCATGATGGCTTTATCCGCGATCCTGACCGGAAACAAGTGGGCAATTGCCGGGAGTCTCCTGTTCGTTCTTTCCGATTCCATTCTGTCGTGGAATATGTTCGTATCAGAGATTCCTTTTTCATCCTTCTTCATCATGACCACCTACTACTCCGCGCAATTTCTGATTGCGCATAGTCTCTCATCCCTGCAACAAACAAAAGAAACAATTGTATGATCTGGAATGTTCTGTAATAATAAAAGCGGGCACTGCCCGGTGAAAGCCTGCCCGAGGAGACTCGACAGGTTTTTATTTTTGGTTAAATTTGTAAAAAATAAAACTTTTATCATTTAAGATACGTCTAATGAATGATACATACAAAGCAGGTGAATTTTCTAAAATGGAAGAGCGGACGAAATCCGAGAAAGACCGGCTACTTGAGGAAGCCATGACTCAGTTCGGGAATGATGTCTATTATGTGGTTTATTCTTATGTAAAGGAACACAGCCTGGCCGAGGACCTGACACAGGAGGTCTTCATCAAGTTTTATCAAAAGATGGATACATTCAGGGAAGATTCCTCCCTGAAGACATGGATCATCTCTGTTGCTATCAACCACTGCAAAGATTATTTAAGGAGATGGGACACTAGGATGATCAGTATCTCCAATAAGATTAATGACATGGTGAAAGGAAAGATGGGTGCACCGGAACAGACCGTGATCAAAAATGAGCAGAACTCAGAGTTGATTCAGAAAGTCTTGGACCTGCCTGTTAAATACCGGGAAGTCATTTTCCTCTATTATTTTGAGGAAATGAAGTTAGCCGAGATCGGTGCGAGTCTCGACATCAACACGAATACAGTGAAGACACGGCTGACAAGAGGCAAGAACCTGCTCGGTTCCACAATTAAACGAAGTGAGGTGTATAAGAATGGATGAATTGAAATCATTGCGCGGTTTGATGAAAGAAGAGACCTTCAAGGGGCGTGGTTTCACTAACAAGATGAGAGAGAATATCTTGAATGAAGTCCATTCTAATCCATCCAAATCGTTTTCTATCTGGAAAAAGCCGATTTTTGCCCCTGTCCTGTCATTCCTATTTTTCGCAGCATGCCTCTCGATATTTGTTTACTTTGGCGGAACACAGCTAGGCATCATCGGGAACAATGCGAGCGCGCCGTTATATGAAGCAAGCGATCGTCCGGATTTTCTGGGGAAAGAGTTCAAATACATCACCAAAGTTCCCTTCAAAGTGACAAATGTGAGCACGGACGAGAAGGAAGGCCCCTACGGAAACGCACAAATCGTCACTCTCATGGGTCCGGAAAAGCAGACGATCACGATGTCATTTCAACTTCTTGAGCCTGGTTTAGATCTGACTTTATCTGAAGAACCGGTGAAGGTCGGTACTTCTAAAGGAAGCTATTCTGAAACAGAGGGCACTTTAAAGATAAGTAGGCTGACATGGATGGAAGGTGAGGCGATATATGAAATGAAATACATGCCCGCAAGGTCCGGTATCACTCTCACGAAACAAGACATGATACAGATGGCGGAGTCTTTCCGTTAAGGAAAAAGGATGATGGCTGCCTGCGCCATCATCCTTTTACTGTTAGTCACCGTAGACCACTTTCACGATTTTTCCGCTGCTGTCATAGGTGACCCTTTTCCACTGACTGCCGCCATTCGCGCTTATATATAAGACAACTGTATAACTGCCCGATGTAGTCCGGGAGCCTACTTTCCAAGTGACGCCACCTTGGCCACCGCCGTCTTCAATGACTTTCGTTCCGTCATTCATCATAGATCAACTCCTTTTGTTAGTGATTACCATTAATACATGACTATTATACTGTAAATCTTCTTGTTGCCTCTTCTTTTTATACAGGGATGGGATGAGGAAATCGCCGGTATAGATCTGGATAGCTATCGAAATCGACTCGCGATATTAATATTTTAATAAAAGTGTAGAGAGGATAGGTGAAGTAAAGGATATTCGACAAGTTGGCTTGAATATCGAAAATCCCGCACGAATATCCGAATTCTTGCACGATAAATCTGAATCCGGAATGATTATGCAGAATCTCGCCTGACAGTGAGTGGATTCCGCATGATTCAGGGGGGATTGTTTAAAACCTGTTTGTTTGAAATAATTGGTAGTGTGATACACGATTGGTTTTCCAAAAAGGAAAGATTGTTAGAAAGATTGACTCATTTTAGGAGGAATGCCCCGATGTACACTCCCTTTATCCTTTGCATATGCCTGGGACTATTAATTGTATACACAGGTTACTTAATCTGGGTGAAGAAAAAGCTCAACCTCATTGCCGGGTACCAGGAGGATGTCTTTAAAGATGATAAAGAAAAGCTGGCGAAAATGTTCGGTCTCTATACAATAGTGGTCGGCATTATGACAATGATCCTTCCTTTTGCCCTTGAATATGTCGGTCTTTATACGGGAACGGTGTTTGGGATTGTGATAGGAGTGGGTACCGTCGCCCTCAGTGTGTATGTGGTGGGGAATCGGATGAGATCATGAGGGGAAATTCCAATCCGACCCAGAAAACAAAAGAAAAGGAAGTGAATCTTCTTGAGCACCGATCAATCCTACGAACAGGCCAAATGGAGTGCGAAATACGGAAGTCTGGTTATTGCCTTCTGCAATTTGATAACGTGCATAACAAGCTGGGGAGAGAATTGGATTCTTACTGTTCTTTTAGGGATGGGCGTATTGGTTTGTGGAACGATAGGTATTTTTGACCTTAAGCGCCATATGAAAGGATAGTTGTTCCCTGGATTACCAGGGTTAATGATTAGTGAGACAGTAGAATCTGTTTCTTCCTACCACTACGTTTGGTACATAAATGATTGAAAAAGGAAGTTAAAACATGATTAAAAATAAAAATTATCTCATCGCTTCGGGCATGATCCTGATTATTTGTATGTCATTCTATTTCCCGTTTCCGAATGCCCCAATGGTTTACAAACGGATGGCGTTCATGTCTTTTCCTATCCAAGATCAAGATGGATACAATGTGCTGGCAATCATCGGTTCTTTCCTATTTATCTTTGCAATCGTTTTACTTGTAAAAGGTCTTTCCAACTATCACATCCGCACTGTGATGATCGTTGCAATTGTTTATTCTCTATTACCATTTGGTCTTATAAAGGTTTATCAGGAAACGATAGCCGATGGAATTAGGGCTATTTCGTACGATGGGAAGGGAACGTGTGACTTTGAGAAGATAGAGGAAGAAGAACTTACAGGGGAATGTAACTTGCTTATCTCCAATCATAGCGGGGAGCCAGTGACCTTTGACATTGAATTCCTGGATACGTTCTTTCCAGGATCCGAGACGAGATTCACCTCTCTCATGAATGAAAACGGTCCCTACACCGTCACCATTGAGGCGAATCGTAAAAAATCAGTCAGTTTGAAGGAGGTTCTTGACTTATCGGATATTCCCAATCATGTGGATGGAGGCAGCTCGACGGAGGTCCATTTTAAAATCGAAGATGGGGGCAAAGAAAGGATTATGTAGTAAGCATTGGTTTTTATGTACTATAAAGGGTACCATTTGGAGGGAGAAACATTGACACTGATTGTATTGATCATGGGATTAATCGTGTACTTTATCGGAAGCACGAAGAAGAATCTCACCATTAAAGGAATGGGCATTGGATTTATTCTTGCACTATGCATTTTTAAGATTCCTAACTTCATTGAAGGATTTATTCAAGGAGTAACGAAGGGTTTCATGGGTTGAACATAAAACAGAAAGATCGACAGTACAGCATCATAAGGAGAGTAGCAGCATGGAAACACACCTCTTAGAATGGTTCAACACATTAGGCATCTATGCCATCGCATTAAGTATTTTACTAAACATCATCATTAGTGTTCTAGGTGTCCTACCGAGCGTCGTGATCACGGCTGCGAATATTGCTTTTTTCGGATTTGAAAAAGGATTGGCTGTTTCAATCGCAGGAGAAGCGCTGGGAGCCATCGTCAGTTTTTATTTATATCGCAAGGGTATCAAGAGATTATTTCAACATAAGGAGATAAACAACGGGTTGTTGACACGATTACAGAATTCGAAGGGAGTTGAAGCTTTTTGCCTGATCATTGCCCTCAGGATCTTTCCTTTTATTCCATCCGGTCTGGTAACATTGGCTGCTGCCATCAGTAAAGTCGGGATCATCAACTATTCCATAGCGAGCACGATTGGAAAAATGCCGGCTCTCGTCATTGAAGCCTATTCGATTCAACAGGTGCTGGTGTGGAACTGGAAAGGGAAATTCATTTTGAGTGTGTTTTTACTTTTCATTATTTGGCTTGTTTTAAGCAGGAAGAAACCAGCAAAGGAGTGAACCGATTGAAAATCACCAAACGAAGGCTGATATGGCTCATTCCAAATGTATCTTGTTACCTCATGTGTGAAGGGGTCGCCCTTTTTATCACAATCTATTTTTAAGGGTTGCAAGAAATCCATTGTCTGGGAATGATCCCGCTTTTAGTCGTCACCATGAACGACAGTTATACCATTTGGAAATGGATGAAAGAAGGAAGGCTGTATGTGTAACGGTACAAGGCTTCGATTGGCCACTTGAGACCGATTAGGTAAAAACCTCAATTTCCTCCGAACTTCCTATAATATGCGAACGAACATTTTGAGTGCGCATAAACTATCCTGATAGCTTATAGGAAGGACACCATGTCGGCTGGTACCCAGGAAATGATGGCGAGCATCCAGGAAATTGCCTCTCTTTCCGAAGAAGCAGCCGCCGGAGTCGAACAAACTTCCGCCTCGCCCCAGCAAACAAGCAGCTCGATGGAAGAAGTGGCAGGAAGCTCGGAACAATTGGCGAAACTTGCTCAGGTATTAACTGGCCTCGTACGGAAGTTTCAAGTATAAAAGATTGGTAGTGAAAGCCACAGAGGATGGATCCTCTGTGGCTTCATTTTTTTTTTTTTTTCAGCACCACAAAGATCTCAAAAAAGTGATAAAATGGAAATTAATTCCATAACGTGGCACGCTGAAAGGAGTCTCTTCATGTTTAAAAAAAGTATTCAATTACCCTTGGGTTTTTTTGTCGGTAAGATCCTCTACCAATTCATCAAAAACGAAGAAATCAGGTGGATTGAAAATATCAGTATCAGCTTCGCTATATTCTTATTTTTGTTGTTGTTTCATTGGGCAGATAAGCCTTATAATTGGAAAAAAGACAACGTTCAGGGGAAAGGCAAGTAGAAACGAAAGACGGAGAAAAAATGTGTGGGGTTCATGCTCTAATATGTTACCGTTCCACCCGATTCTCAAGGTTGAATACCCGTTTATCGATGTCTGTCAGCCTTGTATTTAAGTAGTGAAATTCAGATTCTGTATGCTGTTTCGTCACTTTTAACATAGTAATGACATCCTCGGTTTGTGATAGTTCAATTCGATTGACGGTTTCCTTGATATCCTTCACGTCAGCTTGGGTTGTTTTAAGGTCAGAGCGGATGCTGCGAACGTCAACTTTAGTTTCTTTCAAATCAGAACGGATGCTGCGAACGTCAGCTTGAGTTTCTTTTAAATCAGAACAGATGCTGCGAACATCAGCTTGAGTCGTCTTCAGCTCACTTCGAAATTCCTTCATGTCAGTGCGTACTTCTTTCATCTCACCGCGTAAATCCAACAGTATTTCAAGTATCTGCTTTTCCATTTTTCTCACCTCCTTCCCATAATTATAAAACAATTGAATGAGACATTCTAGCTTGAATCAATTCCTTTTTGGAAGAAAAAAGGGGACGGTGAGATCGCCCCTCTGCTTCATTCATCCCGCATGGATCCTGCTTCCCGTGAAGTCATGGAACCTTGTCCCGCGGCGACATCTTTTTGAATTTGCTTTTTTACCTGCTGTGGGTCCGTGCTTGTTGTCATGGATTTCATCTCATTCTGATCAGGCTTTTTCATATACCAATCACCTCCAAATTTGTTTAGGCTCTTAGTATGGGCTGTGTACGGAGGGGATATAAATTCTTCTCTTGTCCAAAAAAAGGAAGAGAGATATAATAAGTATGAATCTTACATATTAAAGGAGGGAATCTCATGCATACGTTCACTGTAGACATCAAAAAATACCGTGTATTAATGATGTCTATTATTGGAATTTCAGCCGTCCTCGGGACACGTCTGTCCTTTTTTAGCTGATTTTTCATAGTGTGAACGAGTGTATGATTTCCTGGAATAGCGAGAGCCATGGGGAATGATTATTCCCTGTGGCTTTTTTTGATTTTATTTAGCTCCGGCACCTAAAGCTGCCTGCGCTTTTTTAACGAGAGGACGAATCGAAATGATGAACATATTAAAAGCAAAAAACAATATCTATTTACTATACTTTTATCTCTTTTTTGCCCAGTTGTTTTTCGACCGGGCACTATGGGTCATCTATCTTGGCGACAAGGGGATGACCCTGGGAGAGATCGGGGTCCTTGAGGCCCTGCTCCATTTAGCCATCGTCTTATTCGAAGTTCCGACGGGTATGATCGCTGATTTGTACGGAAGGAAGGTCAGCCTGGTGATCGGGAATCTGTTCAGTCTCCTATACGGATTGTTCATGCTCTTGAGCGGCAACTTCTCCATGTTTACCCTGGCGTTCCTGTCCATGGGGCTCATGGTCACCCTTCATTCTGGTGCGGAGCAGGCATTTGCCTATGATACGCTGAAAAATGAAAAGCGGGAGAGGGATTACACACGGGTCATCGGGAGCATGACGGCGATATCACTGTTATCCCTGAGTCTCGCGAAATTCCTCGGTGGCTTAATGGCGGAAGTGAGCTGGGAATGGGTATACGGGTCCACAATCGTCACCCACGTCCTGGCGGTGATTCCCCTTTTATTCATGAAGGAACCGGAGCGGGAGAAGAACGAAGAAATCAGCGGACGTTGGTACAACCAGTGGGTCCATCAATTCCGGCTGGGGGTCAATGTGTGGAGGAGTAATCGTATCATTCACGCACCAGTTGTCCTCTTTATCCTGGCGAGTGCCGTCATGGTGATCCTGGTCTTCTACGGACAGGAATATTTCGTAGAACTGGGCTATTCGTCCATTGTCGTCGGAGCCGTATTTACCATCGAAGGACTTCTCGGCGTCGTCATGGCAAAGATTGCGTACAAGGTGGAGGAACGATTTAAATTCTTCAACATCCTATATTACGGATTAGGCCTTTTTCTCGTATTTTTCGCCTTATTCATCTTCGCAACAGACTGGGCGATCCTGCTATCGTTTCTGATCCTAGCCCAGCTGTTAAGTCTGTTCGAACCGATCTTCAGCTCATTCGTGCAGGGCTTTCTGAAAAGTAATATACGGTCGACTTTCCTTTCCCTGATCGGTTTGATGGAGAGCTTTGGGATCATGATCAGCTTTCCGCTCTTCGGTTATGCCATTGAACGGACAGGATTCACCGACGGATTCGCCTGGCTGCTCTTGATTTTTTTTGTGTTGGCAGGTGGGTATTTGGTTGGTCAGAGGATGAAGATGAAGGGACGTATGTAAGAAAGGAGCTTCTCACTTTTTAAGTGGGGAGCTTATTTTTATATCGTAAAAAAGGAAAAATGTGTTAAAATTTGACTAGTAGAACAAAAGGAGATATGGACGTGAATGGTGAAAAAAGGAATGAAACGTTTCGAGTCGTTGGATTAAAAGGGAAAAGCAATTTTGCCGATTTTAGTACGGAAGTGCCAAGGCTTGCAAAGCAATTCTTGGAAAGGGTAGATGAACTCCAAGCTGTAACAGGTCCCGAAGTTGCCGTTTATGAACCGAAAAGGGACAGTGATCATGCTGAAGGAATTTATTATGTTGGGGTGATAGTGAACGAACCCCTCAACAACGTTCCTGACGGAATGACTTATATCGAATTGGACGAAGAATATGCTCTAGGGAAAGGTCAAGATATCGGGAATCTTCATAAAGATTTAAAAAAGTGGATAGAAGAACAGGGATATCAACGAAAAAACGAAGCGTATATTGTGGAGACGTATCATCCCTTGGAGGATGGCGGGGAGGAAGTGGTGATTTATCTGCCGGTTCAAGGTGCTTAATCTAATGAGAATCAAATGTAGTAAGCCTGATAATTACACTATTATCCTTTGTAGAAAAGCTTCAGGACGGTGTTTTCCTGATAGCTGAACTTTAAATAGTATGGTGCACCCACATTTAAAAACCACCAAGAAAAACGGTCGGAGGAATCAAACATGAAAACAGGTACACTTTTATTCATTACAGGATTACTTCTCTTTATGATGGGAATCTATTTATCTACATATATCGCAACCCTGGGTGTGTTATTAAGTGTCGGTGGTGGGATGATGCTTGGCGTCAGCAGTTATTTCATGGGGACGCATAAGGTGAGACCAAGAAGAAGGGTGAATAAGTCATGAAAAAAGAAAGGCTCGTCACCAAAGAACATATTATAAAAGATTTAAAGAAACTCGGTGTCACAAGCGGAATGACCCTCATCGTCCACTCCTCCTTAAAATCAATCGGCAGAGTTATAGGCGGACCGGTTTCCGTCATCCTGGCACTGGAAGAGGCGGTCGGAACTGGCGGGAATATAGTGATGCCCACCCAAACCGAGCATCTTTGCGACCCGACGGAGTATGGAAGTGGCTATACAGATGAGGAACTGGAACTCATCCGGGAAAACATGCCGACTTTTCATCCCGACTTAACACCCACCTCGTATATGGGATTCATCCCCGAGACGTTCAGAAAGCAGGATGGGGTGAAAAGGAGTCCCCATCCTCATACTTCTTTTGCCGCATGGGGGAAAGATGCCCCCTATCTGACGCAAGAACACGGTCTCGATTTTTCCTTGAATGAAAACTCCCCATTGGGAAAGCTGTATGAACGCGGGAGCAATATCCTCTTACTGGGAGCACCGACGAATTCGAATACCTCTTTGCACCTCGCTGAATACAGGCAAAACAACACCTTTGTGAAAGAGAAAATATGGGATGTGAAAGTGAATAAAGGGGACAAAGGAGTCTGGTCGACATATCGTGATATCAACAATGAATCCGATGATTTTGACAGGCTGTTTGATGAATTTCATAGAGAAACTCCTCATGTGAAAGAGAGTATGGTGGGGGAAGCGAAAAGTTACCTGATCCCAATGAGACCGATGGTGGACTATGCAGTATGCTGGATGGATAAGAACAGGAAATGACGGGGAGGCGTTCGTCATGACATTTGATATGTTTTCATTGATACTGAGCGGGGCGGTTGCTGCAGGTGTTTTACAGGCTTTGCAGAAGTACGGTAGGATTCCATCGTTTTTGAATGCGAAGCTTTTCGTCGTACTGATCCTTTTATCAACTGTATGCTGGATCATTGGCTTAGCGCTTGGTGGATGGATTGGTTTGAGTATGTCTGGTATAGGATTATCGATGATGATGGTGGCAGTATCAGGGCTGGTCATTTCTTTTTTTCTGAATTTGTGGTTCCCTGGTTCGTGATCTGCAGATGGACTCCTTCATAGTAAGAGGAAAGTCTTGTGGATGATAGAATGATTTAATAAGATCCAACATATGTAGGTAAGAGAATAGGAGGGGGTCATTTGAAAAAATCATTAGGTACGGGTTCATTCATTCTATTTCTAATCGGTCTTGTATTTTATTTCTTAACACTGTTAGGGAAAGACACATTCCTACTACCCGCGGTCATCATTGCAGTCATTGGCTTTGTGGCGGGCTTGTTCGGAGAAAAAACAATCCAGAGAAAGATTGGCATATATGGAAATGGTCTTATATTAGTGGTCGGGCTGTTTCTTCCCATTGTGGTGACGACGTTTTTTTGGAATAAGCCTTAGAGTCCTTATGTTTAAACTTAAGAACTTCTTGAGCGAGAGGTTCTTTTATTTTATAGAAATATCCGTTGCATCCACTTATCCGATTACTCATTGAAAAAGGAGGAAATACGATGAACCTGGGTATCCCAACCGCAACCGGAAACACAGCAAAAATATATCTCTATGAAAATAAAATATACAAAGTCTTTAATGACTCCTTACCAGCCGGTGAATCCATGAAAGAAGCAAAAAAGCAACAATATGCTCACTCTTGTGGACTCCCAGTGCCGGAAATCTATGACGTTACAAACATAGACGGGAAACAGGTCATCATCATGGAGCACATTGAGGGAAGGGCGACAGGGGATCTTCTGACTGACAACATGGAAAAAGCGGAGTACTATATGGGCATGTCTGTAGATATCCAAATGGGCATTCATCAGATCAAAGCTCATTCTATTGAACCGATGTCTGAAAAGCTACGTCGTCAAATCCAATCGGCCCCTGAATTGGATCATGGAGTAAAGTCTGTTTTAATAAAACAACTCGATTCCATGACCTTCGTAGAAAATCTCTGTCACGGGGATTTTCATTTATACAACTTAATTCTGTCAGAGAATAACGTCGCCATCATTGACTGGGTGGATTCCAGTGCGGGGGATAAAAGGGCTGACGTGTATCGGACCTATCTCCTGTATTCTCAGGTATCAAAGGAATTGGCTGATCTTTATATGCGGCTTTATTGTGAGAAAAGTGGTTTAACAAAAGAAGAAGTATTTCAATGGGCGCCCATCATTGCAGCGGCCAGATTGTCAGAGAGGGTCTCTTCCGAAGATCCGATGCGCTTATTGGAGATTGTGCATGAGATTTGATAAAGAGCTTAGGGGCAGGAAAGAACCACGGTACATGTCCCTATGGCTTTTTAAAAGAAAAGGTGACTCCTGAGTCCTTACTTCAAATGGACGATGGATTCACCTTTTTATTGATCATTGTATAATATTCTTTTCAATCACAAGGGACAGGCTATCAGCCATTTCCTGATAAGTTGCATCATTTGGATGGAAGTTGTCACTTGAAAGATCGCGTTCGGCATCTGTTACCAAATTGAAGGTATCCACCACTTGAACGTCGTATTTCAAGCCTAATGTTCGGGCGGATTCATTCCATTTTTGAATGACCGAATCAAAGGAATCTCCGTCCGATAATTCCTTAAAGGGATTATATAGCCCCATATAGAGGATGACGGCATCCTTATTTATGTCACGGATGGTTTCAAACGTTCTTTCCAAGTTAGGAATTTCCGTTTCCAGAATGCCAAGGGCGGTAGCTTCTGAATAATTGTTTAAAATCTCACCAGAATTAAAGAGATTGTTACCCCCGATTGTGATGGAGATGATTTTGGCGTCCTTAAGAGATCTCTTGACCTCCTTTTGTTCTAACTGGGCCAGTAAATCTTCAATCCCGGCACCCCGTATCCCTAAGTTTTGGTACCGGTCCACCGTATTGGTTTCTATAAGTGAATCTCCAACCAGCGGGACAAAACCTTCTCCTTTTGAAGATCCTACCCCTCTTGTCAATGAGTCGCCAAGGGCAATATACGTTTCTCCAGGTGTAGCGGGGGTTTCTTCAGATTCTGCTGTGATCTTCTCTTGGGGAGGATTGGCGATATCCGAATAGGCTCGCGCAAATCCATATCCAAATAGAACGGTCAGTGCAAGGGAAAGGGTGATAAATAGTTGCCACATCCATTTTTTCATCTCTTAATCTCTCCTTCTATTATGATTGTACCAACTTTTACTCATGCTGAGTATTGAAAAGAGCAATTGAGAAAAAAGTTCGCTAGAATAGATATAGGGTGATAAACATGAGCATAAAGCCAACCGTTCATTTGAAAAATGTAACGAAAGTAATAGGGAAAAAGACGATTATTGATAATATATCATTTGACATCTATCCAGGAGAAGTATTTGGATTCCTTGGTCCCAATGGTGCTGGGAAAACGACGACGATCCGGATGCTCGTCGGTCTGATCAAGCCAACATCGGGAGTTATTAAAGTCTGTGATTTTGATGTGAGAAAGCAATTTGTTCAGGCGATGCAGCGTCTTGGTTCGATCGTAGAAAATCCAGAGTTATATAAGTATTTGACCGGTCGGGAAAACCTGCAGCTGTTTGCACGGATGCTGCCTGGGGTGGACAGTGAACGAATACAGGAGGTCATTGATCTGGTTGATCTGACTGCACGGATTGATGACCAGGTACAGACCTATTCATTGGGGATGCGTCAGAGGCTTGGGATTGCACAAGCATTGTTGGGCCGGCCGGAAGTGCTTATTTTGGATGAACCTACGAACGGGTTGGATCCAATGGGAATAAAGGACCTTCGTACATTTATAAGGAAACTGGTCGATGAAACGGGTCTTTCCGTTCTTGTATCCAGTCATATATTAAGTGAAATCGAAATGCTTGCCGATTGTGTGGCGATCATGAGCCATGGGAGAATCGTGAAGGTAGGAAAGGTGAAGGATTTAGTGGATGAATTGTCATCAGGTGTGGACTGGAGAGTCAATGATGCTTTTCGTGCACTTGAAATCGTTAATGCATCTCCCTATGTCCAATCTGCAGAATTGTACGATGATCATACGATCCATACGCTGATGGATGAAAGCAAAACGTCGATCCTGAATGAATCGTTACTACAGGCTGGAATCGAGGTATGGACCATTGAAAGAAAGGTCCAGACATTGGAGGACTTATTTATTGGTTTGACAGGGGGCGATCATATTGTCTAATCCGAATATGATGGGTCTGGTTCATAATGAAGTCATGAAAATTGCTTCTAAAAAACGCTTTGCCGTTGTCATCGCGATCTTAATCATTCTCGTCTCTATGTTTACATATGCACAATACCGAGAGATACAAGAGAAGATAGAAAAGCAGGGTACGCTGGACTGGCGGGTGGAGCTGCAGCAGGAGATCGTCGATCGGCAAAACCGACTGGCATCCAGTGGGATCCAGGATGAGGCCAGGCAATTCCTCGAATTGGACTTGAAGCAAAAGCAATACTACTTGGACAACAATATCAATCCGAACTATCCTGGAGCACCTACATTCATCCGTATCTTCTTCTCCCAGGGACTCACACTGGTCCTGCCTTTACTCATCATTATCATTATGGCGGATGTTGTGAGTGGGGAATACAATGATGGGACCATCAAAACATTATTATCCCGACCGATCAAACGATGGAAGATCCTGATGGCCAAATGGCTGACCGTTTTACTGTATACATCGATGCTGATAGCGGCTACGGTGGTTGTCTGCTATGGGATTTCGGGGATTGTCCTCGGATATGATGGTTGGACGGCACCTATTCTGACTGGCTTTCAAGCTTCTCCCTCGGGTGAATTTTCGACGACCTATATCCATACCCTCCCGATGTGGGAATACTTGCTGATGTCAGCGGGTCTTGCATGGGTCGTGACAGCGACTGTTGCCACCATTAGCCTGATGATTTCAGTGCTTGTGAAGAATACAGCAACCGGTATCGGGGCGATGATGGCTGTGTTGATTGCAGGGACCCTCTTATCTTCCATCGGTTCGAGCTGGACGAGCTCAAAGTATTTGGTGAACTTGAATTTTGATCTCATTAATTACCTAGAAGGACAAGCTCCTCCGATCGAAGGGATGTCATTGCCGTTTTCATTAGCAGTCCTTGCAGTATGGACGGTCGCTTGCCTTGCCGTTGCGTTTTGGAATTTTACTCAGAAGGATATGTATTAGTGAAGAAATAGAAGTAGCCACCCTACACAAACATGGAGGGTGGCTACTTCTGTTTTTCCTTCTCCCCGGTCCCTTTCGACTTCAAGCTGATGAAGAAAGGGACGATGATTAAAATGGAAAATTCAATCAAGGTGATGAGATGACCCAGCACATAATAAACCATGATACCTGTCCCCACGGCTTAAAGGTCAGAATGGTATAAATCGATTAATGATAGTTCTTTCGTGTGGTCTTTGTATTGGATCGATATTTTGTCATCAGCTGTCAGTTTTTTCTCTTTCCCATTATCCAGTAATAAAGTGTTTTTATCCAAGAAGGTATAGGTAATGTTAATCTCATCCTTCAGGCTTTCTGGAGTTGAAAAATCTTGGCGCTTCTCATAAATAATCATCCAGTCTATATAGTCTTGATTAAGCTGTTCTTTTCTAGGTAACAAGAAGTGGTTGTCTTGTTTTGATGTAAATGTCAATGTAACCGTTTTCCCTTGCTTTTGGATGGTTGTTTGAACATCGCTTTCATCGGCTATCCACATTCTTACAAAGAGCAGGTAATAGCCAATTATTAAAATGAGGAAAAGGGATAGGAGAGAGGCGACAATCGTGAATATTTTCTTTCTGTTCTTTGAACGTACCTTTTTGAAGTAGTCCACATTTCTATCCTCTTTTGCCTGTACATGCACATGTTCTGACATCCATTCTTCTCGCATGTCATGTACATATTCTCTACAATCTTTGCACTGTTCCATATGTACGTCCATTTGCTTATTGGTCTCTTCGCTCGTTAAATGTTCCAGATAGCTCGGAACCAGATCTTTAAACACATGATGATCCATTTTATTGATCACCCTTTCTTATTTGTTGTTTGGCACGATAAAATGTGACTCTTGCCCAATTCTCTGTTTCTCCCAATATCGAGCCAATGTCTTTGAACGATAAATTCCCCAATAACCTGAGATAAAGGAGCTCACGTTTTTTCTCGCTAAGTTGTTGCGCCTGCTGAAAAAAGTGGATTTTGTCTTCGTTTTGAATATATTGGTCTTCCAAATTGTAAACGGGAGTGTGTTCACTGCTTAGTGATTCCTCTAACCGGTGCTTCTTCCTTTCACGATTCACTTCTTGCAGCCAAACGTTTTTGGCGATGGCACAGAGCCAGGTTGAAAACGATGCTTTTCCTTTTTCTCGAAAATGATCGATGGACTTAATGGCCTGATAAAATGTTTCTTGAGTCAACTCCTCAGCAGATTGAGCGTCATTTGTCATGGTTACTAAATATCTAAAAATAATATCAGCGTACTCTTGATAAACTTCTTCCTTATCCACGTCTTACCTCCTTTTCGATAAAGTTGTGGTCACAAGAGAATGAACCCTTTTAAAGACTTAATCATCTATTACTCCAGAAAAACGTTCATTCGTTACAAAAAATATGTAAAAATTTCTCAAGGACTAGATTACAGGAAAAACTTCCTTTAGAGAATGGTTTTTTTCTATTGTCATTGATTTCACACGCCACGGTACCTGTCCCCATGGCTCACAACGAAAAAAGCCACCCGCAACTCGCGGGTGGCTGAATTCATTTTAAGCTACTTCCGTTTCTTCCTTCTCTCCAGTCCCTTTCGCCTTAAAGCTGATAAAGAATAGAACGGCTAGAAGGACGATGATCGAAACGAATACCATCATATTGGATTCAATCAGACTGACAAGGTTTCCAAGCACGATACCGACCAATCCGAAGTCTGCATCCCCAAACGTGGTTCCCTGGAATCCTAATGAGCTTAGCACCGGTAATAGTAGGGCCGGCAGGAAGCTGATCATGACTCCATTCGCCATGGAACCGATGACGGCACCGCGGCGTCCGCCGGTTGCATTACCGAATACTCCGGCTGCTGCCCCTGTGAAGAAGTGAGGGACAAGTCCCGGAACGATAACTTTCAATCCCAGTAAAGGAAGGAAAAGCATGCTCACAAGTCCGGCGATGAAGCTGAATAGAAATCCGATGATCACGGCGTTCCCTGCGAATGGGAAGATCGCCGGGCAATCAAGGGCCGGTTTGGCATTTGGAACGACCTTATCTGCAATTCCTTTAAATGCCGGTACGATTTCACCAAGGAGCATACGCACTCCTGCTAAGATGATATACACACCAACGGCGAATGTGATCCCTTGCATAAAGGCGAAGACCAGGAAGTTCTGTCCGCCGCTTAATTCTCCTTCGACGAAGGCTGAGCCTGCTGCGCCTGCTACGACGAAGAACAGGATGACCATTGTCAGGGAAACGGAGACAGATGTGTCACGCAGGAATCCGAGTGATTTTGGCACTTTGATTTCTTCTGTTGATTTGCTTCCTTTTCCAACTGCCTTCCCGACCATGGCTGACACCAAATACCCGATGGAGCCGAAGTGACCGACGGCAAAGTCATCGGAACCGGTGACTTTACGTGTGAATGGCTGAAGCATGGCAGGTGACAGGACCATCAATGCCCCAAGGATGATCGAACCGAGAACGATCAACGGTACTCCCGTGAATCCTCCGGTTGTCAGGATGACGGCGATCATGCAGGCCATGAACATGGTATGATGTCCGGTTAAAAAGATGTATTTAAAAGGACTGAATCGTGCAATCAGAATATTGACCACCATACCGAACAGCATGATCATCGCGGTTTCCGTCCCGAAGCTTTCCTGTGCAAGAGCCACGATCGCTTCGTTGTTCGGGATGACTCCGTCGACTTCGAACGCATGATTGAACATGCTGCTGAATTGCCCAAGGGACTGGACGAGTACATTTGCACCCGCCCCGAGGATGACGAAGCCCATGACCGTTTTAAGGGTTCCGGACACGACATCCCCCGAATTCTTCCGTTGAATAAGGAGCCCGATTAAGGCGAATAGACCGACAAGGATCGCAGGTGTACCGAGTATATCCTTCATTATGATATCAATCATGTGTATCGCTCCTTCTTTTTAAAAGTGGACTAGATATTTTGTTCCAATGCTGCGCGAAGTTCATTCTTATCCATCAAGTTCTTCAACTTCACCACATTCTTGCGGCCATCTTCAAGGCTCTCGACGATATCTTCAGAACCGAGGAATAGATCCGCTTGTTCTGTCTTGGCTGTTGTCAAATCCGTGTGGGATACTTCTGCTTCTTTCCCCATATCCTTCAATGCTGCTTTTACGTTCATTTCTACGATCATGCTGCTTCCTAATCCGTTTCCACATACCACTAATACTTTTTTCATTTTGATTTCCTCCTCAAATTTATACTTCTATAGTTTGATTGATTAATTCAATGACGGTTTCTTGATCGTTTGCTGCGATCAACTTTTCTATGTTGCCTTCATTTGATAATAGTTCTGTAAGCTGTGAGAGTGCCTTTAAGTGTGTTTGATTATCAATTGCTGCAAGCACGATGATAAGCTGTGCACGATGCTTGTCTTTTTCGGAAAAATAAACCGGTTCTTCGAGTCGCAGGAAGCTCATCCCCAGCTGTTCGACACCTGTTTCAGGACGTGCGTGGGGGATCGCGATATTCGGTGCGATGACGATATAAGGACCCAATTCCTTCACGTTCGTGATCATCGCTTCCACATAATCCGGTCGGATCGATTGCTGTTTGACAAGGGGCTCACTCGCCACCTTGATGGCTTCCTCCCAATCCGTGACACGGTCTTTCAGCTGGATCGTCTGTTCTGTCAGTAATTCATTAAGCATAGGCTTTCTGAGCTCCTTTATCGTGGGAGTAGTTTGTTCTAAAAGCTGGACCAGTTCTTTCTTCAATGCGTCTTCTTCATGGACGGTTGCGTATCGCTTGATCACATCCATCAGAAGATCGGTCCGGTTCTTTTCGGTCGGCTTCGAGTCGAAAAGCTCGTTCATCCTTTGCATGACCCGTTCCTTTTCGGAATTGGTCAAAATGGCGGGCACGTGGATGACGGGAATCTCTTTTTCTTTTATATAATTGGTGGAGAATATAATATCCGCCTCGTACTCGTTCGTTCGATAGTCCCTCATGGAGAGCGTCGTGATGACATTCAGCCCGGCAATCAGATTCTCGAGCTGGGTCCGGAGCATATTGGATGTCCCGATCCCGTTTTCACACACGATCAGGGCTTTGAACTTCGTCTCGACCTTTTTCTTCTCTTTCGTCAACCACCCTCCGAAATGCAGGGTGATATAGGCTGCCTCTTCATCCGGTACCGCTTTTCCGACATAGAGTTCCAGATGCTTCATCACCCGCTTTGTCAGGTGAAAGATGTCCGGATACGTCGTTTGAATGCTGTCAGACAGATCATTCGCGATGGAGAGACCGTACTTAAGTCGGTAAAACGTCGGTTTAATATGGGAGATCAGGTTTTCCTCCAGTCCCTGTTTGTCATCGAATACGACACAGGAGTAAAGCTGGAAATCATGGATCATCCGTTGAACGACTTCCTTCAGCCCGGACAATTCCTGTTCCGTATAGCGGTTGAAGTTATCCTGCTGGACTTTCGATCCGAGCAGGTTCATCGTAATGAAACAAACCTCATCATCCGGGAAAGCAACGTCAAGCTTCTTCGTGATGTGAAGGGCTGCCCTGTAGGCTTCTGTCTGCTTCAGCACTTCTTTTTCTTCTTCCGGGACCGAAATGTACTGGTGCCATTCGATCCGCTTCATGATCATCAGGATCTGCAGGGACAGGATCTCGACCATTTCATCCGTCAGGGTCAATCCCAATTCCTTTTCCGCTTCATAAAGAATTTCCCTCACCAGGCGCCTTTGCTCCGTTTCCTGTGACCACGTATCCGCTTCCGGCTGGATCATCCTGTGAACCTCATTCCGGACATTCTGCCAATCGTGGTGGGAAAAGATGGTGGCGAGGATCGTGGAAAGCATCGTTCGCTTTGCCTCCTCGGGACCTCTCAACCGGTAACCCGATCCTTTTTTATAGTACAAGTGCAAACCTGCTTCGTGAAATTCCTGCTTGATGTCTTTAATCACCTTCGCGATCGTCCCCCGGCTCATGCTCGTCAGATTCATGAACCGCTGCATCGAGGCATCTTGTTCTTCCAAGAGGATGGAAGCTTTAATGAGGACTTCGCGCTCTTCTTTCGATAACTGATACTGCCAATCGTCAAAACTCTGATCCTTCGAAACCATCAACTTCGATTTCGAATCAGGGGGCAAGAATAATCCCTGCCCATGCTGACTTTCAATCGGTTCCAACCCTTCCGTCCTCAGCCAGCTGTTGATCTGATCAAGGTCGTAATAAATGGTCCGCTGAGACAAGTTCATCCTGGCGACAAGCTCCTTCGTCGGGACCGGGTCAGGCGAATGTTGAATGATGGATAATAAGTGTGCACGTCTTTTATCCAATACCATGAGGATCCTCCTCTAGTTAATTTTGCAATATTTATATTCTTGTTTAGTAGATGATCATCTTATGAGTCTAGTATATAGGCAATTAATCAGTAATGAAAGGGGTTTCACTGTGTAGAGTTTGTATGGTGTATTTTTGCAAAAATGAACAGTGAAGCGAAATGAGTGTCACTACTGGGATTTGGGATTGTCAAAAGGAGGGAGGTTTGAAATAATTGGAAATAGAAATCGTATCAGGGAGGTCAAACCATGACGAATGATTTTTATTGTGATGAAGTATTAAGTGGGAAAACAGAAGTAAAAAAGGTGCTCGAAACAGAAAATGTCCTTGCCTACCATCACACCAGGCCGTTTTATCCTGTCCATATCGTGGCGATTCCCAAGAAGCATGTTCCATCACTCCTCACGCTGGAAGAAGGGGATAATGAATTATTGCTCGAACTATTAGGCGTCATAAAAAAAGTTGCGCGAATGGTCACAGATGAGCATGGTGCGTGTAAAGTCATCACAAATATGGGAGACTACCAGGATTCCAAGCATCTGCACTGGCATATTATCTCTGGTAAGGCGTTGCGATAAAAACTGATAGTAAGAAAGGGGAAAACACATGACCAATCAAGAAACCTGTCCATTCTGCCATCCGGAAAAGGACAAAGATCAACGCATCGTATTCGAAAATGAATCCTGCTATTTCCTGCAGCATAACAAGCACCAGGACGTACTGGAAGGATCCGGCGTGATTGTGCCGAAAAGTCATCACGCAGATGCATTCGAGTTAACAGAGAAAGAATGGAACGATACATACGAACTTTTGCAAAAGGCAAAGTCATACTTAGATGAAACGTATTCCCCGGACGGCTATACTCTTGGTTGGAATGTCGGAGAGGTATCCAATCAGTTTATTTTCCATTGTCATCTGCACGTGATCCCGCGATATAATGACGAACCGCTGGCAGGAAAAGGGGTTCGTTACTGGTTAAAGCAACCAGAAAACAAAAGGAAGGCTTTGAATGGAAAATAGGAAGAAATTTGAAACCTTCTGCATCCTTATCTCGTAAATATTTATATAGATAGATAGGAGTGATCAGAATGGAAGTAAAGGTATCGAGGAACAATGAGAACCTGCGAATCAAATGGCAGTTAAGTCAAATAGACATTCCCCTCTCGGAAATCAAAGACGTATCGATGGATGATACATATGGTGGTGAGGATAAGAAGGCCATCCGAATCGGTCTGCCATATGGGCATACAGACAGAGTCGTCATCAAGACCCATTCTGAAACGTATATCCTGTATACAAGCAATGATGGCTTGAAAGATAAGATTCTCTCATTCATGGAAGCGAGTTAGATGGGTTTCTGGATGTGGGTCGCCATTTCCTTACCACTGGTTGGCGGCATCGTTGCTGCTCATTCCGGTAAGAAAAAAACGGAAAGAAAACATGTGGTTGCCCTGCTGGGGTTTATCGTGGTCGTGATACTCTTTTTCTTTTGGTGGTTTAACAGAGGAATTTATTAGGGGGTGGCAATATGTTGATGTTAGAGGGATGGATGCCGATCATCGTGCTTTTTATCCTATCAGCTTGCCTGATTGTCGTGATGGCCAGATATACCCGTAATCACATCGTATTCAGTTTGTCTGCACTATTGGGCTTTGTCTGTCTCGGTACCATTCTATACAGTATCTTTATGGTCGGAGGCTGGGACGGGATGGCCATCGGTTTCTATGCCATTGCTGCGTTTCTTGGTCTAGCGATCGGAACGGCGATCAGCCCGTTCGTTAAGAAAAAGACAGGGGTGGGTGGATGATTGCACTGTTGACGGCGATCGGTGATGTCATCGCGGCAGTTGCTGGCTCGCTTTTGAAAGAAAGGAAGAAATGATCCCCTGATCTACAAACGATCCCGCTTCTCTATATGGAAGCGGGATTTTTAGATGGTTTTTGCCAAAAATCATCCTTATTTACCATAAAATAACGTGTGGTTTAATAGGAAATTATATATAGTTCCCTTTCGTTTTTCAGTAAAATAGAAGATGTAGGTCAATTCACCCACCTGAATATTGAAAGCGCCTTCTTCAAATAAGCCATATAGGCCAAATAAATTTCAGGGAAGGCTTATAAAATCCTTCAACAAGATCGTTCGGAATCCGATATAAATAAGAAAGCATCCCTCAGTTACAGAAACGTAATGTGATTACCTCACAAGGGATTCAACATCTGCATGATCATCGCAAAAGGGGAGAGGTTAATGGAGTTTGTTCTGTTAGTCGCTATTTCATTCATTCCTGTCATCATTGCAGGATCACTATTATTCTATTCAAAATCCACCTTAAGCAAAGCGCTATCCTTATTTTTATTCCTATTATGTTTATGGCAGATTGATATTGCTTTTTTATATGCGAATGACTATTTTTCTCGAGAATGGATCGATCATGCGTTCAGGATCTTCCGGATCGGCCCGATTCTGATCATGCCGGTCATGTACTATTTTGCGTACTACCTTGTAGAAAAGCATGATGAATTAAGGAAATATCACATGTTCTTTAATAAAGCGGTGCTCCTGTTCCTCGTTGGATTCAGTCTCTTTGTATACGGGATAAACTTCACTAAGATCGGAGTCACCGCGTATGCGCTCGTTCCGGAAACGGCGTTCGCCCCTTCTCATTTCATTCCCGTGTATGGGATGCTTAACTCTACTTTTATCATTAATGTGTTGTTGGTGTTTGTTCACACGTTTTTCCTTCTTGGCCTTACATTAAAGTTGCATGACTCCTTTTTCCGGCTTTTTTATTCCAAGCTTGTGTTTGGCTCCTTCTTTGTTTTCTTAAACGGGGTCATCAGCGGATTTGGTGTGCTGCCTTTATATTTCTCAAGCTTCAATTCCATCCTTGTCGCCATCCTCCTGTTTCTCGGCTTCTTCCAAATGCAATCCGAACAACTGAATGTGGCGAATGACAATCTCGTGAAACAAAGCAATCTGTTGGAAGAGATTATGAATATCAACCCGAACTATCTTGTTGTGTTAGATAAAGAGAATCGGATCGTAAAGATCAATCATTCCATTTGTGCCTTATTGTTGATATCCGGAGAACAGATGATGGGCATGAGATTTTCCAACTTCCTGAAGGCACATCAGTTGAAAATCACTCGCGGGGAACTGCAGAAACTGACACGTATCAATGGGGAAGTCCATTATATCCAATGGGGCACCTCGACCTTGCGCTATCATGACAAGGAACTGTACACCCTGTTTTATGGAATCGACTTCACGAATCAGAAGCAGAATGAACAGCTTCTACTCTCCACTGAAAAAAGCAAGGTCATTGGGGAACTCGCGGCAAGCATTGCCCATGAGATCCGAAATCCACTGACGACGGTGAGGGGCTTCATCCAACTCATGAAGGAAAAGAATGTGGACAGTCAGTATGAAGGAATCATGCTCGAAGAAATCGACCGGGTAAACGAAGTATTGAGGGAGCTATTGCTGCTCGCAAAGCCCGAAGCGAATGACGAGGCGGACTTCCATGAAGAAGACATGGAGCTCAGTATCCATCACGAAGTCAACCATGTCAGGATCCTGTTCGACGCCGTTGCCGCTGAGCAGAATAAAAGGATCTACATGTCGAGTTCGCTCCCGTCGGACACCCTGGTTGCCTTTCATGAATCTCACTTTAAACAGGTGCTCCTCAATACGATCAAGAACAGTCTCGAAGCAGTCGAGGAAAAAGGCATGATTAAAATCAAGCTTGATCAGACAAATGAGTGCATCCGGGTCCGGATTATCGACAATGGAAAAGGTATTTCCAAAAAACGTTTAGCCCGGATCGGAGAACCTTATTTCACCAATAAGGACAAAGGAACCGGGATTGGTCTCACTATCTGCTTCAAACTCATGAATGATTATAACGGTCGCATGACCGTAAAAAGTAAATTAGGTTGGGGGACCACCGTCACGCTCCTCTTGCCGAAGAAAAGCTGAGCCTCTTGTGAAAACGAGAGGTTTTCTTCATTGAAGTGAGTAGGGGATTGTGAAATGGTCTGATTTTTGAAATAATTGGGATTGAAGGATCAAACTGGTTTCATGGGGGTAGCTTATGTCACGCGAAGAAAAACTGACCGGCGGGAATGTCTCGGCCGTCTACCGCTCCGGAGATACTGTCCGTCGGGAACTGAAGCCTGAGAGCGCCCGAATTCACAAGCTTCTGAGTCATCTAGAAAAGAAGGGATTCCGGCACTCACCGGCGTTTCTCGGCATCGATGAGAAAGGCAGGGAAATCTTATCCTTCATCGAAGGGGAAGCCGGGAATTATCCGTTAAAGGAATACATGTGGTCAGATGAGGTACTGAGCGGTATTGCGAAGATGCTCAGGCATTATCATGACGCCGTGAGCGATTTCCCCATCGACGACGGCTGGGAGCCGATCGATCACACACCAGAGCCATTTGAGGTTTTATGCCACAATGACTTCGCTATATACAACATCATTTTCAACAAACAGCATCCTGTAGGAATCATCGATTTCGATGTGGCCGGACCCGGTCCAAGACGATGGGACATCGCCTATACATTGTACACCTGTGTACCTTTGAGCCGTGTACGTTATTCAGAGACGGGTGACGCTATGCATTACGACCGGGAACGGGATGCAGCGAGGATCAAAGAACGGGTGAAACGATTCTTTGAATCGTATGGTATAGATTTTGGACTGGAGGATCTTCAGATGGCTATCCGCCGATTGGAAGCAATCTGTCAAACCATCCACCGGAAAGCACGGGAAGGGGATCCCGCTTTTCAAAAGATGATAGAAGAAGGGCATGTGGAACACTACCAGAAAGATATCGCATTTGTCCGGGAAAACCTTAATGATTGGATAGAGGAGGCGTAAACGATGGCAGAATTGAAAAGCGTTGGAGAAGTGAAATTAGTGGGGTTCAGGGTCGTATGCCCCGGTGACGAGTACGTGAAGGAAATCCCGAAAGCGGCAGTGAGGTTACAAGAAAGAAAGGGAGAAATCCAAAACGCGTTGCAACCGGATCAGCAGATAGGTGCCTTTATCGTTGAAGAATCATCCCCGGAAGAAGACGGTTACTGGATCGGATTGCAGGTAAAGGAGTATGGAGACATTCCAACAGACATGACCAGCTTGACCATCCCGGCTCACACATATGGAACGATACTTCACCAGGGACCAAATCATGACATCCGTCAGAGCTACGAGCAGCTACACCAGTGGATACATGAAAACGGGTATACCCGTTCCACCAAGAGTTGGAATCTAGAAATCTATCAAAAAGAAAACCAGCCTGGGGACCCTTCTGATGTGCGGGTGGAATTGTATGATGCCATTCTGACTCAAGGGGAGGAGTAGAGTTGAAGAAAGCGTCCTTCATAATCACAGGTTTATTATTGATCGTAGGCTGCCAAGGCATCGATTCAAACCTGACGGAAGAACAGGCAAAAGCCATCGTCATGAAGCACCATGGTGGCACTGTTGAAATCATCTCCGTCACCAAAGAGTGTAACAAGTGTATTGTTTCTTGGGAGAATGAAGAAAATTGTGAATGGGGAAAAGACACTGTGAATTCTAAAGGTGAAATTGAAAAAGGGGAGACCTCTATATGTTGAGGCGTGGATCCACAATATTTATTGCGATTCTTATAATTCTTGGGTTAGGAGCCTGCACAACTGATATTGCAGGAAATGAAAAACAAAACATCGTTGTCGAGAAGCAGGTTGGAGATGAAGATAAATATGAAGAGTTTAACAAGGTCACGGATACCAAACAGGTGGAAGAGGTAAGGGGAATTCTCCGTGATGTCCACTGGCAGGATGCACAAGTAGACTTCATCCGTCCTCCTGATTATCGGTTTATGTATGAATTTAAAAATCCAAATATCGATACAAAGGCCATGTTGCATCAGGTGTGGATCAGTCCGATGAAAGATGAACTCGAGGTCATGCAGGGTACAGATGAGTATGCCAAGCTGACAAAGGAAGACTCTGCTCGTTTGTTTGAAATTTTGACGGGGGAGAGTTTAGGAGACTGAGCGGGTATTTAAGTGTAAAGCTAATTCGACCAACCGGCACGATTATCACATATCCCGCATGATAAATGTGAACCCAGCATGATTGTGCCAGATCTCGCATGAAAATGGTTGAAACCGGCATGATACCTACTTTAGGTGACCACCCAAGAGAGAAGATTGATCCATCCCCATTATAAAAAGAAAAATTTTTAGAGGTGAAAGGAGGAAATCAAAGTTTGAATACCCAAATCTATATGATAAGACACGGCGACTCACCGAAAGAAGGTCCTGAACGGACACGTGGACTAACGGAAAAAGGGATAGCCGATGCCCCAAAAGTGACCGAGCTGCTGAAAAAGGAAGACATGGACGTCGTGGTATCAAGTCCCTACCTGCGCTCGATACTGACGGTGGAAGGGATAAGTCAGCATATCGGACAATCTGTGATCGTGGAAGAAGACCTGAAGGAACGAATCTTTTCCACAAATAACAACCGGATTTCCGACCAGGAACTCGGACCATTGCTGGAGGCGTCGTTCCGCGACCCGAATTTTTCCTTAGAAGGTGCGGAAACCAATGCCGAATGTCAAAGGCGGGCCGTTGCCGTATTGGATACTCTCTTACATACACATGAAGGAAAGAAAATTGCAGTCGGCACACACGGAGCCATCATGACGCTGATGATGGGCCATTATGACTCCCGCTATGATTTAGATTTCCTGCACAGTACATCCAAACCGGATATTTACCGGATGGAATTTAATGGTCACGAACTTGTAAGGGTTCAGCGGTTGTGGACAGAAGCGAAGAGGGTGATGACATGAGTGAAGTACCAATCAGATGTACAGGAGTCGCCGTCGTATTACTGAAAAAAGAGGATGACCAACACAAAGTATTACTCGTGAAAAGAGCCGAATCTGTCTTGAAAAATGAATGGTGCTATATCGGCGGAGGGATCGAGGGAGGAGAAAAAGCCTGGGAAGCCGCATACAGAGAGGTGGAAGAAGAGACAGGCATCACAAACCTTTCCTTATATTCTGCCAACACCTTTGATCGGATTTATTCCATTGAAGGGAATTACATATACATCGCGCCTGTGTTTGTGGGATTCGTACCAGGTGATCAGGAAGTGGCGTTGAACGAAGAGCATAGTGATTATAGATGGTTATCCTTTGAAGATGCAGTGGGCATTGTGTCTTTACCTGGAAATGAGGAAGTACTATCGTTCATTGAGAAGCATTTCGTAAAGAAAGAAGCTCCTGATTATTTACTGGTTAGACGTTGAGACGATTTATTAGATATCTTTTCATATATAAAGGAAATATAAGCTCGAAAATAGAATGATTAACCTATACACTTTTCAAAAATGGAGGCCGAAAGATGGACGTTTTTATAAATCAATATGAATGGATCCGCCGTACGAGAGAATTATTATTCCGTTATTGTGAAACCATGTCCCAAGCGGATTATGTAAAAGAACTTGAATCGTTTGGAGGAGACTCCATCCGTAATCTGCACGTTCACGTAGCGGATTGCTATCGTGTATGGCTGGGAAGTCGTGCTCTGGGTCGGTCCCTTCCTAAAATCACTGCAGATTCCGCAAACACTGTAGAGGAAATGCGTGACATTTTCAGGAAGACAGATGACCTGCTTCATGAATTTCTAGAGGAGTTCAAAGGGAAGTGGGATTACACCATGCACATATCCTTCGGGGAAGGTGATAGTGCAGAAATCTCAGCTTTATGGCTGTATACGCATACTGTCACACACGAATTTCATCATAAAGGACAAATCGTGAAAATAGGTAGACAGCTGGGGTATATACCTCCGGATACAGATCTCATTGAGCCTTAATGAATAGTCGGCAAGCTGATTTTAATCGTTCAGATTGGTAGTCAGACTTGCCGGAACTATTCACAGTTCCCTGAATTTTCATTCCACACCAACGGTTTTACTCCTCCTCTCCAACAAAACCGTATCCCGCCAAACGCCATCTTCCCGATCCTTTCCCTGCGGCCGACGATACGAAAGCCATTTTTCTCATGGAGCCTCATGCTTGCCAAATTTTCCGGGAATATTCCTGCCTGCAGTGTCCAATAGCCGTGTTTTTCACTCTCTTTCACTAAGCTATGGAGAAGAAGACTGCCAATCCCTTTACCCGCATGCTGGTTTGAAACGTACACGCTCACTTCGGCAACCTCTTTGTATACACATCTGCTTGAGACAGGACTTAGGGCAGCCCAGCCTAATATGGAATCCCCTGACCTCGCTACGATGCGACCGATTACTATATGGCTGGCATTCCATTCTTCCCAGGACGGAATGCCTTTTTGGAATGTTGCGTTCCCCGTCTCGATTCCTTCTTTGTAGATGGTAGCTACTTGATTCCAGTCATCCTTTTTCATCTCATCTATAATTCTCATTTGCATGTAAGCCCCCTTTTCCTTAGAATAATGCAGAAATGTCTTGTTATCTACATATAAGTGAACTATTATATAAGCATACATTTATATTCAGGGGGTGAGTGGATGGCTGATTTAGACAAAGCGGCAACGATTTTAAAGTTGCTGGGGGATAAGACCCGGTTAACCATGGTAAAGATACTGGATACGAACGACTGTTGTGTTTGTGAATTTGTGGAGATTTTCAAAGCAAGCCAGCCCGCCATCAGTCAACACGTCAGAAAATTAAAGGACGTGGGGATTGTAAGGGAAAAGCGGCGCGGTCAATGGATCATTTACTCCCTTAACCGCGAGAGTGAATACTTTCCGATGATCCAAAGCCTCCTGGACTACCTGCCGAATCAGGACTTCAAACTGAAGGAATTAGAGGAGCAGGGCTTACGCATTTCATGTGAATAATAGGAGGTAAAAAAGGAATTATGACTATATTAGCATCAGTGATTTTTCTCATCACCCTCGTGCTTGTCATTTGGCAGCCGAAAGGACTTTCCATCGGATGGTCAGCCATTGGCGGAGCCATCTTGGCATTGATCGTGGGGGTTGTCGATTTCAATGACGTGGTCGATGTGACAGGCATCGTCTGGAATGCGACATTGGCATTTATTGCAATCATTATTATTTCTCTCATTCTTGATGAGATCGGATTTTTCGAATGGGCTGCGTTGCATATGGCAAGGGCGGCAAACGGTAACGGTGTGAGAATGTTCGTCTACGTTTCACTTTTAGGAGCTGTGGTCGCGGCCCTTTTTGCCAACGATGGAGCGGCTCTGATCCTTACACCGATCGTGCTTGCGATGGTAAGGAACCTGAATTTTAGTGAGAAGCTTGTGTTTCCGTTCATCATAGCCAGCGGATTCATCGCGGATACAACATCTCTTCCTTTAGTGGTGAGTAACCTGGTGAACATTGTGTCGGCTGACTTCTTCGGAATCGGATTTGTGGAGTTTGCATCCCGAATGATCGTTCCTAACCTGTTTTCTTTAGGGGCAAGTATATTGGTCCTTTATCTCTTCTTCCGGAAGAGCATCCCGAAGAATTATGATGTCTCCGATCTTAAGAAACCGGTGGATGCCATAAAGGATATCAAGATGTTCCGCCTTTCCTGGGTGGTGCTCTTGATCCTACTTGTCGGCTATTTCGCCAGTGAATTCATCGGTCTGCCTGTATCCATTATTGCAGGGGTCGTGGCCATTTTCTTCTTATTTATGGCCAGAAGAAGTGCAGCGGTGAATACGAAAACCGTCATCAAAGGCGCTCCGTGGGCGATTGTGTTCTTCTCGATCGGCATGTACGTGGTCGTGTATGGCCTTCGTAATGTAGGGCTGACGGATGTGCTTTCAGATGTCATCCAGGTGACGGCGGATCAAGGATTATTCGCTGCTACGGTCGGAATGGGATTCATCGCGGCGATCCTATCGTCCATCATGAACAATATGCCGACAGTTATGATCGATGCATTGGCGATTGCCGGTACGGATACGACCGGTGTCACCCGTGAAGCGTTGATCTATGCAAACGTCATCGGCTCGGATTTAGGACCGAAGATCACCCCGATTGGATCGCTGGCCACATTATTGTGGCTCCATGTCCTTTCATTAAAAGGAGTGAAAATCTCCTGGGGCACGTACTTTAAAACAGGAATCATCCTGACCATCCCAACCCTATTCATCACACTGGTCGGGCTTTATATCTGGTTATTAATCATCTAACAAACACTAGAGGAGAGATTCAATATGTCAAAGAAAACCATCTACTTTTTATGTACAGGGAATTCATGCCGAAGCCAAATGGCGGAAGGCTGGGCGAAAAAACATTTAGGTGACGAGTGGAATGTTTACAGCGCAGGAATCGAAGCGCACGGTTTAAATCCTAATGCGGTAAAAGCGATGAAAGAGGTCGATATCGATATCACGAATCAAACATCTGATATCATCGATCCTGAAATCCTGAATAACGCTGATCTTGTTGTCACACTATGTGGAGATGCAGCGGATAAATGTCCAATGACACCTCCTCATGTGAAACGTGTTCATTGGGGATTCGATGATCCTGCAAAGGCGGAAGGTACCGAAGAAGAGAAATGGGCATTCTTTCAGCGCGTACGTGATGAGGTTGGGGAAAGAATCCATCGTTTTGCGGAGACCGGTGAATAAAAACGGATAGGTAATAGTCGATACAACAGAATCCCTTCGGCCAGTGGGCCCAAGGGGTTCTGTCATTTTACGATCATCACGGGACACTTCACTCTCTTCGCTACTTTATGACTCACGCTTCCCAAGACCATTTCCTGAAGAGTGTTCAATCCTCTGCTCCCAATAACCACTGCATCAAATTGGTGTTCGTTCGCATGCTTGACGATCGTGGGACCCGGTTCCCCGTGTAAATAATGCGTTGTATAGTTAATCTTCGCATGTTTGATTTTCTGTTCGATGAGTATAAGCTTCTTCTTTCTATGATCAGCGGCATCGGTCCCCCAATGCTGCAGTACATCGTCTCTTGATTGTCTCCCATCAATGACATACACCACTTCAATGGTGCCGTTTTTTTGGCAGGAGGCAAGGGCGATGGCTTTTTCAGTTGCTCTAATAGAATGGTCCGACCCATCTGTTGCTAATAAAATTTTATTGAACATGATTGAATCTCCTTTCTATGTTGTTTCGAGATATGTAAGGTATTCGACTATCATCATCAAATATCCTTTACACTCATTTATGTAAAATTAATGGAAGGTTGAATCCTGTCGAAAATGAACGTATTTATAAGAAAATGAAAGAAAACGAGGTTTGTGAACGTTTAATTGGAGGCTTCACAATAGGTAGGATTCGTTATATAATGGCCCTTGTGTTTAACGGACCCGACTTTCATGAGAGTTGAAAGTCAACAACAAAATTTTTGAAAAAGAGGTGCATAATGAATTTATCAACAATTAAATCTCAGTGGTTTGGAAACATCCGAGGGGATGTCCTGGCAGGAACGGTTGTAGCCATGGCTTTGATTCCGGAGGCCATTGCGTTCTCGATCATAGCAGGTGTCGATCCGATGGTAGGATTGTACGCTTCCTTCTGTATTGCCGTGGTCATTGCGTTTGTAGGTGGGCGTCCCGGCATGATATCCGCCGCGACCGGTGCGACCGCTCTGGTGATGGTCAATCTTGTGGCCGATCATGGGCTGCAGTATCTATTGGCCGCCACCATTCTGACCGGTGTCATTCAGATCATTATGGGTGTATGTAAGTTAGGACGATTAATGAAGTTTGTTCCGCGTTCCGTCATGATCGGGTTTGTCAATGCCTTGGCTATCCTGATCTTTACGGCGCAATTACCACACTTTGTAGGGGAGTCATGGGTGATGTACGCGATGGTTGCCGGAGCGTTGGCGATTATTTATATTCTTCCACGCTTCACCAAAGCGGTTCCTTCACCATTGGTTGCCATCATTGCCATCACAGTGGTCGCTGTTTTGATCAATAGTGATGTGCGGACTGTGGGTGACATGGGGCAGCTGACTCAGTCGTTACCGATTTTCCTGATCCCGGATATTCCATTTACCTTTGAAACCTTACAGATTATCTTTCCCTATTCGCTTTCCATTGCGATTGTCGGATTGGTTGAGTCCTTATTGACCGCATCCATCGTGGATGATATGACGGATACAACAAGTGATAAGAACCAGGAAGCAAAGGGACAAGGGATTGCGAATATCGTTTCTGCTTTCTTTGGCGGAATGGCTGGTTGTGCCATGATCGGTCAATCAGTCATCAACGTGAAGTCAGGCGGGAGAGGACGTTTGTCTACTCTGGTAGCCGGTGTTTTCTTAATGATCTTGATCCTGTTATTGAACGATTTCCTTGTCACCATTCCAATGGCTGCGTTAGTCGGTGTGATGTTCATGGTTTCCATCGGGACATTCGATTGGGCTTCCATCAAGAATCTTCACAAAACGCCATTAACGGATACGGTCGTGATGTTGGCGACGGTCGTGACCGTGCTCTTTACACATGATTTATCAAAAGGGGTACTGGTTGGAATCATTTTGAGTGCCGTATTCTTTGCCTCCAAGATTTCGAAAGTGAAGATCACGACGCTATCCACCGATCAACCGCATAAAAAGGTGTATCGGGTTTCGGGTCAATTGTTCTTTGCTTCCGTAACGGAGTTCGTTGAATCATTTGATTTTACTGAACAGGTGAAGGAAGTGACATTGGACCTTACAGATGCCCATCTTTGGGATGACTCAGCTGTAGGGGCCATTGATAAAGTGGTCATCAAATATCACCAGAACGGTGTGAAGGTCACCTTGATCGGATTGAATGAAGAAAGCAATAAACTTGTGAACAGGCTGTCTGTTCACAATCAGCCGGGCGGACTTGATAAAGCCGTCGGACATTAAAAGGAAGCTCTTTGTCTATGAACGACAAAGGGCTTTTTTGTTTTCGTTTAAAAAAAGAATCTCATGTAGAACAAATTATTGATCATTTTCTTGAGTAGTTTGCGTGGGTTTGGAATAATGAGGAGAGAGCGGACGTTCCCCATGGTTTAGCAGAGCCATTTGCCCCTCGAAAAACTACTTTCTCGTGGAGATTCTTCTTGATCATAAAGGAGAACCGCCAACCAATCGAGAAATATCTACATAAGAGATGATGCAAGCTTATAACAAGGGAATGATAAAGATGAATCTACAATATGAAGTAATTCCTGAAGAAGAGACCGAATGCTGCCGGGATCTTTGCAATGAACTGATGCTCTTCCAAAAGTCGAAAGCATCCATTGCGCCGGAACGGTTTGACAGCATGAATTTTGAAACTCGGATGCTGCCGTCTATAGAAAATGCCGTACATAATTACCTAGTGGTCGTGAAGGATCACGATCGACAGGACGAAATCATCACCTATGTGTATACGAACACCTCACCAAAGGAAGCCGATTCGAATGACTTTGCCACGTTTTTCGACCTTTTGACTGTCCAAAGAGAGAACGTAGGGTGTCTCTCGCAGTTTTACATAAAAGAAGGGTATCGACAATTTGGAATCGGATCGAAACTGTACACTATGTCGATGGAATGGTTGGCAGAGTTTGACGATGTCGAGGATTATTTTGTCTTCACCTCGAATGGAAATGATGATGCTCTGGGATTTTATCAGAGAAAGGGTTTCACGATCTCCCATGATATTCTGGACGGTTTTATTACGGTCTTGCGAAGAAAAGCAGAGATAAGGAGGAGTTAATATGGACGTCTTTTCAAGCTATTTAGAAGGTATTGATCATCCCGATCATCGTACGAGGATGGAGGAAATCCTGACCTGGGTGCAGGAAACATTCCCACAACTGGAACCAGCCATCAAGTGGAATACCCCGATGTTTACCGATCATGGTACCTTTATCATCGGGATCTCGACTGCGAAGCACCATGTGAGTGTAGCGCCGGAAGAAGTCACAATGGCACATTTCGCCGACCGCATTAAAGAAGCCGGTTACAGTGCGACCAAAGGTTTATTTCGCATTCCGTGGAAAAATCCAGTCGATTACAGACTGCTTGAAGATATGATTACCTATAATATTCAAGAAAAAGTAGAATTCACTGGATTTTGGCGAAAATAGAGGGAAGGAGTGTTGCATGTGATCAAGCCAAATCGCAAGGTTGATGGATTCATTAAAAAAGCGAAGCAGTGGCAGGAAGAATATGAAAGACTGAGAAGCATCCTTCTTTCCTTTGAAGAGCTGGAGGAGGAAATCAAGTGGATGCATCCTTGCTACACGTTAGAGGGAAAAAACATCGTGTTGATGCATGGATTCAAAGACTATTGTGCCCTCTTGTTTCACAAAGGGGCGTTACTCAAGGATCCTCAAGGGATTCTGATCCAACAGACGGAGAATGTGCAGGCAGCCCGCCAGGTCCGGTTCACCAATCCTCAGGAAATCATCGAAATGAAAGAGATCCTGAAAGCGTATATTCAGGAAGCCATTGAAGTGGAAAAAGCAGGTCTCACAGTGGAGCTGAAAAAGACGGAAGAATATCCTGTCCCAGATGAACTACTGCAGAAATTCGAGGAAATGCCGGAATTGAGAACGGCTTTTGAAAACCTGACGCCGGGTCGTCAGAGGGCATATATCCTTTATATATCCAAAGCGAAACAAGCAAAAACCCGGGAGTCGAGGGTCGAAAAATATGTGCAGCATATTTTGGATGGTAAGGGAATGAATGACTAAAGAAAAAAGTGCAGGCAGTTTGATGATTTACTCATCTACTGTCTTTTGAAACAGGAAAATAAAGAAGCGATGAAGCATCAGAGGGCTTATCCCTTCTTTATATTTCCATAAAAAGGACTTGCGGCTTCCACTGCGAGTTTCGCCTGAAGCTGGGAGACAGTGAGGAATTCATACCCTTCTTTCTCAAGCATGGTCAATAATCCAGGAAGGGCATCGGCCGTAGTGGAATGAACATCATGAAGGAGGATGATGGCCCCGGGAGTCAATTCCTTCTCTACGGTAGAGTGGATGGCGTTCACCTGTTGGTTCTTCCAATCAAGTGAATCGACGGACCATAAGACGATGGACGATCCGTTATCGTGGGCAAGGCGTTCGACCTCTCCATCGATGGCCCCATAAGGAGGGCGCAGGACTGAGGGGAGCTGACCCGTGGCACTCATGATCTTCTGTCTGGAGGCGAGGACCTCCTTCGTCATTTGCTCCTTAGAGATTTTCGTCAAGTCTTTGTGATGGTCAGAATGATTGCCGATTTCATGCCCGGCTTCTGCAACACCCTTTGCCACTTCCGGGTATTTCTCTGCCTGACTGCCGAGCATGAAGAATGTGGCATGAACGTCATGGTCTTTCAACACCTTAAGAATCCGTGGTGTGACGTTGGGGTCCGGTCCGTCATCGAAGGTTAGGGCGACGTATTTTCCAGGTTCAATTGATGCCTTTGCCACGTCCAAGGAATCCGCAATCTTTTCATCCAGAAAGGGAAGGATGACATGAATCGGAATGTTCAACTCGGTGGGCCCGGATTCATCGATCTCATTAAAGTACAGGGTGAGTGCTGTTTCGTTGAGGGACCAGTTCCATGAGGCTGGATCCTGTAACACCTTTTGCACTTTAGGTTCAGGATGTCCCATGAGGCGGTTCCGGATCATATTTCTCGCCTCTTTATTTATCTCCATGATGTCAGGTAGCTTGACGATCTTCTTTTCAGCAGCATTAATGGTAAACGTCTTTACGTGTTCTATACCCCTGACGTCATCCACCAGCTGATAGGAATGAAAGAGTATGTGAAAGGTATCATCTCTCGCTTTCACACTGTCTGCCTGAATGACAAGGTGGGCGCGTGAGCCATTACCCAGCTGCCTCTTGTTTTCCTTCACTTTTTCTAAAAAGGCTTTCTTTTCATTGTTAATCCATCCTTGGATGGGTTTTTTTATGCTCTTATCTTCCATTTTCGGTGTTTTGATGGACATCGTATATGTATCCGCATTCTTGGTTTCCGTTTTAAAGTCAATGGTCAGAGGGGACGCATTGCCTGACTCAGGCTCGAATCGAATGGCCTCGACAAGCTGCGTCATTCCATAAATGAATGAAATACCGACCACAGCCAACACCACCCAACCTGGCCAGCGTATCCTTCTGAAGGGAATCTTCTTCAACATCTCGTATCCTCTTTTCTGGTAAAAAAGTCATCCTTAAAAAACCAAACAATTCCAATTATTTCAAATTATTCATGATAATTCAATGATTCTTTCACGATTTTTAAATAAAATGGGAAAGAGTGGATGAACATGAAACTTCTTCACCCTTACAATCGTCTATTAAGAAGAGAGTTTTCAGGGACAGGTTAGGTGGGTTTATGGAGAGTAAGTGGAAAAAGTTCGATTTGGATTTAATGTTTCTTGTGTTTGTGTTTATGATCATCAGTTGCGTGTCGATTTACAGTGCGCAGAAATATTTGCCTTACGAAGACAATTTCGCTATGAAGCAATGTATATGGTTCATCGGCGGGGCTATTTTGACCTCCATCGTGTACTACTTTGATTTTGAACAGCTTAGAAGGTTATCCCCTTATTTGTACGGATTTGGCATCCTGCTACTTGCCTTCCTGATGCTGGCCCCTTCAAGCATTGCACCCATCATAAAAGGAACGAAAGCTTGGTTTTCCATTCCCGGCTTCGGTTCATTGCAGCCTTCGGAATTTATGAAGGTCTTTCTTATTCTCTTTTTGGCTCAGGTCATTTCACGACACAATGAAACGGTTGAGGAGAGGACCTTATCTTCGGATGGATTTTTACTGTTTAAAGTCGTGGCCATCACCTTCATCCCCTTGGCGTTTGTACTGAAGCAGCCAGATGCAGGGACAGGGATGGTCATCATGTGCATCATGATCGGCATGATCTTTATATCAGGAATCAATAAATATATTCTCATGCTCTTATCCTTTCTTGGGGTATCAAGCATCGCTTCACTGGTATGGCTGTTCATGTACCGCCCGGAAGTATTGTTATCGTTTATGGGTCAGTATCAACTGGATCGAATCTACTCCTGGCTAGATCCGTTCGGAAACGGCCAGGGGATTGGCTATCAATTGAGATTATCCATTCTTGCGTCAGGATCAGGCAAGATGACGGGAAAAGGATTCAACGACGGGCAAGTTGCCGTGCCTGAAGCCCATTCCGATTTCATCTTCACGGTCATTGGAGAGGAATTCGGGTTTGTCGGATCGTCCATCGTCCTGTGCCTGTATTTCGTGTTGATTTATAAAATCATCACCATCGTCCTACGGAATAAAGGTCAATATGAAATACTGATCGGGGCAGGCATCATCTCCATGCTGACATTTCATATTTTTGAAAATGTGGGAATGGTCATCGGACTGGTCCCGATCACCGGGATTCCCCTTCCGATGCTCAGCTACGGAGGAAGTTCCGTACTCGGTACGATCTTCGCCTTGAGCATCATCAATAACGTGTCGGCTACCACCAATGTGTATATGTTCGGGAGTAAAGAGTAAGGAGGAATAGGATGAAAAAATGGTGGATTCTATGGGTGCTGTCAATTCCCATTTGGTTGATATCATACGTCTATTCCATCTTCATCACGGGCAAAATCGCCTATTTACCCCAGTCTGAGTGCAAACCGATGTTCATTTTTACCCCCCAGGATGTACAGTACTGTAGTGATATTTACCCGGTGGATGTGGTGCTCATTGCCTTAAAGACGAACCCGTTCACCTATATTTGGCTGCTGAGCGGCTTGTACGTGGTGGGGTTTATCGTGTATGTGATCTTAAAAAAAAAGGAAAAAGGAGCTGAACACATTGGCAACGTGGATGGTACATTTCAGAATAGCAGAGAATCTATTGAATAGTGGCTTAAAGGTAGCGGAGAAAGAATTTCTCGTAGGGAATATAGGTCCGGATTGCGGTCTGCCTGATCAGGAGACAGGAATCTTTTATCCTGACAAAATCGCCACCCATTTTAAGGATGATGGGAGCATAAATCCTGATTTGTTTTTGAAAAAATACATACAGGAGGAAGACGATTTTACTGATCCCCGCTCTTCTTTTTATTTAGGTTACTATCTTCATCTCGTGACCGATGTGGAGTGGAGCCGGATGCATCGTGAAAAGAAGAAAGAACCGGTTTATCAAATGATTCTCGGAACGCCTGAATATACGAAAAAGGTAAAAGGGGATTGGTATGGCTCGGACTTTGTGTACTTACAGGAAAACATGGAAACGATTTTCCATCGGGTTTTCCAACATATTGATCGTTTCCCGGATTACCTGGACATCTTTCCGGAAAATCAGATTACGAGACAAATCAAGCGGATCACGGAGTTTTATCTTAGCGACTCGTATGCCTTCGCTTTGGATCCGAATTATCCATTTGACTATTTAACCCCGGATGAAATTTCACGGTTTGTTGAGGAGACGACGGAGAAGCTCGTAGATACACTGGATTCTAGGTTTCAAAGAGATACTCTTTGGAATATGAATCGAACCAATCTTATGAATACCTGAATCTACTTACACTGATCATTGTGACAGGCTATCATGGTAGGAAAAAATCCTAAGCAAGAGGTGAGAATATGGATTTCCTTATAAAAGTCATTCTATACATCGTCTTCTTGCTGGGAGCCCTTTATTTTTATTTCGGGGGCACGAAAAAAGCCAAAAATGGCCACTACACTTTCATCATGGTCATCAGTGTGGCGTTATTAAGCTACTATTATTGGTTCCACATTCAACTATAGAAATGAAATCCATAGAAAGTGAGTGCCTGCGCAGATGAACAGCATCCTGAATGGACTCTATCAATTTATTTTGTATATTGGTGTATTCATATTGATTTTTTATGTTAGTGAAAAAACAGTCAGGAAGAAATGGAATATTGTGAGGAGGCCTGAAGCGGAGGAAGTCAATACCCTGCATAAATGGGGGAAACGGATTCTGTGGATCATTTTCTTCGTGAACGTCGTATTTTTTCCAGCAGGGATAAAGAATATGTTGATCATCATGGTTATTTTCCTATTTAACGCTTGTATGCAATGGAAGTCGGGAGAGAAAGAATACATCATTACCCTACTCGGCCTCGTTATATTCATTGTATTTATTTCGCTAGGGTACACGTTCGATATTTTTTCTGAATAATAAAAGGGAGGCATCACCCTATCACAGGATGATGCCTCCCACCATATTAGCTCGAACGCGACATGAGTGTCTCCTCGGGTGCCTGTTCTATCTTCTTGATGAAGAAGGATAGTACTAAGCTAACGGCTCCGATAATCATGATGGCGAAGTAAGTATCGTTGATGCCCCCGATCGATGCTTCCATGATCATATGGGCTTTCGATGCACCTGTGCCTTCCATCATAATGTCCTGGAGATGATCTTTCGTCCGGCTCGTCATGATCGTAACTAGGAGGGACGTCCCAATGGCACCGGCGACCTGCCTTGCCGTATTGGAAATGGCGGTCCCATGTGAATGGAGACTTGATGGGAGCTGGTTCAGCCCGGCCGTCTGCAACGGCATCAGGAAGAGGGCCATCCCTATTCGGCGTCCGGCGTACATCAGGATCAGATGCATATAGCTCGTGGAATCTGATAAATCCGTAAACGCGTACGTCGTGACCAGTATGATGGTGATTCCGATCACTGAAAGCCATTTTGCCCCGAAACGGTCAAACAATCTTCCCACCGCAGGACTCAACAGCCCCATCAGTAAAGCTCCCGGCAGCATCAGGAATCCCGCTTCTAACGCGGTGAATCCACGGGCGTTTTGAAGATACAAAGGGAGCAGGATCATATCTGCATACATGACCATCGTAATCACGCAATTAATGAGGGTGGTCAACGTGAACATATTGTAGCGGAATGCTCTAAGATCAAGAAATGGTCGTTCTGTGACCAGCTGCCTCCATGAAAAGAGCCCGACGGCCACAACCCCGACAGTCAATGTGGCAATGACCTCCAAACTGCCCCAGCCTTCACTTCCCGCTTCACTGAACCCATAAAGCAGGGCTCCGAATCCAATCGTGGAAAGGATCAAGCTGATTATATCCATCTTGCTTTCAATCGTTTCCGACACATTCCTGAGAAAAATGAATCCGCACACGATGATGATCAGAATGAACGGAATCATTCCATAAAATAACGTCTGCCAAGGGAACACATCAAGGACATAGCCTGTCAGTGTCGGGCCGATCGCCGGAGCGAAAATGATCGCCAGGCCGACGGTTCCCATGGCGGTTCCCCTTTTTTCCGGAGGATAGAGTTTCAGTACTACATTCATCAAGAGCGGCATGATGATCCCTGTGGACGCAGCCTGAATCAGCCGTCCCGTAAGCAAAACGGGGAAATTGGGTGCGAGGGCCGAAACAATCGTACCCACCAGAAAGATCACCATGGCACTCAGGAATAACTGCCTATTCGTATAGCGCTGCATTAAAAAGCCGGTGACGGGAATCAGTACCCCGTTCACGAGCATGTAGCCCGTCGTCAGCCATTGCCCGGTGGACGCATCAATGCTGAACACATCCATGATCGTGGGTAGGGCGACGGTCATGGTGGTTTGATTAAATATCGTAAAGAAGGCACCCAGGATCATGATGGTCATGACGGGTCCTTTTTTTATGGAGCTTGTAGCGGTACTCAATCCTATCCACTTCCTTTCGTAGGCTTAATTTACAATGTGTAGTATACTAAACAAAACATAAATTAAATTATAGAATCTATCCCGGAAGCTTTCAATGAACAGTACGGTGTGTTGTGTTGATTAGTTTACACTCTGAAAGACCTTGTTGTTTAATACCGTGAAACTAAACAGAATCAACGAAATCGTCAATTAGTCTAGGGGAAAGGAGAGATGCTATGAGTAATAAGAAGAAACAGACCGATCCGAGGATCCTCCGAACACGCCAGCTGCTGAAGGACGCCTTTGTCCAATTGCTGCAAGAGATGGATCTTGAGAAATTAACCGTCAATCGGCTCACAGAAGCGGCCACTATCAATCGGGTGACGTTTTACCTGCATTATCAGGACATTTCGGATATGCTGGATAAGATGGCCGATGAGATGATCCTCGAGATTTCGAGCGTGTTAGGAGAACCGGAAACGGACGAACACCCGGATCATGAAGAAAATATCAAGGTGCTGGAGAGATTCCTTGAACATATCTCACTGAATGGGAAGTTTTATAAGACGGTTCTTGCGACGAGAAGAATCCCTATTTTCAAAGAGAGGATCCTGACCTTTTTCACAGACTGGCTTGTCACTAGGATTGAAAGCAGGGGGGAGGCGTCTTTCGTACAAAAAGCAGGCATCCAGCAGGAGATCTTCATATGGTACGACGCCGCGGCGATCATCGGAACCATTGAATCGTGGCTTCGCAATGATATGCCATATACCCCTGCATTTCTGGCACGGCAATTTTACTTGATCCATACAAGAGGATTCGATCAATCAAATGATGAAAGGAGGGAGACAACGTGACGAAAGAAGATTTGGAATACAAAGTCAACGAAGTGAAATTAGATTATATCCGCATCCAGGGGGACTTGGAGAAGCTGGAGTCCTTTGGCAGAAACACGGATATCCAGCAAAGGAAACTGGACGAACTCGAGACTGAGCTTTCAGATTTACGTAAGCAGCTGGAAGCGATCGATGTTTGATGAATATTGAGGTGCAAAGGAAAATAGATATATAGAAAGACAAAGGGTACAAGTCTCATCTTGTACCATGCTCTTTGAATGGAGCTGATTTCTATGCATCGAAACCGGGACAGACAGGTCAATATCGTCATTATGGTGCTCTTATGCATCCTGATCTTTCATATTATCCGCATCATCCTCCATGTAAGAGTCTATTTTGTATACAGCATGGGGATGGGCTATCTTTTATTTCTGGGAATGATCATTTTCCTTATTCTTTTCCTGTTATTTAAAAGATGAAGCAAGGGGCACACTTCTGGATTGGAAAAGTGCCTCTTTTTTTTGTTGGGGAGAATCACATATAGGAAAATTATGTTAAAATATAGAGAGTGCTAAAATCAAGAAAACGGAGGTTATCTATGAAAAACATGAATTCATTGGCTTTACTTGTGTCGCTCATCGTATTAGTCGGGTTTCCCATTCTATTTCTCTTCGTCTCTTTGTACACGGGAGATTGGCGATATCTCATGTGGAGTCTTCCCCCATCATTTTTAGCCGGATTTACCGGGTTGATCTTGACACTTCAAACGATTAAAAAAGAAAAGAGTCTATCGAAATAAATAACAAGATAATGAAGACAGCGAGGGTCGGAATGTACATCTCTAAATTAAACCATGAACATCTCACAGATGACCAAATGTCACAACTATTATTCTCTTCTATTCATGACGATCAATTAAAAGGGGATTGTATCTTTGTTGCAGGCAGTAGCAAAGCAGTGAAGTACCGATTACCGAAAGCGGTGGAGCTTTATAAAGAGGGAAGGGCTGGTAAGATCTTGTTTTCCGGTGGTGTGAAGTGGCCGGAAAATGAGTATACGGAAGCACTTCAATTAAAGAAAGAAGCAATATCATTAGGAGTTTCGGAGAAAGATATCTTAACAGAAGACCTTTCCCTTCATACCCTTGAAAATGTGCTTGCTTCCCTACTCGTCTTGGATCGGGAATTTCATTTGCACAATATCCGGCGCCTGCTCGTCGTGACGACTTCCTATCATATGAGAAGGCTGCACCTGACACTAAAAACGTATATGCCGGACTGGATCTCATTCACCCTATGTGCTGTGGATGATGACAATACCAACGAAGATAATTGGTTTCGGAGTGAAACTGGTGTCAAACGTGTTCACGGGGAAACGGAGAAACTGATTCGGTACGTGAAGCAGGGTGCTTTGGAGGATGAGGATATCGATATTCACTTAAACACAGGAGCGATAACATGAAAAAAGAAAAAGTGTATCCAAGATTCTGGATGTTCTCCATATTCTTCACCGGCTTTTGGGTTCTATATGGCTGTTTTATCCTGTTCCAGGATATAGTCATCGAAGATCATTTCGATAGTCAGCCACTTTATCTGATCGGGGGCATGACCATTATGTTGGTACGTTCAGCGCAAGAATATAGAAGGACCAAAAGGCATGAGGAAGAAGTATCACAAAAATAAGAGGAAATCATGAAAGATTTTCTTCAATTAAAAGAGATTGAATTTTTTTACACGGGAAAGGAGGAGTGAGGGTTTGTTAAGGATATTAGGCACTGTTTTCTCTTTGGTGAGTTTCGTCTTGTTTACTTATGTACTGGTGATGCAGGAATTTAAATGGGTTGAACTCATGATGTTGATGGCTGGTCTGTCCTTTGGATTTATGGGAATAGAAGAAATTCAGAGAAATCACAAGGGTAGGGGATGGTTACTGCTCTCTGCAGGCTTGCTTTGGCTTTACTCCTCGCTTCAAGGATTTTTGTTCTTCCATTAATGAGACGGTCTTACTTATGATCTACCATCAATTTCTGCAAAATAACGGATAAGTGGCGATCCGGTGATCTGGAAATGACAGTGGGTTGGTCCCAGATATTTTTCACGATCATCAGGATCAACTGTGCCGTCTCCGTCCTGCATCCCGTCACCCGATAGCCTGTCCGGAACATAAACCTTTCATAATCCTGATAAAACCTCTTGAAAGAATGCTGATCCCTGGATAGTAAACAGGTCATCAGATCCACCTTCGTCATTCTCATAGTTTCTTCACCTCATTTTGCTTACCCTTGACCATACCCTTCTTCTTCCAATCGATAACTCCATTACCAACAATTCTTGAATATTTCTATTCTTATGTGGTATACATACGTTAAAAGGTGGTGCAGAAATGTCGATCAAAATAAATACTGCAGCCCTCCTTCTAGGCAGTGCATTTCTTTTATCAGCCTGCAGCGGAGACGGGACTGCATCCGATCAGGACGAAACCAATCAGACGGTGGACGAAAATCAAACGGACACATCCACGGATAACAACGAAAAAACCACTTCAGAGGACAATTCCGGTGAGGATAGGAACGCTGATGGTGGTAACGAGGAAGATGACGGAGATAAGAGTAGCGCAACGGATAATGATACTAGTAGTGAAAACGAGGATATTCAACAGCAAGACTATGATTCATCTGAAGAAGCAGCGGCTCAAATTGAAGGATATGAGAAGGTCGATCATACAAACATCGATCTGGGTCATGGAATCAAAGGACTCCAGGAAGGTGCTGCCGGTCACGAGTATCTATATTGGAATGAAGGTCGCTGGCTGATCAAAGTCGATTTCCCGACAGATCCTCAATACAAAATTGATGGATATGAAGGGGCAGAGGACTTGGCGAAGAAAGTCGTGGACTATTTAGAAAAGAATTACTTACCTGCGCCCGATGACAAAGGCGTGATCACGATCAACGGATTCAAGAAACATCCTGAAACCGTCGTGAAGTGGCAGGAAGGAAAGACCGTCTATACGGTCACATCCAAAGAGAAAGAGCCATTCGACGCACTCGAAAGGACCGTTGAATCAGAATGAAAAGGTGACCGGGTTCCGGTCACCTTTCTTTCTTCACCGATTCATTTCCTGAAGCTTTTTCACATGATCCGAGTGAAATGGAGATCCTTCCACCTCGTTCACCACGCTAAATGGATTTCCGTCCGGATCAAGGAAATCAAAAAAACGCATTCCTCCAAAGTCATCAATATCCGTTGTGACCACACCTTTGCCGTTCAATTCTTCATGAATCGCATCCACATCATTGACAACAAAATTGAAATAGCTGTTCTTCTGCTTTCCTTTAATGACAAACTCCGTCGGCTGCGGGGTTTCTACTTCAATCAACCCAAATTGGGTGGAACCATTTGGGAGGTAAAAACCGGCCCCCCCTTCCCAGGAATCAATTTTCTTCACCCCTAAATGCTCTTCATACCAGGCAGATGATTTCTCGAGATTCGTGACAGGGACAAACACACTTCCAATTTTAAACATCGTATCGTCTCCTTATAAATGAAATTCCTATGTATAACGAATATAATGAAGAAAAAGTTACAAAAAATGTGAGGTGACTGGAATGATTTTTGATGAGCTGGAACAAACGGTCAACAAACTGTACCGATATTGCTTAAAACTATCAGGCTCACCCTGGCAGGCAGAAGATCTTGTACAGGAAACATTATTGAAAATCTATCGATTGAAAAAGTTCGATCCGGGTCGGGAGTTCACTTTCTCTTTTCTATACCAAGTGGCCAAAAACCTTTTCATTGATGAAAAAAGAAAGAAGAAGGAGTTTCCTTCTACTCATGAAGACATTCGGAAAGTAAGCGATCCTACCGAATTCGACGCTTTGATTGAGATCCTTCTTGCTGCACTCCCCCTGCAACAGGCGATGCTCCTCACCCTGAAAGATGTATTTAACTATAAGACTAAGGAAATCGCCGCAATGCTCAGGGTCGGTGACGAGTCCATCAAGACAGCTCTTCATCGTTCCAGAAAAAAACTGAATGACGCTCCGGAAGATCTGCCTGTTCCTGAATTCTTCCATCCCCAATTGATCCAGGGACTCTCAATCGCAATCAAGCAGTCGAACCCGTCCCGGATTTTTCAATACTATCGCCTGTTGGAAACGCGCCATTATAAGGTGAAGAGATTTAAAGGAGGTGCTGTCTTTCATATCATCGACCCTGACGGGAATATTCTGGAGGTTGCTTCCACTCTTACCACTACTTCATCAACCCTCTAATGGACCCATGACCTTATACGTATGAATTGATATCGTAACGTAAACAAATATTTACATAGACTTTAATTTCCCCCTCTTGTATTCATACTGACTTAATCATCTCATGTTTTACTAGAATAGTAGCAAATACTTGAGGAGGTATTACAGATGAAAAAAAGACTATCAATCGGATTATCGATGGCGTTACTCGCATCTTCATCCTTAACAGCAATGGCTCACGACCATGAAGGTCACGGTAAAAAGAAAGATTCACACAAGAAAATCGAGAGTGTTGAATTCTCTTCCATGAAAGCTCCTGAAAATATTAAAAACATGGTAAAAACGTATACAACAGCAACCGTTAAAGTGACCTATAAAGATGGGTCAGTGAAAGAACTGCCTCTTAACTATGATCAACTCTATCTGTCGAAAGATAAAATCGTCGACAATAAAGGGGAAATGATTCCAGCAGGTACACCGATCGACGTGAACGGAGATCCGATCATGGACGAGAGCGTTCCATCGAATCCCTCTTATTTCATCTCGGACGCTCCGGATTCCAACAGCTTTTTGAAGAAAGGGAACAGATCGTTCATGGTTTCCCACTTTGAATACGATTCTCAAAATAATGCCGGCGAGGAGATTTCCGGTCTTCCTGCGTCCATGACCCTATCTGAACTTGACCATGATAAAAAAACGGGCAAGCTTTCAGTGAAAGAAGCCCATAAGATTGATTTCTCAAGTGTCAATGGGCTATGGAATCCATGTAACGGATCCACAACGGATTGGGGCACACACCTTGGTTCAGAGGAATATGAGCCGGATGCACGAGAATTTCAAAACAAAGATTCCGATGCGTATAAAGAAGTAAGCAACTTTGCCAACTATTACTTCCATGATGAATCCAAAGCAAATCCTTACAATTACGGATGGATCCCCGAAATCAGTGTTTCACATGACGGAAAGCCTTCTGTCGTAAAGCATTACAGCACTGGGCGCTTCTCTCATGAAATGATGCAAGTCCTTCCTGATAACAAAACGGCGATTTTCGGTGACGACGGTGGCAATACGATGATGTTCATGTATGTAGCCGATAAAGCAAAAGATTTCTCAGCAGGAACTCTATATGCGGCTAAGTTCAACCAAACCGGTACAGAGAAAGGCGGATCTGGAGATTTAAACTGGATCAAGCTTGGGCACGGCACAGACAAAGAAATCAAAGACATAATCGACGGTGGAGTGACATTCAGCGATATTTTTGAAACAACGGAAGAACCAACAGAAGGATTTACGGCTGTTGAGACGAACTCTCATGATTCAGTGGAATATCTAAAAGTGAAACCAGGGAAAGAAAAAGCGGCAGCATTCTTAGAACCTCGCCGTTACGGTGCCATCCTTGGAGCGACTTCAGAGTTCAACAAAATGGAGGGTCTTGCTGTCAACGCGGAAGACCATAAAGCGTATATGGCCATCTCTTATCAAGAAGGAAGCATGGAAAAGCAGGATGGAGCCGTTCAGGACGACATTCAACTTCCGAAGATTGAATCGGGTGTCACATATGAATTGAATCTTCAAGAAGGTCAAGCAGATCGTGACGATGAGAAGATCGACAGTGACTATGTTCCAGGAAGCATGAACGGATTCGTTTTAGGAGAGGACCTCTCTTCTCCGGATGCGCTTGGAAATACGGCAAACCCGGAATTAGTAGCAAACCCAGACAACCTGAGCTTTTCAGAAGATCTGAATACCCTCTTCATAGGGGAAGACAGCGATATGCACACGAACAACTTCGTGTGGGCCTATGATGTGAAAACGAAAAAGCTTTCCAGAATCCTTTCAGTTCCGGTCGGAGCAGAAGCAACGGGATTACGAGCGGTGGATTCCATGAAAGATTCAAATTATGTCCTAAGCAATTATCAACATCCAGGGGCGGATCTTGATGAGAAGGAAATCACAGCAGTCGATAAAAACGAATTGGAACAAGCGATGAAAGATACGCTAGGCATCATGGAAACGGGCGGAGTCGGCTATATTTCCGGTATCCCTGGTGTGAATACAAATGGTGAACACCACCATAAAGGCCATCACGATAACAAAAAGGAAGATCGTGAAGATCACGATTCAGAAGAATAAACTAAGATGAAAATAGGTCTGTCACCGACACGTTAAAGCATTAGCGTGAAGGGGGCAGTCCTCTTTTTTATGAAAAAAATAGCCTTTGAGTTAATTATTGAGTTATTCATCTTGGTTTGAAATAATTGGTATATGAGTGATGGATAAGGAGGGGGAAAATGCGCAACGATCGATTCTTTCTGGAATTGGCGCTTGAAGAAGCCGAAAAAGCATTAAACAATCAAACATATCCGGTAGGGGCTATCATTGTGGATGAAAATCAGAACATCATCTCCACAGGGAGAAACCGTGTCCATTCTCATCAGGATGCAACGGCCCATGCAGAAATGGACGCGATCCGAAATGCAGGTTCGTCCATTTTCAAAGCGAAAATAGAAGGTGAGCCATTAACGATCTACACTACTGTGGAACCGTGTCTCATGTGCACAGGCGGGATCCTTTTCGCTAAAATCAGGAAAGTGGTGTGGCTGCTCAATGATGGGGAAGGATTTGGCGGATATAAAAAAGTGAACGCTGCCGGCATCTTTGAACGAAAACTTAACGAAGTCGATGTACTGGAAGAACCGTATGCCGATTTAAAGTCGAAGCAGCTCGAACTCATGAGACAGTGGGAGGAGAGCCCCAATCATGTGGTGAACTTGAGGAAAACATTCAAAAAGGGAGGATGAAATGGTTTATTTTATCATTGGCATCATAGTAGTATTGATCATCTTTTTAATGAAGAAAGCATCAAAGCCGGAACCACTGCAGGAAAAACGTTACGAAATTTACAGCTATGTCGTAATGGAAGACGAAGACGAAGAGGTATTCCGTGAAGCAGATCAACCATTGTGGGATATCTCAGAGCGTCATTCATTCCTGCATCCCGGACAGATCTTGTGCAAGGTAGATCGCTACAAGGATGTACATCAAGAAGAATGGGACGAAATCAGAAAGTATTCCGGCTTCACTAAAGACAAAGAACCTTATTACATATTCTTCGATGAGTACCGTGCAGACAAAGACCGGCCGACCATAATGCCCTGGGATCAAAAGGTTTTCGAAACACATGATCTCGAGGAAGTGAAGAAGTGGTGTGAGAAGTTTGAAGAAGAAATCTTGGGGAAACATGACGTGTATGTAGGGAAGGTGTATGACCCCAAGTAATGATGGAGGAAAAAGGACATGGCCATTGATCAAGTGATCCGAACATTATTTGCACAATATTCAAGACGCCCTTCGATCAACCGTCCCTTCATCGTCGGGATCGATGGTTTGGGTGGATCGGGGAAGACGACCCTCGCACGAAACGTGAAACAAGAATTCATGCTCGCAAAGTGTGACGCGGTCATCTTGCATATGGACGACTACATTGTGAAAAGGAGCGAACGGTATGGAACAGGGAACGAGGAATGGTATGAATATTACGCCCTTCAGTGGAATATTGAACAGCTCAGGAAAGAACTTTTCCAAAGGTTACATGGGGGCTGTAACTCTATCACGTTACCTTTCTATGAATCCAGTTCGGACTCAGTCGTATCGAAACCCATCCACCTTGACGGGGTAAGGGTGGTCCTGATTGAAGGCGTCTTCCTCCAGCGGAAGGAATGGCGTGATTTCTTCGACTTTGTGATTTTTTTGGACTGTCCCACCGAACTCAGAACCGAAAGAGTCATCGGGCGGGACACCTATCTAGGGGATGAGCAGGCCAGGGTCGAAAAGTATAGGAGAAGATACTGGCTGGCAGAGGATCATTATCTTCTTCACGAAAATCCGGCCGGACAGGCAGACTATATTGAAAGAATCTGAAAATGTCGTAAATTGTTGAAATATTCTCTATCTTCATCTGTTTTTTGTTAAAATAGAACCATATATAAACAGAAGGCGAATGGTGCCCAGATGAGTATAGTGAAAGATTTCCTGCTGCAGCTCACCCTCATGATCATACCGATATTCAGTTATTTCACCTTTATTCTGGAAAAAGTAAAGAATGACCGCACAATCAAGATGTTCGTAGCCCTATTGTGGGGAGTGTCCATCGTGTTATGTATGTCATTCCCGGTGGAATATTTGGGTGGAGACCGCCTCGATTTACGATTTATTCCGCTCCTTCTTGGGACATTATACCTCGGGATGTGGCCGGGGTTATTGCTGTCCGCCCTGATTATCTTCTATCGCATGACCTCGGGAATTACCATTGGACTCTATACGACAATCCTTGTTCTTGTCATCACCCTGCCTGTCATTTTATACGTTCAACGAATGTTTATGCGGGAGAAAAAGGATCGAAGAGTGATGATTGCAGCGGGATTATCTTTCCTATATTGCCTCTGTGGCATGACGGTGTTCAGTCTAATGAATGGAATCTCAATCCCCGTTTTGAAAGTACAGGGTATCCATCTTCTTTTTACAGTGGCGGTTACCTGTTTCTGTACGGTATTGATTGAAAAGATCCGCGAGACCCATCAGCTGAGGCTAGAGGTCCAGGATGCGGAGAAATTCAGGATGATCAGTGAGCTGACCAGTGTGTTTGCCCATGAAATCCGAAACCCCATGCAGGTGACCCGGGGCTTTCTTCAGCTCCTTGATGAGCCAGACCTGCCTCATCATAAAAAAGAGTATATCAAGGTGTCCATTGAAGAATTGGACCGGGCCAATGAAATCATCAACGACTTCCTGGCATTCGGCAAGCCTTCCATGAATACATTTGGGACCATCAATGTCGGTGAACAGTTAAAGCGTGTAACCACGCTCATTCAAACATTCAGCATAAACCAGCAGGTGGAGTTCAAATCCGATATAGCGGATGACTGTTGGATTAAAGCAAACCCTCAGAAGCTGAACCAGTCCCTGATCAATATCCTGAAAAATGCCGTGGAATCCATGCCGGATGGTGGAACCGTCTGGATCGCCTGTCACTCATCCGATGCCGGACATATCAGGATCACCATCAAAGACCAGGGAATCGGCATGAACACGAAACAAGTCGACCGCCTCGGCTCTCCCTATTATTCTCTCAAAGAAAAGGGTACCGGTCTCGGGATAATGGTCAGCTTTCAAATCATCCGTTCCTTCAAAGGGCGCATCACCGTGGAAAGTGAAGAAGGGGTCGGTACGGAGTTTGTTATCGAATTTCCCCGTGTTGAAACGTGAAAAACGGCTTAGACCTTTATTGGTCAAAGTCGTTTTTTCTATGGCTCCCACAAAAAATTCGACGTAGCTGCTCGATTCCAATCGAAACCGGCATGATTAAATCCAGTCTCGCACGATTATCTTCAGTCCCGCATGAAAAATCCAGAACCCGCACGATTTTTTAAGATCTTGCATGATTACCGGGCAGGGAATGTCTTTACCAAGAAAGGATTGAGTTTATATGAATATTTTGGAATAATTGGTATGTAACTGACTACCTAGGAGGAGAACGATTAGTTGGATCATTTTTTAGTAAAGAGTTTCCTATTCTTATCAATCTACGCTTTGTCCATCTTCCTATTTAATGCAGGAATGAGGAAAATACTGAACGTCAAAAGAAAGAAGAGGTTCTCGTATAACCATGTGAATGATTATCATAAAAAATGGGATTGGATGATTCGAATCACATTTTTGATCCTCATTGTCATTGGAGGCATCTATCATGCTTTCAATCTGGATCAAGAAGGAAGAGTATGGTACTTGCAACCGTATATAATGGTATTCGGTTTTTGCCTGGTATCGGAAACAGTCAGGGCCATCTTTGAAAAGAAACATTCAGAGAATCCCAATGATTATAAATTCACCCTTTCACAGCTAGCCTATTTATCCATCACGTTACTAGTATTCTTCACAACCGAATTTTTCGGAATATTCACCTAATGGGAGGCCATGATGAACAATCCTGCACAAAAAAGAATCCGGGACTACGAAGTGAATATAGGAAAGTTAGAAACGGGTCCCAACAATTCTCTTGCTGATGTTGAAGGCGTAACGGTCGGTCATGTCACCCTTAGTGAAAAGGATAGGCAAACGGGCGTCACGGCGATCCTGCCTCACCAGGGAAACCTATTCAAAGAGAAGCTCATCGCCTCCACCCATGTCATCAACGGATTCGGCAAAACGATGGGAACGATCCAGATCAATGAACTAGGAACATTGGAAACTCCCATTCTCTTAACGAACACATTGAGCATCGGTACAGCCGCTGATGCCCTCTTCGATTACATGCTCGAACAAAATCCTGAGATCGGCAGAACAACGGGGACCGTCAATCCTGTGGTGTGTGAGTGCAATGACATGTTGTTAAATGATATCAGAGCAAGGTTCATCACGAAAGACCATGTCCGGCAGGCGCTGGAAAATACCTCGTCATTCGTTGAAGAGGGGACGGTCGGAGCCGGAACCGGCATGCTCTGTTATTCCCTGAAAGGCGGAATCGGGACGGCTTCACGAATCATGAAAATGGACCACGGGACCTACACAATGGGTGTCCTCGTCTTAACGAACTTCGGGATACTAAGCGACCTGACCATAAACGGAAGGGCCGTCGGAGAAGAACTGAAGAAAAGAATCCTCCAATCCCGGGAAGAACAGGACAAAGGCTCGATCATCATCATTGCAGGGACGGACCTCCCCGTGTCCGAAAGACAGCTCAACCGAATCATCAAGCGGACGATCACAGGATTATCCCGTACAGGCTCCATCATCACAACCGGGAGCGGGGAAGTGGTCATTGGATTCTCGACGGCAACGAAGATCCCCCATGACCAAACGTCTCAATTTATGTCTGTCCCGATGATTCATGAAGAAGAAATCGATCTTGCATTCCGCGCCATCGGAGAAGCAACGGAAGAAGCAGTATTAAACTCATTGATTACGGCAACGCACGTGGTGGGCAGGGATGGAAATGAAAGACCGGCATTAAAAGATTTACTGGAAAAATACAATATTGAACTATAACCATCTGGGAGGAACTATGGAATCAACATTGATTATCATACGAGGAAATTCCGGCAGCGGAAAGACAACGACCGCCAAACGTCTTCAAGAACATTTTGGAAAGGGGACGCTCCTTGTTTCCCAAGATGTCGTCCGCCGCGACATGTTAAAGGTACAGGACCGGGACGGCAACCTATCCATGGAACTGATCAGGCAGATCACAGAATACGGCAGAGGGAAATGTGAATACGTCATAGTGGAAGGAATCTTCACTGAACAACGCTACGGGGATGTGCTTCGGCAGTTGATCCAATTTTATAACGGAAAAGCCCATACCTACTACTACGATTTATCGTTTCAAGAAACCGTCCGCCGACATAACGCCCGTTCAAAAAGGACAGAATTCGGGGAGGATTCTTTACGTGCCTGGTGGAATGCAGAGGACTACCTCCGTGTGGATGGAGAAGTACAATTGACGGATGAAATGACGCAGGATGAGATAGTGGAAATGATTTTAGAACAAATATGAAAAAAGGAAGTGCAACATGTTAAACGTTAAACCATTAGAAGAAAGAGACTATGAACTGATCAAAGAAGCAGAAAGAGTCATAGAAACGAATTATCGGTACGGTCGGCATCACATCGGTTCAGCCGTCAGAGCAACATCCGGCAAGGTCTATGCAGCTGTCCACGTCGAAGCAAACGTCGGCAGGATCACTGTATGCGGCGAAGCGATGGCCCTTGGGAAATCCATCTCTGAAGGAGACCACGAATTTGAAACGATTGTTGCAGTAGCCCATCCCCATCCACACGAAGACATCGAGAAATGCTGGGTCGTCGCACCTTGTGGGATGTGTCGGGAATTGATAAGCGATTATGGGAAACATACCGATGTGATCCTTTCATATGGGGGAGAATTGGTGAAGTGTAATGTGTTGGAATTGTTGCCGGAGAAGTATTCGAGTGATGTGGAATGAAATACAAGGAGGAACCTATGAAAACCAAGGAACAGGAATTACTTTTTATAAAAGAGAAAAAAGGATTTACTCCAGAAATCGGAAAACTGGTTTCCATGATGGATTACACGAGACATACCACATGGGAGGAAATCAAAGGGCTGTCACAGGAAGAACTTGATTACCATTTCGATGAGAAAAGCAATTCAATCGGCATGCTTCTGTATCACTTGGCAAGCCTTGAAAAAGCATTTCAAATCATGACATTTGAAGACCGGGATTTGACCGACGAGGAGTGGGAAGGTTTAAGCATTGGCATTGTTCTTGGCGAAGATGCTAAGCAAGAAATCAAGGGGAACGACTTAGCCTTTTATGAGCATTTACTTGACAGTACGAGGACGGAAACACTGGATTTCTTTTCTGAATCTAGCGACGAATGGTTAGAACAGGTTACCCCCTATGGCTGGGATTCTCCTGCCAATAACCACTTCAAATGGTTCCACGTGTTTGAAGATGAACTGAACCATCGGGGACAAATCAGGATGATCAAGAAGCGGTTGAAGAACGACTAACATTCTATCGAAGGAGGCTACCCATGATCCACTTCAAAAACGACAATCTAACGGTTTTTCAAAGTTCACTATATCAAACCACCTCAGCCATCATTCAAACGGATGATGTCATGATTATGACCGACCCCAATTGGCTGCCCCATGAAGTCCAGGCCATTCGGGAGTATGTGGATAGAGAATTAGGTGATAAGCAGCTTTACATCATCTACACGCACAGTGATTTCGACCATATCATCGGTTCCGGGGCATTTCCTGAAGCAAAGGTGATTGCTTCAGAAGAACTGAAAGCTCATGAACACAAAGAAGAAATCATGCAGAAGGTCAATGAGTTTGACCAGCGGTATTATATCAAAAGGGACTACTGCCCACATTACCCATCAGTGGATCACGCCATATCCCGCGATGGAGAAAGACTCGAACTCGGCTCACTTTCCTTACGTTTTTACAAATCACCCGGGCACACCCACGACGGTCTTTTCACGGTCGTTGAACCATTAGGTATCTTTTTATCAGGTGACTATCTATCCGATGTAGAGTTTCCGTTCATTTTCAGCAGTTACATAGATTATAAGAACACGATGAAAAAGGCAGCAACGATTCTAGAAAATCACTATATCCAGGTACATGTACCTGGGCATGGCTCTGTAACAAATGATCCAGATGAGATCATGAAGAGACTCAAGGAATCAACCTACTATATCAATCATCTTTTACAGGATGGAGAAAAGCTCGAAATCCATTGTCGCGAGCAATATTCTTTTTTTGACGGAATGAAGAGTATTCATTTTGAAAACATAAAGTTGGCTAGAAAAGAGGATGGAAAAGACCATTAACAAATCTTGTAAATAAAAAAGCTGATCCTTTAATAAAGAGTAAAATCAAGCAATTTACTAGCAAATTTCCAAAAAGGGGACACTCCAATGAAACTCATCTTACTTTTCGGCCCCCAGGCAGTCGGCAAAATGACGGTAGGACAAGAACTAGAAAAAAGAACAGAACTGAAACTATTCCACAATCATATGACCATCGAATTGCTACAGCCTTTCTTCGGTTTCTCGGAAGAAATGTGGAGAATCTGCAACAAGCTGAGAGTGGAAATTTTTGAATCCTACTCCAAAACAGATCAATACGGGATGATCTTTACTTTTATGTGGGCATTCAACGAGGAGAAGGACTGGAAGTGGGTCGAGAAGGTCACAGACATTTTTGAATCCAACGGGGCAGAAGTCTGCTTCGTGGAGCTGGAAACGGATTTAGAAGTACGACTCAAACGGAACATCACACCGAACCGACTGCAGCATAAGCCGTCGAAGCGAAATATTGAAGACTCCGAAAAGCGTTTGCTTGCTTCCTTGGATACATATCGCCTGAATTCGGTCGAAGGGGAAATAGAAAGAGAGAAGTATATCAAGATCAACAATACGGATATGAGCCTCGAAGAAGTTGCCGAGAAGATAATAGAAGAGTTTCAACTCGAGCGAAAGTGAGGGACGGACCTCAAATTGAATGCAAAAATAGGAGGACATATGAAAAACAATATCTTTCATTCCCCACCGTCATTAGAAAACGAGAAAATTAAATTGATACCCTTGGAGGTTCACCATTCAGCTGCTCTCCTTGAAGCAAACGATCCGGAGATATGGCGTTTCATGTTAAGCGGTATTACAACCCTTGAACAAATGGAACAATGGGTAACAGCCGCCATCCGGCTACGGGAGCAACAAACGGCCTTACCTTTTGCTGTTGTGTTAAAAGAACAAAATAGAATCATAGGGTCTACCAGGTTGTTCGAAATCAACCTTTCACAAAGATCGTGTGAACTCGGTTCTACGTGGTACAGCAAAGATTATCAGAGGTCTTTTGTGAATTCCAGCTGTAAGTATCTCATTCTTCGTTATTGTTTTGAAAAACTGGGGATGTTGCGGGTTCAGCTTAAAACAGATGAACGAAACCACCGTTCCCAGAAGGCGATTGAACGGTTAGGTGCCGTGAAAGAGGGAGTCCTGAGAAAAGAAAGGATCCTGTCAGGTGGCTATGTCAGAAATGCCGTTCTGTATTCGATCATTGATGAGGAGTGGCCTTCAATTAAGGAAGGATTTGATTTGAGGGATTTGAAGTATTGAACTGAAAAGGCTTTTAAAAGGGATTTGGTTTTGAGTCTTTCGGATAGGGAGTTTGTTGTATGTAAGCAAAAGAAAGGAGATGAGAATGTTGGGTTTTATTCTGAAATTATTTATTATCATTGCCATCTATTTCATTCTCGTTTTCTTGTTCCACCGTGTGATTAGCAGATACCTTGGCTTAAAAAAGAGGAAGTTCTCTTCTCACGAGATGGTTAATGAACAGCATGAAAAAGGAGATAAGCTAATAGGGAATTTAACAGTGGTGGTAATGATAGCCGGGCTGATAGTGGTTGTTAGTACTAGCTTTGAAAGCAGATTTTTACAACCATCTTTAATCTTAGCCTTCTTTTTCATCTGCAGGTTATTATGGAAATCCTATATGGAGAAGAAATGGATGAGTGAGAATAGAGAATATACTTATACGATAATGGAAACAGGATTTCATACTATTTTGTTTATTGCTGTTTTCTCGACAAATTACTGGTTGTTTTAAGTAGGAAATATTTTTAGAAATAAAATGGAAAATCACTAAAGTGAGGTAACCAAAATGAATCATGTCCAAACAGAACTCAAAGTCGTAATCGGCGCAGGAGAATATCGTAATAATCCCGGGTGGTTGCATACCCAGGAAGAAGATCTGAACTTACTGGATGAAACGACGTGGCAGAACATGTTCGAAGAAAATTCGATATCCGCAATATTGGCTGAGCATGTATGGGAACACCTTACATACGGAGAAGGGTTACAGGCAGCAAAGATATGCATGAAGTACCTTAAGCCGTCTGGGTATATTCGATGTGCTGTGCCGGATGGATGTTTTCCTGATGAAACCTATCAAAGTATTGTGCAGATAGGAGGTCCTGGCCCGGACGATCATCCTGCAGCCAGTCATAAGATTGTTTATGACTATAAATTGTTAACGGCACTATTTGAAGAGGCTGGATTCGAAGTGAGACTCCTTGAATATTTTGACGAGAAAGGTCATTTTCATCAACATGAATGGGATGGATCTGACGGGGTCATCTTCCGCTCCAAGAAGTACGATCCTAGAAATCAGGGGGAACGTATAGCTGCCCCTTCTCTCATCCTTGACGCTATTAAGTATTGAAATCACATTTCTTATGTGATAATGTATATCAAAATAAGAGGTGGATAAAAATGACTTTCATCAACAAGCAACGCTCATTCACACAATTCCATCATCATATCGAGTAACCTTGCTATCCGATTTTTAACAATCGCACATAGGAAGGTTATTTCCCATAGAACCGCATTTGATTAAGTTATTCGCTTATCAAGTGTGGTTCTTTTTTTATACAAAAAAGGAGGAGAAGAAAGATGAAGATGAAGAAAATGGATTATCAAAATGTCAAAGGGACGCAGGATTATTTACCGGAGGCGGAAGTGATCAGAAGGGAAGTCAGGAGGACGCTGGAGGACGTTTTTATCCAATACGGCTGCAAACCCCTCGAGACCCCGATCCTGAATTACACAGAATTACTCGCCTCGAAATATGCAGGAGGGGCTGAGATCCTGGAAGAGATGTACACCTTAACGGACAGGGGAGAAAGAGACTTAGCCCTGAGATATGACCTGACGATTCCCTTCGCCAAAGTGGCGGCCATGAACCCGACCATCCCCATGCCGTTCAAGCGCTATGAAATCGGAAAAGTATTCAGGGACGGACCTATCAAGGCGGGAAGGTTTCGGGAATTCACTCAGTGTGACGTGGATATTGTGGGCGTCAAATCACAGGTGGCGGAAGCGGAGCTGATGATGATGGCCGTGGATGCGTTCGGAAAGCTCGATATGAAGGTGACCATTCAATATAATAACCGGAAACTGCTGACAGGGATGCTTGAAGTGTTCGGTGTGGAAGCGGATCGAATCAATCAAGCAGTTTTGATCCTCGACAAACTCGAAAAGATTGGTGTCGATTCGGTCATCTCAGAACTCTCTGACCTGTCCATTGCGGACAACACTAGCCGTTTGATCCAACAATTTTTAACAGACAGTGACAATAGCCGATTGGGCTATTTCGAGTCATACGCCAATCAAAACGGCCAAATCAGGGAAGGATTGGATGAATTAAAGGAACTGACTTCCTATCTTGACTTCCTGGAAATCAACGAACAATGCGTGTTTAATCCCTTTTTGGCAAGAGGTCTGGAAATCTACACGGGAACCATTTATGAAATATTCTTAACGGATGGGTCCATCACATCAAGCATCGGTAGCGGAGGACGGTATGACAATGCTATCGGTGGTCTATTGGGAACAGGTGAAAATGTCTCGACCGTCGGTATCTCCTTTGGATTGGATGTCATATATGCAGCGATCATGACGACTAAGCAAAATGGGAAGAAAAGTGCCACCGTTGACTATTACGTCATTCCACTTGGTACCGGGAAGGAAGCTTTACGGGCGGCAAATGATTTAAGGAAAAAAGGCTATATTGTCGAAGTTGAGATGAGCAGCCGGAAATTAGGAAAACTCTTGGAGAAAGCAAATAAAGAAGGGGTACGGAATGTGATTGTTATAGGAGAAGAGGAGGTCCGGAAGAATCAGTTTAAGGTGAAGGATATGGAAACCGGAGAGGAGAAAGTATGGGAGATGAATGCTTTGAAGTAGGCTGTATGATAAGCAAATAATACTACATCACAGTACTTTTTCCTTTTTTGTAAAAATCCCTAAGGAAATAGATCGAAATTTCTTCACACAACCTTTATTAAGATGGGTACCGAACTACATACCCACTTAACATCCCTTCCCTAAAATGTAGTCGAATACATATTAGGAATAGGAGATGAAGAACATGAACAAAAAGTTGTTAGTTGGTACAGGAATTGCGGTTTCATTGTTATTGAGTCCGTTTAGCCAGGCGTTTGCAGAAGAGCAATCAGCAGGTGAGGAAAAGCAGGTAGAGAATATTGCACACCGCGGGGCGGCAGCTTATGCACCTGAAAATACGATCGCAAGCTATGATCTGGCAGTGGATATGAAGGCGGATTATATCGAAATCGATGTTCAACGAAGCAAAGATGGTGAATTGGTTGTCATCCATGACACATCAGTGGATCGCACAACCGATGGATCGGGAAAAGTAGGGGATCTGACACTCGAGGAAATGAAGAGTCTTGATGCAGGCAGTTGGAAAGGCGAACAATTTGCAGGAGAAGAGATCCCGACATTTGAAGAGGTCCTGGATCGCTATCATGGAAAAGTGGGGATCTTAATCGAAATGAAGTCTCCTGAGCTTTATCCTGGTATAGAGGAACAAGTAGCTGATGCATTAAAGGAACGTCACCTCGATACACCGCAAAATGAAAAAATCATTCTTCAATCGTTTAATTTTGATTCTATGAAAAAGATGGATCAACTCCTTCCAAAAGTCCCAGTTGGAGTTTTAGCCTGGAGTCAGTCGCAAGCGACATCTGAAGCATTAAAAGAAATCTCTGAGTATGCAGAATGGTTCAATCCAAGCTATGGTATCGTCACAGAACAAGTAGTAGAAGATGTTCACTCCCTTGATATGCAAATCGGGTCGTGGACAGTGAGGAGTCATGAAGCGGCAGATTTTTTATTCGACATGGACGTGGATGCAATTATTACGGATTATCCGGATTACGTGGATCCTAGAAATTAATAGGTTGATAAAAAGGAGTAGCAGAAGCTGCTTCTTTTTTCTATTATTCTATTTAAAATCTCTATAGCGAATGAAAAAATTTCCTCAGGGTGGTATCGCACCAGCCATTTACTACAAAGAAAGTTTTGACAAACAGCATCAATTAAAAGAAATCCACCCAGTTAAATCTCCGCATTCCCTTTTCTCGACAACCCTACAATCATCTGTTACTATATAATAGTTACCCAAGATAACAATTACCTAAGATAACTATACAAAAAGGAGGATCCACCAAATGAAATCGGAGCAACAGTTTTTTCAGGAGCTGATCAGGCTCTACAGACCATTTGAGAATCAATTGAACGTTCAGCTGAATGAACACGGTCTGCATAGGGCTCAGTGGACGATTTTATATAATCTTTACCATAATGGACCTGCTTCCAATGTGGAGATTTCAAACTATCAGAGTGTGGAGAAGCCGACGATTACGAGGACGGTTCATCAGTTGGAGGAAGCGGGCTATATCGAGCGTATTCCCGGGAAGGATCGCCGGGAAAAGCGGATGCAACTGACGGAGGCGGGGATCGAAGTGTATGAGAATGCCCGCAAAACCATCGACCGTTTTGAACAGTCCATCATGGAAGGAATCAGCGAAGAGAAACAGCTGGAGATGATGGAAATGATGAAAAAAATCAAAGAGAATTTGAACAGGTAAGGAGTTTTACAGATGAGTCAGACACAGTCAAAGCTATGGACGAAGGACTTCACGCTCATGTCCATCGCCAACTTTTTCATCTATTTAATCTTTTATTTATTGCTTGTTACCATGGCGGTCTATGCCGTGGATCAATTCGGTGCATCGGAAAGTCAGGCGGGACTTGTGACCGGGATCTTCATCATCGGGACCTTGATCGGACGTCTATTCCTTGGTCGGATGATCACGACGATCGGAAATAAGAAAATGCTGTTTGTCGGCATGATTGCTTTCATTGCCACCTCATGCCTGTATTTCGTGGAGGGTGGCATCAGTTTCTTGCTGCTTACCCGTTTTCTTCACGGGGTGGCACTCGGAATGGTCAGTACGGCTACCGGTACCATCGTAGCGGAAATCATCCCTGGGAGCCGGAAAGGGGAAGGAATCGGTTACTACAGTATGAGTATCACACTCGCAACCGCTGTTGGGCCATTTTTCGGTCTTTTCTTAAGTCAGCATGCAAGCTTTCAGGCGATCTTTGCCTTCTGTCTTGCCCTTGGGGTCATCAGCTACCTCATTACACTGTTTGTGAAAATTCCGGTTGTCAAGAAACCGGCAGGGAAAAAAGCGGAGAAAGAGCGCCTGAGCCTGTCAAGCTTCATCGAGCCAAAGGCACTTCCTATCGCGCTTGTCGTGCTGTTTGTTTCCCTTGCTTATTCAAGTGTCCTGTCGTTCATTAATTTTTATGCCATCGACATCGACCTTGTAGAAGCAGCGAGCGTGTTCTTTGTCGTCTATGCCGTTGCGATCCTCGTATCGCGTCTATTCACAGGTAGACTGATGGATGCAAAAGGGGCCAAGTCCGTCATGCTGCCGGCGTTTGTCCTGTTCGCGGCGGGCTTGTTCCTATTAAGTGCGGCTGGTAATACAATGATTCTGCTTCTTTCGGGAGTTCTGATCGGACTGGGATTCGGTAATATGCAATCCGTCACACAGGCGATTGCCGTGAAGGCAGTTCCTCCTGAGCGCGTGGGTCTTGCAACATCCACTTATTATATTTCCCTTGATGCTGGCCTTGGATTCGGACCCTATGTACTTGGCTTCCTGATTCCCTTGACCGGCTACCGTTCGCTGTACATGATTATGGGAATCCTGGTTGCCGCAACACTCGTACTCTACTACTTCCAGGAAAGAAAACAATCGCGCACAGTACTTGCGCATGAATAAGATTCACTTAAAGGAGTCCGGCCATGGCCGGACTCTTTTTTTGAGGGACGGACCTCCAAAAAGTCTATTTACTCTATTGATTTCCCGCCCATAAAGGTCCGTCCCTCACCTGTCTATCACGAGCAAGAATGGACAGGAGGGTGTCTGGAATTTCAACTATATTAGTAGAGTGCAGGTGAGATGAGAGGTGGGAGAGGAATGAAGTTTAAAGAAGTGGTGAAGGAATCTTTTGTTGTGGTCGGATACAGTGCTCCGGGGAGCTGGGGCGAAGATTTTGCATATCCGATACCTGGCCTATGGGAGAAAGCGAGGGAATTCATCACAACGGATCAGGTAGATCAGATAGTTGGGGTTTGCCTTCCCCCAAGAAGCGATGACTACTATTACACCTGTGGGATGGAGATGGATTCTGTAGCTTTCCGAAGAATGGGAAAGGACTTGACGGTACACCTTTTCCCCAAACAGAAATACGTCGTATTCAACCATAAAGGCCCCGCCAGGAACATTCCTGCAACCTACCACAAGCTGTGGGAGGTCTTTGACCGGGAAGGATATCTCATTGAAAAAGGAATGCCCGAGATTGAAGTGGTGGACGGGCATTTGTTTGGAAAAGAAGATTGCGATGAATATGAAATGAACATATGGATTCCGGTTGGTGAGCATCCCCGCGCATAAGGGGGTGCTCTTTATTTATCAATAAACATATCTTAAAAAGTAATAAAAATTTATTGTAAAACAATAAATAACATGGTAAGTTCATATTATATTATCAAGTGAGGTGCTATGAATGAAACGGGAAACACTTTTTTTGAAAATTGCCCTTTTTCTTATCGGGGCTCCCATTGCCGCTTTATGCTTGATTGGATTACCTCTGATCGCAATGGAAGCGGCGGGTTCGAAGGTTGCCTATGTGGTTTATGGAATGCTGGCTGTCATGTATGCATCGGCGATCCCTTTTTACACGGCGTTGTATCAGGCGTTTAAGTTATTGATGTTGATTGACCGGAACAACGCTTTCTCAGGGGCATCCGTGAAGGCGTTGAAGGTGATCAAGAAGTGTGCCATCGTCATCAGTCTCTTCTATGTAGCAGGATTGCCGCTCTTTTATGTACTGGCGGAGGTGGATGACGCGCCGGGGATTATCGTGATCGGGCTAATCTTTGTATTCGGATCAGCCGTCATTGCGGTATTCGCGGCAGTTCTCCAGAAGCTTCTCTACAATGCCATCGAAATCAAATCTGAAAATGATTTAACAGTCTGAGGTGAAATTATGGCAATTATAATCAATATAGATGTGATGCTTGCGAAACGGAAAATGAGTGTGACGGAGCTTTCGGAAAAAGTGGGAATCACGATGGCCAACCTTTCAATCCTGAAAAACGGGAAGGCAAAGGCGGTTCGTTTATCCACGCTAGACGCGATCTGCAAAGCACTTGATTGTCAGCCGGGAGATTTGCTTGAGTATCAACGGGATGAAGAAGCAGAGTCATGATCATGAGAGCGGGCAAAAAACTCCTTCTTTTCGGCTGGGAGCAGGCCCTGTCCTGCTTGTTTCCTGTGGTCATCTTTGCGTCCTTGGCGTTGACTCAAATCATTCCGCTTCCCTTCCTGCCGAGGTATGACTGGCTGCTTCTGATCTGCCTTGTCATGCAATGGGGAATGGTGAAATCGGGTCTCGAAACCCGGGATGAACTGAAGGTCATCACCCTATTCCACCTGATCGGCCTTGCCCTTGAACTGTTCAAGGTACATATGGGCTCGTGGTCCTATCCCGGGGAAGGCTATTCCAAGCTGTTCGGGGTCCCTTTATATAGTGGATTCATGTATGCAAGTGTAGCAAGTTACCTGTGCCAGGCGTGGAGGAGGCTCAGGGTGGAGCTGATCCGGTGGCCGCCGTTTTGGGCAGTCGTAGCCCTTGCCGCTGCGATCTACCTGAATTTTTTCACCCACCATTATTGGATCGACATCCGCTGGTGGCTTTCGGGCCTTGTCATCGTCGTCTTTTGGAAGACGTGGGTCGAATATGAGGTAGGTGGGACACGTTACCATATGCCCCTCGCCCTATCATTTGTCCTCATCGGCTTCTTCATCTGGATCGCTGAAAACATCGCAACCTTCTTCGGTGCCTGGGAATACCCGAACCAGACCGAAGCCTGGAGCCTTGTCCATCTTGGGAAGGTCAGCTCATGGCTTCTCCTCGTCATTGTGAGCTTTTTGATTGTGGCAACGTTGAAACGCGTGAAAGGTAAGGGGGGAGCAATCCACATCCCAACGAAACATTCCCAGCAAGGTCAGGAGGGAACAGTTTGAAGAAGCTGGCTTTCGTATTCATATTGATCCACTTCATCATCTTTATCCTGTGGATCATGAATTCAGGATATTTATTCTCACCCTATGGAATATTGGCTTGGATCGCCATCGTAGCAATCGGGTTTATGATTCAAATCAAGCTGGAAAAAGAGTTGATGATCAGAAGGGGACTCGCCATTTCAAATGGCTGGATGGTGTTTTTGATGGTGGCAACCGTGTTTATCTATTTTGCTGTCAGCTCCATGCCTTAATCAATAATAGTAACAGGTCCCTTGGTACGCCAATGGGGCTTTTTTTAGTAAAAATATGGAACCTTTCGAGAGCTGAAACGTACATGTACTAACATAAAAAATTGGGAGGAATCACTATGGACTACGGTTTGCTGGTGATCGGTCTTGCTCTTGTCCTCGTTTCTTATTTAGTCGGTGTCAAAAAACAAACTTGGCTGCTTGCGGGCTTCAATGAAAAGATGATCAAAAATAAGTCTTTGCTAGGAACGGTAACGGGGCTTTTCTTTTTTCTTCCATTAGGATTGATCTTGATCATCAATAGCTTAATCGATTATCCCTACGAGGGAACCATTCTTGTGGTGGTCATGTTGACTCTTTTAACGGGTGTGTATGTATTCATTAATAGGAGGCTTATGGATTGATGGAAGAAAAGCATGTCATGATTAATGGAAAGAACGTTTTTATCATTAAAAAAGGAGAGGGAGAGTCGATTGTTTTCCTTCATGGAGGACCAGGCGGAAGTTCTGACTATTTCCTTCCTCACATGGAGCCTTTAGGGGAAAGCTTTCAGATCATTTTTTATGATCAAACGGGGTGCGGAAGATCTGAAGTAGAGGCAGGACATTCCTATTCCATAGACAATGAAGTCAACAATCTCGAAGAAATCAGAAAAGCTCTCAACTTGGAGAAAATGACGCTATTCGGCGAGTCCTGGGGGAGCATCCTGGCCTTATCGTATGCGGCGAAGCATCCGGAACGCATCCATAAACTGATTCTCACCGCTGCCATAGGCTTAACCTCTAAGGATTATCGGGAGTTCAAAGAAAACCTTTTTCGAAAACTCGGATTTCACAAGAAAATGCTGCTCGGTTATTATTCCCTTTCCTCTCTCTTAGGTGTCGATTCATTCCGGAAGCTTGAACAACTCCTCGACCCATATTACGTGTATTCAAATGACACATTAAAAAAGAAAACAAGGATCCCATACAACCAGGATGCCCTTAAACATATTGGGCAAGAACTTGACCATCAATACAACCTGGTACCGTCCTTGCCAGTGCTAAGATCCCTCCCCATCATGATTGCTCAAGGATCACATGATATATTACCCTATGCCTATATGAAAGCAAATGTTTTGATACATTTGGATAACGTCATCCTGAAAGAAGTAGAAGAAAGCGGACACTGGACCATACTCGAACAACCGGAAAAGATGGTTGCATTAACACATGAATTCATGAGTTTCACAGGGACAGTCACCCCGGTTCACTCTTATGAGCCAAGGTGCCTGTCCCCAAGGCATGCCAACACATCGGCACACACCCGATAAAGGATAAACCAACCCACTCCTCGAATAGAAATAGATAGAACGGAGGGATGCTCATGAATGGCAGGATTGAAGTGGAGAATCTAACCAAAACATTTAAAAAAGGAAATGTGCAGGCAGTGAAGGATGTATCTTTCCGAGTCGAGGAAGGGGAGTTTTTCGCTTTCTTAGGTCCCAATGGTGCTGGTAAATCAACGACGGTCCAGATTTTGACGACCCTCATCAATGCTTCGTCTGGAAAAGTGGAGGTGGCCGGATACGATGTCATCGGGGAGCCGGAACACGTCCGCCGACATATCGGCGTCGCCCTTCAGGAGACGGGGGTAGACCCAGATTTGACCGGCCGCGAGATGGTGGAGCTTCAGGCGTTTATTTTCGGCTTCGGGAAAGAAGAAGGGAAACGCCGGGCACAGGAGCTTCTGGAAATTGTGGACTTATCAGAAGCATCTGAGCGAAGGATAGGCGGTTATTCCGGGGGGATGAGAAGAAGGCTGGATCTTGCTCTCACCCTGGTCAACGAACCAAATATTCTTTTCTTGGATGAACCGACGACGGGACTTGATCCATCCAGCCGGGCAGCGATTTGGAAAGAGCTGCGCCGTCTGAACAAGGAGAAGGGCACGACAATTTTTCTCACAACGCAGTATCTGGAGGAAGCCGATTCCCTTGCAGACCGGATCGGTATCATCAATAAAGGCGAAATCGTCGCCATGGGATCTCCGAAGGACTTGAAGGCTGAGATCGGGCAGGATCTCATTACCATCACCTTGAAAGATCGTGATGTGATCGAACACAGTGTGAACCTGATTCGTACCCAAATGGAAGGAGTCGATGTTCTCGCTCAACAAGAAAAGATCCTCGTATATGTAGAAGAGGGAACGAGGCAGCTTCTCGAGGTCGTCCGAATCCTTGACACGGAGGAAATCGGGATTGTCGACATTCAATTGTCTTCCCCTACCCTGGATGATATCTTCCTGAAATTGACGAGCGAGACGAAGGAAGGGGTGAAGAGCCGTGGGGAATAATGTATTCAAGGACACCTGGCTCATGACGGTCCGGAACATCAAGACCACCATCCGAAACCCGTTTTCATTCATTCCTAATCTGATTATTTCTGCTTTCTTCCTTCTGGTGTACGAGGGAGGACTGAGCGGTATATCCCAGTTGCCGACCTTTGAAGGTGCCGATTACCTGGCCTTCATTCTTCCCGTATCGATTGTATCGGCTGCCATCGGTGGAGCAGGGGGAGCGGGTCAGAGCATCGTAAAGGATATTGAAACCGGCTTTTTCTCAAGACTGCTTTTGACACCGGCATCGCGCCTTGCCATCGTCCTCGGTCCGATCATTGCCGGAATGCTGCAGCTACTCGTCCAGACGCTCCTTATCATTGGAATGGCCTTTTTACTCGGTCTGAACGTCAAAACAGGATTTGCCGGGGTTTTGTTTGTCCTCTTGATCGCGATTGGCTGGGGACTTGCCTTTGCCGGGTATTCCGTCGGGATTGCCCTGCGGACGAGAAATGCCCAGGCTGCCCAGGCGGGGACATTCATCTTTTTCCCGCTCATTTTCTTAAGCACGACCTTTGTTCCACTTGAATTGATCGAGGCTCAGTGGTTAAAGATTGCCGCCACGATCAACCCGACGACCTATGTGTTTGAAAGCATGCGGACCGCTCTCATAGACGGTTGGGTATTTTGGGATTTGATGCAGGGTGTCATCGCCATCGTGATTGTCTGTGCCATCACGATTACATTCGCCGCCGTTTCTGCGAAAGGTGCAGTTTCAAGAAAATAGAGTGGTATAAGGAATTCTTCTCTAATGGGGAAGGATTCTTCTTTTTATCAGTTTTATAAGGCCTCTTTTGTTTATATAAGCTTCTTGTCAAAAAACTTCGAAGAATTCAATGAGATCAATCTTACGTTTATCCATTTAGCTTATCGGGTAAGGAATAATCATAACGGTCAAAAAGAGTTTTCTAAAAAGAGTTGACATCTTTAACTGTAAATATTATTATTACAGTGTACCCGGGATTGGAGTGCATTTATTTTAATCATAACTGTTACTTTTTTTATTACATTTAAAAAGGAGTGTGTAAACACATGGTCAATTTATTTTTGACACCGAGCTGTACGTCCTGCCGCAAAGCGAGAGCGTGGCTTGAGGAACATTCCATTGAATTCGTAGAACGCAATATGCTGACAGAACCATTGACACCTGATGAAATCAAATCGATCCTCCGCCTGACGGAAAACGGCACAGAGGACATCATTTCTAAACAATCAAAGGCGTACCAGGAGTTAAAAGTAGACATTGATTCGTTGCCGCTCCAGGATTTATATAAACTGATCAGGGAAAATCCCCTCATACTGAAACGACCAATCATGCTGGATGAGAAAAGATTGCAGATCGGGTATAACGACGAAGAAATTCGCAGCTTTCTCCCAAGGAAAGTGCGTAACTTCGAATACAGTGAGCTGCAAAAGCTGGCCAATTAACCGGGAAACCGGATTCTTGACAGTGTGAACTGTAAAAGTTACCATTACAGTAACATCCGGGAAGGAGGCAGTCCATGAATAGCGACTTTACCTTAGCCATCCATAGTTTGACGTATCTGGCACTGCAGACGGACCGCATGTCGACAAGCGATGCGATCTCGGAAAGTGCAGGGGTTCATCCGGTCCGGATCCGCAAAGTCCTCAGTCTTCTGAAAAAGCAGGGATTCATTGCGTCTAAAGAAGGGACAGGCGGCGGATTCATCTTTGCCATGGACCTGAGCGACATTAATCTGTGGGATATTTATAAAATCACATCAGAGGGCGCCCTTCAGCCAAAATGCACCGCTACCAATGATAAGTGTCTCGTCGGCGCCAATATGAAGAATGTCCTGTTCCAGATTTTCCTCGGTGCAGAAGAAAAACTGGGGGATTACTTAAAGGACTATACGATTAAAGACATCGTCGAGATGATCCATCAGGAGAAAGCGTAGAAGGCTTTCTTTTTGACTAAATGTAACAAATAACATTACAGTTTGGAAGGTGAAAAGGAATGTCAAACGAGCAAACACTATTAAAAATTGGAGACTGGGTCAAAGGGAAATTACTTACTGGAGAACTGGTCATCGGCTATATTGAGAACCTGGACACCAAAGGAGAAGCTGTTAAAGCGAAAATTGTGACCAGCGATAATAAAACCATCGAAGGGAAGATCCTTCCCTTGTTAAACAGACAAATAAACAAAATTCCCGATACACATGTCAAAAATAAAGAACAGATCCAATACTTGATTGACCTGGCCCTGGAAACGGGAGACGAAGAGTGGTTCCTGGAGCTGACAGCTCAGTTGAACTCCATGCGTGAACTAGTTGAGGGTGTGAAGTGAATAGAGTAGTGTAAAGCTGAAGGGGTGGTCTCTTCAGCTTTTTTATTTGTGAGAGATAATGAAATTCGACAAGCTGGCATGATTATCTGAAGTCCCGCACGAAATGTTTCATATCCCGCTTGATCTTGAGTCATTCGGCATGAATATTTCATATCTCGCATGAAAGGTCTCAAAACCCGCATGAATCCCGTCTTCCTTGAATATTCAAGTCAATCGATCAGTCCCAAACAAGCACAACATGACAGGTGAGCAGTAATCAGAAAGGATAGGATGGAATGAAGGAGGGATTTACATGCCGGAATTCAAAATACAAGTCTTTCAAATGAGGGCCAACTCATATCTTATCGGAGTAGATACAGGTGAAAAGATGAGAGCTACTTCCATCTTACAGATACTGGGGTCGATCACCAAACAAGAGATTGATCTTTCTGAAATGAAATCGATTTATTCCTCGATTGCCCCACACCTACTGGATGAGCTGGATGGCCTTGCAGAAGGATTCAGCATTTCTTTTCATAAAGCAGCGGCTTTGTTTAGCGGCTATGACGTCCCAAAGACAGAAGCGATGGGATGTTCCAGCCTTCTTACAAAGGATTATTATGTGCGGAATTATGACTTTTCTCCGGATTTATATGATGGGGTTTTTAGCCTGGTGCAACCGGAACAGACCTTTGCATCCGCAGGCTATAATCTTCAACTCCTGGGGAGGCATGACGGGGTAAACGAACATGGTTTGGTCGCAGGTTTGCACTTTGTCAGTTATGACGGCTACAGAAAAGGAGTCTCTCCGTGGGTTGGCATAAGAATGGTTCTGGATACCTGCTCTTCCCTTGAAGAAGCAGTTGCCTTGCTCAAGGAAATTCCGCACTATGCCTGTTATAACTTTTCCATCGGAGATCGAAATGGAAATATCGCCGAAGTGGAAGCGAGCCCTGAGAAGGTGGTAGTCAGGTATGGAGAATCTTTTCTGTCATGTGTGAATCATTTTCAGGATGAACAAATGAAAAGGAAAAACCGTTCATCCATTGAAGGCTCCCTCGAGCGAAATAAACATCTCCTGAGTTTAAACGAAAAGCAGCTTTCCCATCGTCAACTGTTTCAGCATTTTAAAAACAACGAATCACCGATTTTCTTCACGGATTACGAGAATTTATTCGGCACCCTTCACACCTTTTCGTATTCTTATCATGAATCAAGAATCCTTACAACCATTGCCGGGAGCAAGCAGGTTCTGGACGTGAACTTTCAGGATTGGGTGAATGGGGACGATATTCGCGGGAAGAACCTAAGTGGCAATATTGAGTGAACACAGAAAAGCTGATCCCACGCCGGGGATCGGCTTTTTCTTCATCCAAAAGTCGTAGAACCCATCCGCCCCAACGACCGAAGATGAGAACTGAAAGGGTGAATATACTTAATTTATACTCAATTCAAATTATAGTGAATATTTTCATCCGTTGGTATAAAATAGAATTTTGTGAGGGGGTTCAACATGAACTTATTAAAAACAACTTTAAATCATTTTAAGCCATATTGGAGGAAGCTTTTGGTGGCACTCCTGTTTTCCGTCATCGGCGGTCTCTTTACCATCGTCCCGCCGATTCTCGTGAAACGATTGGTGGATGACGTCATTGTCGGAGGGGATCTGAATTTTCTTGCATGGGTAGTTGGCGGGATTCTCGGGGCGTATCTCGGTAAATCCCTGTTTGAAACGATGCAGGAATATGTGCAGGTGAAGATAGGGCTTGATGTGATCACAGATATGCAAATCCGGGCATTCAGGAAGCTTCACCGGACCCCGATGTCGTTTTTCTCAAAGACGCCTAGGGGGGATATGCTCTTCCGTTTGACACATGACGTGGAATCAATCCAGAACCTGAATAATACGGTCGTACCAAGGATACTGCAGCAGGTGGTGGGAGCGGTCGCTGCCTTTTCCACTGTGTTTGTTTTATTCTGGCCCGCGGCGATCGTCATGTTTGCTGTTTTTGCCATTTATATCATCCCTTCCTTTACATTGGGGAAAAAAATGCGAAAGATGAGTGCGGTTCAGCGGGAGATGAGTGCGGATATGTATCAGCACCTGCAGGAAAGCATTGAAAGTGTCAGGTTGGTCAGGACCTATCAGACGCAGGATATGGAAGTAGGCACCCAGGAGAAGAAGCTGAGGGATTGGAAGCAGTTCTCGATCCGGGCAGCGTTGATCGGCAAGGTGAACTGGCGCCTTGGGAATCTCTTTAATATCGCAGCACCGGGTGTCGTCATGCTAATCGGTGGCTGGGCGATCTGGGAAGGAACGATCACCATCGGGACGCTCGTTGCCTGCCTGAGCTTCATCCCCATCATGTTTTTACCGGTAAGATCCATGGCAGAGCATGCCTTGACGATTCAGCAGGCGATTCCGGCCCTGCAGCGGATCTACGAATATTTCGATCTGCCGGAAGAACATGAGGAGAAGCTTCCTGCTTTTGGTCCTGTAAAAGGAAAAATAGACTTACAGAATCTATGGTTTTCGTATCCTGGTAGTGATAAGCAGGTGTTAAAAGGTGTATCTTTGTCACTCAATCAGGGGAATCATATCGGGATCGTCGGAACGAGCGGCGGGGGAAAAAGTACCCTTGTCCAGCTATTACTGGGACTCTATGAACCGCAACAGGGCTCGGTGATGATCGATGATAAGAATCTATTCGACTATAATCGGAACAGTTTCCGCCAGCAGGTAGGGGTCGTGTCCCAGGAGACATTTCTATTGAATAGTACCTTAAGGCAGAATCTGTTATACGGAAAACCCGATGCGATGCCAGAAGAACTCGATCAGGCAGTAGAAGCGGCAGGGTTGAAAGAGTTGATCCTTTCACTAGAGGAAGGGTATGAAACGATCGTCGGGGAAAGGGGATTGAAGCTTTCAGGCGGACAGAGGCAAAGGGTGGCCATGGCTCGTGCCATTCTGAGACAGCCTCCTGTCCTGATCTTCGATGAAGCGACTTCTTCCCTTGACGGGGAGACGGAAGAGCGAGTGCAGGCTTCTTTGGAAAAGCTGATTCCGGGACGGACAACGATCACCATCGCCCACCGTCTTGTCACCGTAAGGAATGCCGATGTCATCATTCTTCTCGATGGAGGAGTCGTGGCGGAAAAAGGCACTCATGAAGAACTGCTTCTGAAGCAAGGGAAGTATTATGAATTATACAGGGCTCAATACAGCGAGCTTGAAAGGGAGTTGATCGGATGAGCGCCAAGAAGAATCGCGACGGTAGAAGAGTGCTGAGCTTTCTCCGTCCTTATAAAAAATGGGTCATCGCGGATTCCGTCGTCATCGCGATCAGCCAGGTATTTTCGGCATTGATCCCGACACTCGCCCTTAGCTGGCTCGTGGATACGATCATTCCGAATGAACATTACAACTGGCTTTGGGGGCTGATGTGGCTCTTAATCCTTTCAGCGGTCCTGGATCTGGTCATGATGGTCATCGACGAATATTTCTGTCACCAGACGGCGAAGACTGTGACGAATTGGCAGAAGCTGCGCCTGTTCCGCCATTTGCAAATCGTCCCGTATTCTTTTTACCATCATAATTCCACGGGAGAGATGCTTGCGAGGGTGTCGGATGATCCGGATACGCTTCATAATTTCCTCGCATGGGAAGGCTCGACCTTCATGGCAAGCGTGCAGGGAGTATCCATTTACAGCCTGGTGCTTCTCTGGATTCATCCTTATCTGATGATCACAAGCGTCGTCCTTGGCGTGATCTTCTATTGGACTTCCAATATGGTAGGGGCAAGGACCCGGTTGGCGTCAGCGGATGCCAGGAAAGAAGCGTCGAGATATCTTGAAAGATTGAGAGAATCGGTGACGGGGATCCATTTGTCCCGGGTCATGGGGGTATCGGACAGTGAAGTGGACAGTGTGATCTCCATCCGTGACAGTTTCGTGCAGCACTCGGTCAAAGAACTGAAAGCGAGGATGCAATCGGTCGTGGTCATTGCGAGTTATAACGGGTTTGCTCTTGGGCTAGTCTATTTAATCAGTACACTCTTAATCTGGAATCAAGGACTGACAAGTGGCCAGATGCTTACTGCCGGTGGTCTTGTGACGATTGCGGCTAATGAAATGCAGCGCCTGCTGAGAAACTGGCTATCTGTCAGAAGGACCGGTCCGGCGTTGGATCGTTCAGAAATTTTGCTTGGTGAGGAAGTTTCGGAAGCTGAGGTGTCAGAAGGCATCGCCAGTGAACGGGCAATCGGCAGCATCTGTCTTCAGGACGTCGCCTTCTCTTATCCTGGTAAAGATGAAAATGTACTAAAGGGTGTCTCCTTTTCAATCGGTGCCGGGGAAAAATGGGCACTGGTCGGCCCGAGCGGATCAGGTAAATCCACGATTGTCGATCTCTTATTCAAGCTCTATGATACGGGAGTCGGCCGGATCGAAGTGGATGGCAGGGATATCAGGGAGTGGGATACAACGTGGCTGCGATCGCAGATGGCCATCGTCACCCAGGATGTCATACTCCGAAGCGGGACACTCGCTGATAATCTGCGGATCGGAAAGCAGGATGCGACGGATGGGGAACTGTTGAAAGCACTCGAAGACAGCGGGCTGGGTGATCTGATCGAGACGCTGCCTGAAGGGCTCTATACTTCGGTCGGTGAAAGGGGAAGCCTGCTTTCAGGCGGACAGAAACAGCGTCTGTCCCTTGCAAGGGCCCTTTTAAAAGATGCTCCCATTCTTATTCTGGATGAAGCAAGCTCCGCCCTTGATCCCATCACGGAAACGAAGATCAACGAAGCCGTACTGCGGGCCGGGAAGAATCAAACGATCATCATCGTTTCCCACCGGTTATCGACGGTCCTGTCTGCGGATCAAATCGTCGTCCTGGAGGATGGACGGATTGCAGAGCAAGGAAAACACGCTGAACTTCTTCAGAATCAGTCCGGTGTCTATTCCAGACTCTTTGGCAGGGAAGCGGAAATTGGCGGGGCGACGATTGATTATGTGTCGTGAGGTCATGTAGGGTAGATTTTGTATAAAAGAAAACGATACTTAGAACATAAAAGAGGACCCATTCCCTACTTCAAATCAGTTGGGAACGGTCCTCTTATCATTATTGTAATATTTAATTATCCCACACTCTGAATTTCCTTCAATTCCTCCGTCAACCGCAGGAATTCTTTTTTATTTCGCTTACATAATGCCTGGTCAATCCCTTGTGCGATTTGCTCTTTCCGAAATGTCAGCAGTGCCTCGTCCAATATCATTTCTGCAAATAGTGAATCCATGTGATTTACATCAGACTGTGGTGAGTTCAGCAAATACTTCTTCATGAAAATCAGCTCCTTGACCTTTTTTCTATTATACTAACCATTTATAGAATATTCAAACATTTTATTAAAAAAATATTCTTGCCCTCAACCTTGGTTCAGGGTTTATTCTGAATTTAGAACAACAAAACGAAGTACATGGAGGAAAGACATATGACAAAATATGCTTTGGTAACAGGAGCGAATAAAGGAATTGGATATGAGGTCGTTCGACAGCTGGCGGAGAATGGGTTTGAAGTTTTCTTAGGAGCACGGAACGAGGAGCTTGGGAAGAAAGCGGCGGAGTCCCTTGGTAAATCGAATGTAACATTTGTTCAATTGGATATCTCCAGTTCACAATCCATTCAGGACTCAGTCCGTACTATTAAGGGAATGACGGATCACCTTGACTTACTGATCAATAATGCCGGAATCGCATTGGATTTCAACATTCAACCGAGTGAAGTGAAGGTCGAAATGCTGCGTGACATTTTTGATGTGAACTTCTTTGGGACATTTCAAATGATGCAAGCGTATCTTCCCTTATTGAAAAAAGCGGAGGGAAGTAAGATGGTGAACGTTACGACGGATATGGCATCCCAGACCATGTTCGACAATGGGGATGTTCATCCCCTCAATATCCTCGGATATAACTCTTCTAAGACGGCTGTGAATTCACTGACATTATCCTTCAGTAAAGAACTGGGGAGTGAGGGTCCTGAAGTCATGGGTGTCACGCCTGGTTTCACTTCCACTGATTTAAACGGGAATGCCCCTGGCGGGAAAACGACGGCCCAAGGAGCAGAAGTCATTGTGAAATACGCTTTGAGTGAGACAAACTATCATGGTAAAATCCTTAATAACGACGGGATTATTCCTTGGTAGAAGGAAGGTACACAATGGATTATTCGATTGGGCAAGTTGCCAAGATGAACAATATGACGATATCCCAACTGCATTACTATGATCGGCAAGGGTTGTTACCCTTTATTAAACGGACGGAAAATGGCGACAGGACTTTCGATGAAGGCTCCCTTAAGTTCCTTGAAATGATCCTCTGTCTGAAAAATACGGGGATGCCGATCAAAAAGATCAAGGAATTTGTCCAGTGGACGATGGAGGGGGATCAAACCTTGCCTGCACGCATGAACATGATGCTCGATCAGGAACAAAACGTCCAACAGCAGATAAGGGATATGCAAGCCAACCTAGAGAAAATTCAAATGAAAATCAAAAGATATGAAAATGAAATGAACTAACTGGAAAACCCCGACTCTATTTAAGAATCGGGGTTTATCGTCATTCTATTTGTCAAAGAAAAGCAAGGATTTCAGAGGATTCTTGAATGTCTTCTTCGTTGCTTCATAATCGAACACGCCGCTGTTACATTCCTCGACTTCTCCAAATCCGATGAAATTCATCCTCATGTCCCTGGAGAGATTCCGTGCGTATTCCCATTCTCCCCATTTTTCAAATAAGTTCACTTGCAGTTCGTGTGCCTTCAATTGGCTTTTAAGGGTTATCGTGTTTTCATCCTGTTCCTTGGTCAACTCTTCCACTTCGCCGAACTTGTTCAGGATAAAATCGATCTCTTCCTGCAGTTTTTCAGGTTCGTTCTCGTATTCATCTGATAAGTTGATTTGACAATTAATGTGGATCTTCATTTTACCCATTGTATTCCTCCATTCATGTTTCTCCTTATCTACTTTTACGGATGGGGCACAGCAGAGGTTTCAATCGTTTCTATCATCCATCATAAGCAATTTGCCCAAGTGGATTCCAGTGATATCCATTTTTGGGTAAAATGAAAGGTCCGTCCCTGCCTGAGGGACGGACCTTTCATTTGTCGATCGGTGATTCGTCATGGACTGGGGATTTGTCCCTTTGGCGTGCCTTCACCAGATAATACGCTGTGATGGCAGAGGTTACGGGGATTGCAAGGGCCACTCCGAGTCCTGCTGAGCCATTGAAGATCATTTCAGAGGTGAATACTTTGGAGTTCACGATGTCCCCGATGGAGTAGGAAAGGTCCTTGAACCAAATCAGGAGCCCCATGTGGCCACCGAAGAAAGCAAAGAACAGCGTATTGGCGCTTGTCCCCAATATATCCCTCCCAAGCCTGATTCCCGATGTGAATAAATCCTTTCGGCTGATACCGGGATTGTGATAGGCAATTTCCCTCATGGGGGAAGAAATCGAAATTGTGACATCGATGATCGCACCGATCGTGCTCATGATGATCATGGACGCACCAATTTTGACGAAATCGACTCCGACATACAGGATTTCTTCTGTTTCTTCCTCACTGCAACTCCTTTGTGGCACTATTGCTGAATACTGGGGTACTTCTGCTGGCCATCATCATGATGAATGATCCGGATACGAAAACGCAGATGGCTAGAAAGGATAATACTAGTATGAAAAAAAGTGTCCACATTCATGAACACTTTTGAAGGAGATTGTCACGCCGCCTTTGAAGCGTTACGCCAATCAGAAGAAAAGCAATTGCTTAGCTTCTGGAATCTAATGCTAAGGTATGAAACGCGTTTCAGAGCAAGAAATATTTTTTATCAACAGGAAAAAATGAATTGAAGACAAAAAACTGGCAGCAAATAATGCTGCCAGTTATAGGTTAAGGGCATCCGATAATAAACGATGTTGGATCACTTGGAGCGGTAAATGGCACCAGAGTCTCAAAAGTAGTCGTCGTATTATCTGTAGCGAAGATGGTCCACGTAATCGTGTTATTGTTTTTATTGAGTACAGCAGTGATTTTGGCATCAAAGGATCGGGATGGACCGTTATTGATCCGGCCGTTGATGGTTCCCTCTACGATGGCTGTCGTCAGATTATTCTCGCAGGAGATGCTGGTTCTCCGGCCCTGGGTGAATTGGAAGTTGTCACCGTTCGAGGCGTTGAATACAAAGTTGAAATTGTCGACGGCAGGGTTACAGATTCCTTGAATACCTGATCCACATTGCACGACCGTAATATTTAACCGTCCCGTATAATCTTGTACGTGACCAAATCGTACAACCCGTATACGTGCACCAGGTTGCGCTCCACCTTGGGTATTTAATCTGAAACGGCATGGACATTCAGGTGGTGGGACCGGACAGTTGAGGTTAACTTGGAAAGGTCCTGCAGTTATTCCGTTTCCAGCTAAGGCTGTTGTAGCAGTGAGCTCCACTGGCCCGATTGCTCCCTGATTCGGAGTCAAAACAGCAGAATAATTTCCATTTGCATCCGTGATGGCAGGGTTCGGTGATACAAACGCAATACTTGGATCAACAGAGAAGAATACCGCTACCTTTTGGGCGGGTATATTTCCGCATAGAACTCTACCTGATAATGGGGCTCCATCACAACCCACTGTACCTGCTGGAGGTATTAGGGTAAGGGACTGCCCATCGCAAACGAGACATTCCGCGCGTACAAAGTTCGTATTAAATACAGGTATTCCGAAGACGACAGCTTCTGCCGTATAAGGGACACCTTCTTGAACCGGGGTGATCGGCTGGACCGTAACGACACTCGAGTAGGATCCATCTGGCCCCGTGACGGGATTGGGTGTTTCGAAATTCAATAATGGACTACTCAAGTTCACGGTTACGCCCGGTACGGGAAGTCCCTGGCAAAGGACACGGCCGGTAATGACTGCACTGCAACTGATCGGCCCAGGGTTATCTAATTCGATGACGGGGTTCTCACAAACGCAGTTCACAGAGGCATTCCGTGGTTCCGAGGTCACTTCTTCTCCGCTGAACATGGAGGAGGCCTGGATGGTGATGGTCTCTGTCACGTTCAGGCCTGGCTGGATGGTAGCGTTAAAGATGCCATCCGCATTGGTGATGGCAGGGTTAGGATTCACCGTGACGGTACCAGAAGACATGACCGTGAAGAAGACAGGAGTATTGATGATCGGTTCACCATTACAGGTGAATTGGCCGGTGATGGTCCCTCCGTCGCACCCGATTGGAGACAATGGCTGATTTAATGTTAATAATGGATTATTGCATCGAACACAGTCGACAAACACATTACCGGAAGCCGTCACTTCGATACCCGTAAAGGTAGCCGACGCCGTATAGTCTGCTTCCTGTCCTTCTGTGTCAAAATTGATTGTTACTAGAGAAGTGAATTCACCGTTCTCGTTGGTTACAGGATTAGGGTTAATAATATTCAATACGGATGATCCTGTAAGCGCAACGGGTACATTAGCCACAGGCTCCCCGTCACATGTCAACCTGCCTGACAGAAATCCATTGCAACTGATTTGAGGGGGGCTGTCCAATGTGATTGAGAGATTTTCACAACCCGGACAATTGATTTCGTATTCTACGGGTTCTGAACGGAATGTATTTCCTCCAATTGTAGCGGTTGTCACGATTGTGACGATCTCAAGGGCTCCTGGAAATGGGAGGATCGTAGCTTCATATACTCCGTCATTATTTGTAAGTGTGGGGTTTGGGGTTACGATGACTTTACCGGAAGGAGAGTCCACTTCAAATCCGATTTCGACATTCGGTACCGGCAACCCTTGACAGGTAACCCTTCCGTCGATTGGGATGCCTTGGCAGGTAACGGCCTGTAATTGGGGTGCGAAGGCTTGTACCGTTTCAGGGGTGGTTACAATCAAATTAGAGCAATTGAGGCATTCCACTCTTGCGGTGATGGTGTCGGTGATGGTTTCTTCGACAACGACAGCTCTTGCTGTGATACTTACATTAGGCGTAACGGGGGTGTTACGGTCGACAATGACGGTTGTGGAGAATTCGCCCCTGCTATTGGTTACAGGGTTAGGATTTTGAAATGTTAAAAGATCAGACGGTGAGGTAAGGTTAACCGTCACTCCCTGCAAAGGACGAAGATCACATCTTACTTTTCCGCTAATCGTGGCATCGCAACTGATTGTTCCCACTTTATCCAGTGTAATGGTAGGGTTTGTACATATTCCCCGTGGAAAAAGACCTGGACAGCCAGGCGGGAAGATTTGTTTTGAAGCATTTGATGCTTTTTTTCTCACATCTATCACGTTCCTTTTTGAAAAAAGTTTATCCCTCCATTATATGCTTTGAAAAACAGGATGGTTCTCTTTTCTATCTAATATAGTCGGAAGTGTAGTGTTTAAGTTTTATCATTAAAGAATAGTTTGGGGAGTGCCACCTCTAAAAGAGGAGGCACTCCCCAAATAACTTTCTTATATTTTAGTAGAATAAATGTAAGAAATCACTACAGGGTGCAAAATAGTGAAACATGGCAAAAAGACTAGAAAGGTGGTGAAAAGTTCTGAAATGGAAGCCATCACTAGATATAGGATGCCTGACATGAGCAAAGGAACCGACCAGAGAATCAATTGTTTGGATCCAAAACGATTGATTTTCACCCATGCTTCTTTTGATTTAAAAGATTTAGGGAAACGAATTCCATAGAGGGAGTCATTTTGATCTTTCCCTGAAGGAAGGGAAGGCTTAATCCAATAAAGAGTAGAGCAGATAAGATGATCACTAGTGAAACGCTGATATTTTTTAATGATTTGACCGCCTTTTTGTTAGACCATTGGAGTTCTAGAATCGCTTGTAATCCTATCCAAAAAGCCGCGAATTTCCCTACAGGCCTTCATTTCATTTTGTTTCTTCGAGAATCCGTGTCCTTCATCGTCAAATGTTAAGTAGTTAACATCGATCCCTCTTTGATTTAAATGATCTATGATTCGCTCCGACTCCTCAGTCTTCACCCTCGGATCGTTCTCTCCGTGTATGATGAACATAGGAGAATTCATATGGTCTATATAGGTAATTGGTGAGTCTCTTACAAGCTTTTCATAGTCTGTTTCAAGATTTCCAACCAGTTGATCCATAAGGGTTCTCCAACTTGCCGGAACATTTTTCAGGAAGGTTAATAGATTCGATATGCCAAATATGTCGACAATTCCACAGAAATACTCGGGATGTCGTCCTGCGAGAAGCAGGCTCATATAACCGCCATAGCTTCCACCCATCGCCACGATTTTGCCCTTTTCAGCAATTTCCTCTTGTATAAGCCATTCCAACCCAGCCACACAGTCATGTCGAGGTCCGTCCCCCCAGTTCCGTTCCACCATCTTCTCGAATGTTGCCCCGTAGCACTTACTGCCCCGGAAGTTGGGGGCGAACAAAGTATAGCCGCTTTGGACGAGGTACTGGAGCACAGGTCTATAGATCATACGCTCTGCTTTCTGAGGTCCCCCATGCGGCCAGAGGATGGTGATTCCATTGGGATTTTCCGGTTTGTACAGCAGGGCTTCAATTTCCAGACCATCATGGCTTTCGTAGTGGACGATGTCCGGCTTAATCATGTTTCCTTCAGGCACGCCAAGTACTTTGGTATTCGTCACCTGTGTCCAGCAGCCGTTCGTTTCCCTTTTGAAAATGGTATCCGTTTTGTCAGCAGAAATTCCAAGCACATAGAGGTTTCCATTGTTAGTGACTATTATTTTTTTGATAACATCGCAGGGGGTATCGATTTTCTCTCCCTCATCCGTAGACAAATCATAGATATATAGATGATCCCTTACGCCTTTTTCCGCTGTGATGACGATCTTATTTGTTTGTTGATGGAACCGGATCGAAGTGATTTCTTCTTTATCCAATGTAAAAAGAGGGTGGAATTCATAGGTTGAAAGGTTAAAAGAAGCAAGGTATGAAAATTCTTTTCCATAGTTCGTTGTGAAATAGATAAACTCCTTGGTCAAGCAAATGTCCTTGATTGTATGAGCGGTGTGAACATCCGGTACCAGGGGCACTTTACTATCGCCAGTCTGGTAAAAGGCAGTGGCATGGGTGTTGGAGTACGTTTCTGTATAGACATAAGACCCGTCGGAAGAGGCGGCCGCCACAACGATCGGAACATGATCACCTTGTTGGATAAGGGTGGTATGGCCCGTTTGTAAATCGGTTTTATAAATATTCAACAATGGGTTTTCATGATTGGTAGAGTAGTACATTTCCTGATCTGTAAAGCAGGCGTGATAGCAAGTGGAACCGGATTCCTCTTCATGGAAGGGGATTGGGGTCCCGCCTGATTTAGGCAAATGTTGCAATTGGTGATTTTCATCCCCATCCTTCTCGAATGTGGCAACAATTTGATCTTGATGGATATGGATGAGACTGCTATTTTGATTGATGGTCGTTAGCCGATAAGGGAACAAGTGGGGAAGATCCATGGCCCAAAGATTAAAGGTCCCGTTAAGGTTCGTGCTGAACACAAGTGTGTCTTCGTTTTCATTAATGGTGAACGTGCTGATTTCAGTAGTGTGGAAATAATGTTCGACTTCCGTTGCAGTGCGGATAGGTCATTCCTCCTTGGAAATACACTTAGTTATAGGTATATTATTCCATTTGGTGGGAGGATAGGCAAGATAAATAAATGAGGATGAATTTCAGGAAATGAATCAATCCTGTTACAAGTAGCCTGGATGGAGATTCGATAGGCAATAATCTTACATACTTCTACAACTATTTCCCCGGAAATTGATAAATACTTATACAATTCGACGCAGCTTCAGCTCTACTGAACAGAAAAAGGAGCCATGGGAACCGTCCCATGGCTCCTCTATATTATATCGCCACTTTAATGCTGTACTCTTTCAACCACCCATTCACTTGGATTAAATAATCCAATAAACCTTTTGCACTAGAATCAGAAAGGCTGCTTTCTCCGTCTGCAATCTTTCTGACAGCTTCTACATCGATCAACTGGAGAATCGGGGAGGTGGAATCATCTAATATATTGGTCATCCACTTCTGGACTCCTGCGAGATACGCATCATCCTTCGTACTAGGATAGGCACTCTTCCGTCTGTTCCGCACATCATCCGGCAAATATCCTTTGAATGCCCTGCGGAGGATGCCCTTCTCGATGTCATCGATATTTTTCATCTCGAACGGGATATTCCATAAATATTCGACGAGTCGGTAATCACAGAATGGTACGCGCACTTCAAAGCCCGTCATCATACTCGCACGGTCTTTGCGGTCAAGCATGAACGGAAGGAAGCGGGTGATGAACATATACGACATCCGCCTTTGCTTTGCTTCAGTATCGCTTTCGCCTTCTAACACGGGCAGCTCTGCGAGTGCTTCCTGATAGCGCTGCTTTTGATATTCCTTGGTGTTCAGCCTATCTTTCAAGTCTTCATTCAGGACACCGGCGATTCCTCCGATATTCAGGAGCCACGGGAACACATCGGCAGCGAGGAACTCCTCCTGATGGAACCACGGATATCCGGAGAACACTTCATCTGCGGATTCCCCCGACAATGCTACGGTGGCATCCTTTTTCATTTCCTTAAATAAAAGGTAGAGGGAGGTCTCGATTTCCCCGACTCCCGGCAGGTCTCTTGCGCGCATAGGGGTTAGAAGGTTGTCCACAAGTTTCTCGGCATCAAATACAATCGAAGTATGGTCCGTCCCTACATGATCTGATACCCGCTTCACCCAAGGTTCATCAAGGTCGCGTCGCAGGAAATCTTCCTTGAAGCTTTCTTCATTGTTCACGAAGTCGATGGAGTAGGTTGGAAGCACTTTGTTTTCCTCCTTGAACTCCTTCCCTGCAATCGCTGTGAGTCCGCTTGAATCGAGGCCGCCAGAGAGCATGGATACAAGTGGTTTATCTGCAATCAGCTGTCTCTTGACCGTATCTTCAAGCAGACCTCGAATGGTTTGTACCGTGGTTTCAACATCATCCGTATGCTCTCTGCTTTCAAGTTTCCAATATTGGACGGTCTTGCGATCATTTTTTGTGACAGTCATGTAATGGCCGCCGCGAACTTCATATATATCTTTGAAAATGGCTTTTCCTGGTGTTTTCATCGGTCCGAGGCCGAATACTTCAGATAAGCCTTCTGTATCGATTTCTGCTTGAACGTCAGGGTGGGCAAGTAAGGCTTTGATTTCGGAGCCGAACAAAATCTGATCTTCTTTAATCGTATAAAATAAAGGTTTTACCCCCAAATGATCACGACCGAGTATGAGTTTTTCTTTTTCCTCATCCCAGATCCCGAAAGCAAAGATGCCGTTGAAGTGACGGACGCAGTCTTCACCCCATTCTAGGTAAGCACGCAGTAGCACTTCTGTATCGGAGTTCGTTGTAAATGGATGATTCCTCTCCGTCAGCTCTTTCCGGAGCTCCAGATAGTTATAAAGTTCCCCGTTGTACGTTAAAGCAATGGTGTTTTTTTCGTTTTGATAGAGCATGGGCTGTTTGCCGCCATCCGGATCGATGACAATCAATCTGCGGTGCCCGAGTGCAGCATGACCCTTCAGCCAACTTCCCTCTGCATCCGGTCCGCGGTGCTCAATGGCATCGGTCATATTCTTTAAGGTCCGTCCCTCATTCGTAAGGTCTTTGGACCAATCAATCCAACCTGCAATTCCACACATATTCCATACGCCTTCTTTCTTTCATTGCATTCATGTTGAGCGCTCAACTATGAAATGAGTTTTGAAGCATTTATATAATGATCCCTGTTACGGGTTCACGTTAAATGGTAAATCTACTGTCTTGTGAACGTCAAAGGATTACCGTTTGTTTTTGAGGAAAAATGTAAAAGGTCGTTCTTTCTTTCCAAAAAACTCCTAAAAAGGCATGTCCTTTGCCTTAATAAAATTGAAGCGGACTTTTGAGCATACTTTTTTCTTTCTTTTATAGGTGGGACATAGTACATTACTCGTATAAGGATAAAAATGATGATTTAAGAGTGGACTATTAAACAATTGAACATCCTTAAAAGAGAGTAGGTCGAATATGCAAGTATCGGAAAAGTTTTATACGTTTATGAGCGAACGAACGTGGCAGTTGACGGAGAATTGGTACGAATCATTGGATAAAAGCGATCCCACTGGCGTATATGCCTCCCGAGATCTTAAAGTGATCCAGACATTGAAGGAACAAAACCATGCGTTCCACGAACGATTCTGTAACCTTTTTAAAGATGTGGACCAGGATACACTATGCAACTTTGAACAATGGATCGAAGAGATTGCCAAGGATGAAGAACACTTGCAGACCCCTACACATTTCATTCTTAGGGAGTTTTTCAGGACTCAGGACCAATATCTAGATATATTAAAAGAGTTTATTCGTATGTATGGCAATGAATATTCACTTGACGAACTTGAGTCATTAAGAAATATCATCATCAAAACCTTCAGCCTTGTTATCTCCAAATTTGCTGAAGAAAATTACGAGTATTCCCAAAGAAGGTTGAATGCCCAGCAGGAAATGATCAGGGAATTGAGTTCTCCAGTCATCTTGTTGAATAAAAAAACCGGAGTCCTGCCTTTGATCGGCGACATCGATACGGGAAGGGCCAGATACATTCTTGAGAATACCCTGGCTGAGTGTGTCGATAAAAATGTCGAGCATCTTTTTATTGATTTATCAGGGGTCATAATGGTAGACACAATGGTTGCCCACCAGTTATTTCAAATTATCGAAAGCCTGAATTTAATCGGTGTGAAGAGCACGATTTCCGGAATTCGTCCGGAAATTGCCCAAACGGCGATTCAGTTGGGGATTTCGTTTGAAAATATTTCGGTCACATCGACTCTCGAACGTGCGTTAAACGAACAAGTATAGTAGATTGAAAGATAAAGTGCGTTTATAAAAACGCTCTTTTTTTTATTTAATTTACTCATACTTTGTTTGAAGTCATTTTATATAGGGAATTACCTCCATTATAGAGTGAATTTGGCAAGGTATGCCCTTGAATAAAACTCACCATAGAAGGAGGGGGCGCAATGCAATTCGTCAAGATGATCCGCTTTCATCAAAATGGATTCACATGTGAATCACCTGCTACACATAAGGAGAAGGATCCGGGTTTCATCAACCGTGTCGTTCATAATCTGTTTCATACCGGTCAAACGATTTACACAACAGAAATAATCTTTCCGAAAGAGGCAGACCGTGACTGGGACGGTTGTTTCTGCTATCTGGAGGAGAATACGATGCAAACGTCAGGTACGAGGACGATTGGGTTCCTTCCCAGGGAAAGCACCATATGGGTGAGGAACATAAGCCATTTTGGTGATGGCATCCCATACTACAATCGTTCCCTTCATCCATTGGTGGAAGATGAATCCGGTGATGGAGAGAATATGATCACCGATACATGGGTGCAGATGAGTGTGGAGGATGCACTGGAGCGAACCCGTCTTTGGAAGGAGAAGAGTGTCCACCTGCCTGATTGGGTCACCGAGTGTTATCTGACGGAGCTCCAGGTGGAGAGGTTGATCTATCCTTCCACAAATGAAAAGGTCATGGAATTTTGGTTGAGTAAAAATTAACACACTGGAGTGTCTGCCTGTGCCATTTTTTTGTTATACTACATAGTAGTTAATCCTACAATCTAAGAGGACCTGAAGTGTAACGATTTTTCGTTCACTATCTATGTATTATATAAAAGGGGAATTCACTTGAAATTTGAAGAATTGAATCCGGATCTCGTGGCATTATGTCAGACAGCCGATCATTTTCACATGGCAGAAACCGTGATCGGCAGTCCATTAAGAGGATTAGATATCCTCTCATTGAAGGGGATAGAACGTAAGAAGAACCTTCCAGTCGACGTGACCAACCTGTTGATCATCTATTTCTTTACAGAGGTGAAAGGCACGGTCTATCACCGGAACGCCCTGGCTAAATTATATAATCACTGGGTATCGAATGAAGTGTTCACCTTTTCTAAAGCACAAGAGATGGTGAAGCTTGATATGCAATCCCAGTTGGGTGAAATCGATCGATTATAATAGAAAGAAGGAGGTCTGGATCCAACGTGATCCAGACCTCTTTTTGTATGTTTGATGCCAACTCAATCAATTTTTAAGAAAAGCATTGTGAAGTATTGGGAATTTTGAAATAATTATGAGTAGGAAAAAGGAAGGAGGGAAGACGGTTATGGCAAAACTGGAAACCGGTACCGTACCGGTGAGCAGTACCTATGAAAGGGAAATGGAATCGATCATTGCCCGGTACGAAGAGGATAGGCATTCGTTCTATGCATTGGCTCTGGCTTTCACGAATCATCATCAGGAGGTGGAGGATCTTTTTTACCGCTCGATTATCCGCCTGGAGGATGAGTCTCGAAAACGGAAGAAGTCTCATTCGGCTGCGGCTACAAGGATATTTCTGGAGGAATGTCAAAAGGTATCGGAACCATCTGTGAGTTCAGAGAATGATCCCTTTCACCTGTTTCATCACCTGGGTGCAGCTGATAAGGAAGCGGTGGCCTTAGTCTTTATGAAAGGGTGCGACCAGGATGACGCCGCTCATATTCTAGATATTTCGATTGATGAAGTGAAGTCCCGCTTATTCAGAGGCATACGGAAGCTTCGTGAAATGATGGGGAAGGACCCTGAAGTGGAAGGCTGCCACAAGTATCAGAAGCATTATCTGGATTACTTAGGAAGAACGATGGATCGACCGGAAAAGGTGGATTTTGAAATACATATATATCATTGCACGGATTGTCAGGAAGACCTCGCTTCATTTCAGGAAGTGACTCTCGCCCTTGCCGAATTGGCAGAAGAGACCCATCTACCGGCAGATGTCATGGAGAGAGTCAGAAACAGACTGGATCAAAGGGAAGCACAGAGACAGAAGCGGAGGAAGAAACGGAAATCGATCCTCCTTTCCTTCGCGGGAGTATTTGTACTCCTGATTGTCACAGGGTTTATCACCGGTGGGTTTGCTAGTCTCTACTATTCTTACACGGAGGATGATGAACAGCTCCGGGCCATTCTCCAGCACAATCTTGGTGAACGTCTCGACCTGGAGTCGGAGAGTGACGGTGTAAAGGTTACGATCAAGAGTGTTGTAGCGGATGACGTGCAGACGCTCGTCTTTTATGAAGTAGAAGACATGAAGGGAGAAAATCGATATATGATGAACCCTTATGAAGGGGTCATCATCGAAAACGAATACGATGTCATGAAGAGGGACGAGCAATCCAGTTTCTATTCTCCTCCCCGGGATCAGGAAAACCTACATAATGATAAGAAAAATGTCTATAGGGGAACCATCAGTCTCCAGCCGGTCTCAGTGGACGAGGGGACGATAAAATTACAGATTGTCCGACTCATGCAATTAAACGAAGATCCTTCAACCGGCGAATGGATCGGCGGCGGGGAAATGAGATTTGCCGAAGGGGGTTGGAGCTTTGAGATTCCATTCGAAAAGCAGCCATCCCGTGTCCATAAGCTGGATAAGAAGATGGAAGTGGCAGGCATACCGGTCCGATTGGATCAAATGACGATCGCGCCAACTGCAACAGTTCTTGAATATAGCTTTCAGGAGCAAGAAAAGGATGGTCGGATCGATATGATGACCTTTGAGTCGGTTGAATCGAAAGATAAAAAATGGGAGGCGGATCAATTCGGGGGCATGATGTATGGAGGAGCTTCTGATAATGAGGGATGGAATTCCTTTAAAACGGCCTTTGACACTCTCTATTTTGATGATCCTAAGATGGTGACCATCCGATTTGGATCGGCTCATCTTTTTGTAAAGGATCAAAAAGTCATTGAACTAGATGTAAATAAAGAGTTGCCGGATACGATAGAGTATCTCGGTAACACGATCACCATCGATGACATCAAAATCGGTAGCCCGACACAGGTGACCCTCACACACGACTTGCCGAAAGATCGTGAGTATGAAAGTGTAAACTATTTATATTATAAGACTGCGGAAGAAGAGGAAGATTACTACTCAATCGGAGTCAGTGGCGGGGATGGCATATTAATGGACAAGGATGGCAAGAAGTATGAGCCGGGTTCCTATGAGTACGAGAAGCTGGACCAGCCCCGTTATTTTGAAACGGAACAAACCATTGATTTTTACAACGATGGCTCCAGTGATGACGTCGTGCCGACAGAGCTTGTCATCGACGGCTACAGCACCACCAAATACCTGGACGATTCGGTGAAGGTGAAGCTAGAATAACGGCTTAAAGGGAACAGTACCATGCTGTTCCCTTTTTTCTTGATCCACCACCGGAATATCTTCCCCATTCAGAGAAACAATAGGTTTGTCGTCACCAGGGTGACAAAGTTAGTTTTCATCATTCTTGAAACCCCCATGCTGGAAGGCCTATCATTAAAATAAGAAATTATTATTTATACATGAAAGGATGAGAGAAGTGGCGCAATCCAATATGAAAGTTGCGGTACAAAAGTTTGGTAACTTCCTCAGTTCTATGGTTCTGCCGAATATAGGTGCATTTATCGCTTGGGGTTTAATTACAGCGTTGTTCATACCAACTGGGTTCTTTCCAAATGAAAGCCTTGCCAAACTGGTCGGGCCGATGGTTACGTACCTGTTACCGTTATTGATCGGGTATACAGGAGGTAAGCTCGTACACGACCAGCGTGGTGGGGTCGTGGGTGCCATCGCGACAATGGGTGTCATTGTCGGTGCACCTGATACACCGATGTTCTTAGGTGCCATGGTCATGGGGCCGCTTGGAGCATATGTGATCAAGAAATTTGATGGAATGATCGAAGGGAAGATACGGGCAGGATTTGAAATGCTCGTGAATAACTTCTCGGCAGGTATCCTTGGGGGAATCCTGGCAATTCTGGCATTCTTAGGTGTCGGTCCTGCAGTGGATGCATTTACAAGTCTACTCGTTGAAGGTGTTGACTGGCTGGTTGCAGCAGGCCTGCTTCCATTAACCAGTATCCTGATCGAACCAGCGAAGATTCTATTTTTAAATAATGCCATCAACCACGGTGTCCTGTCACCAATCGGGCTGGAGCAGGTCCAGCAGGGTGGAAAATCGATTCTATTCCTATTGGAGGCTAACCCGGGACCAGGTCTTGGTGTCCTGCTTGCATTTATGTTCTTTGGAAAAGGAACGGCGAAACAATCAGCACCTGGAGCAGGAATCATTCACTTCTTTGGTGGGATTCATGAAATCTACTTCCCATACGTATTAATGAAGCCGATGCTATTCATCTCCGTCATCCTTGGTGGAATGAGCGGAGTATTTACTCTTGTTTTATTAGGTGGAGGACTGGTATCACCAGCGTCACCTGGAAGTATCATTGCTATTACGGCCGTTACTCCTCCTGAAGGAATGGCGTATCTGGCAAACTTCGCAGCAGTATTCGTTGCTGCAGCCGTTTCCTTCATCGTATCGGCCATCGTCTTGAAATCAAGCAAAACGACAGATGAAGACATCGAAGGCGCTACAAAGAAAATGCAGGAAATGAAAGGTAAGAAAAGCTCCGTTGCAGGTCATGTGAGCAAAGGAACACTTCCTGAAGAAGTAAATAAAATCGTCTTTGCCTGTGATGCAGGTATGGGCTCGAGTGCCATGGGTGCGTCCCTTCTGCGTAAAAAAGTGAAGGCGGCAAATCTCGATGTCAGCGTGACAAATACATCGATCAGCAATCTTCCATCAGATGCTCAGGTCGTCATCACACAAGAAGAACTGACGCCTCGTGCAAAAAATAAACTACCGAATGTGTATCACATCTCTGTGGATAACTTCCTATCCAGTCCTGAGTACGACAAGCTGATCGCGAGTCTTCAGGACGGGATCACGGATGAGCAGGCAGAGGTTGTCGAAGAGGCAGAGGAAGAGGCGGTTAACGCTGAACCGAATGCAGATCACGATGACGATCTACTACTTGAAGAGAACATCTTCATGAATCAGTCATTCTCCACGAAAGAAGAAGCGATCCGGTTCGCCGGGGAAGCTCTTGTCAAAGCAGGGTATGTGGAAGAAAGCTATGTAGATGCTATGATTGATAGAGAAGGAATCACATCTACGTATATGGGTAATAATGTAGCGATCCCACACGGTACGGAAGACGCAAAGAAAGCCGTCATCAAGTCCGGATTCACGGTCGTTCAAGTTCCGGACGGCGTCGACTTCAACGGTGAAAAGGCGAAGATGATCTTTGGTATCGCCGGTAAAGACGGTACGCATCTTGAAATCCTATCCGGCATCGCCGTTGTCTGCTCAGAGCAGGAAAACGTCGACCAGATGGTGCAGGCGAAGTCAGCTAAAGAACTGAAAGACATCATCAACAGCAACTAGAGAAATCATTCAGAAAGGCGGGATCCCTGCCTTTCTGTTCTCATTTGTTTTGAAAAAAAGCTCATGCCAGGGAAAGAGGGGAAAGGATGTTTATTACCTCAAGGGAAAAAGCCATTATTGAATTGATTGTAAAAACCTCAGGGAAACATACCGTGTACTCTCTTTCTGCGTTTTTAAATGTGAGCGGGAGAACCGTACAGCGAAATTTGAAATCAATCGAAAGCATTTTAAAACAGTACCATCTGGAATTGAAAAGGACGGCCAATGAAGGTCTGTTCATCGATGGGAAGAATGAGCATATCTATCGTTTAATACAAAACCTTGCGGATGTGAGTCCGACTGACGAAACACCTGAGGAACGAAAGCTGAACCTCCTGATCATCCTTCTGCATGAAGGCCCTTCTTTTAAAAAACAGGTACTGGCGAGTCAGCTCGGGATCAGCGTGACAACCTTGTCATCTTATCTGGATGAGCTTGCCGATTGGCTTCAGAAGTATGGGATCACCCTGACGAGGAAACGAGGGGTGGGGGTTGAGCTTGTGGCGGAAGAAGTCGACAAGCGTCATGCCCTGGCAAGTTTTTTTCTGGTTCATTTTTATGAAGACATTATCGAGACCCTGTATGGGAGGCAAAAGGGCCATCATCTTGATGAACCGGTTCTCGGTTATTTCAAACCGGACTATTTACTCGCCGTCGACCAGGTGGTGAATCACCATTTGGCAGAAGAGCAGATCACGTTAACGGACAGTGATTATATCGGTCTTGTCGTGCATATCTGCCTGACAGTCCAGCGAACCGAGAAGGGCTTCGGATTACAGCAAAGGGAACCATCCGAAGAAGAGGCAACAGGTGAGTTCCAGTTGATGGACAGGATATGCCGGGAACTGACAAAGCGGATTCCCGTTTCAATCAACCTTCTGGACATTCAATTCTTGACGGTCATCTTGAAAGGATCAAAGGTGCAGGATCCAGAAGTCGTATACTACGACAGTATCCTCCTTGGGCATCTGATCAAAAATGTCATCAAGGATGTATCGGCAGACCTCCACGTGGATCTGTCCGATGATTTTTCTCTGTTTCAGGGACTCCTTGCCCATATGGGACCGTCCATCTTCCGTTTGCAACAGGAGCTCGATCTTTTTAATCCCCTGACGGATGAAATCAGGAAGAAGTATCCGGTCTTATTTTTAGCTGTAAAAAAGAGCCTGGAAATGGAGTTCAAGGATATCTCATTTCCGGATGATGAGGTGGCGTTCATCGTCCTTCATTTCGGATCCGCCATGCTGATGAATGAAGAAAAGGTCAATATCCAGGCCGTGGTCGTATGTCCCACAGGAATCGGGACCTCAAAGATGCTCGCAAGCCGCATCCAGCGGGAGTTGAGCATGATCAACAAGGTGGAAATCCTGTCTATCAAGGATTTTCAGAATGCGGATCTCGAGGAGTACGACATTGTCATTTCTACCGTCAGGCTTCCCTTTACGGAAGTGGAGTATATTCTCGTGAGTCCATTATTGAGTGAGAAGGACATCGGTTTCATCCAAAGCTACCTCCAGAATAACGTCGAGAAGCTGACGAGGAAAAAATATTTGAAACCATCCCCGAAGTCTGACGGGAAAGGCGAAGTGAGAATGCTCCTTCAGGAGATCAAAGATGTCCATTCCAGCATGGAAGCCATCCTTACCAATTTTCGCGTATACCGGAAGCAGTCTGCGGGCAATCACGTCAGGATCCTGAGTGAAATGGTGGAGCAGGCAGACCGGGATGGACTTCTACAACAGCCTCAAGTGGTCCTGGATCAACTGATGGAAAGGGAGAAGAAAGGCGGACTGGGCATCCCGAACACGAATATGGGGCTTTTCCATTGCCGGGATCATAACGTAAATAAGCTGATCTTTCAGGTGGCCCATCTGGATGAACCTTGCAAGATCAAGGGGATGGATGGTGCTGAGATGGAGATGAAGAGCCTTCTCCTGATGCTTGCCCCGGAAGAGTTGAGCAGACGGGAGCAGGAAATCCTCAGCCTGATCTCAACAAGTTTAATCGAAGATCATCGATCGATGATGATTTATTCGTCCACGAACGAAGCGATCATTTTAAAGAAATTAGAAGAAATCTTTCTGGACTACTTACAAACTAATTTGATAAAGGAATGATGATGTTGAAACAAGCCGTACATTTTGGAGCAGGAAACATAGGCAGAGGGTTTATCGGAGCATTGTTTTCCCAATCAGGTTACCATGTGACCTTTGTGGATATTGCGGAACAAGTGATCAATAAACTGAATCAAGAAGGACGCTATGAGGTGAAGCTTGCAACGGAAACGATGGAAACAGAAACGATTGAGAATGTGTCCGGCCTGAACAACCTTCATCAGGAAGGGGAAGTAATCGATACGATCGTCTCGTCTACCTACCTGACGACGGCAATCGGACCGAACATCCTGCCACGGATCTCACCCCTGATTGCTAAAGGGATCACGAAGCGAGTGGCCTCTTCAGATGATCCGTTATACGTCATCGCATGTGAAAACCAGATCGGTGCAACGGATATTTTGAAAAAGCATATCTTGGAAAATCTTGATGAAGATACGGCTGCAAAGCTTGAAGGCAAAGTCTTCTTCTTCAATTCAGCGGTGGATCGCATTGTACCGATGCAGGATCAAGGTTCATTGGACGTCCTCGTTGAGCCATACTACGAGTGGGTGGTTGAGACGACCGAAGAAATCCCGCCTGTTGAAGGAATGACGATCGTGGAAGATCTTGCACCGTTCATCGAGCGGAAGCTGTTCACGGTGAACACAGGGCATGCTGTCATTGCTTACCTTGGATATCTGCAAGGGAAATCGACCATTGATCAGACATTGGCCGATGAAGAAATCGCTGCACAAGTGAAGGAAACGTTGAAAGAAACAGGTGCCTACCTTGTGAAGCAATATGGTCTCGATGAAAACGACCATATTGCTTATATTGATAAAAACATCGAACGCTTCAAAAATGCCTATTTGAATGATGATGTGACCCGTGTGGGACGCGCGCCGATCAGAAAGCTTGGTCCCGATGACCGCTTGATCCGCCCGACCACCGAAGCTCAAAAAGCAGGACTGTCTTATTCGTATCTCGCCAAAGCGATTGCAGCAGCGCTACTGTTTGACAATCCTGAAGACGAACAGGCCATGGAAATCCAGGGCATGATCAAGGACCATGGACCAGCTCATGTTTTGAAAGAAGTGAGTGGATTGGATGCGGATAGTGAAATCGTGAAGGAAGTAATGGTTCAGTATGAAGCATTGAAGAAATAAATGGATGGACTGTCGGATGGAATCCGGCAGTCTTTTTTTATGAGTTTTGACTACGTGTCCTTTCTGTGACACCCTTCAACCCACGCCAATCCTACACCTGAGTCAACCTCATTATTTTTCAGCGGAAAATGAAAAAATAAAGATAGAATTCCCCTCATCCCGGGTGTAAAATATATAAAAATACACTCTCATATTTTGACATGCAGGAGGAAACAACCGAATAAATTATACAGTTATGCCTAAAGTTGCTTTCGTTTTTCCAGTCTGGAAGATTCAAAGAATGCTTCCACCAATATAAGAATTCAGAATGTTAAAAATACGATAAGAGGTTGATGAAAGTTGGCAATGGATACGAATGAAATAGCTGTAAAGGAACAAACGATTTTTCACCATACGGGGAATAAGATCAAGACGGAAGACCGGGATATCCAGATCATCGCGAAAATGGAAGAGCCACTAGTCGTCGTGCTCGGGAATGTGCTCAGCCACGAAGAATGTGATGAACTCATCCAATTGTCAAAAGACCGTGTCGAGCGCTCGAAAATCGGGAATACACGGACGGTCGATGGACTGAGAACAAGTAGTTCTGTGTTTTTGGAAGAAAGTCATGACGTCGTGACACGCGTTGAAAAGCGAGTCTCTCAAATTATGAATATACCCGTTGAGCATGGGGAGGGTCTTCAGATCCTGAACTATAAACCGGGGCAGGAGTACAAGGCTCATTTCGATTTCTTCTCTGCATCGGCAAGGCCCGTGAAGAATCCGAGGATCAGTACCCTTGTCATGTATTTGAACGACGTAGAGGAAGGCGGGGAAACCTATTTTCCGAAGCTGAATCTCTCCGTTTCCCCTCAAAAGGGAATGGCGGTATACTTTGAATATTTTTATGATAATCAGGAACTGAACGATTTAACGCTGCATGGCGGTGCACCGGTTGTCATCGGGGACAAATGGGCTGCGACCCAGTGGATGAGAAGGCAGGTATTTAAATAATGGAGAGGAGGAGTAGCCCAAGAGTGGGATGCTCCTCCTTTTTAGCTTGCTGATTTCACCGGATTCACCACTCCGGCATTCATTTTTTTCACGTTGATGGTGTGGATGATCATGCCGGCGATGATCAGGAGGATGCCGAGGAGAGCAAATCCCGACGGAAGGGGAACGGAAAGGATTGCCGCTTCTCCCATAATGACGAACAGAATCTGGGTCGACTGGGTCGCTTCTACTGCCGCAAGCTTCCCGGGATGTTGCCTTGCCATGTTCGTCGCAAGGAAAAAGAGGGAAGTCGCAATCACACCTGAGCAAACGGCCACGATAAAGGATTGTGTCACTTGACCCGTGGAGGGGACGCCTACTTTAAAAAACGCATAGCTTCCAAGGATCAGCCAGAAGGGGGTACTTGCGATCGTCATTCCGAGTACCCGTTGGAACGTATCAAGCTTTCCTCCGCATACCTCCATCATTTTACGGTTCCCAAGAGGGTAAGCGAACGCTGCGATGATCACCGGTAAGACGCCTGTGATCATTTCTGGAAAAGACAGCCCACTGGCATTTTCCTGTTGGATGAACAGTACTCCGATTAAAATGATCGAGGAAATGCCGAGAGCCCTTTTTTGAATGGAGTGCCTGCGTCTCACAGGTCCTGATGTAAAAAACAAGGGAGCGAGCAGGATCCCTGCCACAATCGTGAATTGCCACGTGCCGGCAACAAGCCAGCCAGGTCCATATGCTGCCGCATACGTCAAAGGACCATAAAAGAGGACAAACCCGACAAAGCTCCACGTCAGCCACTCGTATGGCTTCTTCCTCATTTCAATCCACACTTGATTTATATTCTTCCGTAAACCTACAATAAGGAAAAGGAAAGGGAGCATGAACAAAAAACGCAGGGACGAACTCCACATCCAGCTTCCGCCGGCCAGTTCCATGGACCGGTTCAGGATGAAGGTGACGGCAAAGAACATGGATGAAATGATACCGATAGTCAGTTCTTTGATGGGAAGCACTCCTTTCTAATGACATACACTATCGTTTATTTTAAATTCATTTTAGAGGAAAAATCCTCACTAAGGAAGTTAAAAATAGTTTTTTTAATCGTTGATTGGTGGTTTTTAAGGGCTTGAGACTATCACATTCACATCATTGTGGAAAAATCGTCCTTAATTGCGTCGTTTTCGAGGGAGATTGCGTCATTATGGAAGTAATTGCGTCGTTTTTAAATTAATTGCGTCATTCCCCATAGTTCATGCGTATTTTTGAAATAAATGGTAATGCGAGCTCCGAAATCACGCTATATCCATAAACCAATTGACAACCATTTCAAGAGAATGATATAGTTATGCCAATAAAAAATATACAGTCACTCTCTGATAATAGAGGCGCGAGAATGATGAGTACCTTCTTTGAGAATAATGGATTCCGGGATAAGTTGGGAAAGGCAGATCGCCGAAGCAGAAAATAGCCAATTCTATTTTTTGTTGGGCCAGCATTGAAGAAATGCTGGACTGTCACAATGCAAAGGTTGTGGAGCACTATTGAAGAGATGTTAATACATAGTCTTCATCATGTTTCCGTAAACTTTGATGAAAAACCGTATGAGCATCTGCTTCATACGGTTTTTTTGTGTTTTTTAGAGAGTCAAAAGGAGTTAGGGATATGAGTACAGTTGATGTGAATGTTCAAGGGGATTTAACGATCGGTGGGATCGGTACGGGTGATTTGGTCGAAAGATACGGGACACCCCTGATGGTTTATGATGAAGGGATGATTCGCGGGAATGCTAAATTGTTCCGGGATGCATTCCATGAAAGTGGTCTGAAATATCAGGTGGCCTATGCGAGTAAAGCATTTCTTTGTAAAGAAATGGTGCGCCTGGCGGAACAGGAAAATCTCTCCCTGGATGTGGTCTCAGGAGGGGAATTGTATACGGCCCTTGAAGCTGGTTTCCCGGCAGCACGCATCCATTTTCACGGCAACAATAAATCCGAAGAGGAGCTTCTAATGGCCCTTGAAGCTGAAATCGGCTGCTTTGTCGTCGATAGTTTCCTTGAACTTGAACTGCTGCATGACTTGGCAAAAGAGCGGGAGCAGGAGGTACAAATCCTGATCAGGGTCACACCGGGCGTGGAAGCCCATACTCATGAATACATCACGACGGGCCAGGAAGATTCGAAGTTCGGATTCAGCATTTCAAACGGTCAGGCGGCTACGGCGATCGGGCTTGCGATCAGGAAGCCATACTTCTCATTGCTCGGCCTCCATTCCCATATCGGATCTCAGATCTTTGAACAGGAAGGCTTCGATCAGGCGATCCGTGTACTGTCTGATTTCATGCAGCGGATCCGGATCGACATGGACATTACGATGCCTGTCTTGAATATCGGTGGCGGATTCGGTGTCCGGTACACGGATGAAGACCAGCCTCTGCCGATTCCGACCTATGTCAAAGGGATTACGGATAGTGTGAAAACCTATTTTGCGAAAAATAAATACCCACTCCCGGAAGTCTGGGTGGAGCCGGGTCGAAGCATGGTGGCGGAAGCAGGTACGACGTTGTATAAAGTGGGCTCAAAGAAAATCATCCCGGATGTGCGCACGTATGTGGCGATTGACGGAGGGATGACGGATAATATCAGACCCGCACTGTATCAGGCGAAGTATCACGCGGAACTGGCGAACCGTCCGAATGAAGAATGTACGGAACGTGTAAGCATCGCGGGGAAGTGCTGCGAGTCGGGTGACATGCTCATCTGGGACCTGATGCTGCCGCCGACGAATTACGGTGATATTCTGGCTGTGTTCAGTACGGGGGCCTACGGGTATTCCATGGCGAGTAACTATAACCGGATACCGAGACCGGCAGTTGTGTTTGTGGATAACGGGGAATCCCGGGTCGTGATTGAGCGGGAGACATATGCGGACCTTGTAAGAAAAGATCGGTAGGGGAAAGAAAGGTGGAGTCCAAAAGCGGCTTCACCTTTTTTTATGGTTTTTTTGGCTTATTATGGTAATATAAAGGTAACTTTATCCAATGAATTCGGAGGATCAATCTATGAATCTCAAATCGATCGGTTCCATGGTTTTGAAATTTGTCTTCGTTCTGTTCGGAATCATCCTTCTGACAGGCCTCATCGGTTTGTTCAATGAAGGGGTGGATCTCAGTTTGAAACAATATGTGCTCAACATTGTGGAGATATCGACCTCCCTCATCCATTCTGAATCAATGACCATCACGAATGAATCGAACAACTCATATCCGATGTTCCCGGCCTTCTGGGAGCCGTATTTCTATTCTGTTTCGATTTTTTTGTCTGCCTTTCTTTTATCCATCCTCATGGGCATCTTCCTTGCGTACCTCACACACTTGCTGCCATCCGGCTGGTCAACGTTCATCCTTAGGGCGACTAACTTGCTCGAGTCCACACCTGATATCTTCATCTTGATCGTCATTCAATACAGTGTCATTTTCATCTTGAAAGAAACAGGGGTGCTTCTGTTTCCAATCGTCGGCTCCCAGGAAAAGGTGTATCTGGTTCCGGTTGTGACCCTGTCCATCTTGCCGACGATCATGTTGTTCAGGATCATCTATCTGTTGGTGAATGATGAATACGGGAAGACGTATGTTGATCTGATCAGAAGCAGGGGGATGTCCAAGCACTGGATTTTCTTCATCCATGTCCTGCGGAATATCGCGTTCAGTTTATTGAATCATTCCAAATCCATCATTCTGTTTCTCTTATCATCATTGATCGTATTTGAAAGATTATTTAATATTTATGGCATCACTCATTTCATCCTATCATTCTCTCAAATGGATGTGATCTGTTTCAGTCTGATCATGGTCTATCTGCCGGTTTTCGTCCTGCTCATCCTCATCAGAACCATCGTTGATCGTAAGACCGGGCAGAAGGTGGCGATATGATGCTGAAAAAATTGATGAAGAATCCTTCATTCATAATAGGGTTTATCTTTCTGTTTGGTATGTTTGCCGCAAGTCTTGTTTATTATGTCGGGTGGGGGGATGAGGTGCCGAAGTTGGATCTTTTGAAAAATGAAGAAGGGGAGCTTCTCAGCCCTCCCTATTCACCCGTGGAGTATCCACCCCTTGGCACCGACAATTTTAACCGAAATATCTTCCTTCTCATCATCGTTGGCGCGAAATATACCATTGGGGCAGCGCTGGTGATCACGCTATGCAGAGTATTGCCTTCGGTGTTCATGGGGTTGATCCTTCACTTTTATTTAAAACCATTCAGGAGAATCATTGATCACATGGTGGATGCCGCCAACTATTTTCCGCCTACCTTATTATCTTTTTTATTATTGAATTGGATGATGTTGGACGGTCCGTTGCATCATCCTGAGGGATTCCCTTATGATTTTACGGATAAAACGATTTTTTACCTGATCATTCTTATCGTGATTTCACTTCCGAGTCTCACCCTGCTATTTACGAATGAATATGACCGGATCATGAGTCACGAGTTCATTGATAGTGCGAAAGTGCTGGGAGCAACGAAGCGTCATTACATCAGGAATCATATTCGTCCTTTTATTCTCCCGCAGATTCTTCTCGTGTCGATCAGGGAATTTATGATCATCATGCTGTTGATTGCACATCTTGGGGTATTGAACATTTATATAGGGGGATCATCACTTGAGGTAGACCTTTTTGACAATCCGTTCCTGGCTTCCCTATCTCATGAATGGTCGGGTCTTCTCGGCGGATGGTGGCAATTCCTGTGGACCACCTATCCGTGGATATCCTTCATCCCTGTCGTTTTCTTTACTTTGACGATCCTGTCTGCAAAGTTGATGCTGATCGGGTCGACACAAGTGGTGGAAACCCTTATGGAATCCTCAATAGAAGAAGGATCGGCTGAAGAAACTGAAACTACAAGCCTAAAAGACAAAGAAATATTCCAACTTGTGAAAGAAGCGAAGTGAGTGGCTGTATCTATTAGCCTATGTTTATAGTCCGGTATAGGGAATGATCAAGAAGGCAGCATCTGCCAGGGTGCTGCCTTCTTTCTTTTCTGTTTCATCCTGATAGCCCGGGTCAAGCGGGGAATGTGCGATTTGAACGCTTATTCCATGGAGTTTTTCACGATTATATAAGAGGACTTTAGTCTTCAGAGAATGGAATGGAAAGCTACTTTTCGTTACTCTCCCCATGATATCCTCCTCCTGCCACTGAGTAACTGCACCTAATTTCATAGAATTGTTTCCTGCTCTCCGGGGAGCGGGGGCCATCCTAGTACTCTCGTCCCGGAAAATAACCCCAATTGAGGAATCCATGTTCACACCCTTACAATTCAATTAACGACATGAGGTTCAATCGACTTCCAGGACATACTTTTTAAATCCAATCAAGGAGGCGGTGGCATACTGTTTTTCCCGTAGTCTATCAATTATGCAACAGATGTTGTGACTACATACTTTATTCTTTTTTTCTTACCTAGATTCTACCCTTAGCCTGTATGAAGACTTTAATAGAATAGGAGAATGATAATGAAAAAGCATAACGTTAAACCGCTTCTGGTCGGATCGATCGCTGCCTCGATGATTGCGGGCTCGATGTTCCAAGTGGATGCAAAAGGGGCCCCTACAAAGGACGTCAATCCTGAACAGTCAACCGTTGATGTAAAAGACAGCATAAAAGGGGAGCATACCATCACCCTCATAACCGGAGACGTGGTGAAAGTCTCTACGTTAAACAATGGAAAACAAATCATCAATGTGGAGCCGGCAGAGAAGAACGGTGAGGGAGTCAGGGTCATGACGATCAAAGATGAAACCTTCGTCTTCCCGAACTCTGCGATGCCTTATATGTCAGCGGGTAAGCTGGATGAAGATTTGTTTAACATTACAAAATTGATCGAGTATGGGTATGATGACAAAAACACAGATGCTGTACCGGTCATTGTCGAATACAAAGAAACGAAAGCGAAATCGATCAACGCTGCACCAAAGGGGTCTAAGAAAGTACGGGAATTGGAAAGTATCCAGGGAGCGGCACTTTCTGCAGAAAAGAAGCATGCTGAAGTTTTTTGGAATGACGTGGCGGTTCAACATGATGAGAAGCAAGTGACATCTCAATTTAAAAACGGTGTCGACAAAATCTGGCTAGACGGCCGTGTGGAAGCAGCGCTCGATCAAAGTGTGCCGCAAATCGGAGCAGACGAGGCTTGGGAACAAGGGTATACAGGAGAAGGCGTCAAGGTGGCGGTCCTGGATACAGGGATTGACTCGGAACATCCCGACATTACAGGTCAGTTAGATGAAGCAGTCAGTTTTGTGCCTGGAGAAGAAGTAAAGGACGTCCATGGTCACGGTACCCATGTGGCCTCGACGGTTCTCGGTACTGGAGCGGGTGACGGTAAGCATAAGGGAGTTGCACCTGATGCCCGTTTATTAGTAGGAAAGGTTTTGAGTGATGAAGGATATGGACAGGATTCCTGGATTATTGATGGAATGGAATGGGCATCTGAGCATGCCAAAATCGTCAATATGAGTCTTAGCAGTGATATGCCGAGTGATGGAACAGACCCAATGTCAGAAGCGGTCAATCGATTGACTGACGAAAAAGGGACACTATTTGTCATCGCTGCAGGAAATAGAGGCGGGGAAGGGACCATTGGTTCTCCAGGGGCGGCCGATTCTGCATTGACGGTTGGAGCCGTGGATAAGTCGGACGAACTTGCCTACTTCTCTTCCAAGGGTCCGAGATATGGAGATATGGGTCTGAAACCTGATCTATCAGCACCAGGAGTAGACATCGTGGCGGCCCGTTCCCACTATTCAAGTGGAGAAGGATTGTATAAAAGCATGAGTGGTACTTCGATGGCCACGCCTCATGTAGTAGGAGCAGCAGCGATTTTAGCAGAGAAGCATCCAGAGTGGGACGGAGAAACATTGAAACAGGCCCTCATGAATACGACCAAGAAGCTTGATGGGTATCAGCCTTATCATGTGGGGACAGGTCGGGTGGACATCCCGGCGGCACTCGACGCAGAGGTAAGGGTGACTGAATCCGTTTCATTCGGCTTCTTCAAATGGCCGCATGATGGGGCAGAACCAGTTGAAAAGGTGGTCACATACACCAACGAGGGCAAAGAAGAAGTGACGCTGGAATTGGATGCCACTTTTACGAATGCGGAAGGAAATGAAGCTCCTGCCGGTATGCTGACTCTTTCTCAAGAATCAGTCACGGTGCCAGCGGGTGGAAAAGTGGATGTTAACGTAACCCTCGATTCAACTCTGGGTGAAACAGGCTCACGTTATCAAGGATTTCTGACAGCGAAAGCAGATGGAACAGAGCTTGTCCGTACGACAATGGCCATGGTCAAGGAAGAAGAACGTTACCCGCTGACCCTGAATGCCACTGATCGTGACGGGGAGAAAGGACTTGCTTATGTTGTGTTGTTCAGTGAAAAGATGGAGCCTGAAGTCGTGGCTGTTGATGGATCACTCGAGCTTCGATTGCCACCTGGTACGTATTCAGCCATGTCACTTATGGATGTAGATGCTGATACAGATGATATGGGGGTTGCGCTTGTAGGGGATCCTGAAGTGAAACTGGACGGACCGAAGACGGTTGAGCTTGATGCACGTAAAGCCAAGGAAATCAAAGCAGTCGTTCCAAAGAAAGCCGAAGCGAACTATAAGCGTCTGGAATATCATCAAACCATCGGAGACATGCCGATGACAAGTCTTTACTTAATGCCTGTCTGGATTGATAAGATGTATGCCGTACCGACTAAAGAAGTGAAGAGTGGGTATTTTGAGCAGCTAACACGCTGGCGTCTGACAAAGCCGACCTTGACAATTGATTTTAAAGGGAAAGAATTGGATGATATCCCACTGGCGGGAAGTACGTTGTTAGATGGGAAGTATAATCTGTCCACAGTCTATGCGGGTAAAGGGAGCGCTGCTGACTTTGATCGCCTCAAAGCAAAAGGAAAAGCTGTAGTGGTCGATCGTAATGCAGAAGTGAGCGTGTCCCAGCAAGCGACAAATGCTGCTGAAGCAGGGGCAAAGCTTGTGATCATTGTGAATAATGAAGACAAAGAATTCAGTGTATACGCGGGAACTCCTGAATATACCGATAATCCCGTTGCTGTTGCAGGTATTAGTAAAAGCGAAGGCGACAAGCTCGTCAAAGCGGTCCGTTCAGGAAATATAAAGTTAAAGGTGGAAGGAACGGTCGATTCTCCTTACCTTTATGATTTAATGGATGTACATGAAGGCTCGATTCCAAAGGATCTGACCTATGCACCTAAAGGGAAGCAATTAGCAAAAATCGAAACAAATTATACTTCACCTGTTGAAACGGATGGCGGGGAGTTCCGATATGATCTGCGCCCTCACACGATGAGAGCAATTGGATTCCTGCAAAAAGTGTCACTGCCAAGCGCCCGGACTGAATATGTATCTGCGACAGAAGGCACAGGTTGGTATCATCAGGCAAACGTACTCGATGAGACCTGGCAGGTGCGACAACCGCTGATGACATATGGTGGAGGAGAGAAAATTTCTGAGAACTGGTTCTCGCCAGTAGTTCGTCCGAGTCTCGGAGATGGATACTGGCCTCCAAGAAGACAGGGTAACTCACTTCAAATCAATGTTCCTGCATGGGCTGATGGCGGGAAAGGGAACACCGGTGGCACGGATTGGGATGTCTCAAACCAAAACCAGACCACCCAGTTATACAAAGGTGACATGTTACTGAAGGAAGGAAAAGGGCAGTCCTTGAATGTTTGGGACATCTTACCGCAAGAACGCACTCAATACCGATTCGTCACAGATGCCAAACGGGACGAAAAACGTTGGAACACTTCTACACGCACCCATACGGAGTGGACATTCTGGACAGAAGCGACTGAAAACTGGATGGAAGACCTTCCATTCCTGGTCCTTGACTATAAAGTGGACACAGATGTGAATGGAGACGCCTTATTGAATCGTCCAACCGAACTCAAACTTTCTGTAGAGAAGGTAGAAGGAGCCATCGGTTATGGGGATGTAAAAGATGCATCCTTAGAAGTGTCCTTCAACGAAGGGAAGTCATGGAAGAAAGTAAAGCTTGAACTGGATGGAGATACGTTCAAAGCGATCATCAACAACCCGAAAAATGCCAAGAATGTATCACTGAAAGCCAGTGCCTGGGATGATAAAGGGAATAAGATCAGCCAGGAAATTATAAAGGCTTATGGATTGAGATAGATTTATAGTAGGAAGATGCCTGAATCATCAGGGCATCTTCTTTTATTTCACTGAAACCATTTTGGCATAGGCCCGTATAGTAAGGTGACAAACGTTAAGAGTAGCTCTTTACTGAGAGACTATTACGAGGATTTGATCTAGGAGGAAGAATGATGAATAAACCTTTGGAAAGTATTTTCTTTCTGTCCGTCTGGATCGGGAAATGGATTGGAAAAAGAATTGGGAGAGAAGTAAAGGGGCTTATCAGTTTCGTACTCATCTACTTCATCTTTACATTACTCCTCTCAATCTTGACCGATATGATTGGAAGTCCGTTCATTGATCAGTTGTTTTACTTTTTCAATACATATCTTTTGTTAGGAATGTTTTATGTATATGCTTATGATTGGAAGAGCTCAAAAAAATTGTCCTGGCAGATTAGAGAGACCAATAGGAGTTCATGAAGGAGTCAATTATTAATTGAAAGGAATGACTGTATGAAGCCTGAAATCGTAAATGTACACTCTAAGAAACTGATCGGAAAATCCAAGATGATGTCCCTTGGGGAGGATGCAACAAGAGAACTGTGGCAAAGCTTCATGCCTCATCGGAATTCGATTCCTCATCGTGTAGATGAAAAACTATATAATATGAAGGTGTTTAAACAAGGGACTGATGTGAGGAATTTAAACCTTACTACTCCTTTTCTTAAATGGGCAGCTATAGAAGTAGAGTCCATTGAAACTGGACTTAATGGGATGGAGACCTATACTCTTCAAGGTGGACTGTACGCCAAATTTCTTCACCGCGGTCCCGCTAGTCGTTTCCACCGAACCCTTGAGTATATTCACACAGAATGGATGCCTGCATCCGAATACAAGCTAGACGATCGCGAACACTTCGAACGCTTCGACGAACACTATAACCCAGCCAATCCCAACTCAGTCGAAGAGGTCTGGATCCCCATTAAGAGAGGGACGGACCTCTAAATTCAAGGCAAACCCCAGTAGGGACGGACCTTCATTTGCAAATATGAAGGTCCGTCCCTTTACAGTTGGTTCAGCTTCTTTCCAATGTGATGGAAGTAGTTGATCATGAAGGGGTGAAACTCTTTGGCGGTTCGCGTGAAATGTCTTCGTTTGGACCAGCCGAGGCCGATGGTGCGCACGCAAGTTGGGCTTTTGATCCGGATTTTGTGGGGGAAGGGTGTCCGGCGGTTCATCCATGAAATGGCAGGGATGAAGGCGATGCCGAGACCTTGTCTGACGAGATCCCCAATGACGCCCGGTTCATCTCCTTCGAAGGAAATCACGGGTGAGAATCCCGCCTGCAAACAGATTTCATCTGTCAGGTTCCTGAGGCCGTAGCCTGTATTCATGCTGATGAACGGTTCATCCTTTACCTCGATTAAATCGATTTCATCCCTGTCTTCCAACCAGTGATCGGGTGGGACGATGAGGAAGATTTCCTCTGTCATCAACGGCTCCCACACGATGTCTTCATCATCTTCCAACGGGATGGAAGAAATGCAGTAATCCACTTCGCCATTTTTCAACTTTTCCTTCATTTCAGCCATCGAGTGGACAAATTGCTGAAACCGGACGTGGGGATTATCCTTCAAGAACGACCCGACCAGATCCGGTAGGACCCTTGGGATCGTGACGGCCATCCGGATGGTATGTTCCTCGAGGTTCAGCGCCTCCCTGATCTCTCTTTTTCCTTCATAGATTTCCATGAATATACGCTCTACCCGGTTAAGAAAAAGTTTTCCGAAGCGGTTCAGTTTGATTTGTCGGTGCTGCCGTTCGAACAACGGCACTCCCAGATCTTCTTCCAGACGGGCAATCGTCTTGCTGAGTGAGGGCTGGGCAATCCTTAGTTCCTCTGCAGCCTTGGTCATATGTTCCAGACGGGCAACCGTCTGAAAGTAGTGGAGCTGTTGTAGTTCCATAAGAACACATCCTTCCATAGACTGAAAGCTATATATGTATAACTCATTATGTATTATACATTATCATTTTATCCACGTATGATAAATGGATGTAAATGAGTATAAGAAGGAGTTTGTTATGAAAGGATTCACATTATTAGTACAAGATTTAAAAGCCATGGTCAGCCATAAGCACAGAAGAATCGCCCTCGGCTTTCTTCTTTTAGTTCCATTAATCTATTCGGGGTTATTCCTGTCAGGCTACTGGAATCCATACGGCAAGCTTGAACAATTACCCGTAGCCATCGTCAATGAAGACGAAGGAGCCGTTATGGAGGATGAGCCGATAGAGGCAGGGAAGGATTTTGTAAAGGAACTGAAAAAGTCAGAAGATCTGAACTTCAAGTTCGTTTCCTCTACTAAGGCCAATGAAGGTCTTAAAGAAGGCACGTACTACATGGTCGTGACCATCCCTAAAGACTTCTCGGAAAAGGTGAGCACCTTGATGGATGAACATCCCGAGCCTGCCGAACTACTTTATAAGGACAACCCTGGTAAAAATTTCGTCGCCTCGCAAATCAGTTCGAGTGCTACGGAAAAAATGAAAAGCAAGCTGTCTGATACGATTTCCAAATCCTATGCAGATGGAGTGTTTTCAAAGTTTGAGGAGTTAGGAAAAGGATTAACGAAAGCAAGTGATGGAGCGAACGGATTGCATGAAGGGATCGCTGATGAGAAGGCAGGAATGAACAAGTTTGCAGCCGGAATCGACTCACTTGGAGAAGGTTCGCTCAATCTTCAAGCTGGCAGTGAAAAACTATCAGCCGGCGCGGGTTCCTTTGAAAGTGGACTTCATCATCTTGATTCAAGTTCAGCTCAGCTTGCCGGCGGGATGAAGGACCTTTCACAAGCCGGAGAGAAAATGAATAATGGCACCGAACAACTGGCGAGTCAAACGAAACAGCTTGCAGGTGCTGAGAATAAGCTTACACAACAGCAAACGGAGGCTACACAAGAGGCAGAAGAGCTGAAAAACGAGCTTCTAGCCTATCAGGAATCACATCCAGAGGTGGAAAATGATCCTGCATTCGCAATGATTCAATCACAGGCGGAAAAATTGTCAGCATCCACCTCGGAGCTTGAAAATGAACAAGTGAAACTTCATCAACAATCAGAACAGCTTGCCGTTGGACAAAGTAAGCTGCATACAGGGTTTTCCCAATTTGCAGACAAACTGAACCAAGCATCCAACGGAGCTTCTGATTTAGCATCCGGTACATCCACGCTCTCTTCCGGCTTTGCCGATTGGAACAAGGGATTCACAACCCTGACTGCCGGAATCGACCGTTTAACCAACGGAACGGACAAGCTTTCTTCAGGAGTCGGTGCTTTAAATGAAGGATTGACAAACCTGGAAGCAGGCTCAGGAGAATTATCAAGGAAACTCAGCGATGCTGCAGAAAAAACGTCAGCAGTACATTCAACGGATGAGTTATCGTCCATGTTCTCGGATCCCGTCCATCTTGTGAAATCCAATGTGTCCAAGGTTCCGAACTATGGAACAGGGATTGCTCCCTATTTCTTGTCATTGGCGTTATACGTGGGAGGAATCATGGCAGCGAATATCCTGCCACTCGCTAGACGCAATGATCTTCGCGTAAATGGAACGACCCACTTCATCAATAAGTTGGGATTGGTGTTTTTCATCGGTGCCATTCAAGCACTCATTGTCGACGGGGTCCTTTTGTTTGGATTCCATTTAGAGGTCGTAAATATACCGCTGTTTATCCTATCAAGTGTCATCGTTTCCTTTACGTTCATGACGTTTATCTTCATGCTGATCACCGCGTTCGGTTTCGTCGGGAAGTTTCTGGCCGTCACCTTCCTTGTCCTGCAATTGGCGACATGTGGAGGGACATTCCCAAGAGACTTGAATACACCGATATTGCGCATTATTGGGGAAAACTTACCGATGGCGCACTCATTAAGCAGCTTCCAGGAAGTCATTACCCTCGGGGACTTCACTCAGCTGACGCACCAGCTGTGGATCCTGTTTGCCTATTTGGCTGTGGCCGGTGGGATCGCCTGGTTTACCACCCATATGCAGCATTCCAAAGCCGCTGAAGTCGCGGAATGATCATAAAAATGCCTGCCCCCGATCAAATGGGGGGCAGGCATTTTTTGTTAAGATAAGGCATCCATGACATATCTCTTCGTTACATCCTGATAAAATCCGGCCTGGACCGTCAAAACGGATACAATCATGACATTAAGGACTTTGGTGAGGTTTTCCTCCGCAATTCCATCAAACGTTGCCAGCATAGCCCGGCACTCATCCTTGATGAATCCATCGATATGCTCGTTCACTGAACCATCCGCCGTTTTGATTGACGGGAGGGACTGGTGGTGGATCTGATCGAAAATGGATGCATAGGCAAGATAAAGATCCGTGGGATTGACGATGTCATCGGTTCGGTCTTCAATATTATTGAAGACAAGAGTCAGGATCTTACGAATTGATTCGAAATCAAGGGTCGCTTTCAGGTCTTCGACGATGAATAACATGGCGGCCTGTTCGGTGGTGTACTTTTTACCGAGTTGGGGGGAACCGATCAATCCTCTTACATCCCGTTTCACCCAGTTCTGGACGGTGCTTTGGGGAAAATTGGTGAATTCGATCAGGTTTCCCAGGGAGACGATCTCTTTAAGGGAAAAGCCGATGTCGCCTTTGACTGGTTTAAGGATTTTTTGGATGATGGGAGGACGCTCCCTTTGAATGGGGTCCGACCAAATTGCCCCGATCACCGCATGTGGAGTCCTGCTCGCAGTGCCGTTCAGAGAGAGCAGCAGGTCGGCCATATTTTTGCGTGTCAGTTTAAACGTTTCCATCGTGATTACCCCGTCTCTTTTGCAAATATCTTCTTCTATACTACTGGTTAGGTGAAGTCTCGTCAATTTCACCTTTTGCTTGTATTTTGAACATGAAGGATTTATAATATAATCAGATACAGGTTCATTTGAACTTGAAATAGGAGTGAGAAAAGATGGGGAAACGAATATTTTATTTCCTGTTAACGAACGTTTTAGTACTACTGACGATTAGCATCATTTTTTCCGTCACAGGAGCGGGGAATTACATCACGGCTTCAGGCGGATTGGATTTAGGGGCACTGCTCGTATTCAGTGCGATCATCGGTTTTTCCGGATCGTTCATCTCTTTAGCGATGTCACGCTGGATGGCGAAGAGGATGATGGGTGTACAGGTATTGAATCCGGATGGGGCTTTATCATCTGAGGAACGTGCCGTTGTCGAGAAAGTCCACCGTCTATCAAAAGCGGCAGGACTCATGCATATGCCGGAAGTGGGAATCTACCATTCTCCCGAAGTGAATGCATTTGCAACAGGACCTTCTAAGAAACGCTCCCTTGTTGCCGTTTCAACTGGATTGCTTCGTGAAATGGATGATGATGCGGTTGAAGGTGTCATTGCCCATGAAGTGGCCCACGTGGCGAACGGGGATATGGTGACGATGACCCTGCTGCAAGGTGTGGTCAATACATTCGTTGTCTTCCTCGCACGGATCGCCGCATGGATTGCATCCCGATTTGCAAGGGAAGAAATGGCGCCGATCGTACATTTCATTGCCGTGATCGTATTCCAGATCGTCTTCTCGATCTTGGGAAGTCTAGTTGTCTTCGCTTATTCACGTCATCGTGAGTATCATGCAGATAGAGGCGGAGCAGATCTTGCCGGTAAGGATAAAATGGTCCATGCCCTGCAGATGCTGAAAGCATACTCAAGCCGCATGAAGGGGGAAGACGACACGGCGATTTCTACGTTGAAAATCAATGGACGACGTAAATCGGCGATATTCTCCACTCACCCGGATTTGGATGAGCGGATCAGCCGTTTGCAGGCGAAATAATAGAAGATTAAAAGGTGTCTGACTCCGTTAAGGGGAGTCGGGCATTTTTTTTATGGATTCTTATCAGTATCCCGAATCATCTCTTCCCTGTCCTTTACATCACATTAACATTATTTCAGAATAGTTTTACGTTTGGTTAATCTCCTGTTTACTTTGGTTCCCTATGATGAGGGTGTAATACAAAAGAAAACAAAAATGATTCAAAACTAGGAGGAGACATCCATGAAGAAGAACTCATTGTTAAAGGTATTAACGGTTGGGGTGACTTCCGCTTTCCTTATGGCGGGCTGTTCTGGAAATGATAACGCAGAAGGAAGCAAGATCGATACTAGTAATCTATCATTGGATCAAATAGAAAAGAAGGCAAAAGAAGAAGGGGAAGTGAACTCAGTCGGAATGCCTGATTCATGGGCAAACTGGGGACAGACATGGAAGGATATCTCAAAAAAATATGATATCAAGCATACAGATACAGACATGTCGAGTGCTGAGGAACTTGCCAAGTTTGAAACAGGAAATGTCGATGTAGGAGATGTAGGTGTGGCATTCGGTCCCCTTGCGGAAGAGAAAGAATTGACGCTTCCATATAAACCGACGCACTGGGATGAAATCCCCGATTGGGCGAAAGACGACAATGGAGACTGGGTGGTCGGCTATACCGGCACCATGGCTTTCATTATCGATAAGAATAACGTGAAGAATCCGCCTTCTTCATGGAGTGACCTCCTAAAGGGTGACTATAAGGTGGATGTAGGTGACGTGATGAAAGCCAATCAGGCTCAATTCGCTGTCCTCGCAGCAGCATTTGCAAACGGTGGAGACGAGAAGAATATTGAACCGGGGATCGAGTTCTTCCAAAAACTCGCGAAACAGAAGCGCCTGCAGACGACGGATCCATCCTTGACGTCTCTGGAAAAAGGGGAGACAGATGTCGCGATTGTGTGGGATTTCAACGCACTGAACTATCGTGATCAAATTAATAAAGATCGTTTTGAAGTCGTGATTCCATCAGATTCATCTGTCGTGTCGGGATATGCGAATGTCATCAATAAAAAGGCCAAAGATCCACACGCAGCAATGCTGACACGTGAATACATCCTATCTGATGAAGGACAGGCAAACCTTGCCCGAGGTTATGCAAGACCGATCCGTGAAGATGTGGAGCTGCCAGAAGATGCGAAAGCAAAGCTTCTTCCTGATAGCATGTATAAGAATGTACGACCGGTAGAGGATGCAGACGCATGGGAAAAGGCAACAAAAGCCCTACCACAAAAATGGCAGGAAGAAGTGTTGGTCCATGTCAACTAACGATAAGCTGATCTTCATCATGATCGACGGTCTTCGTTTTGATACGGCTGTAGATAATATGGGATATCTCCATCATTTGGTGGAGAAGGGACAGGCTTCACGATTTAAGGTGATCTCCGAGGTGCCGAGCATGTCCCGGCCCCTTTACGAAGTCTTGTTGACAGGAACACCTCCCTATCAAAATGGTATCACGTCCAATCAGGTTGTCCGTGGCTCAAAGGAAGAGAGCATCTTTCACTTAACGAGTAAACAAGGATTGAAGAATGCAACGGCAAGCTATCACTGGGTGAGTGAGCTCTATCATTCCGCTCCATTCAACCCAATGACGGACCGCATCAAGCTTGACGGGAATGGCCCGATTCAGAACGGAATTTTCTATTGGGAGGATCACTATCCAGATACTCATCTATTTGCAGATGCCAACTATATGAAAACGACGAAGGATCCTGATTTCCTCTACATTCACAGTATGAATGTAGACGATGATGGACACAAATACACGGCGGATTCAGCCGGATACAGAAATCGTGTGATCGCCGTGGACGTCATGCTTGCGTCTATTCTTCCAGATTGGATAAAGGAAGGATATCAGATCATCATTTCTGCTGATCATGGCATGAATAAGGATGGTCAGCATGGAGGAACGACGAGGGAAGATCGGGAAGTCCCGTTATTCATCATCAGTCCGAAAATAGAAGCGGGAATCTATGAAGAGGAGGTTCCTCAGCTTCAAATCGCACCATTCGTATGTAAACTATTAAACATTCAACCGTCACCTGCCATGCAGGAAATAATGATTCCAGGCCTCGTTTAGGTCATGTAGTCCCAATCAGGGTGATGGGTAACTACCCTGTCATCCTGAGCACAGGGACAATGGTGTAAAAGGAGTGAATACTAATGAAAAAGAGGGCATCCGGAATTTTTTTGACAATGGTCCCTTTGTTGGCCTTTATTCTATTATTCTTACTCGTTCCTTTAGTTTCAATGATTCATGCAAGCTTTACAAAGGGTGGTGAAACATCTTTCACTATTGAAAATTACCTGGAGATTTTTACGAATCCCTATTATTATAAATCGTTTGAAAACAGTATTATCATTTCAGTCTCATCCACAGTGGTAGCGATTATCTTTGCGCTCTTTGCCGCATATGCCATTACGTTTTTTCATAAAAAGACTCAGGACCGGATTTTGGTACTTGCAAATTTGACTTCTAATTTCGCAGGGATTCCATTGTCCTTTGCCTTTATTGTCTTATTGGGAAATAGCGGTGTGTTTACGATTTTAGCGGAGAAACTGGATGTGGCTTTGTTGAATCATTTTAATCTGTATTCTTGGACAGGCCTCATTCTCATCTATATTTACTTTCAATTGCCCCTGGCCGTCATGCTCATGTTCCCTGCATTCCATGGCATCAAGGAGCAGTGGAGGGAATCGGCTTATCTTCTCGGTGCATCACCGCTTATGTTCTGGAAGCGAATCGGGATTCCGATCCTGCTGCCGAGCGTCGCAGGGACAGCGAGCATACTGTTTGCGAATTCAATGGGAGCCTATGCCTCTGCCTATGCCCTGACAGGAAGCACGTATAATCTCGCCACCATCAGGATAGGGGCGTTGATATCAGGAGATATCTTTGCACAGCCTGAACTTGGGAGCGCCCTTGCCGTGTTATTGGGCGTCACCCTGATCGTTGCGATGTTGATCAATGAATGGCTCACTAGGAAGGTAAGGAGGGATGTCGGATGAAGAAAAGCCGTTTATCGTTCGTTCCCCTGGTCATTGTGTTTGCTTATTTAATTTTGCCACTATTAGCAACGTTCTTATATTCGGTTTCGACTAAATGGAATCAAACGGTTCTGCCTGAAGGGATCACGTTCAAGTGGTATACAGAGTTATTCAGTGACGGAGCATTCACTTCAGCCGTCCTGCGTTCCCTTATGCTTTCAGGAGGAGCCACGGTTCTTTCAGCACTAATCATGGTGCCTGCGATATTTGCCATCGTCGTCTATGCACCACGTTTGGAAAAAGGTTTGCAGGCGCTGGTACTTCTGACTTATGCCATGCCGGGAGTCATTATGGCAGTAGGGCTGTTAAGGGCGTATTCGAAAGTGGGAGTTCCCATGGTCCTGGTGACGGTCGGTGCGTATTTCATCGGGATCATGCCGTATATGTATCAGGGTACCCGAAATAGTCTCAGAAACATTCATGCCGTATCCTTGATGGAATCGGCTGAACTGCTGGGGGCATCCAAGGTATCGGCCTTCAAGAAAATCATCGTTCCCAATATCATGACGGGCATCCTGGTGTCAGCCCTTCTTTCATTCTCGATTCTATTTGGGGAATTCGTCCTGGCGAACTTATTGGTCGGTGGCAGCTATGAAACCGTACAAATTTATTTGTATCAGCAATTAAAGAAAAGTGGTCATTTCTCCAGTGCCATCGTCGTGTGTTATTTCGTATTCATCAGTATCCTATCAAGCTTGGTAGTGAAATTTGCCCAGCGTAAAAAGGAGTCGTTCTAATATGAGCTTTATCACATTGAATCACATCCAAAAATCCTTTGAAGGCCAGACGGTCATTCAAGATATGAATCTGGAAATCGAGAAAGGGGAACTTGTGACGTTCCTGGGTCCAAGCGGCTGCGGGAAGAGTACTCTCCTCAGGATGGTTGCAGGTCTTGTCACACCGGAAGAAGGTTCCATTTCGATTGATGGAAGAGATGTAACCCATGTCTCGCCGAAGGATAGAGGAGTGGGAATGGTGTTTCAATCGTATGCCTTGTTTCCAAATATGAATGTGTATGAAAATGTCGCCTTCGGATTGAAGATGAAGAAGATGGGGAAGGACGATATTCATGAAAAAGTGATGAGTATGATTGAGCTGGTAGGATTGACAGGAAAAGAAAAAGCATATCCCCATGAGTTATCGGGTGGTCAGCAGCAAAGGGTGGCTCTTGCGAGAAGTGTTGTTGTCGAGCCGAAAGTCCTCCTGTTGGATGAACCCCTGAGTGCTCTTGATGCTCAGATCCGTAAGAATCTTCAACAACTGCTACGTTCAATTCAGCAGAGTCTAGGCATTACGATGATTCTTGTGACCCACGATCAGGAAGAGGCCATGGTTGTGAGTGATCGGATTGTGCTTCTGAATAATGGGCAAATGGTTCAGAGCGGCCATCCTCATGATATCTACATGAATCCTGCTACGGAATTTTCAGCACGATTCATAGGACATTATAACGTCCTGGGTGCACATGATCTAAAGACTTTGTTCGGACAGGCTCTTAAGGCAGACGGGATGTATGCCATCCGCCCGGAAGCGTTTCAAAGAACTGAATCCGGTCCCTCTTATGCCATAAAAGGCGTGGTGAAAGACGTGGCAGTATTAGGAAACATCGTCCGCTATTCCATGGAATCAAACTCTGTGTCTTTTTCAGCCGACTTACTTCAGCAACGAAACTCTGGTCTATCTCCAGAAAGTGAAGTCACACTATATATTTTAAAAGAGGATGTGATTCCCCTGGCATGAGTGCATTTGCATCGGACCGGCACAAATTAATAGAAGACATCCTTCAAGAGGATGAGAAAATATATGTCACACAATTAGCAGAAAAAATGGGTGTGACACCTGAAACCATCCGAAAAGATCTGGCGTTTCTAGAGAAAGAAAATCGTCTCACCCGCGTCCATGGAGGAGCGGTGAAATACGTCCCTGTCGTCCAAGAGCCGTTGTTCCGGCAAAAGATGAATGTCCATCTGGAGGCGAAACGGAGGATTGGTAAACTTGCCTCCCGTTATATTCAAGACGGGGATACAATCATGCTAGATGTTGGTACCACCACCTATCAACTGGCAAATGCTCTTGCCGGGCTTCAGCGTTTGACGATCGTCACTAATTCCCTGGCTTCGGCGGAAATCATCAATAAGAGTCTTGAGGCTAAGGTCTTTGACGGGAAGCTTGTCATGCTTGGCGGGATGAGCAATCCTGAACAGAAATCCGTATCAGGTGCCATGACGATTCAAATGCTCCGTCATTTTCAATTTGACAAAGTGTTTCTGTCTTGTGGAGGGGTCACCATGACAGATATTTTCGATTACGATTTGGAAGAATCCCTTGTGTCTGAAAACGTCATGAATCAGGGAAGGGAAATCTATCTGCTGGTTGATTCCTCCAAATTGAACCAGACTTCCTTTTGCAGGATCGGTCCAATGGCAAAACTTGACTATGTGGTATGTGATGCACCGATGCCCAAAGAATGGCAGAAAAGTAAGCATCGTACGTTTAAAAAATGGATTTCACCATAAGGAGGAGACCTCATGAGTGTCGATTATCATGTACATCTGGAAGAAGGGCCTTACTCATTTCGATGGCTGGAACGTACGAGCCGGGCACTTCAGCATTTTTATCCTGTAACAGGGGAGGCCCATCACAGAAGCTGGATTCAATCCAGCTATAAGCTTCTGAGTGAGCGGTTGGAAAAAGGCCCATATTCATCCGAATGGCTGGATTTATACTTACAGAAAGCCAAGGAACGAAACTTGAAAGAAGTAGGTATTGTCGATCATTTATATCGTTTCAGGGAAACGAGAGACTACTTCGAGAAGAACATGGATATTAGTGAAACGGACCTGGGGAGAAAACAACACCAGTGGTTGAAGCAGGTCATGACCGAAAACATGGAAGACTTTGTCGACTTCATAGAAAGTCAAAAACAGAAGTGGGCAGAGCATGGCATTAAGCTGAAGCTTGGGATGGAAGCTGACTACTTTCCTGGTTGCCATAATCAGTTGAAGGAATTGTTATCGACGCATAGATGGGATTATGTGATCGGTTCGGTTCACTTTGTGGATGGGTGGGGATTTGATAACCCTGAAGCCATAGACCAATTTGAGCACTATGGATTAGAAGAATTGTATGGACGCTTCTTCCAGATTGTTGAAGAAGCCATCCGTAGCGGCTTATTTGACTTCGTCGCCCACCTCGACAATCTGAAAGTCTTCAACTTCAGACCCCATGAAGAAATTCTTCTCCCCCATTACGAGAAGATTGCACGTGCATTGGTAGATACCAATACAGCGACAGAAGTGAATGCCGGTTTATTCTATCGCTACCCAATTAAAGAGATGTGCCCGAGCCCGAGCTTTCTGAAAGTGCTGGCTGAGGCAGGTGTGAGGTTCACAACCTCTTCTGATTCCCACTTCCCCGATGATATCGGACTTTATGTAAATGAAAACACAGAGCGGTTAAAGGCATTGGGGATTCACCAGATTGCGACTTTCTAAGTCATAGACTTGATTTTTTATAGTTTAATCGTTTATGTGCCTGTCTCCGTTAGTGGGGACAGGCGCCTTTTTATGTTTTCTCATGAAAATGATAAACATTCCTCTATGAAATGATTCTATTCTTTTCCCCTTGCCGTGACCATTTGTACAAGCTGTGAATATTTTACTAGTAAAGGAGGATACAAAATATGGTAAAAGCTAGTGATTATTTAATAGCATTGGATGATGGTCACGGTCTTGGGACAGCTGGTAAACGGACGCCTTATATTCCGTCCATCGGAAGGCAGATCCGAGAAAATGAATTCAATGAAAAAGTGACCTTATTTTTGAAATGGGAATTGGAGAGATGTGGATTCCGGACGCTGTTAACGGCTCCGACCGATGCAGATACCCCGCTTCAGGCGAGAACCGATGCCGCGAATTCCATGGGGGCGGATGCATTGGTTTCCAATCACTACAATGCCTTCGATGGGAAGTTTGATGGCCCGGGGAAGGATGCAGAAGGGCATTCGCTTCATGTATATTATAATGATGCAAAGGATAGGAAACTTGCTGAGAGCATTGCAAAGTACTTGAAACAGGGGACAAAGCAAGTGTACCGGGGGATCATTGAGCAGAATCTTCATATGACGAGGGAGTTTGATGGGCCGGCGGTGCTTGTAGAGAATGGGTTCATGGATAATGAGAGGGAAGCGTTGCTCATGATCAACGAGGATTTTCAACGTGAGACGGCAAGGGAGCAGGCACTGGGAGTGTGTGATTTCTTCGGGGTGCCATATGTGGCTGCAGGCAACGGCGGAAACGTCGGGTCACCTCCCGTATCCGGTGGGACAAGCACCGGAAATGTTGTCGGCAAACGCGTTGAGAGTATTTACAGAGGAGCAGAAGGTCTTGACTTTTACAGCCGGCCTACTTTTGATGATACCTACCGTGCTGGAATACTGAAGTACGGGTATGGATTTCCGACGATTGTCCGGAAGCTGAAGGTGGAAGGGGCCGATATGTATGAAGTCATGAACTCCAGGGGGCATGTGTATTATGTGACCGCATCACCGAAATATGTGAAGGTGGAAGGAAGTGGACAGCAGGGGGGCCAAGCCTCACCGCCGCCTGCAACAGGAGGGCCGATTGCCATTGGGGAAATCACCATAATAGGAGTCGCCAATGCCGCCATCATACAAGATCGTCCGGATCGTTTGACATCCAAAGATCTGGGTACCATCAGAAAAGGTCGTACCCTTCCCGTCACGGGATCCGTCAGAGGGAAAAACAGCAGCTCAGGCTATTGGGAAGTCGTCTACAACGGAAGACGAGCTTATATCACCGGTGAATTCGGACGTTACAAAGCCTATTAGTCTGTTTCTATCAAAGAGGAGCCTTGCATGCAAGGCTCCTTCTTTGTGTTGTTTGCCCCTATATCCCTGTTGCATTCCGCCTCCATTTTTAATAAAGTATAGAGTTAGAGAGCAATTTGAAGGAGGACGTAGATAGTGTCGAATATCAAACCGGAAACGATGGTTGCTACTATAGAAGAATTAGATCAAAAAGGCTCGGGACAGGCTGTGATCTGGCGTGAGAATGAGCTGGGGAATCCGAAGAAGCTGCGACTCACCATCCCTCAGACCCTGATCGGGGAAAAGGTGAAGGTGACGGTCGATCAACCGGACCGCAGGAGACGTAAGGCAATGGCGGATGAAATCCTGGAGGCGAACCCAGAGCGCATCGAGCCACCTTGTCCACATTTTGATCGCTGTGGAGGTTGTGTGTGGCAGCATTGGGACTATGAGGGTCAGCTGAAGCACAAGACCGATCACGTGAAAGAAGCTCTTAAAGGGCAGGGGTTTGATCCCGCATTTGTCCGTGACACGATGGGAATGGACAACCCTTGGCGTTACCGCAATAAGATGGAGTTTACCTTCTCACCGGAGGGAGCCCTTGGTTTACATGAGCAAGGGAATTTCCGGAAGATCATTTCCCTTGAAACCTGCCTGATTGCAAGTGAGGAGATGGTGGAAGCGACGATGGAAGTCGCTGATTGGGTGAAGGATCATGACTTGCAGGGGTATGACAAAGATAAGCATGAAGGGTTATTGCGCCATTTGATGGTTCGCCAATCGTTTGCGACGGGTGAATTAATGCTTGCTGTGTTCGCTACGGAAGCACCTGATCTCCACTCAGATGCGGTTAAAGATTTAATGAGACGTGTTGAAGAGAAATTCCCACATGTGAAGAGTCTATTATGGCTTGAAAACACGGCATGGGCTGACCGTACCCAGGCAGAGGAAATCCACCTGCTTTCGGGACGTGATTTCATCTATGACGAAATGGACGGCTACCGTTTCCGCTTATGGTTCGATACGTTCTTCCAAACGAATCCGACTCAGGCACAGAAGCTTGTGGACCTGGCGGTTGAGATGAGTCAGCCGAAGAAAACGGAGAAGATGATCGATCTTTTCTGTGGAGTAGGGACATTCTCCCTTCCATTTGCAAGCAAAGTAGAGGAGCTTGCTGGTATCGAGATCGTGGAAAGCTCCATTGAATCGGCGAAACGGAATGCAGATGATAACGGAATCTCCAATACGACATTCCTCGCAAAGGATGCACGGAAAGGAATCGACCAGATGCTCGAAACGTTCGGTCACCCACAGCTGTTGATGCTGGATCCTCCGCGTTCCGGTGCAGGAGGTAAGGTGATGAGAAGGATCGGACGTGCAAAACCGGAGCGGATCGTGTACGTTTCATGCAACCCGGATACATTCGCGACGGATATCAAGGAGCTTGAGCCATTCGGCTACACCCTTGATGCCGTTCAACCTGTAGACCTTTTCCCTCATACTGTACACGTGGAATGTGTTGCCACACTGACATTGAACGTATAGCAAAGACGGATGAACTGCACATAGTAAAATCCCTGCCCAACGATAATGGGCAGGGATTTTTTTTGAGGGACGGACCTCTACTTCACACTCCGCCAAAGAACTTCTGGCCCGTTTAGAGGTCCGTCCCTCAAGATTCTTCTTTTATCGCCCTGGATTTGTTCGGAATATTGGTGAGGTTCCATTTGGCGCCGTCTCCGTTCGGATCGGTGATGCTTACAATGGGGGCGGAGAGGATCATTCCGGATAAGGTGTTTTCGTTGTATTCGAAGTCAAAGTATCCGATGTTGGGTGCGATGCCTTCACCCCAGAAGCCGTAGATTTCCTGGATTTTTGACTTTTGGATGGCTGGATTGAAGATCACCTCTAGTTTGTAACGTGAGTCCGGATTCACACGTTTCAATTTGATTTGGAAGTTCCCTTTTTCATCCACCACCCCGGTGCTTTCTGCAGCATATTCTTCGTCTTCTACCGCCTGCCAACTGATGACCTTTGGATAAGACTCGAATTTCCCATAATCCTTGATCCCGGCAAACATGATGCTATCCTCCGGCAGATTGGACTTTCCTTCGACGATGAGTTCATCTCCATTCAGCAGGACGTTTCCGGAAAAATCAATTCTGACCCCTGATGGTGCCTCGGGTTTTTGAGGCAGTTCCGTTGCCATTTCTACACGGCATCCAGTCAGGAGAATGACACAGGCAGACAGAATGTAAAGCAGTCGGTTACTCAATGGAATCCCTCCTTTGAAGCACTGCTGAATGAAAAAGGGTCCTCAAGCCTAGAAGGAGATGCCGGTATGTCAGTGGAGGTCCGTCCCTCACTGACCGGGAGCGCATCTTCCAACAGAACCTCTTTTAAAAATCTGGTGATCTCATTGATGCAAAAGATCGAGACGGCAAAGAATGCGAGAGGGGTCAGCACCAGCCATGTATGAAGAAAGATCATCTGAATATTGATACTCATCGTGGCTGCCCACTCATTTGTGAAAGAGAAGTATTCCGGAATTGGCGTGTCAATACCGAAATCTGCTATTTTCAGCCCTCCCAGGCAGATGTGAAGAACTCCAAGCTGAATCAGTAAGTAAAGGGTTTGGGAAATCTGTTCTGAAAACATGACCAGGGCATGGCGGCTGAATTGAGGGCGCAGGTGCTGTTTGATGATGTGAAATCTGCTTGCGCCTATTTGCCTGGAGACTGAAATGAAATCATTCTTCAAATATTCTTTCATTTCCTCTCCCAAATACATTCCAAGTGAAGGAATGACAATGATGGCGATCACGACAACCTCAATGATCAGAAATTGAAATGAATACAAAGCCCCGGATTCAAAAGCATCCTGCAATGGCGTGAGGAGTACAAAGGCAATGATGGCAAGGGGGATAAAATTGAATGTATCCCCGACCCCTTTAATCATTTGTCTCAGTCCATTGGGAAGAAATGCATACAGCAATCCAAATGCGAACCCTCCGACCATTCGGAGAAGAGCAATGACGATGGCGGACAAGAGCGTGTATTTTGCTCCCGCCAGAAGTAAATAAAATACATTCCTCCCAAGTTTATCACTACCGAGAGGTGCCATTTGTTCCATGGTATAAGGAGGGTCTGCAATCACCCTTCCGGAATCATCCTTTAAATACGCGGGCCCGGGCTCTAGAAGATCCGGGAAAAGGTATGGCGCGATAAAGCTTGATGAAAGCATCAACAGCAGAAAGCCCATTGGTAGCCAAAATCTGAATGATCTTAAGATTTTCATCAGCCGACCTCCTCTCCGGATAACCATTTCTTCAGAATGGCTGAACCTAATGTAAACACGACGAAAAACGGTATGTAAATCATAAGCATCCCTATAAAGAACGCAGTGGGAGTATTGATAGACATATCCAAAAGCACATTCATGAACCCATTGATGTTAAATAAGATTTCGATGATCAAGAGGTTCGACAGCATGAGCAGGAAGATGGGCTTTATATGATAATAGAAATGGACCCATACATTTCGGAACAAATGAACCCATATGGTATAAGCTTTAGAAAACCCTTTGGAATACGAATACTCTACATATGGCTTCTCTTCTTCTTCACGAAGCTGAAACAAGAAATTCTTAGTTAAAAAAGCAATCGGCATGATTGCAAGGCAAACAATGGGAAGCAGATAGATCTTTTCATCGCCAAGAGTATAAATGTCGAACAGCAGAATATTGGTCTTCTTGAAAAACCACACAATGAACAGCTGGATGAATACGATGATCATGACGTCCGGAAGTGAGTCCAGGGAGTCCAGTAGCCTGAAGCATATGCGATATACTTTCTTTGGCAGAAACATAAACAAGTAGCTTACGAGAGAAGATGCGATGGCGGCCAGGAAGAATGCAAGGAGTAAGAGAGAAAACGAATAGCCAAACAGTTGAAAAAATATAGGGTAAATCGGATAGCTTTTGGAGTCCATTGGATCGCCTACCATGATGATGATGGAGCCGGGATCCGATAAAATCTTGACCATTTCTTGCAACGTCTGTAGATATTTCCCCAGCATAATCACTAATTCATCATCGTAATCGAGTAACGAACCCGCCCCGCTGAACAGGAATAACCCGATACACGTGAGAACAAATTGCATGGGAAGACCCATAAATTGAAGTTTTCTCAGTAGAACCACCCCCGACTTCTTTTAGAATTAGTATAACTTTACATTACAAAAATTTCAAAATAATTTTAATTTTTACAATAATGTTAATTGGCTGGAAGGTTGCTTTTTGCATAGTTATAACAGTCAATGAAAAAACTATGAGTATGTGAACCTTACGAAAGGATGGTTGGATGAAGGACGAGCATTTATTAACCCAGACGGTAGCCCATCACCAACAGAAGAAGCAGGAGAAAAGGGAAGGGACCAAGCTCAGCTGGTGGCAACTGTCCCTGATCGGGATCGGGTCCGTCATCGGAGCAGGATTCTTTCTCGGAACGGGGTTATCCATCAAGACGGCCGGTCCGTCCATTCTCATCGACTATATGATCGCAGGAGTGACCGCTTATTTTGTGTTCAGTGCCCTGGCGGAAATGATCACGAATGATCCACAAAAGGGAACGTTCAGGATATACGCGAAGAAGGCATTCGGACATTCATTCGGGTTTGTCTCAGGATGGATGTATTGGTTATCAGGTATCCTGATTATGTCCAGTGAAATCGTGGCGTTATCGACGTTCACCCAGTTTTGGTTTCCCCACGTCCCGTTATGGATTTTCTCCATTCTTTATGCGGTCCTGGGTTTTGGCATCAATCTACTGGGGGCAAGTAATTTCGGTAAGATCGAATCGGTATTTGCCGTGATCAAATTGTCGACCTTGCTTATATTCATCGTTTTCGGTGCCCTGCTTTTGTTTCATATCATTACACCATCCGAGCTTCAATCTGCCAAAAATGCCGGTATTTCTCCTTTTATGCCAATGGGTATCAAGGGAACATGGGCGGCTTTGATTTTCGTGTTTTTTTCTTTTGGTGGCATTGCCGTTCTTGGTATCGCTTCGAATGAACTGCGTGACAAGAAAGATGTCCCGAAAGCGGGGAAGGGCACGCTTTTTTCCCTGGTGACGGTGTATGTTCTTTCCTTGTTCTTTGTCATGAGCATGGTGTCATGGACCAAGATCAACGAGTCAGAAAGCCCGTTTGTAACGGCGCTCTCGGCGTATCACATCCCGTTCCTTGATTCGATTTTCAATATCATCATCATCAGTGCGGCCTTCTCGACGATGGTCGGGGCCTTATTCTCCATTACGAATGTGATGATTTCCCTGGCTGTCGATGGAGATGCGCCGAAAGGATTCGCTGAAAAAAATGATCGGGGTGTGGCAGTGAAATCTTTGATGATCACAGCGATCGGGCTCGGTATATCGATTCTGTTTTCCTTTCTCCTCCCCAATGAAGTGTATGAATATATCACCACAGCGGCAGGCGTCATGCTGATCTTGAACTGGGTCATTATCCTGGTTTCCCATATCAAGCTTCATCCGTCATACGATGCATCGAATGGGAAGTTTAAAATGTTTGGTTATCCATTTACCTCCTACCTCGGGATCGCTTTGATCCTACTGGCAATCTCAGGTGCCATGGTCCACGCGAACCAACGAATTGGGTTATTCATCTCATTGGGATTAATCTGTGTGATTTACCTCTCGTATTGGGGTGTTTTCCGCAGTGGCCATAAAGGACATTAAGGGGAAAGAAAGGTATAATGAAGGGGAGATTAAAAGGAACTTCACCAAAAAATCATAGAAGGAGTCTATGGTTTTTTGTTTTATTTATTGAAAAGGAGGAGAGGACGATGATGGAAAAGAAAGCAGGTTGGAATCTCAAAAACAGCTATAAAAGCCTTCCTGGAACATTTTTCACCCTTCAGGTTCCTGAACCTGTGCGTGCCCCAAAGCTGGTGGTTCTAAATGATAGGGTTGCTGAGTCCCTAGGGCTCCATGCCGAAAAACTGGAAGCGGGTGTCTTGTCGGGTAATGAAATCCCTGAAGGAGCCGAGCCCCTTGCCCAAGCCTATGCGGGCCACCAGTTCGGACATTTCAATATGCTGGGTGACGGACGGGCTGTCCTGATTGGCGAGCAGATCACGCCGGAAGGAAAACGATTTGATATTCAGCTTAAAGGGGGAGGAAGAACTCCTTATTCCCGTGGAGGGGACGGTCGGGCAGGACTTGGTCCCATGCTCCGGGAGCACATCATCAGTGAAGCCATGCACGGACTTGGAATACCGACTACCAGGAGTCTAGCGATAGTGACAACGGGTGATCCCATTTACCGGGAAACGGAACAAGAGGGTGCGATCCTGACAAGGGTGGCGGCCAGTCATCTCCGTGTCGGGACATTCCAGTTTGCTTCAAGATTTGGAGAGGTGGATGATCTTCGGGCTCTGGCAGACTATGCCCTGGAGCGCCATTATCCAGAGGGCATGGATGCTCCAAACCGCTACCTTTTCCTACTGAAGGAAGTCATCAAACGGCAGGCAGCCCTTATCGCCAAGTGGCAGATGGTGGGCTTCATCCACGGAGTCATGAATACTGATAATATGACGATCAGCGGGGAAACGATTGATTACGGCCCTTGTGCTTTCATGGATGCGTATGATCCGAAAACGGTCTTCAGTTCCATCGATGCACAAGGAAGGTATGCATACGGGAATCAGCCGCCAATCGCTGGATGGAACCTCGCCCGCTTTGCTGAAAGCCTGCTCCCGGTCCTTCATCCTGAACAGGAAGAATCCCTCAAGCTTGCCCAGGAGGCGGTTTTGGAATTTCCTAAGTTATATGAAGGACACTGGCTTGACGGCATGAGGGCCAAGCTTGGGATATTCAATGAAGAAAAAGGGGATCGCGCGTTGGCTGAAGAACTGCTGGATCTCATGAATAAGCATCAGTCAGATTTTACGAATACGTTCCGGAGCCTGACATTGGGGCGTGAAGAGTCAGATGTATTCAACACATCTGAATTTACATCTTGGAAGGAACGATGGAAAGAAAGGCTGAGCAGACAGGACGAGACGATGGAAGCGTCCAAGCAGCGGATGCGCACGAGTAATCCGTCGGTCATCCCGCGTAACCACAGGGTGGAAGAAGCACTTCAGGCGGCAGTGGAAGAAGATGATTTCAGTGTCATGACCGACTTGCTTTCGGTTCTGGAAGATCCATACGCTTACTCTTCAGATCAGGAAGAGTATTGTAAACTTCCGAGTCCGACGAATCGTCCTTACCGAACCTTTTGTGGAACTTAAAGGGGTTGAGGGTAAGGGTTTCGGCAACACTATAACCAGAAAAATGGAAAGGTGGAACGCACATGAAGGCCGTTCAAGTTACAGGATATGGAGATGTCAACAAGCTCGAAGTCTCTGAGATTCCGGTTCCCGTCCCTCAAAAGGGGGAAGTTCTTGTCAAAGTAAAGGCGTGTGCCATTAACAATACTGAAATCTGGATGAGAGAAGGCGCATATGGAACGGAAGAGAAGTCTGGGTGGAGGCCTGAAGGGGTTCAGTTTCCAAGGGTTCCCGGTTCGGATATCACTGGTGAAATCGTAGAAGTGGGGGCAGATGTTTCTGAAACCCTGGTGGGGAAATCTGTTGTCCTTTTCCCATTCACTTCAAGCGGCACGGAAGGTAGCGAACATATTTCAGACGATATGTCATTCATCGGTTCCGAATATGACGGAGGTTATGCAGAATACGTCGTATGGCCTGCAGAACTATGTTATGACATGCCTCTCTCCATGTATGTAGAAAGTGCCGTGTTTTCCGTCAGCGGTTTGACTGCATGGCATATGGTGGAACAGATCCAGGCTCAGCCTTCGGAAACGATCGTCGTCACCGGTGCCAATGGCGGTGTGGGATCATTGAATGTTCAAATTGCCTCCAAAGTATTCGGATCTAAGGTCATTGCCATAGTGGGTGATTTGGCTTTAGAAGAGAAGATGAAAGAACTCGGGGCCACACACGTCTTGTCCTATAAATCGGCGAACCTTGCCGAGGAAATCGTTGAAGTAAATGGAGGTCCTGTCGATTCCATGTTGGATGTAGTAGGGGATGCACTGTTTGAAACATCCCTTGAAGTCTTGAAAAAAGGCGGCAAGTTCTGCATATCCGGTTCCGCCGGTGGTCAGAAAACTCAACTCGATTTCAGAACCCTTTATTTAAAACATATCACGTTCTATGGTTCGGTCTTAGGGACAAGAGAAGAGTTCAAACGGATGCTTGGTGCGATCTCAGAAGGGAAAATCAAGCCGGTCATTGATCGGACGTTTCCACTGGAACAAGCGGGTGAAGCACAAACCTATTTTAAACAATCAGGAAAGATTGGCAAGATCGTCCTACTTCCATGACATACATGCGATAAAGCTCGGAGTCCTATGTGATTCCGGGCTTTTTTTGCTTTGTTAAAGGATTGAACGAGGGTTAAGCCGAACTATACATATATAGACTTTAAAGGGGGCGGTTCATGATGAAAAAGACTACCGAACGACATCCATTTAAAAGAGGACTAAAATCGTAAAGGGGTTTTATATGTGAAGCAGGCATTACTTGTCATTGATGTACAACAGGAACTAGTGGAAGGCAACGAAAAGGAACAGGAGGTCTTTCAAAAAGAAAAACTGATCGACACCATCAACATAGTGGTCGCCAAGGCGAATGAAGCGGACGCCCACATCGTCTTCATCAGGGATAAAGACGTCGCAGGCGGAACCGGCGAAGGGTTCCAGGTGCATCGGGATCTTGAGATTCCAGATCATGCAGAGGTATTTGATAAGCTTGCCACCAATTCGTTTTACGGGACGCCGTTACTCTCCTTTTTAAAAGAAAAAGAGGTAGAGCATCTCGTGATTGCGGGCTGTCAGACCGAGTACTGCATCGACACGGCTGTCCGTTATGCGACGGTCAGCGGATTCGATGTCACACTGGTGGCAGACGGCCATTCCACCAAGGACTCCCAAGCGTTGAAGGCCGAGCAAATCATCGCCCATCATAATCTTGCTTTAAGAGGGCATTACAATGTGGATCATTTCTCGGATGTGAGACCATCCAGTGAGGAACTGTTCCAGCCAAAGCATGATGAGTATCGGAAGGAATATGGTATGTAAGAAGTACGAGCCCATTTCATTTGATGAAGTGGGCTTTATTATTTCTGAGACAAGCACGGTTTGACAATCAATATTCTTCCAGTTAAAATATGAATGTATTCATAAATGAACGCGTTCATATTTTATAACCAAAGGAGCATTGATCATGGCAGGATTACGTGAAGATAAAAAACGGCAAACCCAGCTGAACATCATGGAATCAGCAAAGAACATTTTTTCTCAAAAGGGATTCGAAACGGCTTCCATGGTTGAAATAGCGAAGGATGCAGGAGTGGGGACCGGTACCATCTATAATTATTTTCCTTCTAAGGGGTCTTTGCTATTGCGGATTTTCACTGAAGAAGCGGAGGGGATGAAAGAAGCGCTTCAAGATCCGTTTTCCTCAGAAGAGAGTGGCGATCTGGTAGAAAGTGTGGTTGGGGCCATGCAGGGATTTGCAGCATTTTTTCAGCATTATCCGAAAGCATTTTGGCGCGAGCTGTTTCACGTGATGACGGGAGAAGTGGAAGAGAGCATCCGGTTGAGACAAGGGTTATTCGGCATTGATGAAGAGATGATGAATTGGGTAATGAATTTGATCGAAAGCCATTCAGATTGCTTTGCCGTTAAGATCGATCCTGAAGAAGCGGCTTATGCCATCTATAGTGCAGCCATGTCCGATACGATGTTCTATATGTATAACGAAGAAATGGATCACGAAGCATACAAGGAGCAGTTGGCGAGGCACATCCAATTTCTATTAGAAGGAAAAATGAAACCGGGAAAGAAGGGATGAACATGAGCATCTTGAGCATCAATGGAGTTCATAAAACCTATCAAAGCGGTCAAACCACCTTTCAGGCGCTGACGGATATTCATGTAGAGGTGGAGGAGGGTGAGATTGTCGTCATGCTCGGTCCCTCGGGTTCCGGGAAGTCCACATTGTTGAATGCCATTGGAGGCATTGACGCAATTGATTCCGGGAGCATTGTGGTCAATAAGAAAGATATCGGCCGATTGAGTGACCGAGAGCTTGTGGATTATAGAAGGGAAGACGTTGGCTTTGTCTTTCAAATGTATAATCTGATCCCGAATTTAACGGTCTATGAAAATATCGAATTGACGGCGAATATCAGCCGGGAGGCAATGTCAATTCCGGAGGTGATCCATGCTGTTGGATTGTCGGGGATGGAGGATCGCTTTCCCCGTGAATTAAGCGGAGGGCAGCAACAACGGGTGTCAATCGCCCGTGCCGTCGTGAAGGCTCCGAAACTATTATTATGTGACGAACCGACTGGAGCATTGGATTCAGTCACATCGAAAGAAATTCTGCAGTTGATCGAGAAAGTGAATAAAGAATTTAACACGACAGTCCTTATCATCACCCATAACCAGGCAATCAAAAGCATGGCGAACCGGGTCATCACACTGAAAGATGGAAAGGTAGAATCCGACTTTGTCAATGAACATCAGACCTCCGCTGAAGGGGTTGAGTGGTGATGCCTCTTCGGAAAAAGCTTTTTCGGACCATAATGGAAAAAAAGGCGCAGTTCTTTTCAGCGTGGTGTCTGATTGCCATCAGCTCCATCGTATTTTACGCATTCACAGCAGCCGGAGCAAATCTCATTGATAATCTACAGATATTTTTTAACGAGAATAAAGTAGAAGATGCGCAGTTCATGACACAACAGCCTTTGAATGAAATCGAAGAATTGGAAAAGGAAAGTGGCGCGGAAATCGAGCAAAGGATGGCAATCGATCTTCCATTTAGTAAAGATTCGACTCTCAGGTTGTTGGATGAGACGGATGACCTCAATCTTCCTACTATAGTGGAGGGGGAAAAACTGTCTTCGGACCGTGATATATTAGTGGATAAAGGTTTCGCCAAAGCCCATGGTGTGGCGATTGGAAATGAGGTTGAACTGGGAGGGGAAACGTTCCAGGTTGCAGGCTATATGGCGATTCCGGATTACATCTATCCATTAAAGGATGAATCGGGTTTCCTGAAAAATCCGGATGCATTCGGTGTCGCCGTCGTGAAACCATCTGTTTTATCAAAGTGGGAAAATCACCGGATTTACTATAGTATCCGTCTACTGGATGCTTCTCCGGAAGAACTGAAGAAGAGGATCAATCAAACGAATCAGATCATTAAATGGACGGATAAAAAAGATAATAACCGCATTTCCTTCATCAAAGGGGATATTGCCGGTGTCAAAAAGATGGGACAATTTCTTCCGATAGGTATTTTATTCATTAGTATGGTGATCATTCTAATATTATTGTGGCGCTTAATGAAGAAGGAATATGTACAGATCGGTACATTGTATGCCCTCGGCTACAGGAAAAGGGAAATTATCCGTCATTATCTTTCTTATGCAGGAATTCTTGCCACAACAGGAAGTGTGGTCGGTACGTTCCTTGGCTGGATATTCCTGCATCCATTGCTTTCCACTTTCGCGGCATATTATAATCTGCCTGTACTGGATGTGAAACTGCATGTGGGTTATTTACTTGTGAGTATGTTTCTGCCACTTGTGCTGTTCATCCCGTTTACCTATTACTTGGTTCACCGTGTCTTGAAGATCCCGCCGGTGAGTTTGATAAAAGGTGGGGAACGAAAGGTCAAAGTAAGCAGGCTCGAGCGGTTGTTTAAAATGAGGAAGCTGCCGTTCCACCGGAAATTCGTGATCAGGGAAATCATGAGAAACCTTCCCAGGGCACTGTTTTTAATCATAGGTGTGATGTTTGCGACATTATTATTGTTGTTCGGATTCGTCACCAAGAATTCGATGGAGTACCTGGTGACCGATCATTTTCAGCAAGTATATGACTATGAGTATAGCTATCTATTCAATGCTCCACAGACCATAGAGCCGGAATCGGGACAGGTGGGATCCGTGGCACCATTTACGACAGATGAGGAGAGCGTCATGATCACTGGCCTGAAGCCGGACAATACAGCCATTCGATTGCAGGACGGAAGCGGAGAAAGGCTGACATTCGATTCAGTGATCATGAATAAATCACTTTCAGATAAATTGGGGATTCAAGAGGGGGATTCAATTCATGTGACAAATGAATTGACGGACAAATCCTTTACTCTCACCATTGATCACATCGCTGAATCCTATCTTGGAAATATGATCTATATGCCACTCGATGAATTCAACCGATTAAATGATTATCCTTCGGGAAGTTATATGGAAATTTATTCAAACAAGGAACTCCACTTACCGGAAGATCAGATTGTCTCGATGACAAAGTCATCCGATACGATTGACGGTTTCAAGGAAATGATCAAGCCGTTGAACTATGGTGTGGTAGCGATTGCCCTTGTTGCTGCCATCATTGCGGTCATCATCATCTATATATTGATTTCATTATTAATCGAGGAAAATTCATTCAAAATTTCACTCATGAAAGTCATCGGCTACCGGGAGAAGTCGATTATGAACATGATGATCGGCTATAACATTTGGTTTATCATCCTTGGGTATGCGATAGGCATTCCCGTGACGATATTCTCGATTTCAGCCTTTATGAATTCCATCACTTCAGAAATGAATGTGACGATTCCCGTCAGGCTGGATTGGATGAGTGTCATTATCAGTTTCATCATCATGATCCTATCGTATTATGTTTCCCTGTGGCTGAATCGTCGGAAATTAAAAGGGATTTCAATGAAAGAAGCGATTAACCGGAGTACGGAATAGAAACTGTGGTTTGACGTTAAGCGGATAAAAGGGTCCGTGGCATTAAGATTGCCACGGACCCTTTTATCGATCATACGATTCCCTGACAAACCGGACAATGGTAAAGCCTTCTTGAAGAGGCCACCGTCTTCTCGATTTCGCTTCCACAGATGAAGCAAGATTCCCCTTCACGGTTAAAGACCCAGTGACGATAGCGGGATCGCTTCACACCTTTGGCTTTCAGTTTCTGTGCAAGGACGGGATCGTTAGTGATCCCCCCCGTTTCATACGATTGCTTTACTAAATCCATGATGGCATGGGCAGCTTTGTTTAATTGATCTTCCGTACAGTCTACAGGCCTTAGGGAAGGGTGTATGCCGGCAACAAACATAACTTCAGATCGCAAATAATTACCGATTCCGGCGACAAAGCCTTGATCAAGCAATAAAATCGACCATTTTCGGTTTCGGAATCTTTTATCTTTCATCCGCCCGACCAGCTCATCTACGGATAGTTCTTCACTTAAAAGGTCTGGACCGACTTTTGAGATGAATGGGTGAGATGGCACCTCTTCGTCCCTGAGAACCTCGATATCCGATGCACTATAGAGAAGGGCGGATTTTTTCTCGTTATGTAGGGCTAATCGGAGCTGACGATTTGTTTTAGGATAATTGTAGGTGTTTCTGATATACCATTTTCCGTAAAGTTGATTGTGGGAGTAGATGGTGTATCCATTATCAAAGCGGATGAGCATGGCTTTTCCTTTCGTATCGACTCTTCTTACGATAGACCCCTTCAGCAGATCTTCGTAGTCTTCTAAATGAGGGAAAGCAAAATAAACATCTTCCACTGTTTTATTTATAAGAGCACGCTCAACGTTATCGGCAGTTCTTCTGATTTCTGGACCTTCTGGCATGGCGGTTTCTCCTTTTTTACTTAGTTGTTCCCTTTTTATTCCTCAATGTAACCATTGGATGGGCTGGGCTATTCATCCGTTTCAGGGTATTGACATTATTCCGATATATTGATAAAGTTTTAAAAAATCAAAATATTTTCTTATCCAGAGAGGTGGAGGGACTGGCCCTTTGAAGCCTCAGCAACAGGTCTGCGAAGATACTGTGCTAATTCCAGCGGGTGATTCAAACCCTGATAGATAGGCGCAATCTTTTATTTGTCGGTGACGCACTCGTTCAGGGTGCGTTTTTTGTTTGTTCACTCATTCCTCAATTAACTTAGAAGAAAGGGTGTTTGTATGGAAAACGCAGGACAGAGTTTCAAAAGAAAGATGAAGACACGGCATTTAGTGATGCTGAGTCTTGGAGGGGTGATCGGAACCGGGCTTTTCTTGAGTTCGGGTTATACCATTCATCAGGCTGGTCCATTTGGGACCATCCTTGCATATTTAATCGGTGCGCTGGTGGTGTATCTCGTGATGCTGTGTTTAGGCGAGCTATCTGTCCATATGCCGGAGACCGGATCCTTTCATAGTTATGCTGCAAAATTCATTGGTCCGGGGACCGGTTATACAGTGGGCTGGTTATATTGGCTGACATGGACGGTGGCATTGGGGTCGGAGTTCACGGCGGCCGGCTTGATGATGCAGCGCTGGTTCCCTTCAATTAGTGTATGGATTTGGAGCTCGGTCTTCGCTGCGTTGATTTTTTTCCTTAATGCATTGTCGGTGCGTTTTTTTGCTGAATCTGAATTTTGGTTTTCTTTAGTGAAAGTAATTGCGATTGTGGGGTTTATTGTGATTGGGGCAGGGGCGATCTTCGGGTTCATCCCCCTTGGTCATTCAGAGCCCGTTCCATTTTTCTCGAATATCACCGATTCAGGGTTATTTCCGAACGGGGCATTTGCCATCTTGATGACCATGCTTGCCGTAAATTTTGCTTTTTCTGGAACAGAACTGATCGGGGTAGCGGCTGGAGAAACAGAGAATCCATCCAAATCGATTCCAAAAGCCATCCGCACTACGCTTGTAAGGTTGATCCTCTTTTATGTAGGGACGATTGTCGTACTAGCTGCATTATTACCGAGCCAGTCAGCCGGTGTATTGGAAAGCCCTTTTGTCGCAGTGCTTGGACGGATTGGAATTCCTTTTGCCGCAGATATCATGAATTTTGTCATTATCACGGCTATCTTATCAGCGGCAAACTCAGGTCTGTATGCTTCCTCCAGAATGCTATGGTCTCTGGCTGATAAGCAAACGATCTCCCCGATTTTTGCCAAATTGACTGATAGGGGGATCCCTCTTAATGCGATTGTATGTAGCATGCTTGGAGGGGGACTTGCCTTGCTTTCAAGCATCATTGCACCGGGGACGGTCTACATCGTATTGGTTTCGGTCTCAGGTCTTGCGGTCGTGATTGTGTGGATGAGCATCAGTGCTGCCCAATTTCTATTTCGTAGACAGTACATAAGGGAAGGAAACGATGTAAAAGACCTGGCCTATCGGACACCGCTCTATCCACTGGTTCCCGTTGCATCATTTATGCTTTGTCTCGCTTCCTGCATCGGTATTGCCTTTGATCCCACTCAGAGGATTGCCCTTTATTGCGGGATCCCGTTTATCGCCCTTTGCTATGGAAGCTATTATCTAACACAATACGTGAAGAAAAGAGGTACAGGTCATGTCGAATCAACTGAAGTTGAATCCCATTGAGGAGATTTTACAAACACATTCCCTGATGATTTTGGATGGAGCATTAGCCACAGAGCTGGAATCCCATGGTTTTGATTTAAATGATCCCCTTTGGTCAGCCCGTGTACTCCTTGAAAAACCGGAAGCAATTGAGAAGGTTCATGCTGATTATTTCCGTGCGGGAGCCGATTGTGTGATTACAGCGAGCTATCAGGCAACGGTGGAAGGTTTTCTGAAGCGTGGAATAGAGAAACCTGAAGCGCTGGAATTGATCAAGAAGACAGTTTATCTTGCCAGACAGGCTCGAGATGACTTTTGGAAGGAAAAGAAGGTGAATTGGGATCGTCCGAAACCAATCGTCGCCGGTTCTGTAGGACCTTATGGGGCATACCTTGCTGACGGCTCTGAATACGTAGGGGATTATGGAGTAAGTGATCAACTTTTAGCGGATTTCCATTATCCGAGAATCAGGGCATTAGTGGAGGCGGGTGCTGATGTGCTGGCATTCGAAACCATCCCGTCCTTGCAGGAAGCAAAAGTACTCGCTTCGATTTTAAAAGAATTTCCGGAAACCTGGGCATGGCTGTCTTTTTCATTAAAGGATGGAGAGACGATAAGTGATGGCACGGGGATTGAAGAGTGCGCGAGGGTGTTCAAAGATCATGAACAAATCGCTGCGATTGGTGTGAATTGTACACCGATTCCCGCGGCTAAGCTTGCGATGAGCGTACTAAACAGACACACTAACAAACCAATCATCGTGTACCCGAACTCAGGTGAAACGTACGATGCTGAGACTAAAACGTGGAATGGGGAGGAGTGTTGTGAGTTTGATGAGGATTCAGTAGTTTTGTATGAAGGGGGAGCCCGTATCATTGGTGGTTGCTGCCGTACACATCCGGGGGATATTGAAGCGTTGGTGAAGAGGTGGAGGTAATCCATATGCTTACATGCAAAGGCCCAAGTGGTGAACCACTTGGGCCTTTGCATGATTATGGCTACTATTATTGAATAGAAAACCTCTCTTTGGCGAGATATAGGGGGTGGGTTACGTGCCCCTCCCACTATGGCAAGGCTCCCCTTCGTTCAATTAGTCGACCATTCCCACAATTCTTTCACAAATCTCATGGGTGATCAAAGAATCCTCGATGGAAGGGTCCGGTTCCTGCCCTTTTTCCACACATTCGAGGAAGTGATCGACCAAATCATAGAATCCCCGTTTATACAGCGTGGGTTCCCAATCCCCAAAGGAGGAAACACTCATTTCTTTGTTATGATAATGTGTCGTTTCAACAAGGCTGTTGACGACATATTTGTGATGGCCTGCAGAGTATTCGATGATTTCTTCCGTCACGCCTCCGTCACGATTCATGATGCCGACTGCCGTACAGTCTTCACCGATGAGCTGTATGACGAGATGGTGAAGGAGATCTCCTTTTTTAAATGGCTGAACCTTTACATCTTTTACAGTTGAATCCATCAGGAAGCGGAGAGTGTCTACTACATGAATGAAATCTTCGACAACAAATCTTCTTGGCTCGTCCGGTGCAGCAAACCTATTTTTCTGCATCAACAAGAAGCTCGGTTTTCCGTGCTCTTTCAGCTCCTTTACCTTGGGGATGAAGCGTCGGTTGAATCCAACCATGGCAATCTTGCCGTTCTCTTTTGCAAGTTGAACGATTCGCTCCGTTTCCCCGAAGGTCAGGGAAATCGGTTTGTCTATGTATACATGAATGCCGTTCTCAAGGAGCTTCTCCGATATTTCGTAGTGGGCTTCAGTGGCAGTACTGACGAAGGCAACTTCGATGTTTGCAGCGATCAGTTCTTCAACCGTCTGAACCCTTTTCTCCACTCGATATTTATCTCCAAGTGCATGTAGCGTCTCTGCATTTCTGGTGCAAAGGACCAATTCAATGCCTTCTTTTTCAGATAGGACAGGAAGATAGGCTTTCTTCGCGATATCCCCTAATCCGATTAGACCGATTTTCATCGTCTTCACCTCTTCATTTTTCTTTTATTATAGTATTCTACAATAGGATTTCAAATGTAACGCTTTCAAACTGCCAGAGAAACTTTCCTTTAAACACGAACGATAACGAAATTAATTAAAATAAAATTCGTATTTTGGTTGATTAAACGAAGAGGGTTTGTTATAGTTACACCGTACCACCATTACATATCGTTACTCGTATATCCTCAGTAATATGGTCTGAGCGTTTCTACCCGGTTCCCATTATAAGAACCGGACTACGGGTTGAAGTATTCGGTTTTTACGGTTTCTTTGCCGTTTATGCTTTTACTTTGACTTCTGAGATCTGGAACGTAGATTCACTCTACCATGACAGGTCTTTTTCTTTTGACCAAAATCAGCGGGATCCAATCACCAAGAAAAGGGAGAGATTCACATGAAAAAGAAAATCGCATCACTCGCAGCAGTATCTGTACTAGGTTTATCCTTATTTACGGGGTGCAGCTCAACGAAACAAACGGAAGCGAAAGAAAAAAAGGAAGAGCAGCCGATCCTGATTCAGGGGCCGATGCCCATTGAGGCTGAAAAATTCGCTGGAAAACTTAAGAATGTAAAGGAAGAAACATCCGGCTCATTCGTTTTTTATAAAGGAACATTGGACGATTACCCGGTCATCGTCGCAAAGACGGGTAAAGGAATGGAAAATACAGCAGCAGCCACGGCTGTCGCCATTGAAAAATACGATCCAGTCGCCATCATCAACCAAGGGACATCAGGCGGTCATGATCCTGCATTGAACGTGTTTGATATCGTACTCGGTGAAAGAACCGTCAATCTCGGTTCGTTAAAAACAGGGAGCATGGCAGATGAAGAAGGAATCGAACCCACTGCCTGGAAGCCGATGGACCTGATGGCGTCTGAAGGAAGTGCCGGGGAAGACCCGAATGCAGAAAAAATCCGTTATTACGATGGAGACAAGACACTGCTTGCGGCTGCTAACGCCGTAAAGGACACATATAAAAAAGGCAAGGTCGTCGAAGGCACAATTGGTTCTGCTGACGTGTGGAATAACGAAGTCGACCGCATCCAATGGTTCCATGACAAATACGGTACATCCGTAGAGGAAATGGAAGGAGCAGCGGCGGCACAAATCGCCGGGGCATACGATGTGCCTTTCCTTGGAATCCGTGTGCTCTCTAATAACAAAACGAACGGCGGAGCTTACAATCCCGACACAGCAGCTGCAAACCAGGGGTATGTGTATGAAGTGGTGAAAGAATATATTAAAGAGATGGAGTAATTCATCATGAGGGACCGACCGTAGTCGGTCCCTTTTATATTGATGAAGTTTTACTGATTCTGTTAAAGGGAAGAACATACCATACTAGATTGCCAAGGAGGAAACAGAATGGGTAAAACAATTTTCATTACTGGCGCGGGAAGCGGTCTCGCGAAGGGAGCGTCTCTTGGTCTTGCGAAGAAGGGCCACCGGGTCATTGCGACGACAGAACTAACCTCGCAAAAGACCGACCTCATGAGGGAAGCGGATGAACAAGGATTGGATATGGAGGTATTTAAGCTTGATATAACGAATGCAAGGGACCGCGAGCAAATATCGAAGTATGAGTTCGATGTCTTCGTAGCCAATGCAGCCATCAATGAAGGAGGACCACTCGGGGAAGTGCCGATAGATCGTTTTCGTGCCCTCTTTGAAGTGAACGTGTTCGCCACCTTGGAAACGGTTCAGTTGGCCGCCAAAAAGCTTGTGAGGAAAGGCAGTGGGAAAATCGTGTTCATGAGTTCCATGGCCGGGATTTCAGCAACACCTTATGTCGGTCCGTATACGGCAACGAAACATGCGATTGAAGGGATTGCCCAAACCTTGAAGTCCGAGCTTGAAGAATTTGGAGTGAAGGTCGCAACCATCAATCCAGGTGCCTTCGAAACCGGATTCAATAAGCGGAGCGGGGAAGAAATCTGGAAATGGTTCGATGACGAGAAGAACTTCACCCGCAAAGAAGATATTCTGGAACAGCAGAAAGGGCTGGAAGATCAGTTCGATCCTGAAGATATGATTCAAAAGATGATTGAAATCATCCCTGCTGAAAACCACAAATTCCGTACTGTTTATCCGGAAGAAACGGAAAAACAGTTGAAACAGACACAAGCAGAGCGCTGGGAAATGGAAATCTGATTCCGTCAATAAGGAGGGAGGAGACCCTGTGAAGGGGTCCCTTCCTTTTTTGTGATACAATGGAGAAATGCAAAACCTCACACGGAGTTGATTACAATAGAAACGAAACACTATTTATATACGTTTTCATGGGAGCCGAACGAAGAGTCCTTATATGCGTTGGAAAGACGCAGCCTGTTCGGAGAGGCTTCTGAATCTAGTATTCTTGAAAGTACTGTGAAGGTCGATCCAAGCAGAAGCCCTTTCATCCGGGAGAGACTGGAGATCATATGCGAAGGTGCTGAATGGGAAGAATTACTTCATCACATAGAGCGATTAGACGCAGTGGATGGATTCAAGGTCGTGTTTGTACAAAATCCTGATGGGGACAGAGTCGGCTTTAAGAAACTACGGAGGATCGAGAAGGAAATCGGCATGCATCTGAAAGGCGAAGCGGAACTTGTCGATCCCCATATTTGGTACGGTGTCATCAACACCGGTGAACGCTGGGTGTTTGGAGCTTATATGAAAAATGAAGCGATATGGCTTCATCATGTAAAAAAGCCTCACAGCTATTCCACTGCACTGAGTACCCGTGTGGCAAGAGCCGTCGTGAACATTGCGGCGCCGGAAACCGAAGGCATCAAGATGATCGATCCATGCTGTGGAATCGGGACAGTCCTGGTAGAAGCCCTGTCCATGGGTATCGACATTGTAGGCAGTGATCGCAATCCGTTGATCCTTGACGGAGTAAGGGAGAATATCGCTCATTTTGGATTGGAAGGGGAAGTGTCATTAAGAGACATCAATGATGTAACCGGCAGCTACGATGTCGCTGTCATTGATCTACCTTATAATCTCTGCTCCGTCATAACGGATGATGAACAACTGGAAATGCTCAAGAGTGCGAGGCGATTCGCTGAAAAGGTCGTGATCGTGACGCTGGAAGATGTGGATAGAAACGTTGAAAAAGCGGGCTTCGATATTGTCGACCGTTGTGAAGTAAGTAAAGGAAGATTTGTCAGACAGATACTAGTATGCGCGTAAAGAGTGTGGGAGACCACGCTCTTTTTTTATGACACTTTCTCACCAAAACAAGAATATATTTCTTTTTCTCAAAAATAATAAAGGTAAATTGAACGTTACGATGAGTGAGAGGAAGTCAGTATTATCAAGGGTTTCAGGTAATGTAAACGCATGACATTTTCTCCCTTATGACATTTGTCATGCCCAGCATATGACACCTACTACTAACACGATGATCCCCCTTATCCTATAATGAATCCAACGCCTTAAACGAAGGGAATAATGACATGACAAATATAAAAACGTTGAAAAAAGAAGTTGCTCCTTATGAAAAGTCTACAACGAAAGAAAGTGTATGGCAGATGATCAACACGCTTGGACCGTTCTTTCTATTATGGTTCCTTGCGTATCAAAGTCTGTCGGTATCATACTGGCTCGCACTCGTTCCAATCGTGATTGCCGCCGGATTCTTGACCAGGATCTTCATCATCTTTCATGATTGCACCCATTTCTCTTTCTTTAAAAGCCGTAAAGCCAACCGGGCAGTCGGAACGGCCATGGGTGTCCTGACTCTGTTCCCGTTCGATCAGTGGGGACACGATCATGCCGTGCATCATGCGACAAGCGGAAATTTGGATAAACGGGGAACCGGTGACATCTGGACCCTTACAATCGATGAATATGTAGCAGCACCTTTGAAAACTCGTTTAGCGTATCGGTTTTACCGCAATCCGCTCGTCATGTTCGTATTAGGACCGATTTATGTGTTCCTTTTGAAAAATCGATTTAATCGCAAAAATGCACGTAAGAAAGAGCGAAATAACACGTATTTAGTCAATGTGATCATCGTCGCACTCATCGCACTACTCTCTGTCACGCTTGGATGGCAGGAATTCTTACTCGTTCAAGGTTCGATCTTCATGATCTCAGGATCAATCGGGATCTGGTTGTTCTATGTACAGCATACCTTTGAAGATTCGTATTTTGAAGAAGACAAAGAGTGGCAGTATGTCCTGGCAGCTGTTGAGGGGAGCTCATTCTATAAGCTCCCGAAAATCATGCAGTTCCTGACCGGGAACATCGGATATCACCATGTCCACCACTTAAGTCCAAGAGTGCCGAATTATAAGCTGGAAGAAGCTCACGAAAACACGGTTCCATTACAGAATGTACCGACGATTTCTCTGGCAACAAGCCTGAAATCCCTTCGCTTTAAACTATGGGACGAAGAAAATAAGACGTTTGTAAGCTTTAGAGGCATCAAATCTTCAGCAAAATCAAGCGCGCGCATTTCTACAGAAGCAAAACCTGAATTATAAACACGGCCGACTCTCCTTATGACATCCATATAAGGGGAGTCTTTACTTGATACGGTACTAAAAGGAGAGGACACAGATGATTCGCATCGTGATAGCAGAGGATAAAGAATGGGTGTTAGGAACAATCGGCGCACTGCTGGGCCTTGAAGAAGACATGGAAGTAGTGGGAAAGGCGGAGGACAGGGAGCATGCCCTGGAACTCATCCGCTGCATGCAACCAGACCTCCTTATCCTCGACATCGAACATCTCTTGAGGGACGGACCTCTGGAAGTGCCGGAATGTCGACTGCTGGTCCTCGCCACATTCCCTAGAGATGGATATCTCGAAAAGGTACAGGACGCGGGTGCAGACGGCTACTTATTGAAGGATACCCCGAGTGAAGAATTGACCTCTTCCATCCGCCGTTTGATGGAGGGGACGCAGGTATACTCATCAAAACTCTTGGAGAAAAAAGAACCTGCATTATACGAAATCCCCCGTGCACTAGGACCGGTGAAGAAGAACTATTTCACGATGATCATGGACAAGATGAAGCATCCGACAGGGTGAATGACTCGTCAGCACCTCACACCATCAAAGTGGGGGCTGGCTTTTTTTATTTTGTCATCATCAGAATCCCCCACTCATATACGTATGAAAATGTTAAAATGTAGAAAAAGAGCAGGAGGGGGAAATGAGTATGTATGGTGGAGGAGACTTTATGTTTCAAGCGGTCCCGATCTTCATTGGGATCATCTTTGTGATCGTGATTTCGTTCATATTGTTTTCTGCCGTAAAAGGAGTGACACAGTGGAGTCAGAATAATCAATCTCCTGTCTTAAATGTATGGGCTAAGGTGCTAGGGAAACGGACGGCTGTGAAAGGCGGAGGAGAAAGCAGGGCATATAGCCATTATTACATCACCTTCGAAGTGGAAAGCGGAGACAGGATGGAATTAAAAGTGAAAGATTCAGATTATGGGATGCTTGTCGAAGGGGATGAGGGGGAATTGTCCTTCCAGGGCACGCGTTACCTTGGTTTCGAGCGTAGTCATCTAAAAGCGCAACGATAAAAGGAAGTCAAAGGGGAGGAACCTCCCTTCTGACTTCCTTTTTATTGGAAAAATAGATTCAGGATATAAAAGAAGATGGCGGCAAGACTTGCCGAAATGGGCAATGTGATGACCCATGTGATCAACATTCTTTGAGCCGTTCCCCATTTCACACCCTTCAGTCTGTGAGCAGAACCCACACCAAGGATCGAAGAAGAAATGACATGTGTCGTACTGACAGGTAAGTGAATCGCCGTAGCCCCAAAAATAACAGCTGCTCCCGTCAAGTCTGCTGCCACACCATTCACCGGTCGGATCTTCATAATCTTTCCGCCAACGGTTTTGATGATCTTCCATCCGCCGATCGAAGTCCCGAGACCCATGGCTGTGGCACAGGAAACCTGAACCCACGTCTGGATATCATCGGAGGTTTGATAATTGTTCACGATCAAAGCCATCGTGATGATCCCCATCGCCTTTTGCGCATCATTCGTACCATGGGTGAACGATTGAAGTGCCGCTGTCGCAATCTGGATCGAACGGAAATTCCGGTTCGTTTTCGCCAGGTTCCTATTTTTGAAAACGACCTTGAATATGCTATAGATGATGAAGCCAATGACAAAAGCTAAAATCGGTGAAAAAATCAACGCCTGGATGATTTTAATGAACCCTTTGTAATTCAGCGCTGAGACACCAGCCGCCGCAATGGCCGCCCCTGCAATCGCACCGATCAATGCATGGGAGGAACTGCTCGGTATCCCGTAATACCACGTCACTAAATTCCACGTGATCGCGGCAAGGAGCGCTGCCAGGATGACAATCGTCCCGTTCTCCAGGGAAAAGGGGTCGACGATGTCCTTGGTGATCGTTTTGGCGACTCCTGTAAAAGCAAGTGCTCCCGCGAAATTCATGACGGCTGCCAGGATGATGGCATGCCTCGGCTTCAGTGCCTTTGTCGACACAGCCGTCGCGATGGCATTGGCCGTATCATGGAACCCGTTGATGAAATCAAATGCAAGGGCCCCCACAACAATAAGTATGGTTAAAATTAAGATTGTATCCATTCCTGCAAGACTCCTTAAGCATTCTTCATAATAATGGTTTCAAACGTGTTGGCCACATTTTGACAATAGTCTGCGATTTCCTCAAGCTCTTCATAGATCTCCTTATATTGAATAATACGAATGGGATCTTTTTCTGTATGGAAGAGATGCTTGATGGATTGACGGAGAATCCCATCACATTTTGATTCTAAATCTTTGATTTTGATGGCATGCTCTCTGATCTGGATCCATTTCTTCGTGGATAACAGTTCGACAGCCGATTCAATCTCATCGGAACATTGACGGATCGCTTCGACAAACTTCAGCATATATTCGTCTGCCAGAGTGATGGAATACATTTCAAACATAGCGGATGTATGCTCGAGCCCATCCAGTACATCATCCATACTCATAGCCAGCGCCAGGATATCTTCCCGTTCAATCGGTGTGATGAACACTTTGTTCAAGTCCAAAATGACTTCATGCACAAAAGAATCCCCTTTTGTTTCATATTCCTTCATCTGACCGGAAAATTCTTTTAGGTCGCTCACATTATTCAGTTTATAATCAGCAAAATAATGCGCACTCTCTTTCAAATTACCAGCTATTTGACTAAGAAGAATAGCGAATTTATCCTTTTTCTTGAAAACCATATGTTCTCAAACCTCCAAAAAATCTAGTTAGAATTTCTAAACCATTTAATAATAGCGTATATTGTCGAAAATAAGAAGAGTAAATCCATTCGTTTCCTGGAGCCTGAAAAGATAAAAAAAAGGCCGGTAACCCGACTGTCAAGCAGTCAAGGGTCCGGTCCTATCTGTTATTTACCATTCTTTTGGTTCGTAATTTAAATCCTGAAACAATCGCGTCTTTTCCTTTTTTGAAAGATCCCGCCACTGTCCGACAGGAAGATTTCCCAATTGAATATTCATGATCCGTGTACGCTGCAATCGGTATACCTCATATCCAAGAGCTTCACACATGCGGCGGATCTGTCGGTTCAACCCTTGGGTGAGGGTGATCTGAAATACATATTTCGAAATCTGCTCCACTTTACATGGCAGTGTTTTCGTTCCAAGAATCTTGACGCCCTCTGACATCTGCTTGAGGAAGTCTTCTGAAATCGGGCGGTCAACCGTGACAATATATTCTTTCTCATGCTGATTTTCCGCACGGAGGATTTCATTGACGATATCCCCGTCGTTCGTCAGGAGAATCAGTCCATCGGAGTCCTTGTCCAGGCGGCCGATATTGAATATTCGCAGGGGATGATTAACGAGATCCACGATATTCCCCTTGACCCCTTTTTCTGTTGTACTCGTTATTCCAACAGGCTTATTCAGAGCGATGTATACATTATTCCGGGCGACCCTTACAGGTGCTCCGCTCACCAACACATCGTCACCTGGGTTCACCTGGTCACCGATCTTCGCCACACGTCCATTGATCGTGACCCTGCCTTCCGTGATCAACTTGTCGGCACCGCGTCTCGACGCCTTCCCAGCTTCACTGATATATTTATTAATTCGCATATTCAACACAACCTTATACTCAAAGTGATTATACTAAGAATATCGGACTGGCACGTTATTTTCAAGGAAATCCACATTCGCCCTTTTTGGAAGAAATCCCTTTACATTCACGCTGCGTCAACCTGTAAAGTAAGAAATGTCAGGAGGTGACATCATGGAATATACCGTCAAAAAATTGGGGGAGATCGCTGGGGTGAGCACAAGGACTATCCGATATTATGATGAAATTGAGCTTCTGAAGCCGGCCAGGATCAATTCGTCAGGATACAGGATTTACGGGCAGGAGGAAGTCGACCGCCTGCAGCAGATCCTCTTTTACAAAGAATTAGGTGTTGGACTGGATGAAATCAAGGATATTCTCGATGATCCCGCCTTTGACGCAACACTTGCATTACGGGAACACCGGAAAATATTACTGAACAGACGCGCTCAGCTTGATCAACTGATTGCGAATGTCGATAAAACACTAGGTGTAAAAGAAGGGAGAATGACCATGTCGGATAAAGAAAAATTTAATGGATTCAAAGAAAAAATGGTGGAAGAGAATGAGAAAAAGTATGGGAAAGAAGTGAGGGGGAAATATGGTGACAAGAGTGTGGATGAATCCAACGCGAAAGTCATGAACTTGTCAGAGGAAGAGTATGAAAAGGTCACAGGACTCGAGCAGGAAATCAAAAAAATGCTGGGAGAAGCATTTCAAGACGGTGATCCTGGAAGTGAAATGGCACAGAAAGCGGCTGATCTTCACAGACAGTGGATTTCCTTCTATTGGGGTCACTACAGCAAGGAAGCCCATGCAGGACTCTCCCAGATGTACGTGGAAGATGAACGATTCAAGGCCTATTATGATGGGGAACAAGAGGGAGTGGCCGAATTCCTGAGGGATGCGATCCACATTTATACCGGGCAGAAAAAAGAAGTGGAATAAACAAGAAGTACCCTGACCGACTAATCCATGTTATGATATGGGGACGAACTTGAAAGAACGAACCTGATCATAACGGAGTGAAAAAATGAGTAAACCTAAGAAAAAGAGCGGAACAGGCCAGGGCACCGGCAAAAAAGGCTGGAACCGGTGGCAGGCAGGCGCCAATAAGAAAAAGAGCAATAAGCCTTATACGAGTAAAGGTGTAAAACACGGAAACAAGCAGGAAGACTAAGAATGCACGTCCATTTCCTTTTGGGAATGGGCTTTTTTTCTGGAGGTAGGAAAAAACAGGGAAATATCATCTTCTTTCTATATTTAATGAGAGTGGTGAAACACGACTTTCCCTAAAGCATTTTTTAAAAATGTAAAAAGAATTTGCTATTTTTACGATTTCCTGTTATTCTAAGAAAGAATTATTTTTGTTCGGTCTGTAAGGAATGAAAGTATTTAAACTTTTCGCCTTTGATATCTAATTGAGCAATAATAGTAATAAATTGTGGATACAATGTCCACACAGGAGGATACACACATGCAAGAAGGTACAGTAAAATGGTTTAACGCAGAAAAAGGTTTCGGTTTCATTGAAATCGAAGGTGGAGAAGATGTATTCGTACATTTCTCAGCTATCCAAGGCGAAGGATTTAAATCTTTAGACGAAGGTCAAAAAGTTTCATTCGAAACTGAGCAAGGTCAACGCGGACTTCAAGCGACTAACGTTAACAAAATCTAATTGCTTTAAAAAGAAGGACTCTCTCTGAGGGTCCTTTTTTTTGCAAAAAAAAGTGCCTGCAATTAGGCACCATTTTAGTTACGTCAATGCGTATTTTATTATTCCCTGAATGTAGATGAACGTTTCCTTCAACTCACATTCCCTGATTTTGATCTTTCCTTCTCTTTCTAATTCAGCTGCCACATTTTTGATGGTTTCCGCTTCTTCCCTGGATTGCACAGGAAGTTCGATCGTGAAAAAGTTTCCGCGACTTGTTTGATTCAGCTTTTTTAGTAATGTACTTTTATTCATTCGGCCATCCCCTTTATATCTTTACTTTCGACAAAGGAACGGTATATTCCTTTAAGTAGAGAGAGTGGGAGTGAATTTTCGGATGGATTTGCTTTTTATCAGATTATCTGTTAGTCTTAGTAAGAATTATTTTTGTTCGGTCTGTAAGGAAAGAATAAGTTTTAAACTTTTCGCCTTTGATATCTAACTTGAGCAACGATAGTAATAAAACGTGGATTCAATATCCACACAGGAGGATACACACATGCAAGAAGGTACAGTAAAATGGTTTAACGCAGAAAAAGGTTTCGGTTTCATCGAAATCGAAGGTGGAGAAGATGTATTCGTACATTTCTCAGCTATCCAAGGCGAAGGATTTAAATCTTTAGACGAAGGTCAAAAAGTTACATTTGACACTGAGCAAGGTCAACGTGGACTTCAAGCGACTAACGTTGTTAAAGCGTAATAGCTTTTAAGAAAAAAGGACTCTCTCAGGAGGGTCCTTTTTTTATTGGTGATGAGACGTTTTGGATTGGTCTGGGGCCGCCTGCGCTTTAGGGTTCTTCCAGCTACGGCGGCTCGAGGCTCGAGGTCATAAGCTAAATAGGCCAGGAAGGCAAAGAGCGCCTTCCCAGCCTATTCATCTTATGCTTGTCGCCTCTGAACGAGCCGCCTGCGCTTTAGATATAAAAAGGGACCGACAGCGTTCGTCGGTCCCGGAGACAACATGTTACAAGTTAAAAATGGTTAGGTAAAGCATAACACACTATTGGGGGATTGCCTAAATAAATTTGAAAAGAATTTATGTGGACGTGATTTTGTGAATAGAATGTGTACTTTCCTATGAAAATAAGAAAAACTAAATGAGGTTATGATATGTCAATCAAACAGTTTAAGGATTATAAGCTCAGTGGAGAGATTGTCAGGGCGCTGTCCGGTTTAGGATATGAAGCTCCTACAGACGTACAATCCAAGGTACTCCCACTTGCTTTAGAGAAAAAAGATCTTGTTGTCCGTTCTCAAACGGGGAGCGGAAAGACGGCTTCTTTCGGGATTCCCCTATGCGAGATGGTGGAGTGGGAGGAAAATAAACCTCAGGCGCTTATTTTGACCCCGACACGGGAGCTTGCGGTTCAGGTCAAAGAAGATATTACGAATATTGGGAGATATAAGCGGATTAAAGCGGCAGCCGTATACGGGAAATCCCCTTTCCATCGCCAAAAACTTGAGTTGAAGCAGAAAAATCATATCGTCGTCGGTACACCGGGCCGTGTCCTCGACCATATTGAAAAAGGTACCTTTCCACTGGATAAATTGACGTACCTTGTCATTGATGAAGCCGATGAAATGCTCAACATGGGCTTTATCGATCAAGTAGAAGCGATCATTCAGGAGTTGCCATCTGATCGTGTGACGCTGACATTCTCTGCGACATTACCAGAGGATGTCGAAGCACTCTGTCACAAATATATGAAGCAACCTGTTCATATTGAAATCAAGGCAACGGGAATCACGACGGATAAAATCGAGCATTCCGTTTTTGAAGTGAGGGAAGAGGAAAAGCTGTCCCTTCTGAAAAACGTGACAACCGTAGAAAACCCGGATAGCTGCATCATCTTTTGCCGGACGAAGGAAAATGTGGACACATTATGTGAAGAGCTGGACCGGTCAGGTTATCCTGTGGATAAAATCCATGGCGGCATGATCCAGGAAGCCAGATTTGAAGTCATGGACGATTTCAAGAGGGGAGATTTCCGATACCTGGTGGCAACGGATGTGGCTGCGCGGGGGATCGATATAGAGAACATCACCCACGTGATTAATTATGATATGCCCATGGAGAAAGAAAGCTATGTCCACCGTACCGGGAGAACGGGGAGAGCAGGACAGACAGGTAAAGCAATTACGTTCTGCACACCTTATGAAGAGAAATTCCTTGATGAAATTGAGGGGTATATCGGATTTAAGATCCCTAAGCTTACGGCACCTACGCGGGAAGCTGTGGATAGGACGAAACAAGAGTTTGAACGGAAGCTTTCTGAGGAACCCGATTTTAAAATGGACAAAAGTCAGCAGCTGAATAGAGATATCATGAAGCTCTATTTCAATGGCGGGAAGAAAAAGAAAATCAGGGCAGTCGATTTTGTCGGAACGATTGCGAAAATCGATGGCGTGACAGCTGAAGACATCGGCATCATCACGATTCAGGAAAACCTGTCGTATGTGGAGATCCTCAACGGGAAAGGGCCGTTGGTTTTGCAAGCCATGAAGAAAACGACGGTAAAAGGGAAGATGCTTAAGGTACATGAAGCAAGGAACTAAATGTAGTGGCCTTCTCCTGTGAGGAGGTCTTTTTTACATCCTGCAACATGGGGCACGATATGTCGGGTCGATTGCTTTCATTCTTGCTATTCTTATGAAGAAGGAGGTCATGGAAATGGATACATTGAAGACGATGAATGACGCTTTACACTATATTGAAGAAAACCTGACGGGAGAAATCGATTATGAGAAAGTGGCCAGGCGTGCCTATTGCTCGGAATATCACTTTAAACGGATGTTTTCATTCCTTGCCGGGATTTCACTGTCGGAATATATCCGACGACGTCGTTTGACCATGGCGGCACTTGAACTGCAAAACGGAAATGTAAAGGTGATTGATATAGCCTTAAAATATGGCTACGCATCACCCGATTCCTTTACAAGGGTCTTTCAAAAAATGCACGGGATCACTCCGTCACAAGCAAAGGGCCATTCCATCAAATCATTTCCACCGATGACCTTCCAGTTATCTATTAAAGGAGGCAATGAAATGAATTATCGAATCGTAGAGAAAGAACCGTTCTCCATTGTAGGAATCATGAAACGAGTACCCATCTTGTTTAATGGGGTGAATCCTGACATTGCAGGCATGTGGCAGAGCTTGGATGAAGACATGATCAAGAGGTTAAAGAGCCTATCTAATGTTGAACCACAAGGATTGATTAGTGCATCTGTCAACTTTTCCGAGGGCAGGATGGAAGAGAAGGGTGAGCTTGATCATTATATTGGGGCAGCGACAACAGAGGAATGTACCGACGGATTATCGAAACTTGATGTCCCTCGTCTAACTTGGGCAGTTTTTGAAGCGGTCGGCCCATTTCCGGATACTCTGCAGCAGGTATGGGGGAGAATCTATTCTGAATGGTTTCCAACTTCAAGCTATGAACAAGCAGAAGGACCGGAGATATTGTGGAATGAAAGTAAAGATGTTACGTCTGAAGCGTTTAGAAGTGAAATATGGATACCGGTTAGGAAAAGATGAGGAAGAGGCAGCGAATTCATTTGGATTCGCTGTTTTTTATTGGTCGGGTTTCCGAAAGCCTTCTCCGGATATAGCCGGAATCTTACGTGTCCCCAACCAACGTTATAGAAAAATAATATTGTAATCGTTTTCAACCTGTTGTATTATTCAGATAAAGGAAATCCGAAACGTTTTGGGAGATGTGCAAGTGACTACGATTAAAGATATTGCAAGAGTAGCTGGGGTGTCCGTTACGACGGTTTCAAGGGCGTTGAATGGATACTCGGATGTCAATGAAGATACGAGGAAGAAGATTGCCCAAGTGGCAAAAGAATTGAATTACAGCCCGAATTCCATTGCACGGAGTCTGGTGATGAAGAAATCGAAAACGATTGGATTACTCGTTTCCGGATTCACGAAGGAAAGTGTGAAGGATAATTTTATCGTGGAAGTTCTTGCGGGCATTAATGATTTTGTGTCAGGTTCTGATTACGACCTTGTATTATTTAATACGAATTCATCGAAGCAACGAGAAAAGACCTACACTCAGCTTTGCAGGGAACGAAGAGTGGATGGAGTGATCATCCAGGGGATCAGAACCGATGATCCTTATCTACATGAAGTGGTGGAAAGTGATATTCCCTGTGTATTGATCGATATCCCCCTTGAGTCTTCAAATGTAAGTCATGTGACGACAGATAATGTCTTAGGGGCTGAAAAAGCGGTCCGGCATTTAATCGACCAGGGCCACAGGAATATCGGGATGATCAATGGGCACGAGTTTGCGTTTGTCAGTCAGCAGCGACTGGAAGGTTATCATGCCGCCTTGCATCAAGCACACATTGAAAGTAAACCGGACTACATCGTAAACGGTGCTTTTACAGAAGAAAGTGGAAGGGCAGCTGCCCAAGGATTGCTTTCCTCAAACCCAGAAATTACAGCCATTTTTTGCTCCAGTGATTTAATGGCCATCGGGGCAATGAGTGCTGCGAAAGGGTTGGGTATTAAAATCCCGGAAGATCTTTCGATTGTTGGATATGATGATATCCTCCTTGCTTCATATGTGAGCCCTAAGCTTACGACCATCCAACAAAATAAATTTCAATTGGGTTATGAAGCTGCTAAATTATTATGGGATTTGTTAACGAATCAGTCGGAAACCCATCGAGTGGTGTTGGAAACGAAGTTGATCGAGAGGGAAAGTACGAATTTCATTATTGAATAAAAGTTGGTGTGTCATTTCACGGACCAGCTATTATTCAGGAGGAAATCCGAAACGTTTTGGATAAAATGGCTATATTTTTTTAACCTGTTCCCAAAACGTTTCGGATAAGATGAAAACACTTTTTAAAAGGAGGAGGAATCAATATGAATTACAGAGTGATTAAAGAAAACAACTTATTTCTTCTTACAGATGAACAGGGAGATATCACTTCAGAGCATAGTTACGGACTGGGCTTATACAAGAATGATACCAGGTATTTAAGCAAGTTAAATGTGAAAATCAATCATCAAAAACCGATTCTACTACATTCGGATGGGTCCGAAAACTATATGTCTACGATTCTATCGACAAATCCCCATCAGGAAGAGGAGGGCAACCTCATTCTTTGGCGAGAATCCGTCGAGATCGAACGTAAGCGCTTTATTTATGATGATGTGTTATATGAAACGATCAAAACTAAAAACTATTTCCCAAAGCCGGTCTCGTTTGAGTTGAGTATAGAAGTCGATGTGGACTTTAACGATATGTTTATCGTACGCGGCTTCCAAACGGGAAAGGTAGGAAAAAGAACGGGACAGAAAGTGGAAGATCAATCCCTCATCTTCCAATATGAAGGAGCAGACGGTCTCAACCGCGCGACCAACATCCACTGGGATGCAGAGGCGAAAAATGTGAATGAAACTGGAGAGGTCACATTTCAGATGGAGCTTCAGCATGAGGAAGAGCGATCTATTACATTGATGATCGTGCCCCTGGAAAATGGAAAAATGAGAGATGACTTATTACCTGTCGAAGAGGCTCTTCAAAGATTAAGAGTTTCATATAAAGAATGGTCCGCTGGGTTAACTAGGGTAGAAACCGATTACCAACCGCTTCAGCGTCTGGTGGATAGAGGGTTATCCGATCTTAGAGTATTATTGAATGACACTGGATATGGAAAGTTCCCTGTAGCGGGTCTGCCTTGGTTCGGGGTACCATTTGGCCGCGATAGTCTTATTGCGGCACTGCAAATGATTGCCTTCCAACCACAGGTTGCAAAAGGCACCCTGTTCACGATGGCGAGCGAACAAGGAACGAAGGTGGATCCCTGGAGAGACGAACAACCAGGGAAGATCATGCATGAAATTCGCTACGGAGAGCTTGCGAATACGAATCAGATCCCATTCACGCCTTATTACGGGACGATTGATGCCACACCGTTATTCCTCGTCCTTCTAACGGAGTATGTGAAATGGACAGGGGATGTCGGCACATTCCGAAAGCTCTCAGACAACGTAAAGAGCGCTTTGAAGTGGATCGATCAATATGGAGATCGTGATGGAGATCTTTTCCTTGAGTATCACCAGGAATCTTCCAAAGGAATTGCCAATCAGGGCTGGAAGGATTCCGGGGATTCCATCGTCCACCGAAACGGGGACTACGCGGATACGCCGATCGCGTTGGTAGAGGTCCAAGGCTATGTGTACCAGGCAAAACGGGGATTGGCGGCCATTTATGAAGCTCTTGAGGACCATGATACAGCGTCCAGATTAAAGGCAGAAGCGAAAAACCTCCAAGAGCGATTTGAACAGGAGTTTTGGATAGATGACCTTGAATTCTACGCCATTGCTCTTGATCGAAAGAAAGAAAAGGTAGGTACGATTACATCGAATCCAGGTCATGTGTTGTTTTCCGAGATAATGACAGGTGATCGCGCTGAAAAAGTCAGTCAAACATTAACAGGTGACAGCATGTTCTCCGGTTACGGAATCCGTACGATGGGGAAAGGGGAAGCTGGCTATAACCCGATGAGCTACCATGATGGAAGTGTCTGGCCTCATGATAATAGTATGACTTTGCTCGGATTAAGCAAGCTGGGATTAACGGCTGAAGCCAAGAAGGTCATGAGTGGGCTGATTGAGGCGTCCCATCATTTCGAATACGACCGACTTCCCGAATTATTCTGTGGATACGAGTCAACGATCGGAAAGGCAGTAAAGTATCCTGTCGCATGTTCTCCGCAAGCATGGGCAGCGGGGACACCTCTTGTGTTTGTTCAATCTTTATTGGGGCTTTTCCCGAACAGCCTTCAAAAAGAGATTCATTTACATCCGATTTTACTCAATGAGATGAATACCTTAACGGTTCAAAATATAGCGATTGGTGAGGGAGTGCTTTCTCTCTCCGTGGTGCGAAATGGGGACAAAGTAGAGACCACGATTATGGAAAACTCAACCGGCTATGACATTGTTAAAGAAAAACAAACAGTTTAGGTACACCTGGGAATAAGCTTCCTATTTTTCATAAATCAATAAAGGGGTTGGAAGAAATGGTGAAAATGAAGTGGATGGCGAGTTTAGGAATGACGACGATGTTAGTGGGATCAGTGCTTGCGGGCTGCAGCGGTTCGGATGAGAAAGCAAGTTCCGACGGCGGGGAAAATGGTGAAAAGGTCGAAATCACCTTAGCCGGCTGGGGAGGGAATCCTTCAGAGCAAAAGCTCCTGAAGCAGACCCTTGCTGACTTTGAAGAGAAGCATCCAAATATCGATGTGAAGCACGAAGTCATTTCTGAGCAGTACATGGATGTCTTGAAAACAAGACTAATCGGTGGCGAAGGACCTGATGTCTTTTATCTCGATGCCCTGGAAGCACCTGCCCTGATTGATACCGGGGTCGTGGAACCACTGGATGATTATGTGACGGAAGACTTTGATGTGAAAGATTTCGAAAAGCCGATGCTTGAAGCATTTCAAGTCGATGGAAAAACGTATGGATTTCCGAAAGATTACTCGACTTTAGCACTCTTTTATAATAAGAAGATGTTTGAAGAGGCAGGTGTCGAAGTTCCGAAAACATGGGAAAAACTTCGTGAAGTTTCAAAAGCACTTACGAAAGATGGCGTCTATGGATTTGGTGTCGCACCTGAACTTGCCCGTCTTTACCACATCGCACAGGCAACGGGTGGGGAAGTCGTGAAGGATGATCAAGCGAACTTTGCTTCTGATAAAGTGGTGAATGCCCTTCAGCCAATCATCGATCAGCATAACAAAGATAAAACCTCTGCACAGGCTTCAGAAGTGGGAGCGAACTGGGGTGGAGAAATGTTCGGACAACAAAAAGCGGCCATGGTCATCGAAGGAAACTGGGCGATTCCATTTTTAGCCGATACATTCCCGGATGTAGAATATGGCACGGCTGAGTTACCGACCATTGATGGCAAAAAAGGAACAATGGCTTACACGGTGGGATATGTGATGAATGCCGCCTCTGAAAAGAAGGAAGCTTCATGGGAATTGATTTCTTATCTGACAGGTAAAGAAGGAATGGAAACTTGGACTTCCAAAGGTTTTGCCCTTCCGACACGTAAGTCAGTTGCTGAAAAATTGGGGTATGACAAAGATGAATTACGGGGTGCCCTCGTAGCAGGAGCACCATATGCAACAGTTTGGGCAGAAGGAAAGAATCTGCCGATCATCATGAATAACTTTAACAACCAGTTCATCGCAGCCTTCCTCGGAGACCGCCCATTGGATGAAGCTCTGAAAGAAGCACAGGAACAGGCGAATAGCGAAATTCAATAATCTTTCTAAAGGTACCTGGCACTCATGATCGTGTCAGGTACAACTTTACCATTGACTGTATTCTTTCTTCTTAGGTCTTGTCTTGTAGACCTTGGCGGAAAGAATACAGGTAATAGGTGCAGGTTAAAGAGACAGATAGAAAGTAGGGATAAGAATGAACAAACCATCTTCCAAAAAGAGATTAAAAGATGCAGGACAAGGATACTTATTTATGTCACCGACACTGCTGGTATTAGCGGTGTTTATCATTGGACCGATTCTATATGCCATTTTTTTATCCTTTCATAAAGTTCAACTCCTTGGTGATATGAGTTTCGATTTTGTGGCTTTCGACAATTTTACCAGGATCATGGAAGACAACCGGGCCATCATTGCCTTGAAAAACACAGCCAAATATGTGCTGATCGTAGTCCCGACACAAACCTTCCTCGCCTTGGTATTAGCTGCCACGTTAAATGCAGGTTTAAAGGGTGAGAAGCTGTTCCGGATCGTCTACTTTTTGCCGACGTTAACGTCTTCAGCCGTATTGACCCTGATCTTTATGTGGATGTACAACAAAGAAGGGTTGATCAATAACGTGTTAGATAAAGTCGGTTTGCCCACCTACAATTTTCTGGGGGATCCCGATATCGCCTTGAATGCCATCATGCTGATGAATATTTGGGCGACGGCTCCGTTTTTCATGGTGATTTATCTCGCTGCCCTTCAGGATATTCCCGACTCGTTATACGAAGCCGCTGAACTGGACGGAGCGAGTGCCATTCAGAAGTTCTTCTATGTGACGGTTCCGTTCCTCAGACCGGTTACATCCTTCGTCGTAATCATGGGAGTCATCGGCACGTTCCAGTTGTTTGATCAATCGTATATCTTCTCAGGGGGATCCGGGGGACCAAATAACTCGACGTTGACGGTGGTGCTCTTAATCTATCAATATGCGTTTAAATCATTGGGTTCCATGGGATATGCGGCGGCACTCGCCTTTGCACTGGCTCTCATCATCTTGGTGGCCACCTTGATACAACGTAAATTCTCTAAAGAAGAATCACTCTATTAATGGGGGGACTAAAGCATGAATTCAAAGAAAAAGACGTTCAGTAAACGTCTCCTGTACATCGTTTTGATCGGCTATGCCATCACGACCCTGATCCCATTTCTATGGGCACTGTCTTCTTCATTTAAAACGCTGGAAGAAATCATTAGCGGGACCATGAATTTCATACCAAGAAATTTCACTTTAGATAATTATAAACAAATCTTCATCAAACAAGAGCTGTTTCCAAGATGGCTGTTCAACAGTCTGTTCATTGCTGTAGTCGGTACCGGTTTGAATATCATTTTTAATTCCATGTCGGGGTATGCCTTGGCACGATTGAGTTTTCCTGGGAAAAAGGCATTGTTCATCATAATCCTGGCTGTCCTGATGATCCCTGCACAGGTCACCATGATCCCGAACTACTTAATTTTAAAGGAAATCGGATGGCTTAACTCGTATCAAGGGATGATTGTACCGGCCATGATCAATGCGACCTTCATCTTCATGATGAGACAATTCTTCATCAATTTCCCGAAGGAACTGGAAGAGGCTGCCCAAATCGATGGTCTCAGCCGCTTCGGTATCTTCTTTAAAGTGGTATTGCCATTGGCAAAACCGGCCCTGGCTGCTCAGGCAATCTTTGTCTTTATGGGCTTTTGGAATAACTTTATGACTCCATTGATCGTCATGACCGATACAGAAATGTATACCTTGCCGTTAGGGTTGAACACCTTCAAAGGCCAGTATGTCAGCTATTGGAATTACATTATGGCAGCATCGATGGTGTTTACACTTCCTGTTCTGTTGTTGTATGCATTCTTTAATCGGTACTTTATTAAGGGGATTTCGTTTACAGGGGGGAAATGATAGGAGAGGGAGCTTCCAATGGGAAACTCCCTTTTTTAAGTTTGCCAAACACTCACAAAGTATGTTAGAAATGTCCAAATCTATCACCAAAAAAAAAGCGAACCCAATAAGGATTCGCTTCTCTTACATCATGCCCCTGCCCAAACATCCTTCGCGTATCGACCATCCTCTTCCAATGATCTCAGCCATTTATCGGCTTCTTCTTTCGATGTTTGATAGAGACGCATATAGCTTTCTACTAATGTCTTTTCAACATCCGGAGCCATCTTGCTTCCGTCCCCACAGATGTATAGTCGTCCGCCTTCTTTCAATAATGGCAGGATTTCCTCTGCATTTTCTGCAAGTCGGTGCTGGACGTATGCTTTTTCTTGACCCGGGCATCTTGAGAATGCGGTGTGAAGTGTGACGATTCCTTCTTGATCCGCCTTCTCCAATTCGTTCTGGTACAGGTAATCGTGCTCAGGATTTCGGCAACCAAAGTAGAGATGTGCTTCGCCGAGTAATTTTCCTTGTTCCTTCAGAATGCTCCGTGCCTGGATGAATCCTCTGAATGGAGCGATTCCCGTTCCTGATCCGATCATGACAATCGGGGTTTCCGCATCCTCTGGCAGCTGGAAGTTCGATTGCGGTGTAGAGATAAAGCAGGCGACTTTGTCCCCTTGGGATCGCTCTGCAAGATAGTTGGATGCGATTCCTTTGTATACACCATGCCCGCTCCAGGCCTCTCCACGGACGACGCTGACGGTGATGGTTGCTTCTCCGTTTTTGTATAAAGGTGAGCTTGAAATCGAATAGTAGCGTGCCTTCAATGATGGAAGAAGTGCAAGGAAACTTTCAAACGGTATTTCACATGCCATGTACTTTTCCACCAGGTCGAGCATCGTTATACGTTTCCGTAATACGACCTCTTTATACGTCTCATCCTTCAGTAGTTCCTCGAGTTCCACAACGTGAGGAGGGCAGACGGTATGAGCGGCCAGGGTCCTGATTTGAGAACGGGTAGCGGGTTCTTGGAACTCTACATAATTGGCCAGTAACTCATAAAGTTTTACAGGCTTTTCTGTAGGGAGGTGCGCGGCTTTACCGGAATCCCCCGTTAATGTAACGAAATCCTGCCCGTTCAGGTTGAATCGACTGAGCACTCGCTCGACAAGAGACGACGGATTTTGCGGAAGAACCCCGATATGGTCCCCTTCCTGATAGGTAACACCTTCAGGCAGCGTGAGGCTGATATGTCTCGTACTCCTGCCGCTTTCTGCGTGGTGTAACTCTGTATTCTCATTTACCACTGCGGTAAAGGCATGGTGTGTGCGTGCCAGCGGTGTGTCGCTCACATCACTGACATAATTTATGGTAATCGAGCTATTAGATCCATCGTTCTGATGCAGTTCGATGTTCAATTCGTCAGCCAGATTCGGCCAAAGGGAGTCTGCCCATTTTTCATAATCCCCTTCAAAGTCATCGCTTGCATCACCGTGCCCGATTTCTGCGATGCGGTGTCCGCCTTTTTCAAAAAGCTGTTCATCTATGAAGTTAGGGATCCTCTGATACGTAGTCGCCCAGTTATGGTCACCACATCCGAACACTGCGTAATGAACCCCTTCAAAGTCATCAGGCCGACTTTCTTTCAGCATGGAAATGAATTGACCTGCGTTGTCAGGAGGGTTTCCGTTGTAGGAAGCAGAAACCATGATGACCGCTCCTTCTGTTGGGAGTCCATCACTGTACTCATCCAATGTAGCGATCTCTGTCCGGAATCCTTGTTGACGGCCTGTTTCCCCCAGATCCCGGGCAATTCCTTCCGCCGTTCCCATGTTTGAGCCATAGAGGACGAGCAAAGGCGTCCCGTGGGATGATTCTAACGGGACAGATGCAGCCGCTTTTTCCGGTTTTGCTTCTTCGGAGGAAGCGATTGAGAATGCCATGGCAGGTTTACGGGGGGAAACCCGCATCGTCAATCCATCAGGCTTGAGAGTCAGCGTCTCTTTGACATCCAGTTGATAGTCTTGATGATCGATCAGGTCAAAATGCTGCAAGACCATACCGAGCACCAGTGTCGCTTCATGAAGGGCGAACTGCTGTCCGATGCAGGCTCGCTGTCCATTTCCAAACGGTTTATACGCGTGATAGGGAATGGAAGAGGGGTCCTCGAATCGTTCAGGAATGAAGGCTTCCACGTCATCTCCCCATACGGATGAATCCCGATGTAATTCAGGGATGACGAGTGTGAACACATCATCTTTTTTGACATCATATTGTCCGCCAAGTGTTGTGTCTTCTTTGGCATATACAGAAAATGCAGGGGCGGTTGGCCACAGTCTCAGCGTTTCATTCAAGACCATGCGGACATACTTCAACTGTTTCACTTGCTTATAGTCAGGAATAGAATCTCCCACCACGCGATCGACTTCCTCCTGAGCCTTTTTCAATTTTTCCCGGTTGTTCATCAGGTAGTAAAGGGCGAAGGAGAGGAGTCCACTCGTGGTTTCATGACCTGCAATCAAGAAGGTAATGATTTGAAAGCGGATGTTTTCGTCACTGAGTGCCTCGCCTGTTTCGGGATCTGTTCCTTTCAACATATAGGAGAGGAGATCTTCTTCCCCTTGATCCCCGTTTTCCTTCCGTTCGGCAATCAAGTCGTCGACAAGGGAGAACATGTACTCGATGTCTTCCCTGAACTGTTTCTTCGATTTAATCATCAGTTTATCTTGAAGACCGAGGCGCTGTGATTGATTCATCGCTTCATCCAGAGCCCTAACCATACTATCGACAAAAGGATGGGAGGTTTCCCGGTAGAAGCTGTTAAAACGGTAATTGAAACCACAGAGACCGATGGTATCCAGGGTCAGACGGGTCATATCCTCGGGGACGTCGATTTCATCTGCAGGGTTAAGACGTGCCCATTTTTGGATGAGCTGGGTGGCGAGATCCACCATCTTTGAGTGGTATCCTTTCATGGCCTGCTGGCTGAAACTTGGCAACAGGATATTATGCGCCTTCTTCCAATTCATCTCTGTCGTTTCACTGGTGAAAAGTCCGTCTCCACCGAAGGCTCTCACTTTTTGCAGGGCAGGTCCGACTTTTTTATCAAAACGGGTTTCGTCGCATATTTCTTTTGCAAGGGACGCACTGGAAACAAAGGTGCTCATTCTGCCGGGAAACTGGAACTGATAGATGGGTCCCAGCTCCCTGGAAAGCTTCATAAATGATTGAAGGGGCTTTTCTTTATCGATTACGGGCAAATTCCCGAGTGGTCCATACGTTTTCGGTTGTGGGTATTGAGATTGTTGTGTCATGGTTCCTTCACCTCGTATTAAAGTTTGGTTGTTGCGGAATGAACGTTCATTCCGCTTGGGATATGAGAAACGAATCGCTTCTCACATATGTAATCGTACAGCGTCCCACATACTTTCCTCTACATCAGTAAGCATAGAGGTATCAGGCTCCAATTCCCCGATCCGGACAAGTCGCTGAAGTTCGAGAAAGGCACCATAAAGGATGGCGATCAAAGCCGTGGAAGGCAGATTCTTGATGATCTTCTTCTCTTTTCCAGAATCGAAGAAGCATTTAAATAGATTCAACAGTTCTTCGAAGCATGTGTGACTTTCCTCGTTGAGAAAGTGGGCGCTGCTGTGTGTCTTGATGAAGTAGAGCGCCTGGCTCTGTTCTTTTGTAAATTGAATCATCGATTGGAAAATATGATGAAATTGATTCCGTATCGACTTCTCATACGGGAAATCATTTTCCACTGTTTCAGTAAAAATTTTCACATATTCTTGAAAGATCGTATTCCCAAGGACTTCTTTATTTTCAAAATAGCGATAGATCGTTCCTGCTCCCACGCCTGCGGACGATGCAATCATGGGAATCGTCGTGGCGTCATAACCCCGTTCTGCAAATAGAGCCAGTGAACTCGCTACAATGCTGTCCCGCTTATTTAATGCCATTGACATACCAACTCAGCCTTTCATAACGGTAATGCGGAATGAATGTTCATTCCAGTATAGTGTATACCCATGTGAAAGTGTTCTCAATCACACGAAATACCCATTATTTGTGAAGGTTTTGTTAAGACGGGGGTATGGCCCTTTTTTTCTTTTCTATTATAATTGCCGGTCCAACTCTATCATTTTTTCATAGAATAACCTTGTAAGAGAGCTCACTTACTAGAGTTATAAAAAGAAAGGGGGGATTTTAGATGTCTTTAGGACTTGTCACCTTTCTGATTGCCGTATTATTACTTGTTGCTTGGTTGTTGGTATCGATCTTGGCTCCAAACAGCAATCTGGTATCTGTGTTGAAAAACGCCGTTTGCAGTACTTTGGGATGTTAATCTAAGTTCTTTTAATAGGGACGGACCTCCAAATGCCTTTCATTCGAAGATGAAACAGGCCCTGTGGAGGTCCGTCCCTCTCTATGTTTACTATTTCACATAAGGGGAAAATACTATCCATGAGATATTTCAAGGAGGTATTACTTTATGAGAAGGCTAGAAGATAAGGTCGCGGTGATTACAGGAGCTGCCACTGGGATCGGGGCAGCGACTGCCAAAGTGTTCGCCCGTGAAGGTGCGACGGTGGTTTGTGCAGATATTAATGAAAAGGAAATGAATAAGACAGTCGATGGGATCAGAAGCGATGGTGGAAAGGCAGAAGCATTCCATCTCGATGTTTCCAGTGAGGAAAGTGTCACGTCGCTTGCTGAAAAGATAAAGGAGAAATTTGGTGTGATCGATGTCCTCTTTAACAACGCCGGGGTCGATGAACAGGGTGGTAAGGTGCATGAATATCCTGTGGAACTATTTGATCGGATCATCGCAGTCGATTTGCGAGGGACTTTTTTATGCAGCAAGTATCTAATCCCACTTATGCTTGAAAATGGCGGATCCATTATCAATACGGCGTCCATGTCCGGCCATGCGGCAGATCTGGACCGGTCTGGCTACAATGCGGCAAAGGGTGGAATCATCAACTTTACGAAAGCCATGGCAATTGATTATGCGAGACATGGCATCCGAGTGAATTCCCTCTCACCCGGAACAATCGAGACCCCACTGATTGACGATCTCGTCGGGAGCAAACAGGAAAAGATGGGTGAGGAATTCAGGGAGGCCAATAAGTGGATCACACCGATGGGCCGTTTGGGAAGACCGGAAGAAATGGCGACGGTGGCCCTGTTCCTCGCATCGGACGACAGCTCCTACGTGACAGGTGAAGACATCACAGCAGACGGAGGCATCATGGCTTACACTTGGCCGGGTAAAATGTTGATCGAGGAAGAAGAGTGGAAAAAGGGTACAGAATAATATGAGGGACGGACCTCCAATCTTACGGCAGCCTTTGCATCAAAGGTTGTATGTGGGGGGGGGGTCTTTTTTTGTTTGAATAACGGAAGAAAATTTATAAAATTCAGAGGATAATAGTTGTTAAATGGAGGTCTAACTAGTAGGATAGTCTTACAAATATATGAGTTGGAAGCAAAGATCATTCACTGGTGAAATGGGCGCTGTTTGTGAATAGGAGCGAGTGGCGCAACCGGCCAGCACATTGCCAAGCGGAGAGCCTCCATAAAACGACTACTATCTCTTTGGTACATATTTGTTTTGTCTCTACTAATTTTTTTGAGAAAGAGGAAGTGTTGCGAAGTGCTGAAAACCAAATCAAGAAATAGTACTCAAGTATTTAAGGAGTCTGCTATACTTGCAGCCATTGAAGAATCGCTTGCTATGATAGAATTCGATGGGAACGGAAATGTGCTCTGGGTGAATGGGAATTTTGCAAGGACGATGGAATATGATATAGAAGAAATGATTGGGATGCACCATCAGACATTTTGTACAACGGAGTTTGCCGGCAGTCTGGATTATAAGAAGTTGTGGCGGGATTTAAGGAATGGGAAAAGCTTTCAGGAGAAAATTCAGCGGGTCACGAAGACCGGGAAACTTCTTTGGTTGGAGGCTACATATACACCGGTATATAGTGAAGAAGGAAAACTTGAAGGTGTTGTAAAAATCGCGACGGATATTACAGAGCGGGAAACAACAATTGGAAAGGTCGCTTCTGAATTACAGAAGATGTCTGAAGAGCTAAGTGAAAAAGCTGAGCAGGGGATAACAAGAAGTGAAGAAGCGGCTATTGCCACCGGGAAACTGGTCGAGGACTCAAATGAAAATATGAAAACCTTGGAGTCTCTTACTCTGCAGGCACATTCGATCGGGAATATTGTCAAGACGATCAGGGAGATTGCGACTCAAACCAATCTTCTTGCACTGAATGCCGCCATTGAAGCGGCACGTGCCGGAGAACATGGAAGAGGATTCAATGTGGTAGCAGGTGAAGTGAGAAAGCTTGCCACAAGGGTCCAGGATTCCATTCAGGAAGTGAACGCCCATGTGGAAGGAATCACAGGCGAAATCAAAAAAATCAATGAAGGAACAATCCGGTCACAATCAGGCATTTCAAACAACCAGGGCCTCAACGAACACGCCGTCCTGGCCTTCAAAGAAATCGGCCGTGCAGCCCGACGCCTCGACCTACAGGCGCGGGACTTCAAAGATATCCTGTAAGCTTGAGGGACGGACCTCCAATTTTCCCCCGATCCGGTTGTGAATTCATCGGAAAAGGTGAAGGATTGGGGGTTCTTTTCTTTAGTGGGGTAACGTGGTGAGGGACGGACCTCAAAATATCCATTGGAGGATCCATAATTAATGGTTTTGGAGGTCCGTCCCTCAAACCATATCTTCCCATCCATCACGGGGTGTGGTAGAATGGGGGTAACTTATGAGAAATGGAGGTTTTCCTTTTGATTTTGATCAGACTACGCATCCGCAATTTGAACGCTTAATTGAATAAGTTCAAAGGCTCTGCCTGTGTGCAGGGTAAATGGGATTGGTCTGACTATTTTTAAAGGAATTCTTCATTTAACGTGAAATGAAGGTGAAGGGAGTGCGCATGGTACTCTCTTAAAAATAGAATTGAATACGTACCGAGAGGCGCTATAGTGTGTTTTTTTATTGAAAAACATGCAGGGGGAAAATGCGGTCTTCTTCTTGCGCCATTGGTATATTCAAATCCATTTACAAAAAGCACAGGCGGAGGCCTGTGCTTTTTTTCTGCACCATATGACCAAAATAAACAAACAGGAAGTGACTATGTAATGGAAGAAAGATTAAAAGCGATCGCCATAGGCGTTAATACCAAGGATAAAAACAATGACTTTGAGTATTCGATGTTAGAGTTGAAAGGATTGGCCGATGCCAGGCAAATCGATGTCGTGGGGGAACTGACTCAGAACCTGCCCCGGCCGAATCATGTGCATTATATCGGAAAAGGGAAGATTGACGAACTGCTGCCGCTCATAGAAGAGTGGGAAGCGGATGTTCTAATTACAAACGATGAACTTGCTCCTTCTCAGATCCGGGTCCTCGAAGAAAAGCTTGATGTCCGGGTGATGGACAGAACGATGCTGATTCTCGATATCTTTGCAGAACGGGCGAAAACCCGTGAAGCTCAGTTGCAAGTCGAGGTGGCACAGCTGCAATACATGCTTCCCCGTCTGGTTGGACGCAGGGAATCACTCGGCCGTCAAGGTGGCGGGTCGGGACTTGCCAACCGTGGAGCCGGTGAAACGAAGCTAGAGCTTGACCGCCGCCGGATCGAAGAAAAAATAACGGCCTTGAATAAAGAACTGGATTCACTGGTCGACCTGAGAACCACGCAGCGGAAACAGCGGAAAAAGAGTGAAATCCCCGTCGTCTCCCTGGTCGGGTACACGAATGCGGGTAAATCGACGACCATGAATGCATTTGTCGAAACCTTCCATCCGAATGAGAACAAACAGGTATTCGAGAAGGATATGTTATTTGCGACCCTGGAAACATCGGTCAGAAACATCACCTTACCTGACAAAAAGGAATTTCTTCTGACAGATACGGTCGGGTTCGTAAACAAACTCCCCCATCAGCTGGTCAAGGCATTCCGTTCCACCCTTGAAGAGGTGGTGGAAGCGGATCTCATCGTTCATGTGGTAGATTATTCAGATCCTCATTACGAGAAATTGATGAAGGTGACGGACCAAACCCTTGATGAACTTGGGACCGGTGACATTCCGATCATTTATGCATTCAACAAGGCTGAATTGGTTGATGAGGAAGTGCCGAGAGTAGAGAAGGACCGCATCTATTTTTCCGCGAAAAATCGAATCGGGATCGATGAACTCCTTCAAGTCGTAAAAAGCTATATTTTTAAAGACTATAAACGGTGTCAGATGTTGATTCCGTTTGATAAGGGGCAATTGATATCGTATTTTAATGAGAATGCCACTGTGTTAGAAACGGAATATGAAGAAAATGGAACGAAGCTGACCCTGGAATGCAAGACGAGTGATGCTGAGAGATTTAAAGAATATATCATCTGAGAGATATGAACCTTCACCACCTGTGGTGTGAGGGTTCTTTTTTTGAGGGGAGATGGACATACTCCAATATCTGGGCTTCTGCATACAGTAAGCTTTAGGAGGGATGCAGTATGTTTTTTCAACGACGCTATCCGGTTTATCCAACAGCGTATGAGTGTTACCCGTTTGGAGCAGAAGTGAGAAACGATTATGAAGATATGTTCTTACCACATACTTATCCGCAATACATTCCACAGTATGATTACTATCCGCAGAATCACCCTTATCAGGGATATATCCAAGAGCCTGTCTACACCACGGATCCATTTGACTCCCGGGCCAATTGGAGGGAATGGGAGGATCTTGGTGCACCGCCGCGTGGGATGAAGGGTTCACCTGCCGTTGCATCCTGGCAGGCCAACCGGCTGGATACGTTTGTCAGAAGTGAAAACGACAGAATGTATCATAAATGGTGGGACGGTTCCCGCTGGAGTGAGTGGGAGGACCTCGGAGCTCCAAGGCGGGGGTTGAAGAGTTCGCCTGCTGCCGTATCGTGGGGCAGAAACAGAATTGACACCTTTGTAAGGGGGAACCGGGATACGCTCTTTCATAAATGGTGGGACGGTTCTCGCTGGAGTGAGTGGGAAGACCTTGGAGGACCGCCGCGTGGGTTCAAGGGAGATCCGGCAGTGTCATCATGGTCAGCCAATCGGCTCGATGTGTTCGTCCAAGGATACGACAATAATCTTTGGCATAAATGGTGGGACGGACGGAACTGGAGTCAATGGGAGAACCTTGGCGCTCCAAGGGGCGGCCTGAGGGATTCACCAGGTGCAGTATCCTGGGGACCAAATCGGATCGATTGCTTTATACGTGGAAACAATGATCGGATGTGGCATAAGTGGTGGAACGGTTCTAGATGGAGTAATTGGGAGGATCTCGGATCGCCGCCTCGTGGATTCGAAGGGGCTCCGGCAGCATCTTCATGGGCAACCAATCGAATCGACACCTTCGTCCGTGGAGACAACAACACTATGTGGCACAAATGGTGGAACGGTTCCCGTTGGAGCAACTGGGAGGATCTTGGTGCACCGCGTGGAGGCGTACGTTCATCACCGGGAGTCGTTTCCTGGGGACCAAACCGGGTGGACGCCTTTGCCAGAGGAAGAAATGACCATATGTGGCATAAGTGGTATGCATAAGGAATGGAACCATCCCTGTGTGAAGAGGGATGGTTTTTTTATGTCTGGAAATCCAGACTATGTTATGATTTGGTAAAACAAGGAAAGGTGTGGTTGACCATGGTAGAAGAGATTCTAGATATCAGACTAGCGAAAAAGGAAGATTTTGAAGAAGTGTTGGAGTTATTGGTGAATGCAGCAGACTGGTTGCTTACAAAAGGAACAAAGCAGTGGGATTATTACTTGTCTGATCTTGAAGGAAACAAAGAAGAAGTCATCGCTTCCATTGAAAATGAATCAACCTATATCCTAGAACACGATGGGAAAGCGATCGCCACCCTGACACTCGAATCGGCACCGAATGAATGGGATATGGATATTTGGGGAGAGGAAGCAGGGGATGATGTTGCATACTTGCATAGATTGGCGGTTCACAGAGATTTTGCGGGAAAAGGGATTGGGACAAGCCTTTTGGATTGGGCTGAAAATGCTATGAGAACGTCCGGTAAAAAAAGCATCCGCTTCGATTGCATCGCAGACAATGAGGGGCTGAACCGCTATTACCAAAAACGGTATCCGTTAAAGGAAGTCATCAATATCCATGGCCGTCACTGTAAATATGAGGTTCCCCTAATGAAAAACCCTGTGTGATAGCGTCTCACACAGGGTTTTTAGTTTAACTGGCTTTTCTTTTAGGCTGAGCTTCCATCATCGGCATGTATTCGTTAAAATAATGATTTGTCTCCGAAACGATGACTTTATAGAGTAATAGTAAGGCAATCAGATTCGGAATCATCATCAAGGCATTGGACATGTCGGCAAAGGCCCAAACCAGGTCTAGATTCGCGACTGCACCAAGTCCGGTGGCAAAAATGTAAATAAGCCTGTAGGAATTGGCAAATCGATAATTCGTGATATATTCGAAGCATTTCTCTCCGTACATATACCATCCGACAATCGTGGAGAATCCAAAGAAGATGACGGAGAAGGATACAATATACTCTCCGACTACACCAAGAGCATGTCCAAACGCGGCGCTCGTCAATGCCCCTCCATCAAGGCTTGGTGCGTGCTCGACACCTGATATCGCTCCGCCTGTCGGATCCCAGAAACCTGTGATCAAGAGAACGAGACCGGTCATCGTACACACGACAATCGTGACGATGAATGTTCCTGTCATGGCGACAAGAGCCTGCTTGACCGGATGATCCGTTTTCGCATTACCGGCAATCAGTGCTGCCGTACCAAGACCTGCTTCGTTTGAGAAGATTCCTCTTGATACCCCGCTGCGAATCGCTTCTGAAATAATGATCCCTGTAAATCCACCAGCAGCTGCCACAGGATTGAAAGCGTAGAAGAAGATCATTTTAAACGCTGGAATGATCATGTCATAATTTAAGGCGATAATCAGAAGGGAACCTCCGATGTACAGGAACGCCATGACCGGAACAAAGAAGGAAGCGACGGTACTGATCCGCTGAATCCCTCCAAAGATGATTAATCCTGTGAGGACGGCGAGAATGATACCCGTTGTCAGATTGTTAATGTGAAAGCTTGTGTCCATGACGTCAGCAATCGTATTCGACTGTACGCTGTTCCCGATTCCGAGAGCGGCGAAAGCACCGAACAACGCGAATGCGACGGCCAGCCACTTCCACTTGCTGCCAAGGCCTTTTTCTACGTAATACATAGGACCGCCTGAGTATTCCCCATTTTTATTTTTCACACGGTATTTCATGGCAAGCAGGGCTTCTGCGTATTTCGTTGCCATCCCAAGGAGGCCGACGATCCACATCCAGAAGATCGCCCCGGGTCCCCCAATGGTGAGCGCCGTTGCCACTCCGGCAATGTTCCCGTTTCCGATCGTTGCGGATAAAGCCGTCATTAGCGTTTTAAAGTTACTGATATCCCCTTCAGATTGATCAGAGGATGCAGAAGGTTTTTCCTTCGTAAAAGCCAGTTTAAAAGCATACATCAGTTTGCGGAACTGAAGGCCTTTCAGCATAAAGGTCAGGAAAAGACCTGTCCCGAATAATAGCACTAAACTTGGTGTCCCCCATAAGAATGAATTAATCTTGTCTAGCACATCTAACATAGAATCCTCCTTGTCATCTCATGTTGTAAACGTTTTCTTTGTGAGTTTCCATCTACTATTTATATAGTATTCCGAACAATCTGTCCATAATAATTGTCGAATTTCCAGAGATTGAGCCTTTTTTAGTAGGGACGGACCTCGGTTTCGGGTGAATAATGGAAGTGTCCGGCAGGAATACAAATCGTGGAAACCGCATAAAGAAAGGGACGGAGCTCTAATCAGCAGGACGTTTGCGTCACGTCTTGGCCTGATTTTTGAGGTCCGTCCCTCTACGTCATGTCCCTCTACATCATAGGAGTGTCACGATCAGTATGACGAGGAGTGGGCCGATCAGGACGATGTATCCCAAGGGTCTTGCGAAGTTCAGGGTCCAGCCCACTCCGAAGCGTTTTTCGACAAAGATGGAGGGGTCTTCGGGATTGAAGTAGAAGAGGCCGCCTTTCCAGTATTGATCGTCGTCAGCGTTGATCACATCACCTGAGCTTTCATCGATGATTTCCACATCCAGGTCTGAATCCTTTTTCCCCACTTTAATGGCGAGTATGACAGTCCCTATCAGGACAAGTGCAGAGAAGGCAAGTGGCATCGTGATGATCAGGAGGTCACTGACGCTATTTTCGTAGAGAGTGGTGAACTGCAGGAACGTAAACAGCATGGACACCAGGACGGAAATGAAAAACAGTAGCCAGCTTGTGTACTTTCGAAGACGCAGTTGACGGACGCGGGATGCCTTGACATTCCCTGCGCTCAGCTTGATGCCGGAATTTCTTGTGAGTTCATTGATCCCGAGGAACATGGCATTCATCACCAGTAGCACGAGAGGAAGTGTCAGAGCAGAAAGATACGTTTTACCGGTGAAAGCATCGGGCTTACCATCCGGTCCCCAGTGGGTAGGAATCTGGTCCGGGAGGTTTGCGTAATTTAATAAAGTAAACACCACTAACCCGATTGTGATGACCATGGGGATGACATACACGATCCATGGGAGCATTTCATCCTTTGTTCTGAGGTTCAATTCAGAAACGCGAACCTGTTTTCGGTCCTTGAACCACTGCTCTTGCTTTTTCAATTGCGTCACTTTCATATGAAAATAAAAATAAAGAGCCATCGAGATTAATAAGATGACAAAGGGCATAAATAATCCAGCAAATATGAGTACATTTTCAGTGAGGGTGTTTATTGATGACCAGATGAAATAGGTGGCCAACACGATGAATGAGACCAACAATGTCAGGATGGCATAAAGTTTTTTATAATGACGAAGTTGTGTATTCTTTATCTCATCAACAGGTATGGTTACACCGAACACCACCGTTCGCTTCACAATGAAAGGAACCGCCATTTGAAGTGCTGCCAGAAAGCCTATCGTGACGAAAATAAGAGTCATTTCCATTTTTTAATCCCCCTTAACGTTTGAAATGATCGATGCGACTAATTCTGTAATTTCTTCTTCGTTCATGCCGGCGACCAGTGATTCGACTAAGATCGGCCGTAATTCTTCTGAAATCTGATTCAACCTTTGCGGAGGGATCGTTCCCTCGGAAGGTGAACAAATGACGGCACCCGACTTCGGAACAATCCGGATCACTCCTTTGCTTTCCAATTCATGATAGCTTTTATTCACGGTATGCATGTTCACACCAAGATCACCGGCAAGACTCCGTACAGAAGGAAGGATATCTCCTGGAATCAATTCACCCCTGACAATCCCTTCCATGATCCCGTTTGTTACCTGTGCATAAATCGGTGTATCCGATTGAGGTTCAATTTGGATAAACAAAGCGTCACCTCCTAGTTTTGTTATATGTTAAGTATAACAGAATTGTTCTAGTTAGTGTATAACAAAAATGCAGAAATTCCAAAAAAAGTTAGAGGGTTGGATGATTACTCGTTATACTTGATTATAGAAATGATGGAGGAGAAGAACAGGTGAGAAATAAAAAAATTCGTGGGTTGAAAAGAAGGACGGATTCCATGGTTAAGAGGATTGTAGTTGCAACGAAATGTTTTCCTACTCAATTCATACATGGATACTGGCATTTACCTTTGCCGGCTGGCAGGGATTTTATTTCTTCGGGCAAAACCCCTTTTAAAATTAAACGCTTGTGCGTACAAACCTTGCTTGATAGAGCTGGACGTTTGTCCAAATTAAAAACCGAGAAAGAAATGCATACGAGGGTCATTGTCATGATTGATCCTTCAGATTTATGGAACTCCCACATCATCGTATTTAATGAAGAAGATGCCTTCAAGGCTTTTTTTGAACGGAACTTCGTGGATCAGAAATGGATACCTCAGGTAATGAATGTGAAGTTATTGAAAAGGTGGGGGATTAAGATTCCAAGGAGTCTAGAGTCTGTATCCTATTTAGAAAGGATCTTGGACGAAGATATAGGCTATAGGGAGAGGGAACTTTGGTTTTTTGGGGAATTTACATAAATAGTATAGTAGTTTAAAGGTTCCAGCTTGTTATGAAATTTAACAGGTATGTTGCTGAAATGAAATTTGTAATCTCTAATAAAGATAATAATAGATTCGCAAGGGAAGGTGTCCACGATGAAGAAAGACCTGGAAATGAAAGAACTGACAACCATAGAAGAGCATATAGTTGAGCTTTCCCACCTATTAAGGACAGTCGTGGACGACGGGGCGTCCATAGGGTTTTTATCCCCAATGGAACGTTCTACTGCAGTGGAATTCTGGGGTGATGCACTGCGTCCCCATGTGATCCTTTATATAGCCTGGGTGGATGAAGTCATTGCAGGAACTGTGCAGCTTCATCTTTGCACCAAACAAAACGGTACCCACAGAGCCGAAATCGCCAAAATGATGGTCCACCCCGCGTACCGCCAAAAAGGCATCGCCAAAAAACTCATGCAATCCGCAGAGAAAAGAGCGAAAGAAGAGGGACGGACCTTGCTCATTCTCGATACAGTAGAAGGAGCTCCTTCAAATCATTTGTACACCTCCCTAGGGTTCGTAAAGGGAGGACGCATACCGGATTACGCCACCTCGCCATTCGGGGAACTAGAGGCCACCATCATTTATTATAAGCACATTTAGAAATGGAAGATGGGGCCTTAAAACAAATCAGTAGTAGGGGTCCGTCCCTCAAATGAATAGTAAAATAGAATCAGAAACTAATAGCTTTCTGGTTCGTATGTGTAGATAGCGAAGAAGTTTAGAGGAGGAAGACATGAGGGAGAAACGTTCGTTTTTGATTTTAGTTCTGTGTTTGTTGAGCAGTTTCCTGTTTGTGACGGCATGCAGTGACTCGAATGCCAGCAGCGAGGGAAAGAAAGACGATAAAAGGGAAGAAGATCCGTATGAAAAAGAAGTAAAGAAAATGAATGATGAAATAGGAGAAGAGGAGCCTCTGAAACTCACATCCTATAGCGAGGAGATCGGCGTCACAATCGATGAGCCGGTATATAAAGAATTCGCTGCAAATGGAAAGGTGAGCGTGAAGGGGGAAATTGAAAAGTATAAAGATCTGAAATCGGACTTTGCCTGGATTAAGGTCAGGGCGAATGAAGAAGGGCCAGGAGGAAGGCAGCTCGAATATTACACAATGATCGAAGACGGCAAGTTCAAACAGGATATCCATTTTTTTAACGGGGAAGGTGAGTATAGCGTTTCTGTACAGCTCCCGAGCAAGGACCGTGAAAATTACTACTATGATACGGCATCTTTTACCGTCCATAATGTGAATCCTGAGATCAAGAGGGATGTGACAATGACACCATTTGGTCAGGATGCGGAACTGTCATTAAGTACGAATTCCAGCTATGTCAAAGGCAATCAAGTCTTTTCTTTAAAAGGAGAGGCTGCCAGTCTTTCGGATAATGATACGATCATGCTCAGACTAAAGAAGGATTCAGATCATTGGAAGCATGTCATCCCCGTGAAGGATGGGTCATTTAACTATGATGTTCCCTTGTTTTACGGAAAAGGGGTGCACGAGCTTGAAGTGCTGGTTCCGGATGGAGACCGTGAAAATTACTACCAGACGGCGACCACTCTTCTTATAGATAACGAGTCCGACCGGGTGATGAGCCCCATTGAGTATGCGGATACGTATCGTGAGCGGGGCGTGGACCTAGAATCTCCTCAATTTGGGGGAGAGGAGTCGGATGGCCAATACAGAGTTAAGGGAAGCATCGATCCGAAAGCAGAATTCGGCCCGGAAACGTCGCATATTTATATCACGACCAAAAAAGGGGAGGACGAAGCATTGGATGTCATCCCTGTTGAAGATTTCACTTTTGATGATTCGTTTTACCTGCGCTTTGGACCGGGAACGTATGAAGTGACCCTCAGTGTGCCTGAAATCAAGGAAGAGAACAGTGATTACTTCAGGTTTTTCGGCTTTGCGAAGTTCGAAGTGGAATCCACAGGTGAAGACAAGCGGGATCTCCTGCCTTCACGCGGTGTTCAGTCTGATTCCCCTGAAATCAAGAAGCAGGCAGAAACCGTCACTTCAGGAAAATCAAGTGACAGGGACAAGGCAAAAGCCATCTATGATTATGTCGCAAAGAATGTTTCATATGATGTTAAAAAGTATGAAAATGATGATTTCAACTGGGATGACAGTGCGTTGAAAACACTGGGATCCAAAACCGGCGTGTGCCAGGATTATGCGTATCTCGCGATTGCCATGCTTCGTGCCAGCGATATTGAGGCGAGATTCGTGGAAGGCAGGGCTGGCGGTATTTTCCCGGGAAGGCATGCGTGGGTGGAGGCGAATCTTGACGGGGAATGGGTGACCCTGGATCCGACATGGGGATCCGGTTACTTGAAGGACGGTAAGTTCGTCCCTGCATTCAATGAAGATTATTTCGACCCGAATATGAGTGAATTTAAGAAGACGCACACACGGACGGGTGTATCGTATTAGAAAGTTTGAGCCGGCTCTCTTTAGGAGAGCTGGTTCTTTTTGATTGTGACAGGAAATTTTTAGCTGTATTGTGAATGAAAGCCATAAATAGTACACTTGGATAAGAAGAAATTCTTATATTCAGGAGCGTAATGAATGTTATTGACACAAAATAAGAAAACAGTCCTCATCCTTTTTATTACCATGATCTTCTTGGAAATCCTCGATTTTTCATGGAAGACAAACGATCAAACGAAATGGGAAGGGTCACTATTCCTTCACACAGGTTTAGTGTTCTGTATGCTTGCTCTATTGTTCATCCTTTTTAGGGGCAATTGGAGTGCTTCCAGGGAATTATCCAATAGCAATAAGAATTTAAACAATATTTTTGATACGCTGGATGTGGCCATTTGGTCCCATGATTTAAAATCAGATGTTCTCTTGATCACCCCTGGAATTGAAAATTTGTACGGATATCCATTAAATGACTTCTATCAGGATACACTTCTGTGGAAAAAAGTGATTTATCCTGAAGACATGCCGGTATTGGAAGAGAGAGCGAAGAATCTTGGTTCCGGTCAGGCATGTGTGAGCATTTACCGGATCATTAGGCCGGATGGACAGGTTCGCTGGATACAGGACCGGGGCATCCCGACCTTGGATGAACACGGGGAAATGACTTCTTTTACCAGTGTGCTGTTTGATATCACCAACCGCAAGGAGAGCGAAGATCAATATCGCAGTTTAGTCGACTTGTCACCTGATATCATTGCAGTGATCAGTAACCAAACCTTTGATTATATCAATGAAGCGGGAAGCAGGCTGATCGGTGCAGAGAGCCCGGCTGATATCCTAAACCAACATGTTTCCCGATTTACCAGTGATGAGAATATCAGGATGATCAGGAAAGGTACCAATGGTTCTACTTCAGGTGAACGTTTTGAACTGACCGTTTACCGCCTTAACGGTGATGAGATAGAGTTGGAGATTTCCGCCATGCCCATTTTATATGGGGGAAGGATGGCTATTCAATTGATCGGCCGGGATATCACCAATCGGAAGAAAGCGGAAAAGACGATCCATGCGATGGCCTATTATGATTCACTGACAGGCCTTCCGAATCGGAATAAATTCAAACAACATTTAAGCGGATCATTGCGTGACCATCCTGATCAACCGATGGCAATATTATTTTTAGATTTGGATCGCTTTAAAGTCATTAATGATACAAAAGGACATACTACTGGAGACGCTATCTTGGGGAAAGTCGCCTTTCGCTTGAAAAAGGTGGTAAGCGACAAGGGGATTGTGTTTAGACAAGGTGGAGATGAATTTATTATTATCCTCTCCAATATGAGTGAAGGAGAGGTTGCAGCAACGACGAAAGAAATTTTACAAAGTTTCATCAGGCCGATCTTCATTCAGGAACAGGAATTCTTTGTCACCCCGAGTATCGGAATCAGTATGTATCCAATGGATGGGAAAGATCAGGAGAGTTTGATTAAACATGCCGACACAGCCATGTATTTAGCCAAGGAACAAGGGAAGAACAATTATCAATTCTATTACCCGGAACTTGAAAGAGCATCTTCAAGGAATATGGAGATTGAAAATGGATTAAGAAAAGTTTTGGAATTCGACCAATTGTGCCTTCATTATCAGCCCAAGGTGGACCTTGCTACCCGTAACATAATTGGAGTGGAAGCCTTGATACGTTGGCATCATCCTACATTGGGGATGGTTTCCCCGGCTGAATTCATTCCCCTGGCAGAAGAGACCGGGTTGATCGTTCCAATCGGGGAGTGGGTTATAAGAGAGGCGTGTAAACAGAGCAAAGAGTGGGAAGAGACCGGGATGGGCATTATTCCTGTTGCAGTCAATATTTCCGTCAGGCAGATGAAGGATGGCGGATTTGTTGAAATGGTAAAAGGAATTTTAGCAGAATATGAGTTTAAGCCGGACCGACTTGAGCTGGAAATAACAGAGAGCATTATGCAGGACTTTGAAATATCGACGAATGTCCTCAATCTGTTAAAAAAAGTGGGCGTCATGATCTCCATGGATGACTTTGGGACGGGTTACTCGTCATTGAGTAATTTAAGGCACTTACCAATCGATAGTATTAAAATCGATAAATCGTTTGTAGATGATATTATGGAAGATTCCAACCAGGTATCCATTGTCAAAGCCATCATCGATATGAGCCAAAACATGAATTTCACCACCATCGCAGAAGGCATTGAAACGGAAAATCAAATGTTGTTCCTGAAAAGGAATGGATGCCAGGTAGGACAAGGATATCACTTCAGCAGGCCATTACCTGCGTCTGAGTTGAGATTATCTTTCCTGGAGACGAGAACGACTCAAGCTAATATGACGTAAGTGAGGGACGGACCTCCCATAAGCAATGAACCCAAGGGGTGTATGCTTATAGGAGGTCCGTCCCTCTTACATATCCTCCAGAACTTCTTTAAGCACGACGGCATGGTTGTGCTTCTCATCTTTCGCTCCGTAGAGAAGGACCAGGCGTTCATTTTCTGCCATTTCTTTCAGTTCCCGCAGTTTTTTTTGTTTTACTTCATCTTGATGGAGTTCGTCTTTATAGGCTTGTTTGAACTTCTCGAACTTTTCGGGGTCGTGGTTAAACCACTTCCTTAAAGAGGGACTGGGTGTAATCTCTTTCATCCACTCTTCAAGGTCTGCCTCTTCTTTCGATATTCCACGGGGCCAGACACGGTCGATCAGGATCCGGTGACCTCTTAATCGCGGAGGTTCCTTATAGATTCGTTTCAAAATGATAGACAACGTAAACCCTCCTTCTATTTTCAGGATAAAGGGGAAGGGGGCTGGAAGCAACGTTTAGAAATCTGGTCATACTCATCCCTGCACATAGCCTCATCATCCAAACAACAAGGTCCGTCCCTCATGAATTTTCAAATATTTGTCATGCATTTGTAGTATTTCTGTTATAATTGTTAAAAAATTCAAAAATCAGGGGGCTTTTGGATGGTTAATGGGGTCAAGGTTGATGGGGTATCTAAGATATATAAAGGTGAAGGTGTAGAGACGCATGCTTTATTGAATGTAACGGCTGAATTTCAACAAGGGGAATTTGTTTCTGTGGTAGGTTCATCCGGTTCGGGAAAGTCAACGTTATTGAGCGTGATCGGAACGTTGGACCGTCCGACAGGAGGAAGTATCTTATTCGAGTCAAAGGATGTAACGGAATTCAGTCAGAAGGAGATGGCGGATTTCCGGTTTGAGAACATCGGTTTCATCTTTCAACAATTCCATTTGATCCCTACGATGACAGCATTGGAGAATGTGATGGCCCCCCTTTTCTCAAGGAAAGTTCCGTATGATAAAAAACAGCGGGCGAAAGAATTGTTGGAATCCATAGGGCTTGGTGATAAGCTGGATTCCCTTCCTTCACAACTGTCTGGCGGACAGCAGCAGAGGGTCGCGATTGCACGGGCTTTGGTACATGAGCCTAAGTGGCTATTGGCCGATGAACCGACAGGCAACCTGGATACGGAAACAGGGGAGCTCATCTTTCAAATTATAAAATCACTCAATAAGGAAAAAGGATGTGGGGTCATCTTTGTCACCCATGACTCGGAACTTGCTGAGAAAGCGGATCGAATCATTGAAATGAAGGATGGCAGGATTCTATCTGATCGGATGGTGGGAACCCTGTGATCCGCTTTATATGGAATACATGGTGGCGCAACAAGCAGCGGTTCATCCTGCTGATCATCGGAGTCCTGCTTTTAAGTGTCGGACTGAGTTATCTCGTCGGGATGACCCAAACCAATAACGGAACGATTGTGAGTGAACTGCAGAAAAGGTGGAAATCTTCCTATCATATGGTTGTGAGGCCGCCTGACTCCAGAAGTGTCACGGAAGATATGAATCTATTGGAACCAAACTATTTGAGTGGACTCGACGGAGGTATCACTCTGGAACAATATGAAACCATCAAGGGAATGGACGATGTCAAGATTGCAGCACCCATCTCTGTGATGGGGTATGTATTCAATGACGTTCAAATGGGAGAGTTGAACATAACAGAGCCGGGAATTTACCGGTTGAATCAAAAAGAAACGGTTCAGACCGGGGTGAAAGCGGAGGTTAACGACGGAAACTATTATTTTACAGTGGGTGGCGGACAGTATTCGATGGATCGGGCTTATGGGGTTGGTGAGTCAATAGGTGAGTTATCTTACGGTACACAGGTCCTCGTTGCAGGGATTGATCCCGAACAGGAAGCAAAGCTTGTCGGACTAGACAATGCAATGGTGGATGGAAAAGGGAGCCGGTATTTTTCAGAGAATGACGAGGTCATGGATATACCATTGGAAGGCAACCTAAACGATATTTCCATACCGGTCATTCTAAGCAACCGTGAATTCGTTGATGGGGAAATAAACTATACAGTGGAAAAGCTGGATATGCCATTCGATCCCGACCATCAGGATGCAACGATGGAAAAAGTGAAGAAGAATGGCGGGGAGAAATATTTAGAGCAGCAAACAGGGAGTGTCGTGGAAGAAAGGAGTTTCACGACAGAGGAAGCGCACAAAAAAATTGTCAATTCCGTGATGAACCCAAGTTTCGAATCAGGTTTGGGAGGTATGAGCTGGATGGCCTTCAAGCCGTCGCCGGTGGAATACAAACCGGTGACCAGCCCATTTCGGGAAAGGTGGGCATTCAGTTATGAAGTGGAACCATACAACTTACCGGAGGATTCTCTTCTGGCAGTCGACCAGGCGTACAGGCCGGTTGAGTCGTTCGGAGAGGATAGCTCAAGCTGGCCGAGGTTGCGACTGGACTACATCGGGATCTTTGATGCCCAGAAGCTGACCATTTCGAAAGACCCCTTGACGGAGCTGCCCGTTGAAACGTACTTTCCTTCGAAAGCCAGCTGGGTAGTAGATGAGAAAGGGGATCCCATCAATCCACCCGTCACGATGAAGCCTGCAAATAATCCTTATGGTTTCCTGACGAAGCCTCCTTTGATGTTGACGACACTGGATGCGGCGGCTCATGTTCTGGGGGACAAACCCATCTCAGCGATACGTGTCAACGTAAAGGGGGTTGACACCTTCAATGAAGATAGTGAAGCAGTCCTTCAAAAAATGGCAAAAGAAATCGAAGAGAAAACGGGATTGATCGTGGATATCACGTTAGGGTCCTCCCCGCAGCCTGCTTTGACCCATATCCCGGGCATTCAGGGGGAAAAGGGCTTTGGCTGGATCGAACAGCCGTGGATTAAGATTGGTTCTTCCATCACGATTTTTAAAGAAGCAAAGCTTGGGGTGTCAGGAGTAGTGGGGAGCGTCATCCTGGTGGCGATCGTGTATGTGTTTTCCTCCAATCTCATCATGATGTACGCCCGGAAAAAGGAGTTTGCCGTTTTGCTTTCATTGGGCTGGCGTCCGAATCAGCTTTCAAGACTCCTTCTTCTTGAAGCACTATTGCTGGGTATGGTCGTATCTTTTATCAGCTGGCTCATACTGGCATGGTTTTCAGTGACAAGCGAACTGGGAACATCCTATATTCGAGTGGCCCTCATCGGATTGATCGGACTGACGATTTATATCGCGGGTGCACTCATTCCCGCCTATCTTGTGAAAAAAATCAGACCATACGAAGCGATGCGTTCAGGGGAAATTTCCATGAAACACAAACGGGTGGCAAGGTCTGAATCCGTGGTCGGAATGGCCATCAATTCAATGGTGTCCAGGTGGAAACGGACCGTTTTATCCGTCGTTTCCATGGGTCTGCCGACAGGTCTTCTTGTCTTTTACTTATTCATCACCTTTCGATTGAAAGGAGTTATGTATACGACCTGGTTAGGGGAGTACGTGGCCATGGAAGTCAGTACGATGCATTATGTGGCAATGGGGATCGCCCTCTCGATCGCCATCCTGACTACGGCTGAAATCATCTGGCAGAATGTAGCGGAAAGACAGCCCGAAATATCGGTGTTTAAAGCTCTTGGCTGGAAAAATGGTACCGTCCGGATACTTGTCATTTTGGAAGGGGTGTTTTCAGGGGCACTAGCCGGTGTCGTCGGACTGCTTTTTGCCTTTACGTTAGTCTGGAAGGTTTACGGTAGCGTCCCTTTCACCCTTTGGTGGATCTATGTGGCCGCCCTATCGATCCCGGTCGTCACCGGGATCATCGCAGCCGTCCTGCCTGCGGGGAAAGCTGCCAATACTCCTCCTTATCAGGGACTGAATGGAGGATACAGCAATGATAAGAAAGTGGAAAAGCAATTCAAATACATTCTTTCAGGGGCAGCAGTCATCCTCCTCCTCGGTGTCATGACCTTAGTGGCGAAGGGAATTCCCGAAGTCCAGAAAGTTGAAACCGCGAAAGTGGCATCTCCGGTGACAGAACAAGGAACGGAAGGAAAAACAACGTCGGTCTTTGCCCCGGAAATGAAAGAGGAGGCTGGGCCACAGGAGGATGCTCCCCTGGCATTTTTAAAAGCGAAAGAACTTGCAGGAAAGCAGGCAGAGCTTGGTGAAAAACTGGACCTTGATCAGCAAACGATCCTTATTGAGTCACCTAGTAAAACGCCACCGGAATTAAAGGCAAAAAAGAAACATCAGCTCATCACGATACCTGTCAGCTGGGACATTAAATATAGTGATCCCTATTCAAGCAATCTCTCATTCAAACCAGGTGCCTATTTCCTATTGGATGAAAAGGAGAAGAAGTATTATCCATTGAAAACGGACATTGTGGATGCACTCAATTACCGTGGGGGAAGATTGAAGTTTCCAGGTAGAGTGACGGCTTTATTGACGTTCGAAGTGCCCGAGAAGTATGAACGCTTTCTGATAAGCGGAAGGATTCCTGATCATTCCAAAGATGTAGTGGCCGAACTTACGAGAGAAGACCTGAGAAAAAGCAGGGAGCCTTTTACGTTGAAGAAAACCGGTGTTTCCCCGGGGGCAACAGGGGATTACACGATGAAGATAAAAATGGATAAGGAGAAAAACTGGAGTGTCGAGACCGATATCAGGGTGACCAATCATTCAGAAGAAGCATTTCGGGATATTGGGTTTTATTTCATCCCGAATGCATTTACGGAAAAAAATAAACCGGATTTCCTGAAAGGTCATGCGGAAACCAGCATTCACTCCATAAATACCACTGGCGAGGATCTTCAGTACTCCTTAAATGGGAATAAGCTCCTTGTCGATCTTGATGAAAAGCTACAGCCTGGTGAAACGAAATCGATCAGCATCGACTACAGCTTGAAACTTCCGGAAGATGGATTACGGTTGTCACAGAAAGGGGAAGACTTCTTTCTAGCACAATGGTATCCGATGCTCGCTACGTATCAAGATGGTTGGGATATAGAGCCTTTCGATCCGAAAGGCGAATCCTATGATACAACCTATGGAAATTATCGTGTTTCCTTTGAAACTCCAGAGGAATATTTGGTGGCAAGCTCCGGGGAAGATGCGTCGGAAGAACCGGTGAATAAAGGGGAAATCGAAGGAAGCAGCATCCGAGATTTCTATCTCGCATTCCTGAACCCCGATGAATGGGAACAAAAAACAGAAAAAGTGAAAGTCGGGATGTATCGAAACGTGGCCATCCGGGCTTTTATGAAAAAAGAACAAGATTCCATTATGGATGATGTGCTCAAAAAAGCAGCAGATTCTTTCCTTTTTTACCACGATAACATCGGAGAGAATCCGACCGGTGAATTGGATCTCATTGCAAATAATGGGGACATGGAATACTCGAATATCGTGGAAATATCGGGTGATCCTGATGGATACGAGCACCCATTGTTCCATGAAATTGCCCATCAATGGTTCTACCAGGGAGTGGCGAACAATCCTTATCGGGATGCATGGCTTGATGAAAGTCTCGCAGAGTTACTATCCTCCTTCTATCTCGCATATGAATATAAGGACGAGGGAAAAGCATTTGCCTTTTCAAATCAAGTGTTGAACACGGAGAAGCCGGAAAAGTTCCTGAATACCCCGCTCAATGAATTTCAACGGAATTATATTTCAACTGTATACGGAAAAGGCCCGCTCCTGTTGAATGAGTTTTTCGAGGGTAATGGAGGAAGAACGGAAGCATTGAACTTCTTAGCGGCTTACTACAAAGAGTATCAATTCAAACATGTAGATTCCGACACCTTTGCACAGTTCTTCGAAGCCTACTACGAAGGCAGCCAAAAAGAATTCCTGACAGGATGGCTTAAATAGAAAGTAAGAGGGACGGACCTCCAAACGGTTCTCATGGAATTCATTGAGGGATTTGTTGGAGGTCCGTCCCTGTTTTTGAATTCTCCTCTTCACAACTTATGAAAATTAAGTTATTATATAAAAAACTTAATTAAATGAGGTTTTTCATTATGGATGCTTATGATAAAAAGATTTTGGATGCGATTATGCACGATTCGAGGCTTAAGTGGTCTGATTTAGCAGCTACGATCGGACTAAGTGCCCCGGCCACGGCGGACAGGGTCAATCGTCTTATAGAGAAGGGTGTAATCAAGCATTTTGGAGCCATCCTGGATGCTGCCAGCTTGGGATCTGAACTCACTGCCTTTGTAGCCGTATCACTGGAACGACCGGAGCATCGAGGACCTTTTCTTCAATTGATCAATGAGTTGGTTGAAGTCCAGGAATGCCACCATATTGCAGGGGAAGATGACTATCTTTTGAAAATCCGGAGCAGGAACACGAAAGATCTTGATCGTATCATCAGTCATGAAATAAAGAGTCTTCACGGGATCACCCGGACGAAGACCACGATTGTGATGGATTCTATTAAAGAGAGTACGATTTTGCCACTGCCATCAGGTACGTTTTCTTCAGAATAAGGAGAGGAAACAATGACTTCTGTATTATTATTTCTTAAGAGTCTTATGATTGGCGTGGCCATTGCGGCACCAGTTGGGCCAATCGGAATTCTTTGCATTCAAAGGTCATTGACTTATGGGAAAAGGATGGGTTTCCTTTCAGGATTAGGGGCAGCCACAGCAGATGCCCTTTTCGGCTTGATTGCCGTTATGGGGCTGACAATGGTTTCGGGATTTCTTCTGGATCATCAGTTCTGGATTCAATTATGGGGAGGGGTGTTCCTTTTGCTTTTAGGGTGGAAGACATTCACCTCACAACCTGCTGCAAAGCTGCTGGATGAACCCGATACTAATTCTTCAGTGAAAGGATTTGTGTCGGTTTTCTTATTAACTCTCACGAATCCAATGACGATCCTTGCTTTTATAGCGATCTTTGGAGTATTCCGGGTGGCAGGTTCAGAGGATTTCGTCACCGTGCTGACAGTAGTATCAGGCGTCTTTTCAGGATCGGCGCTCTGGTGGTGGGGGCTTGCTTTCGTTTCTGGATGGATCGGAAGCAGGATTGGGTCTGCCTCTTTAAGAGTGATCAACCGAGCAGCGGGTATCGTCCTGACGATTTTCAGTGTACTCTTTTTGATCGATCTGTTATAAACGGGATATTTATGAAGAAAGGATCCATACATCATGTTATTACTTAAAAGCTTTATTTTGGGATTTTCTGTTTCGGCCCCAGTTGGCCCAATTGGGTTGCTTTGCATACAAAGGGTATTATCACAAGGCTTCACTGCAGGGTTTTTGACAGGTCTTGGTGCGGCGACTGCCAATATTATTTATGCCAGTATTGCTGCTTTTGGATTCACTGTTGTTTCCGCATTCATGTTGGAACAGCAAGTGTTTTTTAAAATGGTCGGCTTGGTTTTCCTGGTATATCTGGGAATCAAAACGTTTCAGAAGAAACCCCCACAGGAATCTGTAAGAGTCAAAGGGGAGAGCTCATCATGCCAATTGTTTGCATCAACATTGCTCCTAATGATCACAAATCCTGTCACCATCCTCAACTTTGCTGCCATGTTTGCAGGTTTAGGGTTTTCTAATGAAAGCAGCTCTATCCGAATGGCGGTTACGCTCATCCTTGGCGTCTTTATGGGCGCAGTCACCTGGTGGCTTGTATTGAGTATAGGAGTAAACCTATTTAAAAAGAACATCACCCCTCATCTCCCCATCGTCAATAAAGTAGCGGGCCTCCTCATCATCCTGCTGGCATTTCTATCACTAGCATAATAAGAGGGACGGACCTCCAAAACGGATTTCTACTTTACATAAGATTCCCGCTTGGAGGTCCGTCCCTCTCTCTTCTTTTAAAACTCCCCATGCTCATTACCCCACTCGTGCATGTGGTGAAGGATGGGCATGAGGGTCATGCCGAGGTCGGTCATGGAGTATTCGACTTTAGGTGGGATGGTGTCGTATTGGGTACGGTTGATGAAGCCGTCTTCTTCGAGCTCTTTCAGCTGCTGGCTCAGCACTTTGTGGGCGACACCCGGGAGGAGTCTGCGCAATTCATTGTACCGGTGGGTCCCTTCCGTCCCGAGGTGCCAGAGGATGACGGTCTTCCATTTCCCTCCGATTTTCCTCAATGTGTACTCGATTGAACACTTCAGTTTACCGTGCTGATCGGTAGGTGTATCCATATCATATCCAGTCCTTTCTTACCTAAAGGTTAGTTTCTCACAAAAAAGTGCATTCTTACATAGAGCCACTCATCTTCGTATAATGAAGTCGTGTTAGATGAAACTAATCAAAACGAAGGAGGAGTCATGTACGATGTTACCATATCCAAGATCATTTTCTCATATTGGACTATCCGTCCCGAGCCTTGAAGAAGCGATAAAATTTTACCAAGAGGTTTTCGGCTGGTATGTCATCATGGAACCATCTGATGTCGAGAATGACGACACAGCGATCGGTCAGATGTGCCGCGACGTGTTCGGTAACGACTGGGAGAAGTTCAGGATCGCCCACATGGCAACAGGTGATAAAATAGGGATCGAGCTATTTGAATTCCCTCATAATGAAAAACCGGAGAATAACTTCGAATATTGGAAGACGGGATTATTCCACTTCTGTATCCAGGATCCTGATGTAGAAGGCATGGTCGAAAAGATCAAGCAGCACGGAGGAAAACAGCGTATGCCGGTCCGTGAGTATTATCCTGGTGAAAAACCTTATCGCATGGTGTATGTGGAAGACCCATTCGGGAATATTTTCGAGATATATTCCCACAGCTATGAATTAACCTACTCCGATGGGGCTTACTAATTGATGCATAAAAGGCACGTTCAGCTCTTGAATGTGCCTTTTTCTTTTTTGGAAAAAGGTTTTCTGTCACGGATGAAGAATACAGTAGTGTAACATTCAATAAGTGAGAAAGGAAAACCGCGATGAAAATAATTGAATTACATAAAGATTCAAGCATGTTTGAACAAGCAGTGAACGTGTTCTGGGGACAATGGGGAAATGAGGATAATTACAGGTTCTACCATGACTGCATGTTTCATTCCTGCCAGACGGAAGCGGACCTTCCCCGTTTTTATATCGCTGTGCGTGAGGGGGACATCATCGGCACCTACGCATTACTAAGAAACGATCTTAACAGCCGTCAGGACCTGTTTCCGTGGTTGGCATGTCTGTATGTTCACCCTGATCAGAGGGGGGAAGGTCTTGGTTCGACCCTCCTCGACCATGCTCTCCGGGAAGCTCATAAAAAAGGGTACGACAGTCTTTACCTGACGACTGACCTCGAAGGATATTATGAAAAATACGGCTGGACTCATTCAACAGAAGCCATTGGACTCAGTGGAGATTCTATGAACGTTTATCAAAAACGGACCAGTATATAAAAAAGCAGCAAGGGAAATGTGATGGGTCACATTCGCTTGCTGCTTTTTTTAGGGAGGTCCGTCCCTCAAATGATTTTCTTTTGAAAGAGGTCCAGTCCGTATCCGATGATGACGGCGAATAGGGCGGGGGTGGTCCAGGCGAGTCCATTTGCACTTAAGGGAAGATGACTGATGACGTCCTGAATTCCTTCCATTTTCAAGTTGAGGCTTGCGAGCATTTCGTATAAGGAAAAGACCGCTGCTATGCTGACACCATATACATACATCCTTCTGCTTTCCCCGAAGAAGTGTTGAAAGAGGGAAAGGGCTACGAGTACTATCGCCACGGGGTAAATGAGAACAAGCAGAGGCGTGGCGACCTTTAATATCATATTCAGTCCCAGGTTGGTCACGGCCATCCCAATCAGGATGAAAATCAGTACATATGCTCTATAGGAGTATCTTGGATAGATCTCATGAAAAAAGCGGCCGCACGCATTAATCAGTCCGATGCATGTCGTCAAACAGGCAATCATTACAATCAAACCAAATAGGAGGTTGCCGCTGTATCCAAATAGTTGCCGAGATGCTAACACGAGTATTTCTGCGCCATTACTGATCGGTGCTTCATGGGGAATCACCCGTCCGATCCACCCGAGGGAAAGATACACCATCACGAGTCCAATGGCGGCAATCATTCCGGCGCTGATGGTTCCGCGGATCAGCTCTTTTTTACCGGAAGCTCCTTTCTCTTTCAATCCATTGATGATGACAATGCCGAAAGCCAGGGCTGCCACGGCGTCCATTGTAAAATACCCTTCAAGGAAGCCTTTCAGGAACGGTGCTGACTGGAATTTCTCGCTGGCTGCTGCATCAGTGTAATCAAAGGTGAAAAAAGCCTGTATGCACAATACAGCCAGTACGATGAGCAGTATAGGTGTTAAGAATTGCCCGACAAGATCAATCACTTTTTTAGGATTAATGCTAAGCAAATAGGTTAATCCAAAGAAAGCGATCGAGAATACTAATAAGGGAAGCCGCCCTTCCACACTGACGATCTGCAAAAATCCCAATTCGTACGCGACATTGGAAGCTCTCGGGATTCCGTAAAGAGCACCTATGGACATATAAATGACGACGGCAAAAACAATCCCGAAAACGGGGTGGACCCTTTCACCAATCGATAATAATCCATTTTTTGAAAGGGATACGGAAATGATCGTCAAAAAGGGCAGGAACACTGCCGTTAAAATAAATCCGGAAATCGCTGCAGCAAAGTGGGTTCCGGATTCCATCCCGAGATAGGGGGGGAATATTAAATTCCCTGCACCAAAAAATAACGAAAAAAGCATAAATCCCGAAATCAGGACATCTTTTTTTCTCATAAATACGCCTCCAAATTCATGACCGACTGATAGGCCATCCGTCACATTTTACATCACACATGAAAAAACCCGCCCCTGATCAGGGACGAGTCTGAACTCGCATGACTAACCATATTCCGTATGGTCCAAACTTTGATATGCAAAAGCGGATATATTCATACAATTCTTCTTTTTTAAAATTTCATTAATACTCACAATCTAGCACAGGCCATTTGTGTCGTCAATGAATTTTCCTACTATAATGTTAATTTCTTGTCTCTCTAAAGTTATGCAAGCAACAAGTCTGGAATATGTATATAGAAAAAGCAGGTAGGAGCTGGTTCCATGAAGCATATTGCGGCGGCAATCTATCTCTCTTTCGGGATGCTATTCTTATTTATGCAAGGATTTGACGGATTTACCGGCCCGGAAAATATGAACTTTATCATTTTCTTATTCCTTATGGCCGGGGCATTGTATCTGTACAGGGAAATCAGGGGACGTTTTCAAAAAAAATAGACAAAAGCACGCATGGGGATGCGTGCCTTTGTTTTTGCTTATAATCCAAGGGAAATATACTTCACTTCCAAAAATTCCTCTATGCCCTGGTGACCGCCTTCACGGCCGAGGCCGCTTTGTTTGAATCCTCCGAATGGAGCTTGGGGAGTCGATGGCAACCCATCGTTCAATCCGACAATACCGTACTCAAGTTGTTCACTGATCCGGATTCCCTTCGTGATATTCTCGGTGAACACATAGGCAGCGAGGCCATAAATGGAGTCATTGGCCCGTTCGATGGCTTCTTCTTCGGTTTTGAAGGTAGTGATCGGAGCGACCGGTCCGAATGTTTCGTCATTCATGCACAGCATGTCATCGTTCACGTTCGTCAAAACAGTCGGCTCAAAATATAGACCCTCTATTCCTTTTCCTCCGTAGGCAACGGAAGCACCTTTGTCTACGGCATCTTCCACATGCTTGCGGACTTTCTCGATGGCATCTTCATCGATCAATGGACCGATATCGACGCCTTCTTCGAGTCCATTTCCGACTTTCAGCGCCTTTACTTTTTCAACCAGTTTTTCAGAAAAAGTATCTGCGATGGATTCATGGACATAAATCCGATTGGAGCAGACGCAGGTCTGGCCGGCATTCCTGAATTTGGAGGCTATGACCCCATCTACTGCCTTCTCTAGATCAGAGTCGGCCATTACGATGACAGGTGCATGCCCGCCGAGCTCCAGGGATATTTTCTTAACGGTGTCCGCTGATCCCTTCATCAGGACCTTTCCGACTTCCGTTGAACCCGTGAAGGTCAGCTTCCGGACTCGCATGTCTTCCATCCACGCTTCCCCGATGGATTTCGAATCTCCTGTGACGACGTTTACAACGCCTTTCGGGATTCCGGCTTCTTCAGCAAGTGCAGCCATCTTTAATGCAGTCAAAGGGGTCTGGTTTGCCGGTTTGATCACGACCGTACAGCCGGTGGCAAGTGCCGGTGCAACCTTGCGTGTGATCATTGCCGCAGGGAAGTTCCACGGAGTGATGACGGCTACGACCCCTACCGGCTGCTTATGGACGAATAATCGCTTGTTCCGCTGAGTGGCAGGGATCTGTTCCCCGTAAACCCGCTTTCCTTCTTCAGCGTACCAGGAGATGAATCCGTTGGCATATTGAATTTCACCGAGTGCCTCTTTAAGCGGTTTTCCTTGCTCGATGGTCATCGTGCGTGCAAGATCCTCTTTGTTTTCATTAATAAGATCATACCATTTTCGAATGAGTTCACTTCGTTCGTAAGCCGAGAATTGGGACCATTCCTTGAATGCCTCATGAGCGGCATCCACCGCCTTCGAAGCCTCATTTTTACCTCCATTGGGAATGGTGGCGATCACTTCCGATGTCGCGGGGTTGGTTACCTCTTTCTTGTCAAGATCCGATCCGGTTTGTTCTCCATTGATGATGAGATTGTAGTGTTGCATCGTGTTCCTCCTTTAGAAAGATAGATTCCCATATGCGTATGACTATGTAGTTTGTCTTAAATTTACAATAGTGTGAGGGAAGAATCCAGTAATACACTTATAATTTATGACGATGGGCTTTCTATTGTTTAAATACCCTGAATAAGAGGGAAGATAAACCGTATGTTCAAAAACAAGGAGGGCGTAGTGATATGAAAGCCATCATCATCAACCAGTACGGAGACAAGGACGTTTTACAGGAGAAGGAAATCGACCAGCCGTCAATCGGCGACAATCAAATACTGCTCGAAAATCATGCCACATCCATCAACCCCATCGATTGGAAGGTGAGGGCAGGGTATCTGAAAGATATGCTGGACTTTGAGTTCCCGATCATCCTGGGATGGGATGCAGCGGGAGTGATCGCTGAAAAAGGGAAGGATGTAAAAGGGTTTGAAGTAGGTGATCGTGTATTTGCAAGACCGGCTACGACAAGGGAAGGCACTTATGCTGAATATGTGGCCGTGGATGAAGAGCTACTCGCTAAAATGCCTGAAAGCATGAGCTTTGAAGAAGCGGCGGCCATCCCGCTTGCCGGATTGACAGCCTGGCAATGCTTAGTCGGCTTTGGTGAAATCAAAGAAGGTGATAAGGTGCTCATCCATGCAGGTTCCGGTGGCGTCGGGAACTTCGCCATTCAGATTGCCAAAAGCTTTGGAGCGCATGTCGCGACCACGGCAAGCGGTAAAAATGAGGATTTCGTCAAATCATTGGGTGCCGATCAGTTCATCAATTATAAAGAAGAAGACTTTAGTGAAGTGTTACAAGGCTTCGACCTGGTGCTGGACACCATGGGCGGGGACATTCAGTCGAACAGCTATAAAGTCCTCAAGGAAAATGGGAAGCTCGTATCGATTGCAGAGCCCCCGAAAGAGGAGGAAGCGGCTAAGTACGGAGTGAAAGCGGAATTCCTTTGGTTGGATCCAAAAGGAGAACAACTCTCAAAGCTTGCCGACCTGTACGAATCCGGTCAATTAAAGCCAGTGATCGGAGAAACATTCCAACTGAGCGAACAAGGGTTAAAAGACGCTCACGCACTCAGTGAAACGCACCATGCAAAAGGGAAAATCGTGATTAAAGTGAAATAATGAAAGGAGGGACGGACCTTTGGAACAAAGGTCCGTCCCTCCTTTTGTATACGATTGAATGAAGAAGTTCCATCATAATGTAAAGGACACTTGACGTAAAGTATCCTTTACATTATGATATGGAAATATAAGGAGGTATCCTTCTTTGAAAAATAGACTAGTAGAATACCGCAAGACGTTTGGATACTCACAGGAAAGATTGGCGGCGAGATTAGGGGTTTCGAGGCAGACCATCATTTCGATTGAAAAGGGGAAGTATGACCCTTCTTTGAATCTGGCTTTTCAGCTGGCAAATGTATTTGAAACGTCAATTGAAAAGATTTTTTTGTATGAAGAGAAAGGGGAAGAGAAATCGTGACAAAGGGTTATTTGATTATAGGATCGATTATGGCGCTGCAGACGGCCTTTTTATTTTTCGTCGGCATCTCGGCAGGGGAGTTCCCGTTTTTTGCCCTTACTCCGCTGTCTTTGACGGTAATGAGCTTTTGTATGCATTATCTTTATCCACAGTTCAAGGATAAGGATGAACGGATGAAGGTCATAAGGGAGAAGGGAATCTTCTATTCGTACTTTGCCATCTTATTCTTTTACATTATCATCATGTCCACACTCGGCCTTGGCCTGATTGATCTAACGGCTATGAATCTAATGTACATAATCACCAGTCTGACCATCATGACCGTATTCATCTCCATGGTCGTCATGGCCAAAATTTACTAAACAGAAGGGACGGACCTTTGGAACAAAGGTCCGTCCCTCTTTTCAATCCGTTCTATTGTTGACTTCATAGGCGGCACGTATGGCTGATTCGATTGCCCCTTCCACCCAGCCGTGGAAAGGGGAGGTGTGTTCTCCGGCAAAGTGGATGCGGTGTTCCGATAAGTACAGGGAATCGGAAAAGTCCGTAGCCTGGTTGGGGGCGAATAGGGTGAAGCATCCGGCAGAGAATTGGTTTTCCCCCCAACTGTATGAGGCACCTTTTGAAAATTCTTTGTACACCTGATCTCCGTATATTTTATACAGTCCCTGAAGTGCTTCGCGAATTCGCTCATCTTCAGGCAAACTGTTCCAGAGATTGGCATTCTGTCCCCAGCTGTAACTGCCTAACATGACGCCGGGACCTGAGACACCGATGCCATGGCTTGGGCGGTACGTGTATCGGATGGGAAGATCCGTTATGATATTCCCAATTTTAAAAGTCTCCCAGAATTTTGATTTAAACTCCAAACCGATTTTTACAGATGAGACATAATTCAGCTCCCGTATCGCCTTCCACTTCTGAAATGAGATGGAATCGTGAGGATGGACGTCAATGAATTGGAATACAGAATAGGGGACCGTCACGATGGTGTAGTCCCCCAGAAAACGATGATAACGGTTAGTTGCCCGATCTCTTGTAATGACCTCGACGCCGTCATCCTTCTGAACAATTCCATGGACCTTTTGGGAGTAGAAGATATTCTGATGAAGCTCCGGCAAGAAAGAGTAGGGAAGCTTATCGTTTCCACCATCTATTTCATAAAACTTTAATTTATCATTGAAGACGGTTCGGACAATATCAAGAAGAATATCAACAAATGAAAGCTCGGGAAACCCTTCTATACCAAGAATGACCTTTACAATACGGATGGCTTCGGGGGAAAGGGAGGTTCCGATTGGATTGAACCGCAAAAAAACATCGAATGAATAATGATCAAACTTTAATCGTAACCGTTCTTGTTCCTCAGGGCTTGCTTTTTCGTACAAGTCTAAAAAGGGTTTTACGGCGGAGGATAATAATTCGATGGCTGTTTTGCCCTGTTCTTCAGGGGGGAAGGGATAGTTGAAGATATTCGGATTTTTGTTGTAATTCCAATCTGTTGTTTGGACTCCATTTACGAGATAGAGATCACTCTTATTGATGAATTCATTGGTGGGTAAGTTGAATTTACGAATATATTCAAATACTAAATCATGGGTTTCCGGAAATCGCATGGCACCTACATCGAGGTATTGACCTTCTGAAAAAGGTTGCCGTAACGTATATACCCTTCCGCCAATCCGGTCATTCCCTTCAAGGATCGTAACGGAATGGCCTGCTTTTTTCAAAAGGGATCCTGCCACCAAGCCGGCCATACCTGCACCGATGATAATCACTTTCCTTGGTTTTTGTGTGGGAACCAATCCATTTTTAACAATGGATACCATATCATTCGGATAAGAAAGATCACCATAATGATGATCATCAGCTCTATTTCCCAATTCGTTCTCCCCCTTAAGCCGAAGCTGCATTATCTATATATATGATAGAGGAGAAGATGAATAGACGGGAAAGACGTAGTTCCAACTCTCTAATTTGTAAAAAATAAACAGGGACAAACCTTGAATTTATAGGTCCGTCCCTCTTCGCTATTCTTCATTATTCTCTTCCAAAATGTATTTCAGCTTGGTCAGTTTATTGCTCCAGAACTGTTCGTAATAGGCTAACCAGTCTTTTAGTTCTCCAAGGGGTTCAGGCTGGAGGCGATAGATTTTTTCCCTGCCGATTTTTTCTCCTGAAACCAACTCGGCTTCTGTCAGGATGGCAAGATGCTTTGCAATGGCGGTCCGGCTCATGGGAAAGTGGGAAGTCAGAGCCGAAATCGGCATTTCTTTTTCCGAAAGAAGGCGAAGCACTTCCCGGCGAGTCGGGTCTGCAATCGCCTGGAAAACGTCATGTTTAACGGCGGACACTTATTCCTCCACAACCTTCCGAAGGCGCTGGTCCACTATGCCGACCCAGCCGTTCGCCATTCGTTCCCGGATAACGGAGCTTTTTTCGTTCGGTTTAGAAACAACCGCATCATCATGCTTCCAGCCACCATGAATCAATGTGAACTCCGTTTGTGTCCCGACCTCTTTTAAAAGAAATGTGACGAACCAGCCATCCGTATCCCAGGAAAAGGTCAGCTTATGAGGCGCATCCACTTCCAATACCTTACATGGGGACGGGCCGAAAGGGGACTGAATATGGAATTCGTATCCCTCCTCTGGTTGGAAATCATTCGGCATGAACCATGTAGATATGCCTTCTGAAGTAGAGACCGTGTCCCATACCTTTTGAATGGGGGCATTGAAGAGGACGGTTTGGGTAATATCTTGAAGTTGATTGCTTTGATTTGATTTCATATTTCTCGCCTGCTTTCTGTGAATGAAAATAACACCAATTGGTTTCGTTTTAATAATATAACACCATATGGTTTCGTGTCAATGAAAAGAGGAAATAGGTGAAAGAGTGTAGAAGTAGTGTCTTGGTAAAGATTAGTATGAGCATAGCAGCTACTATTATCGAATAGAATATAACCGGTCATAACCGTGCACAAATTGACAGGTGTACCGATTAGTTGAATGGTACATTAGGGTAGTGGGGAGAAGATCAGAAATGGAAATGCTTCATAGGATGAATGATTGCATTCAGTATATTGAGGAAAATCTTGAAGGGGATATCAAGATGGAGGAGCTTGCCAGGCTCTCACTGAACTCGAAGTTTCACTTTCAACGGCTGTTTTCACTAGTCACAGGCTGCACTGTAGCCGAGTACATCCGGAGAAGAAGGCTGACTCTTGCGGCACAGGAACTGAATCATGCGAATGTGAAGGTCATCGATGTCGCTTTCAGGTATGGGTACGAAACACCGGAATCCTTCTCGAAGGCGTTTCGTAAAGCTCACGGTGTTTCTCCATCCCAGGTGAGAGAATCAGGAACTCCTTTAAAAGCATTCCCGCGTATCTCCTTCCAAATCCAATTAAAAGGGGAAGTTGAAATGAATTATAGAATTGTTGAAAAAGAAGCCTTTCAGGTGATTGGAAAAGGGAAAAGAGTCTCAACCCATAATGGCCAAAACTTAAAGGAGATTCCGACACTTTGGGATGAAGTGAATACTTCCGGCTTGGACAGTGAGATTTGCGAGGCTGCGGGGAATGATGAAATGCTCGGAATCTGCATGGAGTTTGATGACCCTAATGAAGAGTTCACCTATTTTATCGGATCAGAAAAGAAGTCTGACACTCATCCCCCGCTGGAGGTTAAGGAGATACCTGCTTCCACATGGGCCGTATTTGAATCGATCGGTCCGATGCCTGACGCGATCCAGGATGTGTGGAAACGGATTTTCTCTGAATGGTTCCCGTCTACAGGGTATGTGCATGGAAGTGCACCTGAATTTGAATTATATCCGCCGGGGAATCCGAATGACGAGGATTACAGGTGCGAGGTCTGGGTTCCCGTAATGAAGAAATAAGATGATTTTGCCTCCAGTGCGGAGGCTTTTTTTATTTACCTGATCACCACATACGGTCGCATCATCTCATAATCCTCATGCTCCAGTATATGACAGTGCCATACGTACAAGCCGGTGTAAGGACCGAATGCCACAATGATCCGGGTCATTTCCCAGGGGTTTGCACAAACCGTATCTTTCCACCCTTGTTCATTGGGCTTTGGTTTGATACGGGGGCAAGTGGGGACAATTCTACCTTCCCTTTGATAGATTTTATTATCAATGGTCTGCCGGTCCAGCACCTGAAATCGTACCAAATGCAAGTGGATGGGGTGGGACCCTTCCGTAATGTTGATAAAGTTCCATACTTCACTACTCCCTAAACGTGGCATCTCCGTAATCGGATCATCCCATAATTGATGATTTAATAGATGCATCTCCCGCCCATATTGATCATGTACCATATTTAAAAAAAGATCCCTGGTTTGAATGGCATGCCTTTTCTTCAATCTTGGTACATGCCGTAATGTCGGTGGAATCCTGCTCATATCCTGACCTTGAAGCGTCTTAATTACGCGGAACTGCATCAGCACTCCTGTCGTGTCAGGGTCTGGCACCGAACCGGTTGGAAAGGGAGCCGGTGCACGGTTATGAATGGTGATGTATTCTCCCATTGCGCTAGAAAAATCAATGATGACATCCGCCCGTTCAGCAGGGGCAAGCAAGATTTCTGAAACATGGACAGGGGCAGAGAGTAGCCCTTGATCAGATCCTATTTGAATGAACGGCTTTCCGTTTGAAAGAGAAAGCTGATATGTCCGGGAATTCGAAGCATTGATCAATCGGAAGCGATACCGTCTTGGCTCAACTTCAAGGAATGGCCAGACCTTCCCATTCACCAGGATTGTTTCCCCGAAGAAAGTAGAAACAGTGGAGGGACGGACCTCTGAAACCGGGGGATCCGGTTCGGAAGGATAATAAAGCGAACCGTCTTTATTGAACGACCGATCCATGATCACAAGCGGGATATCGTATGGATGAGCAGGCAGAGACATAGCCTTCTCTTCATCATCGTGGATGATATAAGCCCCGGCGAGTCCGGCATAGATATTCAACCTTGTGATGCCGATCGCATGGTCGTGATACCAGAGTGTGGTAGCTTGTTGCCGGTTGGGATATGTGTAAACTTCCCCGGCGAAGAAGGGCCCCTTCTCTTTAAACCCTTTTGTAAACCAGGCATCCGGGTAACCGTCACTCGTATCAGGTGTCGCCCCTCCATGTAGATGGACAACGGTGCGGACCTCGGGCTGATTTTTTCCTGCTCCATGAACGGTGGTATCGATAGGGAGGAAATGCTTCTCTGGAAGCTCATTTTTCCATAAGACCCGAACCGTTTGATTTCGTTTCACCTTGAATGTTGGGCCGGGTATTTGTCCGTTGTATCCCCAAATCGAAGTAGGGGGGAGGTCCCTGTGAAGTTGCTGCTTCCCTTTCTTCATGGTCACTTCATAATAGTCAGAGCCTTTGTGGGCAGAAACGGGTTGAATCGTATTCATGACGGGAAGCGGATCGACGAATTTCTCAAGCATATAAGAACCTCCTCTAAATGGTGCTATTATTCCATATGTATTGAGAGGTAGGCTGGAATATCCTCTTTCTATAAAAAGAAGAAGCACCTGACCTGCAGGTGCTTCTACTTAATTGGCGTCTTTATACCGGTAGCGATATTGAATGTTTGCAGTACGCTCATCCGTATCAATGGTAAACCGATTCCACAGGCTGTTGTCCCTCGTGGTTTCACTTTGCGGGAGGAAGGGGATGGTTTGATTGGCACCAATGGACATTGTACCCGTTTCAATGGTGTCCATGACATTCCCCGAAGAATCATAAACGCGATTTGAACTTGGACCAGCAGATCACGGTCATCAAAGTTGCTCATGAATACGAGGTTGGAATAATCCGATCCCCTGCAGGATGAAGAGTTTGTTTCTATACCCGCCTAGTTCAAAAGGCATTCCTTTTTCAGGGAAATAATAGCTGGTGGTTCGAATTTTTTTCTTTGCCTCCTTTTTTTGATACACTAATTTAGTTGCTAAATTGTTTATCATTGGAGGATATAATGTCAAATCGAAATAAAGGCATATTACTTTTATTATTATCAGCGTTTGGTTTCTCCTTGATGGCTGCATTTGTCAAGTTATCGGGGGATGTGCCGACGATCCAGAAAACATTCTTCCGGAATATCGTCTCTGCCTTCATTGCATTCGGTTTTGTCCGGTATCATAAGGAAAGGCTATTTGGAAAAAGAGAAAATCAAAAGCTTCTATTGCTGCGTTCTTCATTAGGGGCTGTTGGAATTGTGCTGTTCTTTTATGCGATCGATCATCTCGTGTTATCGGATGCCGATATGCTGAACAAGCTGAGTCCATTTTTGACCATCATCTTTTCTGCTCTATTCTTGAAGGAACGGACGCGCGTCTTTCAGGTGGTGGCGATCATCATTGCGTTCATCGGGACATTGTTCATCATTAAACCGGCTTTTTCTTTTGATGTCATCCCATACGTTGCAGGGGTGTTTTCCGCTATTTTTGCAGCAGGTGCCTACACGGTCCTCCGGGTGCTCGGGAGCAGGGAGAAGTTTTATACAGTCGTCTTTTACTTTTCCTTTTTCACGACGGTCGTGCTGCTTCCGTTTGTCATCGGGTTTTATGAACCGATGAGCGCGAAACAGTGGGTGTACCTGTTATCCGCAGGTGTCTTTGCGACAGTCGGTCAGTTCGGGATCACGATCGCGTATAAGTTTGCACCGGCAAGGGAGATATCGATCTTCTTCTATTCGACGGTTGTATACTCCGCTCTCATTAGCATCTTCCTGTTCGGACAGATTCCTGACGTATACAGCATCATTGGGTACATTGTGATTTTCGGAGCATCATTGTATATGTTCTTGAAAAATAATGTAGAAGGCAAGAAACAGGCAGCCTGATTCAAACCTATCCATCAAACGATGGATAGGTTTTTTCATGCAAAAAAATGAAACATTTTCCAATTTTACACCGTATATATAGTAACCGTTAATAGACAGGAGAGAAGAAAATGAAGCTTTCTTTATTCATCATAGGAATAGCCTTGATTATCGCATTGATCGTCATCGTGGCTGGGATTAGACAGCATGCGGGAAAGAGGGATGCCGACTATCTGTTAGACTACTTGAAGCATAACGAAAATTGGAGTTTAACGGTGGTTCGGAATGGTGAAACACTTGTGTCTGTCAGGGAAGATGAGATGTATCCTTTAGCAAGTGCGATGAAGACTATCATAGCCATTGAATATGCGAAGCGATGCGGAGAACAGACATTAGATCCTTCCCGCAGTATTTCTCTGGAAGAACTTGATCGATACTATATTCCGGATACGGATGGGGGAGCCCATAAAGCCTGGATAGCGTATTCAAAGGATAAGGGACTTCTCCTTGGGAATAGTACTACCCTTGAAAATGTGGTGAAAGGAATGATGGCTTTCAGTTCCAATGCCAACACTGACTATTTAATTGATCTCTTGGGAATGGAAGCGATCAACGAATCACTGGATGAACTGCACATTGAAAAACATGAGGCGCTTTACCCGGTCACGGGGGCCATGCTGATTCCAACGTATTTGAAGATGAAAGATCCTTCCTATACGGATGACTATATTGAGACGAAGATAAAGGAGATGTCAAAAGAGGAATACATACAAATCGCTCAAACCATTGCACAACGTTTAAAAGAGGGGGAAAAAGGACTGTATATTGAAAATGGGCATTCAAGTAAGCGTCTGGACAAAATTTGGTCTGACAGACTGACCAGGAGTACCACTTTTGAATACTCCACTCTCATGGGGAAGTTGAATTCAAAGAACTTTTTTGACAAAGAAACACAGGATCGATTGGATTCAGTCATGGAAGGTCTTATGGAAAGTCCAATCAATCAAGAGTGGTTAAAGCATGCCGGACAAAAAGGGGGATCGACAGAGTTCCTCGTCACGAATGCTGCGTATGCAACGGATAAAGAAGGAAATTCAACAGAGGTTGCACTCTTTACAAACGAGTTGGGAGCAGGGGAGTTAGATAAGATCTCAGGGAGTTTGAATTCATTCATGCTGAATATTCTAAGAGACGAAGATTTCCGGAACGAGCTGAAAGAGTTATAATGTAAGTAAATGGAATAGGTGTCAATTGGAGGTGTGAACATGGTTCTGCGAAACTCAAAATGGTCACTATGGGCACTTGCCCTGTTAACACTCGTCCTCTTCAGCAATGTCATGCTTTATCAACCAATCGTGCAGCAGTTCCTGGCCATTGAACTTGATCGAGGCGCCGTACTTGGATCCTTAGTGGATCTGGTCATCATTTCACCGGCACTTGCTTATGCCGCATTTAAAGTGTCAAAGAAGCAGGCCGCCGGATTCGTCGTATTTGGATTGGTCATGGCAAGAGTCATCATTCCTGAAGAATTCTTTGCACCCTATACGATTCTCCTGTACTCGGGGATAAGCTTTGAGGCCTTGTTCTTTCTGGCGGAACTGGGACTGATCTTCCTTCTGCTCAAGAGAATGCCGGTCATCTGGGCCGAAATGAGATCATCGGAAACAGGTCCGATCTTTTCATTCCTTCCTTCAGTAGAAAGAAAGGTAAGTAGACTTCCTCTTGTCCGAATCGTGGCATCTGAGATTCTGATGGCGTACTACGCCTTCTTCAGCTGGAGGAAGAAACCTCTTATTCATGACGGGGTGGTGACGATGCATCATAAGACCAGTGCCATCGCCATGAATATCATGCTCATCCATGCCGTAGCCATCGAAACAATCGGACTTCACTGGTGGTTGCATACCAAACTTCCTATCCTGTCATTCATTCTGCTCATTCTAAACGTGTACAGTATTCTGCTCGTACTGGCAGAAATCCAGATTACACGTTTGCATCCTGTTGAAGTAGAAAATGGTGAATTGCGTGTGGTGCAGGGATTAAGGCAGCGACTGATTCTGCCCCTGTCAAACATCGAAGAGATAGAATGGGGAGAGAAGAAACCAGGTAAAGGCACCATGGTCTTTATGCAGAAAGACTTTGAGGAGATTCACCCTCAAGTGATCCTGATCTTTAAAGAGCCCGTCGAAGCGACGCTGTTCATGGGTAAAAAAGAAGTGGTATCTAAAGTGGCTTTGAGAGTGGATGATCCTGAGAAGTTAAAGCGGTTATTAGAGCAACACGAAAAGCGTGCCTGATTCTTTCCAGGCACGCTCCTTTCCTATCCCATCCGATAAACCCAATCACAATCTCCGATCATCGACTCGTCATGAGTGACCATAATAGTAGCAATATCTCTTTCCTTCGTTTCTTTTACTAATAATTCCACCACGGATTTCCCCCGTTCCCGGTCAAGGCTTGCTGTAGGTTCATCGGCAAGGATCAGCTTTGGTTCATTCATGAGGGCACGGGCGATGGCGACCCGTTGCTGTTCGCCTCCGGAGAGTTGTTCAGGATAATGAGCTTTCCGTTCATCAAGTCCAAGGTGAGACAATAAATCCAATGCCCGTTCCTGAAGGTGGTCCTTCTGCTTGGTAAGCTTCCCAACGAGTAACAGTTGTTCTTCCACTGTTAAAAAAGGAACCAGGTTCGATTGCTGAAAGATGAAGCCGATTTCCTTCAGACGAAGAGCCGTTTGTTCTTTTCCGGTCATGTCGTGTACATTTCTTCCGTTTAGAGTCACCTCACCACTTGTGGGACTGGTCAACGCCCCGATGATGGAAAGGAGAGTGCTTTTCCCCGAACCGGACGGACCAAGTATCGCACCGAACTCCCCACTATTGACTTTCATGCAAATATGATCCAGGACCGTGAGCCGTTCATGTCCCTGTTTGTATGTCTTCGTAACTCCGTTTAATTCCAAGATTGATGTCATCTTATTTCACCCCTCCGATTGCTTCTAATGGATCGACTTTCATAATACTTCTAAAGGACAAAAGTGAACCGATCCATGCCATGACCAAAATCAATCCGCTGTTTAACAGGATCATGCCAGAGGATAATTCAAACGGGACGCCTCCGGGAATGAGTTGTGTCAATCCATACGTAAGGGTATTCCCTGCCAGGATCCCAAGTACGGCAAGAATGGATATCTGAAGGAACAGGGCTCGTAGAAGAATGCCTGCCTTTGCTCCGATTGCTTTCAGTACACCGTATTGATGAAGCTTTTGCAGGGTCATGACATAGAAGAACGTTGCAAGGACAATCGCCGAAATGATGAGCAGAAAGATGACCATCATCTTTAAAGAGCCCTGTTCCGCCGAATAACCCGGTACGTTTGACAGAATGTCCTCTTTTGGTGCTGCTTCCAGTTTGGAAGGAATGTCCACTCCACCCTTATTTGTGAAGAGGAGTGCCTGGTACGTAAGATCATCTCCATGGAGATCTTTCCACGTTTCCATCGATGTGAACATGGCCGGGGTATGGCCGTAACTGAAACGTTTTTTTGTAAAACCCTTAATGATCCATGTTTTCCCTTGGTACGTGAAAGAGTCTCCAGACTGATATCCTTCTTTTAGTAAGCCGGGATCCGCAAGTACCTCGTAAGGCGCGAGTTTCACACTTTCTTCTGCGTCCGGCATGAAAGTGCTGGTTGGATCTAAGGCAAAGAGGCTGATATTCACGGCTTCTCCTTCATGAGTCATTTCGACCATCTTCAATGCCAGTGGAGAGCCTCCTTTTACGGTGAATCTATCAGCAGCTGTCATATTTGATCGCTCAAGCTGATGCGAGTCGCTTTTTTCAACAATATATGTTTCTGCAGACAAATTTTTAATAGCAGAGGCATTATCAACGGATAAGCCGTTGGCAAGCCCGGATATTGACAAGACGAGACTTGTGATCAGTGTGATGATGCCTGTGATCAGTATGAATTTCATTTTGGCATAGCGGATTTCTTTCCATGCGAGAAACAAAAAAATCACCTTCCCTTTCATAACTTCTCTTTCATGATAAAAGGGAAGTATGAACGGAAGATGAACAACGGATTAAGGAAGGGTCACCTTGAAAGTGGTTCCTTCATTTGGATCACTCTCCACATGGATTTCCCCATGATGGAGGCTGATGATCTTTTGGACGATGGATAGACCAAGGCCGCTGCTGTCCCGTTCGTGACTCCGGGACTCGTCCACTTTGTAGAATCGGTCGAAGATCTTCTCCATATGCTCCGGTGGGATACCAATTCCAGTGTCCTGGATGGTAAACGTGATACCCTTTGATTCTGTAAGGAGGGTTATAATAATTTCCCCACCTCTGGGAGTATATTTAATGCTGTTGGATAATAGGTTCTCGAAAGCCTGGTACAGCAATTCCCCATGTCCGTTATAGGTCACCTCATCCGCTTCAAAGGATAAGGAAAGATCTTTTCCTTCCCACAACCATCGGGTCTGACTGATGAGAACTTGCACCATCGATGTCAGTTCTACAGGTTCTAATTTGATCACCCCTTGATCCTTATCAAGGGAGGCAAGGGTCAATAGCTGTTTACTCAGCTTTGATAACCGCGTACTTTCGGATTCGATCACCTTTGTATAATATTCCTGATCTTCTTTAGATATGGAAGGGGATTGTAACAGATTCGCATAGCCTTTCAAAGAAGAAAGTGGTGTTTGAATTTCATGTGAGACATTGGAAACGAACTCCTGACGCATATTTTCCACCTGCCTGAGCTGACGGCTCATGCTCGTAAATGATTTGGCAAGGGTCCCGATTTCATCCTTGCGATTTTCATGCAGCTGTATGGAAAAGTCTCCACCGGCTATCTTCTTCGTGGCAGCGGTAAGTTCCCTGATCGGCTTTACCAAGTACCGTGTACTGAAGAATACAATCATCATACTGAGCACAATCGTCAATAGGAGAAGGACGGACAGGAGAATATGTATTTCATTGAACTGCTGCTTGACGTTCGGCCTCATGAACAACGCATGTGGTTTCCCGTCGATTTCAATCGGGACACCGATAGAATTGGATAATTCATTAGAGAAAAACCCCGTCACAAACGTGGTGGAAGGATATTCAGCCATCCCGTGATACGTTGTCCCGTTCAGAACGCTTCGTATTACTTGAGGAGATAGTGTTCGATCACGAAATTCCTCCCCATAAAATGTCCCTGTCCCTTTTCCATCGGTCACATAAAACTGATAGCTCAGTCTTGCCGTTTTTTCAAAAAAAGTCGATTCCTCCATGGAAGCTGCCTCATAAAGTTCCACAACGTCCCGAGCGATTTCGGTATTCTTTTCATCATTGGAAGGCTTTAAAATCATTTGATAATAAAGATTCGAACCGATAAAGGCAATCACACTGCTTACGATCATGATCAACAGGGTGACGACGACGATCCGGATATAAAGGGTTTTCATTTATGTACCTCCAATTTGTAGCCGACTCCCCGTACGGTTGTGATCGTGAAGGTATTGGTGGAACCTCGGAACCGTTCACGCAAACGTTTAATATGCACATCGATGGTCCGGTCGTCCCCTACAAAGTCCATTCCCCATACATGCTGGATGAGTTCATCGCGCGTAAATGTCCTGTTCGTAAAGCTTGCAAGATAATAGAGCAGTTCGAATTCCTTGAGGGGTAGGTTCATGGTCCTATTTCCGGCTTTCACCTCATAAGACCGTTTATCAAGCGTCATGTCCCCCAAGCGGATGGTTTGGGAACCTGCCCGGTCGAATCGTCTCAGGATTGCCTGTACCCGGAAAAGGAGTTCTTCTTTTTCAAAGGGTTTCACCATATAATCATCGGTTCCGGACTGAAATCCTTTCGCTTTATCCGTCATGCTGCCCCTCGCAGTCAGCATGATGATGGGGATATCATAGTCTTCCCTTATCTCACTTGCCAACTGAAATCCATCTTTATTCGGCATCATCAGGTCGACAATGGCAAGGTCGATGGTTTGATGGAGAAGAATGACGGAGGCAGCTTCGCCATCCGGTGCTTCTGTCACCATGTATCCGTTCTGCTCCAAATATACGCGGACGAGCTTTCGCAGATGGGGGTCATCATCAACGACAAGAATTGATATCATAAGGGCACCTCATTTCAGTAAACGATTTTTTATGATTTTACTTTAGCACAAGTGACGGAGAGGAAACCAATTTATGACGAATACTCCTCTCCTTGGATATAATGAAAATAAAATATGCTTTTACCCATATCTTTTTCTGTTACTTATCCGTTATAGCCATGAGAGGATGCAAAGGAGTGAAGACAATGCAGATGAGATCGGTATTCAACTTGGACGAAGAAGGGATCGAAGAAATGGTCCCAAAACTGTTACGGTATTGCTATTTTCTGACAAAGGACAAATGGGACGGGGAGGATCTTGCCCAGGAATCTGTTTATAAAGCCCTCACCCGCTACCCGGATCGTCAGGATTGGAGTCCTGCTTTACTGAAGAAAATGGCCTATCATCTGTGGATCGACAAGGGCCGGAAAGAGAGCAGGGAAACAATCGGATCTGTGCCTGACTCTTGTGAGGAAAATCATCCAAAAGAGTGGATAAGTCCTGAGATGATCGGCATGCTTTCTAACAGATTGACTCCCAAGCAACTGGTTGCCTTCGTATTAAAGGAAGCCTTTCAGTACAAAATTTCTGAAGTTGCTGTACAACTAAACCTGACAGAAACAGCTGTGAAGGCTTTATTGAATCGGTCCAGGGCCAAACTAAAAAAGATCTCCGTCGATGATGATTGGGGAGGAAGTGACACATACGGGGATGAAAATCTCCAAAAAGAGCTGAACGCCATTTTATATCGGAGCCTGAAAGCACAGGATCCGAGTCTCCTCCTCGTCTACATCCCGACGCTGCTTGCCAATGGTACCACAGTCCACATGGTGGCACCTGCATCTCCATCGTCTTCAAACGTCCTCTCAATGGCAGCATAACGAATGAGGGAGGGAAAAATAGTGAACGCAATACCTTATGTAATTGAACAATCAAGTAAAGGAGAACGTTCCTACGATATTTATTCAAGGTTATTAAAGGATCGGATCATCATGGTGAGTGACGAAGTGAATGATCAGATGGCCAATAGTATCGTGGCTCAATTGTTATTTCTCGCCGCGGATGATCCCGAAAAGGATATCTCTTTGTATATCAACAGTCCGGGGGGATCGACTTCGGCGGGATTCGCCATCTTTGATACGATGGAGTACATCAGCCCCGATGTGCGGACGATCTGCACGGGCATGGCGGCATCATTCGGCGCGATGCTGCTCTTGGCAGGCACGAAAGGAAAGCGATTCGCCCTGCCTAATAGTGAAATCATGATCCATCAGCCGTTGGGTGGCGCCAGGGGGCAGGCGACAGACCTTGAGATATCAGCGAAACGCATCCTGAAGTTAAGGGAGCATATCAATGAAATCATTGCGGAGAAAACGGGGCAATCGGTTGAGAAAGTTGCATTTGATACGGACCGTGACTACTTCATGAGTGCCTATGAGGCAAAGGAATATGGGATCATTGATGAGATTATCGAGAAGAAGAAGTGATGGATGTGGGGACGGTCTTGATGGCCGTCTTTTTTTATTCAGCTGCTGAATATTTGGATGATTTCAGCAGTTGAACGAATAAGAACGAATACGGGAGGATGATTGTGTATCCCCCTACACTCATCACAAGATATACCATAACATGCGGGCTGTATGGTAAAATAAACCACAAATGACAGGGGGGTAACAAGTGACATTATTTTTCATTTTGGGTATTGTCGGACTTTTCTTTTTTTCGAAAATCCCGAGAGAGAGACTCTATATATTTAAGTGGATTCAATCTCTAAATAAGTTTAATTGGTTTCAGAATCCCTGGTTAGTCGGTGTATTCTTGTTTGGGATGAATCTATTATTATTCGGTGCAACGGGGCTGCTATTGTACGGTACGACTCTTCTGATGATTCCATACGTTCATCTCATTATTATGATGCTTGCCACTGTGTTGAGTCTTCTCGTATGGAGTTCACTTGTGCGCACAAAAGTATGGGGGAATGGGGAACGATGGAAAGCAGGAACGGTTGGAAGCAGTTTTTATTTGGTTCTTTTTTTGTTTATCCTGTACCAATGGAACACGTATGTACCCCAGTATCCAGGTGAAGACGGATTTATGGCCTTCATCGGTTTTTTCCTTGGGTTAGTGGTGACGGGTATGGCGTTCCTCATATGTTTTATGATGATTGTCTTTCTTCCAGTTGATAAGCGTGTATAAGGGATGCGATTGCTTTCCTTTTCCAATCCATTCTATTATCCTTGTAGAATAGATTCTGATGAAAATGAGGTTTTAGCATGAAAACAATACATAGCGATGTGATTCAATTTCGCGGTTCCCATTATGACTTCGGGTTTATGCAAGGGGAACGGATAAAGGATTCCATAACGGTTAGAAATCGGGAGAATCAGTGGAAGGTACGAAAACCAAGGTTTTCTATCAGTATTGAAGAAACAAAGACTGCGATCAGAAGATTTGCCCCAGGGGTCTGGGATGAACTCCTTGGGTTACAAGAAGCCCTCCAGTGGCCGATGGAGCGGGTGCTGAAGGAGTTTGGCGGCTACCGGGTGGATTATGTGAAGTCCGGCTGCTCGATCGTGACGGGTAAAGACTACTTGATCAGGAATTATGATTATCATCCGAAAACGTATGAGGGACGTTATACGTTCTTTCAGCCAACGGATACAGGATACGCGATCATCGGCCCTAGCCAGCGCGTGACGGGCAGGATGGACGGGATGAACGAACATGGCCTCTCATTGGGGTATAACTTCATGCACCGCAAGAATCCCGGAGATGGTTTCATTTGCTGCATGATTGGTCGGTTGATCCTTGAGTCCTGTAAAGATGTTACCGAAGCCGTCGACATGCTGAAGGAAATCCCTCATAGGCATTCGTTCAGTTATGTGGTGTATGATCGAAGTGGGGAGACGTATATCGTGGAAACCTCACCACGTGGGGTGGCAACTCGGCAAGACAGGGCATGCACCAACCATTTTGAAATGATGACCGATGAGAACAGAAATCACCTGGTCGATTCCAAGCGGCGATTGAGCATCATCAAGGAAACGGGGGATCAAGACGCACATAGTGCATTCCGATTAATGAATGATACGGGTAAAGGGGTGTTCTCGGATCTTTACGGGAGCTGGGCCGGAACGATTCATACATCGGCTTATTTTCCGAAAGAAATGAAAGCATGGTTTGCTCTTGGCGGAGACCGGGATCCTGTTATCTTCGATTTTGCCGAATGGCTAAAGGGGAAAGATGTTGAACAGGAAAAACTGATGGGAAAAGTGGATACTGATATTCCGTTTGTTCATATGGATGAGGGGGCGGATTGGTTCAGGAACTAAATGTAGGACTTCAGGTTTACTCCTGGAGTTCTTTTTTTATGAATGGACGGGGACGGAAATTCCATTTTATTAGAAGAATTTTTCTGTTTTTTCCTTAAATGTAGGGCTTTTAGTCGGTTTTACGTTATTTTGCAATAGTGACAAAATAGTCACATAGTTTTTGAATATTGAATCAGTATAATAGAACTAGAAAGGTTTTGTAGGAGGGATGCGAATGAGTCATCAAAAGAGAAATTGGCTAGAGAGATTAAGAAAAATGAAGGGGTATAGCCAAGAAGACATTGCCTATTTAGTTCACATCGACAGATCTTATTATTCAAAGATTGAAAGTGGTGTAAGAATTCCAAGTAAGCGGCTTGCAGAGAACTTGGCAGACTTATTGAAATTTCATGTTTCCATCTTCGAATTAGAAGAAAGTCCCTTTTATTTTGCCCTCCAAGATTCTCCTATGGTGATTGCCCATTTTGATTTGGATCTAAGATATACGTGGATTTTCAACCCGAATCCTGAACTTGACCCCGTGACTGTGATTGGAAGAAACGATGTGGAATTAGGGGACAACCACGGTACGAGGGAATTAATGAAAGTAAAACAAGAAGTAATAAAGAACCGTACATCATTAAGAAAGGTTATCGTATTCCCGATAGCTGATCAATTGTATGAGTATGATGTAAACTGTCATCCGTTATTTAATCATAAAGGAGAGTTGATCGGGGGGAGTTCGGCCTCTACACAGTTGATAAAAGAGGGAAATCGGATCTCTGATTATGAAATTCACTCCTGATAAAGGTTGCCGATTGAAATGAGGGAGGGGTGTTTGTTGCATGATTCTGTCTTGACGAACTTATTAATGAACTTTTTATTTATTCTAGTGGGACTACTCCTTTTCGCCCTTTATTATGACGCCACAAAGAAGCACCCTTCAAAAAAGATTGTCATCATCTTCTCCACTGTCACGATTCTATTATGTGTGATGTTCAGTCATAAGCTGGCAAATGGCGTCTATGTAGATTTGCGAAGGATCCCCTTTTTTCTGGCCAGCTTATATTTCGGCCCGGTCGTTTCCTTCGTTCTAATGGTCATGATCATAGCGCTACGGTATTTCATCATTGGGAGTGGTCTTATCCATTTGGTGATTCTCAACTATTTTGTCACTTTTTTAATTTTGGCAGCCTTTTCAAAAGGATTTCTGCGTGCTAAGAAAAAAGTGAAAGTATTATTCATGATTATCATCTGTTTCAGTATGACGATATTTAACCTTCTGTTTGGGTATATTCATCAAGCTGAAATCACGATGGATGAGTATCTGTATCTCGTTTTCATTCCGCTGGCAGCGACTGTTATATCAGTGATGATCGCGGAAATGATACGGAAATTGATGGAGTTGAAAAAGACTTTGTCTCAACATGAGAAGCTTCAGCTTGTGAGCCGGTTGGCAGCGAGTCTTTCCCATGAAATCCGAAATCCATTGACTTCATCTAAAGGATTTCTGCAGCTTGTACAAGAAGAAAAAGACATAAAAACACAGAAAGAATTTATAGAGTTGTCTTTAAAAGGGATTGATCAGGCCACTCATGTTATAGAGGAATATTTGACGTTTACCAATTCAACGCCAGAAAGGTCGGAAAGTATCGATGTAAAGGATTCACTTATGGAGCTGATTGAAATCGTCAAACCAAAGGCTACACATATCTCCTTCCGATATCAACTTTTAGACGGTATTCATGTAGAAGGGCAACGCCATAATTTTATTAAATGCATGGGGAATATCATGACCAATGCTATAGAGTCCATGCCTCGGGGTGGGCAGATATCGATTGGGATGGTTGAGAAGGAGAACGTAATCATTTCCATTTCTGATTCAGGTAAAGGAATGACCGATGAGCAGATTCGACGTTTCGGTGAACCGTTCTTTACAACAAAGAATGAAGGCACTGGCCTCGGAATGATGGCAGCCACGATCATTGTTCATTCCATGAAGGGGAAAATTGAAGTGGAAAGTGAACTGAACAAAGGGACAACGGTAATGATAGAATTGCAAAAAGCCATTAAGACAGAAGCAGGCTAACAAGAGAAAAAAAGGAATCCCGATGGACGCGGGATTCCTTTCATTTATTTATACGAACTTCACGATATCCTCAAATGGTCGACGGGATTTCGGTGCTGGATCCTTGACCCGGTAACCGAAAGCCACCATGACGGAAATGCCGAAGTGACCGTCTTCAAGCAGGCCTTCTTCATTCAGTAATGTATTCATCTTCTCAACATCAAATCCTTCGATCGGGCAGGAATCTACACCAATCTGGGCAGCGGCGGTCATCATATTGCCAAGGGCAATATACGTCTGCTTTCCGGCCCAGTCGTATAGAGGACGGTCTCCTTCAAGTAAATCGAAATCAACCTTCTGGAACTGTTCGATCCGTTCTAAATACTTTGCCAAATGATCTTCAGGCATCTTCTTCTTATTTTTGAAATGATCCTGTAAATAGTCTGAATCGTACTTGGTATCTTTCTTGGTCCTTGCAAGGATCACGACGAAATGACTGGCTTCCGGAAGTTTTCCGTAGGCTCCCCACGCGGTGTTCTTGATCTTTTCCCTCAGTTCAGGATTTTGGATGACCACAAATCTCCATGGTTCGAACCCGAATGAGCTCGGTGACAATCTCCCCGTTTCCATAATGAACCTGAAGTCGTCATCGGAAACCTTCTTGTCCGGATCGAATTCCTTGGTGGCATGTCTGAAATGGTAAGCATCAAGTATGTCTTGCTTGATCTGGTCTTTTGTAGACATTGAATATTCACTCCTTAATCCATTAATTCCAACATGTTTAACTTACCACAAGTTCAGGAGGTTAATCATGTGATGTGTTTGGTGGAACTTTTTTCGATATGGTGAAACAAATGGTTCATTGTATCCGTAAATAAGGAAAAGAGTTGATTATACATGGGAGGGAAGAGAGGTTGAATACTATTGAAATAAGAACAGTTTCAGAATTTGATCTAAACGGCAACATTCAAGATCACTTGCAACGGTTATTATGTGAGTGCTTCGGTGGGGATTATCCTGTGAACAGGATCTATTTCAAACAGAAACCTCACTTAAGATTTCTGGCATACAAAGAGGATCGTTTGGTTGGGCAGATTGCATGTGATTATCGGGTGATGAATCTGAATGGAAAGCCTATAAATGTGTTAAGCCTTATAGATGTGTGTGTTTCATCCAATATGCGTTCCAAGGGGATCGGATCTCACTTATTGAAAAAAACGGATGAATTTTGTCATGATCGGGACATTGACCATATTGTGTTATTCGCTGATGACCCTGATTTATATGAACGAAACGGGTTCCAAAGGGTACAGAATCGATGCAAGTGGTTAAAGATCAACGATAAGAATCAAACGACATACGGGATCGGACATGAAGTCATCAATGAACTCATGGTTAAAGCGGTTGGTGAGAAAGGTTGGGAAGAGGGAGAGCTTGATCTAATGGGGTATCTTGGTTAATAAGTGCTTTCCATATGTCTGTTTCAAAAAGGGGTATCTGGCTGCCAGATGCTTCTTTTTTTATGTCATAAATGGACGTCCACTTAAAAAATCTATAAAAATATGAAACTTTGTTTGACATTTTTGGGGTGAAGGGAATAAGATGAACATATAATTTGCACAAGGGAAACTTTTTAATATAAAGACAATATAATTTACCGGAGGAATGAAATGTGTCCGAAGTCAAGAAGCTGCTTCTTTCAGAATGTAAACCAGGTGACCGCGTTCTTATAACATCACTATCATTAGAAGGTACCATGAGAAGAAGATTATTGGATTTAGGGTTTGTAAGGGGGTCCGAGGTAGCGGTCGTTCAAAAAAGTCCACTGGGAGATCCGATGGCTTTTCGAGTCAGTGACACCACGATTGCCCTTCGTAAAGAAGAAAGTTCAAGGATTCATGTTGAGAAAATAGGAGGTGCGTAAAGATGGAATCATACAGAATTGCTCTTGCAGGAAATCCGAATACCGGGAAAAGTACCTTATTCAATCTGTTGACAGGTTTAAGGCAGCACACAGGGAACTGGCCGGGGAAAACGGTCATTCACGCAGAAGGAGAGTTCAATCACAAGGATACGGATTTCACTATCGTCGATTTACCGGGGACGTACTCTCTTTATTCCAATTCAGCGGATGAAGAAGTGGCCCGGGATTATATCATTTTTGATAAACCGGATGTGACGCTGGTGGTACTGGACGCAACGTCCCTTGAGAGAAACATGAACCTCGCCCTTCAAGTGATGGAAATGACGGATCGAGTGATCGTAGCCCTCAATTTGATGGATGAAGCGAAGAAAAAAGGCATCGAAGTCAACAGTGAAGCACTAAGCAAAAAACTGGGCGTACCGGTTGTAAAGATATCGGCAAGAAATAAAACGGGCATCAAGGAGTTATTGGATATCGTACACAAAATGGCCCAAGGGAATGTACCGACCACTCCATACCGCATGACCTATTCAGAGGATATCGAAGCAAAAATAGAAGAGCTTTCTCCAAAAGTACGCCAAATGATCGGGGATGAGTTTCCGATTCGCTGGATTTCCCTGCGATTATTGGATGGAGACGAAAGCATACTCAACTCGTTGAATGATTATTTCCGGAGGGAACGAAAGAGAGGAGGAATTTCCAATGTCTCAGTCAATGCAACCACATAATGGTGATCAGGGCCTTGCGTTTTTATTCAATCATGCGAAAGGGATGTCGAGTGACAACCTGCGGGATGAAATTGTAGAAAACATTTATTCGACGAGCAGAGGGATTTGCAAAGAAGTCGTAAAATACAAAAACAAAGAACGGATCCATTCTGAAAAGCTGGATAAAGTGCTGACTTCACCTATTTGGGGATTCCCCATCATGCTTGCCATGCTTGGAGCGGTTTTTTATCTGACGATTGCGGGGGCGAATATCCCATCCAGCATGCTTGCGGAAGGATTTGCCTGGATGGAAGGGAAGCTGACCCTGCTCTTTAACGCCATGAATGCACCAGCATGGCTTCACGGTGTGCTCGTTCTGGGTTTTTTCAGGGGTACCGGATGGGTGATCAGCGTCATGCTTCCTCCGATGGCCATTTTCTTCCCGGCTTTTGCTCTTCTGGAGAATTACGGGTATTTACCCCGTGTCGCCTTCAATATGGATCGCCTGTTTAAGAAAGCGGGGGGCCACGGAAAGCAATCCCTGACGATGGCGATGGGCTTTGGATGTAATGCTGCTGCCATCATGTCGACGCGTATCATCGAATCACCGAGAGAACGGATGCTGGCCATCCTGACGAATAACTTTGTTCCTTGTAATGGTCGCTGGCCGACTCTGATCCTTCTTGCTTCCCTGTTCATGGCGGCCGGGTATGCCGGTGGGATGGCGTCCCTCGTGACTGCAGGAATGGTCATGACCATGGTATTGATCGGAATTGTCGTGACCATTACGGTTTCATGGGTGCTATCGAAAACAGCCCTTAGAGGCGTTCCGACTCATTACACGCTTGAGTTACCGCCATACCGCCGTCCGAAAATCTGGAGTACCGTATTGCGCTCGAGTAAAGATAAGTCCTGGTATGTGTTAAAAAGAGCGGTGATCGTTGCCGCACCAGCATCGATCATCACGTGGATCATTGCCAACATCAATATCGGTGACACGAGCATCCTCATGCATTTTGTACAGTTCCTTGATCCGTTCGGGCAGGCACTCGGTATGGATGGTTTCATCCTGGCCGCCTTCATTATCGGGCTGCCTGCCAACGAAATTGTGGTGCCGATCCTGATCATGGCCTATCTTTCTCAAGGGGCTATGCTTGAACTGGATGATCTGACCGAGTTAAAAGCTGTTTTCGTCAGTCATGGGTGGACGTGGTTAACGGCGCTGAATATGATGCTCTTTTCATTGCTCCATTTCCCTTGCGGCACGACGCTTGTGAATATCTACAAGGAAACGAAAAGCAAGAAATGGACGTTCCTGTCCTTTGCGATTCCGACAGCGATTGCGATCGGGGTCACATTCCTGGTAGCAACGATTGTTAGGGCATTGGGCTGGGTATAAGACATATGAAAGCAAATCCTATTAAAGGGGTTTGCTTTTTTATGTCTGAAAGGAATCGTGGTACGATGGAAGAGCATATATATGGCAGGTTCCATAAGGAGAGCAGAATGAACGAACATGATTACGATACATTACTGAATATCAAAACGGGCGATCGTCAAATAGGCTTCCACAGATCCTTTCATTATCATCGGTATGAACCGACTCCTTACGCGGCATTAGAGGAATTATTTCGGCAGTATGAACTGGAAAGCAGTGATCGGGTAGTGGATTTCGGATGTGGGAAAGGCCGCTTGAACTTCTTCGTTCATCATCTTTTTCAATCGACTGTCATCGGTGTCGAAATGAACGACGAGTTTTACGGTGATTGTATGAGGAATCTTGCGACCTACCGCGAGAAAACAAAAATCAGGAACGATGCGATTTCCTTTCGCCATTGCCTGGCTGAGGACTATGAGATAAACCCGGCAGACAACCGTTTCTACTTTTTCAATCCCTTTTCAGTTCAAATTTTTATTAAAGTCATCAATCATATTCTATTATCAGTAGAATCCTTTCCACGTGATATCGAGCTTCTTCTGTACTACAGCTCGGATGATTATGTTCATTTCCTGGAGGATCATCCATTATTTCAGCTGCGAAAAGAAGTTGTGTTAACAGGGGAGTTCGCGAAGAACGAATATGAGCGGTTTCTGGTTTATGGGTTAATGTACTGATCAGAACTTTTGATTTATCCGCTTTCATATTGGAGAATGTAATAGAAGATCTAACAGGAATGGAGGCGGATGGAATGAGAATATTGGTTGTAGGAGCAGGGGCCGTCGGAGGATACTTTGGAGGCAGATTGGCAGAGAAAGGTGAGGACGTCACGTTTCTCGTACGGGATAAAAGGGAACATCAGCTGAAGGAGCATGGACTTCATATCGAGAGCGTTCATGGCGATCATCACTTTCAGCCGAAGACCCTTAAGGCAGAAGAAAAAGCAGAGCCCTTTGACGTTGTCATTTTATCCACCAAAGCGTATCACCTAAAAGGGGCCATCGATAGTCTAAGCCCGTTTGTAGGGGAGAACACTATGATTCTTCCATTGTTAAACGGGATGTCACACGTCGATGACCTGATTGAGGCCTTCGGGGAAGAAAAGGTGATAGGTGGCTTATGCTTTGTCGAGTCCACACTCGATGGTTCAGGTAAAGTCATTCAGACAAGCCCTATCCATGACCTGGTGTTTGGAGAAAGGAATGGAGATCGGACGGACCGGATCATCAGACTGGAAGAAGCTTTTTCTGGAACGAAAGCGAACTTCCGATTATCCGATGCCATCGAGCAGGAAATGTGGCATAAATATCTCTTCATCACCACCCTTTCAGGAGTTACATCCCTCTATCGTGCCCCGATCGGTCCGATCCGGGAGACCGCTGAAGGAGAGGGGCGGATCAAGACGGTCCTTTCTCAGGCAGCGATGGTCATGAGGAAGTTGGAGGCGCCACTTGCAGAAAAGATTGAAGACGCTCTTTACGATAAAATCAGCGGGATGGGCTACAGCATGAAATCTTCCCTGCAACGTGATATGGAGAAGAATTTATCAGTGGAGGCCGATCATTTATACGGTTATTTACTGGACGCTGCTGGGAGTCAGGAAGTAGAGGTCCCTGATTTACGGTTGATACATGGGAATTTGAAGATTTATGAGATTGCGAGTCAATGAGAATGGGAGACATCGGATGCCTGTTGGGGGTGTCCGGTGTTTTTTTGATGGGTGGGGGTGGGTTCAGCGGGTGAATAAGTGGAAGAATTCAGTTGCTGAAAATTCTTGATCAGTCAGCAGCTGAATCAAAACCTCAAAATCTCCTGCTCAAAAAACAAAAAAGAATCCTTCCCTCATCTCAATCGTATATACCAATAGAACTTACTCTACTCATAAAGGAGGCCTCCCATGAACAGACTCATCACAATCAGCGCTGTACTCGTCGCCATCGCCACCATCATCATCTGGCTCACAACCAATGTCACCAATGCCCTCACACTGCTTGCAGCCTATGGAATCATCCTATCCTTTCTCGTCTACTTTACTTTCTTTAAAATCAAAAAAAGATAAAAATCGAGGGACGGACCTCCAATCATCTCTTTTGCGGAAGCAAAAGGATGGTTGAGGAGGTCCGTCCCTCTCAGTCGACTGCTTCTAATAGGAAGTCGACGATGTGGATGGCTCGCATTTTATCTGATAGGCCTTCCCGTTCGATGCCAAGCTTCATTTGGAGGAGGCAGCCCGGGTTGGAAGTGATGATGGTAGTGGCCCGGGTGTCTTCGACGTTTTCCATTTTATGATCGAGGATCTTCATGGACATGTCGGATTCGACGATATTATAAATTCCTGCAGATCCGCAGCAGTGGTCGGCTTGTTTCATCTCGACGTAATCGGCCCCTTCCACGGATTGAAGGAGTACCCTTGGTTCCAAGAAGGTTCTCTGAACGTTTCTTAAGTGACAGGAATCCTGGTACGTGATCCGTTGTGGTGCCACATTCAATGTCTTTTTATGAAACTCCAATTCTACCAGAATCGAAGAGATATCCTTGATCTTCTCTTTGAATATGACGGCGCGTTCTTTCCACTCGGGATCGTCTTTCAGCAGGTGATCATAATCAACGAGAAAGGCCCCACATCCCCCTGCGTTGGTGATGATGTAATCGACGCCTTCATCTTCAAATGCCTCAATGTTCCGTTTGGCCAGCTCTTTCGCTGCATCCTTCTCTCCGCTGTGTCCATGCAAAGCCCCACAGCAGGTTTGCGTCTTTGGAATGACGATGTCACAGCCTGCCAGTTGAAGGAGTTTCGTTGTGGCCTTATTTGTTTCCAGAAACATCGTATCCATCAAGCAGCCGGAAAAGAAAGCGACTTTTTTACGGACCTCACCAATCGAGGAAAGGGAAGTCGGGCGTTCCTTCATCTCTTTCAATCTAGGAACTTGAGGCAGGACGAGTTCCATCGTGGCCATGCTTTCCGGGAACAGCTTCATCACTCCCGTGGTGTGGACAGCCTTCTGTAAACCGGAACGCTGATAGATTCCGAGAAGGTTCGTGACCATCCTCATTCGATCAGGATGGGGAAACAACCCTTCAAAAACGGTCTTCCTGACAATTCGGGCGGGAAAGGAGTGTTTTTTATTTTGATTGATGATATCCCTGGCTTCCTCGAGTAAGTGTCCATAATTAACGCCAGAAGGGCAGACAGGTTCACATGCCCTGCATCCGAGGCACAGATCCAGAGTACGCTCAACTTCTTCATCGGGCTCGATCACACCATCGACGACGGCCTTCATCAAGGCGATGCGCCCGCGTGGGGAGTGTGATTCCTTAAACCCCGATTCGATATAGGTAGGGCAGGAGGGTAGACAGAATCCGCATCTCATGCAATTCAATAGTTCATCTTCATTCATACGTGTTTTGAACTCTTGTTGTATCTTTTGTTTTTCCTGGACGGTCGTCATCTTGAAATCACCACACGTTTTCTTGATTCTTTCGCAAATACTTTATTCGGATTCATGATGTTATTGGGATCGAAGGATTGCTTGATCATTTTCATGGCGTTGATTCCTTCAGCACCAAGTTTCCATTCGAGATAAGGGGCCTTCATCATGCCGACCCCGTGTTCACCCGTAATGGTGCCGCCCAATTCAATGGCATGAGCGAAGATTTCTTCAAAGGCCGCTTCGACCCGCTCCATTTCATCTTTGTCCCTGGCATCTGTCGCGACGGTCGGGTGAAGGTTTCCGTCTCCTGCATGTCCAAAGGTGCAAATCTTCACCCCATGACGTTCGGCTATATCATTGATCGCTTTCACCATCTTGGCAATTTCGGAACGTGGTACCGTCGCATCTTCCAAGATTGTCGTCGGCTTTAGTCTGGCAAGAGCCGAGAGGGCAGAACGCCGGGCAGTGCGAAGGGCATCTGCTTCGATATCCGTTTTTGCGAGTTGGACGGATACGGCATCGTTTTCGACACACACTTCTTCGATGCGCTTCATATCTCGTGCCACCACTTCAGGAGGACCATCCTGTTCAATCAGCAGGACGGCTTTCACATCGGTAGGCAGGCCGATTTTGGCAAAATCCTCTACCACTTCCAATGTAGGCTGGTCCAGAAATTCCAAGGTAGTCGGAATGATCCGATTCGAGATGATGCTCGACACACTTTTAGCAGCTGCTTCTATGTCCTGATAAAGGGCAAGCATCGTCTGTTTCGTCTCTGGCATGGGAACGAGCTTTAATGTCGCTTCCGTGATGACACAAAGGGTCCCTTCCGACCCCACAAACAGGCGGGTCAAGTCATACCCGGCCACATCTTTTGCGAGTTTCCCGCCGGTCCGGATGATATCACCATTTGGGAGCACCGCTTCAAGGGCTAGTACATAATCCCGGGTGACGCCATATTTCAACCCTCTCAAGCCACCGGAGTTTTCATTGATATTCCCTCCGATGGTGGAGATTTTCATGGAGCTCGGGTCTGGAGGGTAGAAGAGTCCCTTGGCTTCAACGGCGTGAATCAAATCAAGTGTAACAACCCCAGGCTGGACGGTGATCGTTAAATTTTCTTCATCCAATTCGAGGATGTTGTTCATATGGGTGAAAAGTAGAACAAGTCCGCCTTCAGTTGGGCACGTACCGGCACAAAGATTTGTTCCTGAGCCCCGCGGGACAATCGGGATGCCATGTTCATTGCAGATCTTCACGATTGCCGATACTTCCCCCGTTGACCTGGGAACGATGATGGCATCGGGCATGGATTGATAGTTGGGTGTTGCATCATAGGAATAGACAAGTTTTTCAGCAGGGGTATCACGGTAGTTGTCTTCACCGACGATGCTGACGAGCTGATTCTTGATATCAGGGGTGATCATAGTGGTTTCCACCTTTATTAGCGATTTTTTCAAAGTTGTTCATAAAATGACTAGAGAGACGGTACCCGACTGGGGTCAAGGTCCGTCCCTCCTGATACATTATGTTGTGATGATGGGGCTTGGTGTGATCGACCCGAGGATGACGGGTTTTTTCGCTCCGGTTGCCCCAGGGACGTTGCCTGGTTTGCCGTGTAGCGTTTCGTTGGCTAATAGTGCAAAGGCAATCGCTTCCTTGGCATCGGAGGAGTATCCGATATCTTCCTGAATGAGGATTGTCACTTCAGGGAGAAGTTCCTTCATCATTTGGAGAAGGGTCCCGTTATAGCTTCCCCCGCCACCGATGATGACTTCATTGATCGGATGCCGAGGGAAGACGAATGTTTTATAAGCATCCGAAATGGATTGGGCGGTAAAGTAGGTTGCCGTCGAAATCAAATCTTCTTTCGGGATATCGCTGTGTTCCCGAAGGATACGGTTCACGAATACTTCACCAAACAGTTCCCTGCCGGTGGACTTGGGAGGCGCTTTCTGAAAGAAATCCTTTTCCCACTCCATCCATTTCCGTGCTGCTTCAGGGTGAACCGTTCCCCTGGCGGCAATCGATCCATCCTCGTCATAAGACAAGCCGAATAACTTCCCGCACAGTCCATCGATCACCATATTCCCGGGACCTGTGTCAAAAGCAAACACCTCTTCAAGGGAGCAGTCTTTCGGCAGGACGGTCACATTCCCGATTCCCCCGATGTTCTGGAGGAGCCTGCCCCCATCCTTTTTCCGGTAGAGCAGGAACTCTGTATAAGGGACAAGGGGTGCCCCTTCTCCTCCTGCAGCCATATCCATGGAACGGAAATTGGATACCACCTGTGTGTGAGTCCTGTAGGCAATCACGCTCGGTTCTCCGATTTGAAGAGTGGAAGCAACCGAATCTTCCGTATGAAAGGGCTGATGATAGACCGTTTGTCCATGTGATCCGATAAAGCTGAGATCGTCAACAGAGATGCCTGCCTCCGCACATACTTTCTCTACGGCATCGGCGTATACGTCTCCAAGCTCAAAATGCAGGCTGGATAAAAGAGGGGTGGAAGAATGATCAAGACTCATGACATCGAAGATTTTCTTTTTCACCGGTTGTGAAAAGGGCGTAGTTGAATACTGGACAAGCTCCACCACGGTATCCGTCCCTGCTCCTTCAATGGAAACAAGAGCGGCATCCACTGCGTCAACGGACGTGCCGGACATCAGTCCGACTGCTAAACGCTTAGTCATATACATACCTCCCCATTTGTATCGCTTCAATCATCTCCACTGCGCCTGTTGCAGGGGAAGTGGAATCAGTGATGAAACTCGGTTCGTTAAACCGTTTTGAAATCGTTTCTTTAAAAATGGATTGAACAACCGGATTGTGTTCAAGCACACTGCCTTTTAATGCGATCACAGGATGTGATTCAAGGTGTAACTTCTCGATTAATGCGATAGTCTGCCCGGCAAGGAGTTCGCCTGCTCTCTTTAATAAATGAAGGGAATATTCATCCCCTGCCTGTGCTTCCTCGTGAATCACTTTCGCAAGCCGGGCAATCTCCCCTTTGGAGGAAGAATAGATGAATCCTTTCAATCCTTGAGCGTCAGTAGCGTTGATGTTTTTCAGTATACTCTGGGAAAGGGGAGAGAGCGGGAGTCCTGAGTCCATTTCCCTGACGATCCTTTTGCTCGCTTCGATGGCAATATGGTAGGCACTGCCCTCGTCTCCAAGTAAGTGGCCCCAGCCCCCGGTTGTTCCTTCTCTTTTTCCGTTCCTTCCGTAACAAATCGATCCCGTGCCCGCGATCGTCATCACACCATTCCGATTACCGATCAAACTGAAATAGGCAAGAGTGGCATCGTTTATAAGAATGATGGGAAGGGAAGTCATCCTGCTCAATTCTGACTGAATCCTTTGTGATAGATTTCCCGACCCTCCGCCTGCCATCCCGATCACAATATGTGTGGCCGCTTCTCTAGTATGGTTCAGGCATTGTTGAACGACAGATGAGAGGTTCTGCAATGCTTCCTCATACGAGACGGACGGATTCCCGTGTCCGGATAAACTTTGGAAAAGGATATTTTTCTCCATATCCATGACAAGTCCCTGAACCTTCGTTCCGCCTGCATCGATTCCTATTATTCTAGTCATCTCTTAAACCTTCTCACGTGGCTGGAAGGCAAATTTGCCCCAAGGGTTCAGATAATCCAACAGGAATATTTCTTCTTCACGGATCCTGCCCACCACGTTCGTCTTACCGGAGTTCTCCATATCCTTGAGGGCAATCTGAAGTTCTCCCGCGTATTGGGCATACAGGTCGTTTTCAATGATAATGTCTCCACGCTTGATGTCGACGTTGTTATGGGGCGCAAATTCTCTACCTCTGTATTTGACGCGGCTTTGAGTGGAACGGATCATATAATCCGATACATCTCCACGGTAAAAATGAGGTTCTTCAAAGATGATCGTTTTCTCTAGGTCCGTTGTCGTCTCATGGGTTTCGACGCTGAAAGTGAGCTTCGATGTATTCAGTTCACTAAGCAGCTGCATCTCACGTTCTGATGCATAAGCATTGCTGATGATGACGTCGTCGATCAATCCAGTGGCAAACAGATGCTTCGCCTGCACATCAATAGGAAGGGATCGGTGCATCTCCAGTGTTGGCAATCCTTCCGTGACGGGCCATGGACCGAATGTGGCATCCGCGGAAGACACAAAGGCTGCCGTTCTCATGCCGAAATCTTTGAATTTCTTGCTGCATTCGATAAAGAAAGGATAAGATAAACCGGAGTAGCGGTGCGGATAGAAGTTATGGCACCCTAATAATTGATCCTTATTGGGCTGATACGTCATGATGTTATCGATGTATTTCGTGGCATTGCTCATGTTCAATTCGATTTTCAAATCATAAGGGTTATATGACATCATGGATTCCTCATGACCGGTATATCCGAGGTCAAGGCGGATACCGTGAGCACCCAGGTCGGCGAAAAAGGATAGATCATCGTAAGAAATATCCAGCTCTTTGAAAATACGTGGGCTGATGTCTGCGATGACCTCCATATTTTTCTCACGGGCAAACTTGATCGTATCTTTGAAGTTCGCAATGATGCCTTCCTTGTCTCCTTCAACGGATAATAAGCAGGTAAACACACGTTGAAATCCGTAAGAAGCGGCAAGGGCCAAATACTCTTTATCTTTTTCAGTTACAGAATGATTCGGATAGATTGAAACTCCCAGTCTTTTACTCATCGTGACTCCTCCTTAATTCGATTGGTTTTCGAGTGCATGGATTCTCTTTAACATAGGAATCATTTGTTCAATTAATGAGATTTCACTGATCGACGTCATCAAGTGATCCTGTGCATGAATCATAAGAAGTGATTTTTCAAATTCTTCCCCGTTGATTTCGGCCTGTATCAGGCTTGTTTGCGTCTTATGGGCTTTATTCAGTTCGTCATGGGCGTTCTTTATCATCTCTTCCGCCTCATCGAATTTTCCTTCATGGGCTTTAGCAAGGGCTTCATAAGCCGTACTCTTCGCATTCCCACCGTTTGATATAATCTCAAATATTTCCATTTCCACGTTGCGGATCTCTGCCATCGTGTATTCCTCCCTGAACCTTTTTAGAACTCTTTTCTACTAATTTTGTAAAATAAAAGTTTAAATATTTTAAAATAATATTGAAATTTAATTTCATTATCGCATATAATCATATTAAACTGAAAGCCTTTTCAAGACAATCATTTTTTGGAGGTGACCATGACAGAATTTCAGGTTTTAAAACACATCAAAAGTCAGATGGAGAGCTTTACCCCGTCTGAAATAGCGGTTGCTCAATATGTGCTCGAATTTCCGGAGAAAGTGATGGAGATGACCACAAAGCAACTATCACACTCATGCGGCAGCAGTGAAGCCGCCATCATCCGGTTCTGCAAACGGATCGGGATCAACAGTTTCAGCGGCTTGAAGATCGAGCTCGCAAAAAGCACGAACATCGAAGAAACGAAGAGTCATGATATCAATACACTCCTGTCCTTTGAAGACAATCTTGAGACCGTCTTCAATAAAGTATTGGTCAATACCTATCAAGCCATCAAGAATACGGAAAAGCTTTTTTCCATTGATGAACTCGGTAGAGCGGTCAATGCGTTTCATGAAGCCGAAAGAGTCTATCTGTACGGAGTGGGGGGTTCCGCAGTGGTAGCGGAAGATTTCACCCAGAAGCTGTTGAGATTGAACTACCTGGCGTTTCAGGCAAGTGATATCCATGTCCAGATGATGATGGCAGCGAACTTAACAGAAAGAGACGTTCTCTTCGTCGTTTCAACATCCGGTCAGACAAAAGAAATTTTGAAGCTGATGAATGTCGCACAGGAAAAGGGAGCCACAATCGTACTCCTGACACAGCACGGTAAATCACCGGCAAGAAAGCTCGCCGATATCGTACTGACGATTTCTGAGGAGGAACATAATATCCGAATCGGTACCATGACGGCAAGAATTGCTCAACTCGTCGTGATCGACGCTTTATTCGTGGCATTATGCATGAAAAAAGGACATGGCGTTTACGAGCAAATTATTCATACACATGAAGTGGTTCAGCGAATGAAAGAGGAGGAGGAGTAGGGATGAAAGTATTATTTGTATGCTCTGGTGGAATGTCCAGTGCGATCGTCGTAAATGCCCTGAAAAAAGAAGGAACAAAAGAGGGGCTCGAAATGGAAGTCCATGCAATCGGAACTGGGGAAGTATCCGAGGAAATCTCTAAGGGATGGGATGTATGTATGGTAGCACCTCAGATCAGACACCGATTTGATCAAGTGAAGAAAGCCGCCGATGAGGCCAATGTTCCATGCGGCCCGATTCCGCCACAGGCTTATACGCCTTTAGGTGGGCCGACTTTACTGAAAACAGTAAAAGAATTAGCAAACTAATTTAATAGGAAACAAGGGGGTAGTAACATGCAAACGTTTGTGAACTTTCTGGAGAATAATTTGTCAGGTCCAATGGCCAGACTCTCTGAACAAAGGCATTTGCAAGCAATCCGGGATGGGGTTATTTCAGCACTGCCATTTATTATCGTCGGTTCATTCTTTCTGATCTTAGCGTTTCCGCCACTGCCTGACGCATGGATATTCGGGGACATCAAACAGTGGGCAGCAGACAATATTGTCGATATCCTGATTCCGTACCGTCTGACCATGTTCATCATGTCACTCTATGTGGCATTCGGGATTGGATACAATCTCTCGAAAAGCTATAAGCTGGATCCATTATCCGGCGCACAGATCTCAGTCGCGGCACTTCTATTGACCATCACACCGAAAGTAATGGACGGAGAAGGTTGGGTCCTTCCAATGACCAACCTCGGTGGGCAGGGATTATTCGTTTCCATGGTCGTCTCAATCCTGGCCGTTGAAATCCTGCGTTTCTGTAAGACGAAGAACATCACGATCAAAATGCCAGAGCAAGTACCGGCATCCGTTTCACGAAGCTTTGAAGCACTTATACCTGTAGCAATCGTTATTTTATTGATATCATCCGTTACTGTCTTAGCAGGGGTAGATCTGCATAAGTTGGTCGGTGTCGCGGTCGCACCATTGGTCACTGCCGGCGACAGCATATTCGGGGTATTGGTTCCGGTATTCCTGATCGATTTCTTCTGGTCATTCGGGATCCACGGAGTATCCGTTGTCGGAACCGTGGCCCGTCCACTATGGGAAGTATTCCTTGTGAACAACGCTGACGCGGTTGCAAGCGGGCAAGCGATCCCGCATATCGCCCCGGAAACGTTCTACCAATGGTTCATCTGGATCGGTGGATCAGGAGCCACGCTTGGATTGGTCCTGGCAATGGTCTTCTTCTCCCGTTCAAAATATTTAAAAGCACTAGGGAAAACATGTCTTGTACCGGGTCTTTTTAATATCAACGAGCCTGTCATCTTCGGTGCTCCAATCGTATTGAACCCGATCTTGATCATCCCATTCATCACTGTACCTTTGATCACAGCAACCATTTCCTATGTGGCCACCACTGTCGGTTTGGTATCTCCAACCTACATCATGCCGCCATGGACACTGCCTGCACCAATCGGCGCGTACCTTGCAACGGGTGGTGACTGGAGAGCGATCGTCATGGTTCTGATCAATATCGGAATCTCATTTGCTATCTATTTCCCATTCTTGAAAATGTACGACAAGAAAATGTTGAAGATGGAAGAGAGCGAGCAACAAGCGGCATAGAAAAGCGGAAGGGGCTCGCCCTGAGGCGACAAGCATAAGACGAGTCATCCGGAAAGGCGTCCTTTGCCTTTTTGGTGGGCTGGACTTATGACCTCGAGCCTCAAGTCCCTGGAGCTGGACAAACGTTAGCCTTTTTATAAGAAACCAGAAGTGGGAGTCCTAGGATTCCCACTTCTTTACTAGCATAAGGAGTGATGGACATGACAGAAACCGTTGTGCCAAAGAGAATCGGTTTTAAAAGTGTGTTTGTATTATTAATCTCTGTATCTATTGGGCTTTTACTTCTTTCAAAACCATTGATGAGCACGGGTCTGGCAAAGGAATGGAGTATGTTTTTGGCAACGGGCATTTCAGCTTCCATCGGGCTTTCCTACATTTTATTGAAAATTGAAGGACCGGTGGAAGATGATTCCGTTAAAAAGAAGCGGATGCTACTGGCAGTCGTGGTCAGTTTCGTGATTAGTTTTATTTTGGCTTTTGTGGCCAGGTAACTGGAGGCTCTTGCAATGAGAAAAGGAATCAAGATCGTTACGATAGGCGGGGGCTCGAGCTATACCCCTGAGTTTGTTGAAGGATTGATCAAGCGGTATGATGAACTTCCGGTTCGTGAATTGTGGCTTGTGGATATTGAAGCTGGAAGAGAGAAGCTGAATATTGTCGGGAATTTAGCGAAGCGGATGGTGAAGGAATCGGGGGTCCCCATGAAGATCCATCTTACACTGGACCGGAAAGAGGCGTTGAGGGGCGCGGACTTTGTCACGACCCAGATGAGGGTAGGGCAGCTGAAAGCCCGGATACAGGACGAGCGCCTGCCGATCAAGTATGGGATGATCGGTCAGGAAACGAATGGAGCCGGCGGACTCTTCAAGGGGATGAGGACAATACCAGTCCTTTTGGACATCTCGGAAGAAATGCAGGAGCTTTGTCCCGAGGCATGGCTGATCAATTTCACGAACCCGGCGGGTATGGTAACGGAGGCGCTGCTGCGCTACGGTTCGCACCCGAAGGTCGTAGGTGTTTGCAATCTTCCCATCAATACGAGAATGACGCTTGCAAAACTCCTCGGCGTGGACGTGGAACGCGTGCATATCGAATTTGCCGGACTCAATCATATGGTTTATGGACTGGACGTACAGGTAGACGGAGAATCCGTCTTGGGGGAAGTACTCGACATCATGAGCGATCCGGACAGGCAGGTCAGCATGAGGAATATTGCTCCACTGCCCTGGGAGCCTGAATTCATAAGGAGCCTGGGAGTCGTTCCTTGTCCATATCACCGCTATTACTACAAAACGGGTGATATTTTAGAAAAACAGCTTGAGGAATTCAAGACGGGTACGACTCGTGCGGAGGTCGTCCAGCAGTTGGAGGAAGAGCTGTTTGATTTGTATAAGGATGAAGGCTTAGCGGTTAAGCCTCCACAGCTTGAAGAGCGGGGAGGGGCCTACTACAGTGATGCAGCATGCAATCTGATATCGTCCATTTACAACAATCGCGGGGATATCCAGACTTTGAATGTACGCAATAATGGAGCAATCAGTGATTTGCCAAGGGATTCTGCCGTGGAAGTGAACTGCGTCGTGACGAAAGCGGGACCGGAGCCGATTGCTATTGGAGAACTTCCTGTGTCGGTCAGTGGACTTGTGCAACAGATCAAATCCTTTGAACGGGTGGCGGCAGAAGCATCCGTAACCGGTTCCTATGAAAAGGCACTGCTTGCCATGACCATCAATCCATTAGTGACGAGTGATGTGAAAGCGAAACAGCTGCTGGATGAAATGCTTGAGGTTCATAAAGAGTATTTGCCTCAGTTTGGTGAGCGGATGAACCAAAATTAAAGATAGAAAACGACCCGAATCATGATTTGGGTCGTTTTTTTGTGGAGAGGGGAGTGAAGGAAAGGATTTTGGTGGACTTATTTACGAGTTTGGACATTTTATTATCGACCTTCTGGATATATTATCGACTTCAACGCTTTTATTATCAACAGCTTATGAGAACTCATGAACTGTGACGGAACGGCTCCCCGGTTTTATTTTCATAACCAATCAATCCCCTGCACATTTTTCCCATGGACGAGCATACCTTGATAAAAAGAAGACGAGCTAAGAAAGGATGCACCGCCCATGATCCCGATGAAAACCAAGGCTGCCGCCTCATTATATGCCACAATGTCCATCAGTTTCTGGGGGATATCCTTCGTATCCACCAAAGCGGTGCTGGGTACGCTTGATCCCTATACGCTCCTCGTCCTCCGCTTTGGGATCGGAGCTCTGTTTCTCCTCATGCTTCTGTTGCTAAAAGGATACAGGCTCCCCATCCCTCTGAAGTATGTCCCTCACTTGATCGTTCTTGGGGTCCTCGGAGTCTTCATTCATCAAGTCATCCAGGCGACGGCACTCCTGAACATTGATGCATCGTCGGCAGGATGGATGATTTCATTTTCCCCGGTGTTCACCGTGATCCTCTCCATGATGTTCCTGCATGAAAAAATGACCATCTCCAAAGCGCTGGGCATGATCATTGCGATTACGGGTGTGCTGATGGTAACGACTGCTGGGAGCGGACAATCGATCGGATTTACTGTCAACATTGGGTATTTCCTCATGATTCTCAGTACATTGAACTGGGCGGTATACTCCGTGCTTCTGAAAAAGCTTCGCATTGAGCTTCCATCTCTCGTGATTACCTTCTATATGAGCCTGCTGGGATTCAGTCTGACCATCCCGTTTCTCATTCGCAACCGCGGCTGGGAAGGAATTTCCCAATTATCGAATGTAGAGTGGGCACACTTGATATTCCTCGGTGTATTCGTCTCGGGGATCGCGTATTGGTACTGGGCGAAGGCATTGGAAGTATTGGATGCGTCAAAGGTGTCGATGTTTCTTTACTTGGAGCCTGTCACCACTCTCATTGCAGCCATTCTTCTCCTGCACGAGAAAATTTTTCTCATAAGCATCCTGGGTGGAGTCATAATTATTATAGGAGTTGTCATTGTCAATGGTCAGATGATTTCTGTCCTTCATCGGTTTCTATGGAGGAAACGATAACATCAGGGGGGATCCGCAGTGACCTTAAAGGAACGGATAAAGAATCAATTGGATGGATTATCACATCCTTCCACGAAAGAACTGAAAGAAGTCTTGCAGTCTCTGAATATATCTCTAGAGGATTTACAGCCTTATCTGGAATCTCCGGAAGGGAAACCTTATTACCGAAAGCTCCTTTATCAAAATGAAGCAGTGGAGCTCCTTGTCATGAATTGGTCGGATATGGAATGTGCCCCGCATGACCACGGAGATTCGAAAGGATGGATCCAGGTGATGGATGGGACTTCCGTCAACACGATCTTTGAAGTGAGGGATAACAAGCTTCCTCAGGAGTTATTTGACCGGGAGTATAGAGAAGGTTCTTTCTTTTTCGCACCGAAGAAAGCAGTTCACAAAATGAAGAAGGGGAGTGCAGGGGATCTAGTGACTCTCCACCTCTATTCACCGCCCATTCAAGGGATGATGGTATACGATTTGGAGAAATGTGCGGCCTGTGTAGTATCCGATGAATGCGGGGCATGGTGGCCGGATCATATGAGGGAAAAGATAAAGGACATACAGGTAAAATAAGAAGAAGCGTTTCTCCACAACGGGGAAACGCTTCTTTCTATGATTATCGTACTCTCACTGTTTTTGCATCCTTGCTTTCCACACCTGTTGGAGATACGGAGGTAACACCATATGTGTACATTCCACCTTCTTCAGCAGACGTGTCTTTATACGTCGCGACGCCTTCTTGAGAGTACACGACATCCACGATATTCGCAGGATTCTTGTAGTCTCCTTCTTTCACGCCGTCAAAGCGATAGATGACATATTTCCTGGCGTCAGAATGTTTCTTGTCATCAATGCTCAAGGTGATACCGATTTCCTGCTTATCCGCTTTTACCGTATTCGGTTTCTTCGGAAGGTCATCATTGTTCCAAGGAGTGGCAGGGGTCAAGGCCTTTTCCGTATACACTTCATTGCGTAGAATATCAGCGTATCCAAGTGGGTTCTCGAAAATTTGTCTTAAGGAAAAATGCATTTGGCCAAGGGCCGTACCGTTAGCCCGGTTGTCCATGATTTGCCCCGGCAGTTCATAAGGATTGAACCATTCCTGGTCAAAGTTGTCCCCGACCTTATAATCGGCCATCCCAATGTACAGATTCACCGGATGTTCATAGGAATACTCGTTCACTTCCCGGCTCCACCAATCGAGTAGGACGGAGTAGTTGGCGACGGCAAGTTTTCTTGACCAGTAGATTTGCGGGGTGATGTAGTCGATGCTTCCATCCTTGATCCATTGGCGGGTATCGGCATACAGGTCATCGAAATTCGTTTGTCCCGCTTCTGTCTCGCTTCCAGTCGGATCATCGGCGATATTTCTCCACACGCCAAATGGGGAAATCCCGAATTGGACATAATCTTTGATACCTTTGATTTCAGTGTTGATATCAGCGACCAGTTCATCGACATTGTTGCGTCTCCAGTCATCGATATTGTCGAATGTGCTGCCATATTTCTCGTATGTATCTTGATCTGGGAAGCTTTCTCCTGCAATTTTATAAGGATAGAAATAATCATCCATGTGAACGGCTTCTATGTCGTAGTTGCTTACTAGTTCTTTCACTGTATCAATCAAGTAATCTTGTACTTCTGGAATTCCGGGGTTGAGATAATATTGCTTGCCATATTTCAGTACCCACTCCGGGTGAAGCTTGGCCACGTTGTCATCCGCGAGGGACTCGATCGTTTGATTCGGCATCGTGATCCGGTAAGGGTTCACCCATGCGTGTACTTCGATTCCTCGTTTATGAGATTCGTCTAACATGATGGCAAGTGGGTCATAGCCTGGATCGGTTCCCTGCTCGTCACCTGTAATATACTGGGACCATGGGGCAAGTTCGGAAGGATACAAGGCATCGGCAGTCGGCTTGACTTGATAAATCACCGTATTGAAGTTCAATTCTTTCAACTCGTCCAGGGTGTTCACCACCCAATCCGTAAATTCCTGCTTGTCCATTCCAGGCGCCATGTCAATATTCGTCACGGTCGCAATCCACGCAGCCCGCATCTCATGCTTCGGTTCAGACGTCCCGGAGGCCTTCGCTTTCCCGGTGGAAAAGGGAAGAGCCAGTGAGAACAACATCACGGCCATAATCATGTACTTTACTGCTTTCATTTCTCTACTCCTCTCTTGCGGTTACAAAGAAACCGCTTTCATTTTATTGAAATAATACTTCATAAATTTTAATAAAAACATGAAATATTATTTCTCCTTTTCATTATAAGGGGTTCCATTACTCTGGTATATAGTACCAATGAGGTGAAAAATCTGAATATTCAGCCGGTAAACGGGAGGAAAGGACTAAGTGAATACTTCTAAAAAGAATAAAAAGGGAAAGAATGAATACCGAAGTGGTGTAAAATAGAAGAGAAATGTAAAAAGGGAGAGGATGACATGTTCAAAGATCTACGGATCGATCAATGCGATTTAGATAAGTATACATTTGTGGACGTACGATCTCCTTCTGAGTACAGGGAAATGACGATTCCGGGCAGCCTGAATATACCCGTTTTCAATGATGAAGAAAGAGCGGAAGTAGGCACATTATATAAGCAGGTGAATAAGGAAGTGGCGACGGACCGGGGACTGGAGATTTTTTCAGGTAAACTTCCCCGATTCATGAATGAGTTCAAGAAACTTGAGGGTGAAATCGTCGTGTTTTGCTGGCGGGGTGGTATGCGAAGTAAAGCAGCCGCTACTTTCCTTGACCTGATGGGGATCAGGACTTCCCGGATTCTCGGAGGGGTCAGGGCTTATCGCCACTGGGTGCTGAAGGGGCTTGAAAATATTGATATGAAGCCTGCTTCTTTTGTACTGAACGGCGGGACTGGCACCGGGAAGACCGCGATTTTGAAGAAGCTTCAGGAAGAAGGATATCCGGTTCTTGATATAGAAGACCTAGCCAACCATAGAGGGTCCATATTCGGGGAAATCGGACTGACTGCCAACAACCAGAAAACATTTGACTCCCTCCTCCTTCGGGAACTGATGAAGAAGCAGGATTCTCCTTTTCTTTTATTTGAAGCAGAAAGTAAGCGGATTGGAAAGGTTCTCCTTCCTGATTTCCTCATTCAGGAGAAGGAGGAGGCATTTCATATCTTCATCGAAATGCCCATGAAAGAAAGAGTGAGGCATATTTTAGACGAGTACCGTCTTCACGAACATCATGAAGAGTTTGTGAAAGCGTTCAGGTCCATCAAGCGAAGGATTCACAGTCCGATTGCCAATGAAATCGAGGCTGAGCTGCAGAAAGGAAACTATGAACGGATATTGGAACTGCTCATCGAATATTATTACGATCCGAGGTACTTACATATGTGGAATCAATATCCAGAGGATCGAAAGACCACGGTTAAGGTGAATTCAATCGAAGAGGCATACCAAGAAATCAAGAAGCTCCTTCCTGAGAAAAGCCCCTTGGTTTCCAATCACTGAGACCTTTGCCCATTAGGATTGAAACGTATATAGTGGAGGACTTGGAGTACGAAAATACCCCAGAAAAGAAGCATAATAAAATCGGCTTCACACTGGCCAAGGCATTTGAAATCGAGGCCGCATTCACCCTATATAAAATCGATGAGAATCAGACGAAATTCATTTATCAAGGTGAAAACAAAGGCTTGAACTTCCTTGGAAAAGTACTACTGAAACTTGGGGGGGAGAAAAATAATAACAAAGTCGTCACAGATTTCATGAACCTCGTAGAAAGTGAAGCGATGAAAGAGGCGTGAAGAAAGAGGGACGGACCTTCGAATGTTCGAAGGTCCGTCCCTCTTTCTTTTAGTTTGAATCGGAGAAGGGCGGGGAATAGAAAAGGAGTTTCAGAAGCGGAATGATGAGAAAATATTCTTTACATACTTAGAGGTCCGTCCCTCCTCCAATAGACCCGGATTCATGACATATTTTTTTTTGAGAAAAAATTTTTTTAGTAATGTTTTTGTATGAAAATTCATGGGGGATTTTGATGGAATATGCTTAGGGACACGAATTATTGTAAGCGATTTCTTTGTGTTTGTATCAAGCCTTTAAAGATTCTGAATATTAAGTTAAAGGCATTGTTGATAAATCAATGTTTTTCTTGTGATTTGCACATATATTTGGAAAATATACATATTTACCATTAACAAAATTTTTCGTTTTTTCTAAATTTCATGATATACTAACGAAAATTAAGAAAATTTAATCAATCGGTTATTTATTCAAAAATTATACAACTTTAGTAGAGGAGGACATTGGATGAAAACGAATCTTCCTGTAGCGCAAGGCATGTATGATCCTGCGCAAGAACATGAAGCATGTGGAATTGGAATGATTGCAAATATAGATGGGACGAAGAGTCACAGCATTGTACAGAATGCCATCAATATCCTATGTAATTTAGAGCACCGCGGAGGACAATCCGCCGATACAAGTACGGGGGACGGTGCAGGTATCCTGACCCAGATCCCTCATCACTTCTTTAAGAAGCAATGTGAAAAAGAAGACATCATCCTTCCGAGGAAAGGTGAATATGGAATCGGGATGGTGTTCCTTCCAGAAAACTATGACAAGCGCCAGAAAAGTAAAGAAATCTTTGAACGCATCATTGCGGAAGAGGGTCAAAAGACACTTGGCTGGAGGCCTGTTCCGCTCAATGATTCCTTTGTTGGAAAAGTGGCATCGAAGTCGAAACCGTTCATCCGACAAGTGTTCATCGGGGCATCGGAAGATTTGAAGTCACGGATGGATTTCGAACGTAAGTTGTATGTGATACGGAAGCGGATCGAAAAAGAAGTGGCAACCGTCGAGGGGCAAGAGGACGTTTATCTTTGCAGTCTGTCTTCCACGACCATCGTCTACAAAGGGATGCTCATCCCGGAACAGCTCGATTCCTTTTATATTGACCTCAACCACCCTGAGTTCCGTTCAGCTTTAGCTCTTGTACATTCCCGCTTTAGTACAAACACTTTCCCAAGCTGGCAGCGGTCTCATCCAAACAGATATACCATCCATAATGGAGAATTCAATACATTGCGAGGGAACGTGAACTGGATGCGTGCACGTGAAAAGCTGTGCAGCTCTAGTGCCTTTAAAGATGAAGACCTGGAAAAAATCCTACCCGTTATCGATGAGACAGGCAGTGATTCCTCCATGTTCGATAACTGCTTTGAATTCCTTCACCTATCCGGAAGATCCCTTGCTCATACGGCCATGATGATGGTTCCTGAACCATGGGAGAATGATGACACCATCCATCCAAAGAAAAAAGATTTCTACGAATATCACAGCTGTTTAATGGAGCCTTGGGATGGACCTGCAGCCCTCGTGTTCACGGATGGGACCCAGATCGGTGCGTGCCTTGACCGTAATGGGCTCAGACCTGCAAGGTACTACGTAACCAAGGGAGGCATGATTGTTCTCGGTTCTGAAGTCGGCGCCCTTGATATTTTTGCCGATGACATCGTGTACAAGGATCGTCTCCAGCCTGGAAAGATGCTTCTTGTCGATCTGGAAAAAGGACGTATCATCCCCGATGAAGAGATCAAGCTCCGTGTGGCGTCCGAGCATCCATACAGGCACTGGCTCGATAATAATAAGTTTGAACTTGAGGACCTTCCGGAAACGACCCAGGAAGTGGCCCGATTGGATTCAGATGAAGTACTCCTGCAACAGCAGGCATTCGGTTACACCACAGAGGAATTGAATAAGATCATCAAGCCGATGGTGACCGATGGAAAAGATCCGGTCGGTTCCATGGGATACGATTCACCGCTTGCCGTTTTATCGAAGAAGCCTCAGCTTCTATATAACTATTTCAAGCAATTGTTTGCCCAAGTGACAAATCCACCGATCGATGCGATCCGGGAGCAGATCATCACATCTGTCGGCACAACGATCGGAGCTGAAGGAAACCTGGTAAACCCAGGTCCAGAAAGCTGCAGGCACATCCATTTAAAGACACCGATCATTACAGGGGAAGAGCTTGAGAAGCTTCGTCATCAGAAAGAAAAAGGATTCAAGGCAGTCACTTTATCGATTTTATTTGATGTGACCGAAGAAGAAGACCAGCTTGAACGGACCCTGGATGCTCTTTACGAAAAAGCTGACCAGGCCGTTGCTGACGGGGCGACACTCCTCATTCTTTCCGACCGCGGGGTGGTGAGGGAGAAGGCGGCCATTCCGTCTCTCCTTGCCGTATCCGGTCTGCATCATCACTTAATCCGTCAGGGGACGCGCACAACCGTGAGTATCCTCCTGGAATCAGGGGAACCAAGGGAAGTGCATCACTTTGCCACCCTGCTCGGATATGGTGCAGAAGCCATCAATCCGTATCTGGCCTATGAAACGTTGCGTGATTTGATTGAAAAAGGCGAGCTTCAAGACACCACCTATGAAAAAGCGGTACAGCGTTTTGTGAAAGCGGGAACTGATGGGGTCATCAAGGTTCTATCGAAAATGGGGATTTCAACGATCCAAAGTTACCGTGGAGCCCAAATCTTTGAAGCAGTCGGCATTCATCAGGATGTCATCGATAAATATTTCACCCGTACCGCATCAAGACTCGGCGGAATCGGGATGGATATCATTGAAAAAGAAGTTCTTTTAAGACATAGAAAGGCATTCAACGACCGGAAAGATAACCAGCGTACATTAGAATCCGGGGACGAATTTCAATATCGTAAAAATGGGGAGGACCATGCGTACAATCCAAGTACGATTCACACTCTTCAACATGCATGCAGGACGAATAATTATGAATTATTTAAGAAATATTCCACTATGCTGACAGATGAAAAGCAGAATCTTCAATCCCTGCGCGGCCTTCTTTCCTTTAAAGAAACGAAGCCCGTGCCGATTGAAGAGGTGGAATCAGTCGAAGAAATCTGCCGCCGCTTCAAGACCGGTGCCATGTCATTCGGTTCCATCAGTCAGGAAGCCCATGAAGCGTTGGCGATCGCCATGAATAAAATCGGCGGACGGAGCAATTCAGGAGAAGGCGGGGAACACCCTAGCCGCTTCATTCCAGATGAGAATGGAGATTCGCGCCGCAGCTCGATTAAGCAAGTAGCCTCAGGCCGCTTCGGCGTAACGAGTCACTACCTAGTGAATGCCGATGAGATTCAAATCAAGGTCGCTCAAGGGGCCAAACCTGGTGAAGGGGGACATCTCCCTGGTAAAAAGGTTTATCCTTGGGTTGCTGAAGTAAGGGGATCGACACCGGGGGTCGAATTGATTTCACCACCGCCCCATCACGATATCTATTCGATTGAAGATCTGGCCGAATTGATTTACAACCTGAAAAATGCAAACCCGCAGGCAAGGATCAGCGTCAAGCTGGTATCTGCCGTAGGTGTCGGAACGATTGCAGCAGGTGTGGCAAAAGGAAGGGCCGACGTTGTGTTGATCAGTGGATATGACGGAGGGACCGGTGCGGCACCGAGAACCAGTCTGAAACATACGGGACTGCCGTGGGAAATCGGTCTTGCCGAAGCCCATCAGACCTTACTGTTAAATCGACTTCGTGACCGGATTGTCGTTGAAACGGACGGCAAGATGATGACGGGCCGGGATGTGGTCGTCGCATCCCTTCTTGGAGCAGAGGAATACGGATTTTCGACTGCACCACTTGTGGTCCTTGGCTGTGTCATGATGCGCGTCTGTCATATGAATACATGCCCTGTCGGAATTGCGACACAAGACCCTGAGCTTCGTAAAAAGTATACTGGGGACCCGGAACATGTGGCGAACTTCATGCGTTTCGTTGCTCAGGAAACAAGGGAGCTCATGGCACAACTTGGTTTCAGGACGATCAATGAAATGATCGGAAGAACCGATATCCTCGAGGCCAACGAAGCAATCGATCATTGGAAAGGCAAAGGAATCGACCTGTCAGCCCTTCTCTATCAACCGGATGTACCTGAGAAAGTCGGCAGATATGCGACGCGTAAGCAGGATCATGAGCTTGAGAAGACATTGGACTTCCAAGAACTGATTCCACGCTGCCGCAATGCGATTGAAACAGGGGAGCCGGTTGAATGGACGACGGCGATCCGGAATATTCACCGGGTGACCGGAACGATGCTCGGCAGTGAAATCACAAAACGATATGGAGCAGAAGGATTAGCGGAAGACACGATCCGTCTGACATTCAAGGGTTCTGCAGGGCAAAGCTTCGGTGCTTATATTCCTAAAGGATTGACTCTGAGACTTGTCGGGGATTCCAACGATTTCGTAGGAAAAGGATTATCAGGCGGGAAAATCATCGTCCATCCGGATCCGACCGCCACGTTCATCCCTGAGCGGAACACGATCATCGGAAACGTTTCTTTCTACGGGGCGTCCGGTGGGGAAGCTTATATTTACGGAGTGGCAGGCGAGCGTTTCTGTGTCCGTAATAGTGGAGCCCAGGTAGTCGTGGAAAGCGTCGGGGACCACGGATGTGAGTACATGACTGGAGGCAAAGTCGTCGTCCTTGGTCTGACCGGACGGAACTTCGCTGCCGGTATGTCCGGTGGGGTCGCTTATGTCCTGGATGAAGATGGAACCTTCCGTTCAAGGTGCAATCAGGAGCTTGTCCTTGTTCAACCATTGTTTGATCCGGAAGAGATGCAGAACGTCTACGATATGATCGAGCGATACGTTCACTATACAAGCAGCAATAATGGAAAGAAGATTTTGGCGAACTGGGAATCATACGTGTCCAAATTTGTGCGCGTGATTCCGAAATCCTATCTCAAGATGAGAGAACGGATCAGTGAACTTGAAAATAGTGGATTAGAGAAATTCGATGCGGAAATGGCAGCATTTGAAGAAGGTACGAAAGAAGAGAAAAAAGTATTGGAGCCTGCGAATTAATCAGGGAGGGGGATATGATGGGAAAAGCAACTGGATTTATGGAATATTCGAGACAGACAACAGCTGAGAGACATCCAGCAGAACGGACGAAAGATTGGAACGATTACACCACTCCTCTTTCGGAAGAAGAAATCAAGAAACAAGGGGCACGCTGCATGGACTGCGGCGTTCCTACTTGTCAGTCCGGAATGGAGATCAACGGGTCGACATCGGGCTGCCCTGTGTATCACCTGATACCCGAATGGAATGATCTTGTGTATCAGGGACAATGGAAGGAAGCGTTGAAACGGGAGCATCAGATGAATAACTTCCCGGAGTTCACCGGCTTTGCCTGTCCGGCTCCTTGTGAAGGGGCATGTGTGCTTGGAATCAATGAGCCGCCTGTTGCCATCAGGACCGTGGAACGCTCGATCATTGAGAAGGGATTTGAGGAAGGCTGGGTCATTCCGGAGCCGCCTGAGTTCCGGACCGGTAAGCGCGTGGCCATCGTCGGGTCAGGTCCTGCCGGATTGGCTTCAGCTGCACAGCTGAATAAAGCAGGTCATCTTGTCACCGTTTTTGAAAAAAATGATCGGGTGGGCGGCCTTTTGACGTATGGGATTCCTGAAATGAAGCTTCCATACTCGGTCGTGAAGCGCCGTGTGGATATTTTAGAAGAAGAGGGCATTGAATTTGTAACGAATACGGAAGTCGGGAAAGACTACACGGTGGAAAATCTTCGGGAGAACTTTGATGCCGTCATTCTTTGCGGGGGAGCAGCCGTTCACCGTGACATCCAAGTCGATGGCCGTGATCTGAAAGGCGTTCATTATGCCATGGAATTCCTTCACGCTAATACGAAAAGCTTATTGGATTCGAACTTGGAAGATGGAAACTATATTTCTGCTGAAGGGAAGAACGTCATCGTCATCGGTGGAGGGGACACAGGTACAGACTGCCTGGCCACTTCTGTGAGGCATAATTGTAAAAGCCTGACTCAGTTCGATATATATGATAAAAAAGGTGCGATTCGGGATGAAGTGGGCAATCCTTGGCCTCAGTATCCAGTCATTCACCGTGTGGAATACGGTCAAAAAGAAGCGGCTGAAGTCCTTGGCGATGATCCACGTGCCTACGCTGTCATGACGAAGAAGTTTGTCGGTGATGAATATGGCCATATCAAGGAAGTTCATACGGTCAATGTGAAACTCCGCTATGATGAAAAAGGAAACAAGATCCGTGATGAAATCCCGGGAACTGAAAAAATATGGCCGGCGGACCTTGTCCTTCTGGCTATCGGATTCAGCGGACCCGAACAGGATCTGATCAAAGAGCTTGAAGTCGAAACAAACAGCAATTCCACTGTGAAAGCGGAGTATGGAAACTACATGACGAACGTCGATGGCGTCTTCGCTGCAGGAGACATGCGCAGAGGCCAAAGCCTCATCGTCTGGGCCATCAACGAAGGCCGTGAAGCAGCCCGCGAATGTGACCGCTACCTCATGGGCACAACTGAATTACCTTAATTTTTGAGGGACGGACCTCCGTCGGGCTAGATGCCTGATGGGGGTTTTTGTGTGTTTTGAGGGAGGGACCTTTCATGGTTAGGTAGCCTGTTGGCAGGGAGCTGGTTTTGGGGGAATTGGATCGAATAATCTTTGAAAAGAGAGGGAAATCGGCCACTTTTAGGGGGGTGGTGAAACATCTATAGAAAGGTCTTCCAGTGGGTACTTAATTCTTATGGTTCCTGTAAAGGGGTCTTGGAATAGCTTTCTCAAGGAGGCTAGGGGATAATTGCGTCATTTTCGTAGGTGATTGCGTCATTATTAAATTTATTGCGTCATTTCCGTCTTAATTGCGTCGTTTTAAGTAGTAATTGCGCATTTTTCTATTTTATGGAAAATCCTAATCCCAAACCTACATAATCCCCCTTGAAGGTCCGTCCCTCATCTCAATCATTAAAAGTAATCCTATCAATCTATCCCAATACACATCGGCATCCACTTCTAAACAACTAAATGCCGGAATATTTTTTAAAGAAGGGCTTTGTCCTCATGAAAGAGACAAGGCATCTTTCAAAAACAGACTGATAGGGGGAAAACAAAATGATGAAATACTTGCAGCGCATTGGTCGTTCGTTGATGCTTCCCGTTGCCGTGTTACCTGCTGCCGCGATCCTGATGGGGATCGGGTATTGGATCGATCCTTCGGGATGGGGGGCGGACAGTCCGATTGCCGCTTTCCTGATCAAGGCAGGGGCATCGATCATTGATAATATGGCGATTCTATTTGCTGTCGGGGTCGCACTCGGGATGGCAAAAGCACGGGATGGATCGGCGGCACTGAGCGGACTGGTCGCCTACCTTGTCATTACCACATTGCTTTCAACGGATTCCGTTGCTTTATTACAAGGCATTGAAAAAGAGGCAGTGAACCCTGCTTTTGATAAGATAGGAAATCAATTTGTCGGGATTCTGTCCGGGATTGTTGCGGCAAGTATGTACAATCGCTTCAGTTCAGTGAAGCTTCCGGATGCTCTTGCCTTTTTCAGCGGAAAGCGTTTGGTGCCGATCATGTCGGCCATAGCGATGCTCGTCGTTTCAGGTGTGATGCTGTTTGTGTGGCCGGTCATTTACACGGCGCTTGTTTCCTTTGGGAAGGAAATCAGCGGCCTCGGGTTTACGGGAGCCGGTTTATACGGTTTCTTTAATCGTTTATTGATTCCCACCGGATTGCATCATGCGTTGAATTCCGTATTCTGGTTCGATGTTGCGGGAATCAATGATATCGGGAACTTCTGGTCGGGGACGGGGGAAAAAGGCGTGACGGGGATGTACCAGGCCGGATTCTTCCCTGTGATGATGTTCGGACTCCCTGCAGCAGGGCTTGCCATTTATCATGCGGCAAAACCAGGTAAGAAAAAACAGGTTGCCTCACTGATGCTTGCAGCCGGATTTGCTTCCTTTTTTACAGGGGTGACGGAACCTCTTGAATTTGCGTTTATGTTCGTGGCGCCGGCTTTATATGTAGCTCATGCAGTGCTTACGGGATTATCCCTTGCGATCGCTTCCTTCTTCCACTGGACGGCAGGCTTTGGTTTCAGCGCGGGCTTCGTCGATTTTGTCCTGAGCTCACGGCTCCCACTGGCGAATCTGCCGTATATGCTCCTCATTCAAGGGTTGGTATTTGCTCTTCTCTATTATTTCTTGTTCCGCTTTATGATTGCGAAATTCAATTTAATGACACCGGGTCGTGAAGAAGATAGTGAGGACGTGGAGGCAGCGGCAGTCCTCACCAAAGGAGATAGGTTCAGTTCCATGGCAGCAGAAATCTATGCCGGCCTCGGCGGAGATGAAAATGTCACCTCCATTGAAAATTGTATCACCAGATTGAGAGTGGAAGTGAAGGACATGGAGACAGTGGACCAGGAACGGATTAAAGCAACGGGGGTTCCGGGCATCCATGTGGTGGGGGAAAATAGCATTCATGTGATTGTCGGGACGTCTGTGCAGTTTGTGGCAGACGAGATCGAGAGGATTCGGAGGTAAGGTCTTTCTTTCTCGGAAACTGCAAAAATATCTGAAATGGTCTATACTTTAACTAATAGAACTTATTCCCGGAAAGGTTTTTACCCATGACGAAACTGAAAGAATCAGATCTTTATCAACCGATCCAAAACCATTTTCATAAACAGGGATATCAGGTGAACGGTGAGGTGAATGACTGTGATCTGACGGCGATGAAAGAGGGGGAGCTTGTGATCGTGGAGCTGAAGCTTTCCTTGAATGTCGAGCTCCTCATTCAGGCAACGAAGCGGCAGCGGCTGACGGATCTTGTGTATATTGCGATTCCTAAACCGAAGCGCACCCGGTCGAAGCGGTGGAATGATATACGTCATTTGGTCAGGCGTCTTGAACTTGGTCTGATCACGGTTTCCTTTACGACAAAGACGCCCAAGCTTGATTTTGTCATTCATCCGGAAGCCTTTGACAGAAAGACGGTTATGAGAAATAGTAAAAAGAAGCGGGCGGCCCTGGTGAAGGAAATCGAAGGCCGGAGCGCGGATTACAATGTAGGGGGCACCAATAAAACGAAGATTATGACCGCCTATAAGGAAAGTTGCATTCACATCGCCTGCTGCCTGGAAAAACACGGACCCATGTCCCCGAAGAATTTAACAAAGATGGGGACGGGTGACAAAACACCGTCCATCCTCCAGAAGAACTATTACCGATGGTTCGAGAGGGTGAAAAGGGGCGTGTATCAAATCACGGATACCGGCAGAGAGGAAATGCAGAGATATCCTGAACTTGTAAGCTATTACTCACAGAAAATAGAAGAAAACCAGTAAGAGCCTGCCTCCCGGGAAACCGGTGGCAGGCTCTTCTTTGCTTCCACTACTAGTACCCGCATCCTTCACATATACATAACAACAGAGAAGGTAGCCGGGAGGACGAATGATGAAAAAGAAGATAGAGAGCACGATCCGGAATATGATAAGCGGTCTACAGAGGATGCAAAGGGAAGATGGACACTGGTCGTTTTGTTTTGAAAATGTCGTGATGACCGATGCGTATATGATCATCCTTCTGCGAACGCTCTCAGGGGATGAGGATGAACTGGTTGGACAGCTGGTTGACCGCCTCTGGAAATGCCAGTCAAGGGAGGGAACGTGGAAGCTCTTTGAAGATGAAAAGGAAGGGAACCTGTCTTCAACCATTGAAGCATACTTTGCTCTGAGATTCAGTGGCATGGTCGACGAGGAGGATAAAAGACTTCTGAAAGCCAAACGGTTCATAGAGAAAAAAGGCGGTTTTCACAAGGCTCATACGATGACGAAATTCATGCTGGCCGTGCATGGTCAATATGAATGGAAGCATCTCCTGCCGATCCCCATTGAATTCCTGTTGCTTCCGAAGACATTTCCCCTGAATTTTTGGGACTTGAGCAGTTATGCAAGAGGGCATTTGGCTCCGATGATCCTGTTGAAAGATCATAAATTTAAGATCCAAACAAGCAGTATCCCACACATACAGGATTTGTCCCGTGCTGTAAAGGAAGAGAGGTACAGCGAACGGGAATGGAGATTATTTTCAAAAATAAGTGAAGGCATACAGGCACTCGCAGGCCTGCCTTCCCAACTTCATCAGCAGGCAAGGCAGTTTGCCCTAGAGTACATGTTGCAGCGGATGGAGCGTGACGGGACCTATCTCAGTTATTTCAGCGCGACGTTTTATATGATTTATGCCATGTTGGCACTGGGATATAAGAAGAATGACCCTATCATCGTAAAGGCATTACAGGGGTTGAAGGACATGGCATGCGAAACGAAGAAGGGCATCCATATCCAAAACTCTCCTTCTACCGTATGGGACACAGCTTTGATCAGCCATGCCCTTCAGGAAGCGGGGGTGGATGCAAATGAAGATGTCATACAGAAGTCAGTGGATTATCTTCTGAAGAAGCAGCACTTCAAATATGGGGACTGGGCGATGGAGACCGGGGTGAAACCTGGGGGATGGGGCTTTTCAGAGAGCAACAGCATTCACCCTGATGTGGACGATACAACGGCTGCTCTCAGGGCCCTTACGTATTCAGCTTCGGGGAACCCCCTTATCAGACAGTCATGGGACCGTGGGATTGACTGGGTATTCGGTATGCAAAATCGTGACGGTGGCTGGCCGGCTTTTGAAATGAATAAGACGAAATCGATCCTTACTTCTTTTCCGATGGACGGGGCAGAGGCGGCAGCCATCGACCCTTCCACTCCTGATTTAACGGGAAGAGCGCTTGAATTTCTGGGCAGCCGGGCAGGATTGACTACGGAACATCCAGAGGTGAAAAAAGGGGTCGAGTGGCTGAAACTGATGCAAAAAGAGGAGGGATCCTGGTACGGTCGCTGGGGCGTCTGCTACATTTATGGAACATGGGCGGCCATCACGGGAATGAAAGCCGTGGGGGTATCTTCTTCTGATAAACAATTACAAAAAGCAAAAACGTGGCTGGAAAGCATTCAACGAAAAGACGGGGGGTGGGGGGAGTCCTGCTACAGCGATCAGGAAAAGACGTTCGTATCCCTTCCCTTCAGTACCCCTTCACAAACGGCATGGGCCCTGGAGTCGCTCATCTGTATCGAAGACAAACCGACACCTGCCATCGATCTGGGTATCATGGCGCTTCTCGAATTAAAGAACGGCGCAGACAATGAGACATCCAAAGCATATCCCACAGGTATCGGTCTTCCAGGAAACTTCTATATACACTACCACAGCTACCAATGGATATGGCCGCTGATCACACTCAGCCGGTACAAAGAGAAATTCGGGTGAGGGACGGACCTCTTGAGGTCCGTCCCTCTATACGATAAGATGAAAGTGAGAATTTTCTGAAAAAGGTGGTTGTATGATGAGAGTGGATTCGTTCCCTTATCCCTTTAAGGGGGATGTGTATCGTTATTCTAATAATTCGGTTCCATTGGAAGAAGCAGGTTGTGTGGAGGTAACCACTTCGTATTCAAGTGAGGTCAGGCTGAAACGGAACCTGCTTACCGAACATCCTGAGAGGTGTTTCCAGTCCCGGTCGCATACCTTGAAAGCTCAATGGGAAATAGCCGAGATGGTGATGACACATCTGACAACCTATTATCCTCAGCAATTTTCCTTGGAAAGAAGTGAAGGGGAATGGACGTTTCACAATCACATCTTAGAAGAACACACAACGTTTACATTTGGGGATGAAGCCACGCTATCCTCAGAGCCCCTCGATTTCATCGGTCGTCATGTACAGGAGGATTTGATTTTTATGATGCAGCGGGATGGGGATTTATATATGGATGCGGGGCAGGTATGTTTTCCGGCCAACTGGTCCCTTGCATTTACTATCGGAATGAGCTTCAAGGAGGTACACGGACCGATTCCGGGATTTAAGGAAGAGGGATTGGATCAGCGGATCCTGACGTTCTTGATGAGGATGCAAGCGGGAGATCCCTGGGTAAGGCGGAACTGGTCGCTAATGGCGGGAAATCGTCTGGATACTTCCCTGGAAACCTTTGATGAGTGGGGAAAAGGAAGAAGAAAGGTTTCAAAGGAAAACGTCGGGGAATACGTTCATTTTCGTGTAGAGGTGCAAAAGCTGTTCCGTTTGCCAGGTTCGAATGGGCTGCTCTTTACCATCCATACCCATCTTCTACCACTTGAAGAATTTGCGAAGAATCATGAATGGACGAATGAGTTTTATCATATTCTCCAGGATCTTCCCGACCATATAGCCGATTATAAGGGGATCACCTTATATAAAGAAGAGGTCGTCGGGTACTTGAATGAAAAGAAGGTGGGGATGTGAAGACACTCCTGCAGCCTTTGTTCGTACCGGGCAAACGAAAATATATATTTCTTGGTGATGAAGGAGGAATGAAGCGACTGTCTCCTATCATCCAAAGAGTAAAAAAGGATGATTATCCTAATCAATCGGTGTTGCTGGATGATAAGGAAGAAACGGATATTTCTCATTGGCTGGAAGATCAGAAAATGGGGAGTTATCTATACATAGCGATGGGATGGAACAAGCTCTCCTATTTTAAAAAAATGGCAGAGGCTCATGGATTTTCCGCAGAAGAGACGCAATATATCGGACATGGAGTCAGGTTGATCCTTGTATTCTGTTCTAAATGCCATCAGAAAATGGAAGTGGATGGTGAGCCAATCAGTCAAATTACGACCTGTCCTCATTGTCACTTGACCTTATCCATTTCCGATCATTATTCTCCTTTCCATGAAACCTATCTCGGGTATGCAGCATGTACAGAAACAGGGAGTGATCAGTAGTGAATCAAGCTAAAACCATAAACGTCACTGTCCAATCGATCCATCAGGAAACACCTTATGTCAAACGTTTTTCACTAATTCAAGCCGGGAATGAACTTCTCCCTCCTTTTAGCGGGGGTTCCCACATCACGACGTATATTAAGACAGGAGGGGAGACGATTGCACGATCCTATTCTCTTACGAACCCACCCGGTCAAAGGGACACCTATCACATCGCCATTCGGCTGAATGCACAATCTACAGGCGGGTCCCGTTATTGGCATGAGCAGATGAAAGCAGGAGACACCCTCTGCATCAGTCCTCCACAGAATCATTTCCCATTGAGCTTCCGTGCGAAGCACCATGTTTTCTATGCAGCGGGAATCGGGATCACGCCTTTCCTGTCCATGATGGCAGAACTTAAAAAGGAGGGACGCTCCTTTGAACTTCATTATGCGGCAAAGTCCGAGGAAGACTGCCCGTTTTTTACGTATTTAATGAAAGTGTATCCCAATGAGAGTCATTTTTATTTTTCAAGAGAAAGGAGATTGACTGATCAAAGCCTCTGGGAACATAGAATCGGAACTCATGTGTATTTCTGCGGTCCAACTTCTTTTATCGAAGGATTTACTGCAAGTGCCCTGAAAATTGGATATCCCCGATCAAGCATTCACTTTGAACGGTTTGCTCCACTGCAGACAATGAAACGTCAGGACTTTTTGGTAGAAGTAGAAAATGGCCCGACCATTAAAGTGCCAAAGGATATGACATTATTAGAAGCTCTTCTCAAGGCAGGGGTCAATGCGCCATATTCCTGCCGGGTCGGTCGTTGCGGAACCTGTGAGGTGAACGTATTGGAGGGTGAAGTCGAGCACGGTGATTCTTTCTTAAGTGACAGTGAGAGGAGTGAACATCACTCGATATTAACATGTGTATCCAGGGCGAAAGCCGAGAAACTGCGGATTAAGCTTTAGTGCATTTTGACCGGAATCAAGGAGATTTAGCACCTTAATCCCAAAATGAATGTCAGGCGATCATCTCTTTCCTTGAAAACGTCTATGAGAAGCAGGTAAACTTTAAAGACTAGCCTCAAAGAAAGGATGTGCCCGCCATCAACAGTCTAGACAAGCTATTCCGCAAAAGGATTCAATATTCAAGTCCAGATCCCGTAACCTTTCAGGATCTGGATATCATATTAGAAAAAATGGCGCTTTATATTCCATTTGAAAATGTATGCATTATTGAAGAAAGATCCCGTATTCTGACCAAAGATCATCTGGTGAATAAAATGCTCATTTTAAATGAGGGAGGTCTCTGTTATGAACTAAATTCACTCCTTTATTTATTCCTGATAGAAAACGGATTCGAAGCTTCCTTAATACAGGGAGCGGTCTATGATCATGCTTCAGGAGCGTTCGGTCGCATCGGAAGGACACATGTTGCCGTTAAGGTGTGTCACGAAAAACAGGATTATATTCTGGATGGGGGCTTCGGAGGGAATATTCCGATGAAACCCGTACCATTATCGGGGGAGACGGTCTCTTCGGGCAATGGGGAATTCAGGATACGTGCAGGTGAAACAGCTTATGGGGATTATAGATTAGAAATGAAATTGAAGCATAAAGACACCGATTGGAGAATCGGGTATGCATTTGATTCTAAACGAACGATCAGGGATGTGCGTTTCCTTGACGACGTCCGAGTCACAGTGGAAGAGCATCCCGCCTCACCCTTTAATAAACATCGGTTACTGACAAAACGAACGGATGACGGAAGTGTGACCTTGACGGAGACTTCCTTTACTCAATGGAAGAAAGGGAATGTAAAGAAAAGTGAAATAAATTCAGAGGAGTACCAGGAACTTTTGAACCTTTGGTTTTCTCGAACAGATAAAAGAGACCCGGAATGAATCCGGGTCTCTTCATTTACTTACCGAGCATCGCCATAATCCCTTTATAGATTAAGAAGAGTGAGAATACGAGAATAGCTAAAATACCGATGATGTCTGTTACAGGTGACACGCTTTCTAAAAATGTTCCGTTAAGTGGTGCCCTTAACAATGCGAAACCGGAAAGAATACCTGCTACTAATAAAAGAATGAATCGATCCATTCTAATCGCCTCCTTTCACGATAGTATATGAAGGAGGGATTGGGAAGTTGAACCCAATAATAGGAAGTGTTTTTATTCATGCATCTTTAGGGATCATTCCAATTCATAGTAACTGATTTCATTCGTCATCTTTTCGGATGCGAGCTCGAACCCTTTTTCGGTCTGTCCGGTTTTAACATAATATAAAAAGAGTTGCCTTTCATAATGCTGGTACATCAACTGACTGCCCGTCCTTTTAAAGTGGGGGAGGGCGGTTTTTTCCATATACTCATAGAGTTCTTCTTCATTTGATTTCAAGGTGAGCAGATAGATTTCAAAGAATACAAAGGTGGGGTCCTGGTGCTCCCTGGCTTTCTTCAGTCCACTGTTTGCCAGATGGTTGAGCTCTTCTTCAGAAAGAAGGTTTCCTTTCATACAGGAAAGGATGTATCCACTGAGTGTGACTAAATAAGAAGAAGCAGGGGTGTTCTCTGTAGTGAGCTCCAGAGCCCTTTCATACGATGCTTTCGATTCCTTATATCGCTTTCTCCGGAAATATTCGAATCCCAGGTTATTATGGATTTTATGTGCCCTTTCCATGGAGTTGACAGATTCACAGACTCTAAGGAGTTTATCATACTGTTGTTTGGTCTGTTCCATATCGAAAGGTTCCTTCGCGTTCAATTGAATTAATATGAGAATTTCAGAATCGATGACTCTGAGGATATTTAATGATTTTTGAAAAAACTGCAGGGCCCTTTGTCCGTAATAATAGGCGAACGTATTAGAATGGATGGAATGATAGGCTGTTGCCAGATGAAAATAATATTCAGCATTCGGGTATTCATCATCAATCTGTTTTAAGGACTGGATGCAGCAGTCAAATTTTCTTATTGAGTAAAAATAGATTCCTCTCACATGGAGTAATAAATTGGACTCATAAGGGGAAAGAGAGTCCTGTTTCGATTTGATCATGGTCAGGATTTCGTTTGCTCTTGGAGGGTTATCTAAGAACAGATGATACCTTGCTAATAATAAGTGATATTGAAAGAAGAAATCGGATAAAAATCGTAAAGGTTCTTGTTCGATTTCTGATTTAAGTTGATGGATTTCATGGGTCCGGATCATGATGATCGCATCGTTCCATTTGGCCAATGCATGCTGCAAGGATTCATATCGCGAGCGCTCCGCTATCATATCGACTCCGAGCCTTTTAGCAAGTAGATCGGTGATTTCACTTGAGTATTCTGTGATTCCCCTTTCGATTTTACTTAGATGTGTAGTGGAACAGATCCCCTGTGCAAGCTGCTCCTGGGTCAATCCTGATTCTTCCCGATGAAATTTAATCAATTTACCTTCAATCATAGTACACCTCGGAGTGAACATTTTATTATCCATTATAGGAAAAATATTCACATTGTTCTATAGGGTTCGGACAAGACGGAGGTCTGAAGGCAGAAACATCCAAAAGCCTATACGGCATCCGTCTTTTCTGCTTGGAGTTCATTCCGTACTTCCTCGACTAATTGAGGGGAATTGTTGATGATCTTCCCGATATAGAAGAATCCGGCAACGGTGATACCCGTCATGATCCAGCTGAACGCCTGTCGCAGAATGATCCCTTTATCAAATGCCTCCACACCATACTCCAAAATGAGCCATGCTTTCACGACGGCGAGAATCCCACTCCTCAGTGCGAAGCAAAGCGTGATCAACTGAAACAAGGTGTACAGAGGTTTCTTATAGAAAAGTCTCTTACTAAACGTACGGTCATGACCCTGGAGCTCTGCGAAATCAAGACCAAAGTATAAGGTGATGGGCCTTCTGATGATCATGGTCATGAGGAAAAATAAGCTGATCCCGGCAGCGTAATAAACATTATTCCAAAGAAGCTGTAAAGACGAACCGGCCAGTACGTCTATCAGGGTACCGACAATCAAAGTGAACAGAATGAACAGGCCGAATGTATTCACTTTCTTCATCTCGATGAATCGGTAGACGGTATAAATAATTCCTGGAACAGAGGAAAGGAGCATGGCGTAATAATCTCCGGTGTAATCCCTCATGATATTCCACACAAACAGAGGGAGGGCAACATAAATCATCAGATCGAATAGTACAATATTTTTCTTCACTTTTATCACTCTTTCTTTTTTCCTTATACAAAGAGTACGGTCCTCAAAAGAACAAAGTTTCAAATTAATGGATAATATTTAATAAATGAAATCGATTTCTTTTTTTATGAAAATTCTTATTGAGATTCTTTCTCAATTAAACTATACTAATAAACAGTAATGAGAATCATTCTCGAATGATTCGTGAACGTTGAGAGGGGCTACATAGAATGAATCGACCATGGAAAGTATTATCCGCGTCCGTGTTGGCATCTTCACTTTTACTTGCCGGATGTGTCAGTGATAAGGAAGAAGCTTCGAAATCAGACGGAGAAAAGAAAACGGGAGCAAGCAAGGTGAACGTCTCTGATTATACGTTCGATACTGCCGGGAATATGTTTGCGTATGCAGAATTTGAATTATCCGGCGAGCCGCTGGCAGAAAGCCTTGGCCTGGATTTAGATATATTAGATATCAATAAATTGGATCAGCCAACAAAATTTGATTATACAGCCGGCGTTGAATCCTATGAGTACTCTGAGGAAGCTATGTATGAAGTTGTCGAAAAATCGGGTCTCGGATTACATTTGATCAATGGCCCAGCTGTTGAAACCCTTCAAAATGGAAAAACAGCTGATGAAAAATTGGGAAGCCGCTTTTATGAATTGGCGGGTGCCGTCGGATATCCAGAAGATGAAATTTTCAGGAATATGTTTCCGACGTTCATTGAATACTCTGCCGGCGATCCCCATTATAAGGGCAAAGTAGATACAAGTGAGTATGCAGCGAATGATGATGGTAGCTATGTACCTATGTATCAAGTAAACTTCGAATCACTCCGCTGGGACCGTGACAAAATGGAGAAGAACCTTATCCCTTCAGCGTACGGTGCAACGTTCTTAAAACAAGCGCTGTGGGCCGGTGATTTCATGGGCGGATTCCATACGATTGATGCTGATGAAGAATTGGCAGGAGAAACGTCCAAGGATGACGATGATCAGAATATTGCACTGGGAGTAAGCTCAGCAGATGGTTTCCAGGGAGCGGTTCTGACGGAAGAAATGTGGAATAAAGTGAATTATATTTCGAATGAATTGTTTGTGGATGGCACGACAGGGAAATTGACGGCTGCCGGCCTTGGAAGCCAGTATAATCCTTCAGAAGGATTCGTTTACTTACCACATAGTGTAGAAGTCACCGAAGATGGTAAACAGGCACCAAACGCAAAGTCACTCTCTATCAAAGATTCAAACAGTGTCCTTCAGGACCAGTGGATGATGCTTTGGCCGACTTCTGAATTCTATGGGATGACGGACCAAAGGGAAAGCAACCCGAACAAGACACCACCGTTCCAGGAGTTGTTTGACGGTGCACCGTATCCTTCTGCACCTAAAGAGAATACGGATGACTCGCCTGATAACGATGTGAAAGGAACAGATCCGTTCACAGCCAATCAAAACGTGATGCTGCATGTATTCAAGAATATTGATGCCATGCATTTCAATGATGATAAAGGAATGTTTGTAACTGAAAATGATGGAAAAGAACAAGGGACGTATATGGATACGTTCCAGGCTGGTTACACGATGGAATCGATGAGGATCTTCCAACGTGCCATCGATGGGCTTCCTGTCGGGTACGCTTCAGGGGAGTCTGCTGATGGATTAAAAACCGCTGAAGGCAAGCGTGCACTCGAAATGATCCGTAAGCAGGCAGACTTCATGATAGACAACCTGGTCATGGATTCAGGTCTTGTAGCAAAAGGTTTTGATACCAAAAAAGGTGCAGATAAGGATGTAACATTGGATGCTCAACTAGGTGCGATTAGAGGCTTGACAGCAGCTTATTTAGCCACCGATGATGAGAAATATCGCGAGGCAGCCCGCTCTATTTATGAAGCGTTGGATTCCGGGCTTTGGGATGACGAATTGAATGCATATGAAACATGGGAAGGGAAAATGGAGTATACCCCGTATACAGCAGGGGCATTGTCTGCCACATACCGTGTCGCCCTGCAAAACTTAAGCAATCGGGAATCGGATTCTGAAACACCTGAAAGCCTTGAAATCGATATGATCACCTCACGCTACAGTGATTTCTACGATACAGTCATCGATGGTCCGTCCCTTGAAGAAGGAATGCAGGCAAGTGAATTCTGGGATACAGGAGATTATTACAACAGCAAGGATTCATCTGGAAATACCGATGGGGACAATGTTCCACAAGTTCAAGCCGGACATGGCAAAAATGGGATCGCGCCCGTATTGCTTCCTGTTACGGTCGAAAAACGATAAAGAAGGGATCCTATGAATAAGATAATAGGATATGCGACGGCGTTTCTCTTAGCAGGAACGCTTGTTGCATGTTCGATTCAAACGACAACCAAAGACGCCCCGAGCTTCGAGTCAGTTCGGAAAGAAGCAGTCAATAGCGATAACATCCTCCAAAACAAAGAAGGAACCGAGCTATATATCGCCAATCTTGATGCCAATACGGTTTCCATTGTGAATGAGAAAACACAGAAGGTTGAAGGAGAAATTCCTGTCGGGAAAGAGCCGGTTCAATTGGCTATATCACCGGATGAAGATCGCCTGTATGTATCGTGCAGGTATGATAATAAGATTGATGTCATCTCACTGGAAGAAGGGAAAGTAGTAGATTCCTATGAAGTGGGAAAGGAACCTTTTGGACTCCTGACAAGCCAAAATGGTAAGACCCTGTATGTAGCCAATTATCGGGAAAGCACGATCATGATGGTTGACGTGAAGAGTGGGGATGTAACTGAGACGATCCCAGTGCACGATCGACCAAGAACGTTGGCTGAAACAGCGGATGGGAAGAAGATATACATCCCTCATTATTTATCCGGTGAAGTATCCGTCCTGGATGCAGAAAAGAAAAAGGTTGCAAAAACCTTTAAACTGGCAGACTCGCCTGATGTTTCTGACCGGAAAAAGAGCCAGGGCATCCCGAATACCCTTGAGCAATTTGTGATTGCACCCGATGGGAAAACAGCATGGATTCCCCATTTGGTGACCAATGTCGATACGCCCATTCAATTTGAGGAAACAATCTTTCCTGCGATTTCCATCATCGATCTGGAAAAAGATGAAGAATTGGTGGATAAAAGAAAAGAATTGTTTGAAGAAATCAATGTGCTGGATTCAAAAAATGAGACGATGATCGTATCAAATCCTTATGATGTGGCCTTCCAAAAAGATGGATCGAAAGCATATGTGGTGATGTCGGGAAGTGAAGATTTAGTTGTTTTTGATCTGAAGCGCGGTGGGAATGCCACTCAAATTCTACGAAGAATCGAGGGGAATAATCCCCGTGGAATCATATTAAGTAACAATGGGGAAACTCTTTACGTCCATAATGCCATGAGTCATGACCTTGCGACCATTGATTCGGGAGGCAGCTCTACTCATTCAAGGGCGAAAAAACTTCAAGATAACATCTCCCTGATCGAAAAAGATCCACTCGATCCACAGGTTCGTAAAGGGAAAACTATTTTTTATAGTGCCAACAGCGATGAGTTTGAAGCGGATATCACCGGCAACAACTGGATGAGCTGTGTGTCTTGTCACAGTGATGGAGAAATCAACGGGTTGACCTTGATGACTGGAAGGGGTCAGCGGAATGTCCCGACGAACACAAGAACTGCGGAAACCGGACTCTTCACGTGGGACGGCAGCCGGGATGACTTTACGGATTATCTCCTGACGGTCCAGGGTGAAATGGGCGGCATGATGAAATATGAGCCTGGTGAAGAACTGCCGGCGAATGTTGAGAAGATGTATGATGATCTATTCGCCTTTCTGAAGGAACCGTCATCTTTCCCCGTTCCACAGAGTCCTTATAAGGAAAATGGGGAATTAACAAGCTCGGCGAAAGAGGGAAAGGCTCTCTTTGAAGGAAAAGCCTCCTGCATCTCCTGTCATAGCGGAAGTCAGTTTACGGATAGTGTGAAAGCAACAGGTGAAAATGGAGAGCTGTCAACAAGCATGACAGACTATCTCCATGATATCGGCACGGCCAACCCATTTGATGTACCATCGGAGGGGGACGCAAGAGCAGATTTCACAAATCCTCGGGATGGGAAGAGCTTTGATACTCCCAGCCTGGTCGGAGTGTGGGCAACTGGCCCATATCTGCATGATGGAAGTGCCGGGACCATTGAGGAATCCATCCTGCGCCATCAATATGAGGGGAAATCGGAGCTGAGTCAAATCGAAATGTCCAAGATTGCCGATTATGTAAGGTCCCTTGACTAATGCGATGAAAAAGCTTGAGGAAACCGTTCCTCAAGCTTTTTTATGGTGTGCTATGTTTCGGAATGAAATCCATCGTACCTCCAATCACTTCGTCTTCCTTTAAAACATTGACGTACAATAGAAGTCCGGTAAGTGTTTTTCCATTTTCAGAGATTTCTATATAGTCTTCATTGGTTATTAGGTTTTCTCCGAGCTTGATGTCCTCAGGCTGGTTATCCGGAATGAACATAAGATCCAGGCGGTACCTTTTATTGGGATCGGGCCATTTCAAAACGGTTAATTCAATCGATCCTTCCTTACCCACTTTCGCAGTTGAAGCAAGGGCGATATCTTCAGGTTCAACCTGATAGGTCTGGATTTCTTCAAGTGACACAGTTTCGTCATAGGGTTTGAGCATAATATACAAAACAGAGCCCTGCGGCAGGTCGGTGTCACCTCTTATAATGATCTGATGTGGTTTAAACGAGACGGATGCATCCATCATAATATTTTGAGGCTTGTGGGGCTGATTTTCCTTGGCGGCAGTGAAACTAATTCGGCAACTAGATAATAGACTAAGTAAGACCAGCATTGCAAGACTCAGTAGTACCCATTTTCCCTTCATATTGGAGTCCCCTTCATCTCTTCATTTTCAGAATTGTGTTTACAATTATATTACAGTATTGTAACATAAATATAGAAAAAATGTATCAATTTGGAAGTTGTATGGAGGGATGTTATGAAAAGGGTGTTTGAGATTCCCTTTCATTTTTTGGTTGTCGTGTTGGGTTTATATTTACTTAGCGGGATCGGTTCGCTACTCGCATATGATACAGAGCTTTTGATTAACCTGGCAGCATATGGGCACAGACTGCAACAGACCTGGATTGACATCATGCATCCCTCATCGATCTACATTTATTGGGGAGAGGGAAATAAGCAATACAGCATCACTGAAGTCTTTTCCAAGACGTATTTTTACTCGTTTTTGATTCTTTTCAGTTCGTTCTTCTTAGCGGTCTGCCTGTCAGTGCTATTCAGCTATTCTCTCATGTTATTACCCCGGAAAGCATATCGTTTCTCTACTAAGATTATCAATGGACTGGATGCTTTGCCGGATGTGTTCATTGTCGTTCTATTTCAACTTTTTATCATCTGGTTATTCAAAAAGACGAATCTGTTGGTGTTCGATATTTATGCCCTGGGTGAAGAGCGGATCTACTTTTTACCTATTCTTTGCTTGTCGGTGATTCCGGCCGTGTTCTTATTAAAACAGTTTTTGTTTCAGTTAAAAGAAGAAGAAAATAAACCCTATGTGGAGTTTTCGTATTCAAAAGGATTCAGGAGGGCCTATACGGTTTGGCATCATCTGTTCCGGAATGTATGGGTACACTTCTTCTTTCGTCTGAAGCCGATCTTTCTACTGATGCTTTCAAACCTATTAATCATTGAACTTCTATTTAACATCAATGGATTCATGCAGGTGCTGCTGCGAACGGCGACCAGTTCACCGGCTGCATTCTTCCTTGGGATGCTTCTCATTTTTGTCCCGTTCTTTATCGTCTTTACGATAGGTTCTAACATTCTATCAAAATGGTTGAAAGGAGGGGAACAGAATAGTGAATAGCTGGATGGCCAAACGATTGGCATTTCCGTTCCTGATCCTGATAGCCTTTATTGCTGTCAGCTTCCTGGTACCCGTACTGAATCCCGGTTATGATGAGGTTGTGGACTATCTCTCGGATGAGAATGGGAGAGTGATAGCAGCACCGCCGTTCACCCCGAGTGAAATGCCTCCTTTAGGGAGTGATAAACTGGGGAGGAACTTTCTGTTGCTCTTATTAGTCGGAGCGAAATATACCATTTTTGCTTCTCTAGCCATCGCCTTATTACGTATGGTTTTAGGGTTTTTCTTTGCTGTACTGTATACCTTCCTTCCTGCATTTCTGGGAAGGTTTATTAAAGGGCTGGGAGAGTCGTTCCAATATATTCCTCTCGCCATTATCGTATTTGCGTTACTCGTTCCCCTCGAGGGAGCCTTTCATTCCGAGGTCCTGCCGTCCAACCGGTACTTCGTCATTCAGGTGGTTGCGATTGCCGCTGTGACGATCCCGTCTCTCGGAATCTATTTAGGAGAAGAGATGAAGCTCTTTATGAAGAGCGAATTCATACAGGTATCACGAACGATGGGGGCAGGAAGATTCCATCTGATCAAGCAGCACCTGCTTCCACAGTTCAGAAGACACTCAATCGTGTTATTTTCAGAGCAGGTTTCCCAGACCCTTGCTCTGCTCATACAGCTCGGAATTCTTCATATGTGTCTTGGTGGCCTTAAGATCGCCAACTTTGGCATCATGGAAAGCATCCCGGTTTACTTTTCCGAAACAAACGAATGGGCAGCGACGATCGCCATCAACATCCAGCAGATCTTCCTGCGCCCGATGCTTGTCGTCGTCCCACTGACGCTATTCGCCATCTTGATCTTGTGTGTGAACTGGATTAGTTCGACCCTTAGGAGGTCCTTGATTGAAGGGGAAGGTGGGAAGGTGAAGAAAAAGGCGGAAGAAAAACATCATGAAAGAACAGTAGCTGTATCGAAGGACCTTTTCACTTTGAAACAGTAGGAGGAAGTAGGTTGAATTAGGATGAAGGAAAAACAAGGTGGAAAGATTTTTTTGGTTGTATCTATCCTATTCTTATTATTTGGTGGAGTGGTTACCGTTTACGCTGGGTTTGAACCGGACCCAGATCGTTCCTTATGGTTTCCGCTAATTTTCCTGGCCACTATGATCATCAATGTATACATTTCAATGAAAGAAAGCCGTCCCTACTATACAATGGGATTTAGTCTGATGGCTGTCTCTTCTCTTTTATACATGGTGATTCCGTACCTGATATAGAAAACACTCAGAAATCATCAATGATTTCTGAGTGTTCTTTTTTTACAGTATCAATGCGCGGTTCTTTCTATGTTCTTTTCGCAAAGGCACGGTTTTAAACAGCCTTTTCTCTTCTTCAGATTGAGAAGGGTTTCTTTCCTGTTGTAAACTAAGGCTTTTTTAAGTTCCTTGTCCTGTAATGAGTATGATATATTAATATAATAGAAAATTCAGTATAATCAGGGGTAATGGGATGAATAGACTTCTTAAGGTTCCGCTTCAGGTCAAAATATTGGGCTTGGTCATTTCGCTTCTGTTGATCGTGATTGGCCTGCTTACATGGATGTTTGCATACCGGGAATCACAGGAAGACGTTGCTCAGGCAGAAGATCTGGCGATGCAAACGGCCAAGACACTTTCGTATATGCCGGTGATTCAGGATTCTTTTAAGAATGAGGAGCCAGTAGAAGATCTAAGTGTGGTCACGGAACAAATCCGTGACCAGGTGGATGCTTCTGCTGTCCTGATTGAAAACAGGGACGGACAGATATTCAGTTTTGTCGGACAAGCGATTGGGGATGGGGATCCAGAAGAACGTTATCGTGCATTGGTATTCGGAAGTAATAATCTGATTCATACCGGGGATGGCGACGAAGAGGTGTTAAAGGGGATTGTCCCGGTCATGATCCGGTATGACAACTACAAAAAAGTCGAAGGCACCGTAACGGTGGAGTTTGATATGAAAACCATTCGGAGTAAGATTGCCTATGAAATCCGCACAATGCTTGCTCTTTCCGGGGGAGTCCTGATCCTTGGGGTGTTCGGCAGTCTGTTCTTGGCCAGGAGTATCAGAAAGGATACACTCGGTCTGGAACCGTATCAGATCAGTGCGCTCTTCAGGGAAAGAAATGCGGTTCTGCAATCTGTAAAGGAAGGGATTTTAGCCATCGACACACAAGGTGTGATTACGATGATGAATCAATCTGCCCGTGAGTTACTTGATATTAAGGAAAATGTGGAAGGTAAATTCTTGACAGAAGTCATTTCTTCTCAAACGATGCCCGACATGCTTGCTTCTTCTTTGCATATTTCCAACATCGAACTTCAATATAAAGAAAAGACGATGATCGTCAATGCCCAGCCTATCATCGAAAATAATCAGAAGGCAGGAACTGTGTTCAGCTTCAGGGACCGGACAGAAATTAAACAAATGGTCGATGCCCTTTCGGAAGTTCAGCAATACTCGCAGGACTTACGGGCACAAACGCACGAATTCAAAAACAAACTGCATGTACTTCTCGGGTTGCTTCAGCTGCATAAATATGAAGAAGCCATCACATTCCTAACGGAGGAATCGGAGCTGCAGGAGTATCATTCGACCATATTCTTTCAGAGTATCCTGGATGAGAAAGTTCAGGCCATTCTATTAGGAAAGATTGCAAAAGCATCAGAAAAGAAAATAGATTTCGAAATAGACGGTGAAAGTTCGCTTTCCCCGCTTCCTGTGTTCATCGGTCTTTCACCCCTTATCGTTATATTGGGTAATCTGATTGATAATGCATTCGAAGCGGTGATGGACCAAAACCAAAAAATCAAGGTCGTTTCTTTTTTCGTTACCGACATTGGCAACGATATCATCTTTGAAATCGCTGATAACGGAAAAGGGATATCTGAAGAAGAAGAGGGACGTATTCTTCAGAAAGGAGTCTCATCAAAGGGTGACCACCGGGGGTATGGACTTGCGAACGTCCAGGAAGAACTATCCCTGCTCGGGGGGACGATTGAATGGGATTCCAAAAAGGATACAGGGACGGTATTCACTGTCATCCTGCCGAAATCACACACAAAGGGGAATAGGTATGATTAACGTTGTCATTGCCGAAGATGATTTTCGCATTGCACAGATACATGAAGAATTTCTTGCGAAGAATGAGCAGCTGACATTAGTCGGTAAAGCGATGAATGCTAAGGAAACATTGACCATTCTTGATAAACAATATGTTGATTTGCTATTACTTGATGTATATATGCCTGATCAGCTTGGTACTGAATTACTGCATAAAATACGCTCTGATTATCCTTCCGTTGATATCATCATGATCACGGCTGCGAAAGATAAGGCTTTTTTAGAAAAGGCACTCCGGTACGGTGTCGAACATTATTTGATCAAACCGGTGACACTGGAGAAATTCCACGAAGCCATCACGTCTTATCTCCAGAAAAAAGTGATGCTTGATTCTGCTGAAGAGGTCAATCAGCAGATCTTGGATCAATTCTTTGGGAAGGAAAAAAAGAAAGCTGCTGAAAAAAGATACGATCTTCCGCCTGGCATCGATTATTTGACTCTTCATAAAGTGACATCCATCCTGCAAGAGGAAAAAGAAGGGATCACCTCGGAAAGAGTCGGCGAAAAGATGGGGGCATCCCGGACAACCGCACGGAGATATCTAGAATATCTGGTGGGGATAAAAGATGCCACTGTCGAGCATGTCTATGGGATCGTCGGACGTCCCGAAAGAAGATACAAAATTGGAAGTGAGAATGCAGTGAAATAGTTTCCGGGAGAGATTGTGTCTGCCACATCGATGTAAGTGATCACTTACATCGATGTGGCAGACTTCTTTATTTGCAGAAGGCAGGAGACCTGTGAACAAAATGAACAAAATCCCCACAAGTTTTTTAAAACATAATATTTTGGAAACGTTTACATAGCCTCATTTGGCAACTAGGATTAAATTAACGTATTTCACCTTTTTTACAGGGGATGTTTACGGTGAGTACAAACAAGATAAAAGGGGTGCAGAAAAAATGAAAAGGTTTGGCTTCGTATTGATTATTTGTGTAATGGCATTGATGACAGCTTGTTCCAGCTCTGCTTCGGGAGATAAGGAATTTCCGTCAAAGAATATTGAAATCATTGCACCAGCTTCTCCAGGCGGAGGCTGGGATTTAACAGCCCGTTCTGTCCAGAAGGTTTTGCGTGACAACGACATTGTGGATAAAAACATCAATGTCATCAACAAACCGGGCGGAGGCGGAGAAGCGGGATGGAAGTATCTTGAGAAGAAGGATGCCCATCATCTTGCAATTAATTCAAGTCTGGTACTGACAAATAAATTATTGGGACAAAGCGATCTATCCTACGAACAATTCACGCCGATTGCGACACTGGCAACAGAGTGGCAAGCTCTTACAGTCCCTGTGGATTCAAAGTATGAAACGGCAAATGAATTGCTTGAACAAATGAAGAAAGACCCTAAATCAATTAAAATAGGGGTCGGTCCTGGTCTCGGGAATGATGACCACCTGTCGATTGTACAGGCCGCAAGTGAGAAGGGGATCGATCCTACTAATCTTGACTTTCTTGTCTATGAAGGCGGCGACGTCGTGACGGCGCTGCTCGGGGGACATGTGGATGCAGTGACGACTTCCCTTTCAGAAGTGAAAGAGCAATACTTGGCAGGGAAGCTTAAAATTCTTGCGGTATCTTCTGAAAAAAGGCTTGAAGGGCTGGATGACGTTCCAACCTGGACGGAAGAAGGAGTGGACATGGTGTTCCCTCACTGGAGAGGCATCATGGGACCTGGTGATATGACAGAAGATGAAATCGCCTATTGGGATGATAAGATCGGCGAAATGGTCAAAACGGATGAATGGAAGAAGATGCTTGAAAACAATGACTGGGATGATTTTTATAAAGACAGCAAGGAAACGAAGGAATTCATGAAGGAACAGGAAAAATTATATTCCGATTTAGTGGAAAACTCCGGGTTGAAAAATTAAAGTAAGTGACGGTTGGGAGACGAATGAGTGTCTCCCACCGGTCTACTCTCTCAAAGGAGGTTGAAGTGCATGAGAGCAATCAAACTCGGGATGCCGATTTTTTTAATTCTTTTAAGCTTCTTTTTTTTAATAGCATCCATCAATTTGCCCAAGGCAAATCTCGGGAATCCAAACGGTCCGCTCTATTTTCCTGTCGGTTTAAGTGTATTCATGCTGGTATTCAGTGCGGTTTACTTATTTCAGGAGTGGAAGAGCCTTCAAGTTCATAATGAAGATATCAAGCTTCTGCTGAAAGGGAGAACGCCGAAATTGATTGCCCTGACTGTTTTATACGGAGCTGTTTATGCGTTCATATTTGAACGGATCGGATTCTTATTTTCTACTATTTTATTTTTGGGTGCTTTACTATTTACAGTCAACGCCAAGAAATATGTTGTGAATGTGATAGTGGCAATCAGCTTTTCTTTTCTATCATGGTATGCATTTAGCGTTTTATTAGGAGTCAGTCTTCCATAGGAGGTGCACTAGATGGATTTTAGCAATTTTATGCAGGGGTTAACAACTGCGTTGGAACCAATCAATATTATGTGGGTTGTCATCGGAGGATTTCTAGGGACGATCGTCGGCATGCTCCCCGGGCTCGGACCGGCAACTGCCGTGGCTGTCTTGATCCCGATTACATTCGGTATGGAGCCCGTCAGTGCCATCATCCTGATGGCTGCTATTTATTATGGGGCGATGTACGGGGGATCGAGGAGTTCGATTCTATTAAATACACCAGGTGACGGTTCAGCCATTGCTGCCACATTCGACGGGTATCCGATGGCTCAGAAGGGTGAGGCAGGACAGGCCATGGCCATATCGGCAGTCGCGTCTTTCATCGGCGGGATGATGGCCGTCATCGGATTTATCTTCCTTGCCGAGCCGCTGGCAAGCTTTGCCCTGAAATTCGGTCCTGCTGAATACTTTTTATTAATGCTGCTGACTCTTTCGGCGATTGTTGCTTTATCGGTAGGGAAAATGGTGAAGGGCTTCATCGCGATGTTCCTTGGGCTGATGCTCAGTACGGTGGGCATTGATACTCAGAGCGGCGTCTATCGATTCACCTTCGGAAGCTCGCATTTAAGTGAAGGAATCGATTTTCTAATCGTGATCATCGGTGTATATGCAGTCGGGGAAGTTCTTTACAATTATTTGACGATCGATCAGGAGAAAAAAGAGAAAAAGAAAGTCGGTAAGATCTGGTTTACGAAAAAGCAGTGGAAACGCTCATTATGGCCGATTTTAAGAAGCGGACCACTTGGATTTGTGGTTGGTGTCCTTCCGGGAGCCGGGGGATCGATCGCATCCATGATCAGCTACTCAACAGAGAAGCAAATTTCCAAACATCCTGAAGAATTCGGGAAGGGTGCAGTAGAAGGGCTTGCAGCACCTGAATCTGCTAATAATGCAGCCTCTGTCGGAGCGATGATCCCGCTGTTGACGATGGGTATCCCAGGTTCGGGGACAACTGCTGTCATGCTTGGAGCCCTGGTAATGCTTGGGATGAAACCTGGACCGCTTTTGTTTGAGAATGATCCCAATACGGTATGGACGCTGATCAATAGTATGTTTATCGGGAATATAGCCCTTGTTATTATTAATATTCTGCTTGTCGGTCTGTTAGTGAAAATACTGGATACGCCTGCAAAAGTGTTGTATCCGGTCATTGTGATTCTTGCATTTATCGGAACCTACACGCTCAGTTACAGTGCAGTGGATTTCTTCCTGTTATTAATTTTTGGAGTATTCGGTTTATTTCTGAAAGTCATGGATTTTCCGATTGCCCCGCTTGTTCTGGCATTGATCGTAGGAGCAGATATGGAGCAGAACTTCAGGATGGCCGTTCTTTCGTCAAATGGCAGCCTCGGTATCTTCTTTGATACACCGATTGCCATCGCCTTGGCTATATTGACGCTGTTATCACTGTTTTATCCATTGCTGATCAAAGCATTTAAAAAGAAAGAGAAGAATCCTGTCGACCCTATTTCAAAAGACATGTAAGGAAGAGGGATATTTTATCACAATTATTCTGAAGGGTCAGGATTGATGTCGGGGACTGTTTATGGGAAACAGCCGGTTCTTCAGCTGCCCGATATGCCCTAGGTAATAAGCAGGATTCAACGATCATTCACTGACAGTTATTGATGAAAAGGAAAAGTCACCCCATCGCCGGTGGCTTTTTCCTTTGATTGAAAGATGGGAGTAATCGTCATGAAAAAACAACTGTTACTGGTTATCACGTTTCTATTATATGCCTTATTCTTTCTCCCATTTTTTGAGTGGGATGAAACATGGAAGGCTATCGCTGCACTCATCATCATTCAGATCCTCTGGATCGGCAAAGTCTTTCCACTTGCATTCAGCTCGCTGCTACTCATTCTGCTGATTTCGTTTCATTTTTTCAGTTATGAACAGACATTGAGTTATTTCAGTTCGGGTATCGTTTGGCTCTTGTTTTCTACATTCATTATCTCAGCTGCATTCATTAAAACAGGTCTGGCAAGCAGGGTATCGCTTTATACGTTAAAGCTGTCTGGAGGGTCGGGGAAAGCGTTGATTTTCATTTCGTTTCTGCTCATGACTGTCCTGTCTGTCCTGATACCGTCGAATGTAGGGAAGGGCAGCCTGTTATCATCGGTACTCGACAGCCTGATGAAAAGTCTGCGAAAAATAGCGGATGTCCATTATCTGGGCAAGTCGCTGTTTATAGGGGTTGCCTATCTTGCTGCCATTTCAGGGGCGTTTGTCGCGACTGGGGCCAGTTCCACTATTTACGCTTTCGGGATCCTGAGCGACGTTTCAAGCGATCTGAATTATATAAGATGGTTCCTGATTTTTGGAATACCGGTGCTGCTTTTTATCGTGATATTGTGGGGAATATTCTTAATGATCTTTCCCCCTGAGAAGATTGACCGAAAGCTGTTATTGGCATTGATCGAAAAAAGAATCGGTGAACTTGGGCCGGTCGGCATCAATGAAAAGAAAATCATGTGTATCATCGGGGGAACGTTGATCCTGTGGATTGCACAGCCTCTGCATGGATATTCCATTCCTCAGGTTGGCCTTCTGGGTGCATGTATGACGGTCATTCCTTTGGCGGGAGTATGGAAGTGGGAAGAAGCGCGGGAATCGATTGATTGGGATCTGATGCTCTTTTTTGCCTCCACTCTGATGGTATCGGGGATGCTGGTCAAGACAGGGACGATTGAATGGATGGCAGAAGGGTTGAATACTATACTTACTGGCCGCCAACTCTGGGTGATCATCCTGCTCCTCATCTTATGTACGAGTATTATTCGGATCGTATTCGTTAATATCCTGGGGTTTTTGACCATCATGCTCCCTCTCAGCATCACAATCGGGCACACAATCCCGGGTTTATCACCCATGCAAATTGCCATGCCGGTGTTCCTGGCATGCGTCCCGGGCTTTTTCCTCGTCACCCAGTCCCCGGTTCACTTGATCAGCTACTCATACGGTTATTTTACCGACAAGGATTTAATGCGGGCAGGAATTTGGTCATCCGCAGCATGGATCGCCGTCATCATCTGCTCGGTTTTCTTTTACTGGTAAGACAATATTTATTGTTGAAAAAGGGTATGAACAGCGTGCTGTTCATACCCAAAAACTTATTTTATCAATGCCCGGTTTTTTCGATGTTCCTTCCTCAGAACAGCTGATTTGAACAATCTCTTCTCCTCTTCTGTTTCCGGTATCACTTTCGGCACCGGTTTCGGCTTACCGTTTTCATCCACCGCAACCATGGTAAGGAATGATTCCGTCGTCAAGGTTTTGATACCTGTCAATAGATTCGAAGAGAAAACTTTTACGTACACCTCCATCGAAGTCCTTCCCGTGGAAGTTACAATCGCCTCTAGGCTGAGTGCATCCCCGACAGTTGCGGATGACAGGAAATCGACCGAATCGATCGAAGCCGTGACCACCACAGAACTCGAATGCTTCATGGCTGACAGTGCAGCGATTTCATCAATATATGATAGAACTTTCCCTCCAAAGATGGTTTGCATATGATTGGTATCCGGGGGCAGTACCAATCTTGTCTGTACGGTTCGTGAACGCTCCACTGAAAAAGCTTGTTCCATATTCTCATCTCCCTGCTTCCTTTTTGACGAAATAAAAAAGCATCTTCCTTTTGTAAAAGAAGATGCGGTTACTCCAAGCGAGCGTCCAGGAACCTATGATTTCCTTTGTGACGTTTCATTTGCGCAACACCCTCCTATCTCCCGTAGGACTTTCGTGTTCTTCTCAATTGGCAGGTCTCCTGGCTCAGCGTCTCCGATTTCAAATTCCTTCCCATTTCAAATTGAAACAGTGGATACATATGAAATCTCAGCTTTACAGTGGCGGGACCGCGTTGGATTTTCACCAACTTCCCTTTTAAGGAAATGACCTGAAATCATTTCCACCAATGAGCAATGATTAAATTGTTGAACGGTTTAATTTTATCATAGACTTCCATTGAATGAGGACTATTTATGATAAAATGGGAGCTCCAACCATTTTATTCATCATAGAATGATGGACGTGCTTTTTTATTAAGATAAGTGAGGAATTGACATGACCTACAGTGACCAGCAAAAACTGATTAATAGAGTAATTGATTACATAGATCAACATCTTACAGAGGATTTATCTTTAGAACAGCTCGCCAAAGTATCTACTTATTCACCCTATCATTTCCAACGTTTGTTTAAAGGGTTCATCGGTGAAACCCCTGCCGGATATGTAAAACGGATCCGACTTGAGAATGCGGCACATATGCTGATATATGAGCCTGACATCCCTGTTACAGAAGTTGCTATGATAAATGGATTTGCATCGTTATCTTATTTCACCTATTCGTTCAATGCGTATTTCAACAGTAATCCGAAACGTTGGAGAGAGGGTGCGTATTTAGAACGATTTCCACGGGAATATGTTAATAGCAAGAAATCTAAAACATTCAGCACAAATCCGAAAGCAATCCAAAGCAGAGAATCCTATAATGAATTTAAATGGCTGGATCTTACTGAAGTGAAGGTTGCCGAGTTACCTGAGTGTACTACCATCAACCGTTATTATACAGGCTCCTATACAGAGGGAATCCCTGACACGTGGCGAGATCTCTATCATTGGGGAAATGCAAGAAATCTGATGAAGGGAAATTCACTACTATTCGGAGTCCCAAAGAGCAATCCTTACATTACTCCACCAGATAAAAACAGGTACGAATGCCGCCTGGTAGTTAAGGATCAAAGCTTATCGGGAGATGATGTCAATCATTTTTCGGGAGGTAAGCATGTAATATATGAGTTTCCAAACCCTGTCGACTATGGAGAAAGGGGCATGTTGATTGAATGTTACTCAGAACTATATAGCTATTGGCTGCCACAAAGCGGCTTTAGATATCTGGGGAACCCGGTGGAGCTAGTTGAGGTAACGGGTGTACAAGGATCGCTTGATATAAGATGCGGTATAAAGGCGATCGCTCTGGCCATTGAACCCAATTAATGGAGGAATAGGGATGACAATAGACTTTAATGTGTCTGCGTTTATGGCTGGTGCCGTATTCTATATGATATACGGCGGGATTTATTATTCACTTTTACTCGGTAAAAAAGATCAGGAAAGAACAGGACCGGTGAAATATGTCTTGGCTGTCTTGGTGGCATTCATCAGTTCAGCACTGGTGGGAGTTCTCGTTTATGCAACGAATTCCGGCGGCTTTGCTTCAGGAGCCTTGATTGGTGGACTTGTTGGATTTCTTATATCCATCGTCTATTTTAAAAATACACTATTTGGACTCATGACTAAACGGATGTTTCTAATTGCTGTCGGAGACCATCTCATCGTTTTCACTTTGCTTGGTGCATTGCACGGTTTATTTCTATAGCATATGAAAGCTTGAACTTCTACAGGTTCAGGCTTTTTTATATAAAAATAGGAGATTCGCCTAATTTATTGAAACTTTTTAAGGGTGGGCTCCGTATATAGTAGTGTAGCTAGCACTTTTATTTAAAATTAAATCAGACATGCTGGTTTAAACAAAATGTCGAGAGGGGTTGTCAGAATGCTAGGATCATTGAGTGTGATTGGATTTTTCGTTTTCCTGATTCCTGTTCTGGTTATTGCAGCAATTGTGGGGATCGCCTATTACTTCTGGATGAGGTTCCGCTATCGTACGGCGAAATCGAACCAGGCACTGATCATTACCGGACCGAAACTGGGGGATCCTGAGAAGGAATCGAATATTTTCACCGACCAGGAAGGCCGTTCCATGAAAATCATCCGTGGTGGGGGATACAGATTAAGACGTTTCCAGACGTCCACTCCTGTTAACCTTACATCATTCCAATTGAAACTATCGACACCAAGAGTGTACACAAATGGAGGAGTGCCGATCGTGGCCGATGCCGTGGCCATGGTGAAGGTTGCCGATACCTTGAACGGGATCGCAAACTACGCCGAGCAGTTCCTCGGTAAGGATCAAAAAGAAATTGAAGATGAAATCATCGAGGTGCTGGGAAGTAACCTCCGCGCGATTCTTTCAAAAATGACCGTGGAAGACATAAACAGCAACCGTGAAAAATTCAATGCCGATGTGTCGGAAATCGCCCAGAAACAGCTTGATCTGATGGGCTTCAAAATCACGTCACTCGGTTTGACGGACATAAGGGATGCTGACGAACAAAATGGATACTTAGAAAATCTTGGTCGTCCGCGTATCGCTGAGGTGAGGAAACAAGCTGAAATCGCTGAGGCGAACACAGAACGTGAAACGCGTATCCACCGTGCCCAAACCGACCAGGAAGCGAAAGAAGAAGAATACAAACGCCAAATCACGATTGCAGAATCGAAAAAGGAAAAAGACATCAAAGATGCTGCTTTCAAAGAAGAAACCGAACGCGCAAGAGCGAAGTCCGAACAGTCCTATGAGCTTGAAAAAGCGAAACTTGCCAAGGAAGTAAAAGAAGAAGAGCTGACCCTTCAATTCCTTGAACGTGAGCGCGCAGTTAAGCTTGAGGCGGAAGAATCGAAAGTCCGTAAAACGAAAGCAGATGCAGATTATTACGAAACGACCCGTAAAGCGGAAGCGGAAGCACGTAAGTCGGAAATCGACGGGGAAGCCAAAGCGAAGATCCGCAGGGAAGAAGGGTCGGCCGAAGCCGATGTCATCCGTGAACGCGGTAAAGCAGAAGCTGAATCCCGTAAACTCCTCGCAGAAGCCATGGAAAAACACGGAGATGTCATCATCACCGAGAAACTCATCGAAATGCTGCCGGTATTCGCAGAGAAGATCGCTCAGCCTCTGAACAATATCGATTCAGTCAAGATCATCGATTCAGGTAATGGCCAAGGGGTGCCTTCCTTTGGTAAAAGCATCACAAGAACGATGCTTGACATGCAGGAGCCACTCCGTGAAATGACAGGCATCGATGTTGGGGAATTACTGAAGTCGTATGCAAACAGGACTCAACCGACGCATTACCAGCCTGCTATTTCCGAGTCAGGAGAAAAGGAAGCAGCAGCTTCGAACGAGGTGGAAGAAAAAGAGTTTGAAGAAGCGGGTCAGGGAAGTAAATAAGATAAAAAAAGGTGCCAGGCACGGAATGAAGATTCTGTGCCTGGCACCTTTTAGTGTTGGAAGTGGATGTCAGCTGCTGAAAACTGCGGGAAATTCAACAGACAAACTCATCACCGAATTCAACAGTCAAACAAAAAACAACCAAACCGTCCAACTCCGCGTATCATCCTTCCACACTCACCTCGATATGCCGGCAATCCCCGACATCGAACAATCCTAAGTCCGTCAGCTTCAATTCCGGGATCACGGGCAGAGTGAGGAAAGAGAGGGTTAAGAACGGATTAAAGTCCCCGGAGAATCCCATTTCAACGAAAGCATCCTTCAACTGATGAATTCCCCTTGCAACGACTTCATAGTCCCCTTCAAACATTAAACCTGATATGGCTAAAGGAAGGGAGGCAATGGTCCGTCCATCCTTCACCATGACAAGGCCGCCGTTCATTTCTTCCAGTGCCTTCACAGCCATTAGGATATCCCCGTCATTGGTGCCCGTTGCCACAATGTTATGGGAATCATGGGCTATGGTGGTGGCGATGGCTCCATCCTTCAGTCCGAAGCCTTTGACGATGCCCAATCCAATGTTGCCTGTGTGGGTATGTCTTTCCACGACGACGATTTTGAGGTGATCATGTATGGGGGAGGCTTTGAAGCTCCCGTTTTCTACTTGTACCGTTTCGATTTTTTTATTGGTTCGAAGCTGATTGGGATTAATTTCAATGATATTAGCTTTTTTAGCAGCTCCGATTTTGATTTTCAGATCTTCTTCAGTGATATCAGGAATATGGACGGTTGACGTCAGGGATGGGTCAGGAACCGTTTTGACCATTGTATTTCCAATGTACTTCCCATCCTTAGCTACCGCTTTTCCAGCTTTGAACACATCAGCTATGGTCACTGTTTCAAGGTTCTCAAACATGACGAAATCCGCTTCATAGCCAGGTGCAACGGCTCCTTTTTGATGTAGGCCGTAACATTCGGCGGCATGCAGGGACGCCATGGCAATCGCCAATAGTGGATCAAGGCCTTCCCCGATGGCTAACCGTATATTATGATCGATACTGCCTTCTTCGATTAAGTCATCCAGATGTTTATCATCTGTACAAAAGAGGCATCGGCGTGCATTTCTATCATTGACGACACCGATGAGGGACAAGAGATCCTTTGCGACACTCCCTTCCCGAATCAAAAGGTACATCCCCCTCCGCAAGCGTTCCTTTGCTTCTTGAACGGAGGTACACTCATGATCGGTCCGGATGCCGGCTGATTTATACACATTGATGGCATTCGTATCAAGACCAGCCAGATGGCCGTCCATATTGTGGGTGAATGAAGCGGTGGCCGTAATTTTGTCCACAATCGAGTCTTCCCGTTTTTGAAGGGATGGGTAATCCATCACTTCTGCCAGTCCGAGGACACGTTCCTGCTGATAAAAAGGGGTCAATTCATGTGCTGTCAAAGTGGCCCCTGAATGTTCAAAAGGTGTGGCAGGGACACAGGATGGAAGCATGGCGAAGACGTCTAATGGAATGTGTTCTGAATCGTCCAACATGAACCGGATGCCGTCTTCACCGGACACATTGGCTATTTCATGTGGGTCAGTGATGACGGTGGTGACGCCGTGTGGGAGAACGACTTTAGCGAACTCAGAAGGGGTGACCATGGAGGATTCGATATGGACATGTGCATCGATAAAGGAGGGGCTAATATATTTCCCCTTAGCATCAATCACTTGTTTTCCTTCGAATGTCCCGATGCCGACAAATATCCCGTCCGTTATCGCGACATCTCCGTCCGTGATTTCCAGGTTGAAGACATCGATAATTTTCGCGTTTTTTATGACTAGGTCTGCAGGGATATCTTTATTGGCCGCTGCAATCCGTTTCTTTAGTGATTCTTTTTGTGTACTCATGTGATCCTCTCCTTATCGAATAGAAAAACCCCGGGATTCATCCGGGGTTTGACTTAAAGAGAGAGAAGAGCAGGGACTGCTGTCGCTGCTCTCTCTCGTAGTCAAACCATTTACGGTAGTTTGGTAGAAACTTTAGGACCATATTTCCAATATTATACGAGTATGCGAATATATTTATTTATGAAAAATGATTATTTCACATTGTATATGCACCGAATGGAATGTGTCAATGGGTATCTCCTTGTATAATGAGAGGTAAAGGTCATAAGGAGAATGAATATGAATGTATATTGTCGAAGCACCCTGCATCAAATCGAAGTAGCCGTAGAGTCAATCATAAAAATCATGGACGGCCTTAAAGAGGAAGACCTCAACATGAGACCGACTCCTTCCAAGCATTCCATAGGGGAGCTGCTTTCGCATATTTCTCTCATCTGCTTGGCGGATGACCTCATCGCCGGGGAAGCCAGCCGAGAAGAAATGGATTCTTTTTACAGGAGTAAATCTATCCATACCCTCGAAGACATGAGAGTGGAACTACAGGAGAATTTTCACTATCTGAAAAAGCAGGTGGCGGCATGGACTGAAGATATGCTGGTGGAAGAGACCACGGCCTATTGGGGAGTGACATATACAAGATTCGAGTGGCTGGTGGAGGTCGCAGCTCATCTTTATCACCATCGTGGACAACTTCATAGCATGCTTGTCCATTGCTATGACAAGGATCCCCGGGTACCGATGTTTGAATGAGGAACCGCCTATTTATAAAGTGGAAGAGTGAATGTGCTGAGTAGTGCAGTTCAAAGTTGAAATCTTTTTCATATGATTATACATTTAATGTACAAGTAAAATACAAAACTTGTACAAAACAAAAGGAGTGGATGAAATGAAAAAGATTTTTACGATTTTTGTAACGGCAATGCTTTTCCTATCACTGGCAGGAGGTGCGTTTGCAGCAGAAAATGATGCGATGGTTCGTATCGTACATGCTTCTCCGGATGCCCCGGCTGTCGATGTATATGTTGACGGAAATGCCGTGGTGGAAGGTGCGGAATTTAAAGCAGCGACGGATTATATGAATCTTCCTGCCGGAGACCATAAAGTAGAAATTTATGCTGCAGGGACCATGGGAAGCGAAGATCCGGTCATTTCTCAAGACCTGACGGTTGAAGCAGGTATGGCTTACACTGTAGCAGCGGCCAATACATTGGAAAACCTGGAACTAGTCGTGGCACAAGACTCGATGGATGTAACGGAAGGGATGACGAAGGTACGCGTAGGACATCTTTCACCGGATGCACCGACCGTTGATGTAGGTCCTGTAGGTGGAGATGCACTTTTCAGCGGGGCAGAATTCAAAGCAATCACAGATTACAAGGAATTAGATCCGGGAACATATGATTTAGAAATCAGAACACCTGAAGGAGATCAAGTGTTGGATCTATCCGGTACGATGCTTGAAGAAAACACGGTATACAGCGTATTTGCCATTAATACGGCCGATCAATTAGAAGTACTTGTATTGAAGGATTATACGATGATGCCTGGAAGCATGCCTGAAACAGGGATGGGCGGAGCAGCGACTGAACAATCTTCCAATCTTCCAATTGTCCTTGCAACAGTGGTATTAGGTGGAGCGGCTCTACTATTTGTCACACGCAGACAACTGCAAAAATAATGAAAAAACAATTACTGACTATTCCCCTTTTGGCTCTTCTGGCGGCATGTGCTGCCGAAGAGCCTAAAACCGTTCCGGATACCGTTGTTCAATCATCCACCGTTGAACAACCTGTTCAAGCCAAAACGCCTGAAGCAGTAGAAGAAGAGAACAAGATCAAACCATCTGTCCTGTCGATCCCTAAACTAGGACTTGAGGCCCCGATTAAGGAGTTTGGACTTGATAAGAACGGGAATATGGAGCTTCCGAAGAACGGAAAGGATGTAGCATGGTTTGAACCTGGATTTCAACCGGGCGAAAAAGGGAATGCCGTTCTTGCAGGACATGTAGATGATGAGAAAAAGCCGGCTGTTTTTTTTGAGCTGAAGACGCTTGAGCCCGGTGATAAGATCCATCTGCAGGGGGAATCTGGAGAAACTCTTACATTCGTGGTGAAGGAAAAGGTCGCCTATGATAAAGATGATGCACCGCTTCGAAAGATTTTTGGACCGAGTGAGAAAAGGAAGCTGAATCTGATCACATGCACAGGTTATTTCGATCATGACATTCATAACTACGTTGAACGACTTGTTGTCTATACAGAGCTGGTAGATGATCAAACTGAAGAATCTTAAGTGTAGAGCTTACCTCCCATCGCATGGAAGATAAGCTCTCTTTTTTTCCATAAAAAGCCTTTACACAATCATAAATTCCTATACTATTAAATAGAGAGAGTTTTCTGACAAACATTGGTGGGGGTAAAAATGAAACTGAAAATAGTACATACAAATGATGTACACAGCCACTTTGAGGCATTCGCGAGAGCCGCGACACTGATCAAAGAATATAAAGATGAAAATACGATTGTGCTGGACGGGGGAGATTTTGCCGATTTCAAAAGCATCGAGCTTCAGGGAACAAAGGGGATGGCTGCAATTGAACTGCTTAGAAGTGTCGGCTATGATGCATTGACCATCGGGAACAATGAGATGTTCAACGGCTTCGATACCCTTGAACATATGGCTGGTAGTAGTCCGATCCCTTTTATCAGCAACAATCTGTACAGAAAAGACAAGGCACCCATCAGCGGAGTGAAGTCAAGCGTCATTCTGGAGAAAAACGGCCTGCGAATTTTTATAACGGGTGCATCCCCTGACCTGCAAGGTTTCAATGAGGGTCTCGGGGTATACATTACGGATTATAAAAAAGCCATCAAGGAGGAACTCGTTCGTCACCGTGGAACATATGACGTCTGTATTCTCCTGAATCATGTGGGTACAGAAATTGACGAGGAACTTGCGAATGAGCTGGATGAAGTGGATATGATTCTTTCAGCTCATGATCATCAGCTTTATGCGCGGGCAAAGAGTGTGAATGGTACTGTGTTGAACAGTGCGGGCTGCTATGGGGAATATGTGGGTCTGATCGAAGTGGAAGTAACAAATGAGGGAGTGAAACTGATACGGGGTGAAACGATCTCGACTCAGCCCTATCCACCTGATCATGAGGTAATCGATATTATGAAAAGAAATAAAGAAAAAGCGATCGAGGTGTTAAGCAGGCCGCTTTACACACTCGACCGGCCCCTTTGGCATGATGTGATGGAAGAGAATCCGATGACGAATTTGATTGCCGACGGTCTGCAGGACATGCTGAAATGCGATTTCGGATTAATCAATAGTGGTATTGTGAACGCCGGGGCATTTCAGTATATCAGTCATAAGAAACTCATCGAGATTTGTCCATCCCCATTGAATCCGACCTCCTTCGAAATCCAGGGAAAGCATATCCGGAAGGCGATCGAGGATTCCATGGATGCCCAGGTCTGCTTGGCTGATGGAAGAGGTCCGGGGTTCAGGGGGAAATTCGTCGGCAGACTTCATGTGTCCGGTGCAGAAATTATTCAAGAAGGACGGCGAATCTCTGAAATCCTCATCGGCGGTACGCCCTTGGAGGATGAGAAATGGTATTCCGTTGCCTCTTCTGATTATTTACAGCGGGGGTCCGGTTATGAATCCCTCGGTCACGGCCGAAATGAAAAATACTTGCCTGAAGAAATTCGTGATGTGATCCGGATATACGCTGAACGAGCAGGGTTCATTGAAAAAGCGCAGATGAACAGGTGGAGTGAAGGCAGTAATGTCATGGCTTAGGCTTCAACAGAGACGCTCAGTGAACCTGGGCGTTTTTTTTTCAGGGAAGAAACATGTAAGCAGGTCTTTTTTCTGTGAAACTTAGGCAGCCTTCAAGTAAAATAGAGATAACTACTTGTATGAAGGAGAACATGCCATGAAAAAGAAAATTCTGTGGATTGTCAGCAGTTTGGTGTTGTTTCTACTCATTGGTCTGACTGTTGCCGGCAACTACTTTTACGATGTAGCCATCAACCGCAGCAATGAAGCAGTGGAGCTTTACGGCGGGACGGAAGAAGCGGTCGAGGCAGTCAGTGCATTGGAGGAAGAACAGGAGAGGTTGGAAGAATTAAGAAACTGGACAAGTAAGCGGGATTTTCAAACGGTTGAGGTTGAATCGGAGGATGGGTTGACCCTTAGAGCCCAATACCTCGAGAACGAGTCGCCAAATGGGAAAACGGTGATCCTTGCTCATGGATATAAAGGAAACAGTGAGCAAATGCCGGAGATCACCAGATTCTATTATGAAGAGGGATACAATATCCTGAAGCCTGATGCACGGGGGCATGGAAAGAGTGAAGGGGACTATATCGGATACGGCTGGGACGATCGACTGGATGTGAAAAGGTGGATTGATTTGCTGATCAATGAAAAAGGGCAGGACACCATCTTTCTCCATGGCTTTTCAATGGGAGCTGCGACCGTGTTGATGACGAGTGGGGAAGACCTTCCTGATGAGGTAAAGGGAATCATTGCAGACAGTGGGTATACTTCAGTGGACGAGGAGCTTGCCCATCAGTTGAAATATCTTTATCGGTTACCTGCGTTTCCGATTATGAACATCACGGGTGTGGTGACAAAAGTGAGAGCAGGATATTCATTCAAGGAAGCATCGGCATTGGAACAGGTGAAGAAGAACCATTTGCCCCTCTTCATCATTCACGGCGATCAGGATGAACTGGTCCCGACGGAGATGGCCAATCGCTTGTATAAGGCTGCGAAAGGTCTGAAAGAATTATGGATCGTACCAGGGGCAGGACATACAGAAGGGTTCACGGTACAAGAAGAAGAATACAAGAAACGGATCAAGGGATTCATTGCCGAGGCGATGAAATCATAGAAGGGATGAATCGTGATGGGGGAAAAAACGTTATTTGAAGAGTATAAAAATGCTAAACATCCTTTACAGGGTCATGGGAAAAGGGATCTTCATGTCCTGAAGGAGGCACTTGAGGGTTTCGATGGTGATGTGGACAGCGATATATATGGATCAGGAAAAATCATAGAAGACTTTCAACAAAAGATGGCAGAGAGCCTTGGGAAAGAACAGGCCGTGTTCTTTCCAAGCGGGACGATGGCCCAACAGATCGCCCTCCGGATTTGGTGTGATCAAAAAGGTGTGCAGAGAGTGGCGTACCATCCATTATGTCACCTGGAAATTCATGAAGAGGATGGGTTGAAGAAATTACACGGGATCGAGCCTATTTTATTGGCGGATAAGGACTCGGTGATTAATCTTGAAGATGTTGTTGGTTTGAAGGAAGAGATTGCATGCTTATTATTAGAGCTTCCTCAACGGGAAATAGGAGGACAGCTGCCTGAGTATGAAACCCTTGTTGCCATTTCCCAATATTGCCGGGATAAAGGGATCAAGCTTCATTTGGACGGGGCACGACTCTATGAAGTGCTCCCTTATTACGGGAAGAGTGCTGCAGAAATCTGTGAGTTATTTGATAGTGTCTATATTTCTTTCTATAAGGGATTCGGAGGTATTGCAGGCGCGATCCTTGCAGGCGACGAGAAATTCACTGACGAATCCAAGGTGTGGAAAAGGCGCCATGGCGGTGATCTGATCAGTCTTTATCCATACATTATCAGTGCCGACTACTACTTTGATCAACGTGTCGATAAGATGGAACAGTATTATGAAGGAGCGAAGGAACTGGCTGGTTATTTGAATGGTTGTGAGGGGATCAGGACCCTGCCAGAAACGCCTGTTTCGAATATGTTTCACGTCTTCTTCCACTACCCTCAAAAGCAGATCGAAGCCATTCTGATCGAAGTGTATGAAGAAACGAGGATCGGCTTAACCGGCTACGTGAAAGAAGTAAACGAAAATGAATGTGTATTTGAAGCAAGCATCGGGGACCAATACAAAACCGTACCAAAAGAAAACCTGGAAAAAATGTTCACCCTCCTAAATGAAAAACTAAAAAAAGAACAAAAATGACAAAAAAAGTGGTATCGGAACTCTTCCGATACCACTTTTTTTGGAGGGACGGACCTTGCCGAAATTCCGGTATGATAAGGATTCCTCTGTAAAAAGGCCGCTTTTGGAGGTCCGTCCCTCAAATGATATCTCAAAAGAATCCCAAATGACTATTGAAATATTCTGATTATTGGGTATAATTCGATACATTATACATTTTGAAGGAGAGAGGGCTAATGAGTGTGAAGGATAGTCGTTTGTTGGATGAATTAAGGGAGGTTGTTGGCGAAGGCCAGGTGACGATGAATGAAACGATTTTGGATCAGCATGGGAAAGATGAGTCCTATCACTCTCCAAGCCCGCCGGATGTGGTGGTGTTTCCCCGCAGCAGTGAGGAGGTGAGTGCTGTCGTGAAAGTGGCATCTGGTCATCAAACCCCCATCATCCCTTTTGGACTTGGCACCAGTCTTGAAGGGCACGTCATCCCGTATGATAAAGGGATCACGATCGATTTTTCCGAGATGAATAGGATCCTTGAGGTAAGGGAAAAGGATTTCCTTGTAAAGGTTCAACCAGGTGTGACGCGCACCCAGTTGAATAAAGAATTAAAGAAATATGGCCTCTTCTTCTCAGTGGATCCAGGTGCAGATGCGACCCTCGGCGGTATGGCAGCGACGAATGCGAGTGGGACGACGTCGGTTAAATACGGTGTCATGCGTGATCAGGTGCGGGATCTCGAAGTGGTACTCCCTGATGGAGACGTGATCCACACCGGGAATATGGCACAGAAGTCCTCCTCGGGTTATCACTTGAATAGCTTATTCGTAGGGTCTGAAGGAACGCTGGGATGCATCACGGAATTGACCCTCCGCGTATATGGCATCCCTGAACACATCGTGGCAGCACGTGCTTCTTTCAAACATGTAAATGATGCAGTGGAAGCCGTTGTTTCAATCCTGCAGGCGGGAGTCCCGATTGCCAGGTGTGAGCTTGTAGATGAGCCGTCCATGATTCAAGTGAACCGGTTCAGTGATACGGACTATAAGGAAAAACCGACTCTGTTCCTTGAGTTTCATGGAAATGAAGCGGGTCTGAATCAAGACGTTGAATTCACAAAAGAAATCGTGGCCGATCATCAGTGTGAAGACATTGTCTTTGAAGAGGATACGGCAGCAAGGAACAAATTGTGGGAAGCGAGGCATAATCTCGCCTATGCTTATGTGCATGGGCATCCGGGAAGGAAACTCATGGTGACGGATGTTTGCGTACCTATTTCAGAATTATCGGGAGCTGTTCAGCATGCACGGAAAAAGCTTGAAGAATTAGAGCTCATCGGAGGGATTCTCGGGCATGTGGGAGATGGGAATTATCATACCTCACTCATGATTGACTTGAATGATCCGGAAGAGGTGAAGAGAGCCGGCATCTATAACGAACTGATCGTTGAATACGCCCTTGAACGGAATGGCACATGCACAGGCGAACATGGAGTGGGTGTAGGGAAGATGAAATATCAAGAGCGGGAACACGGGGGAGCCTTGAAGGTCATGGAGAAAATAAAGCGGGCACTTGATCCCGATGGAATTTTCAATCCTCATAAGCTGGTACATAAAAAGAAGGAGGAATCCAAATGAAACTACTTGAAACCATCAGTAATCTGGCAGGGAAGTACTTTGCAGTATGGGTCATCCTGGTAGCGGCTGTCGCTTATTTTATTCCCGCTCCCTTTCTATCTTTAGGAGCATATATTACGATTCTATTGGGTGTTGTGATGTTTGGAATGGGGCTCACTCTTAAGCCCGTTGATTTTCAACTGGTACTAAAAAAACCTCTTCCTGTCATCACAGGTGTCCTGGCACAATTCCTCATCATGCCACTGGGTGCATTTTTAATTGCTTACATACTTGGTCTGCCGGCTGAACTGGCTGCCGGTTTGGTATTATTGGGGTCTGTTCCCGGCGGGACGGCATCCAACGTCATGGTCTATCTGGCTAAAGGGAATCTGGCGTTATCCGTCGCCATGACCTCACTTTCGACACTAATGGCACCCATTGCAACGCCACTGATCCTTCTAGGTCTTGCCGGTCAATGGCTGCCCGTCGATCCCGTCGCCATGTTTCTTTCAATCGTGCAGGTAATCATTCTTCCGATCACTTTTGGGTTAGTGATACGAAAGCTATTCCCAGGGACTGTCGAAAAAAGCCTGAACGTCATCCCGCTTATTTCAGTTCTCGCGATCATCATCATCGTTTCAGCTGTCGTTTCTGCAAATGTTGAAAATATCGCATCTTCCGGCGCGATCATTTTCACGGCCGTGATCCTTCATAATCTATTTGGACTTGGCTTGGGATACGGAACCGGTGTCCTGATGAAGCTTGATGAAGGAACGAGACGCGCTATCTCCATTGAAGTGGGGATGCAGAACTCCGGACTCGGGGTGGCCCTTGCCACTGCCCACTTTGGTCCCCTCGCTGCCCTGCCGAGTGTCATTGCCGCTGTATGGCATAATATTTCAGGACCGATCCTTGCAACGTTTTGGAGTAAGAAGCCTGTGGAGGTCGAGGTGGAGGAGGAATATAGTAAAAGAGCTGTTACTCCAACGGCGAGGTAGGGAATTCCGAAAGCTGAAACTAAGCCTCAACAAAAAAGTGGCCATGCGAAAACTCGATCGATTGATTGCCACTCATATCCTATAAAGAAAAAGGCAGATCCCCACATGAAAGTGGGGGATCTGCCTTTTTGTGGAGGGACGGACCTACCTTTTTTAAGCACAGAGCCCGTCATACTCACACTTCAACTTGAAAAGTGAGGTCCGTCCCTCCTTAGTAACAGGTACATAAAGTAGGGGGCACCGATGAGGGCGATCATGATGCCGGCGGGGATTCCGTCGGGTTGGAGGATGTTCCGGCCGATGGTATCGGCGAGGAGCAGGAGCCAGCCTCCGAGTAATATGGCGATGGGGATGAACAGTTGGTTCCGTGGCCCGACCATCGCTTTTGCCATATGAGGGGCCATCAGACCGATAAAGGCGATCCCTCCTGTAACGGAAACGGCAGAGGCTGCCAGGGCAACTGCCACGATCAGCATCAGGAACCGCTCACGGTTGATCGAGACGCCAATCCCCACAGAAACGGGTTCACTCAATCCCAGCAGGTTAAGCATCTGGGATTTATAAAGGGCAAATGGAATGAGGACCACAAGCCAAGGGAGAATCGCCCATATGAACGGCCAGTCGGCACCCCATATATTCCCCGCCAGCCATTTGGCAATGAAATCCACCTTTGCCCGTTCAGCACTCGAAATCAGAATGACCATGAGCCCCGACAAGGCCATTGAGAATCCAACTCCCACTAAGATAAGCCGGACAGGCTGTATCCCGTTTCTCTTACTATATGAAAATAAGTAAATCAAGCAGGCTGTAAGGAGTGCCCCGCAGAAAGCCACAACCGGAAGCAGATAAGCAAATGACCCCGCATCGATTGGGAAAAATAAAAAGAAGATGGCAATAGCAACACCTGCACCTGAATTGATTCCGATGATACCGGGATCGGCCAGGTCATTCCGGGTCATCCCCTGCAGGATGGAACCGGATAAGGCAAGGGCCATCCCAGCGAGAATCGTGATGATGATCCTCGGTAAACGTATGGAGAAAAGGATGAATTCTTCTTTGAATGTCCCATCACCCAACAGAGTGGGGAGGAGTCTGCCATACGATACGGAAGAATAGCCCAGTCCGATGCTGATAAAGGCTGTTGTGACAATAAGGATGAAAAAAGCTATAAGCAACCATCGTTGTTTTTTAATCAAGTCCGGATGTATCATGAGAATCCTTTCCTTCCTTTATGTACGATGAACAGGAAGAACGGAAGTCCCATCATCGCGACGATCGCTGCCACGGGTGTTTCGTATGGAGCATTGATCGTGCGTCCAAGTGTGTCGGCCATTAGCATGAAAGAAGCTCCAAACAGGGAGGAGATCGGAATGATGAAACGGTAATCTGTCCCGACAACCGCCCGGACCATATGGGGAATCATCAATCCTATGAACACCATATTCCCCACCAGTGCAACGGCGGCACCTGCAAGCAGGACAATCACAATGAACAGGACACTTTTCACAACCGCCGTCCGCTGTCCCAAGCCTACCGCCACTTCTTCATTCAAACTCAAGATTGTCAACTGCCTGGATAAAAGTAAGGACACTAATATACCAAACATGATGAACGGAACGATCACTTGCAGCTGAGACCAGGTAGTACCGATCATTCCGCCTGCCGTCCACATGGAGACATCTTTCGATAGCTTGAAATACAAGCCGATCCCTTCTGCAATGGCAAATAAAAAAGCAGATACGGCAGCTCCTGCCAGTACGACCCTAAAGGGGGAGAAACCGCCCCTTTTCATGGAGCTGATACCGAATACCATAATGGCCCCTGCGGCAGAACCTATGAAGCAGGCAATCATGATTCCGACATAACTGATGGAGGGGAGGAATGCAATGGCGACTGCCAATGAAGCATTCGCTCCGGCTGTCAAGCCGAGTAAACCGGGATCGGCCAGGGGATTCCGTGTCATGCCCTGCATGATGGCACCTGATACGGCCAGGGCCGCCCCGACCACAATGGCGGCAACTTCCCGGGGGAAGCGGATCTCTTGGAGGATATTAATCTTATCTCCCTCGGCCGAGAAGGTGAGGGCATGAAAGACATCCCTCACCGTTGTTTCAGCAGCTCCGAATGTAACAGATACCAAGAAGGCAGCTGCAAAAAGAAAGGTTGCACCGATCAATTTAAATATAAATGGAATTCGTTGATTTTGAGTGAGCATCATCCATCATCTTTTCTTTTTAAAGTATGGAAAAGGGGAATTCTCATCATAAGAATCCCCCTTTAAGAATTAATTACCTAGAAATTTGTCTTTGAAGAAGTCCAACTGGTAATCCAGTGTAAGAGGATCATTAAAGTAAAATTCCATCATATTCACTTCAAATACCTGGTTGTTCTTCACGGCAGGAATGTTTTTGTATGTTTCGGTTTCCATAAAGGAGTTATCCGCTTTAGGATCTTTACTTATAATCAGGTAGTCTCCGGCAAACTCAGGCATCACCTCAGTCGAAAGGGCAAAATATCCCGGTTCCAACGCCTGTTCTTTTACTTTTTCAGGCATCTTCAAATCCATTTCCTGATAAAGGATTTCTGTACCGCGTCCCCAGTTGTTGCCGTAAACGTATAATTGCTTATTGAAACTTTCAATGACAGAAACAGTCGCGTCTTCACCGATTTTTGCTTTGATATCATCTCCGGCAGCTTGAGCACGCTTCTTGAAATCATCCACCCATTTCTGAGCTTCTTCTTCCTTGTTTAATAGTTTCCCAATTTCAATGTGCTGCGTTAAATAGTCTACTTTTCCATATGTGTATGTAACCGTAGGAGCGATTTCTTTTAATTTATCCACATTCTTGATATTGGATAAACCGATGATCAGATCGGGATCCAGTTCGATGATTTTTTCAAGACTTTCATCGGTTACTTCCTCAACGCCTTCGAGTTCTTTATCCCAGCGTGGATTCAATTTGGACCAGGAGTCGACACCGACCAGGTTCACATCAAGTGCCATCACGTTACCGGCAAATGAGGATAGGACGACGACACGCTGTGGGTCAGCTGGTACTTCTACGGGACCATTTTCTGATTGATACGTGATGGTATCGGATTTACGATCCTTTTCCTTTGATTCTGATCCTTCTTCTTTCGTTGAACCATTGCTGCAGGCACTAACCAGTAACACCAACAGCAGAGTAAACGGAATGAGCCATTTTTTCATGTTGATCTTCTCCTTTGAGTAAATTGTATGTGATGCACATTGGTTTGTTTGTTCGGGGATCTCTTCCAATTTCGGCATCAATGTGAAATACCTCTTTCAATACGTCATGGGTGATGACTTCTTCGCAACTTCCGGATTGGACGATTTCACCTTCTTTTAACGCTACGATATAATCGGCAAACCGGGCTGCCTGGTTTAAATCATGCAGGACCATTACGATGGTGCGTTCCTGTTCCAGGTTGAGCTTTTGTAACAGTTCAAGGACTTCGAGCTGGTGGGCCATGTCTAAATATGTAGTAGGTTCATCGAGGAAAATGATGTCCGTTTCCTGGGCAAGAGCCATGGCGATCCACACACGTTGGCGCTGACCGCCTGATAAGGCATCGACTTCTCTATACTTGAATTCAAGAGTCCCTGTCACTTCAAGGGCCCAGTTGATTACGTCATAATCCTTTTTCGTCAGCCGTCCCATACCCTTTTGGTGGGGGAAACGTCCGTACGACACCAACTCACCAACCGTCAAACCACTTGCACTTTCAGGTGTTTGAGGGAGGATCGCCATCTTCTTTGCCAATTCTTTTGTATTTCCTTTTGAAATGTTTTCACCATCCAACAGGACATGGCCGGAGTGGTGGGGGATGATGCGGGTAATCGCTTTCAAGAGGGTGGACTTTCCACAACCATTGGATCCGATGATGGTTGTGATCTTTTTATCCGGGATGTCGACGCTAAGATTTTTCACAATCAGGCGGTCCCCGTAACCAATGTTTAATTCGTCTGTACAGAGGCGAACCATATTATGACCTCCATTCATAAAAAATTGATAATGATTCTCATTCTCGAACAATTTCAATACTATAATCCTTTTTTTCCAATGTCAACAGAAAATTTGGTTGTCAAGTGGCTGAAAAAGAGATAGGATTTAATTGAGAATGATAATCAATTAAAGTTTGGTTACTCAAGGAGTGAACGGAAATGGAGAAGGAACTATTTGATGTAACGGTCATCGGTGGAGGGCCGGCTGGCCTTTACTCAGCTTTTTACAGCGGTCTCAGGGAAATGAAAACAAAGATCATTGAATTTCAGTCCGACTTAGGCGGAAAGATACATGTATATCCCGAAAAGATGATCTGGGATGTGGGGGGAATGACTCCTGTACCGGGGGCAAGACTGATTGAGCAGCTTGTTCAACAAGGGCTGACATTCAATCCGACGGTCGTCCTGAATGAAAAGGTTGAATCGATCACACGCAATGAAGAAGGAATCTTTATTCTTGAGGGATGTTCCGGTAAAAAGCATTATTCAAAAACGGTCATCGTCGCAGTGGGAAGCGGGATCATAAATCCTCAAAAGCTAGACATCGAAGGAGCTGAACGTTTCGAAATTACCAATCTACACTATACGGTGAAATCACTGAAACGATTCAGAGGAAAGACCGTCATCATCTCAGGTGGAGGCAACTCAGCAATCGACTGGGCCAATGAACTCGAGCCGGTGGCTGAGAAGGTATACATAGCCTATCGTAAAGACGCCCTCAAAGGACACGAAGCACAATGTGCCCAGCTTATGAACAGCTCGGCTACCTGCTTACTGAACACCTCCATATCCAAATTGGTTGCTGGTGCAGACCATGATTCCATTGAAAGGGTAGAGTTGAAGAATCACCAGACAAATGAAGTTTCCTACCTGGCGATCGATGAAGTGATCATCAATCATGGATATGAAATCGATACATCTTTACTTAAGAATAGTTCACTCGATATCAACATGATTGATGAGTATTATATAGCAGGTACGGCAACGAGCGAATCATCCATAGAAGGGCTTTATGCAGCAGGGGATATCTTGAAGTATGAAGGGAAAGTGAACCTGATTGCCGGTGCTTTCCAGGATGCAGCAAACGCGATCAATAAAGCCAAACAATTCATTCAGCCAGGCGCCAATGAATTTGCCATGGTCTCTTCCCATAACGAAGCATTCAAGAAAAGGAATAAAGAATTGGTTAAGCAGATGATGAAATCATAATGGTAATGCTCCCCCAGAGGATAGAGGGATTGTTCATTTATACAGATAGATTTTTATCTGATCCTGCTTATCTATCGTTGCCAGCAAGATGTCATGTACTGTTGCATCATAAGAATTTCTTAATTGATCGTGCAGCCAGGATTCGTCTTTATTCAGCTTCATTAATTCCGATTGATTGACTCTGCCATCCTCAATAATGGGGATGGGGAGGTCAAATGTTTTAAAAGGGAGTGCGACATCCAGATGTGTAACGGGCTGATACTGTGGTTTGAGAAAAAATGAAATCTCTCCTCCAGGCTCCCACAGGGCGATCGCAACTTTATGAACTTCTTCGATTTGCTGCTTCCTTAATTCAGATAACAAGCTTTCTATAGGAATCCTTGCTTTCTTAAGATTTTTATATAAGATTTCCCCATTATGTATTATAGAAATAGGTGAAGGATCGAGTATTTTTCGTATGAAGGTTGAATGAAGACTGAGGTAAACCCCAAGTAGATAGAGAATCACCAATGTTCCCATAGTGAGCATAGATCCCTTCATTCCTAACCCTTCGTCAGACAAGGGGTGAGCCATAATATTCCCGATTAAAAGTGCCATGACAAAATCAAGGAATCGCAGCTGAGAAATGGAGCGTTGTCCCATTAATTTGGTTATGATAAGTAAAAAGATGAATCCTATAGCAGCACGGGAAATCCATTCCACAGCGGTTAGTGAATCCTGGCTCATAAAGAAATCCAATACGCACGTCCTCCTTCTTTCTTAACTGACAATTAGTCTTTCCAAAAAGTACTTTCAAGAAACAAAAAAGATGCCAGCAATTGCTGGCATCTTCGAGGGTTATGCATTATATTGGTGAACATTTTTGTGATCAGATTGAGAACGTTTATTTGCCAGGAACCCACCAATAAGAATCGCGGCGGTCAGTACGATGGTGATGATGGTAGTAATCAGTCCATGTTCGATATTGATCAAGTCTAAGAATTTTTCATCCGACACAATCATTTCACCTGCTGTGTAGGCAAGGATCCCTGCACCAAGGTAAGCGATCCAGCGGAATCTTTCAAGGATTTTCACAATGGCTTTCGATCCGAATATCATGATCGGAATCGAGATGAAGACGCCGAGGGCGATCATACCGATATGTCCATGAGCGGCACCTGCAACAGCAACGACATTATCAAGACTCATGGCGGCGTCTGCGACAATGATGGTCATGATGGCCTGTCTAAGTCCGGTGTGTGACTTGATATTGGCTTCCTCTTCATCTTCAACGAGCACCTGGTAGGCAATCCATAGTAACAGGACTCCTCCTATGAGATGTACGAAAGGAATCTGAAGTAAATAAACGATGACGGCCGCAAACAAAATACGCAGGATGACAGCACCTGCCGTTCCCCAGAATATGGCCTTGTTCTGAAGGTCTTTGGGTAATCTCCTTGTTGCCATGGCAATGACGATGGCATTATCTCCAGATAAAATGATATCGATGGCTATGATTTTTAAAAGGGCAATGATTGCACCAGTGGATATGGCTAGTCCAAGTGGAAATAACAAATCCATATTGCTTCCTCCTTGTGTATACGAATCTATGAATAATTTGCTAACTAATCTATTATACCACATTTTTTCAATAGAAAAACGTCCAGCAGTCGCGTGAGCCGTTAACTCTATTCCATGGGAGGAATTTCATGGTTAATAGAGAATACATGCTCATCTTCTCTGCGATCATAATCAAATCAAAATCCCCGACTCCATTCAGGATCGGGGATTTTGGCTTCATTATGATTGGGGATAAGGCGGTGGATAGGGATAAGGGTAAGGATACGGATAGGGATAAGCAGGAACCGGCACCGGGTAAGGACCGGGTGACGCGGCGGCCCCAACCGCTAAACCAGTCACTGTCCCCGCAGCAAATCCGGGGTAACCCCAACCGTGGTATCCCCAGTTTCCCCCGTGATTCCAATTGCCTCCCGGGTTCCAGCTTGTTCCGTGTCCCCAAGTCGCGTGGCCGTGCCCGTTTCCCCAACTTGCATGCCCTCCACCGCCGTGAGCGGGTCTATACATAGTGTATGGCAGATTCAATGTCATTCTCACCTTTCTTAAAAAGAGGATTGGTACATCATATGTGGATTTTGAGGATGAGGAATAAGAATTTAAAGTCTTAAGTTTTAAACAAACCGAACGTGGTAAATGAAACATACTACATTGACAAGAGGAGGATTCACACGTTTTGGCAACCATCGTTACAGTAGGAGCCATTCTATTTATTTTGGCCAACTTAATTTATTTCTTTAAAGATAAGCACTTTAAGTATAGTTATTTCAGTACAGCACTTTTTTTGAAGCTGTTCTTTGTGCTTCTCAGTATCATGATCGCGTTTGCTGTCCTCTACTATACCCTGTCGTTTGACAATCCTATGCTCAGGATAAGCTCGCCGAGTGGGAAGCCGGTGGAGCACACATTCCTTAACTATCTCTACTATAGCGGAGTGACGATTTTGTCGGTGGGTTACGGCGATTATATCCCGACGGGTCATCTCAGGTTCTTTGCGCTGCTTGAAGCGGCGATCGGCCTGTTACTTCCGACGGCCTACTTTATGAAGGTTTTGGATTCGAAGAGTAGTAAGGGGAATGAGTAGGATTCGAACCTAAAAAGCGTGTACCAGGTACAATCGTCCCCGACTGTACCTGGTACACGCAAAGAATTACACCCACATCCCCGGTTTCACCACCATAAACCATAGCATGGCCAGGAGGAGAATGAGATAAATCCAAACGGTCCGATGTAACTTTCCAACAAGCTTTTCCCTGTCCGCATCTTCCTCTTCGAATTTCCTTAAAGTCGGCGAAAATGCCCGTGCGAGAAAGAAGAGAGAACAGAACATGATGACGAGGGTCATGACGATCCACGGTGTCGTCCATGTCCATGGTCCAAGAAGTACGAGGAGGATCCCCGTTCCGACAAGGACGTGCCCTGAATGCTTGGAAAGCTGCACGGTGTACCGGAATGTATCCAGGTACGAAGGCAGGATGGACGGGGAAGCGGTCCGTAACTTGTTCATCGTCAAGAGAAGTAAGAAGAATGGCCCGATGGAAGCCACGACACTTATGACATGAAGATAGATCAATGTTCTATATAGCAGCTGCTCCATGTGAAGTGCTCTATTCTGTCACTAAGCTAAATTCGTGGACCCATACTTTCATGCCGGGGTGCCACGGCATTCCTGGATGATAAGAGAGGATGGCATTTTTATAATCCTCCACTGTTTGAAACCCTTCTTGCTTGGCGTGTTCGTCTGTCAGTTCGCCGAGTGACTGTGAATAGACGCTGTTCACTATGTATTTCGTTCCTTGAAGCTCCATGATTTCCCCGACATCCGCGTATCTTCCGTTTCGGCGGGTCGCCGTTTTCGTTCCTTGAAGCACTTTTTCGACGTCTTCCGCTTTCGTGACTAAACGCTCGATGGAACATGTTTTTGGTGGCAGTTCTTGATTTGACATGTTAAAAAACCCCTTTCGACCTATACTATAGCATAGTCTTGGGTCGGGGAGAAAAAAAGCTACTGTCTATATCAGGGCTGAAATGTCCCTTTTGTTTCCAAAAAAGGATTTCTATCTCTAGTCGTAATGGCTTTCGGGTGCTATGATTGGATGAAATATCCGATATAGAAAGAAGGCTCCGACGTATTGAAAAAATGGCAAACGTATATCATCCTTGTGTTCATCATGCTCATATGGGGCTTTAATGTGCCGGCGTTAAAAACGCTTGTAAGTGAATTTACACCTGTTACGATCACCTCGCTTCGCATTTTCACAGCAGGTGTTACAGTATTTATTCTCCTTGGCCTGATGGGAAAGATCAGGAAGCCGACAGGAAAGGAATTTCTGTTCATCATTACCGGTGGTCTGTTAAATGTGGTCAGTCATCATTATTTTTTATCAGTCGGGTTAACGGGAACATCGTCTACAAATGGGGGCCTGATCCTTGGAACGGGGCCATTATTAACGGCTCTAATGGCGACGATCATCCTCAGGAACCGGCCGACCATGATCAAGATCATAGGGTTTCTTTCAGGCAGTGTCGGTGTGACGATCATTGTATTGTCGGGAGGGGAAGGACTCGGTGGTCTGAAGATGGGAGATTTGTTCATTTTCATCTCCATTTTTTCTCAGGCGTTGAGCTTCATCATCATAAGCCGTGCCGCCAAGACGTTGGATCCCCGGTTATTGACGGGGTATATGCTTGTGTTTGGTTCTGTCATTCTGTTTGTCATCAGTCTGATCATGGAGCCGGGAGGACTGAAGCAGTTAGGCGATGCACCGGCCGCCATATGGGTGCTGTTTTTTGCCTCTGCCATATTGGCCACAGCAGTCGGTCATATGATCTACAATCATTCAATTGGTAAAATAGGGGCTGCCGAAACATCCATTTTCCTGAATCTCAATACCTTTTTCTCACTTCTTGGAGCGGCGGTTTTTCTTGGTGAAACCGTGACGTTCTATCATCTGTTCGGACTGGTGTTCATCGTTCTTGGAGTCGTGTGTGGTTCCGGGACCCTCGAAGAATTTGTGGTCAGAAGAAAACAAAAGCGGTTCCTCGAGGGGAAACAACATCACCATATGTAGGTTTAATGAATCAATCATAATTATTACTTTCCTTCAATAAAATGAAGAGTCAATATATTTTTAAGGAGGAAGGGTATGCTTAACGAACAAATTCAAAAGCTCTTAAATAATTTGATTGGAATCGAGCACGTGTCTACTACTCTCTATCTTGCCATGTCCGCCTATATGGCGAATCAGAATTATACTGGGATGGCCAGTTGGCTGAGACTACAGTCGGAAGAAGAGCGAACACATATGTTGAAGCTCATCGACTATGTGACAGACAGGGGAGGGCTGGTCGATCTTCAGCAGCTCCCTGCGCAGCCGAAAGAGTATGGCACCCCTCTTCAAACGTTTCAAAAAGTGCTGGAGCATGAGCGATTCGTTACCAACTCTTATCAACAAGCATACAATTATGCCGCCCAAAATGATCAACAGACTGCTGTCATCATTCAGGAATTTCTGAGAGAACAGATTGATGAAGAAGCCCAGGCGCTGACGATTGTCGATCGGTTGAAACTTGCCGGAGATAATCCCGCCGCTCTATTGGTGCTGGACCAGGAACTTGGTCAGCGTACAGCAGCACCTGCAGCCGGTCCCGCTCCTGCGGGTGGTTGATTCAGGCAATGAATTCCTGCTTTCCCATTTTTGGGAGCAGGTTTTTTTATTGAATCAAGATGAAAAGGGATACTCTCCACCCCGACCGTTCATACTGAAGAAAACGAATCTCTTAAAGGTGATCAGATGATTTATATTTACAACGATTTCGGTGGGACTCATACCACGTCCATGGCTGCAGCCTATCATTTACAAATACTGAAACCGGGGAAGTTGACGAAGGAAGAGATCCTTTCTGTTCCATATTTTAACCAACTTACAAAAAAAGACACGGGGCATATTCTATATCACGGAACGGACGAAGAAGGGTGTCCCGTCTATACGATCGGACGAAGGAATTCCAAGTATGTGGTCCCTGCCTTAACCGATCTGAGTGGTATTTTGCTGAATCGATACGGACAAGAAGAGAAGATCATCATTTCCAACACTTCGCCAACCGTCCCGCCAGCTATGACAGCGGGAGGTTTCTTCTCAAGGGAACTGAAGATCGATTGGATCGGCGTGCCCCTCCTTGTGAAAGGGGCGGAGCAGTGCCATGGTCTCATTCAGCATCTAGTGGAGGAAACAAAGCGTGTGGCAACAACATCCCATGAACAAGTCGTGGTATTAGAAAATAAAAAATATCAATATAAAATGGGAAAAAAGGATATCTTCTGGAAGTAAAGCATATTATAATAAGTAAATACTACTGGGTAAAAGGTCTGTTCTGTATGGGCCTGTACATAATGGTCATACTACAGTAAAACGGAGGTGTCGACATTGGAAGGTAAACCATTTCACTTTGATGGCAGTCACCATTTTGCAGCAGGGGAAACACAAGAAAACACTCCATTTGAACTAACAGACGAAATGAGGAAACATATCGGGGGGAACCCGTTTGAAGTACCAGGAGAAGAAGAGTAAGCATCGAATGCTGTCCTACAGGGCAGCATTCTTTTTTTACAGTGAAAAAGGATAATTCCATTCATATCTTCACAAAATACGATTGTGAGTTAATAGAAGAAAGGATGGATGATGAATGGCAAAGGTATTATACATTACCGCGCATCCCCATGACGATACCCAATCGTACAGCATGGCGGTTGCGAAAGCATTTATGGATACGTATAAGGATGTGAACCGGGAAGATGAGGTAATTCACCTCGATTTGTACCGGGAGCATATTCCCCATATCGATGCGGATGTCTTCAGCGGTTGGGGGAAGCTTCAATCAGGTAAAGGATTTGAGGAGCTTTCCATGGAAGAGCAAAAGAAAGTAAACCGCCTTAATGAACTATCCGATCAGTTCATCGGGGCTGATAAATACGTATTTGTGACCCCTTTTTGGAATTTTTCATTTCCACCGGTGATGAAAGCATATATCGATTCCGTGGCAGTGGCAGGGAAATCATTCAAGTATACGGAGCAGGGGCCGGTTGGATTATTGACGGACAAGAAAGCGATACATATCCAGGCCAGGGGCGGTATTTACTCTGAAGGACCGGCAGCAGGCATGGAAATGGGTCATCGTTATTTAAGCCTTATCATGCAATTCTTTGGTGTACCTTCCTTTGAGGGAGTTTTTGTGGAGGGACATGCGGCAATGCCGGATAAAGCACAGGAAATCAAAGAAGATGCGATTGCCCGCGCGAAAGACGCAGCACATACTTTCTAATTGAAATGCAAAAAAGAGCCTGAACATAAGCGTTCAGGCCCTTTTTTCTTTATACGATGGCTGACTTCTCGACGTCAGCCTCTGTCGGTTCGGGTACGAAAGCAAGGATCACAATCCCTATGATAAAGAGGATGACAAGGCTGAATACTCCACTGTTGGACGCGCCGGTCATTTGTGCGGTGACAGCCACTAATAACGGTCCGAGAATCGATGCAAACTTACCAAAAATATTATAAAACCCGAAGAATTCGTTGGCGTTTTTCTTCGGTATCAGCTTTGCAAAATAAGCCCTGCTCAGTGCCTGGATGCCCCCTTGAGAAGATGCGACGAGCATGGCAAGGATCCAGAAATCCATGGTTGTCTCTAGAAAATAGGCGTAAATGCACACGATGATATACACGGAAATGCCCACATACAGCATCTTTTTACCTGTGAATTTTTCAGCCAGCCTTCCATAGAGAATGGCGAATGGTCCAGCCACCACCTGGGTCACAAAGAGGATGATCAAAAGGTTGGTGGAGGTGATCCCAAGATCCGACCCGTACGCCGTGGACATGGTGATGATGGTGCCGACACCGTCAATATAAAAGAAGTAAGCAAGCAGGAATAAAAAGAGTGCCCGGTATTTCCTGATTTCTTTCATCGTTTTGCCAAGACGTTTGAAGCTGTTCGCGACTGGGCTTTTTTCCCGTTGGATGAAGTAGCGCTGATGGACATTCTTTAATAGCGGTATAGAGAAGAGACCCCACCATAAAGCGGTGATCACAAAGGCAATCTTACTGGCGACCGTAACGGAGATGGGAAGGGTCCCGTTCTGGGATAAGATGATGATGGCGATGCTTAGGATGAACGGTATCGTGCTCCCGATATACCCAAATCCAAATCCCCGTGATGATACACGATTCATCCGTTCTTCCGTCGTTACGTCGGTCAAAAAGGCATCGTAGAAGACGTTCGAACCGGCGGATCCGACTGCTGCCACTGTATAAAAGACTAAAAGAAGCAGCCATTGATCGCTCGGGACGAAAGCGAGGAGGAGGGTGAATGTCACACCCAGTGCAAAGAAGAAGGAAAAGAACCTCTTCTTATATCCCTCATAATCGGCGATGGTCCCAAGGATGGGACCGATCATGGCCAGGATGAAGGTCGCAATGGCAATGGTGTATCCCAAATAGGCCGTTGAATTAGCGGCACTGACACCTGCATTTGTAGCGGCCGCTTTATAAAAGAGCGGAAAGACGGCGGTGGAAATGATGATGGAATACGCTGAATTGGCCCAATCATAAAAAATCCAGCTGCTTTCTTCTTTTGAAAAACGTTTCATGGTTTTTCCCCCTAAGGAAACAGAATCTTCATTAGATATCCAATACTTCTTCAATCGTTTTTCCGTCAATATCTTCTAAGGTGAGTCCGAGCAATCTGGCAAATGTCGGTCCTTCATCAATGAGACCCATGGAAGGAATCTCGAGGTGAGGACGAACTCCTTTTCCCGCCGCCATGAAGATCGTGGAGTAGTTCTCCTTTTCCGGAGAATAGCCGTGGGAGCCGTACGTGTAACGCTTTTCCTTCACATCTTCCGGAGTGATCGTATGGATGAAGGAACCATCCAATGCATCTTTGAAATAAAACCCGAGTCTGGCTTCGAGCATGAACGAACACTGTTCATCGGCCCCTTTCCGGGCTGCTTCCTCTCCAGTGAGGATGGATTCGATTCCACTCGCTGGATCAGGTTGTAATCGTTCCAAAAGGTCCTTCACTTTCTGCTTCGATTCGGGATCCTTTGTATACACATAGGCAGAACCATCACACCCTTTGCAATACGCTTTCCAGTCAGTGATCTTCCCGCGCCGGTTTACGGTGATGAACCCCTGTTCCTTAAGGAGGGTGTTGAGTTGGACGGCCTTCGATTCATCGAGGGCGCTATGATCACCAAGGGCTACGATCGTCGACTTATCATAGATGCCGTTGTCCCTTAACGCTCCTACGATCCTTCCCAATCTGTCGTCATGGCGGCGGAGCGCTGCATGTGCTTCGTCTGAAGAGAAACCGTGGTAATGCCGCTTGGTATCAAGATCCGTAAAGTGTACAAGCAATAAGTCTGGTTTCCTTTTGATTGTTTCAAGCGTCGATTCAAGGACGAAATCATCCAGCTCAGGTTGATTCAGGCCATTGCGCATATGGCCAAAAAGACGATTCATCTGCAGTTGGAAGAGGGGGCTCCCATTCAAAAGTGAAACGAGGATTTGATTATGCCAGGGACGATTGGCGAAGATTTCCGGCATATTATAATCGATATCCGCTTTGGCAGTCACCGGCCAAAGGAGGGCAGCGGTGGTCATCCCCGCCTTCTTTGCTTCGTCATAGAGGGTGGTACCCTTAATGGATTTCCGATGCCAATGCCAGTCAGGCGAGTCCCTGCCAGGCTGGAGGAGTGTATTATTCACTATACCGTGACGATTGGGGTACTTTCCGGTGACAATTGTGGCGTGACAGGGATACGTGACAGAAGGATAGATGGTTTCAACCCTTTTGCAGTAAGAACCATGTGAAAGCAGCTCCCGGAAGTGGGAGAGTCCTTTTAGAATCGGAAAATCCAAGGCAGATAAACAATCGAAAGAGATGATGATGAGGTGATCGGTCAAACGTTCCATAAAGTCCTCCAATATCCTCGCAGGATTGTACTATATACCTATTAATATAGCAGAACATTCAGAATAAAAATATGAAATTTCGAATATGTGGAGATGAAGGGGATGTAATGAGTGCGATGAAAATTGAAAAAACAGGGATGGCCGAGCCATACCCTGTCACTGATCCGTCAGATTTTCACTTTATTTCTGATCGAGCTATCCTTGTGTACCTCGATGGTGCCGGAGTATTCTACCGTATCGATTTCACAATTCTCCTTGATCACGACGTTTTTTCCGCGAACGAGTTTTGCCTTCGTATTTTCAAGATAGACTTCGTCCCCTTCGATTAGTTCGGAAGATAAGCAATCTTCCTTTTGCAGAAAGAAGTTGACTACCTGTTTGAGTAGTTTGCTTGAATGGTGGTGAGTCACTGAAATTTTTTCGCCGCCGATTTCTTTAATGGAAGATTCATGGTTGATTTCAATCTGGACATTGTCGGCGTTCAGCAATCCATCAATGTGTACAGAGCCTGAGGTTGAGAAGGTTTCGACTTCACAATCCTCTCCAACCGTTAACGATCCGCTCGCCCTGATCAATCCGCCCTGAATTTTCCCGCCTACCTTGCATGAGCCGCTCACCTTGAGTTTTTCAACGATCAGATTCCGGGTCACCTTACTGGATCCACTTATCGTCATTTCGGATGCCATCACGGACCCTGCATATTTGGAACTCCCGCTCGTTGTAATCGTTTCGGCTTTCGTGTCTCCTTCGATGGAGGAAGAGCCGCTGGTTTTGATCAGGCCTGCTTTTACATCACCTGCAACGGTGCCGGAACCCGATATTCTCATTTCACGGCAGTCAATATCCCCTGCGATTTTTCCACTTCCACTGATCTTCACTTCATCAAATTGGCCACCGCCGGATGTTCCGGACCCGCTGATCTTCAAATCATGAAGCTTTCTCTTTTCCACTGTATTCATGCATTTCTCCTCCAATTAAAGGGACGTCAAATCCCCTTCGTATTCGTTAATGTAATTTTCAATTCTTCCATCATTTGTTGCAGATCGAATCTCAATACGACTTGAGCCGTATGGTCCAGAAGGAAATCTGAAGGGAGGGGCAGGAGCATCCACATATACGCCTCACCTTTCCGGATACCGATCAGCTCAAGGGAAGATTCTTTCAGTGGTGTAAACTTCTCATGAAGAAAAAGATAAAGGGTTTGCTGAGCTTCTTTAGGAATCTCTGTCCTATGGCATTTTTCGATGATCACCATATGCAGGATGTCCTGGAATTCGTACGCTTTTTTTACTGGTAATAGGGATGTACAGAAAGCCATGGTGTGTTCTGAAAGAATGTTGAGCGACGATAGTTCTTCTTCACTGACTTCGATCCTCGCGGGATTAGGTGAAAAGAAATCCGAGAGCTCATCCAGGGAGTAATCATCTTTCATTTCTTTGATTGCATCGATCCGGGCAAGCATCTTCTCCCTTGGGAAGAACGTCTCCTGACCGGTGTAACTGGATTTCTTGATGAACCATCCTTCCGGGATGATATTCTTACGTTTCCAGCGGTAAAGCTGTCCGTAGGATATCCCGGTCAGTTCCAGTACTTCTTTTTTAGAAATAAAATCGGTTTCCATTGGGTCTCCTCTTTTCGAAACAAAACATTGTTACGTTACTGTAGTTTCAGTTTAACAGAACAATGTTACGCAGTAAAGGAAAGAATGAAAAAATTAAAAATCATAAATCCCGACCTTCCAATAAATGTTTACATCAATCCATCAAGGGTACTAGATAATCAGAATGTTTTACATAGTAAACATTAATAAACATGAGAGGGATGAAAGAATGGGAGACGAGCGTCATACGAAGGTGAATGGTAAAAGTAAAGATGAACAGCTTGAACAGTATAGAGTGGATGACGAAGGAAAGCATCTGACAACCAATCAAGGGCTGAAGGTATCAGAGGATGAGTTTTCACTGAAAGCCGGAGAGCGTGGACCTACTTTAATGGAGGATTTCCATTTCCGTGAGAAGATGACCCACTTCGACCATGAACGGATTCCTGAAAGGATTGTCCATGCCCGGGGATTTGCGGCACATGGGGAGTTCGAACTCTATGACTCTATGAAAGAATATACAAGGGCTAAATTTCTTCAGGACACGTCGACGAAGACACCTGTATTTGTCCGCTTTTCCACAGTGGCGGGATCCAGGGGTTCTGCGGAGGCTGTGCGTGATGCCCGGGGATTTGCCACTAAATTTTATACAGAAGAAGGGAATTATGATCTGGTCGGGAACAATATTCCGGTATTCTTCATTCAGGATGCGATCAAGTTCCCGGATCTAGTTCATGCTCTTAAACCTGAGCCACATAATGAAATGCCACAGGCTGCTTCTGCCCATGACACATTCTGGGACTTTATTGCAAACAATCAGGAGTCCGCTCATATGGTGATGTGGGCTATGTCCGATCGGGCAATCCCCCGAAGTTTCCGTATGATGGAAGGCTTCGGTGTCCATACATTCCGTCTGGTGAACGAGGAAGGGAAAGCCCATTTCGTGAAATTCCACTGGAAACCTGTACTCGGTGCACACTCACTCGTTTGGGATGAAGCACAGAAGATTAACGGGAAAGACCCTGATTTCCACCGCCGTGATCTATACGAATCCATCGAGGGAGGGGACTATCCGGAGTATGAACTGGGTGTTCAGCTCATCAAGGAGGAAGATGAGTTTAACTTTGACTTTGATGTCCTTGACCCTACGAAGCTATGGCCGGAAGAGGAAATCCCTGTGAAGATCGTCGGGAAAATGACGTTAAACCGCAATGTGGACAATGTGTTTGCCGAAACGGAGCAGGCGGCATTCCACCCTGGATCTGTCGTGCCTGGAATCGATTTCTCCAATGATCCGTTGTTGCAGGGACGCTTATTCTCCTATACGGATACACAATTGATCCGTCTTGGGGGACCGAACTTCCACGAGCTTCCGATCAATAGACCTGTGTGTCCTTTCCACAATAACCAGCGTGATGGATACGGCCGCCATACGATCAATAAAGGACAGGTCAGCTATCACAACAATTCACTGGCTCATAATACACCGGCCCCCGTTTCGCAGGAAGAAGGCGGGTACACCCACTATCAGGAAAAGATGGAGGGCAGGAAAGTACGTACAAGAAGTGAAAGCTTCAAGGATCACTTCTCTCAGGCAACACTATTCTGGAACAGCATGAGTGAGCCGGAGAAGGAGCATATCATTCAAGCCTTCAGCTTTGAACTCGGAAAAGTGAAAAGCAAATCGATTCAGAAGCAGATCGTCGATATGTTTGCAAACGTCAGTATGGATCTGGCTAAAGGTTTTGCGGAAGCGATCAATATAAAAGTACCTGAAGGAGAAGGATCGAAGGTAACGAAATCTTCACCGGCTTTAAGTCAGGAAAATACGAAAAAGAAGCCGGCTACCCGGAAAGTCGGTGTCATCGTAGGAAATGGCTTTAAAGGAGAAGAAGTGAACCGTGTCCTCTCTGCTCTTAAAGAAGAAGGGGTCCAGCCTGAAATCATCAGTGACAAACTGGGGACGCGCAAAGGTGATGACGGTACAGAGCTTGAAGTGGACCATACATTCTTAACGGGAGAATCGGTCTTATTCGACAGCCTATACGTTGTAGGTGGAGAAAACGTAGATAAGAAATTTTCTCAAGATACCACCTACTTTGTTAAAGAAGCGTATTCTCACTTTAAACCGATCGGTGCCACCCATGAAGGTTTACACTGGTTGGAAGAGGCAGGTGTGAGGGGTTCAGGTGTTGTAACCGGGGATGACATGAAGTCATTCGCCAAGGAATTCACGGCAGCCATCGCAGCACATCGTCATTGGGATCGTGAATTAGTGTAAGGATAATAGAATAGTAACGGGGAAATGCTAGACCTGCTTCTTAGGTCTAGCATTTTTTTATGGTTTAAATAGCCCTTTTTACTAGAAAATAGACGTTTATATCATTCGAAACTACCAATACATACATAAGATAGCCATGTAAGGTGATTTAAAAGTACTGAATAAGTGAGGTGATTATGGATGGGTGCCGGTCATTCTCATGACGAATTTGACTTTTACAGCTTGCTATTAGTTCTGTTAATTGTAGCTTTTCTAGTACTACTTGCAATTAACCCTCTAGCAGCATTGATTGTTGGAATCGCTATTTTGGTTCTACTTGCCGTTAGTGCCATTAGCTAAGATTTAAAGATTGATCATTCCTTGGAGACAAGTCTTCAAGGAATACCATTACATTGAAATTTGCAAAAAGATGGAGGGGAAATCGATGAGTGAAAATAATAATCCACTAGAAGGACTTATGGATTTAATCAACCAATACACAAAAGAAGATGCGAGTAAACTGGATCTGGAAACGGCAAAGGAAAAAGTAAGTTCATTACTGAATGAGGATCACCTTAAAGGACTGTTAGGTTCTCAAGGTAAGAGTTCTCTTGATGCACTAGGTTCACTTGGAAACTTAGGGGCCATGGCAAATATGATGAATATTCTTCCAATGGTTGAAAAGGTGGTGAATCAGCGTATGTATAAAAAACAATCCGAATCCTACAAGCATGATGAATGTAAAAAAGACAAGGATCAAGATATCAAAGATCTTCTAAAAGACATTCTGGACGAACTGAAGAAAATTAAAAAATGCACATGCCATAAAAAGAAGCATGAGTGCTACAAAGACAAATGGGAGCATTGGTATTAATAGAGTCGGCGGACATGCCGGCTTTTTTTGTGTATTTCAGGAGTGGAATATCCATAAATCAATTAGTTGATTTCTCTATTCCACCCTATTATACTCTTCAATCAACGGGAAAGTAGAATCCAAGAAAAAATTCCCATAAGCAAAAATGTTGAAAGTCAAAAAAGGTCAAAGTATACTATGTTTATAAGGTCAAGAAAAGTCAAAGTCAAACATAGTCAAATTATAGTATGACCTTACCCATAAACCAACTAACAAACCACTTAATATATAAGAAGACAACAGGAGGTCATGTTCATGAAATGCCAAGTATGTCATCATAATCAAGCAACAGTTGAAGTCCATACGCAACTGAATGGTAAGAAATCCAGTATGAAAATGTGTTCTGCTTGCTTTCAAAAGCAGCAAACCCCTTCTGGCATTCACGGAGGTTTCCCGTTTGATGAATTATTCAAAGGTATGAGCATGGGCGGAAGTCCCGACCATGGATTCCAAAGCCAGCATCAGCCATCTTCATCAGCTCAAGCGAAAGAGGGGAATGGCGGAAACGGCATCCTCGACCAGTTCGGGCGTAATGTCACTGGAGCAGCTAAAGCCGGCTTGATCGATCCGGTTATCGGTCGTGACAAAGAAGTGGATCGTGTGATTGAAATTCTGAACCGCCGCAATAAAAACAATCCGGTACTGATTGGTGAGCCCGGCGTCGGGAAAACGGCCATTGCGGAAGGATTGGCACGTAAAATCGTAGCAGGAGATGTGCCGTCAAAATTATTAAACAAAGAAGTATATGTGATGGATGTTGCTTCCTTGACAGCAGGTACAGGTGTACGGGGATCATTCGAGGAACGGTTGAAAGCCATCATTAACGAATTGCAGAGTCGAGAGAACGTCATGCTATTCATCGATGAGATCCATCAATTGGTGGGAGCAGGTTCTGCAGAAGGATCCATGGATGCAGGGAATATCCTAAAACCTGCGCTTGCTCGCGGTGAACTGCAGGTAATTGGGGCGACAACCCTTAAAGAGTACCGTCAAATCGAAAAAGATGCGGCACTCGAACGTCGTTTCCAGCCTGTCATGGTCAATGAGCCTACACCGGAAGAATCCATTGAAATTCTTAAGGGTTTAAAAACCCGCTATGAAGACTATCATGGGGTGGAATTCACAGACGAAAGCATCGAGGCATGTGTGAAATTGTCACACCGTTATATACAGGACCGATTCCTGCCGGATAAAGCGATTGATCTGATGGATGAGGCAGGTTCAAAAGTGAACCTTCTATCTGAAGGCAAGAATAAAACGGCCCTTCACAAAAAATTACATGAAGTAAAAGTAAAGAAAGAGCAGGCAACGAAAGAAGAAAACTATGAGCAGGCAGCGATCCTAAGGGATGAGGAAGCGTCCTTGGAGAAACAGCTTGGCCGGGAATCATCTGATTCAAAGGCACTTGTAGAAAAGGACTTGATCCAGGCGATCATTGAAACCAAAACAGGCATCCCTGTAGGAAAGCTTCAAAGTGATGACCGTAAGCGGATGAAATCCCTTGAAGAAAACCTTGCCCATAAAGTGATCGGACAGGATGAAGCCGTGAAAAAAGTGGCGAAAGCCATCCGACGCAGCCGGGCAGGCTTGAAAGCGAAGCACCGTCCAATCGGAACATTCCTATTTGTGGGACCGACGGGTGTAGGGAAAACAGAATTAACGAAGACATTGGCAGAAGAGTTGTTTGGATCTAAAGATTCCATGCTTCGTTTGGATATGAGTGAGTATATGGAGAAACACTCTGTGTCTAAACTGATCGGATCCCCTCCTGGCTATGTGGGTCATGAAGAATCCGGACAACTGACGGAAAAAGTAAGAAGGAATCCTTACTCCATCATACTTCTGGATGAGATTGAAAAAGCGCACCCCGATGTTCAGCATATGTTCCTTCAGATTCTTGAAGACGGTCGTCTTACGGATAGTCAAGGCAGAACGGTGAGCTTCAAAGAGACTGTGATCATCATGACAAGTAACGCCGGGGTGACGGATAAGAAGGAAGCCGTCGTCGGTTTCAATACCGGAGGCACAGATGCCATTAAAGAAACGAATATTCTACAATCACTGGGTGCCTACTTTAAGCCTGAGTTCCTTAACCGATTCGACAGTATCATTGAATTCGAATCACTCGACAAGGCAGAGTTACTGCAAATTCTTGATCTGATGCTGAATGAGTTGCAGGATGAGCTCAAGGAGCAGGGGATTACAGTGAAAATAGACGGAGAAGCGAAGCGCAGACTCGTGGAACTCGGATATCATCCTGAATTTGGTGCAAGACCATTGCGCCGGGTGATCCAGGAAAGAGTGGAAGATAAGATTGCCGACTTCCTTCTTGATGAGGAAGGCGTAACGGAACTGATCGTATCAGTTGAAAATGATGAGATCATCGTGAAATAAAATGGGCAAGGAGCATCCGGGATCGGATGCTCCTTGCTCTTTATTCTTTTCGCTTCAATATGGCGATATAAATGGCCATCGTTATATACACGACGAGAATCGAGACTATGAAAATAGGTGTAGAAAAGGAAGTCATCAAAACACCCTCACTTTAGTTCTTGTAAAGATGGATGGAAAATCAACAAAAGGATGCCGATGATGGGAACAGAAAGGATGAGTGCAAGCAGCGGTTTTTTGTGATGCAATCCCAAAATGGTAAACATGATGATGTTAAATACAGCAGACCATCCTAAGTTCCAACCATTTTCGTAAAGGAACAGCCCTTTTTTATGAAATAAATACTCGATAAACGTAAAGTAAACAATCCAGCTCGAGACGTAAACCGTCTTCTTTTTCCGATAGGGAAAATAACGGAGGTAGATCATAATCACCACAGGAATGATGAAAAAGGTAAAAACAAGATCGATCAACGTATGATTCAGCCAGTCCACCGTCACCGCTTTATACTTCCATAAGGTGTGGTTATAAAATATCATGTTATACGTAAGGTTGCAGATAATATAAAACTGAACCGTTGGATAAAAATCCTTCCAGCGTTTCCAATCAATAAAGAACTTTGCGAAAAGTAAATAAACGACGACGATCAGTATTAGGTACATAGCGGGGTACAATCCTTGTTTTTTCCATTAGTATAGACGTAACAGGAAAGGAATAGACCCAGTGGAAAGAGAAAGGGCCTGATTCGATAATCAGGCCCTTTTTTAACGAGTTAGTTTTTTTCCTTCAGTACTTTATCGATTGCCTGAGCGACACCGTGATCAGTATTGATCCCTGTCACCCAGTCCGCTGCTTCTTTCACTGCTTCCTGAGCGTTGCCCATCGCCACACCGAATCCTGCTTCCCGGATCATGGCGATGTCATTCATACTGTCCCCGACTGCCATGACTTGATCCATTGAAAGGTCCAGCCACTTACACACCTTCACCAGGGCAGCCGCCTTATTGACCCCTGCTGGATTGATTTCGATATTGGTGGGTGAGGAGTTCGTAATTTCGAGTGCTTCATTCTTCACCAGTTCGTCCCACATGACTTTGCGGACATCATCATCCTGGATATCAAAGCCAAACTTCAGCCAATCATACGATTCGATATCCTGCTCAAAAGGTTTCCTGCTATTGAATAAGCCTTGGGAAGTGGAAGACCAGAAATACACATCATGCTCTTCTTTAAGCGCCCATAACTGCTTTACAAGATCGATATCAAGAGGGATGCGGTCTACAAGATTGTATTCATGATCGTAGATTTCTCCGCCATTCACGGTAACGAGGTACGATGAGCGACCAAGCTCATCTGAAATGTCCCTGCAAGTAAAAAGAGAACGTCCGGTACTCAGTACAACGTGAATCCCCTTTTCCTTTGCCCGCTGAATGGCTTGTTCGTTTTCAGGGGATACCTCGCCCTCATGGTTGACGAGTGTCCCATCCATGTCCAATGCAATCAGTTTAATATCCATTCGTATCACATCCTTCTTTTCATTCTTATACAGTGTAATATAAAGGGAGGAAATCTTCTAGGAACGTGACTTGATGAAGACAAGGTTTCCTGAATAATAGAATTCCTAATTCCATAAGGGTAATACATAAATGAGAGAAGGAAGGGGAGGTGAACATGCATGAAGCCGTTTACCGAACGGGCGGTTACCATCATAGCCAATATTCCTTCGGGAAAGGTCATGACATACGGACAAATTGCGGAGCTTGCAGGAAGTCCGAGGGCTGCAAGGCAGGTCGTGAGGATCCTGCACTCCATGAGTGAAAAGTATAAACTCCCCTGGCACAGGGTTCTAAACAGCAAAGGGGAAATCGGATTTCGTGATGAGGAGCAAATGATGAGCCAAAGGCTGTCCCTGGAAGCGGAGGGAGTCCATTTTATAGGGAATAACCGGATTGAACTTGGGGAGTATCAGTATCACCCTGAATCATAAAGGAACAAACTTCAATCAAACAAGCCCAAAATAAAGACAAATAAAGTCGTAAGGCCCGTAAACCCAATGATTACATAACCGATAATCCGAATCCCGAGTGGAAGACTCTCCTTTCCGGGCTGGTTCATGGGTGCCCCTTCAATTTTAGACATATGGTCGGTCACATCATTGAACGGTTCTTTTCGATTTGTCATGGTATCCCTCCTGTAAATATTTTACTATATATTTTAAATCGAAGAAAGTGATCTTATAGCAGGATGGCCAGGTTTTCATCTTTATAAAGGATGGACCTGGTCTTTTTCTATTTTTATATAGGTTTAATCAATGGTAAACAAGGGTATAGATGCTTTGTTGAATACAAAATATATTTTTAATTTTCTGAACTATTTTTGGAAATTAAATGAGAGCGAAGAGGTTGATGGAGGATGGCAAAAGGTGATTTGCTGATCATTGGGGGCAATGAGGATAAAACGGATGAGAAGGTCATCTTATCGAAGTTCGCTTCATTATGTCAAAATAGACAAGGTCCGATTGGGATCGTTACGACTGCTACAGCTTATCCGGAAGAGGTAGGAAATGAATACGCAAGTTTGTTTCAGACGCTTCATGGAACAAAACCACTATTGCTCCATCTGGATTCCCGTGAGAAAGCGGATGATCCTGAATTGATCGAGCAGCTTTCTTCCCTGTCGGGGTTATTCATGACAGGCGGAGATCAACTCAGACTCACGAGCCTGCTGGGGGGGACAACCTTCTATAAACACTGTATCAAGGAATGGAAGGAAGGTCTGGTCATAGGCGGGACCAGTGCCGGGGCTGCCGTCATGAGCCGGCTGATGATCATTTCATCCAAAATCTCAAAAAAGCAGGATGTATCGATCCTCGAAATGGGCTCTGGCTTCGGGTTTCTCGAAGACGTCATTATAGATCAGCACTTTTCCCAGCGTGACCGATTTTCAAGGCTGATGAGGGCGATTGCATTAAATCCTCAAATTATCGGGGTGGGGATCGATGAAAATACAGCGATTTGGGTCAACAGTGAACGGAATCAATTTGAAGTGATCGGTGAATTCAATGTGAGCATTTTTGATGGGAAAACGTCTTCCTATATAGATGTTGCTGAAAATAAAGAGAACATGACCATATCAGATATTCGTTTTCACACATTGGGTGAGGGCGCGATCTTTGATTTAACCAAAAGGGAATTAATTTTATCTTAAGGAGAGAACAATTAAATGAAAATCAATCGCGTCAACTACTTATCCGGTCCTAACTTATACAGCTTCAAGCCGACGATCTGCATTGAGCTCGACATAGAGGAGTTCGAAGAGAAGCCCTCCAATCGATTGGAAGGGTTTACCGAAACATTGCTGAAGGTCATGCCATCCCTGTTCACACACACCTGTTCAAGGGGGTATGCAGGGGGATTTGTGGAACGCTTGCATGAAGGGACGTGGATGGGCCACATCCTTGAACATATTGCACTCGAAATCCAGCATCTGGCGGGAATCACTGTAAAACGCGGCAAAACGATCACGAGCGAACGGAAAGGAATTTATTTCGTGACATACGATTATGTGGAGAAGAAGTCCGGATATTATGCGTTTACAGCAGCGATGGAAATCGTAGAAGCCATCCTCGAACATAAAGAGGTCAGCGCCGAACCTTACATATCAGAAACTTCCGATCTATATCATCTGCATAAAATGGGGCCGAGTACAGAGGCCATCTTCCAAGCTGCCAAAGCCCGTAAGATACCAGTCGAAAGAACGGGAACAAACAGCCATTTAAGGCTCGGGACAGGTAAGAAACAAAAATTCGTACAGGCGACGATTTCAAGTCAATCCTCTTATCTTGCTGTAGAGGACTCCTGTGATAAAGATGCGACGAAAATGTTATTGAAGAGTGCAGGTCTGCCAGTTCCTGAGGGGGATGTCGTTTCAAATGAATACGAGCTTCTTCAGTCTGCGGGAAAGATCGGATTCCCACTCGTAATCAAACCTGTCAATGGGCGCCAGGGACAAAATATCGTGACGGATATCCAGAATGAACTTGATCTGTTAACGGCCTTCCGCTGTGTATACAGTGAAGGGACTGACTATATCATTGAACGTTACTATAAAGGAAAGGACTACCGATTCCTTGTCGTGAATAATGAACTCATTGCAGCAAGTCTCCGCCAGCCTCCAACGGTAATAGGTGACGGGAGAAAAACAATCAAGGAACTAATTGAAAGCGAAAACAAAAATCCTTTGCGTGGAGAAGGACATGAGAAAGCCATGAGCAGAATTCCCCTGGATGAACGAACCGTTGTACATTTGGAGAAGGAGGGACACTCCCTGGATACGGTCCTTAAAATGGGACAAAGTCTTGAAGTACTGGGGAATGCGAACCTTTCAACCGGTGGTTCAGCCATTGACGTGACGGATGATGTTCATCCTCATTACCGCAAGATGGCAGAAGGAGCTGCGGTTGCCATCGGTCTGGACATTGCCGGAATCGATATCCTTTCAACAGATGTAACCGTCCCATTCGAAAAGGGAGCTGCTGCCATCCTTGAAGTGAATGCTGCGCCTGGGATCAGGATGCACCATTATCCTTCAGAAGGAAAAAGCCGGGACGTCGGGGGAGCAATCGTTGACTATTTATTCGAAAATCGCGAGGAAGCGGCGATCCCGATAGTCGCTGTGACAGGAACGAACGGTAAGACAACGACTTGCCGGTTGGTCTCTCACTTATTACAAAAGGAGGATGTAACCGTCGGCTTTACTTGCTCTGACGGCGTTTGGATCGCCGAACAACAAATCGATGAAGGAGATTGCAGCGGTCCAAAAAGCGCCAGGAAAGTCCTCTCCCACCCTGGTGTAGACGTTGCTGTACTTGAAACGGCCAGAGGCGGCATGCTGAGGGAAGGTCTCGCTTTCAGGCACTGTGATGTGGCCATCGTTACCAATATCAGTGAAGATCATCTGGGATTGAATGGTATAGATACGCTGGAGGATTTAACAAAGCTGAAGCAGACAGTAGCTGAAGTGGTTTTACCAGGAGGATCGTGCGTATTGAATGCGGATGACCCGCGATGTGTCCAAATGGCCACTCAAACGTATGGAAAGATTGTCTATTTCTCATTATCTCTTTCAAATCCAGTGATACAGGAGCATATTGAAAATGGGAATGAGGCTTGGTACATGGATGAAGGATGGATCATGCATACCTGTGAGGGGAAAACGGAACGATTTTTGCCGGTCTCCCATATTCCCATCACCATCAATGGTGCTGCCAGGTATAATGTCTTGAATGTGCTTGGTTCTCTTGCCGCCGCACATTCTTTAGGACGCCCACTCTCCGAACTTCGAAGCAAGGTGATCAGTTTTCTGCCGACTGAAAATCAGAATCGTGGACGATTCAATGTTCAAATCGTACAAGGAAGGACCATCATTGTGGACTACGCCCATAATCCGGCAGGCTTAAGGGCATTATACGATACCATTGCCTATCTGAAGGATGGAAGGGTCATCACGGTTGGCTCAGCTGCGGGAGACCGGAAAGATGAAACGATTCAGGAAATGGGAAGGATTTTTGGAAAGCATTCTGATATCTTCATTATCAAGGAAGATCTGAATTTAAGGGGAAGGGCCCCGGGAGAAACCATCCATTTGCTGACCAGAGGGGTGGATGAATCCAAAGGACATCCAACGATTCATGTGCAACCGGAGGAAATCCATGCCTTGTTCATGGCGTGGGAGATGTCACAGCCGGGTGACACCTTACTGTTTCTGTATGACGACTACGCATCGATTCAAACCTTTATGGATTCCGTGATGAAGAGTTCTGTATCGAGGAGTGAATTTCAGAGGGCTGAATAGGGATGAAATTCTACTACACACGGATTAAATAGGAAAAAGCTCAGAGGCTGCTCTGAGCTTTTTATTTAACTGGGAAACAACTCTTAATACAGTTGCCCATTTTTCAACTTCTTTAACCAGTTTCTTTGCCTTGTGGCAATCATCCAATACCCTGCGACACCGAATCCTGCCAGGGCAAAGCTTCCTTTCCAGATGACCTCCATATCGAACGCCAGTCCTGAAAATCCCCCGAGGCAGCCTGCTAGTATAATGACATAAGCCTGCTTCTTTTGACCCTCGAATATCTTAAATTGAAACTCGTTTAGCTGATGATGTTCCTTTTGTTCCAGTGCCTTTTCCGGTATATCCAATAACTGCCGTACTTTTTGAACGGTCTGAAAAAGGGGTTGGGCGCTGACCCATTTCATAAGAAGCTCCCATTTGTTTGTGTTCCCATCCTTCACCCAATCCATAAAGGCAGGCTTGACTACATCAAGGGTTTCTTCATCCGGGCTCAATGTGTGGACAAGTCCTTCGATCGTGGCGAAGGATCGCCCTAAAAAGATAAAGCGGGTCGGAACCTGCACAGGAAGTGATTTCATCATTTCGTTGATTTCCTTCTTTACCGATATCAGATCCATCTGTTTAAACTGCTCCATATCCAGAGTGACAAATTCCTTTAGCACATGCTCAATCGTCTTCGGACTGGCGTCTGGAAGCAAGAACCCCAATTCGGCAAGAGCCTCTGAAGCTTTCCGGAAATTCTTTAAAAGAACCCCTTCGAGGAGGTTTTGGAAATGGGCTGAATCCCTTTTGGAAATTTCCCCAATCATCCCGTAATCCAATAAAACGAAAGTACCATCAGGCTGAAGCAGAATGTTCCCGGCATGGGGATCGGCATGGAAGATTCCCGGCTCGAGCCACTGAGGGAGGAAGAGACGGAATAGTTCCTGTGCAAGCTTCTGGCCATTCAGTCCATACAAATCAATCGCTTCTCTATCATTCAATCGAACCCCATCGACCCATTCCATCACCAATACTTTATCTGTACAGAGTTCAGGATACATAGTCGGGATCTTAACATTGGCATGATCTTTAAACCGCTGTTTAAAAGAAATGGCGGTAGTCATTTCCTTTGAAAAGTCGAGCTCCTGCTCGATGACCTGCTTCAATTCTCTATATAGCATTTTAAAATTAATGAACCCCTTCGGCATGGGAGCAAAATGCCGGGCAAACCAGATGATGATGGACAATGTCCGGAAATCGGTCTTCACAAGTGAGGGGATCTCCGGTCGCTGTACCTTGATGGCCGCTTGGGTGCCATCAAGCAGTGTCGCTTTGTACACTTCCCCGATGGAAGCCGAGGCGATGGCTTCCTGGTCGATGCTCTTGACTTTGGAAGTAACGGTAGCATCCCATTCCCGTTCAAGAACCGATTCAATTCTCTCCCAAGGTGAAGGAGGTACATGGTCAACCAAGTCTTGAATTTGATTGATAAACCCTTTCGGAAGCAGATCCTCCCGTATACTTAAGAGTTGTCCAACTTTGATCAACACGCCATTCAGTTCAAAAAGGGTTTCCTTGAACTCTTTCCCGATTTGTTCCCAAAGCTTTTCTTTTTCCCATTGGGACTTACCACGCAGCCGGTACCAGTAGACCCTGACCACTATGGATAAGGCGAGTGATAATACCTTCCACATTCTCCAAAGCTTGTTCTCTGACTTCATCATTTCATCCCCCGTAAACGGATATCTATCTCTATTATGTAGTACGTGTGGGAAATTAGAAAGTTTCTGTTTTTGTATTTTCAAAAAATAGCGGGTTGTATATGGGTTTTTATGGTAAAATTAATGCGTACGGGATTTATTGCAGCATAAGCGATGTATAACTATGTTACGTTATACAAACCAAGTTAGGTTTTTGTAAAAATATCAATTGAGGTGGAGTATATGAAACTGGCTTTTCTATGTCATCCTGTAACAGATTTAAAGAAATCCCTTATTTATTATCGAGACACATTAGGGTTTGAAGAGGCCTGGAGGGAAGGAGATCATACCATTGCCCTTAGGCTGCCGGGAACGGATGTTCAACTAATGATTGAAAATGATGAGCCTGAATTAGGACCAGGCGGAATTTTTATCGTAGACAGCGTAGATGAATATTATGAACATCATCAGGAAAAGCTCCATTTCATTAAAACTCCATGTGATATCCCACCAGGAAGATATGCCATTTACCAAGATGATAGTGAAAATGTAATCCGGATCATTGATTTGAGTAGAGAGAGATAACTACAGACGGCCCGCTTGTTCACCTGTTAAAATTCCGTTGATTTTTGACAGGTGAAGATTGGCTGAACTTTAACAGTCTAATAAGAAAGGAAATTCAGCTGCTGATTTTCGCTTCTATTTCAGCAGCTGAACTCTTCCTAAACTCCAGGATTTTGACACCTTTGTGAACGACACGAAAGCCTATTGTATTAAGGGGGGAGAAGAGGTATATTAAGAGTGTAAAGAATATGTGAAACATTTCACAATAACACGATATAAATCACAACAGGTCATCTTAACGTAAATATATTTGTGAATAGTTTCACAAATTATACATCCAAAAGGAGATGATCCATCATGAGATGGTGGGAAAATCAAAAAGTGAGCGCGGTTTGGACAGTGTTGAGGATTTGGTTGGGAGTTCAGTGGCTTGAAGCTGGGTGGCATAAGGTGAATGACGGTTTTGATGCAAGCGGCTTTTTGCAGGGGGCTTTGGCTAATGCGACAGGAGATCATCCAGCCGTACAAGGCTGGTATGCAGAATTCTTGAAAGGATTCGCTTTGCCGAACGTAGAACTGTTCAATGTCTTGATTCCTTGGGGAGAAATGTTGGTAGGGGTAGGGCTGATTGTCGGCTTAATGACGCTGCCGGCCCTTCTCGCAGGTGCATTTATGAACTTGAATTTCTTACTGGCAGGGACTGTCAGCACGAACCCCATCCTTTACACAGCGGCCATCATCCTCCTCTTTACAGGTAGGGGCGCCTACTATTGGGGAGCTGACCATTGGATGATTCCTTACTTGAAACAAACGATCACTCAACATGACAGAAAGCACAAAAAGCCGATTGTTGTATGAGAACGTTTGGAAATGAAAGAGCCCCATGCTGTCACAGCGTGGGGCTCTTTAAAGCTGAATTCCTCAAACCCGACTTTTTAACGAACGGGATTCACTATTGGTTTTTCTTCACCCGTGCACGCTGGTTTGCAGCGTTCGCGCGGGCTTGTGCTTCCATATCTGCCTGATCGGCAAGTTCTCGTGAGAACTCTTCGTCAACACCATCAGATTTGAGCTGAGCGGGTGTTTGTGGCAGGCTGTTTTTATTTCCTCTTTTGCTATGGCCGCGTGATCTTCCCAATATCAACATCCCCTTTTGGTTAAAAAATAAAGGTACAGGATCCTGTGGGACCTGTACCTTTATCTTTCTTCAAAGTAAGGGCTTTTAGTTAGGTAATAATTGTCTATCTGTGGGCTTTGGAACTGAAACCGCCTGCACGATCTGCTGCTTTGAACTCCCTTGAGTACGTGACTTCCTGAGCACTTGATAGAACCGACTTGTTTTTGTCTTTCTTTTTCTTATTATCCATTTCTATGTACATCCCTTCTTTTCAAGATTATTTCTATTTTTGCCGTGAAAAGGAAGGGACATACCTGTGACTTACTGATAAATATCAATGAGGGCACTTTTCAATTCCGGATATTGAAATTGAAAACCGTGTTCTGAGAGGACAACCGGTAAGACTCTTTGTCCTTCCAGTACGAGTTCGCTCATTTCACCCATGGCCACTTTTAAAGCAAGGGAAGGGACCGGTATCCAGTGTGGCCTGCCAAGGACCGTCCCTAGTGTCTTTCCGAATTCTTTCATAGTGACGGGAGAAGGAGCGGTGACATTAACAGGTCCTGCAATCCCCTCTGTTTCGGCTACAAAATGCAAAGCTCTCGCGATATCGTTGATGTGAACCCATGACATCCACTGTTCACCAGAACCGACAGTCCCTCCGACAAACATTTTATAGGGAAGGGCTATCCGTGGAAGGGCACCTTCCCCCTTGCCGAGAATGATGCCGAATCGTGTATAGGCTACCCGTATGCCGATTTGGGTGGCTTTGGCTGCTTCCTTTTCCCATATTTGAACGGTTTCCCCAAGGAAATTGTCAGCTGTCTCGGTTGAGGCTTCCGTATACGTATTCGTCTTGGAAGAAGGGTAATAGCCGATTGCGCTTGCATTGATAAGGGAGGCAGGCTTGTCTTTCAATGCTTTTATAATATTGATGACTTCCCGGGTTGAGTTGATCCGGCTGTTGATGATCCGTTTCTTGCGTTCTTCGGTCCATCTTCCGCTATTGATGGATTCTCCCGCAAGATTAATGAAGGAGTGAATTCCTTCGAGCTCCGCTTCGGGTCTTGCCCCATCGGAGAGCCATTTCACATACGTCACACCTGGCCGAGCATCGTATTTATCCGGATTTCGGGTCAGGATCATCACTTCATGTTGGTGTTTGAGAAGTTCCTCAGTCAGAGCCTGGCCGACAAAACCTGTTCCACCTGTTATGGCAATCTTCATCATCATCCCTCCAGTTATACTTATTATTTTACCTATCTTCAGAATAAAAAACATATGTTGAATGTGTTAGGATTAAGAGGAGGTGGAAAATATGGGTAAGATTACGAAAATAACGAAGCAAGTGAAGAACGATGAGCGTTACAATTTATTTATAGATGGAAAATATTCTTTCAGTGTCGATGAAGCGATTCTTGCCAAGTTTCAGCTCAGAAAAGGGCTGGAGGTAGATGAGCTCGAGATTTCGGAGCTTCAATATGAAGACGATGTCAAAAAAGCATTTAATAAAGCCATTCAGTATCTGGCCTACCGGATGAGAACGGAAAAGGAAATCCGTGATCACCTGCAGGAAGGGGACCCGGAGGAAGGGATCATCCAGGAAGTCATTCATAAATTAAATGAGATTAAATACATCAATGATTTAGAATTCTCCCACGCGTTTGTCGGGACCCAAATGAATACGGCTGATAAGGGGCCGACTTGGATCCGGGGGGAATTGAGAAGAAAGGGCGTGGGGGATTCCCATATTGAAGAAGCCCTGGCCGCTTTCACACAAGAAAAGCAGGTAGACAAAGCGGTCGCCCTGACAGAAAAGCTCCTTCATAAGTATCGGAAAGATTCCAAGATGATTGCCAAGCAAAAGATTGAACAAAACATGATGAGAAAAGGGTATCCTGGCTCAGTCATGAAAATCGTCTGGGAAACGGTCGAATCCGAACGGGATGATGATGAGAGATGGGATGCGGTTTATCATCAGGGGTTGAAGGCTCACAGAAAACTCAGTTCAAAATACGATGGATATGAGTATGTACAGAAAATGAAGCAAACGTTGTATCGAAAAGGGTTTTCAATGGAAGACATTGAAAGGTTGTTGGAAGAATTAAAAGAAAATGAAGAGTGATTCTTTTCATTACTAAAAGGATGGGGAAAGGGAGAGTTCAGTGGAGATAGCCGCGATCCTGTTTGTTGTTGTTACCCTTCCGCTTATTATTGGGACAGGGAGAAAATTCAAGCTTTACACTGGAGGAATAGTGATAGGCACCGCTCTCTTATTTCTCATCGGTGAATTGTTGATTAAAGTGCAAACGGACTACTTTTCATTGGGCAGGCAGGAGTGGTTCAACCAGGGGTTTGCTGAGGATATGGGGAAATGGGTCGTTCCATTCTTCCTTCTGGGAGTTGTAATCTTCTTGATCCTGGTCAACATCAGGATGATTCAGCAATTTTTAAAACGAAAGGATGGCATCCGCTGGGTATGGATCGCCTTTGTCGTGGTCATTGATGTATTCGCATTGTTTTTGGTTCCTATGCTATTATTTTTTGTGGCCTTTATGTTTTTCCCGTTTGCTCCTTAAATCCAGGCAGCCTTCGATCATCGATGGCTGCCTTTTGCTGTTTATTTTTTTGATTCGATGACGATTTCATCTTTTTCCCGAAATTCATTTACGATCGTCTCCGCTACTGCTCTAGGAGAGCGGAGTCTTGACGGGTCACTGATATGGTCACTGTTTTCCCAGAATGGAGTATCCATTCCACCCATATAAGCATTCACGATGCGTAGGTCCTTGGCTTCGTATTCCTTTTGAAGGCTTTCGCCGAACCCTCTTAGGGCGAACTTGCTTGCTACATACAAGGACTCATTTTTCTTTCCTCTAAGGCCGGCTGTAGAAATGATATTGATGATGGTGCTTTTCTTCTTCAGTTGAGGCAGCAGTGCCTTCGTTAACCGTATTGGCCCAAGGGCATTGGTTTCAAACATACTGATTAACTCATCGTCACTTGACTCCTCTAAAGGACCGAAATAGCCTACTCCTGCGTTATGTATGAGTAATTCAACCTTACGATCATTAAGGTGATCCCTGCAGAATTGGTGAATGTCATGTGTGGAGCGTATATCCAACGTGGAATATGAGACTTGTCCGTCTATATGTTCAATTTCTGTTCCTGCTTCTTTTAGACGGTCTTCTGTTCGACCAAGAAGGAATATGTGATATCCTTGCTGGCTAAAGAGTTTCCCCAATTCTTTCCCGAGGCCTGAGCCTCCACCTGTGATGATGGCTGTCTTCATGTTTAATCATCCTTTCTTATGCTTGTCGGGCCTGACCACTCGAGGTCATAAGCCGTGATGGCCAAAAAGGCAAAGAACGCCTTTTCAGCCATCCCGTCTTATGCTTGTCGGGCCTGACCAAGCCGCTTGCGCTTTTCTTATTGTATCATTTTCTCTATACTACTATTAGTAGAGGTGATGAGGAATGGAACAAGAGAGAAGATATAGTGAGATGACGGAGCATGAGTTGAAGCAGGAGATTGCTTCGCTGAAGGAGAAGGCAAGGAAAGCAGAGCAGTTGGGAATTGTGAATGAGTTTGCTGTGTTGGAGCGGAAAGCCCTTATGGCGCAGGCTTATCTCATGGATCCAGATGCTTATAAGCCTGGTGGGATTTATGGGATTGAAGGAGATCCGGGCACTTATTTTAAAGTGGACTATCTGAATGGAGTTTTCGCATGGGGATATCGATTGGGCGGAGACGGGAAAGAAGAAGCTTTGCCCATTTCCCTTTTAGCGGGGGAAAAGAAATAAGGAAGAGGTCCGTCAAGAGGGACGGACCTCAGAAGATCTAGGAACGCTTACGTGTCTGGTTCTCCAGAATGATTAAGTCTTGAGTTTGTGTGGTTTGTCCATTTGCCTGAGAATGGGCATGCTTCGGATTGTAGAATGCCTTGTTAAATGGACTGCTGTACTTATTTCGGTAGAAGTTGTTTTTCATGTTTCCCATCGTGACTACCCCCTAATCAAATTTCACTGTATTAAAGTGAGTCGTGATCTCTTTGTCCAGAAGATTTCATGCGTTCTTGAGGATGGGTGTTGATGGTGCCGTTAGCCCTTTTAGATGCATATTCCGCCTTTGCTCTCGGTTCACCTTCAAATTTATTGTTGTTCATGTTGGGGAACCCTGTCGATTTATTTCGCATAATGTGCCTCCTAAAAGGTGAAATGTACTGACTTATACCGTGAAGAAGCAAAGATTCACAACTAAGCTTAACCACGTACCTTTAGTATGGGTGAAATGGTCGACATTATCATAAAAGTACAAACTAAATATATGGAAAAGGAGGAGACAAAATGGAGTCTACATTCCACGAATTAACACAATTGTTAATAGAAAAAAATAATAAGCTTTCGTATGAAAAAGCGAGGACCTGGATTGAACTCGTATGGGAAGATTTCGAAGCAACATACGCAAAAGCAGGTTACGATTACAAAGGAAAAGCAGTGACGGAGAAAGTCGTTCGACAATGGGTCAATACATACGGTGAGCAAATCCATGAATTCGCCGCACAAAACCCGAAATACAAACACCTGATCGACGACAAAGAAGATGATGATTTAGTACATTAAAGTAATGAGGGACGGACCTTTAAAAGGTCCGTCCCTCACTGCTTTAATCAATTAAAATGTCAATGTCCACTTTTGAGCGGAGTTTTTCTTCGCTGAAGACCCATCCTGTGTAGGAGCTGACGATGTTCAGGTCTTTATCGAGCTGCACGAGGGCGACGAATGGGTAGTGTCCGTTATTTCGATATCGCAGATCGATAAAGCGGACTTCATAATGGTCATCGTACTCATCCACTTCCCACCGGTAAACCGGGGAAAAGGAGAGGAAGGCTGCCAGGTTTTTATCTTTCCTCGCGGCTTTGATGATTGGACTGTCAGGTAGTTCAACGCGTTGAAATTTATCAAAGATCGTAATCGACCGCCTGAATGCCCGTGCTACATAATAATGTTCCTTCGTAACGATCGCCAGGCGCCACTGGAAAAATCGGATCGTCGGTGAAACGATGATCTTTTCAGCCTGGGGGATTCTTCGCTTCACTGCATTTTTCACGGCTTTTTGAACCTGAAATCTCAATACATAGTAAGCAAAAATGACAATGTACATGACCAAAAAGGTTTTTCCCGGTGGAAAACCAAGACCCCACAGTATCAAGCCGACTACATGTAAGGCGAATATGATCGCATCAAACGTGTTAATGACCCCTAAAGCGACCCATTTCGACGAGATCGGCCTGATGGCCTGGGTTCCATACGCGTTGAAAATGTCGACAAATACATGGAGGAATACGGCCACAAATGTCCAAATCCATAGATGAAGCAAATCAGCACCTGGAAAAAACGGATAAAGACAAGCAACAATTAAGAGCGGCCAGAGAACGACCGCAGGAATACTGTGGGTGGCCCCCCGGTGGTGACGAATATAAACCGCATTATTGCGCAATTTCAATACGGTATCGATGTCAGGAATTTGAGAGCCGATCACGGCTGCGACCAACACACTTTGAGAAGTGGCTGCGCTTTCAGCTACGACGGGATCTAAAGTAGCCAATCCGCCGAGAGCGAAGCCCATGACGATATGAGTGCCTGTATCCAAAAAAAGTCCTCCCTTGGCTCGCATTTCTAAGATTTGTTTATGACGTTTCATTGGTGAACATGATATGGTTAAAAGGAGATTATTTCAATGAAAAACACTTTGCACATACATTTGGAATATGAAATCAAGCAGAATTCAAACCCTCGATATAAGCAAATTATGACCGATATCGCAGAGACATTACCACATTATGATGCTCTCAACTTCCATTGGGAGAAGGCTGAAGATGATTCGAATCGCTATATCGAAACCTTTGTGGTTCCGACAGAATCCCATTTCCATGCGTTAAAACGTTTACGGATGTCCCGTCGTCATTTATTATTTGGATTATTGGACGAATGTATTTGTGGTGGGTTACAAGAAATAAAGCTTGTCTGTTTAAAAACAGAGTACTAATTATTTATTCCCTATTCAATGCAACAATTAACATCCTGGAGGTACAAAATTGATAGAAGAGCCACTGAAACACTTACAGACCATAAACCGTGAGGAATTTCAGAATGATTTGATTTCATGGTTTTCAAGAGAACAACGCGATTTGCCATGGAGGAAGGATCAAGACCCATATAAAGTTTGGGTGTCAGAGATCATGCTTCAGCAAACGAGGGTGGATACGGTCATACCTTATTTTAACCGATTCATCGAGAAATTTCCTTCAATAGCTGCCCTTGCCTCTGCAGATGAAGAGGATGTGCTGAAAGCGTGGGAAGGCCTCGGTTATTATTCGAGAGTCAGGAATCTGCAAACAGCTGTGAAAGAAGTGAATGAAAAGTATGCAGGAGTCGTTCCGGATACGCCGAAAGAAATTTCTTCTTTAAAAGGGGTCGGTCCATACACGGCGGGAGCGATTTTAAGTATTGCTTACAGCAAACCTGAGCCTGCAGTGGACGGAAATGTGATGAGGGTATTTTCACGTATTTTGTCCATATGGCTTGATATCGCCAAGCCTTCATCCAGAAAAGTGTTTGAAGAAGCAGTGAGGGAGCTGATTTCAAGAGAAAACCCTTCCTTTTTCAACCAGGCATTGATGGAACTTGGTGCCCTGATCTGTACACCGACATCCCCATCCTGTCTGCTTTGCCCCGTACGTGAGCACTGCCAGGCTTTTGAAGAAGGTGTTCAGACTGAACTCCCCATTAAATCGAAGAAAAAATCGGCCCGCAAGCTTAATATGGCGGCAGCGGTCCTGTTCACAGAAGATGATCGGGTTTTGATCCATAAACGCCCCGGGAAGGGCCTGCTCGCTAATTTATGGGAATTCCCTAATTTTGAAGTAGGAAATGCAAGCAGCGGAAGGAAGCAATTGCTCCAACTCATGGAAGAGGAGTATAAAGTGGATTGCTCTTTAAAGGCCGGAGTTGTGACAAAGATCCAGCATATCTTCTCTCACATCGTTTGGGATATCGAGGTGTATGTGGGATCTGTAAACAGCAATACGTTAGAAGGAAGCGAACTGATTGCCGTTACTCCGTTGGAAATGGAAAAGTATGCATTTCCTGTATCACACCAGAAAATCTGGCAGGAAACAGGAGCAGGGATACTGCAGAAATAGAAAGGAGCAGCGGGTCCCGCTGCTCCTTTATTTCAGTCGTAACTTATCTTCGTTCCATGTGTATAATCGGCTTCGCCGCGCTTCAATCCACCGCGGTTTTCGATTTCTTCGATAATTTCCCGATGAATCGATTGTCCTTCTGTATTCAAATAAGGTACTATTTGTTGTAGTGAATGGTGAAAGAAAGCAAGCTCACTTTTCTTCCATTCATCTTTTGGTATCATGGAAAGCTCGGTCATATCTCTGCCTACATACATAACTCATTCCTCCATTTAACTGATATGTTCTTATTAGTTTGTGTGTTCAGGGTCGCTTTATGCTTTGGACCAATTGGAAAATGAAATTGAAAGGATGAAGTAATATGAGTCAAAAAGTAGCATTAGTAACAGGAAGCAGCCGCGGTCTTGGAAGGGAAATCGCCATCCAGCTTGCAGAAAAAGGGTACGATATCGTCGTCAATTACGCCCGCAGTAAAAAAGGTGCCCTGGAAACGGCTGAACAAGTTGAAAAACTGGGACGAAAAGCATTTGTGGTCCGTGCGAATGTCGGGGATGTCGATAAAATCAAATCCATGTTCGAACAGATCAAAGAAGAGTTCGGCCGGTTGGATGTATTGGTTAGCAACGCGGCTTCAGGAGTATTACGCCCTGTCATGGAGCTTGAAGAGTCTCACTGGGACTGGACGATGAATATTAACAGTAAAGCTCTATTATTCTGTGCACAGGAAGCAGCAAAATTAATGGACAAGGGCGGACGCATTGTGAGCATCAGCTCTTTGGGATCCATCCGTTACCTGGATAATTACACTACGGTAGGGGTTTCAAAAGCTGCCGTGGAAGCATTGACGCGCTATCTTGCCGTTGAGCTTGCACCACGTGACATTATCGTAAATGCCGTATCAGGCGGCGCAATCGACACGGATGCACTCAAACACTTCCCTAACCGTGAAGAACTTCTTGAGGATGCCCGCAGCAAAACACCGGCAGGACGGATGGTCGAAATCGACGATCTTGTGAAGTCAGTCATGTTCCTCGTTTCAGATGATTCTTCCATGATCAGGGGTCAAACCATTATCGTGGACGGTGGTCGTTCTCTCCTTGTCTAATGGAACGTTTTTCCTGAAAAAAATCGAATAGTGAAATCCACGCTTGGTTATCTTAATAAGCGTGGAGGTGATTACAATGGCAAAACAACCAAACAAAACTCAATCTGGTACAAGCGTTCAACACGTGAAACAACAAAACGCTCAAGCTGGTCAAGCTCAGCAACAACAATACGGTACTGAGTTCGCTTCTGAAACGACAGCAGCTCAACACGTAAAGCAACAAAACCAACAAGCAGAAGCTAACAAAGCGAAAGCTTCTGGAAAATACGGTCAACAACAATAATCCCATTGTTCTTGACAGAAAAAGCACCCATTTCGATGGGTGCTTTTTCATTTTGGAGGGACGGACCTCTCAAAACAACACTCATAATCATACAAAGCTTTATATAACAACACTTCTACTCCATATAACCTCTGAAAATGGAGGTCCGTCCCTCCATCGACAAAACTTTCACGATTATGACAGAAAAAGTCAAAGGGTTTGTGATGGGAAGGGAGAATGTGTTAGGAGAGCTTGTTTAGAGGAGTTGGTCGAAGTGTTGCAGCAACGATTTAATGAGTTGGTTTCGGTACAGCTGTGTACAATGGATAAGTTGTTATATCTTCAGTCCGAGATAGAGCGTTGCCAGGCGTTGGAGGAAGAATTGATCCAGCTTCAGGAGATGACAAAGGTAGAATCGATACAGAAGGAAATTCTAAGGAAGAAGAAGGATCTCAGGGAAATTCAGAAAACCTTCCAAGAGCAGACCGATGAAGTGATCCGTTCCTATCAAAAGGAACAAAGCGGTGTCACATCATAAAATCAGGAGGAGCACCTCTGCCATTTCTATATTAGACCCCAGTAAAGATCAAATTCGGGCCATTCTTAAAGGATATTTTCTTTAAGGATAGCCCTTTTGTTTTAAATTTTCTGAGGAAACGTTATAATGATAAAATAGACAAGCATATATAAAGGTAATTCTGAAATGAAAGAAGGGGATACGATGGCGGTTCCCACTGAAGGAAAATCTGTACAAATACATAGCTTCAAGCATGATGGAAACATTCACCGCATCTGGAATGAGACGACGGTCCTGAAAGGGACGACCAATCAGATCATCGGTGGAAATGACCGGACGATGGTGACGGAGTCAGACGGAAGGACATGGATGACACGAGAGCCGGCCATCTGCTATTTCCATTCTGAGCTATGGTTTAACATTATTTGTATGATTCGTGAGGACGGTATTTATTATTATTGTAATTTAAGCTCACCATTTGTATATGATCATGAGGCGATCAAGTATATCGATTACGACTTGGATATCAAAGTGTTTCCCGACATGACATATACATTGCTCGATGAAGATGAGTATGAAGCTCATCGAAAGCTTTACGGTTACCCGGATGTGATCGATCACATCCTTAAGCGGAATGTCGACAAGCTTGTCCGCTGGATCAGACAGAGAAAAGGGCCATTCGCCCCGGACTTTATCGATATTTGGTACGAGCGATATTTGACGCACAGAGGGTAAATGGATTTTTAGGAAAGTTGTATAGGTGTAAAAGGGCTGACCCGGTAAGGAGCAACCTTCTCCTGATCGATCATGAGATCAGGGGGAGCTGCAGTGCTTCTTTCCGTACAGGGTCACCCCTTTTTATTGGGGTAAACTAAACGCATACACCTTAGAAAGGAGTAATCACTTGGATAGTATCAAACGGTACCTTCAGTTTGTCAAACCTTATAAGTGGCAGATCATAGGTACATTAATCATAGGCATCATTAAATTCACCATCCCTTTATTGATCCCCGTATTAATCAAATATGTCATTGATGATATCGTCGGGGCTAAAGGACTGACAGCCGATGAAAAGACAAGTCAGCTGCTCATGATCATGGGAATCATGCTCGTCCTGTTCCTTCTCGTGCGGCCGCCGGTGGAGTATTACAGGCAGTACTTTGCACAGTGGACCGGCAACAAGATCCTGTATGATTTGAGGGATTATCTTTTCTCGCATATTCAGCGGCTCAGCTTTAAGTACTATTCGAATACAAGGGCGGGGGAAGTCATTTCAAGGGTCATCAATGATGTGGAGCAGACGAAGAATTTCGTCATCACAGGGCTGATGAATCTTTGGCTGGATGCGGCCACCATTGTGATTGCCTTGTCCATCATGTTCACGATGGATGTATCGCTCACCCTTGTGTCCCTCATCGCTTTTCCATTCTACGCCTTCAGTGTCCGCTATTTCTTCGGAAGGCTCAGGGGGTTGACGAGAGATCGCTCCCAGGCGCTTGCAGAAGTTCAAAGCCATCTGCATGAACGGGTCCAGGGGATGGCTGTCATCAAGAGCTTTGCTGTTGAAGATTATGAACAGAAGCAATTCCAGGATCAGAATCATAATTTCCTGACGAAGGCTTTAAAGCAGACAAGCTGGAATGCGAAGGCGTTTGCGGTCGTCAATACGATCACGGATATCTCACCATTGATCATCATTGGTTATGCAGGGCTGCAAGTGATCAATGGAGATCTTACCATTGGTACGATGGCTGCCTTCATTGCATATATCGACCGCCTGTATGGCCCACTCAGACGACTGGTGAACTCATCTACAACACTGACTCAATCGATTGCTTCCATGGATCGTGTATTTGAATTCATGGATGAAAAGTATGATATCGATGATGAACCGGGTGCTGTTCCGTGTGAAAATGTACAGGGGGATATCCAGTTCAACAATGTCTCTTTCCGTTATGAATCGGATGAAGAGAGAGTGCTCCGGAACCTCAACCTGGATATTAAGACGGGGGAAACCGTTGCGCTGGTCGGTATGAGCGGAGGGGGTAAATCATCCTTCGTCAGTCTGATACCCCGCTTCTATGATGTGACGGAAGGGGAGATCCTTTTAGACGGTACGGACCTCAGGAGGTTCCAGGTCAGATCTTTGCGGGACAACATCGGAATGGTACTGCAGGACAATATTCTCTTCAGTGAGTCTGTCAAGATGAATATTAAGTTTGGTAATCCCGAAGCGACGGATGAAGAGGTCATCGAGGCGGCGAAAGCGGCGAATGCCCATGACTTCATCATGAAATTGCCCCAAGGCTACGATACCCGCGTAGGGGAGCGTGGCGTGAAGCTGTCAGGCGGTCAGAAGCAAAGGGTGGCGATTGCAAGGGTATTCCTGAAGAATCCGCCGATCCTCATCTTGGATGAAGCGACGTCTGCCCTTGATTTAGAAAGCGAACACCTCATCCAGGAATCCCTTGAAGTCCTGGCAAAAGACCGGACGACCTTTATCGTGGCCCATCGACTCTCCACGATCACTCATGCGGACCGGATCATCCACATGGAGCATGGGGAAGTTGTCGAAATGGGGACACACGAAGATTTAATGAAGAAGCAAGGTCACTACTACAAGCTCTTCCAAGTGCAACAACTCGACCAATAATAGTGAAAGTCATGACATATCACGATTCCTGTGATAAATGTCATGACTTTTTTTGTGTTTTCAAAAAACATATCAAACTTATTTCAGGTGTGTCGTGAATAAAGTAGTGCTAAATAACTTTATATGGAAGGAATGAAAGGGTTAATTGGACATATATTGAATGGAAGTGGGAATATCGACTTCTTGTAGAAAAATTCTGAAAATGGATTGCAACATTTGTAACATCTTGTATAATAAGAGACATATAAAATTTAGAAAATAAGCACTATTAAGAAAAGAGAGATAGTTTCGAAGAGGAGGATTTGAATGAGCGAACAGCGTCCTTTACTGAAAGTGGAAGATTTAAGGACCTCCTTTTTTACGGATGATGGAGAAGTTCCTGCAGTCGATGGAGTCAGTTTTCATGTGAACGAAGGGGAGGTGCTCGGGATTGTCGGGGAAAGTGGATGCGGGAAAAGTGTCACCTCCTTATCCATCATGGGTCTCGTACCAAAGCCGCCAGGGAAAATCGTCGGCGGAAAAATCCTGTATAAAGATGAAGACCTGACACAGGCTTCCGAAAAGCGGATGAGGGATATCCGGGGCAATGACATAGCGATGATTTTCCAGGAACCGATGACATCGTTGAACCCCGTCTTTACCATAGGAGATCAATTAATCGAAGCAATACGCATACATACGAAAGTAGGAAAGAAACAGGCAAGGGAAAAGGCCGTCGACATCATGAAGATGGTCGGCTTGCCGAGATCTGAAGAATTAATCAAGGAATACCCTCACCAATTATCCGGAGGGATGAGGCAAAGGGTCATGATCGCCATGGCGATGGTGTGCGATCCCCGCGTCCTGATAGCAGACGAACCTACAACCGCATTGGACGTGACGATCCAGGCCCAAATTTTAAAATTAATGAAGCGGTTAAATAAGGAACTGAACACAGCCGTACTCCTGATCACACATGATTTAGGGGTTGTGGCAGAAACATGTGAACGGGTCGTTGTCATGTACTCAGGCAAGGTGGTGGAAGAGGGCACTGTTGAAGAAATCTTCAAGAACCCTCAGCATCCTTACACGAAAGGCCTGATACAATCTGTACCCGATATGCGAATCAAGCAGCAGCGACTGCATTCGATCCAGGGGAATGTTCCAAAGCCGGGGTCGATCAAGACAGGCTGTCGATTTGCAGCCCGCTGTGATGCAGCATTCGATCGCTGTTTAGTGGAAACACCGGAATTATATGAAACATCACAAGGACATTGCACACGATGCTTCCTGTTCGATGAAGCGGAGGAGGGAGTTTATGACGGAACCGTTGCTAAAGGTTGAGAATCTTAAGAAACATTTCCCGATAACAGGCGGGATCCTTGGACGACCCGTCAGTTCTGTTAAAGCGGTGGACGGTGTTTCTTTTACCGTCAATAAAGGAGAAACCCTTGGAATCGTAGGGGAAAGTGGATGTGGGAAGTCGACGACGGGCAGGATGCTCATGAGACTCATCGACCCATCCGAAGGCAAAGTGACATTTGAAGATCGTGAGCTTACAAGTCTATCAAACTCGGACATGAGGAAGATTCGCCGGGAAATGCAAATGGTCTTTCAGGATCCCTTTGCATCCTTGAATCCCAGACATACGGTAGAAAAGATCCTCGAAGAACCACTCAAGGTTCATGGAATGGGTTCTGCCAAGGAAAGAAAAGAAAGGGTTCATGAACTCCTCAACATCGTCGGCTTAAGCAGCTATCATGCGAAACGTTATCCGCATCAATTCAGTGGAGGACAAAGGCAGAGGATCGGGATTGCCAGGGCGCTCATGACGAAGCCGAAACTCATCATTGCCGATGAGCCTGTGTCTGCCCTGGACGTATCCATTCAATCCCAGGTATTGAATCTGATGCAGGATCTACAAAAAGAATTCGGACTCACCTATATCTTCATCGCGCATGATCTCGGTGTAGTCAGACATATAAGCGACCGTGTGGGCGTTATGTATCTCGGAAAAATGGTGGAGCTGAGCGATAGTGAGAATCTCTATGAAAAGCCTCTTCATCCATACACCCAGGCGCTCCTGTCGGCGGTACCCGTACCGGATCCGGATTTCAAAAGGGAAACCATTCTCTTACAGGGGGACATCCCGAGTCCGTCCAATCCACCTAGCGGCTGCACATTCCATACCAGGTGCCCGCATGCAACGGACATCTGCAAAAAGAAAGTGCCGGAATTCAAGGAACACCAACCAGGGCATTATGTAGCTTGTCATCTTTACTAGAAGACAAGTCTCATAAGTATATAAACATTATTCAGGAGGGGATTTAGTTGAGGAAAAAAAGCTGGTCAATTTTAATGCTGCTCATCCTGCTCGTATCATCCGCGCTTTACGGATGTGGAGGAGATGAAAAATCATCAGGTGACAGCGGCAACAGTGGAGATAATGGAGATCCCAAAGTATTGATCTTCGGTCGCGGGGGAGACTCTGTCGCTCTTGATCCGGGAACAGTAACTGACGGGGAATCATTTAAAGTAACGAAAAACATCTTCGAAACACTTGTTAAATTCGGAGAGCAGGATACAGAAGTAAACCCGGGATTAGCTGAAAAGTGGGAAGTATCCGATGATGGGTTGAACTACAAATTCATGCTGCGTGAGGGAGTGAAATTCCAGGACGGCACAGATTTCAATGCAGATGCCGTTGTGAAAAACTTCGAACGCTGGATGAACGGGAATGCAGATCAATTCCCTTACTACGGTTCTATGTTTGGCGGTTTTAAAGGTGAGGAAGGTCACGTGATCAAGGAAGTGAAAGCGGCTGACGACATGACGGTCGAATTCGTATTAAAGCGTCCTCAAGCACCATTCTTGAAAAACATTGCCATGAGCCCATTTGCGATCGTAAGCCCGAAAGCAATTGATGAACTTGGTGACAAGCTTGCTGAAGCGCCGACAGATGCGGGGACAGGTCCTTTCAAATTTGTTGAGTGGAAGCGTAATGACAAAATCGTCATCGAGAAAAACGAAGACTACTGGAACAAAGATTTACCAAAATTAGATCAAGTCGTATTCAAATCGATCCCTGAAAACTCAGCCCGTCTGAATGCGCTGATTTCAGGTGAAATCGATCTTGCTGATGGTGTAAACCCAAGTGATGCAAGTAAAGTCGAAGGCGATGACAACCTGCAATTATTCGAACGTCCATCCATGAACGTTGGATACTTAGGATTAACATCAACTCGCGAACCTTTCAATGATCCTAAAGTACGTCAGGCAATCAACTATGCAATCAACAAGCAGGAGATCATTGATGCATTCTTCGAAGGAAAAGCGGAAATGGCGAAAAACCCGATGCCTCCAGTAATCGGCGGATACAATGATGATATCGAGCCTTATGAGTACAACCCTGAAAAAGCGAAAGAACTTCTTGCTGAAGCCGGTCTTAAAGACGGATTCGATATGGAACTATGGGCAATGCCTGTACCACGTCCATACATGCCGGATGGCCAAAAAGTGGCTGAAGCGATTCAAGCAGATCTTGCTGAAGTAGGAGTAAAAGCCAAAATCGTGTCTTACGAGTGGGCGACTTACCTTGAAAAAGCGAAAAACGGAGAGGCGGATGCATTCTTACTCGGCTGGACCGGGGATAATGGAGACGCTGATAACTTCCTATACGTTTTACTTGACCAAGACAATATCGGAAGCAACAACTACTCTTACTACAAAAACGATGAGGTACACAAAATCCTGATCGATGCCCAAACAGAAGTAGATCCTGGAAAACGTGAAGAGTTGTACAAGAAAGCCCAGGAAATCATCCATGAGGATGCTCCATGGGTACCACTTGCTCACTCTACACCGCTGCTTGCAGGAAGCGCAGCACTTAAAAACTTCAAGCCGCATCCAACCGGTTCCGACTGGTTAGGCGCAGTAGACATGGAGTAATAAGCAACAAATCAAAGGGGAGATATCTAAGATTTCTCCCCTTTGTACATAGAAAAGCGGAAGCGGCTTGAACAGCCCCGACAAGCATAAGGCGAGCTTGCACAAAAGGCGGTCTTTGCCTTTGGGGCAAGATTGACTTATGACCTCGAGGGGCTAGCCGCTGCAGCTGGACAAATAGAAAAGCGGAAGCGGCTGTTCAGCCCCGACAAGCAATCATATTATTTTTATCGAAATCAGAATCTCCACACAGAGAGGTGAACAAAATGTTCCAATACACCATTCGTCGACTACTGCAGCTCATTCCCGTATTACTCGGGATGACTCTTATCGTTTTTTCGATCATCCGTGCCATTCCGGGAGATCCCGCTCAGGTGATACTGGGGCAGCAGGCTACGAAGGAAGCCGTTGCAGCATTAAGGGATCAGCTCGGTCTCGACAATGCCTGGTATATCCAATACATCGATTATTTAAAAGGGTTATTGACCGGGGATTTAGGGAGCTCCCTTCGAACAAAGACGGAAGTTTCAACCGAAATCTGGCCTTATCTGGCAGCTACAGCTGAGCTTGCCATCGTGGCCATCATCATCGCAATTGTCATAGGTGTGAATGCAGGGATCATCAGTGCATGGTTCCAAAACTCCTGGTTCGACTATACGGCCATGATCCTGGCTCTTATCGGTGTTTCCATGCCGATCTTCTGGTTAGGACTGATGGAGCAATGGACATTCGGTATCCAGCTTGACATCCTGCCTACAACAGGAAGGGAGAATATACGGAATCCCGTGGATTCAATAACAAACTTTTATATTCTCGATACAATCATGCAGGGCCGTTTCGATCAGCTTGGTGACGTATTGAAGCACATCATTCTGCCGGGGATTGCCTTAGCGACCATCCCGATGGCCATTATTGCCCGGATGACACGCTCAAGTATGTTGGAAGTTATGCGTTCGGATTATATTCGCACAGCCCGTGCCAAGGGATTGAAAATGTTCTGGGTCGTGTACAAGCATTCTTTGAAAAATGCCATCATCCCGGTGCTGACCGTCATTGGTTTACAGATGGGGCTTCTCCTCGGTGGTGCGATCTTGACCGAGACCATCTTCGGCTGGCCTGGAATCGGACGTTATATTTACGAAGCGATCGGTTACCGTGATTACCCAGTCGTTCAATCCGGAATATTGGTTGTCGCCACCATCTTTGTCACGATTAACTTGATTGTCGACTTACTGTATGCGGCTGTCGATCCGCGTATTAAATACAACTAACATCAATGAAGAAAGAGGTGAACTCTCATGGCAGAATTAGCAGAACCGCAAAAGGAGCTTCATCCTTCCCTGGAAGAAGAAACGGTTTCTCCCTGGAAGGAAGCCTGGAAAAGCTTCACAAAGAATAAAATTGCTTTAGTCGGATTTTGTATCGTCCTTTTCTTTGTCATCCTGGCGATTGCAGCACCACTCATTGCACCCCAGGGGATCAATGAACAGGATTTATCCAAACGATTGCAGGCACCGTCCTCAGAACATTGGTTAGGAACGGATGATTTTGGACGGGATATTTTATCACGTATCATCCATGGTGCGCGTATCTCGTTGTGGGTCGGTTTCTTCGCCGTCATCGGTTCTTCTGTAATCGGAAGTTTACTGGGGATCGTAGCGGGTTATTATGGCAGATGGGTCGATACGATCATTTCCCGTATTTTTGACATCATGCTTGCCTTTCCAAGTATCCTGCTTGCAATCGCTGTTGTGGCAGCACTTGGGCCGTCACTCCGAAATGCATTGATTGCCATTGCCATTATCAATATACCGAATTTCGGTCGACTCATCCGTTCACGGGTACTGAGTGTGAAGCAGGAAGAGTATGTCATGGCTGCAAAAGCAATCGGGATGAGCGACTTCAGGATTCTTTTCAGTCATGTACTGCCGAATAGTATGGCTCCGATCATCGTGCAGGGAACACTTGCCATTGCGACGGCCATCATTGAAGCGGCAGCACTTGGTTTCCTTGGTCTTGGAGCCCAGGCACCTGAACCTGAATGGGGAAAAATGCTGTCCGATGCAAGACAGTACATGCTTCAGGCGCCTTGGACGATGATCTTCCCTGGCCTCGCCATCATGCTGACTGTATTAGGCTTCAACCTGATGGGGGATGGACTCCGGGATGCACTGGATCCAAAAATGAAAAACTAATAAAAAACGGAGCAAAGGACATCAGTCTTTGCTCCGTTTTTCCATCTATTCTTCTTCTTCCCCGATCATTACTTCGTTATCCTCTTTATGATACGACTGAAAGCTTGTAATCAGTTTTTCCAAATGCTCCAGATGTTCATCGTATTCAAAAATGGCAGAGAAAATATGAAGCAGGTGGAAATTATGGATGTTGTCATCCTTTGTATGGTGATTGACCTCTTCAAGCATGATCCTCATCAGCTCTTTCCGGTGCAGACATACATCCTGCTGGGCTTCCGATTCTGCATGAGGATGCATCTTGCCAAGGAACTTTAATAGTAGCTGTTCATGATAGGTCAGTAAACAATCAAGTTGATTTTTAATGACGGCCCGCAATTCGTCGGGCAATTGATAGATTTCGTTTTCATACCGATTCAGGCGCTTCAATATCTCGAAACTACGATTCGTTGAAGAAATCATTTGTCGGAAGATCACGAGCTTACGGCTTTTGACAATCGAATTTTTCTTGAAATAATCCCGTTCTTCTTTATATAGAAGATACAGTTGGTCGACTTTTATCAACTTTTCTTTAATTCGTTCCAGATCCTTTTTCAAAAGGTGGAACTCCGTTGCGTGCCTCATACTTAACCTGATCCACTTCAGGATTTCCTCCGTTGAATCGGATACTTTATGATAAAGCTTGGTTTCATATTTTGGCGGCAGGAAGACAAGATTCACCAGGAATGATGAGAAGACCCCGATCATGATGGTGGAGAAACGGATGAATGCAAACTGGATGAAGTCCTGATCCGTTACTTCCATGATCGCAATCATCGTCACCAGTGCAAGACCGATTGTGTTCTGCAGCTTTAATTTTAGAATGATAGCAATGGCTATAACAGCAGCGAGACCCACAATCAATGGATTGCTTCCGAATAATAGTACAAATATGACGGCAATTCCGGCCCCGATCAGGTTACCCTGAATTTGTTCGATAATGGATAGATAAGAACGATAAATGGTGGGCTGGACGGCAAAGACCGCCGCGATTCCCGCAAACACCGGAGAAGGTATGCCGAGCAGCTGGGATACAAGTAAAGCTAATACAATCGCAATTCCCGTTTTAAGGATGCGAGCACCAAGTTTCATGGAATTAGAGTCCTTTCTTGTGTAACGTTTTAATAAACAATACTGTACTATACATGTACTTACAAGTAATATCAATAGGCAAATTCGAATAAGTTTTTACAAAATATGTACCTTTTTATAAAGGGGAATAAACAATCGTTCTTCCACAAAAACCATAGATATGCGATAAGGTAGAGAAATAGTATGGTATCTCAAAAAAAGACTGCACGCTTGTGGCATGCAGTCTATTGATTGTGTTTACAGTTGTGCAAAGGCACGGTCTACAGCTTCGAGTGTCACCTTAATATCCTCTTCCGTATGGGCCGTCGTCAGGAACCATGCTTCATATTTAGATGGCGCAAGATTGATGCCCTGATTAAGCATAAGTTTGAAGAACTTCGCAAACATTTCTCCATCGGTTGCTTCCGCCTGTTCATAGTTCTCCACTTTTTCCGTTGTGAAGTAGAGAGTAAGGGCTCCTTTCAGCCTGTTGATGGAGATGGGGGTGTTATGCTTTTCAGCCGCAGCTAAAATCCCCTTTTCAAGCATCTCCCCAAGCTGATCTAATTTCTCGTACACGCCGTCTTCTTTTAATACTTCCAGACAGGCAATCCCTGAAAGGATGGAGGCTGGGTTTCCGGCCATCGTTCCAGCCTGGTAGGCAGGTCCGAGTGGTGCCACCTGTTCCATGATTTCTTTCTTACCGCCGTACGCTCCGATCGGAAGTCCTCCACCGATGATTTTTCCGAGTGCAGTCAAGTCAGGTTTTACCTTCAGCATGTCCTGGGCACCGCCGTAAGTAAAGCGGAATGCTGTGATGACTTCATCATAGATGACAAGGGAATGGGAAGCATGGGCGATTTCATTCACCTGCTCGAGGAAGCCTTCCTTCGGTTCCACGATCCCGAAGTTCCCGACGATCGGTTCCACAAGGACAGCGGCGATTTGATCTCCCCATTTTTCCATCGCTTCTTTAAACGGCTCGATGTCATTGAATGGAACGGTGATGACTTCCTGCGCGATGCTTTTCGGAACCCCTGCAGAATCCGGCGTTCCGAGCGTTGACGGACCAGAACCGGCTGCAACTAGTACCAGATCAGAGTGGCCATGGTAACAGCCCGCGAACTTGATGACTTTGTCTTTCCCTGTATAGGCTCTTGCCACACGGATCGTGGTCATCACGGCTTCGGTACCTGAATTGACGAAGCGGACTTTGTCCATGTAAGGCATGGCTTCTTTGATCATTTTCGCAAATTTCACTTCGTGTCGGGTAGGAGTTCCATAAAGGACACCGTTTTCCGCGGCTCTTGTGATGGCTTCGGTGATATGAGGGTGGGCATGTCCCGTGATGATGGGACCGTATGCAGCCAGATAATCGATATATTTGTTCCCGTCCACGTCCCAGAAATATGCGCCTTTTCCTCTTTCCATGGCAACAGGTGATCCGCCGCCAACTGCTTTATAGGATCGGGATGGGCTGTTCACGCCTCCGACTATATGCTCCAATGCTTCTGTATGTAAAGTTTCTGATTCAGTGAATTTCATATTTTCCTCCCGGTTAATGTGTATTTGTCTATGAACCACCCTTCTATTGTAGTACGGTCTTTTCCACTTTAGCAAATAGGGAATCGATGGGTACACTAAATTTCAAGCAGACTGTTCAAAAAGAATCAGCCTACTGTGGTACACTATTCTTTGTTTCTAAAAGACAAACCTATTTTAAAAGAATGTAGGAGGACGCAAGATGAACGCAATTGAAGTGAATCATTTGCGTAAAGAATTCAAGGCTTTTTCCAGTCGATCAGGACTGAAGGGTGCCTTCAGGGATTTATTTACGCGTAATTATAAAGTCGTTCCGGCGGTGAACGATATTTCTTTTAATGTGAAGCAGGGGGAGATGGTCGGTTATATTGGTGAAAATGGGGCCGGGAAGTCTACCACCATCAAAATGCTGACGGGGATCCTGACTCCGACCGGGGGAGAGTTAACCGTCAATGGGATGGATCCGCATCGGGACCGGGAGAAGTTCGTACAGACGATCGGTGTCGTATTCGGCCAGCGTTCCCAGCTTTGGTGGGATATTGCCGTGCAGGAGTCCTTTCAACTGCTGAAAAAGGTGTATAAAGTGCCGGATCAACAATACAAGGAACATATGGATCATGTGATTGAAACCCTGGATATCGCTCCGCTCCTGGACAAACCTGTCCGTAAGTTATCCCTGGGACAGCGGATGAGGTGTGAACTCGCCGCCGCACTTGTCCATAATCCACCACTGCTCTTCCTGGATGAACCAACAATCGGATTGGATGTACTCGTAAAATTAAAAATCCGTCAGTTCTTAAAGGAAATCAATGAGAAATACAATACAACCATTTTACTTACGACCCACGATTTATCCGATATCGAAGCGCTGTGTGAACGGGTCGTGATGCTCGATGAAGGGAAGATCATTTACGATGGTGAACTGAGTCGGCTGAAAGAAAACTGGGGAGATCAGAAAGAAGTCGTCTTTCAATTCCTGGATGAAATCTCTCTGTCTGCTTTATCGGATCTTACTAAAAACCAGAACATTTCCTGGAGTTTTGATGAGAAAAAGCAATCCTACGCTGCAATAACAGATGCCGATGAAGAAGTCATCTCACAGCTCATTACAGATGTCGTGGCCAACTTCAAAGTGAAAGATATGAAGATAGAAGAAACGACTACTGAGGAAATCATCCGAAACATCTATGAAAAAGGGGCTGTGACAAGTTGAGTGGAGGAAAACAAGCTGTGAGTCTGCTCGTATGCGGGGTGAAGGATCATGGCTAAGTATATCGAAATGATTCGCATCCGATTTCTGATGATGCTTGCCTACCGCACAAATTATTATAGTGGAATCTTGATTTACAGTATCAACATCGGTGCGTACTATTTCCTGTGGCAGGCCATTTATGGTGGAAAACAGGATATTGAAGGATTATCAATCATTCAGATGACGACCTATGTGGCCGTATCGTGGATGGCCAGGGCATTTTATTTTAATAATATTGATCGTGAAATTGCGCAGGAAATCAAAGAGGGGAAAGTGGCCGTTGAATTCATCAGGCCATATAACTATCTCGGCATGAAGACGATGCAGGGACTGGGAGAGGGAATCTTCCGTTTGGTGTTTTTCTCGTTTCCGGGGATGATCATCGTAAGCCTGATTTTCCCACTTCAAATCGGGACAGGCTTTGACACGATCGGATTATTCGCCATTTCGATCCTTTTCAGTTTCATCATCAATACCCAAATCAATTTGCTGACAGGGATCACAACCTTTTTCTTATTTAATAACGACGGTCTCATCAGGGCCAAACGGGTCGTCATCGATTTATTCTCGGGACTCCTTCTTCCGATTCACTTTTTCCCCCTGTGGGCCCAAAATGTGATGGAGTATCTGCCCTTTCAAAGCATCAGTTATGTCCCGAGCATGATTTTCACCAATGGCTTTTCCACGTCGGAAGCCTTCAATGCAATCATGATGCAGGGCCTTTGGTCGCTGCTTCTCCTTATACCGATTAAAGTGCTTTGGGTCATGGCAAAAAAACAAATGATCATACAGGGAGGGTGACCGATGTTTTATGTGAAGATGTTTTTTCAATATGTCGCCCAATACATGAAGATCAGGTTGCAGTACCGGGCCGATCTGATTGTCGAGATATTATCCGATTTACTATTTCAAGCTGTCAATCTTGTATTCATCCTTGTTGTTTTCGGTCACACGCAGCTGTTGAGCGGATGGACAAGGGATGAAATTATATTTATCTATGGATTTTTCCTTGTACCGTTCGCCCTGTTCAGTTCCTTCTTCAATATCTGGGACTTTAACGACCGGTATGTAGTGAAGGGTGAGTTCGACCGGATCCTGACGAGGCCCATCCACAGTTTATTTCAAGTGATATTGGAGCGGATGGAGCTGGAGTCCCTTTTTGGCGTCATCACGGGAATGGCCGTCATGTACTACGCAGGTGGGAGGCTTGATATCACCTTCGAATGGTATGAGCCGGTTCTATTCATCGTTTTTGTCCTGGGGGGAGCCCTCGTCTATGCAGGGATCTTCATTGCTCTTGCAAGCATTGCGTTCTGGTCGGATGCGAAAACGTCCATCATGCCGATGATGTACAATATCGGAAACTATGGAAGATATCCGGTGGATATTTACAATAGCGTCATCCGGTTTGTACTGACCTGGATCCTTCCTTTTGCGTTCGTTGGCGTATATCCATCCGCCTTTTTCCTTGAAAAGACGGAATGGTATTCGTATTCGTTCCTGACTCCATTTGTCGGAATCGGTTTTTTCATTTTTTCCATCTTCCTTTGGAATGAAGGTGTGAAACGGTACAGGGGAGCAGGTAACTAGAATGATTTCACGATGAAAAGCGTACATATACTAAGACAAGCAGAAAAAAGAGGGTATGTACATGCTTTATATCATTGGATTTTTCATTCTTTTTTGCATGGTCATGAGTCTGCGGGCATTATTTTATCCTTCACGATGGAAAGAACACCATGTTTCCCTTCATCATTTTCTCTTTTTGGGAATGTGCTATATCACGATCATGATCGGGTTCGGGTTATTATTCATGCTCCTTGAGATCGAGGGCATCCAGATTCTAGTCGAGGCGGGGAGACCACTTTCCGGAGACTTCCTCGATCATTTTTTTACTACGATGTATTTCAGCGGCATTACCCTCTTCTCAGTGGGGTATGGCGATGTAACCCCTGTTGGGATCGGGAGAGGGATTGCCCTTATCGAGTCCTGGCTCGGCTATACGATACCGGCAGCCTTTGTCGTGAAGTCCTTTTTACACTATGAGAACAAGTAGCGTATGGTTTGAGTTTTTCCCTCCTATTGGGTACGCTAAAGTCAGAACGATAACCATTAGGAGGGGAAGATGTATGACAGTTGGTCAAAAAGCACCTGAATTCGAATTACTGGCAAGCAATGGAGAAAAGGTGAAGCTATCTGATTATCAAGGAAAAAACGTGGTCCTTTATTTTTATCCGAAGGACATGACACCAGGGTGTACAACAGAAGCGTGTGATTTCAGGGATCAGCATGAGAACTTTGAAGATCTTGATGCCGTCATCCTTGGGGTGAGTCCGGATCCCGTCGATAAACATGAGAAATTCGTGGACAAGCATGGGCTTCCGTTCCTCCTGCTGGTAGATGAAGATCATAAAGTGGCAGAGGAATACGGCGTATGGAAGCTGAAGAAAAACTTCGGAAAAGAATACATGGGAATCGAGCGTTCCACCTTCATCATTGATAAAGAAGGGAACCTCTCCAAGGAATGGCGGAAGGTGAAAGTGAAGGGGCATGTCGAAGAAGCTCTTCAATATATTCAAGAAAACCTTTCCTAAGCCTATTTTCCAGCCTATTTTAACGGGTTTGAGGCTTTTGTCCATTCACAAAAGCTGTAAGGACATATAGTAAGAGTAGGGCAACCTCCTCAAATAAGTCAGTCTCATCCGTGTAGCAGGATCGACCAGGTCGATCCTCTTTTTTTATGCGCACAGGGATGCTCGAAACTAGGGAGAACCCTCTCCTATATGGTAAAATAATGGGCAATAGGGATGGGAGGCAACTACATGAAAATCATCTTTACATTTCAACCGAAAGAAGAATTCGTCTCAGATTTAACAAATAGCTTCCCTGGGGTTGAGTTCCTTTTTTATAAAAAAATCAACCAAGCGGAAAGTGAGCTTCCCGATGCGGAAGTGATCGTTACGATGGGGGAAGATTTAACGAGTGATCATATTGAAAGAAGCAAGAAATGCAAATGGATCATGGTCACTTCGGCGGGACTCGAAAAAATGCCGTTTGAAGCAATCAAAAGAAGGGGGATCCTTGTCACCAATGCAAGGGGAATCCACAAGATCCCCATGGCAGAGTTCACGATTGGCTTGATGCTTCAGCATGCAAAACAGCTTCAATCAGTATGGGAGCAGGAGAAAGATGCCCTGTGGAGCAGAAGGTTACCTACCACTGAACTTCATGAAGCATCTCTCCTTATTCTTGGAGCGGGAGCCATTGGAGGGGAAATCGCCCGACTGGCAAAGGCATTTCAAATGAACGTAAGTGGAGTGAATTCCACCGGCTCACCCGGAAAGCATTTTGACAGCATGTTCACCTTGGAGACCTTCAGGGATCAGCTCCCCGAAGCCGATTACATTGTTTCTGTGCTTCCAAGTACAAACCGGACAAAGGGAATACTGGACGTTGATCATTTTGAACAGATGAAGGAGTCTGCTGTATTCATCAATATTGGCCGGGGTGACCTTGTTGAAGAATCCGTCCTTCTTGAAGTAACAGAAAAGAAGTTGATTCAACATATGTATCTGGATGTATTTGATCAAGAGCCGTTAGCTGAACATCATCCTTTTTGGAAAACGGAAGGCATCACGGTGACACCTCACCTTTCAAGCATTACAAAAAAGTACATGCCAAGGGCACTTGAAATCTTTAAAAAGAATTTATCTACATATAGTAATAAGAGGGATAACTTTATTAACGTGATTGATGCAGAGAGGGGTTATTAATATGAAAATTTATACGAAATCTGGAGACAAAGGGACGACTTCCCTGGTATATGGAACCCGCGTATCGAAAAAGGATCAACGTGTGGAGGCCTACGGAACCTGCGATGAAGCGAACTCCATGATAGGTCTTGGTCTAAGTTATATCAAGGCTGAATACTTTGATGGTAAAGAAGAGTTCGAAGAGTTTCTTCACAAGGTGCAAACGATCCTTTTCCATGTCGGGGCAGAACTTGCTACTCCCGCTGGAAAAGAAGTGAAATGGAAGCTTGATGAAACACATATCAAGGAATTGGAAGATCAAATCGATAGGATGGACGGATCTCTCACACCTCTACGAAACTTCATCCTTCCCGGTGGTCAACCGGCCGGTGCCGCCCTGCATACAGCAAGAACGATTGTCAGGAGAGCTGAAAGAGAAGCTGTAGGAATTGATGAAGACATCAATCCATTAGTCCTTTCGTATCTGAACCGGCTTTCTGACTACCTCTTCGTAGCAGGCAGATACATCAACCAGCAGCTTGGTGAGCAGGAGAAAAACCTCCACGAGTAGCAGGGTGAAAGATTGACAAAATGGACCGTTGATTAGTACACTATTTATAAAGATTATAAAATAATAATTCTTATGAAAAGAGGTGCATGACGATGTCTGAAGAAGGACAATTGAAAGAAGCGATTTCGACATTGAAGGAAACGGGAGTCCGTATCACTCCTCAACGTCATGCGATATTAGAGTATCTCATTGATTCAATGGCCCATCCAACTGCCGATGACATATATAAAGCGCTCGAAGGGAAATTCCCTAACATGAGTGTGGCGACCGTTTATAATAATTTGCGTGTATTCCGTGAAGTAGGTTTAGTGAAAGAACTGACATACGGGGATGCATCCAGTCGCTTTGACTTTGTGACGACCGATCATTATCATGTCATTTGCGATGGCTGCGGTAAAATCGTAGACTTTCATTACCCTGGACTTGATGAAGTGGAACAACTGGCTTCCCATGTCACGGGATTCAAGGTGAACAACCATCGTATGGAAATTTACGGCACGTGCTCTGACTGTTCTGTTAAGGAGACACATTAGAGAAGAATGGTTCTAATTAGAACCATTCTTCTTTTATATTGGGCATCAAAAAAGACCTTCCGTTGAAGGTCTTTTCTCATTCAGCTTTATCTTTTCCTTTTATTATAGTCCTCATCGAATTCTTCCCCTTCAAGGTTCGGGTCAAGAGTCAGGGGCTCGTTACAATACATGCACATATCTACACGCCCAAGGACCTTGGTGACCTTACCGCAATTGGGGCATGTCACCTGTACGGCCTTCGTCGACAGCATCCCGATCCAGAAGTAGACAACCGTACTTCCGATGATTCCCAGAAAACCCAGTAGCATGAATGTTGTCATAACCCACGGATGTTCTCTAAAATATATACCGACGTACATAATGATAAATCCGATGAAAACTAAACTTAAGGCAAACGTACGGATTTTATTGATCTTACTTGAATATTTCTTAGCCATTTGTTTGTCCCTCCTAAAAAAATACTATACCATATTTGTTGGTAGTAGAGGGATGCGAAACCATTTTGTCGAAAAATGACTATATTCAGAGAAGGAAATCCCCTTTGAATGTCGAAATAGTAACCAACCAATGAGTGATGTGGAGGAGTATGAAATGGAAGACATTTTACGACCGTTATACCAAGAGCGTACAAGTCACCCCAATACTTTAGGAGCGCTTCTAATAGAACAAAGCAAGAAATCAAGTCCCTTGACCGATACCTTTGATATCGTCCTGTTCCTGATTGTGAAGGAAGCGGAAGAGCCTGTGTTCATCAAGCATTATTCTTATAAAGAACAAAAGGCAGCATTACATATCGTGACAGAAGCCAAGCTGAATGAGTGGATCTTACTCGGATCAAACCGGAAAGTGATCGATTGGCTATTCAATGGGAAAGTCCTGTTTGACCGCAACGAGTTTATCCAGAATCTTAAAACCGAGTTGCGAGACTTTCCTTTCTATGGCAGAAAGATCAAAATGGGCATGGAATTTGCCAAATTGATCCGCCGGTATATGGACGGTAAAGAATTCTTTGAAAGCAAACATTATTTGGATGCATACAATCACATCGTCCACTCTTTGCATCATTTAGCGCGACTGGCGGTTATTGAAAACGGGTTCCACCCTGAGGTAACCGTATGGAACCAGGTCAAGCAAATAGAACCTGAGATTTATAAACTGTATGAAGAGCTCGTTACCAGTGATGAAGAAATCGATAAACGGCTGGAGCTCCTGTTCCTGGCAAGTGAGTTCCTCATCCACTCAAGAACGAAGGTTTCGACTGAACATCTGTTGGACATCCTTGGCCAAAAGGAACACTGGACATTCCAGGATCTTCTTAATCATTCAGAAGCAAGACACTATTCCGTAGATTTAAGCATGCTGATCGAGTATTTAACGGATAAAGGATTTGTTGAAATCGTCGATGTAGAGACGAAAGGACAAGGTATTTATCATCGCTATTATCGTGCAGCGAAATAATTATAGTAAAATATTAATTTTTCGTTGACTTCAATCTGCTACCTTGGTATATTAGTAAATGTCGCTGCTGAACGACGGCAACGAGCGGTCAGTGGCGACTTAAAAAAACGAAAAAAGTTGTTGACAACACGGTGGCAACTTGATAAGATTAAAAAGTCGCTTAAACGAAGCGCTTACACATTGAACCTTGAAAACTGAACAAAACAAGACAATACGTCAACGTTAATTCTAGATTTATTTTTAAAGAGCTATTCAAACTATTATCGGAGAGTTTGATCCTGGCTCAGGACGAACGCTGGCGGCGTGCCTAATACATGCAAGTCGAGCGGATTGATGGGAGCTTGCTCCCTGATATCAGCGGCGGACGGGTGAGTAACACGTGGGTAACCTGCCTGTAAGACTGGGATAACTCCGGGAAACCGGGGCTAATACCGGATAACTCATTTCCTCGCATGAGGAAATGTTGAAAGGTGGCTTTTAGCTACCACTTACAGATGGACCCGCGGCGCATTAGCTAGTTGGTGAGGTAACGGCTCACCAAGGCAACGATGCGTAGCCGACCTGAGAGGGTGATCGGCCACACTGGGACTGAGACACGGCCCAGACTCCTACGGGAGGCAGCAGTAGGGAATCTTCCGCAATGGACGAAAGTCTGACGGAGCAACGCCGCGTGAGTGATGAAGGTTTTCGGATCGTAAAGCTCTGTTGTTAGGGAAGAACAAGTGCCGTTCGAATAGGGCGGCACCTTGACGGTACCTAACCAGAAAGCCACGGCTAACTACGTGCCAGCAGCCGCGGTAATACGTAGGTGGCAAGCGTTGTCCGGAATTATTGGGCGTAAAGCGCGCGCAGGTGGTTCCTTAAGTCTGATGTGAAAGCCCACGGCTCAACCGTGGAGGGTCATTGGAAACTGGGGAACTTGAGTGCAGAAGAGGAAAGTGGAATTCCAAGTGTAGCGGTGAAATGCGTAGATATTTGGAGGAACACCAGTGGCGAAGGCGACTTTCTGGTCTGTAACTGACACTGAGGCGCGAAAGCGTGGGGAGCAAACAGGATTAGATACCCTGGTAGTCCACGCCGTAAACGATGAGTGCTAAGTGTTAGGGGGTTTCCGCCCCTTAGTGCTGCAGCTAACGCATTAAGCACTCCGCCTGGGGAGTACGGTCGCAAGACTGAAACTCAAAGGAATTGACGGGGGCCCGCACAAGCGGTGGAGCATGTGGTTTAATTCGAAGCAACGCGAAGAACCTTACCAGGTCTTGACATCCTCTGACAACCCTAGAGATAGGGCTTTCCCCTTCGGGGGACAGAGTGACAGGTGGTGCATGGTTGTCGTCAGCTCGTGTCGTGAGATGTTGGGTTAAGTCCCGCAACGAGCGCAACCCTTGATCTTAGTTGCCAGCATTCAGTTGGGCACTCTAAGATGACTGCCGGTGACAAACCGGAGGAAGGTGGGGATGACGTCAAATCATCATGCCCCTTATGACCTGGGCTACACACGTGCTACAATGGACGGTACAAAGGGCAGCGAGACCGCGAGGTTTAGCCAATCCCATAAAACCGTTCTCAGTTCGGATTGTAGGCTGCAACTCGCCTACATGAAGCTGGAATCGCTAGTAATCGCGGATCAGCATGCCGCGGTGAATACGTTCCCGGGCCTTGTACACACCGCCCGTCACACCACGAGAGTTTGTAACACCCGAAGTCGGTGAGGTAACCTTTTGGAGCCAGCCGCCTAAGGTGGGACAGATGATTGGGGTGAAGTCGTAACAAGGTAGCCGTATCGGAAGGTGCGGCTGGATCACCTCCTTTCTAAGGAAGATTTACTAAAACGTTTGACAGTCGAAGTTTTGTTCAGTTTTGATGGTTCAACCATCAAAACATTTTTTATCTCTTACGAGATAAAAGTTGTGTTTGTTCTTTGAAAACTAGATAAAGATAAATTGATAGTCAAGAAATTACCGAGTATCGCCATTTTAGGTTTTAAACCTGATGTAACAACCAATTCGGTTAAGTTATGAAGGGCGCACGGTGGATGCCTTGGCACTAGGAGCCGACGAAGGACGGGACTAACACCGATATGCTTTGGGGAGCTGTAAGTGAGCTTTGATCCAGAGATTTCCGAATGGGGGAACCCATTGTTCGTAATGGAACAATATCCTTACTTGAATACATAGAGTATGGAAGGCAGACCCAGGGAACTGAAACATCTAAGTACCTGGAGGAAGAGAAAGCAATTGCGATTCCCTGAGTAGCGGCGAGCGAAACGGGATATAGCCCAAACCAAGAGGCTTGCCTCTTGGGGTTGTAGGACACTCTATACGGAGTTACAAAGGAATGAAGTAGACGAAGAAGTCTGGAAAGGCTCGTCAAAGAAGGTAACAACCCTGTAGTTGAAACTTCATTCCCTCTTGAGTGGATCCTGAGTACGGCGGGACACGTGAAATCCCGTCGGAAGCTGGGAGGACCATCTCCCAAGGCTAAATACTCCCTAGTGACCGATAGTGAACCAGTACCGTGAGGGAAAGGTGAAAAGCACCCCGGAAGGGGAGTGAAATAGAACCTGAAACCGTGTGCCTACAAGTAGTCAGAGCCCGTTAACGGGTGATGGCGTGCCTTTTGTAGAATGAACCGGCGAGTTACGATCCCATGCAAGGTTAAGTTGATAAGACGGAGCCGCAGCGAAAGCGAGTCTGAATAGGGCGATTTGAGTATGTGGTCGTAGACCCGAAACCAGGTGATCTACCCATGTCCAGGATGAAGTTCAGGTAACACTGAATGGAGGTCCGAACCCACGCACGTTGAAAAGTGCGGGGATGAGGTGTGGGTAGCGGAGAAATTCCAATCGAACTTGGAGATAGCTGGTTCTCTCCGAAATAGCTTTAGGGCTAGCCTCATGTGTAAGAGTCTTGGAGGTAGAGCACTGTTTGGACTAGGGGCCCTCATCGGGTTACCGAATTCAGACAAACTCCGAATGCCAAAGACTTATCCATGGGAGTCAGACTGCGAGTGATAAGATCCGTAGTCGAAAGGGAAACAGCCCAGACCACCAGCTAAGGTCCCAAAGTATACGTTAAGTGGAAAAGGATGTGGAGTTGCTTAGACAACCAGGATGTTGGCTTAGAAGCAGCCACCATTTAAAGAGTGCGTAATAGCTCACTGGTCGAGTGACTCTGCGCCGAAAATGTACCGGGGCTAAACGTATCACCGAAGCTGTGGATTGACACCTCTAGGTGTCAGTGGTAGGAGAGCGTTCTAAGGACTGCGAAGCTAGACCGTAAGGACTGGTGGAGTGCTTAGAAGTGAGAATGCCGGTATGAGTAGCGAAAGATGGGTGAGAATCCCATCCACCGAATGCCTAAGGTTTCCTGAGGAAGGCTCGTCCGCTCAGGGTTAGTCGGGACCTAAGTCGAGGCCGATAGGCGTAGACGATGGACAACAGGTTGATATTCCTGTACCACCTCTTTTCCGTTTGAGCAATGGGGGGACGCAGGAGGATAGGGTAAGCGCACTGCTGGATATGTGCGTCTAAGCAGTTAGGCTGATGATGAGGCAAATCCCATCATCGTGAAGGCTGAGCTGTGATAGCGAGCGAATTATAGTAGCGAAGTTCCTGATTCCACACTGCCAAGAAAAGCCTCTAGCGAGGAAAAAGGTGCCCGTACCGCAAACCGACACAGGTAGGCGAGGAGAGAATCCTAAGGTGAGCGAGAGAACTCTCGTTAAGGAACTCGGCAAAATGACCCCGTAACTTCGGGAGAAGGGGTGCTCTGGTAGGGTGCAAGCCCGAGAGAGCCGCAGTGAATAGGCCCAGGCGACTGTTTAGCAAAAACACAGGTCTCTGCGAAGCCGTAAGGCGAAGTATAGGGGCTGACGCCTGCCCGGTGCTGGAAGGTTAAGAGGAGTGCTTAGCGCAAGCGAAGGTGCGAATCGAAGCCCCAGTAAACGGCGGCCGTAACTATAACGGTCCTAAGGTAGCGAAATTCCTTGTCGGGTAAGTTCCGACCCGCACGAAAGGCGTAACGATCTGGGCACTGTCTCAACGAGAGACTCGGTGAAATTATAGTACCTGTGAAGATGCAGGTTACCCGCGACAGGACGGAAAGACCCCGTGGAGCTTTACTGTAGCCTGATATTGAATTTTGGTACAGCTTGTACAGGATAGGTAGGAGCCTTGGAAACCGGAGCGCCAGCTTCGGTGGAGGCATCGGTGGGATACTACCCTGGCTGTATTGAAATTCTAACCCGCGCCCCTTATCGGGGTGGGAGACAGTGTCAGGTGGGCAGTTTGACTGGGGCGGTCGCCTCCTAAAGAGTAACGGAGGCGCCCAAAGGTTCCCTCAGAATGGTTGGAAATCATTCGCAGAGTGTAAAGGCACAAGGGAGCTTGACTGCGAGACCTACAAGTCGAGCAGGGACGAAAGTCGGGCTTAGTGATCCGGTGGTTCCGCATGGAAGGGCCATCGCTCAACGGATAAAAGCTACCCCGGGGATAACAGGCTTATCTCCCCCAAGAGTCCACATCGACGGGGAGGTTTGGCACCTCGATGTCGGCTCATCGCATCCTGGGGCTGTAGTCGGTCCCAAGGGTTGGGCTGTTCGCCCATTAAAGCGGTACGCGAGCTGGGTTCAGAACGTCGTGAGACAGTTCGGTCCCTATCCGTCGTGGGCGCAGGAAATTTGAGAGGAGCTGTCCTTAGTACGAGAGGACCGGGATGGACGCACCGCTGGTGTACCAGTTGTCTTGCCAAAGGCATCGCTGGGTAGCTATGTGCGGAAGGGATAAGTGCTGAAAGCATCTAAGCATGAAGCCCCCCTCGAGATGAGATTTCCCATCACGTAAGTGAGTAAGATCCCTAGAAGATGACTAGGTAGATAGGTCAGAGATGGAAGCTTGGCGACATGTGGAGTTGACTGATACTAATCGATCGAGGACTTAACCACACTATAAAGCGGAGGCGGCTTGAACAGAGACGACAAGCATTTCTGGGCAATCAGAAGAGGGTGCTCTTTACCCTCAGCTGATTGAACTGAAATGACCTCGAGTCTCTAGCCGCCGGAGCTGGACTGCATTCTACTTTCAATAGTAGATGCAACATTGGTCGATATTCGGCTTTCTTGACATCAATCCTTTATCTAGTTTTGAAGGAATAAAATTTATATGAAAATATAAAAAAATCCTTGAAAAAAATTATCTACACGATATAATAGTACTTGTCCTTAAAAAAGAGACAATACATAGTCTGGTGACAATGGCGAAGAGGTCACACCCGTTCCCATGCCGAACACGGAAGTTAAGCTCTTCAGCGCCGATGGTAGTTGGGGGATCTCCCCCTGTGAGAGTAGGACGTCGCCAGGCATATCGTTCCGCAGTAGCTCAGTGGTAGAGCTATCGGCTGTTAACCGATCGGTCGCAAGTTCGAATCTTGCCTGCGGAGCCAATATATGGAGAGCTGTCCGAGTGGCCGAAGGAGCACGATTGGAAATCGTGTAGACGGTTAACGCTGTCTCAAGGGTTCAAATCCCTTGCTCTCCGCCATTATATTTTCAATAAGGCCCATTGGTCAAGCGGTTAAGACACCGCCCTTTCACGGCGGTAACACGGGTTCGAATCCCGTATGGGTCACCATTTTCTTTCAAAAAGAATTCATTTACATAGTGGAGGATTAGCTCAGCTGGGAGAGCATCTGCCTTACAAGCAGAGGGTCGGCGGTTCGATCCCGTCATCCTCCACCATTTATTTTTTTGTTCATATCGTCGCGGGGTGGAGCAGTTCGGTAGCTCGTCGGGCTCATAACCCGAAGGTCGCAGGTTCAAATCCTGTCCCCGCAATACCATTTTTGGTCCGGTAGTTCAGTTGGTTAGAATGCCTGCCTGTCACGCAGGAGGTCGCGGGTTCGAGTCCCGTCCGGACCGCCATTTTTACTTAGAGTATTGTTTCTTGAAAAGGAAAAGGGTTTCGATAAGCGAGAAGGTCGAGGAAGCGATCGAAGGAACACCGTAGCGTATTTAACATACGTGAGGATGTGACTGAGTGAGCTGACGAAGAGATTCGAAGCTTAGCGGAAGCCGGAAACTATTTGGCTCAGTAGCTCAGTTGGTAGAGCAATGGACTGAAAATCCATGTGTCGGCGGTTCGATTCCGTCCTGAGCCACCATTTATTTACTTGATGCCGGTGTAGCTCAACTGGTAGAGCAACTGACTTGTAATCAGTAGGTTGGGGGTTCAAGTCCTCTTGCCGGCACCAGTCAAGTGATTTAGCTGGAGGGGTAGCGAAGTGGCTAAACGCGGCGGACTGTAAATCCGCTCCTTCGGGTTCGGCAGTTCGAATCTGCCCCCCTCCACCATTTATTTTAGGGGTATAGTTTAACGGTAGAACGAAGGTCTCCAAAACCTTTGGTGTGGGTTCGATTCCTACTACCCCTGCCAATTTTAACATGGCGATTGTGGCGAAGTGGTTAACGCACCTGATTGTGGTTCAGGCATTCGTGGGTTCGATTCCCATCAGTCGCCCCATAAAAGTCACATTTTTATTTCCGTGACATATACTATCAGTGGGCTATAGCCAAGCGGTAAGGCATCGCACTTTGACTGCGACATGCGTTGGTTCGAATCCAGCTAGCCCAGTAGTGCGGAAGTAGTTCAGTGGTAGAACACCACCTTGCCAAGGTGGGGGTCGCGGGTTCGAATCCCGTCTTCCGCTCCAATATTAAGGCGGCATAGCCAAGTGGTAAGGCATGGGTCTGCAAAACCCTGATCACCGGTTCAAATCCGGTTGCCGCCTCCAAATGTAATGCCGGTGTGGCGGAATTGGCAGACGCGCACGACTCAAAATCGTGTTCCTCTGGAGTGCCGGTTCGATCCCGGCCACCGGTACCACATCGCGGGTGTAGTTTAGTGGTAAAACCTCAGCCTTCCAAGCTGATGATGAGGGTTCGATTCCCTTCACCCGCTCCAACTTACATACGACAGACTTTCTCTTTATGAGGAAGTCTTTTTTATTTGTTCAAATCTCAGCATTATTTCAACACCACTTAATGATTTGCAAAACTAACTTTTCACACAAAACTCACAACCTTTTCTTTTACCCATCACCCACCAAAACAAAACCCATCTAGTCAAAATAGTGCACCTTCTTCGTCAATTGAGTTCCCCTTATTAAGAAAGCGCTACCATTATAATAAAAGAAAGCGATTACACAGATAGGGTGGTGATACGGGTGGAACCAAAGATTCAGACTGGACCAGTAAGCCCAGATGTACAAATGAAGGCAGTGACAAAGAAGAAGTTCAAGTATAAGAGCTTGCTGACGTACGCTGCCTTTGTTGGACCGGCACTTTTATTTTTCTTAGTGATTCAGATTCTTCCATTCTTGATGGGTGTGTATTATTCCTTCACCTCATGGAATGGTGTCAGCTCGGTTGTCGAGTGGGTTGGATTCGATAACTACAAAAAGATCTTCACGGATGATAAGACGTTTTTTAATTCATTCATGTTCACTACGAAGTTTATGTTTGCGGCAGTGATCATCAGTAACTTGATAGGATTCGGATTTGCCCTGTTGTTGAATGCCGCGTTGAAGACGCGCAATATCCTGAGGACGGTATTCTTTATCCCCAACGTCATCGGGGGATTGTTACTAGGGTTCATCTGGCAGTTCATCTTTGTTAAAGGATTTGCATCACTTGGGAATATGACGGATATCGGATTCTTTAAGATGCCGTGGCTTGGTGATGAGAAGACGGCTTTCTGGGGGATTGTCATCGTATTTGCCTGGCAGATATCGGGGTATATGATGGTCATTTATGTAGCGGCATTGCAAGGGGTGGACAATTCACTTCTTGAAGCAGCGAAAATGGATGGGGCATCAAATTGGACCCTCCTCACAAAAATCATTATTCCTTTAATATTACCTGCATTCACGATTTGTTTCTTCCTGACGATTTCGATGGCATTTAAAATATTTGATCTTAACATCTCGCTGACAGGCGGTGGGCCATTTAACTCCACGCAATCTGTAGCGATCAATATCTATCAGGAAGCTTTCCAGAATAACCGTTATGGACTTGGGACGGCGAAGTCGATTCTGTTCTTTGTGGTAGTGGCCGTGTTTACGACGGTCCAGGTAATGGTGACGAAGAAGAAGGAGGTTGAGGCGTAATGGGCAATCGCTATACGAAAAGAACATTTGTATTAGAGATCATCGGGATTGTGATCGGGCTCATTTTCCTTATCCCTTTCTACTTCGTACTAGTCAACTCGGTGAAACCATTTGCTGCGATTTTGATTGATGCGGCAGCATGGCCGGAGGAATTTATGTTTTCGAACTACGCAAAAGTGTGGGAAGTCATTAATTTCCCCCGGGCTTTCTGGAACTCATTGATCATCACCGTTTTCAGTAATATTGGCCTAGTGATCATCAGCTCAATGGCGGCGTGGAAAATGGTCCGTACGCCAGGGAAGTTCAGCAAGATCTTATTCGTGATCTTTGTTTCAGCCATGGTGATCCCGTTCCAGACGGTGATGATTCCCTTGATGAAGGTCGGGGGTACACTGGGACTGACAAATAGCATTCCCGGTCTCATTCTCATGTACTTTGGGTTCGGAGTGCCACTTTCCCTGTTCTTATATCACGGATTTGTGAAAACCGTCCCGATTGAAATCGAGGAATCAGCGATGATAGACGGCTGCAGTCAGTTTGGCGTGTTTTGGAGAATCGTCTTCCCATTACTTAAGCCGATAACGGTTACTGTGATTATTTTGAACACATTGTGGATCTGGAATGATTACCTGCTTCCACTCCTTGTGTTACAGGATGCGGAACTGCGTACGATCCCGCTTGCAGCAAGCTCCTTCTTTGCACAGTATACGAAGCAGTGGGATATGGGACTTGCAGCTTTGGTACTTGGGATCACACCGATCATCATCTTCTTCCTGTTTTTGCAGAAGCATATCATCAAAGGAATTGCGTCAGGTTCGATCAAGTAGATATAAAGTTTCTGTCGAGATGGTCTATCATTGATACAGAAATTTATATAAAATATTTTATATCAGGGAGGTCATTCCATTTATGAAGCGTATTTTATTACTATGTATGTCTTTGGTTTTAGTATTTGGAATCATTGCAGGTTGTTCTTCTAAAGACAAAACAAGCAGTTCAGGCGGGGATTCAGGTTCAGGTGATGATGTCGTAACATTGAATTTCTTCCAGTTCAAGGTTGAAATTGCCGATCAGCTTCAAGAAATGATCAAAGAATTCGAAGCGGAGCATCCGAACATTAAAATCAAGCTTGAAACCGTTGGTGGAGGTGCCGATTACGGTGCTGCCCTTAAAGCGAAATTTGCATCAGGTGAAGAGCCGGATATTTTCAACAATGGTGGATTCAAAGAGTTAGAGCTTTGGAAAGAGAAGCTTGCGGATCTTTCTGGTGAACCTTGGGTTGAGCATGTCCTTCCGATCGGGAAAGTTCCGATGACGGATGAGGACGGCAAGCTTTATGGTATGCCAGTTAACTTAGAAGGGTATGGTTTTGTTTACAACAAAGATTTATTCGAAAAAGCAGGTATCACTGAGCCTCCTAAAACGATTGATGAGTTGAAAGACGCTGCGAAGAAGCTCGAGGCGAAGAAAATCACTCCATTCTCAGCTGGTTACGGCGAGTGGTGGGTAATCGGTCAGCATTTACTGAACATTCCTTTTGCACAACAGGAAGATCCGGATGCGTTCATCGCGGGACTTTATGACGGTTCTGAGAAGATTGTAGGGAACGAGAAGTTCAAACAGTTTAAAGAAGTACTGGATACTGAGCTTAAATATGCCAACGATAATCCTTTAACAACGGATTATAATACGCAGGTCACGTTGTTTGCTTCTGGTGAAACGGCGATGCTTCAACAGGGGAACTGGACGGAGAACATGATCACGGAGATCAATCCTGATATCAACATGGGCTTCCTTCCGATTCCGATCAGCAATGACGAGAATGCAGATCGCCTTCCTGTCGGTGTACCGAATAACTGGGTATTGAATAAGAACTCTAAACACCTTGAAGAAGCGAAAACATTCTTGGAGTGGATGGTTTCATCTGAAACAGGTAAGCGTTATATCACAGAAGAATTTGCGTTCATTCCTGCATTTGATAATATCGAGCCGAATGGTCTTGGTGACCTGGGTCAATCCATCCTTGACTACTCTAAGGATGAGAAGACGATTCCTTGGACTTGGTTCAAATGGCCGGATGGAGCGAACAAAGAATTCGCTGCGACCATCCAGGAATATGCAGCCGGAAAAATTGATTATGATACTGTACTTGAGCGATTCCAACAAACGTGGGATAACTTGAAGTAAACAGAATAGTAGAAAGCATGTCTATTGAAGGCATGCTTTCTATTTTATAAGTTTAGTAGGAATATTTCGAAAAAACACTTCCAAGAGCGGGGAATAACACTTTATACTAGTGTATAAGTGAGACCTGGGAGGTCCGTCCCTCATGTTAAAGACAAGCATTCGGAATAAGTTGATTGCGCTGTTGATGATTACGACGATTGTGCCGTTTGGCAGTTCGATCATCATTACATATTTGTATACGAAGGATTCGATTGAGGAGCAGGTGGTGAAGGAAAGCAGTAATCTCCTTTATCAGGGGAAGGTGAACTTGGAGAGCTATATCAATGAGCTCAACGGGTTATCGCTGTCCCTCTATAATAATCCAGATTTCATCAATTTCATGAGGTCACCGGGTAAGGAGAATAACTACCTGACGATCGGCATCGTGAAGAATATTGTGCAAACAATTCTCTACACTGGGGACACAATCAATGGGGTTCGCATCTCCTTTGCCAACGGTGACCGGGTCATTTCAGCAACAAAGCGATCCACCGTTGTGTTCTCCAATAGAATAAAAGATTCACAGTGGGAATACTTCAGAAATGCAGAACGAAGCCCGTACAATATGTACATTGAACCCACCAATAGTCAGGAAGAGGAGAATATTAACCGGTCGAAGGATATCATTACGATTCACAGGGCGTTCCGGAATGTTCCCGGTGACGAGGTGCTGGCGTATATTTCCCTGGACATCTCTCCGGATAAAATCATTGATTTAAGCAGGAACCTCTATAACCCTGATTCTGAGGAATTCTACCTCTTGTCTTCAGAAGGGGAAATGATCTACAGCTCGGATAGTGACGTATCGAATGGTGGAAACAATCAGAAATGGATCAGAAAGATCATGGAGTCAAAGGATGTTTCCGGGACACTTGAGTGGAAGGAAGATAGGTTCAACGGGGTGATGATGTACGATCAGCTTCCAGCTTCTTCGGGAGGATGGTTCCTCGTGAAAAGGGTATCTTATGGCAATCTGTATGAAAGTGCCTTTAGTGTGGCGAAGATCAACATCCTGTTCGGGGTTCTTGGCTTGACCCTCGTTGTGCTTGCGACTCTGTTTGTTTCCTTCAAAATTACATCTCCAATCCGGATACTGCTTTCAAATATCCAGGAGGTGGAAAAAGGGAATATGAAAGTACAGGCGGAATCATTCGGTTTTGATGAAATCGGGATCCTTGGGAATCGATTTCAGCAGATGATCGAGCGGATCAATCATTTGATCAACAGGGAGTATAAGCTGGAACTTGAAAACAAAACGAATCAATTAAAGGTCCTGCAGTCGCAGATCAATCCCCATTTTCTCTACAATGCCCTGCAGTCCATCGGGACAATTGCGCTTAAGAACAGGGTTCCGCAAATATACTCCCTGATCACCCATTTATCTAAAATCATGAGATACGGGATGAATATGGAGGAGGATGTGGTTCCTTTAAGCAAGGAAATCAACTATACGAACGCTTATCTCCTTTTACAAAAGGAGCGGTTTGGCGAAAACCTGGAGTATAGTGTCGAGGTGGACGATGGGGTAAAGGGTGTTCCCGTTCCCAAAATGATCCTGCAGCCCCTCATAGAAAACTACTTCAAGCACGGGTTCGACATCCGTGATGGAGTGGGGAGAATTGATCTGACCTGCTTTCAGGATGGGAAAGAACTGGTGATGGTCGTCCGGGATAATGGAGCAGGGGTGACAGAAGACAGGCTCAGGGAAATAGAAGAGCATTTCAAAGCAGATGCATGGAATAAAACCGGTGATGAAACCAATATAGGGCTGAAGAACGTGTATGTAAGGCTAAAACTTTACTATGACCATCAGGCGGCTCTGCTACTTGAGAATCATGAAGATGGAGGCTTTATGGTCACCATGAGGCTGCCACTCAGAATGGAAGGTGAGGCAAATGAAAGCAATCATCATTGACGACGAAAAGCATGTGCGTGAAGGGTTACTTTTGTTGGCAGAATGGGAAAAGCACGGTATCCATACCATCCTAGAGGCGGAAGATGGGGACGAAGCAATCGAATTGATCACAGAGCACAGGCCCGAGATCATCTTCACGGATATGCGGATGCCGAAGAGGGACGGCATCACCCTGTTAAAATGGCTTCATGCCTCTGATTTGACAAGCAAGACCATCGTTGTGAGCGGATATGATGACTTTGAGTATATGAGAAACGCAATCCATTATAAGAGCTTCGATTACATCCTGAAGCCGATTGAACCGGATGTACTGAATGACACGCTGGATAAAGCGGTATTGGAATGGAATGAGCAGGCCCGGTCAAGAAGGACCCAAGTCGAGGAAAACAGAGTACTCAATGAGGCCAAGCCTCTATACTGGGATCGATTATTCTCCAGTCTTTGCGCGAAGGAGAGCATTACGGCTGAAATGGTGGATAAGGTTGAGAGGGAGTTCGGTGTTTCACTGCCGAAGCTTGAGAAAACGGTTGCGCTCCTGCCGATCAAGCCGATTGTCATGAAATCCTTTCAGGGAGACAGGGACCTCGCCTTTTTCACCCTCATTAATATTTGCAATGAGCTTCTACGAAAGCAAAATGATGGGGTATGCTTCCGGAACAGCCACAAAGAAGAGGAGCTTGTCATTCTCTTCTGGAATGATAAGCGTGTGACCTATCTGCTGGAGGAAATCTACTCAATAATCTATCAATATAGCAAGGTGTTTACGGTCCTCGCTCTCGGGAAGAAGTCAAAAAAGGTGAATGAAGCCTATGAATCCGCCCTTGAAGTATTTTCAAGGCATGCCCTCCTGGATCAGAAGAAACTGGTCACACACCGGGATGTGAAGAGCGGGCACCTCCTTCATTTATTGGATTACTCCAATGAATTGAAATGGGCCATCCGTTCTGGAAGCAGGGAGCAGGTCCAGCACCAGCTGGAAGCGATCTTCTCTCAGTTAGAAAACAGACATACCATCTCCATCGAGCAGCTTAAGGCCTGGGAAGATCAGTTTGAACTGTTGCGTAATAATTGGTTGAAGGAATATGAGATCAAGCGTCAGGAACCTTTCTACCGGGGAACGGATTATTGGAATGAAGACGGATCGTTTTCGTTCCGGAAGTTTAAAGAAGAGAAGACAAAAGAATTTATCGAACTTATTCAGACACTGACAAACGTTAAATATCAGAAGGAAAAAAACAATATGCAGCATATTGAAGAATATCTGCAGCAGCATTATCAGGAGGATATCAACCTTCAGGACATCGCCGACAGGTTTTTCTTAAGCAGGGAATACATTTCCCGTAAGTTTAAGCAGGATTATGGAGCGACCATCACGGATTATATCACCGGTATCAGAATGGAAAAGGCGAAAAAGCTCCTGGAAAACCCGTATTTAAAAATTTACGAAGTGGCCTACGGAGTAGGATACGGGAATGAAAAATATTTCAGTAAGGTGTTCAAGAAGCACACGGGTGTAACACCAAATGAATACCGGCATGCACAAATATAAACTTGGAGGTTTTACAATGGTAAACGTAACCGTATGGAATGAAAATCGACATGAACAAAAGAATCCGAAAGTGAGAGAAGTGTATCCTGAAGGAATTCATGGTGCCATCGCTTCTTTCCTCGGAGAAGCGTCCTACAATGTAAAAACCGCTACATTGGATGAAGGTGATCACGGATTGACGGAAGAAGTGCTTGAAGGTACGGATGTATTGGTCTGGTGGGGCCATATCGCCCATGAAGAAGTGAAGGATGAGGTGGTCGAACGGGTGAAACAGCGGGTCCTCGACGGAATGGGCTTGATCGTCCTTCATTCAGGTCACTTCTCTAAGATTTTCAAAACCTTGATGGGAACATCCTGTGATTTGAAGTGGCGGGAAGCGGATGAAAAGGAACGTATCTGGATTGTGGACCCGAGCCATCCGATCACAGCCGGTTTAGGGGAATATTTTGAGCTTGAAAAAGAAGAAATGTATGGAGAGCATTTTGACATCCCGGCACCGGATCAGCTTGTGATGGTGAGCTGGTTCGAAGGTGGGGAAGTGTTCAGAAGCGGGTGTACATATCAGCGTGGGAACGGAAAAGTATTTTACTTCCGTCCGGGACATGAAACCTATCCGACTTATTACAATGAAAATGTCCAAAAGGTCATCGTCAATGCCGTGAAATGGTCTGCACCGGTGGATCATGCAAGACCTGTATACGGGAATGCAAAGCCGCTCGAAGAGATCAAAGGATCAAACTGAAAATAGAGGAGGAAAAATCATGAAAATATTAAAAATTGGGGTCATCGGATGTGGAAGCATCGCTCAGCACCGTCACCTTCCGGAATACGCAAATAATAAAAACGTTGAAGTAGTCGCCGTATGTGACATCGTCGAGGAGCGGGCTTGGAAACTCGCCGATGCAGTAGGAGCTAAAGCCTATACCAATTATAAAGAACTGCTGGCAAATGCTGATGTGGAAGCAGTGAGCGTATGTACACCGAACTACCTGCATGCACCGATTTCCATCGATGCCTTGAACGCAGGAAAGCATGTACTATGTGAAAAGCCGATGGCGACTTCAAGCGAAGAAGCAGAAAGTATGATCGATGCCTCGGTTAAAAGCGGTAAAAAGCTGATGATCGCTCACAACCAGCGTTTTGTCCCTTCTCATCAAAAAGCGAAGCAGCTGATTGAAAACGGGGAAGTGGGCAAAATCTACAGCTTCCGTTCGGCATTCGGCCACGGCGGTCCTGAAGGCTGGAGTGCTGATGGCAAGGATAGCTGGTTCTTCAAAAAGGATGAAGCGTTCATCGGTGCCATGGGTGACCTTGGTGTTCATAAAACAGATCTTCTCCGTTACATCTTAGGGGAAGAATTTGCTGAAGTCGGCGCCTTTGTGGAAACAAGCGCAAAGGAAAATGCCGATGTGGATGATACGGCAGTATGCGTATTGAAAACAGAAAGCGGTACAATCGGTACCCTTGCAGCAAGCTGGTCTTATGTGTCCAAAGAAGACAACTCCACCATTATATATGGAGAGAAAGCGATTCTCCGTTTAGAAGATGATCCGGTAAACTCCCTTGTCGTGCAATATGCAACGGGGGAAGTAGTGAAGTATGAGCTTGGCGGCATCCAAACGAATGACGAGGGAGGACAGTCGAATTCCCGCGTGATCGATCAATTTGTACACTGCATCCTTCATGATGCAGAGCCTCTCGTACCGGGTGAAGAAGGAAAGAAATCACTTGAGGTTGTGTTGGCAGCTCTTGAATCAAGTGAAACAAAACGAATTGTAAAGCTATAAAGGGGAATGCGAGCGATGAACAAACTTCGGATGGGAGTGATCGGCGTCGGGGGGATCGCCCAGACGCGTCACATCCCTACTTTTATTAAACTATCAGATTCAGTATCGATTGAAGCGATCAGTGATATCAATCCCGTCACGGCTCAAACTGTGGCAGAAACCTTTAACATCCCGCACGTGTTCAGTGATTATCGGGACATGTTCGCGCATGTGGATGCCGTAACGGTCTGTACTCCGAATAAATTTCATGCGGAAATCACGATTGCCGCCCTCGAAGCGGGTCTGCACGTGTTTTGTGAGAAACCGATGGCCATGACTCCTGAGGAATGTGAAAGAATGATCGGTGCCGCTGAAGAATCAGGGAAGGTTCTGGCGATCGCCTATCATTATCGTTTCATGAAGGACTCTCGTGCGGCGAAGCGGGTGATCATGGAAGATGAAATCGGAGAACCGATGGTCGCCAGGGCAAGGGCGATCCGTCGCCGCAAAGTACCGGGGTGGGGAGTGTTTACCAATAAGGAGCTTCAAGGCGGAGGCAGCCTGATCGACTACGGATGTCACTTCCTCGATTTATCCCTGTGGCTTCTCGGAAATCCTACACCTGTCGAAGTGACGGGAACGACATATAACAAACTTAGTAGAATGCCTGATCAAGTGAATCAATGGGGGGATTTCGATAAAGAGACCTTTGAAGTCGATGATCACGTGACCGCTTATATCAGATTCGATAACGGGGCATCCATGCTTTTTGAAACGTCATGGTCCGCAAACGTGAAGAGTGATGAAGAAAGCATGAGCATCTCAGGGGAAACGGGGGGAGTCGATTTATTCCCGTTCCAGATGAATCAGATGAAGCACGGCATGCTTCTGAATAGTGATGCGGATTGGCTTCCCGGTGAAGACGATCCGAGTCTTCCCCAAGCACAGAACTTTATCAACAGCTGTCTCGGTTTAGAGGAATTGGTTGTGAAACCGGAGGAAGCCATGCAGGTGTCCCAAATCATAGATGCCATCTATAAAAGCAGTGAAACCGGACAAAGCATCCCATTGAAATAGGAGGAAGTATAAATGAAACTAGGCGTATTTACCGTATTATTTTCACAAAAAAACCTTGATGAAATGCTGGATTATGTAAAAGAAGCCGGACTTCACGCAGTGGAAATCGGTACGGGAGGATATCCCGGAAATGCCCACTGTGACCTGGACGCCCTTTTAGAAAGCGAAGAAAAGAGAAACGAGTACTTAGAGAAGGTAACGTCACGGGGACTTCAGATCAGTGCGTTCAGCTGTCACGGAAATCCGATCTCACCTGATGCCGTCTTTGCTGAAGAATCCCATGCTGCTCTGCAGAAAACGATCAAGCTAGCCGGATTGATGAATGTACCGGTCGTCAACTGCTTCTCCGGTACGGCAGGGGACCATGAAGGAGCCAAGCATCCGAACTGGCCGGTATCACCTTGGCCGAACGAGTACGGAGATATCCTGAAATGGCAGTGGGAAGAAAAGTTGATTCCGTATTGGAAAGAGATAGGGAAGCTAGCAGAGGATCATAATGTAAAAATCGGTCTCGAGCTCCACGGAGGGTTCCTTGTACATACTCCGTACACGTTATTGAAGCTTCGTGAAGAAACATGCGATGCAATCGGAGCCAATCTGGATCCAAGTCATCTTTGGTGGCAGGGAATCGATCCGGTTGCAGCGATCAAGATCCTTGGAAAGGAAAATGCGATCCACCATTTCCATGCGAAGGATACATATATCGACCAGGACAACGTCAACATGTACGGTCTGACAGATATGCAGCCATACGGCAGCATCCAGACAAGGGCGTGGTCCTTCCGTTCGGTTGGATGCGGGCACAGCTTGCAGGAGTGGTCGGATATGATGAGTGCCCTTCGCACATTCGGGTATGATTATGTTGTAAGCATCGAGCATGAAGATCCGATCATGTCGATTGAAGAAGGATTCGGACGTGCCGTGAAGAATCTGAAGTCGATCTTGATTGAGGAACAGCCGTCGGATATGTGGTGGGTGTAAGTTTTTGAAAGGAGAGGGTCCATGGGGCTCTCTTTTTTTTTGAAATGAAGTGTGGAGGTGCCTCGGGTTAACATTTATTGTAAAATGGCTGGATTATTTGCTGAAACGGCTGGATTCACGATAAAAACGGCCGGATTAACCCCGGCCACTGTCCACATTGGGTTGGAGTGATTCCCAGGAATCCTGGAGAATCCACTATCCACCAACCACTTCAAACGAACCTTCCCCTCCATGAATCCCGATGAACATATCCATCAATGATTTCGTCAGTTTCCCGCTTTCTTCTTTAGAAAGGGATGGCTTCAAAAAAATGATCTGTACGGCATTTTTCGTCCCTTCTCCGACGGGTGCACGGTCAGAATCTACGAATGGACTTCCGAAAGGTCCGTCCCCGTCACAGGCGACGATGAGGTTTTCCAGGGAGTTTTCCCGGCCGTTGAGCCCTGTGTAGGTTTGTCCCGTTTCCCCTACTTTTAACTCGATGTGATTTCCCTTGAGCCCCGAACAGTCGTATATGCCGATCGGCACTTCGTATTGAAGGGAGAAGAAGTTATTGAGATCGATGGCAGAGTTGATGGTCGTCAGATAATTTTGTTTTTTGACACGGCGGAAAAGGGCCTCGGCTGAATGACGGTACCGGTTGGGATCTTTTCCAGTCCTCTTGAAGATTTCCCTCCAGGCGGCAATCCCTTCCAGTTCAGTGACACTCTTATCATGAAGGTCAAAGAATATCGATTCCTGAAACAGTTGAAGTCTGCCCTTCAGCATTTGAGGAGAAGAGCCGACTTCGATATGATGGTATTGAATGAATCCGACTTTGAAATCGGGGATTTTACTCGTAATGGATGAATCTATTGTGATTTCCACTTATTTTCCCTCCACATTTGTTTTAAAATAGTTTATCATAATACACATTGCTATTTCACGAATGCTTATTTAAATAAATGCAGAAAGGAGGCAGGGGCAATGGATATAAATCAATTAAAACAGGATATCATTGCGTACAGTAAAGAGATTGGAATAGATAAGATCGGGTTTACCACGGCCGATACGTTCTCTGAAATGAAGAACCGGCTCCTTCGTCAGGAGATGCTAGGGTATCAATCCGGATTCGAGGAGAAGGATATTGAGAAGCGGGTCGATCCTTCCTTGATATTTGATCAACCGAAATCGATCATCGCGATTGCCCTTGCCTATCCTTCCAAGATGAAAAATGCCCCCCAAAGCAAGCGTGGGGAGAGACGGGGGATTTTCTGCAGGGCATCATGGGGGACGGATTATCACCATGTGCTCAGGGATCGTCTTTCAAAGCTTGAAGAGTATATTGTCTCCAGAGTCCCACAGGCGCGTTTCAAATCCATGGTGGATACGGGGGAACTTGTGGACCGGGCCGTGGCGGAGCGTGCAGGGATCGGCTGGAGCGGAAAAAATTGTTCCATCATCACACCCGAATTCGGATCATATGTGTATTTGGGGGAAATGGTGACAAATCTTCCATTTGCACCGGATACACCTATGGAGGACCAGTGCGGGACATGCAATAAATGTGTGGACGTATGCCCGACGGGGGCCCTCATGGAAGGCGGACAGCTGGATTCCCAAAAATGCATTGCGTTTTTAACTCAAACGAAGGGATTTCTTGCGGATGAGTACCGGGTGAAGCTCGGAAATCGCCTGTACGGTTGTGACACCTGTCAAACCGTTTGTCCTGAAAATAAGGGGATGGACTTTCATTTTCATGAAGAGATGGAGCCGGATCCGGAAATCGCGAAGCCACTCTTAAAGCCCCTATTAACCATCAGTAACCGTGAGTTCAAAGAGAAATACGGGCATGTATCGGGTTCCTGGAGAGGAAAGAAGCCCATACAGCGAAACGCCATCATTGCCCTCGCTCACTTTAAAGATGAGACGGCAGTAGATGAGCTTATCCATGTTATGGAAAAAGATGTGAGGCCCGTCATGCGGGGAACCTCCGCATGGGCTCTGGGGAAAATCGGCGGAGAAACAGCGGAAAAAGCACTTCTCATGCAGCAAGCGGTTGAAACGGATGAAGAAGTCATGGATGAAATACGAAAAGGTCTTAATTTAATACAGCACAAAGGATAAACTCGTCAATTCTCCTCGAGTTTATCCTTTTTTGTTTTGAACGGTTTGAGTGGAGCATATCAATTAGTGAGGAGGGGAGACGATGATTCGAAAGCTGTTAATGGAAAAAGTCCATCATGTAATCGAAGAATATACTTCTCGCAGTCAATCAGATTACGAGAGTGACAAAGTGAGAAGAAAAAAAGCATCTTGCGAGGAGCGCCACGCAGAAATCGTGAAGGTGGATGCAACCGGAAAGGTCCTCCGCATTACACAAGAAAGCAATGAGACTCAAACCATTTTATATGATGTTCATTATAAATATCTCATCAAGCAGGGGGCCCTGCTCTATTTGGAAGAGGAAGTGGAGAATCGAAGGGCGGTCTTCTACAATGATAAAATGTATGAAGATGGAGAAATCCAGATTCAACGTGAAGAGAGCGTGGAAGAAGAGGAGGGCGTCACTCATGAAGAAGAAGAAAGAGTGACGTACCGGTATGACCGACTCAGTGCCGTTCAATATGCAGAGCGGTGGTGGAACAGCTATAACCCGGCATTCAAGAAGTTCGAAAATGATTGCACGAATTATATTTCGCAATGCCTTCATGCAGGGGATGCTCCCATGCGTGGATATCCCACCAAGGGGAAGGGCTGGTGGATGCGGAATCAGAACTGGAGTTACAGCTGGACGGTGGCGAATTCCTTAAGGTGGTATATCCCTAATTCGACGATCGGTCTTCGCGGCAGGCTTGTGGATGATGCGAAAGAATTGAAGCTTGGGGACGTGATCTGCTACGACTTTGAAGGGGACGGACGTTTTGATCATACGACCATTGTGACGGGAAAGGATGCCGCGGGAGAGCCCCTCGTGAATGCCCATACCTTCAATAGCCGGATGAGATATTGGAAATACGAAGATTCCACTGCCTATACACCTAATATGAAATATCGTTTTTTTACGATCGTAGATGACCGTTAAGTCTTGTTCTATGGGGGAGAAATGGTATAATGTCACTTAGAGTTTTATGAATGAGGTGACATTAACATGGGAGTACATGTTGTATTATATCAACCAGAAATCCCTGCGAATACAGGGAATATTGCAAGAACGTGTGCAGCGACGGACACAACCCTGCACTTGATCCGACCACTTGGATTCTCGACGGACGATAAAATGTTAAAGCGCGCCGGCCTTGATTACTGGCAGTTTGTAAACATTGTTTACTATGATTCCATCGAAGAGTTCTTCGAGAAAAACGACGGCGGTGAATTTTTCTATTTAACAAAGTACGGGAAAATCCCTCACACAAACTTTGACTATAGTGTGGAAGACAAAGAATACTTCTTTATTTTCGGCAGGGAAACATCCGGACTTCCTGATGACATCATCCAGAATAATCTGGACCGGGCACTCCGCATCCCTATGAATGAAAACGTCCGCTCCTTGAACCTTTCCAACACAGCGGCTATTCTCATCTATGAAGCATTGAGACAGCGAAATTATCCGGGGCTGTTATAAAAAAGGCAGGAATGAAAATCAAATGATTTTCATTCCTTTTTTTATTTAGCTTATACTAAGAGGATAATGAGAAGGGAGAGACTACATAATGAATGAAACCATCGAAACCATCCTGAAACATCGATCCATCCGTGAATTTAAAAATGAAGCACTGACAGAGGAGCAGATCCGTACGATTGTCTCCAGTGCACAAGCTGCGAGTACATCGAGTTATATACAGGCGTATTCAATCATTGGCGTGAAGGATCCCGTGAAAAAGAAGAAGCTTGCTGAACTTGCCGGGAATCAAGGTTATGTTGAAGAAAACGGCCATTTCTTCGTATTCTGTGCTGATTTATTCCGCCATGAAAAAATAGGTGATTGGGAAGAATCAGACATCATTCCTTCTTTGGAAAGCACGGAAAAATTCATGGTGGCCCTCATTGACGCTTCCCTGGCTGCCCAGAATGCATCCATCGCGGCTGAATCAATGGGACTTGGGATCTGCTATATCGGCGGGATCAGAAATGACCTGGAATCAGTAAGTGAACTGCTGGGGCTGCCGGACCGGGTCATCCCTTTATTCGGACTCGCTGTCGGTATCCCTGAGAATCATTCGGATGTGAAGCCGAGGCTGCCGTTGGAATCGGTTTATCATGAGGATTCATACAATGTGGATGAGACCTCCATAAAGGAAGGGCTTGACCGCTATGATGAAACAATTTCAGCCTATTATCATGCCCGGACCGCAGGGAAACGATCGGATCGCTGGACCGCGCAAATGGCAAAGATGCTGTCTGGTAAGAAGCGGATGTATATGAAGGAATTTGTGGAGAAGAAGGGGTTTAATAAAAGGTAATAAAATATTCTTTTCTATATAGCCCGCAAGGATTGAATCCTTACGGGCTTTTTCTAATCCAGGTCCGGACATTCGACCTGATAATGATCAGTAACCAACCGGATGAATTCTCTTATTGTTTTAGGAAGGTAGAAGTTTTTTTTCCATACGATACCGTAGCTTGAGTAGCCCATGTCCTTAATTTGTCTTATGTGAACATCTTTGTGTCTAAATACCTCCAGTGCGCTATGAGGGACGATTGTGGAAGCGAATCCTTGATCCACCAGGTTGGCAAGGAGTATGGTGTCCGAACACTCCGCCTTAACATACGGTGTCAATCCAATCGAATGAAATGACTGAAGTATTAATTCATACAATCCCAAACGCTTTGTACTGGGAAGGATTAAAGCCTCGTGAACGATTTCTTCTAATGTATTGTGGGTGGTATCTGACCATTTTGTAATGTAATAAAATGGCTCTTCTTGGAGAATGACCTTTTCCAGATTGTCCCCTGAAAAGGGAAGCCGAATCAGGGCAGCATCTATCTCCCGTAATTCTAATAGATGAATGAGCTGTGAGGATTCATTTTGATGAATATTATAGCTGATGTGTGGAAAATTCTCCTCATACTTGGTTAAGATAGTTGGCAAATCGATATCGGATAATGTATATACTCCGATCCTCAGATTTCCTTTTTCTCCGGAACCAATTTCTTTCACTTCTGCTTCTGCTGCCTCCATTAACTTGATCATCTGATAAGAGTGCTGATAAAGGGCTTTTCCAGCCTCCGTGATCACCAGTCTTCGACCTTTTCTGTAAAATAAGCTTACACCGAGGTGCGCTTCCATTGTGCGCAATTGCTGGCTTAGGGGAGGCTGAGACATATGCAGTCGCTTGGCAGCAGCAAGTATGGTTTTCTCCTCCACAATTGCCATGAAGTAGCGCATTTGTTTAAAGTCCAGAATGGTCATCACGTCCTTTTATACAATAAATATATAATAATATAATTTAATAGATATTATTCATATAAATCAACTTTTGGTATCCTAACAGTTATCATATGAAAAGAAAAATGGTCCTGTTGTATATTCGTTTCAACATCATGGGGAGGAAAAAGAAGTGGTTATAACGCATAGTAAAAAAGGAAGTATGAAAGAGATGCTCATGGGAGCAGGAGAGGTTTTATGATCGTGAAAAGTAAAAAGCAGCATGCTGAAATCGTTACACAAAGCTTTCAATGGCTCATGTTTATGATCGGAACGTCGATTGCACTTCCGATTGTAATCGGTAATGTGTTTGGATTAGGAGAGACTGAAATATCCGGGTTAATGCAAAGGACGCTTTTCCTGGTCGCCCTCGGATCTATCCTGCAGAAAGGAATGGGACACTCCCTTCCAATTATAGAAGGACCGGCGGGATCATGGGTAAGTGTGTTTGTGGTATTGGCTGCATTTTCTAAACAAAATGGTCTTTCCCTGGATGAATCACTGTCGATCGGTATGGGATCACTTGCTTTAGCAGGAGGTTTTCTTATCTTGATGGGGCTTGTGAAAAACCGCTTATTTTACCAAAGAGTATTCCCTCCTTTGGTTTCTAGTGTTTTTTTATTTCTTCTGGCGGTTCAGCTTAGTGGCATCTTTTTCAATGGGATGATTGTGAAAGAAGAGGGGGATGTTGATTGGAAACTAACAAGTCTCGCCTTTTTTGTATTTGCCTTTATCGTGTTTTTATCCATAAGAGCCAGAGGCTTTGGAAAGCAGTTTTCACTGTTGATCGGTATCATAGTAGGATGGGGAATGTTTGCCATATTTGGTGGTGTTTCTAATCCGGCAGGAGAAAGCAGCTATCGCATACATGTACCAGAGCTCCTTTCGTGGGGGGAGCCTACGTTTAATAGTAGCATCGTAGTGGCGACGATAATGTTTTCTTTCACTTTGATCTTAAATAATATTGCAGCCGTTGATTCAATGTATGATGTGTACGATGGCAAGAAGATAGAGAAACAGGATAGTATCAGAAAAGGATTTGTCGTCGGAGGAATCAATCATTGGTTATCTTCCCTTTTCTCTGCACTCGCCATTGTGCCCTTGCCGGTAACATCGGGTTTTGTCCAAACCGCTAAACAAAAGAGTGGCCTGTCATTTCTTATAGGAGCAAGCAGTTTATTAATTATATCGTTCATTCCCCAGGTGGTGAATGTAGTGTCGACTCTTCCCGTAGCCGTCGCCAGTGCAGCGCTTTTATCAACTATCGTCAATATGTTCATCATTGCGTTGAAAAAGATGAATGCCCTTGAATTGAGGCAGCGGGAAGTGACCATTATCGGGATTTCAGTATTGAGTGGTTCTGCTCTCTTCTTTCAATCACCTGAACTTTTCGCAAATCTTCCCGGCTCGCTTCAGATTGTGATGGGGAACGGTTTGATTGTCGGGACAGTAGTGGTGATCGTGATGAATTTCATATGGCGGCAAAAATAAAAAGACTGGCCTTGGCCAGTCTTTTTAGTATGCATTAGTTGGAACCCGGTTTATCGTTATATCCAGCAGTGAAAATCGCTACTAAGAACGTTAAAGATACACCTACGATCATGACAGTACCCATGTTTTTGCAACCTCCCAGTTTACTTATTCCACAGTCTGTCTTTAGTATAGCCTATTTTCAAATTGATGTGAACGAAAGTTGGACTTTTTTTGCTGTTTTGTGAAAGTTTGAAGGTCGAAAGAGAAAGCGTTTCATATTTATGTCTCTATTCCAATGAATGAAGCGAATATCGACCGTTTGTCTTGAATTAAAATATCTTATTAACATGTTCGGGTGAACAAGCGCATAGAGTATATTAATCGTCTCTCATTAAGCGACAGGGGGAGGTCCTTATGGATATTTTAAAAAGAATTGAACATTACCGAGAAGAAGAAGAGAAACTGAAATGGGAAGGGACGTTTGCTCAGTATTTAGACCTGCTGAAAGAGAAGCCTTGGATCGGGCAGTCTGCTCATTCAAGAGTCTTTAATATGATTAAAGATGCCGGAGTCGAGGAGGTCGAGGGGAAACGGAAGTATAAATTCTTCAGCAATCAATTATTTGGCTTAGAAGAGGCGCTGGAAAGACTCGTTGAAGAATACTTTCATCCTGCTGCGAAACGATTAGACGTGAGAAAGAGGATCTTATTATTGATGGGTCCTGTAAGTGGAGGGAAATCGACACTCGTTTCCATGTTGAAACGGGGACTCGAGCAGTATTCACGGACTGAAAGAGGAGGAGTATTCTCCATTAAAGGCTGTCCGATGCATGAAGACCCGCTGCATTTGATCCCTCAGCATTTACGTGAAGATTTCTATGAAGAGTATGGCATCCGAATTGAAGGAAATCTCTCTCCGTTGAATACAATGCGTCTGGAGAAAGAATACCAGGGCCGCATTGAAGACGTCCAAGTGGAAAGAGTCTTCTTCTCTGAAGATAAACGTGTTGGAATTGGTACATTCAGTCCATCTGATCCAAAGTCACAGGATATCGCCGATTTAACAGGAAGCATCGATTTCTCGACGATTGCAGAATTCGGTTCAGAATCCGATCCGCGTGCGTACCGGTTTGATGGGGAATTAAATAAAGCGAACCGTGGTTTGATGGAATTCCAGGAAATGCTCAAATGTGATGAAAAGTTCTTATGGCACTTATTATCTCTTACCCAGGAAGGGAACTTCAAAGCAGGCCGGTTTGCCCTGATTTCTGCCGACGAGCTGATTGTGGCTCACACGAATGAAACCGAGTACCGATCCTTCATTTCGAATAAAAAGAATGAAGCCCTGCATTCACGTATCATCGTCATGCCGGTCCCGTATAATTTGAAGGTTACCCAGGAAGAGAAGATATATGAAAAAATGATCAACGAAAGTGATGTTTCGAACGTCCACGTGGCTCCTCATACATTAAGGGTCGCAGCGATGTTCACGATCCTGACACGACTGAAGGAACCGAAGCGCGGTGACATCGATTTAATCAAGAAAATGCGCCTGTACGACGGCGAAAATGTAGAAGGGTTTAACTCCGCTGACGTGGACGAAATGAAAAAGGAATATCAGGATGAAGGAATGAGCGGTATCGATCCGCGTTATGTGATCAACCGTATCTCTTCTACGATCATTCGAAAAGAAGTACCGACCATTAACGCGTTGGATGTTCTCCGGGCTTTGAAGGAAGGTCTGGACCAACATCCATCGATCACCAATGAGCTTCGGGAAAAATATCTAAATTTTATCTCCCTTGCCCGGAAAGAGTATGATGATATCGCCAAGAAAGAAGTGCAGAAAGCCTTTGTGTACTCGTATGAAGAGTCTGCGAAAACGCTTATGGATAACTATCTTGATAATGTTGAAGCCTACTGCAACAAAGCAAAGCTTCATGACCCGTTAACCGGTGAAGAAATCAATCCAGATGAAAAGCTGATGCGTTCCATAGAGGAGCAGATCGGTATCTCAGAAAATGCGAAGAAGGCATTCCGTGAAGAAATCCTGATCCGAATCTCTGCCTATGCCCGTAAAGGGAAGCGATTCGACTACAATTCCCATGATCGCCTGAGAGAAGCCATTCAGAAGAAGCTATTCGCTGACTTGAAGGACGTTGTGAAAATCACGACATCATCTAAAACGCCAGACGAACAGCAGCTGAAAAAAGTCAACGAAGTGGTTGCCCGCCTCATCGATGAACATGGCTATAACTCAACATCCGCCAATGAATTACTGCGCTATGTGGGCAGCCTGTTGAATCGTTAATAGACGTGCAATCGGGAGGTGCTTCGGCATCTTCCGATTTTTTCTGGATTGTTTAAATCTCTCATCGAAAGGGAAAAGTAGTATCCAAGAGGTGAAGAGATATGAGTAAAAGCAAACACGAATTAGATAAAAATTATGAACCGGAAAACGGCTCAATGGCGCATGATATGGAAGAGATGGAGCAATTGGGGAAGCAGATGGATAAGCTTAGGACGAATGAAGAATTGAAAGAGGATAAAAAACAGCCCGATCCTGTTCAGTATAAAGAGAAAGACAAGGAATAGTTGACAGAAAACTCTGAATACCATAATCTATAGATAGAGAGCCGGACCCATTATCAAATGAAGGTGGGTTGATAGGATGTCGTTTACACCGAAATCCCGGGAAGAAGCGGAACCTCTCAATGGTAGCATGGCCTCCAATATGGAGGAAGTCATTAAACTGGGAAAGCAAATGGAGAAATTACGTTCCAGTGGCGAATTAAAGTTGAACAATCGAGTTTCAGACCCGGCTCAATATGAAGAGGAAGCTTAATCAGGTGAAAGTGCCTGATTATTTTTTTTGGAATTTCATCGATCCGGGACAGGCATTACAACCTGTCAGAAAAATAGGCTCGTCCGATTAGAAAAGAACGGTTAATTGTCGAAATTATTTGTAAATTTATCAATACTTCTGCATAGGATAGAGTAATCCCCGTTTCACTTCATGGGATACGTGCAGTTTAGACAGTCAACATAGTGTATGCAGGAAAATGAAAAAATGTGAAAAAAATTAAGGAGGGGAATAATTTGAGTCAAATGGATAATCATCAGTTTGTCATTTCCAAGGAAGATTGGGCCCTCCACCGCAAAGGTCACGATGATCAGCAAAGACATCAAGAGAAAGTACAGGATGCCATCCGCAATAATTTACCAGACTTGATCACAGAAGAAAACATTGTCATGTCCAATGGCCGAGACGTCGTCAAAATCCCGATTCGTTCGTTAGATGAATATAAAATCCGTTACAACTATGATAAGAATAAACACGTCGGGCAGGGAGACGGTGAAAGCCAGGTAGGGGACGTCATTGCAAGGGACGGCTCACAACAGCAGCAGGGTCCAGGAAAAGGTCAAGGGGCCGGGGACAAAGCCGGTGAAGATTATTATGAAGCAGAAGTTTCGATGCTTGAAATTGAAGAAGCGTTATTCAGCCAATTGGAGCTTCCGAACCTGAAGAAGAAAGAGCAGGATGTCCAAACCGTCGAGCATATTGAATTCAATGATATCCGTAAAACCGGCCTAATGGGGAATATAGATAAAAAGAAGACGATGATGTCTGCCTTCAAACGAAATGCCATGAAAGGAGCACCAAGCTTTCATCCGATCTTTACAGAGGATCTGAAATTCAGGACGTGGAACGAAGTATTAAAGCCCGAATCCAAAGCCGTTGTACTCGCGATGATGGATACGAGCGGCAGTATGGGAGTGTGGGAGAAGTATATGGCAAGAAGCTTCTTCTTCTGGATGACCCGATTCCTGCGCACGAAATATGAAACCGTGGAAATCGAATTCATCGCTCATCATACCGAAGCCAAGGTGGTGTCAGAAGAGCACTTCTTCTCGAAAGGGGAAAGCGGAGGTACGATCTGTTCATCAGCCTATCGAAAAGCCCTTGAGCTCATAGATGGAAAGTATGCTCCAAGCCGTTACAATATTTACCCTTTCCATTTCTCCGACGGGGATAACCTGACGAGTGATAATGTGCGGTGTGTCAAGCTTGTCGAAGAATTAATGAAAGTGTCCAGCATGTTCGGATATGGGGAAGTGAATCAGTATAATCGTCACTCCACATTGATGTCAGCCTATAAAAATATTAAAAACGACGATTTCCGCTACTACATCCTTAAACAAAAAGCCGATGTATTCCATGCCATGAAGAGTTTCTTCCACAAGGAGCAGGAAAAGGCATTCGCGTGAGAAAAACCAGCCGACGAGGCTGGTTTTTCATTGTGATCTATTTATCTCGTTACATATGAAATCATTAGGTTATTCTGTATCTAAAGTGCTAGAATAGAGAAAGGTACTTTAAAAACATTCTATAAGCGGTGAGGGTTGTCATGACAAGTGAAAGTCAAGAAGTTCAACGATTAAAGCAAGAGGTTAAAGAATTGAAAGAAAAGCTGGCACAATCCGAAGAGCTTATCAAGGATATATCAGCACCCATCATCCCGTCCATCATCCCTGAAACGATTCTGATTCCCATAACGGGGAGGCTCACTCCTGAACGCTTTGAGATGATCATTTCAAAGATATTGGACTTCTCATATGGAGGAGATATCAATACCATCATTGTAGACTTCTCAGCGATTTCAGAAAAAGAAATCGGAGAAATCGACATCTTCGGCACCTATATCCATAATATGGCCAATGCGATCGGGTTAATGGGGATCGAAACCCTATTCGTCGGTTTCACTCCTGCTCTTACGCAAGTAATGATCAATTCAGGAGTGAGGGAGCTTCAAGGGATTAAAACCTTCCTGACATTCCGGACAGCACTGCAGTATTTGATGAGGGAAAAAGACATGGAATTCCAAAAAGCCAACCAATAAGGTTGGCTTTTGTACTGAGTGCCATCATGTCAGATTCTTCTTGGGTGAGACAACCTCCACGCCATCCGGTTTCCCTACAATCATCAGGTCGGTCACGTCAATGAAAAGACCTGTTTCCACGACACCTAATAATTGTTTTAACTGGGAGTGAAGGGAGGCAGGGGCATCGATGCCCGTGAAATGACAATCCACGATATAGTTTCCGTTATCGGATATAAATCGTTCATCATTTCTTTTTCTTAGAACAGGCGTGCATCCTAATTCAGCGAGTGATCGGCATGTCACTTCCCATCCGAAGGGTGTGATCTCAACAGGGAGAGGGAAGGAGCCAAGCTTTGAGACCAATTTGGACTCGTCCACGACAACGATAAACTTGCGGGTGAACGTATCAATAAACTTCTCCCTCACCAATGCTCCACCTCCCCCTTTTATTAAGTTGAACATGGCATCCACTTCATCGGCGCCATCAATCGAAAGGTCCAACATGTTCACTTCAGAGAAGGTAGTCAATGGAATGCCGGCCTTTTTTGCCAGGCGCTCTGTTTCCACTGAAGAGGGGATGGCCTTGATCTGTAATCCTTGAGAGACGAGTTCCCCTAATTTTTGAATCGTCCAATAAACGGTTGAGCCGGTTCCCAAACCGATCGTCATTCCGTCTTGTATATATTCTGCCGCTTTTTCACCGGCCCATTTCTTTTCCAGGCTGTCCACTCTAGTGCCCCTTTCCAATATAATCATCGTTTTACTTAGCATTCTATACTAGAATAAACATGAATGAAAGAAGGAGAGATCATATATGATTAGATTCGGAATCATCGGAACCAACTGGATCACTGACCGTTTTATACAAGCATCAGAAAGCGTGGATGACTTTCAATTACAGGCTGTTTACTCAAGGACCGAAGAGAGGGCAAGGGCATTCGCTGAAAGCCATGGGATCGGCGACTGGTTCACGGATATAGAAGAGATGGCGAGTAAAGATCTTATCGATGCCGTGTACATAGCCAGCCCCAATTCCTTTCACTGCAGTCAGGCCATCACCTTTTTAAATAAAGGCATTCACGTATTATGTGAGAAGCCATTGGCTTCGAATGAAAGAGAAGTTCAAGAGATGGTTGCTGCTGCAAAGGAGAACGATGCCTTACTCATGGAAGCGGTCAGGACCACATTCCTGCCCAATTTCAAGGTGCTTAGAGAGAAGCTGCACAGCATCGGGACCATTCGGAAAGTCAATGTCAGCTGCTGTAAGTATTCTTCCCGATACGACGCGTACAAAGATGGGACGGTCCTGAATGCATTCAATCCCGCTTTTTCCAATGGTGCCCTGATGGACTTGGGTGTTTATTGCATTTATCCCATGGTTGTTCTATTCGGAGAGCCGAAGGAAATAAAGGCAACTGGCACCATGCTGGATTCAGGTGTCGATGGTTCAGGCACAGTCATCATGAAATACGATGAAATGGAAGTGGTGTCTACTTTCTCTAAGATTTCAAATACGCACATCCCGACTGAAATCCAAGGAGAGGAAGGAACAGTCACCATCGATCAAATAGGTGAATTCAGTACACTGACGTTTTATTATCATAATGGAGAAAAAAGTGTTTATACTCAAAAAGAGGACTTTCCGTACATGTATTACGAAATAAGTGAATTTGTTTCCATCATCAAAAAAGGCGGGGAATACGAATCTCCCATTAATTCTTACCAGAATTCATTAATCAGCTCCAGGGTGATGGATAACGCCAGAAAGCAGATCGGACTGGTTTTTCCGGCAGATCGGACTTGACGATTCGGAAATGATGTTTTATTTAGTGTCTATGAAGGGAAGAGAGCCGATGAAAAAGATATTAAAATGGGCCGGAATTGTTCTTTTGGCAGTGATTGTAGTAGGTTTTCTGGGATTCTACATCTGGTCAGAACAAACGTATTCAGCCAAGGAGAAGTTGACGAAGGCAGTCCACCTGGGGGATGACCCACTGATAGAGGAAAAAAATGACTGGCTTATTTTTAAAAGTGAAGATTCAAACGGGAAAGGCGTCATACTTTATCCCGGAGCAAAGGTGGAAGTGGAGGCTTATGGGTATATCGGTAAGTCTCTATCCGATAAGGGGTACACCGTCGTCATCCCTGAGATGCCATTTCATATCGCTTTTTTCGGCATGAATGAAGCTGAAAAGATCATCAGCGATTTCGATGAAAAGCTTGATTGGTATCTGTCCGGTCACTCATTGGGAGGTGTGGCTGCGGCATCGTATACCTATGATCATCAAGATGAAGTGAAAGGTGTCATATTCCTGGCCTCCTATCCAACCACTTCGGCTGATTTCTCCAAGAGCGATATGCCGGTCCTAAGCATCTACGCAGAGAACGATGGCCTTACCACAGGGGATGATATTGAAAAAAGTAAGAAGCTGCTGCCGTCTAAAGCGGCCTTCCATAAGATTGACGGCGGCAACCATGCAGGATTCGGAGTGTATGGTCCACAAAAGGGTGACAAGAAAGCGAGTATTTCCGTGTGGGAACAGCAGGATGAAATCATACAGGTGATGGACGATTGGATGAAGGAGAACTAACCCTTTTAGTGCCGCTTGAGTCGAACTCAAGCGGCCTTTTTGATTTCTGAATAAAGGATTATGGACGGAGCAGGTCGTATATGTCATGGTGAAGGGAGAGATAGAAATGGAATTTATTTATGTATTAAAGTTGATCCCACGCTTGTATCAAGAAGCAAATTGGACAACCGGGGATGAAGAAATCGTGAAACGTCATTTCGAACGCTTGAAAGAATGGACGGACAATGGGAAAGTGATCCTTGCCGGCAGAACATTAAATGAAGAGGAAAATGCCTTTGGAATCGTAGTATTTGAAGCGGATGACGAGGAACAGGCAAAGGCATTCATGCAAGAAGATCCGACTGTAGCTGAAGGTATCATGACAGCAGAACTGTTCCCTTATCGTGTGGCTCTTTTAAGAAAAAATGAACATGTCATAGACTAGGAGATAAAGAATGGAAAAGTGGATTCAAGAACTTTTTACAGAGGATATATTAAAGGATGCAGCTTCACGCTTCGGCTGCGACACAAATCATGCGAAGAAGCTTGGTGATTTCGAAAACTATGTGTATGAGGTGCACAGGGGAGAGATTCCCTATATCCTCCGCCTGACTCATAGTTCCCATCGTTCAAAAGGGGAAGTGGAAGCAGAGTTGCAATGGATCAATTACTTACATAAACATGGGGTGAATGTTTCACTCGTGAATGATTCAGAAGCAGGAAACCTGGTTGAAGTACTGGAGGCGGGGGATACACATTTCTTTGTCTGTTTATTTGACAAAGCTCCCGGGAAACCCGTGAAGATGGATGATCCTTTATTTGATGATGACCTTTTTTATAAATGGGGAAAACTCACCGGTCATATGCACCGGGTAACGAAGGGGTATGTGCAGGGTGAAGCTGGGCGTGACCGGTGGGATCAAGATGATGTACTTGATTACGAGAAATATTTGACGAGTGATAAAGACAGGGACATTATCAGTAAAGGACATCAAAACAAGGAAACGATCAGAGGATTTAAAGAGACACGTGATTCGTTTGGACTCATTCATTCGGACATCCATCCAGGCAACTTCTTTTTTCATGATGGAGATCTCCATGTATTCGACTTTGATGACAGTACTCAATTCTTTTTTGTAAGCGACGTGGCCATCCCGTTATATTATTCAGTATGGTGGAAGTTTCGGAATGAGACCCTGGAAACCCGCAGTGGATTCGGGGGGAAATTCCTCATCGCGTTTCTTAAAGGATATTTGACGGAGTGTGACATCGATGACGAATGGGTCAAGCGCATCCCCCATTTCCTGCTTCTCAGGGATCTGACTCTCTACACAGTCTTCCATAAAAAGTGGGATCTTGAGAATTTATCTGATGGAGAGCGGTCGTTGCTGTCCCAAATCAGGGAGAGGTTACAGGAGGATGAACCAATCGTCGACCTTGATTATGAGAAGATCCTTCGTGTAGTCCGCACAAGATGATCTGGGCTTTACTGATTACCGGGGGAATCATCGGGTTACTGGTCAGGGTGATGAGGGTGACCTTCAAGAGTGGATACGGCATGTCGGAAGACCTGTTCGATCAGCCGGTGTATGTGAAAACATGCAGTCATTGTCATAAAAAGATTCCAAAGGATTATTCTAAATCCCTGTGCCCCCATTGCGGGAAGCTGGTGGAATGATGGAAAGGCTCAGGGTGGAGTGGTCTCCCGGGGCCTTTTTTTAAAGTGAAGAGGTGAAACATGTTAATAGAAGGGAAAGTTTGGTATGATGCTAAAGACTGTTTACATAAAATCGAGAGGTGAAAGAAATGGATAAAACCATTGGATTTATAGGATGTGGAAATATGGCGCAGGCCATCATGGGAGGGATACTGAAGTCCGGGCTGGTGGACAGACAATCTGTTCGTGCAAGTGCCAGGACTCAGGAAACCCTGGATATGGTCAGAGAGAAATTTGGAGTGAAGGCGACGGATGACAATCTGGATGTAGCAGCCTTTTCTGATATTGTGTTCCTTGCTGTGAAACCGGATCAATACAAGGACCTGATCGAATCCATCAAACATTCCTTGAAAAAAGACAGCATCATCATTACGATTGCGGCTGGAATCACGATTGAATGGATGGAAGAGCAGATTTCCCCTTCTGCCAAAATCGTACGGACGATGCCGAATACTCCGAGTCTTGTCGGGGAAGGAATGACCGCATACTGTGTGAATGAAGAAATAACAGAAAGCGATTTGGAACATGTCCAGGCAATCCTTGAAAGCTTCGGAAAGGCGGAAAAGATCGAGGAAAGCTTGATGGATGCAATACCGGCAGTGAGCGGCTCCTCTCCTGCCTACGTGTTTATGTTTATCGAAGCACTCGCCGATGGAGCCGTCCTCCAGGGAATTCCGAGGAATCTTGCCTATCAGCTGGCATCACAGGCAGTGCTTGGGGCAGCTAAAATGGTCCTTGAAACCGGCACTCATCCAGGAGAGCTGAAAGATGCGGTCTGTTCACCCGGAGGCGCAACGATTGAAGCAGTGGCTGCTTTAGAGAAACACCAGTTCAAGGGGGCTGTATTATCGGCCATGGAAGCCTGCGGGCGCAAATCGAAATCCCTTGGTGAATAGCTGATTGAGTTACCTGCAAATTTAATAGGGTAAATAAAAAATAAAAATTTTTAAGATATTATTTGTATGTACAAATGAATATGTGTTATTATTTGTACATACAAATAAGGAGTGAGAGAATTTGAAAACATTAGTATTGGTTGGCCATCCAGCCATTGAAGAATCCAGAATGAACAAAGCGTGAGCAGACCGGCTGGAGAAGGAAGAGAACATCACGGTCCATCATTTATATAAAGAATACCCTGACATGAAAATCGATGTAGAAAGAGAACAACACCTGTTGCTGGCCCACGATCGCATCGTGTTTCAATTTCCATTCTATTGGTACAGCACTCCCGCCATTTTAAAAGAATGGCAGGATCAAGTGCTTCAATACGGTTGGGCATACGGTTCGGAAGGGACGAAGCTCTTTGGAAAGGAATTCCTGGTTGTCACTTCAACAGGCGGACCTGCCGGGGCTTACCAATCAGGAGGCTATAATCATTATTCCATGAGTGAATTGCTGAAACCATTACAGGCGATGGCTAACCTCACAGGGATGACCTTCCTGCCTGCATATGCCGAGCAGGGCGTCAGGATGTTGAGTGATGAGGAAGTCTCCATTTCTGCAGAAAAAGTGGCTGCCTATGTGAGGGATGGGGATTTGAAGAGAGGTCGGTAAGCGGTATTTTGTAAGAGTGATGGAAAGTGGATGCCAGAAAAAAACTGCCTCAGTAGTTCTCTACTTTGGCAGTTTATTTAATGGGTCCTGAATTCTACTGTGATGATGGCTGTGACGGCAATTTGACCAGGCTCCACGGCCGTACTTTCGTCGGCTGCCTTTAAATAGGCGGTGTTCATAAAGGGAACGGCTGAAGGCCGGGATTGTTCCGTAATGGATTTGGGCTGCGGATTAAGCTGTTGATTTGATTGGCCGGATAATGTGAGTGCCTTTTGGTATGCCTCTTGATAGGCTAAGGCGAGAGCCTGCTGGTAGGATTCGATGGGGTTAGACTGAATGAACTGAATGTTTTCCACTCGATTGGCCCCACTCTTTAAAGCATCATCAATGATCTTTCCGACTTTTTCGATCGACTTAACAGTGACCCTGAATACTTGTCGAACTTCATAACCGGTGAACGTTTGTTTTCCATCTTCAAATTGATACTGTGGAAGAACTTGATAGGTGGACGTCTGAATATCCTGTCGGCGAACTCCGTTATTTAAAAGGGACTGAACGACCCGATTGGAAAGTTGCTTGTTCTCGTTTTGGGCAACTTCAAGCTCTTTATCATTCGTCACAATGCCTATCGATACGAGGGCTTGATCCGGATCGACATACAAAGTATGTTCCCCGCTCACGGTTATGATGCCATTCGATTGATTGGTTCGATAGTATGGGATTGAGTGCATGGCGCCACCTACACGCACGTAAAGGATTCTATTTTATCCAAATCGATGCCGAAGTACACCCATGTGAATCCGATCCATCTCCATCCGGCAATGGAACGGCGCCCGACAAACACCGGGTAGAACCAGAAAGCATCTCTTCTTAACCATATATACGTGTAACGGAATAAGCATCTTCTGATGGCACCCGGATCGACTGCGAAGGTGCTCGGTCCACCCTGCGTTCCTTGAAGTGCCGTTTTTTGCGGTTGGAAGTTCGGTGGTGGACCGGGTGGTGGTTGGTTTTGTCCCCCCTGCCCGCCTGTAGGGGGTGGTGAGCTTGGTGCTCCTTGTCCTCCACCGGGAAAACCGGGAATGCCTGGGAAACCACCGCTGCCTGAACCACCGCCGCCTGGAAATCCAGGAATACCAGGGAAGCCACCACCGGAACCCTGTCCTCCCCCGGGAAAACCAGGGAATAATTGTCTGTGATCGTACATAGAAGAACCTCCTCATAAAGAATTCTCTTTATCTTATGAGGAGGGGGAGTGGGCGTGCGTGTCTAATCTGCTGTGATAAGGTAGCCCATTAAGATTCCAGCGCTTTTTTCATGACGTTTTTCAACGTTTGGGCAGAATGGGAGAACTGGGTCTTTTCTTTTTCATTCAAGGGAAGTTCGACAACTTTTCGGATTCCATCCCGGTTGATGATGGCCGGTACACCGATATACATGTCCTGTTCCTGATATTCTCCTTCAAGGAGGGCGGAAACGGTCAGGATGCTGTTTTCATTATTGAAGATGGCTTTGGTGATCCGGGCAAGTCCCATGGCGATTCCGTAGTACGTGGCCCCTTTTCGTTCGATGATGTGATAGGCGGCGTCCCTTACATTGACAAAAATGTCATCGAGGTCTTTCTGGACGTTCTCCCTGTCCATATCAATCAGTTCATTCAACTGACTTGCACCAACTGTCGTATGGCTCCAGACCGGGAACTCTGTGTCACCATGTTCCCCCATGATATAGGCGTGGATATTTCGTGTATCGATATCGAAATGCTGGCCGACCAGGTAGCGGAGCCTGGCTGTATCGAGGATCGTCCCTGAGCCGATGACTCTCTCTTTCGGCAGGCCGGAGAATTTCCAGGTGGCATAGGTTAAGATGTCGACAGGGTTGGTGGCGACAAGGAAGATTCCGTTGAAACCACTTTCCATGACGGAGTCTACGATGTTTTTGAAGATCTTCACATTTTTTTCTACAAGATCCAATCTGGTTTCACCGGGGGCCTGATTGGCTCCGGCCGTGATGACGACCAAATCAGCGTCTTTACAATCACGATAATCCCCGGCTGAAATCTTCATGGGGGAAGCAAAAGCAAGACCGTGATTTAAATCACGTGCATCTCCGTCGGCTTTCTCCTTATTCAAGTCGATCATCACAAGCTCATGGGCGATTCCTTGATTGAGAAGAGCGAAGGCATAACTGGAACCGACAAATCCTGTACCGATTAAAGCTACTTTGTTTGTGCATTTGACTGTCATACGTCATCACCTATTCTTTCATAATTTGTCCTAGCGATTGGTAACATCCGTTCCCGATGGTTAGAGGGGAAGATTGAATCCGTTGATATTGTGAAGTATTTCACAAACAAATCATAACACGTTTCTCACTGATATTCTATTAATAAATACATCCTATCATACATTTATTGTGAAATGATTCACAAATTTGTCAAAGTTACTGGAGGGGGACGGACTTGATTCCTGGGACCTGGTTCTAGGAATCAAGGTCCGTCCCTCTAAAAGAAGGGTTTTTTAGTGGTTGTGATGAATGTATAGAGGAAGAGGTTTGTTTATGGAGGTGCTGTATGTATGAATGTCGTGAGTGGGGAGTTGAATGTCCGTCCGTTAGTGGCTGGGGATAAGTACACGCTTTCAAGGTGGTTGACGGATCCCGTCGTCCTGGAATTTTATGAAGGCAGGGATCGCCCTTTCACACCCGAGATGGTGGAGGAGAAATTCTTCTCGGATAGGGGTGTCATGAGTTGTCTAGTTGAGTATGAAGGAATTGAAATCGGTTATCTTCAATATTACCAGCTCGATCATGAGACGATGATACGCTACGGCTATACGAATCTGGATGAAGTGATTTATGGTACGGATCAATTCATCGGAGAGGCGGATTATTGGAATAAGGGAGTCGGGACAAAGCTCATTCGTGCTGTGGTGGAATACTTGCTTCAGAAGGAGGGAGTCCACCGCCTCGTGATGGATCCGATGACATGGAACACGAGAGCGATTCGCTGTTATGAGAAATGTGGATATAGTAAAGCACGGATACTCCGGGAGCATGAGCTTCATGAAGGGGTATACCATGATTCATGGTTGATGGAGTTCATACCCGAGTAAATGGAAGATACACCTGTGGCTTTTTGAAAAGTAAAAAAGTAAGGACATGATTTCTACGCAGTACATATCGAATAGTCAGGGGCTGTTCAAACGGGCGGCCCTATTTATTGTTGTCTAAGAGAAAGGAGTGAATGGATGTGACCGTGACTAAATTATATCTTGTCAGGCATGCCCACTCGATTTATACGCCGGAAGAGTTAACGAGGCCCCTGTCTGAAAAGGGAAGAAGGGACGCTCTTAAGGTGACGGAACGACTGATAAAAGAAGGGATTGACGTGATTTGTTCCAGTCCCTACAAAAGAGCCGTTGAAACGGTAGAAGGAATAGCCCGGCATATCGATCAGGAAATTACATTGGTGTCTGAGATGAGAGAGCGCACACTATCCTCGGTGCCTGTCGAAAACTTTCAGGAAGCCATTTCATCGGTTTGGGCTGATCCTTCCCTTGCACTGGAAGGCGGAGAGTCGAATCTTACCGCTCAAAAGAGGGGTGTCGAGGGGATATTTAAAATATTGGAAGAATATACTGGTAAAAACGTGGTGATTGGAACCCACGGAAATATTATGGTCCTGATCATGAATTATTTTGACGCGGGATATGATGTGGAATTCTGGAGAGAACTTGAGATGCCGGATGTATATTGTTTAGCATTCCATGATAGAAATCTCGAGAGTGTAAAAAGAATATAATCGCAGCTCATTTAAAAAAGACCGTTCACTGTGAACGGTCTTTCGAGTATCTATCTGAATCAATGAGGCAGGAACGCCAGCTGATAGAAGAACAGGACAGCAAAGATATAAACAAGTGGATGTACTTGTTTCCATTGTCCTTTCACTACTTTCAGTAAAGGATAAGAAATGAATCCCAGTGCGATCCCCGTTGCGATGCTGGATGTTAAAGGCATGCTCAGGATGATGAGGAATGCTGGAAAGGCTTCATCCAGCTGATCCCATTTAATTTGGGAAATGCTTCCCATCATCAGGCTGCCCACGATGATCAGGGCAGGAGCCGTAATGGCAGAGATCCCAGATACGGAACTGACCAATGGCCCGAAAAAGGCGGAAGCGATAAACAGGATCGATACGGTCAAGGTTGTCAATCCCGTTCTTCCCCCGGCAGAAACGCCAGCCGAAGACTCGATATATGCGGATGTCGGGCTCGTCCCGAACATCGCACCGATCGTTGTCGCGATGGAATCGGCTAGAAGTGCCTGCCTGGCCCTCGGAAGGGTGTTTCCTTTCATAAGTCCAGCCTGCTGTGCCACTCCGATCATCGTTCCCGTCGTGTCAAAGATGGTGACAAGTAAAAATGAGAAGACGACCGCGTATAATCCATACTGGAAGACGTCGGCAAAAGCCGTTACCGGGTTTGCTACCATCAGTCCTTCAGGAAGATGGGGAATGGCGACGAATCCTTCTTTAAAGGAAAGGTCTCCCGTAAAGTACGCAATCAATCCAGTCACGATCATCCCGATGAACAGGGCTCCATGGACGTTCAGGACCATGAGGATCAGTGTGACGGCCAATCCGGTCAATGCAAGAAGTGCTGAATGGGAATGAAGATCCCCAAGCTGTACTAAATTTGTCGGATGTGCCTGGATCAATCCAGTCAGACGCAATCCGATAAAAGCAATGAATAAACCGATTCCCGCTGTAATTCCGTGCTTCAGATTCTGAGGAATGGCTTCGATCAATTTTTTTCGCAAGGGTGTTAAAGAGAGCAGGATGAAGACGATCCCTGCTACGAAAACGGCAGAAAAAGCAACGATATATGAAATATCATCATGTGCACCGACAACTGAGTAAGTAAAATAAGCATTCAATCCCATACCTGGTGCAATGGCGATCGGATAATTTGCAAACAATGCCATCCATAACGTTCCGGCTACGGCCGATATGATGGTTGCTAAGAATACCTGATCAAACGGGACACCCGCATCGGATAAGATGATGGGATTCACAACCACTATGTATACCATCGTCAGGAATGTTGTAATACCGGCAAGTATTTCCGTTTTGGGATCCGTACCGTTTTCCTTTAATTTAAACATCGTAAAACCTCCAATAAAAACGAACATTAAAAACACACAACTTCTATAATATTCGGTAATAGAACGAATTTCAATAGAAAAGACCGAATTATTTTTAAGAAAATATCTTGAAACCCCTTCCAAACCCCATTCTTTTTCGATAAGATGTTATCAATTATAGAGGAATCAGTTTCTATAATGCCCATGCATTGAACGATTTACCACGCATAGGCTCATATTTCTTTAAGAAAGGGGCGGTACTATGTATACTCAACTGAAAAACAAGTCAACTTCTGAACAGATCGAACTCATCACACGATCCTTAATCGCTCTGAAAAGTTATAACGGTACAACCGGCGAAAGTGAGAAAGCCCTATTTATATATAAATTGATCTCATCGTTTCCTTATTTCAAGCATCATCCCGAAAGAGTCTGGCTACAGGAAGTCCCTAATGATCCGATTGGAAGGAAGAACGTCTTTGCCTTTGTAAAAGGGGCGTCTTCTAAAACCGTCGTATTTCATGCCCATTACGATACGGTGGGAACAGATGATTATGGGGCCCTCCAGGATATGGCCCATGACCCGGATTTTCTGCAGAAGTTTTTCATGGATTATGAAGGGGAGGAGAAGGTAAAAGAAGATGCCCTTTCAGGAAACTGGCTGTTCGGGAGGGGCTCCTTGGATATGCAGAGCGGGATCGCCGTCCATTTAGCGAATCTTTTATATCATACAGGGGAAAAACAGCCGGATGGGAATTTACTCTTCCTGTTCAATGGGGATGAAGAAAGTGAGCATGCCGGGATGATTGCGGCTTTAAGTGATCTCCACCGCTTGAAAAACGAAGGCTTTGACTATTTAGCAGCAATCAACACAGACTTCATTTCCCCTATTTATGACGGGGATTGTAAACGGTATATTTATACGGGAGCAGCGGGGAAGCTGCTGCCAAGTTTCTATATATATGGAAGAGAAGCACATGTAGGGGATGTTTTGACATCGATTGATCCAACCGTGATCGCTTCGAAGATCAATCTCGAAATCAATCAGAATCTTGATTATCTCGAGGATATCCCCGGGGAGTTCACCCTGCCGCCTTCATGTTTGCATTTTAAAGAGGATAAGCATACGTATAATGTTCAGACACCACTCAGTGCGTCTCTGTATTTCAATTATTTTGTATATGAAAGAACGGCTCGTGAAGTGCTGTACGACATGAAAAAGGTCGCTTTGAAGGTAGTAAGTGAAATGGAAGAGCGAAGCAAAAGGCAGTTTGAACAGTACCGGAACTATCACGGATTCCCCGAACGGGAATTCTCATGGGAAGTAGAGGTCCTTACGTTAAGGGAGTATATATTCTGGCTGAAAGAAAGGGGCATAGATCCGGACCCCGTCATGAAGAAAATTTTTCATGATATGGAAGGGGAGGACCGACGGACGATTGCTTTTTCAATGGTGGAAGCCCTCCAGCATCTTGACCCCGACCGGACACCAAGGGTCATCCTGTTCTTCGCTCCGCCTTTTTTACCACATAATTTTGTGAATGAGGAAAATGAGTACGGCAAGAAGGTGAGAGAGGTGCTCGGAACCTGCTTGGATGACATATCAAATGAGACAGGCGAAGAATTCGTCATCAAACGGTTTTTCCCATATCTCGCAGATGGCAGCTTTCTTTCCCTTCACGAAGAAGATGAAGATATCGAGGTTTTCAAGAAGAATCTGCCCCTCATCGATCACCTGTACCCGGTGCCCATCGATATGATCAGAAAGCTGAACATCCCCTCCATCAATATAGGAGTCTACGGGAAAGATGGTCATCAATGGACCGAAAGAGTGTATAAACCTTATACGTTCTCCGTCCTGCCGGAGATCATCAGGCGGGTGACGAAGGACTTATTGGAAATTTAATATGAAATAGGTAGAGAGGTTATTTTCCTCTCTATTTTTTATTGGTCATTAGAGTGTGATTTACTATAAAAATGAATTTTTCTGGATTCTCACTAGAAAATTGTCACAAAACGGTCAATCCCAAAAGATGCATGAACGGAACAAGTTTACTATAATATAGATTGTGAAGTATTTCACTAACTTTTAACTTTTGGGGTTGAGAGAAAATATGAAAGAGCTTAATCAATTAGCCAAAGAGCAAAGAGCATCGACCATGACGCTTTACGGGACTTCCCTGTTGATGGGAGGAGTCGTTGTTGGGCAGGCGTATTTGCTCGTAAGCATTGTTCATTCAATATTCATAGAGAAGCTCGGGTTCCAGGAGATCCTCCCGATGCTTGGGGCTTTGCTTCTCATACTCATAGGGAGGTCAGCCCTTTCATTTGTCAATGGCCGGATTGGAATCAGGATGGCAAGAAAGGTGAAGGTGGACCTGAGGAAACGGCTGTTAAAGAAATGGGCAAAGAATCCCCTTCAGGCCTCCATTCAAGGTCAATCGGGTCAAAAGGTCAGCACGATGATGGATGCGGTCGATGGGGTGGACGGATTTTTCAGTCAGTATATTCCTCAAAGGATCCAGACCACCATCGTTCCTTTAATCCTGTTGATCACCATCTTCACTGAGCATGTGTATACAGGTTTGATCATGGTGGTGACGGCTCCATTCATCCCATTATTCATGGCCATCATCGGAGTCATGACCAAGAAGAAATCAGAGAAGCAGATGGATAAGCTGACCGCGTTTTCCGGGAGGTTCCTCGATACTCTTCAAGGATTGCCTACTTTAAAGTTACTTGGGAAGGGGAAGCAACAGAAAGAGGGGATCAAATCAAGCAGTCTGGATTTCCGGGAAGCGCCCATGGATGTATTGAAGACGGCATTTTTGTCTTCCTTGATGCTTGAATTCATTTCCATGTTAAGCATCGGCCTGATCGCCCTGGAGGTGGGGCTGAGATTGGTAGTCTTTGAGAGTATCCCATTCTTTACCGCTTTCTTCGTTCTTGTCCTGGCACCGGAATTCTATCAGTCTTTAAAAGAGCTGGGGAATGCATTTCATACCGGTCGTGGGAGCATGGGGGCCGCAAAGAAAGTCATGGAGGAGCTTCAGGAAAAGGGTCAGCCGGTCAAATGGGGGGAAAGGGAGTTCAATTCAAATGGGATTCCTCCCACCATCGAACTGCGTAACCTCGGGTTCTCCTACAGTGAAAAAGGCTATGCCCTTCAAGGGGTCACCGCCTCCTTTCCTTCACAGAGCCAGGTGGCGGTCATCGGTCAGAGTGGAGCGGGGAAGACAACCCTCCTTCATCTGCTGGCAGGTCTGCTTGATCTTTCTGAGGGAGACCTTCTCATTAATGGAGTCCCGAGAAGCGAATACGCGGAAAGTGACTGGTTTGATCAATTGAGTTACATTTCACAGAACCCGTACTTATTCTCTGGCACGATAGCTGAAAATATTGCGGTCGGGGGAAGAAAAGGGATCACTCGAGAAGAAATCGTATCCGCTGCTGAAAAAGCGGGGATTGCTGAAATGATCGCGGGACTTCAGAAGGGATATGATACACCGATCGGGGAAGCGGGGAGAGGGCTTTCCGGTGGGGAGAAGCAGCGCATTGCCATTGCAAGGGCGTTCCTCAAAGGTCCGTCCCTCATCCTGTTTGATGAACCGACTACCGGACTGGATATTGGTACCGAGCAAATCCTGCAGTCGTCGATGGAGGAGTTGGCTAAGGGTTCTACCGTCATTACAGTAGCACACCGCCTTCATACAATACGAAAAGCAGATGCCATTTTGTTGTTGGATAAAGGAAAAGTGGCTGGGCTTGGAACTCATGAGGTGCTCATGAAATCGGCTCCTCACTATCGTGATATGGTGAATGTACAGCAAGGGGTGAAACATTAGATGAAAGAATTACAATTTGTCGTAAAGCTGATGATGAAGGAAAAGAAGGATGTTGCGTATTCAATTCTTTTAGGCTTTCTGGCTGGAATTACCTCTGTGGGACTCTTTGCTTCAAGTGGGTATTTAATTTCCAAAGCGGCCTTGGAGGTACCGCTTTATGCCCTGACCGTCATGATTGCTCTGTTAAAATTGTTTGGTTTAACGAAGGCACTTAGCCGGTATGGGGAACGTTATTTTTCCCATCGGGCCACGTTCACGATTTTGGCGAACTTGCGGGTTTCCATTTATGAAAAAATCGAGCCCCTAGCACCGGGGATCTTCGGGCGTTATCGGAGCGGGGACCTTCTTGCAAGAATCGTCGGGGATGTTGAGAGCCTGCAGAATTTCTTTCTTCGTGTCTTTTATCCGCCCGTGATCCTGGTGATGGTATTTTTAAGCACGGTTTTATTTACTGTGTTTTACTCTGTTTCGATTGCCCTGGTCCTACTCGGAGGTCTATTGTTGACAGGCTATATCGTCCCAGCCTACTTCGCTTTTAAACAGAGAAAAGTGGAGGCGACGCTGCGGGAAAGACGTGGGGGATTATCGACCGAGGTGACGGAATTTCTTTATGGATTCAGGGACCTGAAGATCTACCGGAGACTGGAAGATAAAGAGGCGAATCTAGTCCAGGCAGCGACAGGGTATGTGACCGAACAGGAAAGGGAGAGCCGATATTCCCTCTTTAGTCATTCAACGAACATCCTGGTTTCCCTGCTCATTTCATGGATCGTCTTGGCATTGGGGGCTTATTCAGTAGCAGCGGGTCAATTGGACGGAATATTCCTTGCCATGCTTGTCATGATCTCATTAACCGTATTTGAAAACGCCACACCCATGGCGATCCTGCCGACCCACTATGAAGATTCGCGTCGGGCGGCAACAAGGCTCACTACCATCACGAATGAAGAGTCTATCGAGAGGGACGGACCTCCAATGGCTTCGGTTTTTGAAGGGGATGTTCCTGCCATTAGCATGAAGGATGTGAGTTTTTCCTTTGACGGGGAGGAAAGGAAGACACTGAACGGGGTGAACCTCGAGCTTCCCGCAGGTTCGAAAACAGCGGTCGTAGGACCATCGGGGTCAGGCAAGTCGACGTTACTTCAATTGTTATTACACTTTTACCGAACGGATGAAGGAGCGATTTTCGTCAATGATGCTTCCATTAAAGATATCGATAAAGAGACATTGTGGGGGTATGCGAATGTTGTTCTTCAAGAAAACCATTTCTTTTACGGTACAATCAAAGAAAATCTGATGCTCGTGCGTCATGATTTGACAGATGGAGAAATGAAGTCGGCATTGGATAAAGTGAAACTGGATCACATTTCTTTAGAGGATGAAGTATTGGAAAAAGGAGAGAATCTTTCCGGGGGGGAAAAGCAGCGGTTGGCGATTGCAAGGGCCCTTTTGAAAGACGCACCATTATGGTTGCTCGACGAACCGACATCTTCCGTTGATGCACTGATGGAAAAAGAAATATTTGACCATCTGTATTCAGCAGCCGACGGGGATACGCTGGTTCTGATCAGTCATCGATTGACAGGTCTTGAAAAAATGGACCAAATCATCGTCATGGATCAGGGGAGTGTGGTGGAATCAGGAAGCTATCAGGAGCTTATGAGTCAAAAAGGCTATTTCTATGAAATGAAGCAGATTGAAAAGAGCGTCCTATTCTAACTCACACTAAAGAAGCCACATCCCATTCAGGATGTGGCTTTAGTAACAGGCAATCATTCTGCCCAATCAATTAAGTTTCGGATGTCCAGTCGATCTGTCTTTCGAGCTTTTTGAAGCGGTTTTCCGATTGTGATCAGTATGATCGGAAGATAACGCCCGGATACTTTGAATTCAGAAACGAGGGCAGCCGGATTGAATCCACCGATCGGACAAGTGTCCCAGCCCTTCGCTTTTGCGGCAAGCATGAATTGCATGGCAGCGAGTGACGCATTGCTGTATGCAGCGTCCCGAGGGTATTCCTCACGGCTGTACGCACCTTCGATCTGCTTCTTCAGCACCTCTTTGATTTCCGCCGTCATTTCGCCTTTCTCAATGGCAGGATCAAAGACGGGATCGATGTTCTTATTGGCTTCTAGGTCACCAAGTATAGCTACGACAGCAGAAGCATCATGTACCTGCTGCTGGTGATAGGCGATCGGAAGCAGGCGTTCCTGCACTTCTTTTTGGTCAAATACAAGGAATCTCCATTGCTGCAGATTCCAGGCAGATGGAGCTTTCCCAGCCGCCTCTAACAGGCTGACCAATTCCTCACGGGGGATTTCCACCTGAGGGTCGTATACTTTCGTGGAGCGGCGTTCGTCGACGATTTGAAAGAAATTATCCATGAGTATGCCTCCTTGATGTATGAAGAAATGTTATAATGTGGTATATAATTGTATGTTACTTACTTTTTGTAAGTTATTAAGCAATACGAACAATATAACCGACGTTTTAGTATGCGTCAAGGAATGAAGTTTTAGGATGTGTCAAAGAACCAGTATCGGTGGATGTTTTGAATAGTAAATACTGTTCCTTTTGGCTGTAGCGAGTAGTGGTTGATTTCCGCTGCAGGTGCTCGCTTTCCGCGGGGCGTGAGTTGAGCCTCCTCGGGCTTTGCCCTGCGGGGTCTCAACTGTCTAGCTATGGCGGCTAGCCCCTCGAGGTCATAAGCTAAATGGTCCAATAAGGCAAAAAGCGCCTTCTCGGCCCATTCATCTTATGCTTGTCGGGGCTGGACGAGCCGCCTCCGCTTTTCGTACTTTCCCGCGTTTCCCGCAGGAGTCGAGCACCTTCCGCTCCAATCAACTTTCCAAGTGTAAGTCTTCACTATAACAATGTAATGTAGAGAGTGCTTTACAATCACATTCACCAACTCCTATTCTATTAGTTGCAGTGACCGATTACTGTAAAACATACTTTTCTAACCTATCCTGAATGACTCATTTTGCTCCGACACATCCAAAAAGAGCGAACATTCGAAAACTGCAGTCTGTGTATGTATAACAACTTTGGTGAAATGGTCCTTCTATAATTATTGCTAAAGCATCTTCAATGTATAAAGCAGGATCTAGCTATTGATTGGAGTGCAAGACGAAGACTCCTACGGGAAAAGCGGAATAGGTAAGACCCCGCAGGAGCGCTAGCGACGAGGAGGCTTGCCTTCCGCCCGAGGAAAGCGAAGTCTTGCACGGAAATCAATAGCGGTGGCAAAAGTGATCCAAACTATTTTTTTGTCTGTAGAGAAAATGGATTTAGTTATATTCAGGCATCATACGATTTAAAGGAGCTTAGAGTTGTAAATGTGCTCAAAGGGATCATTTTGATCGTAGGAAGTGTGGAATTGGATGGGCTTTAATGCAGCGTAACTTCCGCCGATGATGATGGCACAGAGAACGGGTAAGGATAAAATGCCGAGCATAGTATAGCCTCCTTATCATGTTTTTGGAATGAAAAAGCAATGGAATTCCTTGCATGATTTACTTTAAAGTGTGAAACGCGTTTCAGAGCAAGCGTTATTTTAAGAGATCGTTTAGGGTTGGAATATGGTTACTTAAGGGGTATGGGTATGACAAACATTAGAAGTATTGCAAAGCTTGCAGGAGTTTCGGTGTCAACGGTTTCGAGGGTATTGAATGACCATCCTTATGTGAAAGAAGAGAAGCGCCGAAAGGTCCTGGATGCTGTGGAGCAGTTAAACTACATAAAGAACGCGAACGCCGTCCATTTATCAAAAGGGAAAACCTATAGCATCGGAGTGATTCTGCCTTATTTGAATCTTCCTTACTTCGGGGAGATTCTTCAAGGCATAGCGGGGGAAGCGTTAAAGCATGGCTATCACCTCCAGCTTTTTCAGACGGATTATGACAGGGGGGCTGAATTGGATGCCTTTCATCGACTTCAGATGAAGGAAGTGGATGGATTGATCCTGACGTCACGCTCCAATTCTCTGGATGCTCTTGCTTCATTTATCAGTCCGAATGTGGTTTTTTGTGAAAATGTATACGACCCCACATATAAGAAGGTATTCATTGATCATTATCAGGGGATTCGGAGCGGGCTCCAGTATCTTTATTCTAAAGGGCATTCGAGAATCGGGTTGTGTTTGCACAGAACATTTGGGACGAATAGCGAAGAGCGGATCCGGGGATTCTTCGACAGCGCAGAGGCTGCCGGCCATCCCGTTCGTGACGAGTGGATCTTCAATGACTGCTACGATCTTCAGGACGGACGGGATGTGTTGAGTGAATGGGAACGGATGGAAGAGAAGCCCTCTGCCCTTATCGTAACGAGCGATCAAGTATCTGCGGGAATGGTGGCAGAGGCGGGAAAAAGATCAATCAGGATTCCAGACGACCTGGCTATCCTGAGCTTTGATAACCACCCCCTTTCCGATGCCCTGGATATCACATCTTTTGAAGTACCGATAAGAAAGGTGGGGGAAGAAGCGTTTAAACTCTTTCTTGAATCGGAACATCCTGATCCGGTCATATTGTACACAAGATTGTTTGAACGGGGAAGCGTGTAAGTCATGCTGCTCATTAGAGGGAGGGAAAACCATGCAGGGGAACAAGGAAGAAAAAATGCTCGTCATCCTGATGGGAGTTGTCGCATGTATTGTATTGATCGCCATCATAGGAAAATATCTTTTTTAAGGAATTAGCCTTCATAACACACTCCTTTTCCCCATATCTTAAAGTAGTGAAGCATCTTCAGATAAGACAGGAGTGATTGGATTGAGGAAGTTCCTGGGCTCATTGGTTGACCTTCTTCTGATTGCCACGAGTATTTTTCTAATGGTTAAACTGCTCAATCGTTTAACTGCCAGTGATCAGGCTTCTAAGGTTCATCGAACGAACAATCTTGAAGTCCTGCAGGAAATCAGAGACATTCTGAAGGACGATTTTAGGAGTGCCCGCATAGCGGTACCGGTCAAAGCCCGTGATCTCCTGACGAAAAGCGGCATGAAAATTCAAATGAGGACGGATCGTAAGTTAAAGTGAATTCATGATCATTGCCTAAATCCTACTTTTATAGTAGGATTACTTTGTGTTAAAAGACTGTATATTTAAAATCATACGAACAAATGGGGTAATGATCATGAAAAAAATTCATATCATTCATGAAAACAGTGAATGGACCAATCATTTAACGGCCAGGCTTGATGAGCTACAACTGCCATATGAGGAATGGTTCCTTGATCGTGGACTCGTCGAATTATCATCAAAGCCGCCGGAAGGTATTTTCTATAATCGAATCAGTGCGTCGTCTCATACGCGAAACCATCGTTTTGCACCGGAGTTGACGGAGAGCGTTCTATCCTGGTTAGAGCGAAACGAAAGAAAGGTCCTGAATGGAAGCCGTGCCCTTCGCTTGGAAGTTAGTAAAGTAAATCAGTATACAGCTTTGAATGCTGCCGGCATCAAGACACCGGAAACTATTGCAGCCGTTGGGAAAGAACAAATAATTGAAGCTTGTGAAAAGCTTGGTAAACCATCTTTCATCACGAAGCATAATCGTGCAGGAAAAGGTTTGGGGGTGCAATTGTTCCATTCGGTGGAAGCATTGAAGAATTATGTGTACAGTGACGACTTTGAAGAGCCATTAGACGGCACGACACTTATACAGGAGTACATCGAAGCACCCGATGCATCGATTACACGCTGTGAGTTTATAGGTGGTAAGTTCATGTATGCAGTAAAGGTGGATACATCGGATGGATTCGAATTATGTCCTGCTGACGTATGTCAGGTGGATGACCTATTCTGTCCTGTAGGGGAACAGGAAGACAAGCCTAAGTTTCAGATCAGGGAGAACTTTTCACATGAGATCCTGACATCATATGAAGCGTTTTTGCATGCGAATACAATCGATATTGCCGGGATTGAATTTATTCAGGACAAAGAAGGCAACATCTACACGTATGATGTGAACACGAATACGAATTACAATAAAGAGGCCGAGTCGAAGTCCGGGCAATACGGAATGCTCGAGCTGGCAAAATATCTTGGTGAACAATTGAAAACGGTGTAAGGTGATGACTCTCCTGTAGTACAGGAGAGTTCTCTTATGTAAATAACAAGTTACATATATAATTGTAACGATAGATGGATTAGTATGGTAGAATTTTTATAAAGAAGACAATTTCTGTGAAAGGTCAAAGGGTCAGGATGATTATTTTTAATCAGGATGTCATTAATAATTTCTTTTATATCATTTTGAGTATTTTTTTAATTTTTTTCCTTGTTGAAAAAAAGATGATACAAGGTTGGTATACAAGGTTCGCAACCCTTGTTTCTTTAAGTATCGCCATTATTCTGTGTATGCTTTCCCCCATATACAATAACCCCTACTGTGTCCACGATCTCAGGATGATCCCGTTTGTTCTCGGCATTCTGTATGGCGGTCCATTTACAGGCCTCGCATTGCTCGCTGTCTTATTGGTATCCAGGACGATGATCTACAGTTGGAGTATGGTGGCATTCGTGATATATGCCGTGATCTACCTCTTGACGGTCATCGGGATGAAATGGTTCGATTTCAACCGGTTATCAAGCCGGAAGAAGATCATATTCTCTGTGGTGCTTTTTACAGTTCATTCCATCGTAGCAGCTCTTATTGCGAAGGCGATGACTGTGTTTGTGATCGACGAAAGCTATCTGATAAATTTTATTTTTCTCCCTTCCCTGGGCATGCTGATCCTGACATACATTTGTGAGACGTTGCTTAAACAGATTCAAATCAAACAAGCCCTCGTGAAAATAGAAAAAATGGAAGTGCTCGCTCAGTTGGCTGCCAGCATTTCCCATGAGGTGAAAAATCCTTTAACGGTGATCAAGGGATTCCTGAGACTGCTCCATCAGGAAAATCTTCCTGTAGGAAAAAGGGAACAATATCTAACGATCGCATCATCCGAACTGAACCGGGCAGAAGAAATCATTAACGATTATCTTACGTTCGCTAAACCGGATCCGGATCAAGTGGAGAACATCTCCATTTCGGAGCAACTCCATAAGCTCGCCGACATGGTTGAGCCCTTGAGCAATCAACAATCGGTCCTGGTACATAAACGGATCGAGGATGCCTCCATCGTAGGGAACACCCGCAGTTTCCAACAGGCATTTCTCAACATCATGAAAAACGCCATTGAATCCATGCCTGATGGGGGCACACTCACCATTCTTTCGAAGGTTCAAAAAGGGACCGTAAGCATATCCATCATTGATACCGGCGTCGGAATGACCCCGGATCAACAAGAGAGACTCGGCGAACCTTATTTCTCTACGAAGGAAAAGGGGACGGGCCTCGGACTGATGGTTTCCTACCGGATCATCGAAGCCATGAGGGGTGTCATTACCGTGGAGAGCCGAGTGGGTAAGGGGACTGGTTTTCAGATTGTGTTTCCTGTGGATCAAGTGAAGGACCCTTCATCTGTTTAGGTGAAGGGTTTTTCTACTTGTTTATTCCTGAATTATCTGATAATATATATTTCTGCTCCCAAACGCCTACATAATTTTTACAGATTTCAATGTGTCTTAATCAACGTTTTCCCCATCAAGAGTCGTTACCTTGGTGGAAGTGGGAAGACGTTTTTTCTCCATTGCGGCTAAAACAATTGGAAGGAGAAATGTATGACAAAGGAATCGACTATTCATCCCGATTTTTCAATTGAATCAGAACGATTAGAGTTTACGAAGCGCTATATTGACGTAGTCATCAGCACATCCCTGACGAGTAAGGAAAAGTATAAGGAAAACATGGAAAAAGCTTTTGGAGATATTGATTGGGGAGAGTCGAGTGCCGCCTACATCGATATCTTGACGAACTCAAGCTTTTTTGAGATGTCCAAAGAAGAATTGGAGTCCCTTACGAAAGCAAAGACGAAACCGTACTTTGCCCGGATCGATTTTCAACATGAGGGCTCCGGCAAGGTGGAGAAGCATTATATCGGGAAGACCTCCTTGTATCAGCGTGAAAATCAGGAGCAAATCATCGTCGACTGGAGATCCCCCATCGCAAACCTGTACTACGAAGGAAGGATCGGCGATGTCTCTTACGAGGCTGAAGGTGAAACGTACGAGGGAGATTTATCTCTGAAGCGCCAATACATGATCGAGGATGGACTCCTGGAAGAGATTCGCGATATTGACTTAACCACCACGGATGAACTGCTTCAGGATTCTTTAGCCAAAAGCTCCAGTAACCGTTTGACTGAAATCATTTCTACCATCCAGGAGGAACAGAATCGGATCATCCGGGCCGACTTGAACAAGCCGATCATTGTACAGGGGGCGGCGGGAAGTGGGAAAACAACCATTGCCCTTCACCGGATTTCTTATTTTATTTATAACTATAAACAGCATTTTGATCCGAGGCAACTGATGATCCTGGCCCCGAGTAATTTGTTCATTGACTATATTTCAGAAGCGCTGCCGGAACTTGGGGTGGAGCGGGTAAGGCAAACGACATTCACGGATTATGTCATGACCTGCTTAGAAAAGAAGCTTACGATTGTAGAAGATAATAAGCTTATTCAACTGATCGAGACCCATGATGAAAAAGTAGAGACCGCATCATGGATATCAGGATTCAAAGGGTCTAAAGCATTCAGGAGAATTCTCGAGCATTATATAGAAGAAGTCGAACAGCGCTTTTATACTTCAAAGGACTTCTATGTGGATAAATACAAGCTCTACACCGCCAAAAGGTTCACTCACCTTTTCAAAGAGGAATATACGTATATGCCAATCTATCGCCGGATGGAAAAGCTGAAGTCACTCCTTCAAAGCTATGTACGGTCGAACAAGAAGCAAATGGTTGAGAAGGTCGAGAAATTTTTTGATGAGCGGATTGAAACCGCACTCTTTGAACGTTCAAAGGCAGGGAACCGAAAGGAATATGTCTCGAAAGCATTGGATAAGAAACTCGAGCGTGTGGACGAAATCAAGAAAGCAATACGGACAAGTGTCAATGGATACATGAAGCAGTTTGAAAAGAAAACACTTCATCAATATTTCATTGAGTTGTTCTCAGATCCCGTGCGCCTTGCTTCCTACTCGAAGGGGGAGCTCAGCGGGAGACAGGCGGAACGGCTCTGTCAGTACACATTGAAATATGCGAAGAAAAAGCAGTATGAAGTAGAGGATCTGGCCATTCTCCTATACTTGCAATCCCATTTGTTCGGAATCGATAAATTCCACAAAGCAAAAAACATCGTCATAGATGAAGCACAGGATTATAGTTATATGCAGCTCTATTCATTGAAGCGGGCACTTGAGACCGACATGTTCACACTGGTGGGGGATCTCGCTCAAGGGATTCACTCATACCGGGGCCTTCAGTCCTGGGAACCGGTCTATCGGGATATCTTTCCGAGGGCGACGTACACCGAGCTTCAAAAAAGCTACCGTACGACGATTGAAATCATGGAGGAAGCGAATAAACTGCTTAGTCTCCTGCCCTATGATTTTCCGCAAGTGAATCCGGTGGTGCGACACGGAGATTCTCCGAGCTTTGATGAGTATGTGGAAGTGGATGAACTCGCTTCCTTCATCGAGAAGGAAGTGGAGTTAGGACGGAAAGAAGGATTCCAAACCTTCGCCGTCATTGGAAAAAGCATGAAGGACTGTGTGAAAATCAGTGAAATCCTTCAAGAGAGGCAGCCAGGGAAAGTAAAGCTATTGGAAGAACAGGAATCGATCCCGAAAGATCAGATTGTCGTCGTTCCTTCCTATCTCTCGAAGGGACTCGAGTTTGACGTGGTGATCATCGCTGCGGTGGATGAAGCATTCAACCCGGAAAACGAACTCGACATCAAGCTCCAGTACGTTGCCATGACACGTCCCCTTCATAAACTTGCATTCATAGGAAAGAAACGAGAACAATTTATCGGTCAATAGGCAATGTAGAAGAAAAGGTCCGTCCCTCAAAACCGAGGGACGGACCTTTTTACTCTCATAGAATACTCCGGAATCATAAAATTAGCTTTCTGGCGTTTAACTTTGTAAAATAATGAGTCAGGAGGGATGCAATATGTTGAAAAACTTACAAAGCACGAAGACACTACATAACGGAATCGAAATTCCTTATGTCGGTTTAGGAGTTTACCAAATGAAAGATCCGTCTGAGACGGTACAGGCCGTCCGTACAGCGATTCAGTCCGGATACCGTTCCATCGATACCGCCGCGATCTACGACAATGAAGAAAGCGTAGGGCAAGGGGTGAAAGAAGGTGGCGTAGCGAGAGAGGACCTGTTCATCACTTCGAAAGTATGGAATAGCGATCAAGGCTACGATACGACGTTAAAAGCATTTGAAACGAGCCTGAAGAAGCTCGATATGGATTATCTGGACATGTATCTCATTCACTGGCCGGTGGAAGGAAAGTACAATGATACATGGAAAGCAATGGAGAGACTTCATGGCGAAGGATTGATCAAATCAATCGGTGTAAGTAACTTCCATCAGCATCATCTTGAAGATTTGATGAAAAATGGCAATGAAAAGCCTGTATTAAATCAAATCGAGTTACATCCCCGTCTGAACCAGGAGAAAATACGAGAATTCTGTGCTTCACACAATGTCGCAGTCGAAGCGTGGTCACCAATCGCTCAAGGGCGGGTACTGGATGAACCTACATTAAACCACATTGCAGAGAAGCATGAAAAGTCTGCTGCACAGGTGATTCTGCGCTGGCACCTTCAGAATGATGTCATCATCATTCCGAAGTCAGTTCATGAAAACCGCATCAAAGAAAATGCAGATTTATTCAATTTCGAGCTTTCACTGGAAGAAATGAATCAAATCAACCAACTGAATCTGGACGAACGTTTTGGTCCAGATCCAGACAACTTCGATTTTTAATATCGATCTTTCGAAAGAGGTCCGTCCCTCATGCAAAGGGACGGACCTCTTTTTTTCGTCCAGCCCATTTCAATAAATGTTGCAAATAGTTGTTGACAGGGAGGAGAAGGATATTATACAATTATCTCGAAATCAAAATAATCACATTCGAGATAACTTGTCTTATTTTTTTAATTATATATCTCACATTCAAGATAATTGACGTAAGAATAATTGAATTTGAAATGTTTAAAGGTAAATCTCGAAGGGAAAACAAGAAGGAGGAAAAAAGATGACAGCATTGGCTGCGTTTGGTTTATTGGTTATTCGTTTAGTAGTAGGATTGACATTCGCTGCTCATGGAACACAGAAATTATTTGGGTGGTTCGGAGGTCATGGTGTCCAGGGTACGGGAGGATTCTTTGAATCGATTGGAATCAAGCCGGGAAGGACGATGGCGTTACTTGCAGGGATATCCGAAGTAGCGGGTGGATTAATGTTTGCCGCAGGCTTCCTTACGCCATTAGGTGCACTGCTCATCATTGGCACCATGATCGTGGCCATCGTGAAGGTTCATGGTGCGAACGGTTATTGGGCGACACAAAATGGTACAGAATATAATGTGATGCTCATTGTTGTGGCACTGGGGGTAGCCCTTGTCGGTGCAGGGAGCTTTTCAATAGATGCACTATTATTTGCTTAATAGATTTACATGCAACCCTAATCTGTGTTTCACCCATTTATTATAAAAAACATAATTAAAGGAGAGATTTTATGTCTAACGTAAAATTGGCAATCATGTATTACAGTTCAACAGGAACAAACTATCAGATGGCGAAATGGGCCGAAGAAGCTGCAAAAGAAGCGGGGGCAGAGGTGAAATTACTTCGCTTTGAAGAGACTGCACCAGAAGGAGCGATTGCTTCCAACCCGGCATGGGAAAAGCACTATAATGAAACAAAAGATACGGTTCCGGTAGCGACCCTTGATGACTTGGAGTGGGCAGATGCTTATCTATTCAACGTTCCTACCAGATTCGGTAACGTGCCCTCTCAAGTCAAGGCGTTCCTGGATACAACCGGAGGACTGTGGTTCAATGGGAAACTGGCCAACAAAGTAGTGAGTGCCACATCATCTGCAAGCAACTCACACGGTGGACAGGAGCAAACGGTTCTGGCTCTTTATACAACCATGATGCACTGGGGTGCCATCATCGCAGCACCTGGATACACAGATCAATCAAGCTTTGCAACTGGAGGGAATCCATACGGTACGAGTGTAACGGTCGATGGGGAAGGCAATATGGTCGAATCCGTCGAGCCTGCCGTAAAACACCAAACCCGCCGTACGATCCAAATCGCTGAAGCAGTGAAAAATGGATTGAAATAATGATAAAAAGACCAGGTCACTCATGATTTTGAATGACCTGGTCTTTTTGATGCGTTCAGATTTCCTTTGAATTCACTCCATTACAACCCAATATCATCACGGCAATCAGCTTCACATTCAATCCGTTCCCCTGTCAGCGGATGAGGGAACGAAATTCGGGCTGCATGCAGTGCCTGCCTGGTGAAGACCGGCTTTCCCCCATATAATGTGTCGCCAGCCAGAGGGTGTCCGATGTGGCTCATATGTACACGGATTTGGTGTGTACGGCCGGTATCAAGCTGTACTTCGACGAGTGTATATGGATTCCTGACTTCCATTACGTTATAATGGGTGACTGCATCCTGACCGGAAGGCGAAACCCTCCTTCTCGTATTGTGATGACGATCTCTCCCAATCGGTTCTGAGATGGTGCCTTTTTTTTGCTTTAATCGACCGTGAACGAGGGCATGATAGGTACGCTTGATTTGTCTTTCGGCAAGAAGGCGGTCAAGGATCGCTTTACTTAATGGATGCTTGGCGAAGATGATTGCTCCGGACGTATCGCGATCCAACCGATGGATGTGCAACACGCGGCATCTCTCACCATTTGCCTGATGATGGAAAGCGACAAGGTTGGCCAGGGTATCCGTTTCATCAGGATTATTTGGATGGGTATCGATCCCGGCAGGTTTATTGACCACAATCAGATGTTCATCTTCAAACAAGACGTCTAACTCCCCGTAGGTCGGGGGAACATCGTATTCGACTTCCTTGAATAGTCGAATCTGTAGAATATCTCCTTGTGAGAGTGGGGAAGTCCATGAAGTCAACTCTCCATTTACTTTGACATCACCGTCCATCCTCATGGAATGAACCAGTTTCTTAGGAGCCTGCCAGTGTTTTCTAAGAATTGTTTCAATCGTTACATTTTTCCAATCATTTGGAATGACTAGGTCGAATCGTTCGCCTATTTTCCGTGTTTTCATCAAAAAACCCCTTTAAATGACAAATATCTTATACTCTTGTGGGTATTTAAGCCTACCATAGCACCTATTCAACCCAATTCATGGGTATAATTACCACGCTGTTGGTTCTACTTCTATGTTATCCTTAATATATCTATTACAGAGAGATTACAACCGTTACAAAGGTGGGCTATGATGGTGAAAGTTTTACTAGCATCAACACATGAACAGGAAGATAAAATCCAAGAGCTTATACAGTACATGTATTGTACTATTTTCCCTGATTATTTCACAGATGATGAAATCGAACAATTCGATGATATGCAAGTATTACATACGACGACGAGGAACTTTGAATATTTCGGGACTCTGAAGGAAGCATTTCAAGTGATCTCAAGCCTGCAAACGCTGATTTCCATCATTGAAAGCGGCTCAAAAGAAGACCTATATGAAGATATGTTCTATCATAATGCCGGGATCCTTCAAAGCTTTGGCATGTTCTTCCCTTTATCGTATGATCAATTTACGGAAGAATCGGACTGTAAGCACAATCTGAGCATATACTCGAGAGCGGATAACCAGCTGCTTGTGTAGGTTATATCACGTCCTTAATAGTTAGATACTTTAGAAAATTCACATTAGCATGTTTGAAAGGTTCTTGTGAGGGGAAAATAGCAAGTACTAAGTTAATCTTGAAGATACAACGTATCTTCATCTTGAAATTCCTCCTCACTTGAAAGGGGCTGACTCGTGGAAAAGTCAGCCCCTCTTTTTTTTATTCTGATTTTACGTTCTCTTCGAAAAATGCCTTGAAATCTTCTTTAGGATGTTCTCCTACAATTCTCGCCACTTCTTTTCCATTTTCATAATGGACGAGTGTAGGGGTGGCTTCGATTCCGTATTGATCCCAGCCCTGTTCGAATTCAAGCAGATTGTACTGAACCATGTCGACTCCCATATCTTCGGCAAGAGGTGCGAGGGTAGGTGTCGTTCTTTTACAGTGGATACAAGTAGAGCTGTAGAAGTATACGGTCGCTTCTTCTTTATTCTTTAATGTCTCTTCCAGTTCTTCGGGAAGGATGACGTTTTGATAGTTTGGATCATCCAGCAGCTCAACGGTAGCAGGGTCGAGTTTCGCTTTTTTGAACTTATTTCCCTCGGCTTTTTGACTGTTCTGGACGCTTGTGACAATGGCGATGGCTGCGAATAATCCGACGATCGCCACCAGGAATATGATGATTTTTTTCAATCTAGTTTTCCTCCTTTATAGCTTTTAAGACGATCACACTTGAAATGAAGATGATGATGAACCCCAAGAGTGCAAGAAACGGAATTGTGATAAAACCGAACAGGTTGATGTATTCACCTGTACAAGGAACGCGTCCGCAGGCTGGGGCACTCTCAGTCAGGATCGAAACTTTTTGGATAGAGTAGTGATAAATGGAAATGAGAAGGCCGATGCCGGAAAAAATGGTAGAATATAATGCCGCTTTAAAATCTTTGCGTACATAAGCCACTCCTAATAAAATCACCATCGGATACATTAATATCCGCTGATACCAACATAATTCACATGGCTCATATTTCATGATTTCAGAGAAATATAAACTCCCCATCGTGGCGACCAGGGAAGAGGCCCAAGCCAGGAATAACAGAGAATCTGCTTTTTTATTCATATAGAATTCCTTTCTACGTATATTCTATCAAATTATAGTATGATATTATTATAAAAGTAAAATGAGAAAACTTTATGAAGAAATGTGATATTTTTTTAACGATTTGTGCAAGCGGTTGCAGAAAACGCTTGCTTGATGCTGAACAGGAGGAAAACACATATGACAAAAAAATGGTGGAAAGAATCGGTGGTCTATCAAATTTACCCTCGCAGTTTCATGGATAGCAATGGTGATGGCATCGGGGATATTAAAGGAATCATCTCTAAATTGGATTATTTAAAAAAACTGGGCATTGATGTGATATGGTTATCCCCTGTTTATGAATCCCCGAATGATGATAATGGCTATGATATTAGCGACTATAAAAAAATCATGGATGAGTTCGGCACGATGGCTGATTGGGAGGAAATGCTTGAAGAAATGCATAACCGTGGGATGAAGCTTGTGATGGATCTTGTGGTGAATCACTCTTCCGATGAGCACGGCTGGTTTGTGGAATCGAGGAAATCAAAGGATAATCCTTATCGTGATTATTATATATGGCGTGAAGGAAAGGACGGTAAAGAGCCGAATAACTGGGAATCTGTATTCAGCGGTTCTGCCTGGGAATATGATGAGGGAACAGAAGAGTATTTCCTACATCTCTTCTCGAAAAAGCAGCCGGATCTCAACTGGGAAAATCCGAAGTTGCGCCGGGGAATTTATGACATGATGACCTTCTGGCTGGATAAAGGAATCGACGGTTTCCGTATGGACGTCATTAACTTTATATCGAAAGTACCTACGTTACCGGATGCGCCGAACCCTGAAGGTAAACCGTATGCTTCCGGTCATGAGTACTTTATGAACGGTCCACGGATCCATGAATTTCTTCAGGAAATGAATCAGGAGGTCCTCTCCCATTATGAGGCGATGACGGTTGGGGAGATGCCGGGGGTGACACCCGAGGAAGCCGTACTTTACACAGGTGAAGACCGTAATGAAGTCAATATGGTATTCCAATTCGAGCATATGGATGTCGATTCGGGACCGGGAGGGAAATGGGACGTCATTCCGTTCGATCTTGTAAAATTGAAATCAATCCTGACTAAATGGCAAACGGAACTTCACGGGAAGGGCTGGAACAGTCTGTATTGGAACAACCACGATCAGCCAAGAATCGTCTCAAGACTTGGACAAGATGGAGAGTATCGGGTGAAGTCTGCGAAAATGCTTGCGACCCTCCTCCATATGATGCAGGGGACGCCTTACATTTATCAGGGGGAAGAGCTTGGTATGACGAATGTCCGCTTCTCTTCCATTGATGAATACCGGGATATCGAAACATTGAACATGTATCGGGAAAAAATAGCCCAGGGTATGGATCCAGAGGAAATCATGGAATCCATTTACGTAAAAGGAAGAGACAATGCAAGGACTCCTATGCAGTGGGACGACACGGAACACGGTGGATTCACAGAAGGGGAACCATGGATCGCCAGCAACCCGAACTACAGAGAGATCAATGCCGAAAAAGCCTTAAACGATCCAGAATCCATTTTCTACTACTATCAAAAATTGATTGCGATCCGCAAAGAGCATGACATCATTCCATACGGATCGTTCGAGCTTCACTATGCAGATCACCCTTCCGTATATGCCTATACGAGAACACATGGGAATGAAAAGATCCTCGTTCTTTGCAATGTATCAGGAGAAGAGCAAGTCATCGACAACATCGCTTCCTTTGATATCACTCAAACGGAAATCCTCATATCAAACGAAGAACTGCATGAAAAAGATGCATTTACTTTAAACCCATGGGAAGCGACGGTGTATTATTTTAAAGGTTAAATGAAAGGAAGCATCCTAATCATCGGATGCTTCTATTTTTAAGGACTTTTTTATTTGAGTAAAGACAAATCATATTTCTTCAAAAAATCCTCACCCCTTTGCTAAAATAAAAGAAATGGACTGTCATGAACTTCGTTTCAACAGTGCACTATAAGGGTATATAATTCAGGTATTTTATGAAGGAGTAGATCATAGATGGCAGAAAAACTGGACTTATCACAATTTGAAAAGAAAATGATCATCCGTCCAATGGAACATAAGGACATTCAAGATATCATCAATATGCAGTCTGTCTGCTTTCCAGGGATGGACCCATGGAAAGTGGAGCATCTGGAAAGTCATCTGGAAGTGTTTCCGGAAGGTCAGCTCGTAGCAGAATTAGATGGAGAGATCATCGCATCATGCTCGAGTCTGATCATCAACTTTGATGAGTACGACGACCGCCATACATGGGATGATGTAACGGATAATGGTTACATAACGAACCACAATCCCGACGGCTATAACCTGTACGGGATCGAAGTGATGGTGCACCCTGATTACCGGCGCATGAAGGTAGGTCACCGTTTGTATGAAGCCAGAAAGGACCTTGCCAGGCAGTGGAATTTAAAGAGTATCATCATCGGGGGACGCATCCCGAATTATCATAAACATTCTGATGAAATGTCTCCAAGGGAGTATGTGGATTCCGTGGGGCGTCACAAGATTTACGATCCAGTCCTTTCGTTCCAGCTTCTGAACGGATTCACCCTGATGAGGATCAATCCGAACTACCTGCCGGATGATAAGAGGTCCCATAAATATGCCACACTGATGGAATGGAATAATGTCGACTACCGTCCATCCAGCAAACGTCACTTCAAAACGAGCTATCCGGTCCGGATCTGTGTCGTTCAATATATGATGCGGAAAATCAACTCCTTTGAAGAGTTTGCCAATCAGGTGGAGTACTTCACCGATGTGGCTTCCGATGCAAAATCAGATTTCGTGGTGTTCCCTGAGATTTTCACCACCCAGCTCATGTCATTCCTGAATATTCAATCACCAAGCCTTGCAGTAAGACGGTTGACAGACTTCACTGAGGATTATATTGAATTATTCACGGACCTTGCTGTCAGGTACAATGTCAATATCATCGGGGGTTCACACTTCGTCAAGGAAGAAAACGATGAGATCTACAATATTGCCTATCTTTTCCGTCGTGATGGGACGATCGAGAAGCAATACAAAGTTCATATCACACCGAATGAACGGAAATGGTGGGGGATCAGCCCCGGGGATTCTGTCAGGGTCTTCGATACGGATTGCGGGAAGATCGCGATTCAAATATGCTATGATATTGAATTCCCAGAGCTTGCGCGCATTGCTACAGACAAGGGTGCAAAAATCATCTTCACCCCATTCTGTACAGAGGACCGTCAAGGTTATCTTCGCGTCAGATACTGTGCCCAGGCACGTGCAGTGGAGAATCAGATCTACACAGTCATTTCCGGTACGGTCGGAAATCTTCCACAAACGGAAAATATGGACATTCAATATGCCCAGTCCGGCATCTTTGCCCCGTCCGACTTTGAATTCGCGCGTGATGGAATCGTGGGCGAGACCAACCCTAACATCGAAATGGTCATGATCGGAGACGTCGACCTCGAAGTCCTCCGCCGCCAACGCCAATCAGGAACCGTCCGTCAACTCAAAGACCGACGCCATGATGTCTATGGAGTGAATTATAAAAAATAATGCATATCAAAAGGCCCTGCTGAATTGTTCAGCGGGGCTTTATTTAATGAAAGCATATTTAAACATCCTTCGGTAAATATATCGTGGGTATAGGATCATTTATTTTAATGAATATTTATATTTTTAACGATTACACACTACCTTATAAAGTTGATTGGAACGGAAGGTGCTCGACTCCTGCGGGAAATGCGGGAAAGTTGAGACCCCGCAGGGCATAGCCCGAGGAGGCTCAACTCACGCCCCGCGGAAAGCGAGCACCTGGAGTGGAAATCAACCAGCACTCGCTTTTTTTATCAACACAAACATACTGATTCTTTCAAATAGAAATTATGCTAAAATAAGGATTAAACGAATCTTGTCGACATGTGACGGATTGTTTTAGAAGGAATTCTACAATATATGATAGAATTCATTATTATACAGCATTAGGAGGGGATCGTTTTGAGTTGGAAAACATCTTGGGAAAAATGGAGCAGCTACTTACATCTGGACAAAGAAGTCAATGAACTTCTAGAGTCAATGAAAGACGACGAAAAGTCCTTGGAAGACGCATTCTACAAAAACCTTGAATTCGGTACGGGTGGAATGAGGGGAGAAATCGGTCCCGGAACCAATCGGATGAACATCTATACAGTCAGAAAAGCCTCTGAAGGACTGGCGAGATACATAGAAGAACAGGGTCAGGAGGCTAAGAACCGCGGAGTTGTAATCGCTTACGATTCCCGTTATAAATCACCTGAATTTGCCATGGAGTCAGCGAAGACCCTGGCAACCCATGGCATCCAAACATATGTCTTCGATGAATTGAAACCGACACCGGAGCTTTCATTTGCCCTGCGGCAGCTAAAGGCATTCTCCGGCATCGTAGTGACAGCAAGCCATAATCCTCCTGAATACAATGGATATAAAGTGTACGGGGAAGATGGTGCTCAACTTCCTCCACATGTAGCGGATGCAGTGATCGAGAAAGTGAACGCCGTTGAAAATGAACTGGAAATCCACGTTCAGACAGAAGAAGAATTAAAAGCAGCCGGGCTGATTAAAATGATCGGGGAAGAGATCGATCAATCATACCTGGAACATTTGATTTCGATTTCCGAGAAGCCTCAGATCGCCAAGGAAACCGATTTGAAAATCGTCTTCTCACCCCTGCATGGCACTGCCTTGAAGATGGCAGAAAAAGGGTTGAAAGCATTAGGGTATGAGCAAGTTCACATTGTAAAGGAACAGGCAGTCCCTGATCCTGAATTTACAACAGTGAAGTCTCCGAACCCTGAAGATAAAGCGGCATTTGAATACAGCATCCGTGACGGAAAGGAAATCGACGCGGATATCCTGATTGCGACGGATCCCGATGCAGACCGTTTAGGTGTAGCGGTAAAAGGGGAAACAGGCGAGTATATCCTCCTTACCGGAAACCAGACAGGGGCGATCCTCCTGGACTATATCCTTGCCCGCAAACAGGAGAAGAATATGATCCCTGAGAACGGCCGGGTATTCAAAACCATTGTGACATCCGAATTGGGCCGTAAAGTCGCTGAACATTATGGAGCTTCAGTCGAGGATGTTCTTACAGGTTTTAAATTCATCGGGGAAAAAATCAAGCAATACGAAGAAACAGGTGCGTATTCATTCTTATTCGGATATGAAGAAAGCTATGGATACTTGATCGGCGACTTTGCCCGTGATAAGGATGCCATTCAAGCAGTATTGATGGCGGCAGAAGCGGCTGCTTATTATAAAAAAGAAGGCAAAACGCTATACAATGTCCTCCATGAATTATTCGAAGTACACGGGTTTTATCAGGAAGGACTGAAGAGTCTGACCCTTAAAGGAAAAGAAGGAGCCGAACAAATTCAAGGGATCCTGAAGGACTTCAGGAACGAACCGTTGAAAGAAGTGGCAGGCTTACGTGTGGTTTCGTCAGAGGACTACAAAACAAGTACGAAAGTGGATTTGGTATCCGGTGAAGAATCCTCCATTCATCTGCCTTCTTCCAATGTGTTGAAATATCATCTTGAAGATGGATCTTGGATTTGCCTCCGTCCATCAGGGACCGAGCCGAAGATCAAGTTCTATTTCAGCGTGATCGGTGAGACCGAAAGCGACAGCGGTGAGAAATTACAAGCTCTGCAGGATGCCATCATGGCGAAAGTCGAAACGATGATCCGTTCGTCTGTAGGGAAGGCGTAAACCTTTTCATCATTTTAAAAACAAGAGATGTGCTCCTGCATCTCTTGTTTTTTGGATTGTGATGGGAACGTGTGTTTTCGGTCAAAGGTCGTAGAAGGGTATCCTTCTTTTTGATAATACCGGATTTATGTGAAATCTATATAATAGTAGTATAGGATCGGAGAGGACGATGAACATGAATTCTGAATCCCTTTCAAATATCGGACTTTTGAAAGAGATAGCCGAGTTGCTGAACAACGAAACAGAGCTTGATTCCATGCTTTCAGGTGCCCTGAAGAAGCTGATCAGGGGTTCAAGCTTTACAACAGGGTGGATCTTCTTCATTGAAAAAGAAGGAAGCCACGAACTTGTTTCATATGAGAGTCTGCCGGAATCACTCTCAGAGCGTCAATGTGAGCCGATGAAAAAGGGCGGGTGCTGGTGTGTGAATCGATTTCGAAAAGGTAAACTCACCAAAGCGTCCAATATTATTGAATGTCAGCGGATCGAGCAGGCCATCGAAGAGAACAGGGAAAATACAGATGATATCACCCATCATGCGACGGTCCCCCTCCAGTCCGGGGATGAGTCCTTTGGGTTATTGAATGTCGCAGCACCGAACAAGACCCACTTCACAACAGACGAACTGGCGCTTCTTGAATCGGTCGCCTTCCAAATCGGATCCGCCATCAAGCGCATCCTGCTCACGAAAAAAGAGCAGGAAGTCGCGTTGATCGGAGAAAGGAACCGACTGGCAAGAGATCTTCATGATTCGGTCAATCAATTGTTGTTCTCCCTCACGTTAACAGCAAGGGGAGGGGCAGAAATGACCGGGGATGAAGAAGTAAAGGATACGTTCAGAACGATTCAAGGGTTGGCTCAGGAAGCCTTATCGGAAATGAGGGCCCTCATCTGGCAATTGAGACCCCATGGGCTTGAGAATGGAGTCGTAGAAGCGTCCAAAGGATACGCAGAGATGCTCGGATTGACCTTGGAAACGAAAGTTGAAGGAGTCATTTCCTTAAGCTCTAAAATAGAAGAAGTGTTGTGGCGTGTCAGTCAGGAAGCACTGAATAATTGTAAAAAGCATTCCGGGGAGAAACGCATCCTCTATACATTGAAAAGTGAGTCGCAATCGATCCATCTGACGATTGAAGATAGAGGATACGGATTTCAATATGACGGAAAGCAGTCCCTGCCTTCAGTCGGGATCCAAAGTATGAAGGAACGTGTGAAAAGCATTGGTGGTACGCTGAAGATCGACAGTCAGCTTGGAAGGGGAACGGTCATATCAGTTCGATTACCGTATTAGGAGGTGCCGGGTAAATGATTAGAGTATTGATAGCAGATGATCACCACGTCGTACGTAGGGGATTGGTTTTCTTTCTGAAAACACAAAAGGACTTTGATATCGTCGGTGAAGCGAAGGATGGACAAGAGGCCGTTCAAATGGCTGGAGACTTGAAACCCGACATCATCCTGATGGATCTGATGATGCCGGTCATGGACGGCATCCAGGCGACCAGGGAAATTAAAAAGAACTATCCAGATATTCAAATTCTGATGCTGACGAGCTTTTCCGACCAGAATCACGTGATTCCCGCTATAGAAGCAGGAGCGGCAGGATATCAGTTAAAGGACATTGAACCCGATGAATTAGTGAGCGGGATCCGAAAACTTCTTTCAGGTGAAAACTCTCTTCACCCGAAAGCAACCAATCATTTACTGACAAGGATCACGAAACGAGAGCCTCCCCATAAAATTCATGAGCTCACCAAACGGGAGAAGGATGTTTTGATTGAGCTGACGAAAGGGAAGAGTAATAAAGAGATTGCTTCAAGCCTTTATATTACGGAAAAAACCGTCAAAACCCATATTTCGAACATTTTTTCCAAGCTGGAAGTGTCAGATCGGACACAGGCGGCACTTTATGCCGTGAAACATCAATTGACAAAAAATTAATCTGGAAAGGATTTTTATGACATGAACATCGTAATCATCAATGGAAGCCCGAGAAAACGCGGACGTACTGGAATAGCGTCAAGATTCATTGCAAGAACATATGATTGTGATCTTATTGATTTGAGTGACGGCTCCCTTCCACTTTACACTGGAGAACAGGAGCAATCGGAGGTCTCCGCCGTTCAATCACTTAAGAAAAAAGTGAAAGATGCGGACGCCGTCATTTTAGCTTCCCCGGAGTATCACAGCGGTATGAGCGGGGCACTCAAAAACGCACTCGATTTCTTAAGCAGTGAGCAATTCGCCCATAAACCTGTCGCCCTTCTTGCATGCGCAGGCGGGGGGAAAGGCGGTATCAACTGCTTGAATAATCTCCGTATCGTCGGTCGGGGAGTGTATGCAAATGTCATTCCGAAACAGCTTGTTCTTGACCCCCACTGCTTTGATTATGAAAATGATGGGCTATTGGAAGAACCTGCAAAGTTAGTGGATGACCTGATGAGGGAATTAAAGGTGTATGTAAAAGCAGCTGAACTGGTAAAAACTGAAATTTCGTCCCAATGATGAAAAATCGGCATTTTTGCCGGTTTTTAGTGATCTTACACCTGATGGAAATAAATAAAAGCTGATCCAATCGTGCATACTAATCGGATCAGCCGTAGGTGGAATTCTCTTATTGTTACATCTCTGCAAAGGTTTCCTGAAGTGGTTGCTCGACACTATAGGTGAAGTTTGCATGTTCGATATATCGTAAAAGCGTATAGAGATTACGCTCTACAACCGTGTAATCATTTGAAAAATGATACGCATGTAAGAAATGTTCAATTCTTTTTGAAAGAAGGTCATCCTTCGTTCTCACCATTAGGATCAACAGGTTATCCCATTCTGACCGGTGAGTGTAATACAAGGCCCGATCGTAATCGACTTTGTTCACTTGGTTTCCCTCCTTCTGAAGGGGTACTCCTATTTTGCGCGAGAAACCGTATTTTTTTCTCTGTAAAAGTTGGTACTGTTGCAAATGCTCGTTTTCCTTCTATTGGGTGAATAAAAATGCCTGATTAAATCATCCTATGTAATGAAACGTAAATAGAGGTGATGAAAATGAAGAAAGCAATCGTGATGTTATCAACTGTATTTTTTCTAGTATTTTCAAGTCAGGCCCATGCCGAGCAATCGGATTATAAGAAGTTTGGACGCATTGCAACAGCAGTCATCAAAGAGGACTATCCTGGGCAGCCTGTAAAGGATTATCAGTACCAGGGACGCAAGAAAATGACGGAGAACAAAGTATCCGATGCATTTGAATTTACCGTGCAAGAAAATAATGCAGAGAAAAAGGTCGTTGTCATCGTGGTACACGATCTTGATAATGAAAAGGTACTCAACATCTCGGTAAAGGAATAGCGGGAACAGATGAAGTCTTCTTTGATTAAGGAGGCTTTTTTTGTTATAGGCGGAGCTGGCCGTTTCCCCGTAAAACCTGCACGTGCATACCCATATGACGATAAACTAAAGTATTACCTGCAAATTCACCGGCAATTTGCTAAAATGAAATCATACATAAATCGTTTTGATTCTGAAAGGGGATCTTTGTTCCGATGTGATGCTGTTCTTTTCTTACCTATATATAAACTGAATAGAGGGAGGAAGAGATATGCACTCCAATGCATTTAGAAATCTGTGGTTCGGCCAGGCATTGGCCAATATGGGGGATATCTTCTATATCGTAGGGTTGATCTCCCTTGTTTACGACTTGACCGGTTCTGCTGTTTACATGACGGCTGTTCCTTTAGTGATCACCTTTTCACGATTTATCAGCAGCATGGCAGCGCCTTTGTTGTTGAATCGTACACAGATGAAGAGCTTGATCGCGTATTCGCAAATGGGGAAGACATTTTTTTTATGCGTGTTCCTCATGATGATGGTACTGGGTACTCAGAATGTGTGGATTTATCTCAGTTGTGCGAGTATCATTTCTTTTCTGGATGGTTGGGCACTTCCAGCGAGAAATGCATATGTGCCATTTCTTGTTAAGAGAGAGGAACTTATGGGGGCGAATGGCTTCCTCTCAACCGTCGATCAGACGATTCAATTCTCAAGCTGGGCTTTGGGCGGTATTCTTTTAGCGGTCCTGAATGCCACGAATCTTTTCATTGTGGTGATTCTCTTGTTTCTGGCCTCAACCTTTTTTATGCTGAAGCTGCCGGTCATTCCAAGTAGCACCCTGGAAGTTCGCAAGGTTTGGTGGCAGGAGCTTGGGGAGGGATGGTCTCAGGTTAAAAGCCGGAAAGGGCTGGTCCACGTTTTTTGGATATACGGGCTGGAGTCGATCTCAGGGACCGTCTGGATTGCCGCCGTCCTGTATTTGTATGTCGATCTCTCGCTTCAGCGGGGGGAAGAATGGTGGGGATTCATCAATTCAAGCTTCTTTGTGGGATTGGTCCTTGCCTCCTATCTCATATTTAAGCTGCATGGCATCTTTTCAAAACACCGGCATAAGTGGCTCCCCTTCTGCATGATCGTCACTTCAAGTGTCACCCTTGTATTTGCCTGGAATAAAATGGCCGTGATGGCGCTTATCTTGTCGTTTGTTTTCGGGTTATTTGATCAAATAAAGAATGTAGTGCTTCAGACGTATTTACAGGAGAGTGCGCCACCGGAAGAGCTCGGGAAGATTTATGCTGCACAAGGGGCGTTAACCACGCTCTTATTCGGCTTATCGTCAGTGGGGGTCGGACTTCTCCTTGAGGTCATGAGTGTTTCGATGGTTTTCACCTGGTCTGCACTCCTGCTGCTCACTACGCTCATCCCGGTTAAACGATTGCAAAAGAATCTGGATACGTAAGGTTGATAAGAAGGCTGTTCCCTGGGGTTAGGGGAACAGCTTTTTTTGGGGTGACTCATCTTATGCTTGTCGCCCCAGTGCGAGCCCCTTCCGCTTTTCTAATTGTCCAGCTCCGCCGGGTAGTCCCTCGAGGTCATAAGCTAAATCGACCAAAAAGGCAAAGAGCGCCTTTCTAGCCAATTCATCTTATGCTTGTCGGGCCTGCCCAACCCGGCTCCGCTTTTCTATTGTCTAGCTCCAGGGGCTTGGGGATCGAGGTCATAAGAAGAGTCATCCAAAAAGGCAAAAAGCGCCTTTCCGGATGACTCTTCTTATGCTTGTCGCCCCAGTGCGAGCCCCTTCCGCTTTTCTTTTCATCAAATCCCCTTTCTCTTCATACATTTAGATAAGAGAATAAAGAGGGGGATGAAGATGAATTTAGAGGAGCAGAAGAATTTGCAGAATGCGATAGGGGAAATTACTGAGATAGCAGCCGGGTTTGGTCTGGATTTTTATCCGATGCGTTATGAGATTTGTCCTGCTGACATTATATATACTTTTGGGGCTTATGGGATGCCGACACGGTTTTCGCACTGGAGTTTCGGGAAGCAATTCCATAAGATGAAGCTGCAGTATGATTTGGGGTTGAGTAAGATATATGAGCTTGTGATCAACTCGGATCCTTGTTATGCGTTCTTGCTGGATTCCAATTCCCTCATACAGAATAAATTGATTGTGGCTCACGTTCTGGCCCACTGTGATTTCTTTAAGAACAATGTCCGTTTTCAGAATACGAAGCGGGATATGGTGGAAAGTATGTCGGCTACGGCTGAACGTGTGCGCAGGTATGAGATCGAACATGGGAAGCAGGAAGTCGAGAATTTCCTTGATGCGGTCCTTGCAGTGGATGAACATATCGATCCTTCCCTCATGCGGCCGAAACTGTCATGGACGATGGATGATGTGGAGTGGGAAGAAGAAGAAGTGAGTCATGCAACGCCTTATGATGATTTATGGTCATTGGATGAAAAGCCAAAGAGCAGGGAAAAGAAGAAGGTGAAGAAGAAGTTTCCGCCGCAGCCGGAGAAGGACATCCTCCTGTTCATCGAGCAGTACAGCAGGGAATTGTCGGACTGGCAGCGGGATATATTGACGATGATGAGGGAAGAAATGCTGTATTTCTGGCCTCAGCTTGAAACGAAGATCATGAATGAAGGGTGGGCCTCGTATTGGCATCAGCGGATCATTCGTGAAATGGATCTGACAAGCGGTGAATCGATCGAATTTGCCAAGCTGAATGCTGGTGTCGTACAGCCGTCCCGCACACAGATCAATCCATATTATCTCGGTCTGAAGATTTTCGAAGATATTGAGGATCGGTTCGACAACCCGACAGAAGAGATGAAAAAGCGGGGGGTAAAGCCGAATTCCGGTCGTGAAAAAATGTTTGAAGTGCGTGAGATCGAATCGGATATTTCCTTCTTGCGAAACTATTTAACGAAGGATCTGGTGACGAGAGAGGATATGTATCTGTTCCAAAAGCAGGGGAAGGATTATAAAATTGTCGATAAAGAATGGACCCATGTACGGGATCAGCTCGTGGGCATGAGGGTGAATGGCGGTTTCCCTTACATCACCGTGAATGACGGGGACTACATGAAGAGCGGGGAGCTGTATCTTAAGCACTGGTTTGAGGATGTCGAGCTTGATATTAAATATTTGGAAAAGGTTTTACCTTATTTGCACCGGCTCTGGGGAAGACCGGTCCACATCGAGACCCATGTGGAGAACCGGGATATGCTATTTACGTATGACGGAAGGAGCGTCCAACGGAAATATCTATAATAAATCACGAGTCGCATCACGGAGAAGAATCCTGATGCGGCTCTTTTTTTGTTCTAAACATGATGGACGGGTTTATACAATGTAGAGTAGGCATTTATTGAATGAGGAGGAGATAGGATGGCGGATGTTGAAGTCTTTATCGGTGATTTGACTGACCGGACATTCCATTATGAGGGAGGAGACTGGAATCATAATTATCCGAAGCGGATCAGTCCGTTTTTTCCTAAAGGGTATGACCTGTTTTTTGCCCTGTTGGATGGCATTTACTATAAAAGATTCGAAGGCAGGCAAACAGATTGGGGAAGCCATACATGCCTGATGTACCCTGATGAAATGCTGTCGGTGCTGGAAGACTACTATAAGAGAGAGGGGGATAATGAGGAGGTGCAGCAATTGTTTCAATTCATCAAGAAGCTTGATCATGGACGGCAATATGGCTTAGTGGCATGCGAAATGTCATAACGTGAAAAGGACAAACTGCGATTAGGGCGGTTTGTCCTTTCTTGATTCACCCCCAGTACGAGCCCCTTCCGCTTTTCTAAATTACATACTAATATTGCTTCGATTCGGAAAGCGCGTATGGAGTCTTTCGGTAAAGTATAGAAACGATTTTTGGAAGATGGGACTTTGGATGAACGTATAAATAAACGTGAAAACGAAGACGGGACCGGAGAGGAGTAGACCGATCAGTAAGACGGTGCACTCGCATAGGATCCGGACTCTGCTGATGGAAAGATTGGTCAGGTCTGAAATGGTGAGCATAAATCCATCTCTTGGACCGGTTCCAAGATGGGCAGCCGAATACAACCCGCCTCCGACCCCCATGAACAGAATGGCAGACAGGAGAATCAAGGTGTCCATAACGGGGCCCGTTTGTGGAGGAAGCAAATCATAAAATAGAAAAAGATCAACAAGCATGCCGACCATCACTCCATTCAGGATGGTTCCGATTTGAATGTATTTTCCTTTCAAGATAAGCGTGCCTGCTATGAGAGTGGCACCGACAATGATATTCCACGTTCCGATGGTCAGCCCGAACTTGTCGAACAGGGCGATATTTAATACATCCCATGGGTGGATGCCTAAGTATTGGACTTTAATGGACATGCTGATTCCATAGCTGAAAATAAGTAAACCGATTACAAAATAGCTGATTTGCCAATAAATTTTCATCGTTTCTCCTTTTATCCTACCGTCATCTCTACTCTAACATTATTTTACAATGAAACGCTTTATGATGAAATGGTCCTTTTTTCATTCTGTTTATAAGGAGGGATGAGTCAATCTGACAAATTGTGGTTTGTTCTTGTTTATACAGGTTTCTTCAAGGGGTATGGACTAGTATCACAAGAAAAGGGGGAATAAGATGCAAACCGTGAAGTATGCTTGGAAAACGCTATGGGAGTGGCATGCTGATGTATTGGACACGTTCAGGTTTTTTACATCGGGAAGTACTCCAGCTGGGGTAAATGGAGGGATGCAGACGGATCGTTCTCCGGAACCGACTGCAAATCCCGGGAAAAAAATCGGATTTATGTTAGGGCCGGTTTTATTCTTTCTTATCATCCTGTTCTTTTCTCCTGAAGGATTGTCCAAAGAAGCAGTGGGGGTTCTTGCGGGAACCGTCTGGATCGCGATTTGGTGGATTACGGAAGCGATTCCAATTCCGGCTACATCCCTTCTGCCGATCATCCTGTTTCCCGTTACCGGGGCACTGCAGTCAGGGGATGTCACATCTGCTTATGGAGATGGGACCATCTTTTTGTTTATGGGCGGGTTCATCATCGCGATTGCCATGGAAAAATGGAATTTACATAAACGAATCGCCATGAACATCATCCTGCTGATTGGGACGAGTACAGAACGGATTGTCCTTGGGTTCATGCTTGCTACGGGGTTTCTGTCCATGTGGATTTCGAACACGGCAACGGCTATGATGATGCTGCCGATCGGAACCGCGGTGATTTACCAGGTGAATGAAAGCTTAAAGAAGGAGGGAGCGAATAGAACAGGGCACTTCAGTAAAGTCATCATGCTGGGGATTGCCTATAGTGCATCGATCGGAGGATTAGGGACATTAATTGGAACGCCACCGAACACCATTTTCGCAGCTGTTGTGAAACAGCTCTATGGTATCGATTTCTCCTTTGCAAAGTGGATGCTGTTCGGAGTCCCTCTTGCAGCCATTCTCCTCATCGTAACATGGTGGTATCTCATTAAAGTGGCGTTTCCTTTGAAAATAAAAGAACTGCCGGGGGGAAGGGAAATCGTCGAACAGGAAAACCGTTCCCTTGGGCGCATTTCATTTGAGGAAAAGCTCGTTCTCACTGTCTTTACGGCCACTGCCCTTTGCTGGATCACTCGTTCCTTCTTATTGAACAAGTGGATTCCTTCTTTAGATGACACGATCATTGCCATGACGGGGGCACTTGTCCTCTTCCTTCTTCCAGGAAGGAAAGAGGCAAGATTGATCAACTGGGAGGATGCCAAGAAGCTGCCATGGGGTATCCTGCTTCTATTCGGGGGAGGACTCGCCATTGCCAAGGGGTTCAAGGAAACAGGCTTGGCAGAATGGATCGGAAAGCAGTTGACGGTCCTTGATGGTGTCTCTTTCATTATCATCCTTGCAGCTGTGACCACTTTTGTCATTTTTCTGACGGAAATCACGTCCAATACGGCTACAGCCACGATGATGTTTCCGATTATGGCAGCATTGGCTGCTGCTTTGGATGTTCATCCCTACAGCCTGATGGTAGCCGCCGGGCTTGCTGCATCCTGTGCTTTCATGCTGCCGGTTGCCACTCCACCGAACGCCGTTGTCTTCGGGTCTGGCTATATCAAAATGGGGGATATGGTGAAAGCGGGCGTCTGGTTGAATTTGATCAGTATCGTGTTTATCACCCTGTTGATTTATTTTGTGATGCCGCTCGTGTGGGGGGTGGACCTTGGTGCATTCCCTGGGCATTTAAAGTAAAAAAATCGGATCAGGTTTCTGATCCGATTTTTGCTGTGCAGTATTACTGGGCTGTATATCCACCATCCAACACTACAGCTTGTCCGGTTACGCCCTTTGCTTTGTCACTTGCAAGGAAGATGGTGTAGTCCGCAATTTCTTCTACTGATAGCAATCGTTTTTGTGGGACAAGGGGATAAATGACATCCTCCAATACTTTTTCAAGCTCAACACCACGGGTGGTGGAGATATCTTTCAGCTGGTTGCGGACAAGGGGAGTATCCACGTAACCGGGACACATAGCATTGACCGTAATCCCGTGTTCAGCACCTTCTAAGGCCGAGACTTTTGTCAACCCGATGACACCATGCTTCGCGCTATTATAGGCAGCTTTTCCGGCAAATCCAATCAGGCCATTGATGGAGGCCATGTTGATGATCCGACCAAACTTTTGCTTTTTCATATGTGGAAAAGCAAATTTTGTTGCAATGAATGGGGCGGTCAGCATGATTTTGATTAATAGTTCGAACTTTTCAATCGGAAAATCTTCAATGGGTGAAACATGTTGAAGCCCTGCATTATTGATCAGGACATCGATCCGTCCATAGTGTTCTACGGTCTTATCGATTCCGGCCTTCACGTCGTCTTCACTCGTTACGTCGCATTTAATGCCAAGGCATTCAAACCCTCTGCTTTTTAGTTCATCTACCGCTTCATCCAATCCTTCTTGATTGATATCGGACAGGACGACCTTTGCACCATTTTGGGCAAAATGTTCCCCGATTTCAAATCCGATCCCTCTTGCAGCACCTGTAATAAATACCACTTTGTCATTGACCATTTTGATTTCCTCCTCGAATTAGTAAATTCCCATATTGGCTAGTATGATTGAAACGATTTCCGCGATTGTCGGAATAAGCAGCCCGACAACGGCAACATCTAGATATGAATCTTTATGAGTAAGTCCCGTTACGGCAAATAGGGTCAGGAGAGCGCCATTATGAGGCAGAATCGATGCACCGGAAGAGATGGACGCAATTCGGTGGAATGCTTCTGCGCTGATTCCGCTTGTCTGTGAAAGCTCATAATATTTATCTCCCAGCGCCTCCAGGGCAATTCCCATCCCTCCGGAAGCAGAACCCGTTATGGCAGCCAATGTTTGCACAGCGATTGCTTCTGAGATCACCGGGTTCCCTTTGATGCCCAGGATGAGTTTCGTTAATGTCTTGAAACCGGGTGCCGCTGTCACGACAGCCCCAAACCCGACGGCGGCACTCGTATTGATCACGGCCATCACAGAACCTTTGGCCCCTCCATTGACAGCAGGAATGAATTTCTTATAATGTTTGAAATTAATAAGTAATATTGAAAGGATTCCGACAAGAAGGGCAGTCAGGATGTTCCACTTGAAGACATTCAATGTAACGACGACGATGACAAGTGGCAGAAACGAGAGATAGAAGTTCGGAAGCTCCGATTCTTTAATCTCTTTTACATCATTCCCGCCTTTAGGTTCGGTGAAAACATCGCCCTTCGCCGTGAACTGCTTTTGACGCCATCTTAAATAAAAGTACCCGCCAACCGCCATGATTAACCCCCCGGTGATCCCGATGATGGGAGCGGCAGTAGGTGATGTCTGGAAGTAATCAATCGGTATCAGGTTCTGGATCTGTGGTGTACCGGGGATTGCTGTCATGGTAAAGGTGAAAGCACCTAATACAAAGGTTGGTGGCAGTAATTTCCGAGTAATATCCGCCTCTCTGAACATGGCGATCGCCAGTGGATAGATGGCAAACACCACCACGAATAAACTGACACCGCCATATGTCAATACCGCTGCTGCAATCAGTACTCCCAGAATGGCCCTGTCTTTCCCGATAATGTTGGTGATCTTGTATGCAACGGATTGAGCGGCCCCTACATCTTCCATCAACTTTCCGAAGATGGCCCCGAACAGGAAGACAGGAAACCATTCTTTTGCAAAGTCCACAAACCCTGTCATATACGTTTCTGTATAGGCCGGCAGCAGATCGAGACCACTCATTAACGCAACCAAACCTGCAACCAGCGGCGCGATCCAGATGATCGACCATCCTAAATACGCTAAAACCATAAGCAGGATTAATCCAACGATGATGCTAGTCATAATTCACCTCTTAACTATCTATTTCCGCTTATTTTTCCAATAATGAATGGATTTATTCTATGTGGATGGGTTTTATCATATGGAGAAGTGTGGGGAACAGGAGCAATTGAAAAGGCCGCCGCATTGCTTATGCGGCAGCCTTTCGGTCAGTACTTCACTTAAATGAATTGTTCCACATTCCTCATATCCTTGAAGACGAGGTTTCCTTTTGAAAGGGTGATGACGGTGTCCGATTTCTGTGCCAGACCTTGATCATGGGTTACGACAATGACACATTTGTTTTCTTTATGGGCAAGATCTTTCAACAAATCAACGATCCCACCGGCGTTATCTTCATCAAGGTTCCCTGTCGGTTCATCTGCCAGAATAAGTTCTGACTGACATGAAAGTGCTCTCGCAATCGAAACCCGCTGTTGTTGGCCGCCACTTAGAGTGAGGATCCTTTGACGCGACTGTTCTTCAGAGATACCCACCTTTTGGAGCATTTCCAGGGCAAATCCTTTTTTGTTCTTGGCCTGGGATTTTGTAATCTCCATAGCCGTCAGTACGTTTTGCAGAGCTGTCATATAGGGCAAGAGATTGTAGGATTGAAAGACGATGGAAACATATTTATTCCGAAATGTAGATAAACCGATTTTGCGTATGTTCTTTCCTTCGAATAGTACTTGTCCATCGGTAGGTGAATCCAATGCGCTTGCCAGGGATAGGAAGGTTGTTTTCCCGGAGCCTGATGGACCGACACAAGTATAGAAGGTGCCCCGTTTAAATTCAGCGGTCACATTCTTTAATATATGCTGTTTTTTAGAATCTTGTTTATAGTTGTAACTGACATTTTCAAACTGTAAAAGGGTACTCATCATAGTCCTCCTTAATCCTGTTTTGTTAAGATTGCTTTAGGGTTTAATCTCAATACCGTCAAAGATGGAATCATTGTTGAAAGTAATACCACCATCATCCCGATTCCGAACAATTTTATAAGGTCTTCACCTGTCGTATGAATGGACAATTCATTCACAGCGTCCACATCCTGTACGTTTGAAGCTTGAAACGGCATACGGCGTGAGTTGAATGATGCTGGTGTGTCGGTTGCTTCTTCTGACTGAGTGATTTCCTGCTGAAGAAGCTTTTCACCTATTTGATTGGCAACCAGGTTTCCTGTCATAGTAGAGATCCCCATGGCCAAAACGGCCACAATCAAAATCTCAACAAGGAATTGGCTGACTAGTTTCGCTTTTTTTTCACCAATGGCCAGGAGCACACCCATTTCATATTTTCTTTCTCTAATAGTCATCATGACGATGAGCGCCAATATGATGGCTCCGGCGATGGTGACCAGGAGTACAACATTGTTTGAGAAGGAGGCTACATTTTCAATCGGTCCCATCATTTGTTGATATAGTTGGTCATTAGCATCCAGCTTGTATTGATCAAAATCAATAGAAGATTTTTCTGCATCTGCTATAAAGCTTTGAATATCAGCCGGGTCCATCATATAGTAGACGGCTCGATCGATCGCATCACCTGTGCCTTTTAAAGTATTCGCTACGGTATAAGGAACAAACAGCTGATTGTATGGATTCAAAAAGGTAAAATTTTGAGCTCTTTCATCCATTTCTGCTGTGGTCTCATAGACTCCCACAATCTCAAGGGTGGATTCTGTACCATCAGTATTAGCTAAAGTGATCGAGTCCCCGACTTTCAAGTCATTTTCGGAGGCAAGGTTTTTTTCGATAAGTGTTACGTCTTTGTTCAAATCCTCTTCAGTTAGATGACGACCTTCGACGATGGATGCATCTCCATTCATGAATGAACTTGTTGAATCTGAGAATACAATTCCTTCTACAGATACATCCCCGGCCATCATCCTGCCGCCTCCAGGTCCTCCTTGATCACTAGTTTCCGTTGCTTCCTCGCTGCCTACAGCAGTAAAATCTTTGGCGAGGGCAGAAGTGGAAGAGTAGTAGTTGTAGCCTTTTACATAAGTGGAATCGATAAGTTCTTCAGCAGATTCAAGGGGGACGGGGACTGATTGGAATCTTTGTCTTCCTCCACCATCTTGATCCTGTCCTTGCTGCTGTTCCATGAGCTTTTCCCGGTCCACGGTCAATGTCACCTCGCCGCCTAATTTCTCACGTGCTAAGATGCTGGATTGATCCGCAGCGGTCTGGATCGTTAATCCTGAGAGCACCAATACGGATATGACCGTCAGGACGATCAGTAATAAAATGCTCTTCCCCATTCGTGCTTTCACACTCCAAAAGGCACGCTTAATAAAATTCATTCTCCTCTACTCCTATCCATTCAAATAATTTGTGGGCGTGTTTTATTTTTCGACCCGCCTTTTCCATGATTCCTGTACAGCCCGGTAGTTATAAACCGGATCTACAGAAATAGCTTATCCATCAAATGTGGCCAAAATATGAACGAATAATGTCCGAAAGGTTAAATGTGAGGGGGCAGGAAATATAAATCCTTGTTGGAAGAAAGAAAAGAACAATCCAACGATATTATCAGGGCATAGAAAAAACGAACGGGACTTTAATCAGACCCGTTCGTTTTATTTTTGGCGCTGTTCATTTTGGTGACTTCCAGATACTGAATATGGTGGCCGTCGATTTCTTTTACTTTAAAGCAGTAGCCTTGTTCTTCAATCTTATCTTCAGGCTTGACTTCATATTTTTGAGTGAGGAACCAGCCTCCTATTGTGTCGACTTCCTCTTCTTCAATCGAGATGCCGAGAAGGTCATTCACGTCTTCAATGAGCATGACGGCGTCGAAAATATAATGATCTTCTTTTATCCTCTGGACTTCAGGAATTTCATCGATATCAAATTCATCCCGGATCTCACCGACGATTTCTTCGATGATGTCCTCCACCGTAACCAGACCTGCCGTTCCTCCGTATTCATCAAGAAGGACGGCCATCGGGGAGCGTTCCTTTTGCAACTTGAGGAGCAGGGCTTTAATCGGGATGGTTTCAATGACGCGAATGACGGGCTTAATGAAGGAGGTTACGTCTTCATGCTCGCTTTTATGATTCACGAGGGTCGTTAAGAGTTCCTTCACATTCACGACCCCGAGGATATTGTCCTTATCCCCATCCACGACAGGGTATCTCGTATACCGCTCTTCCTTAATGACCGATAATACTTCATCAATGGTGGATCCAGCGGATAGAGTCACAATGTTTGTACGGGGGACCATGATTTCCTTGGCGATGCGCTCGTCGAATTCAAATATCTTATTCACATACTTGAATTCGGAAGAGTTGATTTCACCGCTCTTATAGCTATCGGAAAGAATGATTCTAAGCTCTTCTTCCGAATGGGCGATTTCATGCTCTGAGGCCGGTTTCAAACCGAACATGCCTGTAAACACACGTGCCGAACTATTCAAGGTCCAAATGAATGGATACGCAATCCGGTAGAACCAAATGAGCGGCTTGGCAAATAATAAGGTGATTTTTTCAGCTTTTTGGATGGCGAATGTCTTCGGAGCCAATTCCCCTATTACCACATGCAAAAAGGTAATGACCGAAAAAGCCAGTGCAAATGAAATGATACTAGAAATGGACGGATTCAAATCAAACTTTTCAAATAATGGGTGAAGCAAGGTTTCGATGGTTGGTTCTCCTAACCAGCCAAGTCCAAGGGAGGTGATAGTAATCCCCAGCTGACAGGCAGAAAGGTATTCGTCGAGATGGGAAATGACCCTTTTCGCAGCAACAGCGGTTTGATTTCCTTCAGAGACCAACTGATCGATTCTCGAACCCCTTACTTTCACAATGGCAAATTCAGAAGCGACGAAGAACGCTGTCAATCCGATCAGTAGGGTGACAAGTAGTAAATTAATTAAAATATCCAAGTAGTAGAAGTCAAAAGAACGGGAAGTTGTCCCATTCTTTCGCTTCAATCACCTCCTGTATAATATAGTCATGATTACGTAAGAATTGAGGGCCGAATGCCACTTGAAATCCTTATGAATTGAATATATCCTTTAACGTATTACATTCCTATCCATTGTCATTGAAATGCAACACGCATTGGGTTATTCTGAGATATAACGATTAACCGGAAAGATTCATGATTTCATCATAGTGAATATTTATGAACAATACAATCATTTAGGATTCAAAACACTGGATAATTGGAAAGGAGGACGATCATGGCAGACGTTTTTAATCAAGAGTTTGTTGTATCCCTTATCATTGCCTTTTCGGTTTATGTCATTTTAAGAGGAGTAGCCATTTTCTTCGGCAAAGCAGGAAAAGGGTATCTTGAAAACCTTCAATCCCAAACAGGACGGTTATACCTGCAATTAATTGGAGGCTACTATATATTATCAGGTGTATTGGGCCTGCTTATTCCCCGATTAGACTGGAAAACAGAAGACATTTACTTCGCCATCGCCATCTTCGCCATTACATCCGTTGTGTTCTGGGTAACACTTGACCTCTTCATGAAGCGGGAGCGTAAAAAGCTGCAACAAAATTAATCCTTCAGCGAAAACCCGGATTCAGTGTCCGGGGTTTTTTTATGTTCAAAGATCGGCTTCCGGAGCCGTCCTGTTCATAGGGTGGATGCCATATTTTTGCTTAATGGAAGCGGCGGTACGTATAATAGTGAATAGTATTCATGTACTTAGAAGAAAACATTTGAAAGTGAGGGATATTTTATGGGTCACGATCACAGTCATGGCCACAACCAAAATAAAAAAGCATTATTAATCAGCTTTCTTTTCATTTTTTCTTTTATGATTGTTGAAGTGGTGGGGGGAGTGGTGACAAATAGTCTCGCTCTTCTTTCAGATGCAGGGCATATGCTCAGTGATGCAGCGGCACTTGGCTTAAGTCTGGCCGCTTTCTATATAGGGGAGAAGGCGTCGGATATGGGTAAGACCTACGGGTACAAACGTTTTGAAATCGTAGCTGCCTTTTTGAACGGGATCACCCTGATCCTGGTTTCCCTTTATATTTTCTGGGAAGCTTACCGTCGCTTCATCGATACTCCCGCTGTATCACCCGGCATGATGATCATCGCCATAATCGGCTTGATTGTGAACATCATTGTCGCCTGGATCCTGATGAAAGGGGACAACGAACATAATTTGAATGTCCGCAGTGCGTTCCTTCATGTACTGGGGGATATGCTCGGATCAGTCGGAGCCATCATAGCGGGTCTTCTTATTTACTTCTTTGATTGGAATCTGGCAGACCCGATTGCTTCTGTCATCGTAGCGATTCTTATTGTCATCTCCGGATGGAGGGTGACGAAGGATTCCATTCATATTCTAATGGAAGGTTCTCCGGGAGATGTTGATATGGAAAAGGTGTCTGGGAGCCTGTCACAGGTCCCGGGGGTAAGGGAAGTCCATGATCTTCATGTATGGTCCATCACTTCGGATTTTAAAGCTTTAAGCTGCCATGTCGTCGTAGGGGATGAAGTGAATCGGGATGAAATTTTAGTACAGCTGTCATCCTTTCTTGAACAAGAGTTTGGTATTCATCACTCTACTATCCAAGTGGAAGGGGAAACCGTGCTCGAGGGACATCATCATAGTTGTACATGATCGATTGGGAATATTATGAAGAAGCTCCCTCTCATGATTGGAGTGACGGGTTTTTAAAAGATCGATTCAAGAAAAATGGGAAACGGATGTTTATGTCTCTCCATGTATGGGGTATATCCTCAACTGGAGGGATGAACATGCTACATCAAGAAACGAAATCTGAACAGAACAAAACACCCGAATTTAAAAAAGACTTTTATATACAACAGTTATTGAGGATCGGCGTCTATAAATCGTTCGGTAAGCAGCTCTATGAACTTTCAATGGATGAATTGCAGGATGTGTACCTTGAATATTATGTTGGTGGAGATATAGCTCAATAAAAAGACGACCCTTTAAAGAAAGGATCGTCTTTTTTCATGTACTCATTAAGGAACATCATGTCCCATGGATGTTTGCAGGATTTCAAACCATTGATCATGATCCAATTGGATGGAAAGAGAGTCGATTGCATGCTGGATCCGTTCTTTTTTACCTGATCCGACAATCGGCATGATGTTGGCCGGATGGTTAAGCAGCCACGCGTATAGAATCTGGTCGATCCCCTTCGCTCCTGTTTCCTCCTGGACTTTCTTTAATGTATGTTGAAGGCGGACCGCTTTCTCATCTTCCCCCTTGAAGATCGCCCCTCCTGCCAGTGGTGACCATGCCATGGGAGCCACACGCTTTTCCTGACAGAAGTTCAACGTGCCGTCTTCAAAATTCTCCAGGTGATAGGCGGATAATTCAATCTGGTTTGTGATCAATGGAAATGGTAAATAAGATTGAAGCATATTCCACTGATGGTCTTTAAAGTTGGATACTCCGAAATGACGGACTTTCCCTTCTTCTTTTAATTGTGTGAAGGCTTCAGCTACCTCTTCCCCGTTCATGAATGGGTCCGGTCTGTGAATCAACAAGAGATCAATGTAATCCGTTTTTAATTGTTGGAGAGAATGTTCAACCGAGGTGAGAATATGTTTCTTACTCGTGTTGTAGTGATGCGTCTTGTGCTCCGGTCGATTGTCGGAAGGCAGGACGATGCCGCATTTTGTTACGATCTCCATCTTCTCCCGCAAGGATGGTTGGAGGGCTAGCGCCTCACCGAATAAGGTTTCACACATATAAGAACCATAAATATCGGCATGGTCAAACGTTGTGATTCCGTTTTCAATATTGTGTTGGATCAATGATAACGTATCTTCCTTGGACTGCTTCCAGTCTGATAGTCTCCATAATCCATGAATGATCCTCGAGAATGATAAGTCTTCTGTCATTTGTATTCTTTGCATAGGTGAAACCTCTTTTCGTATGGTATGTGTATATTCTTTCAAAGTCATACTACAAGTATATTACTATGTATGGAAAGGAAATAGAAATGATTGAACCTCTTCAGGATATTGTACGTCATTGGGGAATGGATCCCACTTCCTTCAAAACACTTCTTCTTCATCCTGATGTTACGGAAGTGAAGGCAGAAGGAAAGACCTTCTATTTAAAAAGAAGAGTGTATTCTTCCCCTGAAAATCGGATGGAGGAGCTCTATTTAACCGATTATTTAATGAGTCATCACCTTAACGTTGAATCCCCTCTATTAACTTGCTCACAACTTCCTTATGTAAAAGAAGAAGAGCAAATCTATTCTCTTTATGAGGCCCTTGAAGGAACGCCATTGAAGGAATGGTCTGCCGACTCCCTGACAAATGCAGGAGCATACCTTGCAACCCTTCATCTCATCCTTAAAGACTATCGGTGTCATTATGAAACGAAGGGCTGGGAGATTGAAAGTCATGTAACAGAATGGGTGAAGGAGCTTGAAACTGAATCGATCGGCATAAGGGGGCAAGTGATCTTATTAAAGATGAAGGGGTGGGAGCATCCCTACCGGTGTTTGCCACATCAATTCGTTCATAGCGACTACAATTCGGGGAATATTTTGATGCAGGGAGGAGAAGTGTGCGGGATCATTGATTTTGAACGAATCCGGACGGCACCCCGGATTACTGACATCGGCTACTTCCTCGCAGGTATGCTCAAAGCAGCCCCGAAAGAGAAAAAAGATGAGTCAATGAAATGGATTCTGGCATTTATGAAAGGATATGAAAGGCATGCCCCTTTGACTGCAGGAGAGAAAAGGATCTTGCCGTCAATAGTCATTCTCTTTCTCCTGCAATATGCCTTTTTAACCTATCATCAGGGATATACAGAAGCGGGTGCTTCGTGCATGAATTTCATCGAGGAACTGTTTGCATCGGCTTATTTTCATGGAGTCTTTCAATATGAGAAGGAAAAGCTTGAATAACCTTTCATTCTATGGCAAAGTAGGGAGGAAGATAACGTTAAATTTCATATTCCACGTGTAGGGGGACCGGAGTGGCCGGTTGAGATTGTATCCTGTAGATACTGACCCTTTGAACCTGAACTGGCTGATACCAGCGTAGGAAACATTCTCTTAAACGATACATAACCTGTTTAACGATGCGTCCCGCGGCTGAAGCTTGGGGCGTTTTTTTGTTTCACCCCTGAATTTACGCCTCAACTGCCTTTGGTTTACATTCATTTTCCAGAATAAGCGAAGAATATAGGAATGAGACGTTACGACCGCAAAAGACCGAAGGAGGAATCATCATGAAAAAATGGATGTTCCTCATCTGCTCTGTACTTCTTTTATCCGCCTGTAACGGTGGGGAAGATGCAGCCGATGAGAAGATGGACAATCTTAAAAAAGTAAATGTCGTACTCGACTGGACACCAAATACCAACCACACTGGATTGTATGTAGCGAAAGAAAAAGGCTACTTCAAGGATCAGGGACTGGATGTAGACATCATCCTGCCCGGGGAAGCGGGTGCCGATCAACTCGTTGCATCGGGGAAAGCCGATTTCGGAGTTGGATATCAGGAAGGTGTCACTCAAGCGAGGGTCCAGGATGTACCCATCGTATCCATAGCTGCCATCATACAGCATAATACGTCGGGGTTTGCTTCCCCGAAGAGTAAGGGTATTACAAAACCAAAGGATTTTGAAGGGAAAAGCTATGGCGGCTGGGGTTCACCCGTTGAGAAAGCCGTTATGGATTCAATCATGAAGCAAGAAAACGCGGATGTAGAAAAAGTGAATTTCATCAACATGGGAGACACCGATTTCTTTACTGCCGTTAAACGGGACGTTGACTTCGCCTGGATTTATTATGGATGGACAGGAATTGAAGCTGAACTCCGCGGTGAAGAGTTGAACATGATGTATGTAAAGGATTATTCCGATAAACTGGATTACTACACTCCAGTACTTACAACAAATGAGAAAATGATCGATTCAGATCCTGAAACGGTCAAGGCATTCATGGTAGCTGCTTCCAAAGGGTATCAATACACAATCGACAACCCGAAAGAAGCGGGAGAGATTTTATTAGATGCAGCTCCAGATCTTGATAAAGAATTGGTCATGAAGAGTCAGGAATGGCTCGCACCCAAATATAAAGATGATGCTGACCGATGGGGAGAGCAGAAACTGGAAGTCTGGGAGAACTATGCGTCATGGATGTATGAAAATGATTTATTAGATAAGAAACTCGAAAGCAAGAAAGCATTCACGAACGAATTCTTACCAAAATAAGAGGTGAACAAAATGGGGAACGCACTTGTAAGCATACAAATCATTCCAAAGACCAAGAACGGTGAAGATGTGATTCCATATGTGGATGAAGCGATCGCAATCATCGAAAAATCGGGAGTGCGATATGAAGTCCATCCTTTGGAAACGACGATGGAGGGGAATCTGTCACAATTATTCAAGGTGATTGAACAGATGAATGAACGAATGATTGAAATAGGAAGCAAAAATGTCATTTCCCAGATCAAAGTATTGTACCAGCCGGATGGGATCGAAATGGACGACTTAACGGAGAAATATAAAGGATGAGGACTTGGATTTCAAAAGGATGGAGACCCTTCTTGGTCCTCATCCTTTTATTCATCATTTGGGAAGTGGCCATTAAATTATTTGAGGTGCCAGCCTGGCTGATGCCGTCGCCTTCAGAGATATGGGAAGAAGGAATTGCCTCGTGGTCTGAGTTCAAGGGGAATTTCTCATCAACGGCATTTCTGACGATCACAGGGTTTGCGATCGGCTGTTCGATCGGGCTCGGGACAGCGGTGGTACTGCATCTCCTCCCTAAGGTAAGGGAAGCGGTCTATCCTCTCATGATCCTATCTCAGAATATACCCATCATTGTATTGGCCCCTCTCCTTGTCATTTGGTTCGGATTCGGACTCCTGCCCAAAATCATCGTCATTACCTTGATTTGTTTCTTTCCTGTGGCTGTTTCGGCGATGGATGGATTCAGGCAGACGAATGGAGAGTATATTCTTTATATGAAAATGTCCGGTGCAACCAAAGGACAGATTTTCCGGAAAGTGGAGTGGCCACATGCACTGCCTTCCATCTTCTCCGGTTTGAAAATCTCCGCTACCTATAGTGTGATGGGAGCGGTCATTTCGGAGTGGCTTGGTGCTCAAAAAGGGATTGGCGTCTATATGACTCTTGCATCCTCTTCCTTCAGGACCGACAGGGTGTTTGTCGCCATTTTCATGATCATGCTCCTAAGCCTGCTGTTCTTTGGACTCATCGTACTATTAGAAAGAGTCATGGTGAAGTGGAATCGAAAGGAGGACAAATAACATGACGACGTTATCGATCCAAAATATGTCCAAATCCTTTGATGGTGAATTGATCCTCGATGATCTTTCCATTCAAGTAGGGGAAGGTGAGTTTGTTTCCATCCTTGGGCCTTCAGGAAGTGGGAAAAGTACGTTATTTCACGTGATCGGTGGATTATTCGCACCCGATTCAGGAGATATAAAGCTCGATGGACAGTCGATCAATGGCCGTAGAGGGTCCATCAGCTATATGCCACAAAGTCCGTCCCTCTTACCGTGGAGGACGGTGATCGAGAATGTGATGCTTGGTCAGGAGCTGCATGGAAAGAGGGATAAGGAAATGGCGATGGGGATGATTGAGCGCGCCGGTTTGAAGGGCTATGAGGACGCTTACCCTGAAGATCTTTCAGGAGGGATGAAACAGCGCGTTGCATTTATTCGTGCACTGGTCAGTCCCCAATCCTTTTTATGCCTGGATGAACCATTTTCTGCCCTTGATGAATTTACCCGATTGGACATGCAGAGGTGGCTCCTTTCCATATGGGAAGAAGACTTAAGTTCAGTCCTGTTTGTCACTCATAATATCGACGAAGCACTTTTCTTGTCGGACCGTATCATTGTGTTATCAACCAGACCGGCACGCGTGCAAAAGGAATTCAAGGTGCCTTTCCCGCGACCTCGTGATAAAGAAATCCTTCTAACCGAAGAGTTCCTAAAATGGAAAACGGATATTTTCGAGGAATTATCCCAGTATGTGTAAACCATCGCTTATCGATGCTCATACTCATCTGGACTTATATGAAAAGGAAGAACGTGAAAAAATCCTGAGGGAGCTCGATCTCTACTCAGTAGAGGCTCTCATTTCTGTATCCCTTCACCTCCAATCATCCAAACGAAATCTGGCATTTGCGAAAAAGGACGGGAGGGTAAAGGCAGCTGCCGGTTTTCATCCGGAACAAGAGCTTCCTTCGGATAGTGAGGTGGAGGAACTTCTGGTGTGGATTCAGCGGCATCATCAAGAGCTTGTGGCAATAGGAGAAGTCGGTCTGCCCTATTACAAAATGAAAGAAGATCCCTCACTGGTCCTCGCTCCTTACATAGAGCTGTTGGAACGCTTTATCATTGAATCGAATCGGCTGAATAAACCCATCATCCTTCATGGTGTTTATGAGCATGCACACATCATCTGCGATTTATTGGAGAAGCATTCCATTTCAAAAGCTCATTTTCATTGGTTTAAGGGAGATAGTAAAACGATCGAAAGGATGATCCGTAATGGTTACCTCGTTTCTGTTACGCCTGATGTCCTGTATGAAAAGGAAATACAACAGCTGGTCAGGGACTACCCGATCGAAGGGCTGATGGTGGAGACAGACGGTCCCTGGAGGTTTGAAGGAGTCTTTCAAGAAAGAATGACTCATCCTGGCATGATGCACCGCTCCATTGAGAAAGTGGCCGAATTAAAAAGTATGTCAGAAGCAGCTGTATATAAACAATTGGTCAAAAATACAACTGAATTTTATGGTTTATAGAACAAACTTCTCCTGCGGTTAGTCAAGTGGGGGGAGTTTTCTTTTTTGGCTTTATGCTAATTAAACATCTTTTACCATCATATTTCTATCTCGATTGACAGAAAATGAAAGTAATGAATGATAGGAAAAGGTGAGAAAAATGGAATTGAATAATCACTATACGCCATATCAAGCTGGCGATGTTGTGTACGTGATCTACCGTAACCCGCATACGCAAAGTGTAGCCAATGTGCAGGAAGCAGCGGTTGTACACGATCCGGAAAACCCAAACGAATTAGCATTATTTCTTTATGAAACCTATTATCCGTTAACACATGAGGTAGCAGTCTATTCTACAGAAGCAGAAGCAGAAGAGGCTTATTCACAATCATTTGGAGACCTTTAGGAGGGAAAGAATATGGTGAAACCGTTTGTGCCTCAATTGGTCTATTTTGAACCAAATGCACTGGATTACCCATTAGGGAAGCAGTTAAAGGAAAAGTTCGAAAAGATGGATGTTGAAATTCGATATACCACTTCCCACAATCAGGTGCGCGATCTGCCTGGGGATAATCATTTTCAAAAATACAGGATCGCCAAATCAACGTTAGTGGTGGGCGTGCGGAAAACGCTGAAATTCGATACCTCCAAACCGTCAGCTGAGTATGCCATCCCGTTTGCGACAGGGTGTATGGGGCACTGCCATTATTGCTATCTTCAAACCACGATGGGCAGTAAACCCTATATTCGCACCTATGTGAATGTTGATGAAATATTTGAGGCGGCGGATCGGTATATAGAGGAAAGGGCACCCGATTTCACGCGTTTTGAAGCAGCGTGTACGTCTGATATCGTCGGTGTGGACCATCTCACGCATACACTAAAGCGCGCGATTGAACATTTTGGTAAATCGGAGTATGGGAAGTTACGTTTCGTAACCAAATTTCATCACGTTGATCATTTGCTGGATGCGAAACATAATGGGAAGACAAGATTTCGCTTCAGCATCAACGCAGACTATGTCATTAAGAATTTTGAACCGGGTACCTCCCCGTTGGATAAAAGGTTGGAAGCAGCCGGTAAGGTAGCCAGGGCAGGGTATCCATTGGGCTTTATCGTAGCTCCCATCTATATACATGAAGGATGGCAGGAAGGATATAAGCAAATGTTCGAACACCTCGAAGCCCACCTTCCTGAAGAAGCAAAAAAGGATTTAACTTTCGAATTTATCCAACACCGTTTCACGAAGCCTGCTAAAAGGGTGATCGAGAAGAATTACCCGATGACGAAACTTGAATTAAATGAAGAAGAACGTCGATACAAATGGGGGAAATACGGAATCGGTAAGTATATATACCAGAAGGATGAAGAGCAGGAAATCAAAGATCATCTGTATGCTTATATGGAGAAGCATTTTCCGAAAGCGAAGCTGGAGTATTTTACGTAAAAAAAGGGACTGATTACATGTACGTTCTGTTGTAATCAGTCCTCTTAATGTAATTGTGGAAGTAAATGTTCCAAGTCCTTCACCCGCATAGCAATTTCGTCACAAATTTCCTGATAGTGTACCCATTCTTCAATCAATGTCGCAGAACGTTTACGTGGATTCGGTAAATTCCAATAGATGACTTTTTCTTCTATTTCAGAGGGAAGCTCCATCTTGTCATCATACTCTGTATCCTGAATCGCAACGATAACCGAGGCCTCGCCAAGTTCCTTCATCTCAATGCGCGAAAGAGGAAATGAACTGATATCGATACATAATTCTTTCATTGCTAGGACGCTGAATTCTTCACGACTACGACTGTCAGAAACCCATCCGGCACTTTTAAAAGACCAATCCGACACTTCGAGCTTCTCTGCCCAGCCCTCAGCCATCAAGCTGCGCTGTTGACTACTTGAAAGAAAATAGACGGTTTTATTCATAATCGTATGTTCCTTTCTATTTCATGCTGTTATTACTATTTACCCAATCACGTAAAAGATAATCCATGAAATGTGAAAAGAATTTTTTGGTAAGGCTTTCTTAGTAGAATGGATTCATTGAACTACCTGAAATTATGAAATACTACTACATAAAACTAGTAATTTCGATGTGAATCTCCTTTAATCTTCTTTCATTTCATAAAAAATCAGTATAATGGGGAAAGGAGAATGAAATTCTTGAACGCACAAAGCAGCCGGGGGATGACAATAGAGAAATTCATTCATTAAATGTTCTAAAAATTTTTGGTTTTATAAAAATGATAAAAGGGTAATATCTTTATACTATTTGGAAAATTATAGGGAGGTACATCTATGAAATTTAATTTGACAACCAAGATCATTACAGCCTTGATATTAGGGGCTGTAGTAGGATTGATCCTGAACATATTTGCAAAAGATTTATTCGATATATTAGACCCTTATCTGTTCACACCCCTAGGGAAGATTTTCCTCAACCTGATCAGTATGCTTGTCGTGCCGATTGTGTTTCTTTCCATCGTCCTTGGATCGGCAGGATTGGGAGACCCGAAGAAACTCGGAAGAATCGGTTTGAAGACGATTGTTTACTTTTTACTGACAACGTGTATCGCCATTGTGATTGGTTTGACACTGGCATACATCATCGACCCGGGATTGGTGGAAGGAATCGACGCCTCCCAATCAGAGGGCTTTAAAACAGAAAAGGCTCCTCCTGTCGGCGAAACACTTATGAACATCATCCCCAAAAACCCATTAACCGCCATGACCGAAGGCAATATGCTCCAAATCATCGCGTTTGCCATCTTCATCGGATTCGGATTAACGGCACTGGGCGATAAGACAAAAGGAATTCTGAAACTTGTGGAGCAAGGAAACGACCTGATGATGTATCTCGTGACCCTTGTAATGAAATTCGCTCCATACGGAACATTTGGATTGATCGCTTCGGCAATCGGAAGTCAGGGTTCCAGTGCCCTGAAAGCGATGTGGCTTTATTTTGTAGTTGTATTAGCGGCTTTACTTGTTCATGCCATCATTACGTACGGAGGAACGATATTCTTACTCGCAAAGAAAAACCCGATTTGGTTCTTCAAGAATTTCAGTCCTGCCATGAGTGTAGGGTTCAGTACATCCAGCAGTAACGCGACCCTCCCGATTTCAATGGACGTTGCCCAGCAGCGCCTGGGTGTCTCAAAGTCGGTCAGCTCCTTCGTCCAGCCCCTGGGAGCCACGATCAACATGGATGGTACCGCCATCATGCAAGGGGTGGCCACTGTGTTCATCTCTCAGGTATACAATGTGGATTTATCCATGGAACAGCTCATTACCGTCGTCCTCACGGCTGTACTTGCCAGTATCGGTACCGCAGGGGTACCGGGAGTCGGGTTGATCCTCCTGGCCATGGTCTTAAGCAGTGTTAATCTTCCTGTCGAAGGGATCGGGTTAATCCTTGGAATAGACCGTCTGTTGGACATGGCCCGTACATCCATTAACATCTCTGGTGATGCTGCATGTGCCCTGTTTGTATCCGAGTCAGAGAAAAAACGGACCATTAAGATCCAAAGGGGCGAGTCATAAACATCCGCCCAACGTCATGTTGCAAGAAAAAAAGATGAAATCAACTCGATTTCATCTTTTTTTTGTAAAAAGGAGCGGGGCGTATTGGGTATGTATGCTCCCCATGTACATTCGACAAATTAAAGGAGACGGACTTGGTGAGAAATCCGGTATGTTATCCTGAATAGTGAATGCTGCACAGTGATCACTAAAGTCTATTTAAGGAGTTGTTTTTCTTGAAAGTACTGATGATTGTTGCCCATCCGCGGACGAATTCCCTCACATTTTCCATTACAAAGCATATTCAGAAAGGTCTGCATGACAAAGAATATAAGTCATCCATTTTAGATTTGTACAGGGAGGAATTCAATCCCCTGCTTGATGAAAAGGGTGAAGATGAGTGGGATAACCCTGCGAAAGGAAAACCCTCTTATATTGTTGAGAAGGAAAGGAAGAAATTAAAGAGATATGACGCCCTGATCTTTGTGTTCCCGATTTGGTGGTATGGTTTACCAGCCATTATGAAAGGGTATATTGATCGAGTCTTTACATATCCGGCATTCACTCAAGTTAATCCTCAGAAGGTTCTTTGGGTCGGGCTCGCAGGTGAAACGAAGGAGGAATTTATTTCTAATGGTCATGATGAATCGTTGAGACACCAACTAATACAGGGAATTTCAGAAAAGATGGGGGTCATTGACAAAGAAGTGGAGATCTTTTTCGACACAATGGACAGGGATAAAAAATTCGATTATGAAAAAACTATGAATAAAGCGTATCTGCTTGGTACGTTATTTTGATTAGGGTGAGAAAAAAGTACTGTTTTTCAATAAATTTAAATAATTTTTTGTGAATAAATATTGAGTAATAATTGATATAAGACAAAAATATCGAATATTAACGTATATTTATTCATGTATTTATCCCTGTAAGAAGCAGATGACTTTAAAAAATTCTCGTTTATGGTATGATAATTCTTGTGTCTATAACAGCCGGGAAATTAACATTTAAAAAATAAGTGTATAAAAAATACACTTAATTGCATAAGGAGGAGGTACTTGATATGGGTGAAGAATTAACATTGGGAACCTGGTTATGGTTATTAATTCCAATGCCGACATTGATCATTTTATCAATCATTACTTTTTTTACAGAAAAAACAAAGGAGTAGATTATGGATATTAATATTCAAACGTTAACATCGATTATTATTTATTTAATTGGAATGGGTATTATTGGTTACATGGCAGCTAAGTTAACCAGCAATTTATCCGACTACGTGCTTGGAGGCAGGCGATTGACTGCCGGTGTAGCTGCCTTGAGTGCAGGTTCTTCCGACATGAGTGGTTGGTTGATGCTCGGTCTGCCGGGTGCCGTTTATGCCAGTGGTATGGGGTCAATCTGGTTAGCGATTGGTCTATCGGTAGGTGCGTACTTGAATTGGCAATTCGTTGCAAAGCCATTCCGGGTTTATACGGAAGTGGCGAATGATTCAATTACAGTACCTGATTTCTTTGAAAATCGTTTTCACGATTCAAGCAAAATTCTTCGAGTGTTCTCTGCTATCATCATCCTGATCTTCTTTACGTTCTATACTTCATCGAGTTTAGTGGGTGGAGCAATCTTACTTGAAGAATCATTCAATATGGATTACCGTTTAGCTTTATGGGTTGGTGCAGGGGTCATCCTGTCTTACACATTCTTTGGTGGATTCCTTGCAGCCAGCTGGACAGACTTCATTCAAGGGATCTTGATGTTCCTTGCTTTGATCATCATTCCGATCGTAGCCATTTCCGAAATTGGCGGTTGGGATGCAACGGTAAGTGCCGTATCAAGCATCGATCCGTCTTACTTGAATGTTTACACGGGAGCGACGTTTGTTTCAGTCGTGTCGCTTCTCGCATGGGGCTTGGGTTATTTCGGACAGCCTCATATCATTGTCCGTTTTATGGGTATTAAATCAACGAGAGAAATACCTAAAGCACGCTTGATTGGTATGGTATGGATGATCGTCTCCCTATTCGGAGCCATCTTCATCGGTTTCTCTGGTATTGCGTATTTCGCTGATTCACCGTTGGAAAACTCAGAAACGGTGTTCATCATGTTCTCGCAAGTATTATTTAATCCATGGGTAGCAGGTTTCTTACTTGCGGCCATTCTATCAGCGATCATGAGCACAGTGGATTCACAGCTTCTTGTTTCATCAAGTGCCCTGGCTCAGGATTTCTATAAAGCCATTTTCCGAAAAGAAGCAAGCCAAAAAGAAGAGGTATTGGTTGGTCGTATTTCGGTAGTGGTAATCGCCATCCTTGCCATTTTCCTAGGATATGACCGCGATAGTAAAGTGCTTGAGTTAGTCAGTTATGCATGGGCTGGTTTCGGTGCTGCCTTTGGACCTGTCGTGATCTTGAGCTTATTCTGGAAACGCATGACACGTAACGGTGCCCTTGCAGGTATGATCACAGGTGCAGTGACCGTCATTGTATGGAAGCAGTTGTCTGGAGGACTCTTCGATGTGTATGAGCTCCTGCCTGGATTCATCTTTGCGACCATCGCAATCTTTATCTTCAGTTTTGTTGGTAACCCTCCTGCCAAAGAAGTACAGGAAGAGTTCGAAACTGTTAAGTTGCGTCTAAAAGAATAACCAATTGATCTTAAAAAGGACCCGATACGATCGTATCGGGTCCTTTTCTTTGCATTATTTTATTTTCTCGTAATGCGCCAATGCTCTCTTTCTGGCTGCTTTGTGATCAACGACTGGATATGGATAATCCGCTCCAAGGGTAAGGTTTGCCTTTTTCAGAACATCTTCGGGAGCGTCTGAGGGTTTGTGTATATATCGATTAGGGAGTTGACTTAGTTCAGGGACCCACATCCGTATATATGTCCCTTCTTCATCAAACTTTTCACTTTGAAGGGTCGGATTAAAGATCCGGAAGTAAGGTGCTGCATCAAATCCTGAGCCTGCCACCCACTGCCACCCCATTGAATTGTTGGCAATGTCTGCGTCAATCAGGGTATCAAGAAACCACTCTGCTCCCCTTTGCCATGGGATGAGCAGGTGCTTTGTCAGGAAGGATGCCACAATCATTCGCACCCGGTTATGCATAAAACCGGTTGCCCACAATTCCCTCATCCCTGCGTCGACGATGGGATAACCGGTTTTGCCCATTGTCCATTTCTCCCAACCTTCTTCATCACTTTGCCAATGGAATTCGGCAAACTTCTCATTTAGTGGACGTGTCGGTGACTCGGGATAATGGAGGAGGACTGAATAGGAGAATTCCCTCCATATAAGCTGCTTAATAAATGGTTCAATCGGTTTATTCTCCATATCGAGGAGGGCATGATAGATTCTCCTGACGGAAATGATCCCGAGAGCCAAATAAGGTGACAAGGTGGAATACAGTCCCTTGCCCGGGAAATCTCTCCCTTCTGAATAATCATCTAATCTTTTAGTGAGGAATGAGTTCATTCTTTTGATTGCCGCTTCTTCACCAGGGTCCCATATGCTTTCCATGATGTGATACCAGGGGATGGTCGGAAGGAGATCCAAATCGTTCAGGACCATCCCATCGTCTTGTAGCTGTGGAACCTCCATCCGTTTAAGAGCTGGAAGGGGTTTTGGGATTTCTTCTTTCCTGAGTGATCGGTAATAAGCTGAATACACCTTATATGGAGTACCGTCATCCTTTTTGATTTTCCAGGGGGGCAGAAGGAGGGTTCCCTCGAACGTCTTGACCTGGATTCCTTGGGAGGACAGGGCCTCGGCCATCGAACGATCCCTTTGGTAAATGTCGGGGTCGTATGTCCGATTCCAGTAAACAGCCTTTGCGTTGGTGTTCTTCACCCATTTGGAAAGGACTTTTTCCACGTTCCCCTTATCCAGCCATAGTCTGCCGTTAATCGATTGAAGGGAATGTTGGTAGGCCTCGATATTCCGGTGCAGCCACCACTTCTTTGCTTCGCCTAGGTTGCTTTCCTCGTCTAGTATATATAGGGGGATCACATTCCCTTCCTGGCAAGCTGCATAGAGAGCGGGGTGATCATGAATCCGTAAGTCCTCTCTGATCAGAATGATGATGGGATCCTCCACCTTGATTCCTCCTTTAAAATGATGCTATCTTCAGCGCATGGTTACAAAAATGATTACATGCATTCTAAGTAGAAGTATAGTGAATCATTGATTTGTATTCAAAATTTAATGGGTTGGATAAAAGATGTTTGATTGGGATTGAAAACAGGTATGATATAGGTGTAATATTACACTATAAACGATTAAGGTGTGAAACCATGACAAAAGAAGAAATCATATTAATCATCTCTGATAAATTAAGGCTGGTACGGACAGAGGCGGGGTATACGCAGGATAAGATGGCTACTGTCATAGGGTTATCGAAAAAAACCCTCGTACAGATTGAAAAAGGTAGAGTGATGGCCAGCTGGACCGCAGCCGTCGCCATTTGTGCGTTATTCAAGGATAGTGAAACGTTAACGACCAGTCTTGGTGGAGAACCCCTTGAGGTTATTGAGACCATCGCCCGGGAAGGCATTGATTATCGGAAGGAAAAAACACTTGGTGGCAAGATTTGGTGGAAGGATATTAAAAAGACTGACGAATACATTCTTCAACAAAACCTGTTCAGTAAGCACTATCGAATACTCGATGCAGAGGACTACCGGATCTATAGCAGCTTCGATGAGAAAAGCAGCCGTAAGCGATTGGATGAATTAACGAGTCATTAGGATACATAACAATAGAGGAGGGACGGACCTTTAAAGGTCCGTCCCTCCTCTTTGTTGATGGCTTACTTTACCACAAGGACACTGGATTCACAGTCTTGCGTGACTTTTTCGCTTACACTTCCGAGTACCCATTTCTTCATGCCGGATTTGCCGCTGCTTCCAACGACAACCAGGTCGGCCTGTATTTCCTTGGCGTATTCACAAATGCGTTTCGCTTCAGAACCTGAGAGGTGAATGTAGTTGGCATCCACTCCATGAGGAGAAAGTTTTTCCCTCGCATTTACTAAATACGGGTGAGTGGAAGTAGGTGTCTGGATTTCATGCCTGTCTTCGTCACGGACTTTGTTGTCAGGGGAGACCGATAGATTCCCCATGTACTGGTTATCGAAACCGGGAGACGTATCAGCGAGTGCGTGAGTCGGTGTGAAATTATCACGAGGTTCATTCGCTGTCTTTTCATCTGAAATATGAAGCACGGTCAGTTTAGAGTCTATGGAACTTTTCATTAATTTCGATACTTCGTCTAATGCTTTTTTACTGCCATCTGTTTCATCGTAAGCTAATAGAATATGTCTATACACGTTAATCACCTCAACATTGGGATATCTGTTGTTTACCCGTTTCTAGAATTTTTAATCTTCTTTGGCAGATTCCCGAGGTGGGGATAATCTGAAATAAAAATAAGGAGCAGAATGGGGGAAGATCCATTCTGCTCCTTCGCTTTCAATAATATAACTCAAATAATTGCAAGAATAATGTTTGGCTGATAGGGGTTCCTTTTAAAGCATGCTGATGATCCAGCCAATAACAACAATTGCGCCAATGACCATTAAGATCGTACGTACCATGAAAATCACCTCGACTTATTGTATCGTGAAGAATGTTTTTGTATCTAACCGGTTAAAGGTAAGATACCCCGTTATCGACTGGTTAAAACATTCTCCCTCTGTTCGTTTAGCCAATTTACTCCTGCTGGTGTTATTTCAGTTCCGATTCTCCCTCTTTGGATGAAAACGTATCCTAAATCCTGTAATTCGCTCAATCTTGTCCTGATCTGTTGAACGGAGAGCGGGGTCGGACTTTGTTGGAGTGAAGAATGGATCTTTTCCCTGCTTGCCCTTTCTCCATTTTCAAAGAATCCCACTAATGCAGTCAGGATGTTGATATACTCCTGGGATTTAGACATGGTGATTTCCGCCGGAGAATAGGTACCGTTAGTTTGCTCTATCTCAGTGAAATTATAATCATTTCTCGGTAATTCTTGCAGAGTCAGCCTGTTGTGCCCAGCCACGGTCATCATATATAGGAGTGTATTTTTTAGTTCCCGGATATTTCCCTTCCACGGTGCTTTCTTCATGGCTTCCAAAACGGCACGGTCGATCGTGGTGATTTTACTATGTTCTATTCCGAGGAAGTGTTCGATAAGAAGGGGGATATCTTCACTTCTTTCCCTGAGACTTGGAAGCTGTAAGGATAACACTTTTAATCGATGGTAGAGGTCTTCCCGGAACGTACCTTCAATGATTAAGTTTTGAAGATCCTTGTTTGTAGCAGCGATGATCCTCACATCCACCGGGATATTTTTGTTTCCTCCAATCCTTCTGATTTCCATTTCCTGAAGCACCCTTAGAAGTCTCGCCTGAAGCTTTAAGCTGATATCGCCTATTTCATCAAGGAACAGGGTGCCTCCATCGGCTTGTTCGAATAATCCTTTTTTGCCGCCCTTTTTAGCACCCGTAAAGGCTCCTTCCTCATAACCGAATAATTCACTTTCCAATAGGTCCTCCGGCAACGCGCTGCAGTTAACAGCGAGGTATGGACTGTTCTTACGGGAAGAATCATTGTGCATGGCGCTGGAAAACAGCTCTTTCCCAGTCCCTGTCTCACCATAAATCAATATCGGCAGCTCGCTTTTTGCAAGTTTTTCTGCGATCAATTTAGTGTCTTTAATAAGAGGGCTGTTCCCTAATATGCTGTCGAATGTATACTTAGCGATATATCCCCTTCGCTGGAGCTCGCGTTTCCGCACTTTCTCCATTTCAATGGTCTCTTCCATATCCTTGAAAGTAGCCACAATGACACCTTCTGCCTCCAGCCGGAAGCGATACACCATGACATTCTGCTGACGGAGTGTGAAGTATTCCAGATCTTCATCCTGCTCTGAGGTCAGGAAACGATTGAGCTCGATGTTTTTGAACACCCTGCTCAATTTCTTCCCCTTCGCGTGAGCCGCGGTAATCCCGATCATTCTTTCGAGTACTTCATTGAAGACGGTGATTTCCCCATCCTCCTGAAAGGCGAGGATTCCGTCGTTCACTCCATCGACCACTTTATTTAAAAATTTGTTTAATGTTTTGGCCCGACGGTTAATGGCACCGAGCTTCTGACTGAGCTCGATGATTTTCCTTGTATAACGATCTGTAATATCAAAGGTCAATCTCTCTGATAATTGAAAATGGTGGATGATTTTCATGATCGTATTCAAATCGATCAGTCTGACACCTATATCGATTTTATGGGGGATGGAAGAGGGGATGCTCGCCATCTCCCCTGGAGAAACAGCAATATCAATTTGTTTCGTATCCCCTCCTCCTGAAGGAGAGTAAGGGATATAGTCCACGTGATCTATACCGAGACGCTTCAGAGTGGAGACGGCTTCTTGGGCCGTCTCGATGAAGTCATTCACATAAAGGATCTTCTTTCCCGGAGGTAATTCAAATATGCGGTCTATGTATTCATAATTCACCGTACGGCGGGCTTTGATGATGGTGCAGGAATCGAAATCGATATATTCCTGTACTTCAGGCTCGATCAGAGAAGATGAGTATACAATCAGTTCATGTGTGAAATAGGTTGGAATCCCCTCATCGCAGGCATAACTGGTAATATGGATCAGTTCGCCAAAAACGGACTGTAACTGTTCCTTCAGGGCTCTCTCTGTTTCCTTTGTACCGGCTAATAGAATTAATTCACGTTTCATTTGAATCCTCCTTATGGTTAATGAAAGGTTTTTGGTTATCTATATTCTAACCCATTTCAACCATTAATGGGATTGAAGTTTGTATTTTCAGATAATAAGGGGTTGGCATGGAACTTGCATATAAGAAAATGAAGGTTATTAATCTGTTAAACGGGGGGATAAAAAATGGAGAAAGAACAAAAAGCTTGGAAGGTACCGCATACGTTTATCATTGTGTTTTTCGTCGTACTTGCGGCTGCCATTTTAACGTATGTCATACCTAAGGGGCAATTTGCTACAGAAGAAATCACGTATATGCAGGATGGGGAAGAACAAACCAAAACAGTCCTGGATCCGGATTCGTTCAGTTATTTAAAAGATGATGATGGAAACCTCATCAGGGAAGGAACAAGCCTTTTTGAACCTGGTGGTGGGATCGGTTTCCTGAATTATGTATTTGAAGGTCTTGTATCAGGAGATAAATGGGGCTCGGCCGTAGGGGTAGTGGCCTTTATCCTCATTATCGGGGGAGCCTTCGGAATCATCATGAAAACAAGGGCGATCGAAGAAGGGATCCTCAAGGTGATCGATCGGACCAAAGGGAAGGAGTCCCTTATCATTCCGATCATGTTCTTCTTATTTTCATTAGGGGGGGCCGTCTTTGGAATGGGGGAAGAGGCCATTGCCTTTGCCATGATCCTCGTTCCGATCATGATTGCCATTGGATATGATGCCATCACGGGGATCATGATCACGTATGTTGCCACTCAGATCGGGTTTGCCACATCGTGGATGAATCCATTCGGGGTAGCGATCGCTCAAGGGGTTTCCGGTGTACCGGTTCTATCAGGTGCCGGCTTCCGTATTGTCATGTGGATCGTCTTTACTCTTGTCGGAATCATTTACACTTGGAGATATGCCAATGCGATCAAGAAGGATCCTAAACGAAGCCTTTCTTACAAAACGGATGAATATTTCAGGAAAGAAGGTAAAGTGGAAAACTTACATGCGAAGTTCACTTTGGGACATACACTCGTCATTCTTACAGTAGTAGTGGGGATCGCCTGGATCATTTGGGGGGTCGTGGAACATGCTTATTATATTCCTGAGATTGCAAGCCAATTCTTTACCATTGGTTTAGTTGCAGGGGTCATCGGGGTTCTGTTTAAATTAAATGGAATGAGTTGGGATGATGTAGCAAACGGCTTCATCGACGGAGCGAAAGATCTTCTGCCTGCAGCTTTGGTGGTCGGGATGGCGAAAGGGATCGTCATCATCCTTGGTGGAGACGCACCGGATGCACCCTCTGTATTGAACACGGTATTATATGGTGCGGGGCAGGTAGTCGGTGATTTCCCGGAAGCCATCTCAGCATGGTGTATGTATGTATTCCAATCTGTATTCAACTTCTTCGTGGTTTCCGGGTCCGGTCAAGCAGCGCTCACGATGCCATTGATGGCCCCGCTTTCCGATATCGCAGGCGTCACGCGCCAAGTATCGGTACTGGCTTTCCAACTGGGGGATGGATTAACGAATATCCTGGTTCCGACTTCTGCAGCCCTTATGGGTACACTCGGGGCAGCGCGGGTCGATTGGGGTGTGTGGGCTAAATTCATCATTAAATTCATGCTCATTCTATTCGTACTGTCATCCATCTTTGTGATTACGGCCACACTCATCGGATTCTAATTTTTGAACGTTTGTGCCGGGTCCGCCTTTCTGGCCCCGGCTTGGTCATTAACATGAAATGAAAGGAGCAAACATCATGCTGACATTAATTCAAAACGGGGAAGTTTATGCTCCAGCATATCTAGGGAAAAAGGATATCCTCCTGGTAGGGGATAAAATAGGTTTCATTGAAGACAAGATTGAACTTCCCGGTCAATTTGTGGATATAAAAGTGGTGGATGCAACCGGGAAGTATGTTGTACCCGGATTCATCGACTCACATGTCCATATTATGGGCGGAGGAGGCGAAGGGAGCTTCCGTACAAGAACCCCTGAAATCCAATTGACTCAGGCCACGCTCTCAGGAATCACCACCCTTGTCGGTGTCATCGGCACAGACGGGACGACGAGGACGATGGCAAGCCTCATAGCCAAAGCGAAGGGGCTGGAGGAAGAAGGGATTACCTGTTATACGCAAACCGGTTCATACCAGGTACCTTTGAAAACCCTAACCGGAAAGATTGAGGATGATATCATCTTAGTCGATAGAATCATTGGAGTGGGTGAAGTGGCGATAGCCGATCACCGCTCATCTCAGCCGACGGTAAACGAGTTAGCGAAAATTACTTCCGCCGCAAGGATTGGAGGGATGTTGTCGGGGAAAGCCGGGATTGTAAATATCCACGTCGGGGATAGTTATGATCACTTGAACCTGCTGGAAGAGATTGTCGAGACGACGGATATTCCGATCAAGCAGTTCTATCCGACTCACATCAACCGGAATGCCCATCTTTTTGAAGCAGGGATCCAATATGCACTTAAAGGCGGCTATGTAGACTTTACAACAAGTACCATCCCTCAGTTTTTGGAAGACGGGGAAGTGAAATGCAGTCAAGCGCTTAAACGCATGCTCGATGCGGGCGTACCGGTGGAACAAATCACCTATACCTCCGATGGACAAGCAAGTCTGCCGAATTTTGATAGTGATGGAGAGCTGATCGGACTGCAGATCGGTCAGGTGTCAAGCCTCTATAAAGAAGTGAGGGATGCCGTTCTGATGGAAAACATCCCTTTGGAAACAGCGATCAGGGTCATTACCTCGAATCCTGCGAAAATCCTGAAACTAAAGCAAAAAGGTCGCGTGGAAGTCGAAAAGGACGCTGATCTTGTCCTTTTGGATCAGGAAACCCTTGACGTGAATACGGTTTTCGCCAGAGGGAAATTGATGGTGGAAAACGGGGAAGCAATCGTGAAAGGGACATTTGAACAGTGATGGAAAGAAAGGATAGCCCGGAGCCTTGGTGCTCCGGGCTATTTTTATTGAAATTGGATGCTCGCTTAGAGCGGTTCGTGTGAAATCTTCATTTTATCAGCGAAATCTGGAATATATCAGCGGAATTCCGAATATTTCAGCGAAAACATTACTTTTATCAGCGAAATACCGAATATATCAGCGAAACGAAAAATCATTCCCCTTTTTGTAGAGGCGCCTAAACCTTATCCGACCCGAGACGGAGGAAAAAACCACCAGAAGCCCCTACTGTCCTTAAGGTCATTTCCATATGATAAAGATAGTTACTTATTGATGGGGGACGGATGTTATGAAAAAAATGATTGAAATCTTTAAAAATCCAATATTTTTAAAATTATTCTTCGCTAACTTTACTTCGCATATGGGAAGTGTGATTGGCCTGACAGCGTTTATGTTTTATCTGCTGGATCGCTTTTCTGAGCAGCCCATGTATGCATCGATTACGGAAATGATGTATTCACTCCCGACTCTTCTCGTGTTTTTCCTTGTAGGTGTGTTCGCTGACAGATTGGACCGCCAAAAAATTGCCTATCACTGTGATACAATCAGTGCTATTCTCACATTATTATTATTCGGTGCCATCTTCATAGGCTGGCTTCCGCTCATCTTTACGGTTCTCTTCCTAAGAAGCGGTGTCCAGAAATTTTTCTTCCCGGCAGAACAAGGAATCCTGCAGGGGGTCCTCTCAAAGGATGATTATTCTACAGCTGCCGGACTCAACCAAATGGTTATGAGCTTGTTTATGCTACTCGGAAATGCCGTTGCCATCTTTGTCTATTGGACGACAGGGATTTACGGTGCCATTGCGGTTGACTTCGTTACCTTTGTGATCTCTGCCATCCTGATTAAGAAATGTGTCATTCCGGAAGAAGTCAGGCTCCCAAATGGGAAGCATTCCTGGAAAGATTTGAACATTCAATCTGTGACTAAAGACTTTACAGAAGGAATGAAATATATTTTCAATCATAAGCTGCTCCTATCATTGATTGGAGGGTTTATCGTATTCGGCATTGTGAACGGTGGATTTGCGGTCATCCCTATTTTTATATTGAAATATAAATTGGCTCCCGATTCCTATGAAGAATATTCCATTCTATTAGGGGTAGCCTTCGGGGCAGGAGTGCTGATCGGAAGTATCTTCTCCTCCATGCTCACCCAAAAATTCAAATTTCATGTATTGATCGTGGCAGGTCTCGTGATATCGGGTACCTTTATCATCGCAGCATCGTTTGCCCCGACCACCTGGCTTTTCCTGATGATCATTTTCATTGCTGCACTGGGATTGCCACTTGTGAACATTGCAATCGGGGGATGGATGCCGAGTATCATTGACCCAAAGATGATGGGGAGGGTACAGGGATGGATCAATCCCCTTATGATGCTGTCACAATCGATCACCCTGGGAGTCATCGCTATGACATTCCCGTCTGTGATCACAGTTGAAATGCTCTACTGGCTCGTCGGAGGCTGCCTCATCATCGTAGCCGTATTCTACACCATCATCCTGCCTAAATACGTAAAGGAAGAAGAACCACATTCTGCCGTTTTAAATAGTTAAAGAAACATCCCTGCTGAATTGGGCAAGATGATTCAGTAGGGGTTTTTTATATTATAAACCTCTTCAATCGTTTGAAAATAATGTGGTTTGGAAGGAAAAAATGATTTTTCCTTTACTCATAAGTAAATATGCTTTGATAGTTGATTGGAACGGAGGGTGCTCGACTCCTGCGGGAAACGCTGGACAGGTGAGACCCCGCAGGCGTAGCCGAGGAGGCTCACCGCCAGCCCCGCGGAAAGCGAGCACCTGTAGCGGAAATCAACCAGCACTCGCTTCTTTAACAGTAAAAATGTTTAATAAACCGCTATTATAAAAAGAATGAAAATTATTTTTAAAAAGTATAATCATTTTATGAACGTTTTTTCTTCATGTACGTCTTATCAATGAACTCACCTGCCGGGGGATAGAAAGGACAGTAAAGGATGGAAGAGAAAAAATGGATTAAGCAAGCGAAAAAAGGGAACCATGAAGCCTTTGCTCTTCTATTTAGAGAACATTACCCCTTTTTAGTGAAGTATTTGATCAAAGTAACGATGAATCGTGATCTGGCAGAAGAGCTTGCTCAGGACACAATGGCTAAATGTGTGGAGAAAATCCATCAATACAACGGGAAATCCAAATTTTCCTCCTGGCTGATCACGATTGCCACCAATCGGTATATCGATCTTCAGCGCAAAAGCAAAAGAGAAAAGGATTGGCAGAGGGAAGAAATGAATGGTAGAAAGCTCAAGTGGGAAATGGAATCTAGAAACGAAGAGTGGAATGATGCATTAGCCGCACTGGGACGACTTTCAGATGAGGCGAGGCTTCCTATCATATTGAAGCACTATTATGGATACTCATACGAAGAGATCGGTCAAATGACGGATCTGCCGCCTGGGACCGTTAAATCCAGGGTCCATCACGGAATTACAAGGATGAGAAAGGAGTTGAAAATAGATGAACAACAAACATGAACAGGATGAACTAAAGGAATTGATAGAGGAAGGCTTTCGGTCCATTGATCGTGAAGTAGATCAAAGTACTCCGTCCCTTCAATGGTTTGAGCAATTGGTCGAGGATCAGCAAGAGCAGTTAAAAGCAAGGTTTAAACGAGATTTGATACTCTTTCTTCTTCTTGCTTGCTGCCTACTGACCGTTTTCTCCCTTACTTTGTTTCAAATGCCGATTCTATTTCTTCTCCTTCAGGTTCTCATTTTCGCAGGAGCTTCGATATTTATTGGATTGACTTATACGAAAAAGGTGAAAAGGACATGACAAGAGAAGAGCTTTATATCTTGCCGATTGTCATTCCCCTTCTTTTGGTCCAAAGCATCTATTTATTCATCGATGCACGTAGGAGTGGACATCAGTATTGGTTCTGGGGGATTTGGGGGCTGATTCAGTGCCCGGTGCCCATCATTTTTTATTTCATATTCGCGAAAAAAGTTTTTAGGAGAAAAGGGGAGAGAAAATCATGATCATTGTAACCACAGATTATGTACCAGGAAAGGAAATCAAGGAATTGAAGGGATTCGTGAGGGGAAGTACGGTACAGGCTAAGCATATCGGAAAGGATATCATTGCAGGTTTAAAGACCATCATCGGCGGTGAAATCAGTGAATACAGCGAACTGATGGAGGAAGCAAGAAAGCAGGCTATTGACCGCATGAAAGCGGAAGCCTCTCAATTAGGAGCGAATGCAGTGGTGGCTGTTCGTCTCGAAACATCCTCCGTCATGCAGAACGCTTCTGAAATCATTGCTTATGGTACGGCGGTCACTGTTGAATGATAAGACTGTAGTGAAATAGAGGAAAGATGGTTACCGAATACAGAAGAAAATCATATAGTATATAGAAAATTATCAATAAAAATAATATTGACACAATTAAGGTCCTGTAGTATGGTTATTAATGGAATAAAAAACGGTAACGAATGGAGGGTTTGTGATGATGAAAGTGAATGGATCTCAAGGAGCAACAGCGGCTTTTCAAATCAATTTCATATCATCACATGACCGGTAACTCCTTAATGATTTCATATGAATTCACGAGCACAGGTTATGTTTATAATCTGTGCTTTTTTATGTCCATTCATGAAGACGGACGTCTATAAGGCACAACAGAATCACCCCCACCTGGGGAATGCGATTCTGACTGTCCTGTGACGTCCGTCTTTTGTATGTTATCGCTTAGCGGTGGACCCAAGGGCACCCTTGATCACACATAGATTATTCATTTATGAAGGAGGAAAAGATGATGGTAATGGTTCAAATGAAGAAGATGATGTCTGCTGTGGAGACAGAAGGCGGATAGTAAAGAAAGTCAACATGGGGAGGTAGACTGGGATGTTTAGTATTTTTAAGAAATTATCATGGTTCTTTATTGAAAATTGGAAAAGGTATACGGTGGCGATCATTCTATTGACGATTGTAGGGATCCTTGATGTGATCCCTCCGAAGCTTGTGGGGAATGCCATCGATGACATTCACCTCGGTGCGATGACCTGGGATGTGGTGGGGAAGTACCTTTGGATGATTGCCGGGATTGCCATCATATCGTATGGGATGACGTATGTGTGGATGTATCAATTGTTTGGTGGGGCCTTTCTCGTTGAAAGGAAGCTGCGCAGTAAATTCATGGGTCACCTCTTAAAGATGACCCCGACGTTCTTTGAGAAGAATCGGACGGGTGATTTAATGGCAAGGGCGACGAATGATTTAAAGGCGATTTCAATCACGGCGGGTTTCGGTGTCCTGACGTTGATCGATTCGAGCGTGTTCATGTTAACGATCCTGTTTACGATGGGGTTTCTCATCAGCTGGAAACTGACGATAGCGGCCGTTTTACCTTTGCCGATCATGGCTTTGTTAATGAAGGTATATGGTGCAAGAATCCATAAACGGTTCACCGAAGCTCAGGATGCATTCGGAGACCTGAATGATAAAGTTCTTGAGTCGATTGCAGGGGTCAGGGTCATCCGGGCTTACGTACAGGAAAGGGCAGATGAAAATCGTTTCGGTGATATGACGGAAGATGTGTATAACAAAAATATCGGTGTTGCGAAGATCGACTCTTTGTTTGAACCGACCATAAAAGTCCTCGTTGGATTAAGTTACTTAATCGGATTGGGTTATGGCGCGTATCTGGTATTCCACCAGAGCATTACCTTGGGACAGCTGGTTTCCTTTAATGTGTATCTGGGAATGTTGATCTGGCCGATGTTTGCAATCGGTGAATTGATCAATGTGATGCAGCGGGGGAATGCATCCCTCGATCGGGTTCAGGAGACACTCGATTATGTCCAGGACGTACAGGATAGAGAAAATCCTAAATCGATCGATTCCCCGGAACAGATCGGATTTAAGGATGTGGACTTCAAATATCCTTCCTCACAGGTACTGAACCTATCCAACATCAATGTGAACATTCATCAAGGAGGAACCCTCGGGATAGTCGGGAAGACAGGAAGCGGTAAGACGACTTTCATCAAGCAGCTTCTCCGTGAATATCCTGCGGGAAGTGGTTCCTTATCCATCGGAGGTATCCCGATTGATGACTTGTCCATTCAGCAGGTAAGGGATTGGATCGGGTATGTCCCACAAGATCATGTTCTTTTTTCCAGAACTGTAAGGGAAAATATTCTATTCGGAAAGCATGATGCAACAGAGGAAGATTTGGAAAAGGCGATAGAATTGGCTGATTTCAAGAAGGACCTCGACATGCTGCCTGATGGGTTGACCACCCTTGTAGGGGAGAAGGGTGTGGCTCTCTCGGGTGGCCAGAAACAACGGATTTCGATTGCAAGAGCCCTCATCAAGAACCCTGAAATCCTTATCCTTGATGACTCATTATCGGCAGTAGATGCCAAGACAGAAGCAAAGATCATAGACAATATACGAACAGAACGTGAAGGAAAAACAACGATTATTACGACTCATCGTCTCTCGGCGGTTCAGCATGCTGACTGGATCATCGTTTTCGAGGATGGGAAAGTGGTAGAAGAAGGGGTACATGAAGTGCTCCTCGGGAATGGCGGTTGGTATAAAGAACAATTTGACCGCCAACAAGTTGAAGATTCCTCACCAGAGGAGGTGGGCGCATGAAAGTCGGAAGAAAACTAACCGAATATGCCCTCATTTATAAGAAAATCATCATAGCTGCCCTCTTGATGCTCAGTGTATCAGTGGCGGCGGAACTTGCCGGTCCATTCATAGCCAAGAAACTGATTGATGATCATATCCTCGGGATTGAATCGACCTGGTATGAAACGGTTGAGGGAAAAGAAGCTGTACCTTATGAGGGTACTTGGTATAAACGTGATCAATATTTCAGTGATGGAGAAACAAAAGGGGAAGACGTCCGTATCCTTCAGGTTGGCAGAGCGTTTTATTTCGTCCCTGCCAACGTTTCCTTTGACGGGGAACGATCGGTGTCATCGGGGGAGATGACGATCACGAAAGGCGGGGAATCAGAAACTTATCCCGCCAAGAAATTAACAGGGGATGAGCTTCTCAAGTTCTATAATCCTGAAATCCCTAGGATCATCCGATTGATTGCCTTTTATTTCGGCTTGCTTGTCGTCGCGGCTTTTTTCCAATACGGCCAGCGGTTTTACCTTCAGAAGGCGGCAAACCGTGTGATACAAAAGATGCGTAATGATGTGTTTCAACACATCCAGAAGCTTCCGATCCGCTATTTCGATAATCTTCCGGCAGGGAAGGTCGTTGCAAGGATCACAAACGACACCGAAGCAATCAGGGACCTGTATGTAACCGTACTATCAACGTTTTTCTCCAGTACGATTTATATTATCGGTATTTACATTGCACTCTTTATCCTTGATTCAAAATTAGCGGCCATCTGCTTGATCCTGATACCGATCCTGGTTGTGTGGACGTATCTTTACCGAATTTATGCGTCGAAATACAATCATATCATCAGATCGAAAGTGAGTGATATCAATGCCATGATCAATGAATCCATACAGGGCATGAACATCATACAGGCTTTCAGCAGGGAGAAGAAAACGAACGAAGAATTCGAAGATCTGAACGAAACCCACTTCAACTATCAAAATAAGCTATTAAGCTTAAATTCAATGACCTCCCATAACCTTGTAGGGGTACTGAGGAATATCACCTTCGTAGCGTTCATATGGTATTTCGGAGGAGCATCGATCGGAGTGGGATCTGCTGTCACCCTCGGCGTCCTTTATGCCTTTGTGGACTACATCAACCGGTTGTTCCAGCCGGTGACAGGGATCGTGAATCAGCTTGCCAATCTTGAACAGGCACTTGTTGCGGGAGAACGGGTTTTCCAGTTGCTTGAAGAGACGGGGACTCCTGTGGAAGATGGTAAAATGAGCAGGTATGACGGGAATGTAAGCTTTGAGCATGTATTCTTTGGATATAAAGAGAATGAATATGTATTGAAAGATATTACGTTTGAAGCGAATAAAGGGGAAACCGTTGCCTTGGTGGGACATACGGGTTCAGGAAAAAGCTCGATCATGAATCTGTTATTCCGTTTCTATGATAGCAATGAAGGGAAAATCCGGATTGATGGAAAAGACATTGTCGATATTCCCTATCAAACGATTCGGGAACATATGGGAATCGTCTTGCAGGATCCTTATTTGTTCACAGGGACGATCGCTTCGAATGTCAGTCTCGATGATCCAAGGATTTCAAGGGAGCAGGTGGAGGCGGCACTCAATGCTGTAGGAGCGGAAAAAGTGTTCAAAAACCTGGAGAATGGATATGATGAACCGGTGATCGAGAAAGGCAGCACCCTTTCATCCGGTCAACGCCAACTGATATCCTTTGCACGTGCATTGGCCTTTAATCCAGCGATCCTGATTCTCGATGAAGCGACATCAAGCATCGATACAGAGACTGAGGCGATCATCCAGGAAGCGATGGAAGTCCTGAAAAAGGGCCGTACGACCTTCATCATCGCTCACAGATTATCCACGATCAAGGAAGCGGATCAAATCCTTGTATTAGATCGAGGCGAAATCGTTGAACGTGGGAATCATGATGAATTAATGAAAAGGCTTGGCCGTTATTATCAAATGTATCAGCTCCAGCAGGGATCAAAAGAGAATCTGGCAGGGTAGAAGAGAAAGGGCATCTGACGATAGTAGTCGGATGCTTTTTCTTTTAAACTTGAAAATATACTGATGTTACGGGGAATTATCCATGTATAAATACAATTTCCTGTTAAGAAAACAGGACTTTCGTGGTATTTTGTCGTTTTAAATCGAAATTTCGTCATTATCAATGTATAATTTAATTGATAAAAAAGTTTCATAAAGGGAGGATCCTAAGATGGGATGGGCAATCGCCATTTTATTTGGGTCAGCAGTTGTGCTGCTCATTTTATCGTTTATTAAAACGACACAAACCAACTCAAAGCTTGAGCAACAGATAGAGCATGTATCGATCAATGTTTTGAATGAGGTGCATGGACTGGAAATGCAATTAAGAAATATTCAACTGGATGCGGAAATCACTGCTCAACAGGCAGGGGCTGCACCCGCTGAATCAGAAGAACGAGAGATGCTTCGTGAAATGTTAGATTTGTATAAAAGAGGCTATTCCATTGAAAGCATTGCAGGTAAAACAAAGCTTAAGCCTAATGAAGTGGAGCATATGCTTGCGCCATTTATGGCTCAAAAGGGTGAAAGGAGCTTAGTGGCACAATGACAGTGACATCGAATTCATTGCGGAGCTTTGCTGGAGGGATCTTGATCGCCACCTCTTTGATTGGGGCTGTGTATCTTTTCGGTCCTTCTGAAGCAAGCAGTACCGGAAAAGAAGAACCTGCTGAAGTGCAAAAGCTGACAGAGGATGAAATGGTGAAGAAGCTGACTTCAAAAGGCTATGTCATACATACTGAAGACCAGTGGAACAAGCAGCTGAAAGCCATGAATGAAAATCAAGAAGAGAAAGCATCGGATAAGAAAGATGACGGCAAGGTGGTCTACAAAACGATGCTCACCGTTTCTACCGGTATGACAAGCATCGACGTAGGAAACGCTTTGGAACAAGCCAATATCATAAAAGATGGGTTGGATTTCTATAAAGAGGTAGAAAAGCGGGGGCTTGAGAACGAGCTGCGCCCAGGTACCTTTGATGTCGAAAGTGGAATGACCACGGACGAAATCATTTCGGCCATCTTTAAATAATAGGAAAACGGGACTGCTATCAGTCCCGTTTTTTTATCCCATACTCAATAACAGATCCCGACCCGGCTTTTGATGAAGGACAGGTCTGACAGTTGTTTGTATATGAAATCTCCTGTGTCGTACTTGGAAATGCTGCTACCGCCTTCTGGAAGTACATCTCTTTCCGTTCGATAATTCCCGATCCGTTCCCCATCCGGCAAATAAGTGGGGCAAACGATGGTCCAGTCCATTTCGGATGCCTGAAGCATGAGAAAGGCCCTTAGGTGGTCTTCGGCCGCGGTTGTGCTTCTCCGTTTCGATTCACTCGACTGAAAACGGTAAAGACCATCCTCCGACCTCGCCTGGAGGATGCCCGCCGTCCCGCACGTAATGATCCGTTTTACCCCATAGCTTCTCATGGCTTTTAACAGGATCGGCATGCTTTTTGTGAGTACATCCTCCTTATCTGTATTCAGGCAGCTGACCACGGCCTCCGAGCCTTCGATGGTCTTCATCACATCTCCTTCGTTCAACACATCCCCGATTATTTCCGTGCCGGGAGCGTCCTGTCCGCTGCCTCTCCGTACCAATCGATTTACTTCATATTCTGATATAGCCCGTTGAAAGACGACGGAACCAACTCGGCCCGTACTGCCGAATAAAGCAATTTTCATATCGTGCCCTCCTATTTTTCTTTAAAATTAGTGTAACGTATAATCGGAAATTTTTACATGTTTGTGTATTCAAGGATACATACTAAAGACGTGAAAAAAAACTCGGGTAGGAAACTTTTATGTTGACTTATCTCTGGTAACGTTTTATGATGACATTCGTAACAAATTTAAATCCGATAAGAATAGTGGGGGTTATACAATGAAAAAGTGGAAATTATCCATCATCATGCTAATCGCTTTATCCATGGTATTAGCTGCATGTGGTCAATCTAAAGATAAAGAAGAATCAAACGGTGATTCGAAAGAGACATCCCTTTTCGATAAGGTAAAGGAAGATGGAGAATTACTTGTCGGGACGGAAGGTACATATCCTCCTTTCACATTCCATGACGAATCAGGAAAGCTGACCGGGTTTGACGTAGAAATCGCCCGTGAAGTAGCGAAGCGACTCGGTGTCGAAGCGGAATTCCAGGAAACACAATGGGATGCAATGTTTGAAGGTTTGAATTCCAAGCGTTTCGATATGATTGCAAACCAGGTGGGAATTCGTGAAGACCGTGAGAAGAAATATGATTTCTCTAAACCCTATATTGAATCAAGTGCAGTAGTGGTTGTATCGAAAGACAACAAAGATGTTACTTCATTTGAGGACATCAAAGGATTGACTTCTGCTCAATCCCTGACTAGTAACTACCGCGATATCGCTGAAAAAAATGGTGCGAAAATTCAAGGGGTGGAAGGTCTGTCACAATCCATCCAATTACTTGAGCAAGGCCGAGTGGATGTAACAGTGAATGATAAGATTTCAATCCTTGATTACCTGAAGAAACAGCCGAATGCCAATGTGAAAATTGCCGCAGAAGCTGAAGACGCTGGTCAAAGTGGCCTGATGTTCCGTAAAGGCAATGACAAGCTGGTAGAAGAAGTGAATAAAGCGTTAGAGGAAATGATGGAAGACGGTACGTACAAAGAGATCTCTGATAAGTGGTTCGGAGAAGATGTATCTCCTAAGTAGCATTTACCAGGATCCTCAAGCAATGATTGATATTTTGCAAAGCTCCCTGCTTCCGATGTTAGAGGGGGCTTTGTATTATTCTATACCTCTAACGCTCATTTCATTTGCTTTAGGGATGATCCTGGCTGTTCTGACTGCTCTTGCCCGTCTGTCAAATATATCAATCTTACGTGGGATTGCAAGGTTTTATGTATCTGCGATAAGAGGGACCCCTTTACTCGTTCAATTATTTATCATTTTCTATGGGTTACCTACTTTGGGAATCAAGTTCGATCCGTTCCCTTCTGCCATCATCGCTTTCTCATTAAATAAAGGTGCATATTCGTCCGAAATCGTCCGTGCCGCGATTCAATCGATCCCGAAAGGACAATGGGAAGCCGGCTATTCCATCGGCATGACGTATTCTCAAGCTTTAAAGAGAATCATCCTGCCGCAGGCAACACGGGTATCCATTCCTCCGTTATCCAATTCTTTCATCAGTCTGGTGAAGGATACGTCACTTGCTTCCTTGATTCTAGTGACGGAAATGTTCAGGAAGGCACAGGAAATTGCGGCTACCAACTATGAGTTTTTACTTATGTACATGGAAGCAGCGCTGCTTTACTGGGTCATCTGCTTTATTTTATCCATTATACAAGGTCGTATAGAGAACCGACTGGATCGGTACATTGCCAAGTAATATAAAAGGAGATTGAACATGATTTCCATTAAAGGATTAACAAAACGATTTGATCAGTTAGAAGTATTAAAAGGTATGAATGTAGAAGTCGAAAAAGGACAGGTCATCGTCCTGATCGGTCCTTCTGGTTCAGGAAAGACAACGTTCCTCCGCTGCTTGAATGCCCTTGAAATCCCGAATGACGGTACTGTTTCGATAGGCGGTTCCACCGTTGATTTCAATAAAAAGGTAACCAAACAGGAGCTTATCAACCTAAGAAGAAAAACAGGGATGGTATTTCAGAACTATAATCTGTTCCCTCACATGACTGCACTCGAAAACGTCATGGAAGGACCGACCGTTGTACAGAAACGAAAAAAATCCGAGATGCGCGAAAAGGCCATCAAACTGCTTGAAAAAGTCGGTCTTGGTGATAAGATTGATTATTATCCATTCCAGCTTTCAGGTGGGCAGCAGCAGAGGGTCGGCATTGCTAGGGCCCTCGCCATCGAGCCGGAAGTGATGCTCTTCGACGAGCCCACTTCAGCGCTTGATCCCGAACTGGTTGGCGAGGTATTGAAAGTCATGAAAGACCTTGCCGAAGAGGGGATGACCATGGTCGTCGTCACCCATGAAATGAGATTTGCCCAAGAAGCGGCCGATAAGGTCATCTTCATGGATGGGGGCTATATCGTCGAAGAAGGTCCTCCACAGGAAGTGTTTGAAAATCCAAAGAATGAACGTACGAAGCAATTCCTTAACTTAATACAATAAAGTGAGAAGATGAATGGGCGTGGGCTCATTCATCTTTTTTTAGGTTTTATTCATATCGTCAGCTAAATCTAATAAACTTTTCACAAAAAGGTTAGAGGGAACGTTTTAGTGGAAATATGGTAGTAGTTGGATCATTTACAGGGAGGAATGACAATGGAATACCGTATTGAACGTGACACGATAGGAGAAATGAAGGTACCAAAGGAAAAATATTGGGGGGCTCAGACTCAACGGAGTAAGGAAAACTTCCAGATCGGTACTGAGAAGATGCCCATTGAGGTTACATATGCCTTTGCACAGTTGAAAAAAGCGGCTGCAGTCGTCAATCATTCATTCGGAAAGCTTCCTGAAGGGAAGATGAGGGCGATTGGAAAGGCATGTGATGAGATTTTGGAAGGGAAGTGGGATGACCATTTTCCACTGGTCGTATGGCAGACGGGAAGCGGTACACAGTCCAATATGAATGTAAATGAAGTAGTGGCTTATCGAGCCAATGAACTTCTCGGAGAAAATGGCTCTGAGGAGAGGGTCCATCCCAACGATGATGTGAACATGTCTCAAAGTTCCAATGATACATTCCCGACGGCCATGCACGTAGCGGCGTATCAGGAAATCGAATCCAAGCTGTTTCCCGTGCTTCAGGAATTCATTGCAACATTGAAAGAGAAAGAGGATCAATTTCAGGATATTATAAAAATCGGCCGTACCCATCTTCAGGATGCTACGCCGTTGACTCTCGGGCAGGAAATCAGTGGATGGCGTTCCATGATGGAAAAATCCTATAGCATGACAAGGGAAAGTGTACAGCGCTTGGTCAATCTTGCCATCGGGGGAACGGCAGTAGGAACGGGGATCAATGCAGATCCGACCTTTGGCAGCAAGGTTGCGGCCCAATTAGAAGTACAGACAGGCATCAAGTTTGCTTCATCTGATAATAAGTTTCATGCCCTGACATCCCATGATGAAATCGTGTACGTCCACGGTGCCATTAAGGCATTGGCAGCAGATCTTATGAAAATTGCGAATGACGTCAGATGGCTTTCAAGCGGTCCCCGAAGCGGCATAGGAGAAATGACGATACCTGCCAATGAACCAGGCAGCTCCATCATGCCGGGGAAAGTGAACCCGACACAAAGTGAAGCCGTGACCATGGTCGCGACCCAAGTCTTCGGAAACGATGCAGCCATAGGTTTTGCCGCCAGTCAGGGGAACTTCGAGCTGAATGTTTTCAAACCGGTCATCATCTATAATATGATGCAATCCGTTAGGCTGCTTTCAGATGGAATAAAATCCTTCAACGATAAATGTGTAAAGGGACTAGAGGCGAATCGTGACGTCATTGAAGACTTTGTGCAAAGATCCCTCATGCTCGTTACCGCTTTAAATCCCCACATCGGTTATGAGAAGGCGGCAGAAATTGCGAAGAAGGCCCATCAAGAAGGATCAACATTGAAAGAAGCGGCCCTCAAGTCAGGCTATTTGACAGAAGAACAGTATGATAAATGGATCGATCCGGCAGCTATGGTTCATAATAAATGATGGGAAAGCATGGACTGGAAACTATTTAAGACATAATGAAACTCCCGGCCTAAAAGACCGGGAGTTTTATCCAATCATATTAAATTGGTGATTATTTTTGGTACCCGCCACCGATTTGTTGTTCAGCCATTTGAACCAGGCGTTTAGTAATTTCTCCACCTACAGAACCGTTAGCACGAGCTGTTGCATCTGGTCCTAATTGTACGCCAAATTCAGAAGCGATTTCGTACTTCATTTGGTCGATTGCTTGTTGAGCTCCTGGAGCTACTAGTTGGTTAGATGAATTGCTGCGAGATTGTTGCTGTTGCATAATCTGTCATCTCCTTAGAATGTATAAGTTTTTTTGGTTGGGTTAGCTGGGATTGCACCAGCACGCTATTCCATGAGCGACCATCTTCATATGGTGTAACCCATCGAGTGGGGTTTAGTGAAGGCTTGTTGCTGCCTTGTTACTAGGTATTATGGTTTCTCTGAAGAATTATATTCAAGGGGATGACAGGGAATTTATTCCTATTAAATCCCTGCAAGTTTTCTACATAAATCACCATGATTGTAAAAAGGATAACACTATACAAAGATTTAGATTGAAAGTATGGTGACACATCATGAAAGCTTGCGCATTATGTAACGGGATCGTTGAATACAGGGGACTTTGCAAGAAGTGTGGAGACTCGACAACGGATCAGGGTAGATATTATGATTTTTACGATGAGTATAGTGCGTATATGGATATACAGCACGTGCAATTAGCCGACGGCATTCCGAATAGCAGCTGCTCTGATACCTGCCTTCATCTTTTTACATGCATCCGGTGTGGAGATGAGGAAGGGAAAAGTATAGACCTGACGGAATTTTAATAAAGAATGGCGCACCCTAAAAACAGGGTGCGCCATTTTCTTTTCTACTTATCGGATCCTTGACTCAGATTCTGAATCAAAGAAATGAGCTTTGTTCATATCGAATGCAAGATCGATCGTTTGACCTGCAACGATATCTGTACGGGAGTCAACGCGGGCTACAAACTCTTGTCCTTCTAATTGAGAATACAGCATCGTTTCAGCACCCGTTAATTCAGATACTTCAATCTTCGCCGTGATTTTCGCCCCTTGAGCAGTATCCAGGAAAAGAGGTTCGTCATGAATATCTTCAGGACGTACACCAAGGATGATGCTCTTTCCTACATGTCCTTGTTCGCGAAGCACTTTCATTTTTCCTTCCGGTACAGACACTTTCGTATTGCCGATGACGAATTTCCCATCTTCCAGGGATCCGTGGAAGAAGTTCATGGCAGGTGATCCGATGAATCCGCCTACGAAGACATTTTCCGGTTTATCATATACTTCTTTAGGAGAACCGACTTGTTGAATAACACCGTCTTTCATGACAACGATACGTGTGGCCATCGTCATCGCTTCTGTCTGATCATGTGTTACGTAGATCGTTGTTGTTTGTAAACGTTGGTGAAGCTTGGCAATTTCAGCACGCATCTGTACACGAAGCTTAGCATCAAGATTGGATAAAGGCTCATCCATCAAGAATACTTTCGCATCACGGACGATGGCACGGCCAAGTGCTACACGCTGACGCTGACCACCTGATAAAGCTTTAGGTTTCCGGTCGAGCAGTGCTTCAAGACCGAGGATCTTGGCCGCTTCCTGTACGCGACGGTCAATTTCCTGTTTATCGAACTTACGCAGTTTAAGACCGAATGCCATATTATCATACACACTCATATGAGGGTATAAGGCGTAGTTCTGGAACACCATAGCGATATCACGGTCTTTAGGCGCAACATCATTTACGCGCTTTCCGTCAATGGAGAAATCCCCTTTGGATATTTCTTCGAGTCCGGCGATCATACGAAGGGTAGTGGATTTCCCACATCCCGATGGTCCAACAAATACGATGAATTCTTTATCTTGAATGTGAAGGTTAAAGTCATTTACCGCCGTTACCTTACTATCATAAATCTTGTGGATATGTTCTAATTTTAATTCAGCCACTTCATTTCTCCTCCTTGTAATGCAATCGTTTTCATCTATAGATTCATTGTAGAGAAAGCGGATTCAAAACGATATGGTCAACCTGCACAAAGTTGCCTAAACATTATTGGGCAGGTTGTCAGATTGGAAGCTTAAACAGGCAAAGTAGGCAAGGATCCCACCTTGAAAGCTTTTAATATCTATATTTGTTTTTTCAATAAACTTATCAATCCGGTACTGGACGCTGTTCCGATGCATGAATAATGTTTTGGCGGTCTGACTGATATTGGATTGATTCTCTAGAAATGCCCGGATGGTGTGAATTTGTTCAGGATCTTCTGAAAAGAAGTCGGCGACCTTTTTAAAGAAATGCTCCTCCCACTCATGTGGAAAGTGGTGGAGGATGAATTCAGGCAGAACCGTCACGGCCGACTGGATGAATGCCTGCTTATGAATGGTTCCCGAAAACGAAAATAGCTCACGCTCATGGGCAAAAAAAGCAGGGAAATGTGAATCTGCATCATGAAACTGCCCAATGTAAAAAGAAGGACTGACAAAGAAATCCGATTCAATGACATGGGAAATCGACTGCAGCTGTTCCTCATCCATCATCCACTCATGCTTCCTTTCTATAAGTAGTCCCATGCGATCTGTAAGGAAAACGAGGATGGTCCCGTGTGGTAATAAATGTTGGAATGCTTCTCTCAGTTGAAGCTGTTCCCTGCCTTCCTTCAGACTGAATTGAATGATGCGGAACTCTCCATCATGCATGGAGGGGACCGGCCCGTTCTCCAATAAGTATTGGTACCACTCAGCGGAATCGGGAGAATCATTCACGCTTCCTGGTGAAGGGGTGATCTCTTGAAACAAGCAATATAATAAATCCAGTTCCGGCTGGGAGATTTCTGATTGATCGATCCCTATATATTCATCTTCCTGTTCGTTCGTAAACCAGACTTTCGTAGATTCAAGGCTTGTGGGATAATGGTGCTGAATGATGGCGCCAGGATATTTTTTACGTAAAGATGTAAACATGTGATCCCTCTTTGTTCATTATTATAGTAAAAAAGGTTATAATGACATTGTACTGAAATAGCTGGAGTAATCAAAGAGTGCATGATTGCAAAAGTACAATAATTTTAATACTATTGTACAATGAATAATTCTTATGGGGTGTCCTGAATGGAATATACGAAAGAAGTTACGAATCGAATGAAACGTCTTGAAGGTCAGGTCCGTGGTGTATTGAAAATGATGGAGGATGAGAAACATTGTAAGGATGTTGTGACTCAACTATCAGCCGTTCGAACTGCTGTTGACCGGACAATCGGCCTCATCGTGGCAAAGAATCTGGAAGCGTGCATACGCGAGTCAGAAGAAGAGGGCATAAAGGCGGAAGATGCGATCCAGGAAGCTGTCAATATGCTCGTGAAAAGTCGATAAAAGGTAAAAAGCTGCCAAAGGGAAGATTCCTGATTGGCAGCTTTTTTTGTCCATATTATCTTGGGGGCTCTTCGTAGTCTGTGATTTCGATCGCTTCTTCGATGTTGGTGGTGTTTTCCCTCATGTGGACGGAACCTCCGGACATCCCTTCGTTGATGAAACGGTCGACATCCAGGAATGCTTTTTCTTTTCCTTCGTAATTCGTATCAGGAAGGAATTGATCGTTCTTATTTTCTTTTTTCATTCTCATCAGCCTCCTTTCTTTAGTTTTAGAAAGGGGGCTGAAGTTATGCATGGAGCAGGATTAAATTCTTCCGGACAAGGGTATTATGTAATTTGCATCACTCATAAACATGGAATAGCATCAGTTCATGCAACTGCTTCTTAAGGGTCTCTTCCTTGTCAGAGGGAGGATTTGGGCCGGTCCATTCAATCCTTCCGTCTTTATGGTATGTTCCTGTATATTTCGTCCCGCTGAAATAAAAGGAAAACGTCCAGCCCGGGAGCTGTTTATTTTCGTACATGTTCTTAAATTGAAAATGTTGGATCATCATTGGTCACCTCCATTCCTATTGTAAACGTTTTAACCCGGGCTGTGTAGGACCGGCCGTGAAATGTATCATAAATGGAAGTCTTCTCTAATAGAATTTACTGAAGAGATAGGGGAGGGACGAAGGATGAATTCGTTTATTCGTGATTTAGAGAAGGCGATCAGTGATGAATGGACAGGTTATTATTTCTATAAAGAGCTAAAAGCACGGACCAATAACCCATTGTACGTAGAGTTTATTGAACATGCTCAAAAAGACGAAAAAGAACATTATGAAATGTTTCAATATCTTCATTATTTATTGACGGGAGAGTATTATGAGCACAAGAAAGAGAAGGTGGGGTTCACCACTTTCAAGGAAGGGGTGCTCCGCGCACTGAAGGATGAACTGGAGGGTGCGGAGTTTTACCGGGATATGCTCCTGGAGATTCCCAATCAGCAGGCATATAAACCGCTATTTATTGCCATGACAGATGAACAGGAACATGCAACCAGGTTTTCAACCATTTATAATTCCTTACGATAAGCGATAAAGAAAAAGGTTGAACCTTGTGTCATTCACGAAGATTCAACCTTCACTGTTTTGTGCACTGAGTGTCATGAACGTACGGACAAGCTGTTTTCTCCGCTTCGTCTCAATCTCTGTCTCATCGAAACACATCGGCTTTGAATTAATTTCAAACAAAACAAATCCCCCTTGTTCTTTGGGAGCGAGGTCAATGGAAAACTCCCCTACATAGCCAAACGATTTGGCCAGTTCCTCCCCGCATGTTTGAACGATCCTCGAAATTTCTTTTTTTGTTTCTGCATCTGCCACTTCCTTCAGGGAAATGATTTTGCCACCGGCAGGTACATGGGTGGTGACTTCCTGACGCTGGGACATGCGTACCCCGATACCGATCAAGCGGAAATCATCACCCGTGTGAAGGACTAATATGCGAAAGTCGAAACGGTGTTCGTGCACTGTTTTACAAGGGACCGCTTCCTGCATGATCCACTCATTGCCCATAAACCATTCGTTATACGTTTGATGAAGGCGGGAGATCGATACGAACCTCTCTATTTTCTTAATGCTTTTACATAGGACTCCGCCTCTGTCATCCAGTTCAATCAGGCGAATCCCTTTTCCTTGCGAAGCGAGAGCGTGTTTAACATATACTTTCTGATGAGTGGTCAAGAAGCGTGAAAGGGAGGCTTCATCGGTAACCAGCTCGGTCTGCGGCAAATATGCTTTGAGCTCATCATTTTTGGACAACAGCTCGTAGATTTCCCATTTATTAAAGAAATGGGGATTGAAGAATGGAATCCCATGCTTCTTGATAAAACGAAGAAGCTTTTCGTATGCTTGGTTTTGCTCTGCATTCCTTGATGGGACCCGGTTATAAATGACGTTTGGAACGGGGAACAGGCATCTTACCCATTTGTGTAAAACATGATTATACATGATCCCCTCTATCGAATCACCCAGAACATCCTGGGGGGAGAAGACGAAACAGATTCCTCCAGACTGCTCGACGTCCTGTTGTATCGACCGGAATAATTCAAAGTTTCCCTTATATTTGTTTTTTCCTTCTTTACTTGAAACGATGCCGACTAAGGGGATCGCGGGACGATTCCTCTTTCGGTGAGAGATGGTAAAGGTATAGCATTGATTGGAAGCTTTCGATGATAAGAGAAAGGAATCCTTCGCAAATCCATAGGTAGTAATGGGTTCTTCTCCGTGAAAAAAGGTCTTCTTCATCCGGTCGTAAAGGATGTTCATGGTATCATTTCCTCGGGATGATCCAAGCTTTGGTGGGTGAGGAAAATACCAAATGACAAGGCGAGTTTCCTTGTTAATAAATCAAACCTTTTTAAGTCAGGATGTGAGAATATCGATCTGCCAGGCTTTGAGTTTGCTTCAAACATCCAAATGCGATGGTTGTCGTCCACACCGAAATCAAAGCCTATTTCGCCGATGAATCCTTCAAGATTCCCCTCAATGGCGTGTGACAACAATAAAGCCGCGTCCTTTAAAGCCTCCTCAATGGTTTGTCTTTCCTTTTCTTCCCTGAATAGTTCTGAAAGGACCCTCACTTCTCCACCATTGTTCGCATGTGTCGTCACACTTCCCGTCCCCGCCACTTTTCCCGCCATTGCACTGACTTGCCAGTTTCCTTCTTCGTCTTTATTTGTATGGACCCTGAAGTCGATGGGACGATTATTCTCTTTCAGTAACGAGATTCCCTGTTGGACGATGAAGGAGTCCAGGTTTCTGCTTTTGAATATTGTATTGGCCAGCTGCTCCAGTGATTTAAACTTAAGTAAGCGGTTCTTCTGATCACCGTCCCTGAAACGGCAGTAATACTCTTCTGTGGACCGGTTATGTGTGATTTTGTGTATTCCCTTTCCGAGACTCCCGTTTTTAGGCTTTAAATAAATATGGTTATAGGAGGAAAGCATTCGCTCCATTTCCTCAAATGATTGGAACGGCCTGGTTTCAGGAAGGAAGTGTTGAACAGTCAGATCATTTTCCAATCTCTCAAAAAGGTCGAGTTTATTGAAGAATCCTGGATTATACCACGGAATGCCGTATTCTCTTTCCAGTCTCTCCTTCAGTCCCTGATAGGTTTTCCGCTTTTCACTCTGCCTGTTTGGAAGTCTGTCATAAATCACATTCGGGAAAGGGATTTCTTCCGTTTCCCATCCTTCTCCAAAATGAAACAATCCTTTAATGAGCCCATTCTCCCAATCAATATGCTGTTCTCCAAATACAAAGGGGATGACTCCCAGGGAAGATTGAACCGACAGTAGCTTCTTGAAGAAGTGCGAGCGTTGTCCGATGGGGCTTAATCGGAAACTTGTGAATCCCGCAGTGAATATTCCAATCAGGACCCCTGCGTGTACACATTCGTCTTTACAGTAGAGGGAAAGGGAATTCACTTTTGATGGAAGGTGCAGCTTTTCAGCTAAACGAGTACTGATCCCCATTACGTTCCGGCCATTCGGATGGCGCCTGCAGCTGGCAGGTTGTCTTCTGGTCCCGAGTATCACGGTATGTGGAAAGGTATCTTCCCCGGTTTTGAACCCGGACGGAAGGTAGAGGATGCTTTCTTCATCTTGGAAGTATTCGACCTTGTATGCATGGAGCATTAGAAATCACCTCGCCTTAAGGATGATAGAGATTGTGAGGATAGAAAGTCACAATAATCTAAAGGTGCCTGATATAATGTTGATAACTTCCCGGGATGTAATGCATCCACTACTTTATGCCCCGGCTTAGAGTTCAAATCCAGGATCCATAGGGAATGATCATCCCCGATAATGAGGTCGACCCCGATTTCAAAAAGAGGGGAAAAATGTTTTTCAAGAAGTATAGGGACTTCTTCCAAAATGGATGTAAGTTCTTCGTCGATAAAATCCCATGCATGTGAATCCTGGCTATCCTTCCACTCCTTGTAGGAAAGATAGGAAGCACCGCGGCTGATATTCGTCAGGATCCCATTCTCTACCCCTTGACGGATTGCGCGTTGAAATTCCCTCCATTCCCCGTTGTGATCTTTATTCAGGAGAATGCGCATATCGAAAGGGGCATTTCCTTTCGTCAGGTTTGGCAGCCGTTTTTGACAAATGAACGTGTGAACCTTGAGCATGTGGTCAACCCATTTTAAAAAGACATCTTCATTTGGGAATGATTGTTCTATGATTCCTTGCTTTTTGGTGGTGCGAACGACAATACTCTGTTGATTGAAAACGAGATGGTAAACGGCAAATCCATGGGCCCCGTCGACAGGTTTGATTATTATATCTTTATGTTTGAGGAGGAGATTTAATAAATGTTTTCCATCGGCTACTAAGGATGTTACAGGGATATAGGGGGCGAGGGAGGTCTGTTTCAGCTTTTCATAAAGATGCCATTTGTTTGGTAATCCGTAACCAAGGAAACGGATATGCTTCTGGTTCTTTAACCATTGAACGACGGCTCTCGCCTGCCGGGACTTCATATCTTTCTGATAATACGTTCTGTCATAGATGTACTCCGGGATTTCAAAGGCATCTTTTTCCCATTCCCCCGTCATCCTGTCGAAGTGAAATCCTTCCACGGTTTCGTTCAAAGGAGATATTCCCTGTGGAGAAAACAGGTAAAGGTCGATTGGATATGAAAGGGACTGCTTAGCGATTTCGAGAAAATATTCATTTTTCACTTCAGGAGTAAGGGTCATGATGCCTAATGAGTGATTCATCGTATTATTCCTCCTTATTTGTCCAGATGGCCAAACTATATTCATAAAGTGCTTTAACTGAAGGACGAATCCTGTCGTTTTCTAAGTAGGTCCGTTTAGAAGGCTTGGAATTGATTTCGATCAGCCATGGTTTTCCCGACTGATCAATGCCGATATCGATTCCGAGTTCTGCGAAATGTCCTTCCATGCTATCGGCAAGAAGCGTTGAAGCGTGTATACATAATTCTTTCATCCCTTTCATGATAGCCAGGCTCTCCCTGGGAGAAAAGATCGTTTGCAAGACCGAGAGAGGTTTTGCAATCCGTCCGCCCTGGTCGACATTTGCCACGAATTGATCCTGTGAAGCAATTCTAGCAACCGATGAGACCAGCTCCCATGCTTTATTCCGATTCTGATGACAGAGAAAGCGAAAATCCAAAGGCTGTCCTTCGAACGTTAGAAAGGGAATCGTTTCCTGAACCAGATAAGAACGATTGCACCATGCCTTAAGCTGTTTGTACAAAGCAGGGTAGGTGGGGAAGTTGAGGGGATTCTCAGTCGAAAATGAATTCTGCTGCATATGATATCCATCGTCTCTTTTTTGGATACGCATGATGTAGCGTCCCTTGCTCCCATTTATCCCTTTCACGAAAACATCTTGATACAGGGTAAGCATTTTCTCCAGGGAATCAATTCCCTTTACGGTTTCGGGCAGGTGTGGAGAAAGGACGGGGCTGTCTTTTAATGCATTGTATACCTCATCCTTGGACAAAAAGCCGGAATTGAAAACCTGGATGCCCCGGTCCAGAGTGCGGCCAAGAGCACTTTGAAAGGAAGGGGACCGCTCTATTTTTCGTGAGTGACATCGATTGTATAGGACATGGGGATCAGGTAGAAGACCGGTTTCCCAATCATTTCCGTTATAATAAACACCTTCCCTTTTATTCCCGGCGAAGGAGGAAAGGGGAAGCAGATAGAAAAATCCACCTTTTCGTTGAAACCATTCCTGACACTCTGTAAAATATTCCTTTAAAGAATGGGAATGGATGGTTGCGAGCGTAGGTTGATTGAGTAAGAGAGCCGCAACCGGTCCCATATGGATCATCCCGGCATCGATGGAAATCCATATATTTTCCAATATCGGGATGGCTGCGAATAATGAATCGGATGTATCCAACATAATCTGTAAAGAATCTGTTTTTGTTCCCATGCATGTCACGTCAAGAAGGGAGCTGCCGCATTTCAACGTCATATGTCGTTGAAAAGGGAAGCGGTCCATCCATTTGTCTGGGATATATAAATGATGATGGTCCTTCGTGTGTTGATGAGAAACAAATGAACATTTTATCTTCATCCGGCATTCCCCGTTTGCATAACCCGTTAGATTGACTTTATAATAATTTATTGGGCTAATGTTGATATAGCATTCTATGTAAACATAGGCAAAATGTTCAAACGAGAGAAGTAGAAAAGGAAGGTGCACTCATGCTAGATGCTTTCATCCTGGTATTATTCATGGTAATCGTTGGGGCCCTTATTGGGGGAGTCACCAATTCACTTGCAATAAAAATGTTATTCAGGCCTTATCGGGCATACTATATCGGAAAATTCAAAGTCCCATTTACACCGGGACTGATCCCAAAACGCAGGGGAGAATTGGCAGAGCAACTCGGGAAGATGGTGGTGGACCACTTAATCACCCCTGAAAGCCTTCAGAAAAAAGTGATGAATGAAGACTTCCAAAAGGATGTGACCCTTTGGCTATCCGAAGAATTGCAGCCGGTCTTCACATCCGACAAAACGGTGAATGAGTGGCTGGACACCCTCCAAATCCCCGTTTCCTCCGATCGACTTAATGAATGGCTTGAGGACTGGGTCGCAGGAAAGATCAAAGATACGAAGATGTCCTATACATCTATGAAACTGGAAGAGGCACTTCCTGAGAGGTGGCAGGAAAAGGTTTCAGAAAGTATACCGAAGCTTGTCGACTTCATTGCAAATAGGGCGGAAGCGTATTTCACAAGCCCGGAAGGAAAAATGAAAGTGAAGATCATGATTGATGATTTCCTCAAAGAACGCGGCATGCTAGGAAACATGTTGGGCATGTTCCTGGGCAACACCTCGGTTGCAGATAAAGTGCAACCGGAAATCGTCAAGTTCATTAAGCATGAAGGGACACAGGAAATCCTCTTTAACCTGTTGACCCAAGAGTGGTCGAAGCTGAAACAAATGAAACTGGAAGAGTTCATCGACAGATTGCCGGAAGAGGACCTCATCCAGACTGTCCAATCGTCACTTGTCAAACTCGTCAACATCGACGGTCACCTCTCCAAACCGCTCAGGTCTTGGCTCGAACCGCACAAGCAAACCTTCTTCGACATACAGCTTCCGAAATGGGTGGATAGAGGGACGGACCTCTTATCCAGGAAGATTCCGAACCTCATGGAGAAGATGCACCTTCAGCATATCGTCCAGGAGCAGGTTGAATCCTTCTCTGTCGGCAGGCTCGAGGAACTTGTCCTCGGCATTTCGAGGCGGGAATTCAAAATGATCACGTATCTCGGTGCTTTGCTCGGCGGTGTGATCGGGATCATTCAGGGATTGATCGCCCTTTTCATATCCTGATAAGGGTCCTGCCTAGAAATCAACCCCATTGTTTGTTATAGTGAGGGAGACTGAAATTTTAGGAGGTACGTATTTTGGCTATTAACTTATACGATCAAGCGAACGAACTGGAAAGCGCATTGCGTCAGAGCGATGAATTCCTGCAACTGAAGAAAATGTATGATGAAGTAAACAATGACGAATCTGCCAACAAGATGTTTGAAAACTTCAGAAACATTCAAATGACACTTCAACAAAAACAAATGAGCGGTGAAGAAATTTCTCAGGAAGAAGTGGAGCAGGCTCAAAAAACAGCTCAACTTGTTCAGCAACATGAAAAGATTGCAAAGCTTATGGAAGCTGAGCAACGCATGAGCATGGTGATCAATGACTTAAACAAAGTCATCATGAAGCCGCTTGAAGAACTTTATGGTTCAATGCAAAAATAATCGTGTTGAAGAGGGACCGACTTCCTGATGGGAGCCGGTCTTTTTTTGTTGGGCATTCCACCCCCTTGGCATATTTGTCTCCCATCCTTCATAAAAGTAGAGAAAGGGAGTAGACAACATATAGGGGGGACACCAATGATGATCTATCGAATGCTGGCTTTGAATATTGATGGCACGATTGTAAATGAAAACGGAAAAATTGCGAAGGAAACGAAGGAAGCAATTGAGTACGTTCAAGATAAAGGGGTTCCGGTCACATTGGTTACAAGCCGGAGTTTTGCTTCTGCTAAGAAAGTAGCCAAAGCCCTGAAGCTTGAAAGCCCGATTGTTACACACAGCGGCGCCTATATCGCAGGCGAGCTTGAAAAACCGCTGTATGTGAAAAAAATTGCGGAAGATATTACGTATGAAATCTCTCAATTCCTTGAAGGCTTTTCATGCCAGGTACACTTGTCCCATGAAAAGCGATCCATCGTAGGCAAAACCAGTACCGGGGCACGTGAGATGGCAAAGGTCTCATGGCAAAGAGAATCGAAATTACTTTACAGCAAACAGTTTGTGGACCGGGTGAGTGATCACCTGTTGGAGAATCCGATGGCAGTACCGAAGATTTCGGTTGTGATGGAACACAGGGAAGACGTATGGGACGTTGTCGCTTCGTTAAAAGGAATGTATGAGGAAGTGGACGCAATTCCGACGTCAGACTATAAACTGGATATCGTTCCCAGGGGTGTTTCAAAGCTCAGGGGATTGATGTATCTATCTGAGCGTCTCGGAGTGAAGAAGCATCAAATCGTGATGGTCGGATCCGGCATCGATGACATTGATTCCATGGAATGTTCGGGTCTCGGTGTTGCCATGGGAGATGCACCACGTCAAGTGCGGGAAGCGGCGGACTGGATCACACGCAGTCAGGTTGAAAAAGGGATTCCGTACTTTGTCACTGAGTTATTCCGTAAACAACATCCCATCCCATTCCTGAAAAAAATGAACATCATAAAATCGTGACTCAAGGAACACCCCGTCATTCCAACAGGAATACGGGGTGTTCTTCTATTGGGAGGGTTCGGACCATTGACCATTCCCACCCCTTTCTGTACACTTATAACAGCTTATTAGTTATATGAAAGGTGATTAGAACGTGAATGTTTTGATAAAAGGAATCGAGGATGAGCGTTTTGAACGTCCCCTGCGATTGATAGCGAATTTATTCTTTGAAGAGTCTGCCATTCACTTCGGTGATTGTGATGAGGCCGATCTTCAAGTCCATATAGAACTTTCTTCAGATGACAAGATAGAGGCGGAAGCTGTATTAACGAACTTCAAAGGACAATCATACACTGCACGTTATGTGCACGACTGGGTACCTTATGAAAATGAGAAAGAGCGGTTCAAACAGCTGAAAACGGCTGTTTCCCATGTGTACTTAAATGTTCTTCAAGATTTGACGGGGATCAGGCAAAAATGGGGCATCTTGACGGGAATCCGTCCCACGAAGCTGATTCATAAACAGATGCAGCTTGGGATGCCCAAGGAAGAGATTCATGAGAAATTAAAAAAAGAGTACCTGATCACGGATGAAAAGATCCAGCTGATGCAAAACATCGTTGATCGTCAATTATCCGTCGTGCCTGATCTCTATGACCTTCAGCAGGAAGTGAGCATTTATATCGGCATTCCGTTTTGTCCAACCAAGTGTGCTTATTGCACATTCCCTGCCTATGCGATTCTCGGTAAACAGGGGAGGGTAGATTCCTTCCTGGCGGGACTTCATTACGAAATCCAGGAAATGGGACGTTGGATGAAAGAAAACAATATCAAGATTACGACCATCTATTATGGCGGGGGTACCCCTACGTCCATCACAGCTGAAGAAATGGATGCTCTTTATGAAGAGATGTACCGCTCCTTCCCGGATGTGGACAAGGTAAGGGAGGTAACGGTGGAGGCAGGGAGACCGGATACGATATCCGAAGATAAACTCGAAGTGCTCAATAAATGGAACATCGACCGGATTTCCATCAATCCTCAATCGTACACCCAGGAAACCTTAAAAGCGATCGGGCGACATCACACGGTGGAGGAAACAATTGACAAATTTCATTTATCCCGTGGTATGGGAATGAATAACATCAATATGGACCTCATCATTGGTCTTCCAGGGGAGGAGCTTCCGGAGCTGCAGCATTCCTTGGACGAAACAGAGAAGCTTATGCCTGAATCCTTGACGGTTCACACCCTGTCCTTTAAGCGGGCGTCCGAAATGACAAAGAATAAGGACAAGTATAAAGTGGCGGACCGTCTTGAAATTGAGAAGATGATGAATCTTGCGGAAGAGTGGACGAAGGAGCATGGTTATGAGCCTTACTACTTATACCGTCAGAAGAACATTCTCGGCAACCTGGAAAATGTGGGATACGCCCTTCCAGAGCAGGACAGCATCTATAACATCATGATCATGGAAGAAGTCCAGACCATCATTGGAATCGGCTGCGGGGCGGCAAGCAAATTCATCGATCCGAAAACCGGAAAGATCACGCACTTCGCCAATCCAAAAGAACCGAATGCCTATAACCTTGGTTTCAAAGAGTACACAGAAAAGAAAATCAAGATCTTGAATGATTTATTTTCATAAACGGAAACACGTCACTTCATCATGAGTGGCGTGTTTTTTATTAGGCTCTATTTGTAAAGCTTGTTGCTACTTAAGGTAGCGAGTGGTGGTTGATTTCCGCTGCAGGTGCTCGCTTTCCGCGGGGCGTGAGTTGAGCCTCCACGGGCTTTGCCCTGTGGGGTCTCAACTGTCTAGCTACAGCGGCTAGCCCCTCGAGGTCATAAGCTAAATGGACCAATAAGGCAAAAAGCGCCTTATCGGCCCATTCATCTTATGCTTGTCGGGGCTAGGCGAGCCGCCTCCGCTTTTTGTACTTTCCCGCTATTCCCGTCGGAGTCGAGCACCTGCAGCGAGGATCAACTTTCGGGGTATGGAGGTCTAGCCTACTAGGATACACATCGAGAAAACATCGTTTTGTATCGTGTGCAGTGACCAATTGCAGCTAATAGTATGATCCAAATTTATAGATTTTTTAACCTGTAAGCTCTGTCACGGTATCTCTTTTAGATGGTGAGGGGAACGGCGTAGACTCCTGCGGAAAAACGGACGAGACAAGACCCCGCAGCGAATGCGAGGAGGCTTGGCTGTTCGTCCGCCGGAAAGCGAAGCCGTTCCCATCACCATCTATCGCCCTCACTCATAGACAGAGCTTTGGCAGTCCCTTATTTAAGAAAACATCAATCTTTGTCTAAAGAATTTTTTATTATGGCTTCCGTTTCCTTGCTCATTACAGGAATATTTCAACCCGGCTTAGAGGAGATATCATCATGAAAGGAGAATTAGTAAGATAGACATAGAAAATCAGACATTTTTTGTAAACGCTTACTATTTTGAGGGGAGAGATCGAATATGATGCAAACACCTCTGCTATTGACACAAATGATTGAACGAGCCGAAAAGTATTTTCCTAAGAAAGAAATCGTATCCCGGACAGAGTCGGGGATCAACCGCTTCACATACAAACAGTGGGGTGAGAGAACGCGGAGGCTGGCAAGCTCCCTGTCGAAACTCGGTGTTGAAGAAGGAGACAAAGTCGGTACACTCGCTTGGAATCATCATCGTCATCTGGAAGCGTACTTTGCGATTCCTTGCAGCGGAGCCGTATTACATACAATCAATATCCGCTTATCGCCACAACATATCGTTTACATCATCAATCATGCCAAGGATCAAGTATTGCTCATCGACCCGGACATCGTCCCGCTCATTGAAAAGGTGAAGGACCAGATCCCTACGGTTAAAGCCTTCATCGTCATGACCGACGGAGAGTTACCCGAGACGACCCTCGAGCCTGTGTATCATTATGAAAGTTTGTTGGAAGAGGGGGATCCATCGTTTCAATTCCGCAACGACATTGATGAAAATGCCCCTGCTGGAATGTGTTACACGTCGGCCACGACCGGAAATCCCAAAGGAGTCATCTATTCCCATCGGGGCATCGTGCTCCATGCAATGGCACTCGGGCTGGCTGATACAACAGGCGTAAGTGAAAGGGACGTTGCCCTGCCGGTGGTGCCGATGTTCCATGTGAACGCCTGGGGACTCCCATTTGCGTCGGTTTGGTTCGGTAGTAAGCAGGTTCTGCCGGGACCATATTTCACGCCTGGACTGCTTGCCGGGCTCATGCAGGATGAAAAAGTCACCATTTCCGCAGGGGTACCGACGATTTGGCTTGGATTACTCAATGAATTGGAGAAAAATGAGTATGATCTCTCAAGTCTTCGTTCCGTTCTGTGTGGGGGATCGGCAGCTCCTAAAGGGATGATCCGGTCATTTGAGGAGAAGTTCGGCATCCCGTTCATGCATGCTTATGGCATGACTGAAACAAGCCCACTCGCTGTGATTGCAGCATCGAAAAGCTATCATGACGATCTTTCTGCCGAAGAGAAGCTCGACTTGAAAGCGAAGCAGGGGATCCTCGTACCTGGATTAGATATGAAGATCGTCGGAAAAGACGGGGAAGTGGCATGGGATGGTACTGAAATGGGTGAGCTTGCCTTAAGGGGTCCCTGGATCGCTTCTGAGTATTATGAAGATGAACGTACCGAGGATGCCTTCAGGGATGGCTGGCTGTATACGGGGGATGTCGTCACCATAGATGAAGAGGGTTATATCAAGATCGTTGACCGCACGAAGGATCTGATCAAATCCGGTGGGGAATGGATTTCTTCCGTCGATCTTGAAAATGCCCTCATGGCCCATGAGCATATCTTTGAAGCTGCTGTGGTGGCAGTGCCCCATGAGGAGTGGCAGGAACGTCCGATTGCCTGTGTCGTTTTAAAGGAATCCGGGAAGGGCAGTGTGACCAAAGAAGAAATCATGGAATTCCTGAAGCCTCAGTTTGCGAAATGGTGGCTGCCGGATGAGATACTGTTCCTGGATGAAATCCCGAAAACCTCTGTTGGAAAATTCTTAAAGAGGGCTCTAAGGGACCAGGTTCAGGATCAGATGAAACAAATCTAATTGAGACGGGAGATCGGCACTATGTCGATCTCTGTTTTGAATTATTGTACTTTTCTAAATAATCATTCTGCGCTATGCTAATAGAAAGGGGAGGGATTTTTTTGACAGTGTCAAATCAATACGAAACAGTAAAACTACATAAAGATGGGAAAGTGGCGAGGGTTCATTTGAACCGGCCGCAGTCCCTGAACGCATTGGATGCCCGGCTTATGGAAGAATTGCTGGCTGCTTTGAAGGAAGTGAAAAGTGATCCAACGATTTCATTATTGATCCTGACAGGGGAGGGGAAGGGATTTTCCTCCGGGGGAGATATTAAGTCCATGCTTTCATTAAGTGGGGAGGAGCAGTTTTCACAGATCATGGATACGATCAGTGAACTGGTGATGACCTTATATTCCATGCCGAAAGTGGTCCTGACAGGCATTCACGGGGCTGCGGCGGGGCTTGGGTTGAGCCTGGCTCTGGCTTCTGATTATATCCTTTGTGAAGAAGATAGTAAGCTCGCCATGAACTTTATCGGCATCGCTTTGATCCCGGATGGAGGAAGTCATTTCCTTCTGCAGGAACGCCTGGGGGCGCACAAGGCAAAACGGTTGATCTGGAATGGGAAAGTATTTGAAGGACAGGAAGCCCTAATGAAAGGGCTCGTCGATGAAGCCATACCTTCAGGGAAATTGGAGGAAGGCATCGCACGCTATACCAAACAGGTATTAAGTGCGCCGACGAAAGCAATGCTGAAAACGAAAGAAGTATATGTGGAGTTGAACAAAGAAAGATTGCAGCAGGCACTTGATCTTGAGAAGGATGGTCAGTGGCTCATGCGCCAGACCTCCGATCACCAGGAAGGCATCCGCGCATTCGTGGAGAAGAGAAGACCTGAATTCAAGGGTGAATAATGGAAAACGGGAATCAGTCTTAAAGGCTGGTTCTTTTTTGTCGTTGCATAAAAAATGCATTACAGCCATTGAAGTCTGTAATGCAAGAGGTCATTCTACACATGAAACAGCAAGAGTTTCCCAAGTGGGGACGTACAGCGATGCGTATGTTCAGCATAGCCTTTTTCCTCAAGCATGGTTTCTCCCATTTTCTTCGCTTCGCTGTCAGAGGAAGCTTCGAATGATTCATCCAGGATTTTTTTGCCGTCTTTCTCGAATACCGTCAGTTTATATACTTTCATTATGTAATACCCCTTTGTACTTGAAATGATGTTCTTCTTTATTTTTTCATACTATCATTTTTTTGTGAAGTCTAAATAGTTTGATAACGAAAAAAAGAATGGAAAATGAAACCTTTTATGGATAGAATCGTAGAGTACTAGAGAGATAAGTGAATGCCGGATTTTTATTAAAGGGCAACAGGAGGGGAAACAAAAGATGAGTTTGAAATTACAACAGGTGACCAAAAGGTTTGGGGATTTCACGGCGGTAGATGAGCTGTCACTTGAAATTCCCCCAAGTGAAATGTTCGGGTTCCTTGGGGCGAATGGAGCCGGAAAGACGACGACCTTCCGAATGGTGTTGGGATTGTTGGATGCAACAGAAGGCAGGATCACGTGGGACGGCAAGGGGATTGATTATTCCACCAGTCCGGAAATCGGATATCTCCCGGAAGAAAGGGGACTTTATCCGAAAATGAAGGTGAGTGATCAAATCGTCTATTTGGCACGCCTCCGGGGAATGGAAAAGAAGACGATCCTGAAAGAGTTGGATTATTGGCTGGAGCGATTCAACGTTCCTCAATATCTCAATAAAAAAGTGGAGGAACTCTCCAAAGGGAATCAGCAAAAAATTCAATTTATCGCATCGGTCATTCATAAACCGAAACTATTGATCCTTGATGAACCATTCAGCGGTCTTGATCCCGTGAATGTGGAGCTGTTGAAGGACGCCGTCAGGGAAATCAAGAAGAATGGAACGACCATCGTGTTTTCAAGTCATCGTATGGAGCATGTGGAGGAGCTCTGTGAAAGCTTGTGTATCATGCATAAAGGGCGTCCCGTGGTACATGGCGGACTGAAGGAAATCAAACGTTCCTTTGGAAAGAAGAATGTCGTGATACATGCGGATTTCGACCTTACCTACCTTAAGGACATGCAGGGAGTGACAAAGCTTAAAGAAACGACGGAAGGAGTCCTGCTCCAGGTGGAATCCGAGGCTGCTGCCCAAGGAGTATTTCATGATGTCGTCCAAAAGGGCTTCCTGCGAAAATTCGAGCTTGAGGAACCTTCACTGAACGATATATTTATAGAAAAGGTGGGAACCTCTTATGAATAATTTCTTCTTGATCCTCGGTCATTCCTATATGTCAAAATTGAAAGCCAAGTCTTTTATCATATCCACGATCATCATTGCCGCTGCCCTTGTCCTGCTGGCCAATTTCGACAGCGTCATCTCGAGTTTCACGGATGATGAAGGGAGCAAGGTAGCGGTTCAGGATCAAACGGGCAAACTATATGAGCCCCTCCTAGAGCAGCTGGAGACAATGAATAGTGAGATTCAATTAAAGCCTGCCTCGGAGTCAACAAAGGAAATCGAGAAAAAAATAGAGTCGGAAGAATATAAAGGTTTACTGGTCTTAAGTGAAAGCAGTGATGGGCTGCCACAGGCCCTGTATAAATCAAACTCGTTATCGGAGTCTGCCGTGGCCGGAGAATTGCAGGCAGCCCTGCAAAATGTGAAATCCTCCCTTGCTGCGGGTAAGTTGGATCTGTCCGGCGAGGAGCTGGCCTTATTAAGTGCCCCGGTTGATTTCGAGAAGGAGGCACTCCTTGAAGGGGCCAAGTCTGAAGAAGAACTGAGTCAGGCAAGGGGAATTGTCTACGTCTTATTATTCTTTATCTATTTCTCTGTGATTGCCTATGCCAATATGACGGCGATGGAGGTCGCCACAGAGAAAAGCTCCAGGGTCATGGAAATCCTCATATCAAGTGTGTCACCGGTCAAACAAATGTTTGCCAAAATCATTGGAATCGGTCTCGTTGGTTTGACTCAATTAGCGGTTATCCTTGGTGTAGGTTATTTTACCCTGATCCGCAAGAAGGATGAACTGGTAGGGGGATTCTTTGAAGGATTCGGATTTGAATCCCTATCACTCAGTGTCATCATTTATGCGATCATCTTCTTTCTGCTTGGATATTTCCTGTATGCAACCCTTGCAGCCCTGCTTGGATCCCTTGTGAGTAGGATTGAAGATGTCCAGCAGATGATCATGCCGATGACCTTTCTCATCATGATCGGATTCTTCATCTCCATGTTTGGCCTTGGTAGTCCTGAATCGGGCTTTGTAACCGTAACTTCATACATTCCCTTCTTCACTCCGATGGTCATGTTCCTTCGTGTCGGGATGCTGAACCTGCCGGTGTATGAGCCAGTCATCGGGATACTCGTCCTGATTGTTTCCATCGCATTGCTGGGGGTATTCGGTGCACGTGTCTATCGTGGAGGGGTGCTACTATACGGTAAGTCCAATTCATATAAAGATATAAAGAAAGCAATCGATTTAACATCAAAGAAATAAGTGGAGGGCTGTCACCTTTAAAGTGGCAGCTTTTTTATATGAAACGGATAAAATGTGAATACATACTGAAATCTTCCCCGGTTTTGGGATATAATGAATGAATAGCAGAACGTATATTCGTAGTGTTGAAGGAGGGGACTTCATGGAGAACATACGGTTTTTTCATGTAGCAGACTTACATTTGGACAGTCCATTTACAGGGCTGAAGCATTTACCGACAGAATTATTTGAACGAATACATAATAGTACCTTTGCTTCATTCGAAAAAGTGGTGAAAGAAGCGATTGCAAGAGAAGTAGACTTTATGATTCTCAGTGGGGATTTATTTGATGAAGAAGACCGAAGCATCCGTGCCCAGGCTAAACTAGTGAAACAATTTCAAATCCTACATTCACATGATATCCCTGTATACGTCGTCCACGGAAATCATGATCATCTCGGCAGCCGTCGATTAGAACTGGATATGCCGGATAATATACATATTTTTCACGAGGAAACCGAAGTGAAACAGCTTACCACCAGGAATGGTACCCTTGTTGATATCGTGGGGTTCAGCTATGGAACAAGGCATATCCGGGAAAGAAGGATCGGGGAATATCCTAAAGGAGGCGCAGGGCGTTATACGATCGGGATCCTGCATGGAAGTGAAGGGAGCATGAATTCATCTCATGAAACGTATGCCCCTTTTACGCTAAATGAATTATTGGAGAAGAATTACCATTACTGGGCACTCGGGCATATTCATCAACGCCGGATTTTGCATGAAGAGCCTTATATCGTCTATTCCGGGAATATCCAAGGCAGGCACCGAAAGGAGACCGGTGCAAAAGGATGCTATGAAGTCTTACTTGATGAGTATCAGACAGAGCTGTCGTTCATTCCCACCCATGATTTGCTTTGGGAAACATGCGATGTATCCCTGCATGGTATAGGGAGGTTTGGTGAGGTGTTTCAGCGCATCCAACAGGCAGTGGAAACCATACATGAAGACAGCTTGATTGAAATCGTCCTAACGGATGAAGATTCGCTCCCAGAAGATATGATGAGAAAGATTGACAATGGCGATCTCCTGGAGGCGCTGCAATCGGATATAGAAAACCATGGGGAATTGAAATGGATTCACTCCATACGCCGATCTCCCGCCAGCACAGCGATAAAGGAACGGGATCCCTTTCTTCAGGATATGATTTCAACCCTTGAAAGCCTTGAAGGGGAAGAGTGGAAGGAAGTCTTGGCAGAGTTGTATGAACATCCGTCGATCTACCGATTTCTTGCACCGTTGGAGGACGAAGGGAAGAACGATTTAATAGAAGAAACAAAGCACTTACTGAAAAGTGGGGGTGAAAGAAATTGAAGCTGATGGAACTTCATATATACGGATATGGAAAGCTTGACAACAAGCATTATACACTTAGCGACCTTCAATTATTCTATGGAGAAAATGAAGCGGGTAAATCCACGATCATGTCATTCATTCATAGCATCCTATTCGGTTTTCCGACGAAACAGCAATCTTTGTTGAGATACATTCCAAAATCATCGACCGAGTATGGTGGGAAAATCCTTTGTCACGTGGAAGATCAGGGAATGGTGAGCATTGAGCGGGTCAAAGGGAAGGCAGCGGGAGACGTATCCGTCCAATTTGAAGATGGGAGAGTGGAAGGAGAAGAAACCCTCCAACAATTGTTGGGCAAAATGGACCGGTCCACCTACCAAAACATCTTCTCATTCAACCTGGAAGGCCTTCAGAACATCCAGCGACTAAAAAAAGAGGAACTGAACCGATATTTATTCGCAGCGGGATCTACAGGGACGGACCTTCTTTTGAAGCTTTCCCAGGATTGGCAGAAAGAAAGGGAACAGCTGTTTAAGAAATCAGGTAGGAAACCGAGGATCAATGTAGTGCTTTCTCAACTAAAGGACCTTGAAAAACGAGTGAAGGAAGGGAAAGAGAAGAATGATCAGTACCTGCCGCTCATAGCGAGACGCAGATCCCTGGAGGCGGAAATATCGGACTTGGAGAAGAAAAAGGAGCTTCTCTCTGATAAGAGAGAACATCTTATTTCCGTAAATGAAAATTGGGATACCCTTGTCCAATTCAATGATGTCGAAAAGCGCCTCTCCCAGCTGAAAGACCTCGAATTCCCTCCAGACGGATTAGAGCGAATGAACGAGTTGAAGATCGAAGAAAGACAAACATCAGCCTATCTTGAGACCCTGAAAAGCAAACAAAAGAATCTACAGGAAAAGTTGGAATCGAACGATCTGGACCTTTCATTAAGAGAAGATATTCCGTTTATGGAGGAACTATTGTCCCGTCAATCCTCTTACTTGAAGTGGAAAGAAGAGAGCGGGGAGCGAAGCAGAGAATTAAGAATGCTCCAAAGTAAAATCAGTGACACCATCCGGGAATTAGGGCTGCAGATTGAAATGGAAAATATCCCGTCATTAAATACAAGCCTGATGATGTCTGAAAACATCCAGCAGGCTTTGGATCATCAGACCAAACTCCTTCACGAACGGGAAAGCCTGGATCGGCTTAAAGAAGAGGAAATGGAAGAACTTCAAATCATTGAAAGAAAATGCGAAAACTTAGAACAACGATTAATGGAAGAGGATGAATATCAAGAGTTACAACGAAAGGTCAAGGCTCTAACCGGCAAGAATTCTACGAGGGAGCAGATGGAATGGATGAATCTGCAAGTAAAGGAGGCAGAGGAAAACTATAGCCGAAAAAAAGCTACCTATTCGAATCAGATGCTGTTCAGTGGTGGAGCATTGCTGATTGCAATGGGATTCGGTTTATGGGGAATGTTCTCCGGCAATTGGGTCATGGCAGGTATGAGCTTGCTTGTTCTGATGGCTATCGGTGGAACCATCTTTCAATCGAGGAAGAATGTAAGGACAGAAACCGACACCCTTGAAAAGCTTAAGGAGCGAGCCAAAGACATTCAACCGGAGAAAACCGGGACCCTGGATACAGCAGAACAAAGCCTTTTGGAACAAATGGAATTTCGCAACGAATGGAAGCAGCGGGTCTTGTCGTTGGAAGAACAGGAGCTGAAGGTACAGAAGCTTCATGAGAAAAAGGAAGAGCTTGAGAAAGCGATCATCTGGGGAGAAGAAAGGATGGAAAGCCTGAAAGGGGAATTATCCTTACCTTCCGATTTTCATTGGAAGTGGCTACGTGATGCATTTGCCAAGATGAAAGAAATCGTCTATTCATATGAAACATATAGCCATTTATCCGCTGAAGAGGCTTATTCAGAAAAGAAGGTGAAAGAATTCACTGAAGAATGCCGGGGTTGGTTTCAACGCCATGCACTCCTGTTCACGACAGTGGACGAAGCGCTGCTTCAATTAAAAGGGATGCTGCAGGATCTGGAGAAACGGCGGCTGGTAGTCGAAAATATTGTTGCAGAGTTAGAACCTTTATCTATGGATATCGAAAAACATTCCATAGAAATTGAAAAAATCCGACATGAAATACAAGAGCTTATCCTTGTAGCTGGTTGCTCCGAGGAAATGGAATTCAGGGAGAAGGCTATGAAGGTTCAGGAACGAAGCAAACTTTGGTCTCAATATAAGGGGATGAAAACGAGATTGACCCAAAAAACCCTTGATACGTTCCTTGAGTTTCATTCATTGGAAGAAAGCAGAAAGGAATCGGCCCGGGTCTTACAATCCATCGAAGAGTTGTCAAAAGAGCTGTCCGCTCTGCAAAAAGAACTCGCCTCCCTTTCGTATGAAATTAAAACGTTAGAAGAAGGCAAGAGCCATTCCGCCATCCTTCAAGAATTCCAAAGCAAAAAAGCCGAGCTGGGGGAGCTGGCCTTTGAATGGTCTACGTATACATTGGCAGGGGTTTCGTTAAGAAAAACAATGGAGCTATATCAAAAAACCAAAATGCCGAAAGTCATAGAGCTTGCAGAAGAAAACTTCAGGAAACTGACGGAAGGGCATTATCAGCGCATTTTCTTACTGGATGATGAAATGATCAAAGTGGAGAGGATGGATGGGACCATCTTTGATGCAATCGAACTCAGTCAAGGGACGAAAGAGCAGCTATTTATTTCAATCCGCTTTGCCCTCATTCAATCGATCGGTGATAAATATCCATTGCCTGTTTTGATTGATGATGGGGTAGTCAACTTTGACCTGACCAGAACAAAGGCATTTCTTTCGCTCTTAAGGAAAGTGGCAAGGGACCATCAAGTGTTATTTTTCACCTGTCACCCCCATATCAAACAATCGTTCACGGATGAAGAGATGATTGTGTTAAAGAGGAAGGAGTCGATCCAGACTTCCTGAGTACAAAAATATGATATACTGAAACTACTTTTATAGTGAACGGAGGAGAACAGATGTCAGGTATTACACATTTCAGCGTAGGTGAGACGATTGACTTGCCATTATTAATCAAGCAAATGACAAAGGGTACCACAAATACAGGAAAGCCGTTTCTTACGCTGATCCTGCAGGATAAGAGCGGAGATATGGAAGCGAAGCTCTGGGATGCTTCTGAGCAGGATGAGAAGGCCTACCAGCCTGAAACGATCGTTAGGGTCGTCGGGGACATACACAGTTACCGCGGGAAGAATCAGCTGAAGATCAAACAGATCAGACCCGCTTCCCCGGCGGATGGCTATGCCATTTCAGATTTCCTGGAAACGGCGCCGGTGAGCATAGATGAGATGACGAGCAAGATTACACAGTATATCTTTGAAATGAGAAACCCGAATATCCAGCGCATCACAAGGCATCTGATCAAGAAATATCAAAAGCCTTTCCTTGAATATCCGGCAGCTACGAAGAATCATCACGAATTCGTATCCGGCCTTGCCTATCATGTGGTCTCGATGCTGGATCTTTCGAAAGCCATTGCCGGACTGTATCCTTCCCTGGATTCGGACCTTCTCTATGCAGGGGTGATCCTTCACGATTTAGGGAAAGTCATCGAGCTGTCGGGTCCTACCTCGACAACGTACACGATTGAAGGGAATTTGATCGGGCACATTTCAATCATGGTGAATGAAATCGGGAAAGCAGCGGATGAACTGGGAATCGAAGGCGAAGAGGTCATGATTCTTCAACATCTCGTGTTGAGTCATCACGGGAAAGCCGAGTGGGGAAGCCCTAAGCCGCCACTCATCCGGGAAGCAGAGATCCTTCACTACATCGATAATGTCGACGCAAAGATGAATATGCTTGATCGGGCCCTACAGCGGGTGAAGCCGGGTGAGTATACGGAGAGAGTATTCGCACTCGACAACCGTTCATTCTATAAACCAACCTTTCATAAATAACAAAAAGAATCCGGTCCATGGACCGGATTCTTTTTTTATCATGCTGTCATGTTTTCTTCCCCGCCCACATATAGTGTAAATAAAAGAGGACAAACCTATAAGGAGATGAAGCAAATGACCCTGCCTATTTGGATGTACCTTGTTGTAGCTGGAATTTTCGGGAGTGCCTTTATGACGATCAAATCGGCGAAGGAAGAAAAGACGCTGGAAGATGAATGGATTGAGAAAGAAGGAGAAGTGTATATTCATCGAATGGAAGAGGAAAAAGAGAAGAAGCGTCAACTGACGTCTTGATCAAATGATAAAAAAGGACTGATGGCTTAAGGTAGCCGTCAGTCCTTTTTGGTTATTCCTGTTTTTCCGTTGCCGGAGCTTCGCCTTCAGGTGCTGGTGTTTCTCCACCCTCAGGAGCTGCAGGAGGATTCAGTACTTGATCGAATGATTTTTTCAAATCTTTATCTTTGATGTTCAGATCAGCTTTTTCGATTTCAGCTTTCATCGCTTCCTGGATTTTCTGAGGATCCACTTTGGAAAGCTTTAATTCTTTTTCGATTTCCTTTTTCATTTCGTCAAAGGATTTCTTTTCTTTTTTATCAGTCACTTCGATGATGTGATAACCATATTCTGTTTTGATAGGTTCACTTACTTTGCCTTTTTCAAGGGTATCCAGTGCCTTTGAGAATTCAGGGACAAAGTTTTGACGACCAGCGTAGTCTACCCATCCTAAGCTTCCGCCGTTTTCAGCAGAACCGGGATCTGTGGAGTACTCCTTGGCAAGATCTTCGAATTTCGCTCCATCAGCCAATTTTTGCTTCACTTCTTTGGCTGTTTTTTCATCTTCTACGAGGATGTGGCGGACTTTAATTTCAGGCTTCCATTTCTCGTAGTAGTCTTTGACTTCTTTATCTGTTACTTTCACATCGGAAATCGCAGCTTTTTCTTGAAGCAATTGTAGCTTCAGATATTGTTTGAACGACTTTTCGTCCAAATTATATTGTTGTAAGAACATATCGAATTGAGGTCCCAACTGATCTTTCGCTTCATTCAGCTTTTGATCAACTTCCTCTTTTGACACGTCATACTTGTCTTCAAGGACTTTCGTATATACCAGTTCCTGAAGGGCCTGTTCCATTTGTGGAGTGAATTTTTGCTTCATTGATTTGTAAAGTTCATCTTTTGTTACATCTCCGGCTTTTGTTGTTGCAACAACGTCACTGTTTCCTTCAGCTTCGTCACCGCTGCACCCTGCAAGTCCTACGACTCCCGCAGCCAGTGATACTGAAATGATCCATTTTTTCATGGTGACCAACTCCTACAATAAATTCGTTTGATGGCTTGTCAAAATCTACAAAACATACTATAACACACTTCTTCCATTTAAAAAAATATTTTCCAAACTAATCTTCAGAAAAATGGGCATTTTACACACCCATTTCCTAGGTACTTTCATATGATAAGAGCGAAGAGAGAAAAGGAGGTAATAAATATGAGCTGTGGATACAATTCCGGATTCGCGTTAATCGTAGTGCTGTTCATCTTATTAATCATCGTTGGTGCCGCATATATTTACTAAAAAAATTAAAATTATGACATTAGCCTAAAACATATGGCAGCTAACTTGAATAAGATAAAGTAGCGCTTCAAAGGAGGTGGAAAGTTATGGGTCACGCATACGGCGGAGGTTTCGCGTTAATCGTAGTACTGTTCATCCTGTTAATCATTGTAGGTGCAGCATGGCTATAATTTAGCCTCAGGGTTTAGGTTCACCGGATAAAGACTGTAAGAGGGGGCAATACCTTAAGAAAGGCTGGCCCCTTTTGCTTCATATTCATATGTTTATGCTTTTCATACATGAAAGGAGGAAGCGCATATGTCAGGTGCTTGCGGCGGGTACGGCGGAGGTTTCGCGTTAATCGTAGTTTTATTCATTTTGTTAATCATCATTGGTGCAGCATACGTTTGCTAATTAAATAGATAAAAAAGCAGATCCGGTTTTCCGGATCTGCTTTTTTTACACTTCATGTTCTATGTAAATAGTATCTCTATGTAAGAAGAAACCAGCAGTATGGTGATAAGGATATTGATGGTCCTAAATACCTTAGGTTGGCGTTCTTCAGGTATTTCTTTTTGTAAACATAATGCGTTGGTCATTTTATTTATATAAAATAAGATGAAGACAGCAAATACTAAAAACATGGAGATCATCCAAACCCCTCCCCGTTATCTCCTATAGACTATACATTACCAAATTATTTCCCTAATTGGTAGCAAGAGTGTTGCCTTAATTCATGTAAATGAAGCTTTTTTCATATATATGCCCTTCCGGTATGAAGAATGGGTGAACGAAAGCAGTGAATCATCCCGAAAATATGAGAAGGATGATTTCATCCATCGAGTGTATGCTTCAATGGCCATCCATCATCCTTACTGATAAATCAATATTTCGTATCCATCTTCATTTTCTTCGATTAAAGCATTCTTTGGTGAGTCCATCAACTGTTTCGCATAAATGAAATCAATGGCACAGATCCCTGAATGAAATGCAAGGAGCATGGTAAAGTAATGCGAATAATGTGGGAAATGGAAGCACCCGAATAATAAAATACTGTTTAGTACAAAGAATGGGGCCACAAGGGCGACCAAATAACGGTATTTTGAAATTGGCTGATCCACCCGCAATGAAAGTATCGGCAAAAAATACATTTTTCTGTTGCATTTGCATTTTATTTTTCTCACAAAAGGCAAGATGGGCACGATGTGAAAAAATTTATGCAATGGATAGATACTGATCAGGCCCACGAAGAATCCCAGGAAATGCTTATCGTAAAAAGCACTCGGAAATAGTAAGTTGATTGGTACGTATATTAATGAGAATACCATCATCATGATGATGGATGAAAGTAAAAAGACTCGGTAGAATCCAAATTGTTTTTCCAGATTGATTGTTTTCCAGCAATGCATAAAAAAATCGCCTCCATTAGACGAATTGTGGTTAATTAAGTGCTTTACATACTTTATTACGATTACCGGAAAAAATCAATACATTTTAGAGGATTTTTCTTATTTTTTGAAGGGAGTTTGGGGCGACAGGTATGTGATAGTTTTGTACAATAAGAGTATGAGATAAATAGTGGGTGATAAAGATGCACGAACTAATGAAGCGAATAGAAAAACTTGAATACCATCAGAGGCTGATGGCTGAAATGATGCCTGAAAACGGATATCCCTTTTATCGTCTGATCATTCGTAGTGGATTGTCAGAGAGGGAAGTGAAGGAGTTTTTTCAAACTTGTGATAGATTGAGCATGAAACTTGAAAAACAAAAAGCGGAAGGATTCGTATACAATACTCCGCTTTTTAAAGAATTTGAAGATGTGCTTCATGCAAAGCTGAAGGTGCATGAAGTCGTGGATAGCTGCCTTATCCAGAATATTTATCCAGCTTTGATGAAACAATTACAGAAGAGCTTGTAGATCATGCCAGTTCTTCCTCATCTTCAAATAGTTCACCGAGCTTTCCATTATCATCAGAAAAATCATTTTCAATATTGTGAAATGACTTTTCAAATATTTCCATAAAATCATTCCCATAAATATTACGTACGACGGTCATCATTTCGATCATTTCGGGGAACTTCCCATATAATTCCCGTAATGGAGATACTCCCTGGAAGATGGAATGACTTTCCGGCTGATAGTTCTTCATTAGATCAAGAAGGATATTCTCCCCTTTGGCCGTCAGTTGAATATACGTATTCCGCTTATCATTCTCCCGTTTGGAAAACTCAAGAAGTTCACGTTCCTCTAATTTCTTCGAAAAGTTAAATGCCGTTGAAACATGCATAACACCGAATTTGGCCACGTCCGAAATGGAAGCACCCTTTAAATGATACGCAATCCAGAGAATATGATGTTCATTGATATTTAAGTCGTATGGCTTGATCCATTGCTGCCAGTCCTTTTCTATGGCCTTCCACAAAGCTTTACTAAGCTGAGCCATCCTTTGACTGAAGAGCATTGCCTCTTTCAAAGTAAATTCTCTTTCCTTCATCTCATTCACCCACTTTGCTAGAAAATCTTTTTTTACTATAAGCTGTTCTTGAAATGGTTGCGTTGTAAGCAGTTCCAAAGGATTCACTACTACAACAATCATCAAAAAGAAAGCGCTTATATTTTATTATGCCAATAAAGTAATAATTAATAAAGGCTAAATTGACAAAATTTTTCGAAGTATATAATTTCTGGTTGGTTTACCGGATACATAATAGAAATATTAGAGTGTTTGAACCCTGTAATGACGGGACTTTAATAGGGAAACACTATTCTGAAAGAAATCGGGGTGGAAATAATTTTTATTTTTAAATAAAAGAGAATCCCCGCAAGCTCTAACCCATAATTGGGTGAAGGGCATAACGGGGATAGGGTTATGGATTCGGTGTGTTGGCTGAGTTGATCGATTTTTCCAGCTCTTCGATGGTTCGCTGGATGGATTGGATTTCTTCTTGAAGGCGCTGGTTGTTCGGCTCGGTTGAAGCCTGCCACTGCTTGAAGGAAGCTTGAAGATCCTTGGAAAGCTGAAGGACCGTTTCCTTTCCTTCCTGTGACAGGGTGCCGATTGACTCTTTCAATTCACCGATGTGGCCTTTCATTTCCTCGATGACCACTGTCCAATCGTCTTTCTTGTCTTTGATTTGTGCACGGATTTCTTTACCTGATGAAGGGGATGTCAAAAGGGACGCGACTCCTCCGACCACTCCACCGATTAGTAATCCGTAGGCAAGAGATTTTTTATTCATTATGTTCACCTCGTTCTTCTATTTCTATAATACTATATTTCTCCAATCAGTATGTATTCTCCTTTTCCCTTTTAGAACAGATTGAAACAAGACGGTTCATATCTTTCTCTTCAAACGCATAAAAATAAGATAAGAGGTGAGGAAGAGGGGGGAGGTTCTAACAGAATGGACGGAATAATCTTTGGTTTCTTTGCTCTCAGTACAGTGTTGTTTCTAAGTATGGTATATAACTTCATTAGTATTCAAAGACCTGGAATGTATCCTCCTAAAAATATATTAAAAAAACGTGCGACCATATTGGGTTCAGGTGGATTGATCACGTTTCTCATAGGGATACTGCTCTGGTTTGCAGTCAGTTAATAAAAAAGCCCCCCATTTTGTGACGGATCACAAGGCATGGAGGGTGTTTTTATTATTTCGTTTAGGATAGCTGTTCTGTTGTGACAGCTTCTCGAATGGTTGAACGTTTTAAGATACCGTTGATGATCGGATACACAACGAACATCGCGCCGGCGTTCACAAGTGTTGCCGGAAGGACGACTGCTGCGAATAGAGCGAAGAAAGCCCCAGGCAGTCCTACGATCACATATGCAGAAAGCAGGAATACGCTTCCTGATACGAGTGTACCGATTGCGGTTAGAACAGAAGCACCTAACAGTGAACGAGTGATTTTCTTTGTTGCCAGGAATAATCCGTAAAAGACGAATGCCGTGACCGGTTTATCGATCAGGTTTGGCAAGAATCCACCAGGGAATTGTGTTGTCAGTCCTGAAATGACTCCTGTTAATAAACCTAATAGCAAAACGTTTTTCTTGGCCGGAAACAAGATAATCCCTAAGAACATCATGGTCAGCATCATGTCCGGTTTCATCCCTAAGAATATGCCCGGGATCACTGTGTGAAGGACCGCTCCGATCCCTACTAATAATGACAGGGATACAAGTGTTTTTGTATTCATTTCTCATCTCTCCTCAACTAAACTATACTTTGTATTCTGCTTCTCCTAATGTGCACTGTTGCCATCAGCGAAAAGATAGGTACATTATAACATATTGTGAACGGGTGTCAAAGATTTAATTTTCTGAAAAAATACCCGCATCCTTCAATGATAAGGGTGCGGGCTGTCGAATTTATGATAGGTGCTGTGCGATGGAAGCTGCAATCTCTTTCAAATCGTCTTGACTGTAGTCGTCATTGTGGGTTTTCCAAACGGCTCCGAAGCCATCGCCATTTCCATAGCGTGGAATGAAATGCATGTGGAAATGAAAGACGGATTGTCCTGCTTCTTCACCTGCATTGCTTAAAAGGTTCATTCCTACAGGGCTAAACTCAGCCTTGATGCTGTTTGCGATCTTAGGTGCTACAGAGAAGAGGTGACTCGCCATGTCCGGTGTCAGCTCGTAGACGTTTTCTTTATGTACTTTAGGGATAAGAAGCGTATGACCTTTCGTCACCTGACTGATGTCAAGAAAAGCAAGGACATGTTCATCTTCGTATACTTTCATTGCCGGGATTTCCCCATCGATGATTTTACAAAAAATACAGTCACTCATATTCATTTCCACCTTTCAGTAATGGTGTATGTATTTTATCATTAATAGGACAATAAATGAAGAAGAGACAGGAACGATTTTCCTGCCTCTCTTCTTAGAAGGGGTAATACTGTAAAGGTTTATATGTCAGGCTTCATTCTCTTTGATAAACACCTCATTCGTTAGTAGCTTCGAAAAGTGTACCATTCTAGGGTAGAATGAACTTTGTTCAATGCGACCATCCCCTTATCTTTTTGCTATTTAAGCATTTAGACAATAGAAACTGTTAGCCGTCTTGGACAAACACCTCATTTGCTATAAGGATGATATGTGTAAATCGTTAGAAACATGAATGACTTTGTGCAAACTGACCATCCCCTTATCTTGTAGGCTAAAAAAGCTTAGTAAGAAAGTTGATTTAGTCAAAATGTGCTTTAACAAACACCTCATTTATCAAATTTTTGATGAAATGAATTGGGTGAGTGTGTCATTCACTAAAGAAGACGACGAATCCTTCAAGTCGCAAACAATAGTGAAATCGGTTAGCTGGTCTTTAACAACCATCCCCTTTTTCTTATTGCTGGCCCCTTCTGATAATATGTTGTGCATTCTAGGGGGAGGTTATGAATGCTAAAATGTGGAAGGTTGCTTATTCAAACGGTTGTCGTAATTCTCCCCCTGAGAAAGAGTGTGTGCTGGTTGATTTCCGCTGCAGGTGCTCGCTTTCCACGGGGCTGGCGGTGAGCCTCCTCGGCTGCGCCTCCGGGGTCTCACCTGTCCAGCGTTTCCCGGAGGAGTCGAGCACCTTCCGCTCCAATCAACTACCCAAGTATAAGTGGTCACTGTGAAAATGTAATGCCGAGATTACTACACCACTCTTATCCTTTTTGTTACAGTAATGCCCCATCCTGCTAATACTTCCAAACGACCGAACATTCGAAAACTAAAGTCTGTGTATGAATAACCAAAACCCGGTAAAAAAGGGCTTTTGCAATTATTCCTAAAGCATAGTCAGTTACAGCAGGATCTAGCTATTGATTGGAGTGCAAGACGTAGACTCCTGCGGGAAAAGCGGAATAGGTAAGACCCCGCAGGAGCGTCAGCGACGAGGAGGCTTGCCTTCCGCCCCGAGGAAAGCGAAGTCTTGCACGTAAATCAATAGCGGTGTAGAAAGTGATCTCGACAAATTACTTGCTTGTTCGTCTTTAGAGATCTGTTGGAGAAAATGATTCATATTCAAAGCATGCCTTTGCTTTAAAGTTTTGATAAAATAGAAATAATACATATAGAAGAGAAAGGACGTTGCTGCTCGTGTCGTTATTAGAAATTAAGCATCTTGTCGGCGGGTATACAAGGAAGCCGGTTTTGAAGGATATAACATTCTCCATTGACTCTAATGAAATTGTCGGGTTAATCGGATTGAATGGGGCGGGTAAGAGTACGACCATCAAGCATATCATCGGGCTGATGGAGGCGAAGCAAGGGGAGGTATCCATCAACGGCCATACGTTGAAAAAGGATGCCGATCAATATCGCAAGCAATTCTCATACATACCGGAAACACCAATTTTATATGATGAACTTACCCTCGAGGAACACCTGAAGCTTACGGCCATGGCCTATGGATTATCAGATGCGGAATATAAGGGAAGAATCGATAAATTGTTGAAAGCGTTTCGTATGGAAAAGAAGATGAGTTGGTTTCCCGCTCATTTTTCTAAAGGGATGAAACAAAAAGTGATGATCATGTGTGCCTTTCTTATTCAGCCCAGTCTGTACATCATCGACGAACCGTTTGTCGGATTGGACCCACTCGGGATCCAGTCGTTACTGGATTGGATGCAGGAAATGAAACAAAATGGAGCGGGCATCCTGATGTCTACCCATATATTAGCTACTGCCGAAAGATATTGTGACTCATTCATCATCCTTCATGAAGGGAAAATCCGGGCAAAGGGGACTTTAGAAGAGCTTCGCAGGGAGTTTACGATGCCTGAAGCCACTTTAGATGATATATACATCCAGTTGACAAAGGAAGAATCCCATGATGAATAACGTGGAGGGCATCTGGAAAAAGAGGATTGTAGAGTATAATCAGGAACTTCAAAAGTATTTGAAATACATGTTCAATGATCATTTGTTATTCGTCCTGATTTTCGCTTTGGGGGGCGCTGCATTTACGTATAATCAGTGGGTGAAGACACTCGAGCCAACATTCCCGGCTCCTCTCATCATGTCAGTCGCACTTGGTCTCTTATTGGCATGGAGTCCGGTTTACACATTTCTCCGGGAGGCGGATGCTGTATTTCTTCTACCTTTAGAAGAACGGTTATCCGGTTATTTCAGGAAATGTATCTGGATCAGCTTCATGTTCCAATCCTACATTCAACTGCTTGTCCTGGCTGCCCTAATGCCTATGTATGTAGCTGTTTCTGGAAACAGTTTCAGAAGCTTCTTTCCGTTACTTGGCTTAGTATTGGTCATGAAAATATGGAATCTCTTTGTTCGTTGGTTCATGTTAAGGTTTCAGGAGAGGGAAGCTCACCTGACGGACAGTCTTGTCCGTTTCCTATTGAACGGGACTCTTTTGTTCCTTGTGTTATCGGGAGCCGACCTTTGGATGACACTCATCGTGGCCGTCTTGATGCTCGGCTATGCCTTTTATTTTCATCAAGCAACAAAGGGTAAGAACCTTAAATGGGATTTATTGATCAATCTTGAAGAGCAGCGCATGCTGATCTTTTATCGCATCGCCAATATGTTCACGGATGTTCCAAAGCTGAAAGGGAAAGTGCACAGGAGAAAATGGCTCGACTGGCTTGTGAAGGCTCCTTTCTCTCAAGCATCAACCTATCGCTATTTGTATCTTCGCTCGCTTGTAAGGACAAGTGAATATTCAGGTCTGTATATACGCTTGACCCTGATCGGTGTGTTGCTGATCTATTCCAATCCATCTTTCATCTTCAGTATTCTGACGGCTATGGTATTTCTTTATTTGACAGCTTTTCAGATGATTCCATTATTCAAGCGCTTTGACTATAAGATCTGGGTACTTATTTATCCGGTTTCAAGGGAATTGAAGACATCATCTTTTCAGAAAATCATGAGCCAGTCGATGATGATACAGGCCCTTGTGTTTTCACTACCCCTTTTTATAAGGGGAGAGTGGCTGCCTGGATTGATCACGTTGCTTGCAGGCTTAACCTTCTCCATCTTTTTCAGTCAGTTCTACCTCGTCCAAAGGTTGAAAAAGATGGAAGAAACGCTTTTTTAATGAAACAGGCAGGATGAACATAGTATGAGTAAAGGCTGACCAAAAAGGATGGTGGTTCTAAAGTGAGCCATGAAAGAGAAGAGCTCGAGCAGTGGAAACGGAGATACACCAGGAAATCGTCCATCTTTAAGAGGGTATCCAAACAGGCCCAGACGAAAGTGAATGAGTGGATACCTGAGAAAGCGCATAAAGTCGTCACGGAAAGCATCAAGAAAATGGTGGAGGTCACCCTGAAGGGCAGCGAATGGGTGTCCCTTCAGGCGGCCTACAGACCTGAGCTACAGGAACGGGAAGTCGTGATGAAGGAACGAATGGAATTTTACCGGAAAGCTGCCACCATCGAAGGGGCAGGAACCGGTGCCGGGGGGATTTTCCTTGGTCTTGCGGATTTTCCATTGCTTCTGTCTATTAAGATGAAATTTTTGAGCGAATGCTCCCTGATTCATGGTTATGACCCCAAACAATATGAGGAGCGTCTATTTCTTCTGTATGTTTTTCAGCTTGCATTCTCAAGTGATGCTCATAAGAAGAAGGTCCTCTCCATCATTGAGAATTGGGAGGAAGAAAAAGAAAAGCTGAAGGAACTTGACTGGAAAACCTTTCAACAGGAGTATCGGGATTACATCGATTTGGTGAAGATGCTCCAGCTCATCCCTGGAGTCGGGGCGGTTGTGGGTGCCTATGCGAATTATCAGCTTTTGGATCAGCTTGGTGAGGTGGCAAAATTTGCTTATCGGATTCGCTACTTCCATGCAGTAGAATAGTACCGTATGAAGGTCGATCATCATGATCGGTCTTCTTTTTGTTGGGGTCATTGTGATGACAAACCCATCTTTTTATTTCCGCAATGACTTCATGTATAGTGATAAGGGTAGGGTAAATTGTGTTTAGTGAGGTGTGAAATAGATGAATAAACGGAAAAAAGCATGGAAGATAGTCGGGCTCATTTTATTCTCATTCTTCTTCTTTCTGGCAGGGGTCTTTCATTTTATTGAAGCCCAAGGATTTGCGAAAATGGTCCCTGCGTTTATTCCTTTAAGAGAAGAGCTTGTTTATATCACAGGAATCATTGAATTTATTCTGTCAGTCCTGCTGTTGATTCCGAAGACGCGTGAAAAAACTGGGATCATCACCGCGATTTATTTAGTTCTTGTATTTCCTGCAAATATCTACGCGGCCATTAAAGGAATTCCGGCCCCGGGACAGGAAGATGCCAATCAACTGCTGCTTTGGGTCAGATTATTGTTCCAGCCCCTCTTGATTTGGTGGGTGTTGGTGGTCAGTAAAATTGAAAAGAATCATCGCTTTTATTAAAAAAGAAGGATCGGATGTGAGCGTCCGATCCTTCTTTGCGTTATTTCGGAACGGCTTCCGAAACGGAATGTTTATTCTGGTAGTGAATGGTTGCACTTGCCAATGATTTTGCTGCAATGAGAAGCGCTTTTTCGTTAAGATCGAACTTTGGGTGGTGGTGTGGGTAGGCCGTTTCCACATTATCGGGCTTGGCTCCCGTAAAGAAGAAAGTACCCTTCACATGTTCTAAATAAAAGGCAAAATCCTCACCGCCCATCTGCATTTCGATTTCTTCCACGGTATGCACTTCATCTACAGTATCGGCACTTTGAATGAATAGTTCTGTCTCCTCAGGGTGATTGACAACGGCCGGATACCCCCGCTCATATACAAACTCATAATCACAGCGTCCGGAAAGGCAGGCCCCTTTCAGGATCTGTTCGATTTCTTCTTCAATAAAGTCCCTGACTTCTGGATTGAAGGTCCGTACCGTTCCAATCAATTTAGCTGAATCGGCTATGACATTGAACGCATTATCAGCTATAAAGGAGCCGACCGTCACCACGGCTGGATCAATCGGGTTTACTCTTCTGCTGACGATTTGTTGAAGTTCTGCAACAACTTGAGCTCCGATCACGATGGAGTCCTTCGTTTTGTGAGGCTGTGCCCCATGTCCCCCGGATCCTTTAATGACAATCTCAAAGCGGTCCGCAGCGGCCATGATCGGACCTGTTCGATGGAGGACCTTCCCAAGTGGTTCGGTTGCCCATAAATGGGTGCCAAAGATCACGTCCACATCTTCGAGGCAACCCGCTTCGATCATGGACTTAGCTCCTCCGGGTGCATATTCCTCAGCGTGCTGATGTATGAGAACGACTGTCCCTGAAAGGGTTTCTCGCATTTCATGAAGGGTTTTCCCTAATACCAGAAGTGTCGCGGTATGGCCGTCATGACCACAGGCGTGCATAACACCCGGCACGGTAGAACGATATTCCACTTCCTTTTCATCCTGTATGGGAAGGGCGTCAAAGTCCGCACGCAGAGCTACGGTCTTTCCGGGGAGAGCCCCTTCAATCCTTGCTACCACCCCATTGCCCCCGACATGTTCTTGAACGGGGACCCCGATTTCTTTGTAGTAATCCGCAATATACTTTGCCGTATTTTTTTCCTGAAAGGATAATTCCGGGTGTTGATGAAGAAATCTTCTGATATTAACCATTTCTATCCAACGATCTTCTAATTTCTGATATAATTCATTCAGCAAGTCCTCAAACCTCCTAATGTTTGGTGAATATTACGAATATTATAACACTAAATATGTACCGGGAAGAGGGGATAAGTGAAATTCAAGGAGGATTCGATGAATAAAACCTTATCCATTTCAGCTATCATTTCATTTGTACTTTTTATGACCATTGCCCATTTTGTTTATCATGACATGGAGATTTTCGGAGAGGATTATCTTCTGACAAACATGGGCGACATGAACGTTTTAGAACCATTTTCCGTGATAGGGACCGAGTTGGTAATTGGAATCGCCACAATCGCCTTGATCCTGTTCCTTTGGTGGGTTAAAAAAGATTACGCAGGAATCATAACGGTCGTGGTACTGGTTGCGGGTAGTAACGTCCTAAATAAAGTCATCAAAGGGTGGATGGAACGTGAAAGACCCCCGTTTTCCCATGGGGAAGAGGGGTTCAGCTTTCCCAGCGGTCATGCCATGGTGGGGATTGTCTTTCTCCTGGTCATCGCTTATTTCCTCAGTAAGGAAATTTCCACCATGGGAATGAAAGTCACGATCTTCACTTTGGCCGTCATCCTTTCCCTGTTGGCAGGATTCAGCCGTGTAGCGGAACAGGCTCACTATCCTACTGATGTTGCTGCCGGCTTCCTTCTGGGTTACTCGTTTTTCGTGCTGTGTATCTTCCTATATGAAAAGCGCCCTGCAAAATAAGAGGGACGGACCTTCCCTTGGAAGGTCCGTCCCTCTGTCTTTAGATTAAGAACATCGCTACAATGGTAGTTGCGACCAGTCCGATGACGACTGGAAGCAGGTTTCGCCTGGCAAGTTCGAATGGGTCGACTCCGCAGATGGCTGCTGCCGGGATGAGTGCCCATGGTACAAGGGTCCCGCCACCGACCCAGATGGCTGCAACCTGGCCCAGGGCCGTCAGGGTAGCGATACCGGAACCGATGCTTTCAGCAAATAAATTGGCGACGGAACCGGCAAGAGAAATTCCCGAGAAGCCTGATCCATCAAGTCCAGTGATGGCCCCGACCGTCGTAAGGGTAATCGCGCCCACAGCCTTGGAAAGCGGGACGGCGGCAGCAAGGGATGCGCCCAGGTCATTGACGATTCCATGGGATGTTGCCGGAAGAAAATCCCCAATGATCGTTTGAAACCCCGAGTCCCCTAAATAGAAGAAAGCGGCAATCGGTATGACCGGACCGAATACTTTAAACCCGAACTGAAACCCGTCAATCATGAAACTGGTCGTTTTCTCTAATCCTTTTCCTTTATAAGCGGCCAATGAAATCAATAAGAGGATGATGATGGAGGTTCCCCCGATCAGTGCGGTTGCATCTCCACCCTGCAGATCGAATAAAACCATTGCCGTAATATCAGCCGCAAATAATATAGGGATAAGGATCGCAATGGCCTTTTTCCAACGGGATGATAAAAGCTCATGTGAAGCATCCTGCTCTGGATCGATGGCAGCAAGGGAGCTTGAATCGACCGTAAGGATCCCTTTTTTCATATCTCGTTTAAGGAAGATGAATGCAGTGACGGTCGTGACCACTCCCATGACAATGATGAGGGGGATACTTGCAGAAATAACTTCTGAAACAGGAATACCTGCAGCGTCTGCCGTCAGCTTTGGAGCAGCCTGAATGACAAAGTCACCTGAAAGGGCGATCCCATGACCGAATAAGTTCATGGCCATGGCGATGCCGAGGGCTGGCAATCCGACACGTAAGGCAACGGGTACCAACACGGCTCCCAAAAGGGCCACTGCGGGGGATGGCCAGAAAAACCACGAAATGAACATCATGACAAGACCGATCGTCCAGTACGCAAGTGCAGGGGTGCGGATGAACTTAGTGAACGGTCGGATCATCACATCATTGATCCCTGTCGACGTCAATCCTTTACTCATGGCAACAATGATGGAAATGACGAGAATGGTAGAAAGTAATTCAGTGATGGCAAAAATGAAGCTATTAAATATACTACTGATCGACCCGCTCATCGAACCCGTAGCAATCAAAGCGATACTGAAGATTCCGAGAATACATACGATGGTCGTGTCCTTTCGGAAAATCATAAATAGGATGATCAACCCTATGAAAACTAAATAAATCCAATGAAGAGCAGTCAAGTCAATCCCCATTAGAATACCCCCTCAATGTTTCAAACCTTGGGCATTTGCCCTGATCTGTACTATAGATTATGAAAATGCAAATAAGGTGTGATACAGGATAGAAACATTTTTTCAGCCTCTGGACTGAGGGTGAATCATTCCCATGCTCGTCAAACACCCGTGGAAATCAATCTATAATAAAAGAAATAACAGGAATAGACGATGTTAATAGAGAAAGTTAATAAGTGATGTGAAGGTGGTGCCTGTATGAGATACAAAGGAAGAAAGCAATGGTTTTTCTCATTTTTGCTGATGATGATAGGATTGTGGCTATTATTACTGAATATCGGTGTCATTTCCTTGGAAATAACGCAGATATTTGTCAATATTATTCCTATTTTGTTATTACTGCTGGGTTTGAAGTGGTCAGTAGACAGCTTTTTGAAAAAAAGCTTCGGCAAATTATTGTTCGGCCTTTTCAGCTTGGCACTTGGGGTGCTGATCCTCCTTGATAAATATGATGTGTTGGTTTTCGATTACGGGAATTGGTGGAAACTATGGCCGGTCATCATTATTGCCATTGCGATTCATCGGATCGTGAGGAATAAACCGATTCAAGTGAGTATAAGCAGTGATTATCCGTTTGATAAGACAGCTGAAACAGATGATAAGGAGCAGCCACTGGGTGAAAAGATCCTCCACAAGAAACCCAAGGTAAATAGAGGGTTTATCGTCGGGGATATCCGTTTTTCAGAACCGAACTGGCCCCTGGAAAATATGAAACTTTACAATGCCATCGGAGATTACTATTTTGATTTCAGTAAAGCCTTCATTCCTGAAGGGGAAACACCTATTGATATCAGAGGCTGGATTGGCGATGTGAAAATGATCATACCGGAAAATGTCCCTGTGGAAATCACTTTGAAGGTGCAGGTGGGGGATGTGAAATTGTTTGATCAGAAATCTGCTGATATTCGTTCGGAACTGTATTATCGATCACCAGGTTATTTGGAGGCAAGTAAAAAAATAAAGCTGACGATTGATGTGAAAATCGGTTCGATCCGGATTACCAGGATATAAAGGTTGCGTGAAAGGAGGAATGAGATTGAATAAAACCTCAAATATCCGAAATTGGATCTTCAAGAGCTTTTTAATGATGGCTATCATGACCATCCTACTTTTTTTTATCGTTTTGCAAGTCTATCTGTTCCTTTCAGAGGATCCCAGTATCTCTCTTTCTCTTTCCATTTATTTAACCACTTGGTTGGCCATCATTTTATTCCTATTAAGCATTTATTTCGGTTTTCGTACAGGGTATACATTCAAAGGCAGGATCGATGATATATCCACCTTCGTCACCTTACTCCGAAGTGGAAAGTTCTCTGCCAGGGTGGACAGGTATGAGCATGATGAGCTCGGGATTTTATCGGATGAATTGAATCAGCTTGCGGTATTCATTCAAGAACAGGTGAAATCACTTCAGCGGCTGGCAGATGAGAAGTCAGAGCTTGCTGATCAGGCTCACCAGGCTGCGGTCATGGAGGAGAGGCAGAGGCTTGCCAGGGATTTGCATGACTCTGTCAGCCAGCAATTATTTGCACTGAATATGCTTTCTTCCGCGGCGCAAAAGAGCATCGGGACGGATTATAAAAAGGTTGAAATCATCGTGAAACAAATAGCCGACATTGCAGGGAAGGCACAAGGTGAGATGAGGGCCCTTCTTCTTCATCTTCGACCGATCGACTTAAGGGGCGAAAGTCTTCGTCAAGCGTTAACCATCTTGATCAGAGAATTGAAGGAAAAAACACAAATTGAGATTGATGCCACCCTGGATGGTATGGAAGACTTATCGAAAGGTACTGAAACGCATATGTTCAGGATCATCCAGGAGAGTCTTTCCAATATCCTTCGTCACTCGGAAGCAACGAAAGTAAAGATCGTGACGGAGAAAAAAGGGGGCTTTGTCACATTGTATATCAGTGATAACGGTAAGGGGTTTAATCTAAAGGAGAATAAGATGACCTCGTACGGACTTCAAACGATGAGAGAGCGGGCGGAGGAAATTGGAGGACTATTTCAGATTCGCTCCAAAGAAAAAGAGGGAACGTATATCGATCTCCGCATCCCGGTCTAATTCAAAGGGGGCAAAACAAATGGATAAGATAAAGGTAATGATTGTAGATGATCACGAAATGGTACGGCTGGGCATGAAAACTTATTTGCTGACAGAAGAGCGGATTGACTTTCTTGGAGAAGCAAAAAGTGGAAATGAAGCGGCCCGGCTTGCCAAGCTGTATATGCCCGACGTCATATTAATGGATTTATTGATGGAGGATGGGAATGGCATTGAAGCCACAAGGAAGATCCTATCCTATCATCCTCACTGTAAAATTATCATCCTTACAAGCTACTATGACGATGAAAAGGTGTTTCCTGCCATTGAGGCAGGTGCTCATAGTTACTTATTGAAGACAGCAAGTGCAGAAGAAGTAACCGCGGCGGTTTATAAGGCGGTTAAGGGTGAATCGGTCATAGCGTCCAAAGTTGCCGATAAGATGCTGAACCGATTCCGTCCCCAGGAAAGAAAGGCTCATGAAGAGTTGACGACAAGGGAAATGGATGTGTTGAAATGCTTGGGTGAGGGGCTGACGAATCAGGAAATTTCCGAAGAGTTATTTATCGGGATCAAGACCGTCAAGACCCATGTGAGTAATATTTTGAGTAAGCTTGGGGTCGCGGACCGGACCCAGGCAGCCATTTATGCCAATCGAAATGGGATCTTGCATAAAGCCGAAAGGAAAGAGTAGAGAAGGTATATGAAAGGATGAAAGCAGAATGGGCTTAGTCAAAAGGAATGAAGTCATTCCCCTTGACTAAGCCCATTCTGCAAAAAGCGATAATGATGATTAAAAAATGACCGGCTTCGTTAATTTCAATCGTGATGATAGCAGGGAATCCGTTGAAGAAATAGAAGCAAATTCATGGTGTAGATTTGCCAGGGACAGTCCATGAACAATTTCAGCGGAATATAGGGAACCGTCAAACGAATAGGTTTCAAAGCATGCAGTGGCATCATAAGGGACCGTCACTTCATATCCCAGATCCGCGGCCATACGGACAGTAGTGGATATACCGTGATTCGTTGTGAACCCCATGACAACAAGGGATGTATATTTTTCCCGTTTTAGATATAAATCCAGATCTGTATCGATGAAAGCGCTATTAGCATGCTTAATGATGTGTTTTTCCTTTTGTACAGGACGGAAAGACTCTATAAAATCAAAACCTCTTGAACTTGAATGCAGTGGTGATTCCATATCGAAAGATGAATGTTGTACGTGTACAACAGGCCAGGCTTTTTCTCTCCAACCGTGCAAAAGCTGGTAAGCGTTCTTTTCCATACGGGGATTATTCCGCTTTCCCAGTGAAGAATCATTATATGCCTTTTGGAAATCAATCAGAATCAAACATGTTTCACTCATCGGAACTCCTCTCCTTTCATTCAGGATGTCTGTAACCAATACGATTAAGTATACTGTTAATAATTTGTAATTATGTATGTACACCTTCACTGTAATTGTAAAGATTGAAAAGAATAAAGCTGCCTGAGTTTAGGCAGCTTTTCTTCAGGATTGACCCGAAACGTAGTATTTACTTACATAGGATGCACGTGGGAAGATATCCTTTTGATTATCGATTCCTTCTTCAGTGCCCCTCTTTGCATGGGCCTTCTCGTATTGCTTGGATTCCTGCCAGCCCAGGAAGCTCCGTTCATCGTCCCAAAGGGTCATGATCACATATGTATCGTTGTCCAGTGGTCTAAGGACCCGAATCGCGGTAAAACCTGGCACATCTTCAATCAAACCGGCACGGTTTTTAAAGCGGTATTCAAAAAGCGGCCTGCCTTCGTCTGATACGGGGATGTTGTTGAAGACCACGTATCCTTTACTTTCAAGTTCACCTGATTGATCGACAATCTCATAGCTGCGGGGAGATTCAAAGACACTTTCGCCGCTTGTTTCATGTAAAAGCAGTGCATCTTCGCCCTGCATCAAAAGCATTTTTTCACCCGCATGCTGATCCATTATTTTCTGTAAGAAATCATGTGTTCCTGTCGTCATATATAGCTTCATCCAAATCACCTCAATAAAGTAGTCACTTCTACTATACTCTTCCCTTTTCTTTCACTCTTGTAACATGAATGATGGATATTTTTTCACCACCCCTCAAAAATCGGCAAATTTATGACATTTTCCCTTGAAAACTATACAATTCTCCCTAAAACGTCTATAGTTTAAAAGGGTTACAATCTGTACGTTCATATTTAACAAACTTTGAATTTGCTAAAGGCTCTGTCAATCAGAGTGTGGTAGATGGTGAGGGGAACCGCTTCGCTTTCCGGCGGACGAACGGCCGAGCCTCCTCAGCTGTCGCTTCCGGGGTCTCGGCACGCCCGTTTTCCGCAGGAGCTATTCCTGTGAGGTGAGAATTCATCTATTGCATAAAAAAAGACCCTCCGTTATGATGCAGGTGCTAACCAATCGCTCATAACTAAGGAGGATCTTCACATGCATGATAATCGAAATCAACGTATTAATCAAATTTCTGAAACTACACTGGTTGTTGGTATTGACATAGCGAAGCGGAATCATTACGCCTGTGCCGTAGATGAGCGTGGACGTGAACTCAAGAAAAGCTTTGTCATTCGCCAATCCCTTCAAGGATTTGAAAGCTTTTACGCTACTATCCTAAAGCTAATAAGTATTCATAATAAAAAGGAAGTCATCATTGGTTTTGAGCCTACCGGCCATTACTGGATGAATCTCGCAGCTTTTCTAACAGATCATGGCATTCCATATGTCCTTGTCAATCCTCTTCACGTTAAACAAACCAAAGAGCTAGACGATAACCTACAGAGTAAAAATGATCTGAAAGATGCCCGGGTCATCGCAAAAATGATGCCACAAGGATATTACAGTATGCCAAGGGAAATGACTCAAATCGATTCTGAACTTCGTCGGGGGACGGCCTATCGAGTCCGTTTAAAAGAAGAATCGGCCTCTATTCAAAACCGCATCCGACGATGGATCGACCTTTACTTCCCTGAGTTCGCTTCCGTCATCAAAGGTCTTGGAAAACAGGCTCAAGCTATCTTAAAATATGCCCCTTTACCAGAAGATCTTGTGATCTTCTCGCCTGAAGAGCTGATTGACTTTCTTCAGACAAAGGGTGTTCGCTATCTGTCAAAGAATAAAGTAGAGCGACTCCTTCAAGTGGCAGAGCAGTCTATAGGATTGAAAGACAGTCCTGAAATGGCACGCATGGAAATCAGAATGTTGCTTGACCAGTTATTCATGTATGAATCACAGATCCAAGAGCTTACTGAAAACCTTGTCACCCTTGCCCGCCAATTGCCTGACTTTGATTACCTAACATCGATTCCCGGAATTAGTGAAACAACCGTATTGGAGCTACTCTCCGAGACAGGTTCACTCAAACGTTACAAGGATCCACGCCAATTATTTAAACTCGCGGGATTAACACTGGTAACGAATTCTTCTGGTGAATCAAAGGGTAGAAAAAGAATATCTAAGCGAGGGCGAAGAAGGCTTCGAGCTTTATTGTACAAAGCAGTGTTCCCTTTACTACACTCAAACTCGGCGTTTCGAGCACTTTATGACTACTACAGCAATGATCGCGAGAAACCAGTAACGAAAAAAGAAGCACTTGTGATTCTGTGTCGTAAATTACTTCAAATTTGTCACGGACTCAGCCATTATGAAACGACCTTTGATTTAGAGCGCATGATGCGAGATATGCCTTTCCTCTCTCATCTCAAAGCAGCCTAACTATTTGAATTAGAACGTAGTTCTTCTACAACCCAGACACTGAGAAGCCGGCCCATACACGACTTTCGACGATCTACTGATCAGTCCATGCAGGAGCATACGCTGGCCTCTGCGTTAGGGAAAGACCCAACGAAGGAATGTAGGCACTCGATGCCAGGAGATATGGGAGGGTAAGTCTACCTAAACAAGCAGAGATCAAAAGTGCCCATCACTGAATATAAGGGAGACCCTTCCAGTCTCTTAACGCAACGCGTAAGCGTAAATCCCTTTATTTTGAACAAATAAGAAAAAAAGGGAATGCGTTTATCTAATATGATATTTAAAAAATTTTTAAAAGAGAATAAACCGGTTGTAAGCCCTGATATAATAACCTTTCCCGAGGGAGTCTACGCAGTTCCCCTCACCATCTTAATCGCGAAAGACTTGACAGAGCCTTATAAATGACACGACAGTCAAAAAAGTATGTCTACTAAATTATTTGGAAATGACAATAAGGAATAAATTGGTTTTGTTAAATTGGTCAAAGAATTGTTTTTAGTTTGAAGTAAAAAACGATATTTAGAAAGTTGATTGAAGCGGAAGGTGCTCGACTCCTGCGGGAAATGCGTGAAAGTTGAGACCCCACAGGGCTTTAGCCCGAGGAGGCTCAACTCACGCCCCGCGGAAAGCGAGCACCTGCAGCGGAAATCAACCACTACTCGCTTCATTAACAGCAACAACGTTTGAACATACAGCTAATAGAAATGGCAATTTTAGAATCTACTCAAATTAGTTTACAATAGGGTTAATGGAGTTACATAGAAAGGTGGACGAACAAAGGTATGAAACAGATGAATGATACTTTTTTACGAGCGGCAAGGGGAGAGGAAACGGATTATACTCCGGTTTGGTATATGAGACAAGCGGGTCGTTCACAGCCTGAATACAGGAAGATCAAGGAGAAATATTCTCTTTTTGAAATCACGCACCAGCCTGAACTCTGTGCATATGTAACAAGGCTGCCTGTGGAACAATATGACGTCGATGCAGCAATCCTTTACAAGGATATCATGTCCCCACTTCCTTCGATTGGAGTGGATGTCGAGATCAAATCAGGCATCGGTCCTGTGATCGATAATCCCATCCGTACGACTGCGGATGTTGAAAAGCTTGGGGAAATCAATCCTGAACAGGATGTTCCTTACGTATTGGACACAATCAAATTACTGACACAGGAACAATTATCGGTTCCATTGATCGGCTTTGCCGGTGCTCCGTTTACAATGGCAAGCTATATGATTGAAGGTGGTCCTTCTAAAAACTATAATAAAACAAAAGCGTTCATGTATGCAGAACCGCAAGCCTGGTTTGCTTTAATGGATAAATTGGCAGCGATGACAATCACCTACGGAAAAGCCCAAATCAAAGCAGGGGCGTCTGCCTTCCAAATATTCGATTCCTGGGTAGGTGCATTGAATGTACAGGATTATCGCACATTCATCAAGCCGGTCATGGAAAGAATCTTTAATGAACTGAAGGAAGAGGATGTACCATTGATCATGTTTGGTGTCGGAGCAAGCCACCTTGCAAATGAATGGCATGATCTCCCTATCGATGTAGTCGGACTTGATTGGAGATTGCCGATCAAGGAAGCAAGGGAAAGGGGCATCTCCAAAACGGTGATGGGTAACCTGGATCCTGCGATCCTGCTGGCACCATGGGACGTAATTGAAGAAAAAGCCAAAGAGATCCTGGATCAAGGGAAGGACCTGAGTCACATCTTCAACCTCGGACATGGGGTATTCCCTCAAGTCAATCCAGACACATTAAAACGATTAGCAGCCTTTGTGCATGAATACAGTGCCAGGTAGAGAACATTCATACATCTTTATAAATGGATTCTATGAAAGAAACATGGCACAATAATGGAATGTATGAAACTGACAATGAGGTGAAATGGGATGTCAAAGAAGAAAATGGGTCTATTGGTGATGGCCTATGGTACACCATATAAAGAAGAAGATCTGGAACGCTACTATACACATATCCGACATGGAAGAGTCCCTTCCAGTGAACTTTTGGATGACTTGCGGGGACGTTACGAGGCAATCGGGGGGATTTCCCCACTGGCTAAGATCACCCTTGATCAGGCGAAAAGCCTGGAAGAACGTTTAAATGCGGTTCAAGACAATATTGAATTTAAAATGTATCTTGGATTAAAGCATATTGAACCGTTCGTAGAAGATGCAGTCGAACAAATGCACAATGACGGCATTGAAGAAGCGGTTTCCATCGTACTCGCCCCTCATTTTTCAACGTTCAGCGTCAAATCGTACAATGGACGTGCGAAAGAAACAGCGGAAAAGCTTGGCGGTCCAACGATCACATCGATCGAAAGCTGGTATGAGGAACCTAAATTCATTCAGTACTGGGTAGACCGGGTGAAGGAGACCTTTGCAAACATGAGTGATGAAGAGCGTAATAAAGCGGTCCTCATTGTTTCTGCTCACAGCCTTCCCGAACGCATTCTGCAGTCCGGAGATCCTTATCCAAAGCAATTGGAGGAAACGGCGAAGATGATCGCAGATGGAGCCGGAGTCACGGAATATGCCGTAGGATGGCAAAGTGAAGGGAACACTCCTGACCCATGGATCGGTCCTGACGTCCAGGATCTGACAAGGGATCTTCACAAGGAAAAGGGCTACACTACTTTTGTTTATACGCCGGTAGGGTTTGTGGCTGATCACCTTGAAGTACTTTATGATAATGATTATGAATGCAAAGTCGTAACAGATGATATCGGAGCTTCTTACTATCGTCCGGAAATGCCGAACGCCAAACCGGAATTCATTGATGCCATGGCAGATGTCGTGTTAAAACACCTTAAAAAATAGTTTCCCGTTTTTGGCTGTACACCGAAGGACTGAAGCGAGTGGGTTCACTCTCAAGCGCTTTAGTCCTTATCTATTATTGGATATGAAGATATTTTGTTAAAGAAGGCGATGAACGTGTTGGAACAACAAAACAAAAAGATTGTAGTCGTAGGTGGAGGGATCACTGGTTTAACCACAGCCTACTATCTGCAACAGAAAATCAAGGAAGAACATCTCCCCATCGAAGTAAAACTGGTAGAAGCCACCCACCGATTGGGCGGGAAGGTTCAAACCCTCAAAAAAGACGGCTATATCATCGAGAAGGGTCCGGATTCTTGTTTATCCAGCAAAACGGAAATCTCCCGTTTAGCGGAAAAACTGGGTATGGAGGACAAGCTCGTCCGAAATAAGAAAGGCACGTCCTACTGTATAGCCGGTGGTGAACTCTATCCGATTCCCGGGGGATCCATCGTAGGGATTCCAACCCAAATCGCCCCTTTCATCACAACAAGTTTATTTTCACTATCAGGAAAAATGAGGGCTGCAGCGGATTTTATCCTTCCGCGTTCCCAGGAAAGAGAAGATCAGTCATTGGGGAAATTCTTCAGGAGAAGGATGGGGGATGAAGTGGTTGACCATTTGATCGAACCGCTCTTAACGGGCATATTCGCCGGGGATATCGATCAATTAAGCTTAATGTCTACATTTCCGCAACTCTATGAATTAGAACAGAAACATCGCAGTTTAATAGCCGGCATCAAGAAGAGCGGACAAGCGGGAGAATCGAACGAAGAAGGGAACTTCCTGACTTTTACAGGGGGTCTTCAATCCTTGATCGATGCCATGGAAGCAGGCTTGGAACCAAATACCGCTTACAAAAGCATGAAGGTAACCAACATAGAAAAAGAGACCAGCGGTGATTATACAGTCACGTTCACGAACGGTGATCAAATGGAGGCAGACAGCGTCATCGTCACGACTCCCCATCACGTATTGCAATCCATGTTCCCCTCCTATCCATTCTTACATTTCTTAAAGGAGATGCCAGCTACTTCAGTGGCGACGGTGGCAATGGGGTTCTCACAAGAGGCCATAAAAAAAGATATCGCCGGGACCGAGTTCCTGGTCTCCAGAAATAGCGATTACTCCCTGACTGCGGGAACGTGGACACATAAAAAATGGCCGCACACGGCTCCGGAAGGAAAGGCATTATTGCGTTGCTACCTGGGCAAGTCCGGTGACGAAACCATCGTGGATTTATCCGATGACCACATCGAGCAGATCGTGCTCGATGATTTGAGTAAGATCATGGAAATTGATGGTCCCCCTGATTTCACGATTGTCTCACGATATAAAAATTCAATGCCTCAATACACGGTGGGGCACAGGGAACGGATTCAACGTATGTATGAGCAAGCAGAGGCTACTTTACCGGGGATATTCATTGCTGGGAGTTCATATGATGGATTGAGTATTCCCGACTGCATCGGGCAGGGGGAGAGGACCGTAGCAAAAGTGTTGGACTACTTGAACTAATTATTTGCGGAAGACTGCCGGGAAACTGGTGGTCTTTTTTTTGAGGGCATGCTGAATATTCTCTAGGCCTCACTTTCCAGATGAAAGAAAGCACCCTCGGGTTGAAGGTGCACCCTACTTCACTACCTGATATCTGGAATGCTGAAGCACCCAATTCTGTGGAAAGGCAGAACCAAGCACCCAGTAGCTCAGCCCCCTTAATCGATAGTCGTTCACCACCATTTGCTTTGCCAGCATGCTTCTTGCATCTTCAAACCAGACCTCGTGCTGCTGTCCGTTCTCATCCCAATACTTGAAGAATGGAGACTGATACTGATCATTATATTGAATGCGGACCCCGTATTTGCTTGCAAGGTCTATGGCAGCCTGAGGAGAGACGGATTTCGCAAAGGTCCCATCCACCCATGGTATTTTCCAGTCACGACCATATAATGGAGCCCCCATGAGGATCTTATTGCGGGGTATGACCGTTACGGCGTAGTCCAGTACTTTTTTTACTTCATTAATGGGTGCGATCGCCCATGGTTTTCCCCCTGCCCATCCCCACTCATAAGTCATAAGGACAACAAAGTCGACAATTTCTCCTTGGGCCTTATAGTCATGGGCCTCGTATAATAGGCCTTTTTGATCTGCCTTGATTTTCGGTGCGAGTGCCGTTGAGACAGAATAGCCTTTTGGTCTTAATGCTGAGACCGTCTTCCTTAAAAAGGAATTATAATTTTCCCGGTCTTCAGGGTAAACGTATTCGAAATCTATGTTCAAGCCCTTATAACCCTTTGCCTCCATTTTTTCCTGAATGGAAGAGATTAACGTATTTTGCAGTGAATCGCTCCTTAAGATTGTGGCGACAAGGTCGGAGTTGAATTTGCCGTCTACATAATTGGTCAGGACCAATAGGGGATCGACTTGTTGGTTATCCGCAGCTGATATCAAACCGGTGTCGTTCAGTTCTGTAATCGTGCCTTCTTTTGTAATGGAATGGGTGAAAGGAGCAAGGTAAGTGAAGTAGCTTCCCAGCCCATTCACTTCGGCCACTCCTTGGCTATCCGTCCTCGTGATGTATGCATTCACCTCAATCACCGGTTTCGTATTCGGGATCCGAATCTGTTGATTGGGGTAGATAAGGGAAGGATTCGAGATGGCATTCGCATTCAAAATCTCTTGCATGGGCACTTTATAATTATAGGAGATGGTATAAAGGGTATCGCCTGTTCGAACCCTGTGAATGAAGGCGGGCATGACAATCAACTGACCGATAAATAGTGTGGAGGGGTCAGAAATTTGATTGAATGTCTGTAGTTCATTGAAATCCATTTGATACTGTTGACTGATCTTATACAACGTATCACCTGGCTGAACGATATATTCTTTTAAAGGTTCCGGGATGAGAAGACTTTGTCCGATAACGAGTATATTGGGATTCTTTAATTGATTTCCATAAGCGATCTGGTTCACCTCAACCCCGTACTTTGATGCGATCGACCAGAGTGAATCCCCGCTTTTCACTACGTAAATATTCATATGACACCTCCTGAACGGTCTTATACCTATAGCCTATTCAACAGGGCTTATTCGATATGAAAGAACGGGGATAAAGAAATTGAAAAATATCACTTGTGTAATGATCGAAGATGTGATAAATTTATCATTGTTAACAAAATGACTAAATTACAAATATAGTCAAACGGTCAAATGGAAGGAGTGAGTTCATGGCGATTGATCGAAGGAAACAGATCCTCGAGGCGGCTACCAATTCTTTTTCCTTGTTTGGGTATAAAGCCACGACGATGGATCAAGTAGCTAAAATAGCGAATGTGGGAAAAGGAACGATTTATACGTTCTTTAAGAATAAGGAAGAATTATTCGACGAGATTGTTTCATCGTTAATTAATGAAATGACCTTTGAAGCAGAAGAAGTGATTGATCCGGAAGCTACATTTTCTGAAAATGTCCACCGCGCGTTGTTTCGTCTTCTCGAATTTCGCAAAGAGCATAAGCTGACGATCAAGTTATATCAGGAAGCCCGTGAAATGGGAACGCCTGCTGTATCCGAGGTCATTGACCGCATGGAAAAAGTGGTCATAGAATTTTTGAGTCGCCGAATAGAAAAGGCCATTTCCTCAGGAGCTATTAAGCCCTGCAACCCGGAAATGACAGCATTCGTCCTATTGAAGCTATACGTTTCATTGATCTTCGATTGGGAACGTGCACATGGTCCACTTGATAAAGATGAAATAGCCAATCTGTTTGAGCTATATATCATTAAAGGGTTATCAAATTGATAGTCCTTCATTTTTAGGGAAAAATGACCAATCGAATGAAATAGTCATTTATTTTTTACCTTTAAATGACCGTTTGGGTTTATTGGTCAATAGTTCAAATCATTTGAATAACAATAGGAGGATAATATGAAGAAATCATTTATTGGTTCAGAATTCAAAGCGATTTTTCGCAACAAGAAGCTGCTCATTCCAATACTAGCCGTGCTCTTTATTCCTGTACTGTACAGCGGCATGTTCCTTTGGGCATTCTGGGATCCATACGAGCAGCTTTCAGATCTTCCTGTAGCTGTTGTGAACAGTGACCAGGGAGCAGAGTTTGACGGCAAGGAGTTGCATATTGGATCGGAGCTTGTTGATAAGCTGAAGGATAGCGATCAGTTCGATTTTCATTTTGTGGATAAAAAAGAAGGGTACAAGAATCTGGAGAAACAAGACTACTATATGCTTGTAGAAATTCCAGAGAATTTCTCTGAAAACGGTACAACATTGTTAGAGGATAATCCTCAAAAGCTTTCGCTGAAATATGTACCGAATGAGAGCTTTAACTTCTTATCTGCTCAAATCGGGGATACGGCCATGAAAGAGATCAAAGCGAGTCTTTCTAAATCCGTTTCAGAAACGTATGCCGAAACCATGTTTGATAAGATTCAGGAAATGGGAGATGGTTTCAAGACCGCCAGCGATAAAGCGGGCGAAATCAATAGCGGGGCCATTGATCTCTCTCAAGGTGCCAAGAAGCTAAAAGACAATTTAGCAGTCCTTGCTGAAAAGAACGTCGAGATGACAGACGGGGTGGCCAAAACCCGTGCAGGTGCCGAGAAACTGGCTAAAGGTTCTCAGGAACTATCTGACGGTGTCGGTATCATGACGGATAAATCACAGCAACTATATAAAGGGACACAGGATGTTCAAACCGGGTTGAATTCTCTTGCTGCCGGAATCGATAAAAGCAAGGCAGGTTTGGAACAGGTGGACGCCGGGCTTGATAGTGCTGTGGACAATACGGCTAAATTGCAGGCCGGATCTAAATACCTTGCCGATCAGATCGGTGCCTTAAAAGGCGGAGCCGACAGTGCTCAAGCCGGTGCTCAGGCAATTGGAGCAGGTGCCACTAAGCTTGAGAATGAATTGGCTCCATACATGGGTAGCCTGCCTGAAGAAAAGCAGGCTGAACTAAAGGCTGCGATCAGTCAAATCAAGCAGGGAGCATCTGGTCTTGAAACAGGTACAGGTAAATTAAGCACTGGAATTACTGGATTACAAGGCGGAGCAACTGACTTAGCAACTAATATCGGTAAATTAAATGAAGGTCAAAAGAAACTACAAGGCGGCGTAGGTCAGCTTGTAGCCGGATCAGCTCAACTGGATGAAGGTGCCAATCAACTTGTGGCAGGTCAAAACAAAGTAGTGGAAAACTACGGTTTATTAAATCGGAAACTTGGAGACGTATACCAGGGGACGGTAGGTCTTGCTTCAGGAGCGAATGAACTAAGTTCTGGCCTTAACCGGGTATATGATGGATCCAATCAGCTAGCAGACGGATCCAGGAAACTCGCCGATGGTTCAACTGAGCTCGCAAACGGTTCAACGAAACTATCTGATGGAACAACGGAATACGAATCGAAATTAAAAGATGCAGCAAAAGAAGCCAACAGTGTCAAAGCGGACGACGATACGTATGACATGATGGCAGGTCCAGTCGATGTGAAAAATGAGAAAATCAATCATGTGCCAAACTACGGAACAGGATTTGCTCCTTATTTCTTATCTCTTGGATTATTCGTAGGGGCATTATTAATCTCGATTGTGTATCCACTCCGCGAACCATCCGATCGTCCATCAAGCGGAATGAGCTGGTTCATGGGTAAATTCACAGTGCTTACGACAGTGGGGATCATCCAATCTCTGATCGCAGCAGCGATTTTACTCTTTGGATTGGGGCTTGAAGTGGAAAGTGTACCATTATTCTTACTTTCTACTATTATTACAAGTCTTACGTTCCTGGCATTGATTCAAATGCTGGTTACAATCCTTGGTGATCCTGGACGATTCGTCGCCATCATCATCTTGATTCTGCAATTAACAACGAGTGCCGGTACATTCCCACTAGAATTGATACCGACGGCACTGCAGCCAATTAGTGCACTGTTACCGATGACGTACTCGGTGTCAGCGTTTAAAGCGGTCATTTCAAGCGGGGATTTCGCCTTCATGTGGCAGAATCTATACATCCTGCTGGGGTACTTCATTGTGTTCGTTGCATTGACGGCCGTGTTCTTTGTAGGGCTATTCAAGAAACAATATACAAAATCAGTAGAAGCTTAAGGAAAAAAACGGTAGATGTCACACACATCTACCGTTTTTTCTTCATTAAATGGACAAACCCTGTGTAAACATAAACGTGTATACTAATGGATGAGTGGTACATAATGGTGATACATTAAAAAATGCATAAAGGAGGATTTATTATGAAAAAAATAAGTTTGTTTATGCTCGTGGGTTTTCTCGCGTTATTATTCGCTGCATGCGGTAATTCAAATGAAGATAACGGAGCAAAAGACGACGAGAAATTAGAACCAATCGAGGCAAAATTAGACGTACCTGAAAAGGGGGAGAAGGGTCAAACTGTTTCTTTTTCCACGAAAGTCACACAAGGTGATGAGAACGTCGAGGATGCCGATGAAGTGAAATATGAGATTTGGAAAAATGATCATAAAGAAGAAAGTGAAATGATTGAAGGGAAGCACGACAAGGACGGGGTATACAAGGCAGAAAAGACGTTTGAAGAAGATGGCATGTATACCGTACAGGTTCATGTGACCGCCCGCGACATGCATACGATGCCAAAGACAGAGATTGCAATTGGTGATGTAGAAGAAGGAGAGCATGAGGAAGCGGGAGAGGATCACCATCATGGCCAGCATGAAAGTACCGTATCTATTCATCTTATGAAGCCTGACAGTATTAAAGCCGGGGAAGAATCAGAAATGATGGTCCATGTTGAAAATGAAGAAACTGCACTGGAAGATGCCAGGGTTCGTTTTGAAATTTATCAGGACGGTCAGGAGAAACATGAGTGGGTGGACCTGGATCCGGGTGAAGCCGGCAAGTATAGCGGTTCCTATACATTCCCTGAAAAAGGTTCTTATAATGTACAGGTTCACGTAACCAAAGGAGAAGAAATTCACGAACACACCATGGAAACAGTAGACGTACAATAATCATAAAAAGGATGCTCTTCATTTTGAAGAGCATCCTTTTTAGTACCCCTTGATTTTCATGCGCTTAGTATTCGTAGTCAGTCGTACATTTTTCGCAATAAATGCCGTAGCATTCATGTTGCTCCTCAATTGTATCTCCACATTGTGCACAAGACTTAGGCGGCAAATTTCGAAAGAACTCAACAATATTTTTTACCATGTTCATCACCCTCCGTAAATTTGTATTCACCCATCAATTGTTCGTGTTATATAACTGATGTGTTAATTTATTTTATTGTATTATAACAGTATGAGTTTCGTCAACAATAAATTCTAAAATGGGCGGAAAAAATGAAAAAATAGGCACAATGAAGTATAGTAGGGGGACAGACTAAAGTGAAAGGCGTTGTTCAGACATGAAGTTAACCGTTATTGGTCAATGGGGCGGATATCCGAAAGCAGGAGAAGCAAGCACCGGGTATTTACTTGAAGCTCATGGCTTCAAACTGCTTATCGACTGTGGAAGTGGTGTATTATCCCAACTTCAGCACCACATAGAAGCAACAGAGTTGGATGCGGTCCTTCTGTCCCACTATCATCCTGATCATGTGGCAGATATAGGTGTACTACAACACGCATTACTGATTCAATACTTCCTGGGGAAAAACAAAGGTACACTGCCTGTATATGCCCATAGGGAAGATCAGCAAGGATTCAGTTCCCTTACATACAAAGATTTGATGACAGCCCATGAGTATACTGAGGACTCTTCTTTATCCGTTGGTCCCTTCACGGTAACGTTTGTGAAATCCAAGCATCCCGTTCCATGTTACGGAATGAGAATCGAAGCAGATGGAAAATCCCTCTTTTATACAGCAGATTCAGCCTTCAGGGAAGAATTCATTTCATTCGGGCAGGATGCTGATGTGCTTCTGTGTGAATGTAATTTCTATGGTGATATGGATGCCTCGAATGCTGGTCATATGACTAGTCTGGATGCCGGAAAACTTGCTCAGAAAACCGGTGCACGCAACCTCATCCTCACCCATTTGCCTCATTTCGGTGACTTGGAGCAGTTGATGACAGAAGCGAAAACAATTTATAGCGGTAATGTATCATTAGCAAAAAAAGATATGGTAGTAGAAATTTAGGAGGGAAAACGATGTTATTTATTGATAATAAAGGAATCACAGATCCGCGGATCAATCTTGCTATAGAAGAATATGCACTGAAGAACTTAGATATTAATGAGAGTTATTTATTATTTTACATCAATGAACCTTCCATCATCATCGGGAAGAATCAAAATACAATTGAAGAGATCAATACAGATTACGTAGAAAAACAGGGACTTCACGTCGTACGCCGCCTTTCCGGTGGGGGAGCCGTGTATCATGACCTTGGGAACCTGAACTTCAGCTTTATCACGAAAGATGATGGGGAGAGCTTTCACAATTTCAAAAAGTTCACTGAGCCTGTTGTAACGGCTCTCCACAAACTCGGGGTGAAAGCAGAGCTGAGCGGTCGTAACGATATCATCGCAGAAGGCAGAAAGATCTCAGGCAATGCCCAGTTCTCCACTAAGGGTAGGATGTTCAGCCACGGAACGCTGCTGTTCGATTCCGAAATGGAAAACGTCGTGTCCGCTCTCCGGGTGAAAAAAGACAAGATCGAATCAAAAGGAATCAAATCAATCCGGAGCCGTGTGGCCAATATTTCAGAATTCCTGGCTGAACAAATGACGATAGAAGAGTTCCGCTCAACCCTCCTTGATTTTATCTTCGACGGAAGCGACGTAGAAGAATATGTCCTGACGGAAGAAGACTGGGAGAATATCCATAAGCTTTCAAAAGAACGCTATCAGAACTGGGATTGGAACTATGGGAAGTCACCAAAATTCAATCTCCAGCATTCCCACCGCTTCCCGGTCGGTTCCATCGATGTCCGACTCGAAGTGAATAAAGGGAAGATCGATAACTGTAAAATCTTCGGTGATTTCTTTGGGGTTGGAAATGTAGAGGACATTGAAGAAAAGCTGGCTGGTACTCGCTACGAGCGAAAGGACATTGCCGGGGCATTGGAAGGTGTTGATATCCAACACTATTTCGGTAATATCACGAAGGATGAATTCGTTGATTTGGTGTATTGATATAAACGGAAGAACCGTCCAAATTGGGCGGTTTTTTTGCATCAATATACTTGTATTAATACTATTCTTTATATAGAATATATTTTGAATACTTTTAATAGTTTGATGAATGACCATTCATTCAGTTTGTTGAAAAGGGGAGGGATACAATTGAATATTGCTACACGGTTAGACCAAATCGCTCAAGAGAAAGCAGATAAAACAGCTTATCATTTCTTAAATACTTCAAGTACATACGGGGAATTGAATGGTGCTGTATCGAAATTTGCAAGCGGCTTAGAGCAATTGGGTCTGAAAAAGGGAGATCATATCGCGCTTGTATTGGGGAATTCACCGCATTTTGTCATCGGATTATATGGTGCACTTCGTCTTGGATTAAAGGTCATCCCGATCAATCCGATCTATACTCCTGATGAGATTGGATATATTCTGAAAAATGGTGATGTGAAGGCCATTCTCACACTTGATCTACTCGTGCCATTAATCGAGAAGATGCAGCATCTGTTATCGGATGTCGAGCACTTCATCCTGTGTGAATCAGGAGATGAGCGGGCAAAGGATATTGACTTAGAAAACATTTCTCTTGCTTACCCTAAAATGAAATCGTTTACAAGTGTTTTGGGCAAAGGGGACCCCGGATTCAAAGGTGAGACGGTGGATGAGAATGAAGTGGCCATCATTCTGTACACTTCCGGAACAACAGGGAAACCAAAAGGTGCCATGCTCACTCATAAGAATATTTATTCCAATGCGACCGACGTCGGGAGCTATTTACGAATGAATGAAGATGATACCGTCATTACCGCTCTGCCAATGTTCCATGTATTCTGTTTAACAGTGGTCCTGAATGCACCACTTTTGAGAGGGGCTACCCTGTTAATCGTCCCGCGCTTCAGTCCAAAGGCCATTTTTGAATTATCAAAGGCGTTTCAACCAACCGTATTCGCCGGAGTACCGACCATGTACAACTTCCTGTTTCAGTATCCAGATGGAAACCCGGAGGATCTATCATCGCTTCGTCTCTGTATTTCAGGAGGCGCTTCCCTGCCGGTGGCTCTCTTGAAAAACTTTGAAAAGAAATTCAATGTCATGATTTCTGAAGGATATGGATTATCCGAAGCGTCACCTGTGACCTGCTTCAACCCGCTGGATCGACCAAGAAAACCCGGATCGATCGGAACATCGATCATGAACCTGGAGAATAAAGTCGTCGATGAAATGGGAGAAGAAGTCCCTGTAGGACAGGTCGGTGAGCTGATTGTCAAAGGCCCGAATGTCATGAAGGGATATTACAAGATGGAAGAAGAAACCGCCGCAACGATCCGTGACGGATGGTTATATACCGGGGACCTTGCCCGCATGGACGAAGATGGCTACTTCTACATTGTGGACCGTAAAAAAGAACTGATTATCGTAGGGGGGTACAATGTTTACCCTCGTGAGGTGGAAGAAGTGCTATACAATCATCCCGGTATCGTGGAAGCAGCGGTCATCGGTGTCCCGCATCCCGAATTGGGTGAAGCCGTCAACTGCTATGTTGTAAAAAGCGATCCATCCCTGACAGAACAGGGTGTGCTGGAATATTGTAAAGAGCATCTTGCGAAATACAAGCTCCCGGCATCCATCGAGTTCCTGGATGAACTGCCGAAGAACACAACGGGAAAAATTTTAAGAAGAGCGTTAAAAGAGCAAGTCCTACAGTCCTAAAGAAAGAAGATGTTCAGTGGATCACTGAGCATCTTTTTTCTTTATTTCATAGCTTTACTGGCCTGTAATAACTTGGATTCACCTTTTTCCCACGTCTCAACCTGCTCAATTGCCTGCTCTGGAGTGAATCCCTGCCCGACTAATACACCGGATAAGATAAATTCCTGGAAGAGGTGGGTCAGATTGATGCCTTCTTCCACTTCAGATAAGGCACGGGAGTGGTTGAATATACTCAACCCACTGATCCGGAAGACTTTTCGTTTCACGGTGGTATGGATTGAAGCTTTGACTGGCCTGTTGATGCTGGAGGTAAGGGTTTTGATTATACGGATGATGCATCATATCGTACAACTCCTTTATGGGTTGATGTCACGATAGTTTATGCATTTGCCCGGGAAGTGTTCAGTCCTTTTAAAAAATGAAAGGGTTTTCTCGATTCGTGTCGAATCATACATAAGGAGGAAACACTTAAACAAAGGGGAGAACAAACATGGAATCCATTTTACTGGAACAAAAGGGCAACGTTGCAACGGTCACCATCAACAGGCCGGATGCCATGAACGCCTTTAATTACGATACACTGAACGAACTGCAGCAGGTAGTCGAAGCACTCCGCATCAATCCGGACGTCCGGGTCGTCATTTTTACCGGAAGCGGGGAAAAAGCTTTCTCAGTCGGTGCTGATCTTAAGGAACGAAAGACCTTGACTGAACAACAGGTCATCCGTAATGTTTATAAGATCGGGGAGGTCTTCCAGTCTGTCGCCACCCTTCCGCAGCCGACCATCGCCGCCATGAATGGCTACGCATTCGGCGGAGGGATGGAACTTGCCCTTGCCTGCGATTTCCGGATAGCTGTAGCTGGTACGACAATGGGGCTTACCGAAACTAGCCTCGCCATCATACCGGGAGCAGGAGGGACTCAGCGTCTGCCGCGACTGGTCGGTGAATCCAAAGCCCTCGAACTTATCCTGACGGCTAAACGTTTAACTTCGGAAGAAGCATTGGAAATCGGGCTTGTTACAAAAGTAGTAGAAAAAGAGAATTTCATGGGGGAAGTCCATGGATTCGTGGAACCGATGCTGTCGAATGGACCGGTTGCCCTGCAGCAGGCAAAGTTTGCCGTCAAGAATGGGATGAACGTGGACTTGCAGACAGGTTTGCAGTTTGAGAGAAAAGCATATGAAATCACAATACCCACTGAAGATCGTGTGGAAGCTTTACTGGCATTCAGTCAGAAGCGGAAGCCTGAGTTTAAGGGGAAGTGAATCGAACATTTTGACTGATCGAGCTTTTACGTGAGTAGGAGATCTGCTGTGGAGCCAGCTTGGCTCTCGTGGCGGATCTTTTTTATGGTTGGGGCCAGGGGGAGATTCACTTTCAAAAATAGAAGAACTGCCACAGTGTTTTGAAGAGCTGGGTACAGGGAAGTTTTCTTCCCATAAAGGTTTTGGAGGTTCCCATGGAGCCTCTTTCTTTACGCGGGTCTATCTTAAAACCAAAATTCATGTAAAATAAACAATCATACCAAACTGCACAGGAGTGACGCCCGTGAAAAAGAAGAAGCTTAAACTAAGTACCATCATCATTCTTTTCGTATGTGTCGTTGTCCTCATTTCCCTTGTCATAACCGATCTGCTGATTACAAGGACGATCAATGATAATATTGAAGCGAATATTGAAGAAAAAGCTAAGATTGTTTCAAGGACGGTGGCCCACTCGACGATTGTGAAGAACGGCCTTCAGAATCCAGAAAAGGAAGACAGCATACAAGAATACGCTTTGGATATCCAAGAATCAGCAGAGGTCCTGTTTGTTGTGGTGATGGACATGGAGGGCATACGGAAATCACATCCCGATCCTGATCGGATTGGCAGGCACTTTGTCGGTGGGGACGAGAAAGATGTGTTGGAAGGTAAAGAAAGCCTGTCCATTTCTGAGGGCACGCTTGGTAAGTCTGTGAGGGCTTTTTCTCCCGTTTACAATGAGAAACACGAACAGATCGGGGCAGTGTCTGTCGGGATTTCCCTAAAAAGTGTAGAGGAAGCGCTTAATCAAAGCCACTACAATATATTATTGGGTTCGGCTCTCGGAATCATTGTGGGGATTATAGGCGCAATCTTCATTGCCCGGTACATAAAGAGAATCTTATTTGGGCTTGAACCCTTTGCGATTGCGAAGATCTTAGAGGAGCGGAATACGATGCTCCAGTCGGTCCATGAAGGAGTGGTGGCTGTGAATAAGGATACCACCATTTCCCTTGTGAATAAATCAGCGCTGAAAATTTTCAATAAAGCTGGACTGAGTTCTGATCCGATAGGTATGCCCATTAAGGAATACATGCCGCACACCCGTCTTGAACGGGTGATGGAGACGGGGAAACCCGAGCTTGACGAAGAGCAGACAATCAACGGGGTATCAATACTCGTGAACCGGGTTCCATTAATCGTCAATGATGAGGTAGTCGGAGCGATCTCTACCTTCCGTGATAAGACGGAAGTAAATCAGTTGGCGGAACAACTAACCGGTGTAAAATCATATGCGGAAGCTCTACGGGCTCAGTCACATGAATTCATGAATAAGATGCATGTCATTATGGGACTCGTAAAGATGAAGGATTACAGCCACTTAGGCCGGTATGTGAAAGAACTTGTTTCCTTCCGTGTCGACGAAGTGAGCAGGGTGACCTCGAAGGTGAAAGACCCTGCCCTGGCCGGCTTTATCATGGGGAAACTGAGCTACGCGAGGGAAAAGAACGTTAGGTTAACCATCGAATGTCACGATTTTCTTCCGGAACCAAGGAACCCGGCCGTTACCCATGAGCTGATCACCATCATTGGAAACCTATTGGATAATAGTATTGATGCAACGATGGGTTGTGAGGAAAAGGAAGTGTTGATGGAGGTGTTTTTTGAGGATGGTCAGCTTGAAATCGTAGTGACGGATACAGGAATAGGGATGCCGGAAGACATGGTTGAGGATATTTTCATCAAGGGGTATTCTTCTAAGGGAGAAGGACGGGGCTACGGTCTTTTCCTGGTGAAAGAGAGTATCGGTAAGCTGAATGGGACCCTGCATGTTGAATCGAAGGAAGGTTCGGGAACGACCATGATCGTTCAGGCTTCATATAAGGAGGCGATGAAAGGTGATTAATGTATTGATCGTGGAAGATGATCCAATGGTGGCCCGGTTTAATCAAAGGTATCTGGAAGAGATCGATGGATTTCAATTAATCGGCATTTCGAATTCCATTGAAGATGCCATGGAGAAGATCAATGAGTTGAAGGTCGATTTGATATTATTGGATGTTTATTTGCCCGGGAAGCAAACGGGAATGGACTTATTGGAGCAAATTCGCATGGAACAGCGGAAAATGGATGTCATCCTCATCACAGCGGCATCAGAAGTCGAGAATATTCAAAGTGCCCTCAGGATGGGCGTGGTCGACTATTTAATCAAGCCCTTTGAATTCGAACGGTTTAAAAAAGCGTTGACGTCTTACCGGGAGAGTAATCACATTCTTCAAAAGCATTCTATCATCGAACAAGGCGAACTGGATTTGCTTTTATTACGGGATGTCCAGGAAACCCGGGAGAAGATGTCCCTTCCTAAAGGGTTGGCGAGAAGTACATTGGCGTCTATTTATCAAGAGCTTGTCAGTTTCGAAGAAGAGTCATTTTCAACAGATGATATAGCGGGGGTGACGTCCATTTCACGGGTGTCGATCAGAAAGTACCTGAGGTTCTTGAAAGAAATCGGGGTTGTGGATGAAACTTTGGTCTATGGAATCGGAAGGCCGGTATATCAGTATTCGTTGAAAAAAATGAATATCCCGAGAATCGAAAGTTATTTATAAGCAGCTTATGGCTGCTTATTTTAATTTCAAAAAACAAACAATAGTTTCATAATCTATGAAATCATAAAGCGTTTTCATAAAATGAGTATCATGTAAGCGGTTGCTAAAGTGCGATTACAGGGGTGTAAGGAAGTGAGTACTGGAAAGAGTGGTACAGTATTCAGCTCGTACTTATAAATCGACAAAGGGGATGAACAAAATGGGACAACCTGCATCAACACTTTCATATGAAAATGGGAAAACAAAAGAGGATGTGACGGATACGAAAGATCGTTCTCTTAAAATCTTTAGTATGCCGATCCTTTGGTTCCTGGTCTTCGCGGGGATTACGCTGGTTAGCATGTACACGGGGAATCTGCCGGGAGGGATGATCGGAAGCCTTCTCGTCATGATGGTCCTTGGTGAATTATTTGGATGGGCAGGAGACCGTACCCCCATCGTAAAAACATTCCTTGGAGGAGGTGCCATCATCGCGATTTTCGGCGCGGCTTATATGGTCTATGCCGGATTGCTTCCTGAAACCACGGTCACATCCATGACCGACTTTATGAAGTCAGGTGGATTCTTGAATTTTTATATTGCGGCGTTAATTACCGGAAGTATATTGGGGATGAATTCGAAAGTGTTGGTGAAGGTGGGCCTTCGCTACTTTCTCCCAATCTTCGGTGCAGTGGCCGGAGCGATCATTGTAGCCGGTATATTTGGATCTCTTGTCGGCTTTACCCTTAAAGAAGCGATCCTTGTCATTACCATGCCCATCATGGGTGGTGGAATGGGAGCCGGCGCAGTGCCGATGAGTCAGATCTATTCAGAAATGATGGGGAATGATCCGAGCTACTATATATCGATGCTTGTACCGGCACTTGCGTTGGGAAATGTATTTGCCATCATTCTCGCATCGGTTCTTGATATTATCGGGAAAAAGGTCCCTTCCCTGAGTGGAAACGGCCAGCTCATGAAAGGCTTTACCTATGAGAAAACAAAGCAGAAGTATCATATTGAGAAGATGGGAGTTGGCTTACTTGCTGCCCTGACATTCTTTACGGTTGGTACCCTGCTGGGATCCATTCTGCCTCTTCATCCTTATGCAATCATGATCATTCTGGTGGCAGTGGCGAAGATCTCAAATATCATTCCTCAAAATGTTGTAGAGGGAGCGAGTCAGTGGTATCAATTTGTAGCGGCTAACTGGACCTTCGCTTTACTATTCGGGATCGGTGTTGCGTACACGGATTTGAATACGGTCCTTGAAGCTTTGACTCTTCAATATATCCTGACCGTACTCGGAGTGGTCCTGGGGGCGATCATCGGTGCAGCGATCCTTGGGAAACTGGTCGGTTTTTATCCGATCGAAGCAGCCATCACCGCGGGACTGTGCATGGCGAATATGGGAGGAACAGGGGATGTTGCCGTGTTGTCAGCATCCAAAAGAATGGAGCTAATGCCATTCGCACAGATTTCTTCACGACTGGGTGGCGCATTGATCCTGCTGTTAGCCGGATTAATCATCCCACTCCTGTAAATATGGTACACTTAGGCTTGACTCTAGTAGTCAGGCCTATCTTTCATTTCAATAGATTGTGGTGACATAAATGGATGTAATATTGATTGTACTGCCTGCCTTACTGGTCTTTGCCGTTGGATATATGGGCCAAAAGAAACTTGGCTTTGAAATCAATTCGATTTCGAAGATGGCCATCTACTTAATGTATCCTTTCCTGGCGTTCAAGACCTTTTACGAAAATGAACTGAATATGGACTATCTTTATATTTTTCTCTTTTGCCTCGCACTTTGTGTCATATTGATTCTTTCCGTTAAAATAGTGGCTGCGTTCAGGAACTACTCAAAACCGAAAGAATCGGCCATGATCCTTTCCGGCGTTTTCATGAATTCGGGTAATTACGGTGTACCCATCATTCTGTTCGGGTTTGGCGAACTCGGTTTTCGCTATGCCGTCATCATGATGGTGATTCAATCTTTCCTTATGAATACGATCGGATTATACTACGCTATTAGCGGGAGTGACAAAGCAAGGGGAGCAAAGGAAATATGGATAAAGATCGTCAAGATGCCGATTTTATATGGAGCGTTTATCGGGCTTGCCTTCCAGGTATTGCACCTTCACGTTCCACTATTTCTACATCAAACGATCGATTTGATCTCACAAGCCACGATCCCTACAATCATGGTGGTCCTCGGGATGCAGCTGGCCACTCTTGGCGGGAAGAAAGTGGAGAGAAGCGCATTATCCTTCATCGTGATTATGAGAATGGTCGCTTCGCCCATTCTGGCATTGGCGATCGTCTCCCTGCTGCCGATTTCATCGACACTTGGTTCAATCCTTATTATATTGGCAAGCATGCCGACTGCTGCCAATACGACGATGTTTTCACTGCAATTCAATACGGAACCTGATCTCGTATCAGCAAGTACGCTGGTCACGACCCTTTTGAGTATCGTGACGATTCCGGTCATGTTGGCACTGGTTTCATAAGGTAAAACCACTTGAGTGTTTTCACTCAGGTGGTTTTTTTATGGAAGCTCATCTTTTGACAGATTCTGAAGAATCCATTACTATTGTAAAATAAATTCCAACCAAATCAATAAGATTAAGGAGGATTTGTTATGGCTGAATATGTTCAACCAATTAATGAACAAAAAGGTCCCGAGAAAAAGAGTACCGAATTGAACTCACCACAGACGTCATTAGTGGCTGGTGGGATCATCGTATCAGCGGTTCTTGGTCTCTACCTGCTCTTTACACAGGAAATCGCCCAAACCGTGCTTCTCGTTCTCGGACTTCTGTTAGGATATACATTATTTCATGCACGATTCGGCTTCACTTCTGCCTTCCGCAGGGTGATGTCTGTCGGAAACGGCCAGGCGATGCGTGCCCATATGGTAATGCTCGCCGTTGCGGTTACTTTGTTTGCACCAATTCTTGCTACAGGGTACACCTTTTTTGGAGGAGAAGCGACAGGCTATGTGTCACCAGTCGGTGTCAGCCTGATTGTTGGTTCCTTTCTGTTCGGGATCGGGATGCAGCTGGGGGGAGGATGTGCTTCCGGAACCCTTTATGCGATTGGCGGAGGGCGTTCCGTCATGTTCATCACGCTATTATTCTTTATTGTAGGTGCAACCGTCGGAGCGGCTCATCTTCCATTTTGGACAGAGGAGCTTCCTTCCTTTAAGCCGATCTCGCTGGCCACGTCTACAGGACTGGGTTATTTCGGCGCGTGGGTCGTGTCCATGTTATTCTTCGCATTCGTTGCATGGGTCACCCTTCGGATCGAAAAGAAGAAGAATCCTCCGCGCATGGCAGTTCTTCCGTCTGCAAAAGGGTGGAAGCGGATCTTCCGTGGATCCTGGCCACTTATTGCAGCTGCCATCGTTCTTGCGGTATTGAATGCCCTCACACTCATGACGCGGGGAAATCCATGGGGAATTACATCGGCCTTTGCGTTATGGGGATCCAAGGTTGCCGGAATGTTCGGTGTAGATGTTGCCAGCTGGGGCTATTGGTCAGGAGCCAATGCAGAGGCCCTTCAAGCATCAATCTTTGCTGATTCTACTACCGTATTGAACTTCGGTGTCATTCTTGGAGCATTCCTGGCCTCTGCAGCCGGAGGTTTGTTCCGCTTCAATAAGATCACTGGTAAAAATGCCATGGCATCGGTCATTGGCGGACTGTTGATGGGATATGGTGCCCGCTTGGCATTTGGATGTAACATCGGCGCGTACTTCGGAGGAATTGCTTCCTTCAGCCTTCACGGTTACATCTGGGGAGTTCTGGCCCTTGCCGGCACATTCCTTGCACTCTATCTTCGTCCTCTGTTCGGCTTGTCCGTTCCAAAACCGAAGGATACGTTCTGTTAATGGAAAGCGTGGGAATTTCTTGTTCCCACGCTTTATTTTTTATTAGAGATACCTTAATTCCTGTCTCAGGTAAGCACCGCGATCTTTAATGAACTGAAGGATGAAGGAAGGTTCCCGGTCATACACATCAATATCCCTCTGAAAATGGGGGTCCATCAGGATATAGGGTCTCAGGGAAGAGTGTAAGCTCATCACTTTGTCTTCAAGGTGTGTCACATTGAACGTCGTTTCAAGAATTTCCTCCAATATATCCTTATATCGTTTTCGGTAGCCCGATCGTTTCATTAGCTGTGTGGTCAGTTTGTTTTTCGTTTTCCCCGTAATCGGTACATAATCCCATTCCATGACCTCCCCGTTTACCCGTCTTCCAAATGTAGCGTCGTAATCCCACGGTATGATGGAAAATTGTTGATCCCTCCGGTTCAGATACAAAGCGTAGTTATGGGTGAATCCATCATTATTCATTGTACAGACAGCCCCGGCAAGCCACCTCAAGTAGTTTTCAATGTGTAAGAGCCGGGGGATTTCATGTTGGAAGGTTGAAGGTGAATTGATTCTCTTGATGAAGTGGATGAGGGTATGATCATCTTCCATATGTCCGAGTTTTCGCTGGTATCCTGATGTCAGGCCGCGTTTTCCCTTTTGTGAGAAGTCAGCTTTGTCGCTGACCGCATAATAGATCGTCCCCGGGGGAAGGTTTCTCTTTTTCAGGTAGATCTCATCCACCGATTCCAGCTGAAGGTATAAACCAAGGGGTTCCCCCTCCAGGGTAATGAATACATGCTGACTCTCCGGTGTGTGGATGCCCAGTTCCCTCATGAAATCGAGGGAGAGTTTATTCCGGAAATGGGAGGGATCAAGGGACTCTGCGTTCAGGTGCAGTTCTGAGGATTCATCCGGGTCTTGTTGTTTGCCAAATTCTATGTGATACGACTTTTTTTCCAGTTCCCGTGTATAGGATCCCCTGTACCGGATATGGATGTCATGTACGGCATCTTCTATTTTCAATTGAGCCGGAACAGAAGTGTTGCTCCATACATCACGTTCCAGCTCCCGTAAATCAGTATGATCGAATTGGAGGTCAAATGAGGGTAGGGAAGAAGTCATGTTCATTATTCTCCTCTCAACTTAAAGATGTAATAGTATATTGGTGGGTTCCAAAGTTTGACACGACGTGAGAAAAAAAAGCAGTCATGAAATGGAGGTTCCATTTCATGACTGCTTTACTCTTCCCCGTAATAAATGACCATTTGGCAGACAGCTTCCTGATTCGCTTCATTGGAGTATTGATGACCAGAGTCAGCGGCAAACCGAATCGAACTTCCTGCCGTCAACTCATACTTTTCCTCTGCAATCTTCAGGGTGATCTCTCCTGATAGAACTGTGATGTATTCTTCTACACCCTTCGTATGTCCTTCATTCCGATAGGTACAACCCGGTTTCATTTCCACCCGATAGCTTTCCCATTTCTTTAAGGGATCGAAAGGGAAGATGGGATACACAATGTAGTTGCCGTCATCTTCAAGCACAGGCTGCACGTCTTCATAATGAATGATGGACACCTGGCTGCTCGGCTTCTCAATGAGGGAAGAAAAGGATACCTTCAAGCCATTGGCAATCTTCCACAGAATGGCGACGGTAGGGTTCGAATCCCCACGTTCGATTTGACCGATCATTGCCTTGCTGACCCCTGTCCGCTCAGCCATTTGTTCAAGGCTGAATCCCCGTTCTCTCCGGATCTTTCTGATATTCTCACCAATTTGTATCGGGAAATTTTCCATGATAAAACTCCTCTTGTTTATTATAACGTCTATATGTATAATATAATAAATTATCAAAAAATTAAAATAGTGAATAACACTTATTATAAAGGATGTGAAGGGATGGAAGCACTTCTTTCTACGAAAAAAGTGAGTGACTTTCGCTATGGCCTGCAGGGTGGCATCAGCATTGCCATTGGATATATGCCTGTGGCCCTGACGTTTGGCTTGTTGGCACGCACAACCGGGCTTACAGTGACGGAGACGATCTTGATGAGCATGCTCGTGTTCGCAGGGGCTGCTCAATACATATCCTTGAGCCTGATTGCGGTGGGTACCGGAATGATTGAAATCATTCTAACAACGTTCATTGTAAACATCCGTCACTTTCTGATGTCTGCTTCGTTAAGTGAGAAACTTGAAGAAGACCGTTTGTTTAAAAAGCTTTTTTATGCGTTTGGCATCACGGATGAAACCTTCACGGTCATCAGTGTCAAAGAGGGGAAAGTGCGGACGGGGTTTGCCGTTGGGGTTATGCTCATTTCATACGGCAGTTGGGTCGTGAATTCCGGTGTGGGATATTTTATCGGAGAAATCCTCCCCGGTTTCCTCCAGGCCAGTATGACCATTGCTTTGTATGCCATGTTTGTCGGACTTCTCGTCCCTTCTATGAAAAAGAGCGTCAAGGTCACATTTTTAGCCGTTGTCGCAGGGGCTCTGAATAGCACCCTCCTATTTACGACAAACCTTTCAAACGGCTGGTCGATTGTGGCCGCCACGATTGCATCTGCCGTGATCGTTGAGGCAGTCATCATGCTGAAAGAAAGGGGGAAAACCATATGAATCCTGCCATTGTGTGGATGATCATTGGAATGGCCGTAGTGACATACATACCCAGAATGCTCCCTTTCCTCGTATTTAAGGGAAAGGAACTTCCACCTTTTTTTCAAGGAGTGCTGAAGAATGTCCCTTTTGCTGTCTTGGGAGCGTTGATTTTCCCGAGTATTCTTCTGATACAGGAAGGGAACCTCCTGTTTGGGGCAGTGGGGACGGTGGCTGCCTTTGCCATCGCGTTTTTGGGTGCCAACGTGATCCTTGTGGTGATCGGGGCGATCTCCGTTTTGTCTTTGTATTCGGTCTCTTTAATGTAGAGGGCTACGATTTAAATCGTGGCTTTTTTTTATGGAACCTGGACGTACTATATAAATTTGAAAAATGACAGATAAAAATTTATCCTGGCAGATATAATGAAGATATGGCGGATATGTGGTACGTAAATCACCAGAACGTCAGATAAACGATTTTCCCTTCCCGGACGGGACCATTTCATTCACCGTCCGTGTTTAGGTTCTAAAACTTTGGACAGGGTATTACATATAGTAGTGAAGACGAAGGGAGGAAGTATGTTGGCTAGAAAATGGGCGCTCAGGTCAATATTGGCTTACTTGCTATTAGGCTTATTTTTATATGTGTACTTATTTTTCCTGGCGGATTCCACTTTACCTGAAACGTATAAGGGAAGCAGTGCGGACCCGGCCACTTTTATGAATAATAAAGAAATTCTGTTGAGTGAGGACTTTTCCAAAATCAAGAATCTATTATTTTTCTTATCCACTCCGTATGAATGGTTATTCTATTTCCTGATCCTGATTTTCGGAGTATCCCGTGTGTTTGAAAAATGGGCGAGGGGGACCGTGAAGAATGGGTTCCTTCAAACGGCCATTTTCTTATTCTGGTTATCGATCTCTTCATTTGTGGCTATTTTCCCTTTGCAGTATATTTCATATAAGATTTCAAAAAGCTACCACATTTCCACTCAGACGTTTTCCATGTGGATGAAGGACGAAATCACGGATTTCTGGGTGAATTATCTGCTTATGTTCATCATCGTCTCAGTCCTGTATGCCTTGATGAAACGCTTTAAACAGCGCTGGTGGCTTGCCGCCTGGGCTTTGTCTGTGCCATTCACGATTTTCATGATGTTTGTTCAGCCTGTACTGATAGATCCCCTCTACAATGATTTCTATCCATTGAAGGATAAAGCATTGGAAGAGCAGATCCTCTCACTTGCAGACAGAGCCGATATCCCTGCTGATCACGTATTTGAAGTCGATATGTCAGAGAAGACCAATTCCCTTAACGCATATGTCACCGGGGTAGGGTCCAATTCAAGGATCGTCTTATGGGATACGACCCTTGAAAAGCTGACAGACAAGGAAATCCTCTTCGTCATGGCCCACGAAATGGCTCATTACGTGGAAAAGCATATCTATATCGGAATCGGGATCTATCTCGTTCTGTCCTTCTTCGGGCTATTCCTGACGGCTAAGCTGATGAGGGGCATCGTGGCCAATCACAGTGATGATTTGAAAGTTTCGAAAGTCTCGAACTTGAGTTCACTTCCATTATTTTTAATGATCACATCCATGCTGTTGTTTACGATCAGTCCACTCAGCAATTGGATTTCCAGGTACCAGGAAACGAGGGCGGACCGCTACGCCATCGAAATGACCGGTGATAAGGAGTCGGCCATCTCGTCCTTCCAGAAGTTATCGAAGGTGGGATTATCCCAAGTGAATCCGCCTCTGTTGGTGAAGATCTTCCGTTACGGACATCCTACAATGCTTGAACGCCTGTCGATGCTTGAGGAATATGAAGCGGAGAAGAAAAAAGAGTAAAGAGAAAAAAACGAGTCAAAGCTATATTGACTCGTTTTTTTTTATTTTTGAATGAACGGGGAAAGGATCAACCAGCTATGATAACAGAAAGATTAAGTAAAAAATGTTTTCTCTAAATTATAACTTTTATGGTAAAATAAGTAATATATCTAAAAGCTGGATCATGAAAATTGGATGGAGAGGTGGTAGGGGATGGAAGGAATCATACACCAAAAACTGTTGTTGTACTTTAGCAAGATTGCTTTTACTATGTTGGTGTTAGTGGGATTGCCATTTTGGAGTTATCTTGAAACTGGCCGCCCAATGATGGAATGGTCATTGATCATTGGGATATTGATCACTTTGATCATCATTTATACTTACGGTGGTGGTTATCGGTATCAGAGGATCCACAACTTGTTAAAAGGTAAAAAGAAGAAGAGATTCTATCACTCGATATCATTTTGGACAGCCTTGATTTACACTGTAGTCGTATTCTATTTAACAATAAAAGCTTATGGGGACATTTTCCATTGAAATCTTGAAGGCATAAAGAAAAAGGCCTGGTCACCCACTAGGCCTTTTCTCTTTTGCTGATAACCAGGTTTTTCGCTTTTTCCGTCATATAGGCGAAGATCACATCTTTATGGTGCAGGTTGGAGTTGGTTAGTTGTGTTTCCAGCCATTCCTTCGATTTTCCCAGGAGCTTCAAGTTCCTGGTTTGGATTTTTCCGTCCACTATGACCGAAATCGGCAGGCCTTCATCGTCGATCTTCAATTTGAGATGTTCCACTGTCACCGGCGTATTTTCTACCTTGGGGATAATGCTCACTTCACCGATGGGCTCGAGCATCGCATAGTCCACATCTGAAATCTTCGGGTATCCTTGAGATCTGAGGATGGATGTTAATTGAATGAGTGAGATCTTTGACTTTTCCAGGTTATCTTCCAATATTTCCCCGTCTTTTATTAACAATGTAGGCTCTCCCAGGAAGAACCGGTTTCCCCATTGACTTAACGTAAGGAATGAAAACAGCACATGGAGTCCGACAAGAAAGACGAGGGCTGTGATGGTCGGCCAGAATTTTGTTGAAATCAATGGTTCAGAGGCAATGGTCCCGACGATGATGATGGCCACCAGGTCATAAGGGGTCATCTGGACGATTGTAGACTTACCCATCAGCCTCATAGCCGCTATGGTGATCAGGTAGAGGACCAGAACTTTTATCAATAGGATCATGATGATTCGCTCCATCGTGTATAGATTCCCCATTAGGATTAGCCAATGGGGAGGAAGTCATGCACGTGAAGGTACCAAAGGCCCGTCCGATAAAAAGGGAATGGCTGACTCGGGAGGTGGAGTCAGCCATTTATGATTATCCGTAACTTACGTTCAATTCATTTAATTCCTTTGATAATTTCATGAACAGTGCTTTATCCTTTGTATCCAGGGCGGCATCAATGTCAATTAAGAGCTTGGATTTCTGTGTCATTAAAATGCTTTCATGCAGGACCATATCGATATAGATTTCCATTACGCTTCTTTCAGCGGCTTTCTTCCGGGTCATGGCAGCGGCTTTCATCATTTCTGTATAGGACTTTTTGCTTTCCATATACGTCACCCCTGAATTCTTTTTATTAGTATATGGGGTAAGTAGTAAAAATTCAACCAAAAAATTAAATATTCTGATAATTTTTTATTCATAAAACAGTAAAAGGGGATAAATATCAGAATTTTTAAAAATATGAGAGACAACCCTCGAAATTTGTGGTATTATTTTGGTGAAAAATGTAAATGGAGGCGATGAAATGAGAGAAAAATCTCGAATTATAGAAGAATATGAAGTGAATCCCCATACGATGATCCTTCAGCCTATGGAATATGGCGCCAGGACATTTACGAAAATAATAGAGGTGGATGACGTATTGATTTCTCCGTTTAAACCCTTTGATATCCTCAAGAAAAGTTGTGAATTCTTTGGCTGTTCTTATGAAGGCAGGAAAGAAGGTACGAAGAAACTTACGGGTATCATCTACAAAGCCCCCATCATGGTCAACCCTGATATGTCCATTTATCTATTCCCGACATCCTCTCCAGTAAAGCAGGAATGTGCATGGATTTCCCACTCCCATGTCCGGGGATATGAACGGTTGACAAATGGATCAACACGAATCTTCCTGCAAAACAATGAATCCTGTACGGTTCCCATTTCTTACAGTTCTTTTGAAAACCAAATGCTCCGCACCTCGGATCTACGCATTGCCTATACACAGCGGATCGCTGAAATGGAAAGTAAATATAATACGAAGGTCCAGAGTGAAATGAATAATGTAAAAACGTTCTATTTGAATCGACATATACACAAAACCGATGCGTGAGCCACTGTCACGCTTCTTTTGTTGTATCTGTCTTTGTTTCCGTGAAACGGCGGAACAGATAATGTCTCATTAAATCCTCCACCCGGTTCCGGAGGCGTGGATTGAAGTAATTATGGTGCTCTTCATATCCCTTATACAAAAACATGTACATCGTGAAAGCATCATCCGATTGAATCCGTTCCACCTTCATCTTATTCGTCCTCATATACTTTTTAACGTGGGCCAGTTCTCCCTGAATGACCTTCATCGTCTCCTCGATCATCTCTAAATACGGTCTCTTTAATTTAAATGGGCTGCTGTCGACGACTTGCAGGTCGCGATTCAATATCGTCAGCACCATGGGCAGATAGATTGCCTGCTCCAAAATATTCCGATCGGTCTCCGGTATCCTTGTCATATGAAAAGACTCCTTTTCACTTTGGTATAGAACGTGTGTTCGTATTTCATATTTTACGTTGATTTCAATTTACTTTCAATAGGGAAAATTGTAGAATTTGAATTTGTTTCTATTATGAAGGGGATCGCAGGTTTTTATCCGTGAAGGGATTCGCATTTTCAATGTCGAAAATATATAGGGTACAAAATGAAAGGAAGGTGCCGTAGCATGAAGAAAAGCATGGCCATAAAAGACCTTTATGAAATAAAGGCTGTATCGGATCCAAGGCTCTCACCGGGTGGAGATGAAGCTGTATTCGTTCAAACGGTGATGTGTAAAGAAAAAGATGAATATTTCTCAACCTTACATAGTATCGACCTAAAAGAAAAATCCATTCGTCAATGGACGTTTGGGGAACAGAGGATTTCGTCACCAAGATGGTCACCTGATGGAAGGAGGATTGCTTTCATCTCCAACCGGTCCGGTGTCAATCAGCTCTATCTCATCCGACGGGATGGAGGGGAAGCAGAGCGGGTCACGGACTGTCCGGTTGCGGTCTCGAATCCTGTGTGGTCCCCATGCGGTGAAAAGATTGCCTTAACCATTCGCTTAGAGAAAGGCGGAACGTTTGATCACAAAGACGAAAAAGAGGAAAAGCCAAAGCCTTTTGTAACAACAAGCATGAAATATAAAAGTGATGATCGCGGCTTCCATGATGATTCATATTCACAGATAGCATATGTGAATGTAGAAACGAAGGAAATGAAAAGGCTCACGGATGATGAACATGACTACACGCTTCATTCATGGTCCCCGGATGGAAAGTACCTTGCCGTATCGACAGACAGGAAAGAAGACAGGGACTTTTCATTCCAGTCCGATTTATATCTTTTTCACCTTGACACTGGAGAGATGAAACAAGTGAACGGGGAGCCGGGATACTACGGGGAAGCAAGCTGGTCTCCGGATGGCACGCACCTTGCCTATATTGGCCATAATCGTGAATTTGAAAACGCAACTCATAATAAGATATATATTCACGGACTTGAGACCGGATACTCCGTTTGCCTGACTGAAGGGATGGATGTGCCGGTAGGGGATTACCTTAACAGCGACAGCATCCAGGGCTCGTCACGGACGGGGATACAATGGTCTAAGGACAATGAAAGTTTTTACTTTCTGGCATCGGACTCGGGGAACACGGTCCTCTATTATGCTCACATCGAGGGGGCCATTTATCCTGCACTTTTACAGGAAGAGCAGCATGTCTACGGATTCGACCTGGATTCGGACCGCCAAACCATCCTGTTGGCAATGAGCAGACCGACAGAACCAGGGGAATTGTATACACTGCATGTCCCGACCGGAGAACTCACCACCATCACCCGTTTAAACGGGGATCTGCTTGCCGCGAGGGAACTGTCCTGTCCGGAATCGTTCATGTACAACGGGGCGAAAGATATGCCGGTCCAAGGCTGGATCATGAAACCTGCGGGATTTGAGGAAGGAAAGAAGTATCCCCTTATCGTGGAAATTCATGGGGGTCCTCATACGATGTACGGTAACACATTCTTTCATGAGTTCCAGGTCATCACAAACTCCGGCTATGCTGTCTTATACGTCAATCCCCGAGGAAGTCACGGCTACGGTCAGGAGTTCGTCGATGCCGTACGGGGTGATTATGGCGGAGGGGATTACGAAGATATCATGAAGGCAGTGGATTACGCACTGAAGAAATTTCCTTTCATCGATGAATCCCGCCTTGGTGTGACCGGTGGAAGCTATGGAGGCTTCATGACCAACTGGATCATCGGCCACAGCGACAGGTTCAAAGCAGCTGTGACCCAGCGATCGATCAGTAACTGGATCAGCTTTTATGGAGTGAGTGATATCGGCTACTATTTCTCCGAGTGGCAGATTCAAAGCGACCTTGGGGACGTTGAAACTTTGTGGAAGCACTCTCCCCTCGCCTATGTGAAGGATATGGACACTCCGTTATTGATCCTTCACAGTGAAAAGGATTACCGCTGTCCGATCGAGCAGGCAGAACAGTTATTCATCGCATTAAAACGGGAGAATAAAGAGACGAAGTTCGTCCGCTTCCCGGAATCCAACCATAACCTCTCCCGTACAGGAAAGCCATCCATGCGGGAAGCCCGTTTGCAGGAAATACTCGACTGGTTCGGGGAGCATTTATAGAGGATTGGGAGAACTGTCATTCCGGTGGGGATGGCAGTTTTTTTGAGGGAAACGGAATAGGGAGAGGGGGAACGGCCATCCTTAGACGTTCGACAGGTGGGCAAGGACCCGTCATGAAAAAAATTACCCTGCCGGATGAGGTTTACAATCCCCCGCTTTAGGAAAACGTGTATTAATAAAAACGACACGTCAAATTGCAATATGGAAATCCTGTTCCGGTGTGATATGATGAGAGAGTAAGAAGTGAAGGCGAAGTTCATGGTCGTTTAAGGGGAAACATATAATATGAATATCAATACGATAAAAAATTGGTTTACGCTTGAAAATATGATGGAATTGATTCAGCAATATCGTTCATTTGGACCGATTCCCGGAATCCTCCTCCCATTGCTGGAGGCATTTCTTCCGTTCCTGCCCCTGGTGGTGTTTGTGACGGCCAATGCGAATGCATTCGGTTTATGGTGGGGCTTTTTGTTCTCATGGATCGGTGCGACGCTTGGTGCCCTGATCGTCTTTCTTTTGGTAAGAAGATACGGGGAGACAAGGGTCTTTCGCTTCTTGAGGAAGAATAAGCAAGTGAATCGATTGACAAAATGGGTAGACAGGCATGGGTTTGGACCGCTGTTCATCCTTTTGTGTTTCCCGTTTACTCCGTCTGCGGTTGTAAATGTGGTGGCAGGATTATCCTCCATCAGCATTGCTCAATATATGCTGGCAGTGGTAACGGGGAAAATGGTGATGATATTCACCATTAGTTTTATAGGATATGATATTATATCATTAGTTAAACAACCAATTCGTACTGTAATCGTTGTGGCTATTATTTTTGTGTTATGGTTTATCGGAAAAAGAATTGAGATACATCTGAATAAGAAAATGGAATTAGACCAACGAATCGAACGGAAAAAGCAGGAGGAATCAAATTGAGAGAAGAGGTAAAAAGAGAAGGACTTGAATGGATCAAAGCCTTGGGAATTGGATTAATCATATTCATCATCATTCGGACCTTTCTCTTCTCCAACTATGTGGTGGAAGGCGAATCGATGATGCCGACACTGCAGGATGGAAATAAACTGGTTGTCAATAAAATCGGCTATCATATAGGAGAACTGGACCGCTTTGATGTAGTGGTGTTCCATGCAAATGAAAAAGAAGATTATGTGAAGAGGATCATTGGTTTGCCTGGTGATAAAATCGTGTACAAAGATGACAAACTTTATGTGAATGGGAAGTACTATCCAGAACCCTATTTAGAGAAATTCAAGCAGGAGTACATCGGCAGTAAGCTGACGGGTGATTTTACCCTGCAGGAAATCACAGGAGAAAAAACAGTCCCTAAAGGTAAGATCTTCGTTCTCGGGGATAATCGCAGGGGAAGTATGGATAGCCGCTATTTCGGATTTGTGGATCGTGAGCAGATTGTCGGGAAAGTGGACCTTCGCTATTGGCCGATCAATGAATGGGATGTACAGTTTAGAAAATAGAACGAAAAAGAAGGCGTCTCATGATGGGGACGCCTCCTTTTTTTGCCGATTATGTACTAGTTATCCACCTTTGACCAATATAAATATGATAGAATAGTAAGAAAATTCGTTCGTTTTGAGGGTGGTTATGTGACAGCGGAAATTCCAATCATTGAAACCAAATTTGTGCCGCCTGTTGTCAAGGATTCCTACATTAGGCGTCCAAGCTTAATGAAAAAGATGAGAACGGTTACAGATTACAAATTAGTGATCGTCCATTCGGGAGCAGGCTATGGGAAAAGTACGGCCATCAGCCAATTTTTACAGGATGTACAACCAGAATATTGCTGGTACTCCATCACTCAGACCGATGATGGACTGATCCCTTTTGTCACCAATATCGTCTATGGAATCCAAAAGCAGATGCCACATTTTGGAGAAGAACTAAGAGAGATGCTCCGGTCTATGGGACAATATATGAAGGAAGATGATATCCACCGGTTAAGTGCCCTGTTTATTAATGAATGTATGAAAATCCCCCACTCCTTCACCATCATTGTAGATGACTATCATCTTGTGGATCATTCCTTTCTCATCAATCAATGGATGGAGAAAGTCATCGAACATTTACCCGGTAATATTCATTTCTTTCTTTCTACACGCACCAAACCTGCCTGGTCCTCATTTATACAGCTTAAGATATCCGGTCAACTGATGGAGATATCAGAAAGTGATTTGTGCCTCAAGAAAGAAGAGGTGGAGTTGCTTTTAACGGGGTTTCATGAAACCCTCATCCCTGTATCCCAGCTCGATGCCATTTATGATTTGACCGAAGGCTGGGTCATCGCAGTCAGTATGATCCACTCGCAGCTTAAGGAGAATCCGGATATCCTTACGGTGGAAAAACAGCATTCCTCCCTGGAAGAACTCTTTCATTACCTGGCCCAGGAAGTGCTCTCCAAACAAACACCCATCGTGCAACAGTTCCTTAAGCAGATTTCGATCCTGGATGAAATCAACGGAAGTACGTGCGAAGTGATCTTTGAACTGCCGGGATCCGAACAGATGCTGAAGCAGCTATCCGAAAAGAATGCTCTCCTACAGGAAATGAAAGGCTCTCATCATTTTCGTCTGCATGCCTTGTTCCAAACATTTTTAGAACGAAGATTAAAAGAAGAAAGCCCAGCGCTCTATCAGGAACTTCATTTGAAGTGCGCCCGATTCTTCGAAGGGAACGGGAATTGGGAGAAAGCCATATTCCATTATTTGAAAATGGGGAATATCGAGGCAGTGTCCACGATCCTCGTCAAAGAAGCTGAAGGGATGATGAAGGGCGGGCAGCTCGAGACATTGGGGGATTACTTAAGAGGGATACCTGATCATGTAAAGGATCACCATCATTCCCTATGGTTTTATCAAGGAGAATTTTTTCGCTATCGTTCATTTTATGAAAAAGCAGAAAAAGCCTATACGAGGGGAGTGCAGCTGACAGAAAATGACCCGATTATGTTGAGTAAAGCATATGAAGGAATTGGACGGATTTATTTAGATACGATTCAGCCGGGAAAAGCACAGCGGTTTTTACTTAAGGCCATTGAATGCCTTGAAGCCGGGGAGCAAGAATATGTGGAAGAAAAGAATCACCTGTACGTGTTAACAGCCGAGAACCTTGTAAACTCAGGAAAGGCGATACAGGCAAAACTTTGGTATGACAAAGGAAAAAGGAACGGATTCATGAAAGAAGAAGGCAACCTCGAAGCAAGGATGCTGCTCAGGACAGGCAAGCTTCAAGAAGCCAAGCAGGTCCTGCTATACAAAGAAGGGGAAAATCAGCTTCCTCAATCACACCGTGAGAAAGAATTGCTACTGTCTCTCATTCAATCGTTCATGGGGAACGGGAAGGAAGCCAAATCATTGGCACAGCATGGAATCAGTCAGGGGATAAAAGGGAAATCTCCATTTGTGGAAGCCTGCGGGTGGATCAGGATGGGACATGCGGTCCAGCTGATCAGCGACTATGATACATCCCTGGCAAAAAACTGTTATGAAACCTCGCTAGAATTAATGAGTCAAATCAATGTCTCCAGGGGAAAAGCAGAACCGTATATGGGATTGAGCATTCTTTTTGCCCGGATGGGTGAGTTTCAAAGGGCGAAGGAACTGGCCGAAGAAGCGCTGCATGAAACGGAAAAGGTGGAGGACATGTGGCTCTATTCCCTTATCCTGCTCAGTATGGGAATGACGGATTTCTACCGTGAAGAATGGGAAGAGGCAAGAACATGCTTTGACCGGGCGGAGAGGCAATTTGATTCCTGCGGTGACCGATACGGCAAAACGATGACAAAGCTGTGGAAAAGCGCAGTCGCTTATAAAACCGGTGATACTGCCTTGTTTATGGAGAGCATGATCTCCTGTTTGAATGAAGTACAGACAGGGGAATATGAATTTATCTTTTTTAAGCCGACGACATTCGGGCCAAAAGACCTGCAAAGCCTGGTTCCGTTAATCGTGAAAGCTTATCAGGAAGGAATCCATGCTCCATACTGTCATCAACTGCTAACAAGGTTGGGGTATGATTCGATCCCCTCTCACCCGGGTTATTCCATAAAGGTTCAAACCCTTGGCCGATTTGAAATCCAGTTAGGGGATCAAAGGGTCATTGAGAAGCAGTGGCAAAGGGAGAAGGCAAAGGAATTATTTCAATATCTGCTGATCCATGGAAAGCAATTAAAGAGGAAGGAAGAAATCATCGAAGAGCTGTGGCCAGAAGGGAGTGGTTCCGACCGTGATTTCAAAGTGGCACTCAATGCTTTGAACAATGTATTGGAGCCGAATCGACAAGCAAGGGGAAAAGCTTTCTTTATCGGGAGGCACCAGGAAGGCTACGGATTGAATTCATCAGCAAATATTGAATACGATGCCGAACAATTTACGGATTGGATCATGGAAGGGTTAAAGGAGAATGATATGGAAAAGTCCATACAATATCTTGAAAGGGGCTTTCACTACTATAAAGGTGAGTTCCTGCCCGACCGAAAAGGCATGTGGTGGACCGGAAAGGAAAGGGAAAGATTACAGCTGCTGTACTTGAGGGGATTGGAAAAACGGGCACAGCTTGCTGTCAGAGAGGAAAAGGTAGACGAAGCTCTCGATTACTGCTTCACCATCATCGACCATGATCCCCTCTGGGAGGAAGCTTACAGAATCCTTATGTACGGCTATTATCAAAAAAATAACCGCCCACAGGCCGTTAAATGGTTCAGGCGGTGCAAATCCCTCCTTCAGTCTGAACTTGGTGTAGAACCGATGACGGCGACCATTCAAATGTATGAAATGGTGATGGGAATAGAGAGTGGCGGAAAAGCACTTTAGATAGGAAAAGGATCCGGTCGGTTTGCGATTGGATCCTTTTTTGGCGTGGAGAGGCATGTATCACCCTGTCTGCCTTTTATTCCCGGCATCAAATTCCATCCTCTTCAGGAAAGCATCCACAAATTCCTTGTCCCACTGTGTCCCCCTTCCTTCTTTCAAGATGGAAAATGCCTTCTCATAAGGCATCCCTTTACGGTAAGGGCGATCAGACGTCATGGCGTCAAAGGCATCGGCGACAGCGATCAATCGTCCGAATACGGGTATTTCGTCCCCTTTTAACCGGTCCGGATAACCGAAGCCATCGATCCTCTCGTGGTGATGCTTAATCCCGGGTAAGATGGGCTGGAGTTCTTCCGTCAACTGGACCCCTTTGACGATTTCTTCACCGATTGCAGGGTGACGTTTGATCTGATCAAATTCTTCATCGGTCAATCGACCTTCTTTTAAAAGCACGTCATCCCTGATCCCGATCTTTCCGATGTCATGAAGCAGTGCCGACTTATTGAGTAAATCGATTTCCTCCAGGGACCATTTACACTGTCTGGCAATCAGAACGGAATATTCCGCCACACGTTTACTATGACCTGCGGTATAAGGATCTCGTGCGTCCAATGTGCCTGCCACCACTGCGAAAAATTGGTCGAGAAGCTGCTGGTTCTTCTGGTCCCGGAGATTGATGGCTTCCACCATATGGTTAAATCCCGAAAAGAGGTGAGAGAACTCGTCCGTATACGTATTGAGAGAGGGTGCAACATGCCCCTGTTCCACCTTTTCAAAACGGTTGACCAATTCCATTACGGGTCCTTCAATATTTTTAAAAATAAGGATCGCCCCGTAGAAGGCAAGAATCGTAATGATGAGGACAAGGATGCCAGCCCATTTCCAGTAGTCCACTAAAAGAGCAGAGTCCGCGATGGATAAGCGGATCTGTGACGCGAGTGAAAACAGCAGGATCGGGAACAGGGCAAGGAATAGCGATGCGGCCAGGATCTTTTGTTTTAAACTGATAAATAAAGTGGACTCATTGGAAGGATCCACTCCATACCGTACCCTCGCCTTCCGGATCAGATCTACTTGCAGATGGTGACAAGCTTTGAATGTTAAGAAAAATTCAATCAGCGCATGAAGGATCGCCACTAGAAAAGCCCCACACCATGCGTAAAGGATATACGAGTACGGAATGGAAAGAGTGCCTTCATGGATGAACACGACTGTCAGCAAAGTCGAAGGAACTGAAAGCCCCAGGAAGTGGGGCAACAGGATCCGTTTAACGGTTAATAGCGGAAATCTTTCTGCTTGTTTATAAGCGGTAACGAGGAATTCCAAATCGATGGAATGGTCTTTCCCGATATAAACGTCTTTCATTGGACGAATATGCTTCCTGTAGACGAGAAATTCAAATCCGAACATGGTGACAATCGAAAGGAAGATGATGCTGCCCATTGCAATGAACTCATCCTCCTTAAGAGAAAGGGTTTGAAAAATGAACACAGAGCCGACACCGAACACGGCTATGAAACTGCCTAAAAGATAATTTTTGATGATGGTACGCTGAAATCGCTGAAATATCTCCAAGGATGAATCCTCCAATTTCACTAACATTTAGTAGATTCATTATATAGGAAAAAGGGAGGGGGGAACATGGTTTTTATCATCCCAACATAAACAACCACAACCATCACGCACTACTAGACAGCCTCCCTGTCTACCCTGTAACTCATTTGTAACTCCCCTCCACTAAGATGAAATCAAAGCTATTATCGCTTTAGTTCAATCTTAAGGGGGAAAAAGAATGAAACGATCATTTAGATGGACGGCTTTCATCCTGATGTTGTCCTGCCTGTTGGTAACGGCAAGTGCCTGCAGTTCGGAAAGCAGCAGTGGATCAGGGGACGGGGATGGGAAGGAACAGGAGACGGTGAAAATCGGGGTGCTTGCTTCCTTGACAGGGGCGCTGGAGTCATACGGTAAGCAGACGAAGCAGGGATTTGAATTGGGTCTTGAGTATGCGACGGATGGAAAGATGGAGGTGGCTGGAAAGAAGATAGAAGTAGTCTATGAAGATACAGAAACAAAGCCGGAGGTAGCGGTTCAGAAAGCAACGAAACTATTAGAAGAGGATGAAGTCGATTTCCTGGTGGGATCTTCAAGCTCAGGTGACACCCTGGCCGTGCTCCCTCTTGCAGAGGAATATGAAAAAATCATGATTGTCGAACCTGCCGTTGCGGACAGCATCACAGGATCGGAGTTTAATCCATATATCTTCCGGACCGCACGTAACTCTTCACAGGATGCTGTTGCAGGTGCTGCGGCGATCGCGAAGGATGGGGTGAAGATTGCCACTCTGGCACCTGATTACTCTTTTGGACGCGACGGGGTGGCCGCCTTTAAGGAAGCAGCCGAAAAACTCGGAGCGGACATCGTCCTGGAAGAATATGCCGACCCGGCAGCGACAGATTTCACCTCCAACATCCAGAAGGTCATCGATAGTAAACCGGACTATCTTTTTGTCATCTGGGCGGGAGCCAATTCTCCATGGAATCAGATAGCGGATATGAAGCTTCAGGAAAAAGGGATCAAAATATCAACGGGAGCACCCGATATTGCCGCCCTTTCCGCTATGGAACCCCTTGTCGGGATGGAAGGCTTCAGTGTTTATTACCATGAACTGCCTGACAATAAGATCAATGACTGGCTAGTGGAAGAGCATCAGAAGAAATATGATGAAGTACCGGATCTCTTCACTCCTGGAGGGATGAGCTCGGCAATTTCCATTGTCGAGGCGATCAAGAAAACGGAAGGGGATCTGGATGCCGATACACTTATCGACACGATGGAAGGCATGAGCTTTGAGACGCCGAAAGGGACGATGACGTTCCGTGAAGAAGATCATCAGGCCCTTCAAACACTGTACGCCATTAAGCTTGAAAAGAAGGAAGGAGTTCCATATCCTGTACCGGTATTGATCAGGGAACTTTCTCCTGAAGAAACAGCGCCGCCAATCCGAAACTAAATTGAACGTAAACGAATGAATGGGGGGTGACTGACATGGTGTTATGGCACTTTGTTTACAGTCAGCCCCTTTCATGAAAATCCAAGCGGGGTGAAAGAGTTGAGTATTTTAGAAACCAAGAACTTAAGTATCACATTCGGTGGCCATACAGCCGTGGACAATGTGACATTTTCTGTACCGGAAAAGGAATTCAAATCCATCATAGGGCCGAATGGTGCCGGTAAAACGACACTTTTCAATCTATTAAGCGGACAATTAAAGCCGTCGAGTGGTGATGTGTATCTGAAAGGGCAGAAAATCACCAGGCTGTCCCCGACAAAACGTGCCCGTCTCGGCATCGGCCGTTCCTTTCAAATGACGAATGTGTTTCCAAACTTAACGGTGCTGGAGAATGTGAGATTGGCCGTACAGTCCAAACAAGGAATCCGGTATGTGATGCACAGAAATATAGCCTCATTCAGGGACGTGATGAGCGAATCCCATGAATTACTGAAACTCGTCATGCTTTCAAATAAAGCCGACTCCCTTGCCGTAAATCTTGCTCATGGGGAAAAAAGAAAGCTTGAAATTGCCATGCTCCTTGCACTGGATACGGAAATCTTATTATTGGATGAACCGACGGCAGGGATGTCACTGGAGGAGGTACCACAGATTCTGGAAGTGATTCGTGCCATCAAATCCCAGGGAACAAAAACGATTGTCCTCATCGAGCACAAAATGGATATGATCATGGATTTATCAGACAGCATCATGGTGTTATTCAATGGGAGGTTGCTTGCTGATGATCATCCGAAGGAAATCATGAAAAATGAGCAGGTGCAATCAGCCTATTTAGGGGGCTTATATGATGAGCACACTGCTTAAAGTAGATCATATTGAAACGTATATCGGGCAGTACCATATCCTCCAGGGAGTGTCTTTTGAAGTGAAGCAGGGTGAAGTAACGGTGCTTCTTGGACGAAACGGTGCGGGGAAAACGACCAGTCTCAGGAGCATCATGGGGCTTACACCACCGTCACAGGGAAAAATCATCTATAAAGGAAAAGAAATCCAGGGGCTCCCAACCTTTAAAGTGGCGGGTAGAGGCATCGGTTATGTACCTGAGGATCAAGGGATATTCGGAGACCTGACAGTGGAAGAAAATATGAAGGTGGCGATGAAAGTCCAGGACCAGGAGACGGAGGATCGCATGAATTGGATCATTGATCTGTTTCCGGATTTAAAGACATTCTGGAAGAAAGCCGGAGGGAATTTAAGCGGCGGTCAGAAGCAGATGCTTTCCATCGCAAGGGCGTACCTAAATAATAATGACCTCATTTTAATTGATGAACCGAGTAAGGGGCTCGCTCCGATCGTTGTAGAGAAAGTCATGCGTTCCATTGAAGAAATGAAGGAAAGAACGACGATCCTCCTTGTAGAACAGAATTTTTTGATGGCGAGCGGGATTGGGGACCGTTTCTATATTATCGACGATGGAACCACTGTCCATCATGGGCAGATGAAGTCATTGGTGAAAGATGAAGAAATGAAACGGAAATACTTAGGAATCGCGTGAGGAGTGAATAGGATGGACCTCATCATTACCCTGGCACTGAATGGGTTGGCGACAGGGATGCTGATCTTTTTGCTTGCAGCAGGTTTGACACTCATATTCGGGTTGATGGATGTATTGAATTTTGCCCACGGCGGTTTGTTCGCATGGGGTGCTTATAGCGGAGTATGGATCTACACCGTGACAGGAAGCTTTGTGATCGGCATCATCGGAGCGGTTGCGACGGGGTTGGTATTAGGTTTTGTGACGGAGAAATTCATCATACAGCCTGTGTATGGAAACCATGTGCAGCAAATCCTCATTACTCTGGGCTTCATGCTCGTCCTGTCAGAATTATTGAAAGTGGTATGGGGACCGAATCAGCTATCGGCCACAGCGCCTGACTATTTAGCGGGAAGCTTTTCGATCGGGGATATTATTGTCATTAAATACCGTGTCTTTATTATCCTCATCGGCCTCTTCATTTTCACGATTGTGCAACTGGTTTTGAATAAAACAAGAATCGGTTTGATCGTCCGGGCAGGGGTCATGAATAAAGAAATGGTTGAAGCGTTCGGGATCAATATCAAGAGAGTGTTTATGTATGTATTCATGGTCGGGTCTGCGCTTGCTGCCCTCGGCGGGATTCTCCTTGCGCCCTATTCGGGTGTCATTTATGCCGAAATGGGCATGGAATTCGCGATCCTCGCCTTCATCGTCGTGGTGATTGGAGGGATGGGGAGCTTTCCGGGTTCATTGTTCGCAGCCATCTTAGTTGGATTGTCAGGCTCGTTCATGACCTATTATGTCCCGGAACTATCCCTCGCCGTCAATATGATCTTAATGGCTCTCGTACTCATATTCCGACCACAAGGGTTATTTACAGTAAAGGGGTGAGGAAGTGAAGATTCTCAAAGACAGATCGAACGCATTTTTAGGGATGGCATTGATCATCTTGATCGTTTACCCATTTTTCAACGATTCAAGAAGTATGATGATTCTTCTGACGCAGGTATTCATATTCGGCATTTTCGCCATGAGTTACGATCTCCTGCTTGGCTATACAGGAATCGTCTCCTTTGGGCACGCCATGTTCTTCGGAATCGGCGCGTATTCCACAGGGATCTTTCTCGACCGGATGGAGCCGACCATGTTTTGGCTCGTAGTCTCTATCCTTACTGCGTCCGTCATTGCAGGAATCGTCAGCTATGTCGTTGGACTCCTGACGTTACGCCTTAAGAGTCATTTCTATGCCATGCTGACCCTGGCCTTCGCAGGTTTGTTCCTAGTCGGTGCGGAAAAGTGGAGAAGCCTGACCTTCGGGAATGACGGATTTACGTTCCGGACACCGGAAGTATTGAAGGATCGTCTTGTCTTTTACTTCGTTTGTCTCGGTGTCATGGTCATCATTTTTCTGTTATTAAAAAGGTTCACCCACTCTCCGGCGGGCTCCGTTCTCCAGGCGATCCGTGAAAATGAGCAGAGAGCGGAATCGATCGGCTTCCAGGTTCTTCATTACAAGATTTTAGCCAGTGTGATAGCCGGGGTGGTAGCATGCTTTGCGGGTTCTTTGTACAGCTTGTCCTTACGCTTCGTGAATACGAGCGTATTCACCATGGATGTGACCCTCGATGCATTATTGATGACCATCATCGGCGGGGTGGGGACTTTGATCGGACCGATGGTCGGTGCAGGGTTGATTGAATTTGCCCATCACTATCTGACTGAGCTCGCGAAAACGTATCCGATCTTTGAACGATGGATCATTTTCTTCGGTATCCTTTATATCCTGGCCGTGATGTTCTTCCCGGCGGGCATTGTGGGATCATTCAAGAAAATCAAGAAGAGAAAACGGACAAAAGAAAAAGACAGAGAAGAGAAAAACATCGCAAGCTAAAAGGGAGGATCTTCATGACAGTCGGTATGCTCAGTACAGGGATGTATTTGCCCTCATCCACTATGACAAGTAAAGAAATCGCAGAAAAAGCAGGACTTCCGATAGAGGTTGTAGAAAGCAAAATGGGGATTAAAAAGAAAACGGTTCCACATCCTGAAGACCATACATGTGCCATGGGGATTCAAGCGGCAAGAGAAGCCATTTCAAAGGCCGCCATCGATGCCAAGGATATAGATGTAGTCATATACGTTGGGGAAGAGCATAAAGAGTATCCCCTCTGGACCGCGGGTATCAAGCTTCAGGAAGAAATCGGGGCGTACCATGCCTGGGCATTCGATGTTGCACTGAGATGCGGAACCACCATCATGGCCATGAAACTTGCAAAAAGCTTACTGGAAACGGACCCTGCCATTAGAACGGTCCTATTGGCAGGGGGCTACCGCAACAGCGACTTCATAGATTACGAGAATGACAGGACCCGCTTTATGTTCAACCTGGCAGCAGGAGGCGGGGCGATGATTCTACAAAAAAACCTGAAGAAAAACCGGGTATTGGAGACATCCATCATCACCGACGGCTCGTTTTCAGAAGACGTCATTGTCCCCGTGGGAGGAACGAAGGAGCCTTTGACAGGAGAGTCCCTCCACCGTTATAAGCTCGAAGTGACCGATCCTGATGGAATGAAAAAAAGATTGGAACAGAAGTCCATGGATCACTTCCTGAAGGTCATACGTGAATCTGTATATAAGAGTGGTTACGAAGAAAAGGATATCTCTTATGTCGCCATGCTGCACATGAAGAGGTCCGCCCACCTCTATGTATTAAAGGAATTGGGGCTCACGGAAGAGCAATCCATCTATCTTGAGGAATACGGCCATATCGGGCAATTCGATCAAATTCTATCACTGCGATTGGCGGAAGAAAGAGGCAAGCTGAAGGATGGCGATGTGGTCGTCCTCGTCAGTGCAGGTATTGGATACGCATGGGGGGCGACCACCATCGTCTGGGGGAATTCTTAAAAGGGGGATCAGCGTTATGACAACGGTTCAATTAAAGAAAGTATTGCTTGGAAATGGAGAAACTCTCTCTTATCGGGAGCGAAGCGGGGGACATATTCCCCTCGTTCTCGTCCATGGGAATATGACGTCATCCAAACACTGGGATATCGTCCTGGAAAATATGGATGGGCGTTATAAGATTTATGCGGTTGATATGAGAGGATTTGGAGAATCCAGCTATCATCGGGAGATTGCAAGTATCAAAGATTTGTCTGATGATCTGAAGGATTGGGTGGACGTGCTTGGTCTCAACGGATTTTCAATGATGGGATGGTCCACAGGAGGGGCGGTCGCGATGCAATATGTCATTGATCATCCCGATGATTGCAAGAATCTAATCTTACTCGCGTCTGCATCTACCAGAGGTTATCCATTTATGGGGACGAAAGAAGATGGCACACCTGATTTGGGAAAACGCCTTCGTACGATGGAAGAAGTGAAATCGGACACAGGAAAGACGATTCCCGTTCAAGCCGCATATGACGGAAATGACAGGGATTTCCTCCGTGGTCTTTGGAATGCCCTGATCTATTCCCATAACCAGCCTGAGGCAAGACGCTATGAAGAATATATCGATGACATGAGAACCCAACGGAATCTCGCTCATATTTATCAAGCGCTTAATACGTTCAATATAAGTGGTGTATACAATGGTCTGGTGGAAGGAACAGGTAAGGCAGGCGCGATTTTCATACCCGTCCTTGTCATCAGGGGAGAGCGGGATTATGTCATCACGAAGGAAATGACAGAGGAAATCATCGAGGATATAGGAGAAAACGCTATATTTGTCGAATTAAAGAATAGTGGGCATTCACCGCTCATAGACGATTTGGATCAATTGCTCGACACGATCCATTCGTTTTTGCATACGAAGGAGGAAATGGCATGAGGCTTCTCGGGAAAGTCGCAATCATCACTGGTGCAGCCAACGGGATCGGATTTGCTGCAGCTGAAACATTTGTAAACGAAGGATGTCATGTGGCCCTGGTGGACTTCAATCAGGAAAGCGGGGAAGAAAAAGCTCGCCAGCTGAACGAATTGGGGAAGGGAAAAGCCGTCTTCTTCCAAGGGGATGTGGCCGACCGCTCTTCGGTGGATTCATTCGTTCAAGGGGTAAAAGAGCAATTCGGAAAGATCGATATTTTAATCAATAACGCGGGAATCACGAGGGACGCTATGGTTCATAAGCTTTCATCAGAAGATTTCCAGAAGGTCCTGGATGTCAATTTAACAGGTGTATTCAACTGCACTCAGGCAGTCCTGCCGCATCTGATCGAAAATGGCAAAGGGAAAATCATCAATACGTCTTCTGTCAGCGGGGTTTACGGAAACGTCGGTCAGACCAACTATGCTGCAACGAAGGCCGCGGTCGTTGGGATGACGAAAACATGGGCAAAGGAGTTAGGTCGCAAAGGGATCAACGTCAATGCCGTCGCACCGGGCTTTACCGAGACGAACATGGTGGCTGCCGTACCGGAAAAGGTCATCGATCAAATGAAAGCGATGATTCCACTTGGCAGATTAGGAAAGCCGGAAGATATCGCAAAGGCCTATTTGTACCTTGCATCGGACGATAGTGACTATGTGAATGGCACCGTCCTCCATGTTGATGGCGGGATCATGATGTAATCAGACACGAAAGGGAAGTGACAAAATGAGAAACGTAGTAATCACATCGGCTCTTCGTACGCCGGTTGGCGCATTTGGAGGAGCGTTCAAGGACCTGCTTCCGACAGACTTGATCGTACCCGTAATGAAAGAAGCCGCAAAGGAAAGCGGGTTATCGGCAAGCGACATTGATGAAGTGATCCTTGGGCATTGCATCCAAAGGACCGATCAGCCTAATACGGCCAGAACGGCTTCCCTGCTTGCCGGTTTTGATGACACAACGACGGGCTTTACGATCCAACGTCAATGCGCAAGCGGTATGCAGGCCATCATATCGGCAGCCATGCAAATCCAAACGGGCTTATCCGATATCGTCCTGGCTGGCGGAGTGGAGGCGATGAGCTCGAGCCCCTATATATTAAAGCAGCACCGATTCGGACAAAGACTGCAACACGGAGAAATCCGCGATTCGGTTTGGGAGGTGCTTGAAGATCCCATTCATGGCATCATGATGGGGGAAACCGCTGAAAACCTTGCGGAAATCCATTCCATTTCCCGCGAAGAACAGGATGAATATGCGGTGCTGAGTCATGAGCGGGCAGTGAACGCAATGGAAAAGGGATACTTCGATACGCAGATCGTACCGATTACGGTAAAGCAGCGAAGAGGGGATAAAATCATTGAGAAAGATGAAAGTCCCCGTGCAGGACTGGATTTCGGTAAACTAGAGAAATTGAAACCGGCGTTCCGAGAAGGGGGATCTGTTACAGCAGGGAACTCGTCCAGCCTGAATGACGGTGGAGCGGCTTTAATCTTAATGAGTGAAGAAGAAGCCGACAGGAGAGGATTACAGCCACTCGGAAGAATCGTCGGTTATTCAGTGGCGGGAGTCGATCCCAAAGTGATGGGAATCGGTCCGGTACCTGCCATTCAAAAAGGATTACATACAACAAAAAACTGGTCCCTGGATGAAGTCGATCTATTCGAAATCAACGAGGCGTTTGCTGCTCAGTATTTAGCGGTGGAGAAAGAACTTGGACTGGACCGGGAAAAGGTGAATGTGAATGGAAGCGGGATCAGCATCGGTCATCCCGTCGGTTGCACAGGCGCCCGACTAGTCGTATCATTGCTCCATGAAATGAAGCGCCGTGAATTGAAAAAAGGAATTGCGTCACTATGCGTGGGCGGAGGCATGGGTGCTTCGGTTTTCGTGGAAGGAATGTAGCAGGGAAAGTGCCGGTCCATGAGTGGGCCGGCACTTTTTGCGTTGCTGAAATGTACCAAAATCACCAGCTGCACCTTGTGAAATTTGACTCATTTTCCCTTATTTACATAAAATTTACCCTATAATGACAATCGATATTGTACGCTAAATGTGTAATGCATTCAAAGGAGGCGAAGCAATTTGAAATCTATACACAACAAAGTCATCGGTATTTTTGCCATTGTATTTATTTTTACGATTGCGTGCAGTCAGGTATCCCCCAGTCAAATGAGTGCTGCAGGAAATGGGACGTGGAATTCCCCTTATACGGTGGACCAGGCCATTTCAAATCAAAATGGATCCACACAGTCCGTAGAAGGATATGTGGTCGGGCAGCCGACATCTGAATCATCGGTTGTCACAAATCAATTTCCGAACGATTATGCATTGGCATTAGCGGATTCCCCGTCAGAAGCCGATACTGATCAAATGGTGTATGTTCAAATCCCATCTTCTTACCGTTCAAGCTTCGGTCTTCAGAGTAACCCGGGACTGATGGGAGAAAAAATCAAGGTGACGGGTAGCTTGACGGCCTATTTTTCCCACCCGGGAGTGAAGTCGACATCGGTGTTTGAATCGATGGAAGGCGGGGAAACCGATCCAACCGATCCTCCAACGGAACCAACCGACCCACCGGCTTATGAAGAATATTACAACACAGCTGAAGGGAAAACGGGTGAAGCACTGAAAACCGCACTACATAACATCATCGATGACCATCAAACCCTTTCGTACGATGCTGTGTGGGGAGCGTTGCGGAATACGGATGAAGACCCCAACAATCCCAATAATGTCATTCTCCTCTACTCAGGACGATCACAATCGAAAACGACAAACGGCGGCGGAGTGAACGACTGGAACCGTGAACACGTGTGGGCTAAATCCCATGGTGATTTCGGAACGGCTCAGGGCCCGGGGACGGACCTTCATCATTTAAGACCGACGGATGTGACGGTCAACTCTACAAGAGGAAACCTTGACTTCGATAATGGTGGAAACGAGCAGAGTGAAGCCCCTGGAAACTATTATGATAGCGATTCATGGGAGCCTCGTGATGAAGTAAAAGGCGACGTGGCACGGATGATTTTCTACATGGATGTCCGCTATGAAGGGGACAGTGGTGAAGTGGATTTGGAAATGAACAATAACGTCAACAACGGAAGTGCCCCTTATATGGGCAAAATGTCTGTACTTCTTGAATGGAACGAAGAAGATCCCGTTGATGAAAGGGAAATCCGCAGGAATAACATTATCTATGAACAGTATCAAGGAAATAGAAATCCATTCATCGATCACCCCGAGTGGGCAGAAATGATCTGGTAAAGCGTTTGGGCCCGGAGTCTTCCGGGTCTTTTTTTTCGTTGAAGGAGGCACGGCCTGTAACTCATTTGTAACCTCTGATCCTTATGATGGATACAACTACCAAAAGGAGGAGATGAGTATGGAAGGAGTCACAGATTGGTTGCATAAGCGATCAATGATCTCTCCTGACCGGATTGCGTTACTGAATGCTGCCACGGACGATAGGATTGATTACCGTACTTTAGATGACAGGGCGTCTAAGTGGGCTAGATATATGTGTGATCATGGGATTGTGAAAGGGGACCGTGTAGTTTTCATATCCACGAATCATACGATCTGCTTTGAGATTTTGTTTGCTTGTGGAAAGATTGGGGCTGTGTTTGTTCCACTCAATTGGAGGTTAGCGCCAGCTGAGATTGAATCGATTACAAAGAATTGTACCCCGAGTCTCCTATTTTATAAAAAAGAACTTCAACTCCTCGTTTCTTCAATTTCTACATGTTGCCCGCAACTCTGTATAGATGATGTTGCAGGGGAAGTTTACTCAGTGGACAAAGGTATGTCATACACTCCTATTCTCTCACTCTCTGATCCCTGGCTGATGATTTATACAGGGGGCACGACGGGGAGTCCAAAGGGGGTCGTCCTTTCACACAAATCAGTGACGTCAAATGCCCTGAATACAGTGGTGAGCTGGAATTTAATCGAAGAAGATTGCACCGTGACGTATTTGCCTACTTTTCATACAGGTGGATTAAATGCTTTATCGATTCCCCTTTTAATGATAGGGGGAAAGGTCGTGGTCGCTGAGAGGTTCGATCCGGAACAGGTGATACTGGCTTTAAATGAATATGGATGCAGCATTGTTCTCCTTGTACCGACCATGTATCATCTGCTGATGGAAAAGGAGGGATTCAAGTCTACCCTTTTCCCGAAGATGAAGGTGTTTTTATCCGGGGGAGCCCCTTGTCCAGGGAAAGTATATGAATTTTTTAAAGAAAAAGGGATTCCCTTTAAGGAAGGGTATGGTTTGACAGAAGCCGGGCCAAATAATTTCTACATTGACCCTTCCCGTATGAAAAAGGGTTCGGTAGGGAAAGCGATGATGTTGAACCGGGTGAAGGTCATCGATGACGAGGGGAATCCTGTCGGCCAGGGGGAAGTCGGGGAGCTTTTATTAGGAGGGGATCATTTATTCAAAGAATATTGGAAGAACCCTGAACAAACACAAAAGGTGATACAAGACGGATGGCTTCATACCGGGGACCTGGCGAAATTCGATGAGGATGAAGATTACTACATTGTCGGCCGGAAAAAAGACATGATCATTTCAGGCGGTGAGAATATTTACCCTCAGGAGCTCGAACACTGGATAAGCGAACACCCTGACGTTTCCGAGTGTGCGGTGATCGGTTTGCCGCATGAAAAATGGGGGGAAGTCGTCACAGCCTTTATTTCGTTACAAAGAGGTGCTGGTATATCAACGGAGGATGTGAAGTCATTTTGCTTGCAGAAGTTCGGCAAGTATAAGATCCCCAAGGACTATCACTTTGTGAAAGAATTACCAAAAACCGATGTGGGCAAAGTCAATAAACAGGCGTTGACAAAGCTTTTACAAGGACAATAAAGGAAAAATGACGGCACATCTCGAATGACATATGACGAGGTGAAAATGATGAAACGGTTATTATCCGGTACAAGAATATATCTCTCAGGATTTCAGGAAGAAGACGTTTCGGCTATAAGGGAATGGAATGCAAATGAAGAAGTGCAAAGACTATTGGATGCCCTCCCCCATAAACCGAAATCAGAAGAGGAAATCAAGAAATGGATGGGCGATCCCGGTGAAAATGCCTATCGTTTTTCAGTCCGTCTGAAGGATGACGGCAGGATCATCGGATTTGTTGAGTTGGACGGAATTCTGTGGTCACATCGAGTGGGATGGGTCTCGATTTCCATCGGTGACGAGCAGTCATGGGGAAATGGATACGGCAGGGAAGCCATGCAGTGTCTCCTGGCATACGCCTTTCATGAGTTGAATTTACACCGTCTTCAGTTAACGGTATTTTCGTATAATGAGAGAGCGATCCGTTTATATGAATCAATGGGATTCGTGAAAGAAGGAAGCTTCCGTCAGTTCCTGCAGAGAGATGGGAAACGATATGACATGATCCTGTATGGGTTATTGGTGGATGAATGGAAAGGAGGATGAGGGTGTCCTTCTTTTTTTTGTGTGGTGAGGAGGGGAGCTAATCACCCGTCCCCCACCTCTTCCGCCCCGCATATAACAAGCCCCCCATCCATGCATGAAATAAAAAACAGCCCACCAACAGAAACAACGATTGTACATAAGTCAGATGCATAATGACCAACGGTGCCACGCTGGTCCCTCCTAATAATAGAAAGGAGTAGAGGCTGAGTGCCTGGCTTCGTCCCTTTCCGCTCATATTTCCGATCAGGGTGATGACGGTGGGGATCAATAAAGAGATGGCCGAGACAAAAAGAATGGAGGAAAGAATGATGATGAAGGGTTCGTGAACATATGCAAACATGAAAGCAGCCGCCACACTAATCAGCGATAGAGCGACTCCGATAAACAGAGTTTTGTAGATTCCGAGTGCCTCCATAAGACGGCCGGTGAAAAGGGATAAACCGGCTCCGATCAGACCTACTGCCCTGGTGAGGAAAAGCAGGCCCGGGTCATCTGATATGTAGCGGGTCAAGCTGTCATAATAGGCGATGAATGTAGCGAGAAGGGTGAAGACGATTCCGTAACAGTAAAGGAGTTCTTTTCTCTTAAGCAGCTTCACGATGGTGGCGAGTTGTTGTGAGGGTGAAACCGATACAGTGTTTGTTGGTGGAAGCGTCTGGTTTCCGATCAGAAAAAGGGAGGCGTACACGACCGCGAAAAAGAAGAACACTGCAGCCCAGCCGGAGAAGTGTGTGATTCCTTCGCTGAGCAACTGACCGAGGATACCGGCAAAGAGAAATCCTGAATTGATGAAGGCCAGAAGCAGGGTCCGTTGCTTTCCTGAAAACAAATCATACGTATAGGCAAATGCGACAGGTGCAAAGCTCCCCAGACAAAATCCCTGTAATCCCCTCGTGATAAATAAACTCCAAAAGTCTGCAGATAGTCCAACGAGTCCTGAAGAAACGGCAGATGCAAGCATCCCCCAGACGAGGATCTTTTTTTTGCCGAAATGATCTGCGGCATTGGCAAAGGTTAATAATCCGCATGCGTAGAGAAAGATAAATGAAGTTCCGGCCATGACGACTTCACTTTGCGGAATGGAAAGAGTGGCAGAGATGCTTCCATAAATGGGGATGAAGGTGTAAATATTACAAGCCACCATCACGGCCATCACAACCAGGACAGCAGCAATTCTGTTGAAATGTGGATTCATGATGATATCACCTACCTATCTTTACTGTATGCGGATGTTCCAAATATTTTCAATCAAAATTGAGACGGGAAAGATTCGTGGTTGTGTACTATAATGAACCTATACAAAAATTCATAAACCCTTTTGGGTAGAATAGATAGAATATAAGAAAAGGAGTGAGAGGATGTCTGTACGTTTTATTCTCGGACGCTCCGGTACGGGGAAAACCCATCACATATTGGATGAGATGAAGAAGAGTTTGTTGGAAGCCCCGAATGGAGATCCAATCATCTATATCGTACCGGATCAAATGTCCTTTATATCTGAATACGAGCTCGTAAACACGCCTGGATTGAATGGTATGATCCGCGGACAGGTGTTCAGCTTCACCCGCCTTGCGTGGAAGATCCTCCAGGAAACCGGTGGAATGAGCCGTTATCACCTATCTGATGTCGGTTTGAATATGATGATCCGGAAGATCATAGACGAAAACAAGGAGAATCTCCATATTTTCACCAAGGCATCGGACAAGCCGGGATTCATTCATCATGTGGAAACGATTGTCAAGGAGTTCAAACGCTATTGCATAACGCCCGCGGACCTCCAGGGGTTCGAGGGAGACAATGATCGCTCCAAGGTACTGAAGGATAAGCTTCATGACCTTGAACTGATTTATGAGAAATTTGAGGAAAAGCTTTTCGGAAAGTACATTGATTCGGAAGATTATTTTCAACTTCTGGCTGATCATGTGAAAAACTCAGACCTCCTGAAAGAGGCAGAGATCTACATAGACGGCTTTCATAGTTTCACTCCACAGGAATACCTCATAATCGATCAGCTCATACAACATACAAAAAAAGTGACGGTTGCCCTTACAACGGATCCGGGGCAGCCAATTGATGCCATGAACGAGCTAAGCCTGTATCGGATGACAAACGAAACCTATCATACACTTCAGGATATATGCAGGGTCGCAGGGGTATCGGTAAATGAAGAGGTGCTCCATAAACCGATCCGCTACAGAAGTGAAACGATGCTTCATTTAGAGCGTCATTTTGAAGATCGGCCAACGATTCCCTACGAAGGAGGAAAGAGTGCCCTTGAATTCCTCGAAGCGTCCAACCGTCGTGCTGAGGTTGAAGGAATCGCAAGGGAGATCAGAAAGCTTGCCCGGGAAGAAGGGTACCGTTACAAGGATATCGCCGTATTGGTTCGGAACAGTCAGGATTATCGTGATAAGGTCGAAACGATTTTTCAAGATTATGCGATTCCCTTTTTCCTTGATCAGAAGCGGACGATGCTGAACCATCCTCTCATCGAGCTCATTCGCTCCACACTTGAAATCATGAACACGAACTGGAGGTATGAGCCGGTTTTTCGGGCAGTGAAAACAGACCTTTTATTTCCATATCAGAAAAATCCCACTGATTTGCGTGAAAAGATGGACCGGCTGGAGAATTATGTGCTTGCTTATGGAATAAAGGGAGATCGGTGGACGAAGAAAGACCGCTGGAAATATCGTCGCTTCAGGGGCCTTGAACATGTGGACGCCCCGCAGACCGACCGGGAGAGGGAGCTTGAGCACGAGATCAATGAATTACGGTTATTTATCTCGGCACCGATCATCCGACTGGGGAAACGATTAAAGAAGCGCGCTACGGGACGGGAATACTGTGAGGCCCTTTATCTTTATCTGGAAGAGCTGGATATTCCGGCAAAGCTTGAACGGATGCGCATGGAAGCAGAGGAAAAAGGGAATTTGATCGCAGCAAGGGAACATGACCAGGCGTGGTCGGCAGTGATGGATCTGCTTGATCAATATGTAGAGATGCTTGGTGATGAAGACACGACCATGAAGAAATTCTCATCCATCCTTGATGCAGGGATTGAAACGATGGAATTCTCCTTAGTCCCACCTGCCATTGATCAGGTCATTATTGCAGATCTCGAGAAATCCAGGCTTGGCGATATCAGAGCCGCGTTCATCATTGGAGTGAATGACGGGGTCCTCCCTGCGAAAATGAATGAAGACGGAGTCCTGTCCGATGAAGATCGTGAGTCATTGATCACAAGGGGATTCAAGATCGCACCGAGTAACAGGACGAAGCTGTTGGATGAAGAGTTTGTGGCGTATAAAGCGTTCACGACTCCGGCCGAACGCCTTTTCATCAGCTATCCCATCGCCAATGAAGAAGGAAAGGCACTCTTGCCTTCTTCGTTTATTAAGCGATTGAATGAAATGTTCCCGGGTGCGCATACAAAGCTTCTCATCAATGAACCGTCAGAACTATCCGAAGAAGATCAGCTTCATTACGTCTGTCATCCGAATGTGACGATTTCCCATCTGACGTCGCAGCTTCAGTTAAAGAAGAGGGAGTATCCAATTCATGACTTCTGGTGGGATGTATACAATTTTTATACTGAGTCCAATGAATGGAAATGGCATGCCGGACATATCCTGTCGAGCCTTTTTTATGAAAATCGCGGAAAGCAACTGTCAGAGGATACGAGCAAAGATTTGTACGGAGACCATATCCTTGCCAGTGTTTCCCGGATGGAGCTCTTTCACAGCTGCCCATTCTCCCATTTTGCCAGTCACGGATTGAAGCTCAGGGAACGGGATTTCTTCAAATTAGAGGCACCGGATATCGGTGAGATGTTCCACTCGGCTTTAAAGTGGATCTCAGAAGAAGTCGAACGTCATGGAATGACTTGGGCATCACTCTCGAAATCCCAGTGTTTGCAGTTGGCGAAAGAAGCCGTCCTGATGCTCGCACCGAAGCTGCAGCATCAGATCCTATTAAGCTCGAACCGGCATTATTATATCGCTCAGAAGCTTGAGCAAATCATAGGCAGGGCAAGCCTCATCTTAAGTGAACATGCAAAGGCCAGCGGGTTTGTGCCTGTCGGGGTGGAACTTGGATTCGGTCCACAGGCGACTCTGCCGCCGTTCCAGTTCCAATTGAGAAATGGGACGAAGATGGAGTTGCAGGGAAGGATTGACCGGGTGGATAAAGCGGAGGATGCAAACGGGGTGTATCTCAGAATCGTCGATTACAAATCGAGCGCCAGGGATTTGGATATGACGGAAGTCTATTACGGGTTGGCCCTGCAAATGCTGACATATTTGGACATTGTGTTAACCAATTCAAAACAGTTCGTCGGAAAGGAAGCGAAGCCTGCCGGTGTACTTTATTTCCATGTTCACAACCCGATGATCAACAGCAAGAAGATCCTGACGATGGATCAAATCGAGAACGAGATTTTCAAGAGCTTTAAGATGAAGGGCCTCGTCCTTGGGGATTCCGACATTGTCAGATTGATGGACCAGACGCTCGATACGGGGAATTCCGATATCATTTCAGCAGGGATCAAGAAGGACGGTACGTTATCTTCCCGTTCGAAGGCGGCTTCAGGTGAAGACTTTCATTATATGCGTCAACATGTCAGGAAGCTCTATGAAGCCTCCGGGAACCGGATCATCTCAGGAGAGACGGATATAGCTCCATATAAGCTCAAGGACCGGACACCGTGTCAATTTTGTTCGTTCCGTTCCGTCTGTCAATTTGATCATTCGTTGGAGGAAAACGAGTACAGGGTGCTGCCGACAGCGAAACCGGAAGATTTATTACGGAAAGTGAGAGAGGAGGCAGAATTCAATGAATAAAGACAGTATTCCAGTCAAACCGGATCATGTTACATGGACGGAGGATCAGTGGAAGGCCATCTGGGCAAAAGGACAGGATATTTTGGTCGCTGCAGCGGCAGGGTCGGGTAAGACGGCTGTCCTGGTAGAGAGGATCATTCAAAAGATTCTCTCAGAAGAAGACAGGATGGACGTGGATGAATTATTGGTTGTTACCTTTACCAATGCTTCAGCGGCTGAAATGAGACATAGGATCGGCGTGGCGCTGGAGAAGGCAATCGATGAGGATCCCCATTCCCGTCATTTAAGGAAGCAGCTCAGTTTACTGAACCGGGCGTCCATTTCGACCCTGCACTCCTTTTGCTTAGAAGTGATACGAAAATACTATTATCTCATTGATATCGATCCTGGATTCAGGATCGCAGATGAGACAGAAGGCGACCTGCTTCGGGATGAGGTCCTTGACGATCTTTTTGAAGAGGAATACGGCAAAGAAGCTAATCAGGACTTCTTTAGGCTTGTCGATACATTTACGAACGACCGGAGTGACGGGGCCCTGCAGGATATGATCAGGAAGCTGTATGATTTTTCCCGCTCCCATCCGAACCCCGATGAGTGGTTGAGAAGTCTCAAAGATCTGTATGAGGTGGAGGAAGGAAAGGAAATCGATCAACTCTCCTTTATTGAGCCTCTTCTGACAGATATCCGATTACAGCTTCATGGTGCAAAAAGCTTATTTCAACGTGCTCTGGAACTCACCCGTGTGCCGGGGGGGCCTGGTCCGAGAGCGGAGAATTTCTTAAGCGATATCGAGATCGTCGAGAGCCTGGAGGAAAGTCTTGCAACTTCCTGGAACACTTTATATGAAACGATACAAACCCTGCCCTTTACGAAGCTGAAAGCATGCAGGGGAGACGATTATGATAAAGAAATAGTGGATGAAGCGAAGAAACTCCGGGATCAAGGAAAGAAAACTCTGGAAAAGCTTCAGGAGGATTTCTTTTCAAGAAGACCCGGTTCATTCCTTGAAGATATGCGAAAAATGAAGGACGTGATCCACACCCTTGCGGAAGTGGTGATCGAATTCGGTAACCGTTTCAGGCTAGTGAAAGAAGAAAAGGGACTCGTCGATTTTGCCGATTTGGAACATTTTTGTCTCGACATTTTAAGGGACCCTGCATCTGATGCGTTGGTCCCATCAGAAGCAGCGAGTCTTTACAAGAATAAGTTCAAAGAAGTACTGGTGGATGAATACCAGGATACGAATATGGTTCAGGAATCCATCCTCCTTCTCATTACCGAGGAACGTGAAGAAATTGGAAACCGGTTCATGGTGGGGGATGTAAAGCAATCCATCTACCGTTTCAGATTAGCGGAACCGAATCTGTTTTTAGGAAAGTATACCCGTTTTCTTCCCGAGAGAGGGGAAGCCGGATTGAAGATCGATCTTTCCCAAAACTTCCGAAGCCGGAAAGAAGTGCTAGAAGGGACGAACTTCTTATTTAAACAGATCATGGGTCCATCGGTCGGTGAAATGGAATACAACAGGGAAGCCGAACTTGTAAAAGGTGCTCCGTATCCGGAAGAAACGGAATATCCGATTGAAGTGGCCATCATCGATCAGGAATCGGAGGAACCGTCTGGCGGTGGTGATGAAGAGGGGCTGTCCATCTTTGATGAAGGGGATATCGAGAAATCGGTCCTTGAAGCCCGTTATATGGCTAACAAAGTGAAAAGGATGATCGAAGAGCGGACACCGGTCTATGATGCCAAAACGAAGACCGAGCGTCCGATACAGTACCGTGACGTCGTCATCCTGCTTCGCTCCATGCCTTGGGCGGCAGAAATCATGGAAGAATTCAAGCGCCAGGGAATACCGATTTATGCAAATTTATCTACAGGATATTTCGAGGCGACCGAGATCGCCATTATGCTTTCCCTGCTGAAAGTGATCGATAATCCATACCAGGATATCCCCCTTGCGTCCGTTCTAAGATCTCCGATTGTCGGACTCGATGAGCAGGGTCTTGCCAGTATCCGGATCCATTCCAGGGCAGGGACGTATTACGAAGCGTTGAAGACATTTGCCAGTGAAAAGCCGGGCAATCCCCGTGAAGAAGAAACATTCGAAAAGGTCAAAGTGTTCCTTTATCATCTTGGGAACTGGCGGACGAAGGCAAGGCAGGGCTCTGTGACAGAATTAATCTGGCAATTGTACCGGGATACCCGATTCTATGACTATGTAGGAGGGATGGCCGGTGGGAAGCAGCGTCAGGCTAATCTCAGGGCTCTTTATGACCGTGCCCGGCAATACGAAGAAACTTCCTTCCGGGGATTATTCCGATTCCTGCGATTCATTGACAGGATGAGGGAAAGGGGAGATGACCTCGGAGTGGCGAGAGCCCTGAGTGAACAGGAAGATGTGGTACGGTTAATGACGATCCACTCCAGTAAAGGCCTTGAGTTCCCCGTCGTATTTGTCGCCGGGACCTCTAAACAATTCAACCTGATGGATCTGAATGCAGCATACTTATTAGATAAAGACCTGGGATTGGCCGTGAAATACACTGATGCAGCTAAACGAATCAGCTACCCGTCCCTTCCCCAATTGGCGTTCAAGCGGAAGAAGCGAATGGAAGCAATCTCGGAGGAAATGCGGGTGCTGTATGTGGCCTTGACCCGGGCCAAGGAGAAGTTATATCTGGTCGGCACCGTGAAAAGCCTGGAGAAATCGCTGAAGAAATGGCGAGGGGCTTTAAGCCAGACAGATTGGTTATTATCTGATTATGACCGGGCCGGGGCGAGTTCTTATCTTGATTGGATAGGTCCGTCCCTCATGCGTCATCCACAGTGTGGGGAGCTTGGCTCGTCAGGAGCGTCAGGAGTCGGCTTGATGAATGAAGAGATTCTCAATCACCCTTCCTGCTTTCAGATCACGAAAATTCATAAATCCGAGTTGATCGCGGACGAGGATGAGAAAATGAATGAAGAAAAAACGTGGCAGGAGAAAGTGAAGAATGGTGAAGTGGTGGATATTGTGTCATCCCATCAAGAAGAGGTATTAGAACGTCTGTCGTGGGAATACCCTCATATACGTGCTACAAACCTACGTTCAAAACAATCGGTTTCAGAGCTGAAACGGATGGTTGAAGTACGGGATGAAGCCTCAAGTATTGATATCCTGAGGCAGCACCAGAAGCCTGTGTATAATCGACCTCAGTTCATGCAATCGAAGGAACTGTCCCCTGCGGAAAAGGGAACAGCCATGCACACAGTCATGCAGCATATTTCTTTTGACGATGGTGTGCCGACAGAGGAAAAGGTTGAAGATCTTTTATCAAGGCTTGTCCAGAAAGAAATCCTGACGGAAGAACAGAAACTGGCGGTGTCAGTCGAACACATCGCAGGCTTCTTCCAGAGTGGACTCGGTCAGAGGATGGCAAACGCCCGGAATATAGAGCGGGAAATCCCATTCAGTATGAGCGTCCCCCTTAGTGAAATATCGGAAACGGGTGAAGAAGCACCTGAAGAAACCATACTTGTTCAAGGGGTCATCGACTGTGTATTCAGGGATGAGTCGGGGATCGTCCTATTGGATTACAAGACAGACGGTATCCATGACCGCTATCAGGGCGGGTTCACTGAAGCGAGGCCAGTCCTTGAAGAAAGGTATAAAGTACAAATCGAATTATACACCCGGGCATTGGAATCCATATGGAAGGAACCGGTAGCAGAAAAGTATCTGTATTTCTTCGATGGAGGACATGTGTTGGAGTTATAAAAGGAAACACTTCGGAGCATTAGCTTCGAAGTGTTTTGTTAAAAGAATATCTGAACGATCATTCGAAATCGTTCGGATTAATCATTTAGCTGTTTACATAAATACTTTCACTTTTAGATGTAGCGAGTAGTGGTTGATTTCCGCTGCAGGTGCTCGCTTTCCGCGGGGCGTGAGTTGAGCCTCCTCGGGCTTTTGCCCTGCGGGGTCTCAAGATCCAGCTCCGGTGGCTAGCCCTTCGAGGTCATAAGCTAAATGGTCCAAGAAGGCACAAAACGCCTTCTTAGCCCATTCATCTTATGCTTGTCGGGGCTGAGCAAGCCACCTCCGCTTTTCAGGCTTTCCCGCTATTCCCGTCGGAGTCGAGCACCTTCCGCTCCAATCAACTTTCCAAGTGTAAGTTTTCACTATCACAATATAATGTAAAGATTGCTTTACCCTCACATTCACCAACTCTTACCGATTACTGTCCAACCTGACGTGAATGACTCATTTTACTCCAACACATCTAAAATGAGGGAAGATTCGAAACCTGCAGTCTGTGTATGTATAACATTCTGGTGAAATGTTCCTTTTATAATTATTGCTAAAGCACGTTCAGTGTATAAAGCAGGTTCTAGCTATTGATTGGAGTGCAAGACGAAGACTCCTACGGGAAAAGCGGAATAGGTAAGACCCCGCCAGGAGCGTTAGCGACGAGGAGGCTTGCCTTCCGCCCGAGGAAAGCGAAGTCTTGCACGGAAATCAATAGCGGTGTAACAAGTGATCCTAACTTTTATTGTTCCTTTAGAGCAAATGGATTTAGTTATCTCCCAGCCCATTTTTTTGCTACTACAGGGGAATACCTATACTAAACACTTATTGAGGGATGGTGAAAGATGAGTAAAAGAGCAATTGGTGCATGTGAGTTATGTGCCAGGAGAAATGTAGAGATCACGATTCATCACCTCACACCTAAGGAGGTCGGGGGAACATTCCTCCCCACGGCACAACTATGCATCCCTTGTCACAAACAGATTCATTCCCTTTACACAAATGACGAGCTTGGCGCTAGATTGAATTCAATTGAAGAGTTAAGAAAAGATGAGAAGATTCATGCATTCATAAAATGGATCCGTAAGCAGCCGCCTACGAAGTTAATCAAAACAAAGAAAAGTCACGAGCGAAGAAAGAAGAGATAGTCGATACAAAAAAACCAAAAAGCCTGCTGGTGGGCTTTTTGGTTTTTTAGTTATTTCCGGTAATTGGCTGGTCTACCACGTTGCAATCAAATGTTGTATTAACACTAAATACATTGTAGCTCAGTTGAAATGGTCCGGTATTGAATCCACCAGAACCACTGAACGTTTTCGATGCGGACTTAGGGGAGATAATACCTGTATCCCCAAACTGTACACTTCCTCCGCCTACATTAAGAATAGCGACAGGACCTACTAAAGCGGGCATATTCAACATCCTCTTCAAAAAATATCTATACAATTAACCTATGTGGAATAGGTTAGAATGTTCATGTTCCCCGTTTCTACGGGTTTCTAGTCCGGCTGGTCTATGGTTTCAAAGTTTTCCAGCTCTTCATGTTTTTTAGGCTCAAGTTGTCGGATATGTTTTACCCTTGCTTCCATTGCAACATTTGACGTATTTCCAATATGGATAATGGAAGAGAACGCTGTAGCCTTTACAAATATTTGATCCACTTTGATCGGACAAAGGTTCAGTCTGTTGACTCTCACTGTTGGATCGATGGGAGGTTTTTTCAGTGGACCTTGAAAAACATCAGAATCAAAACTTCCTTCACTCGTCAAGAAAAATTCTTTCTCTCGTTGGACCGCATAGGCAAAGGATAGAGCATTTATATTTTCGGAATCGCCTAGTTGATAGAGAGAGCTAAAGGATAACGTTATGCCATCTAATTTGTTTACAATCGAATAACGCTTAAACATCAATCATCCTTTCGGTGTCAGTGGAACGAATGGACCGACGATCAATGACTCTGGCGGTGTATCGAATGCAGAAGTCAGCTGAATGATATCAGCGTCCCCGATCAGGACGAGGGACGAGCTCGCCACCCCTGCAATCTCGATATTACCGACGGACAATTCACGATTGATTACTTGGAGGTTCATTGTTATTCATCCCTTCCATATTCTCCGGCATCTGGGACATAAAGGAGAAGAGTGCCGTTTGAATATCCTGTTTGATTTTTGAAATGATTTTTCTTTCCCATTCCCCTTCAGATTGTTTGGACTCAACATGCGGTATGTTCTCCAGATAGAAATCGATTCTCTGCGGCATCTGATTCAGAAGATCTTGCTGCACCATTTCATAATAGGAAGGATCGAGGGATCGTTGGAATTGCATTTCGTTGTCTTGAATCAGGGCAGGTACTTCGTTTTGAATGTACGCTTGTATTTCTTTCGTTATTCTTTCTTTATAAGGAGTCAGGTCTTTGATCGAATCGACATTCACATTCTGATCCACGGCCATATCTTCTATCGTATCCTTTAAATTACTTGGATTAAGGCCGATGTTCAATGTGCCGTCCAGAGACTCGACTTTAAGCTGATCGAACTTATATTCAATTTTTTCAACATTGATCTTGGGGGTATCTTTGATCGTCGTCAATTCCTGTGAGAGCTCATCTACTTTCTTTTCTAACGCGACAATTCTCGAATTCAACATGTCGATATACTGATACAGTTGTTGGGGTGTCATATAGTAATTAGTCATCCTGCCACCTCTTTTCTTGTCGCGGACTCTTTTTAAGGCCTTTGAAGAGGAACTAAAGGAGATGCTGATGGTCCCTGTGACACACTCCCGTTCTTTTCTGCTTCAGGAGCAGGTTCTGTGAAACCACCGGTATTATACAGATAGTCATTTGTATTTATTTGTCCGCATGTACCAATCTGCAATACGGAAGAATTGGACATTCCCCCGATTTTAATGAAGTGTATCTGTATGGATTGTTGAACATAATAATTCGTCATTTTCGCATCACACTCATAGGGTAAAGTTTATTCCTTGATCCATTCCATCGTCGTCAACCGTGTAGGTCAAGGAACTTTCATTATAGACGGAAATCCCTCTACCTGTAATAAATGAACCTGCACCGGCAAAGGTTTTGGCTGTTGATATCGGACTGATGTTAAAGACGTCCCCAATGTGAAAGACGGCACTGGAACCGACGTTTATGACTTGTGCTATTCCTACAATTGCAGGCATTCTGACTCACACCTTTAAGACAAAGTTAATTATTGTTATTCTATGTTAAGAACATGAATAGGTGATAATCGCCTAAATGACCGTTTCAGGTTAGAATAGAAATTAGATCAATGATTTCGGAGGAAAATGAATGAACAACTTGTCGCCAATTGAACAATCAGAACGTATTGTAACTCTCGATGTGATCAGGGGATTCTCTCTGCTTGGCATCTTTATCATCAACATGATTTCCTTTCATTCACCGTTTCTGTACCTTGATCCGTATACCTGGTGGAAAACGCCTGAAGATACGGCATTATTTCCTTGGATTGATGTTTTGGTCCAAGCGAGTTTCTATCCCTTATTCGCCATGATGTTTGGCTATGGGCTGGGGATTCAGCAGCAAAGGGCAACGATGAAAGGAACGTCCTTCTACCTGTTTGGGGTAAGAAGACTCCTTATTTTATTGGGTATCGGCTGTATTCATGCCTTCCTGATCTGGTCAGGGGACATTCTGATAAATTACGCCGTTTTCGGTCTGATCCTTCTTGGTTTCATGCGGCTTTCCGGGAAGGGCTTAATGTGGCTTGGAGGAATTCTATTTCTCATGCCGCAGTTGTTCTTTAGTATTTTACTAGTGTTGATGACATTCTCTGATCCCACGGGTGTGACCAATTATACGAACATTGCCGCATTGCAGGATTCGGTCGCCGCCTATGCGTCAGGAAGCTTCAGCAGTATCATGGAACAGCGCTTTCAGGACTGGTATATAGTGAACTCACCTGACAATCTTTTATTCTTATTACTTTCGATTCTTCCTATGATGATGATCGGGGCAGGCGCAAGTAAACTTCAGCTATTGAGCAAAGTCAGAAAGCATAAGAAGGTTTGGATGATAACGGGTGGATGTACGTTACTCGTTGGAATCATCATTAAATCGCTGCCGTTACTCATTGAGTCCAACTTCGCTTACAGCTATATACAGGACTTTTTAGGAGGTCCGTTCTTATCAGTATCTTATGCAATAATCCTTTCATTATTATTGTTGAATGAAAAAATGATGAAATGGAGCAAGCCATTCGCTTCAGTAGGGAAGATGTCCCTTTCAAATTACCTGATGCAATCCATCATCGGCACCCTGATTTTCTATTCCTATGGGTTTGGACTTTACGGAGAAGTGACGTTAACGACAGGGACGATGCTCGCAGTGGGGATTTATGTCATACAGGTGATCCTTTCTGAAATTTGGTTATCCAAGTTTCAATATGGACCTGTTGAAAAGCTTTGGCGAGTATTAAGTTATGGGAGACGCAATGTTGTGAAAAAGGGAGAAGTGTAAAACTGGAAAAGGGGATGAAGAAGGATGAAATTCGTTAGCTATGCAGTTGAGGGGAACGAAACATATGGAGTGGAAGTGGAAGGAAGGATCATTGATTTAGCGGGGGTGGATGAATTACCCGGGGATTTACTTCAGGGAATCGAAGCCGGGGAAGATTTTCTTAAACGTGCGGAAGCGGTTCTTAGGGAAAAGGGTGGAGCTCTTCCATCATTCCGAAAAGATGAAGTGCAGTGGCTTTCCCCGATTCCGAGAGTGAAGAGAAACATCATGTGTGTAGGAAAGAACTATCGTGAACATGCCATTGAAATGGGCGGTGAACAGGATATCCCGAAGAATATCATGATTTTCACGAAAGCAACCCACACGGTCATCGGTCACGGGGAAACGGTGCTTCATCATGATGACATCACGGAGGAGCTTGATTATGAAGGGGAACTGGCCGTCATCATAGGAAGGAAAGGGAGAGGGATTTCTCCTGAAGAAGCGATGGACCATGTGTTTGGTTATTCGATCCTGAATGATATCACAGCCCGAGACCTCCAAAAAAAGCATGGCCAATTTTTCATCGGGAAAAGCCTGGATACAACCTGCCCCATGGGTCCATCCCTTGTGACAAAGGATGAAGTGGATGACCCTCAGAATCTGTCCATCACCACGAAGGTCAATGGCGAAATCCGCCAGTCTTCCAATACGGGACAAATGATTTTCTCCATTCCGACGATTATTTCCACCCTGTCTAAAGGAATGACGCTGTTGCCGGGGGATGTCATTGCGACAGGAACACCTTCTGGAGTCGGAAAAGGCTACAATCCCCCACGCTTTTTAAGAAAGGGAGATGTAGTGGAAATCGAAATAGAAGGATTGGGAATTTTGACAAATCGGTTACAGGCTTAGTTAAAATTTCTGTTGATGTACAGACTGTGGTAATATTATGAGCGTAAACTATCTACCTGTAGGAGGTTCAATATGTTTGATAATACACATGCCCATATTACAACATGGGTCGTTGCCATCATTCTTTTCTTTGTAGCGGTCGGACTGCATAACGCAGGAAAGAAAAAAGGCATGAAAGTTGTACATATGATCTTACGATTATTTTACTTGCTCATTATTCTAACCGGTGCCCTTTTATTCTGGAAGCATCAGGGAATCAATCCGGCCCTTTATGGCATTAAAGGATTGGTGGGAATATGGGTGATCGGGATGTTTGAGATGATCCTGGTCCGCATGAATAAAGGGAAAAGCACGAATGTATTGTGGATTGTCATGGTGGTCGCGCTACTCATTGTTCTATACTTGGGACTGCGTTTACCACTTGGGTTACATCCATTTGCATAAGCTGGAAAGTCTGCTCATTTATGGAGCAGGCTTTTTTATTTTGATCTTTTCGTCAGATATCTCGCACTACTATCGATTGATGATAGACAAACGCCTGTCGGGTATCTTACCTGACAGGCGCTTGTCTTTTGTATGTGGGGAACGATTAAATATTGAAGCTTTCAATGACAATTCGTCTACCCGTACTTAAAGTGAATTCAAAGCGGTCGCGTTTCTTCTTGTAGTAGGTGAAGTGATGCTGGACGGCACATACTTCCACACCGTTATCAAACGTAATGAAGTTTACGCCTTCCTTGATTTTTTGGTTTCCGAGGAAGACAAGGTGGTTATGGCAAAAAATACTGTCATAAATCGAATAGCCAAGGTTATTTAAGGCTGTTGTAAACTGATGAAAGGCATCATCCGAAATCTCTTCTAATAAATTCTCCAATGAATACAATATATTCTTCTTTATTTGAATTCGATCGCCATTCTCGATTCTTATTCGCTCATAGGGGGTGACGATGATACCGTCTTCCAAGAGAACGCCAGAAAGCCACTCTCCATCTCTATACACTTTCAGTTCATGATTGAGGTAAAATTCGAGCTCAGATTCTTCCTCGGCGTCGATCTCGAAAAAGAACCATGTATCTTCTTCGAATAAAGCAGTGCCTTCGGAAAAAGATCTTTTTTGGGATTTTAAAATGTTTGATCGAAATATGTTGCTCAAGTGAATATCCCTCCTTAACTACATTTCTTGTCATAATTATCATATTTCATTCATGTAAAGATTGATTGAGACAATTAACCATTTCTCTCAAAGGGGCATAGAATAATTTATGTGTCAGTGAGCCCAGTTTGTTTGACTAGAAAGTGAGGATGATCACTATGTGCGGAATTACAGGTTGGATCGATTATAAACAAGATATGTCGAATGAAAAAGAAGTTGTTGAAAAAATGGCGGAAACCCTTTCTAAAAGGGGACCTGACGAAACGAATGTATGGGTCGACCAGCATGCTGCGTTCGGTCATAAACGATTGATCGTAGTGGATCCGGCAGGAGGAAGGCAGCCTATGAGCCTCCACCATGACGGACACCTTTTCACCATTTGCTATAACGGAGAGCTATACAATACTGAAGATCTTAGACAAGTACTTATAGAGAAGGGATATACCTTCAAAGGGCATTCTGATACCGAGGTCCTGTTAACCTCTTATATTGAGTGGAGGGAAGAATGTGTCGAGCAACTGAACGGGATTTTCGCCTTTGCCGTATGGGACAGTGAGAAGGGGCATGCCTTTATAGGCAGGGACAGAATGGGCGTAAAGCCTTTATTTTATTTTGAAAAGGATGACGGGATCCTGTTTGCATCAGAAATCAAGGCTTTACTTGCTCATCCTGATGTTTTGCCACAGGTTGATCTGCAGGGGCTTTCAGAAGTGCTCGGCCTCGGCCCATCCCGCACTCCCGGGAATGGGGTGTTCAAAGGGGTGAAGGAACTGCGTCCCGCCCACAGCATGATCTTCTCTAAGGAAGGCTTGACTATTTGGAGATACTGGAATGTAAAAAGTGAGGAGCATACGGATTCGTTCATCGAGACGGTCTCGAAAGTGCGCTTTCTGCTTACGGATGCCATAGAGAGGCAGCTGGTTTCCGATGTACCACTGTGCACATTCTTATCGGGAGGACTCGATTCCAGTGCGATTACGGCGGTGGCAGCAAATTCGTATAAGGATGAGGGGAAAGGGAAACTCCACACGTACTCCATTGATTATGAAGAAAATGATCAATACTTTAAAGCGAATGATTTCCAACCGAATTCCGATGCCCCTTGGATTGAAAAGATGACAGCTGAATTTGATACGATTCATCACAAATGTGAAATCAGTCAACAAGAGTTAAAGGATTATCTGATCGAAGCCGTGCATGTAAGGGACCTTCCGGGTATGGCCGATGTGGATTCATCTCTCTTATGGTTCTGCAGGGAAATCAAAGAGGACTTTACCGTAGGGCTATCAGGTGAATGTGCGGATGAAATCTTCGGGGGGTATCCGTGGTTTCACCGCCCGGAAGATTTCAACCGCAGAGGATTCCCTTGGATGCGTTCCACAGCGGAACGACAGGGGCTTCTCAAAGAAGAGTGGAGTAAGAAATTAAACCTCGAGGAATATGTTCTGGAGCAGTATGATCGTACGGTTGCCGAAACTCCGTTGTTGGATGGGGAAAATGAACTGGAGACCAAAAGGAGACAATTATTCTATTTAAACTTATTATGGTTCATGACGACTTTGCTGGATAGAAAGGACCGCATGAGTATGGGAGCGAGCCTCGAAGTCCGTGTGCCGTTTGCAGACCATAGACTTGTAGAGTACGTGTGGAATATCCCGTGGGAGATGAAAATGCATGAAGGCAGGGAAAAGGGCATCCTGAGGAAGGCACTTGAAGGCGTACTTCCCCATGAAGTCCTTTACCGAAAGAAAAGCCCATACCCGAAAACCCATCACCCGGAGTATACAAAACTGGTCAGTGACTGGCTCAATGAAATCCTGGAAGACAAGTCAAGCATTCTCTATGAATTATTTGACGAGGCGAAACTCAAAGAAATCGTCGCTAGCGGGGGAGCTGCCTTTGAAGTCCCCTGGTACGGCCAACTCATGACCGGTCCCCAACTACTTGCCCACCTTGCCCAGATCCATGTGTGGTTCAAGGATTATAATATTGAAATTGTGGAGTAAAGCAATCAAAGCGACAAAGAATGTAGAGACAGGTACAAACATAGAATGAAAGTATGAATGATTGAAATGGAGGCATAGTAAAAGGATAAGAATCCTTTTACTATGCCTCTTATTTGCTCTGGCTTTGAATTTTGTTGCTATGTAGCAACAAAATGATGGGAAAGAGATCCGATTGCGGTTTTAAAGGGTTTATTGGGTGTAGGACAAGTCCAATGGAGAGGGAAAAACAAATTTAGTTGGAAAAATAAAGTTTATTGTTTTTTCAGAGTGGAAAACAGTTGTATAAGTGTTGTATAATAATTGTACAAATAAAAGACATTGGAGGCTATAATGATGGCCGAAAAGATAATCGTCATTGGTGCGGGTCCCGGGGGCCTGGCCGCGGCAATGCTTCTTGCCAGTAAAGGGTACAAAGTAGATATCTATGAGAAGCAATCATTTGTGGGAGGAAGAAATGGTTCGGTCACGATGGATGGCTATACATTCGATATTGGGCCGACATTCCTCAGCATGCCGGAGATAGCAGAAGAATTATTCGAGGCGTCAGGAAGGAATCTCCATGATTATGTTGACCTGCGGGAGCTTTCCATGATGTATGAACTCATTTTTAAAGATAAGAAAGTCAAAATGTATAAAGATCCCGAAGCGTTATCGGAGGAAATCGAACGACATTATCCAGGGAATTCAGAAGGATATACACGTTTCATGAATGATACCCGTAAAAAAATGGAACGTTTGAAACCGATTTTACAGAGCCCGATGGATCGATATTATCAATATATCAGTTGGAAGGTATTGAGGGCACTTCCTCAATTATCCTTGGGTAAATCCCTATACAGCGTGTTGAGTGATTACTTTACAGAACATGAATTGCGACTCGCGTTCACCTTCCAGTCGAAGTATTTAGGCATGTCCCCCTGGGAGTGTCCGGGCGCCTTTTCCATCTTGTCTTTCATGGAGCACGAATACGGCATCTTTCACCCGATCGGCGGATTGAATCAATTATCGAAAGCCATGGCAAGAGTGGTGAAGGAGCATGGGGGCTCAATCCATCTCGGGTCTGGTGTCAAGAAATTGTGGATTGAAGACGGAAATGACGTAAAAGGGATCATAACTGAAAATGGGGAGAGAGTTGCAGCGGATGAAGTGATCATCAACGGGGACTTTGCTCATGTCATGACCAACCTGGTGGAAGAGGGGGTTTTGAAAAAATACAGCAAAGAAAAGCTGAAAAAGAAAAAATACTCCTGTTCCACATTTATGATTTATCTGGGGCTTGATAAACAATATGATCTCCCTCATCACAGTATCGTGTTCGCGGAGGATTACAGGCGAAATGTAGAGGAGATAACAAAGACATACACCCTTTCAGAGGACCCTTCGATTTATATCCAAAATGCATCAGTGACAGATCCAACACTGGCGCCGCCGGGGCATTCCACATTATACATCCTTGCGCCGGTACCTAATAATGTAAGCGGGATCGATTGGACAGAAAATGAACAAACGTTCCGGGATCTGGTATTGGATGCAGTGGAGAGCAAGACAGGTTTAGAGAATATCCGGGATCACATCAAGGTAGAAAAGGTCATCTCCCCCCATCATTGGGAGACCGACTTCAACATATATGAAGGTGCCACCTTCAATCTTGGCCACCAATTAACGCAAATGATGGCACTCCGCCCACATAATAAATTTGAAGAACTCGAACACTGCTGGTTGGTCGGCGGAGGCACGCATCCTGGGAGTGGACTGCCTACAATCTTGGAATCTGCGAGGATCACGACCAATATGTTGATGAATGAAGACCCTTCACACTCGTTCACGAAAGAACAAACGATGGAGGAAGCTCTATGAAAACAGCAGTCGTAGGATCAGGTATCGGTGGATTGATTTCGGCATTGTTACTTGCAAAAGACGGTCACGACGTTACGGTCTATGAGAAAGAGCCGATCATCGGTGGACGTCTTGCCTTTGTTCAGGATGGTGATTACAAGATTGATAAGGGACCTACCATTGTCCTCCTGCCAGACATGCTCATGTCCATCCTTTCGGAAGCGGGCATAGATACGAATGAAATAGAATTCGTTCGCTGCGACCCCCTCTATGATGTTCATTTTGCTGATGGGCAAACGTATACGAAATATGCCGATATTCATAAGCAATATGAAGAGATCAAGAAGAAGTTTCCCGGGGATGAAGAAGGCTTCATTCAATTTATGAGCGATATGGATGAACGATTTGCAATAGGGAAGCCCCAATTTCTTGAAACGTCTTTTCTGCAAAAGAGGGATTATCTCAATCCCCGAACACTAGGGTCATTGTTTAAGCTGAAGGCATACCGCAATGTGATGGGGAACTTAAAGCATTATTTTCAACATGTGAAGTTGCAGACAGCCTATGGATTGCAAACACTATATATCGGCGGCAATCCCTACACGACCCCGGCGATTTACAGCCTGGTGTCCTTCAGTGAACATAAGCACGGCATCTACTATATAAAAGGGGGATATGCTGGGCTATTGGACCATGTGAAGGAAGCGTGCAACCTGCATGGTGTGAAGATCAAGACCTCCTCACCCGTCTCGGAAATCGAAACGAAAGGAGGCAAAGCGACGCATATCATCCTTGGAGAACAGAGGGAGCCGGTCGATTCGGTTATCATTAATGGGGATTTTCCTACAGCATCCAAATTAGTAAGGAAGAAAGCGCCCAAACCGTATAAGCCTTCATCAGGCTGTGTGCTTTTATATATGGGAGTCGACGGGAAGTATGATGATAAGGAAATGCATCAATTTTATTTAAATGAAGATTTCTCTGGGAATATGGAGGATATTTTCGAGAATAAGAGAATTCCTAAAGAACCTTCCTTTTATGTATTCAATCCTTCCAAGGTCGATTCTTCACTTGCCCCTGAAGGTAAGAGTGTCCTTTATGTCCTCATACCGGTTCCTGTGTCGGAGAAATTGGATTGGAAAGAAGCTTCAGAATACCTTTCCGACCTTATATTGGATACAATGGAAGAAAGGGGATTCGAAGAACTGAGAAAACGGATAACATGGATGAAAATCAGGACGCCTGAAGAGGCGATGCAAGAAGGGTTATATTCAGGGGGGAGCTTCGGAATTGCGCCAAGCTTGGGTCAATCCGGTCCCTTCAGACCCCAGGTACAACCCTTTCCGGAGAAGAACATCTTTGCTGTGGGGGCATCCATCCACCCTGGAGGAGGAGTACCGATTGTCATGCAGGGTGCTAAGCTCGTAGCCCAAGCCTTTAAGGAACATTGCGAAACAGAATCAGAAAGGAAGGATGTGTCCTTACATGAACAAGATTTTGGAAGCATACGACCACTGTGAAAATATCATAAAAGTTCATTCCAAAACTTTTTACAGAGCTTTTTCATTACTGCCGAAAGACCAAAAGAAGGCTGTGTGGGCTGTGTATGCCTTTTGCCGCAAAGTAGACGATATCGTTGACGAGGGCACGAATCCTTCAGAGGAATTGCGCCGGTTCGAAATGGAATTCGAATCGTATCTGACCGGTTTTTATCCCCCGGATGAGCCTATGTGGGTAGCGTTGGATGATGTGTTTAAACGGTTCAACATGGATATTCAAGCTTTCCGGGACATGATAAAGGGGCAAAGGATGGACCTTGGTGAAAAGGTCTACGTCAAGATGGACGATGTCCTTGACTATTCCTATCACGTGGCGAGTACTGTAGGATTAATGCTCCTGCCCATCCTTGCCCCCGGGAAAGAACAGTCATTGAGAGAAGATGGGATCTACCTTGGTTATGCCATGCAGCTGACCAATATATTAAGAGATATCGGCGAGGATCTTGAAAGGGGTCGATTATACATCCCTCAGGATCTATTAGTGAAATATGAGTATACCGTAACGGATTTAAAAGAACACCGAATCAATGAAGCCTTTCAGTCTATATGGGAAGAAATGGCCCAACTTGCAGAAGATTATTATGAAAAAGCGTTTCGTACCATGAATCTTTATCCTATGTATTCGAGGACCCCGGTAAAAGGTGCTGCCCTATTGTACCGTGCGATTCTGAACGAAGTCAGAACGAATGACTATAATGTTTTTTCCAAGAAGCACTATGTATCAAAAGATGCGAAAGAAAAGATCATTTCATCCATTTCATAAATAAGCTCGTATGGAGGCTGTACGGATGCCTTCCATATGAGCTTATTGTTGTCCTGTGTCCATTTTGAAAAAGAAAAAAGAGCCGCATAAAGCAGCTCTTACTCAAAATCAGATTGTGTTCCGTTGATTCATATCATTTACATTTCCCGTTCCGATCGAGTTCAATCGCTCGACTAAGTCAGATCCGAATGGGGAAGCGGAAGAAACGTTCGATTCCAATACTGTATCCTTTAATTCATAGGCATTGGAACCATGCTCCGTAAAATCGAGCCCTGAAAGTTCTTCTTCACGGGAGACACGGATACTTGATAGTCTCGTTACGATGAATAGGAATCCACCAACGGTAACGGACGTCCAGGCAATGACGGCTAACACCCCAAGGGCTTGAGTGGCGACCAGGGTAGCGCCTCCACCATATAAAAGTCCGTTCTGAACGTCGAACAGTCCCACAGCCACTGTACCCCATATTCCACAAATTCCATGAACGGCAATGGCCCCAACAGGATCATCGACTTTCAATTTCGAATCGATGAAGGTGACAGCCTCTACCAGAACAACTCCAGCGATCAGACCGATCACGAGAGAACCGGCCAGTGATACATTTGCACAACCGGCGGTGATACCCACTAGTCCGCCGAGGGCGCCATTTAATGTAAGGGATGGATCGATTCGCTTAAATCGGATCAACGTGTAAAAAGCGGATGAAAGAATGGCGGCGGAAGCTGAAAATAAAGTCGTCGTGATGACGTGCGGGACAAGGGTGGGATCTGCGGCCAGACTGCTTCCTCCATTAAACCCGAACCAGCCGAACCAAAGGATGAACACACCGAGGGCACCGATGGGAATATTATGGCCCGGGATGACATTCACTTTTCCTTTGCTGTATTTCCCAACGCGGGATCCAAGGAATAAGACTGTGATGAATGCGCCAACTGCACCAGTTAAATGGACGACAGTAGATCCGGCGAAATCGACGAACCCAAGCTCAGAAAGCCAGCCGCCGCCCCACACCCAATGTCCGACGATCGGATAGATGATTCCTGTCATGGCAATGGTCAAAAGGATATAGCTTTTAAGTTTCATGCGTTCAGCCACAGCACCGGAAATAATCGTGGCACAGGTAGCGGCAAATACGGATTGAAATAAGAAGAAACCGATGTCTTCCCGTCCTGATAGGAAAAAGCTGTCCGTGCCGATGAGGCCGCCTGATGACCCGCCGAACATGAATCCGAACCCTACGATGAAATAAAGAACAGAGGCAATGGCTACAGTTAAGAAGTTTTTCATGAGGATATTAAGAGAGTTCTTGGCGCGGGTGAATCCGGTCTCCACCATGGCAAATCCGGCATGCATGAAGAACACAAGGACTGCAGCGATCATCACCCACAGGGAGTCGACGGATGCTTGAACAGACTCTGCGGTAGGGGCAGCTGCGAATGCTGTAGTGCTAACAAAAAACGACAGGAACATAAGAGAAGTAATTTTTTTAATCAATGGAATCCCTCCAGTATTGGTTTGGTAAAGCAGCTAAATGACTGTGTGAAGAAAGAAGTGATTTACAAAACGGCTTTTTTTCCTCGTTCGCCTGTACGGATGCGGATGACATCTTCGACGGGATAGATGAAAATCTTACCGTCGCCAACGGTGCCTGTACTGCAATGTTCAACGATGAGATCAATGATGTCTTCCACCTGTCCATCGTCGATGATCATTTCCACCTTTACGCGGGGGACTAACTGCAGTTCAAATTTATTCCCCCTGAATATCCCCTGTTTCCCTTTTTGTTTTCCACACCCAGCTGCCTCTGATACTGTCAGGCCGCTGAATCCACGAAGACATAGTGCTTCTCGCAGGGACAGAAACGCTTCCGCACGGATAATGGCTTCCACTTTTTTCATTATGATTTCCTCCTTTTATAAAATTGGTGTTTCTTCATGTTAGGTTTTATGACATGAATAAGTTATATCATTTATCATATTCAGAAAATAACAAAAGTTCAAGTATTAATTTGTAATGAAAGCGTTTTTATGTAAAAAAACATAACATTTATGAATGAGGGCGTTTTCATTTGAAGGAAAAAAGAGTCAGCTCGACTGGAGAGCTGACTCTTTTTTAATGATGGGAGGGGTGTTAGTTCGAAACCGCTTAAAGGAAGGTCCGTCCCTCTAAACAGCGTTTTTATCATGTTGGATAAATCGTTTATGGATCCATTTTTTGGATCTCCAGCGTTTGAGCATGATGATTCCACGCAGCCATTCATCGGCAATGAAGGAGATCCAGATTCCGATAAGTCCGAGTCCGAACGAGATTCCGAGAATGTAGGAAAGCGTGACGCTTACTCCCCACATGGATAAGATCCCCATATAGACTGGGAAGCGTACATCACCTGTTGCCCTAAGCGCATTAATGACCACTAAGTTAAAGCTTCTTCCCGGCTCGAGAATGATGGTCAGATAGATCAATGTTTTACCAAGGGAAATGATTTCTTCGTTGCTCGTAAATATGCGGAGGAGAGGTTCTGCTGCAACGGAAAAAACTCCGGCCATGATGAGCGAGATGATGATTGCGATCTTTAAGCTTTTCAGGCATCGTTCGTAAGCACTGTCAAAATCCCTGGCGCCGATCATGTGTCCGATGATGATCTGTGTTCCCTGGCTGATGGCGACGCTGAATAAGAAAATGAACATCATCAGATTTTGGGCATATACCTTCGTCGTAAGAGCATTGGTCCCGATACTCGCAATGAAGTAGGTAATGACCATTTGTGACCCGTTATAGGAAAGATGCTCCCCTGCAGAGGGGATGCCGATCCGCAGTAAATTTTTAACGTGAGAGAGAGGCAGATTCAATAATCTTCTGAATGGAAGAGCAGTGGGTATCCGTTTCTTTATCACGATGATACTTACGATGAATCCGATCAGTCTTGAAGTGATGGTGGAAATCGCCACACCCTCTACGCCTAATACCGGGACACCGAACGGTCCAAAAATAAATAGGTAGTTTCCGATCACGTTGATAATATTCATGCCGATTGTGATATACATGGCGTCTTTTGTATAGCCGTAGCTCCTCATGATGGCTCCTGCAGTCATGATCAATGCCTGGATGAAAGCGAAGCCTCCCACGATTCTTAAATAGGAAGAAGCTTCATCCATCAGTGAACGGGGGAGATCCATAGATGATAAGATTGGCTTACTGAAAAATACAAGGGCGATACTCAATAAGAGTCCGAATAGTAGATTGACAGCAATGGAAACGATCGACACTTCCCCTGCCATGCGATTCTCATCCGCCCCGAGATGCTGGGCCACTAGGATGGCTGTACCCGTCGCGACAAATCCAAACATCACAATGATGAGAGAAAGGATCTGATTGGAGACCCCTACCGCTGCTACTGAATCATCGGAGTACTGACTCAGCATTAACGTATCCGCATTTCCCATCAGCATGTGAAGGAAAATTTCAATGAAGATCGGCCAGGTCAAGGCAAAGAGGGTCATGTTTCTTTGGTTATTGCTCATAGTTTTTCTCCTTTTGCTTACCGGGGGCATAAACCGGCATTCATTACATATGAAATAGATAAGGGGACTAACCGTTAAGGTGTAGTCCCTCTTGTTTAGGAAATAAGCATCATTAGAATTTCAAAATGGCAAATCCATACCCTTCGAGTGCCACCTCGATGGACTCTGCTTCTGCGGCAAAATCTTCCCCATTCCACAGATTGGTGATCTTCTTTCCTTTCAACTCAAAAGGAAGGGAGTAGGTGGTCGATTCTTCACTGCAGTTTAATAAAACAAAGATTGTTTCTTCTCCGTTTGACTTGGTGAATGAAAGGCAATGCTCATGAAGATCACCGGGTAAGAATGTCAGATTTCCTTCATTGCTTAACAGTGAGTATTTCTTCCGGAGGGCGATATGTTTCTGTATATGCCCGAAGAGCTCCTCGTTATGATGTTCCTGGTCCCATGGGAAGCATTTACGGCATCCTGGATCCTGTTCACCTGTCAGACCGATTTCATCACCATAATAAATACAAGGTGTGCCGGTAAAGGAGAGCATGAACGTGTAGATTTGTTTAGCACGTCGGATATCTTCGCCGCACTCTGTTAATACTCGTGGTGTATCATGACTACCGACAAGGTTGAAATTCACTTCGTTTACATTCTTAGGGTACATATGAACGACAGACGTCATGTTTTCTGCAAATTGTGAAGCAGAAATGGTCTGGTGGGCAAACAGATTCAATAGATTGGTCGTAAAAGGATAATTCATGACAGCATCGAATTGATCTCCACGTAGCCAGGGCATGGAATCGTGCCAGATTTCCCCTAAGATATACAGCTCCGGCTTGATCCCTTTTACTTCTTTTCGGAATTCACGCCAGAAGTGGTGATCGACTTCATTGGCTACATCGAGACGCCATCCATCGATATCAAATTCCTTTATCCAGTAGCGGCCCACTTCCAATAGATAATTGCGCACCTCTTCATTCTCAGTATTTAACTTTGGCATGGAAGGTTCGAATGCAAAGGTATCATAATTGGGAGGCGAACTTTCGATATCCAATGGGAATTCATGTACATGAAACCACTCTTTATAAGGAGAATCCTCGCCCTTTTCCAGCACATCCTGAAACTGATCAAAGTAAAAGCCGCTATGATTAAAGACGGCATCGAGCATGACTTTGATATCATGCTCGTGACAGACCTTGATTAATTCCTTCAATGTTTCTTTCGTCCCAAACTGGGGATCGATTTCGAAATAATCGATTGTGTCGTATTTATGATTGGAATGCGCTTTAAAAATCGGGGTAAAGTAAATCCCGGAGATTCCAAGCGTTTTTAAATAAGGAATGTTCTGGATCACGCCTTCTAAGTCCCCTCCGAAAAAATTGGTCGGTGTGGGCTCTGTACTATTCCAATCCAGTGTCCCTTCTGGATCATTCTCCGTATTCCCATTTGCGAAGCGCTCAGGAAAAATTTGATACCAGACCGTATCCTTCACCCAGCCAGGTGCTTCGAAGACATCGATGGTATTCAGGAACGGGAAGCAGAAATAGTCCCCTATATCAGTGGAAGGTGCATCATTAAATCCCTTTTCTCCATAAAAGACTTCATCCGTTGTGTCATCGAGGAGAAAACCATAGCGAAGCCGTCTGAATGGAGGGGAGACGGAAGCAAACCAATAATCGAACAACTTATCCGTTCCGGTTAAAACCATTTCCTTGCGATCATATTGCCATTTTCCATTTTCCCATTGATAGGGATCTCCGTGGAGGAGAGTGACGGTTTCGACGTCTTTTTTCTTCGTGCGAATCCGTATGTGTAATTCATTATTTGTGCAAGCGTATGCATAATTATCTTTCGGTCTATGATAGATGGCTTCCAGTAGCATCGTATATCCTCCTCTTATTCATTCCATTAAAGAGTATTCCAAACCAACAATGTTGTCAATGATAGGCAGTCAAACTAGTAAAGCGTTTTCTTTTCTTTTAGGTCATACGCAAAAATTTTCAAAAAAAGTATTGTCAAAGGAGATTTAGTTTGTATAATAAGAAGTAGGTTGTGCAATCGTTTTCACAAGAGAATGTAAGCGATATCTTTAGAGATTAAGTCATAGTATGTGCAAGCGTTTGTTCAATCTAAAACATGAATTAATAGTTTCACCATACTTAGGAGGGGTCGAAATGAAGAAAGCGTTATCATTGCTTATGGTAATCATGCTTGTACTAGGGGCGCTCGCTGCTTGTGGTCCAAACCGTGAGGAAGGATCAGGTGACAGCGGAGAGAAGAAAACAGACGATGCAAACAAACCTGAAAAACTGGTTGTCTGGGAAGACCAAGAGAAAACTGGATGGCTGGATGAAGTAGGTGCCAAGTTCGAAGAAGAAACTGGTATCAAGGTTGAAGTGAAAGAAGTAGAAATGGCTACTAAGATGAAAGAACAATTACGTTTAGACGGTCCAGCAGGAACGGGCCCGGACGTTTTAACATTACCGCATGACCAAATTGGTGAGCTTGCTCTTGCAGGGCATATCGCTCCTTTAGAAGTGGACGGGGACATTGAAAAGCGTTTCACCGAGTCTTCTATGACAGCTGAAAGTTATGACGGAAAGTTATATGGACTGCCAAAATCTTCTGAAACGCCTGTATTTGTATACAACAAGGCGTTAATGGAAGAAGCTCCAAAGACAATGGATGAAGTTTACACTTTCTCTAAAGATTTCACAAAAGACGGAAAATATGGTTTCTTAGCTCTTTGGGATAACTTCTATTTCGCACATGCACCGATCGGTGGATTCGGCGGATATGTATTTGCTGAAAAAGATGGTGCTTTAGATGCGAAAGATCTTGGGTTAAATAATGAAGGTGCTGTTGAAGGTACTGAATATATTCAAAAATGGTATACAGAAGGATTATTCCCTAAAGGAATCATCGGGGAAAATGGCGGATCTGCACTTGACGGTCTTTTCGGAGAAGGAAAAGTAGCGTCTGTCATGAACGGACCTTGGTCTTTCCAAGGGTATAAAGATGCCGGCATCGACATCGGTATCTCTGCAATGCCTAAGCTTCCAAACGGTGAGCCGATGAAAACATTCATGGGTGTTAAAGGATGGCATGTGTCAGGCTACTCTAAAAACAAAGAGTGGGCTCAAAAATTCATCGAATTCATCACTCAAGACGAGTATGCTAAATTACGTTTCGAACAAACTCAGGAAGTTCCAACAAACCAAGGTCTGATCGACGATCCTGCGATCGCTGACAATCCTGGTGCAAAAGCGGTTGCTGAGCAATCTCAATACGCGGTTCCAATGCCGAACATCCCTGAGATGGGAGAAGTTTGGGGACCAATGGCTGATTCACTTCAAACGGTTGTAACAGGTAAGCAGGAACCGAAAGCGGCTCTTGATGCTGCAGTTAAGCAAATTGAGCAGAACATTGATGCGAATCACTCCAACTAATCATTGAACATAGCGGTACCTTCTCATCTTGAGAGGTACTGCTATCCTTTTAAAGACCTATTCAAGGGCTTTTTAAGGAAAAAAGCTTTCTTTTCTTAAAAAGCTCTTGAAGCTTATCAAAACTGTGAACGTAGAAAGGGGAATATAGGATGGAGCAACAATCCTATCAAACAAATCATAGAAAAACAGCGCTGGCCCTTTCCCTAATCCCTGGTTTAGGTCAGATGTATCATAGGCAGTTTCTAAAAGGCGGATTCTTCCTGATCATGACTGCCGCCTTTATTCTTGTCTTCAGAGACTTGATCGGCTACGGATTATGGGGGATTACGACCCTTGGGACAGATGTATCATACGGAGATCATTCCATTTTCTTAATGGTATACGGTATCTTGGCAATCATAGTATCTATTTTTGGAATCGGTTTTTATCTGTTTAATCTCCGGGATGCATTTAAGAATGGAGAGAAGCGCGACAGGGGAGAGAAGCTTAGCACGATCCGCGAGCAGTACAGAAATCTGATTGATAATGGTTTTCCATATCTCATTATGTCTCCAGGGTTCTTACTACTCGTGTTCGTCGTCATTTTCCCGATCATCTTTGTCGTTTTACTGGCGTTTACAAACTATGATCTGTATCACTCACCACCAGCTAAACTGGTCGACTGGGTAGGGATTCAAAACTTTGTTGATATCTTCAAGATTGATATATGGAGAGAAACATTCATCACAGTACTTGCCTGGACACTCGTTTGGACGTTCGGAGCGACAACCCTTCAAGTGGCACTTGGTGTATTCCTTGCCATCCTTGTGAATCAAAAGGATTTAAAAGGGAAAGCCATCATCCGTACGGTATTCATCCTGCCATGGGCAATCCCGGCTTTCGTTTCGATCTTGGTTTTCGCCGGAATGTTCAATGAATCATTCGGAACGATCAACCGGGACATCCTGGGCTTCTTCGGCATTGAAGGATTACCTTGGATGACCGAACCGATGTATACACGAATCGCCTTGATCGGAATCCAGGCATGGCTCGGCTTCCCGTTCATCTTTGCCATGACAACAGGGGTGCTTCAATCGATTCCCGATGAACTTTATGAAGCAGCGACGGTCGATGGGGCTTCAGCTTTCCAGAAATTCAAGAATATCACGCTGCCACTTGTCCTTTTTGCAACGGCACCGATCATCATTACACAATACACGTTTAACTTTAATAACTTCAACGTCATTTACTTATTTAACGGCGGTGGACCGGCCTTAACCGGACAAAATGCAGGTGGGACGGATATCCTGATCTCCTGGATCTACAGTCTGACGATGACATCCGCACAGTATTCGAAAGCCGCTGCCATTACTTTATTATTATCCATCATCGTCATCACTGTAGCGATCTGGCAGTTCAAGAGAACGAAATCATTCCAAGAAGAGGATATGATGTAATATGAATATGAAGAGACAGAAACTCATACGTTTGACACTTTCATACGCAGCCATTGGAATCATGTTTGCCTTGATCCTTTACCCGGTTGCCTGGATCATTGGATCTTCTTTCAATCCGGGTCAAAGTTTATCTGGTTCATCCATTATTCCGAAGAATGCAACATTGGCCCATTACAAAGAACTATTTGATCTCGAAAAAAGTAATTATATGCTTTGGTACTGGAATTCATTGAAGGTCAGTTTATCCACGATGGCCCTGACTGTCCTGCTTGTAAGTTTAACGGCCTATTCATTCTCACGTTACCGGTTTGCCGGTCGTAAGAATGGTCTGATGACATTCTTGATCTTACAAATGATACCGAACTTCGCAGCACTGATTGCGATTTTCGTACTGGCACTATTAACGAAACTTTTAGATACTCACATTGGTTTGATTCTCGTTTATGTTGGAGGTCAAATTCCGATGAACACATGGCTGATGAAAGGGTATCTGGATACGATCCCGAAAGAGCTTGATGAATCAGCCAAGATGGACGGAGCGGGACATTTACGGATTTTCTTCCAGATCGTCATGCCCCTTGCGAAGCCGATCATTGCGGTGGTTGCACTGTTTTCTTTCATCGCACCATTTGCAGATTTTATCATTGCAAGTATCCTGTTACGTTCAGAAAAGATGTACACATTACCGGTTGCCCTTTATGATATGGTGGCAAAACAGTTCGGAGCGGAATTCACGACTTTCGCTGCCGGTTCTGTATTGATTGCCGTACCGATTGCCCTATTATTCCTGTTCTTCCAGAAATACTTCGTTTCAGGATTGACGGCAGGGGGTACAAAAGGATAATCTTATAGGCGTTACTAACATTTTTAGGAGGAGCGGAGATGAAAAGAAGAGTATTATCTCTCATTTTAGTCCCGTTTCTTCTTTTTTACGCCCTTCCGGTAGGAGCAGTTGAAAAAGAAGAACGCAAATGGCAGGATGAGACCATCTATTTTCTAATGGTCGATCGCTTTAATGATGGGGATACAAGCAATGATAAAGATGTTAACACGAAGGATCCGAAAGCCTATCAGGGCGGGGATTTCCAAGGAATCATCGATAAACTGGATTACATCAAGGATATGGGATTCACTGCTATTTGGCTGACCCCCATATTTGATAATCAACCGATGGGTTATCACGGTTATTGGATTACAGACTTCTACAAAACCGAAGAACATTTCGGCTCCATGAAGACATTCAAGAAGCTTGTGGAAGAAGCCCATAAACGGGATATGAAGGTGATGCTGGACTTTGTTGTGAACCATGTCGGGCCGGAACATCCCTGGGTCAATGACCCTGAAAAAGAGGACTGGTTCCATGAAAAACAGCCGATGAACTTCAATAATGAAGAAAGTCTTCAGAATGCCTGGTTATATGATCTTCCCGATTTAAATACAGAAAATCCCGAAGTGAAAAACTATTTATTCGATGCGGCAAAATGGTGGATCAAAGAAACCGATATCGATGGATATCGTCTCGACACTGTACGTCATGTCCCGCAGGAGTTCTGGGATGAGTTCAGCGATGAAGTGAAGTCGGTGAAAGAAGATTTCTACCTGTTAGGTGAAGTGAACGACAGAGATCCGGAAAAAATCGCTGCCTATAATGGGACAGGGATCGATGGATTCGTCAATGTTCCCCAAGCGGAAGAAATGCGCTCCGTCTTCCAAAAGCCCGATACGTCCATGGATCGGTTATTCAACTTTTGGAAGTACAATGAAACGTTCTATGACAATCCATATGTGATGGGAACATTCATTGATAACCATGATATGGAACGATTTACGAGAATGATTGTTCAAGAGAAGCTCTTCCCAGGAACGAGATGGAAGCTTGCCCTCACGTATATGTATACAACCCCGGGAATTCCGATTGTTTATTACGGATCTGAAATAGCGATGGACGGGGGAAATGATCCTGACAATCGCCGCTTTATGAATTTCAGGGCTGATAAGGAACTCATGGATTATATCTCCCGGTTAGGTGAAATTCGTCAAGAATATCCCGCACTGACGAGAGGGGATATCACACCGATCTACAATCAAGATGGGATGGGAATCTTTAAGCGTACATACAAAGATCAGACCATCGTCATCGCCATCAACAACACGAGTGAAACACAAAATGTTCAATTAACGAAAGACGATCTGGCGGATAACCATGAACTAAAAGGATTGATCAGTGATGACCTGGTCCGCAGTGACAAGGATGGAAATTATCAGCTTGTCCTCGATCGAGAAGAGTCGGAAATCTACTTGCTCAAAAACAAGAGCGGACTGAATTATCCTTATCTGATCGCTTTGGGAATCATGTACTTCCTTTTCTTCCTCTTCCTTTATCTTGTAAAGAAACGTGGAAAAGCGAAGAACAAGTAATGAGTGAAGAGCAGGGCCCTTACGATGAGCCCTGCTGCCATTTTAACCATACAGAATTGGAAGCGTTTTAATTTTATGATTGAGCAGCCCGCCTACGGGTCCGCATTTTTAATAAAGGGGGGTGGAATATATGGCTGTTACCATCAAGGATGTTGCAAAACTTGCAAACGTAGCGCCATCCACGGTTTCGCGTGTGATCGCAAACAATCCAAGAATAAGTGAAAAAACAAAACAAAAAGTCCGGGAAGCGATGGAGCAACTTGGGTACCATCCCAACTTCATTGCAAGGAGTCTGGCAAATCAGTCCACACAGGTGATCGGACTTGTATTACCGGGTTCCGCCAGTGCTTTCTCGCAAAATCCATTCTTTCCGACGGTCTTAAGAGGATTGAGTGAAGGGGCTCAGGAAAAACAGTATGCCCTTCAAATGTCCACCGGTCAATCTGAAGAGGAAATTTATGAAGGTGTCGTCCAGATGGTACAGGGTGGACGGGTGGACGGAATCATCCTGTTATATTCAAAGGTAGAAGATAAAGTGATGAACTACTTGAAGAATCGTGATTTCCCCTTTGTTGTCGTCGGGAAGCCATATAAATATTGTGAAGAAATCACACATGTGGATAATGACAACTACCGGGCAACGAAAGAAGTGACGGACTACCTCCTCGGACTTAAACATGAATGCATCGGCTTCATCGGAGGAGACCTGAATCTGGTTGTGACGGTCGAGCGTTTGTTAGGCTACGAGAAGTCCCTCCGTGATGCCGGGATCGATATGAAGGACGAATATATCATACACGAAGAATTCCTTCGGGAAGGGGGGCGTGAAGCCATTAAAGAGCTCATGCAGCTGGAAGCACCCCCGACTGCCCTGGTTGTAGCCGATGATTTGATGGCGCTTGGGGTCTTGAATACATTGGATGAGATGGGCATCCGTGTCCCGGAAGACATCTCCATTGTCAGCTTCAATAATGTTCTCCTGGCGGAAATGTCCAGACCCCCGCTTACTTCAGTGGATATCAATATTTATAACCTTGGGAATGAAGCTGCGAAAAGCCTGATCCAGAAAATAGAGAATCCGAAAGAACCGATCAAGAGAATCATTGTTCCTCACCATCTAGTGACCCGGTGTACCTGTGGTGAACGGAAAGTGAAGTCCTAATAAAAAGCGACTGAAGTGATGACTCCCTCAAAAAAAGAAGGGGGTCATGAACTTCAGTCGCTTTTGTCTTATCCGTTGATGACGGTACCGCCATTAACATGAATCATCTGTCCTGACACGTAGCTTGAATCATCACTGGCAAGATACACGTAGGCAGGTGCTAATTCAAACGGTTGTCCAGCCCGTCCAAGGGGTGTATTCGCTCCGAATTCCGACACTTTTTGTGAACTGAAAGTCGATGGTATCAAAGGAGTCCAAATCGGTCCTGGAGCGACCCCGTTCACCCTGATGCCGTCTGTTGCGATGTTTTCAGCCAGTGAGCGGGTGAAGCTTACAATGGCGCCTTTGGTAGAAGAGTAATCGATCAGATCCTTATTTCCTTTATAGGCTGTGATTGAAGCCGTATTGATGATCGAGGCTCCCTTCTTGAGATGGGGGAGGGCAGCCCGCGTCAAATAGAACATGGAGAAGATATTCGTTTTGAATGTACGCTCTAACTGTTCATCGCTAATATCCACAAGTCCTGCCTGAGGGTGCTGTTCGGCAGCGTTGTTCACGAGGATATCAAGTTTCCCGAACTCGGATATCGTCTTACTCACGATGTCTTTGCAAAAAGTCGAACTGCCCACATCACCTGGTAATAGGATGCATCTGACCCCTTCAGCTTCTACAAGTTCCTTCGTTTTATTCGCATCTTCATGTTCATCCAAATACGAAATCGCTACATGAGCGCCTTCCCTTGCGAAGTACCAGGCAACCGACCGGCCGATCCCGCTGTCGCCTCCTGTGATGAGTGCGACCTTTCCATCAAGCTTCCCACTGCCTTTATAGTTTTGATCCGTATGGATGGGCTGGGGGTTCATTTCATCCACTGTACCAGGCTGATGATCCTGGTGCTGAGGGGGAAAAGTCTGCTTCTGGTTTTGTTGTTGTTGAGACAATGAAAACACTCCTTTAAAGGTTTAGGTTATCTTAAGATAGTGTTTACCCGGAAAAAATAATTATTAACGTGTTTTTTGAGGATGGAGAGGGTGGATGAGGTTTGAGTTTGGGTGTGGGGAGGAGGAATCAGTAGGATTTCGGGCCCACTAAAAAAGCAGGCTCCTCATATGGGGAGCCTGTGTGCATCATTTCTTTTTCATCTTTCCTGCAGCCTTATATCCAATCATATTCAACAATCCTTTCGGTGAAGAGAAGGGAGGGGCGTAGCAGGTCTCGATTTCCTGTAGATCGGTGACCGAGAGTCCACCGTAGATGGCAGTGGCCAGGATATCGATTTGTTTATCGACCCCTTCACCGCCTACCACATTTCCCCCGAAGATCTTACCGGTCTCAGGACAGAAGTGGACGCGGACATATACGTCATGGGCCCCGGGGTAGTAGCCGGCGTGGGACTTTCCTTCGTGCACGACGGTTTGATAAGTATAGCCTTTTTCCTTTAATTCTTTTTCTCCAAGTCCCGTTGAAGCGATGGAAAGGTCGAATACTTTGGCAATCGCCGTTCCAAGCATTCCCTTGAAAGGGACAGGGTCACCGGACAGGTGCTTAGCGATTATATAGGCTTGCCGATGAGCCGGCCATGCAAGGGGTACTTGTTTCGGCGTATCGTCAACGAAGTCGATGGACTCGACGACATCACCGACTGAATAAATGGAATCATCGTCGGTTTGCATGAACTCATTGCTGACGACCCCACCTGATTCCCCGATTGATAAGCCGGCATCCTTCGCCAGGTGGTTCCGGGGTTTCACTCCGACTGAGAGAAGGATGAAGTCGGACTGTAACGTTTCCCCGCTGTCGAGCTTTAACGTATTCTCCGGCAGTACTTCTTTCAGACCATCATTCGTATACAGCTTTACCCCTTTTTCCGTGATATGATTCTGCAATCCTGCAGCTGTCTCCTCATCAATGATACTGATGACGTGCTCAGACCTTTCGACGATATTCACCTTCATTCCTAGATGAGTGAAGTTTTCAGCCATTTCGACCCCGATGAATCCACCGCCGATGATGGTGCATGAATCAGGTTTGGAGGTTTCTAGGAATTGTTTGATCCTGTCCATATCTTCGACGGTTCTGAGATGGAAAGACGGGATTTGGTCGATCCCCGGAATATCCGGTATAAAGGGGGAGGCTCCCGTTGCAAGGACGAGATAATCATAGGTTTCCTCGTAATCTTCATTGCGGTCATGATCCCTGATAAGTAAAGATTTCTTCTCGCGATCGATTTTTAACGCTTCATGATGCATTTTGACGTCAATATTTTTTTTGGTATGTAATTGTTCAGGAGTTGCGGCAAAAAGACTTTCCCTGTCTTTGATGACATCTCCCAGGTAATAGGGCATGCCGCAGGCTCCGTAGGATAAGTAAGAGGTTTTCTCGAGCAGGATAATCTCGATATCATTGTCGAGCTTCCTGATTTGAGAGGCTGTCGTCGCTCCTCCTCCTACGGCACCGATGATGATGACTTTTTTCTTCATGTTTTTCCTCCTAAATGAAAGAAGTCTAATGGCATTATTGTACCCATTAGACTTCTTTGGAAAACCCGGTATTAACGGAAGTTTACGTATTGTACATCAATGGAAAGATCAGCTTCACGGATGGCTGCGATGATTTTTTGGAGATCATCCTTACTTTTACCGGTAACGCGGACCTGATCATCCTGAACCTGACTCTTTACCTTCACGCCGGAGTTCTTGATGATCGTGTTGATTTTCTTAGCGTTGTCTTTGTCGATTCCCTGTACAAGCTTGGCACGCTGACGGACAGTACCGCCTGATGCACCTTCGAGCTTACTGTAATCAAGGTTCTTCACAGGGACGTTACGCTTGATCAGCTTACTGAGAAGGACGTCCTTCAACTGATTCATCTTGAATTCATCATCAGAGACGAGGACGATTTCCTCACCGTCCAATTTAATGTCACTCTTGCTCCCTTTGAAGTCATAACGGGTTTGAACCTCTTTCAACGCGATTTGAATCGCATTGCTCACTTCTGACATATCCACTTTGGATACGATGTCAAACGAACTTTCCTTTGCCATATATAACCCCTCCAACCTTTTTTCTCTTTTCATTATAGACAAGCTGTGACGGGACATACAACTTCTTTGGTTGAAATGGTGCAGGTTTTTTTAGGGGGAAAACAAAAGACACCCCTTCAAGAAAGAACGGGTGCCTTCGGGCCGGTTCATCCCTTACAGATGATCCGTTTTTTTGGAGTATTGATTTTTACCGGCTTTCCGGTTTATTTCTTTGATTTTATTCTTTTCCTGGCGCAGGGCATTGTTGTCCCTCGCCTTTTTTTCGTTATCAGAAGTATGTGGCATGATGATTCTCCCTTCCGTATTGGATCTCGTTATTAGTATGGGGAAGGGGAGAGAAGTTTATGAGTGCTGGTTTAAGAAAAATATGGCTAAGGTCCCTGTCCCTGTATGAGAACCTATGGCGCATCCAATAATACTGATGTAAACGTCCTTCGGTGAAAATTTTTCATCTATGAGCTGCTTCATTTCAAGAGCGAGCTCTTCGTCGTCGCCATGACTGATGGCGATGACTTGATTTGAAAGATCGTCACCACGTTCTTCCATCACATCTAAAATGCGTTTAAGGAGTTTCTTCTTACCGCGCATTTTTTCAATCGGAACAAGTTTCCCGTCTTCCACATGGAGAAGGGGCTTGATGTTAAGGAGTCCGCCGAGAAAGGCAGAAGCTTTTGAGACCCGTCCTCCTTTTGCCAGATATTCAAGATCTTCTACGGTGAAAAGATGTTCCATATGCTCTGAGTTAAAGCGGGAGGCTTCAATGATTTCTTCTTTTGTCCCGCCGTTGTTCAGGAGTTCGGCCGCTTTCATGACGACCAATCCATATCCGAGTGATGCACATTTCGAATCGATGATGGTCAAATCAAGATCAGGGTGATCTTCCTTAACCTGATCCCGGATCATGACAGCCGTTTGATACGTGCCTGATAATTGGGAGGAGAAGGCAATGTAAATGCCGGATTGATTTGATTCTGCAAGCTGTGTGAATTTTTTCAGGAACAGGTCCGGTGAGACTTGGGATGTTTTCGGCATATGTCCGTCCCTGATTTTATCGAATACGGTTTTCGGTTCAATGGTGATCAAGTCCTCGTAGTCCTGACCATCTATATGTACTTTAAGCGGAAGTAGCTCTATGTTGTGTTCGTTGAAATAGGCAGCAGGAAGGTCGCTTGCACTATCAGCAAATAATTTTACTGTCATCCTCATCATCCTTTGACTTATCTTTATAGCTTTAGTCTAGCGATTTTCTGTGAAAATAACAATCGATTGAACGTGAATTTGGATAAAAAGATGAATAGTAGAGGGAGTTTAGGTAAGATGAAATGTGGAACATAGAAAATAACAACAAGATGCAGGAGGTATGTGTATGTCGAGAGATCATGTTCAATTAGAGGCGAAGAAATTTGTCGTGGTCCTGGTGGGATCCCTTTTAGGGGCCATTGCCATGAACTTCTTTCTTATTCCGGCAAATGTGTATGCGAGCGGCTTTACGGGACTTGCCCAGCTGCTGTCAAGCTTACTGAAGGAGTTTGCACCATTCAATATTTCAACAGGTATTTTATTATTCATTCTTAATATTCCTGTAACCATTCTGGGCTGGCTGAAGGTCGGCCGTTCCTTTACTGTGTATAGCTTTATTTCTGTATTTATGACTTCCTTTTTCCTTGAAGTGATTCCTGTCATTAAATTATCACCGGATATCCTCCTTAATGCGGTATTCGGAGGGGTCATCGCCGCTGTAGGTGTCGGGATCACTTTGAAATGGGGAGCTTCCACCGGGGGAATGGACATCATCGCCATGATCCTTTCGAGGATGAAAGATAAACCGGTTGGGTCTTATTTCTTCTTGATGAATACAGTGATCATTACTTCTGCCGGATTTCTTTACGGCTGGGAGAAAGCATTGTATACGTTAGTCACGTTATATGCTTCCACACGTGTCATCGATGCCATTCATACACGTCATGAAAAGCTTACAGCAATGATTGTGACCAAGAAATCGAATGAATTGCGTGAAGCCATCCATTCGAAACTTGTGAGGGGAATTACGACTTTGCCTGCTAAAGGGGCATTTTCCGGAGAGGACAAAGAGATGTTAATCATCGTCATATCCCGGTATGAATTATACGAGCTTGAACATACGATCAAGGATGTAGACCCAAATGCGTTTACAAATATCGTTCAGACTACCGGGATATTCGGGTTCTTTCGAAAAGATTAGATTCTCATGTTTAACAAATACTATAGGTGAACCCAGATAGAAAGGGGCATCACCTTGAAAGCCATCGTGTATATACTGATCAGCTCAATCCTGTTATTGGGGATCCCCGCCAAATCGGGAGCAGAGAGCGTATTACCCAAGGAACATACTTCCTTTAAAAATGTAAAGGTAAGGGAGGTCAAAGGTCGCTTTACGGTCACTGGACAAGCCCGTGTATCGAGTGGAAGTTTTTACTATATGGTTGAGGATGGACATCGGGTTCTCCTCCCGGAAACGCTGCTGAAAGTGAATAAAGAAGCTCCTGCCTGGACGGAGTTTTCCATCATACTCCCTGAGTTGAAAAGGAGAAATGGAAAGCTGTACCTGAATTTATATGAGCGGGATGAGGGGGACGGGAAGATCATTCACAGTTATCTTGTCGTTCTTCCATACAAATAAACAGGGTTGCCCTTTTACGGGCAACCCTGTTTGATTTAGCTTATGAAAGGCGGTTTAACTCGTCCTGAAGAGCATGAAGCTGCTTCTGCTCTTCGACATTCGAGTTAGCGTAAGCAGATGACAAAGCATTCTTCGCTTTATCAATGGACATTTGAGCGTTTTCTCCCGTACTGCATGCCTGTTTAGCGGAAGATACAGCGGTACGTGCCTGCTGGAATAGTGGATTGCTCATTATTCCAGCCCCCCTGCACCGTCACCATGTGAAGCAAGCTTCTTAGCCTCTGCTTCTGCATACGTCAGATGATACGGGATACGTTCGTCATGTTTTGATACAGCAATTTTACCTTGTTGTACAAATCGTTTCGATTTTCTACCCATCACTTACCACCCCTTGTGCAAGTTGGAACGCTGGATGCGTTCTCTTCTAGTATGGCTCTCGGAGGCGGAACGTACAGTAAGAAGATTTACCCACCGTTTCCATCAGAATTTATAAGTCGAAGCGTTTTTGCAGATAACGCCCGATGCCATCTTCTTCATTCGAAAGTGTCACTTCATTCGCGATATCCTTCAGTGGATCAATGGCGTTACCCATGGCGACACCTGTTCCTGCGTAGTCGAGCATTTCCAAGTCATTGTCCTCATCCCCGAATGCGATGATTCTTTCTTGGGGGATATTCAAGGAAGAAGCCACACGCTCTATCCCGACAGCTTTATTCAATCCGGATTTAACGATCTCAATGATATGCCAAGGTGCTGCCCAGCGGCGATGGTCGATCAGTTCTGCATGAACATCATCGAGGTGGGCACGAATGTCGGCTACATCCTCTTCTTCAGCATGAATGAGCATGGAAGTTGGATGATCCGATAATACGTTCCGGATATCACCTGTTGAAATGGAAGGGTTACCCATCATAAATACATCGATGATCTTTTCATCATGATAATGAAGATAGACATCATCCATCACTTCAGCGACGATATTACGGAATGGAAAATCATCACAAGCATTGATGATTTGTTTGGCCACATCGAGATCCATCGGTTCATGATAGACTCCCCATGATGGGTCGGTCGGGTGATGCACGAATGCCCCATTGAAATTGACAATGGGAGTGGTCAACTGCAATTGTTGATAATACAATTCACTTGCACGAAACGGCCTGCCAGTTGCAATCATCACTTCATGCCCTTTATGGCGCGCTTTTTTTAATATATCATGTGTTTTGGACGAGATTTTCTTCTCATCGGTTAATAATGTTCCATCGAGATCCAGAACAATCAGATGTTTTTCTTGTGAGTTCATGAATACAAATCCCCAATCTTATTGGTATGAAGGCTATTCTAGTGTAGCGTTACACGAAGAAAGTTGTCCACCGCCTGCACATAGATTTTAAGAAATGTTTACATACGCCTTCGATTTAAATATTATACATACTACCAAATCTAGGATATCATAGTAAAGTGAAAAGCAATCAGGAGGGAGAGAACCATCATGATTCTTATTGATAAATCAACTATACAAACGATCCCATTCCTTCATCTTGTGAGGGAAGAAGACATGAATAAACCGTTACCGACATGCTTCTTTATTCACGGCTTTACGAGTGCGAAAGAGCATAATCTTCACTACGCATACCTTCTTGCTGAAAAGGGGTTCAGGGTGATACTCCCGGATTGTTTAGAGCACGGAGAACGATCTTCTGGAAAGTCAGAGTATCAATTAGGAGAAGTTTTTTGGAAGATCGTGTTGAATACCATACATGAATTATCCATATTGAAAGAGCACTTTGAAGAAAAAGGGCTGATCACACCAAATGGAATCGGTGTCGCAGGAACATCCATGGGGGGGATCGTTACACTTGGTGCCCTTACTCAATATGAATGGATTTCTTCAGCCGTTTCACTGATGGGGAACCCTACATATGTGAAATTTGCACAGGCCCAGCTCGCTCAAGTGGAATCGCTTGGATATGACCTGCCATTTAGTGAAGGGGAAATCGAAAGCATGATGAGTGAGCTTGCCCATTATGATCTTAGCCTTCAACCTGAGAAGCTCGGGGGCAGACCCCTCATGTTCTGGCATGGAAAGCGCGACAAAGTCGTCCCCTTCCATTTGACCAGGGAATTCTATGACAGCATATTGCCTTATTATGAGGAACGGGAAGATCATCTGCTGTTCATAGAAGATGATAAAGCCGATCACAAGGTTACGAGAGAAGGCGTATTACGGCTTGTCGAGTGGTTCGAGATGCATTTATCAGCTTAACCTTTTGTTTTATACGTGGTTATTTGTTAAGATGAGTAATGAAAATGGGTAAGAGACAAGTATAAGCATGAAGGAGTGATTAGCATGGATCAAGATCTTAAAGATAATATGATGGGTGCTTTAGAGCAGGTTGTCGACCCTGAATTAGGAATAGACATAGTGAATTTAGGTTTAGTGTATGATGTTGATCTCGATGAGGAAGGAAAAGCAACAGTCACCATGACCCTTACATCAATGGGTTGTCCCCTGGCCGGAACCATTGTGGATCAAGTGAAAACAGCACTGAGAGACATTCCCGAAGTGAAAGAAACAGAGGTAGACATCGTCTGGAATCCACCATGGAGCAAAGATAATATGTCCCGCTATGCGAAAATCGCATTGGGAATCAGGTAATACCCGATACAAGAGAAACCCCCTGAAAGGCTTGCTTCAGGGGGTTTTTCATGTTTAGATCAATCAATCCGGCAGATGGAGACCGGGCAATTCTCACAGTCAATTTCATTCTTCAAATATTCCAGATCCAAAATCGTGATGTATCCTTTTTCCGACATAAGGACGTTGTCTTTCTTCAGTTCGCTCAATAATCTGTTCACGACTTCCCTGGATGTTCCGCAAAAATTGGCCAATTCCTGGTTGGTTAAGGGCAGGTCGATCAGAATACCGGTGTTAACGGCTTTTCCGTAGCTATTGGTCATGCGGATCAGGGTAGAATACAGGGCTCCTTTTTTTCCATGAAGGATGAGGTCGCGAAACTTTGTCTGATTCTGCTGGTTTTGAAGCTGTATCCATTTCAGCCATTGTATGGTCAGATCACCGTTTTGGGAAAGTGTTTCTTCAAACGTTTCTTTCGGTAAAACATAAACCGTCGTGTCCTCAAGTATTTTTGCGCTGAGCATGTAGTAGGCTTCTTTACTGAATAAAGTCAATTCTCCGATGACATCATCCGTTGAACAGATGCGTAGGGATAATTCCCGTCCATCAGGAATGACTTTGCTTATTTGAACCCGACCGTTTTTGATTAAATATAACTCGTGAGCCGCTTTTCCTTCTTGAAACAAAAAACGTCCTTTTTTTAAGGTTCTCACCGACTTTTTATCGATGAATAATTGTTTTATCTCGGAAGGGAGTTCAATATTCTCACTCATGAGATCACACCGTTTCCATCAAAATGTCTTATTCTAACAAGCTTACCAAAGATACCCGACGGATAGAAGGTTTATGTGAAAATCAGGACGGCTGCTCCGACCGCGACACAATAAATAGCGAAGTATTTCAAGTTCCCTTTTGCCATAATATTCATGAACCACTTCAATGAGAAGTAAGAAGCAATCAGGGAAGCAATGAAGGCAACTGTATATGGAATCGCCATGGAAGCAAGGTTCGGATCACCCATCAAGTCGCTTATCCCAAATACCATGACGCCCACACTGACAGGTATATAAAGAAGGAATGAGAAACGCAAGGCTGTTTCTGCCTTCATACCGCTTGCCATGGCGGCAACGATCGTTGCACCTGAACGACTGATTCCGGGGATGAGGGCAACTGCCTGTGCAAGACCGATGATGATTGCGTCCTTTACATTTAAGTCTCCATCATTTTTTCTTCCTCTCAGGTTACGGATCATCCAAAGGGCGATACCTGTAACGATGAGCGTGATACCTACCGTGATGACAGAAGTAAGATGTTCCTCAATCACATCGCCGAATAATATACCGATCACCCCTGCTGGGATTGTGCCGATCAGTAAGTATATGATGAAATGAAAATCACGTTTTGTTTCGGGTGTTTTCTGCTTGAAATAACCGAGGCCATTTACGATGAGGCGTAAGATGTCTTCCCGGTAAATAATGAGAACAGCGAGTAAAGATGCCGTATTGACCAGAATTTCAAAGGTCAGTGTTGTGTCTTTGATACCAAGGAAATGCTGTGCAAGCAGCAGGTGTCCACTGGATGAGATCGGAATCGGTTCCGTGAACCCTTGAAAAATCCCTAAAAATAAGTATTTCATAATCAAATAAAAATCCATTGTATATCCTCCAAGCTTTTTTTCTCCACATTTTTTAATTTAACACCATTAAGGGAAAGACTGTAAAGCCTTTTTCCGAATGTTAACCGAACCGTAACGGGATTATCATATTTATCCTTCATCTGGCATGCATGAATGGTCACGCTTGTAGAAAAATAGGAAAGAAGCATCGCTTCGAAAAAGGAGGGGTAAGAATGGGACAGTCACGACAATTCAGGGCCGGCGAAAAGGCACCGAACAATGGTGAGTATATAGAAATCGGTGAAACCGGGAGCATGGTAAAGAATCCGCAAAAACTGCGTTTGAAAGCAGGGGACAGGTTTCCTGAGAACTCCAACCATAACCGCCTATGGTCGTATATGAGAAAACCTTAACCATCTGGAACAAGGGTGCCCCGTTCAAGGCAATCCTTGTTCCTTTTTCTTTTCCTTTTCGAATGAAAGGGATATAATGTCATTAAAGGTCAATGAAGGTCAAAATGTGAGGTGGCAGATAATGAATCTTGATAGCATGACCCACAGCATTCAGGAAGGGTTGGCTACCGCTGGTCAATTGGCTGCTGAAAAGCTACATACAGATATAAGTGCGCTGCATTTGTGGAAGTCGCTGCTAGGGTCGGAAGAGAGTTTCCTTCGCACCATATATGAACGGGCGGGGGTAACCATTCAGTCTTTGACGGAATGGATCGATGAGAAGATAGATGACATCCCTTCAGTAGAGGGGGAAGGAATCCAATATGGACAGTACCTTTCAAGGGATATCCATCAACTTTTCTCTGAAAGTGAGAGTTTAAAACGCAAATGGGAAGACGATTATATTTCCGTCGAGCATCTTGCTCTATCCCTGTGGAAGCAGAAACAGCATCTGATAACGCTGTACTTAATGCAGCAAGGGGTAACAGAAAAGAACGTCAGAGAAATCATTGAAGAGATAAGAGGAGGGAGCAGGGTGACGACACAAAACCCGGAAGTGAAATATGAAGCACTGAAGAAATACGGAAGGGATCTTGTGGCAGATGTGAGGTCAGGCAGAATCGATCCTGTCATCGGAAGAGATAGTGAAATTCGCCACGTCATTCGCATTCTTTCACGGAAAACGAAGAATAATCCCGTCTTGATCGGAGAGCCGGGAGTAGGGAAAACCGCCATTGTGGAAGGTCTGGCACAGAGGATTGTTCGTAAGGACGTACCCGAAGGCTTGAAGGATAAGACGATTTTCGAGCTGGACATGAGCTCTTTAGTCGCTGGAGCGAAATTCAGGGGTGAGTTTGAAGAGCGGCTGAAGGCCGTACTCCAAGAAGTGAAAAAGAGTGAAGGACGCATTCTTCTTTTCATAGATGAACTCCATACGATTGTAGGTGCAGGAAAAACAGAGGGGGCCATGGATGCGGGGAATATCCTGAAGCCGATGCTTGCCAGAGGGGAGCTTCATTGCATCGGGGCAACGACCCTCAATGAATACCGAAAGTATATCGAGAAGGATCCTGCCCTGGAAAGACGATTTCAACAAGTGCTCGTACAGGAACCGAATGTGGAGGATACGATTTCCATCCTGAGAGGGTTGAAGGAACGTTTTGAGATCCATCATGGGGTCAATATTCATGACCGGGCCATCGTAGCTGCATCCAGCCTGTCCGATCGTTATATATCAGACCGCTTCCTCCCTGATAAAGCCATCGACCTGATCGATGAAGCATGTGCGATGATCCGGACGGAAATCGATTCGATGCCATCAGAGCTCGATGAAGTGACACGTAAAGTGATGCAGCTTGAAATCGAGGAAGCGGCGTTGAATAAGGAGAAAGATGCTGCAAGTCTGGAGCGGCTCGGACGTATCCGTGAAGATCTAAGCAATCTGAAGGAAAAAGCGAACACCATGAAATTAAAGTGGCTAAAGGAGAAAGAAAGTATCTCCGTCGTACAGGAGAAGCGGGAAGAGCTGGAGAAACTCAGGCGCCAGCTCGAAGAAGCCGAAAGTGATTATGATTTGAATAAAGCCGCTGAGCTCAGGCACGGACGGATTCCGGCCATGGAGAAAGAACTTGCCGCAGTGGAGCAGGAAATGATGAAAGAAGAGGAAGGGCGCCTGCTTCGTGAAGAAGTGACAGAAGAAGAAGTCGCGAACATTGTGGCGAGATGGACAGGCATTCCGGTCACAAAGCTTGTAGAAGGAGAACGGGAGAAGTTGTTGAAGCTTGATCACATTCTTCATGAACGGGTGATCGGCCAGGATGAAGCGGTACAACTGGTCAGTGATGCCGTCATTCGTGCCAGGGCAGGGATCAAGGATCCGAACAGACCGATTGGTTCCTTTATTTTCTTAGGCCCGACAGGAGTCGGGAAGACAGAGCTTGCGAAGACACTTGCCCAAACGTTATTTGACAGCGAAGAGCAGATGATCCGAATCGATATGTCTGAATATATGGAGAAGCATGCGGTATCCCGTTTGATTGGTGCACCTCCTGGATATGTTGGCTATGAAGAAGGCGGTCAGCTGACGGAAGCGATCAGGCGTAAACCTTATTCAGTCATCTTACTGGATGAAATTGAAAAGGCCCATCCCGAAGTATTCAATATTCTTCTGCAAATGCTTGACGATGGTCGGATCACCGATTCTCAGGGAAGGACCATTGATTGTAAAAACACCGTGATCATCATGACATCCAATATCGGATCTTCTCATCTCCTTGAACGTAATAAAGGGGAGGGAGAGATTGACCCCGATACGAAAGATCTTGTGATGGGGCAGCTTCGTTCCGCGTTTCGACCTGAATTCCTTAACCGTGTGGATGACATTATTCTATTTAAACCATTGAGCATCCAAAATATTAAGGGGATCATAGATAAACTTATTGAGGACCTTCAGCATCGGGTAGAGGAACAGCAAATCATCCTTACCCTGACAGAGGAGGCGAAGGAATTCATCGCGGAATCCGCCTATGATCCCGTGTATGGAGCACGTCCATTAAAAAGGTATCTTCAGAGGGAAATCGAGACCAAGCTTGCAAGAGAACTCATTGCCGGAAATATCCAACAGGGTCGAACCATCACGATTGATGCAGGTGAAAATGGTCTAACGATTCATTAAATGAAAAAAAGCAGCCGGATTTGGCTGCTTTTTTTAATGGTTTTCTACAGGCTCGTTTGGAATAACAAGCGTGATAAGGAATACCAGTACCGCGAAACAAACGGAAAGGATTAATCCTGTTTGAAAATGAAATTCGTTTCCATTCATTGAACTTACAACGTAAGTCAGCATTTCGGACAATGCAAAAGCCCAGAAGAACATCCAAAAAAATCTCACGCCAAGTCACCTCATTCCTATGTATTGAACACATTCAAGCATATGTTGTCACTCATTTCAATCTTTATTAGTTTACCACAGCTTCAACAATTAATAAATGACTAATCTGTGAAATGTAAACCCTGTCATCTGTTGGAGGATAGGGGCCGAAAATTTATAAATAATAGGGTTCCTATGGGCTATCTCCCTTACAAATGCTGTCTCACTACATAAACTATAGAGACTCAGTATGTAAAAGGAGAAATTTAAATGTATCAACGATTGTTTCAATTAGAGCAAGAGTGGTGCATGATTCATTACCCTGAACGACCAAATGGATTCGCTGTAATGATTATAGGGGACTCCCATCACTATGTAGACGAAAAGAGCAGTTTCTGGGTGCAGCATGAGGCACGGTATAAGTGGATTCAAGAGCTGACAGCCAAGGGGTACATTGTATATTATAGTAATCTGTATGGAGCGAATTGGGGTAGCGATCAAGCCGTGCAATTGGCCAGGCGACTCTATCAGCATGTGAAGCGGAACGAAATCATCAATGGAAAGATCCATATTTTGGCCGAAGGAATGGGAGCGTTAGTATTGAAAAATCTCTATCCGAAATTGGCACATGATATAAGAAGTGCTGTCCTGCTCTCCCCCTGCGTATCGATGTATGACCATTTAGAACAAGAAAAAGAGCAGAAATTCTTTTATAAAAAAGTGATAAAAGAACTTTCCTTCATGCTGAAGATGAAGGAAGAGGATTGTGAAGCCTTCATCTCAAAACAATCACAGGACTACAAAATATTCCAGGAGATCCCTATTCCCCTGTATATTGTTCAGTCAATGACTCTAAATCGTTATAAAAATCAATTCACTCTCATAAAAGATATATATACGGAGCGTTTAGCAAAAGGAGTTTCAACGGATCTATTCTTTGTTCTTCCTGAGAAGCGAGGGTCTCTTGGAGGGAAGATCGCATCTTACTTTTCCCTGCATGAGAAAGAGTTATAACTAATAAATTGGAGTGATTGACTTGAACCATCATGCATTCGTTTTTGCTGCACAACAGTTTTTGGGATTTGAACTCTGTCATGCCCTTCTGGAAAAAGGATGGACCGTGACCGCCATTGATGAGCACCAAGAGACGAAGGATAAATGGATGGAAATTGGAAGGAATGCAAACCTTGAGTACGTGCCTTATCGGGAATGGGATAAGAGCGTACGCTCAGGGTCCAGTGTATTCCTTCCTTACTATGATCAGATAAGAGGGAATAGAGCGGGGTATTTATCAGAAGTGGATGAACTGCTTTCAAAAGTGGACCAACCCTTCCATATGATTCGAATTTACAGCAACGGGAAAGGGAATGGAAGTCTTGAAGAAGATGGTGCTGCCTTCTACCTTCCAACGTTATATGGCATCCATCAACCGGAAGAATTCCTGTTTGCACAGATTTTGACCGGCAGAGGGGAAGGAAAGAATTATGTGGATGATCCCTCGGGGGCGATTTATGTGAAGGACGCAGCCAAAATGATTGTCAATCTTTCTTCAAAAAAAGACATCTTTACCTTGAAGCCTCTGTCAGACAGGAGCTGGAATGAAGCTCTATCCTATATAACAAATGAAACGTTTTCAACTAGTCACCGTAAAATCGATGCCGTTGGAAAAGAAGTGATCGTCAGACCATCAAAGTCTCACAAGGGCATCATTGATCAACAAGAAAAAGGGATACGCTTGCATGAAATGGAGGAGTGAGAAAACTTTTCCTTTTCATGTGGATACAGGTGAGGGTAAAATAGGAATGATGTAATGAACCTTTTATAGATGCTGCATGGGCTTTAAAGGAGTTGCTGCACATGAATAAGAAATGGTACATGTTTTACCTGATTGTATTCCTGGTCGGACTAAGTGGTTGTTCAGCAGGGAACAGCGAAGAGATAGAAAAGGTTGGTTTACTTGTTCCGGAAGCAGTGAATGATGGAGTTTGGGGAACAAAAGGTTACAAAGGATTACTAAAAATACAATCCGATTATCATGCAGACGTGTTCTATAAAGAGGGAATGAAGAATGATACATCAATCAAGCAGGCAGTAGAGGAATTTGATGATAAGGATGTCACCTTAGTATTTGGACATGGAAGTGAGTATGCGGATGTCTTTAACGACTTGTCAGAAGAGCATCCCAATATGCATTTCGTCAGCTTTAACGGGCATGCCACGGAGAAAAATACGACAAGCCTACAGTTCAAGGGATACGCAATGGGCTTTTTCGGAGGAATGACAGCAGCCTTTCACTCTAAAACGAAGAAGATCGGTGTGATTGCGGCCTTCGAGTGGCAGCCGGAAGTTCAAGGGTTTATAGATGGAGCGAAGTATCAAAACAGTGAGACAGAGGTTAACGTAGAGTACACCAATCATTGGGACGATCAAGAGAGGGCCCTTAACGAGTTGGACACTTTACTAAACGAGGATATCGATGTTGTGTATCCTGCAGGTGACGGCTATAATGTAGCTGTAATCGAAAAGCTTAAGGAAAAAGGACTGTATGCCATAGGGTACGTATCCGATCAATCCGATCTTGGGGAATCAACGGTCCTGACAAGCACAGTTCAACAGGCAGATAAGTTGTATGCAGTAGTAGCCGAGAGGTTCGCCCATGATGAGCTGGAGTCAGGTAACCTGGAATTCGATTTTGAAGACGGTGTGATCTCCATGGGGAAATTCAGTCCAGTCATTCCAAAAGATTTTCAATCTGAAATGAAGCAACATATCAAGGACTATATTGATACCGGCAAATTGCCGAATGGAAAGGAATCGAAGCAATGAATCAAGACAAAACAATGGAATTTATGCAAATTGCCATGAAGTATTTCCCTCAAGCGAAGGAACAACTCGATCAAGCGGGAGTCGAGTTCTCTCCTGAAATGCTGCAGCCATTCATGACGCTGTTCACTCAAGTCATGAGTGAAGCCTATGAATTAGGCAAACAGGATGCCTTACATAAAGAATAAGCGAATGGAAAGACGGGTCACCTGAATGTTAGGTGGCCCGTCTTTCGTTGTGTAGTGGGGATGAACGAGTGTGGTCAGATGATGTGGGAGAGGGTAAGGAAGAAAAAATAATTGCAGAAAGTAGAAATCTTCGATAAAATTAGTACCAAGTCATAATAATTGATAATAACCATTAAGCATATGAAAAAAATTATAAACGAAAGTAGGGAACGCCAGTATGAATACAGGTATTATTGGAATTGGACGTTATCTTCCTGAAAAGATCTTAACAAACGCGGACCTCGAAAAAATGGTGGATACTTCGGATGAATGGATTCGTACGAGAACAGGCATTGAAGAGAGAAGAATAGCAAATAATGAAACAAATACCTCTGATATGGCATTCGAAGCCGCAAAGAAGGCAATCGCTGACGCGGAAATCGATCCGGAGGACATCGACCTGATCATGGTTGCAACCGTTACCCCGGATCATCCATTCCCATCCGTTGCCTGCCTCCTTCAGGAAAGATTGGGGGCCAAGAAGGCTGCGGCAATGGATATAAGTGCCGCATGTGCAGGCTTCATGTATGGTATGATTACGGCAAAGCAATTCATTGATAATGGTGCGTACAAGAATGTCCTAGTGGTCGGTGTGGAGAAATTATCCAAAATCACTGACTGGGAGGACCGTAACACAGCCGTACTGTTTGGAGATGCTGCAGGTGCGGCGGTCCTTGGACCCGTTCCAGACGGCAAGGGGATTCTCGCCTTTGAATTAGGATCGGACGGTTCAGGAGCGAAGCATTTGTATCAGGATGAAAAATTGATCATGAACGGTCGGGAAGTGTTTAAGTTCGCCGTTCGTCAAATGGGTGAATCCAGTATAAATGTGATTGAAAAGGCAGGTTTAAGTAAAGAGGACGTAGATTTCCTGATTCCTCACCAGGCCAATATCCGTATCATGGAAGCAGCCAGGCAACGACTGGAACTGCCCGTGGAGAAAATGTCTAAGACCGTAAATAAATATGGGAATACATCAGCGGCTTCTATCCCGGTTTCTTTAGTGGAAGATCTAGAGGCGGGAAGAGTGAAAGAGAATGATGTTGTCGTCATGGTAGGATTCGGTGGCGGTTTAACTTGGGGCGCAATCATTATGCGCTGGGGTAAATAATAGAGTATCAGAAACTTATCGACAACTTGCAGATAAAGGAGATGGAATAGAATGAATAAAAAGCGTGTAGTGGTGACAGGATTAGGAAGCGTCACGCCTTTAGGTAATGATGTTGAATCGACCTGGTCGAATATTTTGGCCGGAAAGACAGGGGTAGGGCCTCTGACGCGTTTAAACGCCGATGAGTATCCTGCCAAAGTAGCGGCAGAACTAAAAGACTTCAATATTGAAGAGTTCGGAGTGGAAAGAAAAGAAGCAAGGAAGATGGACCGCTTCACTCACTATGCGATTGCCGCGTCGTTAATGGCAGTAAAAGATTCAAAGCTTGATATCACAGACGAAAATGCACATCGTGTCGGTGTTTGGATCGGTTCAGGAATCGGGGGAATGGAAACATTTGAACAGCAATACGAAACCTTCCAAAAACGTGGATACCGCCGGGTGAGCCCGTTCTTCGTGCCAATGATCATACCTGATATGGCAGCGGGACAAGTATCCATTATGCTCGGAGCCAAAGGCTTCAACTCTTGTACCGTAACGGCATGTGCGACAGGGACAAACTCAATCGGTGATGCCTTCAAGGTCATTCAGCGTGGGGATGCGGATGTGATGGTTTCCGGTGGAGCAGAGGCACCCATCACGAAAATGTCCGTTGCCGGATTCTGTGCAAACACAGCCCTTTCCACGAATCCAGATCCTGAAAAAGCATCAAGACCGTTTGATTCCAATCGTGATGGCTTCGTAATGGGAGAAGGAGCAGGAATTGTCGTTCTGGAAGAACTTGAGCATGCCTTAAAACGCGGAGCGACGATTTATGCAGAAATCGTTGGGTACGGATGTACCGGAGATGCCTATCATATCACTGCCCCGGCCCCGGCTGGAGAGGGTGGCGCACGAGCGATGAAAATGGCACTTGAAGATGGCGGGATCCTTCCTGAAGAGATGGATTACATCAATGCCCACGGAACTAGTACTCCATATAATGATAAATACGAAACGATGGCTGTGAAGGAAGTATTCGGGGACCATGCTTATAAACTGGCTATGAGTTCGACGAAATCAATGACGGGCCACCTTCTTGGTGCAGCAGGAGGAGTGGAAGCGATTTTCACTGTATTGGCGATGAAAGACAGTGTGCTTCCTCCTACGATCAATATTGAAACGCCGGATCCTGATTGTGATCTCGACTATGTAGCAAACGAAGCAAGGAAACAAGAAGTGAATGTAGCGATGAGTAATTCATTAGGATTCGGTGGTCATAATGCCACCATCGTATTTAAAAAATATCAAAATTAACAAAAAGAGCCTGCTACTCAGCAGGCTCTTTTTGTTGTGAATCTTTCCTCTTTCACATATACATGATAAAAAACATGGAAAGAGGGATGAAGGTGGCAGTCATACCTACAGATGAGTGGTTGGCAGAGTGGATTGATAATCCCTTGGATCTTCTCAAGAAAACGAAAAATGGCAAAGACGATCAGCAATCCTTTTATCAATACCTCACAAAGCACGGAATGTACCGTTCTGGGCGTCTCGCCGGAGATATTTACGAAAAAATGAAAGAAAAGAAACTTTGGGAACGATTTGCTCTCTTTGAAAAAAAATATAAGCGGAAGTGGAATGGACCGAGCGTTCCGATCTATCTATTCCCCGTACAGGAAAAAAAGGGGATGTTCCAGTCATCCATGAAAAAATCAGGGGTATGCTTCAAAGATGAAATCTTCTTTTTTGTTACGGACCAGGAAGACCCAAAAGAGTATGAAGCGTTATTTGTCCATGAATATCATCACTGTGTCAGAATGAAGCGCTTAAGCAAAAAGGAGGATCACTACACGCTCCTTGACTCCATCATCTTTGAAGGGCTGGCAGAAACGGCTGTCAAAGAATACTGTGGAGAGAAATATGTGGCTCCCTGGACAAAAGCGTATGATGAACAAGAGTTGTCCCGCTACTATGAAAAATGGATAGAGCCCAATTTGGAAGTGAGGCGGGATAGTCCCCTGCATGATCAGCTGCTTCTTGGACAGAAATCCTTTCCGAAAATGCTCGGCTATTCATCGGGCTACCGATTGGTGCAACAGTTTTTAAAGAAACAGGATTCGTCAACCCTTTCCCTCATAGGAGAACCGTCAGCAGTATTTTTGCCATAGAAATCAAGGGAATTGCTGAATCTGATCTTCCTGAAATTAGAATGACCTGTGCCGTCATATCTTCCTGTTCTTTTCATAAAATATATTAAGCATGGACGGGCTCCAATATCTAAATGTAAGGATAGAGGCGGAAGGTATGGTGGTACAATTGTTCGGGCTCTTTATAGGATTTGGACTGGCTGTTTCAGGAGGAGTAAGTTTAATCATGTATTTAAACTTGCTTACGACCGGAATGACATTTGCAGACTATATAGTCTTCGTCTCCACACGTGTCGAATGTTATTTATTCCTTTTGGGAATCCTCGTCATCACCCTCTCGATCTATATACCCCGCAGAAAAATATAATCACTATCATAAAACCCCTTATGATAGGAATAAATTTACACGGATTAGCCTATACTGATTGACAAATAAGATTGAAGCAAAGCGAGGGGTCAATCATGTTATATCTTCATGATGTATGGGTAAATTGGTTCGAAGGCGAAGAAAATGGTTACAATGTCTGCCATTTTCATGAATGGAGAAAAGAGGACGTTATTGAATTACTGGATCAGGTTCCTCTGATTAAAGTAGACACGACACTGTTTCATTACATCGAGAATGATCTATCAGAGTTACCTCAACAACTGCTCCATCATGTTTATCAAAAAGCGTATCTGCGAAAAAATCACGAACGGATCCAGTTGGATTATTGTTTCATTGTGACGGATGGTACCGGGATACTGGCAGTGGACACAATCGGATACACCGTTCCAATCAGAAAAAGCAGGCTGATACCAAGACAGGAACAACTGGTGTATGAAATGGTCGAAAGTCATGAAACGGTACAGTATTCCATTGAGCCGGACGGTAAAAGGGAGGATGCGTATCATATTCTTTCCCCGAATCCTTATATGATGAGTGGGCTAACGCGGAAGGAAAGACAATTGAAGCAGCTGTTATTCATGGCCCTTGATCAACTTCACAGTTCAAACAACACGGCGGAAATCCGCTATTGGTACACCGAATGGGCACCAGAGCGCTACCGCACCATACAGGAAATGGATTTCGAAGACATATGGCAGATGCTATATGAAGAAACCCAGTACGGTTGGTCGGACAAGCACCTCACTCTCTGTGAAAATTTGATAAAGGGACAACCATTTTTCGAAAAACTATGGGAAGTGGAAAACCGTCCTAAGGTAAATTGATACTTCGCATGAAAACCTTGAGTCAGGAGTGGGCTTGAGGTTTTTTTGTATGCCGGCAGGAAAAAGGCCAGACACCGCGGAAGCAGTCTCTGGCCTTTCTGTTTATTTCCTCTTTCTCTCTTTTCTTCCCAGTCCCATGGCCTTTTCCATCTTCTTCAGCATTTTGTTTGCTGCAAAGTTTGCCTTTTCTGCACCGCGATCAAGGATATCATCCAATTCCTCTGAATCGATCAATTCATAGTAGCGGTCCTGTACCGGCTTGATGGCGTTTATGACCACCTGTGCCAAGTCGCTTTTGAAGTCCCCGTATCCTTTCCCTTCATATTTCTGTTCGAGTTCATCTATAGAAGTACCTTCAAGGATCGAATAGATCGAAAGGAGGTTAGACACACCGGGCTTGCTTTCTTTATCATATTTCACAATGCCATCTGAATCGGTTACGGCACTCTTGATTTTCTTCTCGATCTGTTTAGGATCGTCAAGGAGTGTAATGAACGCTTTCTGGTTCGAATCCGATTTACTCATCTTCTTCAACGGGTCCTGAAGGGACATCACCCGGGCACCGACTTTGGGGATTCTTACTTCGGGTACCGTGAAGATATCATTGTATTTATTGTTGAAGCGTTCTGCCAGGTTCCTGGTCAGTTCCAGATGCTGTTTCTGATCCTCCCCGACTGGAACAAGATCGGTTCCATATAAGAGGATGTCAGCCGCCATAAGCGGTGGGTACGTTAATAATCCTGCTGAAACGGCCTCTTTGCCATGAGATTTATCTTTGAATTGAGTCATTCTTTCAAGCTCCCCGATATAGGTCACACACTGCAGGATCCATCCTGCCTGTGCGTGTGCAGGGACTTCCGATTGAATGAATAATGTGGATTTCTCCGGATCGATGCCACAGGCGATATACAGGGCGGCAAGACTGCGGATGTTTTTACGCAGCTCCATTTTATCCTGAGCCACTGTGATCGCGTGCTGGTCAACCACACAGAAGTAACAATTATATTCTTCCTGAAGCTCGGTGAATTGCTTCATCGCTCCGATGTAATTACCGAGGGTGATCGTCCCACTCGGCTGAATGCCACTAAATATTGTCTTCATTTCATTTCCTCCTAGTTTTACACAAAATAAAAACCCACCCGTCCTATGAAAAATAGGGACGAATGGGATGATTTCCGCGGTGCCACCCTAAGTGCCTGTTAGAGCCACCTTAGTCCATGACGTGCATGGAACCTCTTTAACGTAAGGTCATCCCGTTATGTGCTACTCCGTTTCACACATAAAGCTCCGAAGTCCATTCCTTTTCGAATGAATACTTGTTCGCACCACCCACAAGCTCTCTTTGACTCACCCTGAAAAGTACTACTCTTCATCCATGCTTATACTTTCATTCATATGTAGATATTATATGAGAAAAAAAGGGTGAATTCAAGTGTACAGAAGGTAGGTCATGATAATCGAAAGGACGAATGCGAGTCCTCCGGTCAATAAAAAGGATTTCGTAATGGAGTAGGAACGTTGTACACCATATTCCTCGTGTGCTTCTTTCATCTCATCCAGGTCATCGAACTGGGATATATACTTTCCCTGTTTCGTGCTGTTGCGAAATCTTTTAAGAGCGTACACGATCCCGTTGAAAAATCCCTTTCCAAAAATATAAAGGAGGGCACCGATACTGATATAGGCAATCCCGATGACAAACAAACTGTCTATAATAGAAAGAAATAGATCTTTTTCCTGCAGTGAAGCCACTACCATGGCAATGATAAAAATAAGAAAGGTAAGTATGTTGAACAATATCATTCGTTTCATAATGCTCCTTAAGATGTTTTTAACCAAAGTATACATGAAGGAAGAAGAATAATTCAATCCTCATTCATATATATACAATTCTTTCGTAAGTGTATAACAGGAGACGACAGACATCCATACAGAGCGTACATACAAACGTTAGCTCATTCCAAAGGTTGAAAGTGAGAGAAATAAGTATTAATTCTATTATTTATATTTAGTCTGATGTTTTAATATTTATAATAGAAGGGGAGCGTCAGAAGCTGAAGAATCATCCAGATTGTATAATGGTTTTACACAGTAGAAATTTACGATTGTAACAATTGTAATGGGACAAACTCTCTAAAATGTTTAGAAAAAACGTTGATATAACAGGTTTTCAACAACAATATACCTACTAATCTGATAATTTAGCAAAAAAACTGTTAAATTCATATTGCAATAATTTCTCTATCATGTATAATAAGTAACAAATCTTCTGAAAATTAGAAGATAAATAAATATGAGATTTACGAGGAGGTCAATTTCAAGATGAAGAAAAAGTTTTCATTCTTGCTGGTTCTTCTTCTGGCTCTAAGTACTTTCTTGGCTGCTTGTGGCGGCGACAAGAAGACTGAAGGCAATGAAGAAGGATCAGGTGCAGGCGGTTCTGACGAAAAGAAGGAACAGGTACTTAACCTGCTGGAGGCGTCTGAGATCCCATCAATGGACTCTACTCTGGCAACTGACGCTGTTTCATTCAACGTAATGAACAACGTATTGGAAGGTCTTTACCGTTTAGGTGAAAATGACGAGGCAGTTCTTGGTATGGCTGCTGAAGAACCACAAGTCAGTGAAGATGGCAAAACTTACACGTTCAAGATTCGTGATGCGAAATGGTCAAACGGTGACCCCGTTACGGCTAACGACTTCGTTTACGCTTGGAAAAAAGCTTTAAATCCTGATACTGGTGCAGAGTATGCGTACATCATGTACGATATCAAAAACGCTGCTAAAGTAAATGCTGGTGACCTACCAGTTGATGAATTAGGTGTTAAAGCAACTGATGACAAAACATTAGAAGTTCAGCTTGAAACTCCGGTACCATATTTCAAAGCTTTACTTTCTTTCGCAACATTCTATCCTCAAAATCAAAAATTCGTGGAAGAGCAAGGCGACAAGTTCGGTCTTGAAGCTGACACGGTTGTGTATAACGGACCATTCACTCTTTCTGAGTGGAAGCATGAGCAAAGTTTCAAACTTTCTAAAAACGAAGATTACTGGGATGCAGAAACTGTGAAGTTGAAAGAAGTTAATTTCAACATCGTTAAAGATACTGCTACTGGTGTTAACCTTTATGAAACAAACAAAGCGGATATCGCTGGTCTATCAGCTGAATTCGTTGACAAGTACAAATCAGATGAAAACTTCAAAACAAGAGCTGCTACGTCTGTATACTTCTTACGTTTAAACCAAGGTAATGAAGTATTGAAAAATGTAAATGCTCGTAAAGCAATCGATGCTGCTTATGACAAGCAAGGTATGGTTGACGTACTTCTTAATAACGGATCCATCCCTGCGTACTACTTAGTACCAAAAGATTTCGTAACAGGTCCTGATGGAACTGAATACCGTGAAGCTGTTGGCGACTTTGGTGGATTCGACGCTAAGAAAGCTGCAGACTACTGGGCTAAGGCAAAAGAAGAGTTAGGTAAAGATTCTATTGAATTAGAACTATTAAACTATGACTCTGACAGCTCTAAGAAAATCGGTGAATTCCTAAAAGAACAACTTGAGCAAAACCTTGAAGGATTAACGGTTAAGATCAAAGCTCAACCATTCAAGCAAAAGCTTGAATTAGAAACTAAAGGTCAATATGACTTCTCTTTCGCTGGTTGGGGTCCTGACTATCCAGATCCGATGACTTTCGTTGACATGTTCGTGACAGACGGTGCTCATAACCAAATGGGTTACTCAAATCCTGAATATGACAAGAAAATTGAACAAGCTAAAGGTGAACTTCTTGACGATTTAGATGCACGCTGGCAGGCAATGGTTGATGCAGAAAAGATCCTCTTTGACGATCAAGCGATCAGCCCAATGTATCAAAAAGGGGTTTCTTATCTAGAACGTCCGTATGTTAAGAATGTTCTACGTCATTCATTTGGTGCAGATAATTCATACAAATGGGCTTCAATTGAGTAAGTATTAACTCAGTAGACACACCTTTAAAGGGAGAGCGTATGCATGAGCATATGCTCTCCTTTTCCAGTGAATGTCGATAATTATCAAAAAAGTAAAAATAGATTGAAAATTTGTCGAAAATAGCTATAATTAAAAATGTAGAAAAAATAAGATAAAAAAGGGGGGCTAAAGAATGGTCAGATATACAATTCAACGTATCGTCTATATGATCATCACTTTGCTTATCATTGCAACCGCCACTTTCTTTCTGATGAAGCTCCTGCCTGGATCTCCACTGCAAAACACAGAAAGGCTGTCTCCGGAACAACAACAAATCATCCTGGATAAATACGGTCTCAACGACCCGCTGCCAGAACAATATATCAACTATATGGTCGGGCTGGCTAAAGGAGATTTGGGGTTATCCTTCCAATATGATAATCGCCCGGTTACTCAAATTCTTGGCAGTCGTATTGGTCCTTCCTCACTTTTAGGATTTCAAGCCATGGTATTAGGAACGTTTATAGGACTGTTAGTAGGTATCGTTGCTGCAATTAAACACAATACTTGGTTAGACTATGGATCTACTTTCATGGCTGTATTGGGAATATCGATTCCGTCCTTTGTATTTGCAGCACTATTACAATATTATGTAGGGGTAAAACTTGAATGGCTTCCAGTAGCACTTTGGGGTGAGTATAAGCATACCATTCTACCTACACTAGCACTTACAGTCGGTGTGGTAGCCACTATTGCCCGTTTTATGAGAACAGAAATGTTAGAGATTTTAAACTCTGATTATATCTTACTAGCAACTGCCAAAGGTATTTCAAAGACGGGTACCATTGTGAAGCACGGAGTTAGAAATGCCATGATTCCAATTGTAACTATTCTTGGGCCTATGACAGTAGCAGTTATGACTGGATCACTGGTTGTAGAACGGATTTTTGCGGTTCCTGGATTAGGGGAACAATTCGTCTTATCAATCAACACGAATGATTATACGGTCATTATGGGAATTACCCTTTTCTTTAGTGCTTTATTCATTGGTGTCATTTTCTTGGTAGATATTTTATACGGAATCATTGATCCGCGTATTCGCTTAGCTGGAGGGAAGAAATAATGGGAGCAAAACAAAAGAAACAAGAGCAACTAGACCAACTTAGTCCAGACCTCTTCCAACCCCAACAGGCTAGTGGAGACGAGGCAGAAAAAATTTCACGTCCAAGCTTGAATTTCTGGCAGGACTCATGGATTCGTTTGCGCAAGAATAAAGGCGCACTTGTGGGAATCATTATCACTGTAATTATCGTATTCTTTGCCATATTCGGTCCTGGAATGAATGAATACAGTTTCAGTGATCAAAATATCCGTCATGCAAAGCTGCCTCCGAAAATTGAAGCGCTTTCAGGGATCAGCTGGCTTCCGTTTGACGGAAAAGATGCTGACGGCTTTGATGTGTATGAATCGAGACAAATCAAAGAGAATTATTGGTTCGGTACAGATGACCTCGGACGTGACTTATGGACACGTACATGGAACGGAACACGCGTCTCTCTATACATCGGGATACTTGCCGCAGTCATTGATTTCCTGATCGGGATTTCATACGGTGGGATTTCCGCTTACTATGGTGGAAGAGTCGATGATGTAATGCAGCGTATCGTTGAAATTTTGGTAGGGATACCAAATCTAATCGTAGTCATCCTTTTCATCCTGATATTTGAACCGGGTATTTTCTCCATTACAATGGCAATGGTCATAACCGGCTGGGTCGGAATGTCAAGGATTGTCCGTGGACAAGTTCTTCAATTAAAGAATCAGGAATTCGTCTTAGCATCCCGTACATTAGGGGCAAGCAGTAATCGTTTAATCTTTAAACATCTGCTACCGAACGTAATGGGACCAGTCATCATTACGACAATGTTCACGGTTCCTTCAGCAATATACGTAGAAGCATTCTTAAGCTTTATCGGATTAGGGATCGCTCCACCTAAAGCATCTCTGGGATCATTGGTTAATGAAGGATACAGATCTATTCAATCATATCCACATATGATGCTTGTACCATCAGCTGTCATTTCATTAGTCATTCTAAGCTTCAACTTAATGGCCGATGGACTGCGTGACGCACTAGATCCGAAAATGCGTAAGTAATGGAAGGGAGATAATACTATGTCGAAAATTTTAGAAGTGAAAGATCTACACGTCTCCTTCAGTACGCATGGAGGGGAAGTACAGGCAGTACGCGGTGTAGATTTCCATTTAGATAAAGGTGAAACATTAGCAATCGTAGGGGAGTCGGGTTCAGGTAAATCCGTAACGACGAAAGCCCTTATGAGATTGATTCCAAACCCGCCGGGATTCATCAAGGGCGGAGAGATCCACTTTGAAGGAAAAGATTTAGCGAAGCTTCCGGAAAAAGACATGCAAAAGATCCGCGGGAAAGATATCTCGATGATCTTCCAGGATCCAATGACGTCTCTGAATCCAACGATGACAATCGGGAAACAAATCATGGAACCATTGGTGAAGCACCAAAACATGAGCAAAAATGACGCGAAAAAACGCGCCATTGAATTATTGAAGCTGGTTGGTCTTCCGAGCCCTGAAACCCGCTTTAAGCAATACCCGCATCAGTTCTCGGGTGGACAGCGTCAGCGTGTCGTGATCGCCATCGCTCTTGCATGTAATCCTAAAATCCTTATTGCCGATGAACCTACAACGGCGTTGGACGTTACGATTCAGGCACAAATCCTTGAGCTGATGAAGGATCTTCAAAATAAAATTGAAACGTCCATCATTTTCATCACCCATGATCTTGGCGTAGTTGCGAATGTGGCAGATCGCGTAGCGGTCATGTACGGTGGTCAAATCGTAGAAACGGGAACCGTCGATGAAATATTCTACGATCCTCGTCACCCGTATACGTGGGGATTGATCGGTTCGATGCCGACAACCGACACAGAAGGTGAGCAGGAGCTTGTTGCGATTCCTGGTACTCCTCCGGATCTATTGAATCCACCAAAAGGAGATGCCTTCGCTCTCCGAAGTGAATATGCTTTGAAAGTGGATTTTGAACAGGAACCGCCATATTATCAGGTATCTGATACTCACATTGTGAAATCATGGTTGTTACATCCGAGTGCTCCACAGGTTGAGCCGCCGGAAGCAGTGAAAGTTAGGCAAAGACTGATGCCTTCAAATTATAGAGAGCCGGTACTTGTTGAGGGGGTTCGTTCATAATGACAGAAAAATTACTAGAAATTAAGAACTTAAAGCAATACTTCAACCCTGGAAAACCGAATATGGTTAAGGCAGTCGATGATATCAGCTTTGATATTTATAAAGGGGAAACTCTTGGACTGGTTGGAGAATCAGGTTGTGGTAAATCTACGACAGGCCGTACGATCATTCGTCTTTATGATGCGACGGACGGTCAGGTTCTCTTTAACGGTGAGGATGTTCATGGGAAGAAGTCACGCTCTCAATTAAAGAAATTCAACCGTAAAATGCAAATGATCTTCCAGGATCCTTATGCGAGTCTGAATCCCCGTATGAAGGTAGCCGATATCATTGCTGAAGGTATTGATATTCATGGTTTGGCTTCTTCCAAGGAAGAACGTTTGAAGAAGGTTCATGAGCTCCTGGAAACTGTGGGTCTGAACAAAGAGCATGCAGGCCGTTATCCACATGAATTCTCAGGTGGACAACGTCAGCGTATCGGGATTGCCCGTGCACTGGCAGTGGACCCTGATTTCATCATCGCCGATGAGCCGATTTCAGCCCTTGACGTTTCGATTCAGGCTCAGGTCGTCAACCTGATGCAGGAACTTCAGAAGGAAAAAGGGTTAACCTACTTATTCATCGCCCATGACCTTTCCATGGTGAAGTATATCAGTGACCGTATTGGTGTTATGTATTACGGAAAGCTTGTAGAATTGACGACAAGTGACGCCCTGTACAAAAATCCGCTTCACCCTTATACTCAATCGCTTCTATCTGCGATACCGTTACCGGATCCCGAGTATGAGCGTACCCGCAGAAGAAAAGAATATAATCCTTCTGTTCATAACTATACAGAGGATGATAATCTTGAAATGCGTGAAGTGGTCCCTGGACATTTCGTTTACTGCTCAGAGAAAGAATTTGCGCAATTTCAAGCATCGTATAAAAGCTAAGAGGATGATAAAAGCTCCCTTCGATGAGGGGAGCTTTTTCCGTTGATTACGTCTAAATCCTGATGTGATTCATACTATATATTGAAGAATATTCATTTCCTTGGAAATTTCGACAGACTAGGTGGATTAACCCTTTTCTTTCAAGTTATTTCCTTGTTAGAATAGTATAAGGAGTTACATAATTTACTAGATAGCATACTTAATAGAGGAGAGGTTCATTTTGAAATGGAGTAAGGTAGCGACATCTTTATGTGTAGCCACAATGTGCGTCTTGCCCTTCCAGTCAGCAAGTGCCGCTGAGGATGGTCCGGTGAAACATGAGAAGAGAACGTTTGCGATGAGCAAAAAGGAGATTACAAGCCCGGTACCACGATTTGTCTATGACTCAGGACTGAGCTTCGAGTATCCGGATGCGGTAAGAGGGGTATACGTTACAGCACATTCAGCTGGCGGAGCCCGTTTTGATACACTTACAAAATTAATGGATACGACAGATCTTAATGCCATGGTCATTGATATTAAAGATGACGTAGGGAATGTGACATATGAACCGGAAGCGTCTTCTCCGTATGCCACGGTGGGTCAGCCGTATATCAAAGATCCCAAAGCGATGTTAAAGACACTGGAAGAAAAGAACATCTATCCGATTGCACGTGTCGTTGTATTCAAGGATACGGTTCTTGCGAATCAGCGCCCTGACTTGTCATTTAAGGACGGTAATAAGGTTTGGTCAAATGGAGGAGGGGATTCCTTCGTCAACCCATTCCTCAAAGAAGTATGGGATTATAATGTAGGCATCGCCATTGAAGCAGCAAAAATGGGCTTTCAGGAAATCCAGTTCGATTACGTCCGATTCCCTGAAGGATTCGAGAAGCGTGATGATGAACTCATCTATAACGGAGGGGAATATGCCAATGAAGACAGTGATAATGTACAGAAACGAGTACATGCCGTCACTGATTTTGTGGAATATGCCCATAAGAAGCTGGAACCATATGGTGTGAAAGTATCCGTTGATATCTTCGGTTATACGGCAACGCTACCAGAGGCGCCTGGTATCGGTCAGAATTTCTCGAAGATATCTGAAAATGTGGATGTCATTTCATCCATGATCTATCCTAGTCATTGGACACCTTACTTCGGAATTGCCAAACCGGATCTACAGCCGTACGAACTGGTAACAGAATACTCGAAGGTGGAGAAAGCGAAAATAGCCGAACTGAAAAATAAGCCGGTCTCAAGACCGTGGCTTCAGGATTTCACCGCTTCCTGGCTTGGCAGCGGAAACTATAAACCTTATGGAAAAGCAGAAGTAGAGGCGCAGATCAAGGCGTTGAATGATCAAGGAATCAATGAATTCCTTCTGTGGGATGCAGGTAATTCCTATACGGAAGGCGTCGACTACACTCCTTAATAGAAGAGACTGACCTCTGGAACGTGCAGGTCAGTCTTTTTTTAAAAGGAGAAACCGGGACCGAAACATTGCTTCTCATTTGAAAAAGCGTTGAAATATTGTTATCATTAAAGTATTGGTAAGATTAACCGCTTTCAACCACATCTTCCTCTTCATGGGCAGTACAGCCTGTGATTCCGTACGATTATCCCACGGATAAGACTAACATCTAACATAAACCTATTTTTTCTGAGAATGATAATGGTATCCCGTTAGTCAATGTCACTCAAAAATTCAAATGAAGGAGTAGATCCATGCACTGGTATGAAAAATTAAATCAATATTTCCCTGTAGAGGAAATGAAATCAAAAGAACATCTTGAATCACTGTTAAAAGAAAGAAGCGACATCTATCACAAAGATGAAGGGCCGCACCATGTACTTATGTACGCCGAACTTGAAGACTTTATCTTCATCGATTATCTCTTCGTCTCAAAGGATGCACGTGGACAAGGCCTGGGCCATAAATTACTCGATAAGTTGAAAGAAAAGAAGAAAGCCATCATTTTGGAAGTCGAACCAGTGGACTATGATGACACTGACACTGAGAAGCGCTTGAAATTCTACAAACGTGAAGGATTCGAACACGCCGTCAGTATCGGGTATGCCCGCCGTTCACTTGCTACAAACGAAATAAATGAAATGGAAATCCTATACTGGGCCCCTCAACATGAATCCGAAGATCTTATCTTCAATTCCATGAAAAAAACATATGAGCTCATTCATACGTATAATGACCACAAATTTTACGGTGCATCTTATCAACCCGTTGACGAAGTGTTAAAGAAGGACGAAGAGCGCGATGGGGACGTATTAAAAGATCTTTAAATGAAAGAAAACCTTATTGCCTATTCGCAATAAGGTTTTCTAAATGAAAAAATGGAAATATACAATATCATGTTTAAGCTAAGAGTGTACCGGGTAAACCCATAATAGAAACAGAATTTATAGCTTTGTTAAACCTCTGTACAGGAAATTTGACAAATTAGTTAAAACTATGTTCATAGGGCAGTAATTCATGTATAATACATAATAGAGATTTCTTATTTAAACTAATTTTAATTAACGGCGTTTAAATAAAATACTCTATATTATAAAAATTCCTAAAGGGAGTGTGAATGATTCGTGGTTACATTATTCACTTCACCTAGTTGTACATCTTGTCGCAAGGCAAAAGCTTGGTTAGAAGAGCATGAGATTCCATATACCGAACGCAACGTTTTTTCTGAACCATTAAGCATTGATGAAATCAAAGAAATCCTTCGCATGACTGAGGATGGAACAGATGAGATCATTTCAACCCGTTCTAAAACATTCCAGAAGCTTAATGTTGACCTGGAAACTTTACCACTTCAAGAACTGTTCGAATTGATTCAAAAAAATCCCGGACTGCTGCGACGCCCGATCATCCTTGATGAAAAGCGCCTTCAGGTTGGATACAACGAAGATGAGATCAGACGTTTCCTACCAAGAAAGGTTCGGACATTCCAGCTTCTTGAAGCTCAAAGAATGGTAAACTAAAGTACTCTTTTCCAAGTAGGGGAATATATAAGTAAAAGGGGCTGACCCTTTAAGGAACGTTGCGTCTCCTTTCGGGTCAGTCTCTTTATTTTAGAATAAGTTTTATCACTTGAATTTTCTGCAAATATCCGCTAAAATGTCAAAAACGCCTAGAGGGATTTGTGAGAAAAAAATGGGTGTTAGTTTAATTCCATTTTCTGAGGTTTTATCATAAAATAGAAGTACAAGGTACAAACTAATCTAAATGTATCTTCAATCTTCACCAGCAATAGAGCGTTTTGCTCAGAGGGTGTAGTCCCTTCACTAACATCATGCAAGAAGGGAGAGGTGTTAATTGGAAATCGAACGCATAAACGAAAATACAGTCAAGTTCTATATTTCTTATGGGGATATAGAAGATCGCGGATTTGACCGTGAAGAAATCTGGTATAACCGAGAACGGAGTGAAGAACTCTTCTGGGAAATGATGGATGAAGTTCATCAGGAAGAAGATTTCGGAATTGAAGGACCGCTTTGGATTCAGGTTCAGGCGTTAGATAAAGGGCTTGAAGTCCTTGTTACAAGAGCTCAGGTTTCTAAGGATGGTCAGCGATTCGAGCTTCCTATTCCAGAGGATAAGCTCAAGGAACTTCCTGTCGATGAGCGTATAGAGGAACTATTGGATCAGCATTTCCAAATCAAGCAGGATCAGGATGGGGAAGCTGAAGTTGTTTTGGACTTCACGTTGAAATTCAATGATTTCGAAGATGCGATTTCTTTATCCCATCGGTTGAAAGATATGCCTATGGAACATTTAGAAACAAAGCTGCTTGCATTTGAAGATAAATATTTTATTTATGTTAAATTTTCTGAAGAACACTTTTCAGAAGAAGATATCGATAATACGTTAAGTATTCTGCTTGAATATGCCGATGAATCACGAATGACCGTTCATCGCCTTGAAGAGTATGGCAAAGTCGTCATCCATGACCATGTCTTTGAGACGTTAAGTGAACACTTTTCGTAAGGATCAATACCGGTTTCATATAGAAATCGGTATTTTTTATATCCACACTTTGTATAAGGGTTTTCTATTTTTGAAACATTAAGCCGGTGGAAGGTGTTACTACATATGAAGAATACGGTAAGGGTCCTCTTATTTTGTGCTGTCCTTGTATTAAGTTATATTTTTTATTTTGATCAGTATCTTTCAGGAATGGTGAAGTATTTTAGTATTGTCTTCACATTTTCCGTCGTTGTCATTGGGTTTCTTATTTTCTTTGAAAATCGTCATCCTGCCCAAACCTTGACATGGCTCGTGGTTTTGGGGGCATTCCCGTTTTTAGGCTTCATTTTTTACTTATTATTTGGACGGAATTACAGAAAAGAGAAAATGTATAAAAAGAAGTACATTTTGGATCAGGAAACCTATAATAAATTCGAGCCCGGTCCAAAAGAAATAAACGCAGATATGTTTGGCTTATTTCAAGAAAAGCATTTTCAGTTAGCACAAAGAATCGGGAATAGTGCCATATCTTTTTCCACCGAAACAAAACTGTTGACCAATGGTAACGAAACGTTCGGTGAAATTCTGACGTGGTTAAAGACCGCAAAGCATCATATCCATATGGAATATTATATTGTGCGTCATGACGAAATCGGTAACCAGATTAAGGATATCCTTATTGAACGGGCCAATGATGGAGTCAAAATACGCTTCCTTTACGATGCTGTCGGTGCCTGGCAACTATCAAAGGATTATATAAATGATTTAAAAAATGCAGGTGTAGAAGTCGTTGCGTTCGGACCTGTTAAGATTCCGGTGCTGAATAATAAATTTAACTTTCGGAATCACCGTAAAATCATTGTCATCGATGGGAGTATCGGATTTGTGGGAGGACTCAATATTGGGGATGAATATTTAGGTAAGAATCCACACTTCGGTTTCTGGAGGGACACTCACCTGTTTGTAAGGGGAGAAGCGGTTCGGACCCTGCAGTTGATTTTTCTGCAGGATTGGTATTATATGACGAACGATGATTTCCTGACACCCGGATATTTAAGTCCTGATCCACTTGAAAATGCGAACGACGGCGGAGTTCAGATGATTGCGGGGGGACCCGATAATGAATTGAGCGTTTTGAAGAATATATTCTTCTCGATGATCACCTCGGCGAAAAAGAGTGTGTGGGTGGCATCCCCTTATTTCGTTCCTGATGAAGATATTTTCTCAGCTTTGAAGATTGCCGCTTTAAGCGGTGTGGATGTGAGACTTCTGGTTCCTCATAAACCGGATAAACGGATTGTATTCCATGCTTCCCGCTCTTATTTCCCAGATCTTCTGGAAGCCGGGGCCAGAATATTTGAGTATCAAAAAGGGTTCATGCATAGTAAAATCGTGATTGTAGATGAAGAAATGGCTTCAATCGGAACATCGAATATGGATATGAGAAGTTTTCACTTGAATTTTGAAGTGAATGCGTTTTTGTATAAAACAGAAAGCACTTCCTCTATTGTAAAAGAATATTTACATGACTTGGAGGAATCGGAAGAATTGCAACTGGAAGAATTTCAGAAGCGGCATCTGGGATACAGGATCTTGGAATCCACTTCCCGCCTGATGTCTCCTTTGTTATAGAGTGAAGCCCTCAAGCACTTTTTGCTTGAGGGCTTTGTTTATGCAGGATTTTTACTATTTATGTCGAATGGTAACAAAAGGAGGTGTTCTATGTTAACAGCATTACTCAACCGGCAAGTATTTACCACCATCCATTATTCCAGGGAGGAATTAAGAGGGTTAAGAAAGAAAGGTGCCTCATTTATCTGTCCCCATTGTTCTTCACCGTTGACAATGAAAATCGGTAGCCGCAACGTATCCCATTTTGCCCATATCTCCCATGCAGATTGCGAGTTAGTAAGGGGGGAGACCCCGCAACATCTATTAAGTAAGCAGTTATTATACGACAGGATCAGCTCCCTCTATACAAGGGTGAGTCTCGAACATTCCATTAAAGGGCTTAAGCAAGTCGCGGATATTTATGTGAAAACAGATACGGCAGAGATCGCCATCGAGATTCAATGTTCAAGCATACCGATTTCTGAAATAGTGCGACGCACATATGGTTATCATCGACAGGGAATCACCCCCTTATGGATCCTGACACAGCCCCTTAAGTCGAAGAAGCTCCTGAGTCTAACGACCTTCCAACAAGCATTCATCCGATACTCTCCACATCTGGATTATTTTATCCTTCATTTTCTTCCTGATAGAAGCATCTTTCAACTCTACCCTCATCTCCTTCCGGTTTCCGCCACGGCATTTATGAGTGCAGCACCCATCATCATCCCCGTTTCGGAGTTCACACTTCCTCCTTCCATTCCGAATGTTTCCGTTCTTCATCCCGCCTTTTTATCCCATTGGTACGATTTTAGAACGAAATGGATATACAACAAAATTCACTATAATAAAGCGAGAACAGATGTGTTTTTAAGGGAAGTGTACGGCGAAGGGGATACGTTTTTATATTTGCCCCTGTATATTGGCATCCCTGTCATTCCCCATGGCATTCATATCAGAAATCACGAAGTGGAATGGCAATATTACGTATGGAAAGATTGTTTGAAAGGGAATACGGTTTTTTCAGAGGAAAGTGTGTGCAGGGTGCTGAATAGAAGGATTACAAATGGCCATATCGAGCTGCGTTCCCTTCCTCTCCTAAAAATCGATGAAGAGATAAAGAGAATCGCAAGCGGGTATTTACGTTTACTTGAAGAGTTGCAGGTTCTCAGGAAAATAAATGATATGTATCAACTCACTGAGCCCTGGAGCTGCCCGGATCATTTTTCAGCCTACGAACAGCATAAACATGATTTTTTTCCTAGATGGAAGCATATATTAAAAAAGCTGTAAGAAAGATTGTATTGTTGCAGGAAAATGGTAGATGAGAGAGAATGTAACTATAAGGAATTTTCTGTAGATTTCAGAATGGAGGATGTATATGTCAAAAGATACAGCTACTAAAAGTCTGCCTGGAAGAAAAGAGGTAGATGTAACGTTAACGTGGAGATTGGAAGATATTTTCGAAAGTGATGATGCGTGGGAGAAAGAATATAAAGAAATCCAAGGAATGACAAAGAGAGCAGACGAATTTAAGGGAACACTGGGTGATAGTGCAGATCAGCTTTATAAAGCATTTGCCTTCCAGGATGAAATAATGGAACGTATGGGTAAGGTGTATACATATTCTCATATGCGCTATGACCAGGATACGACCAATTCCTATTATCAGGGTCTTGATGACCGTGCCAAAAGTCTTTATACACAGTTAGGGAGTAAGTTTGCTTATTTGGTACCGGAAGTTCTATCGATTGACGAAGAGAAGCTGAAAGGTTTCCTTGAAGAGAAGGATGAACTGAAAAAGTATAAGCATGCTTTAGAGGAAATCAATCTTCAGCGTCCGCATGTTCTCTCCGCTGAAGAAGAAGCACTTTTGGCCCAGGCGTCTGAAGTGTTCAGTGCTGCAAGCAATACATTCGGCATGTTGAATAACGCAGACCTTGAGTTTCCGAGCATCAAAGATGAAAATGGGGAAGAAGTGGATATCACACACGGTCGTTTTATCCGATTCTTGGAGAGCAGCGATCGCCGTGTCCGGGAAGAAGCCTTTAAAAAGGTCTATGAAACGTACGGGAAATTTGAAAACACATTCGCCTCAACGTTAAGCGGAGCGGTGAAGAAAGATAATTTCGTCGCAAACGTCAGGCATTACGATTCGGCGAGACATGCGGCATTATCCAATAACAATATTCCTGAAGAAGTGTATGATAACCTTGTCGATACGGTGAATAAAAACCTTCATCTCCTTCAGCGTTATGTCAAGCTTCGTAAGAAAGTGCTGGGTCTGGATGAGGTTCATATGTATGATTTGTATACCCCACTCGTGAAGGAAGTCAAAATGGACATAAGCTATGACGAAGCACAGAGCATGATCCTCGACGGACTAAAGCCACTGGGTGAGGAGTATGCCAATGTACTGAAAGAAGGATTTGAGAATCGCTGGGTGGACGTGGTCGAAAATAAAGGAAAGAGAAGTGGTGCCTACTCATCCGGGGCATACGGTACCAATCCTTATATCCTCATGAATTGGCAGGATAATGTAAACAATCTGTTCACACTGGCCCATGAATTCGGTCACAGTGTCCATAGTTACTATACGCGCAGTTCCCAACCTTATACGTACGGTCATTATTCCATCTTTGTGGCAGAAGTCGCTTCCACTTGCAATGAAGCATTATTAAATGATTATCTGTTAAATACGATCGATGATGAGAAGAAAAGATTGTACCTGTTGAATCATTATCTTGAAGGATTCAGAGGGACTGTTTTCCGTCAGACGATGTTTGCTGAATTCGAGCATCTTATCCATAAGAAAGCCCAGGAAGGAGAAGCGCTGACTTCGGAGTTCCTCACCAAACAGTATTATGAGTTGAATAAGAAGTATTTCGGGGAAGACATTTCGATTGATGAAGAGATTGGATTGGAATGGGTTCGTATCCCCCATTTCTATTACAATTATTATGTATATCAATATGCTACAGGCTTCTCTGCAGCAACGGCCCTTAGTCAACAGATCCTGGAAGAAGGCGAGCCTGCAGTGGAACGCTACATCGATTTCCTTAAAGCTGGAAGTTCCGATTACCCGATTGAAGTATTGAAGAAAGCAGGGGTGGATGTGACAACATCCAAACCGGTGGAAGATGCTTGTAAGGTCTTTGAAGAAAAGCTGAATGAAATGGAAGAACTGCTTGAAAAATTGCAATAAATAGTGACGATTACAAAATGAAACACCCTTCCTGAAGGTAACCTTTCAGGAGGGGTGTTTTTTATTGGCACCTGATTATATAGGTCCGTCCCTCATTTCATGGATTTGAATCCCCTGAAGCGGTTACGGTTTCCCAGTGAGTGGAAGAAGAGGAGAAGGGAGAGAAAGAGGATGGGGGATGTGATATAAACTGGTACCAGGTGCATAAGTCCAAGGATATTTATGAAGAAACTGATCACGATCAGTAGAAGGAGGATCCCATATTTCATTTTTGAGAGCATAGTCATTCCCTCCGAGCATTGTCTTATTACCATGTATATGAAGGGGAAATGGAGAACATGAATCGATTTTGACAATATTGTGAAATACCATACAAACAACTTGCCAATACAAGTGGATACGTGATATATTATCAGTGTGAAGTTGATCACAAGCAAACATATACCCCTTTGTTTGACCGTGAAAAATTTCTCCCATCCCCTTTGTTCGTATTGAAAAACCGATGTTGGAAACAACATCGGCTTTTCTTGTTTATAAGGCTGTTTAATTATATTGAAATAATTATTGACTGATATATTTCCAAAAGGTTCCGTGCTTTGCAGGGAGCTTTTTCACTTTTTGCTGAAGTGTCCATTTCTTCATTTGTTTCTCTACTTCTTCTACCGATAAATCGTACACAACGGCTATTTCCTTCGATGCGACAACCCGATAATACTTCATGAATACATCCAGTGGAGGCAATGGCTGTTTTTCCGGCTTTGTTGCAAGCATTTCTTCAATGATGTGTACGTATACCTCATAGGAATACAATCCTGTAATCTTTAGTCCCTCATCTTCAATATTCTCATTGAAGAAGACAAGTGTCGGAATTTCCTCAACTTCCATTTCAGACGTGATTTTGACATCACATTGAAAAGCTTTGGATGCGGAAGAAGAGTTGATATCGTTCATGAATTCCGTGAGATCAAGCTTGGCTGCCTGTGCGCATTCCTTCAGTACCTCGATATTGGAGATGTCTTGTTTCTGAAGGAATAATCGTTCTTGTAAAAAACGTAAAAAGCGGATCCCTGAGTGCTTTCCTTGAAGTTCTGCCGCTTTAATGGCGAATGAAGCGAGATAGGGTGAATCAATCGGATTCTCAATCCACAGGCTCCCGTCACAGGACATACCGGAGCGACTCGCTGTTTTATCCCATTGCTGTGCCAGATCTTCCTTCTTCCGCTTCGTCGCCAGGTTCAATGAGGCGAGCTGTCCGCTTAGAATGTAGCGGATCCGGAAGTATTGTCCATACTCAATGTGCAATTTCTTTAAGATTGGTTCAAGCGCCCAGCATTCCGGGCAAAGAGGGTCAACAAACATATATATTTCCAGAGGTTTCTTGTCACGCCCACACCCTTTCAGGTGATGCCAGCTAGTTGTTCTAGTCAATGGAAGAACCCTTGGGTGTTTCAGTATTTACCATATGATGGGCGGTTAATACAAGTCTGTGAAAAAAGTCATCCCTTACAGGACCCTCTAAGTTGACCTCATCCATTGCATCATGCATACAACTTAACCAAGCCTTAGCCCGTGACTCTGTGATGGGAAAGGGGAGGTGCCTTGCACGCAGCATGGGGTGTCCGTGTTCTTCTGTATAAAGAGCCGGTCCACCTAAATATTGAGTTAGGAATTGTTTCTGTTTACGAGCTGTCTCGGTTAAATCATCCGGAAAGATCGGTGATAACTCAGGATGATTTGATACTCTATTATAAAAGGCTTCAACGAGCATGGAGAGTTTCTTTTCGCCGATAAGATTATAAGGCATTTGTGGTTTCTCGACCATAAGAATGACTCCTTTTTCCTTAGATTGTATGTTCATTCTAGCAAGCATTCTTTCATATCTCAAACAAATCGCCTTACATCAACTGATTATTCCTAAATTAGTGTAGCCCGCTTTTGTCACTCTATTCCCAAATCCCATGAAATAGTGGGAAATATGGCTGAAGAATCAATCAGGGTCGATTGGACCACATCCGCGTCATCAAAAAAAGCGGGCCTATGCGGCCTGCTTTTTGAATGATGACGGGATCGTTAGGCAAAATAGCGATCCGTCACTTTTTTTACATAGGAAGTGGTTTCTTTGAACGGTGGAATACCGTTGTATTTATCAACGTTTCCGGGACCTGCATTGTAGGCAGCCAGTGCAAGGTGGATGTCTCCATTGTACTTATCGAGCATTTGCTTTAAATATTTTGTACCGGCAAAAACATTCTCTTCCGGATCGAATACATTGTTGACCCCAAGTCCTCGTGCGGTGCTCGGCATGAGCTGCATCAATCCGGTGGCGCCTGCAGGGCTGACGGCATCCGGATTGAAATTGGACTCCTGTTTAATGACGGCTTGAATCAATTTTTTTGGAATGGCATAGTGATCCGCTGCCCGGCTGATGATTTCATCGATTTCCTCCGGGGCATTCCAGTTCGACTTGTTTAGAGCCGAAAGGGGATTGATGCCTATAGGGACCGAACTGGCGGATTGGGTCAGGAGGGCTCCATTGACGGCTCCAAGTGTTTGATTCAAATCTATATTTTGTTGGCTTGGTTGTAGGGCACTTGTTAATAATTGTTGAAATAAATCATTCGATTGACCGGTTGTATCCTGGAAAGAAGATACGGACCCGAGACTGTTCAAGGCTTGAAGCTCCATCATCGTTCTCAACTGTTGGACATTCATATATTTGACTCCTCTTTAATAAAACGCTTATTCCTATTCTATATCGGTCATGATCGATCCTGTTTTAATTTCTCCAAGTAAAAACGTTTGATTTTATTATCTGTCTGACGAAGTGGGATCTGATGCTGGTCGAGTAATTCCAGGAATATAACTTCGCCTGATGTACGTTCTTTCACTTCATATTCGAGTTCATAGTCTTCCTTTTGCAGGTAAGAACTATGGTCGAAAACAAGGAGACCATCCCTGTAAGGGATTTCAACCCTGCTGGTTGAGAGTGTCCCAAAGTGTTGCAGGGACTCATAAGAGATGGAAAGGGAGTTCAGCACATCTCTGACTTCACCTTCCGGGAATAGCCCATCATGTAAAAGGGAATACGATTGGTCTTTGGATAAGGGTTGATTCGTCTCCAGGAGATCTTCTTTCAAAGGGGTCTTTAACGTCAACGTATACGTCCCGTTTTTCTCGCGGATCCGGAGGGCAGACTGCATCTCCTTTAACTGATAATCTTGTGTATCGAAATAATGATTATCCTGAGAAATGAAATCTTCCTCCTTTATATGAAAATGTGAAGTCAATCGGTTGAATTCTTCTTCTGTTACAAGATTCTTAAACTCAATTTCAATTTCCTGTGCCATTACAAGCATCCTTTCCTTGCATACTTCCTCTATTATCTCTTTAATAAAAGGGAACTTCAATATTTAGATGAAATGGTTTTCTTATGTTAAAATGATACTGATTGTTTAATGGAAGGATGAAGAAAAGCATGAGGAAAATTGTTCAATTTAACCACACAACTTATGAAAAAGGGACATTATATTTACATACGGACCAGTCGGAGCTCTTAAAAGGTACAACGGCGGCAGGTCAAATCATTGCAGATTCCGATCGCTATGCTTTCGTATACTTAGCTGAAAATGAAGAGGAATATGTATACTTATATTTGGAAGAGTCAATCTGGCCGGAAATAAAAAAAGCCCTTCATGAAAAAGCGGCAGTAGTGGCAAAAAGTGAAAAAGATTCACTGGAATTAACTCAATTCATAGAAGAGCTTGAGTATCTCATAGATAATATAGAAGGAAACGGGAACTACGGTGACGAAATGGTTAATAAGGTAGAGAACGTATTTCTTGAAAAGTAGGCGTTTAGAGGTGAGGGGAATGAATCACTGGGAACAATTTTTGGCTCCCTACAAGCAGGCGGTTGATGAATTAAAGATTAAGCTTAAGGGGATGAGGGGAGAATATGAACTTCATAACACTCATTCTCCCATTGAATTCGTAACTGGCAGAGTTAAACCGATTGCGAGTATCCTTGATAAAGCAAATCAAAAAGGAATCAAGCTATCCAACATTGGAACAGAATTGCAGGACATCGCAGGACTAAGGATGATGTGTCAATTTGTAGAGGATATCCATGTGGTGGTGGAAAAGCTCCGGGGACGCAAGGACTTTACGATTATTGAAGAACGGGACTATGTGACCCACAAGAAACAAAGCGGCTACCGTTCTTATCATGTCGTCATCGACTATCCGGTACAAACGATCCACGGTGAAAAGAACATCCTGGTGGAAATTCAAATCCGTACGCTTTCGATGAATTTCTGGGCTACGATTGAACATTCGTTGAATTATAAGTACAGTGGCCAAATTCCTGATCAGATCCGTCACCGTTTGCAAAGTGCTGCCGAAGCGGCATTCAGGCTGGATGAAGAAATGAGTTTGATCCGTGAAGAAATCCAGGAAGCCCAGGTCATTTTCACAAACAAAAAGGAAAAAGACCAGCGTGGCTCGGAACCTAAACAGCAGGGGGTAAATGAATGAAGTTCGCTATTACATCAAAAGGTGATTCCAAGTCCAATACACTGATGCATAAAATGAGAACATATCTCCAGGATTTCAACTTGACCTATGATGATGATCAACCCGATATCGTCATTTCAGTCGGTGGGGACGGTACACTGCTATATGCGTTTCACCGCTATAGATCAAGGCTTGATAAGACGGCCTTTGTGGGTGTACATACGGGTCACCTCGGCTTTTATGCAGACTGGGTGCCGGAAGAAATCGAGAAACTTGTCATTGCCATCGCCAAGACACCCTATCAGATCATTGAATATCCACTGTTGGAAACGATTATCCGTTATCAGCATGGTGGAAAGGAAACACGTTATCTTGCATTGAATGAATCAACGGTCAAGAGCGTCGAAGGGACCCTGGTCATGGATGTGGAAATCCGGGGACAGCATTTTGAACGGTTCAGGGGCGACGGATTATGTCTGTCCACTCCTTCCGGCAGTACGGCATATAATAAGGCGCTGGGAGGGGCAATCATTCACCCGTCCTTACCCGCCATCCAATTCGCTGAAATGGCTTCCATCAATAATCGGGTGTTCCGTACAATAGGATCGCCCCTTATTTTACCTGCACATCATACATGCATGCTGAAGCCTGTGAATGGACCGGACTTCCTGGTCACGATTGATCATCTCTCCCTCCTTCATAAAGACGTTAAAAGCATTCAGTATCGTGTCGCAGATGAGAAAATCCGCTTTGCACGCTTTCGTCCTTTCCCGTTCTGGAAACGGGTGCATGATTCATTTGTAGCGGATGAATAAAGGAGAATGGTAAGGTGAAGGGATATACGCTAAAATGGTGCATCCCTTCAACCTATGAAGGGATACCGATGAGAGATTTTCTGATCGATCAGCAATTGTCAAAGCGTACATTGACGGCAGTCAAGTTTGACGGAGGAAGGATCACCATCAATGGAAAAGAAGAAAATGTCCGGCATCCACTTACTACAGGGGATCTTCTTGAGGTGAGATTTCCCGTAGAAAGAAAAAGTGAAACGTTGGTTGCAGAAAAGATCCCCCTCTCAATCGTTTACGAAGATGATGATGTGCTCGTTGTGGACAAACCGTGGGGGATGAAAACGATCCCCACGAAAGAAGAGCCGACAGGAAGTCTTGCAAATGCACTATTAGGATATTTCAATCGAATGGACCTCGCCTCAACGGTACACATCGTTACCCGATTGGATAAAGACACGTCTGGACTGGTACTCGTGGCAAAACACCGCCACGTTCATCATCTCTTCAGCCTTCAGCAGAAGGAAAGGGAGATCAATCGGACATATGAAGCCTTTGCAGAAGGGGTTATGAAGGGATCGGGGTCGGTAGAAGAACCGATCGGAAGGAAATCCGACAGCATTATTGAAAGAGAAGTGCGGTCGGATGGACAATATGCCCTGACTCATTACAGGGTGGAGAAGCAGTTCCCTGAATTTGCGCAACTGGAATTGAAACTTGAAACAGGCAGGACCCATCAGATCCGAGTTCATCTTTCCTTCTTAGGACATCCTCTTGCGGGAGATGACTTATATGGCGGAAGTATTAAACTGATAGGCAGACAGGCCCTTCATTGTAAAAGACTGCACTTTTTCCATCCGATTATGAAAAAATGGATGAGCTTGGAGTGCCCCATGCCCGATGATATGAGGATGCTGCTTGATAGACAGTAAGAGATCCCTTTCAGGTAAACTGAAAGGGATCTCTTTTTGATAATGATGATATTGCCCGCAGGAAGACTCATTCAATTTCCCGAAATTTCTCCGCCACGAAAGGCATCCTTGATGCTGCACTCACTACTTCCAGTTCAGGGTATCTAAATGCCGTGAGCATACCGCCAAACACGGCTCCCGTATCGATGTTGGCCGTTTTATTTATGAGGCGTGCTTCTTTCACAGGGGTGTGGCCGTATACGATCCATGCTTCGCCTTGATAATCACGTGCCCAGTCTTTTCTTACCGGGGTACCGTCATCGTTTTTTTCTCCCGTTATGTCTCCGTAAAGGACGAAGGTTTTGACACGGTTCGATTGTTTTCCGATTAGTTCTTCTTTGATGCCTGCATGGGCAATGATCAGCTTCCCTTTATCCAATACATGGTATAGAGGGGATTGTTCATATAATTCCATGAACATATCCCGATAGCGATTTCTTTCCTTTTGAGTGAGGGCACTCAGTTCCGCCACGGTTGTTTCAAGGCCGTGAAGTATTTTCACGTTGTTCCCTAAAAAATAACGGTAAAGCTTATTGCAATGGTTCCCAGGGACATAGTAAACAGTATCTTTTTTAAAAAGGCTGTATACTGTTGAGATCGTCTCCAGGGAGTGATGTCCCCGATCAGTCAGGTCTCCCACAAAACCAAGTTTCCTTCCATGGGGATGAACAGGAAGGCCGCTGCCCCATTCATACCCAAGCTTTTTCGTCAACTCTCTAAATTCCGTAAAACAGCCATGCACATCACCGATAATATCCATTTTCATTGAAATCCCACTCCCTTACCTGCCTTTTTCCTTTTCTTTTCCCGTATTTTATGACATATTAATGATTCAGCAATTCCTGCATGTATGATTCGTCTGGCATTAGTATTGCATATTAAAGCAAAGGAATACATAGATGGTTATGATTTCATAAGAGACAATTATGTTGAGATTTGCTAGTATTATTACGACTATATTCAATCAATTTATGAAGGAGGGTGTATTGGATGTCTGAGGTAACTCAAGAACAGGAGAATGAAAGGGATAAGCAGGAAAAGGAAATGTATGATGAAGACCTTCTCATCAGAGCCCTTCAGGAAGAAGATCTGGATTTATTTCGTTCCGAATTTGTTCAATTACACTCTTATGATCAGGCAAAGTTTTTCTCTAAAATAGATGAAGACTTACGAAGCAGGCTGTATCATTATCTTTCACCGGAGGAAATGGCGGAGCTTTTTGAAAGCCTGGATATAGATGAAGAAGATTATCAGGATATCCTGGCTGAAATGAATCCTACATACGCAGCCGAAATGCTCTCTAATATGTATGCCGATGACGCAGTGGATGTCTTGAATGAGCTGGATAAAGATCAGGTTGTCAGTTATTTGACCATCATGAATGATGAATCGGCTAAAGAGATTAAAGAGTTACTGCATTATGAAGAATACACAGCTGGTAGTATCATGACCACTGAGTTCGTGGCCATTTCAAAGAATCAGACGGTCAGGTCTGCCATGTATATATTGAAAAATGAAGCACCGAATGCTGAAACGATTTACTATATCTATGTGGTGGATGATGATAAAAAGCTTGTAGGGGTCATATCCCTTAGAGATTTGATCATCAGCCATGATGATGTGATGATCGGTGAAATTATGAGTGGCCGGGTCATGTCTGTCGGTGTCAGCGAAGATCAGGAAGCCGTCGCACGACAGATGAAGGATTACGACTTCCTTGCCCTGCCGGTTGTTGACTTTCAACATCACCTGCTAGGGATCATTACGGTAGATGACATCATGGACGTCATGGAAGAAGAGGCGTCCGATGACTACTCTAAGCTTGCCGGTATCGCCGATTTGGATTCCATTGACAGAAGCCCTATAAATGCAGCCAAGAAGCGTCTCCCGTGGCTCATCGCCTTACTATTTCTCGGAATGTTCACTGCCAGCCTCATCGGCAGATTTGAAGATACATTGGATAAAGTGGCCATCCTTGCCGTGTTTATTCCACTGATTGCCGGAATGGCTGGAAATACTGGAACGCAGGCCCTTGCGGTTGCCGTAAGGGGGATTGCGACAGGGGACCTTGAAAAGGAAAACAAGATGTCCCTTGTCTTTCGTGAAGCGGGAACAGGGCTGATTACCGGGACGACTTGCGGGATTGTGGTCAGCATCATCGTATACGTATGGAAAGGCGAATTCTTTTTAGGGATCCTTGTCGGCGTCTCCGTATTGATTTCACTATTCGTTGCTACCCTCGCAGGTACATTAGTGCCCCTCTTGATGCACAAGTTAAAAGTAGATCCGGCTGTCGCTTCCGGTCCTTTTATCACGACGATCAATGATATCATCAGTACTTTAATCTATCTTGGATTAGCGACGATGTTTATGAATTACCTAATATAGAGAGAAAAGGGGGAAATATGAATGGAACAACATGCATCTGTTGCATCCCTTGTAATCGTGATAATGGTAGCTTTTTTAACTCCCATTTTGCTTCATCGATTCAAGTTGAATTTCATCCCGGTCGTCATCGCAGAGATTATCATGGGATTGGTTATAGGAAAGAGCGGGTTCAACCTCGTCCACCAGGACATGTGGCTTGAGACATTATCTACCCTGGGGTTTATATTCCTCATGTTCTTAAGCGGTCTTGAAATTGACTTCACCGCTTTTTCCGGCGGGAAAAAGAAAAAAGAGCTATTACCAAGTGGGAAAGAAGAACCAAACCGCTTGAAATTGGCCATTCTCATTTTCATCGGTATTTTCTTTGTATCATTGGGATTGTCATATCTGTTTGTCCTGTTTGGACTCATCGATAATGCGTTCTTGATGACGTTGATCATTTCCACGATATCCCTTGGTGTCGTGGTACCTACGCTGAAAGAGGCACATATCACGAAAAGTGCCATCGGTCAGATCATTCTTTTGGTAGCTGTCATCGCAGACCTGGTGACCATGATTTTACTGGCTGTTTTCGTTTCGCTTTATGGAGAAGGACACGGGAATATGTGGCTACTTCTGATCCTTTTTGGTGTAGGTCTGCTATTGTACTTCCTCGCCAAGAGGCTGAAGAATAACCCTTTCATCAAAAGTCTATCGACAGGGACTGTTCAAATCGGTACACGTGCGGTCTTTACCTTGATTATGTTACTGGTGGCCGTGTCAGAGACGGTGGGTGCCGAGAACATTCTGGGAGCTTTCCTTGCCGGTGTACTCGTATCTTTACTTGCACCGAATCAGGAGATGGTTCATAAGCTTGATTCATTTGGATATGGATTTTTGATCCCGATCTTCTTTGTGATGATCGGTGTGGAGCTGGACCTTGGGTCACTACTGAGTGACAAGAAAATGCTTTTACTCATCCCATTACTGGTTCTTGCCTTCCTTGTTTCGAAGATCATCCCGGTTTATTTATTAAGGTACTGGTATGATACGAAAACGACGATCGCTTCAGCATTTCTTCTTACGTCAACTTTGTCGTTGGTAATTGCTGCTGCGAAGATCGCAGAAAGAATTGAAATCATCACCCCTCAAATGAGTGGAACGCTTATTCTGGTGGCCGTCATTACGTGTATCATCACACCTATCATCTTTAAAAAGCTTTTCCCACGGGAAAGTGCAAAAGAGAAGAAGCTGAAAATTACGTTCCTGGGTGCCAATCAATTAACCATGCCCGTTTCAAGGGAGCTTCAATCCTCCCTATATGAACCCGTCCTGTATCATACGAAACAGGATAAATCAGATCGAAGTATCGCTGATTCACTGTTCGATATCCACGAAATCGATGATTATGATCTCGGGACACTACAAGAGAAGGAAATCTTTGAATCCGATATCCTCGTGATTTCAACGGGGGATGAAGAGGTTAATGCGACACTTGCAGTGACGGCGAAAGAGTATGGAGTAGGTCGTGTGATTGTAAGGGTGGAGAGCCCTGATTTGCATGAAAGCCTTCGTGAACAGGATATTGAAGTATATTCTGTATTCTTATCAACGAAAGCATTATTAAGGGCGCTCATTGAATCACCATCCGTCATGAGCATCCTGACCAATCAAGAAACATCCTTATACGAAATCCGCATGTTGAACAGTCAGTTTGAAGGAATGACACTCCGGAAATTCCCATTCACGGGAGATGTCATCTTCGTACGGATCTTCAGAGGGAAGGATTCCATCGTTCCCCATGGGGATACAGAACTTCATATGAATGACCGCCTGATTGTCACAGGTTCTAAAGAATACGTCGATGAACTCAAACGGGAACTCGAATTCTGTGAATACTGCTAACATGAATCCTGCTTCCCAAGAAACATTTTTCTTGGGAAGTTTTTACTTTATAAAGGAGTATCATGACTTAATCCCTAATAGATAATAAAGGTGAAAAGGAGGAAACCAATATGTGGGAAACCAAAATTGTAGAGATTCGGAAATTGGTGAAGGAAAGTATAAAAGGATTGTCTTATGAGGAATTGAATCAAAAACCTTCCCCCGGGGAGTGGAGCATTGCGCAGATCATCCTTCATCTGGCCGGAGCGGAAACCCGCTTTTTGACTTTGGCCCTTGATTCTGCCGAAAATGAAGGGGTGAGAAGCGATTCCGATGTGGATTTATCGGTATTCGATGATCCATCCCAAAAAATGATAGCGCCGATCGAGCCGTCCACTGATCCACAGACCTTGGACGAGTTGATGAAAGCATTGGATGAATCACGATCCCTCACCACACACTTTCTGGAGAAATACACGAAAGAAGGCTTGGATCGCCTGTCCATGAACCATCACCGATTTGGTAACATGCCGATATGGCAGGTACTCGAGCTTCTCGGGAAACACGAACAGAGGCATCTCTTGCAAATGGAAGATGTGAAAAAGAGAATAAGATAGAAATTTTCTTTTCTTTTAGGGGAGAGTGCGGTAGAATTAGTAGCAGGTACTAATAACATGTATTAATTAGGAGGATAATAATGACTCTTTCATTAAAAGGTAAAACATATGTTGTAATGGGAGTGGCGAATAAGCGAAGTATCGCGTGGGGTATCGCCCGTTCGCTGCATCAATCAGGTGCACGTTTGATCTTTACATATGCAGGTGAGCGTTTTGAAAAAGGTGTCAGGGATTTAGCCGGAACATTGGAAGGCGGAGAAGATTCACTCGTACTTCCATGTGACGTGACGAATGATGAAGATATCGAAAAATGTTTTGCCACAATCAAAAAAGAAGTGGGAACGATTCATGGACTGGCTCACTGTATTGCCTTTGCCAATAAAGAAGAGCTTGCCGGAGATTATATGAATACGACAAGAGACGGTTTCCTGCTTGCTCACAATATCAGCTCCTATTCACTGACTGCAGTGGCAAAAGTGGCTAAGGACCTTATGACTGAAGGCGGAAGCATTGTGAGCATGACGTACTTGGGCGGAGAACGAGTCATGCAGAACTATAATGTCATGGGAGTGGCAAAAGCTTCTCTTGAAGCGAGCGTGAAATATCTTGCGAGCGACCTTGGGAAACACGGTATCCGTGTGAATGCCATTTCTGCAGGTCCGATTCGTACCCTGTCAGCCAAAGGCGTCGGGGACTTCAACAGCATCCTGAAAGAAATCGAAGAGCGTGCTCCACTTCGCCGCAATACGACTCAGGAAGAAGTCGGAGATACGGCAGTATTCCTTTTCAGTGATTATTCAAGAGGGATTACAGGAGAGAACCTTCACGTAGATTCAGGCTATCACGTACTGGGATAATAATATAAAAAACGGCTGTGGGATAAGATTCCCTCAGCCGTTTTTTTTATATTCCATAAACATGAAACCCCTGGGCGCTTTTTGCATACATATAAAAGTGGAGATCAATTAGGAGGTGTCTCAGTGAGAAAAGAGAAAAAAGCGGGGAGAGAACCCCTGCTGTATATAAACCAGCCGAGATTAGAAGAAGTGAAAGGCAATATGCAAGTTACTTACCGATCAGTCAAGAAACCCAAGGCAAAGGAAGAGATTGATAAAAGTAAAAGGATATCAGACTCTGAAACACCATTAAGCCAAGGTGTACAAGAAGGTAAATATGTTGATGAGCAATTATTTTTGGATCAGGGGGAGCACAACAAGGAAGAACCAAATGTCCAACCGGCCCCTCCGCTTCCAGAACGGAAAACGGCCACTTCTGCGTTCAGGAAATTAAAGCCATTCCGTGAATTGACCATAGAAGAGAAATTAGACTACATTTCTGCAAGCATTTCCGGTAAGGTACCTTTTCCTTGTGAATTTTCAAATGGTGTTTTGGCAGTGAAAGGCGTCATCCTTGAGGATTCCGGAAATGAAATAACCGTTAAAAGCTTTCAAGGGGAAGAAGTAAAAATGAGGAAGAATGAATTGCAATCCATCAAGATGATCGGCCTCCAATAAAAAAAAGAGCCAGGCGGGATTTCCGGCTGGCTTATTTCATCTGACTTAGTTTATTTCGTCGCATTCCAAGAATACGTGTACATCTTTGATACATTGAATCGCACAGAAGCAATCCAGGTCGACTGTGATACATTCACCGGTAAATACCCAGTCAGTGTTATTGCCCATAGTGTCCATATCAGAACCGGATCCTGACCTTGACCCAGAACCAGAAGCTTCAGCATAGTCAGGCTTTAACACTTGAAGAGTGGCACAGCAGTTATCAAAAACTTCCTTTACCCGGAAAAATGGTGATTTCCAAGGGCATCCTTTGATGTGCGCTTTAAACGTCTCACCGTTTTTTAGATATAATTTGAAGATACGAGTGTTCAACCGATTGGAAGGGCTCACCAATGAACCTAGTGGCTCAAGGAAACAATCATTTTTACAATCGTTACACTCCTGATTTGCTTCGTCTTGGATATCTTTAATAGCACGGACGGCTTGACATACGCAACCACGATCTTTTGAACTATTGTCTTTATCTCTTCCGCAACCCATATAGAAGTTCCTCCTTAAAATGAATTTCATTTACATTACTAACATATTGTCTTGTAGGCAATTAGGTAACGGACATCTGCCCTCTTTTGTAAATTTGGGCTTGTATAATTTGTGAATTGAAGGGAGTCTTTCCATTGCAAGTTACTTTTATTGAACTGATTGCACTTGGCTTAGCCATATTTCGTTTGACCCATCTCATTGTCTTCGATAAGATCACTGAGTTCTTACGAGCTCCATTTTTCGATGAGTATGTTGAAGTGGAAGAGAATGGGGAAGAGGCAATTTATCTTTCTCCCAAAAAAGGTGGTTTGAAGGGGTTTATCGGAGAGTTATTGTCCTGTTATTGGTGTACGGGTATATGGGTATCAGGCTTTCTTTATGGAGGCTATTGCTTTTTTTCATTGTACTTCACTCCACTCATCACCCTATTGGCCGTTGCGGGAATCGCTGCCATCCTGGAAGCTGCGGTACAAAGTTGGAAAACAGACTGAAGCTATAGGTAATTAGTGGAAACAAGCTCGGGTTTCTTCACATATACTAAATAGGGAATCAGGATAAAGGAGGAAATAAAAAGTGAAGAAACCCTCTACAAATACACAGAAACAAGGAAACTCATCCACTAAGAAAAAAGGGTGCGGCTGTGGGTCAAAAGTGAAAAAAAGCTAAGACTGCTCAAATTGGGCAGTCTTTTTTTAATAAAAAACGACTTTATGAAAAAAATAAAGGTGAGTACAAACAAAAGAGGGATCTGTCATGAATAAAAAAAGGATCATCATTCCACTTTCATTATGCGTTTTGATTGGATGTGCGAATAAGGAAGATGGAAGCGATAGTAAGATTGCACTTATGAAGAAAACCAATCCGCCTCCCATTGAATTAGTGGACAATCCAGAGACTGACAGTTACGGTCACGCCATCAAAAGGGAAATCTCCAAAATGAAGGAGCTTTATGATGTCGCTGTCATCCAGGGAAAGAAAGAAACGCTCGTTGTTTACAAGGTGAAGCACTTGCACAGATTCAAAATGAAAAAGATCGAAAAGAAAATGGACCGCTATTTGGAAGATAAATATCCAAAGGAAGATTTCATATTATCCAGTGACTATAAAATCTTTCTCGAAACCATCCGCTTAAAAGAAAGACTGAAAAATGGGTCAATCTCAAAAAAGGATGCCGAAAAAAGATTCCAGGATATCGTGAAGCTGCAAAAAGAGAAAACGTAGGAGGAATGTTTCGTGGCAAAAACACAAAAAACCCCCGAACAAAAGAAGTACGAGCAGTTAGAAAAACAATATGAAACGAAGCGGCCCCTACTGAAAAATGTCGTGAAAGCATTCTTTGTGGGAGGCTTCATCTGTTTGATCGGACAGGCGGTAACGTATATGTACATCTATTATTTCAACTTCACTGAGCAGACTGCAGGGAACCCTACGGTTGCGACGATGGTCTTTTTCGCCATGCTCCTGACCGGCTTTGGGGTGTATGACCACATTGGCCAATTTGCTGGGGCAGGAAGTGCCGTCCCTGTCACAGGCTTCGGGAACGCCGTGATTTCTGCCGCCATTGAGCACAGAACAGAAGGACTCGTCCTCGGTGTTGGAGGGAATATCTTTAAACTGGCAGGATCTGTCATTGTCTTCGGGGTATTCTCAGCCTTTATAGTGGCATTAATCAAGACCATTCTAATCCAGCTGGGGGTGATCTGATGCTGCAAGGGACACGTTCGTGGGTATTTCCTGGCAATCCGGCCATCCTTTCAACCGGTGTCGTCGGTGGGCCTTTTGAGAAAAAAGGAAACCTCACAGCCGACTTCGATCAATTTTACGATGATGTATGGATGGGGCAGGAAACATACGAGAAAGCCAACCGGACACTCATTGAAGACGCCGTTCAAATTGCTCTCGAAAAGCAATCTCTGCAAAAAAGCGATATCCAATTTTTTTTGACTGGTGATCTGATCAATCAAATCACCCCTTCAAGTTTTGCAGCAAGAACCAGTGGAATTCCTTATTTCGGTTTGTTCGGGGCGTGCTCGACATCTATGGAAGGTCTCGCGCTTTCAGCGTTTTTAGTGAATTATCACGGAGCCCGTCATGTGGTTACGGGAGCTTCCAGCCACAACTCTGCTACGGAGAAACAATTCCGCTACCCCACTGAATATGGTGGCCAGAAACCCCCTACGGCCCAATGGACGGTTACGGGTGCCGGATATGCTGTAGTTGGAGATGGGACATCGGTCACCATGCCGACTCCGAGAGTGACATCCGCAACGATCGGGAAAGTTGTGGATATGGGGTTGAAGGATCCATTTAATATGGGTGGGGCCATGGCCCCGGCAGCTGTTGATACGATTGTTGGTCATTTTCAGGATCTGGGAAGGGACCCTTCCTACTATGATCTCATTATTACAGGCGATCTTGCCACAATTGGAAGGCAGACGGCTGTTGAAATGTTGAAACAAAAAGGCTACGCGATCCCTGATGGGTTATTTCAAGATTGCGGGATGCTGATATATGGTGAAAGTCAGCCGGTTCAATCAGGAGCAAGTGGGCCGGGGTGTTCAGCCACCGTACTTTACGGTCATTTATTGAATGAGATGAAAAAAGGAACGTACAAACGCATCTTGGTCATTGCGACAGGAGCATTGTTGTCACCCCTGACATTTCAACAAGGAGAGTCTATTCCTTGTATCGCCCATGCGGTGTCGATTGAATTTATGTAGATCTGAAAGGAGGAAACCAAGTGTTAGCGATGTTTTTTTGGGCCTTTACAATAGGTGGAATCATCTGTGTGATCGGTCAATTATTGTTTGATGTGGCGAAACTGACCCCGGCGCACACATTAAGTCTGCTGGTAGTCTCGGGAGCCATCCTTTCAGGCTTCGGATTATATGAGCCCCTTATCGATTTTGCCGGGGCGGGAGCGACCATTCCCATCACGAGCTTTGGGAACGCACTCGTCAATGGGGCGATGCAGGAAGCCGGGGAACACGGATTGGTGGGAGTTCTTACGGGTATGTTCGAAGTCACAAGTTCCGGGATCTCATCCGCCATAATCTTCGGATTTATTGGTGCGCTCCTGTTCAAACCAAAGGGATGATAGAGGTGAAAACAGATGCCTGAATACTTACAGGTGGCACTAAGAAGTATATTTATCCTGCTTTCCCTTTTTGCGATCACCAAATTGTTGGGGAAGAAACAGCTGTCGAAATTATCGTTCTTCGAATACATCACAGGGATTACAGTCGGGAGCATTGCAGGGACACTTTCAATGGATTTGAACCTGCCCTTGAGTGAAGGGCTGATGAGTATCCTATTATGGTTTGCATTTCCCCTCCTGTTTTCTTTCCTGTCCCTGAAGAGCATTCGCTTTAGGAGATTTGCTGAAGGCAAGCCTACGGTATTCATAAAGGATGGAAATATCGATGAAAAAGCGTTGAAGAAGGAGAAGTATTCCGTTGATGAAATGCTTGAACAATTACGGAAAAAGGATGTGTTCCGCGTTGCAGATGTGGAATTCGCATCCCTTGACACGAACGGTGATCTAAGTGTTTTGTTGAAGAAAGAAAAACAACCCCTTGTCCGAGAAGATGTATTTGCGATATCACAAAAATCCACCCCTCCCCAAGCCGTGATCACAGATGGGAAAATCGATCAAAAAGCCTTGGCTGAAGTGGGTTTTCCCTTGCCATGGTTGGTTCGGGAGCTGTCTAGACGGAAACTGAGGGTGGAGTCCGTCTTTCTGGCACAATTGGATTCTGAAGGCAACTTGACCTTCGACCTGTTCGATTGGACAAACACACAATAAAATATCCAAAAGCCCATACGTTCTCCTCTCTTAGTACATATGTTATAAGAGACTAGAGGTAAAAGAGAGGTGAAATTTTATGTATGGATATGGATACGGTGGCTGTGGTTATGGTGCCGGCTGTGGATATGGCGGGGGGTATGGCTCAACGTTTGTATTGATCGTTGTGCTTTTCATTCTCTTGATTATCGTTGGAGCAAGTTTCTGTTAGAAAGGGGTACAAAAGGCAGAATCCTCATTGGAGAGATTTTGTCTTTTTGTTTTGTTTTTATATATTTCTTTTTTTCTAAAGAGTGACGTTACAGTTGATTTCCGCTGCAGGTGCTCGCTTTCCGCGGGGCGTGAGTTGAGCCTCCTCGGGCTTTGCCCTGCGGGGTCTCAACTTTCCCGCAATTCCCGCAGGAGTCGAGCACCTTCCGCTCCAATCAACTTAAAGCATAATGTTTAAAACATGATTAATATAAACACCTTTTCTTGAAGAACTAGGAGCTGCCTATCTTATACAGAAGTAGAAGGGTAGAGCTTGAATTCTGTAGTAGAAGTCATGTTTATAAAATTGGTTTTGTTCCTCCATCTTGGGCTCTGTCACTCTAATCCTGTTGATGGCGAGGGGAACCGCGGAGACTCCTGCGGAAAACGGGCGTGCCGAGACCCCGGAAGCGAGAGCTGAGGAGGCTCGGCCGTACGTCCGCGGAAAGCGTAGCGGTTCCCCTTGCCATCCAACCGTACACTCATAGACAGAGCCTGAGCAGACGATATGTCTGTAAAACAGTAACCCTTGCTTAAAGGGATTTTGTTTTAAGGATGCTACATCCAATTTTCAATTATTTTGGTATTCAATTCACGCTCCTGGGTTTTTTACATATGATGCTTATAGTTAAAAGGAGGCGTGATGGAAATGAATAATAACTTTTTTAAGAATTTAGAGAAGAAGACAGGCGTTAACATGAACGAAGTGTTAGAGCTTGCAAACTCTTTACAAAATGCAAACTTTAAAGATGAAGCAACGGTTAGAAGCGTCATCAAACGTGTATCTAAAATCGCCAATAAACCTGTAAATAAGGAAATGGAAGATAAAATTGTCCAATCGATCGTGAACGATGGGAAGCAATTAGACTTTGGAACCATCTCCAACATGTTAAACAAGGGGAAAAAATAAAAGAAGACATTAAAAATCAAGGAGAATGGACATAAAAAAACGTGAAGCCACGTATTTTATGTTAATTCTTCTTTCTTTTTTATAGGAAGTATTAAAGAGACAGGAAGGTATGCGTGAGTGCGTTTTTAACAATCTGAAATTGGGTAAATAAAACCAAGGAGGTCATAAAAATGGGATATATTGCGCCGATTCCTCACTATCAATACAAACAGTATCAGGAAAGAGAAATCAAGGTTGATCAACACCACTTCAGCTTTTTCCCCGTACAACGGATTAAACCACTGAAAAATAAATCACAAGCTCACCCAGAAGGAGCAGGAGATCATGTTCCGCATTCCATTCAAGTAAAGGTTCCATACGAGAAAATGAGTAGATCAGCCATCCCCTCCACTTTATTAGCACAGCTCACAGGAAAAGGAAAACACTTTAACGAATATGTGTAGTGAACCGATTCTATGGGGGTATTTAATTGAAACTACAGAAATTCACAGAACATTGCTTTGCATTTACAGGTGCGGTTACGATTGGTTATTGTGTAAAAGATGGGAAGGGGCTATTAATCGATTGCGGATTGGATGATTCGGCTGTTAAGAAGGTGAAGAGGATATTGGACGGGGAGGGACTTCCCCTAGATTATTGCGTGATCACCCATGCCCACGCCGATCATTTTGGCGGTGCCCGCTATCTTAAGAGTAAGTATGCTATTCCATTGTTTGCCCTGAAATTTGAAAAAGCGATCATTGAGAATTCCATTTTAGAACCTATCTATTTGTTCAATGGGGCTGTTCCTATAAAGGAATTAAGGAATAAATTTCTTGAGGGACAGGCAGTCGAGGTAGATGGAGAACTAGTAACGGGAGAAAACATCATTGGTCCGTTTACCTTCGACGTCATTGATTTACCAGGGCATTCGCATAGTCAGGCAGGTCTTCTGGTTGATGGTATTTTATATGCAGCGGACAGTTATTTTGGAAGTGAGACGTTAAAAAAGCATGTGATCCCCTTTATTGTGGATGCAGACCTTACACTGGAATCGTTAAAAAAACTCCTTCACATAGCCTGTAAAGGAGCAATCCCGGGTCATGGCCGATTCGAAGAAGATATTACTCAAACAGTAAAGGAAAATATCGAACTTCATGAAGAACGAATGGACTCCCTTTTAAATGTGGTAAATACAAGTCCTAACGGAATGACAATCGATCATATCGTGAGGGAATACTTGGACCTACATACAATCACCGTCTCGAATGTGGGGCAGTGGCTGCTATTCAGAACATCGGTCACAGCCTACCTCACAAGTCTTGAACGGAAGAAACTTCTATCCTTTTTGATTCAAAACAATGAGCTGATCATTAAACCCCGTTAATATCCTTGTACCAACAAGGTTTTTCCATCTTCCCATTCTGCGTAAAGCACGTCTTTGGAGGAGTGGAAGCCTTGTTTTTTTATTTCACTCAATAGCCAAGTATCTTCTTGTCCGGCAAGGGTCAAGTTATCATAGACAATTTCACCATCTACAATAAAGGCAAGAGGGAGGGTGGCTGCCTTGATGGGGAGTTGAAGATCCTGTCGCTGTACCATATCATATAGCGGCTTTCGGATGACGCTCAACGTCCCGTCTGATTCAAGAAGGGCATATTCACATTCTCTTACAGAAAATACATCCTTTGCCCGGAGTAAATGCTGAAGCTGATTCAAATCCAGATGATTCTTTTTGAGTTCATCATAATTAATTTGACCTTTATTGATGATTAACGAAGGCGTCCCCTCAAGCATATGCCGGAAACGCCTTGATTTTTGAGTGAAGTATTCAGTAATGAAGATCAGGCTTCCCCAAATCGAAATGGCGGCGAGAATTTGGAAGACGGTCGTTTTCCCGTCATAAAGGGAGTTTCCGACGAGCTCACCAAGAATTAAAGCGGAAATGAAATCAAAGGCTGATATTTGCGTGATTTGTGTTTTTCCTAAGACTTTAGTCAGAATGAGTAGAGCAAAATATCCGACGATCAATTCAATGGCAATGGACTTGATTTCCATAATGATCCCCCTTTCCATACCTTTCCCCATTATCGCCGGGAAGGGTGGTGAATATACGAAGGGACAAACAAAAAAGAACAGAGAATCCAGACCTGAAACTGGACTCTCTGTTCTATTCAAATGGTTTTTTTCATTGTTTTATGAGGAATGCCGGCATCGAGGAATTCCTCGGACGTAACCTGATATCCTAATCCTTCGTAAAAAGGGATGGCATATGTTTGGGCATTTAATTTCAATTGTGCTAATGGCTGCCTCTTCGCATACTCTTCAATGGCGAGCATCATTGTACGCCCGGCCCCTTTTCCCCTGATGGATTTAAGGACGCAGATCCTTTCCACTTTCCCAACTCCGTCAAGAATGCGAAACCGTCCGGCCCCGACTGCCTTGTTCTGGTCATAGAGAACGAAATGCGTGGAGTCGTTTTCATACTCATCGATCTCTTCTTCCAGGGGAACCTGCTGTTCCTCTACAAAGACCGTCTTTCGAATATGGAATACCTCTTGAATCTGATCCTCTGTCTTGGCAACTTCGACGTTCACCGTTTACTGTTCCTTCCCTAATCGGAAAGTTTCGTACACGGTCCAGGAGCCGTTCTCTAACTGATAAAGCAAGTGGAAGCGGTCGATGATCTCCTCATGGTCGATGCCCAGCATGCTCAATGATCCGAAAATATCCGAATGTTCATCATTCGAAAGCTTTTGGGCAATGGTGATGTGAGGAACGAAAGCGAATTCCGGCTCGTCACCCATGAAGTTTTGATTATGCATGTCATCGTGCAACCCTTGAAGTTCAGGCTTTGACTCGACCTTGAAATAAATCACATTGTTTACAGGTTGGAAGGAACTTACTTTGTACACCTTTAAATTAAATGGATCGTATTTTTTTGAAATCACGGAAAGCTTTCCTGCGATATCTTTAATTTGATCGTCATCTGCACTAAAGACATTTTTCAATGTCAAATGTGGCGGAACCAATGCGTAATGAGGATCATAGCGTTTCCTATAAGAGTTCGCGATATCTTGTAGCTTTTTCGATGGGAAAATGACTATACCATAATTCATTTTCTTCAATCCTCCTCTATTTAACTAACATTGTCATATGTATAGTATAGCAAATTTTTCAAAAATTTAATATAGGGCGAACGAAAGAGCAATGGGATGATTACTGAAGCTTACGGCTGGTCTAAAGAGACAAGGGAGGGACCCCTTGCCTTTTAGGTCAGCTAAAACATTAACTTCAATGCACGTTTTAAATCAGGCTGCCAATGCTTCCAGGTGTGGTCCCCGTCGAATTCATCGTAAAAGGAACTGAATCTTTTTTGATCGAATGTTTCATGAAGCTGTCGGTTTGGTTTTAAGAAGTCCTTAACTTTTCCATCTGTCGTCTTCACTTCGGTTTCCTGCATCCCTATTATATGGTAGATGCTTAATAGATGAGGCTGTGTGAATTCTTCCACGGCATCAAGGACTTTTTCGTTGACGAAAGGAGATTGTAGGAGAACCTTGCCGAATGTGTTCGGGTATTTCAAAGCAGTCATCAACGAGACGGTTGCCCCCAATGAATCTCCGATAAGGGCACGTCCCATCCCCATATGATAAGTCGGGTAATGCTCATCTAAATAGGGGACCAGTTCATGTGCCAGAAAACGGATATACGCATCGTTTTCCTCACCGTGGGGATGATACTTCCGTCTGCGATCCTCTACATCTTTATATGGAACCCCCACTATGATCATATTTTCGATTTCCCTGTTTGAAAGCAATTCATCCGCGAGTCGCGGAATCCTCCCGAGCTGGAAGTAATCTTTGCCATCCTGTGCAATGAGCAGGGTGTATTTATAAAGGGGAGAGTAGGTTGCCGGTAAATAAACCAGCATCTTCATCTCTTCGTTTAATTCTTTACTAAAGAGGTTTAATTCGGTTACATTTCCTCTTACAGTTGTCATGACGATAGCCTCCTAGAATCATTGTTAACGGTTACAGAAAGATTGTACCATAATCTCTTTCAGAATTCCCAAAAGCGGATTGCAATACGAAAATTCAAAAGAGTGTTATAATTTTCATACAATCAGGACTGTTTAGAAAGGGGAATAACCATGAATAAACCTGTTCATTCAAGAGATGTTACCAAAGCTGCACTCCAGAAATTGAAAGATCGTGGAGTGACCATAGAAGATATAGCCGAAATCGTCTTTGAAATGCAGTATCCATATAATCATGAACTTACGATGGACGATTGCATTGATAGTGTGAAGAGAGTCTTATTAAAGAGGGAGATTCAGCATGCCATCCTTGTCGGGGTAGAGTTGGACCAGCTTGCTGAAGAGAAGAAGCTTTCTGAACCTCTTCAATCGATCGTGGAATCGGATGAGGGCTTATTTGGGGTCGACGAGACCATCGCACTGGGAGCTGCCCTTGGGTATGGAAGTATAGCCGTGACCACTTTTGGTCATCTTGACAAAAATAAGATAGGCATCATCCGTGAATTGGATACGAAAAACGGAAAGGGTGTCCATACCTTTTTAGATGATATCGTAGCAAGCATCGCTGCAAATGCATCTTCAAGGATCGCCCATAGCTTAAGGGACCGTGAAGAGAATATTTCAGAAGAAGATAAGTTGAAGTTCGAGGACGAGGAATTAATAGGCTGAAAGACAACCTGATATATAACAGAAGGGGACTGAAGAAAGAAATTCATCTTCAGTCCTTTTTGTGTGGACAAATATACGCGGAAGGTGAAAAGGAGGGTAATTCCTGTAACCGCTTTATACATTTCCTATACATTTCAAGGTTCAGGATAAAGGGAACTGTATGACATGGGAATTGTATAAAAGGGTTTTTTATGAAAAATGTTAAAAGTTTATGTATTTGATTTGACAAGATTGTTACAGACTGTGTTACAATTATTTCGTTAACGTACAAAATTTAATAGGGGGGATTAGAATATGAAAAAACGCAGTTTATTTCTAAGCACTGCACTACTTCTAGTTCTATCTGTCGTTCTTTCTGCATGTGGCGGCGGATCAGGTGGAGGTTCATCATCTGATGGTGAAGGTAACAAAGAGGTTGACTTCATTGGAATTGCTACAGGTGGAACAGGGGGTACATATTACCCGTTAGGCGGAACATTCGCAAAGATCATTGAAGATGAAACCGGAATCAAGTCTTCCGCATCCACTTCAGGTGCATCTGCTGAAAATATGGCCGCTGTGAAAGACGGCAAAACTGAAATCGCTTTTACGCAAACGGATATTGCATCTTACGCGTCTGAAGGTACAGAAATGTTCAAGGACAACAAGGTAGAGAACGCAAGAGGTATCGCGACACTTTATCCAGAAACTATCCAGATCGTTACAACGAAGGATTCAGGTATCAAATCAGTGGAAGATCTAAAAGGAAAAGTCGTTTCTGTAGGTGAAGCTGGATCTGGTACATTACTGAATGCCACTCAAATCCTTGAGGTTCATGGTATCAAGCTGGAAGACTTAGAAGCTCGTAATCTATCATTTGATGATTCAACGACAGGAATCCAGGACGGTACAATCGATGCGGCATTCATCACATCGGGTACTCCTACTGGAGCGGTTGAAGGTCTGGCTGCGACAGAAGACATTGCGATCGTACCTGTTGAATCAGGAAAAGTGAGTGAGCTGATCGAGAAGTATCCTTACTACTCAGAAGATGAAATCCCGGCTGGGACATACAGTAAAGTGGATGATGCAGTGACTACGGTTGCCGTTCGTGCCATGCTTGTGACGAACGCTGATATTTCTGAAGATGTCATCTACGATGTAACAAAGGCCATTTTCGAAAACACGGATAAAATCACCCACGCCAAAGGAAAGCTGATCAAAGCTGAAGATGGACTTAAAGGTATGGGAATTGAATTACATCCTGGTGCAAAGAAATACTTTGATGAAAAAGGAATTTCAATGGAATAGTTTCACACCAGTAGATGGACGAAGGGATAGGCCGCTTAATACGGTCTATTCTTTTGTTTTGGTTCGAGCTAATTCCAAACCTTTAGCAAAATGGACAAAAAATGGAATGGTGGGGAATTCTTGATGAAGAAATTTTCATTCATGGGTGCGATTCTCCTAATTCTTTGTGTCGGAATCATCCTTTTTATACCCTTACAAACTTTTTTAGTGATAGAACCGAGAAGTACTGCGGGGGACCCGGTCCTTTTCAGCCTTCCCGACGATCATTCATTTTCGGTTCGCTACACACACTCTATTCATCTATCAGAAGTAGAGGAATTTTACCATCAAACATCTTCCAATCAAATTCAACAAACCCAATTACTCTATGAAGATACTGCCATTGGGATGCCGGCCAATGCAGAGGGAAATGAAACCTTTGAAGTGACGAAGGAAGGCAAATATTTAATTTCTAATATGGATAAAGTGTTCCCATTCATTGATATCCGGATCGGACAGGTCGTCGCCAATCACCGTCTTGTGATGGACGGAAAGGAATATCCTTTAGCCGACTATTTTGATAAAGGCTCCGTCGTTCGGGTTCAAATAATGAAACAATCACTTTATGATCAGTGGAAAGGAGTGACTGTAGTTGGAAAAAGATAAAGAATTTGAATCATTGACTGCAGAACAACAACAAGAGTTACTTGAGAAGTATGATCCTGAATCATCGACCAGGAAATTTCATCACGGGATATTCAAATGGATCATATTCTTCGGATTATTGGCATTTTCATTATTTCAATTAGTAGCATCCATCTTTCAATTCATCCCTAGGCAATTATTGTTATCCATTCACTTAGGGTTCGCTCTTTCTTTAGTGTTCCTCTTATTCCCTGCCCGGAAGAAGAATCTGAAGAAGGATAAGATTGCCTGGTATGACGTTGTTCTTTCAGTCATCTCGATTGGGATCGGTGCTTATTGGCCGATCATGCAGGATGACATCGTCAGCCGGGTGGGATTAATGACCTCCCTTGATTTCTATGTCGGTTTCGCTGCAATGATCCTTGTACTCGAAGCAACCCGTCGTGCAGTGGGGTTACCGATTACCATCATTGCTTCTGCCTTCATCCTGTATATGTATTATGGCAGACTGATGCCTGGATTCCTTGCCCATAGAGGATATGACTGGGATGATATCGTTAAAACGATGTTCTTTACAAGTGAAGGGATCCTTGGTACGCCCTTATATGTATCAGCCACCTTCATCTTCCTGTTCTTATTGTTCGGGGCATTCCTGGTGAAAACCGGCGTCGGACAATATTTTAATGATTTGGCAGTGTCCATTGCCGGGAAACGTGTAGGAGGGCCCGCAAAGGTTGCGATCTTCTCCAGTGCCCTTCAAGGGACGATCAGTGGAAGCTCAGTAGCAAACGTCGTGACGTCGGGTTCTTTCACGATTCCTATGATGAAGAAGCTCGGGTACCGTAAAGAGTTTGCAGGAGGGGTAGAGGCTGCTGCGTCGACAGGTGGTCAGCTGATGCCTCCGATCATGGGAGCTGCCGCTTTCCTGATGGTCGAGTTTATCGGGGGGATTTCCTATTGGGATATTGCGAAAGCTGCCTCGATTCCTGCCGTCCTTTATTTTACCGGGATTTGGATCATGACTCACTTTGAAGCGAAGCGTATCGGTCTTCGTGGATTATCAGATGAAGAAATGCCCAACCGTAAAGAAGTATTCAAAAAGATTTATCTGCTGCTTCCGATACTGACTGTCATCATTCTGTTGGTAAGCGGAATGAGTGTCATGCGTGCTGCACTGTGGTCGATTGTAGCCACTATCCTCATCAGTGCCATACGTAAAGATACAAGGATCGGCTTCAAGGATGCTGTGGATGCCCTTGTTGACGGTGCCAGGACTGCCTTGTCTGTAGCCGTGGCAACTGCTGCCGCCGGTATGATCGTCGGTGTTGTAACGAAAACGGGATTAGGATTGACTCTGGCAAATGGATTGGTGGACCTGGCTGCAGATCTGACCAATACAACAGAAGGTAAGCTGATCCTTACATTGATATTTACGATGATCGCGTCGATTGTACTCGGCATGGGTTCTCCGACAACGGCGAACTATGTCATAACATCCACCATCGCTGCTCCTGCGATTATTCTATTAGGGGCACCGGAGCTTGCGGCTCATTTATTCGTGTTTTACTTCGGGATCATTGCTGATATCACGCCTCCAGTGGCGCTGGCTGCATTCGCCGCGGCCGGGGTATCGGGAGGGGAGCCGATAAGGACAGGGGTCAATTCCGCTAAATTGGCCATCGCCGCCTTTATCATCCCCTATATGTTCGTCCTGTCACCTGAACTGTTAATGATCGATACGACCATTCCTAGATTACTTTGGGTCGTCTTCACGGCCGTAACGGGGATGATGGCGATCGGGGCAGGTATGATCGGATATTGGTACCGTCGAGTGTTCGTCATAGAACGTTTCCTTTGCGTAGCAGCCGGATTATTACTGATTTATCCTGAGGGGATGTCAGACATTATTGGTCTGGTATTATTCGGTATCATGCTTGCGCTGCAATTCTTTATTAAGAGAGAAGATAAAACACCAACAAGAGCAACGGCATAACACAATAAGAGGCTGTTACCCCATTCATGGGCTAACAGCCTCTTATTGATTTTGATCAAGTCTTGATATCATTCGGTCAGAATGAAAAAGGATTGGAGAAGCGGCTAGGATGTCATGAATTCTGAAGTTGCGCACATCTCGCCTGAAATAGCAATAAGCGGTGATATAATGCTTTTCAACTCTTTTGACCAGTATTCTCCTTTTTGAACATTTCAGCTCCGAAGTCATGTATATAATTTCAATGGGACATCGATCCATCAACGATCGCTCTAATATCCTCATTATGTGGAAGCCCCTCTCAGTAGGATGTATTGACATTGTATGCGAACGAATGTTCTTTTATACATGAAATCTGGAATAGGTGAATTTCTTTAGAAAAATCCATTGACAATTCTCTTGAATTTACTATAATAGAATATGTACCTTACATCGCGACTTGTTAGCTCAGTGGGAGAGCACTTCCTTGACAGGGAAGGGGTCGTGGGTTCGAATCCCTCACAGGTCATACATAGAAAAAAGGATGCATCTTATAAGATGCATCCTTTTTTTTGGACGTTTAAAAGATTAAATTGAAAAAGGACTCTGCTGAATTCGGGTAAGAGTCCTTGTCAAAATCATATTAATAATGATAATCGTATTTAGTTCAGTTCTAACTCTTCTTCAAAATAAAATGTGCCTGGATGTTCCTTTACGATATAAGAATACCGCTTCATGTTCTTAACGTATTGCCATTTCAATATTGTCACTGTTTCTCCTGTTTCCTTGATCGTAACCATAGAACCATTACTGAACCGATTTTTTGTGGATTTCATTGGGCACTCCCTTTCATATTTACTCATTATACCACAGTTTACCCTCCATTTTAGAGTCCCATGAGTGATAAACTTGATAAAACGATCACGTTCCACCAAAAGGACCAGAAGGAAGAAGAAAGGGAAGCGCATTCATGTTAAATAGTGGAATGCACCCTCGGCAAAAAGGGTTTTAAGATGAAGGAGTTAAATTATGTCAGAGGTCTGACTTTAAAAACTTCCCTCTCAGGAACTTGCTTATTTGTTTCATTACTGTTATTCTATAGAAGAATTATTTTTGTCCGGTATACGAGGGAAGAACAAGATTTGGTTTTCACCTGATATCGCAAGAATAGTAATATATTGTGTGTAACGCACTTTAGGAGGCAACAAACATGGAAAATGGTAAAGTAAAATGGTTTAACGCAGAAAAAGGTTTCGGATTCATCGAAGTAGAAGGTGGAGACGACGTATTCGTACACTTCTCAGCGATTCAAGGTGAAGGTTTCAAATCTCTTGACGAAGGTCAAGAAGTATCTTTCGACGTTGAACAAGGTGCTCGTGGACCACAAGCAGCTAACGTACGTAAAGCATAATCTAACTTTACACATCCAAAAACAGACTCATTCGTGAGTCTGTTTTTTTATGGATTCATGCCTGTTTGGTTCGTGTGGATCTACTTATCTAATGAATAGACGGAATTTTTAAAACTTTATATCTTTTTCCTGCATCCAACGCTAAAATAAAACTATAAGCAGGCAGATTGGAGGGAATGTGAATGGAGATGAAAAATTCTGTTGCGGTGATCACGGGGGGAGCATCCGGACTGGGAGAAGCCACGGCACGAAAAATCATGGAAGAAGGGGGAAAGGTTTATATCCTTGACCTCAATGGGGAGAGAAGCTCTACGTTAAAAAAAGAGTATGGGGACTCCATGCATTATCATGAAACCGATGTAACAAATGAAAAAAGTGTAAAAGAGGCCCTTGAGAGAGCCATGGAAGATTTCGGAGGATTCAATACAGTTGTGAATTGTGCAGGTATCGCACCTCCTGGAAAAGTGGTGGGGAGAAAAGGAGTCCATTCCCTTGAGAAATTTTCCAAAGTAATTGAAGTGAATTTGATCGGTACGTTCAATGTCATTCGGTTGACTGCAGAAAAGATGATGCAAAACATACCGAATGAGCATGGGGAAAAAGGTGTGATTGTGAATACTGCGTCTGTTGCCGCATTTGACGGACAAATCGGTCAGGCTGCGTATAGTGCATCAAAAGGAGGAATTGTTGGAATGACTCTGCCGATTGCCAGGGAGCTTGCCAGGGACGGCATCAGGGTCATGACGATTGCACCAGGATTATTCCATACCCCTATGTTTGACACTCTTCCAGAAGAGGCAAGACAATCCCTTGGAAGCACGGTTCCTTTCCCTAAAAGACTTGGTTATCCATCTGAATATGCCCAGTTGGTGAAAAGCATACTCGAAAACCCGATGTTGAATGGTGAGACGATACGCCTGGACGGAGCCATCAGGCTGCAGCCTAAATAACCAGTGAGTGAATGCATGTTCATTCATTCATCAATGAAAGCGCTATCTTTTAGACGCCAATACGAAATGAGGGAGAGACGTATGAAACATCCTTATTTAACCGAAGAACACAGTATATTTCGTCTGGCTCTGAGGAAGTTTCTACAAAAGGAAGCTTATCCTTTTTATGAGGAGTGGGAGAATAATCGGATGGTTCCGAGATCTTTCTGGGAGAAGATGGGGGAGCAAGGGTTTCTTTGCCCGGACATTGAAGAGGAATATGGGGGAAGCGGGGTCGATTGGGGCTTTTCGGTCATCATTAATGAAGAATTGGAAAGAGTGGGTTCCGGTTTGATTGGAATAGGGCTTCATAATGATATCGTCGTTCCTTATATCTCAGAGTACGGGACAATACAACAGAAAAAGAAGTGGCTTCCTTTATGTGCGAGTGGAAAGATGATCACAGCCATTGCCATGACAGAGCCGGGGACAGGTTCTGATTTAGCCGCCATCAAAACGACAGCTGAGTCAGACGGGGACCATTATATTGTGAACGGGCAAAAGACTTTTATCACAAATGGTATTCATGGAGATCTGGTGATTGTTGCGGTTAAAACGGATCTCCACAGTAAACCGCCTTATAAAGGTGTCAGCCTGTTGGCGATTGAAAGGGATACTCCAGGGTTTTCCAGGGGGCGGAAGCTTGATAAGATCGGATTACACTGTCAGGATACAGCCGAACTCATTTTTGAAGATTGTAAGGTACCGAAAGAAAACCTGATCGGAGAGGAAGGCAGTGGCTTTCACTATTTGATGAATAAGCTGCAACAGGAACGGCTTATTGTGGCGATCGCAGCCCAAACGGCTTCGGAAGAAATGTTTTCCCTTACGATGGAATACGTGAAGAGCCGTCAAGCCTTTGGAAGGCCCGTCAGTCAATTTCAGAATACCCAATTCAAGTTGGCAGAAATGGCCACTGATATTGAAATGGGCAGAGCTTTTTTGGATGGGTTGATAGCCGAGCATATGCATGGAAAGGACGTAGTGACAAAGGTATCCATGGCCAAGTATAAGCTGACAGAAATGGCCCGTCACATTGCCACAGAATGCATGCAGCTTCACGGTGGATATGGCTATATGGAAGAATATCCGATCGCCAGACGATATCGGGATATACCGGTTGCAAGCATTTATGCCGGTACAAATGAAATCATGAAAGTGATCATTGCGAAGAATCTGGGGTTATAGAAAGGGAGAGTGGGATGAGAGAAGTTGTCATTGTTGAAGGGATCCGTTCTGCGGTTGGAAGAAGAAAGGGATCGTTGATGGGGATGAGACCTGACGATTTGGCAGGAGAGATACTTAAAGGATTGGTAGAGAAGTCGGGTGTTGATCCGGGTTGTATCGACGATGTCATTCTTGGATGTGTCACTCAGTCTGGAGAACAGGCAGGAGATATTGCCAGGGTGGCTGCCCTAATAGCGGATTTTCCGATTGAAGTGCCCGGCACAACCATTGACCGTCAATGTGGATCGAGTCAGCAGGCCGTGCATTTTGCATCACAAGCCATCCTCTCCGGGGATATGGATGTCGTCATTGCAGGTGGGGTGGAGAACATGACCAGAACGCCGATCGGATCTAATTATCAAGGTGCAGATTTTAGTGAAAAGTTAACGGGAAAACATGAAATCATTCATCAGGGGTTATCAGCTGAACGAATTGCTGAAAAATATGGTTTTACCCGTAAAGAATTAGACCGGTTCTCCTATGATAGTCATCAGAAAGCTTTAAAGTCCCAGGAAGAAGGACGCTTCGATCGTGAAATTTATGGTGTGAAAGTACAAGGGGAAGACGGAAATCCATTCTTATTCACAAAAGATGAAGGACCAAGAAAAGAAACGTCACTCGAAATACTTGGGAAATTAAAACCTGCATTCAAAGAAGATGGCGTCATTCATGCTGGGAATGCCAGTCAAATCAGTGATGGCGCTGCAGCCCTTCTTCTTATGTCGAGGGAAAAAGCCGACGAATTGGGATTGAAAGCACGTTTTAAGATTCATACCCGTGTAGTGGTGGGATCTGATCCGACCCTGATGTTAACGGGGCCCATCCCTGCAACCAGGAAAGCCCTGCAAAAAGCGGGGCTGTCTGTCGAAGATATCGACATATTTGAAGTGAACGAAGCATTTGCCCCAGTAGCACTTGCATGGTTGAAGGAGATCGATGCGGATCCATCCAAGTTAAATCCGAACGGAGGGGCAATCGCCCTCGGCCATCCATTAGGGGCCAGTGGAGCAAGAATCATGGTGAGCATGATGCATGAGCTTGAACGCACGGGAGGAAGATACGGACTGCAAACCATGTGTGAAGGACACGGTATGGCCAATGCCACAATCATCGAGAGATTGGAAGTATAATCATTGAGAGGGACGGACCTTTAAAGGTCCGTCCCTCTCAATGATTATACTTTTTTAATGGAAATGGCATCGCGTATTTTTTGCAGGGAGGTTTTGGATAGGTCCTTCCGTTTTTTCATGATGTTCACATAAAGGGCATCTACAATGCTCAGCTGACTGATTCTTGACGCAAGGGCTTCCCCGCGGTATTCAGTTTCCTGTGAGACGGTGAATAACGGAATATCGATCCTGCTGCTCAAGGGAGACTTAGCAAAATGAGTGATGCCGATCGTGGTGACATGATTTTTCTTCGCAACCTCCAGCACTTCCAATAGATCTTTATTGGCCCCTGAATGGGAAATAAACACAATCACATCTTCTTCTGTCAGTTGAGAAGCGGATATCAGCTGCATGTGGGAGTCATTATAAGCGTTAGTGGTCATCCCGGTTCGGAGAAACTTATGATGGGCATCCATGGCAATGAATCCTGAACCGCCTGTACCATAAAATTCGATCCTCCTTGCACAAATCATCGCTTCAACGGCTTGCCGGAACGTGTCTTCTTTCATGATGCGCAATGAGTCTTCAAGGCTCCTCATATTGGACCGGAACACCTTCTGGGCGATGACCCCTTCAGTATCCTCTTCCTGGATGGTTTCATGGATATCCTTGATCGGTGCCACAAGATCAGAAGCCAGTGAAATCTTCATCGCCTGGTAGCCTTTGAAGCCTAATCGTTTGCAGAAGCGGAAGACGGTGGCATCTGCAATTCCGAGATCTTCTGCCACGCCACTGATGGTTGAATGGATAATTTTTTCAGGATTAGCAATAATAAAATCAGCAATCATCTTTTCTTTTTCACTGAACTGAGAGTAATGGGACCGGATTCGTGGAAAACAATGTTGAGCCTGCTCATCCATGATGGTAGAATACCTCCTATAAGACTTCTGTGAAAATAATTTTAACCTATTTTACGAAATAAAAAAATATTATTTCATAAAAATCCACCACGGAAATTTATTTCGTATTATAATAATAACGGTGAAGTAATCTATATAATCGTACTTGAAAGGAATGATCGTAATGACAAAACAACAAATAGGAGTAGTCGGCGTCGGAGTGATGGGAAAGAGCCTAGCCTTAAACTTTGAAAGCAGGGGCTATTCAGTTTCTATATATGATGTGTCGGATGAAAAGGTAAAAGAAGTACTGGACGAGCATCAAGGAAAGAAATTGGTTGGAACACATGATGTAAGTGAATTTGTTCAATCACTGGAAGTACCGCGTAAAATTCTCATCATGGTACCTGCCGGGAATATTACGGACAAAGCGATCGATTCATTGCTTCCTCATCTGGATAAAGGGGATATCCTCATTGACGGTGGGAACACCTACTTTGAAGATACCATCCGGCGTAATAAGGCCCTGGATGAGAAGGGAATCAACTTCATTGGTGCAGGAGTTTCCGGCGGAGAAGAGGGTGCGTTATACGGACCTGCCATTATGCCAAGCGGCCAGAAAGAAGCGTACGATTTAGTCGAGCCTTTCCTCACAGCCATCGCTGCAAAGGTAAAAGGAGATGCATGCAGTACATATATCGGCCCGGACGGATCCGGCCATTACGTGAAAATGGTTCATAACGGAATAGAATACAGTGATATGCAACTCATTTGTGAAGCGTATTACTTAATGAAGAATGTACTGGGGTTAAGTGCAACAGAACTTCATGAAATATTCAAAGAATGGAACGCCGGGGAGCTTGACAGCTATCTGATTGAAATTACAGCCGATATCTTCACGAAAGTGGATGAAGAAACAGGCAAGCCCCTTGTAGATGTCATTTTAGATACTGCCGGTCAAAAAGGGACAGGAAAATGGACGAGCATCAGTTCCCTTGAATTAGGAGTGCCGTTATCCATCATCACTGAATCCGTATTTGCCCGTTTTATTTCAGCCATGAAGGAAGAGCGTGTGAAGGCGAGCAAGATCCTGAGAGGACCTAAAAATAAAGAGTTTACAGGTAATAAACAGGAATTTATCGAAATGATCCGCAAGGCGTTGTACTTGAGCAAGATCTGTTCTTATGCACAAGGATTCGCACAGCTTCAATCGGCTTCGGATGAGTACAAGTGGGATCTTAAACCGGGTGAAATTTCCATGATCTTCAGAGGCGGTTGCATCATCCGTGCCGGCTTCCTGGGAGAAATCAAGAATGCCTATGATCGTGATCCCGGCTTAACGAATCTGCTCCTTGATCCATATTTTAAAGAGATTGTTGAAAATTATCAGGATGAAGCAAGGGAAGTAGTGGCAACAGCCATCAAGCTGGGCATTCCTGTACCGGGTCTCGCCAGTGCATTAGCTTACTATGACAGCTATCGTTCTGAGTCACTGCCGGCGAATCTGCTGCAAGCACAACGGGACTATTTCGGAGCCCATACGTATCAGCGTATAGACAAAGAAGGTACTTTCCATACAGATTGGTTAGCTGAATAATATAGAACCGCCCTGTGGGTCATCCACAGGGCGGTTTATTTATTCGTCTTTGGTATCGTGTTTTTTCTTTTCGTCACGCTGGTCCTTTTTTAGTTCGTCGATAGGGATGGGATCGACATTTTGTTCACTTTCATGCTGATCAAGGATACTTTCCTGATCCTGCTCGGCATTTTCCGGATTTTGATTCGTTCTTTTGGTCATGATGTACATCCTCCTTTAAATGATAGGTTCTTATACCATACCCCCGGCACAGGGAGAAAAACCTCCTATGGAAGATAGAAAAAAAGAAAGCCGCCATAAGAAGGCGGCTTTCTGACTTGTGTTAGATTTTTACATCAATTTTAGCGTTTTTCTTTAAATCTTCAACATGTTGAACAAGCTTTTCTTGCTTCTTCTGTTGTTCCAGCTGAGTCTTGATCTGTGGTTTTACATCTTCAAACTTCGGAGCATCCTTTGCTTGGTCCTGTCCTTGTTGACTTGCATATTGATCATAAAACTTCTTCATTTCATCTTCTGTTACTTCGTCGACTTTGATTTCTTTTTCAACGTAGTTGGTGTACTTAATATTTTCAGCAATCTGAGTTTTCAGCTCATCCATGGTAAATCCGGCTTTCTTCATGGCATCTTCGAATTGCTTTTCATCTTTATATTGCTTTTTCACTTCGTCGAGTTGCTTATTGATTTCATCATCCGTCGCTTTATAGCCTTTTTCCTCGGCCTGTTGCATAAGGAGTGTTTGACCGACTATGCTGTCGATGGTTTGATCTTTGATTTTTTTAACAGCATCTTTACTTGTCGGGTCCTGTCCCATTTGTTGATACTGCATCTGTGATTGAGTCAACACATTGTTGAAATCTTCACCTTTGATTTTTTCGTCGTTGACGATGGCGACGATCTTATCTTTTTCCACCTTTTGTTCATCCATTTTCTTTTGCATTTCTTCCATCTTTTTCGCTTGCTCTTCTTGAGCCTTTTTGTCAGAAGCCTCTGTTTTTGGTTTATCGTCAGCTTTTTGGCTCTCCTCATTCGAACCGCAAGCGGCTAATCCAATTGTTAATAATCCTACTAGTAAAGTCGTTAATAGTTTCTTCATAATAGACTCCTTTCAGAACTAAGGTGTGATTCTAAAAAAAATCACTTAATGGGCATTGTAAATGAAAAACCTGCAAAAAGAAAGTATTTAGGTTAAAATATATTGATTGTAATCTGGATGAAACACAGAGTATAAAGCATATTCTCCTTCCGTACATTGATATATAGGGAATACAATTACTACTAAAGTGATAAAGCAGGAGGAATATTACATAGATACGTTCAAAAAAAGAGGTTGTTTAAATCGAGTCTTTCTCCATTTAAACAACCTATCAAAAATATTGGGGACCAAAGAATACTGTCAAACAACCTTCTATTTGGATTATAGAGATGGTCTTCATATCCCTCAACCCACATATATGTAAACGTAGACGGACTACTGTCCGTTTGGAAGCACTATTCCATCATCTTCTTTCCTTTTCAGGGAAAATAATAATTATAAGCATAATCCAGACTAATTGTAGATAAGGTTTCGAAAATTTGAATTAGCGAGTAGTAGTTGATTTCCGCTGCAGGTGCTCGCTTTCCGCGGGGCGTGAGTTGAGCCTCCTCGGGCTTTTGCCCTGCGGGGTCTCAAGATCCAGCTACGGTGGCTAGCCCCTCGAGGTCATAAGCTAAATGGTCCAAGAAGTCACAAGGACGCCTTCTTAGCCCATTCATCTTATGCTTGTCGGGGCTGAGCAAGCCACCTCCGCTTTTCAAGCTTTCCCGCTATTCCCGTCGGAGTCGAGCACCTTCCGCTCCAATCAATACATTAAGATGGTCTTTTACCTTTTGTAATAATTGTATACCCCTTCAAATCCATTCAAAAGCGAAAACCACTGATTAATAAGAGAAATATATGCTATTTATTGTAGTAGGGTTTCGAAAATTTTTGAGCTCTGTCTCCAATAGCTTAAATAGAGGGTGAGGGGAACTGCGTAGACTCCTACGGAAAAACGGGCGTGTCGAGACCCCGGAAGCGAACTGTGCTGAGGAGGCTCGACCGAACGTCCGTGGAAAGCGAAGCAGTTCCCCTCACCCTAAAGCTCATCCTCGTTGACAGAGCTACAGAACTTAGTAATTGACTAATTTACACCAATCTCTGCGGAGAGAGCAAAAATAAAAATGAAAAGATTACTTGTAAATCTATTTTGAATCATATATGATAGTTAAGGACACAACATTTGGTGTCTGTTTTTATTTTAATAACTATATATTGATTATAACCTGTAAATAAGGTGTCTGATGAGACTTAAAAGGGAATCCGGTGAGAATCCGGAGCTGTCCCCGCAACTGTATGTGCTGACGAAATAAGGAACTGCCACTGTCGTATCGATGGGAAGGCCTTAGAGTAGGGTGAAGCGCGAGTCAGGAGACCTGCCTTATTTAACACGTGTTATCTTCTTCGGGAATTGGGAGGATAAAGCGAGGATTACAATAGGCGTCAGGTCTATTTATATCTCCGTATTGTTTAAAGCCCGTCCTTCCTGAAGGATGGGCTTTTTTTGACTCCTTCCCACATTAAGAAACGGGAGGAATGAATCATGACATTCACAATGGTAAAACAAAAAGAAGTGGAAGGGATTCTCCACAGCCTTAGCAGACAGTTTCCCAACCTGGATTTCACAGATTTCGATAAGAAAATCACCATGTATGCAAATCAGCAGGAGGAATGGACCAGTGAACAGCTTCATCATTTCATGATCCTGACAGCGATCGAACGTATCACCGCACTCGAACCGGATTGGACCTATGTGGCTGCATCCTTGTACATCAAGGATTTATATGAGGGCATATCATTTTCAAGGGGTAAATCAGAAGAGAATCTATCCGGCTCATTTTATGAAATGGTCAAAGAATTAACTGAAGCTCACCTTTATTCCCCGTCACTACTGGATTCATATAGCAAGGAAGAAGTGGATTACTTAGGTTCCATTCTGGATTTCGACAGGGATCAACTATTTACTTACATAGGGATCGTTACGCTGGCTGAGAGGTATTTAACAAAGTCCCATAATGGAAAAGTGCTGGAGCTTCCTCAAGAGCGATTTATGGTCATCAGTATGACGTTATGCATGAATGAGGAAAAGGAAAAAAGAATGTCATTGATTGAAGAAGCGTATTGGGCACTATCCAATCTGTATATGACCGTGGCAACCCCTACTTTTGCAAATGCAGGAAAAAGCCATGGCCAGCTATCCAGCTGTTTCATTGATACGGTTGAGGATGACTTAAGGAGCATTTATGACAGTAATACTGACGTTTCCACTCTTAGCAAGAATGGAGGGGGCCTTGGAATTTATTTAGGGAAGGTCCGCAGCAGGGGAAGTGATATAAAGGGCTTTAAAGGAGTGAGCTCCGGGGTCATACCGTGGATGAAACAACTGAATAATACGGCGGTATCCGTCGATCAACTGGGTCAGCGCCAAGGGGCGATCGCCGTTTATTTGGATGTATGGCATAAAGATATCTTCCCATTTTTGGATACGCGGTTGAACAATGGGGACGAAAGGCAGAGGACCCATGATCTTTTCACGGGAGTCTCCTTACCGGATCTGTTTATGGAACAGGTGGAGAAGAGGGAAGAGTGGTATTTATTCGACCCTCATGAAGTGAAAGGAGTCATGGGCTTTTCCCTTGAAGACTTCTATGACGAAACATCCGGTGCTGGTACTTTTCGTGAGAAGTACTGGGAATGTGTCGCTCACCCCACCCTTTCTCGGGAAGTGGTGCCTGCCATTGAAATCTTCAAGCGCATCATGATTTCTCAGCTCGAAACGGGGACTCCGTATATGTTTTACCGTGATACCGTTAACCGTATGAATGCCAATCCACATAAAGGGATGATCTATTGCAGTAACCTGTGTACCGAAATCGCTCAGAATATGAGTGCGACTGTGATGGAAGAAGAGGTGATACAAGATGGGAAGATCGTCACATATAAGTCTCCGGGAGATTATGTCGTTTGCAATCTCGCGTCCATTTCTTTAGCCAAGACCATCCTGGATGATGAGCTTGAGAGAGTGGTGGCGATAGGCGTAAGACTGCTGGATAATGTGATTGACTTAAATGACCTTCCCGTCCTGCAGGCCCAGATCACCAATCAGCGGTACAGGGGGATCGGATTAGGGACATTCGGATGGCATCATCTCCTTGCCCTGAAGGGATTGAAGTGGGAAAGCAGTCAGGCGGTGGACTATTGTGATTCCCTTTATGAAGAGATTGCTTATTACACGATAAACGCAAGCCATGAACTGGCAAAAGAAAAAGGAAGCTATCCTTATTTCGAGGATTCGGACTGGGCGACGGGAGAATATTTTCTGAAGCGGGACTATTCAAGTGAAAGATGGATTGAATTGAAGGATGGGATTAAAGACAAAGGGATCCGCAATGGGTACTTAATGGCGGTAGCCCCCAATTCCTCAACCTCGATCATTGCGGGGTCCTCTGCGAGCATCGATCCGATATTCAGGCTCCAGTATTCAGAAGAAAAGAAAGATTACAAGATTCCAGTGACCGCTCCCGATCTGTCTCCGCATACGACCTGGTATTACAAGACCGCTTATCAAGTGGATCAACATTGGAGTGTGGAACAGAACGAAAAGAGGCAGAGACATATCGATCAGGGGATTTCATTTAATCTGTATGTGCGTAATGACATCAAGGCTAAAGATTTACTGGATCTTCACCTGGACGCATGGAAGTCCGGATTGAAAACCACTTATTATGTAAGGTCTACGTCCGTATCCAATTTTGAAGAATGCGAAAGCTGTCATAGCTAGGGAGGAAGAGGGAAAATGGAAGAATTGAAACAGCGGGTACTGATTGACTCAATGGCCCCAAATAAATCGACGGGTATCGTAAACGGGAAAAGTTCCAATATATTAAACTGGGATGATGTGCGGTTTCCCTGGGCCTACCCAAAATATAAAAGAATGCTAGGGAATTTCTGGACTCCATTTGAAATCAATATGGCTAAAGATATCAAGCAGTTCCCTACTTTGCCTGAGAACGAGCAGGAATCCTTTCTTAAGATCATAGGTCTCCTGGCGCTTCTTGACAGCGTTCAAACCGACTATGCGGGTAAAGTGGCAGATTATCTGACGGATTCGAGCCTAAACGCCTTGATGATCATCCTGGCACAGCAAGAAGTCGTGCATAACCATTCCTACAGCTATGTGTTATCGAGCATTGTGTCGAAAAGAGAGCAAAATGAAGTGTTTGACTTTTGGAAGAACGATCCCATTCTGTTAAAAAGGAATGAATTTATCACAAATGGCTATAAAGGATTTGTGGAATCACCGACTGTTCAGAATCTATTAAAGTCAATCATTTATGATGTCATCCTGGAAGGATTATTCTTCTATTCAGGTTTTGCTTTTTTCTATCATTTAGCAAGAAACCAAAAGATGGTCGCAACGAGCACGATGATCAATTATATCAATCGTGACGAACAGCTCCATGTCGGATTGTTTGAAAAGATATTTAAAGAAGTTTTGAATGAAAATCCCTCTTATGAGACGGAAGAGCTGCGTACGTTCGGGATGGAAACATTTAAACAGGCAGCGCTCCTCGAAATGGAATGGGGGAGGGAGATCATTGGATCCCATGTGGAAGGGCTTCTGATGAGTGATGTAGAGGATTATATTAAATTCATGGCCAATAAAAGATCGAAGCAATTAGGTTTTGACGAACCATTCGAGGGGTACAGAACGAATCCGCTCAAATGGATCATAGCGTATCAGGAAGTGGATAGGGGAAAGACCGATTTCTTTGAACAAAAATCGAGGCAATATACGAAAACATCGGATGCCAATGGATTTGATGAGCTATAAAGGAATCATAACAAAAAGCGAGTCGGCATGACTCGCTTTTTGTTATCTCTTTTCAATAAAAGGACCATAATCCCTTCTTTTATGTTGAACGGCCACCCATTTCACCGTCGTGAATTCTTCGAGTGCCCATTCCCCGTTGAAACGTCCGAGTCCTGAATCTTTCTCTCCGCCGAATGGCATATGGGGCTCGTCATTGACCGGTTCGTCATTGATATGAATCATCCCGGTTTCCACTTGATGAGCCACATTCGTCGCTCTCTCAATGGATGAAGAATGGACTGCTCCGCTTAAGCCATAAGGATGTTCGTTAGCTAGCCCTACAACTTCTTCTTCGGAATCGAATGGTATGATGGCTGCCACTGGTCCGAAAATTTCATTCTTTGCAATCGGCATTGAATTTGTCACATGGGTCAGAACGGTCGGATATAATAAGTTCTTTTCTGCATTTCCTCCTAGGGCCACTTCAGCCCCCATTTCCTTGCTGCTTTCAATATCTTTCAATATCCGGTCTACTTGATTTTGATCGATCAATGGACCGATTTGTGTCTTTTTGTCCGAGGGATCTCCAACATGTAATTCTTTTACCCTGGAAACGAAGGCATCCACAAATTTTTCATACATCCCTTTTTGAACCATAATCCGGTTGATGCTCATGCAAATTTGACCCTGGTGATAGAATTTACCGAAAAGGGCTGATTCAACAGCCTGATCGAGGTCTGCATCATCAAGTACGATAAAGACATTATTGCCACCGAGCTCTAAAGCCGTTTTCTTAAGATTTTTCCCTGCAAGTTCCCCGATGCGGCGTCCCACTTCCGTAGATCCTGTAAAGGAAATCAAGCGGGGGATGGGGTGGGTCACGATATCATCCCCGATTTCCGACCCTTTTCCTACTACAACATTAAGAAGTCCTTTGGGAAGTCCGGCTTCTTCAAATATACTTGCAAATAATAACCCGCCAGTCACAGGGGTATGTGTAGCCGGCTTAACGACAACCCCGTTTCCGGTAGCCAAAGCAGTCGCAATGGAGCGGACAGCCAGATGGAAGGGGAAATTCCATGGGCTGATGATGCCGACGACTCCAAGTGGTGCCCTGTATACCCTGTTTTCCTTACCGGGAACTTGGGAAGGCAGGATTTTCCCTTCCATCCTATAGGGATACGTTGCAGCTTCCTTCATGCTATTAATGGAGACGGTCACTTCCCCTGCAGCTTTCATATACGTACTGCCTGACTCCTTGATGAGCCATTCAATGATTAAATCCTTATTTTCTTCAACAACAGAGACCGCCTTTTCCATAATGGCTCTCTTGGTTTGAGGAAGCTCATTTGCCCAGGATTTTTGGGCTTCCTGTGCTGATTGATACGCTTTATCGAGATCTTCTTTACTGGCAGCTTTAATGGATCCGATTTCAGAATGATCAAAAGGATTCTGATTCGGTATTGTCTTTTCACTGTTTCCATTAAGCCATTCACCATTGATGAAAAGTTTATCAAATTGTGTATTCATAAAATCCATTTCCTCCTTGTTGTTTACATATCCTGCTGGGTAGGGCGTACAATGATTTCATTGACATCTACATGATCAGGCTGCTCCACGGCATAAGAAATCGCTTTGGCGATATTTTCACTGTCCAGTGGCTTCATATCCCGATCCTTGAAAGCGGCTAAAATATCTTCGTCTGTAATGGTCTCAGTCAGTTCTGTCGCAACTGCCCCGGGACAAATAATCGTTGTACGAATGTTATGTGATGCATTCATTTCCTGTCTCAAGCCTTCTGTAATCGCCCTGACAGCATATTTGGTTCCACTGTAGACAGAACTGCCAGGCATCACTTTATGTCCGGCTACAGATGAAATATTAATGATATGTCCTGACTTCTGATCTTCCATATAAGGAAGAACCGCGGATATCCCATAGAGTACCCCTTTTATATTGACGTCAACCATCTGATCCCATTCTTTGATTTTTCGTTTATTTATCAGTGAGAGGGGCATGAGGCCTGCATTATTGACCAATACATCAATCCGGCCGGCTTCTTCTACCGTTTTCTTCGCAAGTTGTTCCATTTCTTCGACGTTCGTCACGTCTGTGACGTGATAATATGCCGTTCCGCCCATTTGCTCTATTTCATTTTTCAATTCCTTCAATCGTTCTTCCCGTCTCGCTGCAAGCATCACCGTGATATCCTTTGACGCCAATTCCTTTGCCGTTGCCTGACCGATCCCACTGCTCGCTCCCGTAATGATCGCTACCTTCTTTGAACTCATACTCATTCATCCTCCTTAATAGTTGTTTAGCTTTATTACCTCCTTATTGTTTACACATTAAGTTCAGCAAATAAACAATACAGAGAGAGTCGAGTGTGTTTTTCCATATTAAAGAAAATAAATGTTTAGTAATTCCTTTGCTGGGAATATACATAGTAGATTAGTGAGAGGAGAGGTTGGCTGCATGGCAAATCATTCTACAGAAGAAAAGATGGAGTCGAAGGTAAGCAGTACGATGGATCGAATGTCCAATGATAAAAAAGAGGACATTCTTTCAAACTTTGATCATTTCAAAGAGTACTTAGGTAACAAGGTTTCCTTAGCAGATAAGCTGGGGATGAATGAAGAGCAGCAGGCAAAGGCAGCACAGAAGGTAGGGGACTATCTTGCAGCTCATGAAGAACCGAAAAACAGGGAAGAGAAGCTGTTGTATGAATTATGGAAAGCGGGAAATAAAGAAGAACAGCATATGCTTTCTCACATGCTCGTAAAACTTGTTCACGCAGAATCGTGAGCAAACAAAGAAGGGCATCCGTTCGGAAGCCCTTTTTTACTACATATGTATTTCTGGATCTACCTTCACCGATACATTCCCCTTGAGGGCACGGGTGATCATACATGACTGTTCAGCTTTCAGCATCAATTTCTTTGAAAGTGCGATGTCTTTTTCACTGGCAGCAGAACCGAGTGATAGGATCGGCCGATGAATGATTTCTTTATACGTGATGACCCCTTTTTCCACTTCTACAATCCCTTCAGATGTCATGGTTAAGTCTTTTTTCTCTATATGGCTTCTTTCCAGCATAGCAGCAAGCGTGATGATATAACATGTAGCTGCAGCTCCAAGGAGCATTTCATCAGGGTTTGTCCCGATTCCTGGACCGTCCATTTCAGGTGGGATCGAAATTTTCGTATGAAAATGTTCAGAGCTCAAGGTGCCTGTATCATTCCTGAGACCCGGCCATTCAGTAGAGATATGAAACGAGTGTTTTGCCATACATAGAATCCTCCCAGAAAACAAGTTAAGAATATTGTATACACATTGTGAATGGATGGCAAAGAAAAAAGACTCTACAGAGTAGAGTCTTTCGGTAAGCATAAATTATGCTTTAGTTACGTTAGCTGCTTGGTCTCCACGGTTTCCTTGAACGATTTCAAAAGAAACTTTTTGACCTTCTTCTAAAGTTTTGAATCCTTCGCCTTGAATAGCTGAGAAGTGTACGAACACGTCGTCTCCACCTTCGCGCTCGATGAATCCGAAACCTTTTTCTGCGTTAAACCATTTTACTGTACCTTCTAACATAATGTTACCTCCTCGTGTGTTCTCCACACAATGTATTACTATTCTTGCTCATGTAACTTCAAGGCGAAAAGCTTTAAAAACTTTGTCCATCCTTCCATTCCGAACAAAAATAATTCTATTACATATTATCAGGTAAATTTATTTATGGCAACCCTGAGGATTACCATAAATAAAAATAGGCTAAAAGAATGTGAATAGTACATGTATTCTGAAAACGTTTAAAAAGTATGTGTTAAAGCTGAATCAAAGGTTCGTGCGCACGTTCCAAAGCTCAGGGAAAAAGCGGTGGTCAAGCACTTTTTTTAAATACCCGACACCGCTGGAGCCACCGGTACCCATTTTATGACCGATGATTCTTTCGACTGTTTTCATATGGCGGAACCGCCATTGCTGAAGCCAATCCTCAATGTCGATTAATTTTTCAGCCAACTCATAAAGGTCCCAATACTGATCAGGATTTTTATAGACGGTTGTCCAGGCTTCGAGTACCGACTGGTCTTCACTGTAGGGTTTTGTATAATCACGATTCTTTACATCTTCATGAATTGGCAACCCTGCACCCGCCAAAGCAAGGATGGAAACATCATAAAGGGAAGGGGCCTCATAGGCTTCGGTAAGCTGGGCCAATAACTCGGGATCTTTTTTGTAAATTTTAAGAACATGGCTGGTTTTATATCCCAGGGCGAATTCAATCATCCTGTATTGATAGGATTGAAACCCGGAGGCTTGACCAAGGCTGTCCCTGAATTGGATATACTCTGATGGGGTGAGGGTCGATAACACGTCCCATGCATGGATGATCTGGGATTGTATCTTTGAAACCCTGGCAAGCATTTTAAATGCAGGGGACAGTTCGCCTTTTTGAATGGAGGCGATGCTTGCCCTGGTTTCATGCAGGATCAGTTTCATCCATAGTTCACTTACTTGATGAATGATGATGAACAACATTTCATCGTGGTGACCGGATAAACGCTTTTGACTATCCAATAATGTATCCAGTCCCAAATATTCACCATACGTCATTCTGTTAATAAAATCCGTATATACTTCTTCATTCCCCATGGAATCGTTCTTGTTAACCATAAAGATTCTCCCTTTCTTCTATGTAGATTCAGAGATGCAACTGATTGATCCCCTTTAATATATATTTCTTGAAGGGAACACGTAAATCCTCCTTCGGTTTTAAGGCCGGTATTTTATTAAGAACCTCCATTTAATATGGAATGGTCATTGAGGATGCGCCATGTGGTCCATGAATTCAGTAAAACGGTTCAAAGTGGATTGAATCGTATCTTAAAGGGGAAAATGATAGTATCTTTTCCTGCGTAGGAGTTAAAACCATGATGATCATACAACATATTAAGACGGTGACTGCTCGATTTTTCAAGGAACGCTTCTTCGATCATTCAGCGCAGTTGGCCTATTACTTATTGTTATCCATTTTTCCATTTTTGATTTTCGTGTTTTCATTAATCAGTTATCTGCCCATATCGGAGACCAATGTGCTGCTCTTGATCAAACCATTTGCCCCTGATAAATCATACGCCATCATCCAGGATAATATTGAACGCATTCTATATGACCAGAGAGGGGACGTCTTATCGGTTTCCATTTTCTTCACCTTCTGGCTTTCTTCGATGGCGGTCCAATCGATGGTCCGTTCGTTGAATCAGGCATATAGGATTGAAAGGAAGAAACCTTTTTTCATCGCATTGTTGTATGATCTTCTATTGACTGTCGGCTTCATGATCCTCATTTCGTTTTCCCTCATCGTACCGGTTGTCGAGGAGTATGTCCGGCATGCACGATTCACAGAAGGGAAAATTAACGGAGATTGGAGTCAGGCATGGGTGATCGGCAAATGGGGATTGAGCTCTGTCTTTATGTTCATCCTCTTTGTCTTTCTGTATATGGTCGTTCCAAGTAAAAGGATATCGCTTCACCATGTCATCCCTGGCGCATTGGTTGCGACATTCGGGTGGCAGGGAGTGTCGTGGCTGTATGGAACGTATGTGAAGTTGAATGATTATTCCCAATTTTACGGTCAGCTGGGGAGTGTCATTACGCTGGTGGTTTGGTTTTATATATCCTCAACAATCCTTCTGATCGGGGGCTTGTTGAACGGTAGTGTAGCGGAGAAAACATTGAAATAGAAATCGCCAGGCTATCGTGCCGGGCGATTTCTTGTTTTTATATATGATTTTCTTCCCTCATCATGATCACGAGTTTCTTGGAAATGGTCAGCAATACAAATCCCAAGATGATGGCGGCAGCGCCAATGACGGCGAATATTTCTAAATAACCCAGTGTTGCAGTGAGGGAAGCAAGTTGACCTGCAAGTAAGCTTGCCACCCCTATGGCAGCCATCCAAACCCCCATCAGGAGGGAGGCGATCTTTACAGGGGCGACTTTACTGACGAGAGATAAACCGACAGGGGAGAGAAATAATTCCCCCAGCGTATGAAGCAAATACGTAAAGACGATGAACAGGAGATTGGCTTTTACTGTGATGTTTTGTTCATCTGAACCGGTTTGCATGACCGCAGGTATGAGGACCATGAATCCCAGACCGAGTAGGATCATTCCGATTCCCATCTTTGTGGTCATATTTAAATCGCCTCTTTTTGATCGGGAAAGTCGTAACCAGACACTTGAAAGGATCGGTGCCAGGATGACGATGAATAATGGATTGACGGACTGGAACCAAGCAACGGGAATGGTATAACCAAACACGTCACGATCAATGAAATTTTTTGTGTAAAGAGTGAAAGAGCTCCCTGCCTGTTCAAATCCTGCCCAGAAAAATACGACAAAGCATGCAAGGATGAGAATGGCAGTGGTACGCTGCTTTTCCTTTTTGGTCAAAGGTACATTCCTGTCTTCATTGGCTTCTTCCGCCAACAGTTTATTTGGTTTCAACCCTACTTCCCCCAGGTATTTATTGTTTAACGTACTAAAGATGATCTGCCCGGTGATCATTCCGATGGAAGAGGCAAGGAATGCCCATTTGAATCCATAATGCATCGTTCCGTCCGTCATGGTCGTAAGGAACAGGTCCTCTGCAAGAAAACCTGCAATGAGGGGAGCGAATAATGCTCCCAGGTTGATTCCCATGTAAAAAATGGTAAAGGCGGCATCTTTTCGTTTATCGTTCCGTGGGTATAGCTCCCCTACGAGTGTGGAAATATTCGGTTTGAAAAAACCGTTCCCAAGAACGAGGAGGGCAAGTCCTGCATATAAGCCGATTTGGGAGTGGGTCAGGAAAATAGTGAAATCCCCACATGCCATGGTGATTCCACCAATGGTGATCGCTTTCCGCAGCCCGATATATCGATCCGTCAGCCATCCTCCTAATATAGGGGTAAAGTATACACTGCCGGTATAAATACCATAAATGGACAATGCTTTTGCGGGATCGACCCCCAAGCCACCGCTTACAAAGGCTGTCGTCAAGTACAGAACGAGGAGCGCCCTCATTCCATAGTAACTATACCGTTCCCATAGTTCTGTAAAGAATAACAGATAAAGACCTTTGGGATGTTTTTTACCTTGAGGTAAACGTTCTAATGTAGATGAGTTCACGTTATCACTCCTGTATTTTTAACATGTGATTAGGCCAGGCAGAAAAGGGAGATGAGTAAACTTTTTTCCAAATCCTTTCATAGTATCCCCGTTCTTTTCATAGGCATGTACAAAAAGGGCGGTGGAAAAATTGTTCACTGGGTGTTTGTATTGCGGTCATTCTAGTTTGACAGAAAACGAATTATACATGAAAGAAGAGTATGGAGAAGCAAAATGGAACGTTACGGGACAGAGAGTGGGAGGGGATATGGTCATGTATAGCTGTGATCAATGTGGTTTCCTTCACCCATTTATTAAGAAGAAACGAAAGAAGTTCGAAAGGGAAGGTATGAAGACGGGCATTCGATGGAATATTCGGTAAACAGCATTTGTAGTCGTGTTGCAGTTGGCGGTATAATATGGGAAGGGAGGGAGACAAATGAATACATATCCAGATGCGAAGAAAACCATTCAATTGATAAAGGAACTTGTGGAAATCCCAAGTCCTTCAGGAAACACGGATACAATCATGAATTTTGTTGAGGAATATTTCACCGACTTACAGGTGGAAATGAAAAGGAATCGAAAAGGTGCCCTCATCATCACCCTGCCTGGTGAAGATACATCGAGGCATCGCATGCTCACGGCACATGTCGATGCATTAGGTGCCATGGTCAAGGAAATCAAAAGTGATGGACGTCTACGGTTATCCATGATTGGTGGATTCAGATGGAATGCGGTGGAAGGGGAGTACTGCAGGATAGAAACATCTACAGGCAAATCCTACAGTGGAACGATCCTCATGCATCAAACCTCTGTCCATGTCTACAAAAATGCAGGCGAAGCAAAACGGGACGAAACGAATATAGAAGTTCGGATCGACGAAAAAGTACGGAATGCTAAAGATGTAAGAGAGTTGGGAATAGAGGTTGGGGATTTCGTTTCATTCGATCCCCGTGCTGAAATCACGGAAAGCGGGTTCATAAAATCCCGTCACCTGGATGATAAAGCAAGTGTAGGGATGCTTATGCAGTTGATACGCCATATTCAATCCGAAGGAATCACGCTTCCATATACGACCCATTTTCTGATTTCAAATAATGAAGAAATCGGTTATGGAGGAAATTCGAATATTCCTGACGAAACGATTGAATATCTGGCAGTCGATATGGGTGCGATCGGTGACGGTCAATCCACGGATGAGTTTACCGTGTCGATTTGTGCGAAGGATTCAAGCGGACCTTATCACTATGGTCTGCGCAAGCATTTAGTCTCATTGGCTGAAGAGAATGGGATTGAATATAAAGTGGATATTTATCCTTACTATGGATCAGATGCCTCCGCTGCCATACGGGCAGGGTTTGATATTGTCCATGGATTGATAGGGGCAGGGATTGATGCGTCTCATGCATACGAACGCACACATGAATCCTCCATTCTTCACACGGAAAATTTGCTTTGGCATTATGTTCGATCCAGGATGGTCATTGAATGAACAAGCAGCCTTCCATCATCTTCTTATAGGTGATGGAAGGCTTTTTTTGTTTGGGGTAAATGTAAACCGGGTATGGTGACATTTGTGTGATGAAAATTTGTTTTGATTTTAGGAGGTATTTCTCTTATCAAAGCTTAGATGTTAAGATAAAATAAAAACACTATTAACTTAAAACGAGGTAAAAGAATGATTACATATAATCTGTTAGAAAGCATTAAATTAAAAACGGTATACGGTGAACTTCCTTCTGAGATAACGGACATTCACGTCGATTCCAGGAAAGTGACAGAAGGCACCATGTTTGTATGTACGAGAGGTTATACAGTGGATGGGCATGATTTCGCTGCAATGGCCGTTGAAAAAGGTGCGACCTTAATCGTGGCTGAAAAGCAGCTTGATATTGATTTAAGTAAGGCGGCATTAGTCGTAGTAAAGGATACTTTCAAAGCTTTGGCTCAATTATCGAATAAATACTATGATTATCCTTCTCAGAAACTTACCGTTTTCGGTGTGACGGGCACAAATGGAAAGACCACGGTCAGTAACCTGATCCATTCCATCCTAAAACGAGCTGGTCAGAGTTCTGCATTATCCGGAACGATCGGGTTTAATCTGAATGGGGAATTGCTTCCCAGTGAAAATACGACATGCGATAATTTAACGAATCAACAGATGATGCAAAGTGCACTGGACCGTAAGATTGAAAACTTCACCCTGGAGGTATCCTCTCACGGACTGGCACTCGGCAGGTTATGGGGAATCGACTTTGATGTGGTCGCATTTACAAACCTAAGTCATGATCACTTGGATTATCATGGGACGATGGAGCATTACGGATATGCGAAAGGTCTCTTATTCTCCCAGTTGGGGCAGGACCTTCAAGATCCAAAGTATGTCATCCTGAATGCGGATGATGAATGGTACCACCGATACAGCTACATGACTCCACATGAAGTCATCAGTTACGGGCTTGACGCTCATGCAGACTTCAAGGCGGTGGATATTGAATATTTCAATGATATGACGAGGTTCACGTTGAATTCACCCCAAGGAAGCTTTGATGTCGAGATGAAGCTCTTAGGGAAATTCAATGTCTATAATGTACTGACTGCCATGGCATGTCTGTACGCAAGGGGCATGGAAATCACAAGACTTGTGGAAATCATCCGTGACCTGCCTCCGGTGAATGGGCGAATGGAAAAGGTGGACATCAAGGCACCGCTTTCTGTGTACATCGATTACGCCCATACACCTGATGCGATTGAAAATGCCATTCAGTCCGTCCTTCCTTTCAAGGAGAATAAAATTATCTTCCTGGTAGGTACAGGAGGAAATCGTGATAAGACAAAACGTCCGACAATGGCAGAAAAAGCATCACTCGCAGACTACGTCATCCTGACCACCGATGATCCAAGGTATGAAGAATACGACAGTATCTTGAACGATCTGGAAAAAGGCATGCAGCATGAACATTATGCCCTCATAGGGGATCGTGCTGAAGCCGTTAAACATGCCATCGAGGTAAGTGAACCGGGAGATATCATCATCTTCGCAGGAAAAGGGCATGAGGATTATCAAATCATCGAGAATACAAAATATCCCCACAGCGATAAAGAGATTGCTGCGGAAGAAAGCAAACTCAAATACGGGATATCTGAATAATCCCGACTATGGAACAGACCAATGCAACAATTATTGGTCTGTTTTTTTTGTGGATGAGGATAGACGGAATTCACAATCTTTGGTAAATTTATAATACATATTAAAAGATGAGAGAATGAAGCATATGAAGTTTTCCTTATATTTAAATGACTATGAAACAGAAAAATTGTTTTCCACTTTGAGATGGTTGTTTGTCCTGATTGCCACGCTCATCTTTTACATACCTCCATTTTCAGAAAATATTACAACGAACAAAACGGTCTTCCCTTATTTATTGGTATCAGGAATCATTTATATGCTGGTGACTCAAATTGCATTGATACGGGCGAGGGAGGACAAGCGCAGTCTTCAATTCATACTGAAGGCAGGGATCGTCTTTGATTTTCTGGCACTGATTTGGCTGATGGTCTTATCACAGGGAATACACAGTCCCCTTTATCCGATATCCATTTTATTCGTGATGCACGCGACGATTTACTGGAGGACGAAGGGGGCACTCATCTCCCTGTCTGTATTCAGTGTAGCGTATGCCGTGATGGGCTTTATGACGGTCAACATCCTTCAATTCCACCATTATTTCACTTTGACGTCCAACTTGTTCTTTCTATGGATCATCGGTTTATTCGGGGCATTGATCATGTTAAGAGAGCGGTCTCAATATGTCCAAAAAGAAGCCTACCATAACCTTGCCCATAAGGACTATTTATCAGGTTTGTTTAATCATCGTTCGTTTCAGGAAAGATTCAGAAGTAAGTTGGAAGAGAAGGAATCCTTTATCCTATTGCTGGGAGATATAGATGATTTCAAAAAAGTGAATGATGAGTACGGTCATTTGATGGGGGATGATGTCATCCGGAAGTCAGGGGAAATCTTTCGTTTTCATGCCAAAGCATACAATGGGAGAGCCTTCAGGTATGGCGGAGAGGAGTTTATCTTTATCTTACCCGAGATGGAGGAGCGTAACATCAAACGGTTTCTTCAGGAATTATATGGACAGTTAAAAGATTTGGAGCCAATAGCCATCTCTATGAGCTTCGGTCAGTCTCAATCAGCCGAAACCCTGGAACCTGAAAGACTGATCGCACTTGCGGACGAACGATTGTATCAGGCAAAAAATGCGGGCAAAAAAAGAACCTGCCTGGCAAATGGTGCAATGTTCATGCCGTGTCACCCTAAACCCCATAAAGAAAAAGAAGCCATCCGCTAGTGGATGGCTTCTTTGATGAGACGGTGAATTAAATGAACATCCCGGCAATGGCAGCACTTAATAATGAAGCAAGTGCACCTGCAGCGACTGCTCTTAATCCTAAGCGGGCAATATCTCCTCTGCGGTTTGGTGCAAGGTTACCTAGTCCGCCAAGTAAAATCCCAAGTGAGGAAAGATTGGCGAAACCGCATAATGCGAAGGAAATAATCGCGACTGTTTTATCGGACAGGTTCCCGATTTCCGGAGCGAAAGCTGAATACGCAACAAATTCATTGATGACAAGTTTCTGCCCAATGAAGTTTCCTGCTGTAACCGCTTCATGCCATGGTACTCCGATTGCGAAGGCAAGTGGTGCAAATACGTAACCAAGAATAAGCTGAAGTGAAAGGCTGTCAAATCCAAACCATCCACCCACTAATCCAAGTAATCCATTGATCAAGGCGACAAGAGCGATGAAGGCAAGTAGCATAGCTCCGATGTTTAAAGCCAGTTGCAGACCTACGCTTGCACCGTTGGCGGCAGCATCGATCACATTCGCTGATTCCGAATCCGCTTCCATTTCTAACGCTTCAGGTTCTGGAGATTCGTCTGTTTCAGGGACGAATAACTTGGCCATGACAAGTCCTGCAGGCGCAGCCATGAAGCTTGCAGCAAGTAAGTATTCCAGTGGAACTCCTAAAAGAGAGTAACCAACCAGGACAGATCCGGCTACGGATGCCAATCCTCCTGTCATGACGGCGAAAAGTTCAGATTCAGTCATTTTCGCTAAGAAAGGCCTTACGACTAATGGTGCTTCTGTTTGTCCGACAAAAATATTCGCTGCGGCAGACAATGATTCCGCTTTCCTTGTTCCCAACAGTTTAGACAAACCGCCGCCTAAAATCTTAATGAAAAATTGCATGATTTTAAGATAATAAAGAACTGAAATTAAAGCTGAGAAGAAAATAACAACAGGAAGGACATTGAATGCAAAGATGAACGCAATGTTTGATTCCTCAGTGTAGAGTCCTCCAAATAGGAACGTGATCCCCTCGTTGGAATAATTGATGATGGCATTCACCACTTCGGTCAATCCTTTAAGGGCGTCCTGTCCCCAAGACGTCTTTAACACAATAAAAGCGAAAAATAACTGTATGGCAAGTCCTCCAAGGACTGTTCTGACATTAACCCGCTTTTTGTTCTTAGAAAATGCAAATGCAATTCCCATAACGACAATAATACCCATGATACCCCATAAATATTGCAATTCTTTCACCTCTTCGATAAGTATGATTGAAACTTGATGCTTTCGGGTTTTTATTTTACAATTCTTTCAGACGTCTGACAACCTACAATTGCAAGATTTGTCGAAAGTTGTACGGACAACATCGTCAATAGTATGCGCAAATACAGCGTTTTCATGAAAGGGGATACAATAATGAAGATCAGAAAAAATTTTTTGGAAGGATTGGAACAAAAAGTATATATATATGAAAACAAGAAAGAAGAGTTCTTTTTGATTGCGGTACCTAGCATCGAATGGTCGTATTCTTTCTTTTATGGGGATGAAGAGATCCAATCCAAATTACTCCATTCATTAATGGAAAGGATTCCAAAGGAAACAGCTGAGACATTAAGTTCTCGAATTGTCCAATGGACCACTGAGATGTAACAAACGACTTAACATTCTTGAAAGCGGTAAACCATGGCTTCTTATTCCATTCTTTGTTGCATTGTTACTTTAGAACGAATATGATGAGAAAGTGAGAATGACGAGAAAGGATTTTATGAATGAAAATAGACTTTATACAGGAAGTTCAGTCAAGACGGACTTTCGCCATCATTTCCCACCCGGATGCTGGGAAAACAACCTTAACAGAACAACTTCTATTATTCGGAGGAGCGATTCGCGCCGCTGGAACAGTTAAAGGAAAGAAATCAGGTAAGTTTGCAACCTCTGACTGGATGGAAATCGAGAAGCAGAGGGGGATTTCAGTCACTTCTTCTGTCATGGCCTTCGATTATGATGATTATCGTGTGAATATCCTGGATACACCAGGTCACCAGGACTTTTCCGAAGACACCTATAGAACATTGATGGCGGTTGACAGCGCTGTGATGATCATCGATTCAGCGAAAGGGATTGAAGCACAAACCTTGAAACTATTCAAAGTTTGTCGAATGAGAGGCATTCCGATCTTCACCTTCATCAATAAGCTTGATCGCCAAGGTCGGGAACCACTTGAGTTATTGGAAGAGCTTGAAGAAGTACTGGGAATTCAATCGTATCCAATGAACTGGCCGATAGGAATGGGGAAAGAATTCTTAGGAATCTATGATCGCTTCCATAATCGCATCGAGCAATTTCGAGTAGAAGAAGATGATCGCTTTATTCCATTAAATGATGAAGGTGAAATAGAGGGAGAACATCCTCTTAAAGAAAGCAATCTCTATAATCAAACTCTTGAAGATGTTTTGTTGCTGAATGAAGCTGGAAACCAGTTTTCCCGTGAACGCATAGCGAATGGAGAATTATCTCCAGTCTTTTTCGGAAGTGCATTAACCAATTTCGGTGTTCAAACATTTCTGGAAACATACTTACAGTTTGCTCCATCCCCGCAGCCAAGGAATTCCGATGCTGGAGAGATTGAGCCGACAGCAGAGGATTTCTCCGGGTTTGTATTCAAGATTCAAGCCAATATGAACCCTGCTCACCGGGACCGGATTGCCTTTGTACGTATTTGCTCAGGTCAATTCGAGAGGGGGATGACGGTCAATCTATCCCGTACAGGAAAGTCGATTAAATTGGCGCAATCCACCCAGTTTCTTGCAGATGATCGGAGTACGGTGAATGAAGCGGTCAGTGGGGATATCATCGGGGTATATGACACGGGTACGTATCAAATCGGTGATACACTCGTCCAGGGAAAGCAGGGTTTTCAGTATGAAAAGCTGCCTCAATTTACCCCTGAACTCTTTGTCCGTGTCACAGCTAAAAACGTGATGAAGCAGAAGCATTTCCAAAAAGGGATCCTTCAGCTCGTACAAGAAGGAGCCATCCAGTATTATAAAACACGCACGGAAGATATCATTCTTGGAGCGGTTGGTCAACTTCAATTTGAAGTATTTGAGCACAGGATGAAGAATGAATACAACGTTGATGTGAAAATGGAACCGATCGGGTCTAAAATTGCCCGGTGGATTGAAAACGAAGAAGATGTCAAGGAGACTATGTCAAGCTCCAGAAGCATGCTGGTCAAGGATCGACATGATAATCTTGTTTTCCTTTTCGAAAACGATTTTGCCATGAGATGGTTCAATGATAAAAATCCTGATATCCGATTATATAGCCTAATGTAATGACACTTAGCACTTCTCCTGACACTGGAGAAGTGCTTTTTCCATTTAATAAAGTTTTATGTTTTGGTTGTGGTGCGTTCGAATGAGCGCCTGCTGGTTGATTTCCACTACAGGTGCTCGCTTTCCGCGGGGCGTGAGTTGAGCCTCCTCGGGCTATGCCCTGCGGGGTCTCAACTTTCACGCGTTTCCCGCAGGAGTCGAGCACCTTCCGCTCCAATCAACTGACCGAGTTGAATTTTATACTAGTAAAAATATAGTCGACTTAATGTTTTTAATACCATCAGTTTAAAGTATTAAGAAGCAATGCATGTGAATTGTTTTAGTGCTTTTTTCTTAACTTGATTTCATTCTATTTCATATAGCTCTGTCAGATAAGGCTTAGTTAAAGGGTGAGGTGAACTGCGAAGACTCCTACGGAAAAACGGGCGAGTCGAGACCCCGGAAGCGGTTTTTGCTGAGGAGGCTCGGCCGAACGTCCGTGGAAAGCGGAGCAGTTCTCCTCACCCTATAGCATATATTAAGTTGGCAGAGCATTTATCAACTTAAAATGACGATAATCTATACGTGAGAAAAACTGAAACAGCTGATTTATGTAAAATTCACTATCATTAAGTAATTTTTCCTAAAATAAAGGGATATTACTGGTGTTAACAGGGTATTAAGTCTTAGTATGTAGGTATGGGTATTTATTGACGTTAAAGGGGAAGGAAGAGATATGATGCAATACGCTTGTGCGAACTGTGGAATTGAGATGGAATATCATGAAGCAGGGTATTTATTTTTACATAACGAAAAAAGGTTGGACTTACCGCTGACAGGATCAGTTGATAGGACAGAAGAAGGCATGTATGTTTTACAATATGATAATCTTGATGAGGTCTATGGGAAATTATCAGATATAGAGACCGAATTAGTTGAGGAAGAATGGACATGCAGTTTTAATTGTTCAGAGGAGCCCGGTCCCTTCCGTCCTGCTCGAGAATTCCTGGAATTAATTAAATATAGAGAAATGGTAAAGCTGATTCAAGGGGGGCAATTTACAAGTCACCTCCAGCCAATCATTGATCTTAGCGATTTCAGTCTTTTTGGCTATGAATCGCTCTTACGCTCCAATAGTGGCGATAAGCGTATCAATCCAGGGGAGTTGTTTGAAGCCGCTTCGCGAACAGGATTTCATTCCATGCTGGATCAGAAGGCAAGGAAATCAGCAATCGAGTCGAGGAGGGGCCAAGTGGAACCTGGTACGAAGAGTTTTATTAATTTTCTTCCTTCGACGATCTATAATCCAGAATTTTGTTTGCGCCACACCTTCAAGATTGTGAATGAATGCAAAGTGGATCCAAAAGATCTTGTATTCGAAGTGGTAGAAACGGAGAAGATTGAAGATGTAGAACATTTAAGGTCGGTACTTGATGTATATAAGAGAGAAGGGATGAAAGTCGCCCTTGATGACGTAGGTTCAGGTTTTGCTACGGTTGAAATGTTAAGTCTGCTGCAGCCGGACTATGTAAAGATCGATCGATCCTTCATCAACCACTGTGATCGGGATGAGGAGAATCAGGAATTTTTACGTGAAGTGATGAAGATTGCCGGAGAATTGGACATTTTGGTCCTGGCAGAAGGGATTGAGAGAAAAGAAGAATTACTTTTCTGTAAAGAAATCGGGATCCACTATGCGCAAGGCTATTTCATAGGCAAACCACAAGAAGAAGCGCTGGAACCATTTGCAGAAACTCAATTCGTTTAATCGTGAATCCCTTCCCTGCCTATTTTCGGGAGGGCTTCTTTTTGTCAGGGGGATATTGGGGATGAAATCGTTCCTTGACAATTTGAAAGAACATGATATTATATTACTATAAAATACTTTAGTGCATAAAAGCTTAAAAGCGTTTAAGGGTAAAAGAATAGTAGAACCTTTAAACCAAATCAATCACATATCATTGTCTTGAACAACGCAGTAGGAAATAGTGCGACAGCAAACAGAGACTGGACGTCAGCTGGAAGTCCAGGTCCGCTTTTTTCCGAATTACATTGTTTATAAATTCTCTAAGTGTTTTGGGGGATTTATCCAAAGACAACCTTTATGAAGTGGAAGTAAATCATGTCATGGATCAGTCGACTCTATGCATGTCATGATTTATTTCAATTAGGGTGGTAACGCGGAGAACTCTTCGTCCCTATCAGGGATGGAGGGTTCTTTTTGTCATACAATCCCATCACGGTCACATCTTACAGAAGGAAGTGTTAATATGTTAAACATTCAGAGCGTTCATAAACCGTCCGTTCCAGAAGCATCCGCAGTATTACTTGCTGTTCTGGGAATCATCAGTGTCAGCATCATCGGAGTGGGAGCGGTCCCTCATATTCCGATCATCCTTTCCCTATTCTTTTTGATGGTCTATGGACTGATACGGAAAGTGAAGTTCAAAGAAATTGAAAAAGGGATGATTGCCGGTGCGCAGGGTGGGTTAGGTGCCATTCTATTATTTATCTTTATCGGACTGCTTGTAAGCAGCTGGTTGATCAGTGGGACCATTCCCACATTGATGTTTTACGGATTTGAATTTGTCACTCCTCATTATTTTTATGCGATTGCCTTTTTACTTACATCCTTAAGTGGAGTAGCAATCGGAAGCTCACTGACAACGGCAGCGACCATCGGTGTGGCTTTAATTGGAATCGGGGAGGCTATGGGATTATCCATGGCCATCACGGCAGGTGCCATCGTTTCAGGTGCTTTTTTTGGAGATAAGATGTCTCCTTTATCGGATACTACCAATCTTGCGTCATCCATCGTCAAGGTGGATCTGTTTACCCATATTCGAAATATGGCCTGGACGACCGTACCCGCCTTTATCATTACATTGATTGTATTTGGTTTCCTTTCGCCCGGGACCAGTAAGATCGATTTGGCACAGCTTGATGCGTTGCAGAAAGGTTTAATGCAGACCGGCCTAATCCACTGGTACAGCTTGGTTCCTTTAGTGCTGCTGGTAGTGCTGATCGTATACAAAACACCTGCATTATTCACACTGGCCATCACGATAGCCGTTTCTGTGTTCTTATCTTTTTTCCACGGGACGTTGAAGGTAAATGAATTATTCCAGGTGCTATTCGAAGGCTTTACCTCGAAGACAGGGGTGGAATCCGTTGACTCACTGTTGACAAGAGGGGGAGTGAACAGCATGATGTTTACCATTTCCCTTGTCATTCTCTCACTGAGTCTCGGTGGATTACTATTTAAACTGGGTATCATCCCGGCGCTGCTTCAGAAGGTGTCTGCAATCATTCAATCTGAAAGAAGAACGATTCTTTCCACTGCTTTATCAGCGATTGGTATCAATCTTGTAGTAGGGGAGCAGTACCTGTCCATTCTATTGACTGGTGAAGCATTTCAATCTCAATATAAGAAATTGGGTCTTCATCCTAAAACCTTATCCCGGACATTGGAAGATGCAGGAACAGTGGTGAATCCTCTTGTTCCATGGAGTGTGTGCGGAATATTCCTCACAGATGTACTAGGTGTTTCAACGATGGAATATCTACCATTTGCAGTTTTCTGCCTGATCTCTCCGGTCATCACCATCCTGTATGGTTTCACAGGGTGGACCATTGAGAAAGAGCCTACGGAGAATAACCCTGCTATATCGAATTCATAACAATCAGCCAATGAAAAAGGACTGTCAGTCTGAATGATTCACTCTCTTAGTGTGAGGATGATTCATTTAGAAGACAGTCCTTTTTGTTGCATTTCAATATATGTGTCGAAATACCGCTGGTAATACAGGCTCCCTGCAGATATCATGATTAAATGAAATAGGGGAAGCACGCCGATCATCAAAGGATTCTTGAGCAATAATACACCTTCCTGCACCATAAATACCTCAACGGTCAAGAGAAAAAGAATGGTCCATAATGAATATTTCCAATCCCCGTTCCTAAAAAAAATAACCAGGCTATAAAAATAGGTCGTGAACCAAAAATACATGGCATTCCCTGCAATTAAATCCCTGACAGGATTGGAAAAATGATTCAGGGGGATGATATACAGCTTTAAAAGGGAAGAGAGAATCCAGGCAAAAGAAAGAGTGATGGTGGAGAGTGCAAAGAACAAAGTGATGAATTGAACATAGTGGTTGTCAGACTCATCCAATAATCTCCACCAGATTTTGGCCAGTATAACGGAAATGATAAGGAAAAAGGTTGTATAATACGATTCCCACCAATGATGTTCGTATAACCTCGTGTGGATGAACCACGATTCAATGAGGAAGAAGACACCGATGATGACCGCAATCCTCCATGCCGGCAAGCGATACAACACAATATAGGTTATCGCAACCGGAACCGAAAATGCCTGTGAACTGATTGATCCCAGTACGCTGTCATTGTAATCATTCGATAAAATATGGGGATGATACGTATAGCTGTTAAATAATACAAAGATGACATATTCAAATACATAAGCCAACCCGGAAATGAAAAGCCAAAATAGGATGATTTGGCCAGAAATGTGACGATACTTCATCACGATCAAAGTTAATGCGAAAACGCTGAAGAGGCTAAGGAATACAAAGGGAACCCAGTTCGCCATTTTAATGCTCCTTACGTTACAGTATAAAAATAGTGTATACCGATAAGGTGGAATTATTTATTTTTAACCGATATTTATCATTCACAGACGCTTTAATATTGAAGGATCTTCCTGAAGAGACTATAGTTAACAGTAACTCCTTCCAAACCGTAATGAACGCTATACATATAGAAAGGGGAGCACTTCATTGAAAATCAGTGATTTTTCCATACGACGACCGGTGTTCACCATTGTCACCATGCTGCTTATCCTTATTCTGGGAGGAGTCTCGCTCCTTAGGATCCCATTGAAACTCATCCCGGACCTAAATCCACCCGTAGGTGTCGTGGTGACCAATTACCCTGGAGCGGGCCCTCAGGAAGTGGTGGAGAAGGTAACAAAACCACTTGAAGAAAGCCTGTCCACCTTGCCGGGGATGAAGAACCTTCAATCGACTTCCAGGGAAGGTTCCAACTTTATTCTCCTTGAATTTTCATGGTCGACCTCCATCGATGAGATTGAAAACGATGTCCTGCAACGCCTCGACCAAACTCCACTTCCCGATGGAGCAGAGAATCCAAGATTCCTCAAATTTGATCCCGCCCAGTTCCCGATCATTCAATTTTCTTTACGGGAAGAAGGGGACGAGTCCAACCTAAAGACACTGTCAGAGAATTTGAAACAGGAACTGACAAGAGTGGAAGGTGTCGCAAATGTAAATGTTTCAGGTTCATTGACGGATGAAGTGGTCATTGAATTGAATCAGCAAGAGTTGAAAGATAATCGTCTGAGTCAAGGCGATGTGGTCAATTCAATCCGCGCCAACAATGTGACAGCTCCAGGAGATACGATCGAGACAGATGGACAAACCTTGACCACAAGAGTAGTAAGCAAGCTCCAGTCCGTGGATGAATTAAAGGGACTGGTCCTTCAGGTGAATCCGCAAACCGGAAAGAAGCTTAAGCTTTCTGATGTCGCAAAAGTTGAACAGAGAAAACAGGATACAAACACGATCACACGGGCAAACGAAGAATCTGCCATCCTGTTCAGTGTGCTGCAGCAATCGGATGCTAACACGGCCTCCGTGTCGAAAGCGTTTCAAAAGGAGCTGGATCGCCTTCTTAAGCAGGATCAATACAAATCAATCAAAGCTGATATCCTGTTCGATCAGGGGGATTACATCACTCAAGCCATCGGGAATATCGCCAATTCCCTCCTGATAGGTGGAGCGTTTGCCATGCTTGTGCTCTTCTTATTTTTGAAAAATGTAAAGAGTCCCCTTATCATCGGGGTGGCCATTCCTTATTCCGTCATTGTTACATTTGTTCTGATGTTTTTTGCAGATTTCGCATTGAATATCATGACATTGGGAGCCCTCGCTCTTGGAATTGGGATGCTGGTGGATAATGCGATCGTAGTCATTGAGAATATTTATCGCCATTTATCCCTGGGGAAAAATCCGAAGGAAGCTGCAAGTATCGGGGCAAAAGAAGTGGGGGGAGCCATCACCGCTTCCACCTTGACCACTGTAGCGGTATTCCTGCCGGTTGTCTTTATATCCGGTTTACTGGGGGAATTGTTCACCGAATTCGCCTTGACGATATCATTTAGTTTATTGGCTTCACTAGTTGTGGCATTGACGGTCATCCCAATGCTCGCAAGCAGACTCTTGAGGAAACCAAAAGGGAATATCGAAGCAAAGCGGAGACGTTCTAAGAGCAGAAAGACATTCGCAAGGTCGGTTAAATGGGCGCTTCGTCACCGTTTCATCGTATTATTCATCACTCTCATTACATTAGTGGGTGGCGGGCTTGGCCTTACGACGGTAGGAACACAGTTTTTACCACCAACTGATGAAGGTTTTTTCAATATGAGAGTCGAATTGGATAATGGAGCTTCCGTCAATGAGACCAATAAAGTCGTCAAAGCGATTGAAGGCAGGTTGAAAAAAGAAAAAGATGTCGATGTCTTCGTAAGTCTTGTGGGTACGACCCAGGAAGAATCCTTCAGAGGAAGCGGGAAAGGGAATATTGCAGAAGTTTATGTGAAAATGGTGCCTCTCGATGAGCGGGAGAGATCGATTTTCACCTTTGCGGATGAAGTAAAACCTGAAGTGGAAAGAGCAGCACAAAAGGTGAATAAGTCTGCTGACGTTTCGTTTAACTTACAGTCAACATCCGGCTCCAGCCCTCAAACCTTGACGTTTAACTTGCGAGATACGGATCAGAATCGACTGAAGGAGTCCGTCGATACGTTATTCGCTTCGTTGAGAGAAATGAAGGATGTAACGGAAGTTTCAACTGATCAGATGGAAAAGGTGAAAGAAGTACAAATGAAGGTAAACCGGGAGAAAGCACTTCAACAAGGCTTGGCACCGGCTCAGATCGGGACGCTTGTTCAGGATGTAACCCGGGGAGTCCTGACCACCCAAATGGTAACAGGGTCTTCTGACGTTATAAATGTTCTTGTTCAATATGACAGGAACATCACGGAAAATCTGGATTCTTTAAAGAAACTCCTCATTCCAAATGGACAAGGGAAGTATATTCAGCTAAATTCTGTCGTAGACTTTTCAATTGAAGATGGTCCTGTCAGCATTCAGAGAATTGACCAGCAGCATGCTGTTCAATTCACACTCAACTATTCATCATCAACCAATCTTGGAGCCATTTCCAAGGCGGTGGATGAGAAGATCGATTCACTTGATCTTCCAAACGAGACCTTGGTTTCATTCAGCGGAGACAGAGAACTTCTTGAGGATTCGATTGATGATATGGCCCTGGCACTCGGGCTTGCCATCGTCCTTGTCTATATGGTCATGGCTGCTCAATTCGAGTCATTTAAATATCCATTTGTCATCATGTTCACCGTTCCGCTCATGGTGATAGGTGTAGCAATCGCACTGGCCATTACACAGACACCTATCAGCATATCGGCGATCATCGGAGTGATTGTACTGGCTGGTATCGTCGTCAATAATGCGATCGTCATCGTCGATTACATCAATCAGCGTAAAGAGGCGGGAACGAGCAGCTTTGACAGCATCGTCGAAGCGGTTCAGGACCGGGCGAGGCCGATCTTCATGACGGCACTGACGACGATCCTCGGCTTATTGCCCCTGGCCCTCGGTTTGGGTGAAGGGACCGAAATCAATCAGCCTATGGGCATTGCCGTCATAGGCGGACTGATCAGCTCGACATTATTGACCATTTATGTCATACCGATTGTATACAGTTTCTTTGATAAAGAGACAAGAAGAATGAAGAAACCAAGAGAAACATACGTATATAAAGAGTAGAACACACAACGAGAGTTAACCCGAATGCTAAGCAGTCACCTCCTGAAAGGATGTGGTACCTTGGCCGAATGGTTAGCTCTTTTTTATTAAAATTATGGTGACAAGCGGGGGAGAAGAACGAAATGGAAAAAGGAATCTATTTGATCACGGGGTTTCCGGGCTTTTTAAGTCAAAATATCGTGGGAGAATTACTCAAACAGGAAAAGGCATCCAAGGTTTACTTACTTCACCTTCATTCAATGAGGAAGCAGGCGGAAGAAGGAATGAGGAAACTGAGATTTTTGTCAGATGCAGAGATCATCCTGATAGAAGGGGACATCACCCGAAACAATCTGGATATGGCAGAAGAGGAAATTTTTGAGATTAGGGAGGAAGTGGAATATGTTTGGCACTTAGCAGCCATCTATGATCTTGCTGTCCCCCAAGATCTTGCACAGAAAGTAAATGTAGAAGGCACACGTCAGGTGAATGATTTCTGTCAAACCCTCCGTCGATTAAAAAGATACGTGTATTTTTCCACTGCTTTTATTGCGGGATCACGTGAAGGTGAACTGAAGGAGAATGAATTGATCCGTCCTGAGCGTTTTCATAACTTCTATGAACGGACTAAATATGAAGCAGAGGTCCTGGTGGATGAATGGAAGGACAAGCTTCCCATCACAATCATCCGACCGGGTATCGTGAAGGGAAACTCAGAAACCGGAGAGACCGTGAAGTTCGATGGACCATATTTTATTATGAATATGTTTAACCGATTATCTTTCCTGCCGTGGATTCCATTTCTTGGTGAGGGTACCTCTTATATAAATATCGTCCCCGTCGAATATGTGGTGAAAGCATCCATTTATCTGGGGCATGAGGAGGCTGGCAATGGAAAGACGTATCATCTTACCGATCCAGAACCCCTGATGGTAAGGGAAGTGTATGAACAGATTTTATGGCATATGTTAAAAAAGAAACCAAAAGGGAGAATTCCGTTATCCCTTTCTAATTGGGCACTTGGATTCCGTTTTATACGACGTTATTTAAAAGTCGAACGGGAAGCCTTGGACTATTTTACACTCCAAGGCACATTCAATTGCGAACATGCCCGAAAAGACTTGGAAGGGCCATCGATACGATGTCCTTCCCTTTCCAGCCAGATTGAAAAAATGGTTGAGTTTTATGTTGAACATGCTTCCAATGAACGATTGCACGTAAAGATCGATTAAAAAAAGGGATGTAACACAAGCAATCATCGTAATAATTGGGAGAGATATGGTAAAAATAAAGGGAGAAGCATCAATAGGAGGAATCTCAAGATGTCATTTTCCCTTACGCTATACCTTGGCCGAGACAAAAACAATCCTTACCATAAGCCCATTAAAAACATCGAACTTTACCACTCCTCCTGGTTTACGGGGGGCATATGAAAGCATCCATTACCAAATTAGAAGGCATCCTCTGGAGTATTGCGCTGCCAGGTTTTCCTCAGTTGTTAGTCGGTTTATGGTTTAAGGGAACGTTGTTTGTCCTTCTTGAGATCATGATCAATATTCAAAGTAACTTCAATCTGGGGATCATGTACAGTTTTTTAGGCGAAACGCATAAAGCAGCGGAGATACTTGATTATCAGTGGCTCATGTTTTATCCGTGTTTGTATATGTTTGCCATGTGGGATGCGTATAAAATAGCCGATGGTCAAAAGGAGCAGTACAGCTTTTTACCGTTTGTCATGTCTGCCTATACGGTAACGGTTGGTTTGATGTATTCCCCGAAGGTATATTTATTCGGAAAATTCATCGGACCCATTTTTCTGCCGATGTTGTTTGTGATTCCGGGAGTGTTGCTGGGGTTGTTGATGCGAGCCGTCCTGATACGGGTTAAATAATTTTTTCTCTTTACGGATAAGTGTTTTTGAGTTAAAATACATCTATACAAATGAACGTTTTCTACCTGTCAAAGGGGAGTAGCTATAGGTTTCATACCTAAACAAAGTCGTCAATTCATGGTGTATGCCATCGGCTTTGTTGGCATATCCGTATGCTAAGCAAGACCTTTGCCTTATTTAGGCAAGGGTCTTTTTATTTTTATAAAATTCCTTGCCTATTGGAAAACTAACTATGTAAATAGGGAGGGACTAGAGGTATGGATGCTTCGATGTTATTGGAATATGGATGGGTCCTGCTGATATTGGTAGGTCTTGAAGGGATTTTAGCTGCTGATAATGCGGTGGTAATGGCTGTAATGGTCAAACATTTACCTGTGGAACAAAGGAAGAAGGCACTTTTTTACGGTCTATTAGGAGCCTTTGTCTTTAGGTTCGCTGCATTATTTCTCATTTCATTCTTAGTCAATGTGTGGCAGGTTCAGGCGATTGGGGCGATTTATTTATTCTACGTGGCCATTCACCATTTTGTGAAGAAAAGGAAAGACACCGGGGCAGTAGAAGAAAAACCGGCGAGAGGCTCTGGATTCTGGACTACGGTACTCAAGGTGGAACTAGCGGATATCGCATTCGCGGTTGATTCCATGCTTGCTGCCGTCGCTTTGGCCGTAACCCTGCAACCGACTGGGTGGTTCGATGTAGGAGGAATTGACGGAGGACAGTTTATTGTCATGTTCCTCGGTGGGATCATCGGATTAGTCATTATGCGTTTTGCTGCGACTTGGTTTGTTAAATTGCTGGAGAAATATCCTACTTTAGAATCAGCGGCCTTTTTAATTGTGGGGTGGGTAGGAGTGAAGCTTGCAGTGTTTACACTTGCCCATCCTGATGTGGCCATCCTGGATCACCACTTTCCGGAATCTAAAGCATGGAAGCTTGTATTCTGGAGCGTATTGATCCTGCTTTCTGTCGGAGGATATGTACTATCCAGGAAAAAAGCAAAACAAGCAGAAACAGAAATTGAAACAAAAGCTAAAGCTGAATAAATAGGTTTAAAGCTAACAGAGAATGTCTCTGTTAGCTTTTTTTATTATACCATCTTATTTAAGGCGATAACCCTTTCATCACGGGGTTGGTTGGCTGATTTATGGAATAAGTAAGTTCTTCCTTCAGAACCTTCTCAACTTTAATTTGGATAAAACCCCCTCAAAAAAAAATCTTCAAACGTAACTCCTTTAATAAGGCGATCGATCGGCCAAAACAAAAAACTTTTCAGAGGTGTTACATATGAAGAAACAATCAAAAATCATGAAATCATCCTTAGCGGTACTTGTAGCAAGTTCTATCAGCTTTCCAAGTTCATTAGCGTTTGCCAATTCTAATGACGAAAACTTTGATTCCATCAAATTAGAACAAGAGACATCAAATGAAACGGTTGTGGCGAACGATGATGCCATGCTAAATTCTGCAAAAAATGAAATCGAAAATCTGGAGAAATCTGCAGAGACTCCTTCCCTGCTTCCTGGTGACTTTTTCTATTTTGCAAAGGTAGCTATTGAGAAAATCCATCTTGCCTTTACTATGGATGACGCAAAAGAAGCTAAGTTGTTAGCTGAATATGCATCAGAAAGATTGGCGGAAGTGGAAGCGCTCTTTAAAGATGGTAAACAAGAAGAAGCCATCGATGCGTTAAATAACGCTATCGAGATGATTGAACAATCTGAAGATCAGTGGTCGGATGATGAAAGTGAAGAGGATTCAACAGTAGAAGATAAAGAAGACGCTGATTCTGATGAAGCCGTGGTAGAAGAAGACGACGCTGCTGATGAAGATTCTGTAAAAGAAGAAGAAAAAACCGATGATACTGATACAGAAGAAAAAACAGAAGAGAAATCGGATGACATGAGTGAAATGGAAGAAATGATGGCTCAAAACATCCTGTCTCTAAAAGCGAATTTAGAAAAAGTACAAAACCCTAAAGCAAAAGCGGCTCTTCAGAAAAATATTGAAAAAAGCTATTTGAAATTAGCTGAAAAGCTTGCAAAAATCGAAGAAAAAGCAGCTAAAAAGGCTGAAGCAGAAGAAAAAGTTGAAGCAGAAGAAGAGGTAAATACAGAAGAAACAACGGTGGAAAACTCTGAAGCAGTAGAGGTTGATGCGGAAGAGTCAGTTAATGAGACTAGCGAAACTACCACTGAAGTAGAAGTAAAAGAAGAAAAGGCTGCACCAGTAAACGTTACTCCTCATGTAGAGAAAAAAGAAGCAAAAAAAGAATGGAAAAATCAACATAAAGAGTTAAAGCAAGAAGCGAAAGAAGAACGTAAACATGAGAAGCAAGAAGCAAAAGAAGTACGTAACCAAGAAAAACATAAGGTAAAAGAAGCCCGCCACGAAAATAAAGAAGTAAAAAAACAACATTCAGCACCAGTCAAAGTAAATCAGCAGCACAGTGAGAACGGCAAACGAGAAGAAGGTGTTAAGGGTCATCATAAAGAATCATGATTTCGATGTAGAGTCTTAAAGTGATTGACACATCGGTCAGGAAAGGGTTGTAAAAGCAACCCTTTCTCCCTAATATCCTTTTACATTCAACACCATATGAGTATAATAGTGTGCAGGATGGGGTGAGGCTGATGCTAAATGTTCTACTATTTCTACTCGCTAAACAAAAGAAAAAGCAATCGCTTGAAGAGATGGCGATCCAGATACAAAATGGTGATGAGCAATTATTGAACATGGTGCTCGAAGACTATAAGCCATTTATAAAAAAAACGGTATCATCGGTATGCAAACGGTTCATTTATGAAAGTGACGATGAATTCAGCATCGGTCTGATTGCCTTTCATGACGCCATTTTAAAGTATAATCATCAACGAGGCTCTTCCATCATCAGTTTCTCTGAAGTGATCATTAAGCGGAAAGTAATCGATTATATCAGAAAGAATGGGAAGATCCAGGATATAAGCTTCGATTTTAGCTTATTTGAGAATGGAGAAGATTCTTCTGGTTTAACAATCGATCAGATTGTGTCCGTAGAGGAATTCGGAAAACAGGAGGAAGCCAGAAAACGACGGGAAGAGATTCTTTACTTTCAGGAACAACTGGCTCAATACAAGTTGTCCTTTCACGATCTGGTTGAACAGTCTCCCAAACATGAAGATGCAAGATTGAATGCCATAGAAATCGCCAAAAAGGTAGTCAGTTCACCAGAACTTTTAGATTATCTTACAGAAAAAAGACGATTACCGATAAAAAAATTAGAAAAACAGGTGAACGTCACCAGAAAAACAATCGAGAGAAATAGAAAATATATTATAGCCATTTCTCTCATACTTATAGGGGATTATGTTTATTTACGGGATTATTTAAAAGGGCGGTTAGAGATATGAAAAAAGGGATCATTATGGAAATCAAACAGGATATCCTGGTGATGATGACACCAGAAGGAGAATTTCTTACAGGAAGAAAGCAGCCCGATCAACAGTATGCGATAGGGGAAGAAATTCCTTTCTTTCCTCTGAGCTCAAGAGCTGATAAACCAAACACGATTTCTAAGTGGAATTGGAGAGTGTCGACGTCTTTGCTGACAGTTCTTGTCGTCATCATTGCCTTATTCTCAAGTTCTGTTCTGCAGAACAACCGGGTGTATGCCTATGTCTCGGTCGATATCAATCCCAGTATGGAATTAACATTAAATAAAGATCAACAGGTGTTGAATATCAAGCCATATAATGGTGATGCCGAGGTTCTCTTAAAGGAACTGAGAGACTGGAAAAATGAAGATGTGGGGGAAGTGACGGAGAAAATCTTCCTTTTAAGTGAGAGACTCGGGTATTTAAAGGGAATTCAAAATGTTTTCATTACTTCTTCCTTCATTGATGATTCCGATCCTAAACGTGAAACCGAATTAATGGATGAATTAAATGAGTTTGTGGAGGACTACGGTTCTGATCATTCTACGAACATCATCATGAAAGAAACATCCCGGGAATTCAGGGAAAAGGCATCTGAAAAAGGGATGACTGCAGGCTCACTGATTCGTGAAACAGAACAGAAGGACTCCACTCGAACAACGGAGCCTGTAAAAAATGATTCAAAAAAAGAAGATAACGAAGTTCAAGAAAAAATGATCAAACAAGAAAAAGAGAAGCAAAAGAAAGCGATCATTGATGAAAAAATCAAAGCTGAGAATCAAAAGGTGAATCCGCCAGTAAAAGAGAAGAATCAACCTGGGGATAAAGCTCAAAAACCTCAAAAAAATCATGATCAACGTCAAAATCCTCACCCTGAAAAGAGCGGGGAGAGGGGAAAATCCGAGAAGTCACAAATGGAGAAATCCTCAAATGGTAACAATGGGAACCGAGGGAATGACAAACCTTACAGAGGGCATGATCATTCTACACAAAATGACCAAGGATACCATGAAAACAATAATAAGCGTAATGATCATCAAAATAATCGAAACGAAGAAAAGAAACAGAATCATGAAAACAGAAAAGAAAATAAAAAAGATTAACAGGATAGGAAAAGGCTCATTCATCTGAATGGGTCTTTGTTATTGAAAACGATAAAGGGTAGCTGGTACATGCCAGCTACCCGTATTCCAATTTATTTAGTTTGTTGTCCAGTTAATTGAGATTGAGCTTGTTTCACAAGACGCTTCGTGATTTCTCCCCCAACTGATCCATTAGAGCGGGCAACTGTATCAGATCCAAGCGTCACGCCAAACTCCTGGGCGATTTCGTATTTCACTTGATCAAGGTACTGTTCAACACCAGGAACAAGCAGTTTATTTGAACTTCTAGCCATAGTCGTTTTCCTCCTTACTGGTATACTTGAAACAATGTATGTTTCAGTACCTATATTATTTGTCATATCATCATGAACATGAATGGTAATATTTCACCGAAATTGTATTGTTTGCTTAAAGATGCTTTGAATCAAATACTTTTCGGTTTAGGGGGCTTACATTAAAGGAAGAATAAACATTAAAGAAATTAATCATTTTTCCTTTCATTCTTCGGTTTTATTCTTTAAGATAGAAAAGGAAATAACGTTGAAAGGGAAATACATACATGTGGTATAAGCTTAGATTGAATTTAAATAAATTAACTCCTGCACAAGTGATCGTAACGTATTATCTTTTGGCGGTGACGATTGCGACCATTCTGCTCAGTCTTCCCATTGCGCATAAATCCGGGGCAGAGTGGAGCTTTTTGAATGCGATCTTTACTGCCGTAAGTGCTGTAAGCGTTACGGGGCTTACCGTTGTAAGTACGGTCGACACATTCAATACAACGGGAATTTTCATCTTAATGTTTGTTCTTCAATTCGGTGGGATTGGGATCATGACCCTCGGTACGTTTTTCTGGTTGATCGTAGGAAAGAAAATCGGCTTGAAAGAACGCCGCCTCATCATGACAGATCAAAATCAGACAAGCCTGGCCGGACTTGTAAGTTTATTAAAACAAATCTTATTACTTATCATCTTCATTGAAATCGTGGGGGCATTTATTTTAGGTGTCTATTTCTTAGGCTATTATCCCACGTGGCAGCAGGCTTTTATTCATGGACTATTTGCCTCTGTCAGTGCCACGACGAATGCAGGCTTCGATATCACGGGTCAGTCACTCATTCCTTATGCGAATGACTACTTTGTCCAGTTCATCACCATCATTTTATTGACACTCGGAGCCATTGGATTTCCCGTTCTCATCGAGACGAAAGATTATCTCATGAGCAAGAAGAGAAACAAACACCACTTTTCTTTATATTCAAAGATTACGACGGTTACGTTCTTTGGATTAATGATATTCGGGACAATGGTCATCTTTCTCTTTGAATATAACCGCTTTTTTGCTGGCATGGAGTGGCATGAGTCATTTTTCTATTCGTTTTTCCAGTCTGCTACAACAAGGAACGGCGGACTTGCCACCATGAATGTGGCAGAGTTTTCTACCCCCACCTTATTGGTCATGAGTGCCCTTATGTTCATCGGGGCTTCACCAAGCTCGGTTGGTGGAGGGATCAGGACCACGACATTCGCCCTGAATATTTTATTTTTGTTCCATTTCGCAAAGGGAAATCAAACCATTAAGATATTCAAAAGGGAAATTCACCATCAGGATGTCATTAAATCCCTGGTCGTGACGATGATGGCCATCTTTATCTGCTTCCTATCTGTCATCATTCTCACTTTCACAGAGGATCATTCCATTATGGAGATTGTCTTTGAAGTTGCTTCCGCATTCGGAACCACGGGATTATCCATGGGAATCACTTCTGAGCTTTCCTCAATCGGAAAATGCGTCATCATCGTGCTGATGTTCATTGGCCGGGTGGGGATCCTTTCCTTCCTCTTCATGATAGGAGGAAAAGAAAAGACAGCTAAATATCACTATCCAAAAGAACGGGTCATTATTGGCTAATGAGCCCCTTGGAAAGAAGCTAATGTAGCGAGTAGTGGTTGATTTCCGCTCCAGGTGCTCGCTTTCCGCGGGGCTGGCGGTGAGCCTCCTCGGGCTAAAGCCCTGTGGGTTCTCACCTGTCCAGCGTTTCCCGCAGGAGTCGAGCACCTTCCGCTCCAATCAACTTTCGAAGCGTAATTCTTTCACTTTAACATTGTAATGTTGAGATTTCCCTCCACATTGCATACCCTACTCTCATTGAAATAGGTAAAAGCATATTCAATGTATATAGCAGGATCTAGCTATTGATTGGAGTGCAAGACGAAGACTCCTGCGGGATAAGCGGAATAGGTGAGACCCCGGAGGAGCGTCAGCGACGAGGAGGCTCGCCTTCCGCCCGAGGAAAGCGAAGTCTTGCACGGAAATCAATAGCGGTGTAGCAAGCAATCCTAACTAATTTTATAATTGCTCGTCTTTAGAGGAATGGATTTAGTATATCCAGCCTCTTTTTTTGTCCAATGAAAGGTACCTTCATTTTAAGGCAGAGTAGGGTACGTGAAAGTGGATCATAAGGATTAGGATGATGGGGATGGAGATGATCCAGCCTAGCAGCGGGTTTTTATGATGGACGATCAGTACTGTGAACATCATCAGATTAAAAAGAAGATCCCAGCCGAAATGCCATCCGTTATGATATGTCATCATGCCAATGAGGTGGGAAAGGCCTTCTGTCAAACCATAGATGCCTGTCCATAATAAGACCCAACCAACCCGTCCCCATAAGCCCGCCGGTAGTCTCCCGATAAAAATGGCAATGGTGATTGTATATTGAATCGCCATTTTGCTCAATGAAATCATGGTGTGATTCAAATGAAGAGAGTCCCCAAAGGGTGTGACAGTACGGAACTCCCACATGGAGTAATCAAATAACAGAAATTGTGAAAGTAAATCCCCGATAATGAAAAATAATAAAGTGGGATAATAGCTGTAAAAATCCTTCCAATTGCCAAACTTCCACCCTAAAAAAGCGTATGCCAATAAAAAAATAAGTATCATGTCCTATCCTCATTCGCCATTTTCCCTTAGTTTCCGGAGTAAATGTTGAATTATTCAGTTGAGTGAATACCTATTTTTAGAAGAATGGAAAAGGGTGAGGTGGGAAAAATAAGGTCAAAGGAGATGAGTTATAAATGAAACGTAAAGCACAGTATGATGCTGCTGAAAAAAATAATCAAACACCACTTAAAAATAAGCAGGAAACTGAATTTTCTGCTGAATTCTCACAAGGTGAGGATCCGGCAAAAGGGAAGAATAGAAATTCAGCAAAAGGTAAAAAAGGGAGAGGCTGATGAAAGACAAAAAACAGTCTTTCCGTGAAGAATTCGGTCAGGAATTTGGAGATGTCAATGCAGCCAAAATAATGGAAGTAACCCGAAAACAATCAAAGACAGAAGAAAAGAAGAAAAAATGTTAAGCGATTCGCTTAACATTTTTTCTTCTTTATCATTGTACAAGTTGACGGTCAAACTCGAATACGGTAGATTGACCGGATGAGGGCTCAAAGTAGGCAAGAACGTACTGATCCTGACCTTCTTTTGAACGGATCGTTTCGAGGAGTGTATGTTTATACAACTCTTTTTCATTTAATTTAAGACTGGCAAATGCATCGCCTGCAATGGTTGGCTGTGCTAAAAGGCTTTGATAAATGGCAGATCGCTCTTCCTTCGTCAGCTCATGGGTCCACCATGGTTTTCTTGGTTTGTATTTTTGATTGTCTAAATAGTCGAGCTTCATGAGACCTTCAATGACTGAAATGTGAAATCTTGTTTCATTGGATAAAAACTCATGTAGTCGTTTGAACAGATCTTCCAACTGATGGCCGATCCTGGACCATCCGCGATTTTCCCAATAGGAACCAAACTGCTGGAAGAAATCAAATGGAGTGTCAAAGCATTCAGTGACCAGATACTCAATCGTTCGATCCATGCGGTGATCGTTCCAATATTTCTCCAATACGTCTTCCACCTGCTTGATCCGAACGATATCGTCGAATGACAATACATTATTCCCCAAGATTTCATAAGGGGAGTGATCCATATACGTATACTGATGATCATTTGCACGAATTCTAAGGCCGGTCCCGCGCAGCATCTTAAGAAATCCTAATTGTAGCTCTTCAGGTCTCATTTCAAACACATCATTGAACGTTTTACGGAATGATTGGTAATCCTCTTCAGGAAGACCAGCGATCAAATCCAGATGCTGATCGATTTTTTTACCCTCTTTCACCATAGTGACGGTTCTAGTGAGCTTTTTATAGTTTTGTTTTCTCATGACCAGATCATTTGTTTCATCGTTGGTTGATTGGATGCCGATCTCAAATCGGAATAGGCCCCGTGGTGCATGTTCATTGAGGAACTCAATCACTTCGGGACGCATGATGTCTGCCGTGATTTCAAATTGAAAGACGGTACCCGGCAAGTGCTCGTCAATAAGGAATTGGAACATTTCCATTGCATAGCTTCGGCTGATATTAAAGGTCCGATCCACAAACTTAATGGTCTTCGCCCCATGTTTCATCAGGAAGCGGATATCTTCTTTTACCTTTTCACGGTCAAAGTAGCGTACACCCACTTCTATAGAAGAAAGACAGAATTGACAGCGGAAAGGGCATCCTCTGCTTGTCTCGATATAAGTCACCCTTTTGCCGAGCTCTTGCAGATCTTCCTGAAAACGGAATGGGGAAGGGACTTCCCTTAAATCAATTTTATTTTGTTGAGGCTTGATGACAGGCTTTCCGCCATCTAAATAAGCCACTCCATGTACCTTCGACCAATCTTTATCACCATCAAGCTGATCCAATAATTGCTTGAAGGATTCCTCTCCTTCGCCTATTACAATGAAATCGATGTCTTCAAGGCACTCAAGCCAATATGGGACGTCATATGTCACTTCGGGACCTCCGAGGATGATTGTTACATCAGGCATGATTTTTCGAAGGATCTGAATGACTTTGATCGTTTCTTCGATATTCCAGATGTAGCAGCTGAATCCGATGATGTCCGGCTTTTTAGAGAATAAGTCGGTAACGATATTAAGGGTGGGATCCTTTATCGTGTACTCGGAGAGCTCAATTTCGTGTTGGGGTTCGGCATAGGCCTTTAGACAGCGAATAGCTAAATTCGTGTGAATGTATTTTGCATTTAACGTACTTAAGACGACTTTCTTCATTCATATTCTCCTTTATTCTAAGTCCGTTTGACTCTCAGTCATATGACTTTCAGTAACCAAATGAGGATCTGTTTCAAGTTGTTCGTACAACGTAATAAACCAACCTGACTATCATTTTATCTAAGCTTGCGATAAAGCTCAATGTTTGTCTTAAATGAATTTAAATTTATTGTAACTATTAGAAGGAATTTTAGGAAAAGGTGCGAATAATATAAGGTAATATACGTTTTTTGAAAATTGTGTTGAATAATGAACCAGTTGATTCTCGACCAAAAGCGAATAGTTAATCATGAAAAAGGGACTGACCCGTGAATACAATGGGGTCAGCCCTTTCTAGTGAGATTTTATCTTGTTTTCATTTCCCTTTTGGAAAACAGTTTCTGCAGCCTGGTTGATCTAAACTCGATGATAGGTTGTGTGATGCTCGTAAAGAATTTAGTTGAAAATATCATCGTCAGTACGAAGGATACCCCGAGTAACAGTAAAAGACTGGTGTTAGGGTCAATCGTGTCCTTAAGATGGCTTTCACGGAACAACCGAATGAGAAAACCGTGGAGTAAGTACACATAGAGAGTGTTTTTCCCCCACTTGGTGAAAAACTGTCTTTTTGTAGGAACAAATGTGAAAAAGCTGAAGATCATCACGACGTTTAATAAGTAGACAGCCGCCCTGACACCCATGCTGATGACGTTGTTCCATTCAAAATCTCCGTAAGGTTTGGAACCAAGGAGCCATTTATCTGAGAATTCAGGTACAAAATACATCCCTAAAAATACGATTACAAATAATGAACCTGCCACTAAACGGACTTTACTCGTTTTAAAATATTCGAAGTGCTCCTTCTCCATGTAGTACCCCATCAGGAATATAGGAAAGAACACAAATGTTCGGGACAGACTTAGATAATTTGAAATAACATCGGCGAACCCTACAAGCAGTCCAAGTGAAAAAGCCACTGTCAAGCCCATTCCAGGTTTGAATTTAAACCATTTGATGAAAGCATAAAGGAGTGCGTTCCAGCAGAAAAGGCTGATAAGGAACCACAATGACCAGTGAGGATTAAGTGGATCCACCTCGAATGTTGATTTTTGATACAGAAAATGATAGTACACCGTATAGATCAGTTGAAACACAATGTAAGGAAGTATCAACTTTTTAGCAAGTTTCTGGATATATCCCTTTTTATAGAATCCTTTCGCGAAGAATCCTGCCACAAGGATGAAGGCCGGCATGTGGAAGGTGTAAATCGTTTTATACAGTGAAAGGATAAAGGGATCGCTTTCGATATAGGATCGGATGACATGTCCAAATACCACTAAAAAGATCAAAATGAATTTGGCATTGTCGAAGTAATAGTCGCGCTGTTTCATATCTTCACCATCTTTTAGAAAAGTTTAATCCTAATTCATTCTTACCCTAGGATACAATGAGCAAAACATGATTTTCATTGTTAATTATCACCAGAAGTACGGGGAGCTATGCGGATTCTGTAAGATTTAAGCCAATGGTCGTCTTTTAATTTAGTAGGGGGATGAGGAAATGACTAATAGTAGTAATGTGAAGGAAGAGCAAAATAGGGATTTATGTCATCCCGTCGATAGGGAAATTTGCTCAGCTTCACCCATGCCGATGCTTGTGATCAATAAAGAGTTGAAAATCGTTTATGCCAACCCCGAAGCATATGAAACCCTGGAGTCAAATGATGAGAATGTTGTAGGGAAGCTCTTCAGCACGTTTTTCTCTTCAGTGCCCGCGCCCATAGTTGCCCATTATAAGGAAGTAATGGAAACGGGAAAAACCTTGGAAGACGAAACCCTGATGAATGTAAATGAGAAGAAAATCATCCACGTCGAACTTTTGCTGAAAAAATCGACCATTTCACCTAATGCATATTTATATTTTAAGGATGTAACGGAACTGAAGGAGAAGGAGCGCAAAGATCATTTAAATGTACACTTACTATCGAACATTTTCCAGAATGCTTCAGAGGGGATCGTGCTATTCGATATTGATGGAAATATCAATGATGTGAATCATGCATTCAGTTTGCAAGTGGGACTCGATAAGGATGAGATCACCAAGAGGAATATCAGTTCCTTCATTCCCGAGAATGCCCATTATAAGGTTGAAAAAATCAAAGAATTGATTTCTCAAAATAAAAAAGCCCGTGGTGAAATTCCAATCAAGAAATCACAAAGTATTTCAATCGTGGAATTTACGACAAGTCCATACGTCCATCATAAACTCCACATGGCCATTCTCAGAGATGTAACGGAAAAAAGGCAGATGGAGATCCAGCTGAAGCGTAATGAGGAATTGTTCAAAGGGTTGTTTGAAGAAGCGATAGATGCCATTGTCTTATGGGATCAGGACGGAAGGGTCCTTAAAGCGAACTCTTCAGCACTGAAGATATTTGAATGCACACTTTCCGAGCTCCTCTCAAAAAAAATCAGGGATTTCGTTTATCCCTTGGAAAGCCAGAAGTTTGATTTGGTCATGGAACAATTATATAGAAGCGGGGCTGTAAGGGATGAGGTGTTGTTCCTCATGCCGAACAATCAGCTCAAACATTTGGAATTCACGTCCAAGCTTCATTCCGTGGATGGTTATAATATGACCATATTCCGTAATGTCAGTGAACGATATCAAATGGAGAAGGAACTGCGTGAGAGTGAGGAAAGGTTCCGGAAGATATTCGAAGGATCATTGGACGGACTGCTTTTGACCAATCACAATTATGTCGTCGTTGATTCGAATCCTGAAGTGAGTAACATCATTAAGTTGGATAAAGATCAGCTCATTGGTAAAGATGTACGTGAGATATTGAATATTGAGCCGGGTGAGGAAGCCTATGAGGATTATCTGCATCAATTGAAGGATGAAGGTCAGGCAACATTTTTAAAAACGCTGACATCCTCCAAGGACAGGGTTCAATACGTTGAATTATCGTCGAAATACAATTTGCTCTCTAATCTGAATTTAACCATCATCCGGGACATCACAGATCAAATCGAGATGCAGGAACAACTGAGGAAGTCTGACACATTAAGTGTGGTAGGGGAGCTTGCGGCAGGGATCGCGCATGAAATCAGAAACCCGATGACGGCGCTTAAAGGATTCATCCAACTGCTTGAGAACAGCGTCGGAAAGGATCATGAGATGTACTTTAATGTGATCACTTCTGAATTCCAGCGTATTGAGTCAATCATCACGGAGTTTCTCGTGTTGGCCAAACCTCAGGCGATCCAATACCAGGAAACGAATTTAATCAGGATCATGAAGGATACGGTGGAATTGCTGAGTGCACAGGCTGTCATGCATAATGTTCAGTATGAGGAAAGGTATCAGGAAGACCTCCCGACCATAGTAGCTGAACCCAATCAGTTAAAACAGGTATTCATCAATGTCATTAAGAATGCAATTGAAGTCATGTCGGATGGAGGGGTGATTTCCATCAGCATCGGGGAGACCGAGGACGGGTTGATTCATATCGAAATTAAAGACCAGGGAGGCGGAATCTCAAAGGATAAAATCAAGAAGCTCGGCGAACCTTTTTATACAACAAAAGAAAGAGGGACTGGACTTGGGCTTATGGTAAGCTTTAAGATTATTAAAGAACATAAAGGCAGCGTCCAGGTTGAAAGCATCGTTGGAGAAGGAACCGTTTTCCATATCTATCTGCCTAAATCATAAAGGAGTCCTGTAATATGACCATTCATACGATTGTAATCGACAGCCCCATCGGGAATCTAAAGCTTACGGCCGATTCGACTCAATTGCTTTCTGTGCAGTTCGTGGAGGAAGAAGCGTCCATCGAAACGGATCATCCCATTTTGATTAGAGCAAAGGAACAGATACTGGAGTTTTTTAAGGGTGATAGAAGAGCATTTGATCTTCCTTTGAAAATCGAAGGGACCGAGTTCCAAAAAGAAGTATGGAATATCCTCAAGGAAATACCCTATGGCGAAACCTGGTCGTATCAGGATGTAGCACAAGCCATTCAAAGACCGAAAGCAGTCCGGGCTGTGGGGCAGGCGAATAAAGCCAACCGTTTTCCCGTCATCATCCCTTGCCACCGTGTCATTGGGAAAAATAAGACACTCACCGGTTATGCAGGAAAGCAGATAGACAAAAAAGAAACGTTACTCTCATTAGAACAATAACAGGAACAGGCATTTTCCATGTGGAGAATGCCTGTTTTTGGTTTTGGCGACACGAAACGGTCATGCAGGGGAAAATTCTGAAAATAACAGTTGATGATTTGTTCTATTTAGATTATCATCTAATTAGATGATAATCTAAATAGGTAGGAGGTGGAACGGTGCAATTAAGCAAACAGATCGCGTTTCATAAAACGATGGGGGACGCGACCCGCATCAAGATCGTTTATTTATTGGCAGAAGAGAGTTTGCACGTGGGGGCCATAGCAGGAAAGCTTGGACTTACTGCGCCAACGATCTCCCATCATTTGACGAAACTGAAAGAGTGCAACCTTGTTTATTCACGGAAAGAGAAGAACACGGTTTACTACCATTTGAATAAAAAAGTATTAAGTCATCACGGGGACGTTCTGCACAGGTTTGCTCAAGAAGAGAAAGGGGACAGGACAATGTCAGAGAAGTTAGTGAAGGAAAAACAGAAGGTGAAAGAACAATTTTCTGGAGAAAAATGGACGGATCAAAAGTATTCCCGCCCAACAAAAGAAAAAACTATTCATTCTTGAACACCTCGTGGAAGGTCTGAAGGTGGGGGAAAAGTATAAGGAAAAAGAGCTGAATGAGTACATTCTACAATTCCATGAAGATTTCGCCACCTTGAGGAGAGAGTTCATCATCCATCAGTTCATGTATCGGGAAAACGGCATTTATGAGGTGAATCCGAAGGAAATGTGGGCATCTACAAAACTAGCAGAATGAAAAATGAAAGAGAAGGGTGAATTCCTTCTCTTTCAATCTATTTATGCCTGATTTATAATCCGTTGAATGCTTTCTTGAAAACGTGGATACAGCACACCTTTTTCGGTGATGATGCCGGTAATCAATTCATGGGAAGTCACATCAAAAGCGGGATTATAAACATGAATGTTTTCGGGTGCGATCATAGAGCCACCCATCATCGTGATTTCGTCTGGCCCTCTTTCTTCAATCGGGATATCGTCACCTGTTCTCGAGGTGAGATCGAATGTAGAAGAAGGAGCAGCCACGTAGAATGGTATATTGTAATGATGGCATAGGATTGCAAGCATGGACGTACCGATTTTGTTCGCGGTATCCCCGTTCGCAGAAATCCGGTCGGCTCCGACGATCACAGCTTCCACACCTTTCTCCTTTATTGTATGAGCGGCCATGCTGTCAGTAATGAGGGTCACGTCGACTCCTGATTGCTGAAGCTCCCAGGCAGTGAGTCGGGCGCCCTGAAGGACAGGGCGTGTCTCACAGGCGAATACTTGGAACCCTATTCCCCTTTCCCTGCCTAGGTGAAAGGGGGCAAGTGCCGTTCCATATTTACCCGTGGCAATGGATCCCGCATTACAGATGGTCATGATCTTCCTCTTGTCATCCAATGCATCCAATGCGTGTTCACCGATCATCCTGCATATTTCCTCATCCTCCGTATGGATCTGAATGGCAGAATGAAGCAGATTGGTCTTGGCTTCATTCACGGATTGTGCATGGGCAAGAACTTGTTCCAACCGATTCAATGCCCAGAACAGATTGACTGCCGTCGGCCTTGAATCAGCGAGGTATTCTTTATCCTTCCTGAAAAGGTGATTGAATTCTGTCAGATTGTCTGTTTCATAATGAGAAGCAGCATGTGCCAATCCATAGGCGGCTGTGATCCCGATCGCCGGGGCGCCTCGCACTTTAAGCGAAACGATGGCTTCATAATAGTCTGTAATGTCCGTTAGCGTCAAATATTCCACAGTGTTCGGCAGCTTTTGTTGATTAAGAATCAGTAAATGATCTTCATGCCACTCGAGTGAAGTTGGAATGGTCGGTGTATGTGTCATGAGTATCTCCTTTAATTATTCAGAATGTGACCGTACTAAAGTCAGAAGCTCTTCAATGGAAAGAATGTGTTTCCGATTTACAATCAATTTCTTTCCGAGGTTGAGGCATGCTCGTTTTGCCTTTAATCTTTGTTCTTTATCTTCGATGCTCTCGAGGTCTTCCACATGTGCAAGACCGATTGTCCTTCTTATACACTCGCATCCTGCAAAACCGATGCTGTCCTGAAAACTCTTTTCCAATACATACTCAAGGTACCCATTCACCTTCGTATAGGCGTCACCACTTTCCTTCCAATGTCTGGAGAAAGTAGCAGAGAAGACGTTCCAAGTATTTTCGATATGGTGGAGGATGAATTCCTTTTCACCTGGATTCGCGATCACTTGGAAAATAAGATTGGCAATAAACTGACCGATATCGAAACCGATCGGCCCATAAAAAGCAAATTCCGGGTCAATGACTTTGGTGTGTTCGTCATCCACAAAGATGCTGCCTGTATGGAGATCTCCATGAAGCAGGGCTTCCCCTTCGGTAAGGAAGCTTTTTTTAAGTTTTGCGACCTCGAGTTTTACAGTGAAATCATCCCATAATTTCTGGACATCCCCGGATAATTCCTCCTCAAACTCATTCGTTTCACTGTTGAAAAAAGGATCCGTGAATACTAGGTCCTCCGTGATTTTGCATAGCTCAGGATTAGAAAATTCTTTCACATATTCTTTTTTCTTAAATGGATGAAGGGCATAATCAGAGGTGAAGTACAGTGTATTTGCAAGAAATGTACCAATGTCGTCTGATAGCTTTGGGTACTTATTCCCATTGAGCAGGCCGGTACGTGCGATGGTGAGGTTGCTTAAATCCTCCATCACTGTGACGGCAAGGGATGGATCAGAATGATACACTTCCGGTACGAGATCGCCTACAAATGATCGCTGAAGGTGTAAGGCACTCGCTTCAATCCTTGCCCTTTCGATCGTAAGTGGCCAGCTTTCACCTACAACCTTTGCATAGGGGAGGGCTTGCTTGATGATGATTCCTTTACCTGAATTCCTTTCAACGACATGAAAAACGAGATTAAGGTTCCCATCCCCGATTTCTTCACAAGTTAAAAGTGAACCGTCTTCAAATATTCCTACATTCACGGCCATAGCAATGGCCGACTGTTCCGTCAGTGGTTGATACGTATTGAGCTTAGTGATTGCCATTTTCGTTCCTCCTTTTAGTGAACCCTTTAAGAAAGGGTGTTAGGGAGGCTTTTCCGCGGCATAAGAAAAGCCTCTTTCCATGTTCGAAAGAGGCTTGAAGAGTCATCTTCTTCGCCTCTTATCTCCCAGAAAGATGATCTTTCTGTTGGAATTAGCACCGTGCCTTACTGGATTGATCATCCGGCGCATACAGCGCCCCGTTTTACAACGGTATTATGGTCGGTTGCTGGGCTTCATAGGGCCAAATCCCTCAGCCAGCTCTTGATAAGAGTTGCGTATGTCCTATTTAATTAAAATTCTGAATGTTCATTTGAATTGAATGGTACCATTGAAGTATTTTCCATGTCAACGGTTTTTTAATATTTTCTAATAAAAATCTGGTCTCCGGTCTTGAAAGATCGGAATTTGTTTACGGACCTTTTCTACTTCCTGTAAATTGATTTCAGCAGCGACCAACTGTTCACTTTGGGTTCCTTTTGCAAGGATTTCCCCCCATGGATCGATGATAAGAGAGGAGCCGCCAAATTCATTGTCAGGGTCACTCCCCACACGGTTGCATGCAATCACAAAGCATTGATTTTCAATCGCACGTGCCCTTAAGAGGGTCTGCCAGTGATCCATTCTGGCAGACGGCCATTCAGCCACCACAAAGACAATCTTCGCTCCCATCATGACATGTTTCCTGAACCATTCAGGGAAACGGATGTCGTAACATATGAGTCCTGCCATCATCGTATCATCAAGAGAGAACGCCCCGTCTTCCTCTCCGGGAAGTAGGTAATGATGTTCATTCATTAGTTTGAATAAGTGAAGCTTTGAATACCGTTTCACCAACACGCCATATGCATCAGCCACCAATAGTGTATTTCTAACTCCATCTGTTGATTTATTGGCAACAGAGCCTCCTATGATGTGAATGGAATATTTTTTTGACAGGGAAGTCAGGAAGGAGGAAGAATCTTCGGCTCCCTCATCTGCGATCTCATCTATCCGTGTCAGATCATAACCTGTCGTCCAGAGTTCAGGAAGAACGACGACACCGCATCCCTCTTCCTTTGCTTTTTTGACCCACTGTTCCACTCTCATCTTGTTTTCTTCAGGATTCCCAAACACAATATCCATCTGGGCGAGACCCACCTTTTGAATCATTACCTTCACCTCGTTATGTACTTTTTGTCATTTATTCCTTTACATTCTTTATGTTCCGTTATATCATTTGTGATTAGAATTTGAAAGTAATTAATTTTCAAAAAAATGAGTTGGTGAATGTATGAAACACTTTGAAAAAGCAAAACGCTTGGAATCATTACCGGAACAATTTTTCGCTTCCCTTGCAGGAACTGTGAATGCTGTTGTGAATGAGGGGCATGATGTCATTAATTTGGGACAGGGAAATCCAGATCAGCCGACCCCTCCACATATTGTGGAAAAACTAACAGAAGCGGCTCAATCTCCTTCTAACCATAAATATCCTCCATTTCGTGGTTTATCGAGCTTTAAGGAGGCGATTGCAGCTTTCTATTTGCGGGAATACGGTGTGGAGATAGATCCCGAAACCGAAGTAGCGGTTCTCTTCGGAGGAAAAGCAGGTTTGGTGGAGATCCCTCAATGTTTATTGAACCCCGGGGATGGAGTATTTGTCCCGGATCCTGGTTATCCGGATTATGTATCGGGGGTCGCATTGGCAGAAGCCAGTATGATCAAGATGCCGTTGAAAGAGGAGAATGGGTTTCTTCCGGACTATCGTGTACATTCCCGTGAAGAATGGGAAAGGGCGAAATTAATGTTCCTCAATTACCCCAATAATCCAACGGGTGCTACCGCCACAAAATCCTTTTTCGAGGACACGGTGGAACTTGCTTCAAAGCATGATATTTGTGTGGTGCATGACTTTGCTTACGGGGCGATCGGTTTCGATGGACAGAAGCCTCTGAGCTTTCTTGAGACGGATGGTGCAAAGGATGTCGGGATTGAGATATATACATTATCGAAAACCTATAATATGGCAGGCTGGAGAGTCGGTTTTGCCGTTGGGAATAAGAGTGTCATTGAAGCGATCAATCTCCTCCAGGATCACCTTTACGTAAGCCTGTTCGGCGCAATTCAAGAAGCAGCCACTACGGCTTTACTGAGTTCCCAGGATTGCGTAACGGAACTGGTTGCCACATATGAAGAACGAAGACAACTCCTGATCTCGGGTCTACAGGGAATTGGGTGGGATGTAAAAGCCCCACAAGGTTCCTTCTTTGCCTGGCTTAAGGTGCCGGAAGGGTTCACATCTGTTGAGTTCTCAACCTATTTACTTGAAAAAATCAAAGTGGCCGTTGCTCCTGGTGTAGGATTTGGAGAATATGGAGAAGGGTATGTACGGGTCGGTCTTTTAACGACAAATGAACGGATAAAAGAGGCGATTTCCCGTATAGAAAGTTTAGAATTATTTCACAAAAGGGATTGACATATGCTGAAATTGGTGTAATAATCCAACTGAATTAATATAATGAAATTCTTATCAAGAGCAGGCGGAGGGACCAGCCCGATGAAGCCCGGCAACCGACTTATTTAAGCACGGTGCTAATTCTTGCAGCTATACAGCTGACAGATAAGAAAGAGTGCCGAATGTAAACCTCTTCTTATCTGGAAGAGGTTTTTTTGTTTGCCGGCATGATGAAATCAAGACGCGGAAAAGAGCTTTTACATAGGGAGGTAATATGAATGAGCGAAGTGATTGCAACATATCGACTAAAGGGAAAGAGTGGTTCATACGAGAAAAAGGCAGAAGGGATTGCTTTGGGACTCACGGTCGGATCATGGACGGACCTGCCGCTACTGGAACAGGAACAATTAAGAAAATACAAGGGGAGAGTCGTTTCTGTGGAAGAGAGGGAGGACGAAGGCTCCTGGGGTGAGGTGAAGATTGGGTATCCCGGTCATAATTATTCCAGTGATATTCCGGCTATCCTTACAACGGTATTCGGCAAACTTTCTCTCGATGGTGAAGTGAAATTACTGGATCTGGAGTTCTCAGAAGACTTAAAAAAGTCATTTCCCGGTCCACGTTTTGGGATAGAGGGCATCAGGGAATTAACAGGGGTTCATGGTCGACCGCTGTTAATGAGCATATTCAAAGGAGTGATCGGCAGGGATCTCACGTTCCTTGAAAATCAGTTAAGAGCTCAGGCCCTCGGCGGAGTCAATGTCGTAAAAGATGATGAAATATTATTTGATAATTCCTTGACTCCATTTTTTGAAAGAGTGAGATTAGGAAAAAAAGTGTTGCACGATGTCTTTGAAGAAACGGGTAAGAGAACCTTGTATGCCATAAATCTGACAGGGAAAACCTCACAGTTACGGGACAAGGCAAGAAAAGCCAGGGAGCTTGGGGCAGATGCTCTTTTATTCAATGTATTTTCCTACGGTCTCGATGTTCTGCAGGAATTGAGGGAGGACCCTGAGATTTCATTGCCGATCATGGCTCATCCTGCCTTTGCCGGGGCTGTTGCAGCATCTCCAGTATATGGAGTGAGCTACTCTTTATGGTTGGGTAAATTATTGCGGATGTCCGGGGCTGATTTTTCATTATTTCCATCTCCGTATGGTAGTGTGGCACTAGAGAAAGGCAACGTCCTATCCATAAGCCATGAATTAACAAAGAATGACGAACATTTGAAGAGAACATTGCCAGTTCCATCAGCAGGCATACACCCGGCTCTTGTACCCCTTTTAGTAAAAGATTTCGGGACAGATTGTGTCATCAATGCCGGAGGAGGCATTCACGGTCACCCGGACGGTGCAAGTGGGGGAGGAATGGCATTTGGCCAAGCAATCGATGCTGTTTTAAACGGAACGTCACTCCAGGAGGCAGCCAAAACCCATGAAGAACTGCAGAAAGCCCTGTCCCTATGGGGTGGGGAGGTAAAAGTATAATGAGTCTTCCAGTGATATTCTGTGATTTTGATGGGACGATCACAGAAACAGATAATATCATTTCTTTGATGAAAGCCTTTGCCCCACCGGAATGGGAGCCTGTAAAAGAGGACATTTTAAGCCACTCGATCTCGATCAAAGAAGGGGTAAGCAAGTTGTTCTCACTCATTCCTTCTTCAAAGAAAGACGAGATGATTCAGTATTTGATGGAAACAGCGGTTATTCGTGAAGGCTTCAAGGCATTCGTGGACTATACAAAAGTCAATGAGATTCCCCTGTATATTGTGAGTGGGGGAATAGACTTCTTCGTTCACCCGTTACTGAAAGAATTCGGGCCTTTTAAGGCTGTATATTGTAACGAAGCGATCTTTAACGATTCGAACATAACCATTCATTGGCCATATCCATGTGACGTGCACTGTGAAAACAAAGGATGTGGATGCTGTAAGCCTTCCATTCTGAGGGCATTATCCCTGGAAGATCATGAGGTGATTGTAATAGGGGACTCTGTTACAGACATCGAGATGGCGAAGCTTGGCGATACAGTACTCGCAAGGGACTATCTCGCACGTACGTGTGAAGAAAAGGAAATCCCGTATCATCCTTTTGAAACATTTCACGATTGCATAAAAGTGATAGAAAAAGGAGTGACAATATGAAGTCGTATCAATCCGAATGGGAAGAGCTCGCTGATATCAAAAGAGAATTGGCGGAGAGGGACTGGTTTATGGGAACCAGTGGGAATCTAGCGATACGTGTGGAATCATCGCCTGTATCTTTCCTGGTTACAGCAAGTGGAAAGGATAAGAGAAAACACACGAAAGAGGACTTCCTCCTTGTGAATGCGCAGGGTGAGGCCTTGGAGGAAACCCAACTGCGTCCCTCAGCCGAAACCCTCCTCCACAGTCACATATTCAGTGGGAGTTCAGCAGGATGCAGCTTGCATGTCCATACTGTTGCCAACAATGTGATCAGTGAACTGTATGGGGATGAAGGTGTCATCACATTCAGAAACCAGGAACTGATTAAAGCCTGGGACAAATGGGATGAACATGATTCCCTCTCGATACCCATCATCCATAATCATGCACATATCCCAACCTTGGCGGATTCCTTCCTTCCTTTCATTAATGGAGATAAAGGGGCCGTACTCATTCGCAATCATGGAATTAGCGTTTGGGGACGTACAGGATTTGAAGCTAAGAAACTATTGGAAGCGTGTGAGTTTCTGTTCCAATATCACCTTACATTATTATCATTAACAACTTCGAAATCTATTTCCAAGGGAGGAGTAAAATTATGACAACGATACACATTCAGGGGAAAAATCAGATCATCGATCACCAGGAAGAGGTAGTAAATTATTTAAATGACCAAGGGGTTATCTACGAACATTGGAACATGGATAAACTGGACGAATCACTGCGGGACCGATTCGCTTTAACCGATGAGGATAAAGAGGCCATTCTCTCCACCTTTAAAGAGGAGATTGAAGATATTTCAGCTCGCAGAGGGTATCAGGCAAGGGATGTGATTTCCCTTTCCGAAAGCACTCCAAATCTTGAAGAGCTATTAAAGAATTTCCAACAGGAGCATCATCATACGGATGATGAGGTCCGATTTATAGTAAGTGGACATGGCGTTTTCGTCATTCAAGGGAAGGACGGGGATTTCTTTGAGGTACACCTGAATCCCGGTGACTTAATTTCCGTGCCTGAAAACATCCGCCACTATTTCACTTTAAGTGATGATAAGCAGGTAGTGGCCGTCCGCATTTTCGTCACCCAGGAAGGCTGGGTACCAATCTATTAATCATCCATCAGGATAGACAAAGAATCTCTTCTATTGTCTATCTTTTTTTTTGCACGTTTGGCGAAAAATGTCTAATTCAGCAATAATACTAGTTATTTTGTCTTGTTTTGCGAATCTATTTACTTTTCTGATAATACTTGCGATAATGCTCAAGTAATGATTTTACTTTAAATAGACTAGGAGCTAAAAAAGGAGTTTAGTAGAAATGGGTCGTTTATTAAAACAGAAGTGGCTATTATTGAAAATCAATCACAAGCGCTCGGAAATGGTATCAATGGGAGTAAACTTAGGATTATGTGCTGAGGAAACAATCAAATGCAGCCAGCAATTGGATCAGCTGTTGAACGACTATGAAAAGTGCACAAGCAATGCTGGATCAGAGCCACTGCACGAATCATCAAGCGAATTAGGGCAATACATTAAGAGTTTATTGAAACGCACTGCTTCTTGACCACTCACCAGGAATTCCCTCATCACTCAGACATATGAGAGACAGAATCTCCGTTCAATTCCACATTCACATCATACGAACAAAACTAATTTGTCGTTATTTCAAAGGTAAAGGACGGTTCGCCAAAAAGCGGGCCGTCCTTTGCTTTTTCCTTCTGCAGAAAGACTCTGACAGTTGACAATGACCAGATATATTTGTATAATATTTTGAAACTGAGATATATTTTTTAAAGGAATGAATGCCATGACCGAGAAACAAGATACAAAACAATCGTTGAAACTTTTCATTGTCCTTTCCAGAGCTTTTAAAGCGTTAAATGAAGAGATAACTAAGAACATTCAAGAAAATGGTCTGAACCCGACAGAATTTGCCGTGTTGGAGCTTCTGTACCATAAGGGAGACCAGCCTTTGCAACAAATTGGAGGGAAGATCCTGCTAGCTTCAGGCAGCATCACGTATGTAGTCGATAAGCTTGAAAAAAAGGGATATCTTAAACGTGTTGCCTGTCCAACGGATCGTCGTGTCACTTACGCCCAGATTACCGAAAATGGCAGAAGGTTGATCGATGATATTTTCCCGAATCATGAGAACCGGATACACGAATTGATGTCTGCCCTTTCCACAGACGAAAAGGAAGAAACCATTCAAATGCTGAAAAAGCTTGGACTATCCATCAAAGATCTTTCCTACTAGGCCACATCAATCTGCCCTGTCTATTATAGACGGGGCTTTTATTTTTTAAGGTTGGTACATTTTCAAATTTCTTTACTTTAAAGACGAGCAATCAAGAAATTAAGATTACTTGATACACCGCTGTTGATTTCCGTGCAAGACTTCGCTTTCCTCGGGCGGAAGGCGAGCCTCCTCGTCGCTGACGCTCCTCCGGGGTCTCACCTATTCCGCTTTTCCCGTAGGAGTCTTCGTCTTGCACTCCAATCAACAGCTAGAACATGCTATCTACTAAATATCCTTTAGCAATAATAAAAGGCCCACTTTGACAAAGTAGTTGCTATTCATACACGGACTATAATTTTCGATAGTTCGGTCAATTGTGAGGTGTCGGACAGAATGGGCCATTCAGAACAGGTAGGTGTAATCTGTCGCCGAAACAAGTAGAGGAAGAGTAGGTGTATTCAATGGTATAGCACTCTCGACATGATGTGTTTTTGCGAAACACTTACGCTTGGAAAGTTGATTGAAGCGGAAGGTGCTCGACTCCTGCGGGAAACGCTGGACAGGTGAGACCCCGGAAGGCGAAGCCTGAGGAGGCTCACCGCCAGCCCCGCGGAAAGCGAGCTCCTGAAGCGGAAATCAACCACTACTCACTACATCAAAAGCAATAGTACATAAGTAAACAGCATAATATAAATCCGAACGACTTCTATTTTAATACTCAACACTTTAGTTCCAGCTCCTTTTTTAAGGAGATATTAATGAAATCGATCCTTATATCAACAGGAGATTCGGGCTATGAAGTCGAATTATTATAATCGGGATGAATTTAAGAGGAGGAACAAACTATGAAGTTTGAAGAATATACATATGAAAGACCGAATCTGGAAGAGATTAAGCCGGCATTCGAAAAGGTGCTTCAGAAGTTTAAAGCAGCTTCAAATGTTTCGGAACAGATGGAAGCGATCAAGGAAATCAATGAAATCCGACTGACCATCGACACCATGCAGAATATATGCTATATCAGGCATTCCATCGATACAAATGATAGGTTTTACAAAGAAGAGCAGGAGTACATCGATGATATGATGCCTGAGGTTTCCGGCATGGTCACAGAATATTATCAGGAACTGGTGAATTCCCCATATCGGAAGGAATTGGAAGAGAAGTGGGGAACACAGTTGTTTTCTCTGGCAGAGAGTGAAATCAAAACGTTTTCCCCGGAAATTATCACTCTGCTTCAAAAAGAAAATAAGTTGTCTTCACAGTATACGAAACTGATGGCTTCTGCCAAGATCCCATTTGAAGGAGAAGAGAGAACATTGGCCCAAATGGGTCCCTTTACACAATCTGTCAATCGAGGGACAAGGAAAGAGGCAGCCTTTGCCACCCTTTCTTTCTTTGAAGAAAATCAGGAAGAATTAGATCGTTTATTCGATGAGTTAGTGAAAGTCCGTCATACCATAGCGACGACTTTAGGTTATAAGAATTTTGTTGAGTTAGGATATTATCGCATGACGAGAACGGATTATACACCTGATATGGTAAAAACATTCCGTGATCAGGTGAAGGAGCATATCGTCCCTCTTTCCACAGAGCTGAAAGAAAGACAGGGGAAGCGGATTGGTATCGACTCCATGAAGTTTTATGATGAAGGATTTAAATTCACATCCGGCAATGCATCCCCTAAAGGAGACCCTCAGTGGATCATTGACAATGGTAAGAAAATGTATGAAGAGTTATCACCTGAGACAAAGGAATTCTTTGATTTCATGATCGAACGCAACCTCATGGATTTAGAGGCGAAGAAGGGGAAAGCGGGAGGAGGATATTGCACATATATTGCTGGGCATGAAGCGCCATATATCTTCTCGAATTTCAATGGGACGTCTGGCGATATCGATGTATTGACTCATGAAGCTGGCCATGCCTTCCAAGTATATTCAAGCCGTGGATTCGATATCCCGGAATACATTTGGCCAACGTACGAAGCCTGCGAGATCCACTCCATGAGCATGGAATTCTTCACATGGCCATGGATGAACTATTTCTTTAAGGAGGATACGGATAAGTATCAATTCTCTCATTTGAGTGAGGCGCTGCAGTTTCTCCCGTACGGTGTAGCAGTGGATGAATTCCAGCATTTTGTGTATGAGAATCCTGAAGCTACACCTGCTGAACGGAACGCAGCTTGGAGAAAGATCGAGAAAGAGTATCTTCCGCATAAAGACTATGATGGGGTGTCGTATTTGGAAAATGGCGGGTTCTGGCAGCGTCAATCCCATATTTACAATTCACCATTCTACTATATTGATTATACGTTAGCTCAAATCTGTGCTTTTCAATTTTGGAAGAAAATGAATGAGGATCGTGAAGGGGCCTGGAGTGACTATGTTGCCCTTTGTAAACTGGGAGGAAGCCGTTCATTCACAGCACTGGTGGAAGCGGCCCATCTAGACTCCCCATTCCAGGAGGCAACGGTCGAAAAAGTAATCAAACCAATCAGGCAGTGGTTAAATGGAATCGATGATACAACCCTATAAATGAATTTGGGCAACCGCATTTTATGCGGTTGTTTTTTTTTCGTTAATAAAAGAATTCTGTTCTTTTGCTTCTGATTTTCCATGCTTGTACATAAGGTGAAGTAGAAGGTGTCAGAGGTGATGGGATGAAAAGATTGGCTGGATCGTTTCAGATTGCAGCAGTATATGTAGGAACTGTGATAGGAGCCGGATTTGCCACGGGAAGGGAAATTGTCGAGTTTTTCACCCGGTTTGGTTTTGTCGGGTTTATTGCCATATTACTAAGTGGATATTTATTTATTACGATGGGGACCAAGATCATGCTCAAATCCCATGATATTAAAGCGAAGTCATTCGAGGAATTTAATGAATATCTATTTGGCAAATGGTTTTCAAAGATCATGAATATCGTCATGATGATCATGCTGATCGGAGTTTCAGCCGTCATGCTTTCAGGGGCAGGGGCCGTTTTTCAGGAGCAGCTCCTATTATCCAAACAGTTAGGGATTCTTTTGACCATCGCATTAGGTTTTTTAACGATGATGGTAGGGATGAAAGGCTTATTTGCTGTGAATACGTTTGTCGTTCCTCTTATGATTGTCTTCAATCTGCTCCTGATGGTGTATTCCGTTCGCCATGCGGATTTTATGGAAGCATTCCTCATGATCCCTCATGCGGAAGATGGATGGAAATCGGTCGTCGCCCCATTTTCATATGTTGCCTTCAATCTCGCCATGGCACAGGCTGTTCTCGTTCCAGTTGCAGGAGCAGTGAAAGATAGGGAAACCATTAAATATGGGGGATATCTTGGCGGTTTTTTTCTAACACTTATTTTGATCTCCAGTCATATCACCCTTGTCACGATTCCAAATGTAACCCAGTATCAGATTCCCATGGCCGTGGTGATGAAGTCATTCGTATCAGGTTTCTACTTTATCTATATCCTCATTATTTATGGTGAAATTTTCACTTCCGTCATCGGTGGTGTATTCGGCCTCGAAAAACAGCTCGGAAGCTATTGGAAAGGCTCTTCTTTATGGACTTTTACAGGGATTTTCCTGATGATTTATTCTTTGAGCTTCTTTGAGTACAGTGAGCTCTTATCCTATTTGTACCCTCTTTTTGGCTATATGAGTTTGTTATTCATTATCCTTCTGTGGATGAAACCGAATAAATAATGTTCAAAAAGAGTAAAAAATGTGTCTGCAGCTCATGTTAATAGAGAGTAAATCAAAAGGAGTGATAAACATGACACAGTCCAAACATGAAAAAGAAAGACAGTGGAATGTAAGAAAAGAGGAGCAGCATCCTCACGGTAAAGTTTCTTCATTCAAAGAGCTCTCAGAAGGAAAGAAAGAAAAGCAATAAAAGGAAAACGGATGCCAAAGGGCATCCGTTTTTCTTTTGGTTATAAGTCTTTTTTATGATGATAAGAGTCATCGGTTTTGTATTGCTCGGGGAAGTATATATTTCGTACTTCATCCTTGTCCCAATTGTCTTTACCACAAGCTGCTGCCAATTCGTCCAAATGTCTCATGATGTACTGCATATCAAGGTCCTGCAGGCTGTCATAGTCGATGCCTTCAAGTATATAATTCTTGAAGGTCCAGACCAGCCGCTGTGTTTCACTGCTGTTGTTTTCACCAATCATTCTAAGGGAACGGAAGATTTCTGCAATGATGGATACATCTTGTTTACCGTAATGCCTTAATTGATAAAAGCTTTTGTATAAATAATCGACAAAGGTTGGCTGTTCTAAAATGATACGCAGCTGGTTTTCATCATCTGTCAAATAAGAGCTTGGAAGCTTATGTTTAGCGAGCTTTGACAGGATGATGCCGATTTCTTCAATGCAGTTCTTAGCCGTATTAGGGTCGTTGATGGCCGGGGAAATGGCCCTTAAGGCTATTTCTACTAGCTTCCGGATTCCGAGTTCAATGTCTTCAATCGGCTCTTTATCAGGACCCAAGACTAGATGGTCCAGGTAGTCTTCTGCGTCAATGTCTTCGTTCGTTGACCAAATTGTCATCACGGGGGTCCCTTCAAGTAAGTATTCGCCAGGTGTCTTCACCATCCGTACAATACTCTTGTCCTTTTTGGCCTTTTTAATCATCCCTTCGATATCAATCTGTTGCAGATATCCGGATGCTTCACTGAACACATTAGTCGGATCCGTTTCTTTAAAGAAAGAGTCATTGAATGTAGATGGTACCTCTTGAATGGCATTTCTTCTATATAGGTAGCTGTTATCAATTTTTTTATTGGTTTTAATGGTGATATTGTGGATTAAATTACTTACCTTCACCCAGTTGGAAACATGATGTACGAAATAAACGAAGACAAATAAACAAATAACGGCCACTATGCCGGCAAAAGCCGAGGAAATATATAATTTCTGACCTGATTCATCCTGAAGGAGGACCAGCAGGGTTATGCAGTAGACCACACCGGATACAAAGATGGCAAGCACCCTCTGAGTCGGGCGGTCATTAATGAAATTCTGTAAGGTCCTCGGAGAATACTGGGATAGAAAAGTCGTGAGGACAACCATGATGGTTGAAAAGGTAATGGTCGTCATTGTCATGATGGATGAGGCAATCGTACTGATGATGGTCATGGATAAATTAAAATTAGAGAACAAAACCTTTGGAAATATCGGATAGTTATGCTGACTTAACCACCAATCAAAATAAAAGGTGACAAGAGAAAGAAGCAAAGAGATCAGCGAAAATAAAAATGGCACAAACCAAAAGCTTTTTTGTGCTTTATTCAATATATGTATATTCAGGTTCATAACAGGGTTCCACCTTACGAGACAGTATGCTATCAGAATAACCTCAAAGCTGCCGCCGTAAACCTTTCTATTTTGGTCCTACATCAAAAAAGGAGGAGGAAGTCCTCCACCTATAAGAAAAATATTTTTAGTATTATGCCTCTACGATCTTATAATTTTTATGATTCACCACTGTTTTTTCTTCTAATTCAAGTTCGCGGTAATTCTTCATATAAGTTAAGTCGACGATTACTGAATTTTCATTCACTTTTTCAACGATTCCTTTTAATCCTTCTCTAAATTCAATGACATTCCCGATTTCTGCTTTTTTCATCAAAAGCCGCTCCTTTTTGGCAAATTTCTACAAACAATTACTAATATTTTGACGCAAAGTCATGAAAAGGTAAAGAGTTTTCTAAAAATTGCATATAAAAATTATGTCTTGAGCTCAGTAGCCTTTTGAAACTACAATAGAAGCAGTGAAGATGGAGGTAGTGGATATGAGTGAAACAGAAATTCTTGAACAGCTGCAATCATTGCGTACAAGAGAAGTAGAGGAAATAATGGTATCGAAGGAAGATTTTCTTGCTTTCCGATCTGTGCTGGTAAAACAGGGAGACTTCAAACAGTTCCGTGGGATCGCTAAACAAGGTGGGAATATCCTCTTTCAATACCTTGATACACCAAGAAGTTAAGCAAAGTGGAGGAGATCATCCTCTGCTTTTTTTGTTCGCAAATGGACACCGGGTTCTTGTTGTATATAAAACATTATATGAACGGGTTTCTTCATTTAGTATAGAAGCGTGCACCATTGGTGGTAACCATTACCTGCTGAAATTCTCCCCATTCATTGTTATCTTATGAGGGAACGCTATTTGGGAGGTAGAAATATGATCAAGAAGAGCTTTATGTTAGGAATTGCAGCACTTTCTTTTGTTACGTTCTCTACTCAAACATTTGCTGCAGGGGGAGAACACACTGTAGAAAAGGGTGAGTCCCTTTGGGATATCGGTAAAGAGAAATCCGTATCCGTCATTCAATTAAAGGAAGCAAATAATCTGAAATCCAATGAAATCCAACCGGGTCAAACCATCAAAATACCTGATAATAATGTGACAGCAGAAGATCGGGAGCTGCTTGCAAAGCTTGTACATGCTGAAGCAAAAGGTGAGCCATATGCAGGTAAAGTCGCAGTTGCAACCGTCGTATTGAACAGAGTGGACTCTACTGAGTTCCCTGACACTATCAAACATGTAATCTATCAGGTTTCAAATGGACATTATGCCTTTTCGCCTGTACAAAATGGACAAATCAACCAGGCGCCTTCACAGGAAGCAAGGGACGCGGTCCAGGAAGCCCTGGCATTCAGAGGCCAAGGAAAGGGATCACTCTTTTTCTATAATCCAGTGACATCTACAAGTGACTGGATCACGAGCAGGGACACCTTGCTGACAATTGGAAAACACCGTTTCGCAAAGTAAGGTTGATCGAAAATAATAAATGAGCGTTCGGATATCTTTTTTCTTTCCTCTATGTGGGATTAATAGTAAAATAGAGAAAAGAAATAGAGGTGATGTTGATGAATGGGACAATTGTTGCTCAAATTGAGTTGGTACGGTGGAAAATGATAGAGTCAGGCCTTCGTTTAGGGCTGGACAGTCCCACTACAATCCAACTTAGTAAAGAGCTGGATGCCTTGATCAATATTCATCAGCGAAATGATACAAAAAAAACAACTCAAAATAAAATGATTCAATAAATAGAAAAGGGTTAACCTTTGGTAATCTCTCTTATTTTATAAAGAGAATTCCAACCGGGTTAACCCTTTTCTATTAAAAGAGATTGAACCTTCAGGGCGAAGGGTATCCTTCTATATAAACATTTAATGGGAGATGAAGAGAATGAAGAGCAGAATTGTATGTATCACAGGGGGAGCCAGCGGTATAGGGAAAACCCTGGTTGAAGAATTTGCCAGAGAGGGCGCCATGGTTGAATTTATAGATAAGGACGTGGAAAAGGGGAGAGAACATTCCAACAGGCTTAATGCAGAGGGATATACCACGAGATTCCATGAAGCAGATGTCGGTGTCCACGATGAGGTGAAAGGCGTCTTCAATAAAATAAAAGAAGATCATGGGGTGCTGGACGTTCTGATAAATAATGCAGGCGTCTCCAGATTCATGTCCTTCTGGGATATGGAACCTGACGACTGGAACAGCATTCTATCTTCAAACTTAAGCAGCGTATTTTATTGCAGCCGGGAAGCGGCTTCATTAATGAAGAATCAGGGTGGATGCATCATAAATATGGCCTCAACAAGAGCTACTATGTCTGAACCGGATACTGAAGCCTATTCAGCGACAAAAGGAGGCATTGTCAGCCTCACCCATTCTCTGGCCATTACTTTGAGCGAAGTGGGGATCCGCGTCAATTCCATCAGTCCCGGATGGATTCAAACAGAAGATTATGACACCTTGAGAGACATCGACCACAGTCAGCACCCTTCCGGAAGGGTAGGGAAACCCGGAGATATAGCGAGGGCATGCTTATTCCTTGCCCACCCCGATAATGATTTCATCACAGGTGAAAACATCGTGATTGATGGGGGAATGACAAAGAAGATGATGTATGAACATTAACGGTAATAAAACGAACCGTTCACCTATCCTGGTGAAGTGGTTCGTTTTTTTTATGAAAAAGGGATAATTTAACAACGAGTTATGATAGAATAAAAAAATAATATATTTAGAAAATTTAATCAATATAGTCAATGAGGGGGAAAAAGAATGAATCGATTGGATTCAATCAAGAGAGAGATGAATAAAGTGCTAGTGGGGAAGGACAAGGAAATCGACCTATTGTTAATTGCATTACTTCAAGAAGGACACGTTCTATTGGAAAGTGTCCCAGGTACAGGAAAGACTTTGCTCGCCAAAACTTTCAGTCACTGTATCGATGGAGCGTTCAAAAGGATCCAATTCACACCGGATGTGTTACCGAGTGATGTGACTGGTATACAGTTTTTTAATCCGAAAACACAGGAATTCGAATTAAGGACAGGACCCGTGGTCACGAATGTCCTTTTGGCAGATGAGATTAACAGAGCCACTCCTAGAACACAGGCGAGTTTACTCGAAGTAATGGAAGAAAAACAAATCACCATAGACGGGGAAACCGTCCCATTAGAGCCACCATTTATCGTGGTCGCCACTCAGAATCCGATTGAATCCCAGCAGGGGACTTTTCCACTGCCTGCGGCTCAGCTGGACCGATTTTTATTGAAAATTCCGTTTACGTATCCTGATTTTGAAGAAGAAAGAGGAATATTAAATCGCTTTAAATCAGCCGAACCATTAAATACAGTCAACAAAGTGTTAAGTCTTGATGAGTTACAATCATTGACCCGCCAAGTTAAAGAAGTACATATATCCGAGGATATTGAAACATATATCCTTCAAATTACGAGGGGAACAAGGGAACATGAATGGGTGGAGGTAGGTGCAAGCCCACGGGCGAGCCTTGCGCTTCTCAAGGCCTCTCAGGCTCAAGCATTCCTTGAAGGAAGGGATTTTGTGAGACCGCAGGATATCGTAGCCGTTGCCCCATATGTACTGCAGCACCGGATCCAATTAACGATAGAGTCTTCCTTGACGAGAACGGCCGAAGAAGTGATCGAGCAAATTGTAGAAATGGCCGTTACTCCTGTAGAAGCGAGGCAAGCTTAGTGAATTGGAAACGTGACATTGTCGAAGATCCTTATATATCCTTGACTCTGGTCCTGCTTGTCATCGTTGGGGCAGCAAGCTTTTATGTACATTCCTATGTAGGATTAGGTATTTTTTTGTTGATGATCCTCTATTTCAGGGTCCATCAATGGTATCTAATGAAAATTGGTGAAGGCATCAGCATTGGAAGGACCACGAAGAGGATTAGGCTGCATTGCGATGAAGAGCAAAAGTGGGAATTTCAACTTCAAAATAAAGGCATGTCCATTTGGGGTGCGACGTTGAAAATCACATTTAAAGATATCGTCATCCCCACTATGCACCCCTACTCGTCAGGGGTGGAGGACAAAATTGAAGTGTCCATCCCCTTCTCCATCCGTAAAAATGAGGAAGGGAGCATCTCTATACCTGTTATGGGAAAAAGAAGGGGATTATGCAAGATTACCAATATGCAGCTGGAAATCCCCCACTTATTCGGAAGTGGTAAAGTACTTTTGGATTTACTCGATCATGTCCCGTCGACCATTATCGTATTTCCTTCAGATTCTCCCGTGAAAATGGCCGAACAAAAGCTTACATGGAAACAGGGAGACGTCCCCATCCAACATTCATTATTTCATGATGTCTTTCATCAGATAGGGACAAGGGATTACATTCAAGGAGACCGCTTTCAGGATGTTCACTGGAAGGCAACTGCCAGAACGGGCAGCCTTCAAACGAAGATCTATGCACCAGCTACTCAAAAAGAGTGGATGATCGCCATCAATCTATCGGATCGCTATGCCATCACCAACCAGCTCGAAGAAATCATTCAATATGCCTCCTATATGATGAGGCTTGCGGTAGAACAAAATATCACTTTCTCCCTTGTCTTAAACGTGAGATCCCAGGGCGGGACCCCTTATTATTATCTTCCGCCCGGAATAGGAAGGGTTCACAGGCAGAGAGGAATGGAAATGCTTTCTACTTTATCGACAGATGAGTTTACAATCCCATTCCATATTGTACTGAAGCATTTATACCTCAGACAATTGGTACCTTCTGTATTTATTACTGCAGGGGCACTGGGGGCACGTGAAGAAGCTTTGTTGACAAAGATTGAGAAACAGAAAATCCAAGTTTATAAGTTGAATTCAGAACAAAAACAAGGAGTCGTCACATTATGGAATCGTTCGTTGAAAGTTCCTTCTTGATCAAACATAAACTAATGCTCATGATGAAAATAGGGCTCTATGTCGGAATCGATATTTTATTCGCCCTATTGATGGCCACATTCCTTTTTTCCAAAGAAGTACTATTAAGCAGCTACGTACCGGCCCTTTGTATGGTGTTTATCATAATATTTACATTTCTCTTAGTAAGCACGTTAAAACCTTGGGTCTTCAAACTGTTGTTAGGGGCACTCGCTATTTCTCTTGTATTAAGTATCTACTTCTTCTCTGCTGCATGGTGGGTGATGTTGGCTGTCCTTGTTTTTTTACATTGGAGAATCACGTCTTATACAAAAAGTAATGATGCATCCATCGAAGTGAACAGCGGGTCTGTCCTGATCTTTTTATTTATTTCGTCAGTATCATTATTGACAGGTTCTGTAAGAGGATTGGGAAATACGTATATCATTTACAGTCTGTTATTTATTTTATTTTCCATCATCATCACGCTCACGCCGATTCAAAGAATGCTCGGAGATGTGAAAACCGGTCATAAAAAAGTGCTGCTCAAACCAATGGGATTCTGGTTTTTAGTAACATTGGCAGGGGGGCTACTGGCAGTATTCAGCTCTTTGGTAAGTAAAGGGATTTATTGGGTAGCAGAAAAGGGATTTTGGGTATTTTCTTTCTTAGTTGATCCAATTTATCAACAGTTAATAATATTAAGAGACAGGTTCTTAAGTACGAGGCATGCTCAGGAGGGGGAGGGAAGCGAAGTTCAAAAACAGGATTTCTTAGAGGCCCAGAATTATGAACTTAGCCAGGGATTATCATTTTCCTGGGTGAATGAGGTTCTACTGGGGCTATTTGTTATAGCCGTCATCATTTATTTGGTGAAGAAACGAAAATCTTCCTTTGACACCTCAAAGGAAGAAGAAAATTCTCCAACCATGATGACTAAAAAGATTGTAACCCTGGACGAGGATCCTGAAATAGAACAATTTTCTTATTCAAAAGCAAGGGACGACATCCGGCTATCCATGGAGAAGCTCGAAGGGGAAGCCCACATATGGGGAGCGGGAAGACAACAGAATGAGAACGTTCAATTATGGTTCAACCGGATCGGCCTCAGTGAATCGGAACGTTTTTTCTCTCTTTATGAACGTATCAGATACGGTCAATCCGTTCCAAGTCAGCAAGAAGTCGATTACTTCACAAGACAGATCGAACATCATATTGGTGAATTGAAACAACGGGAAGATCAATAGAAGAAGCTAGTGCTTGCATGAATCATTTAATGTAAGCATTAGCTTCTTTAAATTTTGTTCGGTGGGGTATGATAGAGATGAGGAGGTATCGTTTATGTTGTATGAATTAAGGGATGTACACTATAAAGATATTTTACATATTAAGGAAATGGATATTTCTGAGCACAGGACGACCTGCGTTGTTGGGGAAAGTGGTGCCGGGAAATCTACTTTATTGAAATTGTTGAATAAAATGAATATACCAGCTAGGGGGCAAATCCGTTATAAAGGAAATTCCCTGGAAAGTGTGGATCCGGTGAAGCATCGGAGGGAAGCTGTCATGATTTCCCAGACCCCTCTTCTGTTTGGAGAAACAGTGGAAGAAAATCTTCAGAAGGGGCTTGTTTTTTCAGAAAAGCCACTGGCTAGCCGGGAAGAGCTATTGAAGATGTTGAGCATTGTGAAGCTGGATAAACCACTGGATGCACGTGCAGAACAGTTGTCTGGCGGAGAGCGCCAGCGATTATCCCTCGGCAGGGTGTTAGTAATGAAGCCTGCTGTTTATTTATTGGATGAACCTACGTCGGCTCTTGACGAAGAAACAGAGATTGAAGTGATGAAAAGTTTTATTACGTGTGCAAATGGGCATGGAGGAACCATCATCATGGTGACTCATTCGACAAATGTGGCCGAAGAGTACGGCGAGGAAATCATTACGATTAGAAAATAGCAGATGGAGGGTTAGACATTGGAAAAAGGAATTATCGATATAGAATTATGGAGATTCATTGCAGCGTATGGCTTTGTCCTTCTCTTGTTATTTATCGTGAAATGGAGAGGGATATCGAGGGAAAAACAAATCATACTCGCTTCTTTCCGGATGACCATTCAATTGATTATCGCTGGATACATCCTTACATATATTTTTGATCACCCAAGCCCTTGGCTAACCTTGAGTATCATAGTCGTAATGGAAGTATTTGCAGTAAGGAATATATTCAAGCAGGTCAAATATGAAATGGATCGAAAGCTGAAAGGCATCGCTGCCATTTCATTATGTGCAGGTACACTGATCAGCTTGTTTTATTTCAATATGGTCGTCATCCATTTCTCCCCATGGTATGAACCAAGATATTTCATTCCGATCGCAGGGATGATTGTGGGGAACGCGATGACGGGCATAACGCTTGGAATCAATACCCTCCTTGGAGGATTGATAGAGCAGAGGGGAAAAGTAGAAGGAGCTTTGATGCTGGGGGCAACCCCTAAAGCAGCCTCTAAGACGTATTTGGATAATGCATTTGATTCTGCCATCCTCCCCACTCTGAATAATATGCTGGGGATGGGTATCATTTTTCTTCCTGGGATGATGACTGGGCAAATTCTTTCAGGAGTAAGCCCCCTGGTAGCCATTGAATATCAGATTGCCATTCTGTTAGGAATTGTCGGAAGCGTTGCATTGACAGTCGTCCTGTTTATTTTACTGGCATATAAGCGACTATTTACAAAGGATGCCCAATTGAACATTTGATAGCTTCCCCGTTCTAATCTAGTTTCCACGGCATATGCTAGAGAAAGAATGATAGGAAGGGGAGAGTTCCATTTGAAATACGAAATCGAGCAGGCACTGAGGGTGAAAAGTCTTGCCATCGATGTGATGGAGGAATTGATGAAAGAAGACAGGAAGTATGAGGTCCAGGAATTAAAGCAGCTGTCTGAGTTGTTCTCCCGATGTATTTGCGACTTGGTGAATGTATACTCCAATATCTCAGAAGATCATGAAATGACCTTGAAGGGAACGGTCATCAAAGCAAAGATCGGCTATAACATCATGAAGGCAGAAACAGTAGAAAAAGAATAGTATGATAACACGAAGAATGACTCATACTAAAGACTCCGTATCAGATGGATATGGGGTCTTTACTGCGTTTTCTTCTTTTGGGTTTACAATAAATCATCAAATTTTACATAATTAGGTTCATAACAGTGGCAAATTTATGAAATACTAAAAAAATCAAGCTTTACAATTGTGTATATCCTCATTGCATGCTATTCTTTTTTATTGAACAGCTTTATAGGAATATTGGATTAATCACTAGAAATAGTTGACGTTTTCTTTATAATCCATTACTTTTATGAAGCAACTAAAAACAAGATAATTGAAGGAGTCGATTCACATGGCACAAAAAACATTTACAGTTACAGCTGAAACAGGAATTCATGCTCGTCCGGCAACTCTATTGGTTCAAACGGCAAGCAAATTCGACAGCGATGTACATCTAGAATACAAAGAAAAGAAAGTAAACTTAAAATCGATCATGGGTGTTATGTCTTTAGGTGTTGGTAAAGGTGCAGAAATCACAATCATTACTGAAGGTAGTGACGAGGAAGAAGCGTTAAACAGCTTACAGGAAACATTGAACAAAGAAGGTTTAGCTGAGTAATGTCCAGTCTCTTAAAAGGTATTGCGGCATCAAATGGTATTGCCATAGCAAAAGCGTATCGCCTGGTCGAACCTGACCTGAGCTTTGAGAAGAAAAGCGTAGACAATGCTGAACAGGAAGTTTCACGCTTCCAGAATGCCATTGCGACATCTAAATCAGAGCTTGAAGCGATCCGTGATAAAGCGAGAGTTGATTTAGGGGAAGACAAAGCTCAAATCTTTGAAGCGCATCTTCTTGTCTTAAGCGATCCAGAACTACTGACACCTATCGAAGACAAAGTAAAATCAGAAAATGTAAACGCTGAATCCGCACTTAAAGAAACAGCGGATATGTTCGTATCCATGTTTGAATCCATGGATAACGAGTATATGAAGGAACGTGCGGCGGATATCCGTGACGTGACGAAACGTGTCCTTTCACACCTATTGGGCGTGCAGATTGCAAACCCAAGCATGGTAACAGAAGAAGTGATTGTGATTGCAGAGGATCTAACTCCTTCTGACACGGCACAATTAAACCGTGAATTCGTTAAAGGATTCACAACGGATATCGGTGGAAGAACATCACATTCGGCCATTATGGCCCGTTCAATGGAGATCCCGGCTGTAGTGGGGACGAAATCCATTACTTCCTCTGTTGAAAATGGTGATATGATCATCGTTGACGGATTAAATGGAGAAGTACATATTAATCCGACTCCGGAAGTCATCGAAGAGTACAAGAAAGAGCATGCCCGTTATGAAGAACAAAAGGCTGAATGGGCGAAGCTCGTGAATGAACCGACGGTATCCAAAGATGGGGAGCATGTTGAACTTGCTGCCAATATCGGGACACCTAAGGATCTTGAAGGCGTTAAGAATCACGGTGGAGAAGGTGTAGGACTGTATCGTACAGAATTCCTATACATGGGTCGTGACGAATTACCGTCAGAAGATGAGCAATACGAAGCATATAAGGCTGTATTAGAAGGAATGGAAGGGAAACCTGTGGTGGTTCGTACCCTTGACATCGGTGGGGATAAAGAGCTTCCTTACTTAAATCTGCCGAAAGAAATGAACCCTTTCCTTGGGTATCGTGCGATCCGTCTATGTCTAGATGAGCAGGATATCTTCCGTACGCAGCTTAGAGCGTTATTGAAGGCAAGTCCATTTGGAAACTTGAAAATCATGTTCCCGATGATTTCAAATCTTCAAGAGTTCAGAGAAGCGAAAGCGATCCTGGAAGAAGAGAAGAAGGCCCTACTTGAAAATGGGACAACGGTAGCTGATCACATTGAAGTGGGAATCATGGTGGAAATTCCTTCAACTGCCGTCATGGCGGATGTATTTGCCAAGGAAGTTGATTTCTTCTCGATCGGGACAAACGACCTGATTCAGTACACAATGGCTGCCGACCGTATGAACGAGCGCGTTTCCTACTTATATCAACCGTATAACCCTGCCATTTTACGTCTTGTGAAAATGGTCATCGATGCGGCACATAAGGAAGGAAAATGGGCAGGTATGTGTGGAGAAATGGCTGGAGATGAGATTGCCGTACCGATCTTACTTGGATTAGGTTTGGATGAGTTCTCAATGAGTGCAACATCCATTTTGAAGGCACGTTCTCAAATTCGTCAGTTGAACCGCGCTGAAATGAAAGAACTGGCTGAACAGGCACTACAACTAGACACCAATGATGCGGTCATTTCTGCAGTGAAAAAAGCCACATCAATGGAATAAATATAGGTTTAAAAGGTGGAAATGAGGGTATTATATCTGAGAAGAATAAGGCACACACCCTTTGGGCCTTTTTATTCTCATTTCCCCCTTTCTTGTGGATTGAAGGAGCGCTTGGTTCTTTCAATCCTTTTTTTCTTTTCAAAAGGGGATTATACAAAATGATTACCATTCTGCAAGTCATGGTCAAACTTCAATATCAGAATTCCCTTGTTTATTATACTGTATGAAAGCGCTTTTTTAAAGTGTTTTACTAAAATAACTTTTTTGGGTACCTGGGTTGTTTGAAGGCCCATAAATAGACATTTTTTGTTCAGTGGAGCGGCGCTTCGGTGAATGAAAAATTTTTATAAAAAAAGTAGAAAGATGGTTTATCATCTTTAAAAGCGGGTATTCTATTACTAAGCATGAAATTGGAGATTAATTTCTCACTAACACCCCCTTTTCCTTTTTTTATTGAACTAACTCAGTTAACTGAGTTAGTTCTTTTTTTTGATATTTGTCCATTGAATAGGACTTCAGATGAAGATGAATAATAAACAAATGCTGATCGATTAAGCGGTTCAGCAGTTATAATAAAGGGGGAAATAAACGATGGCTAAAAGAACAAAGAAAAATGATCCGCAACAGAAAAATAAAAAAGGCTTTGATTCTTCAAAGATCAATGCTGAATTTGCCCATGAAATAGGGAGTGCAGCAACAAATAAAATCCACAACGACAAAGCGAAAAAAGAAAAAGCACCTAAAAACAATGGTGAATATAAAGGGTAATGAACAAAGAGGGACGGACCTTGATGCAAGGTCCGTCCCTCTTGTTAAGATTGAATAAAGGATTGAAGACGGTCGAGTCCTTCTGTCAGTTGATCCATGGAACAGGCATAAGAAAGACGGAAGTACCCTTCTCCAAGTGGTGAAAAGGCATCGCCAGGGACGACAGCCACCTTTTTTTCCTGTGCCAGGGCAAGGGAGAAATCAAATGAGCTTAACAGAACGTTATCGGGTATTTTCACGAAAAAGTAAAAGGCACCGTGGGGTTTGACGATTCCCTCAAATCCCATATCAACAAGCCTGTCGTATACATAATCCCTTCGTTTCTTATACTCTACCTTCATATCCAGAGCATCGTCTTTCCCGGCTGTCAAAGCTTCATAAGCCGCTTTTTGGGAGATGGACGAAGCGCAGGACACATTATATTGGTGCACCTTCAGAAGGTGCCTCGAAATGGCTTCAGGAGCGAAGATCAGCCCGATCCTCCAACCTGTCATACTATGTGACTTTGATAATCCATTCACGATGATCGTTTGCTCTCTTAAATACTCTGCAATGGAATGATGTGAACCATCAAAGGTAAGTTCACTATATATTTCATCAGCCAATACAAAAATGTCCCGGCTCTTGAGTAATTCGGCAATTTCTTTCAGCTCTTGCTTTGATAAGCTGACCCCTGTTGGATTCGAGGGGTATGGGAGGATGATGCATTTGGTTGAAGGGGTCAGGCTGTCCTTGATCAATGCTGCATCTAATTTAAACTCATTTTGGGTAATGTCGATATGGACCGGATTGGCACCACATAGTTTGATGATGGGTTCATACCCAGGATATACGGGCCCTGGAAGAAGGCAGTCGTCATCCTGACAAAGGATCGTACGGAGAATCACATCGATTCCCTGGGACGCACCATTTGTGACAATGACTTCTGTTGCAGGGTCATATTCTACATCGTATTTTTCTTTGACGAATGAAGCAGCCGCTTCACGTAATTCGATATATCCTGCATTATGGGTATAAGACGTGAAACCTCCATCAATGGCTGCTTTTCCTGCATCTTTAATATGTTGGGGCGTTGGGAAGTCAGGCTGACCGATTGTCAGGGAAATCATATCGTCGATGTCTGATACCATGTTGAAAAATCGTCGTATACCAGAAATTTGTATGTCCCTGACCCTGGGGTTAATATGCTGTTCCAATATGTACACCTACTTTGATCGTTTGATTCATATTTTAACATTAAATTGAATGGTAACGCAGGGGTTTTGTTTGAATGGAGGAGAAATAGGGAAAGGATAAAAAATGAAAAAAGACAGTTAGGGAGAGCCATATGATCCGAACAAGTATAATCATGGAAAACGGGGAGATCCAAAGTGATGTTCCCTTATCAAGAATTAAGGAAAAAGATGTAAAATGGTACTGGGTGGATTTCTCTGAGCCTTCAAGCAAGGACATCAGATTGCTGAAGCTGTATTTTCGATTTCATCCTCTTGCGATTGAGGATTGTCTGGATGATTTCAGTCAACGTCCCAAGCTTGATTTTTATGATCAATACATCTTTGTGCTCATGCACGGAATCAATACACAAACCCTTGATTCCCATGAGGTGAATATGTTTGTGAATTCAAGGTTTATCGTTACGTTCCATAAAGAACCTGTCAGTCAGTTAAATCAAATATGGGAAGAGATGAAAGAAGAAGGTGGCCAGCTGAGCCCGTTCAAAATCATGCATAGAATCGTCGACCGGCTCGTGGATGATTATTTTCCCCTCGTGTATAAGATAGAAGACCGCCTTAATACGATTGAAGACAACACGAATGAAGAAGCCGATAGTGATCTGATGGATGAATTATTTGATATCCGACACGATATGTCAAAGCTGCGTCGCACCCTCGTGCCGATGAGGGATCTATTGTATCGCATCAGTAATTCGGGCAGATTGAATGCCTTGAAGGAAGAGCAGCTATACTTCAATGACGTCTATGATCATTTAATAAAGCTGGTGGAAATGCTTGAATCTTATCGGGAATTCTCATCGGATATACGTGATAATTATTTATCGATCAATTCAGATAAAATGAACAACATCATGATGACATTGACTGTCATCACGACGATTTTCATGCCCCTTACCTTTATTGCAGGTTTATATGGGATGAACTTTGTCAACATGCCTGAACTCGATGAACCCAATGGGTATTTCATCGTCCTGGGTATCATGGGACTCATTGCACTGATCATGTTTGGGTTCTTCTTGAAAATAGGCTGGCTGCGTTTCGGCTCGAAAAAAAGAAGGAAAAGGAGAAGGCTTCTCCGGTTAAAATAGTCATGCCCCTATGGCTTCCCTATATTTTCGAATAAATTGTACGTGAAATGTAGATTTTTTTGTGGAAAAGCGTTATATTGGTTGAGGACAATAGAAGAAGAATTGGGCGTAAGTATCATACCCGAGAGGTTCTAGCACAACCCTCTATAAAAAACTAAGGAAAACGGCATCCTTAGGTGTCGTTATTTTTTTGTTAGTGGCAAACGTAAGCCTATATTATAGAGTCTGACAGAATCTCTTTCTTCTTTTCATGGCAGAAGCCTGTAGAAGAGAAAGGAGAACCTTTTATGAACACAGAGAAAGCGTTAGTCGTATTCAGCGGAGGTCAAGATAGTACAACGTGTTTGTTTTGGGCAAAGAAAGCATTTAATGAAGTAGAAGCAGTGACGTTCAATTATGGTCAGAGACATGTTGCAGAGCTTGACTGTGCGAAAGAGATTGCTGAAGATCTGAATGTTCCACACCATATTTTAGATATGAGTTTGTTAAACCAACTGGCCCCGAGTGCCCTTACAAGAACGGATGAAGAAATTACCCAACTTGAGGGGGAATTGCCTTCCACATTTGTTCCTGGGCGAAATTTATTATTCCTATCATTTGCGGGCATTTTAGCCAAGCAAATCGGTGCGAAACATATTGTAACGGGTGTATGTGAAACGGATTTCAGCGGGTATCCGGACTGCAGGGATATCTTTGTGAAATCTTTGAATGTATCCCTCAATCTTTCTATGGATGAACAGTTTGTCATTCATACCCCCCTTATGTGGATCAATAAAGCCCAAACGTGGGAGATGGCCGACGACTTAGGAGCATTTCAATATATTCAGGAAAATACCCTCACATGTTATAACGGTTTGAAAGGGAGCGGGTGCGGGGAATGCCCTGCTTGTGAACTGAGACAAAGGGGATTGGAAGAATATACGAGTGGCAATAAAGGAGGAAAGGGATCATGATTCAACAGATATACCCTGTTCCCGATCATCCCTATGAATATGAATTAAATAAAGATATGCATTTTGCTGCTGCACATTATATTCCCCATGTGGAGGCAGGAAGCTGCCAGGAAGTTCATGGTCATACGTACTTTGCCAACATTACGATTGGTGGAGATCAACTTGATGATTCAGGATTCCTCATTAACTTCCAACATATAAAAAAACTCATCCATAAACGATTTGATCATACGATGATCAATGAGGATGAACGGTTTTCTTCAGAAAGAGGGACGGAATTCCCAACGACGGAAGTAGTGGCGAAAGTCATGTGGGAGATCATCCAGGATCATTTAGACACGCTTCCCCACCGACCACAGTGTCTTCAAGTGTTCTTAAGGGAAACCCCTACCAGCTATTGTATATACAGACCTAAGAGGAAACGATCATGAAGAAAATTCCCGTACTGGAAGTATTCGGGCCAACCATTCAAGGGGAAGGGATGGTCATCGGCCAGAAAACGATGTTCGTCAGGACGGCAGGATGTGATTACAGCTGTGCCTGGTGTGACTCAGCCTTTACATGGGACGGATCCGCCAAAGAGGATATCATGCTCATGACGGCAGAAGATATTTGGAATCGATTGCTGGAAGCGGGTGGGGACAGATTTTCCCATGTAACGATTTCAGGTGGGAATCCTGCCCTGTTGGCAAGCTTAAAGGAACTTATTGATATGTTAAAGGAAAATGGTATTGAATCTGCCCTTGAAACACAGGGAAGCCGTTGGCAGGATTGGTTTTATGATATCAGTGATTTGACCATATCCCCGAAGCCGCCAAGTTCCGGCATGAAGACGGACTTTGAGAAACTTGATGAAATCGTTGATCGATTAAGTGAGAATCGTTCACAGTTCAGTTTAAAAGTCGTGGTATTTGATGATCTCGATTTAGAATATGCCACACGCATTCATCACCGTTATCCCGGTGTACCATTTTATATTCAAACGGGCAATCCTGCTGTTGCAGAAGGTGACACAGCCAAGCTGGTGTCGGATTTGCTGTTGGATTATGAAACGCTCATAGACAAAGTGTGTGAAAGAAAAGATTTAAATCATGTTCGTGTGCTCCCGCAGCTCCATACATTGGTATGGGGGAACAAGCGAGGGGTGTAGGAAGAAAAGCGATTGATGGATTCCCATTCAATCGCTTTTTCCATTGGGGTGATCCACTTAAGCACGGGGGTCTTCATCTGCCTGATTCCGGCGCTTTTGCCCTTCAATATACGAAAGTTCATCCGGTTCATCCTTGCCTTCTGCATTCTTCCCGAGAGCAATCAAAGGGAAATTATTCTGTGCAGGCAGAATATGATCAGTAATATCATCAAAATCAGGCAGGCCCCTGCCATCACGATCCGTCATAACAACACCTCCTCTCCTTAGTATGGATTAGGAATCCATTACTAATCAGTTATTTTTCCTGCTCGCATGTAAAGAAGTTCCTGGTTTGTTCGATATAAGTAGGGAAGGCAATTATGTATGGAAGGACGAAAACCATTGAATCAATCAAACGGAATACTTCTCGAAAGCGGTACAAATGAACTTGAAATCGTTGAATTCGAGGTTCAAAACAATAAATTTGGAATTAATGTCATTAAAGTGAAGGAAATCATCCAGCCGACTGCGGTGACACCGGTTCCCCACGCACACCCGCATGTAAAGGGACTTGTTCAATTAAGAGGGGAAGTACTGCCGGTGGTAGACATGGCGAGGGTACTTGGGGCGGAAGAAGAGGAAACCACGAAATCAAAATACATTGTAGCTGAATTCAATCAGCAGAAGGTCATCTTTCATGTCCATAACGTCACTCAAATCCATCGCATTTCCTGGAATCAAATCGAGAAACCTTCAGAAATGTATTCTGGAGTCCATTCGGGGATAATCGGGGTGATCAAGCGGGAAGAAAGTATGATTCTTCTTTTGGATTTTGAGAGCATCATGCTCGAGATTAATCCTGAAACAGGAATCCGCGTTGATCAAGTGAAAAAATTAGGTCCAAGAGAGAGAAGGAACAAGAGAATTGTGGCAGCGGAGGATTCCCCATTACTTCGGAAGCTGTTGAACGAAACACTGAGAGAAGCAGGGTATGAGGATGTAGAGTTCTTTGAAAATGGAGCCGATGCTTTTCAATACTTAGAGTCCATTGTGGATGGAAATCAGGACGTGAAAGAAAGCGTACATCTTGTACTGACGGATATTGAAATGCCACAGATGGATGGGCATCATTTAACAAAAAGAATCAAAAATCATCCAAAGCTCAATACCCTCCCGGTCATCATATTTTCATCTCTTATTACAAATGATTTAAAGCATAAAGGCGAGATGGTAGGGGCGGAAGACCAGATCAGCAAACCGGAAATCGCTGAGCTCATTTTAAAGATCGATCAGTACATTCTGTAATCCAACTAAAAAAGGGTTCTGACAAGTGTCAAAACCCTTTAGAGGATACATGCGTTACCGTACTAAAATCAGTGGGTATTAAAAGAAGCTGTCGCCCAATTTTTTGAATACAGGCTTTTGGTATTGATTTTTTCCCGGTTTCCGTATCTGATCGGTATGGTCAGACATTCCTGTATACTGTTCCAGAATCCCTTTTGCCTGTTGTAATCCCATTTTACATTTCGGGTTACGCAGGCTTTGATCGAGTGATCCCAAATGTTGAAGCTCTTTGAAATCTTCCTTGGAAGGAGGGAGATGGAACGTATATTCTCCGCAATCGATCAAGACATCAGATTGTTGCTGACTGTTCTTTGGATTTTTAGAGAAGTGAAGTCCCACTTTTTTGGCCTTACCTTCCCTGATCATTTTCATTAACGCTCGTTTTTTTAATGAATATAAGTATTTTGGGTTACCTGCTGTTTTCGCATGGCGATTCACAGTGAAAATAGCTTGAGAGAGGGTAATGACAGATGTGGAAGAAGGGGTGGATTTACTAGTGTTTCTCAAGTTATTGGCTCCTTTCTAGTGTATTCCTCTCTATTATACCCCCTTTCCCTATGATTGCAAAGGGTACCGAAGGGAGTTTATTGGTAAAGGTCAGAGGAGCTGCGATGGGGAATGCAGTGAGGCAGTACAATAAAGGCTCTACCTAAACAATGGAAGGTTAGGCGAGCCTTTTGATTAGCGTCCGGGATATATATTAATATTCTCAGTAAAGTTATTCGGCGAAGCTTGAAAACTGTTGACACCATAGGGTTGTGGATAGCCGCCGGGATAAGGATACCCTCCGTAAGGCGGATAAGGCGGATAGCACGCAGGACCATAGCATGGTCTGTTGAAAAGCAAAGGACTGATGGCCAATCCTGCTAAACCTCCTGCTAAGAATGGTAATCCAAAGAATGGGAAGAAACGCTGATCGCCCCCTCTGTAAGGCGGATAGCTTCGATGTGGGTAATATGCATATTGGTACATAATTAAAGAAAACCTCCTCTCTCTAATTATTCTATGGTTCATGATCAACCTGCGCGCCTGTCCCGGATATAATGGGCTTAAGAGGGGGATATACGTTTCTCAACTAGTAGGAATATTCCTACAAGAATGTAGGAAAACCATGGCTGAACTAGTAAAATGGAATCGGGATATATGATACAGATAAAAACATCAGCATAAAAGGATGACGAATCCATGAAATGGACAGACGATACCATCATCAGTCAAGATAAGAAGAACCTCGATACCGTCTTGAAGGAATTCATTTTAGACCATATCCACGATATGATCTTCATTATGAAGGTAGAAGAAGGTAACATTTTCAGGTACGCCTATGTCAATGAGTCTGCTAAAAGGTATACATCCATCCAACAGGAGGATATGGGGCGCTTATTGGAGGATGTGATGCCTTTGGATATGGCACTCGACTTACAGAAGAGATATACGGAATTAGTGGAGACGGGTGAGAGCATGACCTATCAGGACACATTTCAAGCCATAAATGGAAATCATGTAGTGAATGAGTCCATTTTGACACCAATCATGAATGAATATGGACAAGCAGAGTATGTCGTGTCCATTACACGGGATATTACATCTTCAATTGAAGAAAAGAGGAAATTGAAGAAAGCCAAGGAACGATACAAATCCATCATTGAACATAATCTTGATGCGATTTTTATTTTGGATTCACAAGGAGTCATTAAGGATTCGAATAGAGCAGGGTGTTTGCTTTCAGCGTATTCAAAAGAGGCACTCGTCAACATGAATATCTTTGAATTAATGAAGGCTCAGAATCGTATGGAATTGCGTGATGCTCTTTTCCAAACGTTATCGGGGGATCCGTCTTCCATTGATTATTGTCTTCTTGTAAATAAAAAGGGCGATGAAAGAATCACTCAATTGAAAATGGTCCCCATCGTGGTAGATCAAAAGTGTGACGGATGTTATATCATCGTGAAAGATATTACCAAGCATCATGAACAAAGTGAAATGATCCATTATATGGCCCTTCATGATCAACTGACGGGAATATGGAACAGGAAGGCTCTGGATGATCATCTCCCCATGATCCTTCACAATATGGAAGAAAGGGGGGAAGAACTTTCCCTTTTATACCTGGATTTGGACCGGTTTAAATTTGTGAATGACACATTGGGTTTAAAGGGTGGCGACCGTTTTCTGAAAAGGATCACAGAGCGCCTGATTACTCTCACCAATGAGGAGTGCTTACTGTACAGGCAAGGTGGAGATGAATTTATCTTCCTCTTGAAAAACAGCAGCTTTGAAGTGACAAAGACAAAAGCAGAAGAAATCCTGACATTATTTATCGACCATTTTACAATCGACAATCAGGAATTTTATATATCGCCTTCCATTGGTATCAGTTGTTATCCTGCAGACGGCTATGATTCCAATTCCCTCATTCAAAAAGCCGCACAGGCTCTCTTTGAGGTGAAAGAAAAAGGAAGGGCACATTATCGGTTTTACCAAACCCATATGAAATCAAGTTTTCCAAACTATATCATTATGGAATCCCATTTGAGAAAAGCGATAGAAAAAGGCGAGTTGTATGTCCATTATCAGCCACAAGTCAATTTATCGACTGGAGCCATCGACAGCTTCGAAGCGTTGATTCGCTGGAATAATCGTAAATTTGGCTTCGTGTCACCTGCCCAATTCATTCCGCTTGCAGAAGAAACAGGACTGATTCATCAAATCGGTGAATGGGTGTTGGAGCAGGTTTGTATCCAGTTGCAAAAATGGAGGGGCAAGGGGTACAGGTCGGTGCGGGTGGCCGTCAACATTTCCCCGAAGCAATTTCTGCAAGAGCAATTGGTGGAAACAATCGATTTCTATTTATCCACGTATATGATTCCCGCTGGCTGCATAGAAATTGAAATTACGGAGGGAGCCATGCAAGATACTCAGCAAACCTTGAAAGTGCTGAAGAAACTGAAAGACCTTGGAGTGTTTATATCTGTGGACGACTTTGGTACGGGTTACTCTTCCCTGCATTATTTAAAACGATTTCCCATCGACGTATTAAAGATCGACCAATCGTTTGTCAAGGAGATTGGGATGAATGATAAGGACTCAGCCATTACGACTACGATCATCCATCTTGCCCACAGTCTGGGTCTGGAAGTCATCGCAGAGGGAGTGGAGCGCGAGGGTCAAGTCGACTTTTTGAAGAAGGCAAATTGTCAGAAGGCTCAAGGTTACTTTTTTAGTGAACCGATAGGGCCAAAAGAAATTGAGCAACAGCAATTCGTCCTCATGTAAATGCATCGTTCGGTTGTGCATGTGATACAGAGGATCACCTCAAATGTTTGACAGAGTAATTCCTATGACTTATTTTAAAGTGAGGAGAGTAATAGGTTCATAGAAGGACTAGGGAAGGATACCTTTCCAAATGAATCACGGTTCCTAATGCTTTATGAAGGAGAGGGATTATGAAAAAGACAAAACGTATGGAAGTCCTCTTTCTCCCTACCGAAAGAGGAACGATCAGGGTGTATGTATACGGATTTAAATCTCCTCGATCTTTAGGTCAGGTAGTTGTTTCATATAATGATGTTTCAGTTGAAGCAAAAGGATATAAGCGAAATAAAACCATTATTAAGGCGCTTGCCCAGTTACACGAGCTCATCGTGAATAATCCGGATGGTTAACACGGCAGACTGATTTTTAAGGAAGTGATATTTTCTTAATAATCAGTCTTTTTTTGAGGTAAACATGGTTGTATGGTAAAATATGAGTGAGTATTCATTCATTACTAGGGGGAGTTACATATGGGAGAAGAACAAGTTGTCATCGTAACAGGCGGTTCGAATGGTATGGGGAAGTATATGGCAAAGCACTTCGTAGAAACAGGGGCAAGTGTCGTTGTCACGGGGAGAAATGAGGAGAGGCTTCAATCGGTGAAGGAGGAGTTCTCTTCTCTCAAAGGAAAAATCGAAGTATTCCAAATGGACGTAAGGGAGCAGGAACATGTGAAGGCCATGGTTGAGTTTACGGCAGAAAAATTCGGCAAAATCGATGTTCTGATCAATAATGCAGCCGGAAACTTTATATGTCCTGTTGAGAAGCTCACTCCAAATGGGTGGAAGTCCGTCATTGACATCGTTTTGAATGGAACATTCTTATGTTCACATGCTGTCGGGAACTATTGGATAGAACATGATCAAAAGGGATCCATCATCAATATGGTGGCAACATATGCTTGGAATGCGGGAGCGGGTGTCGCTCATTCGGCAGCGGCAAAAGCCGGGGTTTTATCATTGACAAGAACCTTGGCCGTTGAGTGGGGTCATAAGTATGGTATCCGCACGAATGCGATTGCCCCGGGACCGATCGAACGGACCGGAGGAGCTGAGAAGCTGTGGATTTCGGAAGAAGCTGCCAAAAGGACCATCGACAGTGTACCATTAAAACGCTTGGGTACACCGGAAGAAATTGCAGGACTTGCCTTTTTCCTCGCATCTGAAAAAGCTGCCTATATTAATGGAGAATGCATCACGATGGATGGTGGTCAATGGCTGAACCCATTTCCATTTTGATCTACCCCCTTCATAAAAAGCGCTAATCCTAAAGAAGCTTTCCCCATTCCTGTTCACGTGGCAGGAAAGGGAAAGCTTTTTGGGTTTTTCTTTTTTAATTCATCAGAATAGTTGTGTTATAATTATGCAAAAAAACATGAGCGATGGCGGGGGAGTGCGAATGGACGCATTAGAGATACTATCCAATATAGAAAAAGTGATTCCGTACTTTCAACCGATCTTCAGTGCAGATGAACATAAGATCATCGGGTACGAGGTATTTGGAAGAATAAACATGGGGAATGATGGGGTCGAAAGCCTTGGCCCATTCTTCGGTGACGATGAGATACCTGATGAATATAAAATGGAAGTGGATGAACGTGTCACACGTCTTGCACTGGAAAAGTTTTTAGCAGAGAAACAAGAGGGTTACATATTCTTGAACCGGAATGCCGGGTTACTTATGCTGGATCATGGAGAGTCCTTCCTTGAGCTTCTCCTGGAATATGAAAAGATGGGGTTGGACTTAAGCCGGACAGTAATCGAATTGTCAGAAAAGACGTTTGTAGGCGATTTTGATCAATTGGTCCATCTTCTCCTTTATTACAAAACATATGGAATAAAGATTGCCATCGATAATATCGGTGGTAACAGCGGTCAATTGGACCGGCTATCACAGTATTCGCCGGATATACTGAAAGTGGATTTATATCAACTTCGTAACGATGCCGGGAATAAAGTGTATAAAGATATTTTATACAGCTTATCGATGCTTGCCAGAAAAATCGGGGCATCCCTGTTGTTCGAAAATATCGAAATCAACTACCAGCTCCAGTTTGCCTGGCTGAATGGGGGCAGGTATTACCAGGGCTTTTATCTGAAGCATCCTTCCGACTCCTTTCTCGAACCGGATCTGTTAAAAGAAAAGCTGAAAGAAAAATGCCAGGACTATATCCGATATGAAAAGAAGCATCTGGAAGCAGGCTATGAATTCGCTGATGTCCTTCATAAAGAAATCAGTCAAAAACTGATGACTCTAAAGAAACAAACGGTGGAATTTGATGTTTTGCTTTTTGAAGTGGCGAGGCATTTTACGGATAAATGTTTTCGGGTTTACATTTGCGATGAGAATGGGTTTCAAGTTACGAGTAACGTCGTGAAATCCGATCAAGTTTGGACGATTGAACCAAGGTACAAAGGGAAAAATTGGAGCTGGCGCCCGTACTTCCTGGAAAATATCATCCGGATGAGAATCGATAAAAAAGGTTTGCTTTCTGATATTTACAGTGACATTGATTCTGGAGAATCCATCCGTACGTATTCCTACCCGTTCGGAAATGGACTGTATCTTTTCATGGATCTCTCGTATGAATTTTTATTTGAAGAAGACGGTTTGCTTTTTTAACATGCATTTCTTGAATAGCCACCTCTTGTTGGGACAAATTATTCTAAAGGACATTTTGTAAGGAGGGGCTATTTTGAGTATATTTATGATTGTGCTTGCGTTGATTGTTTTGGCGCTTGCTGGTTATTCACTTGTGTATACTTTTAAACTTGCGGGGCAGGAGAAGCGGTTGAAGGGGGACTTTGATACGGACATTCCCGACGTCGTTAAGGAGCACCCGTTCATCCGTAATCCCGTGTTTTTATCCATACTGGTTGGGACCATTCTGATTACGTTATTCATTATCTATTGGTCGATACGTTATTTATCATAATCATTGAAGGATGCTGCATGAACATCATGGGGCATCCTTTTTTGGTTAAATGTTCCACCAAAAATCGTGTTTGAGTGCCACTGACAGGGGGAATTTTACAATCAAACCAAAAAATATGTCAGTCATTGTTGTGATTTAACGACAAAATGGTATCCCATAGACATTTTTCCATTGCTACAATCATTTCATATATAAAAAAGGAGTGAATATATATGGGGAAGAAAAAATTATCGCTATTATTTTTCATTTTAGTTCTTGTAACAGCCGCCTGTGGGCAAGCGGGGCAAATACAGGCATCCGGGTTCACGAAGGACAATGCCTTATCCCTTGTTAAGGAAGCTTTCCAAACTCAAGTATCCTTGAGTGAAAAACCACAATCGAAGAATCAAATCGAGGAGAAACTCTCACAGTATCTTACACATAGTCTTACAGAAGGTTTTATGAGTGAAAACGTATATGAGGTAGATGGTGGGTACATCACATTCGGCTCTGATTTCGCCTCGCACTACGTACCATATTTCCATTATGATGATTCCACAAGGGCACAATACATAGATGGGAAATGGTATGTCTGGGAAGAAAGAACAGAAGATGAGGAGGGGCCGGTTTCCAGCATAAACGGCATCGAAGCCGTGGTGTTGAGTGAAGAAGAAGGAACTTGGAAGGTTTCCTCGATTACGTATGAATTACCGGAATCCGTTCAACCAACACACGATTAGGTTAAGGTGGCCCGGAGATGCTTTGAGGATGAAAGCATCTCCGGGCCACCTTTTTAGTAGAGGGGATTATTTGTTTAAGGCAGCAGACAGGGCTTCAAGGTTGAAGCCTGAAATAACTTCCGAATCAATGGTGACGGTGGGAGTGGAGTAAGACTTCAATTGATTGATAAGATAGTTTCTTGCTTGCTCGTCATTTTTTATATTGACTTCTTTATAGTTCACATGATGTTCTTTCAAGAACATTTTGACCACTTCGCAGGGTGGGCATTCGGGTTGTGAATATAGTATGACTTCCTTCATGATGAACGCTCTCCTTTTTGTTTTATGAAATAATCTACGATTCCCATTGCAGAAACGTTCATATCCAACTCCAACAATGAGAAAATAGGGTTCTTTGGATCGATCCCTTTTTGCACCAATTCCCTTCTTGTCAGGTCAATCAGTGCTGAGGTGATAGTCCTTACATTCTCCTCCATTGTAACATGGGAAGAATACTGTTCCTCACTCTTTTTTAGAAAAAGATCCAACCACTTTTCTACTTCTGAAAGGGCAAAGGATACTTCTTCGCTTACCCCGTAATGGCCAAAATACACCCGTTCGAGATGAAGGCTTCTATACAGGCGAATGGAAGTCTTCATTTTTTCAGGATCAAATTGATTGGGAGAGGTGGAAGGGAAATAAAAACGCTTCGATCCTATGGTGTATTGAATTCCACATGTATCGCCGGTGAACATCCCCTTTGAAGCGGAATCAAAGATACTGAGATGATGTTCTGCATGTCCCGGGGTATGATAGAACGTCAGCGTACACGTATCACTGAGATGGAGCTTTTCTCCATGCTCCATCACCATGATCCTCTCTTCGGGAATCGGTACAATCGGGTCGAATAGTTCATCGAATTTTTCACCATAAACCGCTCTTGCTCCTGCAATCAAACGTGTGGGATCAATGAGATGACGCCGTCCTTTCGGGTGGACGATAATCCTCGCGTTTGGACACTCTTTTAGAAAAAGACCTGCTCCTCCAGCATGATCAAGATGGATATGGGTTAAAATTATGTATTGAATATCTTCAAGATTAATGTTTAACTTAGAGAGACCTTTTTTTAGATGAGGGATTGAAGGACTGGCGGATGTTTCGATTATGGTCAGCGCCTCTTCGTTTATGATATAACTGCCTGTGCGTTCCTTTAAGGATAAATCCATTAGGTCAACTAATGATATACGGGAATCTATACGGTAAATACTCATCGAATCAATCCTTTCAGTGAGAGAAGATAGTAGTCACCTTTCATTATAAAGGAATTTATGCAGAAAAAGGACAAAACATTAGATTTCACAGGATAGAATCTGGTACAATGCAAAAGCTATGACCAAGAATTAGAACAGGAAAGGAGAGAGTGATTATGTCTCAGCTTCTTGGAATTATACAAAGATTAAAATCATTACAAGAACAAGGTGAACAAGGGGAAACTCAACAACGATTTTTTGAATACAATGGTAAGAAAATCTGTGAGGTGAAGTATCTTCCCAAGCAGGATACATTCGAAATTGAAGTCATGAATGAAAAAGGAAACAGCTTTCCTTTTGATAACATAGACATTACAGCCATTGAAATTTTCGAACTTCTACAGGAAGCCCAACAAGATTAAAACAAGCAAAAGGTAACCATACGGTTATCTTTTTTAGTCTTTAAACCGATCGTTTTAACATACATTTTTCTTCCAGTATGTTAAAATGGTAGGTGTCAGTTTCTTTGTCTGTAAGCGTCAAGCAAATTCTTATTGATTGAATGAGGGGTTATACATGATTTCATTGAGTAGCAAGGAGTTATTAGAAACGAATATTAAGGACTTCATTATTCCTTCTGAGAAGGTGGCTCACGTTCAAGTGGGTAATTCCCTGGAACATGCGTTACTATTACTCACAAAGAGCGGTTACTCAGCCATCCCTGTCCTTGATCCAACATTCCGTTTTCAGGGGTTGATCAGTTCCAGTTTAATTACCGATTCAATTCTCGGTCTCGAACGCTTTGAGTTTGAAAAACTTGAAGAGAAAAAGGTAGAGGAAGTCATGACGACAGATTTTCCGATCATCTCTTTACAAGCAGATTTCAAGAAGGCTTTGGAATTATTAGTCGACCACCCATTCTTATGCGTGGTTTCCGACGATGGCTATTTTGAAGGGATCATGACAAGAAGAGTTGTATTAAAGCAACTTCAACGACAGCTGTTTAAAAGGGATTAAACCCCTTAAGGCAGTTACATACAGGAAAAATGGTAGAGGATGGCACACTTGTCATCCTCTTTATTCTTTCATTAAGTAAGATAAAAGAATTATGGATCGCTTCACTTTTTTTAGCCGTTCCATGGACCTTCTTAAAAGAACAGATTCTTGCCGAGCTGCAGGATCAGAATGAATGTCAAAATGTTTAATAGTATCTTGAGATGTTTCATAGAAAGCCTTGATGCCAGTCTTACTGCCAACTGAGCACCTATTAGGGCCCCAAAGGCAAATGGAACGGCTGCACCCCATTCGACGTGACCATTTTGAAAATAGACTGTGAATGCCCCTAAACAACTGACAAAAGTTTGAAAACGGGTAAGGGCCACTGATTTTATATAAGACAGTCCATGAAATAAATGTGTGTACATGAGCATCGTAGCCTGCCCTGGTCCGAACAATCCGTCGTACGTACTGATGAAATAAAGAAACCCGTAGACCCTGTAATGTTTCCTTGTCCTTTCTTTTGGCTGGAATCCCTTCAGCAGGCTTAATGCCAGGGCAAAGAGAAGGAAGAAGAAAGCCATCCATTCAAGGAGGGAAGGGGATATTTTATCCGATAGAAAGGCTCCTGACAGCCCCCCGGCGAGTGCTATGGGAAGGATGGGCAAAGATTCCTTCCATGTGATTTTCCGGTCCCGCACCAGGTAAATGAAACTCGAAAATGAACTGATGATATTCGAAAATTTAGCCGTTGCAATCGCGGTATGAATCGGTAACCCCAAAAGGAGCATGACGGGCATACCGATCAGACCGCCGCTTCCGGCAAGCGTTCCGATAAGAGCTACAATCAAACCAGTGAAAAACAATATCACTTCCATTCGTACCACACCTCTTTTCTATCTACTCTCAGTGTATTCGACTTCAGCTAATAATGAAATTTTATAAAAGTTAAGATATAATATAAGAAAAACTTATGTAGGTGAACACAATGGCATTTTCGGAATATCAGCTGCTCCATGTACTTGCCCAGGAAATGAATATGAGGAAAGCTGCTGAACGGTTATTTGTATCTCAGCCTGCATTGTCCCAGAGACTGCAGACGATTGAGAAGGAATGGGGGACGAAATTATTTATCCGATCCCAAAAAGGCCTTTCACTGACACCGGCCGGAGAACTTGTCGTGAATCTTGCAGATGAGATGCTGCAGAAGGAAGAGAGTGTGAGGGAACGTATTCAGGCCCTTGAGTCTGAAGTGCACGGAACGTTGAAGATCGCCTGTGCCTCGATTGTAGGGCAAAATTGGCTTCCGAAGGTTCTTAAGCGTTTTGTGGAGACCTATCCACATGCCAAGATTTCTTTGATGACCGGATGGAGCAGTGAAATTCTTAAAGCCATTTATGAAGACGAAGTGCATATCGGGATCATCCGGGGCACTCCGGACTGGAAAGGGCCGAAACACCATTTATTTCAGGATACACTGTACTTGGTCGATAGAGAGATCCAGTCCATCGATGAAGTCATGAAAACGGATCGTCCCTTTATCCAGTTTAAAAGTGATTCGAATTATTATCAGGAAATTCAAGATTGGTGGCATCGTCAATTCCAGACCACACCGAAGCGGACGATCGTGGTGGACCAAATTGAAACATGTAAGCAGATGACTCTAAACGGGATCGGCTACGCCATACTGCCAGCCATCACGTTGGACGGCATGGAAGAAAATATTTATAAAATCCCCCTCATCGATGAGCACGATTCACTCATCCACCGTGATACTTGGTTACTTGGTTACGAGTCTGCCTTCCAATTACGACAGGTGGAAGCATTTCTCGAAGTTGTAAACGGATTCATCCATGAAAACTCATAGGATTCAACAATATGGGTTGTCTTCCACCCTTTAATCTGATAAAGTAATTCAAGAAACGAATTCTGAATTTATACATAATTACGGAGGGAATTTTCATGAACATGATGGATGCAAACGAAATTATTTCTTTTATTCAAAATAGTACTAAATCGACTCCAGTAAAGGTTTATGTGAAAGGTGATCTGGATGGGATCAACTTCGGTTCTGCCCAAACGTTCCTTCAAGGGACATCAGGGGTTGTTTTCGGAGAGTGGAGTGAGCTTTCTACTATTCTTGAAGAGAATAAAGATAAAATTGAAGACTATGTAGTGGAAAATGATCGCCGAAATTCTGCGATTCCTCTTCTGGACCTTAAAGGCGTAAAAGCCCGTATCGAACCGGGTGCCGTTATTCGCGACCAGGTCGAAATCGGTGACAATGCTGTCATCATGATGGGGGCCATGATCAATATTGGTTCTGTAGTAGGAGCAGGAACCATGATTGATATGAATGTTGTACTCGGTGGACGTGCAACGGTAGGTAAGAATTGTCATATCGGAGCAGGTGCTGTGCTTGCAGGAGTCATTGAACCGCCATCTGCTAAGCCCGTGGTTATTGAAGACGATGTCGTCATTGGTGCCAATGCCGTGGTCCTCGAAGGTGTAACGGTCGGTAAAGGGGCTGTTGTGGCAGCCGGAGCGATTGTCGTGGACGATGTTGCTCCATACACGGTTGTTGCCGGTACCCCTGCGAAGAAGTTGAAAGATATCGATGACAAAACAAAATCAAAGACAGAAATCAAACAAGAATTACGTCAACTGTAATCCATTCGATCATAGAAGATAGAAGAAAGAACGGACGGTCATCGTCTGTTCTTTTCTTGTAGATTCCAGTTTTCACAATCCATCATTCTAGTTTTCCCTTAAAGGAGGATACCCATGTCGACAGTAGACTTTAAGGCAATCAGGAGAGATCTTCATCAAATTCCTGAACTTGGGTTTCAAGAGTTTAAAACGCAAGCATACTTACTGAATTATATGAGCACACTCCCTGCAAACCGATTAGAGATCAAGACTTGGAAAACGGGCCTTTTTGTTAAGGTTCACGGTACCAGGCCATCGAGGATGATCGGGTACCGTGGGGATATTGACGGACTGCCGATCCAGGAGGAAACGGAGCTTGAATTCCCTTCTTCACATGAAGGGAAGATGCATGCCTGTGGACATGATTTTCACATGACGATCGAGTTGGGGATCCTCACCTATTTTGTTCACCACCCAATCGAAGATGACCTTCTCTTCATTTTTCAGCCGGCAGAGGAAGGGCCGGGTGGCGCAGAGCCGATGCTCCAAAGTGAAATCATGAAGGAATGGAAGCCGGATTGTATATTTGCCCTGCACATTGCCCCGGAATACGAAGTGGGGACGGTTGCCGTAAAAGAGGGGCTGCTGTTTGCCAATACGTCTGAACTATTCATAGACTTTAAAGGGAAGGGTGGACATGCCGCCTACCCGCATCATACAAAGGATATGATTGTCGCGGCTTCCTCCTTTGTCACCCAAATGCAGTCGATCGTCTCAAGGAACGTTGATCCCCTGGACAGTGCGGTCATCACAGTCGGAAAAATGGAAAGTGGTACGGTCCAGAATATCATTGCAGAAACGGCACGATTGGAAGGGACCATCCGTACCCTCTCACTACAGTCGATGCAGAGTGTGAAAAAGCGGCTGGAAGCATTGATCGAAGGAATGAGAATCAGTTATGACTGTGAAATCGAAGTAAGTTATGGCAGCATGTACCGGCAGGTCTTTAATGATTCCAAGTGGACAAATCACTTTATGTCTTTCCTGCGTGAAACCAACCGGGACCTTGTTATCTGCAAAGAAGCGATGACCGGGGAAGACTTCGGTTATATGCTTGAGGAAATACCCGGCTTTATGTTCTGGCTCGGTGTCGACTCCCCATACGGCCTCCATCATTCTAAATTAAACCCGAACGAAGATGCCATTGACTTTGCCATCACTCTTCTAACGGATTATATTGGTTCATTAAAATAATCTCTCTTAATCACGGGACGTATCCAGGATACGTTCCGTGATTTTTTTTGCTTTTGACCGGCATAAAGAAAATACTTTTCATTCATTTCAAAAACAGTCTTGCGAATATGTGAAAATAGTGTAAAATTACACTTGTAGAAGTTGGGTAATTAAGGAAAAAATAAAAAAGAAACTTTTTCCTTTTACATTTCGTTTATGTTTTAGAGAGAAAGAGAAAAAGGAAGGGGAATGCATGTGAATAGGTGGGGGAAAGTATTATTCGTTGTGTGCTTAGGAATACTGATGTTCCTGTTCATAGAGGACACAACACTGGCAAAAGGACAAATAAAAATTTCAGTAGAAGAAGGAATTGCCGGAAAAGTAAAGGAGGGCAGGGGATTTCCTCTTAAAGTCACAGTAGAAAATACAGGTTCCGATTTTAAAGGAGACCTTTTGTTTGATTATGCGCCATCCTATCAAACAGGGGGAGCGAGGGCATTATCCATTGATGTTCCTGCCAACTCCGAACGTACATACTCATTTTCCATTCCAGGTTTCAATGATGAAATCAGACATAATTCAAATCTTCAAACCATCCATTTGTTCGAGGGCTCATGGGAAAATGGGAAAGAAGTGACATTCAAGGGGGATAAACGCTTAACACCTAATTTCATTTATACCAATAATACAACCATTGGATTATTAAGTGAGAACCCTGATCGATTGAAAGGGATCAAGGGCTCGACCATGGGAGGGAACAGGGTAGAGGCGTTGACACTTTCAAAGGATACATTTCCTGAGGAACAGGGCGGTCTTCAGATGTTTGATTATATCGTCTTAGACGAATTCAACGTAACGGGACTCAGTCAGGAACAACAGGGGGTTCTGAAGAGCTGGGTTGAAAATGGAGGGGTCCTATTTATCGGTGCTGCCCCTCATCTGGCAGATACACTTGGGTCAGTAGCTGACATGGCTCCACTTTCACAACAGAAAGAAACGACACTTTCCGATACGTCATCCTTTAATGTAAAGAAGAATATCAAGGCTTCATTCAGCTCCTTATCCGTCTTTGAGGGTGAGGTGAAGCAAGAAGCGGAAGTAGTGGCCGAACAAGGGGGGATCCCAATAGTTGCTAAGAGCGCAAGAGGTCTTGGGGAAGTGTGGCAAACGTCTTTTTCATTGGGTGATCCTGTTTTGAACGACTGGGAAGACTATGATGAGTGGTTTGCAAACATGCTTTCTAAAACAGAGCCCTATTTCTTATTGGGCCAGAACAATGGTGACCAAAGTTTTCTTGAGAGAATTTATTATGAAGTGGCAGATAGTAACGAACTCTTCCCATCGACAAATTTTAAAGTAAGCACATTAGTTATCATCCTGATAATATACTTGGTCATTATCGTGCCGCTCCTTTATTTCTTATTAAGGAAAATGGATAAACGTGAACAGGCATGGTGGATCATCCCTGCCATATCGATCCTTGTCTCGTCGGGAATATTTATTACAGGAGCTAAAGACAGAATTTCAAAGCCTCATTTGAATCAAATGAACATCTTGAAAGTGGAGGATGATGGGAGTGTCCATGGGATTTCAGCCTTCACAGCCCTTTCCAACACAGGGGGGGACTACGACTTTGTTTCAGACAGGAATCATCTGGAGCTTACACCGGCAAGGATGAGAAATAATCCGGGTGGAGGCAATCAGTATAAATTCGCCGTTGAAGAACTGAACAAAGATCAAAGAACGATCACGTTCAGGGATGTCGAGTACTGGTCGACGAGAACCGTTTTGGGCACCGGTGAAAAAGAGGATCTGGGGAAATTCATCCCGGAATTAAATATGAAGGATAAGACGATTTCGGGTACGATTCAAAATGATTTCCCTTACGATTTCACCGATGTATATATTTGGTCCGGATCCCGGATTTACCGGTTGGGTGAAGTGAAGGCAGGGGAAACACTTAGTGTCGATAAGAAGCTTTCGACCGACTATCTATCATCGCCGATCGGTAATCCCAATATGGCGGCACCGTTCCCGAATCAACAAAGCATGAAACAGCAAAAGAAGGAACGCTTGGAAAACTTCGCATCACAAATGATTTCTTCCGATAATGAAACGAATTCACCCGTCATTTTTGGATATACGGAAGCTGAGATATTCGATATGAGCATTAAAAATAAAAAATCAAAATCGGATAATTTCTCGTTGCTTTATCAGCATTTTCCTTCTTTAGGCACTTATAAGGGAGCCTTTACTCTTCGGAGTGAACAGCTTGACCCAGATGTCAAGCCTGTAGATGGGCAAATCATCGAGCATTATTCCCATAATGGTGCAGATGAAATGGGGCTTGAAGATGGAACGTATGAAATGACCATTCAACTTCCTAAACAAATCGATTTATCAAAGGTCTCTCTTCATTCTTTAAATATGACGCTTCATACGGGAGGGGTCCTAAAGTTCTCACTTGTAGAGCCCTATACCGGCGAAAAGTTTCCTCTTGAAGAGACATCTGCAGGAGCGATAGAAGTGAATGAGAATATGAACAACTATTTGAATGGCAATGGGGAAATCGTTTTTGAGTTTGAAAAGCGCTCTCAAGGGGATCCTTTCGTTCGTCTTCCTGCCATTGTATTGAAAGGGGAGGTACAACCATGATCGAAATCCACAACTTATCGAAACGTTATGGGTCATTTCTGGCCCTGGACGACCTGAATTTATCCATTGATAAAGGGACCGTATTTGGGTTTGTCGGTCAGAACGGAGCAGGCAAGTCCACGACATTTTCCATACTGGCCACTCTTTTGGCTCCTACGACCGGAACGGCCACAGTGAATGGATTCAATATTAGTAAAGAGCCTAAATTGGTCCGGAGACAAATTGGATATATGCCCGACTTCTTCGGTGTGTATGATCAATTGAAAGCGGAAGAGTATCTTGATTTCTATGGTGCAAGCTATAAAATCCCGGCTGATCAGAGAAAAAAGCTCATCCCTCAGCTGTTGGAATTGGTGAATCTTACACATAAGAAAGATTCCTATGTGGACCTGTTGTCGAGGGGGATGAAGCAGCGACTGTGTTTAGCCAGGTGCCTCATTCATGATCCGGAGGTTCTCATACTCGATGAACCGGCTTCGGGACTGGATCCGAGGGCAAGAATCGAGATGAGGGAAATATTGAAGGAATTGAAGAAAATGGGTAAAACGATCTTGATCTCGTCCCATATCCTTCCTGAGCTCGCAGAAATGTGTGACGAAATCGGGGTCATCGATAATGGAAGGCTTGTGGCCCAAGGTTCTGTTGCAGATATCCAATTTCAACTTCAGGCAGATAAGTTGATCGTAGTGAAGGTGAGGGGATTAGTAGAAAGTGCCGTTGCATTTTTTGAAGATGATCCGTTTGTGTCGAAGATCGAAGTGAATGAAGAGGACAAAACTCTTCAATTTCTCTATAAAGGGGATGAGACCGGACAAACAGAATTACTCAAAAAAGCCATTCTGAATGACATTCCCATCTTGAGTTTCAGAGAAACAGAGACGAACCTCGAGGATGTCTTTATGGAAATCACGAAAGGAGTGACCCTTTCATGAAACAATTACTCATCAATCCCATGCTGCATAAAGAATTCAAGCTTCGATTCCGTTCATTTAAAGCGTTCATCGGAATGTTATGCTACTTGCTTGCCGTAGGGATCGTGGTGATCGGCTTCATTTATATGCAAACCAGGTTTTCCAATACGGGCTATTTTCGCCCGGAAGAGAGCAGGGTAATGTTTATGATTCTCTCATTCTTGCAGCTTGCTCTCGTACTATTCATCACCCCGGGTTTAACGGGAGGCGTGATCAGCGGTGAAAGAGAGAAACAGACGTTAAGCATGCTGCTGACGACAGAACAAAGCTCCATGAGCATCATCCTGAGCAAGCTCGTTTCATCCGTTTCTTATTTGTTATTACTTGTGATATCAAGCTTGCCATTATACAGCTTTGTTTTCTTATTCGGAGGCGTATCTCCTTCCGATTTACTCACTGTGTTTGGATACAGTTTGTTTCTCGTCTTTACATTTGGTTCGATCGGCGTGTTTTATTCAACGGTCATAAGGAAAACGATTGTGTCCATGGTAACGACCTATGCGACGGTTCTATTTCTGGTCGGGGGGACGTTGTTTCTCTTCATGCTTTCCATGGCAATCGGTAACGGACCTTATCAGAATCAGACCACTCCGGTTCCGTATCTCATTGCCATGTTCAATCCTGCGATTGTCATCATGGGGCATTTTGAACCGATGGCGATTGATGAAATTTATTCACGCAGCGGGATCACGTTCCCGCTCTGGATCTCATTCCTGATGATCTATTCAATCCTTGCCGTGATTTCCCTGTCTCTAAGCATTATGAAGCTGAGACCGAGCATGAAGGTGAAAAGCACAAATAAAGGGTGAGAATATGGACGCGAATTTTCTTCAATTACTGAACCAATTAAGAAAAAAGCTCTTGATCAGGCAAATTTGGTATGTCTTCCAGCTCCTGCTAGTTTTCGCAGGGGCATTTGCCCTGTGCTTGATCACTTTGGCATCAGTCATCATCATCCCCTATTGGGATAGAATGCTTTGGATCGGTATCATTTTCATTGTCGTTTCCGGAGTGGTGATATCTTTTCCCAGAAGGGTGACCATGAAGGAAAGTGCCCTGTTTTATGATCGATTCGTTGAGGATGATCGGGTCACAGCCGCTTATAGCAGTCTTCACAATGGTCATGTATTATCCCCGCTGATCATCCGGGACGCACTGGTCAAGATGAGAGAAACCCCTCCAGATATGAACATGTACCGCAGAAGAATCATCCAGCCAAGGTTGATGATTTCCACCATGCTCCTTGTTTTCTTATCCCTGCTGATTTTCACTCAACGGGATGCCACATTTCAAGAAGCGAAACGAATGGAGAAGGAAAAGGAGATCATTGCCCAATCAAACAGCAGAATAACCAAACAGGCAAATAAGAAAGAGAATGCCTCTATCAAAGAAAGGCTGTTAAAAGAAAACGAACAGCTTAAAAAAAAGAAGGCAGCGACAGAACGTTATGAAGAAATAAACAAAAAAGTCAAAGAACTGACCCTTCAAAAGAAAACGATGGAAAAACAGAAGGCTAAGCTGCAGGAAGTGAAGAAAGAGTTGAATGGATTGGATTTCCCCGATTTAAAAGCAGCCATTCAAGAGACCGACAGTGATAAACTTCAGCAAAAGGTTAATCAACTATCAGAGGAACAGAAAAGTCAGTTGCTTGAGGTGATGGAAAAGCAGGGGATTGCCTCCTTAGAAGAATTGGCGAATGTATTGAAGGAATCGGAGGGGTCCAACCAACTAAATGAAATAGCCAACCTTCAGGAAGAGATGCAGAAGGAAGCCGACCTTTTAGGTAAAGCAATCGGGAAGAGCAGGACAACTGATCAAGGACAGGCAGCTCAAAAAACGCCATCCAAACAGAAGGGAGAGGCGGCTTCATCCACACAACCCAACAGCCGTTCTGAAGCAAATAAAAATAATGCTTCTTCTACTAAAGGGAGCGTGGCTACAAGCTCTTCCGGACAAAATGGCCAGGGAGCAGGAACGGGTTCAGGTACCGGGAAAGGCAGCAGCGGCAAAGGAAACGGGACCGGGGCAGGCTTTGGACAAGGGGACAGGGAATGGCTTTCCGTTCCTGAAAAAACAGGCGGGGAAAGTCGTATAGAACTTGATGCGGGAAAATTGGGTGATGGGAAGAAGGGAGATCAGTTCCAGGCCAATGGGCCGGTTCAAAAAGGGTCTCTGAGGCCATATGAAGAAGTGTATCAACAGTACTATTCCTCGTATCGGAGCGGAACAGATCGAGCCACCATCCCTAAAGATCTAGAGCATATCATCGAATCGTATTTTAGTGAGATTGATCCAGGAGAGTGAAAAGGATGAACATAGAAGAAAAGGAGCAACAGTTTAAGGAAGCATCAAAGAAGATAGAGGAAGTAAAAGAAGAGGTTCAGAGATTCATTGTAGGACAAGGGGATATTGTAGAAGCGGTGCTTTGGACCATCCTGGCGGGAGGACATACTCTCCTTGAAGGACTGCCGGGGGTAGGGAAAACCATGCTCGTAAGGTCTCTTTCCGATGTGATGGATCTCAGTTTCTCCCGCATACAATTCACCCCCGACCTGATGCCTACGGATATAACAGGCACCATGGTCATGAAACAAGCCCGTGATGATGACCATCCTTTTACCTTTCATGAAGGTCCATTGTTCCATCACCTGGTATTGGCCGATGAGATTAATCGTTCAACGCCCAAAACCCAAAGTGCCTTACTCGAGGCCATGGCCGAGCATACGGTGACCGTGGTCGGGGAAACGATGACGTTAGAGAAGCCCTTTTTTGTCCTGGCAACTCAGAATCCCATCGACCTTGAAGGGACCTACCCTCTACCCGAAGCACAGGTCGACCGTTTTATGAGTAAAGTACTCGTTTCCTATCCTTCTAAACAAGAATTGAAACAAATCATTAAGAGAACAACGGGAACCGAGGAAGTCTTTCTTGAGAAAAAGCTAAGTCAACGGGAGCTCCTGACGATTCAGGCCCTTGTGAAAGAAATTGTCGTAACAGATGAAATGATTGATTTCGCCATCGACCTCATTGACGCCACGCATCCGGCCTGCGAGAAAACAACCGGAGGAATCAAACAATATGTCGAGTATGGGAGTGGACCCAGAGGGCTGCAGAACGTCATATTAATGGCAAAGGCCCGAGCGTTGACACAAGGCAGATACCATGTGTCAACAGGAGACATCAAAAAGGTGGCCCCTCTCGTTCTGAGACACCGGATCATCCTCAATTTCGAAGGTGAAGCCACGAATGTGCATACCGATGACCTTATACGGGAATTAATTGATTTTGTTCAAAAGGGTGATCATCTATGAACTTTCACAGCCAGTTTTTAGCTCAGCTCAAAAGGCACAGGATCAACGGTGCCAGCTTGATGATGGGTCACCATAAAGGCTCCCGCCTGGCAAACTACCAGGGCAGTTCCCTTGAATTTTCCGATTATCAACTCTACGAACTTGGTGACGATGTCAGGCAAATCGATTGGAATGTGTATGCCAGGACTGAAAAAGTCTATATTAAGAGGTATTTGGATGAGAGGGAATGTAAGATTCACATTTATCTTGATTGCACCAACTCCATGGTAACAGAAGATAGAAAATGGAAGAGAGCAAAAGAATTGGCAGGAGCACTTTCCTTCCTCGCCCTGTCAAATGACGACCGACTCACCCTGCATTGTGTAGGGGCCCGAAAGACTTTCATGAAGAAAGGGCCCCGGGACGCAAAAAGCATTCTCTTTGATATTGGACAGCTTTCACCTGAAAGTCTCGGAGTCCCCTCGTTTTATGGGGAAATGATAAAAGGCGTCAGGAACAATCGCTCGATTTCCTTTATCATCTCGGACGGTATGGAACCTATTTCTAGGATTGAGGATGCCCTTAGAAGGCTGTCTATAAAAAGGGAAATGACCTATTTCATTCAACTGTTGCACGAGGACGAGCTTTCGCCATCTTATGAGGGTGATGTGAAATTGATTGATAGTGAAAAGCATCAGGAAGTGAATGTAACATTGAACCGCAATGAAGTGGATCAATATCAGAAGCGTTTAGTGGAACACAACACAATGATTGAGTCATTGTGCAAGAAGTGGGGATTCGGCTATAACCGGACAAACTGTCTGACCCCATTGAACACAGTATTCTTTAAGGATTTCAAAGAAAATGGATGGATTCGATGAGGTGATGGTATGGGAATAGGAAATCCGGTCTTTTTTTTCTTTTCAATTTTCATAGCAGCCGTCATTTTAATGTACTTTTTCCGGAAGCAGTACCGGGCTCTTATTGTGCCTTCCAATCTATTATGGGAGGAGGTCATGAAAGAATGGCAGGCATCACCATGGTTTCATCGATTACAGAGAAATCTCCTTTTACTCCTGCAGGTGCTCATACTGTCCTTGTTGATGTTCGCCCTTGTCAAACCATATACTACCGAGGATTTGAAGAAAAAAGATCATGTCATCATTATATTGGATACCTCTGCCACCATGAATGCCTCACAGGACGGTGTATCCCACTTTGAACTGGCTAAAAGGGACATTAACTCACTGATAAAAGAAAGTGAGGGTGACATCACTATCTTGGCCGTGGGGAATTCCATTTCCACCGTTGTTTCAGAAGAATCAAACGATCAAGTGGTATTCAACCGACTGGAGAATATTTCGGTAACAAATGATCATGAAGATATGAAGAAAGCTCTTCGATTGGGTGAGGGACTTGGGAAAGGCTCGTCATCGGTCATTCATGTCTATTCTGACTCGTTATTAAAAGCCGATTATAAGGAAGAAACAATACATACACCGATCAAGGTTCATAACTTCATACCCCATCCGAAGAATGTTTCTCTTACAAGCTTCGGAGTGGAAAAATCGGGGACGGCCTATAAGGGAGTCGCCGTCGTTGAAAATCAAAGCGACGAGTTACAATCAGGGACGATCACCATATATGATGATAAAAAAGAAGTCATATCTAATCGACTCAAGATCGGTGCAGGGAAGGAAGCCGTCATTCCCCTGGATGAATTACCTTCAAGCCCGGTATTAAAGGCAAAAATCGACTTTCAGGATGATTATAGGGGAGACGACATCCTTACCAGTGTTCAGGCAACATCAAAACCTGCCGTCCTTGTGCTGGGGGAGATCAATCCTTTCCTGCTAAAGGGTTTTCAATCACTTGGCGTAAATGTGAAGACAATTGAAGAAAACCAGATGAAAACAGGTAATGAAATCATTGTGACAACGAAGAAGAAATGGAAAGAGCTATCGGTCGCCAACCCCGCCCTGATCATCCCTGGGCCATCGGACACGTCCACTGCTCTTACAACTGATGTGGAAGTGAATGGCGATGACCCGCTTTTAAAGCATGTTGACTTTGAAAAAGTATTTGTTGAAAAAGCAGGTTCCATCGGGTTAAAAGAATTGAATACCGCCGCCCAGAGTGGTTCCGTACCGCTTATTCAGAAAGGTGAAATGAACGGGGCGAAAATGGTGGTCCTGAACCTTCATCTAACTGACACAGACTTTCCCCTGCACCCGGGATTTCCGCTCTTTCTTCACAATGCCTATCAATATTTATCAGAAGATGGAGGATTCATCGGGTATCTTCAGCCGGGAGAAGAAAGGACTGTTCCACTTGCCACAGGGGATTGGGATATCTACTCGGGCGATGATGAATTTATTAAGAAATTGGACCGGGGGGACTGGTTTAAAGCTCCTCTGACCCCAGGGGTTTATCAAGCGGTACAAGGAGACGTGACGAAGTATTTTAGCGTCGTACTTGACGACAGAGAAAAGAAGCCGGGAGGCGAGGCATTTTCATTGGAACCAACAGAAGATAAGGGAGAAGAAGAGAGAAAAACTATTCCCCATAACCTTTCTTCCTGGTTTCTGGTGTTGGCGATCCTGATCTTATTTATAGAGTGGGAGGTGTACAGGCGTGGGAATCGAGTTTGAAGAAGTACTCTGGCTATTGCTCCTGATTCCACTTGGGTTGGTTCTCTTTCTCTTTGCGAAACAGGGGATGAATCGGAAGGAAAGAAGGCTCATCCTGGCACTAAGAGGATGCGCCATGGTCCTGTTGATCTTTGCCCTTGCCAATCCGTCCCTTGTTTTACCCGAAAAGGCAAAGCCGGTCATCTTCTTGGCAGATCGCTCCGCTTCTGTATCCCTGCAAGAAGACCGTATCCTTGATGAGATCAACCGGGGTGTCCATTCCAAACATGAACGGGACCGATACGGTATTGTTTCATTTGGTGAAAATGCGGCAATCGAACAGACGGTTTCAGATGAGAGGGAGAATCCTGAACTTGTGGGGGAAATCAAGGAAGGAAATACAAATCTTCAGGAAGGGTTGGAATACTCATCGAATCTCCTCCCCCGTGGCGGTAGGATCATCGCCATGACAGACGGGAAGGAAACGATGGGGGAAGGGGAGGATCTCATTTCTTTATTAAAAGGAAAGAAGATCGAGGTTGACTGGATGCCCATCGCCTCCGATACGAAGGAAGATGTTTCCATAACTGATGTGTCTGCTCCATCTGTCCAATATAAAGGAGAAGAAACAACTCTCAATGTCAATACATACAGCACGACCAAAAAAGAGATTGAAATGCGCATTACTTTGAATGATCAATTGATCATTAAGGAAAACCTTCAGGTGCAAGAAGGCAACAACGAGTTTCAGTTTAAGCATGTAGTCGATCAATCCGGATTACTCGTGTATAAGGCAGAAGTGTTCTCTAAGGGAGATGGGAGTCCGGAAAACAATACACTCTACCACCTGGCACGCTCAGAAGGAGCCGCAAAAGTCATGCTGGTGGAAAACGCCGGCGGGGAAAGTGCATTGGCACCATTACTAAACTCAGCCGGGTTTACCGTCGATGTATATAAACCGGAACAACTGCCCGGCAAGCTGACATCCTATCTGCAATATCAAAGCATCTTGTTTGATAATGTAGCTGCCACAAGCATCCCTGAAGAAAAAATGCTTCTAATGGAAAAAAGTGTAAAAGAGTTTGGGCGAGGATTCATTATGTTCGGTGGTAGTGACAGCTTTGCCCTTGGGGGATACTTTAAGACACCGATCGAACGAATACTTCCCGTCGATATGGATGTGAAGGGGAAGAAGGAACTACCTTCCCTTGGGCTGGTGATCGTTCTGGATCGCTCCGGCAGCATGGACGGGCAAAAGCTGGCCCTTGCAAAAGAAGCAGCAGCCAGGACCGTTTCCCTCCTAAGAGATAAAGATACGCTGGGTGTCATTGCCTTCGATGACCGGCCATGGGATATCGTCAAAACGAAGCCGCTTACTGATCGTAAAAAAGCAGAAGAAAAGATTCGTTCCATTTTGCCAGGAGGCGGGACAGAAATCTACAGCTCCCTTCAGCAGGCTTATGCGAGTCTTGAGAATCTACCATTAAAAAGAAAGCATATTATTCTTTTGACAGACGGACAATCAGCCACCTCAGGGAGTTACCAGACACTTGTAGAAGACGGCCATGATAAACAAATCACCTTATCCACCGTTTCAATAGGAGAAGGGGCTGACAGAGGCTTGCTGAACGATCTGAGTCAGTGGGGAAAAGGAAGATTCTATGATGTCACCGATGCCAGCGTGATACCGAGCATCTTGACGAGAGAGACGGTGATCACGACAAGGACCTATATAGAAGATCAACCATTTTATCCAAGGATTACATCATCGGATTGGTCGCCCCTATTTAAAGACGGTGTTCCTCAGATGAATGCTTATATTGCGACCTCCCTGAAAGGGACTGCCCGCATGGAAATGGAGAGCGGAAAGAACGATCCGGTACTGGCTACCTGGAGATATGGTCTTGGTCGATCATTCGCCTTTACGTCGGACACGAGTGGGAAATGGACGGGTGATTTTGCTCGTTGGCAGGGGTGGCCGGCATTTCTCAATGAACTGGTCACACGCTCGTTTCCTGAGCTTCGTTCGAATCCTTACTCCATCGATGTGAAGGAAGAAAACGAAAATACCCGTCTAAAGTTGTCATCGTCCGAAGGGGACATCTCACCACTTGAGGTGACGGTCCTGTCTGAAGATGGAAAAATGATTCCCGCAACAACCAGGATAAAGGCACCGGGGGATTATGAGGTCGTATTTGAAGAACATTTATCGCCCGGTCTGTACAATATGAATATTGCCAAAAGGGGGGAGGATGGTGAAAGCACATTTCAGACAGGTTTCTCAGTCCCTTATTCGAAAGAGTATTCTTTCAAGGGAGGATACCAGTCACTTGATACAATCGTAGAGGAGACGGGCGGAAGGAAGACTTCTTCCGTGAAAGGGGCATTCAGGGACCTGCATGAACCCTCGTTTTCAGAACGGTCCATTCAAACCATTCTCATTACAGCAGGCTTCCTTTTATTCTTTTGTGAGATTTTTATAAGAAGATTCGGGGTTGGACCGATCATGATGGTGGTTGATCTGATTAAACCACGGAGGACGCCGCAAGAGATGAAAGAGGAAACAAGCATCGAACAGCTTGGCAGAAAAGTCAACAAGGAGCGCTGGAATGATGAGCGGAAGAGAACTGACCGTCAGCCAACCTTGGAAGTGACCAAAGAAGATAGGGAATCCGTCAAAAAGGTGAAACGGGAAAAGAAAACAGCGGAACCTGAAGTAAATGGTGATGACGCGCGACTGAAACGTCTTCTTGAGGCAAAAAAGAGAAGGGAGAAATAAAGAAAGAGAAGGCAGCGCCTTCTCTTTTCCGTTACATCAGTCTTCTTTTTTCTCGATATAAACCTGGTGAGGATAAGGAATTTCGATCCCATTCTGATCGAGGGCTTCCTTCAATGCTTTACGAAGCTTTCGTTCCACACCCCATTGCTCCATGTTCTTTGTTTTGCATAATACCCTGAGTACGACATCAGAAGCACCCAGTGTCTGAACACCTAGCACATTCGGGCCATCGACTATGTTATCATCTTCCTGTGCAATGGTATCGCATACTTGCTGAAGTACGACCATTGCCTTATCGATGTCATCATCATAAGAAATACCGATATCGACAAGGGCCCTCATGTTTCCACGTGAATGATTGCTGACACTCGTGATTTCCCTGTTCGGCACATAGTGAAGGGTCCCATCAAAGCCGCGGATATGAGTCGTCCTTAAACCGACCTCTTCCACAATTCCTGAGAAGCTGCCCGTTGTCACATAATCGCCAACGTCAACCTGCTTCTCAAGAAGAATGAAAAAGCCGGTGACCACGTCACTTACTAACCCCTGGGCCCCGAAACCGACGGCAAGTCCGACAATACCGGCTCCTGCAAGAATCGCGGTCACCTGGATACCGAAGATTTGCATGATCGTTACGAAGAAAACGAATATCAGGATATAGCCGACAATATTTTTTGAAAGACTTTGTAATGTCTGAGCACGACCAACTGATACATCATTTCTCTTTCGATATTTTTCAAAGATCCTTTCAATCACTTTGTTCGCCGCACCTTTTACAATGATAAAAGCGATCCAAATCGCTAAAATTTGCAGTGCCCCTATTCCGATCGTCACTAATAGACCGCCCCAATTAAAATTGGATAGTCGATCACTTAAAGCGTTTAAACCAATTATGTAATCCAAACCAAAACATCCTTTCCTATTAAATAATGACCATACTAGTATACACAATACCCCATAGGTTATGTCAAAGGAGATCCCCCTAAAAAGCATACTGGTTTATTCCCAGGTGGATAATTAATAAACTTAATCCTGGCAGATCTTTCATGCAAGTAGAGACTAAATGACATCTGTTTTGGGCAAAACAACTAAGGGATGATGGAAACAAATTATAATTATTATAATATTGAATTAATTATAATTGACTAAAAAAATCCAATCCTATATAATGATATTTGTGAGTTGAAATGGACAGGCTTATAAAGCCATCCTTTCACAGACATTATTTCATCAAACACTCATTGGAGGGATTTATTCATGGCAGAACGCATGGTTGGTAAACAGGCTCCACGTTTCGAAATGGACGCTGTAATGCCAAACAAAGAATTCGGTAAAGTTTCTTTAGAGGAAAATATGAAAAACGATAAGTGGACAGTATTGTTCTTCTATCCAATGGACTTCACTTTTGTATGTCCGACGGAAATCACAGCAATGTCAGACCGATACGATGAGTTTGAAGACTTAGATGCAGAAATCATTGGTGTCTCTACAGACACTATCCATACACATTTAGCATGGATCAACACCGATCGCAATGCAAATGGAATCGGTGAACTGAAATATCCACTTGCGGCAGACACAAACCATTTTGTATCCCGTGAGTATGGTGTTCTGATTGAAGAAGAAGGTGTGGCTCTTCGTGGCCTTTACATCATCAACCCTGAAGGAGAACTTCAGTACCAGGCTGTATTCCACAACAATATCGGCCGTGACGTGGAAGAAACATTACGTGTACTTCAAGCGCTTCAAACCGGCGGACTTTGCCCGGCGAACTGGAAACCAGGTCAAAAAACTTTATAATTTTCAAATGAATAAAGGCCTAACCGTTTGTTAGGTCTTTTTTTTACTCACAATTGACCATCTAAACAGAAATTAAAGGAGGCAATCGGAATGAAACTGCGTGAACCTATGCCGGAACTCTCCGGCGCTACTGAATGGTTGAATGGAGAAGTGACAAAGAATGATCTCATTGGAGATAAACCGACCCTGATCCACTTCTGGTCGATTTCTTGCCACCTCTGTAAAGAAGCCATGCCCCAAGTCAATGAATTCCGTGACCGCTATAGTGATAAACTGAACGTAATGGCTGTTCATATGCCGCGTTCAGAGGAGGATTTAAATCTGGACGAAATCAAAAAGGTGGCTGCGGAGCACGATATCACTCAACCGATTTTTGTGGACAGTGAGCATAAATTGACAGATGCATTTGAAAATCAATATGTCCCTGCTTATTATGTATTTGATAAAGACGGGAATCTCCGTCACTTCCAGGCAGGAGGAAGCGGCATGAAGATGCTTGAAAAGCGTGTGAACCGTGTCCTGGATGAAATGAATAAAAGCGAGTAGGGATCAAACGTAATATGGAGAAGAGATCGGTCAAAAGACCGATCTTTTTTTGTGGTTTCATTTTTACAATATAGATGAATAGTAAGATTTGAAGGAGAATTCACAAAAAGGAAAAAATTCTAAAAAAAGGGTAGATAATTATTTCGAAAGCCGATATATTTAGTAGTACGTTGTTTTTTAATGGAACACGGAGGGGAGAGAAAATATGGATACATTTAAAAAATTAAAAGCCTTTTACTGGCCTTATAAAAGGCATTTTATCATTTCAATGATTTTCTTGATTTTTGTTACAGGGATTACAGTGGTATATCCTATGATCTTACAAATTACAATTGATGATGTTATCCTCCAAGGGGAATATAAATGGATTCCGTACCTTGCATTCGGATTTATCGGCATCATGGTCGTGAAAGGGATCGCCACATTCATCCAACAGTACAACGGGGACCTATTCGGAATCACATCGGTCTACCGTCTGAGGAACGAATTGTATGAAAAGCTTCAATTCCTCCCATTCAGTTATTATGATAACGCCAAGACAGGGGATTTGATGTCACGCTTGACGGCGGATGTAGAAGCTTTCCGCTTTTTCTTATCATTTGGTTTCTCGGAATTGCTCCGCTTCTTCCTGCTGGTGACGATCAGTTTTGGGGTGATGTTCTACTATTCACCATCATTGACTTTTGTCACCCTGGTTTCCCTGCCTTTTCTGGCGATTGCCGTATACAAATTCGATAAGGCGGTCCATCCTGCATTCCGCGGTATCCGAAAGTCCTTCGGAAAGCTGAATACGAATGTCCAAGAAAATATCTCAGGGATCAATACGGTGAAATCACTGTCCCGTGAAAGTTTTCAAATCAATAAATTCAACCAGTCCAATGGTGATTATAAAGATAAGTATCTTTTCACCTCGGACATTTGGGCAAAATACTTCCCGCTCATGGAATTCTTAGGGAATGTGAGTGTCGTGACACTCCTTGCATACGGTGGATATCTCGTCATGAATGGAAATTTACAACCAGGTGAGCTTGTCGCCTTCTACAGTCTGGTCTGGTATATCATCTGGCCGATCATGAACCTTGGATTCACCATCAACCTTTTTTCCCAATCCAAGGCGTCGGGAGAGCGATTATTGGAGATTTTGGAAGTGGATGAGAAGATAAAGGATCATAGTGGTGTCATCCATGTGGATCGATTGAAAGGCGAAGTGGAATTCAAGGACGTATCATTGAATTACACGGTGCATGACGAAGCAGCCCTGGAGGATATTTCCTTCAAGGCAGAACCAGGCAAGGTCATTGGTCTGATCGGGGGGACCGGATCAGGGAAAACGAGTATCACCCAGCTGATCACACGTTTCTATGAACCGGATAAAGGCGAGATCCTCATTGACGGAAGGGAAGTAAAAGATTACTCCCTAAAATCACTCCGTCAAAATATCGGGTTCGTCCTACAGGAGTCATTCTTATTCTCCTCTACCATCAAAGCCAATATCTCTTATGGTCGACCGGAAGCATCCATGGAAGAAATCATCGAAGCAGCAAAACGTGCCGAAGCACATGATTTCATCTCCGATTTGCCTGATGGGTATGATACAAGACTGGGAGAAAGGGGATTGGGTCTTTCAGGCGGTCAGAAACAACGGATTGCCATAGCACGTGCGATCTGCACGGACCCGTCGATCCTCATTCTCGATGATGCTACAAGCGCCGTCGACATGGAAACGGAATTCAGAATCCAAAAAGCGCTGAAAGAAGTCATGTCCGATCGTACGACCTTCATCATCGCACACCGGATTTCATCCCTTAAGCATGCCGATGAAATCATCGTCCTGGAGCATGGGAAAGTGGTTGAACGAGGGGTTCACGATTTCTTACTGAAAAATAATGGACCCTATCAGCGAATTTATGACATTCAATACCAAGACCAGAAAAAAATATTACAAACTCAGGAAGGGTAGGTGAAAGAGATTGAGCGAAAAAAAGAAAGTGAATAAAACCATTCTGAGCAGGTTCCATTACTCAACTGATCAAGTGATCGATAAGCCATTCAACTGGGAACAGCTCTATCGGCTACTGACATATTTAAAACCATATTCAAAAAAACTCTTGCCCTTGTCTATCATTACCGTTTTGATCACAACGGCTGTCCGCCTGATCATCCCGATCCTGATCGGGGTATACACACTCGATAAAGCAATCAGGCAAAAAGATGAAAATCTTCTCTTTACCCTTGTGGGAGTCATAGCGGGACTGTATGTTTTGAATTATATAGCCAACGTCCTCAGGATCAAATGGATGAATCAATTGGGTCAGGGGGTCATATATGACCTGAGAAAACATTTATTCAGTCATGTTCAATGGCTTTCCCATCGTTTCTTTGATCAGCGTTCAGCAGGCTCGATCCTTGTCCGGATCATGAATGACATCAACTCCCTGCAGGAGCTCTTCACGAACGGTGTCATCAATCTATTGATGGATATCATTCTGCTCATCGGAATCATCGTGATACTCTTTACGTTAAGTCCGGAACTGACGCTTGCCGTCATGGTCATTTTGCCTATCATGTTCTTCATCTCTACAAGCCTGCGCAAAAAAATACGCAAATCCTGGCAGGTGGTAAGGCTCAAGCAATCAAAACTTAACTCCCATTTGAATGAAAGCATCCAGGGGATCAGGGTGACACAATCCTTCACCCAGGAAAAGGAAAATATGGCCTTCTTTGATGGGGTAAACACAGAGACCTTCGATAGCTGGAGAACGGCCACAAAGAAAAATGCCATGTTCCGACCACTGGTGGAATTAACGAATGCCATCGGAACTGCCGTCCTGATTTGGTTTGGGGCTCACCTCATTCAAAATGGATCCCTGGAGCTTGGTGAATTCGTCTCATTTGCATTCTATCTGGGCATGTTCTGGGAACCAATTTCAAGACTAGGGCAGGTGTATAATCAGCTGTTGATCGGGATGGCTTCATCCGAGCGAATCTTTGAATTCCTCGATGAACAACCGATCGTAAACGAAAAGAAAAATGCCTTGAATCTGACCGATATCAAGGGAAGAATCCAATTCGAACATGTTGAATTCTCTTATGATGATAAACGTAAAGCACTTAGGGACATCAATCTGGAAATGAAAGCCGGGCAAACCGTTGCACTCGTCGGACATACAGGTTCTGGTAAGACGACGATTGCGAATCTCATCAGCCGATTTTACGACCCGACAAATGGCGTGGTAAAGATTGATGGAGTGGATTTACGGGATGCATCTGTTTCAAGCTTACGCAGTCAAATCAGCATCGTCCTGCAGGATACATTCATCTTCTCTGGAACGATCATGGATAATATCCGGTTCGGACGCCCGGGTGCATCCGATGAAGAGGTCTTGAAGGCAGCCGAAGCCATCGGGGCAAACGAGTTCATCGAAAAGTTATCCAACGGTTACGAAACGGAAGTCGAGGAACGGGGGAATGTGTTATCTGTAGGTGAAAGACAACTATTGTCCTTCGCACGTGCCCTTTTGGCAAATCCTCGCATCATCATCCTGGATGAAGCGACAGCATCGATCGATACAGAAACAGAAGTTAAGATCCAAAATGCATTGAAGAAATTACTGAACGGTCGTACCGCGATCATCATCGCCCACCGCCTTTCCACAATCCGTGAGTCCGACAATATTTTTGTCCTTGAAAATGGCAGAATCAAAGAGTCTGGAAATCACGACGAATTGATGGAACAGGAAGGAGACTATTTTGAACTGGTGAAGTCACAGTTCAGGATGTTGGACGCGATGTAATGTGAAGTATTGAGGACCCCGCACTGGTGTGTGGGGTTTTTTTGTGGAATGGTGGTGAAACGGCTTCGTACACATGTCGGAGAAACTAAAAAACAAAAAATCTTTGTGAAAAACGTCACAAAATATTCATTGTTCAATACTTCACAAACTCACCTGCAGGTTTTATAATGAACAATAAGTGATAAACAGTAGGAAAGAGCTGTTTACGATAAAAAGTAATTCGGTAGGGGGAGTAAAGAATGGTTTTGGACAGTGTGATTTTAAGCAGGATGCTCACGTCGACAACCCTTGCATTCCATATTATTTTTGCAACGATTGGGGTAGGGGTTCCGGTTATGATATCCATAGCGGAGTTCATGGGGATCAAACGAAATGATCCTCATTACCTTTTGCTGGCACGAAGATGGGCAAGGGGATTTACGATTACGGTGGCTGTCGGGGTGGTGACCGGAACGGCGATAGGGCTTCAGCTGTCCTTGTTATGGCCATCATTTATGCAGGTCGCTGGACAGGTGATTGCCCTGCCTTTATTCATGGAGACATTTGCATTTTTCTTTGAGGCCATCTTCTTGGGGATTTATCTTTATACGTGGGATCGATTCAGGAATAAATGGATTCACTGGCTTCTGACGATACCGGTGATGATCGGTTCTTCGGCTTCAGCACTATTCATTACGACGGTGAACGCGTTTATGAATACACCACAGGGATTCGAATTGGAAAATGGAAAGGCGATCAATATCGATCCGATTGCAGCGATGCTGAATCCCGCAACACCAACCAAAGTGTTTCACGTACTGACGACGGCATACTTAACATCTGCCCTCATACTGGCAGCTATCACAGCATTTGCGATCCTCCGTAAAAAGGGAGGGGACTACCATAAGAAAGCCCTTCGTTTAACGATGGTATCTGCGTTGATTTTCGCTTTTGGCTCTGCTCTCGCAGGGGATTTGTCGGCCAAGTTCCTGGCTGAATATCAGCCTGAGAAACTTGCGGCTGCAGAGTGGCATTTTGAGTCGGAAGAGAATGCTGATTTAATCGTTTTCGGGACGCTTGATGAAAACAATGAAGTCCATAATGAGATACGATTACCAGGTTTCCTGAGCTTCCTGGCGGGAAGTTCGTTTGATACAGAGGTCATCGGCTTAAATGAATTTCCGGAAGACGAACGGCCGCCTTTATGGGTCCATTATCTGTTTGATTTGATGGTGTCCATCGGGTTTTACAGTATCTTCATTGCCGGGGCATTCATCTTATTCTGGAAGTGGAAAAAAAGGAATGAATGGAATAAAGGATTGCTATGGGGGATTGTTGCGAGTGGACCGCTTGCGATGCTTGCCATCGAATTTGGCTGGATTTACGCTGAGGTCGGACGGCAGCCATGGATTTTGCGTGGTTATATGAAGGTGGCGGAAGCGGCAACAAAGGCAGATGGGGTTGGCTTGACGTTCGCGCTATTTGTGGGTCTCTATATACTCCTCGGCATCCTGTGTGTCTTTGTATTGATTAAAATGTTTAAAAATAAGCCGGCAGAAGCTGAATTGGAACAACGCTTTCCTAAAAAAGCGAGTTAGCATGATGAGGCTCCTTATAAAGAAGGGGCCGATTGATTTTGTTAAGGGGGAGGAATGAATATGAGTTTGGAAATCGTGGGGATCACCGTCCTGTGGATTTTCCTATATGGTTATCTGATAGTGGCTTCGATTGATTTTGGAGCCGGCTTCTTCGCCTTTTACGGTAGGATGAAAGGGAAAGAGCATACGTTAAATGTGTTGATCAGTCGATATCTTTCTCCTGTATGGGAAGTAACGAACGTCTTTTTTGTCTTCTTTTTTGTCGGTTTGGTCGGTTTTTTTCCTGACGCGGCCTATTACTACGGGACGGCATTATTGCTTCCGGGGAGTATCGCGATTATATTGCTTGCCATCAGGGGAAGCTTTTATGCTTTCGGAAACTATGGTTCCAAAGACAATATCGTTTACCTGTTTTTATACGGGGCAACAGGGTTACTGATCCCGGCTTCCCTGTCTACGGCATTGACCATTTCTGAAGGAGGCTTTTTGGAAGAGCAGGGTGATAAGGTCGTATTCCTGGCCCGTGAATTGTTTACCAGTCCTTATTCATGGAGCGTGGTCGTCCTGTCCATCGTATCGGTCTTATTCATCAGTGCTACATTCCTGACCTATTATGCCAATCGTGCGGGGGATTTGGATTCAAGAGAAGAACTGAGAAAGTTTTCACTATTCTGGAGCCCGCCGACGATTTTAGCGAGTTTACTGGTTTTCGTATCTTTAAGAGAACACAATCCCGAGCATTTTAATAGCGCCATCGAGATCTGGTGGATGTTCGGATTATCCCTTGTCTGCTTTCTTGGCGCTTCATTTTTTATCTATAGGAGAAGGAGTTTTGGCCTGGCATTCACCCTGGTCATGCTGCAATTCTTCTTTGCATTCTTTGGCTACGGGGCGTCACATTTACCATATATCCTGAAACCTTTTATCACGATTGAAACGAGTGTCACGAATCCAACGATGGGGATGGCACTGGTCGTGGTCTTTATCGCAGGACTGTTATTGCTGATTCCCTCTCTTTATCTCTTGATGAGACTTTTCTTATTTGATGCGGATTACGTTAAGGGGAACAAGTGACGAGTTGGAACTTGAATGAAATACAAAAAAAGGGAAGGGAGAAATGTCATTTTCTCCTTTTTTTTATGCTAAAATATAGATTATAGAGACTGCGGGGGGATACATGGTGAAAAAAGAGTTTGTAGTTATTGGCTTGGGCCGATTTGGCGGCAGTATCGTACGATCATTGACGGATCAAGGCATGGAGGTCATGGCCATTGATCAGGATGAGGACAAAGTGAATGAATTTTCTTCCATTGCTTCACATGCGGTTGTTGCGGATTCAACCGATGAATCCGTATTGAAGAGCTTGGGGATCCGTAATTTCGATCATGTCATTGTCGCGATTGGAGATGATATCCAGTCCAGTGTACTAACGACATTGATGTTAAAGGAAATCGGCGTCAAGAAAATTACCGTGAAAGCACAAAATGATTATCATGAAAAGGTCCTCCGTAAAATTGGGGCCAACCAGGTCGTTCATCCGGAGAGGGATATGGGAAGAAGGATTGCTCACAATATCATTTCAAATAATGTACTGGATTATCTGGAGTTGTCAGATGAACATTCGATCGTGGAGATTGTCGCGAGTGAACGTCTGAGTGGAAACTCCCTTATCGATTTGGATATCCGTGCTCAATTCGGAATCAATATCGTGGCGATAAAGCGGGAAAAAGATATCATCGTTTCCCCACAAGCCGATGAACAGATCCGGGTTGGGGACATCCTTATTGTCATCGGTGCCGATACGGATATTAACCGGTTTGAAAAAAAGGTACTATAAAACGCAGAAGAGGCTGACCCATTTGGGTCAGCCTCTTATTTCGTTTTATACCTCCATGATGATCGGTAGGATCATCGGGCGACGTTTCGTTTTTTCATATAAGAATGGAGCAAGTGTATCTGTGATTTCATTCTTGATTTCTGACCATTGGGACGTTCTTCTTTCAAGCACTTTGTTCAAGTGTTTTGAAATGAGCGTCTGCGCTTCATTGATAAGATCGCCAGATTCACGCATGTAGACGAATCCTCTTGAAATCAGGTCAGGGCCGGAAGCGATCTTGAAATCCTTCATGTCGATGCTGACAACGACGATCACAAGGCCTTCTTCTGAAAGGATGCGGCGGTCACGAAGGACGATATTACCGATGTCGCCGATCCCGCTTCCATCGATATAGACGTTTCCAGAAGGGATCTTCCCGGCTACCTGTGCGGAGTCATTGCTTAATGCAAGGACTTCACCGTTATCCATGATGAAGCAGTTTTCCGGTTGGACGCCACAATCGACACCAAGCTGAGCGTGCATCTTCTGCATACGGAACTCACCGTGTATCGGCATAAAGAAGGTAGGATTCATCAGACGAAGCATCAGCTTCATCTCTTGCTGACCACCGTGACCGGAAGTATGGATATCACTTAATGGTCCATGGATGACTTCTGCACCGGCACGATATAAAAGGTTGATCGTACGGTTGACACTGATTGTGTTCCCTGGAATTGGTGAAGAAGAGAAGACAACGGTGTCACCAGGCTGAATCTGGATTTGACGGTGGGTACCGTTTGCAATCCTTGATAATGCCGCCATCGGTTCACCTTGGGAACCTGTACATAGAATAGCCACTTCATTCGCTGGAAGGCGATTGATCTGGTTATGTTCAATGAATGTATCCTTAGGTGCGTTGATATATCCTAATTCTTGTCCAATCGTGATGGCTGCTTCCATACTTCTTCCGAAAACAGCAACCTTTCTGTTATGGAACACTGCTGCTTCGACCACTTGTTGAAGACGGTGAATATTCGAAGCGAATGTAGCAAAGATGACCCTTCCGTCTACTTTACGGAAAATATCATTGATGCTTTCCCCGACTTTACGTTCCGACATCGTGAAGTTTGGAACTTCAGCATTTGTACTGTCAGACAGTAGGCAAAGAACGCCTTCTTTTCCGATCTCAGCCATTTTGGTTAAGTTCGCGGGCTCACCAACCGGCGTGAAATCGAATTTGAAGTCACCTGTATGAACAACGTTTCCAGGTGGTGTTTTGACAACGATACCGTAAGAATCCGGGATACTGTGTGTCGTTCTGAAGAAGGTTACAGATGTTTTGCGGAATTTCACAACATCATCTTCCTGGATGACATTTAATTTCGCATTGCGTAATAACCCGTGTTCTTCCAGCTTATTCTTAATAAGACCAAGGGCAAGTTTCCCACCGTATATTGGGATGTTTAACTCTCGAAGTAAATAAGGGATTCCACCGATATGGTCTTCGTGTCCGTGAGTGACGAAGAGTCCCTTGATTTTATCTGCATTCTTCACGAGATACGTGTAATCAGGGATTACGTAATCGATACCGAGCAGTTCGTCCTCAGGGAATTTGATTCCTGCATCGATCAGGATAATTTCGTCTTGGAATTGTACGCCGTATGTGTTTTTACCGATTTCACCTAAACCGCCAAGGGCAAATACAGCGGTTTGGTCATTCTTTACAAATTTCATTAATTATTGCTCCATCTCGAAAGAATGGTGGTTTTTTTCATACTCTAAAAAAGCGCCCTCAAGCTTTTGTACGAATTCGATGTTATACGGTTTGTCTTTTAAATTCAGGCGTACTTCACGTTCTGATTCTGCTTCCATGTAAAGAGATTGAGTGCATTCGCGAACAGGCACTTCTGCTTTACTTTCTTGATAAAATACTTTAAAAATCATTTTTCTCTCTCCTTATCCGTTTTCAAAAAATCTAACTTTCATCTATGATAAAAAAGTTATCAACTACATTTACATTAACTTATATAATAGCCTATCATTCCTATAGGAACGAATCATTTAGTTATGTATGTATTAAATTATATAGGATTCTCCCGTGTAAATAAAGCTTTTGAATAATCCTGTACTAAATCATGACAATAGAAGAGGGACCAATGCCAATGGAGGAAAAGCTCACTAGTGGCGTCAGTCCCTATTCATTGTGCAATTGTATGTCAGTATATCCGATTGTCATGGATTCTAATAGTGTTTCCCCAAAAATCATTTCACGAGAAACAGAGGGATTATGCAATCGTCTTTTTTCTAAGCAATTCTTTCCACTGTTTTAAAAGCTTTTTCCTGAGCTTCTTTAACATGGTGGATCACTCCTTATTAATAGTTTACCGAGATTTACCTTTGAAGTAAAGGAACAATAATACGGACGTCTCTGTTGTGTTACTTATATTGTACGGAATTTATGGAATCTCTTACATGGTTAAGTTTGGTAAATGGTTCTGTCTGACTGTCTTCATTGACATTTTCCGTGTAAAGGATTACCTTATACAACGGGTAAAATAGAATCGCAATTGAATATTGAGAAAAGGAGAACGATCATGTCTAAAATAGTTTTCTTTGATATAGACGGCACGCTGCTTGATCACGATAAAAAACTGCCACAGGCCACAAAAGAAGCCATTCGGACACTGCAGGCAAACGGAACGTATGTTGCGATTGCGACTGGGAGGGCCCCATTTATGTATGAAAGTTTAAGAGAGGAATTGGGAATCGAGTCCTTCGTATCGTTTAATGGGCAGTATGTGGTTTTTGAGAATGAAGTGATTTACACGAATCCTCTGCAAGTTGATACATTGGAGGAATTATTGGAGGATACGTATACAAAGGAACATCCTGTCGTTCATTTGAATCATGAAACGATGAAAGCGAATCATAAGCACCATGACTATATCGAGAAGAGTATGAACAGCCTGAAGTTTCCCCACCCGGGATATGCCCCGGACTTTTATAAAGGAAGGGACATCTATCAATCCCTGCTATTCTGCACAAAGGAAGAAGAGAATTTTTACCGGGAGAAATATAGGGATTTCACGTTCATCCGATGGCACCAATTCTCCATGGACATTCTTCCGAAAGGCGGTTCAAAAGCAGAGGGAATCAAAAAGATGATTGCCAAACTTGGATTCAACATGGAAGATGTTTATGCTTTCGGGGACGGACTGAATGATATCGAGATGATTCAATCCGTCGGCACCGGTGTTGCAATGGGCAATGCCGTGCAGGAAGTCCAAAAACACGCAAATTTGATTACAAAGCACGTGGATGATGATGGAATCTACCACGGATTGAAGGAACTCGAATTGATCTAGGGCATGCCAAAAAAGACTCCCACAGATATCTGTGGGAGTCTTTCTTTGGGTTTATCGTTCAATGGCAAGGGCATCAGGGATCGGCTCAAACGGATTAGCAGGATTGATATGGTCATAGAACATGATCCCATTCAGGTGATCGATCTCGTGCTGGAACACAATGGCCGGGAGACCTTTGAGGCGAAGTTTTACTTCATTGCCGTCCACATCCCAGCCTCTTACAGTCACTCTGGCATATCGGGGTACGAAGCCCGGTACGTTCCGGTCGACGGATAAACAACCTTCCCCGGAAGTTAAATAGGCTTTTTCTATGGAGTGGCTGATGATTTTCGGATTGAATAATGCGTAGCTGTATAATTTCCCCTGATTGTCTGTAACGTTGACGGCAAGCATCCGTTTTGAAACATTGATCTGGGGCGCTGCAAGGCCGATACCTGGTCTCAATCCATATTTGGCAGCCGTTTCAGGATCTTGGCTGTTTATTACATATTCCAATAAGTTTCTCAGGATTTCCCGGTCTTCTTCGGATGGCGGGATGGGCACTTCCTTAGCTACCATGGTTAATGTGGGGTGACCCTCACGGATGATGTCATTCATCGTAATCATTGTTTTTCCTCCTAGGATACATAGAGATAGAAACAGCTGGCCCCGTCAGGACACAAAAAAGACAGGGCCATCCAAATTGATCCCTTCTCTACTTTACGTATTAAGATTCTCTATTATGTATGGTACTAGTTTATCATTTTCCTTTGAAAAAGTTAATGAATGAGATTCGATATTAACAGGAATACCCGGCGGCAAATAGACATAATGATTTTAATAGGGAGAATAGTCCAATCGACATTTTTTTCCACAGTTGTAAATCCCTATTGTCAAAAGATGTAGACATAGATATAGTAGAAGGTGGTAAATAGTTAAGGGGGATCTAGTTGTGTCGAAATTTCGTTTTGCTTTCATTTTAGGAGCCGTTATTTTTGTATTAATGGGGTGTGTCGGTGGTTCTACACCTGAGGAAGATGTGTATAAGGTTCTTGAAGAAACCGTGGCCAAAGAAAGTCAATATGAGAAAGTTCAGAAGCCTCTTCAAGAGTTGGAAGAAAAGGAACAAGAAATCTATACGAAAATCATGGATCTTGGAATGAAAGAGTTTGACCAGATTGTAAAGCTTTCCGATGAAGCTCTGGACAACATCGATAAGAGAAAAGAGAATATTGAAAAAGAACGTGAGTCCATGAGTGCAGCAAAGAAAGAGTTTGCTAAAGCAGACGAATACATTGATGAGTTAGAAAGTGATGATCTTAAAAAAGATGCGAAAAAGCTGAAAAAAACGATGGAAGAACGTTATAAGCTGCATGAAAAGCTTACAACTTCTTACTTAGAGGCCCTTTCTCTTGATAAAGAACTATATAATATGTTCAAAAAGAAAGACCTTACGATGGAAGAGCTTGAGAAGCAAATTTCCTCTATTAACGAACAATACGAAAAGATAGTGAAGTTTAATGGGGACTATAATACAAAAACAGAGGAATTCAATAAACTTAAACAAGAATTTTACTCAAAGGCAGAACTTGATGTCAAAGAGTCCGAATAAACAGGTACATATAAGATGAAGGGAGGCGTAAAGCCCACCTTCATCTTTTTTATGTTTTAAAGCTGTTCGATGGCTTCTTACTCTATAACAGATGAGTCATAAGGATATGTTTATATATAACAGAGTGTTTCCAAGTATTAATACAGTTTTGAAAATTTATGGTAGATCGTTACAAAAAGATTGGAAAGAAACAAGAATTTATAATACTTTGTCGTTGACTAACTGATTTTTAATATTGTAAACTAGGATAGGTATTCATGAATTGTATTAGTCGATAAAGATTTTTGACTGGTACAGATAAACTCGAATGTAATTTCGGGTTTTCTTTCTTGGTATTTGTGGAAAACTACTTATAGTGTGTGTTTTTCCACAGGTACTGTGGTAGGTCATACTGAATTTGGGTAATCTAAACTATGTATGTAAAAAAACCAAAATAAATGTATAAAGAAAGGATAGGTGACTTCGATGGCTTCTAAATCAAAGAAGGCACAATTCGATGCAGTTAAGACGCTCGAACAAATTGAAGACAAGTTTGAAATGTTCCAAATTTTGAACGAAGAAGGCGAAGTAGTGAACGAAGATGCTATGCCTGAGATCTCTGATGAGGATCTGCAGGAGTTAATGCGTCGCATGGTTTACACTCGTATTCTAGATCAAAGATCAATCTCACTGAACCGTCAGGGACGATTAGGTTTCTATGCACCAACAGCTGGACAGGAGGCATCTCAGATTGCTTCTCACTTCGCACTTGAGAAGGAAGACTGGATCCTTCCTGGATACCGTGATGTTCCACAAATCATCTGGCACGGTCTTCCACTTGCGAAAGCATTCTTATTCTCACGAGGACATTTCCAAGGTAACCAGGCTCCAGAAGGTGTAAATGTATTATCACCACAAATCATCATCGGTGCTCAATACATTCAAACTGCCGGTGTGGCACTTGGCCTTAAAAAACGTGGTAAGAAAGCAGTTGCCATTACGTATACAGGAGACGGTGGATCTTCACAGGGTGATTTCTATGAAGGAATCAACTTTGCAGGTTCTTATGCAGCTCCTGCGATCTTCGTCGTACAAAACAACCAATTTGCAATCTCTACTCCTCGCGACAAGCAAACAGCAGGACGCACGATTGCTCAAAAAGCGGTTGCTGCAGGTATCCCTGGTATCTTAGTCGATGGTATGGATCCTTTAGCGGTTTATTCTGCCACTCTAGAAGCGCGTAACCGTGCAGTGAATGGGGAAGGTCCTTCACTGATCGAAACACTTTGCTACCGCTATGGTCCACATACAATGGCTGGTGATGATCCAACTCGTTACCGTACATCAGAAATGGATACAGATTGGGAAAAGAAAGATCCTTTGGTACGTTTCCGTAAATTCCTTGAAGGTAAAGGGTTATGGAGTGAAGAGAAAGAAAACGAAGTGATCGAAGAAGCAAAAGAAGATATCAAAAAAGCGATCAAGGAAGCAGATTCAGCTCCAAAACAAAAAGTGACTGACTTCATCAACAACATGTATGAAGAACTTCCTTATAATCTAAAAGAACAATTAGAAATCTACAAAGAAAAGGAGTCGAAATAAGCCATGGCGCAAATGACAATGATTCAAGCGATCACTGATGCACTGCGCACAGAACTACGCAACAACGAAGACGTATTAGTTTTTGGTGAAGACGTAGGTCTAAACGGTGGTGTATTCCGTGCAACGGAAGGGCTTCAGAAAGAATTCGGTGAAGACCGCGTATTCGATACTCCACTAGCAGAATCAGGAATCGGTGGTTTAGCAATCGGTTTAGCATTAGAAGGGTACCGTCCAGTACCTGAAATCCAGTTCTTCGGTTTCGTATACGAAGTAATGGATTCAGTAAGCGGACAAATGGCACGTATGCGTTACCGTTCAGGTGGTACGTATACATCACCTATCACAATCCGTTCCCCATTTGGTGGTGGAGTACATACTCCAGAACTTCATGCGGACAGTTTAGAAGGTTTGATGGCTCAACAACCAGGTCTTAAAGTGGTTATCCCATCAACTCCATACGACGCTAAAGGTCTATTGATTTCATCCATCCGTGATAATGACCCTGTCATTTTCTTAGAGCATATGAAATTATACCGTTCATTCCGTCAAGAGGTTCCTGAAGAGGAATACACAATTGAACTTGGTAAAGCAGATGTAAAACGTGAAGGTACAGACCTTACGATCATCTCTTACGGAGCTATGGTACACGAATCATTGAAAGCTGCAGATGAGCTTGAAAAAGAAGGTCACTCAGTTGAAGTAATCGATCTTCGTACTATAAGTCCACTGGACATTGACACGATCATGGCATCTGTTGAAAAAACAAACCGTGCCATCGTGGTTCAAGAAGCTCAAAAACAAGCGGGTATCGCAGCGAATGTAGTGGCTGAAATCAATGACCGTGCGATCCTTAGCCTGGAAGCTCCGGTTCTTCGTGTAGCGGCACCGGATACAGTATTCTCTTTCTCTCAAGCAGAGCCTATCTGGTTACCAAACCACAAAGACGTCATCGAAACGGCGAAAAAAGTACTTAATTTCTAATGGGAAGGAGCTGAGAAGCTCCTCCATTGATAGATAAGTGAAAACAGAAGGGCATGCCACCCTTCTCTTTTCCAATTATAGATATAAGAAATAGAGACAGAAATAACCAAACATTCATCTATATATTCATTATTCAATACAGGAGGTCGAGTCCATGTCATTCGAATTCAAATTACCAGACATTGGTGAAGGTATTCATGAAGGTGAAATCGTCAAGTGGTTTGTAAAGCCAGGCGATAAAGTGGAAGAAGACGATGTACTATGTGAAGTGCAAAACGATAAAGCTGTTGTTGAGATTCCTTCTCCGGTAGCAGGAACGGTTGAAGAACTTCTTGTTGACGAAGGTACTGTAGCAGTTGTGGGCGATACTCTTATCAAGTTCGATGCACCTGGTTATGAGGACCTGCAATTCAAAGGTGGAGAAGAAGATAAGAAAGAAGAAAAAGCCGAAGAGAAGACGGAAGGTCAAGTTCAAGCAACTGCAGAACAAGGCCAGGACGTAAAGAAAGAAGCTTCTCCAGAAGCTGCTGAAGAGAAATCCGATGCAGAAGTTGACCCTAATAAGCGAGTGATCGCTATGCCTTCAGTACGTAAGTACGCAAGGGAAAACGGGGTTGAAATCCGTCAAGTATCAGGTTCAGGTAAAAATGGACGTGTCGTGAAGGAAGATATCGATGCATTCCTAAGTGGAGACAGCAAGCCTGCTTCTACCCAGGAAGAAGCGAAAACGGAAGAAAAAGCTCCAGCATCAGAATCTAAACCGTCTGCACCTAAAGCTCCTGAGGGTGAATACCCAGAAACACGTGAGAAAATGAGTGGAATGCGTAAAGCGATTGCGAAAGCAATGGTGAACTCAAAACATACAGCTCCTCACGTAACGTTGATGGACGAAATCGATGTAACGAAACTTTGGGCCCACCGCAAGAAGTTCAAAGAAGTTGCAGCTGAAAAAGGTGTGAAATTGACTTTCCTACCTTACATCGTCAAAGCATTGACAAGTGCATTACGCGAGTATCCAGCTCTGAACACATCGATTGATGATGCAACAAGCGAAATCGTACAAAAACATTATTACAATATCGGTATCGCGGCTGATACGGATAAAGGTCTATTAGTACCGGTTGTAAAAAATGCAGACCGTAAGTCCATGTTCTCCATTTCAAATGAAATCAATGAACTGGCTGGAAAAGCACGTGATGGTAAACTTTCAGGCGATGAAATGAAAGGTGCATCTTGCACAATCACGAATATCGGTTCTGCCGGCGGACAATGGTTCACTCCGGTCATCAACCATCCAGAGGTTGCCATCCTTGGTGTTGGACGCATTGCAGAAAAACCTGTGGTTAAAAATGGTGAAATTGTAGCGGCACCTGTGTTAGCATTATCATTGAGCTTCGATCACCGCATGATTGACGGAGCTACTGCTCAACATGCACTTAACCATATCAAGCGTTTGTTGAACGATCCAGAATTATTATTAATGGAGGCGTAATACAATGGTAGTAGGAGATTTCCCAATTGAAACAGATACAATCGTAGTCGGTTCAGGTCCCGGAGGATATGTAGCTGCAATCCGTGCAGCTCAACTTGGACAAAAAGTGACAATCATCGAAAAAGAAAACATGGGTGGAGTATGCTTGAATGTTGGCTGTATCCCATCCAAAGCTCTTATCACAGCAGGTCACCGTTTCCATCAGGCGCAACACTCTGATGATATGGGGATCGTAGCTGAAAACGTAAAAGTGAATTTCGATAAAGTTCAAGAATGGAAAGCTGGAGTCGTTAAGAAATTAACAGGCGGTGTTGAAGGACTTCTTAAAGGGAATAAAGCTGAAATCGTTCGCGGTGAAGCTTACCTGGTAGATGCCAATACACTACGTGTCATGGACGACAACTCGGCTCAAACATACAAGTTCAATAACTTGATCCTTGCAACTGGTTCACGTCCGATTGAAATCCCAAGCTTCAAATTCTCTAAGCGCGTGCTTGATTCTACTGGCGCACTTGCATTAGAAGAAATTCCAAGCAAGCTTGTTGTCATCGGTGGAGGGTATATCGGAACCGAGCTTGGTACTGCTTATGCCAATCTTGGATCTGAAGTAACGATCTTGGAAGGTGCCGACGATATCCTTAGCGGATTCGAAAAGCAAATGACATCTGTCGTGAAAAAAGAACTTAAGAAAAAAGGCGTTGAAGTTGTAACGAAAGCTATGGCTAAAGGCGTTGAAGAAAGTGACAGCGGCGTCGTTGTGAAATATGAAGTGAAGGGCGAAGAGAAATCGGTTGAAGCTGATTATGTTCTAGTAACGGTTGGCCGTCGTCCAAACACAGATGAAATTGGTCTTGAAGAAGTTGGAATCGAGATGACAGACCGCGGAGTTATCAAAATCGATAAACAATGCCGTACGAACATCCCGAACATCTTTGCGATCGGTGATATCGTTGATGGACCACCACTTGCTCACAAAGCTTCGTACGAAGGTAAGATCGCTGCAGAGGTTATCTCAGGAGAGCCGGCAGAAATCGATTACCTTGGTATCCCTGCTGTCTGCTTCACAGATCCTGAACTTGCAACAGTAGGTTATTCAGAAGCAGAAGCGAAAGAAGAAGGCATTGAAGTAACTGCTGCTAAATTCCCATTTGCAGCAAATGGGCGTGCTTTAGCTCTTAATGCAAGTGATGGCTTTATGAAGCTTGTCACTCGTAAAGAAGACGGTTTAATTATCGGTGCTCAAATTGTTGGTTCTGGTGCATCTGACATGATCGCTGAATTAGGACTTGCAATTGAATCCGGAATGACAGCTGAAGATGTTGCCATGACGATTCATGCTCACCCGACTTTAGGTGAAATTTCAATGGAAGCAGCAGAAGTTGCAATGGGAAGCCCGATTCACATTATCAAATAATAGGCATGACAAAAGGATGATCCCTATGATGGGATCATCCTTTTTATTATGGAAAAGAAAAGGATCGAAGCCTACAAGGCTTCGACCCCCGATGATTATTTCATGCATTATTGTCCCCAGGTTTGAATGGCTCTGGAAACAGGCTTGATTATATTCTCTTTAGAATTGGGCCCCTCCACTTTACATACGATCTGATTGTCCTCTACCACAACGATGGCAGGAGAAGCGGGTGGAGTATCAGCGATATCATTTGTCGTCTTCGTGTTTAAACTGACAACCTTTAGTTGCTTAAAGTGATCCGGGTATAGTTTTTTAAGCTCAATGATGGCATCGTAGTATGGTATTTCCCTCGAAACATTTCTTTCATCCGTAAAAAAAATCACCTGTTTTTCTATAAATTGATCCTGTGCCAAAACCACTTTATTGGATGAGATGTCATCACACGAAGTCAAAATCAGCATAGTGGAAGTAAGTATCGCAAAAGCTAATATATGTTTCATACATCATCCTCTTTTCTTAAACGATGCTATGAACGTGGAGTTATAAATTTATAAATGAATTACTATTTAACGTATCTTACGTCACATTTTATCATAGGGAAAAATGAAAAAGCGCCAAGTCATAAAAATGTTACAAAATTGAAAAGTCATACATAATGAAAGTCATCTCAAAAGAATATACTATGTTAATACCATGCTTTTGATTGAAAAAGATATATAAGAGCCATCCGAGAGTTTTTATTATAGTGGGGCGGGTAAATGTAAATAAATCTATTAAAGGATGTTTTATCATGAAATCGTACATCGCTTTTTTGGTCCAAATGATTTTATGGAGCGTATTTTCAATAGCTGAATGGATTTCTGAAAAAGATCATATAGAATATAAATGGATTATGTTTGTCTTGTTTTTTTACCTTGCATTTATGGCTGCAAGGAAGATCGTTCAATCAAGAAGGCTTACGCTGTTCATTACTTCATTCAGTCTGTCATGCTTTTTTGTTTTTAAAATGGCGTTTGAAAATATATTGGAAATATTTTAATTCTTTCCCAGATTCCCTTTAGAATATGTTAAAATATTCAAAGTGAATACGGAAAGGTGAGAGACATGAAAAAGATTTTAGCATCCGGATTAACCCTCCTGCTCCTGACTGCTTGTGGAAGTGAACAAACGGAGTCCAGCCATGAAGCGGAAAAATCCAACCAGACTGAAGTGAAAGAAGTGGATCAGACGCAAAGTGAAGGCCCGGAAACTGAAGTATCAGAAAGTGAAACACACGAGAAGGAAGAACCTGCTAAAGAAGTGGTGCAGACCAAGGATTACAAGATAAATGAGGCTAATTGGAGCATCGAACCAATCGATAAAGCCAATCCTAAAGTGGTCCTCCTGACGATTGACGATGCACCCGACCAACATGCACTTCAAATGGCTAAAGACCTAAAAGAGTTGAAAGCACCAGCCATTTTCTTTGTGAACGGTCATTTCCTTGATACGCCTGAGGAAAAAGAAACGTTAAAAAAGATTCATGATCTTGGATTTATGATCGGGAACCATACATATAGTCACAGTAGTTTGAGAGATCTTTCTCCGGAAGAGCAAAAAGAGGAAATCGTCTCTGTCAGTGACCTTGTGGAATCCATCACAGGGGAGAGGCCTCAATTCTTCAGGGCTCCTTTCGGCCAGAATACGGACTACAGCCGCGAGCTTGCAGCTGAAGAAAAGATGTCCTTGATGAATTGGACTTATGGATATGACTGGGAAAAGCAATATCAAACGAAAGCAGCCATTACAGATATCATGATAAACAGTCCATATTTGAATGACGGAGCGAATCTCCTTATGCATGATCGTACATGGACGAGTGAAGCGTTGAAGGACATAGTGAACGGCCTTCGTTCGAAGGGATATGAAACCCTCGATCCACACAGGATTAAAACAATAGAATAGTGATAAAAGATGCATGGATGAATCACTTCATTTATGCATCTTTTTTTATTGAACCCTACATATTCCGGAAAGCCCTTACATACACTCTTATGATTAAAAGTATGATTGATTGTGAGGATAAAAACTTAAATATGTTATACAATTTAGGCTTGATATTTTAAATGTGTTATATTATTATAGAAGCAGATAAGATAAAGCGTTTACAAAACCATTTAAAGGAGAGGAAAAAAGATGGGAACAATTGTATGTCAATCATGCCTAGGTACTATTGAGCATTATGAAGATGAGAAGGTTTCTGTTTTATTCTCTAACTGTTGTGACTGCAACGACGATAAAGAATTAGACGATTAATGCCTGCTAAGGGGAGCGGGTATGAATAGCGTCTTAAAGGGGTTCTTATAAATAAAGAATAAAAAGGATGAAGAAGGGGGACTCTTCTTCATCCTTTTTTTCATCGAATGGCCCGATGCTCTTTGATGACTCTTAAATGTCGTAAATCATAGTCTTCAGGCCCTTGTACTGGAAGTCCTGCTTCTATATTGGTTTTGATATAATGGATGTTTTCCTGAGTGATGATCTCCCCTGGAATGAATATTGGGATACCAGGAGGGTAGACCATGATGAACTCAGCGATGGTCCTTCCAACGGAATCATCAATCGGAATGACTTCCGTATCAGCATAAAAAGCGTCCCTCGGAGTAATGGATAGAACAGGAATGTCAGGCAGCATCACTTTAACAGGGGTCATCTCGCCTTGTTTCTTAAGGCTCGTAACCAGTTCTTTTAAAGCAGTGACCAATTGGTTTCCTTCATATTCAGTATCACCAGGTGTGATGATGCACAGGATATTATACAGGTCGGACATTTCAACCTCGATATTATGAGCTTCTCTTAACCACTTTTCCGCATCGAACCCGCTGATTCCAAGGTCCTTCACGGATATAATCAGCTTGGTCGGATCATACGCATAGGTGGCTTTCGTTCCAAGGATTTCTTCCCCTACACAGTATAAACCTTCAATCTCGTTAATTTGCCTTCTCATATTCTGTGAGAGTTCGATCGTTTTGGTGATGAGCTCCCGTCCTTCAGTGGCAAGTCGTTTTCTTGCAACATCAAGGGATGCAAGGAGTAAGTATGACGTGGAAGTCGTCGTCAGCATGCTTAAGATGGTCTGCACACGCTTAGCAGATACAAGTCCTTCTTTCATATTGAGGACTGAGCTTTGAGTCATGGATCCCCCGAGCTTATGAACACTCGTAGCTGCTAAGTCAGCACCTGCCTGCATGGCTGACAGGGGAAGTTCATCATGGAAGTGTATATGAACCCCATGAGCTTCATCGACGAGTACCGGAACATGATAAGAATGGGCAATTTCCACGATTTTCTTTAGGTCTGCGGAAATCCCGAAATAGGTCGGATTGATGACTAATACACCTTTGGCATCAGGGTTTTGTTCCAAAGCTTTTGCAACGGCGTCTGTCGTGATGCCGTGTGAGATCCCAAGGTCCTCATCAATATCCGGATGGATAAAGATAGGAGTGGCCCCTGAGAAAACAATTGCAGACATAACGGATTTATGCACGTTTCTTGGAACAATGATCTTGTCTCCAGGTCCGCACACACTCATGACCATCGTCATGATCGCTCCGCTCGTCCCCTGAACAGAGAAGAAAGTATGATCCGCACCGAATGCCTCGGCAGCCAAATCCTGAGCTTCCTTGATCATGCCTTTAGGTTGATGCAGATCATCTAAAGGACCGATATTAATCAAATCAATGGAAAGCGCATTATCTCCTATGAATTCCTTAAAGGCAGGATCCATCCCTGCACCTTTCTTATGACCGGGAATATGAAACTGGACGGGATTTTTTTTACTATGTTCAATTAAGCCGGTAAACAACGGCGTTTCATTTTGAGACAATTCATTCAACACCTCTTTATATTCTTCATAAATCAACATGCATACTAAAGATATCATTATATAGGATTCAATCCACAATTTCATACATTTTCTTACGATATTTTCAACAAACAAAAGAATTATAGCACTTAAGAAAATCTTTGCATAGTGACATACGCCCATGAAGGTGTATTTTTTTTCATAGCACAAAAAAAGATATGACACTGCCTGATTTTTTGGCTCATTTCTGTCCTGTGTGAGAGTGACCGCCGGACCAAGCTCGCTTGGGTCCGGCGGTCACTCTCACACAGGACGACCTTTCAGCAAAGCTGAAAGGCGGGTGAAACATCCGTTTCACCCGAATGAGCCAAAAATCTACCTAACTTATTAATTAAATACATACAATCCTCTCATCTAAGACTGACCTTATCTCTAATAAATATACACCACACCAAAGAAAAGGATTTCCCACTCTCCATCGAGAATAAATGAATGTATGGAGGGATTCAAATGAAATGGAAAACGAGGGTTACAGAATTATTGAACATTCAATATCCAATCATACAAGGGGGGCTTGCCCACCTGGCATACGCAGAACTGGCTGCGGCGGTATCAAATGCAGGCGGCCTTGGCCAAATCACTGCCATGTCACTCGATGACCCTGAGCAGCTTCGTCAAGAAATCAAAAAGGTAAGATCACTAACAGATCAACCCTTCGGAGTGAACTTTGCCATCGGTCAGCATGGACGCCCATTCAGCAGGTTTGTTGATATTGCCATAGAAGAAAAAGTGCCGGTCATCTCCGTTACAGGGGGAAACCCGACTCCCCTGTTTCAACAAATCGAAGGGGAAGATATGGTGAAGCTTGTATTGGTCGCATCAAAAAGACAGGCCCTGAAGGCTGAAGAACTCGGGGCGGATGCCGTCATGGTCGTTGGACAAGAAGGGGGAGGACATCTGGGTAAGGATGACATCGGGACATTCGTCTTGATTCCACGTGTGGTGGATGCTGTATCCATCCCTGTCATCGCCTCGGGAGGTATTGGGGACGGCCGTGGTTTGATGGCAGCCCTCAGCTTCGGCGCAGAAGGAGTCGAGATGGGGACAAGATTCATAGCGACAAAAGAGTGCGTCCACGCCTCAGACGTGTATAAACGTGCCTTGATTGAAGGGGAAGAGAGTGGTACAGTAGTCATTAAACGATCTTTAGGTGCCCCGGCCAGAGCGATATCAAATGCCTGGACAAATCAAATCCTGGCTGCTGAAACATCGAATCCGGGATATGAAGGATTAAAGTCATACATAAGCGGCGAGGCGAATAAACGATATATTTACGATGGTGAAGTAGACGAAGGCTTTGCGTGGGCAGGACAGGTGATGGGATTGATCCAGGACATCCCGTCGGTTAAAGATCTCATTGGGCGAATGATTTCACAAGGTGAAAACATTCGTGAAAAGTGGAGTTAATACATTCATCAAAGGAGTTGCAGTGCAAAATGGAATATCAATACCCCTTCGATATAGACTGGTCCACGGAGGAAGTCATCGACGTCATTGCCTTTTTCGAAGCGATTGAAAAGGCATATGAAAAAGGTGTTTCAAGAGAGGACCTGATGAATCGATATAAGCGATTTAAAGAAATCGTCCCTGGTAAAGCAGAAGAGAAAAGGATCTGTAATGAATTTGAAGAATCCAGTGGCTATTCTTCGTACCATGTGGTGAAAAAAATGAAAGAGCAGCAGGACGCTGCCAAAATATCGATGAATTAAAGGAACGACTGCCGTAAACGGCAGTCGTTCTTTCTGCATTATTCCCTACAGTTATATGGTTTAGTTCATTTTATAAAGGGGTAAAAGTGTTTCAAAGGCACTTTCAACTTCCTGGATCAATTCATCTCCGGTCATCTTAATGGCAGAGTCACGATCCAGATGAAGTCCGCATAGAAGTTCAGCTTTCTTTACATTTTGAACTCTTTCAGTTAAAGCAATGAATTCATCTTGTGACAAAGAGGAGAAGGATGCAGCATCCGGCTTAGTATGATCTCCAGACCAAACAAAGTGACCGGGAATCAATGACCTTATCTTATCTGCATTTTCTTCAGCTTTCTTACCGAATTCAACTTTATTTGGAGCTTCATAGATCATTGCAAACCAAATAAATACATGGGTTTCCCATAACCCGATTTGGAAATGAGGATGTTTTTTGTAACCGCGTTTGCTGTTTGCAAAAGCAACCCACGTGTCCTCTGGAGGATTCACTGAGCGTCTTGCATGTTTCGCCACATGGTAAAACATCTCATCACCTGTCAGGGCACTAAGAGCGGGTGCGAAATGTTCACCCAGGTAGGTAAGCTTTGGCCTGATCTGTTCTGCGATGGCCGTCATCCGGTCGTCGAGACCATCAATCTTAAAAACATTAAAATCATCTTTAGTGAAACCGTTAAAAGTCATGTTGTAACCTCCTTATTTCCACCAATATCTTACCATAAAGAGGTACAGGCTTGTAGCCAAATGAATTATCTATAGGTGTCTGCACATTTTAGTTACAAGATGAGAGGATAATTCATAACATGTAGTAAATATTATCAGAACAATCAGATAAATCGAAAACTCGGAAGGGGTGTATGGCCATGAAACAAGTAATGAACACTTCTAAAAAACGTGATGTCCAACAGCAAAGAATGAACGTATTGAGACTTGAAATGGATTATGAATTAGCCGTATTGTTTGAAGCAATCCAAACGAAGAATACAGAAACCCAGACCAAGTCCAAGCAGAAACTTATGAGCATCAGGGAAGAACTAATGAAAATGAAGGCTTTATAGAGCAAATAACATTCAATGGTTTAAAGTATGCTGATAACAAAATCTACTTTTGAACGCGAGCTCGTAGTGGTTGGAGAGTTCGCTTTTTTATGGGAAAATGACCTTACTTGGTGAAGCCTATTTTCTTGAATGAATCGAACCTAGGAGTTAAGATTATCTGAAAAGACCATATTAGTAATGACTACACTGATTTTCGCTAAGCATATTGGAGGCTAAAAATACATGACAAATTGGACCGAACTAGATCAAAATGTTAGAACATGGATACATGAAGCCGGTGAGAGGATACGTCAGTCATTTAAAACCGAACTGAATATTAAAACGAAATCGAACCGAAATGACTTGGTCACCGATATGGATGAAGCGACTGAGCGATACTTTACAGAAAACATACGAACCAATTACCCCGATCATCAAATTTTGGGAGAAGAAGGATATGGTGATGATTTCAAAGAGTTATCCGGAATAACATGGATCATCGACCCAATCGATGGAACGATGAATTTTGTCCATCAGCAGAGAAACTTTGCCATTTCTATCGGAATTTACGATGGAAATGAGGGGAAGTTAGGATACATATATGATGTCGTGCATGACGAGCTTTACTTTGCGAATAAAGGCAAAGGTGTCTTTATGAATGATGTGAAGCTTCCGCAGCTTGATCCCGTTCCTGTGGAAGATGCGATTGTTGCATTGAATGCACTGTGGGTGACAAAGAACAAGCGTATTGATTCCTCCATTCTGGCTCCACTCGTGCAGGATGTGAGAGGGACCCGGTCCTATGGTTCAGCAGCTATGGAGCTTGCTTATGTGGCTTCAGGGAGGCTGGATGCATACTTAACAATGCGCCTTGCACCGTGGGATTTCGCAGCCGGAAAGATTATGATCGAAGAGCTTGGTGGGGTGGTGACTGACCTTGATGGTAACCCATTGAATCCATTAAACAAGAGTTCTGTCTTCGTCGGGAAGCCTGGTCTGCATGAAACCATTTTGACTGACTATCTGCATAGAAATAAATAAATGAAAAAAGAGTGGTGGCCGTTGGATGGCCGCCACTCCTTTTTTTGTACTACAATCTTCCTTCTTCTCTGTATTTCTTCTTGGTCTTAAAACCAAATCCCATCACAATGAATAAACAAACGATACTTACAGCTGCAAGCAATATACTTTGCAAACTGATGGAAATGGCTATGCCCATCAGTGAAACGGCCGCTAATATCGAAAAAAGTACAAAGATCCATTTTATATTTGCCATCCTGTAACCCCCATTATTAATAAACGATGATTCGTTTCTTTACTGATTCTCGACGCAGCTTCTTATGCTGCCCTTATTAAATTTTACCTATCAATTCAATAAATCGCAATGGGTTTCGGGGACAAAGAAGCAGAACATGCGAGTCGGTAAGGAAACTTTTAGCAAGAATGAATAGGGGGGATGAAATATTTATTAGGGCTTTTGTCAATGCTGTGATATAATGGTCTAGTTGAACTGAAAAATATTATCTTTACACTATAAAGAAATCCAATATTCAGGAGTGGAAATATGAAATTAAGAAATGACCTAAGAAATATTGCTATTATTGCTCACGTTGACCACGGCAAAACGACATTAGTTGATGAGCTTTTAAAGCAATCTGGAATCTTCCGCGAAAACGAAACTGTTTCGGAACGTGCGATGGATTCAAATGATTTAGAGAGAGAACGCGGTATTACAATCCTTGCGAAAAATACGGCGATTCAATATAAAGATTCCCGAATCAATATCCTTGATACACCAGGGCATGCTGACTTCGGTGGAGAAGTAGAACGTATCATGAAAATGGTAGATGGTGTATTACTGGTAGTGGATGCGTATGAAGGTTGTATGCCACAGACTCGCTTCGTTCTCAAGAAAGCACTGGAACAGAACCTTACACCAATCGTTGTTGTAAACAAAATCGACAAACCTTCAGCACGTCCTGAAGAAGTCATCGATGAAGTATTGGAGTTATTCATAGAACTGGATGCAAATGATGAGCAGCTTGAATTCCCGGTTGTTTATGCTTCTGCAATCAACGGTACAGCTAGTACAGATCCGGATCCGGAAAAACAGGATGAAAACATGCAGTGTTTATATGATTCCATCATTGAGCACATTCCTGCACCGGTCGACAACTCTGAAGATCCACTTCAATTCCAGGTTGCACTTCTTGATTACAATGATTACGTAGGGCGTATCGGAATCGGTCGTGTGTTCAGAGGAACGATGAAAGTGGGCCAACAGGTAGCACTTATGAAGCTTGACGGCACTGTTAAACAATTCCGTGTAACAAAGATCTTTGGTTTCTTCGGATTAAAACGTGAAGAAATCCAAGAGGCAAAAGCGGGGGATTTAATCGCTGTTTCCGGAATGGAAGATATCAACGTCGGTGAAACGGTTTGTCCGGTTGAACATCAGGATCAACTTCCGGTTCTTCGTATTGACGAGCCGACACTTCAAATGACGTTCCTAGTGAACAACAGTCCATTTGCTGGTAGAGAAGGTAAATTCGTTACGTCAAGAAAAATCGAAGAGCGTTTACTGGCTCAGCTTCAAACAGATGTAAGCTTACGTGTTGAACCAACCGATTCACCTGATGCATGGACGGTTTCGGGACGTGGAGAGCTTCACCTTTCCATCCTGATCGAAAACATGCGTCGTGAAGGGTACGAGTTACAAGTATCAAAACCACAGGTTATCATCAAAGAAGTCGATGGCGTGAAGAGCGAGCCTGTAGAACGTGTTCAAATCGATATCCCAGAAGAATATATGGGAGGCGTAATCGAATCACTTGGTCAGCGTAAAGGTGAAATGCTGGATATGGTGAACAACGGTAACGGCCAGGTCCGTTTAATGTTTATGGTTCCTGCACGTGGACTAATCGGTTATTCTACGGAGTTTATGACTCTTACTCGTGGATATGGTATCATCAACCATACATTCGAAGGCTATCAACCACTGCAAAAAGGCCGCGTAGGCGGACGTCGTCAAGGTGTGCTTGTTTCCATGGAGACAGGTAAAGCGTCACAATACGGTATCATGCAGGTGGAAGACCGCGGAATCATCTTCGTTGAGTCCGGTACAGAAATTTATGGCGGTATGATTGTCGGGGAACATACGAGAGAAAATGATATCACTGTTAATATCACAAAGCTGAAACAGGCGACTAACGTACGTTCTGCAAATAAAGATCAAACTGTTACGATTAAAAAGGCAAGAATCATGACACTAGAAGAGTCTCTTGAATACCTGAACGATGACGAGTATTGTGAAGTAACACCTGAATCGATCCGTCTTCGCAAAAAAATTCTTGATAAGAATGAACGTGAAAGAGCAGAAAAGAAAAATAAGGTTACTCAATAAACGAAGTGAAGGGGGAGTAGGAAATGGATGTAACAGAACGTTTGTCCTTTTTCGCATCCCTTTACCGGGTTGACCAGAACGCGGAAATGGGTATGTGGTTGCTTTATATAACCATAGTTGGGCTCTCAATCTTAGTTTATAAGCTGGGTTTTGCGAAAAAGCTGCCAGTCATGAAATCGATCCTGATTTATACTTTTCTCATACTCGGATGTACGGTGCTGACGTTTCTCGGCATTTTCCTTCCGGTTGCTGAAGGGTTGGTCGTTGCGGCTTTAATCTTAGTAATATACAAGATCCGCCTGACGAATGAAAAGAAAAAAGGCACGTTTTAAGCAAAAAAAGCTGTAGTCCATACATTTAGGACTACAGCTTTTTTCTATTTGTGATTCGCCTTCGTGAAAAACTGATAGAGTGGCGGCAGGCTTAATCCATACAGTAGATGGCCAATCGTCCAAAAGGTGATGGCCATTCCATCGAATAAACCGGGTACATCCTGTACGGCGAGATAAGAAAGGGGGAAGTATAGAAAGACAGTGGGGAAGGTAAGCAGCAGGGAAAGGATCCAGGCTCCCCTCTCAGATACATTCAGCTTCTCCATCAGAAACACAAATACCAAACCGATCCCGCAGGAAACGAGTAAATGGAATGAGAACTCCAGCCACTCAGGCAATGTAGATGCAAACACTGGAATGAAGTCAACATTCAATAATAATACATATACTTTAATACCGGTAAGTCCCTGTATCCACTTGAGGAATAGTCCTAACATTGTGCCTGAGATTATTCCGACAGCGAAACCTATTTGTTTAAAAGTCATCTTCGACTAAAGGAGAACGATAAAAACGGAAATTCCCCGTCGAAACACGTTCTTCTGTCTTCTCTTTAATGCGGTCATGGCATTTCTCACACAAATACGTATGAATGGGTCTGTTACGCAGTTTTTTCGCCTGCAGGGAATAGTCGTCAATATTTTCAATTACTTCGCATAAAGCACATTTTACTCTCATTTTGTACACCTCTACTTGTTCTAATCATAACTCTGGTCATTTCAGTATATCATGTAGTGAGGTCGAACGCTTTATTTTACATTCTATTATGTCTTTTACAATCGGGTTTGGTATAGTAGAATCAAGATAATCACATGTAGACGTAGAGACAAAACGTTACCAGGGGGGATTGTATGGCTAATCAAGTAGAACCCGGCTTAATTCCTGCATTGTTTGATGAACTGCAATCAGAGCGATTCGTGACACTTGCTACCGTTGATCATGAAACAGGTGGCCCCAATGTCAGTGCAATATCGTGGGTTTTTGCCGAAGACGAACAGACTTTACTATTTGCCGTGGATCAACGCTCAAGAATTGTCAAGAATATTAAAGGGAATCCGCTGGTTGTGGTGAACTTAATTGCGAATGAATCAACCTATTCCATTGGCGGAAAAGCTTCAGTACATCAAGAGAAACTTTCCGGAGTGCCTTTAAAGCTTACCCTTTTTCAACTTGTCATCAATGAAGTGAGAGATGTCATGTTCTATGGATCGAAAATTTCCACAGAGCCTGTATATGAGAAGACATATGATAAAACGGCTGCAGACCGTTTGGACCGTCAAGTAATTGAAGCCATGAAAAAAGCTTAGCATCCTAAGCTTTTTCATGGCTTTTTCTCAATTTTAAATAAGGTTGTCCAATCAATCGATTTTATCGTATGTTTGATCTTCTTGTTTTTTTCTAAGCTGTTTTTCTTTTGCGTTATTCATTTTTTTCTTAGGTTCGTTCGGGGCATTTTCGGGATTTGTCTGCTTTAAAGATTTAGGGATCTCCGGCATCAATCTGCCCGATATATCTGACAATTCATTCATGATGCCCTGAACCGGTTCGCCTCGTTGGATATCTTTACTGATTTCCTTTAATCGGGCATAAAGATCCGGATCGGCGATGACCATGGCCTCTGCCCCATATGGATCATTTTGAAGGGCTTCAGCGACAGAATATTTAATGGATCCGACTTGGGAACGCTCGACGTCCGAATCGATATCGATCCCTACAAATGCGTATTTACCGATGACTACAGCCGTTGCATCTTTCACATCCGGTACACTTGTGGTCAAATCCACGAGGTGCTTCGAGATTTGTTGTCCTGTCTTGCGTTGGACCTGTTGAATATTGCTATCCTGGACAGTGATGGGTTTATTATGTTTACTGTTTGCATCATTGTTATACCCGACCTCATTTTTGTTGGCGCAAGCTCCAAGGATGATGGTGACCATTAAGAGAGAGATGAGCTTAAACATGTGAATACCTCCCGATTTAGAATCAATATCTTTTCTTATTGTGTAATTTTCTTCTATCTTTATACGTTTATTCATATATTTTAAGAAACGGGCCGTCCTATTTGAGTAGCTGGGAATAACCGGAACATCATTGGCTACATACAATAGTAATAAGAAATCAGGAGCAGGAGGCATCGATTTGAATAAAATTTATGTATTAGATACCAATGTCTTATTACAAGATCCACAAGCCATCTTTTCTTTCCAGGATAATGAGGTGGTTATACCTGCAGTCGTTTTAGAAGAAGTGGACTCCAAAAAGCGTTATATGGATGAGATCGGCAGAAACGCAAGACATGTATCGAAACTGATAGATAATTTACGGCAGGAAGGAAAGCTCCATGAAAAAATCCCCCTATATACAGGTGGATCATTACGGATTGAACTAAATCACCGCTCCTTTCAGCAGCTTCAAGATATATTTGTTGAAAAAACAAACGATAATCGGATCATTGCCGTAGCAAAGAATCTTTCACTCGAAGAAGAAGCAAAAAAGGATGGGAAATCGGTTATCCTTGTCAGTAAAGATACCCTCGTCAGGGTCAAGGCGGATGCTTTGGGTTTACAGGCAGAAGACTTCCTGAGTGACAGGGTCATTGAAGTGAATGATATTTATACCGGATTCATCGAATTATATACCGAGAGAGAATTCCTCAATAAATTTTATGAAAAAGGGGAACTGACCCTTACGGAGATAACGAAACAACGATTTTATTCCCATCAATTCCTCATTATGAAAGATGCCCTGGGAAGTTCTGCGTCGGCCCTCGGAATGGTTGATTCCACCGGACTCAAGGTGAAGAAACTGGTCTATGATCAAGAACATATGTGGGGGATTAAGGCGAGGAATGTCCAACAAACGATGGCGACGGAGTTATTATTACGTGATGATATTTCGTTAGTGACCATGATCGGGAAAGCCGGGACCGGTAAAACGCTTCTGGCACTGGCAGCCGGACTTTTGCAAACGGAAGACTTTAATAAATTCAACAAATTACTCGTTGCCCGCCCAATCGTTCCGGTTGGCAAAGATATAGGCTATCTTCCTGGTGAAAAGCAAGAAAAGTTAAGACCTTGGATGCAGCCGATTTATGATAATCTCGAATACCTGTTCAATACAAAAAAGCCGGGTGAACTGGATGATATCCTTGCCGGGATGGGGTCCATCGAGGTGGAAGCATTGACGTATATACGAGGTAGAAGCATTCCAGATCAATATATCATCATAGATGAAGCTCAGAACCTGACGAAGCATGAGGTAAAAACGATTCTGACACGTGTCGGGGAACGGAGCAAAATTGTGTTGATGGGAGATCCGGCTCAAATCGATCACCCTTATCTTGATGAATATAATAATGGACTGACATATGTAGTTGAGAAATTCAAAGATCAAAAATTAGCCGGACATGTGAAGCTCATGAAGGGTGAAAGGTCGGGATTGGCACAGCTTGCGGCGGATATATTGTAAGCATTTAGAATCAGACAATGATAACGTATGAAAACCGGTTCAGATGTTACTGAACCGGTTTTCATACGTTTATTATTCCACTCGAAATGCCCTGACATCTGTAATCGGGTTGTCCTTGTTCGAACCATCTGTAAAATAAATGTGAACGGGTCCGTTTTCCCTGAGTGGCTTGCCTTCTTTAGAAAATCCGATCAACAGCTGGTCAGCCTCTTTTATATCCAAAGTGTGATCCCCGTTTTCGGTTTCAATCACGATGGAAGCCCCTTCAGGAAGTGGCTCTGCATTTTTTAAAAAAGGTGAAAAAGGAATGGCAAATGTTCCGTTAAGAATCTTTTCTTTCTCATATCTCTTCTCGGTTTTCAAAGTGGGCGGATAGGTCGCACCTTCCTGTATCTCCCTGGACCAGTGCTTGGAAACCGCTTTTGTATACTCCTCCAACTCATCCACTTTTTCTGTTGTATCATCAAAATATGTAGTTAAATCCACTTTTCGATCATCAAATATCCAAACTCCCGCATCCATTGTAATGGGGAATTTCACTTTCCCTTTTATCGGTATGATACTTTCCACTACTGATTCCTCCTCTCGCTGATAGTATCAGTATATATGTTAAATGCGGGTTTGTCACATTCTGATGAAAGCATTTTCAGCGTTTTCAATGAATGAAAATAGGGAAATGATAAGTAGGATAAAAGGAGATGTTGGATATATGATAAACACTCAGGAATGGTTGGAAGGATTAGTTGAAAGGGCGAGACCCTTTTCATCCGAAGGAAGGGTTGCAGAGTACATACCCGCACTTAAGGATCAAAACCCCCATGATCTTGCAATAAGCATTTACACTCTGGATAATAACTCCTGTTATGCGGGGGATCATTTGAAGAAATTCACTCTCCAAAGCATCTCAAAGGTCATCACTCTTGCACTCGTATTAATGGACTACGGGGAAGAGTACGTTTTTTCAAAGGTTGGAATGGAACCTACAGGAGATCCATTCAACTCCATAGCGAAGCTTGAAACCCACAAGCCGTCAAAACCCCTTAATCCGATGATCAATGCGGGGGCACTGGCTGTAACGAACATGATCAAGGGAAACACCGGAATGGAGAAATGGCATCGCTTAATCGAGTTCATCAATCATATGACAGGCGAAACGGTCTCATATAATGAAGATGTGGCCTATTCAGAACTCCAAACGGCCAATCTGAACCGATCCCTTTGCTACTTCATGAAGCAGCATGGGGTGATCACGGGGAATGTCGAGGATCTACTCGTCCTTTACACGAAGCAATGCGCCGTGGAGATGAACTGTGTGGATCTTGCCAAGATGGGGGCGGTATTCGCCAATGACGGGATCGATCCGGAGAGCGGCCGGGAATTGATTACGAGGGATGTGGCGAGGGTATGTAAAACCTTCATGGTGACATGCGGGATGTATAATACCTCCGGGGAGTTTGCTATTAAGGTGGGGATCCCCGCTAAAAGTGGCGTATCAGGCGGCATCATGGGATCGGTTCCCGGTAAATGCGGAATAGGGATCTTCGGACCGGCACTCGATGATGTTGGAAATAGCATTGCAGGGCTGAAGCTTCTCGAAATGCTCAGTGATGAGCACTCATGGAGTATATTTTAACCTGCAATAATGGTTCATCCCTCCAGCAAAAGAGCGCGACTTACGTGATGAAATACCCCCATTTACCAGATGAAAAATGTTCGAAATTCTGTCATTGAATCCCGGGAAAAACACTTATTTTTCTTGCAATTTATCGGGTTTAACGATAAAATTTTAAGACAGGAAGGTTATTTGTTCGGAATGGGGGGATCACTGTGGCGTCAGAAATGACAATCAATCATCGGGAAAAAGCCTATGAACTATTAAAGGCCGACGCAGAAAAGATATTACAACTTATTAAAGTGCAAATGGATAATTTAACGATGCCCCAATGTCCTCTATATGAGGAAGTATTGGATACCCAAATGTTCGGATTATCTCGTGAAATAGAATTTGCGGTCCGTTTAGGGCTTGTAGATGATCAAGATGGAAAAGATCTGATTGATTCTTTGGAAAGACAACTTTCTGCCCTTCATGAAGCATCTACAAAAAAGTAAAATAGTCATGACAACTCAAACAATACATAGATCTGTTGTTTGAGTTTTTTTGTTAAGGAAAGATGATTTGAAAGATGAAAATGATATAAGAGAAAAAGGATTGAAATGTCATGATTAAAAAAATAGCAAAATCCTACGATTATTCCTTAATCGCTGTGTATGTATTTCTTTGTTTATTTGGCCTCGTCATGATTTATAGTGCCAGTATGGTCATGGCAGTGGAACGGTTTGGCTGGGATAGCGATCACTTTTATAAAAGGCAGATGATCAATATCATCATCGGCTTTATTGCCTTTACGGCAGCAGCGTGGTTTCCGTATAAAGCCTTTCAAGTAAGTAAGATCATCAAAGGCCTGATGATTGTGATCATCGGTTTATTACTTGCGGTACATATTTTTGGGTATGAGGTGAATAACGCTAAAAGTTGGATCAACTTAGGGTTCATGCCCATACAGCCATCGGAATTTGCGAAACTTGCCGTCATCATTTACCTTGGTTCCGTTTATTCCAAGAAGCAGGCATACATAGATGACTTCAATAAAGGTCTTGCACCTCCATTACTGTTTCTTGGCTTCATATGCTTCCTAGTATTCCTGGAACCTGACTTCGGTACGGCAGCAATCATTTTTGCCATCGGTGCCATCGTCATTTCCTGTTCGGGCATCAGTTATAAAACATTTTTCAAGCTTGCAGGGCTTGGAGTGGGATTTTTAATTGTCCTCTCCCCGGTCATATACCTGGCAAGGGGCTTCATTTTCACAAAGGAAAGGCTTAGCAGGATTGAAGCCTATCTTTCCCCGTTTAAATATGCACAGGGTGAAGGGTACCATTTGGTGAATTCTTACCTTGCAATCGGGTCCGGGGGAGTGAAAGGTCTCGGATTAGGACAAAGCGTCCAAAAACTTGGCTATTTACCCGAGCCCCAAACGGATTTCATCATGGCCATCATTGCTGAGGAGTTAGGGGTATTCGGGGTAAGCTTTGTCATCCTCGGCCTTTCCTATATTGTCCTCAGGGGAATTTATACAGGCGTGAAATGCCAGGATCCGTTTGGAACGATGCTTGCAATCGGGATCTCCTGCATGATCGGCATTCAGGCTTTCATCAATCTTGGAGGGGTATCCGGCTTAATACCGATCACTGGGGTCCCACTCCCGTTCATCAGTTACGGTGGATCGTCCCTCTTAGTGCTATCTTTGTCGATGGGTGTCCTCGTAAATGTGTCGATGTTTGTAAAATTTGAAGAAAAATATAAAACAAAGAAGGAAAATGACTATCCTTCGGAGAATAAGGATAATAGCAAAAAAATATATGGTGTAAAAATGTAGGTCACTTTGATAGAGTATCTAAAACTCTAAGTCTAGGGTCTGCCCCCTAAGATACTTCTTTATTATCTTTGGGGTCAGCCCTTTTTTCATAGACTTCAATATGGGGAATTTCAATCATGAACAGCCAAAAGGAGAGAGTGTATTGAAACGAATTAAAAAAGTACTGGTAGCAAACCGCGGAGAGATTGCCATCCGTGTATTCCGAGCATGTACGGAACTTAATATTAGAACCGTAGCGATCTATAGTAAAGAAGATTCAGGATCATATCATCGCTATAAAGCAGATGAAGCCTATCTGATAGGTGAGGGGAAAAAGCCTATTGATGCCTATCTCGATATAGAAGGGATCATCCGAATTGCAAAGAATGCAGATGTGGACGCTATCCACCCTGGATATGGCTTCCTGTCTGAAAATATCCATTTTGCAAGAAGGTGTGAAGAAGAAGGAATCACCTTTGTAGGGCCACATTCTGGGCACTTGAATATGTTTGGTGACAAAGTGAAGGCACGCCATCAGGCACAGCTCGCGAATATTCCGGTCATTCCGGGTACTGATGGACCTGTAGATACATTGGAAGAAGTCATCAGCTTCGGGAAGGAAAACGGATTCCCTATCATCATCAAAGCCTCATTGGGTGGCGGTGGACGGGGAATGCGCATCGTCCGCAATCTTGAAAGCCTAAAAGAAGCCTATGAGCGGGCTAAATCAGAAGCGAAGGCAGCCTTTGGCAATGATGAAATTTATGTAGAGAAATTTGTTGAAAATCCGAAGCACATTGAAGTCCAGATTCTTGGAGATCATGATGGTAACATCGTCCATCTGTATGAGCGTGATTGTTCCATTCAAAGACGCCATCAGAAGGTAGTGGAAATTGCGCCTTCCGTATCGTTGAGCGATCGCTTGAGGGAAGATATCTGCGCGGCAGCCGTCCGGTTAATGGATAATGTCAAGTACGTGAATGCCGGGACCGTTGAGTTCCTTGTAGCAAATGATCAATTCTACTTCATCGAAGTAAATCCACGGGTTCAAGTGGAACACACCATTACGGAAATGGTGACGGGAGTGGATATTGTACAATCACAATTGATAATTGCCGAAGGATATGCCCTGCACAGCGATAAGCTTGGTATCCCTCTTCAGGATGATATCAGGACAAATGGATTTGCCATTCAATCCCGCGTGACAACGGAAGACCCATTGAACAACTTTATGCCTGATACCGGGAAAATCATGGCTTACCGCTCAGGTGGTGGCTTCGGGGTCCGCCTCGATGCCGGGAATGGATTCCAGGGTGCGGTCATTACACCTTATTACGATTCCCTTCTCGTGAAGCTTTCCACGTGGGCCCTTACATTCGAACAAGCTGCGTCCAAAATGGTCAGAAATCTTCAAGAATTTAGAATTCGGGGAATCAAGACGAATATCCCGTTTTTAGAAAATGTCGTCAAGCATGAAAACTTCATTACGGGACAGTATGATACCTCGTTTATCGACACGACTCCTGAACTATTCATTTTCCCGATAAGGAAAGACCGTGGTACGAAAATGCTTTCGTATATCGGGAACGTCACCGTAAATGGATTCCCGGGAGTAGAGAAAAAGAAAAAACCTGTCTTCCAAAAACCGCGGGTACCGGCTCTTGATGTAAAGAAAGAGTTTCAACCCGGAACGAAACAAATCCTTGATCAGCATGGGGCGGACGGTCTGGTGAATTGGGTCAAAGAACAGAATTCAGTCCTCCTCACCGATACAACGTTCCGTGATGCCCATCAATCATTGCTGGCGACGCGTGTCAGAACAAATGATCTGAAACAGATTGCAGCACCGACATCTCAGTTGCTGCCAGATATGTTCTCCTATGAAATGTGGGGGGGAGCGACATTCGATGTGGCTTACCGCTTTCTTAAGGAAGACCCATGGAATCGATTGTTGACTTTGAGGGAGCGCATTCCTAATGTACTATTCCAAATGCTCCTTAGAGCATCCAATGCGGTAGGGTATAAGAACTATCCGGATAATGTAATCAGGGAATTCGTCGAGAAATCAGCGTTTGCCGGTATCGACGTCTTCAGGATTTTTGACAGCTTAAACTGGATCAAGGGAATGGAAGTGGCGATTGACGCCGTGAGACAAAGCGGGAAAATCGCAGAAGCGGCCATATGCTATACCGGTGATATCGATGACCCGACACGGACAAAATATGATATCGATTACTATAAAAACATGGCCAAAGAGCTCGAAGCGAGTGGGGCACATATTCTGGCCATCAAGGATATGGCGGGGCTGTTGAAGCCGCAGTCAGCCTACCGGTTGATTTCCGAACTGAAGGATACAGTGAGCCTGCCGATTCATCTGCATACACACGATACAAGCGGGAACGGGATCTACACATACGCAAGAGCCGTCGAAGCGGGTGTCGACATTGTCGATACGGCCCTTAGCACCATGTCCGGATTGACGTCCCAGCCTAGTGCCAATACGTTGTATTATGCGTTAAAAGGGACTGAAAGAGAACCGAATGTTAACATTGATTCCCTGGAAACCCTGTCTCACTATTGGGAAGACGTCCGGAAGTATTATACAGACTTTGAAAGCGGGATGATGTCACCGCATTCAGAAGTATACAAACACGAGATGCCAGGGGGGCAGTACAGCAACCTTCAGCAGCAGGCAAAAGCAGTTGGGCTCGGTCATCGCTGGGAAGAAGTCAAAGACATGTATGCAAGGGTCAATCATCTCTTCGGGGACATCGTCAAGGTGACTCCTTCTTCTAAAGTGGTCGGAGACATGGCTTTGTTTATGGTTCAAAACGATTTATCAGAAACAGACGTGCTCGAAAAAGGGGAGAAAATCGATTTTCCTGATTCAGTGGTTGAATTATTTGAAGGATCACTGGGTCAACCTCACGGAGGCTTTCCGAAAGAATTGCAGAGCGTGATCTTGAAAGGGCGCAATCCGTTGACGGTGCGACCTGGAGAACTGCTGGATGATGTGGACTTCACAGCCCTGAAAGAAAAACTCTTTGAAGACCTCGAGCGTCCTGTCACGAGTTTTGATGCCCTTGGATATGCCCTATATCCGAAAGTATTCATGGAATACGCACGAACAATGGATCAATTCGGGGACATCTCGGTCCTTGATACCCCTACATTCTTATTTGGGATGAGGCTGGGTGAAGAAATTGAAGTGGAAATCGAAACAGGGAAGACGCTCATCGTGAAGCTTGTCTCGATTGGACAGGCTCAGGCAGATGGTACACGTATCGTTTACTTCGAACTTAATGGCCAGGCCCGTGAAGTGGTCATTAAGGACGAAAGCATTAAATCCACTGTGGCGGCCAAAATGAAGGCTGATGCGAAAAATGAAAATCATATCGGTGCTTCTATGCCGGGAACGGTTATAAGGGTCATTGCAGAAAAAGGGGAAACGGTTGAAAAGGGAGATCATTTAATGATCACTGAAGCCATGAAGATGGAAACGACCGTACAGGCGCCTTTTGCAGGAACAGTTAAAGATATCTATGTGCAAAATGGGGATGCCATAAGCCCTGGGGATTTATTGATTGAAGTGAATAAAGCATAATGAAAAAGGATTCCGGTACAGGTACCGGAATCCTTTTTTTCTATTGCTTCCGTTTACTTCTTGAAGCAAGAAGATTGAAGTAACACAATAATCCAAACAGACACGAAATGATCAAAGCATGCATTAAGGCAATCGCCAGGTTCAGTCTTGTGAACACTACGAGTGCACCACTCATTACTTGAAGACAAACCAGGGTAAAGGCGATGATCCAGCCCCAGTAGATCACTTTCTGATGCTTATGCTCTTTAATGGCAATGTAAGTGATATAGGCAATCCATAAGAAGATGAAGCCTGCTGCTGCCCTGTGCCCCATTTGGATCCATTCGTACAGGTTAGTGGGGAGACTTGGGGAGGAGTTGACACATAATGGCCAATCCTTGCACACCAGGCTGGACTCCGTATGCCTTACGAGGGCGCCGGTATAAACAACAAGATAACTATAAATCGTCACCCCGACCGTATGAAATCTCATCCGTCTGTCGATGACCAATGAATTCGCATCAAATTTCTGGTCGACTTCAAAAATCAGCAGTGTCAATAATAATATGGAAGCAAAAGAGATGAGGGAAATTCCGAAATGGATGGCCAGGACGAAATCCGATTGCCCCCATAATACAGCTGCAGCACCGATTAGTCCCTGCAATACAAGAAAGAAGAAAGAAAGGGCTGCAAGGAATTTTGTTTCCCGTTTATAACCGATTGACCTCCATGACCAGATCGATAAAGCCAGAACCAATAACCCCACACCGCCTGATACAACACGATGTGCTAATTCTATAACAAGCTCAAATGTAATATCACTTGGAATGAACTGTCCGTTACAAAGGGGCCAAGATCGCCCGCAGCCCATGCCGGATTCCGTCTTCGTCACCAGGGCTCCACCTAACAGCACGAATAACATACCCAGGGTAGTCAGAACGGCAAGCCACTTTAATCCTTTGTGAACACCTTTTTGCAATCTATTCACCTTCTTAATTAAAAGACTCTACACACTTTCTATAAATAAATATAGTAGAAAAATATATATGCCTCTACGATATTACATAATAGGTGTGAAAAACTCAACCGATAAAATGTTACAGAATTATGAGCATTTATCTAGGGAGAATAGTGAATAGTAATAGTAGGGAAGGACTAATTTGCGTAAAAACAAAATCTGTAAGCGCTTAGCTGTGTTTTATGGTATGATGGGATTAAAATGTTTGTAGAAATATGAAGAAACTTCTGCGTCTTCCTTTCTTCACAATTTCTTCACATAATTGTCTAATTCTCCCCCAAAAAGGAAAAAATATATGGTTTAATATAATATTGATAGCATATATACTATTTCTTATCTGTGGATGTTTTTACAGATGAATATAGAAATAGTTAATCATTTCCTATATAGTATAGAGGTGGCAACAAACCTCTTGCCTTTTATAGAGAGGAGAGAGAAAATGTCTAACAGTCGAATCATGACAGACGTTGAAAAAGCAGATGTGACAGCTTCAACTGCTTGGAAGGATTTTTTAGCGCTCATTAAAATTGGGATCGTTAATTCCAATTTAATTACAACCTTTACAGGTATGTGGTTAGCCTTTTATTTTACGAATACACACTTTCTAAATTCCCTGGATATCATGTTTCTTACGTTGATAGGTTCTTCCCTGATTATTGCGGGGTCCTGCTCCATTAACAATGTATATGACCGGGACATCGATCATCTGATGGAAAGAACGAAGGAACGGCCAACCGTAACAGGCAAAATCAATGGACCAAAGGCATTGTCCCTTGGGTTAATCATGATTGCGGTCGGTCTGATCATGTTATTCATGACAACCGTCACTGCGGGTGTCATTGGGTTGATCGGGGTATTTAGTTACGTTGTATTATATACAATGTGGTCAAAAAGAAAATATGTAAGCAACACAATTGTTGGAAGTATCTCAGGTGCGGTTCCGCCGCTGATCGGCTGGGCAGCTGTAGATGCAAACCTGGATGTAGTCGCCTGGGTACTGTTCCTGATGATGTTTATCTGGCAGCCTCCTCATTTCTACGCGTTAGCGATGAAAAGAGTGGAAGAATATAGAGCAGCTAGTATACCGATGCTTCCAGTAGTGAAAGGATTCGCTACAACGAAGCACCATATCGTAGCATGGGTTGCAGCCCTTTTACCCCTTCCTTTCTTCTTGATGGATCTCGGAATGTTCTTCTTTATTCTGGCAACGGCCTTTAACATCGGCTGGCTGGCACTTGGTCTGGCAGGGTATAAAATGAAAGACGATATTAAGTGGTCAAAGCTTATGTTTGTCTATTCATTAAATTACTTGACTATCTTGTTCGTAGCGATGGTCATCGTTACGGTACTTTAAGATTAGCGGGAATTCTTTCTGTTAAGAAATCCAAATAGATATTTTTATGGGTCCTTGTTTTATTCAAAGTACATTACATGAAAGAGGGGTTTGATTAAGCTATGAAAGCAAGGCTATCTAAGTGGCGCTTATTTTCAGTTGTAGCAATGTTGGCGCTAGTTCTATCTGGCTGTGGAGAGCCATTTCTCTCCACACTGCAGCCAGCTGGTGAAGTAGCACAGACACAATATGATTTGATGATACTTGCTACATTAATTATGGTATTGGTCATCATTGTAGTCATGGTTGTCTATATGGTTGCGATCGTTCGTTTCCGTAGAAAGAAAGGGGATACAAAAATCCCTAAGCAGGTAGAGGGGAGTCACACACTTGAAATTGTGTGGACCGTTATCCCGATCATCCTACTTCTTATCCTTGCTGTTCCGACTGTTACCGCAACGTTCCAGTTAGCGGATACAAAGGCGATGGATAAAAAGGATGCAGACGGAAATCGTGAGGCATTGGTCGTAAATGTACGTGCCAACCTTTACTGGTGGGAGTTCGAGTATCCTGATGAAAAGATCATTACATCTCAAGACTTAGTTGTCCCGACTGACCAGAAGGTATATTTCAATGTGACAGCTTCGGATGTAAAACACTCATTCTGGATTCCAGCAGCAGGAGGAAAGATTGATACAAACGTAGATGGTGTGAATAAATTCTTCCTTGAGTTTGACGGGAAAAAGGCCGAAGAAGCAGGCGGATTATTCTATGGTAAATGTGCCGAGTTATGTGGTCCTTCCCACGCTTTAATGGACTTTAAAGTTAAAGCGCTTCCTAAAGAAGAATTTACAGCATGGGTTGAAGATATGAAAAATGCAGGAGAACCGAAACCGACTTCTGATTTAGCCCAACAAGGACAAGAAATCTTCAACAAGAAATGCTTAAGCTGTCACGCGGTATCACCGCAGGATGGAAGACCTGAATCTGCTCGACTTGCTCCTAACTTATCCAACTTCGGTGAGCGTTCACGTATCGCTGGCGTATTGGATCACAATAAAGAAGAGTTGAAAAATTGGATCTCAGATCCTGAGCAGTACAAACCAGGTAATAAAATGACAGGTACATATGGTAACCTGCAGGAAGATGAAATTGATGCACTTGCAGAGTATTTAATGGGCTTAAAGGTTCAAGATTAATTGGGGATTAGTAAAAGGGAGGTTTAATCGTGAGTAGCTATTCACAGAAAAAAGGCTTCGGCGCGACTGTATGGGACTACATGACAACAGTGGACCATAAAAAGATCGCCATCCTTTACCTAATGGCAGGGGGATTCTTCTTCCTTGTCGGTGGTTTAGAAGCTCTTATCATTCGTATACAACTTGCCGTTCCTAACAACGACTTTGTTAGCGCTGGTTTATACAACGAATTATTAACGATGCACGGTACGACGATGATATTCCTGGCTGCCATGCCGCTGATATTTGCATTTATGAATGCTGTTGTACCACTGCAGATCGGTGCCCGTGACGTTGCGTTTCCTTTCGTAAACTCATTAGGGTTCTGGTTATTCTTCCTAGGGGGAGTATTCCTGAATCTTTCATGGTTCATGGGAGGGGCTCCAGATGCAGGATGGACATCTTATGCATCTCTTTCCCTGGCATCACCGGGTCATGGAATCGACTTCTATGTATTAGGGTTACAGATTGCCGGTGCGGGGACATTGATAGGTGGTATCAACTTCCTTGTAACGATCATTAATATGCGTGCTCCAGGAATGACATATATGCGTATGCCACTTTTTACCTGGACAGTATTTGTTACATCGGCACTTATCTTATTCGCATTTCCTGCCTTGACAGTAGGTTTGTTCTTAATGTTATTCGATCGTATGTTCGGAGCGAATTTCTTCGATGTAGCAAATGGAGGGAATACGATTATCTGGGAACACTTCTTCTGGATTTTCGGTCACCCTGAGGTATACATCCTTGTACTGCCTGCGTTCGGGATTTTCTCAGAGATCATTCCACACTTCTCTAGAAAACGCTTATTCGGTTACTCATCCATGGTATTTGCGACCGTGTTGATCGGTTTCCTAGGATTCATGGTTTGGGCCCACCACATGTTCACGGTTGGTTTAGGACCTATCGCGAATGCTATATTCGCGGTTGCTACAATGGCAATTGCCGTTCCGACGGGTATCAAGATCTTTAACTGGCTCCTTACTATGTGGGGAGGAAGTCTTAGATTCACAACTCCTATGCTATATGCTGTAGCATTCATCCCTACTTTCGTAGCGGGTGGGGTAACGGGAATCATGCTGGCTTCTGCCGCGGCAGATTACCAGTTCCATGATACGTATTTCGTTGTTGCCCACTTCCACTATGTTATCGTAGGTGGGGTAGTATTTGCCCTACTAGCAGGTACTCATTATTACTGGCCAAAAATGTTTGGAACCATGTTGAACGATTTCTTAGGAAAGATCGCGTTCTGGTTATTCTTTATCGGCTTCCACCTGACGTTCTTCATCCAGCATTTCCTTGGACTGATGGGAATGCCGCGTCGTGTTTGGACATTCTTGCCTGGTCAAGGATTCGAAACGGCTAACTTAATCAGCTCCATCGGTGCAGGATTCATGGGTGTAGCTGTAATCGTTTATGTCATCAATATCATTTCAACACAAGTTAAAGGTGTAAAAGTATCCAACGACCCTTGGGGAGACGGACGTACCATTGAATGGGCAATTCCGTCACCACCACCGTTCTATAACTTTAAACAAACACCTCTTATCCGTGGGTTGGACGCGTATTGGTTAGAGAAAATGGAAGGGAATAAAGGGTTGACTCCAGCTGAACCTATCGGTGATATCCATATGCCTAATAATTCCATTTTACCTTTCTTTATCTCACTGGGATTATTCATTGCGGCATTTGGTGCCATGTATCACGTAGATGATAAAGCATGGGCACTGCCTGTTCTCATCATCGGTATGCTTATCACATTGGGATCCATGTTCCTTCGTTCTGTTGTAGATGACCACGGTTATCATGTGCATAAAGAAGATTTAATGGATGACGATAAAGGGGGTAAGGCATAATGCAAGCTGAAGAAAAATTCACGCCAAAGACCTGGCCGGCCTCCCCTGAAAAGGCGACCCTTGAGGGGAAAAATAAATTTATGGGCTTCTGGTTTTTCCTTGGTGGAGAAACGGTCCTTTTCGGCTCTCTTTTTGCAACGTATTTAGCTCTTAAAAACAGAGTTCCTAGTGATAGCCATGCTCTCACTACTGATCTTTTTGATTTACCGCTTTCCTTTTTAGCAACGATGCTGCTTTTAACAAGCTCGCTGACAAGTGTCTATGCGATGTATCATATGAAAAACTTTAATTTCCAGAGGATGCAGGCCTGGTTATTGATCACTGTGCTTTTAGGTGCAGGCTTCCTTGGATTAGAGATTTATGAGTTTAATCATTACGTACACGAATATGGGCATACTTTTACTAGTAGTGCCTTTGGTTCAGCCTTTTACACACTTGTAGGATTCCACGGGGGGCACGTTGCATTCGGTCTTCTATGGATCGTCAGCTTGATGCTTCGCAATGCGAAACGTGGTTTGAATCTGTACAATGCTCCGAAGTTCTACTTAGCTTCACTATACTGGCACTTCATCGACGTTGTATGGGTATTTATCTTTACAGTAGTATACTTAATGGGAATGGTGGGATAAACTGATGGCGAATCAACAATCAACTTCAGGTAACCCAAGTGTAGATTACGAGTATCGTCGTAAGAAGAATGCAGAAGACATGAAAATGCAGTTAACATCCTTCATGTTAATGATTTTCTTAACATTGGTGGCATTTATCGCTGTAGCAGGGGATTTCGATAAGTACTTTGTTGTACCATTCATTCTCCTACTGGCAGTCGTTCAGCTGGTGTTTCAACTGTATTACTTCATGCATATGAGTCATAAGGGTCATGAAGCTCCTTCATTGTTCCTGTATTCTGGTGCACTTGTTGCATTTATCACAGTGTTAACATTTTTAACAATTGTATGGATCTAAAGAAAAGTCAGCCGTTTGGCTGGCTTTTTTTGTGCTTGTCGGGCCTGTTCAAGGCGCCTCTGCTTTTAGATTGTCCAGCTCCGCCTCCTTGTCCCTCGAGGTCATAAGCTAAATGGTCCAAGAAGGCAAAGAACGCCTTCCCGGCCCATTCATCTTATGCTTGTCGGGCCAACCCAGTCGGCTCCGCTTTTCGATTTGTTCAAGAACTTGTCATGACCTCGCATTGAAGTGGGGGAGGGTTGTCAGTATAATGGGGGTAGGTGTTAATTGTGAAATGAGGTGAGAAGATGCCTTTGGGTATTTTTGGATTTATGGCGTTATGGAGCCCGTTTTTTCTTCTGACGCTGGTGTTTATGACGGTACTCTATTTTTTGATTACGATAAAGTGGAGGGACAGCTTCAGGGATAGCAGGAAGCTGACTGGGAAGGAAGCAGCGTTTTTCCTTGTTTCGATGGTTTTATTATATGCCACCAAGGGATCGCCTGTTGAGGTTCTGAGCGGGATATTGTTTTCTGCCCATATGACACAGATGGCCTTTTTATATCTTGTCTTTACTCCATTATTGATTTTGGGAATACCAGATTGGGTTTGGAAGGCAACGATTGAATTACCGGTCGTTAAACCGATATTCAGCTTTATGACCAAGCCGCTGATTTCCTTATTGTCATTCAATCTGGTTTTTTCGATATACCATATCCCGTTAATTTTTGATAACGTACGGACGGATGTCACTCTACACGCTTTGACCACGTTCATATTATTCATTCTTGCCGTATTTATGTGGTGGCCACTGATTAATCCGGTGGATGAAGATATTGAATTAAGTGGTCTAAAACGAATCGGGTATATCTTGGGAAGCGCCGTGTTATTGACCCCGGCATGCGGATTGATCATCTTCGCCGAAAACCCGATGTATGCGACTTATTATGATCCAAACGAATGGCTTCAAGCGTTATCTCTATGTGTACCTGTGAATACACTAGAAGGGTTGACACTTACAGGTCCGGAATTATTCACGTCCATGTCGACTCTCAATGACCAACAGCTTGGGGGGGTCCTGATGAAGATTATTCAGGAGATCGTGTTTGGAGTCGTGCTATTTAATCTGTTCTTCCAATGGTATAGAAAGGATCAGGAGCAGCAAGAGAAGCTTTCCTATGATCCGGTTGCTGATTCAACTCTGCCAGAACAATAAATTGCGTATACAGGGATATCCGGGAGTGTGGTTATTCCTGTATGTACATAGGTGCCTTGAAAATACCGGTTAGAATTTTTTAGAAAAGAGAGGAAACGAGATGGATTTACCTATTTTACCTACCATTAGCACGAGTTTCATCGTGTTAAGTGCTGTCACTGTAGCAATAGGATGGTGGCAGATTAAACAAAGAAAGATTGAACAACATCAGAAAACGATGACGCTTGCGGGGATCTTCGCCCTTATCTTTTTCGTTATTTACTTGAGCAGGACGATTTTTGTCGGGAACACATCATTTGGCGGTCCTGATGATATCAAGGTCTATTATACGATCTTTCTGGTCTTTCATATTACTCTCGCGACCACAGGCGCCGTATTTGGCATCTTAAGCCTTTGGACAGGGTATAAGGATCGCCTGAAAACCCATCGCAAGCTTGGTCCGATTACAAGCTTCATCTGGTTTTTTACGGCCATCACAGGGGTTGCGGTTTATCTTCTGCTTTACGTTTTCTACAAAGGTGGAGAGACAACGTCCGTTATTAGGGCTATACTGGGATATTAATAAAAACCGCTATGCGAAATAAGCATAGCGGTTTTTTGTATATAAAAAAGCAAATCCCGAGCAGCGGGATTTGCCCTTTTATACTTTGAAGTTGGTTTTAATGATTCCTGCTTCTTTAGCGGAGTTAAACACAATGAGAAGCAATGGGCCGATAATGAATCCCAATACCCCAAATAGCTTAAGGCCAAGGTACATGGCAATGAGCGTAGCAAGGGGGGACAATCCGATATGGCTTCCCATTACCTTCGGCTCTACTGTTCGTCTGATGATCAACAATATGGCGGCCAGCACCGCTAATTGGGTTCCGAGAGCGATGTTTCCAGTCAAGAGATGGAAGATTGCCCATGGGCCCAATACAACGATGGAACCGATCAGTGGAATGAAGTCAATCACCCAGATGATGATGGACATGACAATCGCCACATCAGGAGCTATGAAAAGAAGCCCGATCAAGGAAACGATAAAGATGATGATACTGACGAGAAATTGCGCCTTAAAGAATCCAAATATCACGTAGGTAAGTCTGGACGTCATAAAGGTTACTTTCTCAGCTGTTCTTTCTGTCAGATGACCATAAATGGATTTCTTGATCCTGGGCAGATCCAGCATGAATAGAAAAAGTGCGATTAAGTAGACAAGAAAACTTACCAGGTAATTCGGTATATACGACAAAAACACGCTGATTCTTTCTATGTTGAATGAGTTCAGAATCTTTGTTTTACCACTCTCCAGAAAGCTCTGGACATCATCACTGAAGCTCTTGACCAATTCATCGGGAAGATCCTCGGTTGCATTCAACAATCGATCTTCATAATCCAGCCAGATATCGCTCAATTGATTAACGTATTTGGGTGCATCTTCAATAAGCTTAATTCCTTCTCCGACCACTTTAGTGGTGACGAAAAACGAGGTAACACTGATGAGGAGCAGAAACAGAATGAAGACGGAAAGGACTGCGAACCTCCGTTTTGTTGAAAAGCGTTTTTGGATGAAACCTACAGCAGGCTCAAGAAAAAGAGCGGTGATGATCGCAGTGATCAATGTTACGGAAACGGGCAGAATAAAAAATGCAATTAATGCTATCAGTAAGATGACCAAAGAGATCATCCATACTTTTTTAGTGAAAAACTTGGACAATGGTGTACCCCTTTCTAACAGGAACCTCTTCCTTTTATTATATTAGAGTCAGAGAAGAATGAACAGTGGGAAGAAAGTGAAATTTTGAAGGTTTTGTTTCCGTTTAGAACAGGGTGTAATGAAGTGCCTTTCGTACAAAAAGCCCATATAGAAAAGACTGTCCACAAGGCGGACAGTCTTTTCTATATGGGCTATTACCATGCAAAGTTCGTTGCATCTTTTTTTACATCAGCTAAGAGCTTTTCGCAAGAAGTGACAAGATGTTTAGGGAACTCTTCACCTTCGCCATATTCAACTCCGTGCGGGTAGTAATGTTTCCCGAGTAGAGGAGTCATTAATTGGATAACAGCATCATGCTTTCCGACATCCCCCTCGACTGCAAGGCCCTGGATCCGTAAATAGAAAATGCCTTCTCTAATTTCAAATTTACGGTCATAGGTTACACGCTCGTAATCCCATTGACCAGCACGGACCAATCCATGGGATTCCATGATTTCGTCCAATCGGTTTAAATCGACTTTTAAGCTTTCAAATTCAGTTGCTTCAAAACGCATAATATTTTCCTCCTATATTGGCTTGCATGAGAGTGACGGATACATTGCTATCCCCATGCTGTCCGTATCGTAGAAGCATTTATGTACATTGATACTAAATGCGGTATGTCTCATACTTAATAATAGTGGAAAAAACTTTATCTTGCAATGTCTTGAATCATTTGAATTGGGTGATTTTTAAAAAGGTGAATATCTTTCATGTTAAAGCTGGAAAATAGGAAATGAAATATTTTGAATAACAGGAGGGATAAGATGACTCAAATCAAGGATATCATGACGAAGGATGTAGAGACCTGTTCATTACTCGACAATGTATATGAGGTGGCTCTTAAAATGAAAGAATATAATATTGGTTCCATTCCCATTCTGGATGGAGAAAAAATAGTGGGAGTGATGACGGACCGGGATATAGTCCTCCGATGTATTGCTGAAAAGCATCCTGCTTCTTCTAAGGTAGAGGATATTATGAGTAAACACCTAATCACCGCTGGGCCGGAAACCTCAGTTGAGGAAGCTGCCCATATGATGGCCGAAAATCAGATCAGGAGGCTTCCTGTAGTTGAAGGGGAGAGATTGATCGGAATGATATCCTTAGGCGACCTCGCCATAAGGGAAACGTTAGGTAAAGAGGCATATGCAGCACTGGAAAATATATCGGAACCTCACTTTAGTCAAAAGAAGATCCGGACGATCATTCGACATTCATTTATTGAAAATCGAATTCGTTCGGATTTTTGTTTTTGTAAAATTTTTTGTGAAAAGATTGAAAGAGTACGTCAGTTTTAGTACGGGTAAAAATATGCTATTCTTTATGGTAGACACAAATTAATAATCCGATTAGTGTATACTATTCATAGTAACGTTGACCTATTTTTTCATGGGGAAAGAGAGGAGGGGAGATCCTGAAAACCGTTTTACGTGTTTTGATCATATTTGTCATTATTTTAATTATTGGTATTTATCAAGGTCAAAAGCAGGAAAACAAACCATTAAAGGGACCAGAAACCCAGACTCTTAAGGAAGACAAAGAGAACCAGGTGAATCAATCCATCGAGACACCAGGGGAAAGACCCGCTTCAGGCTTATCCACCTGGATAGGCAAAGATACCAAAATGGTAAAGGAATCATTTGGGGACCCGGAAAGAGTCGAACCCAGTCCGTACGGATATGATTGGTGGGTTTATCCGATTTCAACTAAACAATACATACAAATGGGTGTTGTGAATGATAAGGTGGTTACCTTATATGCCATCGGGAATCAGGTGGATGTGGCACCTTATAAGCTTGGACAGCGCCTGGAAGATATTTATCGTTTTACCATTGTCGAATCTGAAATCGTTGTGAACGATGATTCAGGAGCTTACCAATTTGAATTGAATGAAGAAGATTTGAATACACGCCTTCTCGTACCCCTCGGAAATATCTATGCTCAGCTTTATTTGGACAAAATCACAGGCCGACTGACGAGTATCCGATTTCTGGATAGCCGCACATTGATCGAGATGCATCCGTATGAAATGATGTATCGTGGTGAGCTCGCTGAGGAAACGGAACCGAGTGAAGACGAATGGGAGAAAGTGAATACAGCAAGTGAACAGCAGATATTTGATATTACGAATGTAATCAGACATCAGTTTGATGAAGAAACTCTCGAGTGGGATGAGGAAACGGCGGAGGTAGCAAGGGGACATAGTAAAGAAATGTATGAAGAGGATTACTTCTCCCATGATTCACCTACCCTCGGGGATCTTACTCAGCGATTGGAACAAGGGGATGTACGTTTTAAGACAGCTGGGGAAAACATCGCATCGCAATATATGGATGCCCCGGAAGCTGTGCACGGCTGGCTCAATTCAGAAGGTCACAGGAAGATCCTGCTGGAGAAGAATTTCACCCATCTTGGCGTAGGTGTTTACAAACGATTTTACACCCAGAATTTCATAGAGAAAATGAATGAAGAAGAATAAAAAGGTGGATTCTCCAGAACGGAGAATCCACCTTTTTTATTGATTCTTTTTGAAAATAAAAAAAGAACCGGTTGAGTGAGCTACGATTTTACCGTTAGAACTTACGACTTTACCGTCCACTACAATCGTTTTGCTTCCTTGATGAACGACTGTCGCATGGGCAGTGAGGCGTTCACCTACACCGGGTGCCAGGTAGTGGACATTTAAGTTTGTCGTCACTGCGCCATATCCTTCGGTAAGCATCATGTTTGCCAGGGTACCCATAGCAGTATCAACGAGGGTAGCGGTGACACCACCATGTACAATTTCAAGCGAGTTATATGTAACGGGAGAGATCGGTATGCTCACCTCTAAGTTCCCGTCTGTCATTTTTCTGTCCATGGCGAAGATCCCGCCGATGATTGATCCATTTTCACTGTTTTTCTTCCGCTGTATACCTTCGAGCAGCTGGTTCATAATCAGGAGATCTTCATCGGTAGCTCCTGTCATACATTCATTAAATAATTTTTTTACCTGTTCTCTCATGTTTAAACATCCTTTTAAAGTATTCACAGTCAGCACTGAACTGTTGGGACAACGAGTGGGCAATTACATGTAAATATTACTACAAAAAGGAATGTATCACCATTCTTTTCAGCTTTTCATAAAGTATAGTAGGTAGAAGCCTGTAATGGAGGTGTTCATATTATGGGGAAATCATTACACCCTAAAGTCAAAGAATTTAAAGGTTTTGTGAAAAAGCATCCAAAAATCATTAAGGATGTACGAAACGGCGATGCTAACTGGCAGGATCTCTTTGAAGACTGGTATTTGCTTGGGGAAGATGACACAAGGTGGGATAAATATAGGACAGAGTCAGAGAAAGAGAATGAAAAGACTTCGACCGATTCCGAAAGTAAAGGAGGGTGGATGGACCAGGTGGGAGAAATGGTGAAGAAAATGGACGCTAATCAATTGCAGCAGCATATCAACAGCTTAAGTGAAGCTCTTGGGACCGTTCAGGGAGTTCTCAGTCAATTTCAATCAGGTAACAATAGGGGATCCGGTACAGCGACCAAAACGGAAGCTCCATCCAAACCTTCCCATCCATTTTCTTTCCGGAAAGATTAGGGGGTAAAATATGAGATCGGACATCATTGAATATATTTACGGTAAAGAAGACCTGAAATTATTTCTAAGGGATCAACCCCAGTGGTATCGCACACTTTCCCGAAATCCAAATGAACTCGAGAAATTTGAAATCGCGTCCATCAATCATTTTGAAAAAACGATTCCACACAGGGTTCAAAAATTTTCGAATGGAGTACAGATGGCTTCCATGATGATCAGTATGTTTCAATCAATGAATAGTGCCGACAATTAAGGTGCTATTTTTTTTGTCGTCATTTGGACAAGCAATATTTGAGTAAAAAAGGGATCGATAGGGCAAGGCTATAGGTAAGGAGTGGTGTAAACGATGAAGAAAATGATGATGTTAGCCTTCGCTTTACTAGTATTAAGCGGTTGTAAGGAAAAGATGCCGGAACCGGAAAGCTTCTCGTTCGCTAATAAGGTGGAGGCGGCCAATCGAGAGCAAAAGCCTGTTTCCATCAAACATATGGTTCAGGGAAATCAAGTGTATATAGAGTGCATTGTGCCGGGTGTTACATTCACATCAGAAAAAAAGGGCGCCAAAAAAGGAAAAATCATTGTCAGATCCAATACAGGGAATTTATATAAAGAATATCACACGGCTGCCTTTGTCATTAAAGGTTTACCCAAAGGTGTGCACCTATTAAATGTTGAAATTGTAGGGAAAAACAACCAGTCATTTGGGATGAAGGAACAATTTTATGTGACCATTCAATAAGACGCCCGAGAACTTCACCGCCACATTTCGGCGGTGTTTTATTTTAGTCTTATGCCTTCGATTTTAAAATATCGAATTTGCCTATTCGCTTCCTTCCGTAAAACATGTTAAAATATCGTTACGGAGGTGGGCGTTATGCTTGCTACTATTGAAAGAATGGAAATATTGGATTCAGCTGACGAATTATCTCAGTGGATAGTAGAATCTGATGTGGCAGAGAATTATCGTAAGTCTTTATATAAACTGCGTAACAATTCTGAAACCCAGCGAAAGGTCCAAACCTTTTCACGGATGAAAGAGAGTTACGAAGAAGTACAACGCTTTGGCAGATACCATCCTGACTACAAAACCATCATGAAAGAAATCCGGGAAGTTAAGCGGGAGATGGATCTTGATGAGAATGTGGCAGAATTCCGCAGAGCCGAAAACGAGTTGCAGGATCTCCTTGATCAGGTGAGCCTTGTGATCGGACATTCCGTCTCTAAAAATGTGAAGGTTCCATCAGGAAATCCTTTCTTCTCAAGTGGGGGATCCTGTGGAGGCGGCTGCGGTTCAGGTGGAAGCTGCGGTTGTTCGGCGTGACAAAACAAATAAAAGAAAGAGCGGACTGAATATGTCTGCTCTTTCTTTTATTTCAAGGGGATTTCACCTATTGTTTTAACCGTACACAATCCACACAGAGATTCCCACAGCAAAACATTTTTTCCTGGGGAACAAAGAACCGGTGGCGATACACATATAAAAATTCTTTCTCCCTGAAAAAAATAGTATCAGAATGCAGTCTCTTTCCACGCATGGCTTTAGCCGACCATTTCTTGATGCAGTATTCAATTTCATTTTTCGGTTTCTTTGATCGAATATAGATGAATGGAATGCCGGCACTCCATTTTACTTGTGCTTCTTCAATTCCGTCCTCTTCTTTCAGGTGTTCAATGAAATAGTCCCAAATCACGCTCAAGTCCATGTATGCCCTCCGTTCTCTCGATATGCACTATTTACTTTACACTCCATTTAAGGAAAGATCATCCCATTACTTATTGCTTACCCACACGCTATTATGCTAGACTTAAAAAAAAGTGATTCCTAGAGGGGAAACTATATGTTAACAGAAAGACAAGGTTTAGTTGTTTGGTTACATAGCTTGAAGCATGCCAAGTCCCTTAGACGATTTGGAAATGTTCACTATGTATCGAAAAAAATGAAATATGTGGTGCTGTATTGCAATCAGGACGAACTGGACTCGGTGATGGAAAGAATCTCTGCTTATTCATACGTGAAGAAAGTCGATCCTTCCTTTAAGCCATTTATCAAGTCCGTCTTTGAAAATTCACGTCCTGATAAAGCGAAGGAATACGATTACAAAATGGGATTTTAAGAATGGCTGCCAAAGAATATTATTTTGGCAGCTTTTTTCATTGGACTGTCACATCAATCTGTTTAAGTCGCGAGGCGCCGGTCATTGCAGAGGCAGAATATAATGATTCAATCTCAAAATGGCAATCAAATGCTGATAGTACAGTGCATTTTCCGGAAATAGAGTCGAGGGCTTAACATCCATTTGAATGATGACCCTGCCAAGCTTCTCGGCTGTCTCCTCAAATAGTGAGTAGCGCTGGTTCGGTGTAATATTAGGATTGGGAATTCCTTCACGGCATACATAAATGGCCTGGAATTTTCCTTGTTCCGTCGGTTTCATTACAATGGCCAAAGAAGTGACAGCGCGGTCCTTCACAATGGTATGGAATGCGAGCATATGTTGCAAACGTTCTTCATTCGCTTTCGCAAGCTCCAAAAGCTCATAAATATCTGAATAACCTTCTCCTAATTCAATAAAACGTTGAATCATTGTATTATTCCCCTTTTCTTACCAAGTTCATCAATTCCTTATTATTTCAAAACTAAAGACATAAGTAAAGACGCTATTTTAGACGCTCATGTTTTGCTTTAGAAGAAGCGAGTAGTGGTTGATTTCCGCTCCAGGTGCTCGCTTTCCGCGGGGCTGGCGGTGAGCCTCCTCAGGCTTCGCCTTCCGGGGTCTCACCTGTCCAGCATTTCCCGCAGGAGCTATTCCTGTGAGGTGAGAATTCATCTATTGCATAAAAAAAGACCCTCCGTTATGATGCAGGTGCTAACCAATCGCTCATAACTAAGGAGGATCTTCACATGCATGATAATCGAAATCAACGTATTAATCAAATTTCTGAAACTACACTGGTTGTTGGTATTGACATAGCGAAGCGGAATCATTACGCCTGTGCCGTAGATGAGCGTGGACGTGAACTCAAGAAAAGCTTTGTCATTCGCCAATCCCTTCAAGGATTTGAAAGCTTTTACGCTACTATCCTAAAGCTAATAAGTATTCATAATAAAAAGGAAGTCATCATTGGTTTTGAGCCTACCGGCCATTACTGGATGAATCTCGCAGCTTTTCTAACAGATCATGGCATTCCATATGTCCTTGTCAATCCTCTTCACGTTAAACAAACCAAAGAGCTAGACGATAACCTACAGAGTAAAAATGATCTGAAAGATGCCCGGGTCATCGCAAAAATGATGCCACAAGGATATTACAGTATGCCAAGGGAAATGACTCAAATCGATTCTGAACTTCGTCGGGGGACGGCCTATCGAGTCCGTTTAAAAGAAGAATCGGCCTCTATTCAAAACCGCATCCGACGATGGATCGACCTTTACTTCCCTGAGTTCGCTTCCGTCATCAAAGGTCTTGGAAAACAGGCTCAAGCTATCTTAAAATATGCCCCTTTACCAGAAGATCTTGTGATCTTCTCGCCTGAAGAGCTGATTGACTTTCTTCAGACAAAGGGTGTTCGCTATCTGTCAAAGAATAAAGTAGAGCGACTCCTTCAAGTGGCAGAGCAGTCTATAGGATTGAAAGACAGTCCTGAAATGGCACGCATGGAAATCAGAATGTTGCTTGACCAGTTATTCATGTATGAATCACAGATCCAAGAGCTTACTGAAAACCTTGTCACCCTTGCCCGCCAATTGCCTGACTTTGATTACCTAACATCGATTCCCGGAATTAGTGAAACAACCGTATTGGAGCTACTCTCCGAGACAGGTTCACTCAAACGTTACAAGGATCCACGCCAATTATTTAAACTCGCGGGATTAACACTGGTAACGAATTCTTCTGGTGAATCAAAGGGTAGAAAAAGAATATCTAAGCGAGGGCGAAGAAGGCTTCGAGCTTTATTGTACAAAGCAGTGTTCCCTTTACTACACTCAAACTCGGCGTTTCGAGCACTTTATGACTACTACAGCAATGATCGCGAGAAACCAGTAACGAAAAAAGAAGCACTTGTGATTCTGTGTCGTAAATTACTTCAAATTTGTCACGGACTCAGCCATTATGAAACGACCTTTGATTTAGAGCGCATGATGCGAGATATGCCTTTCCTCTCTCATCTCAAAGCAGCCTAACTATTTGAATTAGAACGTAGTTCTTCTACAACCCAGACACTGAGAAGCCGGCCCATACACGACTTTCGACGATCTACTGATCAGTCCATGCAGGAGCATACGCTGGCCTCTGCGTTAGGGAAAGACCCAACGAAGGAATGTAGGCACTCGATGCCAGGAGATATGGGAGGGTAAGTCTACCTAAACAAGCAGAGATCAAAAGTGCCCATCACTGAATATAAGGGAGACCCTTCCAGTCTCTTAACGCAACGCGTAAGCGTAAATCCCTTTATTTTGAACAAATAAGAAAAAAAGGGAATGCGTTTATCTAATATGATATTTAAAAAATTTTTAAAAGAGAATAAACCGGTTGTAAGCCCTGATATAATAACCTTTCCCGAGGGAGTCGAGCACCTTCCGCTCCAATCAACTATTAAAAAATGTTTTAAACGACTTGAATAAATGTCTATATTACTTCGAATTTTTTAAGGCTGAAGTGATTGTTTATAGTTATAGAATTGTTAAAGTTAAATGCTCTTAATTCTTTAAAGAGTTTTGAGAAGCATTTAGCTCTGTCACCAATAGCTTGATAAGAGGGTGTGGGGAACTGCGTAGACTCCTACGGAAAAAACGGGCGTGTCGAGACCCCGGAAGCGAATTGTGCTGAGGAGGCTCGGCCGAACGTCCGTGGAAAGCGAAGCAGTTCCCCTCACCCTGTAGCTCACACTCGTTGACAGAGCTACAGATCATAGGAAGTGAAAAAACAACAATTTTTGAAGGATTTCACAAATATGTACCACTATTATCCTTATTCTTCTGCTATTCTTTAAGTAGTAAACGGAGGTAAGGGTATAGTATGAGACGATTTGTGTTCACTTTCGGTTTTTTGATGATCCTGGTTAGTTCCGGTATTCTCGTCTTCCAATGGATGGGGTTTACGACAGAGAGTGCGGGTGAGTCGGGTATCGTTGAGGTAAGTCAAGACTATTCCATCATTCATAAAGGAGATACGTTTGATGTGACTGAGACGATTCATTTCCCATCGGGCATTCCTTCTGATCCCCTCCTGATCAAATGGCCGGTGGGGGCAGGGAACTTTGCCTGTAATGATAAAGAAGAAAACAACTGTTTGACGAAAGAAAACGGTGAATTTTATGTTAAGACCTTGAATCAGGATCTTCAGGAAATCACCATCACCTATTCATTAAAGCACTCGATGAAAGCTGACAGTGTACCTTTAAGAAATTGGTATCCTGTACTTTCCGGGGTTTCAACCCTCAAAACGGACATTGAGTTAACGGAAAAGAGCTTAAGGAACGGAAAATGGATTGCGGGGTATCCTTCATCCAACCATAAAAAGCTGGATTATATCGATTACTATTTCTTCAGTGGCAGAGGGGAACCTTCAGATTTAGTGTGGACAAAAGAATCGCTGAAAGAAAGCAGGTCGCGAGCAGTAAAGGTATTGACTGGGGAAGGGGATCCAGTCGATCTTGATCAGCTGGATTCATTCGAAACCGCTGACGGCTTTGTGACTGTTCTCATTTCAAAAAAAATTAAACCTTTTAAGTCCCCCCATCTCATCGTGTTGAATGATGCTTATGGAGAAGAAGTGAAAAGGATAAGGCAAAGCTTATTGTACCAAACACTGTCCTCAAGGGATGAAGATGCCTGGTTGAAGGAATTGGTTGTCAGTATCCTCCTCAATGAGCCTCCAAACGCTGCCAAACCGGCATGGGCATACAAGCAGTTAAAAGAAGGTCTGAGCCCCTCCGAGTGGGATGATCTTAGAGACAGGGTAAGGAACCAAACCGTAGACCGTAACATGTTGGATGATACAGTCAGTAAGGTGACAGGGTTCAATTGTTCATTTTTTGCTGACAGTGTGAAAGGAAATGAGCATCCTTTTCTTATTTTGAAGGCGAGCAAGCCGATAATAGTCAATCAAAAATCAATTCAGCTATCATACGTTTCTTATCAGCAAAAGGAATATGTTCAATTCCCTGAGGCAGTCGAGGCAATGGGGATCGAAATGAAAGAACTGCAGCCTGGCGTGTACTTCACTACAGTAGAGGGAAATACTTTAAGGTTTTATCTAAATGAAGATTATTTTATTTACAATGAAGAAAATTATGGATTACTGGGAAAGCCGGTTCAAACGATAGGGGATACCACCTATATGGATGTCCATTGGTTTGAAAAATTGTTCAATGCGGAAGTGGAGAACAAGAAAAATGTAATCGAAATCTTAAAGGAAACGTAAAAAGCCCTGCAGAACTTTCTGCAGGGTCCTTCTATATCCATCTCTGGAAAGAAGGCAAAGGGAGAGGAGAAACCGGAGGAAGAACTTATGGGGAATCGTAAGTCTTCTCCGCGGTTGGCAACAACATCAGTTAGGATGCTGTTACTCTCATTATCACCTATCAAAATGATTTTATACATTTTTGATGCAAATTCTGAATGTGGCGATATGTGTCGAGATATGATAGGATAGGGAGGAAAAAATACATATATGGTGGATGATTATGAGAGTCATATCAGGTACGTTAAAGGGCAGGCCGTTAAAAGCTGTTCCTGGAAGTGGAACAAGGCCCACAACAGATAAGGTGAAAGAATCGATATTTAATATGTTGGGTCCCTATTTTGAAGGCGGGACAGGATTGGATTTGTTTGCAGGAAGCGGCGGTCTGGGCATTGAAGCATTAAGCCGTGGACTCGATTCCGTCATCTTTGTGGATAGGGATCAGAAGGCTTTCCAAACGGTAAAGGCCAATCTTAAAGACTGTGATCTGATGGACCAAAGTGAAGTATATCGAAATGAAGCTACAAGAGCGTTAAAGGCGATACTAAAAAGAGAAATAGTCTTTGACTATATATTCCTGGATCCCCCTTACAAACAGCAGAAACTTCAACAACTCCTGGAATTCATCGAAGAACACAACCTTCTGAATGAAAGCGGTTTCGTGATGTGTGAACATGGATCTGAAATAACATTGGAAGATAAAGTGGGGAGCTTGAAGAAGGTAAGGGAAGAGACCTATGGAATCATCAGGATATCGATATTTTCCAGGGGAGAATGATTGAGGATTACGATAAAGAGCTGGAGGTAAGTATATGCCAAGTATAGCAGTTTGTCCGGGAAGCTTTGATCCCATTACATATGGACATTTGGATATTATTACACGGGGTGCCAAGGTATTTGATGAAATGTACGTGGTAGTATTAAATAATTCTTCTAAAAAACCACTCTTTTCGGTTGAAGAACGAATCGAATTGATTCGGGAAGTGACCAGGGATATACCAAATGTGGTAGTCGATTCATTTCAAGGCTTGTTGGTCGATTATGCGAAGAGTGTGAATGCAAAAGCAATCATCAGGGGATTAAGGGCGGTATCGGACTTCGAATATGAAATGCAGATTACGTCCATGAACCGGGTACTGGATGATGAAATTGAAACGTTCTTCATCATGACGAATAATCAGTATTCTTTCTTAAGCTCGAGTATTGTCAAAGAAGTGGCTAAATACGGAGGCGATATCTCTGAGCTTGTACCGAAGCGTGTAGAAGAATCATTAAAGGCGAAATATCAGCGTGACTAACCATACAGGGTTGATCCAACTATTGACCATATTTCTTCACTAACTGTGAAATCGGTCTAAGTGGATCAACCCTGTTTTTCAATGATTCACATGTTTTCGTGCATATAGAACCATGTATAGGATCAGACTTGAAATCGTGATGATGGGACCTGCCGTCTTGAACCAATAGAGCATGTCGGTCCAAAATGCGTCGTTGTGCCTGGCGAATACCGGGATGGCGTTGGAAAGCTGCTCATCGGAAAACCTCTCATAAATGGGCTTCCAAATGAGAATGGTCGTGACGGATGCGGCAAATCCGTGAACTATGCGAGCGTAAAAGAAAGGCTTAAATCGAATATCCGTATCTGCCAGGATACTTGCGACCTGTGCCTGGACGCTGAAACCGCTGAAACCTAATATAAAGCTTGTGATGATCGCTTGGTGGAGGAGGGTGGCTTCCGTTACACCGCTTGTGAGTTTTGAACCCAATGTGATTTCAAAGAGTCCTGAAATAAATGGGATACTTAATTGGTCGGGTAATTGCAGAAGGATAAATAAAGCCGATAGACCTTCGGCAAAAAAGGTCGTGATGTTTAAGTGGTACAGCATTTTATTAATGACAGAAAATAAGATGATGAATCCACCGATCATTAACAACGTTTGAATGGATGAAGTGACGGCATCCCCCAGTAGTTTGCCGATGGGACGTTTGTCCTGTAACCTTGTCCGGTGAAGTGCCGAGAATGCTTCCCGGAGGATGAAACCCTTCCTTTTTGTCTGGAGGCTTCTGATTTCCTCTTTCTCTTTAACCCCGTAGAATCTCATGACGATGCCTACGCATATATTCCCGATATAATGAGCAGCGGCTAACACAATCCCAAGGGTCGCGTTTTGGAAGAATCCGACAGAAACAGCCCCGAATATAAATAGCGGATTGGAAGAGTTCGTGAATGAAACGAGTCTTTCCCCTTCCAGTTTTGTAATCTGTTTTTCCTGGCGCAAACGGGCTGTCAATTTAGCTCCTGCGGGAAAGCCTGATGCCATACCCATCGCCCACACAAATCCACCAACTCCCGGAACCCGGAATAATGGTCTCATCAAGGGCTCAAGCATGACACCTATAAATCGGACAACCCCAAATCCGATCAGCATTTCAGATACAATGAAAAACGGCAATAGGGATGGAAAGACGATTTCCCACCACATGTCCAAACCTCTGATGGATGCCTCCAATGATTCCCCGGGCATCAAGATGAGAGAGGTGGCAAATACCGTCACACTTATGGATAAAGCCAAGGTTTTGATTTTAGATTTGAACAACAGGACTTCCTCCCCTAAAAAATAGTTCCTTCTATTTCAATTCCTTGTGAAATGGGAAAAGAATGATAAAATGAGATTAATTCAACTTGTCCTCATATTATCCAATATACTCATACATACTTGAAATAGACCATATGATGAATAGACCGATGACTCGGGAAAAGGGGGAAGGGCATGGGTAGACCAAAGATCGGATTAGCCCTCGGCTCGGGTGGCGCAAGGGGATTTGCTCATTTAGGCGTCTTGAAAGCCTTTGATGATGCCAACATACCGATTGATATGATTGCAGGCAGCAGCATGGGGGCGCTCGTCGGCTGCTTTTATGGGGTGGGTCACAAGATGGAAGACCTATACAAGCTTTCCACTACCTTCAGAAGGAAGTATTATCTGGACTTTACCGTTCCGAAAATGGGGTTCATATCTGGCAAGAGAATAAAAGAGTTCATTCAGCTCTTTACCCATAATAAAAATATTGAAGAATTAAATATCCCTGTAAGTGTTGTGGCAACTGACATTACAAACGGAGAAAAAGTCATCTTTACCACCGGTCCAATAGCAAGCGCAGTCCGGGCAAGTATCGCTATACCGGGTATTTTTGTGCCTGAAAGGATAAATGGCCGTCTATTGGTGGACGGAGGGGTCATTGACCGGGTGCCGGTTTCCGTGGTGAAAGAAATGGGAGCGGACATTGTAATCGGGGTCGATGTATCCCATGTGAAACGTAATGCAGAAATCACCACCATCTATGACGTGATCATGCAAAGCATTGATATCCTCCAACTGGAAATCGTCGCTCACCGTGAATTTGCTTCTGATTTCATGATCAGACCACATGTAGAAATGTACAGCACCAGAGCTTTTAAAAACATTGAAGAAATCATCGATATGGGAGAAGAAGAAGCAAAGAAGGCTATTCCTTCCATCAAGGAAGCTCTGGACAATTGGAAGGAGTAAAAAATTTATGAAAACAAAAACGCTGATAAAAACCCTGCTGATCATGACCTTCATTATGGTCGCCACTTCTTTTTATTATCTTCCTTTCTATGTTACGAAACCCGGGAATGCACATGAACTTGATCCAATCGTCCACGTCGAGAATGGATATGATGACGATGGGGAACTGATGCTGACAACCGTCAGGATGGGAAGGGCGAATATATATGCCTATCTGATGGCGAGCATAAGGAAATATGAATATATCTTTCCGGTTGAGGAGATCAGAAGTCCGCATGAAAGCGATGAAGAATACAACCTTCGCCAACTTCAGCTCATGAATAATTCCCAAACCCATGCCATTGAAGTGGCCTATAAAAAAGCAGGCAAACCGTATGAATATAAATATAAAGGGATTTATGTATTAAATATATACCCGGATATGCCGGCTGAAAAAGTGTTGAAACCTGGCGACCGGATCACCGCCATAGACGGTCAAACTTTTCAGTCGTCACAAGAATTCATTGATTACGTAAGTGGGAAAACAAAAGGGGATAAAGTGGATATCACATTCGTCAGGAATAAAGAGGAAAAGGTTGAAACGATCCCGCTTGAAGCATTTCCCGATGTCCCTGATAAGATTGGCCTCGGCATCACATTAAGTGATGATAAAGAAATCATAACAGATCCACCCGTAAAGCTTCAGACCGAGGAAATAGGGGGACCTTCCGCCGGATTGATGTTCAGTTTGGAAATCTATGACCAACTGACGAAGGGAGATCTGGCTAAAGGGCACAGGATTGCCGGGACCGGGACGATTTCAGAGGATGGTGTGGTCGGTCGTATCGGAGGCATCGAACAAAAAATCATTGCTGCTGATAAAGCGGATGCCGAATACTTCCTTGCACCGGATGAAACCATTACAAAAGAAATGAAGAAAAAATACCCTGATCTTGAATCCAACTATACCGCTGCGAAACGAACAGCTGAAGATATCGGTACGGATATGAAAGTGATACCCGTAAAAACATTTGATGAAGCATTGTCCTTCCTCAAATCGATCGAAAACTGAACAAAGAGACTGCCTTCAATACGGGGGGCAGTCTCTTTGTTTGAATCACATTGTTATGACATCATAATAGGGGGTTGGGACCATTCTTGTCGTAGAAGTCTTTTGCGTGCGTCTGGATCCTGCAGGCCCAATGAATAGATTTCCGCAGCCTTGATATCTAAATGGATATCATGTGGGTCTGCACTGGATAGCTTGCTGATCAAAGGGAGGGACAGATTCTTTTTCCGGGAGTGGATGAATTCCCTTCCCTTGGTATTCATACCGAGAAGACGGATATAACGAGGAGAGTCATGCCGGCTCCTCATTTCTTCTTTATGTGTATCGGTTAGTACATGAAGGAGCATTCTTTGAAGGCGTGTCCACGTGTATCGCTTGGTCTTAAGCTTCGTCATGAATTCTTCAAAGGATAAGCAAGACTTCGCATACTCTACCATCCGGTTTTCTATTCCCTCTTCTATTTCATATATATCCCTCAACTCAGATTTTGAAGAGGAAAGAAGCTTATATTGAAGCAGGGTCCAATAACTCTCCCACCTGTGTAATCCACCAAACTCGCCTTTATATCTTTCCAGTTCCTGCACAGAACTGGCAGGAAGATAAGATTCGATCTCGTGGTTCCCTCGGGTACTGAATATACTTTTGCGAATGCTGGTTGCACTGGCAATGGAAGGGGAAGAGAAATGTTCATCATGGTAACCGGCTGATTCCCGGGTAATCGTATACGCTTCCAATGAAGACCCAAGCTGATTCCTTGCCTCCAAATAGTGAAATCCCAAAATATTGTTGGGTTTACTTAAATCGATGACAGAATCCTGATTTCCCAATTTCCGAAAGGCACCGGCCAGTGCTGAGGGATAGCTCATCCCTTCCTGGATAAATTCCTTTATGTACGTATCGTATTGCTCCTGGTGTGTTTGGATGAATTGAATCGTCTTTAAGAACGCATCAATATCCCCATCTTCACTACCGAAACAGAAGCTTTCACAGCCAAATCGGTCCAGGAGTGAAATCGCCCCTTTTGAAAAAATTTCCGCATGCTGTGTCGCAAAACAATACGGAAGCTCTATCACGACATCCACTCCTGACTCCAGTGCCATCCTCGTACGGGCCCATTTTGAAACAAGTGCAGGCTCACCACGCTGGAGGAAGTGCCCACTCATCACGGCAACCACAACATCCGCCCCGGTAGCGGCCCTTGTTTCCCTCAAATGATGCAAATGTCCATTATGAAACGGATTGTACTCCACAACTACCCCTGTCGCCTTCATAAAAACCCACAACCTTTCCATAATCAGTCTCATATTCTTTATAATAGTAGAAAATAAAATTACTTAAATATCATTTTTTATTGAATCTCACTAAATATAACATATTTAATGATTCTGCCTTTCAGTTAGATTGGAAAGACTATTCTTTAGAATCAAAGAGTGGATCGTAGCGGAAGCCACTTGACTCCTGCGGGAAATAGAGGAAAGCAAGTGGCTGCAGCGGAGAGGAACGGTCACTGTTTTATTATAAGCCCAATTAAGCATCTCAATTGAATGACTCATAACGAATATAATAAAATATTTGAAAGTCCTTATATTTAAACGTTATAATTACAACACTATGGTTAAAGAGAGTGTAAAGAAAAAATATTGACAAACGGTATTATGAAAGCTATAATTACCTTTGTTGCCTTGAGGTGATTACATTGAAATGGTCAATAATCCAATTACAAAAATTCAGAGACAAGGGACTTTCCATAGACGAAACGATTAATTTGGACGAACTGAAAGAAGTCGATCCCCAAATTATAGAAGTCTCACCTATTCGGGTGTCCGGAAAGGCGGATATCGGTTCAAACCGTGTCACTTTTCATCTTCATATAGAAGGAAAGTTAGTCCTGCCTTGCTCAAGAACCCTTGTGGATGTCGATTTACCAGTTGACATCAATACGATTGAAACGTATCTTCTAAATGAAGCTGATTATGATCAGTATGAGGAAGAAGAAGTACATCGTATACAAGGTGATGTTATTGATTTAAAACCGGCTATCAGAGAATTGCTGTTACTTGAGATTCCGATGCAGGTAATTAGTAATGAAGCGAGAGAACAAGATGAGATGCCTTCCGGTAAGAACTGGGAAGTGATGACCGAAGAACAGGCTCATGAAGTCGAACAAGAGGAAGAGAAGAAAGTAGATCCTCGACTCGCTGACTTAGCAAAACTTCTTGATCAAAACAAGAACTCTTAAAAGCGAAGTACCAGCTCGACTGGCTTCATAATGAGTATGAATCTCTTTTAAGGAGGTGGGAAGAATGGCAGTACCTTTTAGAAGAACTTCTAAAACAGCAAAAAGACAACGTCGTACACACTTCAAACTAAGTGTACCTGGTATGGTAGCATGCCCAAACTGTGGTGAGATGAAACTAGCACACCGTGTTTGTAAAGAGTGCGGAACGTATAAAGGAAAAGAAGTTGTAAGCAAATAATCGCTTACACCGCTAAAAAGCGTGAAGAGACCATGGCTCTTCACGCTTTTTTGTCGTATCTATAGAAAAGGTCTGTTCAATGGATCGGAAAAGCCATACACTAAATGTAAGATAAAAGGGGGCTTTAGAAGTGGGAGAATATGTATTACATATGAACAATGAAGGGATATTGGAGTTTATCATTGATCGCCCGGATAAACGAAACGCTGTTAGCTACGAAATTATGAATGGACTTCAGAAGGTGATGGATGAGTGCGTTCAAAACGAACATGTAAAAGCGCTCATCATAACCGGAAGCGGAGATCGTGCTTTTTGTTCCGGGGGAGACTTATCGCAGTTCCACAATCTGAAAACAGAAGGTGAAAGCTACGAAATGCTCAGTAAAATGGGCAGCCTCCTTACGAGACTCGCCTTTCTTCCGAAACCTACCATTGCCTTCATCAATGGCACTGCCATTGGAGGGGGATGTGAGATCGCCGCTGCGTGTGATTTCCGAGTAGCAAGAAGAACCGCGAAGATGGGCTTCGTTCAAGGGAATCTTGCCATCACCACCGGATGGGGAGGAGGGACCCTTCTCCTTGAAAGAATTCCTGTCTCCAAAGCCATGTCTCTTTTAATGACGGCACGTCTGGAACAGGCAGAAGCACTTCATGAAATGGGGTTCGTAGATGAAGTGGTGGATGAAATGGTACCTGTACATGAAGTACCATTTATTCAGATGATTTCGTCTAAGTCTGCAGGAGTCTTGAAGGCATATAAACGGCAACTCCTTAATCAATGGAATACAAAGAGGATAGAAGCCAATATCCTGGAGGAAATCAAACACTGCTCCAAACTGTGGGCACAGGATGAGCATCACAAAGCAGTCGATCGATTTTTATCTAAATAGTTCATGAAGGTAAAAGGAGCAGGTGAAAACCGGTTCCTTTTTTGTATGTTAAAAATAGGGATGCTGATTCTATCTTCTCTAGTAAGAGCATATGTATGGAGAAACTGACGAAATAGGGGGGATGGAAATGTCTTCAAATAGACAGGACGCCTGGAGCCAGGATGAAGATGTGTTGTTAGCGGAAGTGGTATTGCGTCATATACGTGAAGGTGGGACTCAGCTGCAAGCGTTTGAAGAAGTAGGAAAAAAACTATCAAGGACATCCGCGGCATGCGGCTTTCGTTGGAATTCATTTGTTCGTAAACAATATAAATCCGGTATAGAACTGGCAAAGAAACAGAGAAAGCAATCAAAAAAATATTCTCCGCCAAAGAAGACCTTTGAAGAGAAGCAGGAAATCCCGACGGTTGAATGTGCGTCGGAGTCTCCGGAAGCTTTTTCGATGGGAAGCATGATACAGTACCTTCAAAAAGCAGAGGAAGCCGTCCGTAACGAGGAGAAAGTACGAAATGAAAACAATCAGCTTCACGAACAAATCTCACAACTGCAGGAAAAGCTTAAAGCAACAGAAGAAGAGTTGAAAGAGTATGAAGAAAAATTCAATCTCCTTGAAGAAGATCATAAATCTTTATTAGCCATCTTTGAAAAAGCGAGAAAGATGGCCCTGCTACAAGGAAATGAAGACAAAGTAAAATTCCAGATGGATAAGAACGGCAATTTACAACGATTGAATAAATGAAATGAAAAAGGCTGACTCGAGTGTACTTGAGCAAGCCTTTTTCGTATATTAACTGATTTTTTGTTCTTTGACCCCTTCAGGGAACCATACGTATGGATTTTCACCTAAATCTCTTTCCACTTCGTATGTTACGGCTTCAAACCCCATCTTCTCCCAGAAACCTTGAGATTTGATTCGAGAGTTTGTCTTGATCGGCAATCCAAAGGTCTTGGCGAATTCCACTAATTCTTTTCCGTAGCTTTTATTCTGGTATTTTGGCAATACTTCAAGCTTCCAAAGCTCCAGGTAATTTTGGGGAGGATCGAAGTATTGATCAAAACGGGCATTGCGTTGATAAAGACTCATTCTGGCAACCAGAGTATCCCCGAAGTAAATTCCGTAAAACGGAGATTCGCTATCGTTTTCAATGATATTCGCCTGCAGGTCCTCAAGCATGGATAATTCCTGTACACCATATTCTTTAAATTTTTTAAACTCTTCAAGAGTTTTATAGTTAACTTTTAATTTTTCCACTTTTACTGCCATAGTATGACCTCCTAAAATGCTGAAAAATGATTCTTTGAATACAATAAGAATGTTGTATCCGTTTGCAATTCATTTACTATTAGAACTAGTATTTATTATTATTATATAACAAAATAACAAAAAATTCTGCACTTAATTAAGAAAACGTTTACAATGGAGAAGAAGGATTTCGACGATTTTTGTAGAATTCGTATTATGAACAGGTGTGTTCCATGAAGAAAGGGGAGAGATTGTGCAGAAGATATTAATTGCAAACAGGGGAGAAATCGCTTCTAGGATCATCAAAACATGTAAACAATTAAACATTCAAACAGTCGCGGTTTATTCAGATGCAGATCAGGATATGCCCTTTGTGAAAGAAGCGGATGTTGCATTCCGCATAGGTGAATCACAAGTGAACCGTTCATACTTAGTGGTGGACAATATATTGGATGTTGCAAAGAAGGAGAAAGTGGATGGAATCCATCCCGGGTACGGCCTGCTCTCGGAAAATGCCGACTTCGCGAAGAGGGTGACAGAAGAAGGGATTACTTTTATTGGTCCTGCCCATGACATCATTGAGAAAATGGGAGATAAGGTAGAGGCAAGAAGAGTGATGCAGGATGCGTCTGTTCCTGTAGTACCTGGAAGCGACGGAGGAGTCGATACCATAGAGGCTGCTAAAGAGGTGGCAAATGACATCGGCTACCCCGTGATGCTGAAGGCAAGTGGTGGCGGCGGCGGGATCGGTATGATCCGCTGTGAAAATGAGCAAGCGCTCGTTCAAAGCTTCGATTCTACTAAAAACCGTGCTAAAGCCTATTTCGGGAAAGAGGAAGTCTTCCTCGAGAAATGTATAGAGAATGCGAGACATGTAGAAGTACAAATCTTTGGTGACCACCATGGAAATCTCGTTCATCTATTCGAGCGGAATTGTTCCGTACAACGAAGAAATCAGAAAGTGATAGAGGAATCACCTTCTCCCGCCCTATCTCAAGAAACGAAGGAGAAGATGTTCACTGCTGCCATAAAGGCTGGAAAAGCAGTGAATTATACGAATGCAGGAACGGTGGAGTTTATCGTTGATGAAGAGGAGAATTTTTACTTCCTTGAAATGAATACCCGTCTGCAAGTAGAGCATCCGGTCACTGAAACGATCACGGGGCTCGATCTCGTGAAATGGCAGCTGCTGGTAGCAAGCGGAGAGCCTCTGCCCCTTTGCAGGCAGGAAGAAATCCAGAATGCCGGTCATGCAATTGAGTTCAGGGTATATGCTGAAGATCCAAAGACGTTTTATCCCTCTCCAGGGAAGCTGACAGAATTGGAATGGGGTCAAGGTGAAGGTGTCCGGATTGACAGCGGATACGAAAAGGGGAACAATGTGACCCCCTTCTATGATCCGATGATATCCAAGTGTATCATCCAGGGGAATGACCGTCAGGATGCGCTGGACAAGGCAAAGCTTTTCTTTGCGGGGGTAACGGTTGAAGGGGTCAAAACCAATGTCAGTCTCTTCAGGGATATCCTTGAAGACAACGGGTTTAAAGATGGATCATATACGACCAAATGGCTCCAGGACTTTTTGACAGCCAACCGTACGTAATGTTGGTGCGGAATGATCCGCACCTCAATCAAACATAAGAAGACAAACAGGAGGAATCAATCATGAAGGAAATCACATCAACAATGGCAGGGACGGTACTGAATGTATTAGTGGAACAAGGTGGAGAGGTGTCGAGCGGAGATACTGTTCTAATGCTCGAATCTATGAAAATGGAAATTCCCGTTGAAGCTGAAGCTGCCGGGAAAGTCACAGAGATTAAAGTAAATGTAGGGGACTTCGTGAATGAAGGCGATGTATTACTAATAATCGAAGGATGATCCGGGTAAGACAATGAGTCAGAAATCGTTTGCGGTTTCTGGCTTGTTTATGAGCCGTTCTTGTATTTTTACATAAAACGACGGAGGGGATAATATGTCAACATCTAAAACGATCATCAATACTCTTGAAGAAACAAGGGAAAGAATTGCTTCCGGTGGTCAGCCTAAATATCATGAGAAATTGAAAGAACAGAAAAAGATGTTTGTCCGGGATCGCCTGCAACAATTATTTGATAATGGGGATTATCAGGAAGATGGAATGTTTGCCAATAATAAGGCGGACGACTTACCGGCTGATGGTGTAGTGACGGCGATAGGAAAAGTAGGGGGACAGACTGTGTGCGTCATGGCCAATGATTCCACGGTTAAAGCCGGATCCTGGGGTGCGAGGACGGTTGAGAAAATCATCCGGATCCAGGAAACGGCCCTTAATTTAAAAGTGCCTATCTTTTATTTAGTGGACTCTGCAGGCGCACGTATCACCGATCAGTTAGATATGTTCCCGAATCGTCGGGGGGCAGGCAAAATATTTCATAACCAAGTGAAGATGTCCGGGATGGTTCCGCAGATTTGTGTCCTTTTTGGACCATCAGCAGCCGGAGGAGCATATATTCCTGCATTCTGCGACATCGTCATCATGGTGGATGGGAATGCATCCATGTATCTTGGCTCGCCTCGGATGGCTGAAAAGGTGATTGGGGAGAAAGTGACCCTTGAAGAAATGGGCGGTGCAAGAATGCATTGTACGGTCAGTGGTTGTGGTGACCTGCTTGCGGCTTCCGAAGAGGAGGCAATTGAAGAAGCGAAAAGGTATTTAGGTTATTTCCCGGCCAATTACCAACAGAAGCCCAAGGTGCTTGAGGGACTTGCGCCTAAACATGAAAAGCTTCTCGAAGACATCATCCCTGAACATCAAAATGCTCCATTCAATATGTATGATTGCATCGATACGTTGATTGATGAAGGAAGCTTCTTTGAAATGAAAAAGCTATTCGCTCCTGAATTGATTACAGGTTTCGGGCGACTTGACGGTAAGGTAGTAGGGATCATTGCCAATCAACCGAAAGTGAAGGGTGGAGTCCTTTTCCATGATTCCGCGGATAAGGGCGCTAAATTCATTCAATTATGCGATGCTTTCCATATTCCTTTGTTGTTCCTTGCTGATGTACCTGGATTCATGATCGGGACCAAGGTGGAAAGAGCGGGTATTATCCGCCACGGTGCAAAATTGATAGCAGCCATGAGTTCGGCAACGGTAACGAAAATTTCTGTGATCGTAAGGAAAGCTTATGGAGCAGGTTTATATGCCATGGCAGGTCCTGCTTTCGACCCGGATGTCTGTATTGCCCTTCCTACGGCTCAAATTGCCGTAATGGGTCCTGAGGCTGCGGTAAATGCTGTATATTCCAACAAGATCCAGGCAATCGAAGATCCTAAAGAAAGAATTCAATATGTCCAGGAAAAACAGAAGGAATATAAAGAGCATATCGACATTTATAAATTGGCTTCTGAATTAATTGTAGATGAAATCACCGCCCCGAATGAATTGCGCTCCGTATTGATCCAGCGTTATAAGCTTTATGAAACAAAGGATGTCACGTTCAGTGAAAGAAAACATCCTGTATATCCTGTATAAGGACATATCAGTGCCGGGCTCGTTCCTTTTGAACGGGCCCTTTCTTTCGAAAAGGATTGATTCTTTCTGCCTATAATCGTTTTCTCACTCAGAAAAATTTGGTAAAATGTTCATAAACGATGAAAAAGAAGGAGTTTGTATGAAAATTGGAATCATTGGAGGAGGAGCGGTCGGCCTTTTATTTGCCGGTTATCTTGGCCGGTTATTTGATGTAACCCTTATCGTTCGGAGGGAGTCTCAAGTTCGCTCACTGTTGGAAAATGGGGTTACCATCTATAAAGAAGGGTCGGCCATCACAACCAGGGTAGGAGCCGTACAAGAAACCGAAACGGAGAAGGAATTCGACCTTGTGATTGTAGCTGTAAAGGAATATGATCTCCCGTTTCTTAGAAAGGAACTCGTCGAACTCGGAGTTCACGTGCCCCTACTGTTTGTTCAAAATGGAATAGGTCATGTTGATTGGGTGAAATCATTACCTCATCGGCATCTGGTCGCGGGCTCGGTGGATCATGGAGCCATGAAGGAAAATGACGCCGCCGTTCACCATTTAGGGGAAGCAGAGACGAATATTGCGTTAATTAGAGGGAATTGGCATGTGATAGAAGAAATAGTATCAAAGAGTACTGATTCCTTCCGGTTTTCAATCCGGAAAGACTTCGAGAAAATGCTCCTGACTAAGTTATTCGTCAATGTATCAATCAACCCGCTCACAGCTTTAACGGGTGTGACGAACGGTAAGCTTGTTGAAAACCCTTATTTCCATGGTTTGCAGAAGGATTTATTCAACGAGATGCTTCTCTTATTTCCTCAAATGAAAGGGAATATTTCCTTCGAAAAAGTAGTCGATATCTGCCGGAATACATATCAGAACAGATCTTCCATGTTAAAAGACATAGAATCACAAAGAAAGACGGAAATTGAATCGATCATTGGCGTCCTTCTGGACAAAGCCCAAAAAGAACACCATTTTGTACCCATCATGAATCTACTTTACAAATTAGTTAAAGGAATAGAAAGAGAAGGTCTGGGGGGATAAAATGGCTTCCATTTTTTCGACGATCATTGCCATTTTCGTTATGATTCCATTTTTGGGGTATTTCATCAGTTTTATTCTTGCTAAGGAAATTTTAAAGAGTCACCGGAGAGCTGTGCATATCGCCATTGATATTACGACATTTCTCTTGATTGTATCTGTTCATTTCATTGTCATTGCCATATGGAGGACGTCCTATCTGTGGCTCATATTTATTGTGATCTGTTCAATCGGGGTGCTGTTTGCCATCATGTATTGGAAAGCAAAGGGTGAGATCGAATACCCAAAAGTGCTCAGAGGATTCTGGCGGGTGAACTTCCTTTTATTTTTTACTGCCTATATCACATTGATGATTACGGGCCTCGTCCTCCGAATCCTGGAACTGTATTAAAATTCAGCAGGCAAGTTTTTTCCTTTTCCTTATGTGGAATGATATACTCATCGTTAGGATATCAAGAGCTAGAAAAGGAGTAATTCATATGGAATTGGAAAGCTTAAACATTCCAGCAATAAATCAGTTTGCGTCTAAATATTTAAAACAAGAAGAGCCTGTCACTTCTTTTTTTCATTATAATATCAATAAACCATCCGTTTATGAGGAACGGATGGAGGATTTAGGATCACGTACTTTCCCTCGGGAGGGTCTCTCAGAATGTATCTCTTCCTATATGAAAGGCCTGCCTTCTTCAGATAAAGTAGAAGGGGCACTTGAGAAACTGAGGGATAATGCGGTTACCGTCGTGGCAGGTCAACAGGCAGGTCTATTGACCGGTCCTCTTTATACCATACATAAAATCATTTCAGTCATCCAATTGGCCAGGCAGCAGGAAGCGCGCCTTAAGCACCCGGTTGTACCGGTTTTTTGGATAGCAGGTGAAGACCATGATTATCAGGAAGTGAATCATATATACGTTGAAAAAGGGTCGAAGCTTGAAAAGGTGGGGTATCCCGAGAGAGTATTGGAAAAAAAGATGACCTCTCACATAACGTATTCTAAATCAGTGATGAAGAAATGGCTCGATGACATTCTCGTCGCTTTAGGGGAGACGGAACATTCAAAACAGCTTTCAGAGGAGCTGCATCAGATGATCGATGAGGAAGAGTCGATCGTCCGCTTCTTTGCCCATATCGTCATGAGTCTATTCAAGGATTTCGGATTACTGGTCATTGATTCCTCCCACCCTCCGCTAAGGAAACTGGAAACGGCACACTTTCGTCATCTGATTGAAAACAGTCAGTCGATAACGGATGCGGTCCTTCTGCAGCAGCGTGACATCCGGGAAAGTGGTTTTCACACTCAACTGGAGATCTCTCCATCTGCCGCCAATCTTTTTCTGCAGGTTCAGAATGAACGGGCCTTGTTAGATCGGGATGGGGATACGTTTTTTGAAAAAAATAGCGGAAACACATACTCTTCCGTTGAGTTATTATCTATTTTGGAGAAAAGCCCCCAATCATTCAGTAATAATGTCGTCACAAGACCAATGATGCAGGAATGGTTATTCCCGAACCTGGCGTTCATCGCGGGCCCCGGTGAAATAGCCTACTGGGGAGAATTGAAAAGAGCGTTTGAATATGTAAATTTGAAGATGCCTCCTGTTGTACCAAGGTTGAATATCACCATAGTGGAAAGGGATATAAATAAGAGGATCGAAGACCTCCAATTATCCCTTCACGGAGTCATTACAGAAGGAGTGGCAACTGCCAGGGATGCCTTTTGGAAATCTCTTGAGCGACCAGGGATAGAGAAGGAACTGAAGAGCATTCAGGATGAACTCGAACGCCGATATGAGGAAATCCGTAAACAGGCCATCTCGATTGATCAGGGGTTAAATCCGATCCTTGATAAGAATCTTGAATTCCACCATGGTCAGTTCGATTATTTACGCAAAAAAATTGATAAAGCGTTAAAAGATAAGCACTCCTTGATCTTCACCCAATTCACGAAAGTGGAAAACAGTATCAGACCAAATGAAGGACCACAGGAAAGAACCTGGAATGTCCTTTACTTCCTAAATAAATATGGCCCCACTTTCATAAGGGACCTGACCGCCCTCGATTATTCCTTTGATGGCACTCATAAAGTGATCTATATCTGATCGGTCAAATGAAAAAAGGACCAAATTCGTTCTGATATGCGAATTTGGTCCTTTTTCTGTTGTTTACAGACAAAATTCAACCTTGGAAATTTGTCTGTAAAAGCAGGAAAAACACTAATGAAAAATAGAGGAAATATTTTGTAAGGAAAGAATATAGAAAAGAGTGGAGAAAAGTGGGGGGATGTGGTACATTTGTGATAGAAAGTGGGGGCAGTGCATATGTTCATGGGCGAATATCAACATAACATTGATAATAAAGGCCGTTTAATTGTACCTGCCAAGTTCCGTGATCATCTCGGGGATTCATTTGTCATCACCCGGGGACTTGATCAGTGCTTATTTGGTTACCCCATGGATGAATGGCGATCCCTTGAGGAGAAGCTTAAAGCCCTGCCGCTGACTAAAAAAGATGCCCGTGCCTTCACTCGGTTCTTCTTCTCGGGGGCAACCGAGAGTGAACTGGATAAAACGGGTAGGGTGAATATTCCTGCTACACTTGTGAATTATGCACAATTGGATAAAGAATGCATTATTTTAGGAGTTTCCAATCGAATTGAGATTTGGAGTAAATCATTATGGGAAGACTATTTCACACAGTCTGAAGATTCATTTGCTGAGCTTGCAGAGAATATGGAGGGATTTGATATTTAGCCCCCCACAAAACGTTCGATTGGAAAGGTGAAGTCAACATGTTTAAACATACAACTGTATTATTGAAAGAGACCGTAGACGGCCTGGATATCAAAAAAGATGGAGTATATGTAGATTGTACGCTAGGCGGTGCAGGGCACAGTGAATATCTCGTCAGTCAGCTATCGCCTGAAGGGCATCTGTATTGCTTCGATCAGGATGAAACAGCCATCAACCATGCAAAAGAAAAGCTTTCTGCTTATAAGGACAGAGTGACATTCGTCCAGTCAAATTTCCGACACATCAAAGAAGAACTTGAACACCTCGGAGTACATAATGTGGATGGGATTTTATACGATCTTGGTGTTTCATCACCTCAACTGGATACTCCAGAAAGGGGATTTAGTTATCACCATGATGCACCTCTTGACATGAGAATGGATTTACAAGGGGAAGTAACTGCGTTCGATGTGGTTAACCATTGGTCGTTTGAAGATTTGGTCAGGATCTTTTATCGATATGGAGAAGAAAAATTCTCGAAGCAAATCGCCAGAAAGATCGAAGCGGCGCGTGAAGTGAAACCGATTGAAACCACGGGGGAACTTGTGGAATTGATCAAGGATGGAATTCCGGCACCCGCAAGGCGAAAGGGTGGCCATCCAGCTAAGAGGGTGTTTCAAGCAATCCGTATTGCCGTGAACGATGAGCTGGGAGCTTTCGAAGATTCCTTGGAGCAGGCAATACAGCTCCTTCATAAGGGTGGAAGGGTGAGCGTCATTACGTTTCATTCGCTGGAAGATCGGATTTGTAAGACCATGTTCAAGGAAAAAGCATCAGGACCTGATTTGCCTCCAGGATTACCTATTATCCCAGAGGGGTATGAAGCAGAACTTAAACTGATTACGAGAAAACCGATCCTGCCTGGCGAAGAAGAATTAGAAGAAAATAATCGGGCCAGGTCGGCTAAATTGAGAATCGCAGAAAAAAATATATAAAAAGAAGGAAACAGGAGGGAGAATTTTGAGTAACTTAGCGAGAAAGTATGAGCAGCAAAATGTTGAGAAATCCTATCAGTCCGTTCAAGCCAAACCCAAGCGTCTGAATGAAGAAAGAACGTCCGTTGTCACACCGGGTGAGAAAATCCTTGTGGCCATCTTCGCAATGGTATTTTGTATCCTGGCGGTTCAAATTGTTTCGACCCAGGCAGCCATTTATGACGTCAACAAAGAGGTTCAGCACGTAGAAACGACCATTGAAAAGCAGGAAAAGGCGAACAATGACCTGAAACTCCAAGTAAGTGAACTTAGTACGTATGAGCGTATTCTCGAAAAAGCAAAGGAACTTGGACTTAACTTGAAAGAAAAGAACGTTAAGGTTGTTGAACAATAATGAAAAAAAGGCCAAGTATGAACATAGGGGCAGCCATCCTTTTCGGGATTTTCGGCTTGCTCTTTTTTGTATTAATGGTCCGCTTCGTCACTATTCAGGTCACGGGAGAAGCGGAAGGGAAGGTCCTGGCATCACAAGCGGCAAAAAAATATATCAAAAGTCATATTCTAGAAGCACATAGAGGAACCATTTTTGACGGGAAAGGGGAAGTCATCGCAGAGGATACATCCGCCTATACACTGGTTGCGATATTAGATCCAAGCATTACCAGTGATCCGAAGAAACCCAAGCATGTGACAGACCCTGAAAAAACGGCCAAAGTCCTCGCCAAGTATCTTGATATGAAGGAAAGTGACATTTATGACCGGTTAAACAAAAAAGGTCCGTATCAAGTGGAATTCGGTGCTGCAGGAAGAGATTTATCCCATCAGATGATGCTTGACATTAAAGAAGAAGATATCCCTGGCGTTACATTCAGGAAGGAAGCGAAGCGATTTTATCCTAACGGCTCTTTCGCCTCCCATCTTATCGGGTTCGCACAGAAAAAAACCGACGACGATGGGGATTCTACGACCGTGGGTAAAATGGGAGTGGAAGCAAGTTTCAATGATGTATTGAAAGGCAAGGATGGATCTGTTTCTTATAAGAGTGATGTGTGGGGCTATCTCCTGCCGAATTCAGACGAACATGTTACCCCGCCTGAAGATGGGGATGACCTATATCTGACCATCGATAAGAAGATTCAAACCTTCCTGGAAGAAGCAATGAATGAAGTCCAAAAAAAATATAAGCCTAAGAAAATGTTTGCGATCGTATCCGACCCGAAAACAGGGAAGATTCTTGCCATGAGTCAAAGACCTACATTCCACCCGGATACAAGAGAGGGGCTCCTGGATAACTGGACCAACATCATCGTTGAAGATACGTATGAACCAGGCTCCACGATGAAGTCTTTTTCCCTTGCAGCTGCAGTGAATGAAGGTAAGTTCAATCCGAATGAAACCTATGAATCTGGTAAGTATTATGTGGAAAATGTTCCAAACCCGATCCGGGATCACAATGGAGGAGAAGGTTGGGGAACGATTACATTCCTTGAAGGCGTTCAAAGATCTTCCAATGTTGCATTTGCGAACCTATTGGATAAAATCGGATTTAAGAAATATGAAAACTATTTACATGACTTTGGATTTGGTGAAGCGACAGACGTAGGACTGCCAAATGAGGCATCGGGTTCGATATTGTATCATTACCCGATTGAAAAATACACGACGATTTTTGGTCAAGGTACGACCGTCACACCGCTTCAAATGATTCAGGCGGAGTCGGCGATTGCCAATGATGGGAAAATGATGAAGCCTTATGTCATTTCAAAGATCGTCGATCCCAATACAAAGAAAGTCATCAAAGAGACGAAGCCTGAAGTTTCAGGAAGCCCCATCACGAAGGAAACGGCAATCAAGACGAGGGAATACCTGGAGACGACTGTCACATCTGAACATGGTACAGGACAGAAGTTTGCAATAGAAGGATATCGTGTCGGCGGTAAATCCGGTTCGGGTCAGATACCTGATCCATCGAATGGCCGTTATATGGTCGGAAAGGAAAATTATCTTTTCTCCTTTATGGGTATGGCCCCTATCGACGACCCTCAGTTAATCGTGTATGTCGGGGTCCAACAGCCTGAACTGGAACCGACTGAAATCGGATCAGATCCGGTCTCTGCGGTCTTCAATCCCGTCATGCAAAACAGCTTAAAGTACCTGAACATTAAACCTCAGGAAAAAGTGAGCCTAAAGAAACAATCACTCCCTGAAACGAGGGACATGAGCGTGGAAGAAGCAAAAAAAGAACTGGAAAAAGCAGGCGTGACTCCAGTTGTGGTCGGAAATGGTTCACAAGTGGTCAAACAGCTTCCTCAAGGCGGAAATGCCACTCTTGAAGGGGAAAGAGTCGTGATCAAAACCGATGGAGACATTACCATTCCCGATATGAAGGGGTGGTCTGTAAGGGATGTCTTTAAGGTAGCCAATATCGCCGGTCTGAAGATTAATATGGTTGGAAATGGATATGCTTTCAGTCAGAATATACAGCCTGGGATAAAGGTCAAGAAAGATGAGCCACTCGTCGTCAACTTCAAGACCCCTGAAGAAGCGGTGGCACCGAAAGAAAAAGAAGAAGAACAGCTGAATTAACCAAAAGGGATGACTCAATTACCGGAGTCATCCCTTTTTGTCCATCCATTCATAAAACCCTATTCCCCTGCCGAAAGCCCGGACTCTTTCATTGAATTGAAACATACCACCATGAGTCCAAGCATATAATGGAACGAGCCATAGAAGGGGAGGTTCCATTTGTGAAAAGAGTATCCAATGTAACGGTAAGGAAGAGGTTGGCAGTAGCGCTTATAGTAGGAGTCCTTATTTTCTCCATCATAGATATCCGGCTGGGGTATGTTCAGTTTTTTAAAGGGGACTGGCTTACCGGTTTGGCAAAAGACTCCTGGAGTCGAAATATCCCATTTCAACCTGAGAGAGGGAAAATAGTCGACCGAAATGGAATAGAACTCGCAGGGAATCAAAGTGCACCGACTATATTTGTCGTTCCACGACAAATTACGGACCCTCAAGGAACAGCGGATAAACTGGCAGCCGTTCTTAATATTTCAGTTGAGTCTGCATATAAATATGTAACACAGAAAGCCAATATGGTGCTGATAAAGGAAGCAAGGAAGATCTCGTATGAAAAAGCGAAAGAGGTAAGGGATTTAAATTTGAAAGGCGTGTACTTAGGCGAGGATTCTAAGCGTTATTATCCATATGGAAGTTATTTATCCCATGTACTCGGCTTCGCAGGAATCGATAATCAAGGGCTCATGGGGCTCGAACTTTCTTATGATGAAGAGCTTAGTGGAGATAAAGGGTATGTGAAATTCTTCTCCGATGCCAAAGGAAAGAGAATGCCTGATATGGCCGATGATTTTGAAAAGCCGGAGAATGGATTGGATTTAAAGTTAACGATCGATACCAAAGTGCAAACCATCGTTGAGCGTGAATTGGATATCGCAGAGGCGACGTATAATCCAGATGGCATCATCGCCATCGCCATGAATCCTAAGAATGGTGAAATACTCGCCATGTCCAGCAGGCCGACATTTGATCCGGCTAATTTCCGTAATGTACCCCAGGAGATCTATAATCGGAATTTACCGATTTGGAGCACGTATGAACCAGGATCCACGTTCAAGATCATTACGCTTGCAGCGGCCCTCGAAGAGAAAAAGGTGGATCTCTATAAAGAAACCTTTCATGACCCAGGGCATATCGAAGTGGCAGGGTCGACTCTTCACTGTTGGAAGCGTGGGGGACACGGGACACAAACCTTCCTTGAAGTGGTACAGAACTCATGTAACCCGGGATTTGTCGAGTTGGGTCAAAGGTTAGGGAAAGAAAAATTATTCAGTTATATCCATGATTTTGGTTTTGGTGAGAAGACGGGGATCGATCTGCAAGGGGAAGGGAAGGGGATTCTCTTTAACCTCGACCGTGTCGGGCCTGTAGAACAGGCGACAACCGCATTTGGCCAGGGGGTGGCCGTTACCCCTATTCAACAGGTCGCAGCAGTGTCAGCGGCAGTCAATGGAGGAATATTGTATCAGCCCTATATCGCAAAAGAGCTTATCGACCCTTCAACCGGAGAAGTGGTCATGAGAAAGAGCCCTCAGATCAAGAAAAGGGTCATTTCCGAAGAAACGTCAAAGCAGATTCGTGAAGCGTTGGAAAGTGTAGTGGCCAAAGGAAGCGGAAAGAAAGCGTTTGTAGATGGTTACCGGGTAGGGGGAAAGACGGGGACCGCGCAGAAGGCGAAGGATGGTAAGTACCTGGAAAACAATCATATCGTTTCCTTCATGGGAGTGGCTCCTGCAGATGACCCTCAGATTGTGGTGTATGTCGCTGTCGATAATCCGAAAGGGACGATTCAATTCGGTGGAGTCGTGGCAGCCCCGATCGGAGGGAGTATCATAGGTGATAGTCTGGAGGCAATGGGGGTACCGAAGCGTAAAGGTCAAATTGAAAAAGAGATGACGTGGACCGACACTCCGTTGATTGAAACCCCGGATCTGGTCGGATTGACGAAAAATGAACTGCAGGAACAATTGGTGAATCTTGACCTGGATGTAAGCGGAAGCGGTGAAAAGGTGGTAAGTCAGTCTCCGGACCCGGGAGTGAAAATAAAACAGGGTTCAAAGGTTAGGGTCTACCTATCTGAAGAATAATGGCCCAGAAGGTCTACACGATCGTCATTTCATGATATACTTTTCATTTATGCCGGGGATTTGGACGGATGGATCCCCGGGGTATAAAGTGTCAGTCCTCGTGACGTAAAAAAGATATCGAACTAAGTTAAAAGGTTGATAGCTTTCATTCATATTTTTTTGTAAAATATAAAAAGGTTGCTTTCTGCCTGTGAGGAGTTGAAAGGATGAGATTGCACACTTTGCTGGAAGTACTACCGTTTTTCTCAGTACATGGTGAAGGGAATCCGGATATTTCAAACATCGCGAATCACCACAAGAAAGTAAAGAATGGTGATTTATTTATTTGTATCAATGGATTGGAAATCGATAGCCACTCTCTTGCAGAGGTGGCAGAGAAGAATGGTGCAGCAGCGATCCTTGCAGAAAGGAGACTGGATGCAGGCATTCCTGTCATCATTGTTCCCGATACGAAGAAAGCGATGGCGATTCTAGCGGACCATTTTTATAAACAGCCCTCCCATCAGCTGCTTCTGGTCGGAGTGACGGGGACGAATGGCAAAACCACGACGACCCATCTCATCGATCATGTTTTTACTCAAAGTGGGATGAAGACAGGATTGATTGGAACCCTGCATATCAAAGTGGGGGAGGAGTTGGAGGTCAGCCATAATACCACGCCTGACAGTTTAACTCTTCAGCAGACGTTCAGACGATTCTGCGATAAAGGGGTGAGGTCCGCCATCATGGAAGTTTCTTCACATGCTTTGGATCAAGGACGTGTGCATGGGTGTGACTATGACATAGCAGTGTTTACGAACCTGACCCAGGATCATCTGGATTATCATAAAACAATGGAAGACTACCGTAATGCAAAAGGCTTATTGTTTTCTCAATTAGGGAATACTTATTTCAAGAAATCCCCTAAGTATGCCATTATTAATAAGGACGATGATGCATCTGATTATTTCATCAAGTCCACAGCCGCCCATGTCATTACATATGGACTGTCTCCATCAGCTGACTTCCATGCAAAAGATGTGGTCCTTAGGGCAACAGAGTCGGTCTTCACCCTTGTCACACCATTTGGGGAACGGGAAATGGTTTTAAAGTATGCAGGAAAGTTTAATGTATACAACGCCCTGGCTGCAATAGCGACAGCGTTTGCTGCGGGTATACCAATTGATGAAAGTATAAGGAGCCTCGAAAAAGCCAAAGGGGTCAGGGGACGGTTTGAAACCATTTCAGAAGGTCAGCCCTTTTCGGTCATCGTCGACTATGCCCATACTCCGGATGGCTTGAAGAATGTGTTAGAGACCATCAGGACGATTACAAACGGCCATGTCATTGTAGTGGTAGGATGCGGAGGGGACAGGGATAGGATCAAGAGGCCGATCATGGCGGAGATTGCCTGTGATTATGGCGATTATGCCATTTTCACTTCTGATAATCCCAGGACAGAGGATCCAGAGGCCATCTTGAAGGATATGGAAGCCGGAGTGGTCGGCAAGCAATATCAATTGATCGTTGATCGCAAAGACGCGATCAAAGAAGCCTTGAGTCTTGCGAAACCGGAAGATGTCGTCCTGATTGCCGGAAAAGGGCATGAAACCTATCAGATCATCGGGAATCATGTATACGATTTTGATGACCGGGAAGTGGCAAAACACTTCATCAAGGGGATGTAGAAATGCTCCTTTATGATGAGGTTAGAAAAAAGTTTCCGGAAACCAGAGGAATCCATTTGCCTGGCTACTCCTTTTTAGTAGTTTCAAATTCAACTAGGATGGGAATGGAGAAAGGACTATATATACCTGCAGGTGATGAAGTGAACCTTTTTAGGAGCATTGAAAAAGGAGCGATTGCTTCCCTTTGGCGAAAGGGTGAAGAAATCCCATCATTTGTCCCCAATCACTTTCCGTTATTTATAGTTGAAGATGTATACAGGGCTTATGTAGACTTACAAGAGAGTTACAAACAAAATTACAATCAAGAAAAGTGGGAAATTATGACGAAGTTTATTTTTAGCAGTGAATCTGAACAGCATCAAACAAATGATATGACTATGGAGAGATCTATACAGGATCCAACCGATGGAATGGGAGGGGAATGACGATGATGGAACAAGTGATCTTTTTTACCATCATAATGGCGTTTCTCATAACCGTATTGCTTGCCCCATTATTTATCCCTTTCCTCAGAAGATTGAAGTTTGGACAAAGCATCAGGGATGAAGGGCCCGAGTCGCATCAAAAAAAGACCGGTACACCAACGATGGGTGGAATCGTGTTCCTAGTATCCATCGTCATCACGACGTTTGTTATGACCGGTAAATATTCAGAACCGGGCCCTGAAACGTATTTAATGATCCTCGTGACTGTTGGATTTGGTTTATTGGGTTTCCTGGATGACTTTATAAAAGTCGTGATGAAAAGGAATTTAGGTTTGACCTCCAAGCAGAAGCTGCTGGGACAGATTGTCATATCGGTGATCTTCTATCTTATCTTTAAACAAAACGACTTTCCGACCACTGTTTCGATACCACTGACGGATATTTCGTTTGAATTAGGCTGGTTTTATTGCTTATTCATTATCTTTTGGCTTGTTGGATTTTCAAACGCAGTCAATCTGACGGATGGTCTGGACGGTTTGGTGTCCGGAACAAGTGCCATTGCATTCGGCGCACTGGCTGTACTTGCGTGGAGCCAATCCCAATATGATGTTGCCATCTTCGGAGTAGCGGTGGTGGGGGCGGTTCTTGGCTTCCTCGTCTTCAATGCCCATCCTGCCAAAGTATTCATGGGAGATACGGGCTCACTTGCACTCGGAGGCGCAATCGCCACGATCGCCATTCTAACTAAGCTTGAAATCATATTAATCCTTATTGGGGGAGTATTCGTCATTGAGACTCTTTCCGTCATCTTACAGGTGGCAAGCTTTAAAACAACAGGAAAACGAATTTTCAAAATGAGCCCATTGCACCACCACTATGAGCTTGTCGGATGGTCGGAGTGGCGTGTCGTCGTCACGTTTTGGACTGTGGGATTACTTTTTGCCGTTTTAGGAATCTATATTGAGGTGTGGTTATAAGTGAAAAACATTACAAAATTCAAACATAAAAAAGTACTGGTATTAGGTTTGGCAAAAAGTGGGGTAAGTGCTGCCTCTCTCCTACATAAGTTAGAAGCATTTGTTACGGTCAATGACCAAAAGCCTTTATCGGAAAATCCCGAAGCTCAAGGGCTCCTTCAGGAAGGGATTAAAGTCATATGCGGTAGTCATCCCATCGAGCTTCTCGATGAAGGCTTTCAATATGTCATAAAGAATCCGGGTATCCCATATCATAACCCATTGATAAAAAAAGCGATGGAGAAGAACATTCCCGTTTTAACAGAAGTCGAGCTCGCTTATCTCATTTCAGAGGCGGAAATGATCGGGATCACGGGAACCAATGGAAAAACGACCACCACGACACTGTTATTCGAAATGTTGAAAGAGGATAACCAAAAGCCTCTGATCGCCGGGAATATTGGAACCGTTGCTTCTGAAGTGGCCCAGGATGCGAAAGAGGACGAAAAGATGGTAGTCGAACTATCTTCCTTCCAACTGATGGGGACCCAGGAATTCGCTCCGCACATTGCCATCATTACAAATTTGTATGATGCCCATCTGGATTACCATGGAGACTTGAACGAATATTGGAAAGCAAAATCCAATATTACAAAAAACCAAACGGAAAAAGACTATCTCATCATTAACGGGGACCAAGAGCATGTACAAGATACGGTCAGCTTTACAAAAGCCCAGGTAATTCGCTTTTCAACCGAAAAGGAAATAGAAGGCGGTGCCTATATTAAGGATCGTTCGATTTATTTCAAAGACGAAAAAGTGGTGGGTTTATCCTCCATCGTCCTTCCTGGAGCGCATAACCTTGAAAATATCCTATGTGCCGTTGCAGCCTGTAAAATATATGGGGTGTCAAATGATAGTATCAAAAAAGTATTGAGTACGTTCGGCGGAGTGAAACATCGGACTCAATTCGTCCGGGAAATGAATGGCATCAAATTCTACAATGATTCTAAAGCAACGAACAGCCTGGCGACGAAAAGTGCGCTTAAAGCATTTGAATCCCCTACTATACTGCTTGCAGGGGGATTGGATCGCGGAAATGAATTTGATGACCTGATTCCATTCCTCGGAAACGTCAAAACATTGATCACCTTTGGAGAGACCTCTGAGAAGTTCGTGAAGACTGGGGAAAAGGCAGGGATACAAACGATTATTCCTGTCGATAATGTTGAAAAGGCGGTTCCGGTTGCGTATGAGCATGCACGGGAAGGGGATATCGTATTATTGTCCCCTGCATGTGCAAGCTGGGATCAATATCGTACTTTTGAACAACGCGGTGACATGTTTATCGAGGCCGTGCATAAGCTTTAATAAGGGCTTGTCCATATAGAGCATCCATACTTACACAACCAGTCATTCAATCCGGGATCAGTAGTTTTCTATGCTCGAACGGCTCTAAATTTGTCTATTCGAGGTGTTTAGGATTGCCTTTAAAAAAATCGACTCCCGATTTTATACTCATTGTGGTTACGCTCACTTTGCTTGCGATTGGACTGGTCATGGTATACAGTGCGAGTGCTGTATGGGCAGATTACAAATTTAATGACTCCTTTTTCTTTGCAAAAAGACAGGTGCTCTTCGCAGGTGTAGGATTATTCGCCATGTTTTTCATCATGAACGTAGAGTACTGGACATGGAGAAACTGGTCAAAGATCATCATTATCATATGCTTCGTCCTCCTTGTGCTCGTTCTCATTCCCGGCATAGGGGTGCTCCGGAACGGTTCGAGGAGCTGGATTGGGGTGGGGGCCTTCTCCATTCAGCCTTCGGAGTTTATGAAACTCGCCATGATCGCTTTTCTATCAAAGTATTTATCTGAGAACCAAAAGTATATTACTTCTTTTAGAAAAGGAGTACTTCCGGCACTTTTACTTGTGTTTACGGCTTTTGGAATGATCATGCTCCAGCCGGACTTGGGGACGGGTACCGTCATGGTGGGGACTTCTGTTGTGATGATCTTCATATCCGGGGCCCGGATCAAACATTTCGTAGGACTCGGCATGATCGGTTTGCTTGGGTTTGTAGGACTCGTCATTTCTGCTCCTTACCGGATTAAACGGATCACATCCTTTTTAGATCCCTGGCAGGATCCGCTCAATAGCGGTTTCCAGATCATTCAGTCCCTGTATGCTATCGGACCTGGTGGATTATTCGGTTTAGGTCTTGGACAGAGCAGACAGAAGTTCTTTTATTTACCGGAACCTCAAAACGACTTTATATTTGCTATTTTAGCAGAGGAACTTGGATTTATAGGGGGAACCCTGGTATTGATCCTGTTTTCATTGATCTTGTGGAGAGGGATCAGGATCGCATTGGGGGCACCTGATTTATTTGGCAGCTTCCTGGCTCTGGGGATCGTGTCCATGATTGCCATCCAGGTGATGATCAACGTAGGGGTCGTGACGGGGCTGATGCCCGTAACCGGGATTACACTTCCATTCTTGAGCTACGGGGGATCCTCTTTGACCCTCATGCTCATGGCTGTAGGTGTCCTGTTGAATATAAGCCGCTATTCGAGGAACTAATGCTCCACTAAAGAGATTGACACATGAAAAATGGCAGAAAGAAGTGCATGGTCATAAAAGACCTCACCACTCCTTCCCATTTTTCTCAGTCGGTCTCTTTTTTTGTATCTCTTACACAACGAAGAAAATCTTTCCGTTGAATGAAATAACGATAGGATATTTGCGTTTTCGATGTTACAATAAATTACATATACGTAATTCATTTTGATCATACCTTTTCAAAATAAAGGAGAGTTTGTTACTTTTGTTAACCAAAACTTTTACAATTCAATGACATGCATTCATTATGGTGCAATTGTTGTTTAAAATAGGGTTCAAGAGTGAAATACATAGGATGGCCCTTCTTTTGGAAAGTGAATGAAAGTACATATACGAAAAGCGGTATGGACAATCCATCTTATGGTGACTGTGGGTCAATTTCTCCCAAAATAGGCCATTAACCCTGCATCACTCATTTTTTTGTCTTTATTAGGCAATATGGCAGAAAATAACGTTCTATTCCTCTTTTAACATGTTATTCCTTCGTATAGAATAGAAGGTATCCCAATGTAAAGAGTACTTTCATTATAAGACATGACGAGTTCAGCTTACTCATGGCATAATGAATTCAAAGTGAAATTGAGGAGAACGAAATGAAAAAAGAAAATGTTGTTTCCCTTGAAGATCGTATTCCTAAACTAAAACAACACCGAAAAAAGAAAGCAAACCGCAGGCTTCTGTTTTTACTTTCTTTATTCTTTCTGATGATATTGTCGGTTGTATACTTTCAATCGCCCTTGAGTCATGTAAACAAAGTGTCCGTTCATGGGAATGAACTTATATCCAATAAGACGGTTCTTCAAAAAAGTGGAATTGACAAAGGTATGAATGTATGGAGTGTAAGCAAAGAGAAAACGGTCGAGCAATTAAAGAAACTTCCTGAAGTAAAGGATGCGAAAGTGGAATTATCCTTTCCGAATTCATTCGACATTACCATTCAGGAATATGATAAAAAAGCATATCTCTCAAAGGGGAATAAATTTTTTGTCATTTTGGAAAATGGGAAGGTCCTGGATAAAGGGACCGGATCGATTCCTGTGGATGCACCTCTATTGAGGGGATTCGAAGAAGATAAGGTCCTGGTCAAAATGGTGAACGAATTAGGGGAACTTCCAAAAGAAGTGCAGCATCTCATCTCAGAGATTAACCTCGTTCCCAAGAAGACAGACCAATATCACTTGACTCTATTTATGAATGATGGGTTCGAAGTGAGTGCGACCATCCGGAGCTTCTCTGAAAAGATGGTGCATTATCCTTCGATCGTCAGCCAATTAGACCCTTCGGTAAAAGGGGTCATTGACCTAGAGGTCGGTTCTTACTTCAGAGCATACGAAACGGAAGGAGAACAAACGGATGAAGAGGATGAAGGTGAGAGGTAAGCACGTGGTCCTCTCTCTTGTATGTCTGGTTTTGGGTTTCATCCTAGCTTTTTCATTCAGTCTGGCAAACACAGAACAAAATGAGCTCGGGAGCCGGACAAATGGTCAATGGAAACAGGAAGAAACGTTAAGAGATCAAATCCTCGAGTACCAGCAGAAGAATAATCGCCTGCAGGAAAAGCTTTATGAGAAACAGGAGAAGGTCGGCAATATGGAGAAGGAATTCTCCAAAGAGAAGCAAATTTATTTCAACCTGGCAGAGGATGCCGAGAAGTACCGTATGTACCTAGGCAAAACGAAAGTGAAGGGGCCGGGGGTGACGGTGACCTTGTCCGATGCGAAATATGACCCGGAGGAAGAAAACGCAAATAATTATATTGTCCATGAACACCACGTCTTTAAGGTGATCAATGAATTATATATAGCAGGTGCCTCTGCGGTTGCCATCAACGGACAAAGACTTAAGCATGATTCATACATACTGTGTAACGGTCCAGTCATCCAGATTGATGGCATCGAGTACCCTGCTCCATTCAAAATAACGGCAATCGGAGATCCGGAAGTGCTGTCCTCCGCCATGAATATCACAGGCGGAGTGAAGGATCAGCTGGTGAATGAAAATATCATATTTGAGATGAAAAAAGAAAATTCGGTCATCCTCGAACCCACGATTGGCGAATCATGAGCCGGCTCCCATTGAAGTAAATGATACGGGCGAGGGTCAGGTCCCGAAAGTAAGGTGCAATAAATGGACAACAAACTTAAAATCAGCTTTACCGTCATTACGGTCATCATCGGGTTTATGATTGCCATTCAGTTCCAGACTGTCAAAGAGCCAGTTGTCCGGGATACCAGAGATATCTGGGAACTGAGGGAAGCGCTTCTGAAAGAAAAGGAAGTCAATTCCAATTTATTATCGGAAACGCGTTCTGTGGAAGCGAAGCTGGAACAGTATAAAACCGAGCAGCAATCAAGCCCCGAGCAGGCCTTAAAGCAAACGTTAGAGGAATTGAAGACTGAAATGGGGCTGACGGAAAAAACGGGTCCCGGTCTTATCCTGACGATAGAGCCTTCGATGGAGGAAATCCTCCTCGGTGAAAAAGTTCAGAATGTCTCACCAGAACTTTTGGAGAGGCTTGTAAATGAACTGAATCAGTATGATGCTGTAGATATCGCGATTGACGGCCATCGCCTAATCAATACGTCAGTCATCCGGGATATCAATGGAGAAACGAAGGTGGACGGTAATTCAATCAAGAAAATACCGTTTGAAGTCAGGGTGTTGACCAAGGATGTAAATGCAGCCAAGGACCTGTATAACCGCATGCAGGTTTCTAGATCCGTTGAAGACTTCTTTATCGATAACCTCCGGGTCAGCATCTCAAAGCCTTTAGAAAAGCTCACGGTTCCAGAATATAAAGATACGATCCGGATCCGCTTCATGGAACCGGTTAAGGAAAGGGGAGGGAACGAATAATATGTGGCTTCCCGTTTTAGGGTTGCTAGTAGGGGTCGTCCTGGGGCTTCTGACAGATATTAGGATTCCAGAAGAGTATTCCAATTATTTATCGATTGCGGTCCTCGCAGCATTGGATACATTATTTGGCGGTATTCGTGCCCACCTTCAAAATATTTATGATGACAAGGTCTTTGTTTCTGGATTCTTTTTTAATATTTTACTAGCAGCAAGTTTAGCTTTTCTGGGTGTACATCTTGGTGTAGACTTATATTTGGCGGCTGTTTTTGCTTTTGGGGTAAGGTTATTCCAAAACATTGCAGTGATTAGAAGAATAATGATTAGCAATTGGTCAAATAATCAAGAAAAAAGAGAAAAAAATTAGAATTTTAAAAGGGAATCGTTTTTGTTACGACGAATATCATATTAAGATATACTTAGAATCATGTTTTTCTAGGATTGTTGTTCCAAATAAACATTCTTTAAGGAGGTGCCATAGAGTGAACAGCAATGAAATTTACGTTAGCCTAGACATCGGTACATCCACAGTGAAAGTAATCATTGGTGAAATGACAAATGATTCCTTAAACATAATCGGTGTAGGAAATGTGAACTCAGAAGGAATCAGAAAAGGTTCCATCGTAGATATAGACGAAACTGTTCATACAATCAAGAAGGCAGTTGAACAAGCTGAAAGGATGGTCGGTTTATCCATAAGCCAGGTCATCGTAGGTATAACAGGAAACCATGTGTCGCTTCAATCCTGTCATGGTGTGGTGGCAGTGTCGAGTGACAACAGGGAGATCGGCGATGAAGACGTTCTAAGAGTGATGGATGCAGCCCAGGTTGTATCGATTCCTCCAGAAAGGGAAATCATCAACGTAATCCCAAGACAATTCATCGTTGATGGATTGGATGAGATTACAGATCCACGGGGTATGATCGGTGTTCGACTTGAAATGGAAGGCACCATCATTACGGGATCTAAGACGATTTTACATAATACTCTCCGTTGTGTAGAAAAAGCCGGACTTGAAATTGTCGATATCGTCCTTCAGCCTTTAGCCGCAGGTACGGTTGCTTTGTCAAAGGATGAAAAGAACCTTGGAGCTGCCCTGATAGACATAGGTGGCGGTTCTACGACGATAGCCGTTTTCGAACAGGGACACCTGAAGGCGACAACCGTGCTGCCCGTAGGCGGGGAGCATATCACGAAGGATTTGTCGATCGGATTACGGACCTCAACGGACGACGCAGAAAAAATCAAGACTAAATATGGACATGCATTCTATGACCATGCGTCAGAAGATGAAGTGTTCAGCGTGCCAATTATTGGCAGTGACCAACATCAGCAATTTAATCAATTAGAAATTTCTGATATCATAGAAGCAAGGCTTGAAGAGATCCTGGACCTCATCAGCCACGAGCTGAAACGATTGGGAATCAGGGACCTGCCGGGTGGATATGTTCTAACTGGTGGTGTAGCAAATCTTCCAGGTGTGTTAGAATTAGCACAAATCGTTTTCCAAAATCGTGTACGAGTGGCAATTCCTGATTATATCGGTGTACGGGAACCCCAGTATACGACAGCGGTCGGATTGATTAAATACGCTCAAAAGAATGCTAGATTGCAAGGAAGATCTGTAAGCGCGGAACCAGTGCCTGTAGAGGCCGCTGAGAAGCGTCAATCAAAACCTGTGAATAAAAAGCCGAAGCCTGCAAAGGTAAAAGAAGAAGAACATGAAGATGAAAAGGCCATGTCAAAAGTGAAAAAGTTCTTTGGATACTTCTTTGAATAAATAAAGGAATCCATAGATTCGACGAGTTAGGAGGATTTGTCATGTTGGAGTTTGATACAAATTTAGATTCATTAGCGACAATAAAAGTTATTGGTGTCGGTGGCGGAGGAAACAACGCCGTAAACCGCATGATCGAGCACGGCGTACAAGGTGTTGAATTTATCGCTGTCAACACGGATGCACAGGCTTTGAATCTATCAAAAGCTGAAATAAAGATGCAAATCGGTGGCAAATTAACCAGGGGATTAGGAGCAGGTGCGAATCCTGAAGTAGGTAAAAAAGCTGCTGAAGAGAGTAAAGAGCAGATTGAAGAGGCCCTTAGAGGAGCTGATATGGTCTTTGTCACTGCCGGAATGGGTGGAGGAACAGGAACTGGTGCAGCTCCTGTCATTGCCCAAATTGCCCGCGAAATCGGCGCATTGACGGTCGGTGTCGTGACACGTCCGTTTACATTTGAAGGCAGAAAGCGTTCAAATCAGGCAAGCGGTGGTATTGCTGCAATGAAAGAAGGCGTGGATACCCTTATCGTCATTCCAAACGATCGCCTTCTGGAGATCGTAGATAAGAGTACTCCGATGCTTGAAGCTTTCCGTGAAGCCGATAATGTACTGCGTCAAGGTGTACAAGGTATCTCGGATCTTATCGCTACACCTGGTCTCATCAACCTGGACTTTGCAGATGTTAAGACAATCATGTCTAACAAAGGTTCAGCCCTAATGGGAATCGGTGCAGCATCTGGAGAGAACCGTGCAACAGAAGCCGCGAAAAAGGCCGTTTCAAGTCCTTTGCTTGAGACATCCATCGATGGTGCCCAAGGCGTCCTGATGAATATCACCGGTGGGACTTCCTTAAGCCTTTACGAAGTTCAGGAAGCTGCCGATATCGTAGCCTCTGCATCTGATCAAGAAGTAAATATGATCTTCGGTTCCGTCATCAACGAAGATTTAAAAGATGATATCGTCGTTACCGTCATTGCAACCGGGTTCAATGAAGAGGTCATTCAACCTCCGAAACAAACCCGTCCAACTTTCGGTGGGATGAAACCAAATCAAAGTCCTAATTCAAGCCAATCGGTGAAACGGGAACAGCCTAAACGTGAAGAGCAGCCTCAACAGCAGGAGCCTGTGAGAACCTCTTCGAATCAAGGTGCGGAAGAAACATTGGATATTCCAACCTTCCTTCGCAATAGAAACCGTCGTCGTTAATAATCGAATAGAAATAGGAATCCCCCAAGGCATCAAGCCTTGGGGGATTTTTATTTCTATAGAATACTTTATTATCCGGACCCAAAATACAAACTAAAAACCATATATTGGAGGTGTCTGTTGCATCCATATTTAATGACATTTTTCGTTCATATCTCTGAAAACTTTTCCGTGGGAGCATACAAAAAATGACAACCTTTAAAAAGGATGTACGATATACTTCTGATAAGTCATTCCGGTCTTTATCAGAATCGAATTGTGAGGTGTTAAAAGGAGGGTAGAGATTGACTTTATACTTGGATGTCATTTGGTTGTTAAATCTGTTAGTAGACTTTTTCTTATTATGGTTAACAGGAATCATCTTAAAGAGACAATACACCCTCTGGAGAATAGCGATCGGGAGTCTGATAGGCTCAGTCATTATTCTCCTCGCTTTTTCACCATTTGCTCACTTTACTGGAAACCCCTTAGTCAAGTTATTATTTTCCGTTGTCATGGTGTATTCAGCTTTTGGCTATAGAAGATGGCGCTACTATATGTCAAATCTTCTTATGTTCTATTTCGTCACCTTTTTTACGGGTGGGATATTAATTGGGACTCATTATTTTATCAGCTTCGATCCAAGCGCGGAATCATCCATGCTGCTTGCAAGCATACGCGGGTTTGGTGACCCGATAAGCTGGGTATTTGTGATGCTCGCCCTGCCGCTTGCCTGGTACTTTTCTAAGGGAAGGGTGGATAGTATCGAGCATGTGAAGCTCCAATATGATCAGCTCCTGAAGGTCAAGATCCAGATCGATGATTTCCATTGTACTGTAAACGGTCTTGTGGATAGTGGGAACCAACTTCAGGATCCCATTTCAAAAAGTCCGGTGATGATTCTATCCATTGCAGAAATCGAGGGTGAGATCCCGGATGAAATGAAGGCACTTTGCCATGATGTAGATGACATTTTTTCGGGTGAGAAACAAATCGATACCCGCTGGTCTGACAGGATGCGTATCGTCCCGGCACAATCGGTGGGAAGAAGCAGTCAGCTTCTAGCAGCGATAAAGCCTGATTCATTGGTACTCAGTGATCATGAGGCAGAATGGACCATATCAAATGGGTTAGTCGCCTTTAGGGAAGAACCCTTATCGGCGGATGGCAATTTCGGGGCGATCGTCCATCCGAAAATGGCTGCAAGAAAGCCGGTGCTTAACGTTTCGTAAATCAATTAATACTACTATACTCACAATTTAAAGAAATAGAAGGGGGAGCAACAATGAAAAAATTCAAATTCAAATTTTTATATTACTGGTACAAACTGTTAATCAAGCTGGGCCTGAAGACAGATGAAATTTACTACATAGGTGGTAGTGAAGCGCTCCCTCCACCGTTGACAAAGGAAGAGGAAGAAGTCCTCCTCCATAAATTGCCTAAAGGTGACAAGGCAGCGCGATCCTTATTGATTGAACGTAATTTAAGACTGGTAGTCTATATCGCCCGAAAGTTTGAAAACACAGGCATCAATATAGAAGATCTGATCAGTATCGGAACCATCGGCCTTATTAAAGCAGTAAATACCTTCAATCCAGAGAAAAAAATCAAGTTGGCGACCTACGCTTCTAGGTGTATAGAGAATGAAATTCTTATGTACCTAAGAAGGAACAACAAAATCCGTTCGGAAGTCTCATTTGACGAACCCCTTAATATCGATTGGGATGGAAATGAACTGCTGTTATCAGATGTACTCGGGACGGATGAAGACATCATTACGAAAGACCTTGAAGCAACAGTGGATAAAAAATTACTCTTTAATGCCCTGCATCAGCTTTCAGATCGAGAAAAGCAAATAATGGAGCTTCGATTCGGATTGATGGGGGAAGAGGAAAAAACCCAGAAAGATGTAGCTGATATGCTTGGGATTTCCCAGTCCTACATTTCCCGTTTGGAAAAAAGGATTATTAAGCGACTGAAGAAGGAATTCAATAAAATGGTTTAACCTTTAAAGCTGACTTTTTCAATTGAAAAGGTCAGCTTTTTAATATGGCCAGGAATTAAAAAAATTTTTAGCTTTTTAAATCAGTTATCGTAAGGGATTTGGAACGCACCTGCCACTGCCTGTCAGAATGAAATGCATATTTTTCCTCTTCAAGGAAATACTGAATTTTGTACAGCAGCTCCTACAAGGAGGGGAAAGAATGACACGTAATAAAGTCGAGATTTGTGGTGTGGATACGTCCAAATTACCAGTACTCAAAAATGATGAAATGAGAATTTTATTCAAAGAAATGCAAGCGGGTGATATTTCCGCGAGAGAAAAACTGGTCAACGGGAATTTACGCCTCGTCTTAAGTGTAATTCAACGCTTTAATAACCGTGGTGAGTATGTTGATGATTTATTTCAAGTAGGGTGTATCGGATTAATGAAATCCATCGATAATTTTGATTTGGGTCAAAACGTTCGATTCTCTACATACGCGGTACCGATGATCATTGGGGAAATCCGTCGATATTTGAGGGACAATAACCCGATAAGGGTGTCCCGTTCACTGCGGGATATTGCGTACAAAGCTCTGCAAGTAAGGGAGAAATTAATGGGAGAGACATCCAAGGAGCCGACTGCGGAAGAAATAGCCAAAGTTCTTGATGTTTCTCACGAAGAAATCGTATTCGCACTGGATGCCATACAAGATCCCGTTTCGCTGTTTGAACCCATCTATAATGATGGAGGAGACCCCATATTCGTTATGGATCAGCTGAGCGACGAAAAGAATCGCGATTTTCACTGGATCGAAGAAATTGCCCTTCAAGAAGGAATGAGACGATTAAATGATCGTGAAAAACTCATTATCAGCAAACGCTTCTTTCAAGGAAAAACCCAAATGGAAGTCGCAGACGAAATCGGAATCTCCCAAGCACAAGTATCAAGACTCGAAAAAGCAGCAATCAAACAAATGAACAAAAATATTCAGTAAAAAGAAAAGCGGAGGCGGCTCGATCAGCCCCGACAAGCACAACAGGAAAATCCCAAAAGGCGTACTTTGCCTTATGGGATTTTTCAGTTGTGACCTCGAGGGGCTAGCCGCCGCAGCTGGACAAAGAAAAGCGGAAGGGCTTTGCCCAGAGGCGACAAGCATAAGACGAACCATCCGGAAAGGCGTACTTTGCCTTTTTGGATGGTTTGACTTATGACCTCGAGCCTCTAAGCCCTGTAGCTGGACAAAAAGAAAAGCGGAGGCGGCTCGATCAGCCCCGACAAGCACAACAGGAAAATCCCAAAAGGCGTACTTTGCCTTATGGGATTTTTCAGTTGTGACCTCGAGGGGCTAGCCGCCGTAGCTGGACAACGACAAGCATAGAAAAAGGCAGATTTCCCGAGGGAAGGTCTGCCTTTTTTTTTGATGCATACACTTATAATATCTACTATAAAAAGGTGAAGTGTATCACCGCTATCAAAAGATAAGGAACTTCATGAAAAGAGGGTGAAGAAGTATGGTGCGTATATCAGAGTTCCAGGTGAAGGATGTTGTCAGTATTTCAGATGGGAGGAAATTGGGGAATATCGGTGACATTGAAATCAATCTTGATACTGGAAGAATCGAGGCAATCGTGATAGGCACTGGGGGAAAAATATTGGGTTTTTTCGGGAAGGACGAAGATATCGTGATTCCATGGAGCAGTATCGTAAAGATTGGGGAAGACGTCATTCTTGTCCGATATAAAGACAGCCATTATATACAAGGACAGCTTCAGGAACCGAAACAATCCCCCGATACATGACGAATCTCAATGGACTATGGTACACTAAATAAAAAACGAGGGAGATTCACCGTGTCGAAAGAGCCTTTTATAACAGAGACAAACTCATATTACTCCATTGGAAAATGGACGAAAGAAAACCCGGAACTCGTCGCGGGCATCACCACTAATCGTGGCGGAAATAGTGAAGGTCCTTTTCTGTCATTCAACATGGGGCTTCATGTAGGAGATAAGGAAACATCCGTCATTCACAATCGCACACTTCTTGCATCCGCTCTGGATATGCCTCTTGATTCCTTTGTGGCTGCTGAACAGACACATGGGAAGAATATTTCTTTCGTGAGCCCTGAGGACAGAGGGAAAGGTGCAGAGAACTATCATAACAGCATTAAAGATACCGACGGATTCGTTACAGGGAAAAAAAACATTCTGTTAACGATGTGCTATGCAGATTGCGTTCCCCTTTATTTCCTTGACAGAACCACTGGAACAATTGGTCTTGCTCATGCGGGATGGAAGGGGACGGTCCTTGAAATAGGGCCGAAAATGGTCGGTTCGTTTATCGGGAAAGGTTCCTCCCTGTCTTCCATAGAAGTGGTGATAGGCCCTTCCATATGTAAAGATTGCTATATTGTGGATGATTATGTGATTGACAAAGTGAAAAAAACACTAGAAGATGAAAACAACTTACCCTATAATTTAAAGGAAGAGGGACAGTACAATCTGGATCTGAAGAAATTAAATCATCAGCTCTTGGTTCAGTCCGGATTGCATTCTGATCAAATTCATACTTCCAGTTTTTGTTCGTCCTGTCACGATGAATTTTTCTCTTATAGAAGAGATGGTGGAGAAACGGGAAGAATGATGAGTTTTATTGGCTGGAAGGAGAAATAAAATGAAGGTATCTGAAAATATTCAACACATCAATGAAAACATCCAACGTGCCTGTGAACGCAGCGGCAGAAGGATGGAAGACGTTCATGTCGTGGCGGTCACGAAATACGTATCCATCGACCGTGCAGAAGAAGCAGTCGAAGCAGGGCTTCTTCACTTAGGGGAAAACCGGGATGAGGGTCTGACCTCCAAGTGGGATGTTTTACGGGACAAGGCCCGGTGGCATTTCATCGGTTCCCTGCAATCAAGGAAGGTAAAAAACATCATTGATAAAGTATCATACATACACTCCCTGGATCGTCTGTCATTGGCCAAAGAAATTCACAAAAGAGCGGATAAGCCTGTGTCTTGCTTCGTTCAAGTGAATGTTTCCGGAGAAGAATCCAAACATGGTATTTCTCCCGATGAAGTGAAAGAATTTGTCGGCAGTTTAAAAGACTTATCCAATATTAAAGTCGTAGGATTGATGACAATGGCTCCACATACGGATGATGAACCTTTCTTAAGGTCTTGTTTCAGGCAGCTGAAGACCATTCAGGAAGAAATCCGTTCACTTAATCTTCCATATGCCCCATGTACAGAATTATCCATGGGAATGAGCAACGATTATGTGATTGCAATTGAAGAGGGTGCCACATTTATTCGTATTGGAACTGCATTAGTTGGAAATGACTGAGAGGGGATGAATACAAATGGGTATTAAGTCAAAGTTTAAAACGTTCTTTTTGCTGGATGAAGATGAATACGAATATGAAGAAGAAAAGTATGAAGAAGAATACGAGGAGAAAAAGCCCATGAAGTCGCAGCTTTCAAATACAAAACAAAATGTTGTGAGCCTTCAGAGTGTCCAGAAATCTTCCAAGATGATCCTTGTAGAACCTAGAGTATATGCAGAGGCACAGGAAATTGCAGACCATCTAAAGAATCGACGCTCTGTATTGGTAAACCTGCAGCGGATACAGCATGACCAGGCGAAGCGTATTGTCGACTTTCTCAGCGGGACGGTGTATGCAATCGGCGGCGACATTCAACGTGTAGGTGATAATATTTTCCTTTGCACACCTGACAATGTTGAAGTGAGCGGGAATATTTCTGAATTCTTAAAAGAGGAAGATTTAGCAGACTCGAGGTGGTAATGTAAATTATGGTAATGCTTTATGAAATTTTGTCAAAACTAATACAACTATACTCCTGGGCGTTAATCATTTATATTCTAATGTCCTGGTTCCCGAATGCCAGAGAGACGTCGATCGGACAGTTCCTTGCAAGGATCTGTGAACCGTATTTAGAACCGTTCAGACGATTTGTCCCATCGATCGGTATGATTGATATTTCACCGATTGTGGCATTCATTGTGCTGAATCTTGCCCAATCCGGGTTGTACCAATTATTTAGATGGCTTATTTAATCAGGACTATGGTAAGGAAAGATATCTATAAAGGGCTGAAACCGGTCAAACAGTTTCGGTCCTTTTATTTTGGGTAAAACACAGAGGGGGTGAAGAGTATGTCTTCGATCTATCAACATTTCAGGCCGGATGAGAAGGAATTTGTAGATGCGGTGCTCCAGTGGAAGCAGACAGTGGAAGATCAATATACAGCGAAACGAACGGACTTTTTGGACCCGAGACAGCAGCATATTGTCAGGTCCATCATTGGTCAAAACGATGGAATCCTTTTATCCTTTTATCCTGAGAATACGGAACGGAAACGAGCTTTATTGTACCCACCTTATTTTCAGCCAAAGGAAGAAGATTTTGGAATGAGGGTTTTTGAAATACAGTACCCTTCGAAGTTTGTTACAATAGAACATAGACAGGTTTTAGGGACCTTGATGTCTATTGGATTGAAAAGGGATAAGTTCGGGGATATCCTGACAGGGGAGGATACCATTCAGCTGATGCTTGCAGATGAAATTGCGGATTATGTCCTGATGGAACTGACCCAAATAGGGAAAGCCAAGGTTTCGTTAAAGGATATTCCACTGAGTGAACGAATGGAAAGCCGGGAAGAATGGCAGGAGAAAACGACTACCGTCAGTTCAATGAGGCTGGACGTCGTACTTGCAGCCATCTATAATGATTCCCGCCAAAAGGCTCAAACCTTGATCAAAAGCGGACATGTAAAAGTGAATTGGAAAGCAGTTGAAAATCCCTCCTTTGAAGTCGAAGCTTCCGATGTTCTATCTGCCAGAGGGTACGGAAGAAGTAAGGTACTGTCCGTGGAAGGAAGAACAAAACGGGATAAATGGCGAATCTCTGTGGGGATTCTGAAATAATTTAAGAAAAATAGAGGAATTCTCCCACAAACTGTCGAAATTTTAGTTATAATAAATATGTAATTCACCAAGTACTGGAGGTGGCTCCCATGCCTTTAACGCCATTAGACATACATAATAAAGAATTTAGTCGTGGCTTTCGTGGTTATGATGAGGACGAGGTTAACGAATTTTTAGATCAGATTATTAAAGATTACGAAATTCTGATCCGAGAGAAGAAAGAAACGGAAGAACGTTTAAACTCCTTGAATGAACGTTTAGGTCATTTTACAAGCATCGAGGAAACGTTAAACAAGTCAATCGTCATTGCGCAAGAAGCAGGGGAAGAAGTCAAACGGAATGCAATGAAGGAATCAAAGCTGATCATTAAGGAAGCCGAGAAGAATGCAGATCGGATTGTGAATGAATCACTATCCAAAGCCCGTAAGATTGCCATTGAGATAGAAGAACTCAAGAAGCAGTCAAAGGTGTTCCGTACTCGTTTCAAAATGTTGATCGAAGCACAGCTTGATCTTCTTGATACAAATGACTGGGATCAGTTAATGGAATTCGATTTGGATGCAACGGATTTAAAAACTTTAAAAGAAGAAGAGACATTGTCTTGACGAAAAGAGCAATACTTTCATATAATTGAACAACAATCTTAATTGTATTAATAGGCTAAGACAGGGACAGTACGTACTTATCATGAATCCTTTCTAGCGAGTCGGGGACGGTGTAAGCCCGACAAGGAAAGAAGCCCGGAAGATCACCCTCGAGCCCTGCTCATGAAATTCCTCTCCGAAGAGTAATGAGTGGCGATTTATTCACGTTACGAATCAACAAGTGAAGGCCAAATTCGGTCTTTATGAGGGTGGTACCGCGGGAAAGGCTTTCTCGTCCCTATTCAGGGATGAGAAAGCTTTTTTTTATTTCTCGAAAAAATGAAAGTTCACCCTGCCTGATTAAGAAGTGAAGGATATAGAAAAGATGGCAATTAAGAGAGATATGATTAGGAGGATGATTTCATGGAATACAAAGATACATTATTGATGCCGAAGACGGAATTCCCGATGAGAGGGAACTTACCTAAGCGTGAACCGGATACACAGAAAAAGTGGGAAGAGATGGACATCTATCAAAAGGTACAGGAAAGAACGAGTGATCGTCCTTTATTCGTCCTTCACGATGGACCTCCATATGCCAATGGGAATATCCATATGGGTCACGCATTGAATAAGATCCTAAAAGACTTTATCGTACGCTATAAGTCCATGAGCGGTTACCATGCCCCGTATGTTCCAGGATGGGACACTCACGGTTTGCCGATTGAGCAGGCGTTAACGAATAAAGGCGTAAAGCGTAAAGAAATGACGATTGCCGAGTTCCGTAAATTATGTGAAGAGTATGCTTATGAGCAAGTCGATAATCAACGCAAGCAATTCAAACAATTAGGTGTACGGGGAGATTGGGAAAATCCGTATATCACATTAAAGCCTGAATATGAAGCACAGCAAATCAAAGTTTTCGGTGATATGGCGAAAAAGGGTTATATCTATAAAGGGAAGAAGCCTGTCTACTGGTCACCCTCAAGTGAATCAGCCCTTGCAGAAGCTGAAATCGAGTATCAGGACAAGCGTTCCCCATCCATTTATGTAGGTTTTGCCGTTACAGAAGGTAAGGGTGTCCTTGATGAAGGAACCCAACTCGTCATCTGGACGACCACACCGTGGACGATCCCTGCGAACCTGGGAATTGCCGTACATGCGGACTTGAATTATGTCGTTGTAAATGTGAAGGAAAACAGCTATGTCGTAGCCGAAGATTTGCTTGAAGACGTCGCCGAGAATCTTGAATGGGAAAATCATTCTGTGACCAAAAAGGTCAAGGGTGCAGAACTCGAGCATATCGTGGCAAAACATCCACTGTACGATCGTGACTCCCTTGTGGTCCTTGGTGAGCATGTTACGACTGATTCAGGTACTGGCTGTGTCCATACAGCTCCAGGGCACGGGGAGGATGACTTCCTTGTAGGGAAGAAATATGGACTGGATGTGTTATGTCCCGTCGATGATAAAGGGGTCATGACTTCAGAAGCTCCTGGGTTTGAAGGTTTATTCTATGATAAGGCCAATAAACCAATCACAGAAAAGCTTCAGGAAGCGGGGGCATTATTGAAGTTAAACTTCATCACCCACTCTTACCCACATGACTGGCGCACGAAAAAGCCGGTTATTTATCGGGCGACGGCACAGTGGTTTGCATCCATCGATAAATTCCGTAAAGAATTACTCCAGGCGGTAAAGGATACGAAATGGGTTCCCGCATGGGGAGAAACCCGTCTTTTCAATATGGTCAGAGACCGTGGAGACTGGTGCATTTCCCGTCAGCGTGCATGGGGAGTGCCAATCCCGGTATTCTATGCTGAGAATGGTCAGGAAATCATCACAGATGAGACAATCGATCATGTGTCCAAACTTTTCCGTGATCACGGATCAAATATTTGGTTTGAGAAAGAGGCAAAAGAACTCTTACCTGAAGGATTTACACATGAAGGCAGTCCCAATGGGAAATTCACGAAAGAACAGGACATCATGGACGTGTGGTTCGATTCAGGATCTTCCCATCAGGCCGTTCTTGAGGAAAGAGATGACTTGCAGCGTCCTGCAGACCTTTATCTCGAAGGATCCGACCAATATCGTGGTTGGTTCAACTCTTCATTGACAACAGGCGTAGCCGTAACGGGTAAAGCCCCTTACAAAGGCGTGTTAAGTCACGGATTCGCTCTTGATGGCGATGGAAGAAAGATGAGTAAATCATTAGGGAACGTCGTTGTCCCTGAAAAGGTAATGAAACAACTTGGAGCCGATATCCTTCGTCTTTGGGTAGCGTCTGTTGATTATCAGGCAGATGTTCGAGTATCTGACCCTATCTTGAAGCAGGTGGCTGAAGTCTACCGTAAGATCCGTAACACCTATCGTTTCTTGTTGGGGAACCTTTCTGACTTTAATCCTGAAACAGATGCGGTATCCTTTGATGGATTAAGAGAAGTGGATCAATTTATGCTCGTGAAGCTGAATGATCTTGTGAAGAATGTGAAAAATTCGTACGATAAATATGAATTTGCGAGCATTTATCATGCAGTCAATAATTTCTGTACACTGGATTTGAGTTCATTCTACCTGGACTTTGCAAAGGATGTTCTGTATATCGAGTCAGAAAATCACTATGAGCGCAGAGCGATTCAGACGGTATTGTATGAAAGCCTGGTAGCACTTACGAAACTGATGTCCCCGATCCTTTCCCATACAGCAGATGAGGTTTGGGCATACATCCCGGGTGCAGAGGGCGAAAGTGTCCAACTGACCGATATGCCTGAAGTACAACAACTCGCAAATGCGGATGAATTGAAGGAAAAATGGAACACATTCTTAGAATTAAGAGATGATGTTTTAAAAGCACTTGAGGAAGCACGCAATCAGAAGGTGATCGGTAAGTCATTGACAGCTAAAGTGACCCTATACGTCAATGATGAAACGAAAGGATTACTTGATTCCATCAAAGAAGACTTAAAACAGCTGTTCATTGTATCAGCCTTTGAAATCGGCGGAAAGGTGAACGAGGCTCCGGAGCATGCGTTAAGCCTAGGTGAAAACAACATTGTCGTTGAAAAAGCTGAAGGTGAAACATGTGACCGCTGTTGGATCGTAACACCAACAGTAGGAGAGGATAAAGATCATCCAACACTTTGCACACGCTGTGCATCCGTTGTGAAAGAAAGCTATTCTCATTTGGCATAATCAAGTAGGAGGTGACCTGTCATGTGACAGGTCCCTTTTTTTGTCTTTATACCTCAGCATTTCAAATTCCATAATTGCTATATCTTGCAACACAATATTCAGGGTCATTTCCCCCATACTATAAGTGGAGGGATCAAGATGACATATGACCGATACACATCCATTGTAGAAGAGCTTAAACAATCCTTGAAAGAGCTTGAAGCAAGTCAATCTCAACACCCTTTAATCCAGCAATATATAAACGACGAGATCACTGAAGTGAAACAGGCACTGAGTCGTGTCCGGGATAATCAATACGGTTACTGTGAATTGAGCGGGCAGGAAATCCCATTTGATTACATGTTGATGAACCCAACCTGTACGACGATTGAAGCTGCATACGAATGGAGAAGGTTTGGGAAGATTTCATCCTATTCGTAAATTTCTCCCGCGTTTCCATCGTTCTTCTCCAGTTTAAGTGTCTTTATTTCCCCTTTTATGCTAAAATGCAAAGGTAATCATTTAAAGATGTTCGGAGGTTGCCTTTGTGTATTATTATTTAATGGCTTTGGTTGTAATTGGACTGGATCAATTAACAAAATGGTTGGTTGTAAGAAGAATGACCGAGGGAGAAAGCATTTCGATCATAGATAATGTCTTTTATCTTACTTCTCATCGGAATCAAGGTGCAGCATGGGGAATACTCCAAGGACAAATGTGGTTTTTTTACATTATTACATTAATAGTGATTGTAGGTATCGTGTATTATATGCAAGTCCATGCAAAAGGACATTCATTGTTTAGTCTGAGTCTTGCTTTCATGCTAGGCGGTGCAATTGGAAACTTTCTTGACCGTGTCTTCAGAAAAGAAGTGGTCGATTTCTTAAATACATACATCTTTTCCTATGATTTCCCGATTTTTAATATTGCCGATGCAGCATTAACCATTGGAGTAGCACTGTTACTGATTTATATGTATTTAGACGAACGAAAAGCAAAGAAGGAGAACAAAAATGGAAGTAATTCAGCACAACATACTTGAGGAAAACCAGGGAGAACGAATCGACAAGGTCGTTAGCCAGTTGAATAAGGATTGGTCCCGTTCCCAGGTTCAACAATGGATAAAAGAAGGTCATATTAAAGTAAATGAAGAAGCGGTCAAACCTAACTTCAAGTGTCCGTTGAATGCAGTCATCACTGTATCGATTCCGGAACCGGAAGAATTGGATGTAGAGCCGGAAGATCTTAACCTTGATATCGCCTATGAAGACGGGGATGTCATCGTCGTAAATAAGCCGAAAGGGATGGTCGTCCACCCTGCACCGGGTCATTATTCCGGAACTATGGTGAATGGATTGATGCATCACTGTAAGGACCTGTCAGGAATCAATGGCGTGCTGCGACCAGGTATAGTACACCGTATTGATAAGGATACATCTGGATTGCTGATGGTGGCGAAAAATGACATGGCTCACGAGCATTTGGTGAATCAGCTTGTGGACAAGTCCGTTACCAGAAAATATACAGCCATCGTACATGGCCTGATCCCCCACGAATACGGGACGATCGATGCCCCGATTGGCAGGGATCCTAAAGACCGCCAAAGTATGGCTGTCGTGGATAATGGCAAACAAGCGGTCACGCATTTCAAAGTGTTGGACCGATATAAAGATTTCACCCTCGTTGAATGTGAACTGGAGACAGGCAGAACCCATCAAATCCGTGTGCATATGAAATACATCGGTTTCCCGCTGGCGGGTGATCCGAAATATGGACCGCGAAAGACGTTGAGCATTGAAGGACAGGCCCTTCATGCAGGTGTGCTTGGGTTTGTCCATCCCAGAACGGAAGAATATATGGAGTTCCATGCGGAGTTAACCGAAGAATTCACGAAATTGGTTAAGCACCTTGAAAATAACCGTTGACAAATTTCGACCTTGCCTTTATGATAGTGTTAATTGAATAAATAACCTTTAATACGGTCCCGTGAGGCTGAGAAGGAGCAGTGTACGACCAAAAATTCTTTGGCGTGCAATCAGATCATAACGATAAGTGTGCCCTCTCATCTCTACGGTGAGAGGGATTTTTTATTGAAATAAAAGAAAATGAGGTGGCGAAAATGACAAAGAAAGCAACAGTACTGGATCAACCCGCCATTCGAAGAGCGCTCACACGGATCGCCCATGAAATCATCGAACGAAACAAAGGAATTGAAGATTGCATCTTAGTAGGCATCAAAACAAGGGGCATTTATATTGCCAATCGATTAGCCGAGCGGATTCATGCGATTGAAGGAGAAGAAATTCCGGTCGGAGAAATCGACATCACCCTATACCGTGATGATTTAACGACGAAAACAGAGGATCATGAACCAGAAGTGAAGGGTTCTGACCTTCCGGTTGATATTACAAACAAGAAAGTCATTTTGGTGGATGATGTCCTATTCACTGGAAGAACGGTCCGGGCAGGGCTCGATGCCTTAATGGATCTCGGAAGGCCAAGTCAGATTCAACTGGCTGTGCTGGTTGACCGTGGACATAGGGAATTACCGATACGGGCGGATTTCGTCGGGAAGAATATTCCGACATCAAGCTCTGAGAAGATCATGGTCGCATTATCAGAAGTCGATCAGGAAGACATCGTTGCCATACACGAAAAAGAATAATGGAAGTCCTTTTAAGAGTGGTCCAGTGAGGCTGACAAAGGATGGGAATGAAGGTAGAATCAGGCCTTCTTATACCCTCTTTGTGCCCTCTTTAGGATAAAGAGGGTTTTTTAATGGGTAAAAATGGGTATTGGAGGAGGAAATAAACATGAATCAAAATCAACAAGTCGTGTTAGACGTAGAAGAAGTACCTAATATAGGAAAATGGATTACACTTAGCATACAACATCTATTTGCCATGTTCGGGGCAACGGTGCTGGTCCCGTTCCTGGTTGGATTAAGCCCTGGGGTTGCTTTGATCTCAAGCGGACTCGGAACACTTGCCTATCTCCTGATCACGAAGGGGAGGATCCCTGCTTACCTTGGATCGTCATTCGCTTTCATCGCACCGATCCTCGCTGCCAAGAGCCTGGGAGGACCGGAAGCTGCCATGATGGGAAGCTTCCTTGCAGGGATTGTATATGGAATCGTCGCGCTGCTAATATCAAAGCTTGGATTGAAATGGCTGATCAGGATCCTCCCTCCGGTTGTGGTAGGGCCCGTCATCATGGTGATCGGATTGGGTCTTGCCGGAACCGCCGTCAATATGGCCATGTATGAAAATCCCGGAGCAGAACAATTGGTTTACAGTAACACGCACTTCATGGTGGCTCTTGCCACATTGGGAATCACGGTCATCTGTTCGATTTACTTCAAAGGATTTCTCGGGATGGTCCCGATTCTTGCAGGTATCATCGGAGGATATGTCATCGCGGTTTTCGCAGGGCTGGTGGATTTTCAACAGGTAATCGATGCTCCATTCTTCCAGATGCCGGACTTCTTTGTACCGTTTGTGGACTACACGCCGAGCTTCTCATGGGAAATCGTATCGATCATGGTGCCTGTTGCACTTGTGACCTTGGCAGAACATACAGGGGACCAGATGGTATTAAGTAAGGTCGTAGGACGAAATTTCATTGAAAAGCCGGGTCTTCACCGCTCCATCCTTGGGGACGGGGTAGCGACTGTGATCGCCTCCTTCCTGGGCGGACCGCCAAATACAACGTACGGTGAAAACATCGGGGTGCTTGCCATTACACGGGTGTTCAGCGTATTCGTCATCGGCGGCGCTGCGGTACTTGCCATCATGTTCGGATTTGTCGGCAAGATAACGGCCTTGATCGGTTCGATCCCATCAGCGGTCATGGGTGGGGTATCCATCCTGCTATTCGGTATCATCGCTTCAAGTGGACTCCGTATGTTGATCGATAACAAAGTAGACTTAGGGAACAAGCGTAATTTAGTCATCTCGAGTGTCATCCTTGTCATCGGAGTTGGAGGGGCATTCGTAAAGATCAACGAGCAGGTTTCCCTATCGGGGATGGCCCTTGCAGCAATCGTTGGGGTGTTCCTGAATCTTGTCCTGCCAGGCAGGGAAGAAAGTGAAGGAAGTACCAACTTATTCGAGGAAGAGAAAGCTAAACAAGATGTTGCATAAATAGAAACACCTTTTAACATGGTCCAGAGAGTCTAGGAAGGGTGAATTTGAACAAGACATGCGGGATTATTCCGCACTGTCACTGTAAGTATGTTCAAAAACACCCTGTCGGTAAGATGACAGGGTGTTTTTTTGGAAGAGAAGAGAGGAAAGGGTTGTCTCATGATGAAGAACTTGTTGACGATGAATGACTTATCAAAAGAAGAAATCATTCACATACTGAATCAGGCGGAACGTTTTCAAAAGGGGGAAACCTGGGAGTCAGGGACCGGAAAATACGCGGCCAATCTTTTCTTCGAAGCAAGCACACGCACGAAATGCAGCTTTGAGATGGCGGAAAGGAAACTTGGTCTTGAAGTCATTCCTTTCGAAGCGCAAACATCAAGCATCCAAAAAGGTGAAAGCCTGTATGATACGGTGAAAACATTAGAGAGCATAGGAGTCGATACGGTCGTCATCCGTCATTCACTTGAACGCTACTTTGATCAACTGGCCCCTCTTAACATAAGTGTGATCAATGGCGGGGATGGGTGTGGAAATCATCCGACTCAATGTCTGTTAGATCTGTTGACCATCCATCAGGAATTTGGCCGATTCGAGGGAATCAAGGTATCCATAATCGGAGATATCGCCCATAGCAGGGTAGCCAGGTCGAATGCGGAAGCACTGACAAAACTCGGGGCAGAGGTTAATTTCTCAGGCCCAAAAGAATGGTTCAAAGCAACAGACCGAAAGCGCTATTTGCCTATAGATGAATGCATAACCGATTCTGATGTCATCATGCTTCTCCGTATCCAGCATGAACGTCACTCGATTACTTCGACCCTGACGACAGAGGAATACCATGAAAGCTTTGGACTGACGGAATCCAGGAAAGACAGGATGAAACCATCCGCTATCATCCTTCATCCTGCACCTGTCAACCGCTGTGTGGAAATAGCCGGCTCACTGGTCGAATGTGAGCAATCAAGGATCTTCAAGCAAATGGAAAATGGAGTATACGTGAGAATGGCCGTTTTAAAAAGAGCACTTGAAATCAACTGACTAGGGGGAATCTGAAATGAATTGGTTAATCCGGAATGCACGAATTGTAACAAAGAATGGTGATCTTGAGACTGTGGATGTAAAGGTGGAGGATAAGAAGATCATCGAGATCGGTTCAGGGCTGAAAGGGAAAGATCATGAGGAGTTTCAAGCAGAAGGGTCAGTGATTTCACCAGGTTTTGTCGACCTGCATGTCCACCTGAGAGAACCGGGCGGAGAACATAAGGAAACCATCGAAACGGGAACGAAATCAGCAGCAAAGGGTGGTTTCACCACCATCGCGGCAATGCCCAATACCCGACCTGTACCCGACTCAGTGGAAACTCTTCAGTCCCTGAATCAGAAGATCTCTGAAACAGCGAGTGTTCGGGTGTTACCGTATGCTGCCATCACGGAAAGACAAATCGGGAATACGCTTAATGACTTACCATCATTAAAAGAAAACGGGGCATTTGCATTCACAGACGACGGGGTAGGGGTACAATCAGCCGACATGATGTATCAAGCCATGAAGATGGCAGCCGGAATCAATGCCTCCATCGTCGCCCATTGTGAAGAGAACACCTTGATTTACGGAGGAGCGGTCCATGATGGGACATTCTCCAGAGAACATAATCTGCCAGGCATTCCTTCCATCTGTGAAGCTGTACATATATCCAGGGATGTGCTATTAGCTGAAGCAGCCGGTGTACACTACCACGTCTGCCATATATCAACAAAAGAATCTGTCCGGGTGGTCAGGGATGCGAAGAGGGCCGGTATCAACGTGACGGCTGAGGTAACACCTCATCATCTTCTGCTCTGTGAAGACGATATCCCGGGGCTTGACCCAAATTTCAAAATGAATCCTCCTCTAAGGAGTAAAGAGGATCGACAGGCTCTTATAGAGGGTCTTCTGGACGGAACGATCGATTTCATCGCCACCGACCATGCGCCCCATACGGAAGCCGAAAAGTCGGAAGGGATGCAGCTCGCTCCGTTCGGAATCGTCGGGTTGGAAACCGCCTTTCCGCTGCTTTATACAAACTTTGTGGAAAAAGGGATCTTCTCTCTGAAGCAGCTTGTTGACTGGATGACCGTCAAACCAAGTGAAGCATTTAATCTTCCGTTTGGACTACTTGAAGTAGGAGGAGAAGCAGACTTTACGCTCATCGATTTGCATGAAAAAAAGGAAATCAATCCGGCTGGATTTATGTCCAAAGGGAAAAACACGCCATTCAAAGGATGGGAATGCAAAGGATGGCCGAAAGCAACTTTTTATCAAGGATCTCTTGTATGGAATGAAGGAGGAAACGAACAATGAAAAGACAACTCATTTTAGACGATGGAACGGTTTTCGTGGGAGAAGGATTCGGAGCAAATGAAGAAAGTATAGGTGAAGTGGTATTCAATACGAGCATGACCGGCTACCAGGAAATCCTTTCAGATCCATCCTACTGCGGCCAACTTGTCACCTTGACGTATCCCCTTGTAGGGAACTACGGCATCAACCGGGACGATTTTGAATCGATCACCCCGGCCATCAAAGCGTTCATTGTGAGAGAAGTGGCGGACTTCCCTTCTAACTGGAGAAATGAATCAACATTGGATGAATTATTAAAAATAAAAGGAATTCCCGGAATATCAGGGATCGATACGAGAAAGTTAACCAGGATCATCAGGAAGCATGGAGCCATGAAAGGCATCATTTGTTCAGCTGAACTGGATTTAGGGGCAATGCTTGATAAGCTCCATGGGACAGATTTACGAACAGATCAGGTCAAACAGGTTTCCACGAAGACGGCCTATGCAAGCCCTGGAAGAGGTTACCGTGTAGTGTTGATGGATTTCGGGATGAAGCACGGGATTCTAAGGGAATTGAACAAGCGGGATTGTGATGTGATTGTGGTTCCTTATGATACTTCAGCGGAAGAAATCAGACGCCTGCAGCCTGACGGGATCATGTTATCGAATGGTCCGGGGGATCCGAAAGATGTACCCCAGGCGATTGAAACGATCAAGGAATTGCTTGGTGAAATTCCACTCTTCGGTATTTGCCTCGGACATCAATTATTTGCCCTGGCGTGTGGAGGGGACTCTTTCAAAATGAAATTTGGACATCGTGGCGGCAACCATCCGGTCAAAGATTTAAAATCCGGAAAGGTCGCACTGACTTCACAGAACCACGGCTATGCAGTCGATGAAAAATCTTTAGCCGGGTCGAGATTACAGGTCACTCACCTGGCCATAAATGATGGAACGGTAGAAGGATTGAAACATTTGGACTTTCCGGCCTTTACGGTGCAGTATCACCCTGAAGCTTCTCCGGGACCCGAGGATTCCAACTACTTATTCGATGATTTCCTGCAATTAATGAAAGAAGAGAAAAGAAAGGAGCTTCAACATGCCTAAACGTACAGACATTAAAAGCATCTTGGTTATCGGAAGCGGACCTATCATCATTGGACAAGCGGCGGAGTTTGACTACGCAGGAACACAAGCCTGCATCGCATTGAAAGAGGAAGGTTACAGGGTCATCCTCGTAAACTCCAATCCTGCCACGATCATGACAGACGCTGAAATGGCAGATAAAGTATACATCGAACCTTTGACACTTGAATTCGTCAGCAGGATCATCCGTAAAGAACGTCCTGATGCGCTGCTGCCTACATTAGGTGGCCAAACGGGATTGAATATGGCTGTTGAACTTGCCCAGTCCGGGGTCTTGGAAGAATGCGGAGTTGAAATCCTCGGGACGAAGCTTTCAGCCATCGAGAAAGCGGAAGACCGTGATTTGTTCAGGAACTTGATGAATGAAATGGGAGAACCGGTTCCGGACAGTGAAATCATCCATTCCCTGGATGAAGCCTATCAATTTGTGAATGAAATTGGATATCCGGTTATTGTCCGTCCAGCCTACACCTTGGGTGGAACCGGAGGGGGAATCTGTCACAACGAAGACGAGTTGGTCGAGATTGTAAGTTCGGGACTGAAATACAGCCCTGTCACACAATGCCTTCTGGAAAAAAGCATTGCAGGCTTCAAAGAGGTAGAATACGAGGTTATGCGGGATGCAGCCGATAACGCCATCGTGGTATGTAATATGGAGAATATAGATCCGGTGGGGATCCATACGGGAGACTCCATCGTGGTAGCACCAAGTCAAACATTAAGCGACCGTGAATATCAAATGCTCCGTAATACAAGTCTGAATATCATCCGCGAGCTGGGAATCGAAGGAGGCTGTAATGTCCAGCTGGCCCTCGACCCTGACAGTTTCCAGTATTACATCATAGAAGTCAATCCCAGGGTGAGCCGTTCATCTGCACTGGCATCCAAAGCGACCGGCTATCCGATTGCAAAACTTGCAGCAAAGATCGCCGTCGGCCTGACATTGGATGAAATGATGAATCCTGTGACGGGTAAAACGTATGCATCATTCGAACCCGCACTGGATTATGTTGTGACGAAGATCCCAAGATGGCCATTTGATAAATTTGAAGCGGCCAAACGAAACCTTGGTACTCAGATGAAAGCAACCGGAGAAGTGATGGCAATCGGCCGGACCTTCGAAGAATCACTTCTGAAAGCGATCCGGTCCCTTGAAAGCAATACGTATCATATGGAATTGAGTGACGCGGATCAATTTACGGACGAATGGATTGAGAAAAGGATCAGAAAAGCAGGGGATGAGCGCCTCTTCTATATCGGCGAAGCGCTGAGAAGGAAAGTGACAATCGAGACCATCCATGAATGGAGCAAAATCGACCTCTTCTTCTTATATAAGATGAATAGAATCATAGAGTTTGAAAAAGAACTGGCGTTGAACCCCTTCAACCTTGAGCTTGCACAAAAAGCGAAGCGCATGGGCTTCTCGGATATCACCATGGCACGTTTATGGGAAAGCTCTGAAGCTGATGTCTATACGTGGAGAAAAGAGCAGGACCTTATCCCGGTATATAAAATGGTAGATACCTGTGCAGCAGAGTTCGAATCTGAAACTCCCTACTTCTACGGCACTTATGAAGATGAGAATGAATCAAGGGTCACAGAACGTGAGAGTGTCATCGTCCTCGGTTCGGGACCGATCAGGATCGGACAGGGAGTGGAGTTTGATTATGCGACCGTTCACTCTGTTTGGGCCATTAAGGAAGCGGGTTATGAGGCCATCATCGTGAATAACAATCCCGAAACGGTCTCGACCGACTTCAGTATCTCGGACAAATTATATTTCGAGCCACTGACGGTGGAAGATGTCATGCACATCATCGACCTGGAAAAGCCAAAGGGAGTCGTCGTCCAGTTTGGTGGACAAACGGCCATCAATCTGGCAGATGAGCTGGTGAGAAGAGGCGTCAAGATTCTGGGTACTTCACTTGAGGATCTCGATCGCGCAGAGAATCGCGATAAATTCGAGCATACTCTGAATGAGCTTGGCATTCCTCAACCCGAAGGTAAAACGGCAGTTTCCGTAGAAGGGGCCCTTGAAATAGCAAAAAGCATCGGTTACCCGGTATTGGTAAGACCTTCGTACGTACTCGGAGGACGGGCAATGGAAATTGTTTACAGGGAAGAAGAGCTTCTTCAATACATGAAAAATGCAGTAAAGGTCAATCCACAGCACCCGGTATTGATCGACCGTTATCTGATCGGCAAGGAAATCGAGGTGGATGCCATCTCAGACGGATCAGACGTAGTCATCCCGGGGATTATGGAGCATATCGAACGTGCGGGAGTTCATTCAGGGGATTCCATCGCCGTGTATCCTCCTCAGCAACTCACACAGGAACAGAAACAAACCATTATCGATTATACGACGAGACTGGCAAAAGGGTTGAACATTATTGGATTACTGAACATCCAGTATGTTATTTCAAAAGGCGAAGTATACGTCCTGGAAGTGAATCCCCGTTCCAGCCGGACAGTGCCATTCATCAGTAAAATCACAAATGTCCCAATGGCGAATATTGCAACCAAGTCCATCCTTGGTATATCCCTGAAAGATCAAGGATATGAATCAGGCCTGGTTCCTGAAAAACAGGGTGTGTACGTCAAAGTCCCGGTCTTCTCCTTTGCCAAACTTAGACGGGTGGACATAACTCTCGGACCTGAGATGAAATCTACTGGGGAAGTAATGGGAAAAGATCAGACATTGGAAAAGGCACTTTACAAGGGTATGGTCGCTGCAGGGATGCAAATGAAGGAATACGGCTCCGTACTCATGACCGTGGCAGATAAAGACAAGGATGAAGCAGTCCTCCTGGCACAACGGTTTATCGATATCGGCTATCAAATCCTCGCAACGAAGGGTACGGCAGAGCATCTGGCCAAGGCGGGTATCACGGTCCGTGAAGTGGATAAGATCGGATCCAGCGGTCCTACATTATTGGATATCATCCAAAGCGGTGAAACCCAGCTTGTCATCAATACATTGACAAAAGGAAAACAGCCTGCCCGGGATGGATTCAGAATTCGAAGGGAATCGGTCGAAAACGGCATTCCATGTCTTACGTCACTGGATACTGCTGAAGCCATCCTGAGAGTGATTGAATCTATGACTTTTTCAGCAGAGGCACTTGACTCACTACCGAAAGTGAAAGAGGCGGTTTATCAATGATCGTTAACGAAAACATGGTTGTGCTTTCTCATGAACGGATAGCTGAAAACATTTATGAACTCGTTCTTCAAGGGAGCCTGGTGGATGAAATAAAGGCCCCGGGACAGTTCGTTCATGTGAAAGTCGGGACGGGAATAGACCCATTACTGAGAAGGCCGATTTCCATCGCCTCCCACGATCCTGAACAACATACCATGACCCTGATCTACCGGGCTGAAGGGAAAGGGACACGACTCCTTTCCCTGGTGGATCGTAGTGATAGGGTCGACGTGTTAGGACCTTTGGGTAATGGTTTCTCCGTGGAAGGCCAACGTAAGACCGCACTGTTAATAGGTGGAGGGATTGGCGTTCCTCCCCTCTACGGTCTTTCCAGGAAGCTTGTAGAAAGCGGTTGGGAAGTGAAGCACATTCTTGGTTTTCAAAATGAATCAGTCAGCTTTTATGAAGATAAGTTCGGGGAACTTGGGCTCACATATGTTGCCACTGTCGACGGCTCCCTTGGTAGTGTTGGATTTGTAACAGATGTCATCTCTGAAGAGAAGCCGGACTTTGATGTGTTTTATTCCTGTGGACCGACACCCATGCTGAAAGCTCTTGAAAGGCAATTGGAGGGCAAACGCGGTTTTATCTCATTAGAAGAGCGGATGGGATGCGGAATCGGGGCTTGTTTCGCCTGCGTATGTCATAAACAGGATGATCCTGAAGGGTCGAGTTACGTAAAGGTTTGCAGTGACGGACCGGTATTTCCAGTAGGGGCGGTGCTTTTATGAAATCATTACAAATCGAATTGCCAGGCTTGTCTTTAAAGAACCCGGTCATGCCGGCATCAGGCTGCTTTGGTTTCGGTCGTGAATATAGTCAGTTTTATGATTTGAGCGAGCTTGGAGCGATCATGATCAAAGCGACGACGGAAGAGGCCCGCTTTGGAAATCCTACACCAAGGGTTGCTGAAACAAACGGGGGTATGCTGAATGCAATCGGGTTACAAAATCCCGGACTCAAAGGTGTGATGGAAAACGAACTTCCATGGCTTTCACAATTTGATGTACCGATCATTGCAAACGTGGCAGGTTCCCAAGTGGAAGATTATGTGGAAGTGGCAAGGGTCATTTCTTCTGCTGAAAATGTAAAGGCACTTGAACTCAATATCTCCTGTCCCAATGTCAAAACGGGAGGAATCGCTTTTGGGACCATCCCTGAAGTGGCTAAGGAGTTGACTGAGAAGGTTAAAGAAGTCTCACAGGTCCCGCTGTATGTGAAATTATCTCCGAATGTCTCCAATATCGTCGACATGGCCAAGGCTGTAGAGGCAGGTGGGGCGGACGGCCTGACCATGATCAATACACTCCTTGGGATGAGACTGGATATGAAGACGGGCAAGCCGGTTCTTGCGAACAAGACCGGCGGATTATCCGGCCCAGCCATCAAACCGGTTGCCATCAGGATGATCTATGAAGTGAGCCAGCAGGTGGATCTCCCGATTATCGGGATGGGGGGAATACAATCAGCTGAAGATGTGATTGAATACTTTTATGCAGGAGCCAGTGCCATTGCAGTCGGGACGGCGAATTTCGTTGACCCATTCGTATGTCAGCGGATCATCAATGAATTACCGCCTCTACTTGAGGAGCTCGGAGTCGAACATATATCCGAATTAACCGGAAGGAGCTGGGGGAAACATGAATCGAGCACCGTTCATAGCACTTGATTTCCCTACATGGGAGATGACTTCAACCTTCCTGGATCAATTTTCAGAAAGTCTGAATGTGAAAGTCGGAATGGAGTTGTACCTTCAAAATGGTCCGGCGATCCTTGAGATGATATTGAATAAAAATCATCGGATTTTCCTGGACCTAAAGCTTCATGATATCCCTCATACAGTATACGGAGCCATGAAAGGACTTGCAGGATTCGATTTGGAGCTAGTCAACGTCCATGCTGCAGGCGGCAGCATGATGATGGAAAAGGCGCTGGAGGGTCTCCATGCCGGAACCCCTGCCAATCATAAGCGCCCAAATCTGATCGCCGTCACACAACTGACCTCGACAACGGAAGAACAGATGCAAGAAGAACAGCTTATCCACACTACCATTAATGAGTCCGTCCTGCATTATGCCACCCTTGCAAAGCATGCGGGACTTGATGGAGTGGTATGTTCACCCCACGAATCGGGTCTGATAAAAGAACATTGCGGGAATGATTTTTTACGGGTCACTCCCGGGATCAGGTTAGCAGAAGATCACATAGGAGATCAAAAAAGAGTCACTACACCGCAAATGGCTAAAGAAATGGGTTCTTCCTACATCGTCGTTGGAAGAAGCATTACAGGTGCTGCGAATCCGGTCCTTGCTTATGAACGGATCGTACATGAATGGGAGGGCAAAGAATGAAACATGAAATCGCAAAGAAATTACTCGACATCGAAGCCGTATTTTTAAACCCGACGGAGCCATTTACTTGGTCATCCGGCATAAAGTCACCGATTTATTGTGATAATCGACTGACACTTTCGTATCCTTCAGTGCGGGACAGCATTTCAACAGGACTGTCCGAGTTGATCCGAAAGCACTTTCCGGAAGCGGAAGTCATCGCAGGAACAGCGACGGCGGGAATTCCACATGCCGCGTGGGTGAGCGAGAAATTAAATCTTCCCATGTGTTATGTCCGGTCAAAGCCTAAAGCCCATGGAAAAGGAAAGCAGATTGAAGGGATCGCGGCACCGGGACAAAAGGTTGTCGTCGTTGAAGATCTGATCTCCACGGGAGGCAGCTGTATAACTGCGGTTGACGCCTTAAGAGAAGCGGGATGTGACGTATTAGGGGTGGTTGCGATCTTCACATATGAATTGGAAAAAGGGAAAAGAATGCTTGAAGAACAAAACATTACATCCTATGCCCTCTCTGATTATTCAAGCTTACTTGAGGTAGCGGTCCAAAATGAGATCATCCGTGAAAGTGAATGGGAACAATTGAAGCTTTGGAGAAAAGACCCTGAGACATGGGGGATGTAAAGGGGAAAGCAACTCGTTTTTTGAGTTGCTTTTTGTCATTCTTCCAAATAAAAACACTTTCATCCGGTGGAATCATTACTGGATGAAAGTGCATCTTTGCTATATCAATCTTTCAACGATCGGACCAAATCGAGATCCGGTGTCACGTAAACGGTTTGCTGTCCTTCGTATATGACAAATCCGGGTTTGGCACCTTTAGGTTTCTTGACCTGTTTGACTTCGGTAAAATCAACGGGTACGGAGCTGGATTCACGGGCTTTACTGAAGTATGCGGCAATATTGGCCGCTTCCTTGATCGTTTCATCAGTTGGGTTGGAACTCTTGATGACAACGTGAGAACCTGGAATATCCTTCGTATGAAGCCAGACTTCATCTCTTCCAGCAACCCGGTTGGTCAAGTAGTCGTTTTGCTTATTGTTTTTACCGACCAGGATCTGTGTTCCGTCAGTTGACGTGTATTGTTCCAATACGGGCTTCATATTGGCCTTTTTCTTTTTAGTTTGCTTGCGGACCTTCAGGTAACCCTCTTCTTCGAGTTCCTCTCTGATTTCCTCCACATCTTTCGTTGAAGCAGATTCTAATTGTTGCAGTAATTGTTCGAGATACACGATCTCTTCCTGTGCTTTTTCAATTTGTTCATGGACGATCTTTATGGCATTCTTCGCTTTTTGATAACGTGAGAAATAATTCTGTGCATTATCCGAAGGCGACTTTTGAGGATTTAATGGAATCGTGATACTTTCCCCGTTTTCGTCATAATAATTGACTACGCTCACCTCCGTCATCCCACGTTCCACGGCATATAGATTCGAAGTAAGAAGTTCACCGAGCAGCTGATAGCGGTCAGCCTGTTGGGCATCGTCAAGCGTTCGCTCCAGTTTCGTTATTTTGTTGACGTTCTTATCCCTTTCATTTCGAATGAACCGCTCGAGGTCATTTCCTTGTTGCTTGACTCGATCACGTGCAGCCTTCTGATAAAAGAAACGGTCAAGCAGTTCACTCAAGGAAGGGAATGTTTGTTTTTCACCCTGAAGATGTTGAAGGTCCATCCAGTAGAATGTTTCCTTATCTGCTGTGATCAGGGTCGGCGCTATATCAAAGTTTTTTGCATGAGCAATCAATGATAGGAATGACTCGGCAATGGCTGCCCCGCTGCCGATCCCTGCACGGTGTACGACTTCCTTCGCGTAAAGCGGTGAGATACCGGCGAAGGATTGGACGATCTGTTTATCAAGCTTACCCGAATTGAAATCAAGGGCACGTAAAACATCTACAGTGTCTGCTTCAAGTGGATCGATTTTATCCTGTTGAGGCGGCAACACGTAGGTATGGCCAGGCAATACAGTACGATGGGTGTTCATGCTTGGTGAAATATGCTTGATGCTGTCAAGAATCATATTTCGTTCTTTATCTACCAGGATGATATTGCTGTGCCGGCCCATTATTTCAATGATCAGTTGTTTATAAGATATATCCCCGATCTCGTTTCTGCCCTTCACTTCGAATACAATCATCCGATCTAATTCAATCTGACTGATCCCTTCAATGATCGATCCTTCAAGATGTTTCCGCAAGAGCATACAAAACATCGGTGGAACCGAGGGGTTGTCATAATTCTCAGCCGTCAATTGAACACGTGAGTAACTTGGGTGAGCGGATAAGAGCACTTTATGGTTCTTTCCATTTGCCCGGATAACCAGAATGATTTCATTTTTATAAGGTTGGTGTATTTTGTTTATGCGTCCGTGTAATAGGTTTTCATTTAATTCTTTCGTCATGTTTCTTGTGAATAATCCATCAAATGACATATATAACATCCTCTGCTTCATGCGATTTCAGTATAGTTTGATTTCTTCCGACTAGGGAGTGGTTGAAAAGTGTATCAAATGTAACCGATTTTATCTCCCTGAAAGGGAAAATGCAAAACATACTTAAATCATATCATTTTTTAGGACGAGTCTGAATAAGAATGCTATGAGAAGGACAACTTTTCGTATCGTAGGAGGAGAGTGACATGGTTGCATGAAATTTCATGAGATGAGACAAGAGGACATAGAGCAGTCGTTAAATACCAATTATCAAGAAGGGCTTTCAACAGAAGAGGTTGCAATCAGACGGAAACAATTTGGGTACAATCAATTAGAAGAAGCTGAGAAGCAGTCAGCTTTATTGTTGTTTTTCAGTCAGTTCAAGGACTTTATGGTTCTTGTGTTATTGGCAGCCACGCTCATTTCAGGTTTACTCGGTGAATACATCGATGCCATCGCCATTATTGCCATTGTGTTCATTAACGGCTTTTTAGGCTTTTTCCAAGAGCGGAAAGCCGAGAGGTCGCTTCAGGCTTTAAAGGAGCTCTCTGCACCCCAGGTTTCAGTGTTAAGGGACGGTAAGTGGGTAAAAATCGTTTCGAAGGATGTCATCATTGGGGATGTCATCCGCTTTGCAAGTGGAGACCGGATCGGGGCGGATGTTCGTCTCATTGAAGCCAATAATCTTGAAATAGAAGAATCCGCCCTGACCGGGGAGTCTTTACCCGTCACCAAATCCACAAACCCTGTAAATGGAGAAAATATGAGTCTCGGGGACTTGGAGAACATGGCATTTATGGGAACGATGGTCACGAGGGGAAATGGAATTGGTGTCGTGACTTCGATCGGTATGAAAACGGCAATGGGGCAAATCGCCGATATGATCCAAAACGCAGAAACCATGACCACTCCTCTTCAGAGAAGACTGGAAGAGTTAGGAAAGATCCTCATTACGGTTGCTCTTGTACTGACAGGATTGGTTGTAGGAATCGGCGTGATCCAGGGCCATGATATGTATACGATGTTCTTAGCCGGGGTTTCATTGGCCGTAGCAGCCATACCTGAAGGGTTGCCTGCCATTGTGACGGTTGCCCTTTCCCTAGGTGTTCAAAGGATGATCAAGAAGAAAGCCATCGTCCGAAAGTTGCCGGCAGTGGAAACATTAGGCTGTGCATCGGTGATTTGTTCTGATAAAACCGGAACCTTGACCCAGAATAAGATGACGGTCACCCATCTGTGGAGTGGAGGAAGGACGTGGACCGTCACCGGCACCGGATATGAACCAGACGGCCAATTTTATACCGGGGAAAAACGGGTGACGCCTCACAGTGAGAATGCACTCCAGCAGCTGCTGACTTTCGGGATGCTGTGCAATCATGCAGAGCTTGTAACCCGTGATAAAACCTTTATCGTCGATGGTGACCCCACTGAAGGGGCTCTTCTTGTAGCAGGATTAAAGGCAGGGCTTTCCAGGGAATCATTGCAGAAAAAATTCACGATTGTCAAAGAGTTCCCTTTTGATTCCACAAGGAAGATGATGAGTATCATCGTGGTCGACCAGAATGGAAAGCACTTTTCTGTAACGAAAGGTGCTCCTGATGTATTGGTCGGGAAAAGCGAATCGATCCTGTGGGAGGGAAGGCTTCAACCGAAATCACCTGAGGTCACTGAAAAAGTAGAAGGGGCCATCAGTGAGATGTCATCCAACGCTTTACGAAACATTGCGATTGCGTATAAACCGATCAAGGAACGTGCTGTTGAAGCGTTAGTGGAAGAGGACGTGGAAGAAGGGGTTACCTTCATCGGTTTACAAGGAATGATCGACCCTCCGAGACCTGAAGTGAAGCAGGCGGTGAAAGAGTGTCGTGCTGCAGGGATCAAGACGGTCATGATCACCGGGGACCATGTTCTGACGGCGAAAGCCATTGCCAAACAGCTCGGCATCTTGAAAAATAAAGATCGCGTCATGGATGGGAAAGAATTAAACGCAATGGAAGTGCATGAACTGGAAGAAATAGTAGATGAAGTGTCAGTGTTTGCCCGGGTATCACCTGAGCATAAGCTAAAAATCGTCAAAGCCCTGCAAAACAGGGGGCATGTCGTGGCGATGACAGGGGATGGGGTCAATGATGCCCCTGCCATAAAATCCTCTGATATTGGAGTCGCCATGGGGATTACAGGCACGGATGTATCAAAGGAATCTTCTTCGCTAGTCCTGTTGGATGATAACTTCGCTACGATTAAATCAGCCATACAGGAAGGAAGGAACATCTATGAAAATATCCGCAAATTCATACGGTATCTGTTAGCTTCGAACGTAGGTGAAATTCTCGTCATGTTGTTTGCCATGATTCTGGCGCTCCCGCTTCCATTGGTACCGATTCAGATTTTGTGGGTGAACCTGGTGACGGATGGCCTCCCTGCCATGGCACTGGGTCTTGATAAGCCGGAAGATGATGTCATGAGAAGAAAACCGAGACATCCAAAAGAAGGTGTGTTTGCAAGGGGGCTCGGGTGGAAAGTGGTATCCAGGGGATTCTTGATCGGCGGGGCGACGCTGCTTGCGTTCATGCTATCGTATAAGACCCATCCAGATCACCTGGCGTATGCCCAAACCGTCGCGTTCGCCACTTTGGTCATGGCACAACTGATCCATGTGTTCGACTGCCGAAGTGAAGTATCGGTGTTTTCAAGAAATCCGTTCGGGAACATGTATCTCGTTTTTGCCGTATTATCTTCACTCATATTAATGCTCTTAGTCATCTATATCCCTTCCCTGCAACCGATCTTCCATACAGTACCGATCGTATTGAAAGATTGGCTCTTGATCATTGGTTTAAGCTCCGTTCCAACCTTTTTACTGGCAGGGTCATTTTTTGCAAGAAAAAAACAGTGAAATGTGGTATAATCCAAAAGGTAATAGAGAAAATCCTCTATTACCTTTTTTATATAAAGCGATATGTTGTACATAAGTGAGGGCTTCCCTTCTCAATCTATCAGCACGAGATGATAGTGAATTCGGTTATCTTACATACGAATACCGTCAAAGGATTGGATGTGATCGTAATGGTTGTCAGTATGACAGGCTTTGGAAGAAGCAAATCAGACTCTGAACAACATACTGTAACGGTTGAAATGAAATCCGTGAATCACAGATTCAGTGAATGTTACATAAGAATGCCGCGACAATTAATGAAGCTAGAGGATAAAATCAAAAAGCAAGTATCCCACCATGTAAAAAGAGGAAAAGTTGATATTTTCATTACCATCACAGGGGACGGCCTTGTGCATAAAAATCTTCATATTGACTGGAAGCTCATTCAAGATTATTATCAGTTAGTAAATGAAGTGAAAGAAACCTTTTCATTAAAAGATGAAGTGCAATTATCCCATCTCCTGAACAGAGAAGAATTCATCATGATCGAAGAGATGGAGGAAGAAAATGAAGAGCTTGAGAATCTGGTTTTAAAAGCTGTGGATGAAGCAGCGCTGGACCTTAAAGTGATGAGGGAGAAAGAAGGGGAACTTCTCAAGAAAGATTTTCTCATCCATCTTAGTCAGTTTGAAAAGAATATCATTGAACTGTCCAGTCATGCTCCGGAAGTGGTCAATCAATATAGAGAACGACTAAGAAAGAGAATTTCCGAATACAACGAAACCTCTTTCGATGAAAGCCGTTTGCTTACGGAAGTGGCCATCTTTGCCGATAAGTCTGACATAACGGAAGAATTGACAAGACTTAAAAGTCATATTCAGTACTTTCACTCCACATTAATCGATTGTGGTCCTGTAGGCAGGAAACTGGATTTCATGATCCAGGAAATGAACAGGGAAGTGAATACGATTGGGTCGAAAGCAAATGATTCCCTCATCGCAACCATTGTAGTGGAACTGAAATCAACACTTGAGAAGCTGAGGGAACAAGTGCAAAATGTAGAATAAGAAGTTTAGTTTCCTATCATTCAGGCGAAACTAAACTATTGATTAGGAGGAGCGTTATGTCGATCAAGCTCATCAATATAGGTTTTGGAAATATCGTTTCAGCCAACCGGATCATTTCAATCGTAAGTCCGGAATCAGCCCCGATCAAACGCTTGATACAAGATGCAAGGGACCGGGGAACACTCGTTGATGCTACATACGGAAGAAGAACAAGAGCGGTCATCATTACGGATAGCGACCACGTTATTCTTTCAGCTGTTCAACCCGAAACCGTTGCTCATCGTTTGACAGATAAAGAGGATTTAGTAGAAGAAGGGCAGGGTAAATAAATGAAAGAAAAAGGATTGCTGATCGTTCTTTCCGGACCATCAGGTGTAGGGAAAGGAACAGTTCGTAAAGCGATTTTTTCCCAGGAAGATACAAGGTTTGAATATTCCATCTCCATGACTACGCGGAAACCCCGTGAAGGAGAAGTGGATGGTGTAGATTATTTCTTTAAATCAAGAGAGGATTTCGAAGTGCTGATCGACCAGGGGAAACTGTTGGAGTATGCAGAGTTTGTAGGGAACTATTATGGAACCCCTGTAGATTATGTCCGGGAAACCCTGGATGCAGGAAGAGATGTCTTTCTTGAAATCGAGGTACAAGGTGCACAACAGGTCAGGGATAAATTCCCCGAAGGTTTATTTATCTTCCTGGCACCCCCAAGTCTTTCTGAACTTCAGAACCGCCTTGTGACAAGAGGCACTGAGACAGATGATTTGATCAGGGGCAGGATGAATACCGCAAGAAAAGAAATCGAAATGATGAATTTATACGATTACATTGTTGAAAATGACCAGATTGAACATGCGGTAGATAAGATTAAATCCATCGTTCAGGCAGAACACTGCAAACGGGAACGAGTGCAACAACGATACTTAAATATGCTGGAGGCTGAATAAATGTTAAACCCATCCATTGATTCATTAATGAAGAAGATTGATTCTAAATATTCGTTAGTCAGTATTGCGGCTAAGCGTGCAAGAAACCTGCAAGATACGGGGGATTACCGTTTGAACCGTTATGATTCTCATAAATTCGTAGGTAAGGCCCTTGAAGAAATTCATGCCGGTCAGCTATCTATGAAAGAAAGAGATGCCAAAGCCGTTTATTCTGATGAATAGGCCGGCGGATCTTATTGAATAACTCCAGGGGTTGACTCGGAAGATTTCATCATCTTTCGGGACAACCCTATTTTCTTTTTCTATCAATATCCTTCATAATATAAGAAGGATAAAGAATAATGGGGGAAAGTAGAATGATGCAGGGGAAAAGAATACTATTATGTGTATCTGGCGGAATAGCTGTATACAAAGCGGCAGCCTTGACCAGCAAGCTGGTGCAGGGCGGTGCTGAAGTGAAGGTGATCATGACGGAGTCGGCACGCAAATTTGTGGCCCCTCTCACCTTTCAGGCCCTATCCCGCCAAGATGTGTATTGGGACACCTTTGATGAAAAAGATTCATCAAAAATTGCTCATATCGACTTGGCGGATTGGGCTGACCTCGTACTGGTGGCACCTGCCACGGCAAACATCATCGGGAAGCTTGCAAATGGGATTGCAGATGACATGATTACAACGACGATTCTTGCAACGACGGCACAGGTGTGGATCGCCCCGGCCATGAATGTACATATGTATGATCATCCAGCAGTGAAAAGGAATATTGAAACCCTTTTTGGGTTCGGTTATCAATTTGTCGAACCAAGTGAAGGGTATTTAGCCTGTGGGTATATCGGCAAGGGAAGATTGGAAGAACCAGAGAAGGTAGTGGAGCTGGTTGATCGTTTTTTCCAGGAACGCGACAGTGATAAAAAGCTCCTTGAGGGGAGAAAAGTAGTGATCACGGCCGGTCCGACGAGGGAGATGGTGGATCCTGTGCGATTCTTTTCCAATCGTTCAACCGGAAAGATGGGATACGCCCTTGCTGAAGCGGCTGTTTCCCTTGGAGCTGATGTCGTTTTGATCTCCGGACCTTCTGTGTTACCGATTCCAGCAGGTGTTGAATTTGTCTCCGTGACGACTGCTGAAGAAATGTATCATAGGGTGCATGATCTATTTCCATCTGCAGATATCGTCGTAAAGAGTGCAGCAGTCGCCGATTACCGCCCTAAAGAAATATTTGAAGATAAGTTAAAGAAAAAAGATGGAAATCTAGTGATCGAATTTGAGCGTACAAAGGATATTTTAATGAGCCTTGGTGAAAGGAAAACTCACCAATACCTCATAGGGTTTGCTGCCGAGACGACAAACGTCGAAGCATATGCCAAGGCGAAGCTTGTGAAAAAGCGGGCAGATATGATCGTCGCAAATAATGTGAAAGAAACGGGAGCCGGGTTCGGAACAGATACAAATAAGGTATCGATTGTCACGAGCGGGGGAGACGCTCGCGAGCTGCCTTTATTATCAAAGTTTGAGGTAGCCAAAGAAATCTATAAAGAAGCCATCCGGCATATGAAGAAGGGTTCCTCACATGAACGTAGCTAGCGTCATTGTCGACGTTCCTGCCATGCAGACGGATCGAACGTATGATTACAGTATCCCGGATGAATGGAAGGGCAGCATCGTTCCCGGTATGAGGGTCGTCGTGCCTTTTGGTCCGAGGAAAATCCAAGGCTTTGTCATTGAATTAAAGGAAAAAGGGGAAGTCTCGAAACTCAAATCGATCGTCGAGCCGATGGATCTCGTACCCGTCCTGAATAAAGAGTTACTTGCACTCGGGAGCTGGTTGACCGAGAAGACCCTCTGCTTTAAAATTTCCGCCTTTCAAGCGATGCTTCCAGCAGCCATGAAAGCGAAGTATGAAAAATTCCTTCGACTGGAAGAAGGCAGGAATCCGGGGGAACTTCATCTCTCCCTCCAACGCTTTTTCAAGGATGGAAAAGAGGTCTCCTGGAATGCAATCGAAGAAAGCGGCATGCTCCCCCTCGTACATAAAGAGGTGAAAAAAGGCTCTGTCGAAGTCATCTACAGGGTGAAAGCCAAAGGGAATAAGAAAACAGTACGAAAGCTTTATCTGAACGTACCAATCGATCAAGTGGATGAAGTGAAAGATGGGTTGCCTCCCCAGGCCAGTAAGCAAAAACAAATCATCGAATATATGATGGATGCGGCTCCTGGTGGTGATGGAATACTCGCATCCACCCTGACGGAAGTGATGTCCACGACTTCAAGTACCGTAAAGTCTTTAGTCCATAAAGGGATCCTTGTTGAGAAAAACGTGGAAATGTACCGTGATCCTTTCGAAAATAGAACATTTGAGAAGACATTCCCCCTCTCATTGACTTCCCAACAGGAAGAGGCGATCGGTCCCATTTTGAGTACCATCGATCAAGAGAAGCATCACACATTTCTCCTTTACGGTGTTACAGGGAGCGGGAAGACAGAGATTTATCTGCAATCCATCCAACGGGTACTCGAGGAAGGGAAAGAAGCAATCGTGCTAGTCCCAGAGATTTCCCTTACCCCTCAGATGGTACACCGCTTTAAAGGAAGGTTTGGTGACGATGTCGCCGTCCTTCACAGTGGATTATCAGTCGGGGAAAAATATGATGAGTGGAGAAAGATTCAGCGCAAGGAAGTGAAAGTGGTGGTCGGAGCGCGCTCTGCCGTTTTTGCCCCTTTTGAAAATATCGGGATCATCATCATCGATGAAGAGCATGAAACCAGCTACAAACAAGAGGAAAATCCACGTTATCACGCACGGGACGTTGCCATCTATCGAGGGGAATTTCATCAATGCCCGGTGATCTTAGGCAGTGCGACGCCTTCCCTGGAATCCTTCGCCAGGTCTTCAAAAGGGGTGTACGGACTTTTGACGCTTGATAAACGGATGAATGACGGGCCGCTTCCATCTGTAGATATCGTGGATATGAGAGAGGAACTCAGGAAGGGAAACCGTTCCATGTTTTCAACAAACCTGTTCGAAAAGCTCCAAGGCAGGCTTGAAAAGGGAGAGCAAACCGTCCTCTTTCTAAATCGCAGGGGGCACTCATCGTTCATCATGTGCAGAGATTGCGGCTTTGTCCTGCAATGCCCCAATTGCGATATCTCCTTGACCTATCATCGATTTTCCAATGGGATGAAATGCCATTATTGCGGGTATGAAGAAGGGGTCCCATCCACTTGTCCTGAATGCACAAGTGAGCATATCCGTTATTTTGGGACAGGTACACAGAAGGTTGAGGAGGAATTGACGAAGCTCCTCCCAGATGCAAGGATCATACGTATGGATGTCGATACCACAACCCGGAAAGGCTCACATGAAAAACTGTTAACGGCTTTCGGGGAAGGTAAGGCAGATATCCTGCTCGGTACGCAAATGATCGCAAAGGGCCTGGACTTTCCGAATATCACCCTGGTAGGTGTACTCAGTGCGGATACGATGCTCCATCTGCCTGATTTCAGGGCAACGGAAAAGACGTTCCAATTATTGACTCAAGTAAGTGGAAGGGCTGGCAGGCATACGCTGCCGGGGGAAGTGGTCATACAAACGTACACACCTGAGCACTACTCGATCGAATTAGCATCCAATCATGATTATAATCGTTTCTATCAGCAGGAAATGATGATGAGAAAAATGGGTTCCTATCCTCCTTTTTACTTCATCACGCTGATCACATTAAGTCATGAAGATCTAATGAAGGTTGTGGATATTTCAGAGAAAATGACGGCTTTCATCCGTTCAAAGCTATCCGATACAACGATCATCCTTGGGCCGGTTGCATCGCCCATTCCCAGGATCAAGAATAGATACCGCTATCAATGTTTGATAAAATACAAGCGTGAACCAAATCTTGCTAGTACGTTGAAAACAGTACTGGATCAATTTCAGCAGCAATATGCATCACAGGGGTTAACCATCTCCATAGATGTGAACCCTTATATGATGATGTAACACTATTCATATAGAAAAATGGAGGACAGTTATGGCAATACTTCCAATCGTCATGCATCCGGATGCCATTCTCGAAAAAGAATGTGAGAAGGTAACGGATTTTGATAAAAAGTTAAAGAAATTACTAGTAAATATGTATGATACCATGATCGAGGCGGACGGAGTCGGGCTCGCAGCCCCTCAAGTGGGCATCGATCTTCAGGTAGCGATCGTCGACATCGGCGATGACTCAGGGACGATCGAACTGATCAATCCTGAAATCATCGAGTCAGAAGGTTCTCAAACCGACCTCGAAGGATGCCTCAGCTTCCCGGGCCTCTATGGAGAAGTGACACGCCCATACTCGATCAGGGTTAGAACACAGGACCGTAAAGGAAGAACGGTTGAATTTCAAGCCCAGGATTTTCTGGCCAGGGCCATCCAGCATGAAATCGATCACCTGCACGGCATTTTATTTACAACAAAAGTAGAAAAGTATATTACAGAAGAAGAATTAGAAGGGTATGAAGCTTAATGACGAAAGTGATCTTTATGGGAACACCCGATTTCTCGGTTCCTGTTCTCCAATCTCTAATAGATGAAAAATATGATGTGATCGCCGTTGTGACACAACCGGATCGCCCCGTCGGAAGGAAAAGGATCCTCACGCCACCACCTGTCAAAGTGGCCGCTGAAAAGCACGGCATCCCGGTCTACCAGCCCGAGAAGATAAAGAATGAAGATGAGCTAAACCAGGTCCTGGATTTAAAACCGGATCTTATCGTGACGGCTGCTTTCGGACAGATTCTTCCGAACGCTCTGCTTGAGGCACCTAAACATGGATGCATCAATGTTCATGCTTCCCTGCTACCTGAACTCCGTGGAGGCGCGCCAATCCATTATTCCATTCTCCAGGGAAAAGAGAAAACAGGCATCACCATTATGTACATGGTGGAAAAGCTGGACGCTGGGGATATCATCAGCCAAGTGGAAGTGGAGATCGAAGAGCGAGATCATGTAGGTACACTTCACGACAAACTGAGTGCAGCAGGTGCTAAATTACTGATCGACACCATCCCTCCATTACTGAAAGGGGAAATCTCCCCCGTAAAACAGGATGATTCAAAAGCTACATTCGCACGGAATATCAAGCGTGAACAAGAGAAGATAGACTGGACGCGTGACGGGGAAGAAATCTACAATCATATCAGGGGACTCCATCCGTGGCCGGTAGCGTATACCACATTGGACGGCTCGGTCATGAAAGTATGGTGGGGAGAGAAAGTGAACTTGCCCCCGTCATCACCCGGGAAAATCATCGGGATTGAAGAGGATGGTTTCGTGGTGTCCACGGGCAATTCAACAGGGATCAAAATCACCGATTTACAGCCTTCCGGCAAGAAAAGGATGAGTGCAAAGGACTACCTTCGGGGAGCGGGCTCACATTTAGAAGCTGGTCTGATGTTAGGAGAAGAACATGAGTAAACGAAATAAAACCGTACGGGAAGCAGCACTCGATGTCATCGAGGCAGTGGAGAAAAATCAATCATACAGCAATTTACTGCTTCATTCAGTGATCGAAAAAAACGAACTGCCGGGTAAGGATATCGGTTTATTGACGGAATTGACATACGGGACCATTCAACGCAAAATGACGCTGGATTTCTATTTAGCCCCATTCATCAAGGGGAAGCTGGATGATTGGGTTCGTCAATTGTTACGATTATCCCTTTATCAGCTGGTCTACTTAGACCGGATACCGGATCGCGCCGTATTCTATGAAGCAGTCGAAATCGCTAAAAAAAGAGGACATAAGGGAATCTCAGGATTAGTCAATGGGGTATTAAGGTCTGTACAGAGGAAAGGCCTTCCGACTCTTGATTCCATCAAGGACCCGGTCGAAAGGGTCGCCATCGAAACAAGTCATCCATACTGGCTGGTCAAGAGATGGACAGAACAATTTGGTTTAGACAAGACGAAAGAAATGTGCGAAACCAACTTGATCGCTCCAAACCAAACGGCCCGTGTGAATACCACCAGGGTCAGCCGTGAAGAGCTCTTACAGCAATTGGCGGACAGCGGAAATGAAGTGAAGGGAAGTTCCATCGTACCGGAAGCAGTCCAGTCTCTGCGGGGGAATCTTGCGAAAACAGATGCATACCGCAATGGGTTATGTACGATACAGGATGAAAGCTCGATGCTTGTTTCTTATGCTTTAAAGCTTGAAAAAGGGATGAAAGTGCTGGATGCGTGTGCAGCACCTGGAGGGAAAACGACGCATATCGCAGAGAAACTCTCCGGAACCGGCGAAGTCCATGCCTTGGATCTCCATAAGCATAAAGTCAAATTAATCGACGAGAACGCTTCCCGGCTCGGTCTTTTCAATGTACACACCGCTGCCCTTGATAGCAGGAAAGCAGGAGAGAAATTTGAAAAGGGAAGTTTCGATCGGATACTGGTCGATGCACCATGTTCAGGTTTAGGTGTTCTCAGGAGAAAACCGGATATTAAATATGCAAAGAAAGAGGCAGATCTTCAATCCCTTCAAAAGATCCAGCTCGATATCCTCTCGGCCGTTGCACCCTTGCTGAAAAAAGGTGGATTACTGGTTTATAGCACATGTACGGTCGACCGCAACGAAAACGAAGGAACCGTTTCGGCCTTTCTGAATGATCACCCTGACTTTGAGTTTCATCAACTCGATCAACTGCCGGAAACAGTGAGACCGTTCATTGACGGGAACCAAATGCAAATTTTCCCACAGGATTTCGGAGGGGACGGATTCTATATTTCGTGTTTCCTGAAAAAGGATTGAGTCGATATTCATCAAATGTTGAAAGTAAAGCAGGAAAATCCGTTGTAGAAGTCGTAAAAGTACAACAGACCTTTTAGTATGGAATGTGTAGAAGGAACTACTTGAAACAGGTGCAGAAGAAGAGAAGAGGTGACCTAAGTGAAGACGGTTTATTTTACGGACAAAGGGAAAGTGCGGCAGCTGAATGAAGATAGTGCCGGTGTATTCGTGAATCAGCATGGAGATCATTTAGCTGTTGTAGCAGATGGGATGGGCGGCCACAGAGCAGGGGACGTTGCCAGTGAACTTACCATTTCCATCTTAAAGGACTTATGGGAGAAAACCGAGAAATTTCACACCGCTGATGAAGCAGAAAATTGGTTAAAATCAACTATTAACGAAGTAAACAAAGAAGTATATACTTATTCTCAATCCAATTCCGAATGCGAAGGGATGGGTACGACTCTCGTCGGAGCCATCTGTACTTCTTTATTTGCAACCATAGTCAATATCGGTGACAGCAGAGGGTACATCCTGAATGAAAACGGATTTCATCAATTGACGGAAGACCATACGCTTGTCAATGAATTGGTGAGAAGCGGTGAAATTTCAAAGGAAGATGCAGAGCATCATCCGAGAAAAAATGTCATTTTAAGAGCGATCGGTACGGAAGCTTCAATTACGATGGATATTAAAACGATCATGTTCGAAGAGGAAGATGTCATTCTTCTATGTTCAGACGGCCTTTCAAATAAAGTCTCTGAAAAAGAAATGAAAGAGGTATTGGCCCGGGACCACTCCCTGGAAAATAAAGGGGAGTCGCTCGTTCATTTAGCCAATGAATATGGCGGTGAAGATAATATTACCGTAGTGATTGTCGAGTTTGCCGCTGAAACGGAAAGCGGGTGATAACATGATGGAAGGTAAGCGCATCAGTGGGCGTTACAGAATTATTAAACTCATTGGTGGAGGGGGAATGGCCAACGTTTATTTAGCTCACGATGTGATTCTTGATCGTGAAGTGGCCATTAAAATGCTCCGGATCGACTTTGCCAATGAAGAGGAATTCATTAAACGATTCCAACGGGAAGCCCAATCTGCTACTAGTCTTGCCCACCCTAATATTGTGAGCATTTATGATGTAGGAGAAGAGGATGATCTCTATTATATCGTCATGGAATATGTTCATGGCATGACGCTAAAGCAATACATACAGCAACACTCGCCTGTCAATGTCGACAAGGCGATCGATATCATGAAGCAACTGACAATCGCCATGTCTCATGCTCATCAGAATCATATCGTGCACCGGGACATCAAGCCTCATAATATCCTTCTTGATGAAGAAGGAAATGTGAAAATAACCGATTTCGGGATCGCGATGGCACTCAGTGCCACCTCGATCACACAGACCAATTCGGTTCTAGGGTCGGTACACTACCTTTCTCCTGAGCAGGCGAGAGGCGGGATGGCCACAAAGAAATCGGACATCTATTCTCTTGGGATCGTCATGTTCGAATTGTTGACGGGCAGATTGCCTTTCTCGGGGGAGTCGGCTGTTTCGATTGCCTTAAAGCATCTGCAATCGGAAACACCTTCCTTGAAAAGGTGGAACCCTGACATTCCACAAAGCGTGGAAAATATCGTACTGAAAGCAACGGCAAAGGATCCTTTCAGACGTTACGAAAGCCTGGAAGAAATGGATGAAGACTTGTCGACGGCCCTTGATGCCGATCGCATGAACGAACCTAAATTCGCCGTTCCTCTCGATGATGAAGCGACAAAAGCGATCCCTGTCATAACGGATCAAAAGGCGTACTCGAATTTAGATGATACGATTGTCCATCATCAGACAGACGACGTGCAAACGAAGCCGACCCCTCCCCTTAAACAGGGGAAGAAGGGTAAAAAAGATAAAACAAAACCGCCTAAGGGTAAAAGTAAGAAGAAGTGGCCGATGGTGATCATTGGTTTATTCTTTTTATTGATCCTCTTAGGGGTCGCTGCTGTTACGATGGTACCTGGTTTATTGGGACCGAAAGAGATAGAAGTACCGGACGTTTCTGAAATGGATCAAACCGAAGCGATTTCGACGATCATCTCGGCTGGTTTTGTGGTTGGTGAAACCAAGAAGGTACCCGATGAAGAAATTCCCGAAGAATATGTGATCAAGACCAATCCAAAATCAGGACGAATGGCAAATGAAGGATCGGCTGTCGATATCTATGTCAGTACTGGTAAAGAAAAAGTGGAAGTCGATGATTATGTCGGGAAAGATTTTGAAGAAGTGTCTGCTGATTTGGAAGAAAAGGGATTCACTGTAGAGAAAAAAGAAGAGTTTGATGAGGACGAGGCCCAGGGGACGATCACGGATCAGGAACCATCACCTGGGGACGAAGTCGTGGCTGAGGAGACGACGATAACCTTTACGGTCAGTAAGGGGCGGGAATCCTTTGATCTTGACAGTTTGGAAGGGTTCGATCAAACTGCACTCGATAAATATGAAGCATCAAAAGGGATAAACATCATTGTACAAAGTGAAAAATTCTCTTCAGAAGTAGAAGAGGGCAAGGTGATTTCCCATAAGCCGGTGGCAAGTACCCCTATCACAAAAGGGGATACGGTTTATGTGATTATGTCTAAGGGTCCTGAACCGCCAAAGGAAGTACCGACTAAGGAGGTTACCGAAGACGTAACCATCCCTTATAAGGGACAAGAAGGAAAACCTCAATCCGTGGAGATATTCATCGACGATAAGGACAGTAATCTTGACGATAGTGATGCTGACCAAGTCCAAGGAATTTATGAGGATACGACCATTACAATGACCTTTACGTTAGAAGAAGGAACAAAAGGGGAATATCTTATTTTAGTCGACGGTGAAGAGTATAAGAGAGGTACTGTCGAGTAACCTGAGGAAAAATAACATTCACTTGCCAAGGGGCTGTACCCGGGTTTTTACAAGAACCTACGGGACAGTCCTCTTGTTTTCCTTTATAATGGGAATGATACATAATGAAGATAACGGAATTATTTAGATAAACGTATGGAATAGGAGGTTTCGAATGCCTGAAGGAAAAATCGTAAAAGCATTAAGTGGATTTTACTATGTGCTCTCAGAAGGCAGTGTGACGCAATGCAGGGGCCGGGGCAATTTCCGTAAAAATAAAATCACGCCCCTTGTTGGTGATTATGTCGAATTTCAAGCAGAGAACAAAACGGATGGGTACATTCTGAAGGTCTTGGATCGGAAGAATGAATTGGTACGCCCACCGATCGCAAACGTCGATCAGGCGATTTTGGTCTTTTCAGCCAGTGAACCGGATTTCAGTCCTGCGCTCCTGGATCGTTTTCTTGTATTGGTGGAGAGTAAAGAAATCGAACCGCTTATCTGCGTGACCAAAATGGACTTAGTGACATCGGAAGAAGCAGAAAAAATCGAACAATATGTGAGTGAGTACCGCTCTTTTGGATATGAAGTTTTGATGACGTCTTCCAAAACAGAACATGGCCTTGAAGAGCTGACTCCGTATTTGAAAGATAAAATTTCGGTGTTTGCCGGTCAGTCCGGAGTGGGGAAGTCGTCCCTTTTAAATGCATTGAACCCCGATCTGGAGCTGAAGACGGCCATGATTTCTTCCCACTTGGGCCGGGGGAAACATACGACCCGCCATGTCGAACTCATTGATATAAAGGATGGGCTGGTCGCAGATACCCCGGGATTCAGTTCACTGGAGTTTTCAGAGCTTGAAATAGAAGAACTGCCGCAATGCTTTCCGGAAATGGTCGAGGTAGCCGAAGAATGTAAATTCAGGGGCTGCCTTCATATCAATGAACCAAAATGTGCCGTAAAATCCGCCGTTGAAGCGGGAACGATCCCTGATTACCGCTACGATCACTATTTGACTTTCCATAAAGAAATAAAAGAAAGAAAGCCGAGGTACTAAATATGAAAATCGCACCATCCATTCTTTCAGCCAATTTTGCAGAGCTGGGCAATGAAATTAAAGATGTTGAAAAAGGGGGAGCGGACTATATCCATGTAGACGTCATGGATGGTCACTTCGTACCGAATATTACGCTCGGGCCGATGATTGTAAAAGCGATCCGTCCACTAACAACGTTGCCGTTGGACGTACATCTCATGATTGAAAACCCGAGTCAATACATCGGAGCATTTGCTGATGCAGGGGCTGACTATATTACCGTCCATGTAGAAGCAGACCCCCATCTGCATAGAACGATCCAAATGATCAAAAGCAAAGGAGTCAAGGCGGGTGTCGTCCTGAATCCAGGTACTCCGGCAGAATCGCTCAGACCTGTCTTGCAAGATGTCGATATGGTCCTCTTGATGACCGTGAACCCGGGATTTGGCGGGCAATCATTCATCCCGTCGGTCGTACCGAAAATCAAGCAGATCCGTGAATGGGCAAATGAAGTCAATCCTTCACTCGAAATCGAAGTGGACGGTGGCATCAATCCTGAAACGGCTGCCGTTTGTGCCGAAGCGGGTGCAGACGTATTTGTAGCTGGATCTGCCATCTACAATAAGAGTGACCGAGGGGCAGCAATCGAAGAGTTGAAGAAATCTCTCGTATAAGAGACGAAGGCTGATCCTATAGGGTCAGCCTATTTTTATAAAATGGGAGTGGAGGAAATGGAAATCAATATCGTTGCCGGCGGACCGGATCGATACATACCGGCATTGAACAAATATAGTAATGATGAAGTCAACTGGGTTGGCGTAGACCGTGGCGTTTACACTTTATTGGAGCAGAAGATCGAACCGTCCATTGCATTCGGGGATTTTGATTCAGTGAACACGGAAGAGTGGGAGCTGATCCAGGAAAAAGTCCGGGAAGTCAATCGCTATCAGCCGGAAAAGGACGAGACCGACCTCGAGCTTGCCCTGAACTGGGCGATCGATCAGAAACCCGATAAAATTTCCATCTTCGGTGCCACCGGGGGAAGGCTTGATCACTTCATGGGTAACCTGCAGTTATTAATGACACCGAAACTTTTAGAAGCCCGCATCAAAGTGGAAATGATCGACGTGCAAAATCGATTATCCCTTGCCGAACCCGGGGAGCATAACGTTGAAAAAAGCCCGGAATTACAGTATATTTCCTTTGTTCCAGTCACCGAAAATGTCGATGGGATCACCCTCACCGGCTTTAAATATCCATTAAAAAATCGGAATATTTCAAGAGGATCCACACTATGTATTAGTAATGAACTTATACAATCATCTGGTACTTTTTCCTTTTCAAATGGCATATTAATGGTGATAAGAAGCAGTGATGAAAGCTTCTCGTGACCAGGCAGAAAAGAAGATGTACTTAACTGAAACTGCTTGAATAGACTGAACTGTTGTCAAGCGAAACATTACGTTCTTTAGATTGTGGGGAGGGACTTTAAATGCGCTTTTATACAATTAAATTACCGAAATTCTTGGGTGGACTTGTGAGGGCGATGTTAGGAACGTTTAAAAAAGAATAAATGGGTTGTTGGGGATGGCGTCGGTGCCATCTTCTTTTTTTATTAGCTAGGAGCCTCCGCTTCTCTGCGATGTCCAGCTCCGGCGGCTAGAGGCTCGAGGTCATAAGTTAAATTGACCAAAAAGGCAAAGAACGCCTTTCCGGTCAATTCATCTTATGCTTGTCGCCTCTGGGCAAGCCGCCTCCGCTTTTCTGGGTGTAAAGTATTTTTTCTTGAAAGGTTTTAATTGTAGTATTGCATTATGGAAAGTTGTGTGATAAATTATTAAAGTATCTTTATGATAATAAGCGAAATGTGGAACTGAAATTAACTTCAGCTTCTTGTTAGTGAGGAGGGAATATATTATGGCAAAACAATGCGTAGTAACAGGCCGTAAAGCTAGCTCAGGTAACGCTCGCTCTCACGCAATGAATGCGAACAAGCGTACTTGGGGTGCAAACCTGCAAAAAGTTCGAATTCTTGTGGACGGAAAGCCTAAGAAAGTATGGGTTTCTGCAAGAGCGTTGAAATCTGGTAAAGTAGAACGCGTATAATACTTAAAATGGGAAGGCGCCTAATCTAGGCGCCTTTTTTCATTAAAAGGCATTTCTTGTAAAGATCCTTATGTAAGCCGATGATTAATCTTTGAATAATAAGGAAAATATAGAGGGTAAACCCAACAAATGACGCTTGTGATAATAGTTTAGCTTTCAAAAACAGTATACTTATAGTAAAATGTTTTTAGCCAAGCATGTAATTAAAGGGGGAAAACATTCCATGTCCATCGAATTGAAAACGCAGTACGGACAAATTGATATTACGAATGATGTCATTGCAATGATTGCTGGAGGTGCAGCGGTGGATTGCTACGGAATTGTTGGAATGGCTTCAAAGAACCAAATTAAAGACGGTTTCACAGATATCTTACGTAAAGAAAATTTCACTCGCGGAGTGATCGTTCGTCAAGATGAAGAGGAAGTACATATTGATATGTATATTATTGTGAGTTATGGTACAAAAATTTCTGAGATTGCCCATAATGTACAATCCAAGGTTAAATATACTCTTGATAAGACCGTCGGCTTGGCGGTAGATTCAGTAAATATTTTTGTGCAGGGGGTTCGTGTCACGAACCCGTAGTGAGGAGGAAGATTCGTGTCGATTACATCTTTGGAAGGAAAACGTTTTGCCCAGATGGTGATACAAGGTGCCACCAAATTATCTGCCAATGCGCAGCTGGTTGACGCGCTGAACGTTTTTCCTGTTCCTGATGGTGATACTGGAACAAATATGAATTTATCAATGACTTCCGGTGCAAAGGAAGTTCAAAACCATATTCAAGATCATATTGGAAATGTGGCTACTGCCCTTTCAAAAGGCTTGTTGATGGGGGCAAGAGGTAACTCAGGTGTTATCTTATCCCAATTGTTCAGAGGCTTTGGTAAGGCGATTGAAGGGAAAGAATCCTTAACGAGTGCAGAGTTTGCCAATGCACTTCAAACAGGGGTGGAAACGGCTTATAAAGCGGTTATGAAACCTGTGGAAGGAACGATTCTAACGGTTGCGAAAGATGCTGCGAGAAAAGGTGTTTCTGTAGCTGAGACTGAAAGTGATTTCGTAAAGCTTATGCAGGCAATTGTCGACGAAGCGCAGGCTTCATTGAATCGTACACCTGATTTACTTCCTGTATTGAAGGAAGTGGGAGTAGTCGATAGTGGGGGTCAGGGACTTCTGTTCGTTTATGAAGGTTTCCTTGCTGAACTAAAAGGGGAAAAGGTTTCCGATCAGGCTTCACTGCCATCCATGAATGATCTTGTGAGTGCAGAGCATCATAAGGCGGCACAGGATTTCATGAGTACAGAAGATATTGAATTTGGATATTGTACAGAATTCATGGTCCGATTCGAAAATGATAAACAGTCATTTGTAGAAGAAGACTTTCGCCAGGATTTAAGCAAGTTCGGTGATTCCCTGCTTGTCATCAGTGACGATGAATTAGCCAAAGTACATATCCACTCCGAACAGCCGGGGGATGTATTGACATATGGACATCAATACGGAAGTCTCATCAATATTAAAATTGAAAACATGAGACAGCAGCACAGTAGCATTGTAGGAGAATCCAAGCCTGCTGTAGCAGAAGCTCCGACTCAGGCCAAGGAAGTCGACTTTGCCATCGTGACTGTATCAATGGGTGAAGGGATTGCCGAATTATTTAAGAGCATCGGCGCAACTTCTGTGATCGAAGGCGGTCAGACGATGAATCCGAGTACGGAGGATATCGTGAAAGCTGTAGAAGAAGTGAATGCGAAGAAAGTCATCATCATGCCGAATAACAAGAACATCATCATGGCTGCCGAACAAGCGGCTGAGGTTCTTGAAATGGAAGTAGCCGTTGTCCCGACGAAGACCGTACCGCAGGGAATGGCTGCGTTACTTGCCTTTAATCCATCAGCTTCTGTTGAAGACAATAAGCAGTTGATGACCGAGGCGTCTAAACAGGTGAAAACGGGTCAAGTCACATTTGCTGTGAGAGATACGTCCATCGATGGCGTTTCGATTTCAAAAGATGACTTTATGGGAATTGAAGAAGGCAAGATTGTCGTTTCGGATTCCGACCGTCAAAAGTCTGCTCAAACTCTGTTGGAGACTATGCTTGATGCTGACTCTGAGATCTTGACGATTCTATACGGTGAAGATGTGACCGAAGAGGATGTTGAGTCACTCAGAGAGTATGTGGAACAACACTATGAAGATGTAGAAGTGGAAGTTCATAATGGTAAACAACCACTTTACTCCTATATATTCTCAGTTGAATAAGGATTAAAGGAAGGGGGCAGCTCTAAAAGGAGTTTGTCCCCTTCAATTATGTTAGAATGGTAGTATGAATCGGATGTTAGGTAAGGGGGAAAAGTCATGAAATACAAAAGTGTATTTGATATTATCGGTCCTGTGATGATTGGGCCATCCAGTTCTCATACGGCTGGTGCTGCCAGAATAGGAAGGATAGCGAGAAACCTGTTTCGCCGGGAACCCAAATGGGCGACGATCTCCTTTTATGGATCGTTTGCAAAAACATATAAGGGCCATGGAACAGACGTAGCCATTGTAGGCGGAATCCTTGATTATGATACATATGATGAACGGATTATCGAATCAATCAATGTAGCTAAGAAAAAAGGGATAAAGATCAAATTTCAAGAAGAAGATGCCATTACGGATCATCCGAATACAGCCCGCATCCGCATGGGGGATGATCAAGGTGAAATCGAATTGGTCGGTATTTCGATTGGTGGAGGGAAAGTGGAAATCATTGAACTTAACGGCTTTGAACTTAAACTCTCTGGCCATCATCCCGCCATACTTGTCGTCCATGATGACCGGTTCGGAGCGATTGCATCTGTCTCCAATGTCATTGCCAAGCATCAACTGAACATCGGGCATATGGATGTTTCCCGGAAAGAAAAAGGTCAAATGGCTTTGATGACCATCGAGGTTGATCAACCGATAGATGAAGCGGTGATAAACGAGTTGACTTCACTGCCGAACATTACACAAGTAACACGGATTTCCGATTAATCAATTACAATAATGATAGCGTTTGCATAAAGAGGAGGGTATTTACATGTTTCGAAATGTTGCAGAGTTGGTTGAACTTGCAGAAAGTCAGAACAAGAAAATTTCTGACATTATGATCGAACAGGAAATCGAGTTTACGGGAAAGACATTTGAACAGGTTTATAGTCAGATGGAGAAAAACCTGGAAGTGATGGAGCAGGCAGTAGCCAGGGGTCTCGAAGGGGTCAAGTCCCATTCAGGACTTACTGGCGGCGATGCCGTGTTATTACAGAAATACATTGATTCAGGTCGTTCCCTGTGTGGTGATACGATTTTGGATGCAGTGAGTAAAGCAGTGGCAACGAACGAAGTGAATGCAGCGATGGGAACGATTTGTGCTACGCCTACTGCGGGATCTGCCGGAGTGGTACCCGGAACATTGTTTGCTGTAAAGAATAAGTTGAATCCAACGAAAGATGAGATGATCCGCTTCTTATTTGCATCCGGTGCCTTTGGTTTCGTGGTGGCGAATAACGCATCTATCTCAGGTGCGGCTGGCGGTTGTCAGGCAGAGGTGGGATCTGCAAGCGGTATGGCTGCGGCTGCCATCGTGGAGATGGCCGGGGGGACCCCTGGTCAATCGGCAGAAGCCATGGCGATCACATTGAAGAACATGCTGGGTCTCGTATGTGATCCTGTTGCTGGACTGGTGGAAGTACCTTGTGTGAAACGGAATGCTATGGGAGCTGCTAATGCCATGGTTGCGGCGGATATGGCCCTTGCAGGGATCACGAGCCGTATTCCGTGTGATGAAGTGATCGATGCTATGTACAAGATCGGTCAAACCATGCCGGTAGCTCTTCGTGAAACGGCTCAAGGGGGACTGGCGGCTACGCCGACAGGTAGAGAGCTTGAAGCGAAAATCTTTGGGGTTTCCCTGAATAAACGTGAAGACTCATAATGAAGGACTGACAATCCAGAACATTAAGGGGATTGGTGAAGAAACAGCTTTACAGCTGAATGCAATGGGGATTCATTCCGTTCTGGATCTGTTGGAATATCTGCCTTACCGCTATGAGGATTACCGTCTTAGGGACCTGGAAGAAGTAGCCCATGATGAACGCGTCACGGTTGAGGGGAAAGTTCACTCGGAACCCGCACTGATGTTTTATGGGAGAAAGAAATCCCGTTTGACCCTGCGGATTCTCATAGGGAGGAATCTGGTTCAAGCGGTATTTTTTAATCAGCCTTATTTGAAAAAGAAAATCAATCTTCATGATACGGTGACGGTGACTGGGAAATGGGATAAAAACAGGCAAATCATTACGGTCCAGTATTTTCAGTCTGGCCCTCATGATAAACAGGGGGATTTTGAACCCGTATATTCTTTGAAAGGCTCGGTGAAAAACAATACACTCAGGAAATTCATCAAGAAGGCTTTTAGTGATTACGGTCATTTGATCCATGAAAACCTTCCGGGTCATTTAATGGAAAAGTATAAGCTTTCAAGTCGGAAAGATGCCCTGTATCATCTTCACTTTCCCGACTCCACCGAAGATATGAAGCAGGCAAGAAGACGATTTGTTTATGAGGAATTCCTGTTGTTTCAGTTGAAGATGCAGGCTTTGAGAAAGTTTGAACGGGAGCATTCAAGCGGCATGTCTCAACATTATGATTTGGAAAAAGTCAAATCGTTCATTGATTCTTTACCGTTCCCATTGACCGATGCGCAAAAACGGGTGGTGAATGAGATTTCAGCAGATATGAAATCTCCCTATCGCATGAATCGCCTTCTCCAAGGGGATGTGGGGTCCGGTAAGACAGTCGTTTCCGCCATAGCCTTGTATTCAAGTGTAACAGCGGGTTATCAGGGAGCATTAATGGTCCCGACGGAAATACTGGCTGAACAGCATGCGAATTCCCTCAGCGAACTGCTCGGGCCGATGGGGCTTTCCGTTGCCCTATTAACCAGCTCTGTGAAAGGGAAGAAGCGTCGTCTTTTATTGGATAAACTGAAAGAGGGCGAGATTGATATTCTCATTGGTACCCATGCCCTCATACAGGAAGAAGTCGAATTCAAGCACCTGGGCCTAGTCGTCACCGACGAACAGCACAGGTTTGGTGTCAACCAAAGAAGGGTCCTCAGGGAAAAAGGGGAAAGTCCTGATGTATTATTTATGACAGCGACTCCGATCCCGAGAACACTTGCCATCACCGTATTTGGTGAGATGGATGTGAGTATCATCGATCAGATGCCTGCAGGCAGGAAGTCGATAGAAACCTATTGGGCGAAAGCGGATATGCTATCCAGAGTCCTTTCGTTCATGGATAAGGAGTTAGACCAGGGACGCCAGGCTTATGTGATTTGTCCATTGATCGAGGAATCCGACAAACTGGATGTGCAAAATGCCATTGATGTCTATAATCAATTGGTCCACTATTTTGAAGGGCGATACAAAGTCGGTCTGATGCACGGAAGACTACATCCTGAGGATAAGGATGGAGTCATGAGGGAATTCAGTGCGAACCACCTTCAAGTGCTTGTTTCCACCACGGTGGTTGAGGTCGGAGTGAACGTGCCCAATGCCACTTTCATGCTCATCTATGATGCGGAACGGTTCGGGTTGAGTCAGCTTCATCAGCTGAGAGGAAGGGTAGGGCGTGGTGAACATCAATCGTATTGTATTCTCCTTGCGGAACCGAAGACCGAAGTAGGGAAAGAACGCATGAAAATCATGACAGAAACGAATGATGGTTTTGTCCTTAGTGAAAAAGATCTCGAACTGAGGGGACCAGGCGACTTCTTCGGAAGAAAGCAGAGCGGGCTCCCGGAGTTTAAGGTGGCAGACATGGTGCACGATTACCGTGCGCTGGAAGTAGCAAGGGACGATGCTCAAGTGTTGATCGCATCCGCTCAATTCTGGAGTGATCCAGAGTTTGAACCGCTCAGGAAGTATTTATCCGGATCGGGGATCTTAGAGGGTGAAAAGCTGGACTAGAAAGGCAGATTGTGAGATTATTTCTTGCAATCTGCTTTTTTAGATTATATACTACTATTAGTACCTAGTACTAATACTGGACGGTGTTAAAATTGAGACTTTCGAAAAAAGAAAGACAGGGAAACCTTACGGACACAATCAAAGTGAATCCTTTTATAACAGATGAAGAATTGGCTGAACGGTTTCGTGTAAGCGTCCAGACAATCCGGCTGGATCGAATGGAATTATCGATACCCGAGCTTCGTGAACGAATTAAGTACGTGGCAGAGAAATCGTTTGAAGACGAAGTGAAATCGTTGCCTATTGAAGAGATTATTGGAGAAATTATTGATATAGAGCTGGATCATAGTGCGATATCCATTTTTGATGTGAAGCGGGAGCATGTGTTCATCAGGAATGGGATTGCGAGGGGACACCACTTGTTTGCTCAGGCGAATTCCCTTGCAGTGGCTGTCATAAATGACGACTTGGCATTAACTGCGAAGTCAAACATCCGTTTTACCCGCCCTGTAAAGGAAGGCGATCGGGTGGTGGCGAAAGCGAAAGTGATACATATGAAAGATCAAAAAGACCGAACAACGGTAGAAGTTCAAAGTTTAGTCGGTGGTGAGCTCGTGTTTACCGGTGAATTTGAAATGTATCGCTCTAAAAAATCTGTAGAGGATGAAGAGTAGATGAAATTAGCCGTTGATGCAATGGGCGGAGACCACGCCCCGAAAGAAATCGTTCTTGGAGTGAAGCGCGCATTACGTGAATTCAATGATATTGAAGTGCTTTTATACGGGGATGAAAAGCAGATCAAACAGTATGTCACCCCGGAAGATCGCCTGACGATCGTCCACACCGATGAAGTGATTGAAGGGACGGATGAACCTGTCAGAGCGGTGAAACGTAAGAAGAATGCTTCGATGGTACTGATGGCTCAAGCCGTGAAAAATGGGGAAGCCGATGCCTGCATTTCAGCAGGAAATACAGGTGCCCTTATGACGGCGGGATTGTTCATTGTAGGGAGAATTGATGGGATTGAGCGGCCTGCATTGGCACCGACCCTTCCGACCCTTGATGGTAAAGGATTCCTCATGCTTGACCTTGGGGCGAATGTCGATGCGAAACCCGAGCATCTTGCACAATACGCAGTCATGGGAAGCATTTATTCTGAGAAAGTAAGAGGGATCAATCACCCGCGTGTGGGCTTATTGAACATCGGAACGGAAGATAAAAAGGGAAATGAATTAACAAAGAAAACCTTTCAGTTATTAAAGGAGCTCCCTATCAATTTTGTAGGGAATGTGGAATCCAGAGACCTGCTGGACGGGCCGGCCGATGTTGTCGTGACGGATGGGTTTACCGGGAATATGGTACTGAAGACGATTGAAGGGACTGCCCTGTCCGTCTTCTCCATGTTGAAAAAAACGTTCACGTCCTCAACGAAAAACAAACTTGCCGCAGGACTTGTGAAGAATGACCTGAAGCAATTAAAGAATATGCTCGATTATACAGAGTACGGCGGGGCCGGCCTGTTCGGCCTGAAGGCACCCGTAATCAAAGCTCATGGTTCTTCCAATGAAGTGGCCCTGTATAATGCCATGAGACAAGCAAGGGAAATGGTGAAGCACGACGTTTCCAATACGATAAAAGATGCTATTAAGGGGAGTGTGGAATAATATGAGTAAAATCGCGTTTATCTTTCCTGGTCAAGGTTCCCAAACAGTGGGGATGGGGAAAGAATTAGCCGGGCAATATCCTGAAGTGCAATCCTATTTCAGTAAAGCCGATGAACGATTAGACACCAAGCTTTCATCGATCATCTTTGAAGGTCCCCAGGAAGAGCTTACCCAGACAACGAACGCTCAGCCGGCTCTCCTGACGACAAGCATGGCCATCCTTGAGCGCTTGAAAGCCGAGGGGATTGCAGCAGATTACACAGCAGGTCACAGCTTAGGGGAATATTCTGCCCTGGTGGCTGCAGGTGCCATCGGATTTGAGGATGCTGTGTATACCGTTCGTAAAAGAGGGGAATTCATGGAAGAAGCAGTACCAAGCGGAGAAGGAACGATGGCGGCCGTCCTTGGTTTGGGCCGGGAACCATTGAAAGAAGTGACAGACCTTGTAACGGAGGATGGCCATCCCGTTGGACTAGCGAACTTGAATTGTCCTGGTCAGATTGTCATTTCAGGTACGGTAAAGGGAGTAGAGCTCGCTTCAGAGAAAGCGAAGGAAGCCGGAGCGAAGCGGGTCATCCCGCTTCAGGTTAGCGGGCCTTTCCATTCTCAATTGATGAAACCTGCTGCTGAACAGTTCGTTTCAATCCTTGATTCAATCACGATCAAAGACGCAGACGTACCCGTCATTGCGAATGTGACTGCAGAGCCTGTAACAGGACATGAAGAGATCAAGCGTTTATTAATTGAACAATTGTATTCGCCCGTACAATGGGAAGATACAGTCGAGAAGCTTCTTGAACTGGGTGTGGATACATTCATCGAAGTGGGACCAGGTAAAGTCCTTTCAGGTTTAGTGAAAAAAGTGAACAGACGTGTGAAGACATATGCTGTTCAAGATGAAGCGTCCTTACAACAAACCATTCAAGCGCTGAAGGAGGAAGCTTAAATGAATTTAGAAGGTAAAGTGGCACTGGTGACGGGAGCATCCCGTGGAATCGGACGGGAGATCGCTCTTGAACTTGCCCGTGAAGGCTGTAATGTCGCCGTGAATTACGCAGGTAGTGAAGCGAAAGCAAACGAAGTCGTGGATGAAATCAAGAGTTTGGGCAGAGAAGCAATCGCCGTACAATGTAATGTATCGGATGCTGAAGGTGTTCAGGCTATGGTTAAGGAAACGATCGGTGAATTTGGGTCCATCGATATCCTTGTGAACAATGCCGGCATCACCAAAGATAATCTGTTGATGAGAATGAAAGAAACAGAATGGGATGATGTCATCAACATCAATCTGAAAGGTGTATTCCTGTGTACGAAGGCCGTTACACGTCAAATGATGAAACAAAGAAGTGGTCGAATCATCAATATTTCATCCATTGTCGGAGTGAGCGGGAATCCGGGACAAGCAAATTATGTAGCAGCCAAATCAGGTGTGATCGGTTTGACGAAAACGACAGCGAGAGAACTTGCTCCCCGTGGAATCACAGTGAATGCCGTTGCCCCTGGCTTCATCTCGACGGATATGACCGATCAGCTTCCTGAAGATGTACGTAGTGAAATGTTAAAACAAATCCCGTTAAGCCGTTTTGGCGCTCCCGGGGATATTGCGAAAGTAGTGACATTTGTTGCATCCGATTCCGCATCGTATATGACGGGGCAAACGCTTCATATTGACGGCGGAATGGTCATGTAATGGGAAGAATGAAATAATTTATTCATCGTTTTCATGTATACTCTTTTCATTAGAGGTGGAAATGCTCTATAATACTTGAGGGGAGGTGACAAAAATGGCAGAAGTATTAGATCGTGTAACAAAAATTATCGTTGATCGTCTAGGTGTAGATGAATCTCAAGTAACTCTTGAAGCTTCTTTCAAAGAAGATCTAGGAGCTGACTCCCTTGATGTAGTTGAGCTGGTTATGGAACTTGAAGATGAATTCGATATGGAAATTTCTGACGATGATGCTGAAAAAATCGGCACAGTAGGTGATGCTGTGAACTACATACAAGCAAAGGCTTAATCGTTAGATTGAATAGAGGGATGGGTGACCCATCTTATATTCTAACCATTTGAAACTTGGTAGGGGTTGAACCCCTACCAAGTTTATTTGTGTTCTAACATCATTGTTTAAGAAATTTTTTGCGTAAATGATTTTTTTAGAATAAACTTGATTAGTATACAATGAGAACATATTAGCAAGGTGGAGTGCCTGATGCGGAAGCAAAACAGAAGTAATGGATTATCTAAACATAAAAATGATTTGAAATTCAAGACATTTCAAAATCAAATGGGAATTCAATTTAAAGATGAAAAACTCCTTAAACAAGCTTTTACTCATTCATCCTATGTGAATGAGCATCGTCGAAAACCATATGAAGATAATGAACGCTTAGAATTTCTCGGGGACGCCGTTCTGGAACTTACGGTATCTCAATTTCTTTTCAAGAAATACCCCATGATGAGTGAAGGGGAACTTACCAAGTTAAGGGCGGCCATCGTATGTGAACCTTCCCTGGTGAAGTTCTCAATTGAACTGAATTTCGGTGAACTCATCCTATTGGGTAAAGGTGAAGAAATGACGGGGGGACGTGAGAGACCGGCTTTACTCGCCGATGTCTTTGAAGCGTTTATCGGGGCAGTATACTTAGATCAAGGATTAGAAACAGTCATCTCTGTCCTTGAAAAAGTGGTCTACCCAAAAATCAATGTCGGTGCTTTTTCTCATGTGATGGATTATAAGAGTCAGTTACAAGAGCTGGTTCAAAGGGGCAGTGCAGGAATGATCGAATATAGTATCCTGGAAGAAAGCGGCCCTGCCCACAATCGTCAGTTTATTTCAAGGGTGAGTTTAAATGATGAAGAGTTGGGCATTGGAAATGGCCGGTCAAAAAAAGAGGCTGAACAAAAAGCCGCACAGAAAGCTCTGGAAAAGTTAAAACAAAAGCTGGACGCGAAATAGGGGGAAAGAAGATGTTCCTCAAACAACTAGAAGTAATGGGGTTTAAATCTTTTGCAGAAAGAATATCCGTGGAGTTTGTCCCGGGTGTCACGGCTGTTGTTGGACCAAATGGCAGCGGAAAAAGCAATATTATAGACGCAATCAGGTGGGTGCTTGGTGAACAATCAGCAAAAAGCCTGCGCGGGTCGAAAATGGAAGACGTCATTTTTGCCGGAAGCGATTCAAGGAAAGCCCTCAATATAGCGGAAGTGACCCTTGTCTTGGACAACGAAGACGGCGCACTGCCCATCGATTATAGTGAGGTCAGTGTCACAAGGAGAGTCTACCGTTCGGGAGATAGTGAATATCTACTGAATAAACAGCCGTGCAGGTTGAAGGATATCATTGAACTGTTTATGGATTCAGGGTTAGGAAAAGAAGCTTTCTCGATTATCAGTCAGGGCAAAGTGGAAGAAATCCTGAACAGTAAGCCGGAAGAAAGAAGAACCATCTTCGAAGAGGCTGCCGGGGTATTGAAGTATAAATCACGGAAGAAAAAAGCTGAAAATAAGCTATTTGAAACACAAGAAAATCTTAATCGTGTCAATGACATCCTTCATGAATTGGAAGGACAGGTAGAACCCCTGAAGCTCCAAGCTTCCATGGCCCGTGATTATCTGGAGAAGAAAGAGGAGCTGGAGAAGTTCGAAGTCGCCTTGACTGTGTATGATATTGAGGACTTACATAAGCAGTGGGAGAAGCTGAGCGGAGAATTCGAACAGCATGGACAGGAAGAATTGGTCCTTTCCTCCCGCATTCAGAAGAAAGAAGCCGTCCTGACACAAACAAGGGATAAAATTGCCGCTCTCGATGAGTCGATTTCAAACTTACAGGAAGTGCTCCTATCTACAAGTGAAGAATTAGAGAAACTTGAGGGCAGGAAGCAAGTACTGGTTGAGCGGAAGAAAAATTCGTCCACCAATGAATCACAGTTGAAGCAATCGATTGAAGAAGCTGAAAATCAAATCGAACGTTTAGTTTCTGAAAAAGAAAAAGCAAACCGCGACTTCAAGAGGATCGATTCTGAAGTGTCCGGTTTAAAAGAACTCCTTGTCACGAAGCAGAATCAATTCAAGCACTATAACGAAAATATTGAAGATGTGATTGAATCGTTTAAAAGTGATTACATTGAAAAGCTCAATCAACAGGCCTCTGCAAAAAATGAGATTCAGTATCTCAAACAGCAGCTGGAACAGCAGTCCAGTCGCAGCGGTCGATTAGAAGCGGAAAATGAAAAGTATGTTTCTCAACGTGAAGAACTACACTTGCGTCACAGGGAACGATCGAAAGAACTTCAAGGACAAAAAGAACAGATCGATGAGCACATCTTCTTGTATCGTGAGGAACAAAAGAAGCTTGAATCCGTGAAATCCAAGTATGAAAAGCAGGAGAAGACGCTTTATCAGGCGTTCCAATTCCTGCAACAAGCGAAGTCCAGGAAAGAGATGCTCGAAGAAATGGAAGAAGACTATTCAGGTTTCTTCCAGGGGGTAAAAGAAGTCCTGAAGGAGCGGTCGGGTCAATTAACCGGTATTCAAGGGGCGGTAGCGGAGCTAATAACGGTTCCTAAATCATATGAAACGGCTATGGAAACGGCTCTTGCTGCTTCGATGCAGCATATCGTAGTCGATACAGAAGAAGATGGACGTAAAGCCATTGCCTTTTTGAAGAAACATCAATATGGCCGTGCCACGTTCCTGCCGATGAACGTAATCAAAGGGAAATCCATACCTGAAAGCCAAAAGAATATGCTGAAAGGACATCCTTCCTTTGTAGGCGTGGGAGCTGATCTATTGCATTTTGATGATCGCTTTCAATTGGTGATTTCAAGCCTTGTGGGAAATGTCATCATCACAAAGGATCTAAAGGGTGCAAATGAAATTGCAAAGCTTGTTCAATATCGCTATCGATTGGTTACGCTGGATGGAGATGTTGTCAATCCCGGGGGATCCATGTCCGGGGGTACGGTGAAACAGAAGAAAAATTCCCTTCTATCAAGAAAAGGGGAGCTGGAAGAGATGAAAGAAAAGCTTTCCAGTATGGAAGTTCAGACAGCACAGCTTCAATCCCAAGTAAAATCTCTTAAAGAAGAAAGCAGTTTTCGCGAGAAGAAACTGGAAGAATTGAGAGTGAAGGGGGAGAGATTGCGTCTCAAAGAACAGGAACTTCTCTCCCAACTTCGTGAAATTGAACTTTCCCAGCAGAACCTGGATGAAAGACTGTCCCTGTATGACCTGGAGAAAAAGGATTTTACCTCAATCAAAGAAAAGCATGATTCCAGAACAAAAGAATTGGAAGCTTCTCTCAGGAAGATAGGGGAAGAGGTTACTCAGCTTGATCAAAAGATCAATGAGCTGACTCTACAGAAAAATAGTGAACGGACGTCCAAAGACGCTTTGTTGAATGAAATCAGTGACATTAAAGCGAATCTTGCCGCACGGAATGAACAGTTGGTGAACAGCCGACAGCAACTGAACCGGGTGCAGGATACGATGGCTGAGACAAACAGGCGAAAGATAAGTCTCCAGGAAGACCTGGAATGGTTGCAGACAGAAATGAAGGATAACTTCTCGGGTGAAGAGCAGCTTGGAATAAAAGCAGACGAGTGTGCCGTGCAAAAGGAAGAAACGTCCAAGTTGATTGCTGTCCGCAGGGACGAGCGCTCCAAGCTTCAGCAGATTGTCGATGATGAGGAGATGGAGTTAAAAGAATTGAAGCGTCTTCATAAAGGTTTGGTCGGTGCTCTCCGGGATGAGGAAGTGAAAATCAATCGTCTTGATGTAGAACTTGAGAACCGTCTTGATCATTTACGGGATGAATACATGCTTTCATTTGAAGCGGCAAAAGAGGACTACCCCCTCTCCATCGAGGTGGAAGAGGCAAGGAAAAAAGTGAAACTTGTGAAATTAGCACTGGAAGAGCTCGGGACCGTCAATCTGGGTGCGATCGATGAATATGAACGAGTGAAGGAAAGATACGAATTCTTGGTTGATCAGAAGAATGATCTGACGGAAGCGAAGGACACTCTGTACCTGGTCATTAATGAAATGGATACCGAAATGATCAAACGTTTCGATCAAACCTTCACGAGTATTCAAGAGGAATTTGAAGGTGTATTCAAAGCCTTGTTCGGCGGTGGAAGAGCAGAGTTGAAGCTGACCGATCCGTCTGATCTGCTTCATACTGGTGTGGATATCGTAGCCCAGCCGCCCGGGAAGAAGCTGCAGAACCTGGGGCTTATGTCAGGTGGGGAACGGGCTTTGACGGCCATTGCCCTACTGTTTTCCATTTTGAAGATCCGCCCTGTCCCATTCTGTATACTGGATGAAGTGGAAGCGGCCCTGGACGAAGCGAATGTGCAGAGATTCAGTCAATATTTAAAGAAATTCAGTGATGAAACACAATTCATTGTCATCACCCACCGTAAAGGTACCATGGAAGAAGCCCATGTATTGTACGGGGTTACGATGCAGGAATCCGGAGTGTCTAAACTGGTATCAGTAAGGCTACAGGAAACAAAGGAACTACTTGAAACTTAAATAAGGGTGTGGAAAAGTGAGTTTTTTTAAGAAGCTTAAAGATAAATTTACGCAGTCCAGTGATAATGTCACTGAGAAATTTAAAGATGGGTTGAGTAAAACAAGAAACAACTTCACGTCAAAGGTGAATGACCTGGTGGCCAGATACCGTAAAGTCGATGAAGAATTCTTTGAAGAGCTGGAAGAAATCCTGATCGGAGCGGATGTCGGATTTGATACCGTCATGGAGCTCATTGATGAACTTAAACTTGAAGTGAAGCGAAAGAATATTCAAGATACGGAAGATGTCCAATCCGTCATTTCAGAGAAGCTTGTTGAGATCTACCAGGGCGATCGCGAAGAGGACAGTACCCTGAATATCCAAAACGATCAACTGACGGTATTGCTATTTGTCGGTGTGAACGGGGTAGGGAAGACGACCACCATCGGGAAAATGGCTCATATGTTCAAGGAACAGGGCAAAAATGTGGTTCTTGCTGCAGGGGATACGTTCCGTGCAGGAGCCATCGAGCAGCTTGAAGTATGGGGTGAACGTGTCGGGGTCCCGGTCATTAAGCAGGCGGCGGGAAGCGATCCTGCGGCTGTGATGTTCGATGCCGTCCAATCTGCCAAAGCGAAAAAGGCGGACATACTCATTTGTGATACGGCAGGAAGATTGCAAAACAAAGTGAATTTGATGAAAGAGCTTGAAAAGGTGAAACGGGTCATTGAACGAGAAATTCCAGGAGCCCCTCACGAAGTATTACTCGTTCTTGATGCCACCACAGGTCAAAATGCCATGGTGCAGGCGAAAACCTTTAAAGAAGCCACAAACGTCTCAGGTATCGTCCTGACGAAGCTTGATGGGACCGCTAAAGGCGGAATCGTGCTCGCCATCCGGAACGAGCTCGAAATCCCCGTGAAATATGTGGGTCTGGGAGAAAAAATGGATGACCTCCAACCGTTCGATGCAGAAAAGTATGTATATGGTTTATTCTCAACCCTCGTTGATGAAGAAGAATAGATCATGATCCACAAGAGAGCCTGCCAGACTATTCGTTTAGTCTGGCAGGCTGCTCTACTTTTCTCTATGAAAAATCCGCTACTAACCTTGACAATCGCCCGTAAACACTGTATTCTTCATATGTAAAGGTTTTTCACTTAACAAGGAGGGATATCCGTGCTGGAGAAAACGACCAGAATGAATTATCTCTACGATTTTTATCAATCTTTGTTAACTCCCAAGCAGAGAAGCTATATGTCCCTCTATTATCTGGATGATTTCTCTTTAGGTGAAATCGCTGAGGAATATAATGTCAGCCGTCAGGCAGTGTACGATAACATCAAGCGGACAGAGGCCATGATCGAGGAGTACGAAGAAAAACTTTTATTATTTAAGAAATTTCAAGAACGCAACGAGATTCTTGATCAACTCAGACAAAAAATAGAAGAGCCATCAATCGATTCTTCTCATTGTTTAAAACTCATTGATGATCTTGAAATATTGGATTAGGAGGCGGCATGAATGGCATTTGAAGGATTAGCCGACCGACTGCAAGGTACAATACAAAAAATCCGCGGAAAAGGAAAGATCTCAGAAGCGGATGTTAAAGAAATGATGCGTGAAGTTCGTCTTGCTCTTTTAGAAGCAGACGTTAATTTTAAAGTGGTGAAGCAATTCGTCAAGAAAGTAAGTGAACGGGCTGTCGGACAAGAAGTCATGAAGAGCCTTACACCGGGTCAACAGGTCATTAAAGTTGTTCAGGAAGAGCTTACGAACTTGATGGGTGGCGAACAAAGTCAGATTGCCGTCGCTAAACGTCCACCGACTGTCATTATGATGGTAGGTTTACAAGGTGCAGGTAAAACGACGACCACTGGTAAGCTTGCGAACCTGCTTCGAAAGAAACATAACCGCAAACCGCTGTTGGCGGCGGCTGATATTTACCGTCCCGCTGCCATTAAACAGCTGGAAACGATCGGAAAGCAATTAAGCCTTCCCGTGTTTTCACTTGGGGATCAGGTAAGCCCGGTTGAAATTGCGAAAAAAGCAATCGAAAAGGCAAAAGAAGAACATCACGATTATGTTCTGATTGATACGGCAGGTCGACTTCACATTGATGAAAACCTGATGGGAGAACTGAAGGAAATCAAAGAACTCTCCAATCCGGACGAGATTTTCCTCGTGGTGGATGCCATGACCGGTCAAGATGCAGTAAATGTTGCTCAAAGCTTCGATGATGCTCTTGGCATTTCGGGTGTTGTCCTGACAAAACTCGACGGTGACACCCGGGGTGGTGCAGCGTTATCCATCCGTTCCGTCACTGAAAAGCCTATTAAATTTGTAGGTATGGGTGAGAAAATGGATGCCTTGGAAGCCTTCCATCCTGAGCGTATGGCATCACGGATCCTTGGTATGGGAGATGTGTTATCTCTCATTGAAAAGGCTCAGGCCAACGTGGATGAAGAGAAGGCCAAAGAATTGGAACAAAAAATGCGCACCATGTCTTTCACCTTTGATGATTTCCTTGATCAACTAGGTCAAGTGAGGCAGATGGGGCCATTGGACGAGCTTCTCAAAATGATGCCTGGAGCAAACAAGATGAAGGGTCTGGATAAGATTCAAGTCGATGACAAGCAGATCAGTCACGTAGAGGCCATCATCCAATCCATGACAGGTGATGAAAAAACCCACCCGGAAACAATCAATGCTTCTCGTCGTAAACGGATTGCAAAAGGGAGCGGTACATCCATTCAAGAGGTGAACCGTCTTCTGAAACAATTCGAGGACATGAAGAAAATGATGAAACAGATGAGTGGGATGCAAGGAAAAGGCAAGAAAAAAGGGATGAAATTCCCATTTATGTAAGCAATCCGTTCGGTTTTTCGAAAGAAAAATTGAACTGTTAAGAAAAAACACTTTACAAACAAAATACACATTTGATATTATACTAACTTGTGTGAAACTATTCGGAGGTGCTTTAATTATGGCAGTAAAAATCAGATTAAAACGTATGGGAGCAAAAAAATCTCCTTTCTATCGTATCGTAGTTGCAGATTCTCGTTCACCACGTGATGGACGTCAAATCGAAACAGTTGGAACTTACAACCCGGTTGCTAAACCAGCTGAAGTGAAAATCGATGAAGAGTTAGCTCTTAAATGGTTATCAAATGGTGCTAAGCCATCTGACACAGTTCGTAACCTATTCTCAAACCAAGGCATTATGGAAAAATTCCACAATGCTAAAAACAGCAAGTAATCGATTAGATCGATGAAAGATCTTATTCTAACGATTGTGAAACCCTTGGTTGACCATCCGGACTCTGTCCGCGTCGATTTGGATGAAGGAACGAACGGGTTAACTTATAAGTTATCTGTTCACCCCGAGGATATGGGTAAGGTCATTGGGAAACAGGGGCGAGTAGCTAAATCGATTCGAACTGTGGTATACGCTGCAGCAGGATCTTCACAACAGAAGAAAATTTTCTTAGAGATAGTGGAGTAAGAAAGCTTCCTTAAGCTCATTACAACAAGCTCTAAGAATCAGGGGACTGACCCACAAAGGTTACTACTTAGCCTTAAGACGTCAGTCCCCTTTTTCATAGGGTTGACCGCCGTGTAATGGTATACTATCGTCAGAAGGGTTCTGAAAGCCCCATACAAGCCGTTTCTCCCCTAAGAACACCCTTAAGACCATGACATCAGTGAGGGGTGAATAAAAGGAGGAGGAAAGACGTTGAACGTGATACATACGATAACCATAAAACAAGTCCTCACAAAAAAGAGTAAGGACCTGTTAATGAAACGCTATGAAAATCAAAAGTTTCATCTAAAAAAGGAAAGTGATCAGCTCCAGTTCGAAATGAAAAAGATTGAACGCGGCAAGAAATACCCCACTCATAAATTAAATCAGCATTTTGAAAGAGAATTGAATGAACGGGCAGAAAAAATCAAGCTGTTGGATTTTCAAATGGAACAGCTGAATATCCTCCCGATCGGCAGCGAGCTAAAGGAAAAGGAAGTCCAGGGTATGATGGAGATTCAAGTTGGTGACAATTGGGAGGAAGAAACCCTTTCAAAGACGATTGTCATAGAAGACGGCATAGTGAAAGAAATACGTTAATGCAAGAGGTGAATGCGATGGAAAAGTGGTTTAATGTAGGTAAGATTGTCAACACTCATGGAGTGAAAGGGGAAGTGAAGGTCGTTTCGACGACAGATTTCCCCGAAGAGCGTTATCAGAAAGGGAACACTCTTTATTTGTTCCGGAATGGCCAGGAACCCCTCGGTCTCGTGATCAAATCTCACAGAAACCATAAAAGTTTTGATTTACTTACGTTTGAAGGGTATGAAAATATCAATGATGTCGAGAAGTTTAAAGAAGGCATCCTGAAGGTGCAGGAAGACCAGTTACAGGAACTGGACGAAGGAGAATACTATCTCCATGAAATCGTCGGCTGTAGGGTAGTGACGACTGCAGGAGAAGAGCTGGGTACCGTCAAGGAGATTTTAAGTCCGGGTGCGAATGACGTATGGGTAGTGAAGGGTGAGCGAGGGAAAGAGTACCTCATCCCCTACATAGAGGATATCGTGAAAATGGTTGATATTGAAGATCAGCTTATTACCATTGAGCCGATGGAAGGTCTCTTGTCATGATGAGAATTGACGTCCTCTCTTTATTCCCTGGTATGTTCGAAGGGATCTTTGGTGATTCCATCTTAAAAAAGGCCACTGAGAAAGCAGCCGTTACGTATAATGTGATTAACTTCCGTGAGTACGCTGATAACAAACATAATCAAGTGGATGATTACCCTTACGGCGGGGGGGCTGGAATGGTGTTGAAGCCTCAGCCCATATTCGATGCAGTCGATGCCTTGAAAAAAGAAGAGGAATCTACGCCGCGGGTCATCCTCATGTGCCCACAGGGAGAACGATATACCCAGCAAAAGGCTGAGGAACTGTCGAAAGAAGATCACCTCGTGTTTATTTGCGGTCATTATGAAGGATATGATGAACGAATCAGAGAGCACGTGGTAACCGACGAAATCTCCATTGGTGACTATGTGTTGACCGGTGGGGAACTCGGTGCGATGGTAGTCATAGATAGTGTTGTCCGTCTGCTTCCGGGAGTCCTTGGGAATGAGGATTCCCCCATACTGGATTCGTTCTCTTCAGGTCTCTTAGAGCATCCTCATTACACCCGACCTTCCGATTTCAGAGGGATGAAGGTACCTGGAGAGCTGATTTCTGGAAACCATCGTCTGATTGATGAATGGAGAGAGAAAGAGAGCCTGAGAAGGACCTATGAGAGAAGACCGGATCTATTAGAGAGTTATCCCCTCACAGATCGACAGAAGGCGTGGATAGAGGAATGGAGAAACTCTAAATAGGCTATTGCATCCTGAATGCCTGTATGATATTATATTCTTTGTGGCTTGAGGAGTTAATTCCTGAAGTCATGGATCCCGATGTTCCGCTGCAATCAATCGCTTTTGTAAGAGCATCTGTTGGAAGGAGTTGAATAAGATGCACAAATTAATCGAAGATATTACGAAAGAACAACTTCGCTCTGATCTACCATCTTTCCGTCCTGGTGATACAGTACGTGTACACGTTAACATCGTTGAGGGTACTCGTGAACGTATTCAGGTATACGAAGGAGTAGTAATCAAACGCCGTGGTGGCGGTATCAGCGAAACATTTACTGTTCGTAAAATTTCTTACGGTGTAGGTGTTGAGCGTACTTTCCCAGTACACACACCTAAAATCGCTAAATTAGAAGTTATTCGTCGCGGTAAAGTCCGTCGTGCGAAACTTTACTACCTACGTAATCTACGTGGTAAAGCGGCTCGTATTAAAGAAATTCGATAAGAACGTAAGAAAAGGAGCTTGGAGACAAGCTCCTTTTCCTTTTTCTAAAACCCTTCGTTCAAGGGAAAGAAAAGAGAATATCGACTATTTTCGGGAAACCACCAATTTTTAATGAGAATTAGAAGAATTTCTAGTAGAATAGAAAAAGATAGAAAAAATCATGGGTGGTGGAGATGTGGTTAAAGAAAAAAACGAGTGGTGGGAATGGATGAAGGCCCTGTTAATCGCAGTTGGATTAGCAGCTATCATCAGATTCTTTTTATTTGCCCCCATCGTAGTTGACGGATTATCAATGATGCCTACTTTACATAATGGTGACCGAATGATTGTAAGTAAACTGGGGGAGCCTGAGCGCTTCGATATCGTCGTTTTCCATGCCCCTGAGCAAAAGGATTATATCAAACGGGTCATCGGCCTGCCGGGGGATAAAGTAGAGTATAAAAATGATACATTATATATAAATGGAAAAGCCTATACTGAACCATATCTCAAGGAATACAAAGATCAATTGGACGGCGGTGTCTTAACCGAAGATTTCTCATTAAAGGATATAACCGGTGAAGAAAGAGTACCGGATGGAGAAATTTTTGTTATGGGGGATAACCGTCGATTCAGTAAAGATAGCCGTCATATCGGGACGGTCTCGACCGATGAGGTAATCGGGGACACGAAAGTGATCTATTGGCCTGTTAAAGATTTCGGTTTGGTGAAATAATAGAAAAAAGTGTTTGGAGGTGGTCATATGACGATACAATGGTTTCCAGGGCATATGGCTAAAGCTCGTAGACAAGTTACTGAGAAATTAAAACTTGTAGACATAGTGATTGAATTAGTAGATGCAAGAATACCGTTATCATCGAGAAATCCGATGATTGAAGAAATCATCGGTCAAAAGCCGCGACTCGTCTTATTAAATAAGGCAGACATGGCAGACGCAAACAGGACCAATCAGTGGATTGCCTACTTTAAAGAGCAGGGGATCACCGCACTTGCGGTCAATGCACAAGCCGGCAAAGGTCTTCAAGTCATCGTGCAGGCTGCTAAAGAGATCCTGAAAGATAAATTCGATCGCATGAAGTCCAGGGGAATGAGACCCCGGGCGATCAGGGCAATGATCGTGGGAATTCCAAACGTGGGTAAATCCACCTTGATCAACAGGTTGGCGAAGAAGAACATCGCCAAAACAGGAAATACTCCTGGTGTGACGAAAGCCCAGCAATGGATCAAGGCCGGTAAAGAGCTTGAACTGCTCGACACCCCCGGCATTTTATGGCCGAAGTTCGAGGATCCCAAAGTAGGCTATAAACTTGCATTGACGGGAGCAATCAAAGATACCATCCTGAATTTGCAGGACATTGCCGTATATGGCCTTCGTTTTCTTGCAGAGCATTATCCAGAGCGATTAGAGGAGCGTTACGGCCTCGAAGGGATATCTGAAGAGGTAGTGGATAGCTTTGATAAGATCGGGGCTAAAAGAGGCTGTCTGATGGCGGGTGGAGAAGTCAATTATGACAAGACTTCTGAAATCATCGTCAGGGATATACGCAATGTTCAGTTAGGACCCATGACATTTGATTTTATTGGTGAAGCTGAAACAGATAGTGAATAATGGCAGAGGCTGTATAAAGGGAATGGATCTCTTTGACACAGCCTCTTTATTTTTGTGCGGGATATCCGATATAGATGAGGAGGAACATACGTGACGAAAGTACATAGAACGATCAGTGAAATCAAACAATTGATCGGGACACTGAAAGAGTCTGATCCGATTTTGGAAGAATTGAAACTGGACGAGAGAAAAGGTGTTCAGAAACTGCTGCTTCAGATCGAAAGGGAACGAAAGAAACAGGCTAAGGAGAAAAAGGAGTTTCAAGACCTCACACGATATGAGCAGGAGCTGCGTCTTCAAGGGTTTACCCGTATCGCCGGGATAGACGAAGTGGGAAGGGGACCTCTTGCAGGGCCGGTCGTAACGGCGGCCGTCATCCTTCCCCAAGACTTCTACCTGGCAGGATTGAATGACAGCAAGAAACTTTCAGAAGGTAAAAGAGAAGAGTATTATGAATACATCCAACATCATGCGATTTCAATTGGACTTGGAATGGTCCACGCGGAGGAGATCGATTCCATCAATATTTATCAAGCAACGAAAAAAGCGATGAATGAAGCAATCGTAAAGCTACCGGTTCAGCCTGATTACTTATTGATCGACGCAATGAAGATTGTATCGCCGTATCCGAGTCAGTCAATCATCAAAGGGGATTCGAAAAGCATATCCATTGCGGCAGCTTCCATTATCGCAAAGGTTACGAGAGACAGGATGATGAAGGAATATGCGGAAAAATATCCCGGCTATGCTTTCGAGAAAAATGCAGGGTATGGGACAAGAGACCATTTAAATGGGCTTGAGCAATTAGGAGTGACTCCACTTCACCGGAAAAGCTTCGCACCGGTAAAGGAGCTTCTGCAGACAAAGGGATAAGCGTTTTTAACAAATTGTAGGATGAATACCATGGGACAGGGGATGAGAGAATGACCCACATTCACGGTACAGCAAGGAATCAGACACTGTCCTCCCTTGGTGGAAAACCATTTTCGGTCCAGGGAGGAAGGATTATCTATATAAAGGTACATAAGTTGATGGGTGACGATCTGGCAGAAGTTTCTGCAAACGGCCAGCGGTTCTTGGCAAAGCTTGAATCTCCTTTGAAAGAAGGAGAGCGTCAATGGGTGGAAGTGAAGCAGACAGAGACAGGAATCAGCCTCAAATTGATCCCGTCTCCTAAAAGCCATGGTGAGGGTATGGCTTCTAAGCTCCTGAATCATCTATCCGTTTCGGGCGATGAAAAAGAAATGACTTCTTTGGTCAAGGAGCTTGTGAAGGATAAGATACCGATCCATAAAGAGATGCTGGCGCTTGCAGGGAAGCATGTGACAGGGAAAGATGCACCTCTTCATTCAAAGATCATCGTGGAAATGGCTAAGAGAAACATGCCATTTACAGACCGGGTATTCCTTTCGATGAAAGCCGGGGAAAAGGGTGATTTTATTTCCATGCTTGATACTCTTTCTTCAAGGTTAAAAGAAGTGGGAGGAGATGGAGGCACTCTTCAAATGATTCAAAGGCTTCAGGAACCGTTGAGAAGAAATATAGCTGAAAATCTTCTCATCAAAGCCTTGACGGGTTTAGCGGATTCCTCCCAGACCTACGCTACCCGTTTGGGACACTTCGATGTATTGAAGTCCCTTGGATTCATCCCGGGTGAAACGGTCATGAATCAATGGAAGGAAGGATTATCGGGTATGTTCCTTGATAGGGTGATATCAGATATGGAGGTCGAGCTGCCGTCATCTGAAGGGCTTCGAAGCGGTCGTAGCCAGGCTTCAGGATCCGGCCAAGAATCCACAAAGCAAGCTTCCTCCCTTGTGCATAAATGGATGAACGTCCTTACAGGCTCACAAACCCGCCTGGAGGGAATCGAAGAGGAGACGCCTGAAGCAGCGGCGAGACAGCTCATCGAATTAGCAGGGAAAGAAAGGCTAGTGGAAGTGAACGTTAGCAGGCTTGAACAGATATGGGGGAAAGGTGCCCCTTCCTCCAATCAGGCAAAAATCTTTCAGATGCTTCACCACCAGACGGTATCGGACCTGACGGAACAAATTCAGGGAGATGAATTGGTCAAAGTGTTAAAAAGGGTGATCGGTGACTTTGGAATCAACTATGAAGCTCAGGTCCATAAAGGATATGACGTCCAGGGCCAGACACTGAAGGAGCATCTTATCGGGCTAAGCCAGAACCATCCGGCGTCGGACATTCGCCAATTAGCCGATGACATTGTTCTGAGAATGAACCATCAAGTGCTGCATTCCCAGGATCCATCCCCTCTCCTAACAATCGTGCAACAGTTTCCAATGTACCTGTTTGGACGAAACACGGATATCACCTTACAATGGACAGGAAAAGAGAAAGAAAAGGGAGTCATTGACGGTGACTATTGTAGAGTTTTATTTTACCTGAATATGAAGGAAATGGATGAAACCCTGATCGATATGCAGGTTCAGCACCGTGTCATTTCACTTACCGTTTGGAATGACCATCCAGCAGCAGAAGCGCTGTCCCAGCCTCTCATTCCTGATTTGAAACAGGCCCTCGAGAAATTGGACTATCAGTTATCCGCCGTAAAGGTGAAGAAACCCGATAAACACGAAAGCCTCTCAGAAAGAATCTTAGGGGATGAGTTCAATCAGACATTTTCCGGAGTTGATGTTAGGATATGAAAAGCCGGCACGAGAGAAAAGAAGCGATCGCTCTGGGTTATAATCAGCAGGACGGGTCGGCCCCGAAAGTCGTGGCAAAAGGAAAAGGGATGATCGCTGAAAACATCCTGTCAAAAGCGGGGGAGCATGGAGTGCCTGTTCAAGAGGATAAGAGTCTTTTATCCCTGCTCGGCAACCTGGATATCGGTGAATCCATCCCGGAGGAATTATACGGGGCCGTGGCGGAAGTGTTTGCGTTTATCTACCGTTTGGACAGAGACATATCCAGGAAAGAATAACCGGATGCAAGTCACCGTGAAGATGAAGGCTGCTAGATTTATTAGGTGAAATATATTTTTTGAGTATAATAATTTATGTGCGTTTCTCCTAGTGAAAATGGCTTGATATGGATGGATTCTATCAAAATATGTTCAGAATTTTTAAATTAATATAATATTTTTAGCATAATGGTAGACATATATACTGTCATTTTATACAATGAAAGCGCAGTCTATTTTTTGAAGAGTTTGATAGGAGGATGGAAAATGAATATCCATGAATATCAAGGTAAAGAAATCCTCAGAAATTACGGGGTATCCGTACCAAATGGTAAAGTGGCTTTTACAGCTGAAGAGGCAGTAGAAGCGGCGAAGACGTTAGATTCTAGCGTATATGTTGTAAAGGCGCAAATCCACGCAGGTGGCCGGGGTAAAGCTGGCGGAGTCAAAATCGCCAAGAGCCTTGACGAAGTGCGTACATATGCAGAGGAATTAATCGGAAAAACTTTAGTTACTCACCAAACGGGTCCTGAAGGTAAGGAAGTAAAGCGCTTACTTATCGAAGAAGGCTGTGATATTAAGAAAGAGTACTATGTAGGTCTTGTACTCGACCGTGCAACTTCACAGGTTGTCCTGATGGCTTCTGAAGAAGGCGGAACGGAAATCGAAGAAGTAGCGGAACAAACACCTGAGAAAATCTTTAAAGAGTACATCGATCCAGTGGTTGGATTAACAGGTTTCCAAGCGAGACGTATTGCATTCAATATCAATATCCCTCAAAAACTTGTAGGGAAAGCAGCTAAGTTCATGATGGGTCTTTACAATGTGTATATCCAAAAGGATGCTTCCATTGTTGAAATCAACCCGTTAGTCGTGACAGGTGATGGAGACGTCATGGCACTTGATGCGAAGTTCAACTTCGATTCAAATGCATTATACCGTCAAAAGGATGTCATCGAATTACGAGATCTAGAAGAAGAAGATGCAAAAGAAATCGAAGCTTCCAAATATGACCTGAGCTATATTTCCCTTGATGGTAATATCGGCTGTATGGTTAACGGAGCAGGACTTGCCATGGCAACGATGGACATCGTGAAGCACTATGGCGGAGATCCCGCTAACTTCCTGGACGTTGGGGGCGGTGCAACGGCAGAGAAGGTAACGGAAGCATTCAAAATCATCCTTTCTGATGAAAACGTTAAAGGTATATTCGTCAATATCTTCGGTGGAATCATGAAGTGTGACGTCATTGCAACAGGTGTTGTTGAAGCAGCTAAGCAGATCGGTCTTCAAGTACCACTTGTGGTTCGTCTTGAAGGGACGAATGTTGACTTAGGGAAAGAAATCCTTAATGAGTCAGGATTGAATATTATTGCAGCTGAATCCATGGCAGACGGCGCACAAAAAATCGTTGAGCAAGTAGGCTGAGAAAGGCGGGGGACTAATGAGCGTATTTATTAATAAAGATACCAAGGTTGTTGTACAAGGAATTACAGGATCAACAGCTCTTTTCCATACAAAGCAAATGCTTGAATACGGTACACAGATCGTGGCAGGTGTTACACCTGGAAAAGGCGGAACAGAGGTTGAAGGCGTACCTGTTTTCAATACTGTGGAAGAAGCGAAGAAAGCAACTGGCGTAAATGCTTCCGTTATTTATGTTCCTGCTCCATTTGCAGCAGATGCAATCATGGAAGCGGTAGATGCCGAGCTTGATTTGGCCATTTGTATCACAGAGCATATCCCTGTATTGGATATGGTGAAGGTAAAGCGTTATATGGAAGGCAAGAAAACACGCCTTGTCGGGCCTAACTGTCCTGGAGTCATCACTCCTGATGAGTGTAAGATCGGAATCATGCCTGGCTACATCCATACAAAAGGCCACGTTGGGGTTGTTTCCCGTTCTGGTACACTGACGTATGAAGCCGTTCACCAACTTTCACAAGCTGGAATCGGACAGTCTACGGCAGTAGGTATCGGTGGAGATCCTGTAAACGGTACAGATTTCATCGACGTATTGAAAGCATTCAATGAAGATGAGGATACGTATGCCGTGATCATGATCGGTGAAATCGGAGGTACTGCAGAGGAAGAAGCCGCTGAGTGGATCAAGGCTAACATGACGAAGCCAGTAGTAGGCTTCATCGGTGGACGTACGGCCCCTCCAGGGAAACGTATGGGTCATGCCGGTGCGATTATTTCAGGTGGTAAAGGGACGGCAGATGAGAAAATCCGCGTCATGAACGAATGTGGAATTCAAGTTGCGCCGACTCCATCTGATATGGGTGAAACATTGATTACGGTTCTTAAAGAAGAAGGAATTCTCGATAAATGTAAAACGCATTAATCTTTTACTGAGACTGACGGCTTGGCTGTCAGTCTCAGTTTTATCTATATAAATGATCGTTAGGAGGCTTTTAATGGAAGGAAACCGTCACCTTGTCTTTCATATTCATCACTGCCGAGGAATCGGCTTGAAAGGAATCAAACGATTGGTTCAAACCCATCAGGATCTTTACTCTGTCCTTCGACTCCCTAAATCAAAGCTCCAACAAATAACCCATGCTACTACTACGAATCTAGAAACCTTCTTTAAAGACCTCCATTCCTTTCCTTCAAAGCGCTATATGGAGCTCTATGCCGAGAACCATATAGAGTGGATCACCGTGTTTGATGAAGATTATCCCGCCTTGTTGAAAAATGTATATGATCCGCCATTTCTACTCTTTTTAAAAGGGGACAGGAAACTTCTCCACGCTTCTCCAAAATTGGCTGTCATAGGCTCCAGAAACGCCACTTCCTACACAGAAAAAGTACTTCACACCATGATTCCACAACTGGTCAAACGTGAAGTTGTGATCGTAAGCGGACTGGCTAAAGGGGCTGACACAATCGCTCATAAAGAAGCGATAAGGTCAGGTGGCAGAACGATCGGTGTGCTCGGAGGAGGATTCCAGCATATTTATCCTAAGCAAAATGTTGATTTGGCCAATCATATGATGGACCATCACCTCCTCCTTTCGGAATATCCCCCTTATATCAAACCTGAAAGATGGCATTTTCCATTTAGAAATCGAATCATCAGTGGCCTCAGTGATGCGGTACTTGTCACCGAAGCGACAAAAAAGAGCGGTACGTTCATCACGGCTGATTATGCATTGAATGAGGGGAGAGAAGTCCTGTGTTTACCAGGGTCCATACACGATCCGTTGGCAGAAGGAACAAACACCCTGATACAAGAAGGTGCCAAAATGGTTCTGTCAATAGAAGACATATTCTCAGAGCTCAGTGTATAAACTTCAAAAATATGATGTAAAATCTATTAATAAAGGGTTTTTGTGAACATGAAACAGCGAATATCACATGTAATTCATACAAAATGGTTGCATTTATGGTAAAACTGTTATACATTTTGCAACAGGTATCAAAAACTGTATATAAGAGAAATAAATAGATAAGAGCAGTACTTCTCTACACTGAATTCATTCTTACACCTATGTGAATGTAAGTGTAAACGTTTCCGTTTGTACTTGTAGAAAGAACATTCCAAGGTGCTATAAAACAGTGATTATTTTCCTCTTTAAGGAGGCTAATTGGATGGCAGATTATTTAGTAATAGTGGAATCGCCGGCTAAGGCGAAAACGATTGAACGTTATTTAGGTAAAAAATATAAGGTCAGGGCATCAATGGGACACGTCAGGGACTTGCCAAAAAGTCAGATGGGCGTCGATGTCGAAAATGAATTCGAACCAAAGTATATCACCATACGCGGTAAAGGACCCGTATTAAAAGAATTAAAAACCGCTGCGAAAAAAGTGAAAAGAATCTTTCTGGCTGCCGACCCCGACAGAGAAGGGGAAGCAATTGCATGGCACTTGGCTCATAGCCTTGATATGGATACCACGTCAGAATGCCGGGTCGTATTCAACGAAATCACGAAGGATGCGATCAAAGAATCATTCAAGCACCCACGTGCAATCAATATGGACCTAGTGGATGCCCAGCAGGCAAGAAGGATCCTGGACCGGTTAGTTGGTTACAACATCAGCCCATTATTATGGAAAAAGGTGAAAAAGGGACTAAGTGCAGGTCGGGTCCAGTCCGTTGCGGTCCGGTTGATCATCGACAGGGAAAATGAAATCAAAGCCTTCACTCCGGAAGAGTATTGGTCCATCGAAGCGGAATTCACAAAAGGTAACGATACATTTCAGGCATCATTTTATGGCATTGACGGTAAAAAGGTGGAATTGAAAAACGAAGAAGAAGTAAAGGATGTTCTTGGTAAGGTGAAAGGGAAGTCTTTCGAAGTGAATAAAGTCACAAAGAAAGAAAGAAAGAGAAATCCTGCACCACCGTTTACTACTTCATCACTCCAGCAGGAGGCAGCCCGTAAATTGAATTTCCGGGCAAAGAAGACGATGATGCTTGCACAGCAATTATACGAAGGAATCGAAATGGGGAAACAAGGAACTGTCGGATTTATCACATACATGAGAACGGACTCCACCCGGATTTCTGAAGTAGCTCAGAAAGAAGCCAATGAATATATCGTGAATAAATATGGCGAGGATTTTATCAAGCAGTCTGAGCGTAAAGAGAAAAAACAGCAAAAAGCCCAGGATGCCCATGAAGCCGTCCGGCCGACCAGTACCCTGAGGGATCCGTCATCGGTTAAGCAGTTCCTTTCAAGAGACCAGTATCGCCTGTATAAATTGATTTGGGAACGTTTCGTAGCGAGTGAGATGGCACCTGCGATCATGGATACGATGAGTGTAGATCTCGTAAACGGCTCCGTCATGTTCAGGGCATCAGGTTCGAAAGTGAAATTCCCCGGTTTTATGAAAGTATACGTCGAGGGGTCGGATGATCAAAAAGAAGAAAAGGACAATTTCCTTCCAGCACTTGAAGAAAACGATAAGGTGAAAAGTGAAAACATTGATCCAAATCAGCATTTCACACAGCCGCCGCCAAGATACACCGAGGCAAGACTCGTCAAAACATTGGAAGAACTCGGTATCGGAAGACCGTCCACATACGCTCCTACACTTGATACGATTCAAAGGAGAGGGTACGTTACTCTGGATAACAAGCGATTTATCCCGACGGAACTTGGAGAAATCGTGTTAGAGTTAGTGAGGGAATTCTTTCCTGATATCATCGATGTCGAGTTCACGGCTAACATGGAACGGAGCCTGGATGACATTGAGGATGGCAATGTGAAGTGGGAAAGAATCATTGACCGGTTTTATCAGGATTTTGAAAAGCATCTCGAAAAAGCGGAAAATGAAATGGAGAAAATTGAAATCCGTGATGAACCTGCCGGTGAAGACTGTGAAGAATGCGGTCACGCAATGGTATTCAAGATGGGACGATACGGCAAGTTCATGGCATGCAGCAATTTTCCTGATTGTCGTAATACCAAGCCGATCGTGAAAGAAATCGGTGTGAAATGTCCTAAATGTGAAAAAGGGAATATCATCGAGCGTAAAAGCAAGAAAAAGCGTATTTTCTACGGGTGTGACCAGTATCCTGAATGTGATTTCTTATCATGGGATAAACCGATTGAACGGAAATGTCCGAAATGTTCAGAGCTGCTCGTGGAGAAGAAGCTTAAAAAGGGTAATCAAATTCAATGTACGAATTGTGATTATAAAGAAGAACCTCAGAAATAGTGATCAAAAACGATTGATTGTTGAACAATGAAGGAATACAATGGAACGAGGGACTGTCCCAACAGGTGATTTCTCTATTACCTGGTGGGTCAGCCCTTTTATGTTTTCTCTGAATCTTTGTAACAAATGATACATATTTTCAATATACAATTATCTTTCTTATCATTGTCCCTTGGTGTACAATGCAAATTGGATAAAGCGTTCGGAATGTAGGAGGTCAACAGATAAATGTCAGTAAATGTTATTGGAGCAGGGTTAGCAGGAAGTGAAGCGGCTTGGCAGATTGCGAAAAGGGGAATAAAGGTCAACCTTTTCGAAATGAGACCCATCATTAAAACCCCTGCCCACCATACAGATAAATTTGCAGAACTGGTGTGTAGTAATTCGCTTAGAGCGAATACACTTACGAATGCAGTCGGTGTATTAAAAGAAGAAATGAGACGGTTGGATTCAGTCATCATGTCAGCAGCGGATGCCTGCTCTGTACCGGCTGGTGGCGCACTCGCCGTTGATCGTCATGAATTTGCAGCACTTGTCACAAACAAAGTGAAGAACCACCCGAATGTTACCGTGTTTAATGAGGAAGTAACGGATCTACCGGAGGGGATCACCATTGTTGCTACCGGGCCGCTGACGAGTGAAGGTCTTTCAAATCAAATCAAACGACTGACAGGGGAAGAACATTTATACTTCTATGACGCGGCTGCCCCGATCATAGAGAAGGACTCCATCAATATGGACAAAGTATATTTAAAGTCCCGGTATGACAAAGGGGAAGCTGCATATTTGAACTGCCCCATGACCGAGAGTGAGTTCAATCGATTCTATGAAGCCCTTATTTCTGCTGAGACGGTTCCGTTGAAAGAATTTGAGAAAGAGGTTTTCTTTGAAGGATGCATGCCCATCGAGGTAATGGCTTCCCGCGGGAAGAAGACGATGTTATTCGGCCCCCTTAAGCCGGTCGGACTTGAGGATCCTAAAACAGGTAAACGTCCATATGCTGTTGTACAATTAAGACAGGATGATGCAGCGGGGACCCTTTACAATATTGTGGGATTCCAAACCCATTTAAAGTGGGGACCTCAGAAAGAAGTTCTTCAATTGATCCCTGGCCTGGAGAATGCCGATATTGTACGGTACGGCGTCATGCACAGGAATACCTTCATCAATTCACCCAATGTTCTGAAGGATACGTATCAATTAAAGAATCATGAGAATCTGTTTTTCGCAGGGCAAATGACAGGTGTGGAAGGATATGTGGAATCTGCTGCCAGCGGATTGATTGCAGGTATCAATGCAGCCAAACTCGCAGCGCGAGAAGAACCCGTCGTGTTTCCATACGAAACCGCCATGGGAAGTATGGCAAGATATATCACTACAGCGAATAAACATAACTTTCAACCGATGAATGCCAATTTCGGTCTTTTCCCGGAATTGCCCAAAAAGGTAAAAGGGAAAAAAGAACGCAATGAGCAGCATGCAAGCAGGGCCTTGGAAACAATTCAGAACTTTGTGAAAAAAGTGTAAAATTCGTTGCAAGGGTCCCCCGGTTGTGTTACTATTTAGTAGCCCTTGTGAGGTGTTAAACATGAATAAGCAATTAGATGAACAATTACATTCCTTTACTGAATATTTACAAATAGAAAAACATTATTCTGTTCATACATTTGAACAATATCGTCATGATATCGAAGAGTTTTACGTATTTATGAAAGAACAAGGTTTACGTTCATTAAAAGATGTCGAGTATTCTGATGCACGACTTTTTTTAACTAAGCTGCATGATCACGGTTTAAAGAGGTCTTCCGTCTCAAGGAAGGTTTCGAGCATTAGAAGCTTTTACCGTTATTTAAATCGGGAAAAGCAACTACTCGATAACCCCTTTTCGTTTGTTAATCTTCCGAAGAAGGAACAGCGATTGCCGGCCTTTTTTTATGAGGAGGAAATACAGGCGTTGCTGGATGCTTGTAATGGGGAGACGCCATTAGAGATGCGTAACCTGGCCATATTCGAACTTCTTTATGCGACGGGGATCCGTGTAAGTGAGTGTACGAATATACAGTTAGGTGACGTGGACCTTGGGATGTCCACGCTGCTGGTCAAAGGGAAAGGGAAAAAAGAAAGGTATGTGCCATTTGGGAGCTTTGCCCATGATGCCTTAGAACAATACATATTACATTCCCGGCCGAAGCTTGCGAAGGATGTTTCCCATACTCAATTGCTGGTCAACCATCGTGGTGGAGCATTAACCCAAAGAGGCATCCGTCTCATCTTAAATAAGATGATCGAGAAAGCATCTTTGACGGGGAAGATACATCCCCATAAGCTGCGTCACACATTTGCAACCCATTTATTAAATAATGGTGCCGATTTAAGGACGGTTCAGGAACTTCTTGGACACGCTCAGCTTTCATCCACCCAGCTGTATACCCATGTATCCAAGGATCAGTTACGAAAAACGTATTTAGCACATCACCCACGTGCTTAGAAGAGTTGGAGGTTTAGGAAATGGATCAATTCCACGCAACCACTATATTTGCCGTACAGCATAATGGCAAGTGTGCGATGTCCGGTGACGGGCAGGTTACATTCGGTAATTCAGTTGTCATGAAGCATACGGCAAAAAAAGTACGAAAGCTTTTTAATGGAAAAGTATTGGCTGGATTCGCGGGATCTGTTGCCGATGCGTTTACTTTGTCTGAAATGTTTGAAGGGAAGCTTCAGGAGTTTAACGGAAATCTTCCAAGAGCTGCAGTCGAGCTCGCGAAACAGTGGAGGAGCGATAAAGTACTGAGAAAGCTTGAAGCGATGTTGATTGTTATGGATGAAAGCCACCTGCTGTTGATTTCAGGGACAGGTGAAGTGATCGAACCGGATGATGGGATTCTGGCAATCGGTTCCGGTGGGAATTATGCATTATCCGCCGGGAGGGCATTAAAACAGTATGCCGGAGACCACTTGACTGCTAAGGAAATCGCCCGTTCTTCCCTTCAGATCGCTGCCGATATATGTGTATATACGAATAACCAAATTATCGTTGAAGAGCTTTAAGATACTTCAGATAAGAATTGATATTCTCTCACACTATAAGAAAGTAAGGAGTGTGCCATTTGATGAAGAGTACTGATCACTTAACCCCAAGGCAAATAGTTGAACGATTGGATCAATATATTGTTGGCCAGAAGGACGCCAAAAGAGCGGTTGCCGTAGCCCTGAGAAATCGTTATAGACGGAGCCTTCTGTCCGATGTATTGAAAGATGAAGTGATTCCAAAGAATATCCTAATGATGGGTCCAACAGGTGTCGGTAAAACGGAAATAGCCAGAAGGATCGCAAAATTGGTCCGTGCCCCATTTGTAAAAGTGGAGGCAACCAAATTTACGGAAGTGGGTTATGTTGGACGTGATGTTGAATCGATGGTCAGAGATCTGGTGGAGACATCTGTCCGTCTGGTGAAAGAGGAGAAAATGGTCGGTGTCCGGGAAAGGGCAGCTGAAAATGCAAGTCGCCGTCTGGTAGAGCTTGTGGTGCCGTCCAAAAAGAAATCATCGTCTTATAAGAACCCATTCGAAATGATCTTCGGAGGTAACGGGGCACAAGGGACATCTGAAGAAGAGGAAGAAAAGCAGGAAGAGATTTCTCTCCAAGAGCAAAGAAGAAGAATGGAAAAAAGACTTGAAAATGGTGAATTGGAAGAAGAATTCATCACGATTGAAGTCGAGGAGCAGCAAGCATCCATGTTTGATATGCTTCAAGGATCGGGAATGGAACAAATGGGGATGAATATGCAGGATGCCCTGAGTAATTTCATGCCGAAGAAAAAGAAAAAGCGTAAACTGAAGGTGAAAGAAGCAAGAGTGGTGCTGACAAATGAGGAAGCTCAAAAGCTTATTGACATGGATGAAGTAACCCAGGAGGCAATCATTCGTGCAGAGCAATCCGGGATCATCTTCATCGATGAAATCGATAAAATTGCCAGCAAGAGCTCAGGACAATCTTCTGCTGATGTATCCAGGGAAGGTGTTCAACGTGACATCCTTCCGGTTGTGGAAGGATCGACCATTGTCACGAAATATGGATCAGTGAAGACGGATCATGTCCTGTTCATTGCAGCCGGTGCCTTCCACATGAGTAAACCTTCCGATTTAATCCCTGAATTGCAGGGACGTTTCCCGATCAGGGTTGAACTTCAGAAGTTGTCTACAGACGACTTCGTGCGGATCCTTATCGAACCGGATAATGCCATCATTAAACAATATATCGCTTTAATGGAAACAGAAGGTATACAAATTGAATTTTCTGACGATGCTATTCGTAGACTTGCTGAAATCGCTTATGATGTGAATCAGAATACTGATAATATCGGGGCCAGAAGACTTCATACAATCATGGAAAAACTACTTGAAGACCTATCCTTTGAAGCGCCTGATATCACCCTGGAGACGGTAAAGATCACACCGCAATATGTGGATGATAAGCTTGGCGCCATTTCAAAAGATAAAGATCTGAGTCAGTTCATCCTTTAAGTTTTTCCTTACCCTTTATGGGGTATAGGTAGATGGATTAAGGATCATATAAAATTAAATAATAGATACACTTTAGTTGTAGTAGGAGGAAACGTAATGAATTTATTAGGTAAAACAAGAACGATCAATGCCATGTTGCAAAAAGCTGCTGGGAAACCGGTGAACTTCAAAGAAATGTCCGAAACATTAAGTCAGGTGATTGAGGCGAATGTTTTCGTGGTTAGCCGTCGTGGAAAACTACTTGGCTACGCCATCAATCAACAAATCGAAAATGAGCGAATGAAGCAGATGCTTGCTGACCGTCAATTCCCTGAGGAATATACTCAAAATTTATTTAATGTACAAGAAACATCTCCCAACTTGGATGTGAATAGCGAATATACCGCTTTCCCTGTTGAAAATAGAGAGTTCTTCAAAAATGGTTTAACGACCATCGTCCCTATCATCGGTGGGGGGGAAAGATTAGGAACATTAATCCTTGCTCGTCTTGAAGCAAGCTTTGAAGATGATGATCTTATTCTCGCTGAATATGGTGCAACGGTAGTAGGAATGGAGATCCTTCGTGAAAAAGCGGAAGAAATCGAAGTGGAAGCGAGAAGCAAGGCTGTTGTCCAAATGGCAATCAGCTCCCTTTCATACAGTGAGTTAGAAGCCATTGAACACATCTTTGAAGAGCTAAATGGAAATGAAGGACTTCTGGTTGCTTCTAAAATCGCAGATAGAGTCGGAATTACCCGCTCAGTGATCGTCAACGCCCTTCGCAAGCTGGAAAGTGCAGGCGTGATCGAATCCCGTTCCCTTGGAATGAAAGGTACTTACATCAAGGTATTAAATAATAAATTCTTGGTGGAATTAGATAAATTACGTACAAACTAATACAAAAAAGCTGTTTCCCCCTCGGGGAAGCAGCTTTTTTTTGTATTAATTGATGCTGGGACAAGAGTGCTTTGTTAAAAGAAAATCCGAACGTATCCGAAATTCATTATTAAAATCGAAATCGTTCTATCATTTGGCTATTTTCGTAAATACTGTTGCTATTGAATGAAGTGAGTAGTGGTTGATTTCCGCTCCAGGTGCTCGCTTTCCGCGGGGCTGGCGGTGAGCCTCCTCGGGCTAAAGCCCTGCGGGGTCTCACCTGTCCAGCGTTTCCCGCAGGAGTCGAGCACCTTCCGCTACAATCAACTTTACAAGTGTAAGTGTCACTATAACTTTGTAATGGCGTGGTGGCTACAACATTGCTTACACCAACTCTTAATCTGTCTTACCTTAATGACAGAACGTTCGAAAACTATTGTCCGAGTATGAATAACAAAAGCCTTGGTGAAACGAGCATTTTACTATTGTTGCTAAAGCATATTCAATATATAGCAGGGTCTAGCTATTGATTGGAGTGCAAGACGAAGACTCCTGCGAAAAAAGCGGAATAGGTAAGACCCCCGCAGGAGCGTCAGCTGTGAGGAGGCTTGCCTTACGCCCGAGGAAAGCGAAGTTCTTGCACGGAAATCAATGGCGGTGTAACAAGTGATCCTAATTATTAATTTGATTATTCGTCAATAGAGGGAATGGATTTAGTTAAGTCCCAGCCTATTTTTAAATTATATTGAAATGATTAATGCCAGTCCGATGCCTTCTCACCTTATATAGGTGGTTTGTAGTGAAATGTCAGAGTGTTTAGGGAAAATAAGTCGAATGGACTATCGGCAATTGTTCTTTTCGTATTGTCATCTATGATGGTGATAGTACAATAAAGTTACAACAATGTTACGACCAGATTCGACATCATTCCAAGATGAGTGACAAATATAGAGGTTTATGGATTCACCTGACTTTAGGTGAAGTTTTCTTATGTAGTTTGCGAAAAAATTTTCTCAATGGAGCGCTGAATGACGGATATGTATGGTATCTTGCTTCTTACTTATCTCTATTTCTGTAATATGAATGTAACAAACCGAGGGAAAAACCACATTTATTTGTAAAAAATATCCATGGGAATATTAGGTTTAAACATGGATGAAAAGTCACGAATTCGATGAATATCGCCATCTTTCTTTAAAATTTACGGAATATTCATAGACACTAATCTTGCTAAACATTACAATAAATACTGTTGCATGATAAATATGTCAAAAATAGTTGAAACATGTCAAAAAAACGGATAGAGGTGCCTAAAGTGAAACTTTTTTCCAACACCTTCTCAACACTCGAAAACGGGCTGAACTACGCCTCGTTAAATCAGAAAGTGATTTCTCAAAATATTGCGAATGTCGATACACCAAATTATAAAGCGAAAAAAGTAGAGTTTAAGTCGTTATTGGATCAATCTACTCAACAATTGGAAGCGAAAAGAACGAATCAACGTCATTTTACCTTTGGACTTTATAGTCAACACCCTGCGGTAAGGACGGAATCCTCTTTTCAATACAATCATAATGGAAATGGTGTGGATCTGGATCAGGAAATGTCAGAGATGGCAACCAATCAAATTTATTTTAATGCCCTGTCAGACCGAATAAATGGGAAGTTTAACAGTCTGCAATCAGTCATAAGGGGTGGCAAGTAAGAATGGGATTATTTACAGGGATGAACACAACGGCTTCTGCATTAACCGCCCAGCGTTTGAGGATGGACGTCATTTCGTCCAACATGGCCAATGTGGATACAACGAGAGGGAAAATGGTGGATGGTGAATGGCAGCCTTATCAACGCAAGTCTGTCGTGATGGCACCAAAGGAAGATCAGTTTTCTTCTTTTTTAAACCAGGCCATGAACAAAAGGGGCAACCACTCAATTGGAAGCGGAGTGAAAGTTTCACGGATTGAAGAGGACGATAAAACGCCATTTAAAATGGTGTATGACCCTCAGCACGCCGATGCAAATGATGATGGATATGTACGCCTGCCGAATGTAGATCCCTTGAGGGAAATGGTAGACCTCATTTCAGCTACACGGTCCTATGAAGCAAATGTGACAGTGTTTAATGCAAATAAAGCAATGTTAATGAAGTCATTAGAAATCGGTAAATAAAGAAAGGTTGTAGTTCTATGGCCATACACAATATAAGTTCGGTAACTCCTTCAGTTATAAGTCCGTCATTTGATAAAAAAAACAGTTCTCCTTCAGATGCAACGGAAAACTTCAGTCAATTACTTAAAAAGTCCATCGACGAAGTCAATAAGATGCAAGTCCAGTCAGATCAATTAACGGAAAAACTTGTCCGGGGTGAAAACGTTGATCTTCATCAGGTGATGATCGCTTCACAAAAGGCAAGCATCACCCTGCAAACGACAATGGAAGTCCGTAACAAAGTAGTGGAAGCATATCAAGAGATAATGAGAATGCCAATGTAGTAGGCTCATGCAGTCGAGTACCGGAGGATTGTAATGAATGAATCGTTTAAGAAATATACAGAGCAAATAAAGACTTATTGGACAAGTAGAACAAAAAAACAAAAAATCAGCATGGGAGCCATCTTTCTGATTACCGTCATCCTGATCGGTGCGGTTAGTTATTTTTCAACGCGGACGACTCTCGAACCCTTATATAGTAATTTGTCACCTTCAGAAACGGGAACCATCAAAGAGAATCTGGATGGCAGGGGAATCCCTTCAGAAATTACCGATAGTGGATCGACCATCATGGTCCCTAAAGAGCAGGTGGATACACTGAAAGTTGAACTGGCTGCAGAAGGGATACCTAACTCTGGGAGCATCGACTATTCTTTCTTCAGTCAAAATGCCGGATTCGGTATGACCGATAACGAGTTCAACGTCATGAAATTGGACGCCATGCAAACGGAATTAGCCAATTTGATGAAGGGGATAGACGGGATCCAGGATGCAAAAGTCATGATCAATCTTCCTGAAAAACAGATTTTCCTAAATGATGATGTGCAAAATGCATCTGCCTCCATTGTCCTGGATACGAAGCCGGGTTTCACATTTGATCAAAAGCAAATTAAATCACTTTATCATCTTGTTTCGAAAAGTGTTCCAGACCTTCCTACTGAGAATATCGCCATCATGAATCAATATTTTGAGTATTTTGATTTAGAATCTCAAAATAATTCTACGGGAAGCGGAAATTTTGCCCAGCAAATGAATGTAAAGAAAGAAGTCGAGCGTGATATTCAACGTCAGGTTCAAAACATGCTCGGTACGCTGATCGGCTTTAATAAAGTAGTGGTTTCCGTGACCACTGATATTGACTTTACCCAGGAAAACCGCGAAGAAAACATTGTGACACCTGTCGATGAAGAAAATATGGAAGGAATCGCAGTCAGTGCTCAGCGTATTACGGAAACGTTCTCCGGTGAAGGTGCCGCTCCTGGAGGAACACCAGGGGCCGGTGATGCCAATGAGCCGACGAACAGCGGTGTTACATACGGCTCCAGTTCAGAATCGAATGGTGATTATGAACGGATGGAAGAAACCATTAATAATGAAGTCAACCGAATCAAAAAAGAGATTGTAGAAAGTCCATACAAGATTAGGGACCTTGGGATACAGGTCATGGTGGAACCGCCTGATCCCGAAAAAGAATCGTCCTTACCACAGAACAGGGTCGATGATATACGCCAAGTTTTATCCACGATTGTACGCACGTCCATTGATAAGGAAGCGAATCCTGAACTCACGGATGACGCGATTGCAGAAAAGGTAGTCGTCTCGGTTCAGCCGTTCAATGGGAAAGTGGATGTCGCATCTGAAGAGAAGCCTGTCCTGCCTTGGTGGACCTATGTTGTAGGAGGCGTACTCCTTGTAGTGATTCTTCTCTTAGTATTTTTCTTATTACGTTCAAGAAAGAAAGAATCGATTGAAGAAATGGAATATGAAGAAACAAGAGAGCCAGTCCAGATCCCGGATATTGAACCTAAAGAAGAGACAGAAGGGTCGATTCGCCGTAAACAGCTGGAAAAAATGGCTAAAGATAAACCGGAAGAATTTGCGAAACTGTTACGCACCTGGTTAGCAGAGGATTAGGAGGAATGAACATGGTTAGAAGAGAGAAAGGTTTAACAGGTAAACAAAAGGCGGCCATCCTCCTGATCTCTCTTGGTCCAGATGTATCAGCATCCGTTTACAAGCATTTGTCGGAAGAAGATATCGAGAAATTAACATTAGAGATTTCCGGAGTGAAAAAGGTGGAAACGGAAGCGAAAGAAGACATCTTAGAGGAGTTTCATCAAATTGCCATTGCACAGGACTATATCTCACAGGGTGGGATCGGCTATGCGAAGACGGTACTGGAGAAGGCTCTTGGATCTGAGCAGGCAACGGCGATCATTAATCGCCTGACCTCTTCCTTACAGGTCAAACCCTTTGACTTTGCAAGAAGAGCCGATGCAGCTCAAATTCTTAACTTCATCCAGAATGAACATCCTCAGACGATTGCATTGATTCTATCCTATCTTGACCCTCAACAAGCAGGTCAGATACTTTCTGAGCTTCCACAGGAAGTCCAGGCGGATATCGCGAGAAGGATTGCGGTGATGGATGGAACCTCTCCTGAAGTGATCAGCGAGGTGGAAGCCATACTTGAAAGGAAGCTTTCAGCGACCGTCACACAGGATTATACACAAACCGGCGGAGTGGAAGCGGTAGTGGAAGTATTGAACGGGGTAGATCGTTCAACAGAGAAAACGATACTTGATGCCTTGGAAATCCAAGACCCGGAACTAGCCGAAGAAATCAAGAAGAGGATGTTTGTATTTGAAGATATTGTCACACTCGATGGCCGTTCCATCCAGCGTGTGATCAGGGATTGTGATAATGAAGATCTGCTTCTCTCTCTTAAAGTGTCGAGTGAAGAAGTGAAAGAAGTGGTATTCAGGAACATGTCGAACCGGATGGTTGAGACCCTTAAAGAAGAAATGGAATTCATGGGTCCTGTCCGATTACGGGATGTTGAAGAAGCACAGTCACGGATTGTAGCAGTCATAAGAAGGTTAGAGGATTCAGGTGAAATCATCATCGCCCGTGGTGGAGGAGACGATATCATTGTCTAGGATCATAAAGTCTACCGTAGCCCAATCTATTGAAGACAAGGGGAAAGTGATCTCTCTTAAGAGAATGAAGAGGGTGGAAGACGCATCCCCAGAGGAAGATAGGTTAATAGGGAATGCCTCGTTTCGAAGGGATCAAATCATAGAGCAAGCAAGCATTGAAGCAGAACGAATCATCCGAGAAGCAAATGAGGAGATTCGTCGCGAGGAAGAAAGGTTGTTACTTGATAAAGAAAGATGGATAACTGAACGGGAGCAGCTTATTCAAGAGGCATATAATGCCGGATTCCTGCAAGGAGAGGAAGAAGGCAGAAAGAAAGGCTACCAGGAATATGAGAACAAATTGCAAGAAGCAAACGAGATCACTGAGAACAACAGGGCTCAGTATGACGGTTACATCCAAAGGGCAGAGAAAGTCATTATAGATCTTGGGGTAGCATGTGCCGGGAAAATCATGAATCAAAAATTGAAGGATGAACCTGATCTATTCCTTTCCATCGTGGAACGGGGGCTAAAGGAAGTGAGGGATCTGCCTCATATCCAGATACATGTGCATCCAACGAGACATAAGCTCCTTGCCGAGAACAAGTCTGAACTTGAGGTCATGTTCCCAACTGATATTCAATGCTTCATCTATGCAAACGATGACCTTCTCCCTGAAGAATGCTACATTGAAACGAATCAAGGGCGGGTCATTGTCAGTGTGGATTCTCAATTGAAAGAATTGAAGCTGAAGCTCCACCATCTTCTTGAAGGTGATGTCGAATGAGAGCAGCAGATCTTATCACTCAGATTCCCAATATCCCAACATTCAAAAAGTTCGGGAAAGTGAAACGGGTAATCGGATTGATGATCGAATCCCAAGGTCCTGAAAGCTCAGTAGGTGAAGTGTGTCAAATCCATATTCTCTCCCGAGGTAAAAAGAAGGTGATACAAGCAGAGGTCGTCGGGTTTAATGATGATTTGGTCATCCTTATGCCATATACCAATATGCAGGATATATCACCAGGCAGTTTAGTAGAAGCAACGGCAAAGCCATTGGAAATCAAAATCGGGCCATCTCTCATCGGTAAGGTGATAGATTCCTTGGGTCATCCCCTTGATGGAAGTCAATTACCTTCTGGATTAAGCACTGCCTATACAGAACAGGAACCACCCAATCCGCTATCAAGACCTCCCATTGATGAAAAAATGGAAGTTGGCGTAAAAGCCATCGACAGCATGCTGACCGTCGGTAAGGGCCAAAGGGTAGGAATCTTTGCCGGAAGTGGTGTGGGGAAAAGCACATTACTTGGAATGATCGCAAGAAACACGAAAGCCGATTTAAACGTCATCGCATTGGTAGGGGAACGCGGCCGGGAAGTAAGAGAATTCATTGAAAGAGATTTAGGTGAAGAAGGATTGCAGAGAACGATTGTAGTGGCTGCCACATCCGACCAGCCTGCTCTTATGAGAATTAAAGGTGCCTTTACGGCAACAGCGATTGCGGAATACTTCCGTGATAAAGGAATGAACGTCATGCTGATGATGGATTCTGCCACCCGGGTAGCCATGGCACAGAGGGAAATCGGGTTGGCGGTTGGGGAACCGCCGACAACCAAAGGCTATACTCCTTCCGTTTTCGCTATTTTACCAAAGCTGCTCGAGAGAACCGGAACAAACCTTCATGGAAGCATTACGGCGTTTTATACCGTTCTCGTAGATGGTGATGATTTGAATGAACCTATTTCAGATACAGTGAGGGGGATACTCGATGGTCATATCGTTCTCGACCGTCAGATTTCGAATCGTGGCCAATACCCTGCCATCAATATTCTTAAGAGTGTCAGCCGGTTAATGAATCACCTTGCCTCTAAAGAACATTTACAAGCTGCCACTAGAATAAGAGAGTTATTGAGTACCTATATGAACTCAGAAGACTTGATTCAAATAGGGGCATACAAAAAGGGGACTTCCCGTGAAGTGGATGAAGCCATCAACTATTATCCGGGAATCATCTCCTTCCTGAAGCAAGGTGTATATGAACAGATCTCTCTAGCCTCTAGTGTTGATGAGCTTATCAAGCTATCGGAAAAAGGTGGATGATCCGAATGAGTTATCACTATAAATTCCAACGAATTCTAACCTTGAAAGAAAAAGAAAAAGATGAAGTCCAGGAAATGTACAGGGGTTCCATTGAAAAGTTTGAAACTGTTGCAGGGAAGCTATATGAATGTTTGAAAAAGAAAGAAACCCTGGAGCTTTATCAGGAGAGCAAATTACAGGGTGGATTATCTGTACAGGATATCCGTCATCATCAACAATTCATCACCAATCTTGAAAAGACTATCTCTTATTATCAGGATCTTGTGATCCAAGCGAGGAATCGGATGAATTGGTATGAAGAAAAACTGGTGGATATGAATGTGGAAGTGAAAAAATACGAAAAAATGAAGGAAAAAGATTTAGAGCGGTTTCTTCAAAACATCCAATCGATGGAAGATAAGCAATTAGACGAAGTGTCGGTTGTTCAATATTTGAAACGGGGAGCTAGGTGATTTCATGGCAAAGGTAATCGAAGAGGAAAAGAAAGACTCGCATAATCGGTTTCAAAGATTCATTTTTATCATCGTCATTCCTCTCTTGTTTGCTATCACTTTTGCTCTGGTCATCATGACATTTGCGGGAATCAATATCTTTGAAAAAGCGCAATCACTGGGATCGGACATTCCTTTTTTGGCAAAGGTCATCCCTTCAGATGATGAAGAGGACAGGAAACAATTACAAGAGAGAATCATTTCATTAAACGCGTCGATGGAAGATCAAGAGGCCAAAATTGCCCAGCTTCAAAGTGAAATAGATAAAAAAGACAGTGATAACGAACAACTTCAGGCAACCATCCAGCAACAGAATGAGGAAATGAATGAATTAAGGCAGATTGGTGAAGACAACAAACGGGCTTTTAAGGAGGTAGTCAATACCTTTGAAGCAATGTCTGCGAAAAGCGCCGCTCCGGTTCTCATGAACATGGAAGATGAAGAGGCGATGAAGATCCTTTCAACTATAAAGCCAGATACGCTGGCAGACATTTTAGAAAAGATGCCTGCTGTGGATGCTGCAAGATACACAAGTCTTCTATCAGCAGAGGAATGATCTGTTTTAATTCTTTAAAGGAGGTGAATGAATGGAAATCGGAATCGCTACACAAAGGGTAAGCACTGTATCACCTGTGAATAAGGAAGCGAATCTTCCCAAAAAAGAAACGGGCTTTTCACAGCATCTTTTGGGGTTTGTCGCCAACCAAAGCAGTGAATTGAAGGAAGTCAAGTCAGTGGATGCTCCGTCATTTCTCGTAAATCTTGAAGCGATCCTGGCAGCTGGTAAATTGGAGGATCTCGGCCTCACACAAGAGCAGTTGGATCAACTATCAAAAGTGAAAGAACTTGATGTTAATCAGATTGCAGACATTCTTGGCGTAAGTACTGATGGAATCAAAACACTTTTTTCTGAATTGAAGTCAGTCATGTTGGGAACGGGATCACCTGTCGATCCGGAGCAGGTTGAGGATGTTTATGAGGACCTTCTTGGAACACTTCATCTATTACAGTCCGCTCTTTCAAAGGATACCAAGGCCGGGAAGACTTCTGTAGAAAATTCTTTGAAAGCATTAAATGGCCAGGGTCAAATAGAAGGCGTCGTCAAATTGGCAAAGGTATTGGACCTTTTTGCTCGTAATCGGGATATGCATGTCACAGATTCATCGAAAGCAGCAGAATTAAAAGAAGTGGTGAAGAATATTCAATCTGGGATAGAGGGTACCATACCAAAACTGCAACAAACGTCAGGTGACTGGTCAAGGATTCTGCGAGAAGCCTATACGCGTCGGGTACCTGAAGAAACGATGGATCAGAATCCTGATATGCATGGCTCCACGGCCGAAAAGAAAGGAATTCAACCGGTTCAAGGAACGAATCTTCATTTTGTTCTGCCTAAGGCTGAAACCTTTTCAATGAATCTGCCATCGACCGGCCGCTCCCTTCAATACGAGCAATTTGTTAAAGAATTTCAGAACATCCTGGGTAAATCAAATATGATAACCCAACCAAATATGAGTAAGCTGCTGATTAAACTGTATCCAGAGCAATTGGGTTCTTTAAGGATTGAATTATTGCAGCAGAATGGGGTAATGACAGCGAAAATCCTTGCTTCTACCTCAGGTGCGAAAGAAATGCTGGATTCACAGATTCATGGATTGAAACATGCTTTCAGTGCGCAGAACCTGAACGTTGAGAAGATTGAAATCTCACAGGCGTTCACGGAAACTGAGCGTCAGCATAAAGGGCAATCCGGTCAGGGGTCCCATCAGCATAAACAATCCGATCAACCCCAAAAGACCCATGAAGAGGAGACTCAATCCTTCAAAGATTATCTCGTAAATACTGAAATATAGGTGATGACATGACGAAAATAGATCCCAGTTTATTATATTCCAACGTTCAGGCTAAGCGTGAAACAGGGGGGGATATTTTAGGGAAAGATGATTTCCTTAAAATCCTCATGACTCAATTACAAAATCAAGACCCGATGAATCCCATGCAGGACAAGGATTTCATCGCACAAATGGCGACATTTTCTTCTCTGGAGCAAATGACCAATCTGACCAAGACGATGGAGAAGTTCGTGGATACACAAAGTCAGACCCAACTGATTTCTTATAATCAATTTGTAGGGAAAGAAGTGACATGGCATAAGGTTGTTGAATCAGAATCAGATGAAGTACCTGAAATTCAAGAAGGACAAGGACTCGTTAAGGGTGTCCGTTTTAAAGGTGATTCGGTTGAATTCATCATGGAAGATGGAACGATCCTGAATCCGGGGAATATTTCTCAAGTCAATACCTCAGGAAGCGGGGAGTCATCTCTCGTAAGCGCATCCCTCTTAATAGGCAAGAAGGTGACATGGAGTGGGGAAGATGGGGAACTAAGCGGAGTGGTTCAATCCGTTTCGAAGAAGGATTCCCAAATATGGATACATACCGATTCAGGTGAAAAAATCTCCAGTAAAGCATTGTTAAAAATTGAATCCTAGGGAGTGGTTTTATGGAAAAAACGTTCTTTCACCGCTCACCGCAACCTATCACGTCTAATTATCATAATAAAGCAGTTAATCGATCTGCCCGCTCTTCTACATCATTTGCGACTCAATTGGATAAGGCGATCAAAGGTGTCTCTCCATTGCAAATCAGTAAACATGCGAAAATAAGGATGGAACAAAGGGGAATCTCGATTCCTTCTGAAACCTGGGAAAAGATTGGGGAAAAAGTGAAAGAAGCAAAGAATAAGGGTGTACAGGACTCACTGGTTATTCTGAAAGATGCCGCATTGATTGTAAGTGCCAAGAACCAAACGGTGATCACCGCTTTGGACCGTGAAGAGGCACATTCTCAAATATTCACCAACATTAATGGAACCATATTAATCGATTCATAGGCCGGACCTCGAAAAGGAAGCCTATATGCTGTGGAATGACTGAAACAGCACATACGAAAGGGGAAAACATTCATGCTACGTTCAATGTATTCAGGTATAAGTGGAATGAAAAACTTTCAAACCAAATTAGATGTAATCGGTAATAATATCGCCAATGTCAATACGTACGGATATAAAAAGGGCCGGGTCACATTCCAGGATCTCATGAATCAAACCGTGTCCGGTGCCAGCAGGGCAACAGACAACCGGGGCGGGCAAAATGCAAAGCAAGTAGGGCTTGGATCGTCATTATCCTCCATCGATACAATCCAGACACAGGGAAGTCTTCAAACTACCGGACGTTCATTGGATGTCGCCATATCAGGAGATGGATACTTCGTTGTGAGACAAGGAAATAACGAAATGTACACTCGTGCCGGGAACTTTTACCTGGATTCAAACGGAAATCTAGTAACGGGTCAGGGGAATTTGGTGCAGGGGTATCCCGTTGATGCAAGTGGTGTAGTCAATAAGAGTGGTACGGCTGATATTAAGATTGATACGAATACAACGATGGCGCCGCAGGCTACAACTAAAGCTACTTATAATGGGAATTTGAAGTCCAGTGCCGCTGATGGGACGAAAGTGGAATTGGAGACCAAAGTTAAGGATTCACTTGGTAAGGATATCAGTTTGAAACTGATTATGGAAAAAACGGGAATGAACGAGTGGAGTGTTGACATCTCAAGTTTAACAGATGACGTTTCTGTTAATACCGCCACCACTTCTGCAGTTATTAAATTTGATAATGAAGGAAAAGTTATTGCGCCTCCGACAGGATATGTTCCTTTCAAGTTGAGTCTTGATAACAGTACAGGTGCTAGTGCAACCCAAACGATCGATCTTGATTTCTCCAAGATCACTCAGTTCGACAGCTCTTCCTCTGCAAATGTAGATACGGTTAATGGAAACTCAGAAGGATATCTTGAAAGTTTCAACATTGGTTCTTCAGGAGAAGTGAACGGAGTATTTTCAAACGGAGAAGTGAGAGTGTTGAGTCAGCTGTCTCTTGCTACATTCTCTAATCCCGGCGGATTAACAAAGGCAGGTAATAATCTGTTCCAGGCTTCCAATAATTCGGGACTTCCAAACCAGGGTGTAGCAGGGGAAGGACGGGGAGCCCTTCAGTCAGGATCACTTGAAATGTCCAATGTAGACCTTTCCGAAGAATTCACCGAGATGATTACAGCTCAACGTGGATTCCAGGCAAATACACGGATCATCACAACGTCTGATGAAATCCTGCAGGAACTTGTAAACTTGAAACGTTAATTCCTTGAAAGGGAGGAAGGGAGTGGCTGAGGAGATCAGTCCCTCCCAATAAATGAATGATTACATTGACCAGGCTGAATGGTAAATCGTTTACGTTGAATGCCCTATACATAGAAACAGTCGAAGCATTTCCCGATACTACCATTCTATTAACAAATGGTAGACGGTATGTTGTGAAAGAATCAGTGGATGAGGTCAATTCCCGCTCACTTACCTTTTTTCAAAAAGTGAATCTGCTTCATCTGCCCCAGGAGGGAGGTAATACAAATTGAAGAGTAAAACCATGACGATCATGATGATTTCATTGGCGACCATTACCCTCGTCGGTGTCATAGCACTGGTGGTATTGCTGAAGTTTTCCGGGGATGAGGAAGCAAAAGGTCCCTCCATTGAAGAAGTGATTGAAAACTCGGTGGACATACCTGAAATGACCACGAATTTAATGAGCAACGACTTTATTCGTATCTCTTTTAAGATTCAAACGGATAGTAAGAAAGCGAAGAAAGAATTAGCGAAAAGGGATTTTCAAGTGAATAATATCATCATAGAAGAGCTTTCAGAATTGAAAGCAGAAGAACTGCAAGGGAAAAAAGGGAAAGAATTGGTCGAGACAAAGGTGAAAGACAAAGTGAACTCCCTCATGCAGGAAGGCGCGGTTGAAAGAGTATATATCACCTCTATGATGATTCAATAAATTGGCCTGAAGGTTTGGAGGTGAAGGGATGGCTAGTGAAATATTGTCTCAAAGTGAAATTGATGCCCTGCTATCAGCCCTCAATACCGGGGAGATGAGTGCGGATGATTTCAAGAAAGAAGAAGAAGAGAAGAAAGTCAAAGTTTATGATTTTAAGAGAGCCCTGCGCTTTTCGAAAGACCAGATCAGAAGCTTAACGAGGATCCATGAGAATTTTGCAAGGATTTTAACGACCTATTTCTCTGCCCAGCTAAGAACGTACGTTCAAATCAATGTAGCGTCTGCTGATCAGATCCCTTATGAGGAGTTTATTCGTTCCGTACCGAAAATGACGATTTTGAATGTATATGAACTGCCGCCACTGGATGGTAGGATCCTCATGGAAATCAACCCGAATATTGCTTATTCAATGATGGATCGTGTCATGGGAGGCAGAGGGATCAGTGTCAATAAAGTGGAAAGCTTAACGGAAATTGAAACGAGGATCATGAGTCAACTATTTGAAAAGGCGTTTGAAAATCTCAGGGAAGCCTGGAGCACAGTGGTGGACGTCGATCCTTTGTTTACTGAATTCGAAGTGAATCCACAGTTTCTGCAAATGGTCTCTCCCAATGAAACTGTAGTGGTCATTTCTTTGAATACAACGATTGGTGAGACCAGTGGAATGATCAATATTTGCATTCCTCACGTTGTATTGGAACCGATCCTTCCGAAACTATCCGGCAGTTATTGGATGGAATCAAAGCGTAAAGAAAGCAACCCTGAAGAAACCGCTCAGCTGGAGAGAAGAATCAAGAGGGCACAAGTTCCGATCGTAGCTGAATTGGGACAATCAGACATCACCATCGAGGAGTTCCTTATGCTTTCGATTGGTGATGTGATTGAAATGAACACACGAATCGATGATCCTTTAACTATAAAAATAGGTGAGATTCCTAAATTCACTGCACAGCCTGGTAAATCAAATAAAAAAATGGCCGTGCAAATTTTAGATTCGTTGAAAGGGGGAGACGACGAAGATGAGTGATATGTTATCGCAAGATGAAATAGATGCGTTACTTCGTGGTTCTGCGGAGCCAGAAGAGAAAGTAGAAGAACGCAAAGAAATTAAGATGAGTGATTATATCAGCTCCATAGAAGAAGATGCTTTGGGTGAAATCGGGAACATTTCGTTTGGAAGTTCTGCAACCGCACTTTCCACCTTATTAAATCAGAAGGTGGAAATTACGACCCCTAAAGTGACTATCATCGATAAGAACTATTTAGAAGAGGAATTTCCTCATCCTTATGTAGCCATTCAGGTTCAGTATACGGAAGGGTTCTCCGGTGTGAATTTGCTCGTCATCAAACAATCGGATGCGTCCATCATTGCCGACTTGATGCTTGGCGGGGATGGAAGAAACCCATCCGGGGATCTCGGTGAAATCCAGCTCAGCGCTGTACAGGAGGCCATGAATCAGATGATGGGTTCAGCTGCTACATCCATGTCGACTGTATTCAGTAAGAAAGTGGATATTTCACCTCCATCCATTGATCTCATGTACATTCCCCGGGGAGAAGGGGAAGAAAACATCCCAGATCAAGACCTGCTTGTTAAAGTTTCGTTTTCGTTGAAAATTGGAGATCTGATCGATTCTAATATCATGCAGCTCCTTCCGCTATCCTTTGCGAGAAGCTTAGTGGATGAATTAATGAATGGCGGTGCCACAGAGGAAGTGGCGGCTACATCGGCGCCAAGTATGGTGGAAGCACCGGATTCCGTTCCTGAACCGGTATATAGCGGGATCCATGAAAGTACGAACCCACCTCACCAGTCTCACTCTCAGCATCTGGGGGGACAAAGCGGACATTCTGAGCCCGTCCATGTACAACCGGCTACATTCAGCAGTTTCGAGCCTGCTGCACTGGGACAACAGGAAAGTAAGAATCTAAATATGCTGTTGGATATACCACTTCAAGTGACAGTGGAGCTCGGAAGAACGAATCGATCAGTCAGAGACATCCTTGAGTTGTCGTCTGGTTCGATCATCGAACTGGATAAGTTAGCGGGAGAGCCGGTCGATATCCTTGTAAACAGCCAGTTGATGGCCAAAGGGGAAGTCGTTGTCATCGATGAGAACTTCGGTGTCAGGATCACCGACATTGTTAGTCAGAGTGATCGAATTAAAAAACTAAAATAATAGAAGAATTTTATTAGAGATAATGGAGGATGAGGGTAATGGCGAATAAGATTCTAATTGTAGATGATGCAGCCTTTATGAGAATGATGATCAAAGATATTTTAACGAAAAATGGATTTGACGTAGTAGGGGAAGCAGCAGATGGAAGTCAGGCTGTGGATAAATATAAAGAATTAAAACCCGATCTTGTGACGATGGATATTACCATGCCTGAAAAAGATGGTATAGCGGCCTTAAAGGAAATCAAGTCGATTGATGCTTCTGCGAAAATCATCATGTGTTCTGCCATGGGCCAACAAGCCATGGTCATCGATGCGATTCAAGCTGGTGCGAAGGATTTTATCGTAAAGCCGTTCCAGGCTGATCGTGTAATCGAAGCGATCCAGAAAGCGTTAAGCTAACAGTTAATAAGAAGGTGCATGTATTGAAAAAGTTTCAAATTCTATTTGCTATAGTGCTTTTCATCTTCACGGCAGCCGCCGGAGACATGAAAGCATTTGCTGAAGTGAATAATGTGAAAGACTGCATAGAGCATCCGGATACATGCGAGGGGCAGCAAACGGATGGAGTGGAAGGTTCTGAATCAGGGCTTGCCACTTCCGTTACGTTTTTAGATTACCTTAAGATGATCGTTGCCCTTATCTTTGTAGTGGCACTCATATATTTTTTATTAAAGTTCATTAATCAAAAAGGAAGATCATTTCAGCAAACAAAATTAATCAACCATTTAGGCGGGACCCCACTTGGGGGGAACCGTTCCGTACAGATCGTAAAGGTAGGCAAACAGGTACTGGTCCTGGGTGTGGGTGAAGATATTCAGCTTTTGAAAGAGGTAAGGGATGAAAAGGAGAAAGAAGAAATTCTTTCTTATTATGAAGAATCCCAGTTTCCGGATACCAAATATGCCGTTTCTGGCTTGATGAACAGAGTCAAAGGATCTTCGCCGAATAAAACGGACAGATCATTTCAAGCTCAGTTGAAGTCACAGTTTGAGGAAATGAACAAGGGTAGGAAAAAGATGCTCGAGGAGTTAAAGAATAAGGGGAAACAGTCTGATGAATGAATTCATGGAGTTTTTCAATAGTAGCTCAGCAGATGATGTGTCGACCAGTGTAAAGCTGCTGTTACTCTTTACCGTCTTATCCCTTGCACCCAGTATCCTGATATTGATGACATCTTTTACCCGGATCATGATCGTCCTGTCCTTCGTCCGTACGTCCCTTGCCACTCAGCAAATGCCACCGAATCAGGTGTTGATCGGACTTTCTTTATTTCTTACTTTCTTTATCATGGCTCCTACTTTTCAAGAGGTGAATGATGAAGCGTTGACACCTCTATTTAATGAAGAGATCAATCTGGAAGAAGCATACACGAAAGCTTCAATTCCTTTTAAAGAATTTATGAGTAAACAGACGAGACAGAAGGATCTGGAATTGTTTCTTGAATATTCAGGAGCTGATCGTCCAGAGTCAGTGAAAGATATTCCTCTCACATCCTTAGTGCCGGCTTTCGCATTGAGTGAGATCAAGACGGCTTTTCAGATAGGATTTATGATTTTCATCCCATTTTTGGTCATCGATATGGTCGTAGCGAGTGTCTTGATGTCGATGGGTATGATGATGCTGCCACCTGTCATGATTTCATTGCCGTTCAAAATTTTACTGTTTGTTTTAGTGGATGGCTGGTATTTAGTAATAAAATCTCTTTTACAAAGCTTTTAAGTAGGTGAGTTACCATGAATGCTGAATCCGTAATTGCCATAGCAGAGAGGGGTATCTACGTTACTCTCGTTGTATCAGGCCCATTACTGCTACTGGCCCTGGTTGTAGGGTTGATTGTCAGTATTTTCCAAGCGACAACCCAAATTCAAGAACAGACACTTGCATTCATTCCGAAAATTGTTGCTGTACTGATCGGCATCGTTTTCTTTGGGCCTTGGATGTTAACGAAGCTTGTGACGTATACTTCGCAGATTTTTTCAGATTTAACAAGGTTCGTAGGGTAGTAGAATGGAAGAGCTCGTACCTATACTATCGGTATATCTACTCGTTTTTGTGAGGGTTTCGGCATTTTTTGTCACGATGCCGCTGTTTTCATATCGAAATATACCTGCACAGCATCGAATCGCCTTTTCAGTGGTACTATCATGGGTCATGTACTATACGATCGATTCAAAGGCATTTGAAATCAACGGACAATACTTCCTGTTGATCATGAAAGAAGCCATGATCGGTCTTTTGATCGGGTTTGTTGCCTACATGATTGTAACAGCTATTCAAATAGCGGGGGGGTTCATTGATTTTCAGATGGGGTTTGCCATTGCGAACGTGATCGACCCTCAAACGGGAGCCCAAAGTCCTTTGACGGGGCAATACTTGTACACATTCGCCCTTTTGTTATTACTCGCCCTTAATGGTCATCATTTACTGCTCGATGGGATTTTTTACAGTTATCAATTGATTCCGATCGATTCCCCTTGGATTCCGTTTGGAAATGAGAACTTAATCGAATATGTCATTACGTCCTTTAATTCCATGTTCATCATCGCTTTTCAGATGTCCATTCCTGTGGTTGCGACTCTTTTCCTTGTAGATGTGGCATTAGGCATCGTAGCGAGGACCGTGCCACAGTTAAATATCTTTGTGGTTGGGTTCCCCATTAAAATCGGAGTAGCCTTCATCGTGCTATTCATAGTCATGGGAGTCACATTTACGGTCATGCAGAAATTGTTTGAAATGATGTTTGTAACCATGAGGGATTTAATGAAAATCATTGGAGGCACATAAATTGCAGTGGCTATCATTAGACCTACAGTATTTCAGTGGGGAAAAGACAGAGAAAGCAACTCCCAAAAAAAGGGATGACGCCAGAAAAAAAGGTCAAACAGCGAAAAGTCAGGATGTCAATACGGCCATCATTCTGCTGGCTGTCTTTTTATTTCTGACTTTCAGTGCTTCCTATATAGGGGACATCGTGTTTGATTTATTTCATCAAACGTTTCAGGAATACATGCTCATGGATCTGACTGAAAATACCGTGCAAGTCATTACCATGGACCTGATGAAGGAGATCGCTCTGCTGCTTGGTCCGATTATGCTGGTCGCCCTTGTTGCCGGCTTGATCTCCAATTATATACAAGTGGGTGTCATGTTCACGACAGAGCCCTTGCAGCCTAAGCTGGAGAAAATCGATCCCATTAAGGGATTTAAGCGAATTTTTTCCCTGCGTGCCATTGTCGAATTATTAAAATCCATCCTGAAAATTTCATTTGTTGGGGCCATTACCTTTGTCGTTCTATGGATGAACATTGACCGGGTGTTGAGTCTGTCCTTTAAATCGGTGGGGGATTCCTTGACGACCATGGCAAGTCTGACGATCCAGATGGGGATTGCAGCATCCCTTGCGTTATTATTCTTATCCCTCTTTGATTTTCTATATCAGAAATACGATTTTGAGAAGAACATACGGATGTCGAAACAGGACCTGAAAGACGAACATAAAAACGTTGAAGGGGACCCCCTCATCAAGTCTAAAATTAAGCAAAGACAGCGTGAAATGGCCATGCGGCGCATGATGCAGGAAGTACCCGAGGCAGATGTTGTGATCACCAATCCGACCCACTTTGCCATTGCCCTTAAATATGATGAGGATAAAATGGATGCCCCATACGTCGTGGCAAAGGGTGTTGATTACCTGGCACAGAAAATAAAATACATCGCAGGTGAAAATGACGTCATCATGGTAGAAAACCGGCCGCTCGCCCGTTCGCTCTATGACTCGGCAGAAATCGGCGATAGCGTACCAGAAGAATTTTTCAAGGCAGTAGCAGAAATTTTAGCTTATGTTTACCGAATCAAAAACCAGATGTAAGCAGTTAGGAGAGAAACAATGTCAGCAAGAGATTTATCCGTTTTAGCAAGTGTCATACTAATCGTTGCCATGCTTATTATTCCATTCCCATCCTGGTTATTGAGCTTATTGATCATCATGAATATTTCACTTGCATTACTTGTCCTCCTAATCTCCATGAATATGAATGAACCGTTACAGTTTTCTATATTTCCTTCCCTATTATTATTATTGACGCTTTTCAGATTGGGTCTAAATGTTTCCACAACGAGATCGATCCTTAGTAAGGGTGAAGCGGGGGACGTTGTGGAAACCTTTGGAACATTCGTTGTAGGTGGGAATATCCTTGTAGGACTTGTTGTATTCATCATATTGATCGTCATACAATTTATTGTCATCACGAAAGGTTCCGAGCGGGTGTCTGAGGTTGCCGCCCGTTTTACACTCGATGCCATGCCCGGGAAACAAATGAGTATCGATGCTGATTTGAATGCCGGGATGATTTCTGAGCACGATGCAAGAAACCGCCGTGAAAAAGTAGGGAGAGAAGCGGATTTCTACGGAGCGATGGACGGAGCATCCAAATTTGTAAAAGGTGATGCCATCGCAGGGATCGTCATCGTCTTGATCAACCTGATATTTGGGATCATCATCGGAATGACCCAACAAGGGCTCCCTATCGCAGAGGCAGCAACCCGTTACTCACTTCTGACAGTTGGCGACGGAATCGTCAGTCAAATCCCGGCTCTGTTAATATCGACAGCAACAGGAATTGTCGTGACGAGGGCTGCGTCTGAAGGAAATCTGGGACAGGATATCATGAATCAGCTTCTGGCATATCCTGTCATGCTCTATGTTTCAGGGTTCACCATTTTCATGCTGGGCATAGCCACGCCAATCAACGATATTTTGACGATACCGGTAGCAGCCCTACTCGGGATCGGTGGCTATATGTTGTCAAGGACGCCTAAAGAAAGTGAAACGGACATGATGGAAATGGAGGAAGAGGTGGAGCAGGACGAAATGAAGAGTCCTGAAAGCGTCGTAAACCTTCTCAATGTCGATCCGATTGAATTTGAGTTCGGATATGGATTGATTCCACTTGCAGATACAAACCAGGGGGGAGACCTTCTTGACAGGATCGTGATGATCAGACGACAATTGGCCATCGAGCTTGGCCTGGTCATCCCTGTTGTCAGGATCCGGGATAATATCCAGCTTCAGCCGAACGAATACCGGTTGAAGATCAAAGGAAATGAAATGGCCCGTGGGGAACTTCTCTTAGATCATTATTTAGCGATGAGTCCAGGGGTGGAAGATGAATCCATTGAAGGGATCGATACAATCGAGCCGTCTTTCGGTCTCCCAGCTAAATGGATAGCAGAAGATATGAAGGAACAGGCAGAGATATTCGGATATACCGTAGTAGATCCTCCTTCTGTGGTGTCAACCCACATCACGGAGATGATCAAGAATAATGCACACGAACTTCTTGGCAGGCAGGAAACGAAGCAGCTCATCGATCATCTGCAGGAATCTTATCCGATACTTGTGGAGGAAGTGACACCGAATCCATTGACCGTAGGGGAAGTGCAAAAAGTACTCTCCAAGCTATTAAAAGAAAATGTTTCCATCCGGAATTTACCGATCATCTTCGAGACACTTGCCGATTACGGGAAGATGAGTTCAGATACAGATCTGTTAGCAGAGTATGTAAGACAGTCACTCGCAAGACAAATCACGAACCAATATGTTCAAGGGGACACTACTTTAAAAGTCGTCACCATGAGCGGCAAGGTGGAGAAAATGATTGCCGATGCCATTCAGCAGACAGAGCACGGCAACTATTTATCCATGGATCCCAATGACTCGCAGGGCATTCTGGAAGCTGTCGCCTCTCAAGTGGAACAGCTTTCCCTTATGGAGGAATCCCCCGTCATTCTCTGTTCTCCTGCTGTGAGAATGTATGTAAGACAGTTAACGGAAAGATATTTTCCTCAGGTCCCAATCATTTCGTATAACGAATTAGAAGCAAATGTTGAAGTACAAAGTTTAGGGGTGGTGAATGTAGGATGAAAGTAAAGAAGTACACGGCTCCATCCATGAATGAAGCAATGAAGAAGGTCAGGGCTGAACTTGGTGAAGATGCAGTCATTTTAAATTCCAAAGTCTCATACACAGGAGGCTTTATCGGATTGTTCAAGAAAAAAATGATTCAAGTCATCGCAGCCATTGACCCGGAGGTTGAAAATGAAAAGCTTGAAATCAGCCGGGTGAAAACGAAGCAAGCTTCAACTGGGGTCATTCAACCTGCCTTGGAAAAAGAACAGCACGATTCCAATCGATTGGTAGAAACGGAATTAAAGGAATTAAAGCAAATGATTTCTTCCATGAATTCCAGGAACCATTTTGAGAAATTCAGTGATGATGTAAAGGAAGTTCTGCTTCACCTGAAGAAACAGGACGTTAGTGACGCTACCCTGTTTCAATTAGGAGATGCGATGGAAGAGAAAATCAAAAGTGAATCGGTTCAAACAGTCAATAAGGATGAATGGGCTTATAAAGAAGTGAAACGCTTTTTTTATCAATTTTTAAAAGAAATCACCTTTGGCGGCATAAGTTATAACCGGAAATATATCAATGTCATTGGCCCTACGGGTGTGGGGAAAACGACGACGCTTGCCAAAATGGCCGCTGAAGCCGTGATAGAGAAACGCATGAAAATAGCCTTTATCACTACGGACACCTACCGGATTGCTGCGATCGAACAATTGAAAACTTATGCGGGCCTACTAAACGTCCCTGTTGAAGTGGTCTATAAAATGGAAGACTTCAAAAAAGCAATCGAGAAGTTCGTGGACTACGATCATGTATTCATTGATACAGCAGGTCGTAACTTCAGGGAAAGGAAATACGTAGAGGATTTGCAAAAAATCATCGATTTCGATCATCATATGGAAACCTACCTGGTTCTGTCATTGACAAGTAAAGAGCGGGATATGAGGGAAATCATTTCTCAATTTTCTTCTATTGATATTGACCGTTTCATCTTTACTAAATCAGACGAGACATCAAGCTACGGTTCCATGATCAATTTGATGTCTGAGGCGAAGATCGGTGCAGCATATGTAACGAATGGTCAGGATGTCCCCGAGGATATTACCGAGGTGAAAGAGGATGAGATCGTAAGTATGCTCATGAAAGGATTCAGCTATGAAAGATCAAGCATATAACCTGAGGAGGAAAATGCTCCACACTGATTCTGAACCTGCTAAAACGATCGCGATCGTAAGTGGAAAGGGAGGGGTCGGGAAATCGAATATATCTACAAACCTCTCCATCCTCCTTGGTAAAGAGAATAAGAAGGTACTATTATTTGATATGGATATAGGGATGGGAAATATTCATATTTTACTTGGAAGTCATCATTCATACTCCATCATGGATTACCTTGAGGAAAAAGAACTAGATATCGACACGATTATATGTGAAAACATTCATGGTATCTCTTACATAAGTGGGGGTAATGGCCTAAAAAATATTGTGGAGTGGAAAGAAAAACAGATGGAACGCTTTTTCGAAGTAATGGAATATGCGATTCATAAGTATGAGTATATTCTATTCGATATGGGGGCGGGTGCAACGAAGGAAACTCTTGAATTTCTCCTCGCCATGGATGAAATCATTGTTGTCACCACTCCAGAACCGACCTCCATTACCGATGCCTATTCTATGATGAAATACATCTACATGAAGGACGGGGAAAAACCATTCTACCTCTTATGTAATCGGGCGGAATTCAAGAATGAAGGGCTTCAAACCATTACTAGATTACAAGAAACAGTGAGGAAATTCCTTCACAAGGAAATCGTATCCCTGGGGGTACTTCCAGAGGATTCAGCTGTCAGGAAGGCCGTCGTTCACCAAACGCCGATCGTTGTGGGATATCCTGCATCAGCCATGACACTGAGCCTGCATACGATGGTTCATAGCCTGACAGGTACGAGGGAGTCTAAGGAACGTAAAGGGACGGGATTTGTAAGGACAATTCGAAAATTATTTTTTGGGAGGTAAAAGCCCTGAATGAAAAAGGTTCTAGTTGTAGATGATTCAGCATTTATGAGGAAACTTATCAGTGAATTTTTAACGAGCAGCAAACAGCTAGAAGTGATAGGGATTGCAAGGAATGGAGAAGACGCGATTGCTAAGATTAAGAGACTTCGACCCGATGTCGTAACCCTTGATGTAGAAATGCCGAAGATGAATGGGATAGATGCGTTAAAGAGAATTATGGAAGAGTGTCCTGTCCCTGTCGTCATGCTTTCTTCCACTACCATTGACGGTGCGGATGAGACTGTTAAGGCCATGGAACTTGGAGCTGTTGATTTCGTTGCGAAACCATCAGGGACCATTTCATTGGATCTTCATAAGATTCAAGATGAAATGGTGGAAAAAGTAGTGGCTGCAAGCAAGGTGAATGTGGCGAAAATAACCAGGGCGTTTCAGAGGGAGTCAGCAATTGACGCTGGAATCGGCTCAGTTGAAAGGACAGGAAAATTACCGGTTGATCGTACATGGGGTGTGAATTCCCCTAAGATGATTCTGATAGGAACTTCGACGGGCGGCCCCCGGGCATTACAAAACGTATTAACAGGATTACCCCGTCAGCTGGATGCGCCAATCGTTGTCGTTCAGCATATGCCGCCGGGATTTACAAGATCACTCGCCAACCGTTTGGATGGTCAAGCCTCGATCCATGTGAAGGAAGCCGAACACGGTGAAATCCTTGAGAAGGGAACGGCCTATATTGCCCCGGGTGGTGTACATACAAAGGTGGTTGAAAACGGAGGGCAATTATCGATCCAACTGTCGAAAGAGGAACCGAAAAATGGTCATAGACCTTCGGTTGACATCTTGTTCAAGTCTGCAAGCCTGATTCGAAACTATGCCAAAATAGCTGTGGTTTTGACTGGGATGGGAGCGGATGGTTCAGAAGGACTGGTCAAGCTTAAAGAGCAAGGCGAAGTGAAAGCCATTGCAGAATCAAGGGAGACTTGTATTGTGTTCGGTATGCCGAAATCGGCTATCGCTACAGAGTTAGTGGACAGGGTGGAGCATATCGGGGATATCCCCCGATCAATAATGACGTACATGGTGTAGAGAGGTGTGGAGCACATGGAGCTTAGTCAATACTTAGAAGTGTTTATAGAAGAAAGTAAAGAAAATCTGCAAACCTGCAATGAGCAATTGCTTGAATTGGAGAAAAACCCGGAAGATCTTACGATTGTCAATGAAATTTTTCGATCTGCACATACACTTAAAGGAATGTCTGCCACTATGGGATATGAGGATTTAGCAAATTTAACCCATAAAATGGAAAATGTTCTTGATGCCATCCGTAATGAAAAAATAAAGGTGTCACCTGAAATACTGGATGTTGTGTTTAAATCCGTGGATGATCTTGAAGCCATGGTGCTCTCCATTGCCGATGGAGGAGATGGTAAGCGGGATGTCACAGAAGTGGTAGCGATGCTTGAGTCCATAGAAAAAGGGGAAAGTCTACACGCAGCACTTGTAGACAGTGAGGTGGCTGCTACTGCGGAAGTGGTTGAAAGACAGACATTATCCATGCAATATGAAGCCTTTGAGCAAACGGTCATCCAACAATCCCAAGAACAAGGATTCCGCTGTTTTGAAATTTCCGTTTCACTCCGGGAGGATTGCCTGCTTAAAGCTGCACGGGTGTATATGGTCTTTGAGGTGTTGGGGAAATTAGGTGAAGTCATCAAGTCCCTTCCGACAGTAGATCAACTTGAGGAGGAGCAGTTCGACCATTCCTTCGTTATTGCCGTTGTGTCGAAAGAAGATGCCGTCCATATAGAGAATGCGGTGCGTAAAGTTTCTGAAGTGGACGAAGTCTCTGTTGTGGAACTCACGAGCCAGCATCTCGAGAATCAGAATCAAGTAGAAGCTACCGATACAGAACCTGCTCAGAAAGAAGTGGAAGTAAAAGGACAGGAGACTTCTAAACCTGCCGGCAACGTGACGAAGCATTCGAATCCTTCCAATAAAACGATTCGTGTCAACATTGAACGACTGGATGTCCTTATGAACCTTTTTGAGGAGCTGGTCATTGATAGAGGGAGATTAGAACAAATCTCCAAGGATTTGAATAATCCTGAGTTAAATGAAACTGTTGAAAGAATGACAAGAATATCAGGGGACTTGCAGAACATCATCCTGAATATGCGTATGGTTCCTGTTGAAACTGTATTCAATCGTTTTCCACGAATGGTCAGACAGCTTGCACGGGATTTGAATAAAAAAATCGAATTAGAAATCATCGGTGCAGAAACGGAACTTGACCGAACGGTAATAGATGAAATAGGGGATCCCCTTGTTCACTTGATACGAAATGCATTGGATCATGGTATCGAAATGCCGGAACTCCGTGTGAAAAATGGAAAGCCTGAACAGGGAACCGTCAAGCTGAAAGCGTATCATAGTGGGAATCATGTCTTTATCGAACTGGAAGACGATGGAGCAGGCATCAACAAAGAGAGGGTCCTCGAGAAAGCAATCCAGAAAGGAATCGTCGCAGAGGAAGCCGCTCATACATTAACCGATCGACAAATTTATGAACTGATACTTGCTTCAGGGTTCTCAACAGCCGAACAAATTTCGGATATCTCCGGAAGAGGAGTCGGATTGGATGTAGTAAAAGCGACGATCGAGTCTTTAGGCGGCTCCATTACGATTGATTCAACGGTGGGGCAGGGGTCATTGTTTTCTATTCAATTGCCACTCACTCTATCCATTATTTCCGTCATGCTGGTAGAAATCCAGGAAGAAAAGTATGCCATTCCTCTTTCTTCGATCATTGAGACGGCAATTGTGAAAAAGGAAGAAATCATGAAAGCTCACAATCAGAGAGTGATCGATTTCAGAGGAAAAGTCGTACCATTGCTGTTTCTTGAGGATGTATTTGAGGTACCGAAACATGCCAAGGATGAAGAATTGTATTCTGTTGTCATAGTGCGAAAAGGTGAAAAAATGGCCGGGTTAGTCGTCGATTCCTTTATTGGACAGCAGGAAGTTGTATTGAAATCGTTAGGGAATTATTTAAACGATGTATTTGCGATCTCTGGTGCCACCATTTTAGGAGACGGGCAAGTAGCGCTGATCGTTGATTGCAATGCGTTAATAAAATAGGAGGTAAGGATAATGAGTGAAATCATAGATGCCGTGGAAGATCTAAAGCTTATCGTATTTCAATTGGTGGATAAGGAATACGCCATTCCAGTGCACCAGGTGCGATCCATCGAGAAGCTCGAACATATTACAAGAGTTCCTAGAACCGCTTCCTATGTTAAAGGCGTGATCAACCTGCGCGGGGTTGTGACTCCTATCATCGACTTAAGGAGCCGATTCGATTTACCGGTTTCAGAGCCGACTGACAGTACACGTGTGATCATTGCAGGCTTAGAAGACAAAGAAGTTGGTCTGATCGTGGATGCCGCCAATGATGTACTGGACGTTGCGAGAGAATCGATTGAACCCTCCCCGGAAGTTGTGGGAGTCGTCGAAGTAGAGTACATCGGTGGAGTCGTAAAGCAAAACAAACGCCTGCTGATCATCCTCCATTTAGATAAAATACTTCAATCCATCTAAGGGGAGAGAATCGTTTGGGCTATGAAAAAAAGATAACATCGATGCATTTAGATATATTAAAAGAAATCGGTAATATAGGGGCGGGGCATGCTGCGACTGCCCTTTCCACCCTGCTTGATAAAAAGATTGATATGAAAGTACCGAGCGTTCAAATCGTATCATTTGATCAAATGATGGACATGGCAGGTGGTCCTGACAATGTGGTCGTAAGCGTATTCTTACGGATTGAAGGGGAGGCGCCGGGAAGCATGTTCTTCCTATTGCCACTTGAACAGGCTTCCATGTATATCCGAAGCATGATCCAGGACCGTTCCTTCTCGTTCAATGCCCCCCCTTATTCAGAACTGGGGCTGTCTGCCATGCAGGAACTTGGGAATATTCTTTCTGGTTCATATTTATCCTCCCTGTCGGACTTTACAAATCTTAAGCTTCTCCCATCTGTTCCTGCTCTATCCGTTGACATGGCAGGTGCGATCATCGGGTTTGGATTACTGGAAATATCCCAGGTGAGCGATTATGCAATCGTCATAGACACTGCCCTGAAAGAAGAGGAAGGTGAGGAATCGGAAAGTGTGAAGGGTCATTTCTTTCTCCTGCCGGATCCCGATTCCTTTGAAATCATTTTTCAGTCATTGGGTGTAAGCCTATGATGGGTACAAGCACTGTTGTAAGGGTCGGAATTGCGGATATGAATATCGTCGAGGACGGAGGCTCGATCCGCACCTCTGGCCTTGGGTCGTGCGTAGGGGTCGTTTTATACGATGAACATCTTAAGCTTGCCGGGATGGTTCATGTGATGCTCCCTCACTCCTCGATCGGAAATGAAACCAAACCGAATCCCGCTAAATACGCCGACACGGGAATCGAAGAACTCATAAGACTGCTAAGAAACCGTGGGGCATGTGTTAAACGGCTTCAATGCAAATTGGCCGGTGGTGCGCAAATGTTTCAATTTCAATCGAAGAGTGACGTCATGAGGATCGGCCCAAGGAATGTGGAAGCTGTAAAAGTGGCCCTTTCAAAGCATGGAGTGCCTGTGGTTTCCGAGGATTTAGGCGGCAACAAAGGAAGAACGATCGAATTCTTTACGTCCACCGGGATTCTACAGGTGCGAACAGTAAATGAAGGTACAAAGGAATTGTGAGGTCATTCATTCTGCTCAGGTAAAATCAATCACTAAGCGGTTCCATGAAAGAATTAGTCAGCAAGGAGGATTCTTATGTCTCAACATTCCACTCGAACAGATGAACAACAATATTGGGAGAAATGGATCAACAGTCGTGATACAGAAGCCGGAGATATGTTGGTGAAAAAGTACATGCCACTTGTGTCGTATCATGTGCAGCGGATTTCCGTTGGCCTGCCAAGGAACGTCTCGAGAGAAGATATTAAGAGTCTTGGTTTGATGGGGTTGCTGGATGCACTTCAGAAGTTTGATCCTTCAAGGGATTTAAAGTTTGATACATATGCGTCGTTCCGGGTCAGAGGCGCCATCCTTGATGGGCTGAGAAAGGAAGACTGGCTTCCCCGGTCTACAAGGGACCGGGCAAAGAAGATCGAGGCCAGGACCGTGGAGCTTGAACAAACGCTATTACGCCACGTGACCGCAGAGGAAGTGGCCGCTTCATTGGAAATGACACCTGATGAAGTGTACCAGACCACAAATGAGCATTTCTTTGCCAATGTCCTTTCCATGGATGAGCAATTGACGGATGACGATCACGAATCTCAAAACTATTCCATCAAAGATCATAAAACGATTTCACCCGAAGAGGAAGTATTGAAAGGTGAAAAACTGAATGAATTAGAGAAAACGATCTTGACCCTTTCAGAGAAAGAACAGCTTGTGTTAAGTTTATTCTATAAGGAAGAACTGACGCTGACGGAAATCGGTGAAGTCATGAGCTTGTCTACATCCAGGATTTCTCAGATCCATTCAAAATCCATTTTCAAATTACGAAATCTCCTGGGCTCATAAATGCTGTGAAAAATGAGGTTGCTATAACCTAAAAAAGATTACACACGGATGGACTGTCCCTGCAACATGCGCATATGGGAGCAGTCCTTTTACTTGAAGGGAAAATCAAGCTGAAAGAATGAATTAAATCAAACAAAATAGGGTGAGGACATGGTTACGTTTCTACTTTTTATATCTTTTCTTCTAAATATTGTTTCCCTGCTTTCAATCGTCATTTTATACTCCAGGCAAAACCGATTTGTAAACATGGAAAGAGAGCAAAAGAAGATCATCAGTGAAATGGAAGATATCATTTCAGCTTATCTGATTGAAATGAAAGAAGAAAATGATGAATTCATGCGTAAGATTAATACACAAGTACATAACGACAAAGAAAACATCCTTCACACCGAAGAAAATAAACAAGGGGATCCCGGGACATCTGAAAAGGTCACAAAGTGGACAGGTGCCGGATATAAGCGTTCCTCACAAGCTTATAAACAGATGAAGGACCATGGACCGGACCCCGATGATCAAACCAAAGAGTCGGAACAAGACCCCCTCCTGAAAAAAGTACTGACTTTAAAGGAAAAGGGGATGTCAATTGAAGATATTGCCGAATCTCTTGGAAAAGGTCAAACAGAAATCGAGCTCCTGCTGAAATTTCGTCAAATTATGTAGGAAGTCCTTGCCTGTCGGGGATAGGTATGCTATAGTATTCATGGTGTGATTACACACGTTTCCCGAGTGGGGTAGATGGTGCTATTCTGTAGAATAGTTTCTACTTTCCAGATGACGGAAACGGAGGAGAAAAACAAAAACCATTTAGGAGGAAACACACATGTCAGTAATTTCTATGAAACAATTGCTTGAAGCTGGTGTACATTTCGGACACCAAACTCGCCGTTGGAACCCAAAAATGAAGAGATACATCTTCACTGAGCGTAACGGCATCTACATCATCGACCTTCAAAAAACAGTTAAAAAGGTTGAAGAAGCTTATAACTTCGTGAAAGAGCTAGCTGGTAACGGCGGTAAAGTTCTTTTCGTAGGAACAAAGAAACAAGCACAGGAGTCTGTTAAAGAAGAAGCAGAACGTGCAGGTATGTACTACATCAACCAACGTTGGTTAGGTGGAACACTTACAAACTTCGAAACAATCCAAAAACGTATCACACGTCTTAAAAACATCGAAAAGATGGAAGAAGACGGTACGTTTGAAGTACTTCCGAAGAAAGAAGTTGTACAACTTAAAAAAGAACATGAGCGCTTAGTTAAATTCTTAGGCGGAATCAAAGATATGAACACGCTACCTGATGCATTATTCATCATCGACCCTCGTAAAGAGCGTATCGCAGTAGCAGAAGCTCGTAAACTTCATATCCCTATCGTGGGTATCGTTGATACAAACTGTGATCCGGATGAAATCGATGTTGTCATTCCTGCGAATGATGATGCGATCCGCGCGGTTAAGCTTCTAACAGGTAAAATGGCGGATGCTATTTTAGAAGCTAAGCAAGGTGAAGAAGCAGCTGTAGCAGCTGAGTAATCAACGAAAGGTGATAAGAGGGCTTACCCTTATCACCTTTTTTTAAAGAATATTCACATGTACCGCACTCTAAAAGAGCGTTGGTACGTTTATGACTCATACCTATTGGTCCCTGAAGTCTACATAGTCAAACTAAGGAGGAAACCCACTATGGCAATTACTGCACAAATGGTTAAAGAACTTCGTGAAAAAACTGGCGCTGGAATGATGGATTGTAAAAAAGCGTTAACAGAAACTGACGGAGATATGGACAAAGCAATTGACTTCCTGCGTGAAAAAGGAATCGCGAAAGCAGCTAAAAAAGCGGACCGTATCGCAGCTGAAGGAACTACTTACATTGCAAGCGAAGGAAACACTGCAATCATTCTTGAAGTGAACGCAGAAACAGATTTCGTTGCGAAAAACGAAAACTTCCAAAACCTTGTTAAAGAACTATCTGATCACCTTCTTGCTAACAAGCCGGCATCTGTTGAAGAAGCCCTTGAGCAAAAAATGGCAAATGGTTCAACTGTAAATGAATTCATCAACGCTGCCATCGCTAAAATCGGTGAAAAGATCACTCTTCGCCGTTTTGAGATCCGCACGAAAGATGATAACGCTGCATTCGGTGAATACCTGCACATGGGTGGCCGCATTGCTGTTCTTACAGTAGTGGAAGGTACGACTGATGCAAGTGTAGCGAAAGATGTTGCCATGCACGCTGCAGCACTAAATCCTAAGTATGTTTCCCGCGACCAGGTTTCTGCTGAAGAAGTAGAACGTGAGCGTGAAGTACTTAAACAACAAGCACTAAACGAAGGAAAGCCTGAAAACATCGTTGAAAAAATGGTAGAAGGCCGCCTTGGTAAATACTTTGAAGATATCTGCATCCTGGATCAAACATTCGTTAAGAATCCAGACCAAAAAGTACGTCAATACCTGGAAGCAAACAAAGCTACTTTAACTGATTTCACTCGTTACGAAGTAGGAGAAGGTCTTGAGAAGCGTCAAGAAAACTTCGCTGAAGAAGTAATGAACCAAGTTAACAAATAAGATCAGCTAAAGTTGAACATTATTTAGTAGGGAACACCTAGTGTGTTCCCTATTTTTCAAGAAAAATTCTATTTTTATGGAGGTTCCCATGAGCGTTCCAAAATATAAACGTGTCGTTCTTAAACTTAGTGGAGAAGCATTAGCTGGTGATGATGGCTTCGGAATTAATCCTTCTGTCATTAAAAATGTAGCAGAAGAAGTAAAAGAAATCGCTGAACTTGATGTAGAAGTAGCAGTTGTCGTTGGCGGAGGAAATATCTGGCGTGGTAAAATAGGTAGTGAAATGGGTATGGATCGTGCATCTGCAGACTATATGGGGATGCTTGCGACCGTCATGAACTCTTTGGCTCTTCAAGACAGCCTTGAACAGCTGGGCATCGAGACAAGGGTTCAAACATCCATTGATATGCGCCAAGTGGCAGAGCCATACATTAGACGCAGAGCCATCCGTCATCTAGAGAAGAAACGGGTTGTCATCTTTGCGGCTGGCACAGGTAATCCATACTTCTCGACGGATACTACAGCTGCGCTCCGAGCGGCGGAAATCGAAGCAGAAGTGATTCTTATGGCTAAGAACAACGTAGATGGTGTATACTCAGCAGATCCTAAGAAGGACGAAACGGCTGTTAAATATGAAGAACTCTCCTATTTGGATGTTCTGAAGGAAGGCTTGGCCGTCATGGATTCAACAGCGTCTTCTCTATGTATGGACAATGATATTCCGCTTATTGTATTCTCCATCATGGAGAATGGGAATATCAAGAGAGCCATCACTGGTGAAAATATAGGTACAATCGTAAGGGGGAAATCATAATGCCAAACACAATCATCACAAATGCAAAAGAAAGAATGTCCAAAGCCATTCAAACATTTTCTCGTGAATTAGCGAGCATCCGTGCGGGAAGAGCTAATGCTTCCCTGCTCGATAAGATCTCGGTTGATTACTATGGTGCACCTACACCAGTCAATCAATTAGCCGGAATCTCCATTCCTGAAGCCCGTATGCTTGTCATACAGCCTTATGACAAATCAGCTTTAGGGGACATCGAAAAGGCAATCCTGAAGTCGGATCTTGGGATTACGCCTACAAGTGACGGAAACATCATCCGTATCGTCGTTCCTGCTTTAACGGAAGAGCGACGCAAGGAACTTGTGAAGCTTGTCAAAAAAGAAGCGGAAGAGGCCAAGGTTGCCATCCGTAATATTCGCCGTGATGCTAACGATGAATTGAAGAAAAAAGAGAAGAACGGTGACATCACTGAAGATGATCTTCGTGGTTACTCTGATGATGTTCAAAAAGCGACGGATGAAAGTATCGTCAAAATTGATAACATTGCAAAAGATAAAGAACAAGAAATGCTGGAAGTGTAATCTCTCATAAACGAATCATTAGGGGCTGTCCTGTAAGTGAACTCATATTCCTTATGGGCCGGTCCCTTTGTTTTAATAGAAGGCCATACATAGCTTTCCTTTTCTCTGAGGAGCGTTTTGTTCCGGGCGTGTTTGGGCGAACGACCTGGAAAAACGACATGAATATTTATAGAATATACATAATCTATTTTCTTAAAGATATCTTCCTTGTTTTTTGATATGATAGTAAAGGTAAATATTTTTTGGATTGTTGGTGGAGGATTTTTTATGCTAAACAAGCTTAAGCAATGGAAACGACAGCAAACTTCCGAGGAAGTGGATGATCGATTTCAGGAATTACTAAAACACCCGATTCCGGGTCATATAGCGATCATAATGGACGGTAATGGACGATGGGCCAAAAAAAGGGCGTTGCCAAGGGTTGCAGGACACCATGAAGGCATGAAGTGTGTCCGCAGGATTACCAAATTGGCAAATGAACTTGGACTAGAAGCCTTGACTCTATATGCTTTTTCTACAGAGAACTGGAAACGCCCTAAAATGGAAGTCGAGTTCCTTATGAAATTACCAGAGGAATTTCTCGGGACGTTTCTTCCCGAATTGGTTGAAGAAAATGTACAGGTGAAGATGATGGGGTCTCCGGATGCCTTGCCAGTCCATACGAAAACAGCCGTTAAAAAGGCCATGGATGCAACTAAGCACAATGACGGGCTTATCCTTAACTTTGCATTGAACTACGGCAGCCGGTCAGAAATCATCGATTCTATGAAGCATGTCTTAAAAGATGTCCAGAATGGAATACTAGATGAGAGTGATTTAAACGAAGAATTATTTTCAAGTTATTTAATGACAAAAGATTTAAAAGATCCAGACCTGCTTATTCGAACGAGTGGAGAAATCCGTTTAAGTAACTTTATGCTTTGGCAATTGGCTTATACGGAATTCTTTTTTACAGATGTACTGTGGCCGGATTTCGGTAAGGAACATTTAGTTGAAGCCATCGAGGCTTATCAAGGTCGTTCAAGAAGATTTGGTGGGTTACAAAGCGAGGAATCCTAATGAAACAAAGAATTATTACAGCAGTGGTAGCGGCAGCAATATTTTTACCAATCATCATTTTTGGTGAAACGCCATTCATCATTTTAATGTATCTGATTGCTTCCATAAGTTTATACGAGGCTTTAAAGATGAGGGGCCGATGGATTTTCAGCATCCCGGGCTTGTTGTCCCTTGCTCTTTTATGGGTGTTCCTCATTCCGACGGAAACGATCGGAATCATTGAAGATTTCGGTTACTCCAAGATTGAGCTTGCCTTTCTTGCCGTGTTATTATTTTTAACGTATACAGTGGCGACCAAGAATCGTTTCAATTTTGATGATGTGGCGTTTTCACTTTTAAGCGTTTTATATGTTGGGATCGGTTTCTATTATTTCATGGAAATCCGTCTGGAAGGCGTGCAATTTGTTTTTTATGCGTTATTTATCATTTGGGCAACCGACTCGGGTGCTTATTTCATCGGCAGGGCAATGGGGAAAAAGAAGCTATGGCCGGAAATCAGCCCGAATAAGACCGTTGAAGGCTTCGTTGGAGGCATCATTTGTGCCGTCATCGTGGGCGTCATCATGACGTTCTTCACCGATCTTGAAATGTCCCTCCCTAAACTGGTGATCGTGACAGCGATTCTATCTATTTTTGGGCAAGTGGGGGACTTGGTGGAGTCTGCTCTCAAAAGGCATTACAAAGTGAAGGATTCAGGACATTTACTGCCGGGCCACGGTGGTATGCTGGATCGTTTCGATAGCTTGTTATTTGTTTTACCCCTCCTTCACTTTCTGTTATAGGGTGGAATGAAGGTGAGGAAGGTCGTAATCGGGAGGAGTGTAGTTGTTGAAGAAAATCAGCTTAATGGGTGCTACAGGGTCGATCGGGACACAAACCCTGGATGTCATTCGGGAACATCCTGAAGAATTTAGACTGACAGCTATGTCTGTCGGCAAAAATATAGAAGAAGCCAGGAAGATGATCACTGAATTCAATCCCAGGCTCGTATCTGTCCAGCGTAAAGAAGATGCTGAAACCTTATCGAGAGAGTTTCCTTCTTCTGTAAAAGTCCTTCATGGTGATGAAGGATTAGTGGAGGTAGCTTGTCACCAGGATGCCGATATCCTTGTGAATGCGGTACTTGGGAGTGTAGGATTATATCCTACCCTTCAAGCCATTGAGGCCGGTAAAACGATTGCGATTGCCAACAAAGAAACCCTGGTGACAGCCGGTCATCTGGTTATGGAAGCGGCAAGGGCCAAAGGGACGTCCCTGCTGCCTGTGGATAGTGAACATTCCGCTATCTTCCAGGCCCTTCAGGGAGAACGTGAAAAGAATATAGAAAAGTTAATCATTACGGCGTCAGGTGGAAGTTTCAGAGATCGTACGAGGGAAGAATTGGTCGGTGTCACGGTTCATGAAGCGTTGAATCATCCAAATTGGTCAATGGGGGCTAAGATCACCATCGACTCGGCGTCCATGATGAACAAAGGGTTAGAGGTCATCGAAGCTCATTGGTTGTTCGATATCCCATACGATCGGATTGATGTTGTGCAACACAGGGAAAGCATCATTCACTCGATGATTCAATTTCATGACTCATCTGTCATGGCCCAACTGGGTACACCGGACATGCGCGTTCCCATTCAATACGCCCTTACCTATCCGGACAGGCTTCAAAGACCCGGAAAAAGGCTGGACCTTGTAGAAATAGGAAAACTCCATTTTGAAGAAATGGATTTAAACCGTTTCCGGTGCCTGGCTTTTGCATACGAAGCGGGAAGGATCGGCGGAAGTATGACGACGGTTCTGAATGCAGCAAATGAAGCAAGCGTGGCGCTGTTCCTGGATAATAAAATATCCTTCCTCGACATAGAAACATATATCGAAAAGGCTATGAATGCCCACCAGGTTATACATAGACCTGACCTTGAAACCATACATCAAATCGATCTCGAGACCCGTCGACTCGTTTCAGGCTGGGTGTAGGCAACGGTCTTTAGCATGTTTACACAGATTGTGACGTAGAATGATTGTGGACATGTTTTTTACGGGATACTTTAACATTTAAATCTGTTACCAACAGGTTATAAAAAAGGTGGTTTTTTATTTGCAAACGGTGATTGCCTTTATTGTTATTTTTGGGGCTTTAGTATTTTTTCATGAACTTGGGCATTTAATCTTCGCTAAACGTGCAGGGATCCTATGCCGTGAATTTGCCATAGGGTTTGGTCCTAAAATATTCTCTTATAAAAAGGATGAAACAACCTACACCATTCGTTTACTGCCTCTGGGGGGCTTTGTACGGATGGCGGGAGAAGATCCGGAAATGGTGGAGCTTAAGGCCGGTCATCGTGTGGGGCTTGTACTCGATCAGCATGAAAAGATCGTTAAAATTGTCATGAATAATAAAGATCGCTATCCTAATATTCGTGTCATCGAAGTGGAAGAAGCAGATCTCGAACATAGACTGCATATCCGTGGATACGAGGAAGACGAGGAAGAATTGAAAACCTTCCCGATTTCACGAGATGCGGTATTCATTGAAGATGGTGTGGAAACGCAAATAGCCCCATGGGATCGACAGTTCGCTTCCAAGACCCTTCCCCAAAGGGCATTGGCCATCTTTGCCGGACCATTATTTAATTTCATTTTGGCTTTCTTTATCTTTATCCTGGTCGGTCTATTACAGGGTGTACCTACAAACGACCCAGTACTTGGGGAATTGACCGAAGACGGGGCAGCAAAAGAGGCAGGTCTTCAAAAGAATGACATCGTCATGAGTATCGACGGGAAAGAAATATCCACCTGGGATGATATCGTGACGATTATTCAGAAGCATCCGGGGGATGAACTGAGATTCAATGTTGACCGGGATGGCTCCGATACTGAAATCCCTGTCACTCCAAAACCTCAGGAAATCGAGGGGAAAGAGATCGGGATCATCGGCGTTCACAGCCCCGTGGAGAAGTCGCCACTCAAGGTAGTCTCCAACAGTGCCCAGCAAACCTATGAATGGACCAAAATGATTTTTGTCCTTTTAGGGAAGCTTGTATCTGGAGAATTTTCCATTGATGCATTATCAGGACCTGTCGGAATCTATCAATCGACAGATGTCGTAGCGAAATCAGGAATATACTATCTGATGAGATGGGCTGCCATCCTTAGCATCAACCTGGGAATCATGAATCTACTACCGATCCCTGCCCTTGATGGAGGCAGACTACTATTCTTCGCCGTAGAAGCGGTCAGAGGAAAACCTGTAGATCGTCAAATGGAAGGAATGGTCCACTTCGTTGGATTCGCCCTTCTCATGGTACTCATGCTCGTCGTCACATGGAATGACATACAAAGATTTTTCCTTTAGAATTCAACGAATGAACCAAAACAGGCAGTTTCTCCCTTTTCAATCAAAAAATGAGGGTGTTACTGCCTGTTCATTTAAGTTAAAATAGTGAGAAGGAAATTCTTACACTACATAAATAATTTTACGGTATGAGGTGCTAGTAAATGAAGCAACAAAATACATTCATCCCGACACTGAGGGAAACACCTGCTGATGCAGAAATCAAAAGTCATCAGCTTCTCATGCGTGCGGGATTCATCAGACAAAATGCCAGCGGGATCTATAGCTTTCTGCCACTGGGAAATAAAGTGTTGAAAAAAGTAGAACAAATCATCCGTGAGGAATTGGATGCAGCAGGTGCTGTTGAACTGCTTATGCCTGCCCTTCAACCTTCCGAACTCTGGAAGGAATCCGGGCGCTGGGGAACATACGGACCGGAATTGATGCGTATGAATGATCGTCATGATCGTGAGTTTGCCCTGGGAGCCACCCACGAGGAAGTCATCACCAGCTTAGTGAGGGATGAAATTAAATCGTACAAACGCCTGCCCCTTACCATGTATCAGATCCAAACGAAATTCCGGGATGAGAAACGTCCCCGCTTTGGACTATTGAGGGGAAGGGAATTCATCATGAAGGATGCGTACTCTTTCCATTCATCATTTGAAAGTCTGGACGAGACGTATAATGCATTATTCAAAGCGTATTCCAACATATTCAGCCGGTGCGGTTTGAATTTCAGGGCGGTCATTGCTGATTCAGGTGCCATGGGCGGTAAAGATACACATGAATTCATGGTGCTATCAGAAGTTGGTGAAGATACGATCGCCTATTCCGATTCATCTGATTATGCCGCCAACATCGAGATGGCTGAAGTGGTGGATGCCTACACCCAATCCACAGAAGAGATGCATAAAATGGAAAAGGTATCAACACCTGACGTCAAATCCATTGAAGAAGTATCCTCTTTCTTATCCGTAGAGAAAGATCAATGTATTAAGTCGCTTTTATTTAAAGTGGATGATGAATTTGTTTTGGTATTATCCCGTGGTGATCACGAAATCAATGATATTAAAGTGAAGAATCTTCTACATGCAAGCGTGGTTGAGCTTGCTTCAGCTGAAGAAACGAAAGAGGTCACAGGTTGCGAAATTGGATCTGTCGGTCCCTGCTCGTCAAATGTGAAGATTGTAGCTGATCAGGCAGTCAAATACATTCTTAATGGTGTTACAGGAGCAAATGAGACAGGATATCATCTTACCAATGTGAATCCTGAACGTGATTTCGAGGTATCCCAGTATGCAGACCTGCGTTTCATTCAAGAAGGGGATCCTTCTCCTGACGGAAATGGGACGATCATGTTCGCAAAGGGAATAGAAGTGGGACATGTTTTCAAACTTGGAACCAGGTATTCAGATGCATTAGGAAGCTCATTCCTTGATGAAAATGGCCGTTCTCAATCCGTCATTATGGGCTGTTACGGTATAGGAGTCTCCCGTACCTTAGCTGCGGTTGCAGAACAATTCAACGATGACAGGGGTCTTTTATGGCCAACGAATCTGTCTCCATACGACCTTCATTTAATCCCAATCAATATGAAGGATGAAGCACAGGCCGCACTATCGAACGAACTTTATGACACATTTAAAGAAAACAGATATGATGTATTAATGGATGATCGGGCTGAACGTCCTGGAGTGAAGTTTGCCGATTCAGACTTGATCGGCCTGCCGATCCGCGTAACGGTCGGGAAGAAAGCCGGAGAAGGAATCGTTGAAGTGAAAGTTAGAAAAACCGGTGAAATGCTGGAGGTTCATAAAGATGAACTTCTCGCCAAGCTGCAAGAACTATTCAAGACTCTTTCTTAAATCTAAAAGGGCTCGACTTTAAAGGAGGCCATCCTTTTGCTGTCAGCCCTTTTTATTCTGTAAACAAAATGATCCAAGAGTAGAAATGGGGGAAAGGAATATGGAAGAAAAGCCCCTGGGCAAAAGGGAAAGGTTTCAATTACTGCTGCAACAGTTAGGCTTAACAGAGGATGCCTTTGTGCAGTACTTCAGACATGCTGAGATTGAGAAATTGGCAGTGTACCGCAAGGAAAAGAAATGGCATTTTTACTTCACGTTTGAAGAAATCATCCCTTGTAACGTGTGGAGTAAATTTTCCATTGCACTGCAGACATCCTTTAAGCATATTGCCAATGTAGGCTATTCGATCAAAGTGTTGAATCCCAATGTGACGGATCAGCATATTTTAGATTATTGGCAGGACTGCGTAAAAGAAATTCAAGGGATCTCACCACCCTTATTAAAATTATTAAATACCCAAAAGCCGAAGATCAATGGAAACAAAATCATTGTTCAGGCTTCAAATGATACAGAAGCAACACAGCTTAAAAGAAAATACGGAGATATCATCACCTCCACTTTCGAAAACTTCGGGTTTCCCAGATTCGTTCTGGATGCCGAGGTAAGTCAAGTGGAAGAACAAAGCAATGAATATGAGAAATTTTTGGAAGAAAAGCTAAAAGAGGATCAGGAACGAGCAAAACAGGCACTTATTGAAATGGAAAAAGCAGAAAAAGAGGGTCCAAGTGATGCACCGAGTGGGCCATTCATGCTTGGTCTTACGATCAAGGACGATGCTGACTTCCGAAAAATCGAAGAAATTTATGACGAAGAGCGCCGTATCGCCATTGAGGGTTATGTGTTCGACTGTGAAACAAGAGAACTCAGAAGCGGACGCACCCTGCTTACTTTTAAGGTGACCGATTACTCAAGCTCGATACTGGTCAAAATGTTCTCCAGGGATAAAGAGGACGCAGCAGTCATGAACAACATGAAAAAAGGTATGTGGGTCCGCTGCCGCGGAAGCATACAAAACGATACATTTGTTCGGGACCTTGTGATGATTGCCAATGATGTGAATGAAATCAAGCCGGTTCTTAGACTTGATACTGCCCCGGCCGATGAAAAAAGAGTGGAGCTGCACATGCATACTCCAATGAGTCAAATGGATGCCGTCTCTTCTGTTGCTAGTCTTGTATCCCAAGCGAAGAAATGGGGTCATAAAGCGGTTGCGATAACAGATCATGCCGTTGCGCAATCCTTCCCGGAAGCATATAACGCAAGTAAGAAAAACGATATTAAACTGTTATATGGTGTGGAAGCCAATCTTGTGGATGATGGGGTACCGATCGCCTACAATGATCGCGACCTTCCCCTCGAAGACAGCACCTATATTGTATTTGACGTGGAAACGACGGGGCTTTCCGCAGTATACGACACCATCATTGAACTCGCCGCGGTGAAAATTAAAGATGGAGAGGTCATTGATAAATTCGAGTCATTTGCGAACCCTCACCACCCTTTGTCTGCCACGACGATTGAATTGACGGGTATTACGGACGACATGGTACAGACTGCTCCAGAGATCAATGATGTCCTCATCAGATATCATAAATGGGTAGGGGATGATATTCTGGTCGCCCATAATGCTTCCTTTGATATGGGGTTCTTGAATGCCGGGTATCAAAAAGCCGGTATCGAGAAAGCTTCCAACCCCGTCATTGATACATTGGAGCTAGCAAGACTGCTTTATCCGCAATTTAAGAATCACCGTCTGAATACACTGGCGAAGAAATTCGATATCGAACTGACCCAGCATCACCGGGCCATCTATGATGCAGAAACAACTGGGTATCTCCTTTTGAAGATGTTGAAAGATGCAGTCGAAAAAGGGATCACGAACCATAATCAATTCAATGATTATATGGGGAAGGGTGATGCGTACAAACGCTCAAGGCCATATCACTGTACATTGATTGCCCAGACGGAAGAAGGGTTGAAAAATCTTTATAAACTTGTTTCCATTTCTCACATGAATTATTTCTTCCGGGTACCACGCATTCCGCGTTCCCAACTGCAAAAGTACCGTACGGGAATCCTCGTAGGTTCAGGTTGTGACAAGGGAGAAGTATTCGAAGGGATGATGCAGAAAGGGAAAGAAGAGGTAGAGGAAAAGGCCCATTTCTACGATTACCTGGAAGTTCATCCTAAAGAAGTGTACCAGCATTTGATTGAATTAGATCTCGTGCAAAGTCAGAAGAACCTGGAAGATATCATCCAAAACATCGTTGAGCTGGGAAGGAAACTGGATAAGCCTGTTGTGGCGACTGGTAACGTTCATTACTTAAATGAAACGGATAAAATATACCGGAAGATCCTCGTGGGATCACAAGGTGGAGCCAATCCACTGAATCGTCATGAACTTCCTGATGTCCACTTTAGGACAACGAATGAAATGCTCGATGCTTTCTCTTTCCTTGGTAAAGAGACGGCTAAAGAAATCGTAGTGGATAATTCGAATAAGATCGCCGATATGGTAGATGTCATTAAGCCGATCAGGGACGATCTCTATACACCGAAAATCGAAGGTGCCGACGAGGAAATGCGCCGGATGAGTTATGCCATGGCGAAAAGCATCTATGGAGAAGATCTTCCGGAAATCGTCGAAGCCAGGATCGAAAAAGAGTTAAAAAGTATCATCGGACACGGTTTCGCGGTCATCTATCTGATCTCTCATAAGCTGGTTAAGAAATCGTTGGACGATGGTTATCTCGTTGGTTCACGTGGATCGGTCGGATCTTCTTTCGTAGCGACGATGACAGAGATCACCGAAGTGAATCCACTGCCTCCTCATTACGTCTGTCCGTCCTGTAAGAAATCTGAGTTCTTCGATGATGGTTCAGTCGGATCGGGCTTCGATCTGCCGAACAAGGACTGTCCGGATTGCGGGGTTCCTTATAAGAAAGACGGTCATGATATACCTTTTGAAACCTTCCTGGGATTCAAAGGAGACAAGGTTCCGGATATCGATCTGAACTTCTCAGGGGAATATCAGCCGAACGCCCATAATTATACAAAGGTTCTTTTCGGGGAAGATAATGTATATCGAGCAGGTACGATCGGGACTGTGGCAGAAAAGACGGCCTACGGGTATGTAAAAGGATATGCGAATGATCATCAGCTTCAGATCCGTGGAGCCGAAATTGACCGTTTGGTAAGTGGATGCACGGGTGTCAAGAGAACAACCGGGCAGCATCCTGGAGGAATAATCGTTGTACCTGATTATATGGATATCTTTGATTTCTCACCTATCCAATTTCCTGCGGATGATTCGAATTCCGAATGGAAAACGACGCATTTTGATTTCCATTCCATCCATGACAATCTACTGAAGCTGGATATTCTGGGACATGATGACCCTACTGTCATCCGTATGCTTCAAGATTTATCCGGGATCGATCCCAAGACGATCCCTACCGACGACCCTGAAGTGATGAAGATCTTCAGCGGTACCGAATCCCTTGGTGTGACGGAAGATCAAATCATGTGTAAGACCGGTACACTCGGAATCCCTGAATTCGGTACAAGATTCGTCCGACAGATGCTTGAAGATACAAAGCCGACAACGTTCTCCGAGCTGGTCCAGATTTCAGGTCTTTCCCACGGTACCGACGTATGGCTGGGGAATGCACAAGAGCTCATCCATAACAACATCTGTAATCTGAGCGAAGTAATCGGGTGTCGTGATGATATCATGGTATACCTGATCTATCAGGGACTCGAGCCTTCACTTGCCTTTAAGATCATGGAATTTGTTCGTAAAGGTAAAGGTTTGCAGGATGAATGGGTAGAGGAAATGAAGAAGAACGGGGTACCGGATTGGTATATCGATTCCTGCCTGAAGATCAAGTATATGTTCCCGAAAGCTCATGCTGCCGCCTATGTATTAATGGCTGTTCGTATTGCGTACTTTAAGGTGCATCATGCACTACTTTATTACGCCGCTTATTTTACCGTTCGAGCGGAAGATTTCGATATCGAAGCGATGGTAAGAGGATCGCAGGCTGTAAGGGCCAAGATAGAGGAAATCAATAGTAAAGGTCTTGACGCATCACCGAAAGAAAAGAACACTTTAACGGTTCTGGAGTTGGCACTTGAAATGTGCGAAAGGGGCTATAAGTTCCAGAAAGTAGATCTCTACCGTTCAGAGGCTGCTGAATTTGTCATTGATGGAGATACTTTGATCCCGCCATTCAACTCCATCCCGGGACTTGGAACGAATGCCGCCATCAATATTGTTAATGCGAGGCAGGCCGGTGAATTCCTCTCGAAAGAAGATCTGCAGCAAAGGGGACGTGTATCCAAGACGATCATTGAATATCTGGATAATCACGGCTGCCTTGAAGCCTTGCCGGATAAGAACCAATTATCCCTCTTTTAAGAGCGATACGACGGGAATTGTTTGCATAAAAATGTTGATTATGGTATATTTTTATTGGAAATACTAAAGATAGCTCTAAAGGTAGAAGAGTGGGGTCGCACCCCACTCTTTCGTTATTACATGGACATTTTTTGAACTATCATTTCTAGTCTTGGTGCAAGATTTTCATATAGACCAGGAGGTAAGTATGAGCAAAATAACAACACTAGTAGAAGAAATTGTGACACCAATCTTAGATGACATGTCTTTGGAACTCATCGATATGGAATATGTTAAAGAAGGATCCAACTGGTTTCTTCGGATATTCATCGACAAAGATTCCGGTGTTGACATTGAAGAATGTGGAATAGTAAGTGAAAGACTTAGTGAAAAGTTAGATGAAATTGACCCAATTCCTCATAATTACTTTTTAGAAGTTTCTTCACCGGGTGCTGAACGTCCTTTAAAGAAAGACAAGGACTTCGAGAAAGCCATCGGCAAAAATGTTTATGTGAAGACATATGAGCCATTGAACGGCGAAAAGGCATTCGAGGGAACACTTCTTTCCTATACTTCAGACCAATTATCATTAGAAGTAACCATTAAGACTCGAAAAAAGAAGGTTGAAATTCCAACAGATAAGATAGCCATCGCACGATTGGCTGTTACATTTTCATAGGAACTAACCGCACTATAAAGGGGGATGAAACCACCATGAGCACTCAGTTATTAGATGCTCTAACTGTTTTAGAGAAAGAAAAAGGCATTGCAAGAGATGTCATCATTGAAGCCATTGAAGCGGCACTTGTGTCAGCTTACAAACGAAATTTCAACCAGGCACAAAATGTCCGTGTAGACCTTAACCTCGATACGGGGACGATGAGAGTATTCGCCCGTAAGGAAGTCGTGGATGAAGTGTTCGATTCCCGTCTTGAGATCTCGGTCGAAGACGCCGGGGAAATCAACCCAAGCTACGAAGTGGGAGACGTTGTTGAACTTGAAGTGACTCCTAAGGATTTCGGGCGCATTGCTGCTCAGACGGCAAAGCAGGTTGTGACTCAGCGAGTGAGGGAAGCAGAGAGAGGAATTATCTATTCTGAATTTGTGGACCGTGAAGAAGACATCATGACAGGTATCGTTCAACGTCAGGATAACCGATTCATCTATGTGGCATTAGGGAAGATTGAAGCCCTCCTGCCGGTCAGTGAGCAAATGCCTAACGAAACATACAAACCTCATGACCGGATCAAGGTATTCATCACAAAGGTGGAAAAGACGACCAAAGGCCCTCAAATCTTTGTTTCACGAACACACCCGGGCTTATTGAAGCGACTATTTGAAATCGAGGTTCCTGAAATCTTTGACGGAACGGTAGAAATCAAATCGGTTGCACGCGAAGCCGGGGACCGATCTAAGATTTCGGTTCACGCTGAAAATCCTGAAGTGGATCCTGTAGGTGCATGTGTGGGAACCAAAGGTGCCCGTGTACAGGCGATCGTGAACGAATTAAAAGGTGAAAAGATCGATATCGTCCAGTGGTCGGAAGATCCCGTGACATTCGTAGCCAATGCTCTAAGTCCATCTAAAGTACTGGATGTACAGGTGAATGAAGAAGATAAGGCAACCAGAGTCGTGGTTCCTGACTATCAACTTTCCCTTGCAATCGGTAAACGTGGTCAAAACGCTCGTCTTGCAGCTAAATTGACAAACTGGAAGATTGATATCAAGAGTGAAACAGATGCACGCGAATTAGGATTATATCCTCGTGAAGAGGCCTTTTTGCCTCAGGATGAAGAGGAAGAGTATGACAACGAGCCTTTAAATATTGATTTCGAAAATCAAGATTAAGAGGTGGGCATGATGGGTGTAAATAAGAAGATCCCCTTGCGCAAATGTGTGGCAACGGGTGAAATGAAGCCGAAAAAAGAAATGATACGTATTGTCAGATCTAAAGAAGGGGAGGTTTCCATCGATCCTACCGGTAAGAAATCAGGACGTGGAGCCTATCTCTCGAAGGATAAAGACGTCATTTTATTAGCTAAAAAGAAAAATACTTTAGCCAATCAATTACAAGCGAAAATAGATGAATCTCTTTACGATGAATTGATTAGCCTTGTAGAGAAGGAGTAACGTTTAGCGTATGAATCAGAATCGTTGGATGTCACTTTTAGGATTGGCGAATCGGGCACGTAAGATTATTTCAGGTGAAGAGCTTGTTATTAAAGAAGTTCGTAGTGGACGAGCGAAACTTGTCATTCTTTCCAAAGATGCTTCTGCTAATACAAACAAGAAGATCACGGACAAATGTAAATCGTATCATGTCCCGGTATGCTTAGTGGAAAACAGGCATGACTTAGGTCAAGCCATTGGAAAAGAAGCCAGGGTGGTCGTCGCCGTAATGGATGCCGGCTTTGCTAAAAAATTATCCGAACTGCTCGATTGAATCTCAGTGGGGGTGAACATATGAGCAAGATGCGTGTATATGAATATGCAAAGAAATACAACGTTTCAAGTAAAGATGTGATCGAAAAATTAAAGCAACTGAATATTGAGGTATCAAACCATATGGCAACTATAGAAGATGACGCAGTAACAAAATTAGATGCAATGTATAAAGGTGATTCAAAAGGGCAGGGAAATAAAGCCGCGAAAGAATCTAAATCAAGTGCATCCAAGTCAGACGAAGCTCCAAACAAGGAAAAAGTAAAGACAGCACCGAAAAGTCGTGAAGGAAAAAAACACGATCAACAGAACCAATCAAAGGAGAAGAAGGTCTTCAATAATAATAACAACAACAACAAAAACAGAAACAACAAACAAAATAATAAGCAGAACAAAAACTTCAAACAGGCTCCTCAACAGCAAACGCCTGCGAAGAAAAAAGAACTTCCATCAAAGATCACTTTCTCAGAATCATTGACGGTTTCAGAACTTGCCAAAAAGCTTCACAAAGAACCATCTGAAATCATCAAAAAACTGTTCATGCTTGGTGTCATGGCAACCATCAATCAGGAACTGGATAAAGATTCGATTGAATTGATCGCAGGTGAATACGGAGTCGAAGTGGAAGAAGAAATCAAGGTAGACGCTACGGATCTTGAAGTGTATTTCACTGAAGATACAGAAGAGCAAACAGTGGAACGTCCATCTGTCGTAACCATCATGGGTCACGTCGATCATGGTAAAACAACGCTTCTTGACTCAATCCGAAACACGAAAGTGACAGCTGGGGAAGCTGGCGGAATCACCCAGCATATCGGGGCTTATCAAGTAGAAGTGGACGGAAAGAAAATCACATTCCTTGATACTCCTGGGCATGCTGCCTTCACGACTATGCGTGCACGCGGTGCCAAAGTGACGGATATTGCTATCATTGTAGTAGCTGCCGATGACGGTGTCATGCCTCAAACGGTTGAAGCAATCAACCATGCGAAAGCGGCTGAAGTTCCGATCATCATTGCTGTCAATAAAATGGATAAAGAAGCTGCCAACCCGGATCGTGTCATGCAGGAGCTTACAGAATATGAATTGGTTCCTGAAGCATGGGGTGGAGATACAATCTTCGTTCCATTATCCGCATTATCTGGAGAAGGAATCGACAATCTACTTGAAATGATCGTTCTTGTAAGTGAAGTGGAAGAGCTTAAAGCAAATCCGGATCGTCTTGCACAAGGAACAGTCATTGAAGCTCAATTGGATAAAGGCCGTGGATCGGTTGCGACTTTACTCGTTCAAAACGGAACGTTAAAAGTAGGAGATCCAATTGTAGTAGGTAATACATTCGGGCGTGTCCGTGCTATGGTCAATGACCTTGGTCGCCGTGTGAAAGAAGCTGGCCCTTCTGCTCCTGTAGAAATCACGGGATTGAATGATGTTCCTCAAGCAGGGGATCGCTTCGTCGTATTCGAGGATGAGAAAACAGCTCGTTCCGTTGGGGAAGCCCGTGCATCCCAGGCGCTTCAAGCCCAGCGTGGAGAGAAATCTAAGGTCAGTCTTGAGAACCTGTTCGAACAAATGAAACAGGGAGAAATGAAGGATCTTAACCTTGTGCTTAAAGCGGATGTTCAAGGATCGGTTGAGGCACTGGCCGCTTCATTAATGAAGATTGAAGTGGAAGGTGTTAATATCCGGATCATCCATACAGGCGTAGGGGCGATTAATGAATCAGATATTACACTGGCGTCCGCTTCAAATGCTATCGTAATAGGATTTAATGTGCGACCTGACGTCAATGCCAAGCGTACTGCCGAAGCAGAGGGTGTAGAAATTCGATTGCACCGCATTATCTATAAGGTAATGGAAGAGATCGAAGCAGCCATGCAAGGGATGCTTGACCCTGAGTTTGAAGAGAAGATCATCGGTCAGGCGGAAGTGCGTCAAACATTTAAAGTGTCTAAAGTCGGTACGATTGCGGGAAGCTATGTAACAGAAGGTAAGATTTCACGCGATAGTGGAGTTCGTCTGATTCGTGACGGAATCGTTATCTTTGAAGGGGAACTCGATGCCCTTAAGCGCTTTAAGGATGATGCAAAAGACGTAGCCAGAGGTTACGAATGTGGAATTACAATCAAGAACTTCAATGATGTGAAGGAAGGCGACGTCATCGAAGCCTTCATCATGGAGGAAATTACACGTAAATGATCACATATGTTGAATGTGAGTGCATGATTTATGACTCCCACTCATTAAAAGATAAGCGGGCCGTCCTTCAAAGGGTCATGTCACGTCTTAAACAAAAATTCAATGTATCGGTTTCTGAAATCGGACATCAGGATGTATGGCAACGTACAAGGATTGCCATCGTCACTGTGGCTTCTTCCAAAGGAGCGAGTGAAAGAGAGATTGAACATGCATTGAAATTCATTGATTCTTTTCCTGAGTGGGAACGACTGGAAACCCAAATCGAGTCACTATAAGGAACGCCTTATATCAACGTATAACCATTAACGACATATAAGAGGTGATATTGATGAGCCATCGTGCGAATCGTGTTAGCGAGCAAATGAAGAAAGAGCTCAGCGATATTATCGGACGAAAAATAAAGGATCCACGTATTGGCTTTGTAACGGTTACAGATGTACAAGTATCCGGGGACTTACAACAGGCAAAAGTGTATATTACCGTTCTGGGTGGGGAAGACCAAAGAGAGAATACTCTTAAAGGTCTTGCAAAGGCAAAAGGTTTCATCCGTTCTGAAGTGGGACAGAGAATTCGCCTGCGTAAAACACCTGAAATTATTTTTGAGTTTGATGAATCGATTGATTATGGTAACCATATTGAATCTTTATTAAGAAAAGTTCAAGATGAACCAGAAGAGTCTAAAGATACAGAAGAGTAATAAGAAAGGGCTGATCCGGACGGAAGTACAATTCCAGAGGATCAGCCCTTTATGTTTTATAGATATGGACCAAATACAATACATACTGGAGGAAATACAGATGAATGGTATCCTGCCCTTATGGAAGCCCAGGGGAATGACGTCCCATGATTGTGTCTTTAAGTTAAGGAAACTCCTCAAAACAAAAAAAGTCGGCCATACCGGTACCCTGGACCCTGAAGTCTCCGGTGTCCTGCCCATTTGCATCGGGCGCGCAACCAAGATAGCGGAGTATATAACAGCATCCGGAAAGACCTATGAAGGAGAAGTCACGATCGGGTATTCCACCACAACTGAAGACGCTTGGGGAGAGAAGGTTGAAGAAAAGAAGGTGGACCGGATCATCAGGAGGAAGGAGGTCGAAGAAATCCTGCAAAGTCTGACTGGGGACATCTTCCAGACCCCTCCTATGTTTTCGGCAGTCAAAGTGAATGGAAAGCGGTTATATGAATATGCGAGACAGGGCATAGAAGTCGAAAGACCTTCAAGGACTGTACATATCCACAAGCTGCAATTACTGGAGGAGTGGAATGAGTTAGACCTTGATCATCCCTCATTCACCTTTGAAGTGGTGTGTGGGAAAGGGACTTATGTGAGGACGCTTGCCGTTGAAATCGGGAATGGACTGGGGTATCCGGCTCATATGTCCGCCCTTACGCGTACGCAATCAGCCAGTTTTAGAAAAGAAGATTGTTTCACGTTTGAACAGATACAAGAGTTTGTTCAGAATGAAGATCCACAAAACCTTCTTCTTCCTCTGGAGATGGGGCTTTCTCATTTGCCGAAAATGCTGATTAGTGATACATTAGCAGAGAAAGTGAAGAACGGAGCACGCCTTGAAGAGCCTGAGGACTGGCAGGACGGTTCCGTAGTGATGGAGCATAAAGGCAAGGCCATCGCCATTTATCAGAGGCATCCTGACAAGCCTGGGATCATCAAGCCTGTCAAAGTGCTTTTCAACGACTAGTGAAAAAGGTGAAATACTGTGAAAGTAATAACTGTACATCATCCCCATTCAATTAGTAAGAATGAATTTCCACCCCTGGTACTCGCTCTGGGATACTTCGATGGCGTTCATAAAGGACATCAAAGGGTAATCAGGTCAGCAGTGGAAGAAGCGAAGGAACAGGACGTTTCGAGCGCGGTCATGACATTTGATCCCCATCCTTCCGTTGTACTGGGTCATAAACACAAGCATATCCACTACATAACACCCTTGGAAGATAAGAAAGAAATCATAAAGGAACTTGGTGTGGATTATTTATTCATTGTCCGGTTTACGTCAGAATTTGCAAATCTGACTCCGCAGGACTTCGTCGATCAATATATTATCGGCCTTAACGTAAGGCATGTCGTAGCAGGATATGATTATTCATATGGCAGGATGGGGAAGGGGACGATGGAGACCCTGCCCTTCCATTCCCGCGATATGTTCGCCTCCACGACCGTTACAAAGTTGACAGATGCTGATCTCGATTTGAAAGTGAGTTCTTCCTTGATAAGGGAGAACCTTAAAGAAGGCGACGTATCCAGGGTGAAAAATCTCCTTGGAAGACCGTTCAAAATGAAGGGAACGGTCATTCACGGAGATAAAAGAGGGAGGAAAATCGGATTCCCTACAGCTAATATCGAACTCTCCGATGACTATCTGACCCCTAAGGTGGGGGTTTATGCGGTCAGGATGAAAATTCATGATAAATGGTTCGATGGTGTGTGCAACATCGGGTACAAGCCAACCTTTAAAAATCCCGACGACTATTCTTTGACAATCGAAGTCCATCTTTTCGATTTCCACACTTCCATTTACGGAGAAGAAGTGTTCATTGAATGGTATGATAGAATAAGGGACGAACAAAAATTCTCAGGAATAGAGGAGTTAATCTCCCAAATCCAGAAAGATAAGGACCAGGCGATAGACTACTTTGCGAAAAATTGAGGATTACACTTGATTTTTATTTAAAAGAGTAGTATTCTAAATATCGTATGAAATGAACCTTTGCTTGGCATCACGATTCACCAACGGTTGCTCGGTAACAGGGGATTTGAAAGAAATTACTAGGAGGTGAAAAGGATGGCTATCACTAAAGAGCGTAAAAACGAACTTATCAGTGAATACAAAGTACATGAGAACGATACTGGATCTCCAGAAGTTCAAATTGCTGTCCTAACTGAAGAAATTAACAACTTGAACGATCACTTACGCGTTCACAAGAAAGATCACCACTCTCGTCGCGGTCTTCTTAAAATGGTAGGTCACCGTCGTAATCTATTATCTTACTTACGTAAGAAAGATGTACAACGCTACCGTGAGTTAATTAACAAATTAGGTTTACGTCGATAAACAGACAAAGGAAGCGGGATTATGTCCCGCTTTTTCTTTAGCTTTCATAAGTGGAAATCTTTGTATGATCCTCCACTTCTTTTTATACATTTTCATCATTTAAAGTATTCATTTTTCTCGTTTTTGTCTAAAATACATAATATGTATACAATGTGGAAGGAGACCCACCGTACAACGGGTCAGGCATCCCCCTTGATACAACATCCTGTATTTACATAGTCAGCAGGGATTCAAATCAAACGAATATAACAGCGCATTTGTGCATGATATAGATTAATTTTTTATGTTTATCCGGGTTAGGTACAGGCCGAACCTTTTAGTGATATATAAAGAGAGGGGTACACTTTATGGAACAAACTAAACAAACCTTTTCCATCGATTGGGCCGGAAGAGAATTGACGGTCGAAGTTGGCCAATTTGCCAAACAAGCGAATGGAGCGGTAATGGTACGTTATGGAGATACTGCGGTACTTAGCAGTGCTACAGCATCTAAAGAGCCAAAGCCTTTGGATTTCTTCCCATTAACCGTGAACTATGAAGAGAGATTATATGCAGTGGGTAAAATCCCTGGAGGATTCATTAAACGCGAAGGCCGCCCGAGTGAGAAAGCCATCCTTGCGAGCCGTTTAATAGATCGTCCCATCCGACCATTGTTCGCAGATGGTTTCCGTAATGAAGTTCAAGTAATCAGCATTGTGATGAGTGTAGACCAGAATTGTTCATCCGAAATGGCAGCTATGTTTGGTTCTTCATTAGCGCTGTCGGTTTCAGATATTCCGTTCGAAGGTCCTATTGCAGGAGTCATCGTTGGTCTTGTTGATGGAGAATTCATCATTAACCCTTCTGTCGAGCAATTGGAGAAGAGTGAGATTCATTTATCCGTTGCCGGTACGAAAGATGCCATTAATATGGTAGAAGCAGGAGCGGATGAGGTTCCGGAAGAGACGATGCTTGAAGCGATCATGTTCGGTCATGAAGAAATTAAGCGTCTGGTTGCTTTCCAGGAGGAAATCGTCGCTAAAGTCGGGAAAGAAAAATCTGAAATTCAACTTGTTGAATTAGATCAAGACGTTGAAGCAGAAGTTCGTTCCTTATGTGAAAGTGAATTGATTCCTGCCATTCAGGTTCAAGAAAAGCATGCCCGTGAAGAAGCAATCAAAGCAGTAAAGAATAAAGTGATGGCTGTATATGAAGAAGAGAAGGAAGCGGATGAAGCTACCCTGAAGCAAGTGAAGAAAGTAATGGACAAACTTGTGAAGAATGAAGTTCGTCGTCTCATAACAGAAGACAAAGTGCGTCCGGATGGCCGTAAAGTCGATGAAATCCGTCCACTTTCTTCAGAGGTTGGATTACTTCCTAGAACGCATGGTTCAGGATTGTTCACACGCGGACAAACCCAGGCATTAAGCATTTGTACATTGGGTGCTCTTGGAGATGTACAGGTCCTTGATGGTTTAGGGATCGAAGAATCTAAACGATTCATGCATCATTACAATTTCCCTCAATTCAGTGTAGGGGAAACAGGACCGATCAGAGGACCGGGCCGTCGTGAAATCGGACATGGAGCTCTGGGAGAAAAGGCTCTGGATCCAATTATTCCAAACGAAAAAGACTTCCCTTATACAATCCGACTTGTATCAGAAGTACTCGAATCAAATGGTTCAACTTCTCAGGCAAGCATTTGTGCAAGTACCCTCGCGATGATGGACGCCGGTGTTCCTATTAAAGCACCAGTAGCAGGGATCGCAATGGGTCTGATCAAGTCAGGTGAAAACTATTCCATCCTGACAGATATTCAAGGAATGGAAGACCACCTTGGGGACATGGACTTTAAAGTAGCCGGTACTTCCAAAGGTGTAACCGCTCTTCAAATGGATATCAAAATTGATGGGTTATCCCGTGAAATTCTGGAAGAAGCACTTCAACAAGCGAAAAAGGGAAGAATGCAGATTCTTGATAGCATGTTAGCGACAATCGGTGAAGCAAGAACGAGCCTGTCCCAATACGCTCCGAAAATCCTGACCATGCATATTAATCCTGATAAAATCCGCGACGTCATCGGACCAAGTGGTAAGCAGATCAATAAGATCATCGACGAAACAGGCGTTAAGATTGATATTGAGCAGGACGGAACGATCTTCATCTCATCTACTGATGAAGAGATGAATAAAGTGGCTAAGAAAACGATTGAAGATATCGTAAGAGAAGTGGAAGCTGGACAAATGTATCTTGGGAAAGTGAAACGAATTGAGAAATTCGGTGCATTTGTAGAAATCTTCAGTGGTAAAGATGGACTTGTCCATATCTCTGAACTTGCAGAAGAACGCATCCGCAAGGTGGAAGATGTAGTGGCGATCGGTGACGAGATCCTTGTAAAGGTTCTGGATATCGATAATCAAGGAAGAGTCAATTTATCACGAAAAGCAGTTCTTAAGGAACAGCGCGAAAAGGAAGAACAAAACCAGGGTTAATCTTTAAGATTGGCAGGCTGTCCTGTAGGGAGCAAACTCTCCTCCGGGACAGCTTTTTTTATCTGTTCGATGAGCTATAATGCCCCATGTTCTACCGTGTTCTTTTCTTACATATGTTTGTAGGAGAAGGAAGGTGGACAGGGATGGAAAAAAAATACTTGATTGGAATTAGTCTAATTGCTATTCTGACTTTAGTAGTTGTGGAGAATCCTCTCTCAGATCAGTATGTAAACGGGTTAAAACAAGAGGCGGTAGTAGTGAATGGTGTAAACAGCACAAACGACCTCACCCGTATGATAAAAGAGGAAGCCAAATCAAGAGAGATACCGGCTCAGGATGCTGTGATAGATACCGTATGGAAAGCAACACCTGGATATAATGGATTGAAAGTAGATGTAGAGGCGTCTTTACAAAACATGAAGAAAGGGAAATCGTTTGATGAAGACAAGCTGATCTACAAACAAATCCCTCCTGAAAAGCATTTGCCTGATTTACCTGCCTCTCCCGTCTATCGGGGGAATCCTGATAAGCCCATGGTGTCCTTTATTATCAATGTAGCGTGGGGGAATGAATACATCCCTGATATGCTTGCAACTTTGAAAAAGCATCAGGTATATGCTACGTTCTTTCTAGAGGGGAGATGGGTGAAGAATAACCCTGACTTGGCGAAGATGATTGTGGATGCAGGGCATGAGGTGGGGAATCACTCGTATTCCCATCCTGATATGAAAGTGCTTGAAGCCACCAAGGTAAGAGAAGAATTGAAAAAAACAAATGAAATGATTGAAGTGACCACGGGCGAAAAAGTAAAATGGTTTGCTCCCCCAAGCGGCAGCTACAGGGATGAAGTCGTTCATATTGCAGATGAAATGAATATGAGGACGATCATGTGGAGTGTGGACACGATTGATTGGCAAAAACCACAACCCAATGTGCTGATTGATCGTGTAATGGGTAAGATGCACAAAGGAGCGATTGTGCTCATGCATCCAACTGCTTCAACAGCCAATTCATTGAACACGCTGATCCTTCAAATAAAAGAAAAAAACCTAAGGCTTGGTACGATTTCAAGCTTAGTGAAAGAAGAGAGAATCGTAGAAAAGGCAGATAATTCGCCACAACAAGGAGATAGTAAGAAGAAGCAGTAACTTCGCATCATGAATAGGAGGAACTTTCTTGATTAAGAAATATACATGCCAAAATGGATTGCGAATCGTACTGGAAGAGATTCCACACGTTCGATCCGTAGCGATAGGGGTCTGGATTGGTACCGGCTCACGTAATGAAACCGAACAAAATAATGGGATCTCCCATTTTCTTGAGCATATGTTTTTTAAAGGTACAAAGACCAAGACGGCACGTGAAATAGCTGAGTCCTTTGATAGCATAGGCGGACAGGTTAATGCGTTTACTTCAAAGGAATATACGTGCTATTATGCAAAAGTATTGGACAATCATGCAGATTATGCATTACATACACTGTCAGATATGTTTTTCAATTCCACTTATGTAGAAGAGGAATTGAATAAAGAAAAAAATGTGGTGTATGAGGAAATTAAAATGTATGAAGACACACCTGACGATATTGTACATGATCTACTCAGTAAAGCCATTTATGAAGAGCATCCACTGGGGTATCCAATCCTGGGAACGGAAGATACACTAAACACATTTAATCAGTCTAAACTGAAGGAATACATGCATGATATGTACACACCGGATCGAGTTGTGGTATCCGTTGCCGGAAATGTGGATGAGTCATTCATCAAAGAAGTTGAAAAGTTATTCGGTTCATATGAAGGTGGAAAAGGGCCGGAAGATAGGATCAAACCTGCTTTCCATTACAATAAGCTTGCCCGTAAGAAAGATACGGAACAGGCACATTTATGCCTAGGGTTCGATGGTCTTGAGATCGGTCACCCCGACATTTACAATTTGATTGTGTTGAATAACGTATTGGGTGGCAGTATGTCTTCCCGACTGTTCCAGGAGGTAAGGGAACAGAGAGGACTTGCCTATTCCGTATTTTCCTATCATTCCGCTTACGAAGACAGCGGGATGGTGACCATTTATGGGGGAACGGGGGCCAATCAATTAGATCAATTATTTGATACCATCGACAGTACATTGCAAGCTCTTAAAGCAGAAGGGATCACCTCTAAAGAACTGCAAAACAGCAAAGAGCAGTTAAAAGGAAACCTTATGCTGAGCTTAGAAAGCACCAATAGCCGTATGAGCAGGAACGGAAAGAATGAATTACTGCTGAAACGACACCGGACCCTTGACGAAATCGTAGAAGAAATCGATGGGGTGACCATGGATAAAGTCAATCGTCTGGCTTTGGACATCTTCACTGATGACTATGCTTCATCGCTCATCAGCCCGGATGGAAACCTGCCTCAAAACATGAAAAAATGAATGTGAAAAGCAGACCTCAGGAGGTCTGCTTTTCTTTATGGAACGGTAAAGTTTTTCTTCTAAAGAAGGTGGACAGTGTATACATTGTACTACACAGCTATTTTTAGGAGGATACGATCATGAGGTTAAGTGAATTGAGCGGGAAGGAAATCGTTGATTATAAAAAGGCGGAGCGGCTTGGCATCCTGGGGCAGACAGATCTTGAATTTAATGATAAGTCAGGCAGCATCAGTGCACTGATCATCCCCACGGGGAAATGGCTGAGGAAGCAGGGGGGAGAAATTAGGGTTCCCTGGCATCAGATCAGGACAATCGGGGCCGATATGATCATTTTGGAAGTCTCGGATGACTAATTCAATACTGCAACAAAACGAAACGGGTCCTGACCCGTTTTTTATTTTGCCTGCTTTCCAAGGGACCATACGTGCTTTTATTCTCACCCATTGGGTGGGTGCAACATACACTGTTGAAGTGAAAAGGGATTTAGAATAGCGATTATGTAAAAAGTAGGTGAAATCAGTGATGCTGACCGGAATGCAGATCGCAGTTCTAGGCGGAGATGCTCGTCAACTTGAGATTATTCGAAAGCTTACGGAGTTGGATGCCAAAATATCACTCGTAGGTTTTGAACAATTAGATCATGCCTTTACAGGAGCAACAAAGGAAAAACTCGATGAAGTGGACTTTTCAGTGATAGATGCCATTATCTTACCTGTACCCGGCACGAATCTACAAGGAGAAATCGATACGATTTTTTCAAATGAGAAAATCACGTTAACGGAAGAAATTGTATCCGAAACGCCAGAGCACTGTACGATCTATTCAGGAATTAGTAATGCGTATTTGGACCAAATCATGTCTTCAACGAACCGCAAACTTGTTCAGTTGTTTGAAAGAGACGACGTTGCCATCTATAACTCCATCCCTACAGTAGAGGGAACGATTATGATGGCTATTCAACATACAGACTTTACGATCCACGGATCCGACATCGTGATATTGGGTCTTGGAAGAGTGGGTATGAGCGTGGCCAGGACCTTTCATCATTTAGGTGGAAGGGTGAAGGTCGGAGTACGCAAAAGCGAGCACTTGGCCAGGGTGACAGAAATGGGGCTAGTGCCATTCCATTTGGATAATTTGGAAAAAGAAGTTGAGAATTGTGATATTTGTATTAATACAATTCCAGTTCACATTGTGAAGGCTGGCGTCATAGCCAAAATGCCTGCCCATACATTAATTATCGATTTGGCTTCAAAGCCTGGTGGTACAGATTTTCGTTATGCAGAAAAGCGCGGAATTAAAGCATTATTAGCCCCTGGGCTCCCAGGGATCGTAGCACCGAAGACGGCAGGACAGATCCTGGCGAATGTTCTTTGTCAATTATTAGAGGAAGATTTTGATTCAGGAAAGGAGAGTTCATCATGAGTGTGAAAGGAAAACGTATAGGGTTTGGTCTCACAGGCTCTCATTGTACGTATGATGCCGTGTTCCCGGAAATTGAGAGATTAGTGAATAATGGAGCGGAAGTCATGCCGATTGTGACATCTACCGTTATGAAGACGGAAACAAGATTCGGTAAGGGAGAAGACTGGATCAAACGTATCGAAGACGTAACCGGACATAAAGTGATCGATTCAATCGTCAAAGCAGAACCACTTGGGCCAAAGATTCCACTGGATTGCATGGTTATTGCCCCATTGACGGGTAATTCTATGAGTAAGTTTGCCAATGCAATGACCGATTCCCCTGTGTTAATGGCAGCCAAAGCAACACTGCGTAACCACCGCCCTGTAGTACTCGGAATTTCCACAAATGATGCTCTGGGGTTAAATGGTGTTAATCTGATGAGATTGATTTCAACGAAAGATATTTATTTTATTCCGTTTGGGCAGGATGCACCTGAAAGTAAACCAAAGTCAATGGTTGCCAGGATGACATTGATTCAAGAAACGATCGAAGCGGCCATGGAAGGGCATCAGCTACAACCCGTCGTCATCGAAAGATATTTAGATTAATTCAAGAAGAAGGTCATCCCCACGGGAAATTCAGATGACCTTCTTTTCATGCATGTAAAGATAGACGAACCCGGAATCATCAATAAAAAATCCTATTGTCGAATAATTGTTTATGTTAAAATATTCTTTATTATAGTAATAGACTAAATTAACTTACCTATTGTACTATGAAAATATTGAATGGTTGGAAGGAGAGAAGATTTTGAATACAACGGGATTTCATGTAGCTGTTGTGGGTGCCACCGGTGCCGTCGGACAACAAATGCTTCAAACATTAGAAAAAAGGGATTTTCCAATAAAACAATTGACATTACTATCATCAGCACGTTCTGCAGGTTCCACTGTCATATTTAAAGGCAAAGAATGGACGGTTGAAGAAGCGAAGCCTGAAAGCTTCGAAGGGGTCGATATCGCTTTATTTAGTGCAGGTGGAAGTGTATCAAAACTTCTTGCTCCTGAAGCCGTAAAACGCGGGGCAGTCGTAGTCGACAATACGAGTGCATATCGAATGGATCCGGATGTTCCACTTGTCGTCCCGGAAGTGAACGAAGAGGACATGAAGCTTCACAATGGAATCATTGCCAATCCGAACTGTTCGACGATTCAAATGGTTGCAGCACTCGAGCCGATCCGTAAGCAGTATGGCTTGAAGAAAGTAATCGTATCCACTTATCAAGCCGTTTCAGGTGCCGGTGCTGTTGCCATTGATGAACTTCACGCCCAATCACAGGCCATTTTATCCGGTGAATCATTTGAACCGGGTGTGTTACCTGTAAAAGGCGACAAAAAGCATTATCAGATTGCTTACAATGCCATTCCTCAAATTGATACATTTCAGGACAACGGCTTTACTTACGAAGAAATGAAAATGATCAATGAAACGAAAAAGATCATGCATATGCCTTCTCTGAAGGTATCAGCGACATGTGTCAGATTACCGGTTGTAACAGGTCACTCCGAAAGTGTATATATTGAAATTGAGAAGGATTCTGTTTCGGTGAAGGATATCCATGCACTTCTTAAAGATGCACCCGGGGTAACCCTGGAAGACGTACCTGAAGAACAGATCTATCCAATGCCTGCTCATGCCGTAGGTAAGCCGGATGTATTTGTTGGCCGCGTCCGCAAAGATCTTGATGAAGAAAGAGGGTTCCATATGTGGGTTGTCTCTGACAACTTACTGAAGGGAGCTGCATGGAACTCTGTTCAAATTGCAGAAAGTTTAATGAATCTGGGGCTAATTAAGTAACGGAGAGGGATCATATCAGCAATTAACTCTGCATATTTCCACTAATCGTTTTTCAGATACCTCTTGAATATGACAATGAGGTGTAGTCATGAAACTGATCGTTCAAAAATTTGGTGGAACTTCTGTACGTGATGAAGCAAGTCGTTTGAAGGCAATCTCCCACACGAAGCAAGCAATCGATAAAGGGTATAAAGTGGTGGTGGTCGTCTCAGCAATGGGAAGAAAAGGGGAACCCTACGCCACAGATTCCCTGTTGTCCTTGATCGGTGGCAGAAACACTTCAATCAGTAAACGGGAACAGGACCTCTTACTATCCTGTGGAGAAATCATTTCGAGTCTGGTTTTTTCCAATATGCTCCTTGAGCAAGGAATCAGTTCGACAGCCCTGACTGGTGCCCAGGCAGGGTTCCGGACGAATAACGATTTTAACAACGCAAAAATTATAGAGATGAAATGCAGCCGGTTGGTAAGGGAACTGGAACATCATGATGCCGTCGTAGTGGCAGGCTTTCAGGGAGCGACCAAGGACGGGGATGTGACGACCATTGGAAGAGGGGGGAGCGATACCTCAGCCTCTGCTCTTGGTGTCGCATTAAAAGCGGACTACATCGATATTTTTACAGATGTGGAAGGGGTCATGACTGCGGATCCGCGTATTTCTTCCAAAGCAAGACCGATAACGGTGGTTTCATATAATGAAGTGTGTAATATGGCATATCAGGGAGCGAAGGTCATTCATCCAAGGGCGGTTGAAATTGCCATGAATTCGAATGTGCCGATACGGATTCGTTCAACCTATTCAAATGGAGAAGGAACTCTTGTGACGACACTTGAAAATACGAAGGCGCATAAAGAGTTCAGGAGTCACCCCGTCACAGGGATCGCTCACGTATCCAATCTCACCCAAATTAAAGTATTTGCCAAGGAAGATCAGTACAATCTTCAGGCAGAAGTGTTCAAAGCCATGGCCAAAGAGGGGATCAGCGTTGATTTCATTAACATTTCCCCGAGAGGTGTCGTGTACACGGTGGGTTCTTCGCTAGCGGATGATGCCATCAGGGTTTTAAGAAAGATCGGGCATAACCCGATCATAGAATCGGAGTGTGCCAAGATCTCAGTGGTGGGAGCAGGAATGACGGGGGTACCCGGGGTGACATCTGCCATTGTTTCTTCCCTTTCTAACGAAGGGATCCGCATACTTCAATCAGCAGACAGTCATACGACCATCTGGGTACTGGTGAAGGAAATGGACTTGATCAATGCCATCAATGCCCTTCATGATACATTCCAATTACAAGAAAGAAATGCTACATTCAGAGTGGGATAAACTTACGAGGAGAGTGACTAGATTGAATTTTGGCCGCGTTTCTACGGCGATGGTTACACCATTTGACCGTAAAGGAAATATTGATTTTACGAAAACGACTCAATTAATCCATTATCTGATCGAGAATGGATCGGATTCATTAGTAGTAGCAGGCACTACCGGGGAGTCTCCCACCTTAACGAAAGAAGAAAAGATCGCACTATTCCGTCATGTCGTGAAAGTGGTGAATGGCAGAATTCCGGTCATTGCCGGGACTGGAAGCAACAACACCCATGCTTCGATCGAACTTACTAAGAAGGCGGAGGAAGCAGGCGTGGATGCCGTCATGCTTGTAGCGCCTTATTATAATAAGCCGAGTCAGGAAGGGATGTACCAGCATTTCAAGGTGATTGCAGAATCAACTTCCTTACCTGTCATGCTGTATAATATTCCGGGCAGGTCAAGCGTCAATGTCTCACCTGAAACGATTATTCGTCTCTCAAAGATTGAGAACATCGTTGCTGTGAAAGAAGCAAGCGGGGATCTGGACAGCATGACTGACATCATTTCCCATACAACGGATGATTTTATGTTGTACAGTGGTGATGATGGCCTTACACTGCCGGTATTATCCATTGGCGGGGCTGGAATTGTGTCAGTGGCTTCCCACGTCATCGGAAATGAGATGCAGGAAATGGTTTCATCCTTTTTAGGAGGGAACATCACCCAGGCAGCACAACTGCATCAAAAGCTCCTTCCGATCATGAAAGGCCTGTTCACGAGCCCGAATCCCACTCCGGTCAAAACGGCCCTCCAGATGAAAGGCCTGGATGTTGGCTCTGTGAGATTGCCACTGATCCCACTGACAGAAGTAGAAAGGGCAAAACTCTCTCACTTGCTCGAAGCCTTATCTTAAATTAACTCTTATGCTATATCCTAAAGACTGTGAAGCTATGTCCTTCACGGTCTTTTGTTCTTTGTAATAGGGCTAAATCCATTTGTCCTCTGAAAGAGATAATTCTTCAAAAGAAGAAGGATTTATTCTTACCGTATCGAAATAGTAACGTAGAATAAATGTTTGCAGTCTTTTTCCTAATCCTGAATATGTAGGATAAAATTGGTTGTACTACCAAAATGGTATCAAGTATAATGAATATAACTGATTGAAGATCGGGGAAGGAACAGCATAGGAGGACATAATGGTGAGTAAGATAAAGAATGAAAGCATTAAGGTGATACCACTCGGGGGAGTGGGAGAGATAGGCAAGAACATGTACGTGATTGAAGTCGACCATGAAATATTCGTGATTGACGCAGGACTTATGTTTCCCGAAAATGAAATGCTAGGGATCGATGTCGTCATTCCTGACATTCAATATTTGATTGAAAATAAAGAGCGGGTAAAAGGGATTTTCCTGACTCATGGACATGAAGACAGTATTGGTGCGATTTCATATGTATTAACCAAGATCAAGGCTCCAGTCTATGGAACACGCTTGACGAATGCACTGGTAAAAGCACGTCTGAAGGATGAACATATCAGGGATGATGTGAAGTTCTATACGATTCATTCTGATAGCAATCTTACTTTTGATGGTGTGAATGTGACGTTCTTTAAAACCACACACAGTATTCCTGATTCAGTCGGGGTTTGCATACATACATCTGAAGGGGTCATCGTCCATACTGGCGAATTCAAGTTCGATCAATCGGCAAAGCATCTTTACCGGCCGGATTTAGGAAAGATGGCGCAAATCGGTGAGAAGGGTGTCCTTTGTCTAATGTCTGATAGTAAAGAAGCCGAGAGACCAGGGTTTACAACATCAGAGTCGGTAATCGAACAACATATCACGAACGCCCTGAGGAAAGCATCAGGGAGAGTGATCGTAGCATGCTTCGCTTCGAATTTAATTCGACTTCAGCAGGTATTTGATGCAGCTGAGCAGAATAATCGAAAAGTGGCTGTGGTCGGGAAGAGTTTAAAGAGAGTCTATGATGTGGCCTTGAAGCTCGGATACCTTCATGTCCGGGATGAAATGATCATCGGAATTGACGAAATAGAGGATTATCCTAAAGATGAAGTCCTCATCATAGCTACAGGAACTCAAGGGGAACCGTTTGAAGCGCTTCAACGGATGTCCAAGCGTTCCCATCGTCTAGTAAACATTGAAGAAGGTGATACGGTCCTCATAACCGCCACGCCTTCCCCAGGCATGGAAGTGATCGTCGGGAGGACGATCGATATGCTTTATAGAGCCGGGGCAAATGTATTGACCGCGTCGAAAAAAGTTCATGTGTCAGGTCATGGGAGTCAGGAAGACTTAAAGTTCATGTTGAATATCATGAAACCAAAGTACTTCATACCGATCCAGGGTGAATATAAAATGCTCGTCGCTCATACCCAGCTCGCCCACGATACCGGACTGCCTTATAAGCAGATCTTTATCATGGATAAGGGAGACGTGCTTCAATATAAGGATGGTAAGATGAGAATGAGCGGCCGTGTTCAGGCGGGAAATGTATTGATCGATGGGATCGGTATCGGGGACGTAGGGAATATTGTCCTTCGTGATCGTAAGCTGTTATCGGAAGACGGTGTGTTTACGGTTGTCATCACCATCAACAGAAGGTCCAAGTCTATCGTCTCAGGACCTGAAATCATCTCCAGGGGATTCGTATATGTTAGAGAGTCCGAGGAATTGATCGATGGGGCAGGGGGAATCGTGACGGATGTGGTCCATTCCTATCTGCAAAAAGGTTCTTTTGAATGGACGGCAATCAAGCAGGACATCCGGGATCAATTAAATTATTACCTATTTAACAAAACACGAAGAAGACCGATGATTCTACCGATCATCATGGAAGTATAATGTGTGGGGCTATTTGTTTTGAACAAATAGCCCTATATTTATTTGAACCTAAAGAATAAAGTATGAAAACACTCCCATATTAAAATAATAACAAGAGAATGGGAATGAAAAGGAGATGTTTTCATGGAACAATATCGTGAACATATGCAGGATGAGCCAAATAAAGGTCAGGATGATCAGAAAGACAAACCGTCTGGATTGATGGAAAAGATTCAACAGCTGGGTCAAACCAATGTTCCACAACTTTCTCAAGACTCCAATATTCACTGCCTCACCATTGTAGGCCAGATAGAAGGACATATGCAGCTTCCGCCTCAAAATAAAACAACAAAGTATGAGCATGTCATCCCCCAACTTGTCGCCATTGAACAAAATCCCAAGATCGAGGGGCTGGTTGTAATTCTGAATACGGTCGGGGGAGATGTAGAAGCGGGTCTGGCCATTTCCGAAATGATCGCCTCTTTATCCAAACCTACTGTTTCTGTCGTGCTTGGGGGAGGACATAGCATCGGGGTTCCAATTGCTGTATCTTGCGACTTCTCATTCATTGCAAGTACGGCTACCATGACGATCCACCCCGTTCGATTAACCGGTTTAGTCATAGGTGTGCCCCAAACATTTGAGTATCTAGATAAAATGCAGGATCGGGTAGTCAGCTTTGTCACTAAGCACAGCAATATCACGGAAGAGGATTTTAAAGACCTTATGTTTGCGAAAGGAAACCTCACAAGGGATATAGGTACGAATGTGGTGGGGGATGATGCCGTGGAGTACGGATTGATCGATGGAATTGGCGGCATCGGGTCGGCAATCAGGAAGATCAATGAATTGATCGAGATGAAGAAGCAGGCAGATTCACAAGAGGGTCTGGTTCAATGATTCTCTATACAATGGTTCCCAATGATCTGGTGTTTCCCACCGATGGAAGTGAATTCAGCGGTCAAATGATGATAAACTATCAGGGCGTTCCCCTCCTGGTTCAGCAGGAGGAAAACAAATATCGAATCATCAGGGTTATGAGCAGTGACCCCGCCCACTACTTAAATGATCAAATTTGCCCAGGGGAATATCTAAACAATTAAGTGAGAAAGAGGATTTTCCCGAAATAGTGGTTATGCTATAATATTACTCAGAAGACAGTATATACAAAAAGTTCACGGGAAGGGTTTGACACCTTAGGCACATACATTGCCCCAAAGGGTCAGCCCTTTCTTCATCTTCTAGTACATAAATCTGATAGACTTCAACAGAATTTAGGTGAATGGTTTGGCAAAACGAAAAAAAAGAAAAAAACGCTCTCAATCCGGCTCTGCACTGAAGCAGACAATCAAATATGAGATCATCGGATTGATCCTATCCGCATTAAGTTTGATATCCATCATTGAGCTTGGGGCCGTTGGAAAGGCACTTGTATATTTTTATCGTTTCTTCCTTGGGGAATGGTATATGATTGCCCTTTTATGGATGCTGTATGTAGCAGGCTACCTGATGATTAAGCGGGAGGTACCGATGTTGTTCAGCAGGAGGCTTGTGGGGGTATACATCATCATTGCCAGTTTCCTCCTATTAAGTCATGTAAAGTTATTCGATCTCCTTTCAAATGGCGGATCATTCGCTAATCCCAGTGTCATCATGAATACGTGGGACTTATATTGGATGGACGTCAACGGTGAATCCAGTACGTCCGATCTTGGAGGAGGGATGATAGGCAGCATCCTGTTTGCGGTTTCCTACTTCCTATTTGATTCACAGGGGGCAAGGATCGTCAGCGCAACGTTCATTATGATCGGCATCATCCTTGTGACTGGTAAATCCATCGGGGACGTACTTGGAAGAGCAGGGAAACGCTTTGGTGCCTTCATGAGTGGGCAATGGTCAGCATTTAAACAGGAGATGAGCGACTGGAAGGAAGAGCAATCCAAGAAAAAAGAAGTCAAAGAGAAGAAAAAGAAAGATGAACCAATGAAAAAGAAAGAATCGCCTGAACCAATGGTCTCCGAGGAAGAAGAAACGCGGGAACCGATCATCTCGAATTTCGCAGAGCGTGCATATGGCGGATCACCATCAAAAGAAGAGGCCGTAACTCCAGGGGACGGGACAAGTAATGATAAAGAGGCTTCGTCAGGGAAAGAGGGCGATACGGAAGGGGAAGCAGAAGCAGCCCCGCCAATCACCTTTACAGAAGTGGAAAATAAAGATTACAAGCTTCCATCGATCTCTTTATTAAAAACTCCTAGAAAAACGGATCAGAGTAACGAATATCAATTGATTCATGCCAACGCGGCAAAGCTTGAAAGAACATTCCAAAGCTTCGGGGTAAAGGCGAAAGTGACGCAAGTCCATCTTGGCCCAGCAGTCACAAAGTATGAAGTACATCCAGATGTAGGCGTGAAAGTAAGCAGGATCGTCAACCTGAGTGATGATCTGGCGCTGGCCCTTGCAGCGAAAGATATTCGAATTGAAGCTCCGATTCCGGGTAAGTCGGCCATCGGTATTGAGGTTCCGAACTCGGAAGTGGCCATGGTATCCCTGCGGGAGGTTCTTGAAGCGAAGGAGCACAACAAACCCGATGCGAAACTGCAAATTGGCTTGGGGCGTGATATCACCGGTGAAGCGGTACTCGCTGAGCTGAATAAGATGCCTCATTTACTGGTAGCGGGAGCAACAGGGAGCGGTAAGAGTGTATGTATCAATGGGATCATCACAAGTATACTCATGAGGGCAAAGCCCCATGAAGTTAAACTGATGATGATCGACCCGAAAATGGTTGAACTGAACGTATACAATGGAGTTCCACATCTCCTGGCACCCGTTGTAACAGATGCCAAGAAAGCGTCCCAGGCTTTAAAGAAGGTTGTTAGTGAGATGGAGCGCAGGTATGAGTTATTCTCTCATACGGGAACCAGGAATATTGAAGGGTACAATGACTACGTTAAGAGACAGAATATAGAAAATGAAGATAAACAGCCTCTGCTACCTTATATCGTAGTGATTGTAGACGAGCTGGCGGATCTCATGATGGTAGCCTCGAGCGACGTGGAGGATGCCATCACAAGGCTTGCACAGATGGCACGTGCTGCCGGGATCCATCTTATCATTGCGACGCAGCGTCCATCGGTAGACGTCATCACAGGGGTCATCAAAGCCAATATTCCGTCACGGATTGCCTTCGCCGTATCGTCCCAAACCGATTCCAGAACGATCCTGGATTCCGGTGGAGCTGAAAAGCTATTGGGAAGGGGAGATATGCTCTTCATGCCTGTAGGGGCATCCAAGCCAACAAGGGTGCAAGGTGCGTTTTTATCAGATGAAGAAGTGGAAGAAATCGTAGACTTTGTCATCTCCCAGCAAAAGGCTCAATATCAGGAGGAAATGATTCCCGATGAAGTTCAGGAGGATGAGAAGTCAGGGGAAGCTGAAGACGAATTATATCATGATGCCGTCCAGTTGATCGCGGAAATGCAGACAGCATCCGTTTCTATGCTTCAAAGAAGATTCCGGATCGGCTACACGAGGGCCGCAAGATTGATCGATGAAATGGAAGTAAGGGGAGTCGTAGGTCCTTATGAAGGCAGTAAGCCCAGAACCGTCCTGGTCGGCAAGCCATCAGAAGAGCAAAGTTCCTAACCCAAGGTGTGTTACTCTATTCTAATTGAATGGGGTAACATGCCTTTTTTTGTGAGGGAAATGAGGGATGACATCCCATTTGAAAACGCTTTAACGAAAGGGATACGGATTTATCCACGAATGTGTTATACTATTAAAAGCGTTTACATTTGTAATGTCTTTGTTGAGAGTATGTAAAAAAAGATAACGGAAAACGGTACCACTGTAAAAAAGTAGTTAATATATCCCATTTAAGCTTATTTAATCACCTATATTTTCAATATTTTTACAGAAAAGGATTTTAAATTGTCATTCTAATCATTTTTTTCGACAAAATCACACAATGCTATTCCTTTATCAAAAGAAAAGTGTTATAGTATTTTCGATTAGTAGGAAAGATATACATCAGAGGTCTGATGTCTTGAGAAAATGTGGTGGTGGTTCCAGTGACAATAAAAACAGACAATCGGCATTTATACTTACAAGTAATTGACCGTTTGAAGAAGGATATCGAGGCGGGAATATACAAAGAAAAAGAAAAACTCCCATCTGAATTCGATCTTTCCAAACAATTGGGTGTAAGTAGGGCTACTCTTAGGGAAGCTCTCAGAATTCTTGAGGAAGAAAGTGTCATCGTACGACGTCATGGTGTAGGTACATTTGTAAACGCCAAGCCGCTCTTCACTTCTGGTATCGAGCAGCTGAACAGTGTAACGAACATGATCAAGCAGGCTGGTATGGAGCCAGGGACCATTTTCTTAAGCTCAACAACTCAAGAAGCTACTGAGGATGATGTGAAGAGGTTTACTTGCAATGAAGAGGACGACGTGATCCTTATTGAAAGGGTTCGGACGGCAAACGGGGAACCGGTTGTATATTGTGTGGACAAAATTCCTGAGAATGTCATGCCGAGGAATTTCACACATGAGGATAATTCGATTTTCACTGTTTTAGAAAAACGGGAGAATAAGAGAATTACCCATGCAGTGGCACAAATTGAACCAATGGGATATCACGATAAAATCTCCCCTATTCTAAATTGCGAGCCGGAAACGGCCTTACTCGTTTTGAAGCAAATGCATTTTGATGAAAACGATGAGCCGATCCTGTATTCCGTAAACTACTTCAGGTCAGACAAATTTAGCTTCCAAGTATTAAGAAAGCGCGTATAACAGCAATCCATCTTACTACTAATTTATTACAATAATAGGGGGTACTCTAGGTGAAAAAACGTAAATTCGGTTTAGCGTTATCATTTGTTCTGGCAGCAGGTACATTATTAGGTGCTTGTGGAACAAGCGAGGACAAAGAAGGTGCATCTAGTGGCGATGGCAAGAAAGAAGATCAATTTACAGTAGCAATGGTTACAGATGTTGGTGGAGTAGATGATAAGTCTTTCAACCAATCAGCATGGGAAGGTCTGAAAGCCTTCGGTAAAGAGAACGACATGGAAAAAGGTAAAGATGGATTTGACTACTTACAGTCACAATCAGATGCTGACTATGCTACGAACTTAAACAAATTAGCTCGTCAAGATTTTGACTTAGTATATGGTATCGGTTTCCTTATGGAAGGTGCAATCACTGAAATTGCACAACAACAAAAAGATTCACACTTCGCAATCGTTGATGCTGTTGTTGATCAACCAAACGTTGCAAGCATCATGTTCAAGGAGCAGGAAGCTTCTTTCCTTGCTGGTGTTACTGCAGGACTTGCGACTAAAACAAACAAAATCGGATTCATCGGCGGTATGGAAATTCCGGTAATCGAACGCTTCCATTCAGGTTTCATCGCTGGTGTTAAAGCGGTCAATCCTGATGCAGAAATCGTTGCAGATTATGCAGGTGCTTTCGACAAAGCTGAACTTGGACAAACAATCGCTTCAAAAATGTACACTCAAGATGTTGACGTAATCTTCCACGCAGCTGGTGGAACGGGTAATGGTTTATTCAAAGAAGCACGCGACCTGAAAGAAAAAGATCCTTCCCGTGAACTTTGGGCAATCGGTGTTGACTCCGACCAATCAGCAGAAGGTAAAGTAGGAGATCATAATATCATCCTTACATCGGCTCTTAAGCGCGTTGATAACGCGGTAGTGGATCTGTCCACTAAAGCGAAAGAAGGAAATTTCCCTGGTGGGGAGCAAATCCTTTACGGACTTAAAGAAGACGGCGTAGGACTTGCTGAATTAAATGACGAACTTTCCAATAAAGATGAAGTCATGAAAAAAGTAGATGAATGGAAAGAAAAGATTACTAGCGGAGATGTAAAAGTTCCAGAATCTATTAAAGATGCGGAAGCTTTCTCAGCTAACTAATCGAACAAGAAGGAAAGTGGCCGGGGGATATCCGGCCGCTTATCCTCCTGAAAATAGATTCATACATTAATAGAAATTTAATTGAAGTATAGAAAATTTCTATCTTTCATTTAGATTTTTATTCGGGGAAACCCTTTTTTTTCTGAGTAGTGAAGGTCTGACCTCTAACTACTAGATAAATATCCCTAGTCTATGCAAGGAGTGATTAGCAATGGATTATGTAATTGAGATGCTGAATATCCGTAAAGAATTTCCAGGCATCGTAGCAAATGACAACATTACCCTCCAGCTCGAAAAAGGTGAAATTCATGCGCTTCTTGGTGAAAATGGAGCAGGTAAGTCGACTTTGATGAACGTGTTATTCGGCTTATACCAGCCTGAGCAGGGAGAAATCCGTGTGAAAGGGCAAAAAGTGAATATTACCAACCCGAACATTGCCAACGATCTTGGAATCGGGATGGTCCATCAGCATTTTATGCTCGTCGATACATTCACTGTAACGGAGAATATCATTCTCGGAAGAGAGCCAAAGTCCGGGGCGACAGTGGATACTAAAAAAGCTGAAAAAGATATCCTGGATATATCTGAAAAGTATGGTCTGAAAGTAGATCCAAACGCTAAAATTTCAGAAATTTCAGTAGGTATGCAGCAGCGTGTGGAAATATTGAAAACACTTTATCGTGGAGCAGAAATCCTGATCTTTGATGAGCCGACCGCTGTATTGACGCCTCAGGAGATTAAAGAACTGATACAAATCATGAAAACATTGATTAAAGAAGGTAAATCAATCATCCTTATCACTCACAAGCTTAAAGAGATTATGGAGGTGTGTGATAATGTAACCGTTATCAGAAAAGGGAAGGGGATCGGCACTGTGAAGGTCTCGGAAACTGATCCGAATCACCTTGCCAGTCTGATGGTGGGACGTGAGGTCACATTTAAAACAGAGAAGAAAGAAGCTTCACCTGGTGATAATGTTCTCGAGGTCCGTGACTTAAACGTAAAAGATCAGCGAAGTGTCCCTGTTGTAAAGGGCTTGAACCTTGAGGTGAAAGCTGGGGAAATCCTTGGCATAGCCGGTGTGGATGGAAACGGACAAAGTGAATTGATTGAGGCGATCACAGGTCTTCATAAAGTCGACAGTGGTTCAATCAAACTGAATGGAAAAGAAATCGCAAATATGAAACCCCGTAAAATTTATGAGTCAGGTGTAGGTCATATTCCTCAGGATAGGCATAAACACGGCCTGGTACTTGATTTTCCTATCGGGGAAAACATGGTTCTTCAGACCTATTACCAGAAGCCGTATTCCAACAAAGGGGTACTTAGTTATAAAAATATTTACAATCAGGCAAGAAAATTGATAGCGGAATTTGATGTCAGGACTCCAACAGAATTCACCCTTGCCCGTGCTTTATCCGGGGGAAATCAGCAAAAAGCGATCATCGGCCGTGAGGTTGACCGGGATCCGGATCTATTGATTGCTGCCCAGCCGACCAGGGGTCTTGATGTAGGGGCGATCGAGTTCATCCATAAACGTCTGATCGAACAAAGAGACAATGGAAAAGCGGTTCTTCTACTTTCATTTGAACTCGATGAAATCATGAATGTTAGTGACCGTATCGCCGTTATCTACGAAGGTCAAATTGTGGCGATTGTTAATCCGAGGGAAACAACCGAACAAGAACTTGGACTTTTAATGGCTGGTTCGAAGAGGAAGGAAACGGGAGGGAAGTCACATGTCTAACCGCTTAACAAATATATTAATCCCGGTAATCTCAGTCCTTTTAGGTATCATTGTCGGAACGATCATCATGCTTGTGAGTGGGTATGACCCGATTGCAGGATACGCTGCATTATGGAATGGGATCTTCGGGGAGATCTATTATGTAGGAGAAACGATCCGTCAGGTCACACCATATATTTTAGCAGGACTGGCTGTTGCCTTTGCTTTTAGAACGGGTCTCTTTAACATCGGTGTGGAAGGTCAATTGATTGTGGGATGGCTTGCAGCTGTATGGGTAGGGGTTGCCTTTGATGATTTACCTAAGCTGATCCATTTACCCCTTGCCATCATTGCTGCCGCAATGGCAGGGGCGCTATGGGGCTTTATCCCTGGACTTCTGAAAGCGAAATTCCGCGTACATGAAGTCATTGTCACGATCATGATGAACTATATTGCACTTCACGTAACAAATGCCATTATCCGTGATGTCATTACTGACCGTAAAGACCGAACGGATATGATTGCGGATACAGCTTCATTGAAGTCTCCTTTCTTTGAAAGTTTGACAGATTACTCCCGATTGCACTGGGGGATTTTCATCGCCCTTGCATGTGTATTCATCATGTGGTTCCTGCTTGAAAAGACAACGCGTGGATATGAGCTGCGTTCTGTAGGATTCAACCAGCATGCTTCGCAATATGCCGGTATGAACGTGAATGGGAACATCATCCTTTCCATGGTCATCTCTGGAGCGTTTGCTGGCCTTGCAGGAGCGATGGAAGGGCTTGGGACATTCGGCTATGCTTCAATCAAGGGAGGATTTACAGGTGTCGGATTCGATGGGATCGCTGTAGCCCTTCTTGGTGGGAATGCGGCCATCGGAGTTGTATTCGCCGCTCTTCTATTTGGAGGACTTAAAGTAGGGGCACTGAATATGCCTCTCGATGCAGGGATTCCAAATGAACTGGTAGATATTATTATTGCCCTTATCATATTCTTTGTAGCATCTGGTTATATGATCCGTTATCTGATTCAACGATTTAGTAAAAAGGGGGTGAAATAAGTGGGTTTCATTGATATTTTGACAATACTCATCCCATCAACATTGCTTTGGGCAACACCACTTATTTTCACTGCTTTGGGAGGGGCGTTCTCAGAGCGTTCAGGTGTAGTAAATATTGGACTCGAAGGCCTTATGGTCATCGGAGCATTCTCAAGTATTGTATTCAACCTTGCTTTTGCAGATACTTTCGGTGCAGCGACTCCTTGGGTCGCACTGCTTGTGGCCATGGTGATGGGTGGCCTGCTTGCTATCCTGCATGCCGTTGCTTCCATTACATTCAGGGCTGACCAGGTTGTATCAGGTGTAGCCATCAACTTGCTGGCTGTAGGGTTGACTCTTTTCTTAGTCAAACGTATCTATGGAAAGGGTCAAACGGATATCATCTCTGAAGGATTCGGGAAGGTCGATGTTCCTTTGCTTCACAAAATCCCGGTCATTGGAGATATCTTCTTTTCCAACACATACTGGCCGCCATTCGTCGCGATACTTGTGTCTTTCATTGTTTGGTTCATTATGTTCAAAACCCCGTTCGGTTTACGATTGCGTTCTGTAGGTGAGCATCCTATGGCGGCAGATACCATGGGAATCAATGTAACGAAAATGCGCTATATCGGTGTCATCATTTCCGGTGCTTTTGCAGGTGTCGGCGGGGGAGTATACGCCCAGGCGATTTCCTCGGACTTTAGCCACGCCACGATCAGTGGACAGGGGTTCATGGCCCTTGCAGCCTTGATCTTTGGGAAATGGCATCCTCTTGGAGCCATGGGAGCGGCCCTGTTCTTCGGTTTCGCCCAAAGTTTAAGCATCATCGGATCCAGTATCCCGTTGTTTGAAAACATCCCAAGTGTATTCCTATTAATCGCGCCATATGTGCTTACCATCCTCGCACTAACCGGCTTCATCGGTCGTGCAGATGCACCTAAAGCTCTAGGTACACCATATATCAAAGGAAATCGTTAATAGTATCATGAATAAATGAAAGGATATCCTGAAAATAGGGATATCCTTTTTCTTTGTTTTAACTGTGTTTCAAGTGGTTTTTGATTCAAACATAAAGGGAAATTCATATGCATATAATGGTTTATTCAAAAGTGTATTTTACCAACAGAGGAAGATGCTTGAAATCAATCTCTCTCTACATGTATAGTTATACATAAATACCGCACAATAAAGGTGTTTATTAATTTTGCATGTAAATCGATGGAAGTATGGAACTAAGGAGGACGGTACGATGACAGCCATAAACGAAATAGTGAAGAAGAAGCCTGGTTACACGCTACATATCGTTCAAACGGATAAGTATAAAACCAATAGCCTCGTATTAAAGATGAAAGCCCCCCTCGACCCCGAAACAGTCACTTTACGGGGATTGCTGCCTCACGTGATGCAGAGCAGCACGAAGACCTATCAGAGCACTACGGAGTTACGTTCCCATCTGGATGAGTTATATGGAGCGAACTTCTTTGTGGATTTAGGTAAAAAAGGTGAGTACCATGTGGTCAGTATGTCTGTTGAAATCGCCAACGAAAAGTTTTTGAAGGATTCTGAACCCCTGCTTCAAAAAGGAATCGAATTCCTTGCAGATGTCCTTCAGAACCCTCATATTGAAAATAACGAGTTTGACAAGAAAACAGTCGAAAAAGAAAAACGGAACCAAAAGGTTAGAATCCAAGCAGTATATGACGATAAAATGCGCTATGCCAATTCACGACTGGTGGAAGAAATGTGTAAAGGTGAACGTTTCGCCCTCCATGTAAACGGTGTAAGTGAAGAAGTGGAGTCCACTACTGCGAAGAGTTTATATGAATATTATCAAAAAGTGATGGCCGAAGATCAGTTTGACATTTATGTAATCGGTGATGTCGATGTTAAAGAGGTTGAAAGCCTTTGTGATCAATTACTCCAATTGAATGAACGTACTCCTCAACAAGTGGATGCTTCTCTTGTGAAGCAAAAGGAAAATGAAAACGTCGTAAAAGAAAAGCAGGATGTGAAACAAGGGAAGCTGAACATGGGCTACCGTACACATACTCAATATGGCGACGAAGATTATTTCGCGCTTCAAGTATTCAATGGAATATTCGGTGGATTCTCCCATTCCAAATTGTTCATCAATGTGAGGGAGAAAGCGAGCCTCGCATATTATGCTGCGAGCCGCCTCGAAAGTCATAAAGGTTTATTGATGGTCATGTCCGGAATCGAATTTGAGAAGTATGATCAAGCGGTAGGAATCATTAACGAACAGCTCCAGGCAATGAAGGATGGAGACTTCACCGATGGGGAAATCGACCAGACAAAAGCGGTCATCCGTAACCAGCTCCTTGAAACCATCGATACCTCAAGAGGGTTGGTCGAAGTACTTTACCATAATGCCGTAGCCCATGAAGAGATCGACCTGAAACATTGGTTGGATGAGATTGAAAAGACAACTAAAGAAGATATCGTAAAAGCCGCAAATAAAGTTGAACTTGATACGATCTACTTTCTAACAGGAATGGAGGGATAAAGATGAAGAAAATTTCCTTCGATCAATTACAAGAGAATTTGTATTATGAAAAAATGTCTAATGGGTTGGACGTATACATCCTCCCGAAAAAAGGTTTTAACAAGACGTATGCAACATTTACAACGAAATATGGAAGCATCGACAATCATTTTGTCCCTTTGGATGAAGATGAATTCGTGAAAGTGCCCGATGGAATCGCCCATTTCTTAGAGCATAAACTATTTGAAAAGGAAGATGGAGATGTCTTCCAGCAATTCAGTAAGCAAGGGGCATCCGCCAATGCGTTCACTTCGTTTACAAGGACAGCTTATCTGTTCTCGAGTACGACCAACGTAGAACGGAATTTAGAAACACTCATCGATTTCGTTCAAGATCCGTATTTTACAGAGAAAACGGTGGAAAAGGAAAAAGGCATCATCGGTCAGGAAATTACCATGTATGATGATAATCCCGATTGGCGATTATACTTCGGGGTCATCCAGAATATGTACAAAAATCATCCTGTGAAGATCGATATTGCAGGAACGATCGAATCCATCACCCCGATAACAAAGGATATGCTCTATCAGTGTTATAATACATTCTACCATCCAAGCAATATGCTCTTATTCGTGGTTGGGTCAGTCGATCCCGAACAGATCATGAATCAAGTCCGTTCGAATCAGGAAAAGAAGGATTATGAAAAAATGCCTGAAATCAAGCGTAAATTCGAGGATGAACCAGAGACGGTAGCGGAGAAAAAACAGGTCCTTAAGATGAACGTCCAAAGTCCTAAGTGTCTCGTCGGTCTGAAAGCCCCGGAACCAATCCAGCAGGGTCGGGAAATGCTTAGACAGGAGCTTTCCATGAATGTTTTCCTTGATATGCTGTTCGGAAAGAGTTCACCGTACTATTCCGAACTTTATAATGATGGATTGATCGATGAAACATTCCATTATGACTATACTCAGGAAAATGGCTTTGGTTTCCTTACGGTCGGTGGAGATACGGAAAAGCCGGATGAGCTTTCCGAGAAGGTTCAATCGCTGCTTCTAAAAGCGAAAGGGGAATCTCTTTTTACTGAGGAAGGTCTTGAGAGAACCAAGAAGAAGAAGATTGGGGCATTCCTGCGTGCCATTAATTCCCCTGAGTATATTGCGAATCAATTTACCCGCTATGCCTTTAATGAGATGGATTTATTTGAAGTCGTGCCTACCCTTGAAACGTTGAAATATGATGATATACAGGCGGTTGCGGAGTCCATTATCAGTGAAGAACGATTTACTGTATGTCAGGTCGTACCTAAATCATGATGGAAGGGGAGCTATCCTTTAATTGGATAGTTCCTCTATTTATGTGAATGACGTTTGGAGTGAAACCAATGAAATATGCATTAATTACAGGAGCATCTGGTGGAATCGGGAGTAGTACTGCTCTTCTTTTGGCAGAAGAGGGATGGAATCTATACTTGCATTATCATTCAAATGAAGGGGCAATGAAGGACTTGGTTCATAAAGTCGAAGCGTTAGGGGTGGAGGCAATCCCCATCCAGGGGAATCTTGCCAACCCGGATGAAGTGGGGGACCTTGTCCATTCCATATTCCGGCTCGATGCGATCATATACTGCAGCGGAAATTCTACCTGGGGGCTCTTCCAGGACCTTGCAGAAGACGATCTGGATCAGATGATCAACCTTCATGTCAAAAGTCCGTTGCTCCTCGTTCAAAAACTCCTGCCGAAGCTGATTGACCGTAAAGGAGCGGTCGTCGTGGTGAGTTCGATCTGGGGACAGATAGGAGCTGCCTGTGAAGTTGTATATTCAACTGTCAAAGGGGCCCAAATAGCATTTGTAAAATCCTTGGGTAAAGAGCTTGCATTAAGCGGTGTAAGGATAAACGCCGTTGCTCCCGGGGCCGTTGATACGTCCATGATGGACGCGTTTACGGATGAAGATAAAGATACGATCCGAGAAGAAATCCCTATGGGCCGGTTTGCTTATCCGGGTGAAATTGCTGACTCCATTCAGTTCCTTCTTTCGTCCAGGGCTTCTTATATTACCGGCCAGACCCTTTCCGTCAACGGGGGATGGCACACATAAAAAATTTTTCAATCAAATGATTCCAGCGCATAATTTTTCCTCCGGGATACAAACTAAGGTTGTATTTCAATAAAGGAGGTCATGACAAATGTCTGTATTAGATAACTGGTCTGATTGGAAAAACTTTTTAGGGGATCGCCTAAACCAGGCAGAACACAGCGGCATGGAGCACGAAACGGTAAATGACTTGGCTTACCAAATTGGTGATTACTTAGCCAATCAAGTTGAAGCTAAGAACGATCAGGAAAAAGTATTAGCGGATTTATGGTCAGTCGCGTCTCCAGAAGAGCAACACGCCATCGCCAATATGATGGTTAAGCTTGTTAATAATAACGGTGGTCGTTAAGGAGAGGGATTTCCCTCTCCTTTTTCTTATGGGGAATGACTCACCCCAATACAATATTGGACTTCAAGTTATCATTTTTCGTATGAATGAGAAATTGTACATATTTATGTAGGTTTTGCTTTTCTATTAGCAGGAAATCATTTATTATAATACCTAGATGTTAAAATAACTTTTCGAAATATGTCAATTTATATCGAAATGGGATGTCACATTTTTCCGGGGAGGTAAACGATGGAACGCAAAGAATGGTATTTAGAATACGAAATACAAAAAAATCGTCCCGGCCTCTTAGGTGATATTTCCTCATTATTAGGAATGCTTTCTATCAATATAGTGACGATAAATGGTGTGGATGAAGGAAGAAGGGGAATGCTTCTCCTTGCCAATAATGATGAACAGATCATGAGGCTTGAGTCCATCCTTCAAACGATGGATACAATCAATGTGACAAAACTCCGGGAACCTAAATTAAGAGACCGGCTTGCTGTGCGTCACGGTCGTTATATCCAGCGAGATGCCGACGACAAGAAAACGTTTCGATTTGTTCGTGATGAGCTCGGTTTACTGGTTGATTTTTTGGCTGAATTATTTAAGCAGGAAGGTCACAAGCTTGTCGGGATCAGAGGGATGCCCCGGGTAGGGAAGACAGAATCAATCGTGGCATCAAGTGTATGTGCCAATAAGAAGTGGCTTTTTGTCTCTTCTACTTTATTAAAGCAAACGATACGGAGCAAACTCATCGAAGACGAGTATTCCGCTGAGAACTTGTTTATTATAGACGGCATCGTTTCTACACGCCGTGCAAGTGAGAAGCATTGGCAGCTGGTGAGGGAAATCATGAGGTTACCTGCTGTGAAAGTAATCGAACATCCTGATGTATTCGTTCAAAACTCTGAATATTCACTTGAAGATTTTGATTATATCATTGAACTTAGAAACGATCCTGATGAAGAAATTACATACGAATTAGTGGAACAAAATAATCTATTTCAAAATTCCGATTTTGGAGGTTTTGATTTTTAATATTGGAAGGTGTTAAGTAGTGACGGAATTAGGAAATCGTTTAAAGGAAGCTCGAGAGGCTAAGGATTACAGCCTTGATGATTTACAAAGGATAACAAAAATTCAAAAACGCTATTTGATCGGGATCGAAGAAGGCAATTATGATGCAATGCCGGGTAAATTCTACGTGCGCGCATTCATTAAGCAATATTGTGAAGCGGTCGGACTTCCTCCTGAAGTGATTTTTGAGGAACACAAGGCTGAAATCCCGACGACCTATGAAGATGAAATACCAGTTTCCCTTTCAAGGGTGCAGTCCCGTAAGAGTGTTTCAGAGAGCTCGACAAAGGTATTTGACTTTTTACCGAAGCTCCTCATTGCACTGTTTGTCATCGGTGCACTTGTTGCAGTGTGGGTATTTTGGCAAGGGAAAGTAGGGGACAAGGCCCCTGAGTCCAATCAGGAAGAAAACCAGACACAAGTAGATGTTGATGAGAATAAGAGTGCTGAGGGCGAGAAGCCTGAAGATGAAACAAATGATCAAGAACAGACCGAAGAACCGAAATCATCAGACGATCAAGAAGCTGATCAAGAGAAGGACCAAAAGACGGAACAATCCTTAGAAGCAGTGAATACCTCAGGTTATAAAACGACCTATGAGCTGAAAAACGCCGATGAATTCAAGCTTCAGTTGGCTGCGGGCGGAGATACATGGGTAGGAGTGTATAATACCGAAGATGAATTGCTATTTGAAGGATTGCTGAAAAAGGATAATAAAAAGGAATTTGACCTTTCCTCTGATAAACAGGCTTACCTTGTCATCGGTAATGCGTCAAATACAGATATCCTCGTTAACGGTAAAAAGCTTGAATATAAAGTTTCTGCAACTGATGTCGTCAGGCAGGATATCATCATCAATTACGCACCGCAAGAACAATAATTGAAACGGGAGGAGTTTTAATAACTCCTTTTTCTTACATACTAATGGTATACGCGTTTTTAAAGCATTGGAGGTAGAAAGGTGAACTTACCTAATAAGATTACAGTATCAAGGATATTTTTAATTCCATTATTTTTAATCATCATGCTTGCACCGTTAAATTGGGGAGAGATGATGTTTCTTGGGGCGGAAATGCCGGTAAAGCATTTTGTAGGAGCCTTGATTTTTATCATAGCGGCAACGACGGATTGGATCGACGGGTATTATGCCAGGAAACTTGACCTTGTTACAAATCTGGGGAAATTCTTGGATCCGCTGGCAGATAAACTGCTTGTATCGGCTGCTTTAATCGTACTTGTCGAGATGGGTCTTGCTCCATCGTGGATTGTCATCATCATCATCAGTCGTGAGTTTGCCGTAACAGGGCTTCGTCTCGTATTAGCCGGGGAAGGGGAAGTGGTTGCTGCAGGTCAACTCGGTAAGATCAAGACCTGGGCACAGATCATTGCCATATCAGCCCTTCTTCTTCATAACGCCATTTTCGAACTGATCAATCTCCCATTTGCTACGATCGCTCTATGGGTGGCTATGTTCTTTACCATTTGGTCGGGATGGGATTATTTTAAACATAATAAAAAAGCATTTGTGAATTCGAAATAACAGTGTACACCAGGGGATTGATTCAAATAGAATCATCCCCTTCTTTTCACCATATTTTAGGGGGAATACAGATGAATGCAGAAATAATAGCGGTTGGGTCCGAATTATTGCTCGGACAAATCGTCAATTCCAATGCACAATTCATTTCCGAACAGTTGGCTGAGATGGGAGTGAACGTATATTATCACACGAGTGTGGGGGATAACCCTGCCCGTTTACAGCAGGTCATTGAGGTAGCAAAGAAGCGGGCGGACATATTGATCTTTACTGGAGGCCTTGGACCCACAAAGGATGATCTGACGAAAGAAACGATCGCCCATGCTTTAGGAACGACTTTAAGCATGGATCATGACGCATTGGAATCGATAAAAGGCTATTTTCAGAAGGTCAATCGTGAAATGACTCCCAATAATGAAAAACAAGCCCTCATATTATCCGGGGCCTATGTATTGAAGAACGAACACGGCATGGCTCCGGGGATGCTGTTGAAAAAGGACGGGAATGCCTATATGCTTCTCCCCGGTCCGCCGTCTGAAATGAGGCCGATGTTCGATAAGCACGGCAAACAGGCAATCCTGAACTTGATGAAGAAGAAAGAAGTCATCCATTCACGGGTACTTCGTTTCTTTGGCATCGGGGAAGCAGAGCTCGAAACGGAATTAGAAGATCTGATCGACAGGCAAACCAATCCGACTATCGCCCCTCTCGCTGGTGACGGGGAAGTGACCTTGAGGCTTACGGCTAAGCACGAGTCAAGGGATATTGCCGTGTCATTATTGGATTCGGTTGAAGAAAAGATCTTGAACAGGGTGGGGGAATATTTCTACGGTTATAACCAGGATTCCCTTGTTGAAGTGGGGGTCCATTTATTAAAAGAGAAGGGACTTACCCTATCATGCGCAGAAAGTTTGACTGGTGGACTGTTTCAGGCTCAACTGACGTCTATTCCCGGGGCATCGGACGTTTTGAGCGGCGGGGTGATCTGCTATCAGGATGAGATCAAAAAAAGGATTCTATCTGTTAATGACCGTACACTGAAACAGCATTCAGCAGTCAGTGAGCAATGTGCACGGGAACTGGCTGAAAACGTTAGAGAGCTGTTTTCCACTGACATAGGGATCAGCTTTACAGGTGTAGCAGGACCCGACGCTCACGAAGGTCATCCTGCAGGGACCGTCTGGATTGGATTATCTATGAAGGATGGAACGACCAAGGCATATCTATTAAACCTTGGCGGTGGCCGGAATGGGAACCGGATGAGGACGGCGAAGTATGGTTGGCACTATTTAATTAAAGAACTGAGTTAGTTTGAAGAGGCTGTCTTCTTTTTGAAGGCAGCTTTTTATCTTTTTTTATTCCGGCACACCGAAAGAAAAAAACCGAATGAATGTTCGATTTTTTTCTTGTTTTCTCTAATAAAAACGTTTATAGTATAGATAGGTTGGATTTGAGACAAACTTATAAGTTGTCGATTACAAGATTTATATTCAAAGGAGGAAGATTTGTGAGCGATCGTAAAGCAGCCTTAGATATGGCGTTAAAACAAATAGAAAAACAGTTTGGTAAAGGCTCAATCATGAAGCTTGGGGAGAAAACGGACAGAAACGTAGTAACATGTCCAAGTGGTTCACTTGCACTGGACGCTGCTCTTGGAATAGGCGGATATCCACGTGGAAGGATCATTGAGGTATATGGTCCCGAATCATCCGGTAAAACAACAGTAGCCCTTCATGCGATAGCAGAGGTTCAGGCTCAGGGCGGGCAGGCAGCATTCATCGATGCTGAGCACGCACTTGATCCCGAGTATGCTCAAAAGCTTGGGGTAAACATAGATGAATTATTGCTTTCACAACCAGATACAGGTGAACAGGCATTGGAAATCGCTGAAGCACTTGTACGAAGCGGAGCGGTGGATGCCATCGTTGTCGACTCTGTGGCTGCCCTTGTACCGAAAGCGGAAATCGAAGGGGAGATGGGAGATGCTCACGTAGGTCTTCAAGCCCGTTTAATGTCACAGGCCCTTCGTAAACTTTCCGGTGCCATCAATAAGTCGAAGACCATCGCGATCTTCATTAACCAGATCCGTGAGAAGGTCGGTGTCATGTTCGGTAACCCTGAAACGACTCCCGGTGGACGCGCACTGAAGTTCTATTCTTCCGTACGTTTGGAAGTCCGTCGTGCCGAAACCCTTAAGCAGGGGAATGAAATGGTAGGGAATAAAACAAAGATCAAAGTAGTGAAAAATAAAGTGGCTCCACCTTTCCGTGTAGCCGAAGTGGACATCATGTACGGGGAAGGAATCTCCAAAGAAGGTGAAATCGTCGATCTTGGGTCTGAATTGGACATCGTCCAAAAGAGCGGAGCCTGGTACTCCTACAACGAAGAGCGCCTAGGTCAAGGACGTGAGAACGCAAAGATCTTCCTGAAAGAGAATCCTGAGATCCGTAATGAAATCATGCTGAAGATCCGTGAACATTACGGGTTGGATACAGGCCGTGCCGAAACGGACGATCAAGGTGAATTGAGTCTTCTGGAAGACTAAGTGAGGAAAGAGAAGCAGACGTGATTTGGTTTGCTTCTCTTTATTATGTATGGGAATAGGCGTTTTGGTGGAAAATAGTAGCAAGCCCTTTTCTCTTAAAATGGTGGGTAATCGATATCAACCAGGTTATACATACCGTGAATCACTGTTTGTCTCCAAACTTCTCAAAATTAAATGAAAAAGTTGGTTTTGCTTAAAAATCATCCACAAGCCCAATGCGACAGTGTCAATTTTTGTCGATTGCAAAAAAACCCTTGAGAAATCTAGTGATAGAGGGCTCAACCCCTTGACAATAAATTTTCAGAGATTTAAAATTAACATGTATATTTTACAAATTTTTCGAATGAATATTTGAAAGCCTAGCGCTGTATATTTTGTTCAAGTGAGCAATGTACAAGCCGACATGTAAAAAACATGACAGTTCATAGCAAGAGGAGGTGAAATAATGCAACCCATAACAATCATCTCCATTTTGCTTGGCCTAATCGTCGGTGTAGTTGTTGGATACCTAATTCGTAAGTCCATTGCTGAAGCAAAGATTGCTGGTGCTAAAGGTTCAGCGGAGCAGATTTTAGAAGATGCGAAGCGCGAGGCAGATGCTCTGAAGAAAGAAGCACTTTTGGAAGCAAAGGACGAAAATCATAAACTTCGCACTGAAATGGAAAACGACCTTCGTGAACGAAGAAATGAATTGCAAAAACAAGAAAATCGTTTGATGCAAAAAGAGGAAAACCTCGATCGGAAAGATGAAACGCTTGATAAGCGTGAAGGCTTACTCGAGAGAAAAGAGGGGACTCTTAACGAGAGACAACAACATATTGAAGAGATGGAAAGCAAAGTGGACGAGATGGTACGATCACAGCAAACAGAGCTAGAACGTATCTCAAGCCTGACTCGTGATGAAGCGAAAGGGATCATCCTTGACCGCGTAGAAAATGAACTCTCCCATGATATCGCCATCATGGTCAGAGAACATGAAACCCGTGCGAAGGAAGATGCAGATAAGAAGGCGAAAGAAGTCCTTTCACTGGCTATTCAACGTTGTGCTGCTGAACATGTGGCAGAAACAACGGTCAGTGTTGTGAATCTACCGAATGATGAGATGAAAGGTCGAATTATTGGGCGGGAAGGACGTAACATTCGTACGCTGGAAACACTTACGGGTATCGATTTGATTATTGATGATACTCCTGAAGCGGTTATTCTTTCTGGTTTTGATCCGATTCGTAGAGAAACGGCTCGAATTGCATTAGAGAAATTAGTTCAGGATGGACGTATCCACCCTGCACGAATTGAAGAAATGGTGGATAAATCCCGCCGTGAAGTGGATGAGTATATCCGGGAAATTGGTGAACAGACTACTTTCGAAGTAGGCGTTCATGGGCTTCATCCGGATTTGATCAAGATCCTGGGACGTTTGAAGTATCGTACAAGTTACGGTCAGAACGTTTTAAAACACTCGATGGAAGTGGCCTATCTGTCCGGATTATTGGCAGCAGAGCTTGGTGAGGATGAAAGACTCGCCAAACGCGCCGGATTGCTACATGATATCGGTAAGGCGATCGATCACGAAGTGGAAGGAAGCCACGTCGAAATTGGTGTAGAACTTGCAACGAAGTACAAAGAGCACCCTGTTGTCATCAACAGTATTGCTTCTCACCATGGAGACACAGAGCCGACGTCCATCATTGCCGTACTGGTTGCTGCAGCTGATGCTTTATCTGCTGCAAGACCTGGAGCAAGAAGTGAGACGCTTGAGAACTACATCCGTCGATTGGAGAAACTGGAAGAAATCTCAGAGTCATATGAAGGCGTTGAGAAATCATTCGCAATCCAGGCAGGACGTGAAGTACGCATCATGGTAAGACCGGAAGCCATTGACGATCTGGAATCACACAGATTGGCAAGGGATATCCGTAAACGTATTGAAGATGAGCTTGACTATCCGGGCCATATTAAAGTCACGGTCATCCGTGAAACAAGGGCCGTCGAATACGCAAAATAAGAGGTTGACTCGAGGGATATTCCCTTCGAGTCAGCTTTTTTTATCTCTTTCTATGATTTCCGTTACAGAATCGATGATGGATTCTAATAGGATGAATAGGCGACAAGTTATTTGTGATACAATAACGACAAGACTTAATACATATAGAGAAGGGAACTTTCATGAAAATATTATTTGTTGGAGACGTAGTCGGTTCAATGGGCCGTGAGATGATTACAGAATACCTGCCTAAGTTAAAGAAAAAGCATTCACCGGATTTTACAATCGTAAATGGAGAGAATGCTGCATCAGGCAGAGGGATTACTGAGAAAATATATAAACAATTCTTACAGGATGGGGCCAATATGGTCACCCTGGGAAATCACACATGGGACAATAAGGATATCTTTAATTTTATCGATTCATCCAAACAAATGGTGAGGCCGGCTAATTTCCCTGAAGGTACGCCGGGGAGCGGTTTAGTGTTTGCGGAAGTATATGGTAAAGAGGTTGCCGTTATCAACGCTCAAGGAAGGACATTTATGCCTCCACTCGATGATCCTTTTAAAGCTCTTGATGAGCTTGTTGATGAGGCCAAAAAGAGAACATCCGTCATATTCGTTGATTTTCATGCAGAGGCAACAAGTGAGAAGCAGGCTGTAGGCTGGTTTCTGGATGGCCGCGTGTCTGCAGTGATAGGAACGCACACTCATGTTCAAACGGCGGACAACCGGATCCTTCCCAATGGGACTGCCTTTATGTGTGACGTTGGTATGACGGGACCATACGATGAGGTACTTGGAATGAGTAAGGATTCCGTTCTAAGGAGATTTCAGACCAGTTTACCTGTTCGTTTTGAAGTACCGAAGGCCGGACGTAAAATCCTGAGTGCTTGTTTAATTGACATTGATCAGAAGTCGGGGAAAGCGAAAAAAATCGAGCGTATATTGATTAACGAAGACCATCCATTTATGGCAGAATATTAAATGTTTTCCTTCCTTTTTTGGTGTGACCGGAATGATTTGTCCATTTCCTGAATATAGTATCAGTGGAATCATTTATACCAAGTTTGTTCTTTACCACGGACATACGGTATGGGGGAAATGACAAGGAGGAAAAGGAATGGAAATATTAAAAGTTTCAGCAAAATCTAATCCTAATTCTGTAGCTGGTGCACTCGCCGGTGTTCTTCGTGAGAGAGGAGGAGCTGAAATTCAAGCAATCGGTGCAGGAGCTTTAAATCAAGCAGTCAAGGCTGTCGCCATTGCAAGAGGCTTTGTGGCTCCCAGTGGTTTAGATTTAATATGTATCCCGGCATTTACGGATATTCTGATCGATGGAGAAGAACGTACGGCGATAAAGTTAATTGTGGAACCAAGATAATAAACCATAGGCTGTTCATTAAAGGGGACCCTTTAGTGGACAGCCTTTATACTATGAACAAATATACATATTATGAAGAAAAACGGAAAGGAAGACCCAATATGATATTTGATGCACACTGTGATGTGTTGATGAAGCTATATTTAGAGCCGGGGAGTGGGGCCTTTCAATCGAAGAGTTCCTTACATATTACGTATCCTCAACTCATTCAAAGCAGCAGTAAAATACAATTGTTCGCAATCTATATCCCATCCTACCTGAAGCCGGGGCAACGGTTTCAAGCAGCACTTGAAATGGTGAATATTTTTCATAATAGGATCCTTAAGCCAAACCCAAAGATGAAATTCGTTACATCTAAAAAGGATATCGAGCGTCTTTCAGAAGGTGAAATAGGGGCAATGCTGACACTGGAAGGTATAGAAGCAGTGGAGGAGGATCTTACTAAGCTCGAAATCCTTTACAGGCTGGGAGTCCGGTCGGTCGGTTTGACGTGGAATTGGGCCAATGCAGCAGCAGATGGCGCCCTTGAACCGAGAGGGGGCGGGCTGACCAACTTTGGGGAGGAAATCGTCTCTTTCTTAAATGAGAAAAGACTTTGGACAGATGTGTCCCATCTATGTGAAAAAGCATTCTGGGATGTGATGGATTCAGCTGAATATCCGATAGCATCCCACTCAAATGCCTACTCGATCTGTCCTAATCCACGAAACTTGAAAAATGATCAGATTGAGGCACTCATCAAGAAGAACAGCGTAATGGGCATCACCTTTGTCCCACCATTTTTAAACAAGAAAGGGACAGCGGAAATTTCCGATGTAGTCCGCCATATCGAACATGTCTGCAGTCTCGGAGGTGAGGACCATATCGGATTTGGCTCCGATTTCGACGGCATAACAGAAACCGTCCAAGGTCTATCCTCATACATTCATTATGATAACTTAATCAACACCCTCCAACGATACTACAGTGAAAAACAAGTGAAAAAATTCTTATTCCAGAACTTCTTTAAGAGACTGCCTGATTGATTACAAATGAAGATGGGATAAAATTGTTTAGTTAAAAAGATAGTCCGAACGATCATTTGAAATTCTTTTTTGAAATCAGATCGTTCGAATTCATCATCTGGCTGTTTGCGTACATATTTTTAGATGTAGTGAGTAGTGGTTGATTTCCGTTCCAGGTGCTCGCTTTCCGCGGGGCGTGAGTTGAGCCTCCTCGGGCTTAGCCCTGCGGGGTCTCAACTTTCCCGCAATTCCCGCAGGAGTCGAGCACCTTCCACTCCAATCAACTTTCCAAGCGAAAGCGTCTCACTATAATTGCTCCACCATTGCATACGCCAACTTCTATTCTATTAGTTTCAGTGACGAATTTCAGTTAATCACACACATACTCTTTCTTATCTGATGTGAATGATCCATACTGCTCCGACATCCCGGGCCTAAGTTATTCTTGCTATAGCAATCAATGTATATAGCAGGTTCTAGCTGTTGATTGGAGTGCAAGACGAAGACTCCTACGGGAAAAGCGGAATAGGTAAGACCCCGCAGGAACGTCAGTGACGAGGAGGCTAGCCGAACGCCCGAGGAAAGCGAAGTCTTGCACGGAAATCAACAGCGGTGTAACAAGTGATCCTAACTATTTGTTTGATTGTGCGTCTTTAGAGGAACTGGAATTAGTTATGTTCCATCCTCATTTGCGCAATATGAATGTGTTCCGATTGATAATCTCTTCAATACAGTAGTGATTTAAAGAGAAAAGTGATAAACTGATAGAGTAAATGATATGAAAATGCTGCATCGCTAATAGATGATTGATACTAATGAAGAGAATATGCTTCAATAATAGATGTTGCAAATAATGATTGAAGGGGTGTAATGAATGAAGGAACAGCTTTCATGGAAAGTTGGCGGACAGCAAGGTGAAGGTATTGAGAGTACAGGTGAAATCTTTTCCATGGCCCTCAATCGCCTTGGGTATTTCTTATATGGTTATCGCCATTTCTCCTCTCGTATTAAAGGCGGACATACAAACAATAAGATTCGTGTAAGCACCACTCAAGTACGTGCGATTGCGGACGATTTAGATATTTTGGTTGCATTTGACCAGGAAACGATTGATGTGAATTACAAAGAATTACATAGCGATGGCGTTATTATAGCCGATGCAAAGTTCAAACCTGTGAAACCTGAAGATACAGATGCCTCCCTTTACATTGTTCCCTTCACTGAATTAGCGACGGAGCTCGGGACTTCCCTCATGAAGAACATGGTGGCAGTGGGGGCTACCTGTGCCGTTCTCAATCTAGATCCAATCGTTTTCAAGGAAGTAGTGGAAGAGATCTTTGGTCGCAAAGGTGAAACGGTCGTTGAGAAAAATATGGAAGCGATCAAGCAGGGATTCGCTGCGATGAAAACAGAACTCGGTGACAAGGTAGGTTCCCTGCAACTGAAAGAAGCAGACGGGAATAAACGTATGTTTATGATCGGAAACGACGCCATAGCTCTGGGTGCACTCGCAGGAGGCGTTCGATTGATGGCGGCTTATCCGATTACGCCGGCATCTGAAATCATGGAGTATCTCATCAAGAAGCTGCCGATGGTCGGCGGGACCGTCATCCAAACGGAGGATGAAATCGCAGCTGCTACAATGGCAATCGGGGCGAACTACGGAGGTATCCGTTCCTTCACGGCTTCAGCAGGACCAGGTCTTTCACTTATGATGGAAGCGATCGGGCTATCCGGAATGACAGAACAGCCGCTTGTTGTGGTGGATACGCAGCGCGGGGGACCGTCTACAGGGTTGCCTACGAAACAGGAACAATCCGATTTAATGGCGATGATTTACGGTACTCACGGTGAAATTCCTAAAATCGTCCTGGCACCAAGTACCGTTCAGGAAGCGTTTTATGATACAGTGGAAGCTTTTAACCTGGCAGAAGAGTATCAATGCCCGGTCATCATTCTTTCGGATCTACAACTTTCTTTGGGTAAACAAACTGTAGAACCCCTTGATTACAGTAAAGTGGAAATACGCAGAGGTAAGCTTGCGGCTAATGAATCTGAATTAGAAGAATTAGAACCAAAGAAATATTATAAGCGCTTTGAAGTGACGGAAGATGGGGTATCACCTCGCGTCATCCCCGGAATGAAAAATGGGATCCATCATGTTACAGGCGTTGAGCACGATGAAACCGGAAAGCCATCCGAATCTCCTGTGAACAGACAGGCCCAGATGGATAAACGTATGCGTAAACTTGAGAATATCAAATTCCAAAATCCAATACACACACATGCCCCTCATGAAGAGGCTGACTTGTTATTAGTAGGTTTCAACTCTACACGCGGGGTAATTGAGGAATCGATGAGTCGTTTGGAAGCCGATGGATTGAAAGTGAATCATGCTCATATCCGTTTGATCCATCCTTTTCCGTCCGATGAATTGGAGCCACTTATACATTCAGCGAAGAAAGTGGTCGTGATTGAAAATAACGCTACCGGTCAATTAGCCAACATTATCAAAATGAATGTAGGCTTCGGGAATAAAATCGTTAAAATGACAAAGTATGATGGAACACCATACTTACCAAATGAAATTCATTCAAGATGTAAGGAGTTGAACTGATCCATGGCTACCTTCAAAGATTTCAGGAATAATGTGAAACCAAACTGGTGTCCTGGATGTGGGGACTTCTCGGTACAGGCTGCGATCCAACGGGCTTCTGCCAATGTGGGACTTGATCCGGAACAGTTAGCGGTCGTTTCAGGGATCGGATGTTCAGGGCGTATATCCGGATACATCAATTCTTACGGCTTTCACGGAATCCACGGGCGGTCACTTCCAATTGCTCAGGGATTGAAAATGGCCAATAAAGACTTGACCGTCATCGCTTCAGGCGGGGATGGGGATGGATTCGCCATCGGTCTTGGGCATACGATCCATGCCATTCGCCGGAATGTGGATGTCACATACATTGTAATGGACAATCAAATTTATGGATTAACAAAAGGACAAACGTCACCGCGTTCGTCTGCCGGTTTCAAAACCAAGTCTACGCCACAGGGATCGATCGAACAGGCGCTTTCCCCAATGGAAATGGCCCTTTCGGCAGGAGCAACCTTTGTCGCTCAAAGCTTCTCTTCTGACTTGAAAGAACTGACGGCCTTAATCGAAGCGGGACTTAACCATAAAGGTTTCTCCTTGATCAATGTGTTCAGCCCTTGTGTCACATATAATAAAATTAATACGTACGATTGGTTTAAAGAGAACCTTACAAAGCTCGCTGATGTAGAAGGTTATGACCCGTCAAATCGGGAGCAGGCCATGAATACACTCATGGAGAAGGATGGACTGGTTACTGGTTTGATTTATCAAAACAATGAACAGCCATCGTATCAGGACCTTGTGTCAGGTTATTCCGAAGAGCCTCTCAGTACTCATGATTTAAGATTAGAGGAAAGTAAATTTGATGAATTAGTGAAAGAATTTATGTAATGGAAGAAACCGGACTCCTTTTTTTAGGGGCCCGGTTTATTTTTTAATTTATTGATTTCTTCATTCAAGAGGGAATTGGTGAATTGAAGATGATGGATGGTATTTTCATACTTTTTCAGAGTGTCTTTCGTGGCGATGGAATCTTCTGCATCGTATACGGATACTTTATCCTTCAAGTCTTTGATGTTCATTCTGACGGATTGAAGTGAACGGGTAAAGACGTTTTTATCCTCCTGCATTCTTTTTAATTCTTCCTGTAACACTTGAATGGATAACTCATTATCCTTCTGAACTTGCCCTGCACGATCCAAATTTTCTTTATGTTGCTTGTTGACCGATTCATATAGTATCTTGGATTCCGTGAAAAGATTATTTGACTCATATAACTCGACCTCATTTGAGTATAGGCGATTTATTAACATTTCATTGTCAGACAGGAGACAATGAATAGTGTCTTCATTAAAACACTTCTCCATAAGCAATTGGTGCTCCCGTAACGCCGCCTCTATTCTCACTTCTTCAAGTAGCGCCTCAAGCTCCCATATTTGGATTTCTTTTTTATATAATTGTTTTTGTACTTCTTGGTTAGCCTTTAATAGAAGATCCTTCTCTTTTAATAAGTAACTGTTCTCAACTTGTAAGGACAGATTTTCGTGTTCAAGGGAACTTCTTGAATCAAGGAAGTGTTCCGTTTGTTTCTTTGTATTCGATACATAATGATTCGTGAATGTCCGTAGTTGGTCCTTGACCTGGTTCAGGATGTACCGGAGCTTTTTCACTTCCCTTTCCTGTGCAGACAAAAGGGCTTGATATCTTGAGGTTTCGGTGTTTCTTTCAGCAGCTTGGATTTCAAGCTCCTGAAGATAGGTTTGTATCCGGCTTTGTAATAGATCGTTTTCTTTTTTGATGGAGACATAACGTTGGGCATGGCTTCCGCTTTCTAATCTTTCACATTTGTTTTTGTACTTTTCCATTTCAGATTTGTAATGGATGATTTGCTGTTGGAGTTGGATATTCGAAAGTTGTCTCATGTACCTAAGCTCCTTTCGGCCGTTTTTCTATTATGTATATGTAAGAATCAGGATGAACGGTATTTGTCCATGAAAGAAGCCATGTAAACTTCCCAGCGTTTACATGGCTTTTATATATATAATTAATATCATTGCAATGATAGTTGCTTGTTCACGTTCGTAATATTCATTTAAAGGAAGCAGCGTAACCATTATTATTGAATCACACTATATATGAAAGTTTAAGTTTAATCGTCATGTTCATAATGTTGCATGTTTATACAATATATTTTGTTTTATTCCTCCTTTCCTTATGGTATATGATATGACGGTTTTGAAGATGTTGTACTGTCAAACGTCTATATAATCAGCCTATTTTTAAAAGATTATAAAAAACTAGTAAGACGCCTATTAATTTTTTTTTGCATAAATAGGTGTTTACTCTATACCAAATTCTTTCTCGTCCATAGGATATAGTGTGATATAAATATTCATTAACAGAAAGGAAGATTTGTTTGAAGAAGCGTAAACAAATTAGGGGTTCCCAGACTCCTACACCATCACCGTCACCAATCCCTTTGGATCCCAATGACTTAGCACCGGAATGTATCCGCGTAGACAAAGTATATGACTGGGTGTTCTATGCGAATAAATACGAAAACAAGAACTTCATTCCTGATGAAGCATGTCGTGCAGCAGTTAGTGCAGCACTTGCAGCAGGTCAGCGAGTAGAGGTACAGACGGCTCCAGTTGATCCAGCTGACGTAAGCGTCTCTGGTTCCATCATTGAAAATGGTAACCCTGGTAAAGTTCTAATTGTTTGGACAGTTCCGGTAGAGGTTACAATCTTGATTAATGGAGTTGCCGAGTGTTCGTTTACTGTCCGTACACAATTCACTGACGAAATCATGCTTTGTGTACCAGTCGGAATTACGAATGCAAACTTAAACATCAGAGCGACACAGGTCATTGCAACTTCTGGTGGAGTATTGATGGGACCAGATCCATTTGGACCGATGATTCCACTGAAAGTAGTTCTTTGTAAAGATGTTCAAGTCGAATACCCTGTTAAATTGGAAGTATTGGCGAAATTCTGTTTCCCACGTCCGAATAACATTCCAGTACCAGAAGAAAGACTTCAGTGCGATCTTAGTTTACTAGAATTCCCTCGACAATGTCCTGGATTATTCCCGGTTGCTAACTGTGAATGTCAAGGAACAGCTCTTGCAAGAAATGAAGATACTGAAGCAACATTCGGTACTGGAGGATCAGCTGACATCGTAACAGGTCTGTCCACATTGAGAGCAGAAATTTGTCAGGAATGTTCTCTTGGAGACAGTACATTCTCCTACTCCTTCACAGATACGGAAGTCGGTCCTACACCAGCTCCTACAGCTACTGGCTTCCAGCCTGATTTCAGCTTCACATTCGATCCATCTTCGATCGACAGAGTTACATGTGGTACCGATGCTCTTACTGCAGTTGGAGAAGGAATCCGTTACTTTGACGGAGCACCTGAGCAATTATTCTATGAACTGCAAATCTTTGATGCACCAACTGAAGGTTTCCGCTTAATCCTTAGAAATACAGCGAACGTTGTAATCTTTGATAGTGGGGTAGTAGATGCACTAGTCGAGTTTGGTGAATGTGAAACATTCGCTGACTTACTTGGAGACATGGACGCTTAATTAAATGAGGGAGAGAGTCATCTCTCTCCTTTTTTTTAACATGTAAACAAACCGTACATATGATAATAAAAAATGCCAACGGGGGTGACAAAAATGATTGAGGAGGATCATATATCCAATACGAACCTGGAAGATCATGACATCATTCATGACATTCAAGTTCTTTCGAATGATTTAGAGGCACTCTATACTCATTATTCAAATCGGATCCGAAATGTGTCAGAGGAATTGTCCAGAGAGAGATCAAAACACAGGGTCTATCAGTTGGAAATTGCTGAAAACCATCATACTATTCAGACCTTAACCGAACAAATTGATTATTTACTTCAAGAAATGGAAGTGAAACATGAGCTAATTCTCCAAATCCAACAACAGGTAGATCGAGCCTCTTTATCACCTAGAGAAACCTTGCTTGATAAATCTCAGGATGAATTAAAAACTGTAGAGACGGATACTCAAGAAGGTGTTAACTCAGAGAGTGACATCCCTTTTATTCCCTCCTTCATCCCTGAAATAAGAGTCATTTATGAAAGTTATTCAAGTGAAGGGAAATCCAGTCTCGAATCTTTAAAGAATAAAGTTATTTTACTTTTAATGGAGGCGAATAAATATTTCTTATCGGAAGATAAACAGTCCAATGAGTTTGAGATGTATCAACAAGCTTTTTATACGTATTTAGGCTGGCTACAAATGCAAAAACATCCTTTTAAGGAACCAAAAAAAGAAAGGTGGCATCATAAAGTGTGGAAATTCTTATGGGGCAAGGAAGAGGAAAACAATCATCCAGAAATTATTAAGAAACTTGATTTGATCGAGGATCATTTGATGTCTTATTCAGATAAATTCAACGAAGTAAAGGATTCCCTGGATCAAAATAAAAAAAGGGCGGATACAACCCAAGACTATTTGAACCAAGTGAATGCTCTATATGAAGAATTAAAAAAAATCGAAGGGTTTTATGAAGAAAAAATTCTTGGATTGAAGTCACAGGTAGAAGAGTGTAAACAAAGAGAACATGAGCTTGAAAGACAAGTGGAACTGCTCAATGATAAATATTCAGGGAAACAAAAAGAAAAAAATCAACGTGAAATAGAGCTTGAAAAGGAATTATCACAGCTACGAAAGGATATCCAAGCTCAATCAAATAAAAAGAATGAATTGTACAATAAAATGAAGCGACAGAGTACTGTAAAAAAACAAGCTCCACAGGTCAATCCTCAATTCGATGAATACGGCAATATTCCAATGTCTTCGGATTCAAAGCGAACCATGTTTAATCCAAATAAATACATGAGGTGAATTTGAAAGGGGGGATAATCATGCAATCCAAAGATTTGAATAAAATTTACAAGCAGAAAAAAAGTATACCCTTGGGAATTAAAAAAGAAGAAAGAATCCAAATGGAAGCCAAAAGGACGAAATTTAAATATAAAGGATGCGGGTGCAACGCCTAAAGAATCGGTCATCCTTTCCCGTCGTGTCTATACCAGGATCATGCTGGAAGTGAAAAAAGATCTACCCAATGAATCTTGTGGGCTGATTTCCGGGCTGGAAAACAGATGTTTGACGGTTTGGCCAATGCAAAATATGGAAGCAACCCCATATTCTTTCGCCATAAATCCAGATGAACAGGAATTAATCATATCCCGTATGCTTGGACGAAATGAATCGTTTAAAGGGATTTATCATTCTCACCCATTTGGAAGGCCAGTTCCTTCTAAGGATGATGTAGCATATTCCATATATCCTGATGTATATTACTTTATTGCTTCCGTAGGTGGGAGAGAGGAAGAGCTACGCTGTTACAAAATTAATAATGGAAAAGTTAAACATATTGAAATTTTGATTAAATAGGCTGGGACAAAAGAGTTTAGCTAAAAGAAAATCCGAACGATCATTGAAATTCATTTTTGAAAATCGACGTCGTTCGGATTTGTCATTTAGCTATTTACGTAAATACTCTTGCTTTTGAATATGGAGTAGTGGTTGGTTTGCGCTCCAGGTGCTCGCTTGCCGCCAGCCCGAGGAAAGCGAGGCCATGGACGGAAATCAAAAGCTGTGTATCATTTGATCCTAACCAATTTTTAGATTGTTCGTCTTTAGAGGAAATGGATTTAGATATGTCCCAGCCTCTTTATTGGGTAGTGGTACAAGCAATATGAAAGCAGCGACATATAATAGTATCACTTCCTATGAAAGCGGTGAACGAAAGTGAAAGTATCAATCATTATTCCATTTTATAATTGTGCTTATATCGATCATGCCATTAATAGTGCACTTCGTCAAACCTATAAGGATATCGAAGTAATCGTTGTGGATGATGGTTCAACTCAGTATGTTGAAAAAATTCAACCATTCAAGAACAGAATCAAATATATCAGGAAAGCAAATGGAGGAACTGCTTCTGCACTGAATACGGGTTTAAGGCATGCAACCGGGAAATACTTTGCATGGCTGAGTTCAGATGATATGTTCATGGAAAGTAAGGTGGCGAAGCAACTTGCCTACATGCAGACGGTAGGAGCGAGGCTATCGTATACGGCATTTAAAACGATTGATCAAAATAATAAAGTTGTCAATGAAATCCATTCACGTAGAATGAGTAGAAATGTGTTGCAAAAACTCCTGCTTAAGGCATGTCCAGTAAATGGCTGCACTGTGATTGCCGAAACGGATTTGATAAAGCAGGCAGGTTGGTTTGATGAAAGGTTGAAATACACTCAGGATTATGAAATGTGGTGCCGGTTGACTCTTCATACACATATGCACTACCTCGATGAAGTGCTAGTGTTATACCGGGTACATTCCGAAATGGGTTCTGCAAAAAATGGTGCGGGGATGGCAAGGGAATCACTGCACATCCAGAATAAATATCGACAATTCTTTAAGATGGCAAGAAAAAAAGGTTTTTAACAACAAAACAAAGAGACATCAATCGAATCTGTTTGATGTCTTTTTTGTACATATTCTCAACTTGTATAGGACCAGTACGTTTTTCTAAGCCCATCTTTAATTGGGAATTGAGGATCCCAAGTCAATATACGTTTAGCAGACCTATTATCAAGGCAGCTATGCTTGATATCTCCCTGACGGTCTTGCGCATGAAAGGAAGTTATTTTTTTTGAATGTACATCTTGTAATAAGTTAATCAATTGCAGGATAGATGTCTTTTCGCCTGTACTAATTTGCATAATTTGTTGGTTCCCCTTAGCTGCAGCTAGAATATTTGCTTCTACGACATCCTGGACATATACATAATCTCGCGTCTGAAGTCCATCCCCGTTTATTTTCAGGCTTTCATTCTTCATGAGGGTCTCAAGAAATACAGCAATAACCCCTCCTTCCCCTTTGGACGTTTGCCTGGGGCCGTAGACATTTCCATACCTGAGTATGGAGAATGGTATTCCAAAGGTGTCTCCGTACAATTTAATATAACTTTCTGAGGTGAATTTCGATAATCCATAGAAGGATATAGGAGAAGGGGGGCAGGTTTCGTCAATGAAATCTGTGGGAGCATTTCCATAGACGGCAGATGTAGATGAAAATACAAAGCTCTTTACAGGGAAATGTCTGCACGCCTCCAGTAAATTAAGTGTCCCCGCAATGTTGGTTTGCATATCCTCGAATGGCCGCTTTGTGGAACGTGAAACATCAGCCTGAGCAGCTAAATGGAAAACATATTCCGGACTTTCCGACAATAGGACGTCATACGCTTCTGATGAAGTGATATCCATGTTGTGGAAAATGGCTGATGGATTCAAATACTCCATCTTCCCACTGCTTAGATTGTCGATCACATGTACACAATAGCCCCTGGAAATTAACGTATCAACTAGATGGGAGCCGATAAAACCAGCTCCTCCTGTCACCATTGCTTTCAATTGGCATCTCACCTTTTCCTTTTTTAATAACATATGCAAAAGGTAAGATCTTTGATGGAACACTCGCCCGAGATATGGTCGAAACTAAGCATTTATAACCTTAAGCATCCTGGAGAAATGCCGGCTGTATTGTTGGTGGCTAAATTGCGATTGTAAATGGAGTAATCCGTTCTCAATGATGTAAAGACGAAGTTTAGTATCATTCATCAATTCTTCAGCTTGTTGTACCGCATGTTGAATATTCCCGATTTGATAGTATTTCCCGGATTGATTGTGCAAGATCGAACTTCTGACCCCATCAGAATCTGTCGTAAGGACTGGACACCTGCAACTCATCGCTTCCAATAAAGAATAAGGAGCACCTTCAACTTTAGATGTGGAGCACAAGAATCCACCTGAGTCACCAATTCTGGAGTAATAAGCAGCCATCTGATTGTTGGGTACGTTTTGTAACAGATGAATGTGTTTATCCAAGCCTAATCTACTTTTCAACTGGATAAAATCGTTTCGTTCTTGCTGGGTAGATAGACTCGGATCTTCAAACATGTATAAATCGATTTCAGGTCTCTTCATGATTAATTGTTGACCAATGTATAAGAATTCGCGCCAATTTTTATTGTCCTCAAGTCTTCCGATCCATGCCACAATCGGCTTTGATGGCTTAGGCAATTTTTGATAGGTGAATGCCTTGTGATCAAAGCAGTTATTAAATTCAAAGATTGGAGTCGTTTTAAAGAACTCCCTGAAGATTGCACCAATATGTGGAGTTTTGGGATATAAGAGAGCATCACAATAGTTTTGTACATAGGGAATGGCAAGTTGCAATTGCTGTCTGGCCACAGCCTGTGGACCGAACCCTTGTATTTCGAGTATGATTTTCCCTTTGAATCCCAACTTCCGAAATCGTTCCATTGCTGCATAATCCGACGTGATAACGACCGCATCATAGTTCTCTTTTCTAAGGATATTTTGTATCTCTTGATCATTATTAGTGATAAAAACATTTGAATTCTCGTGATTCAGTAATTTTCTCCGTTTACTATAATACAAAAAGTCACAAGTGATTCCCACTTGTTTGAGTGCTATGGATCTCTGTCTGTTTAACGTTTCTACGCCTCCACTCGGTACGTAAAAGACAAATAAGACTTTCATCTGTCATCCTCCAATCAAATGTACGATCTAATAAAACAATCTTATTACTTTTATATGTGAAAGGAACGGTTTTGTAGAGGGCTATACGGCTATTTTTACTAAGGAATTCCTATTTTGTTAAATATGTATGTCAAAAGAAACAAGCTGTACATAGTATATCGAGAAGCATAAATATGATAAGAACCAAACAATATCTTTATCCAAGCATGCCGTCATTAGTGAAATATTCATCATAATGAGGTGATAATAGTTGAAGGTTTAATTCCTTGTCGGAGCGGAACAGAAATCGAAAGTTATGAATGTTTGGGAGCAATACAAAAAAGCGGTTGTATTAAAGATGGATGTCTCGACAAAAGAAATAACAAAAATCATCGAATATTTGTCACCAGCAGACGTTTATGCTGATAAGAACGCCTCGATTTCATTCACGGCTGGTACATTAATTGACATCTGTTTATATGTGGGTACAAGGACCGAGGTTCTCATATTCGATTGCCTTTCCAGAAAGATGATCGATTATGTTAGTTTGCCGTTATTCAATGATGTTCATCAAGTGACCCTCAGGAAGAATGGAAATCTCCTGGTCGCTAACACGGGACTGGATTTGGTAGCGGAACTGGATCGAAAGGGTCAGGTGGTAAACCTATGGGATGTAATGGGGGACGACCTGTGGAACCGCTTCAGTCCAGACATTGATTATAGAAAGATCGCCAACACAAATCCTCATATGTCACACCCCAATTTTGTCTTTGAACGGAATGGGTAAGTGTGGGTAACGAGATGCCTGCAAAAGGACGCGATATGTTTGAATGACAGGAAAAAACAAATTATCATTGGTAGTCAGCTTATTCATGACGGTGAAACCCATAATGGGAAAATTTATTTCACTCAGGTGGATAGAAGGGTAATCGTAGTAAACTCCGCAACTTTAAAGGTGGAACGCGAGGTGAATCTGGTTGAAATAAGTAAGCATGAAGAGGCAATCGGTTGGTGGAGGGGGATTAAACCACTATCAGATGAATTGATTCTGGTTGGGTTTTCGCGTATACGACCATCCCGTAGAGAAAAAGAGGATGGGACAACATATTATGTTGGTGATTATGGTGTCATACCTACAAGGCTCGCTTGTTATAATATTCAGTCGAACACGCTGTTATGGAAAAAAACCTTGAAGACCAAAACATGAACGTGATTTATTCAATTTATTGATCGAAATGTTCAATTTTCATGGGAGTGAACGTCTTGTTACTTATGTAGAAACAAAATGTAAGGAATCAAATGTGTGTAGTTGCTATAACGGTGGGGAGAGAGGTGGGATGAAAATATATTAAAGGCATCTATTACACTTCTGTACTTCAATACCTGACATGGCAAGCATTAAGTATACTAGATCAACCTGAAATAGGAGGAGGTGAACATGATAATGCATAGGAGACAATTGATAGAGAATTTAATGAATTATTACAAAACACCACTCTACCATCAAAATTTCCCTTTAATGTTGATGTGGACCCCAAAAGCCGGATGCACAACTTTTGCACGTTGGTTTTTCTATCAAACGGGTTTATTGGATACAGCACTTGAATATCATCCATCCATACATGTTTATAAAAATGCAGTCTACTTCAAGCAGAAACGTTATATGGAAGCTGTCCTAAATGATGGTTTAAATAAGAAGGTCGTTTATAAATTAGTGAGAAATCCTTATAAGAGGGCAGTAAGCAGTTACTTCACTATTGCGACTTATTGTTATTCGAGTGGTTCCCCCGACTCACCAATGGATAAGGATAAAGAAAGGATCTCAGCAATGTTTTATCCTAATACCACTTATAAAGGAATCTCTTTCAAACAATTTTTGATTTATTTATCAATAGTTGGAGCGGATTATACAAACGTGGATGGTCATATTGCCAAACAGTATTGTCTGGGTGAAGAGTGTTTATCTCCAAAACTAATAAAATTAGAGAACTTCAATACGGAAATAAAAGAAATTGAAAGTGGATATAACCTACTCTCTTCATCAGATAAAATACTGACATCACCTCACTCATTCTCTCCCCAAATGACTGAAACAGAAGTCAACTCAGATACAATATTGAGTTATACCCAGCTAATCCATGGTCCATTACCGAAATATAAGTCCTTGTACGACAAAGAAACGATTGCATTGTGCCAGCATGTTTTTCACGACGATTTTCAGTATTACCAATATGGAAAAGAAATATTATGAGCCTGAAAGGGACCATATACTGGTCCCGAGTCTTTTTAAAAAATAGAGAGACCAGCCTAGGGCATGTCCACGATACGAACATAAACATAATAAGAGAATGAAAAAGGAGAGGTGATCATGAAGATAGTGACTGTTTTAGGAACGAGACCTGAAATCATCCGGTTGAGTCTCATTATGAAGAAACTGGATCTACTTGCAGATGAACATATCATTGTCCACTCAGGTCAAAATTTTACTCATTCCTTAAATGGTGTCTTTTTTAAGGAACTCGGTTTAAGGGAACCAGATTATGTACTGGCGGATAAACAGCAATCTTTGGGTGAACAACTATCATCCTTATTTTCCGAGCTAGAAAAGATTTTACTCAAAGAGAAGCCGGATAAAGTACTTGTGCTGGGAGATACAAATAGTGGTCTTAGTGCCATCCTTGCTGAAAGAATGATGATTCCCGTTGTACACATGGAAGCTGGGAACCGCTGTTTTGATTTAAATGTACCAGAGGAAAAGAATCGAAAAATCATTGATGCGGTCTCATCTTACAATCTTGTATATACTCCTTACAGTAAAACCAATTTGCTTAATGAAGGAATGACATCCAGCAAAATCATCATTACGGGCAATCCGATTTTTGAAGTGCTTACCCACTACCGAGAGCAAATAGAGGATAGTCTCATTCTTCAGGATTTAAATTTGGGAAATCAAGACTACTTCCTTGCAACCATTCACCGCGCTGAAAACGTCGACAATCCCGTTCATTTTACTTCCATAATCAATGCCTTGAACAAACTAGCAGACACGTATGGTAAAAGAATTATTTTGAGTACACATCCCAGAACCCGGTCAAAGCTTCAATCAGCCCCTCAATTATCTTTACATCCTCTAATAGAACTTCACGAACCTTTCGGGTTTTTTGACTTCATTAAGCTTGAGAAAAATGCTTATTGCACATTAACGGACAGCGGAACCGTACAAGAAGAATGTTGTATTTTTCACATTCCTACCGTAACCATCAGGAAGACAACAGAGAGACCGGAAACCGTGGATTGTGGGAGTAATTTTATATCAGGGTTAAAGGAAGATAACATCTTAACTGGGGTTAAGGTGATGACTTCGAAAATTTCCAACTGGACATGTCCGGCAGAGTATCTGGATAGAAATGTTTCAGATAAAGTGATAAATATTTTATTAGGAGGTTCCGACATTGTTTACTAATAAGACCATTCTAGTCACCGGTGGTACCGGATCATGGGGAAATGAACTGGTGAGTCAACTGCTTGAAAAAGACCCGAAGGAGATTCGTATTTTCTCACGTAATGAAACGAGTCAGGTATTAATGAAGCAAAAGTTTGAAAATCACCCCAAGTTAACGTTCGTCATAGGAGATGTGAGGGACAAGGAAGCTGTTATAGAAGCTTCACAAAAGGTTGATTATATCTTTCACCTCGCTGCCCTAAAGCATGTCCCGGTGTGTGAATTTCAGCCATTGGAAGCATTGAAGACGAATGTAATGGGTACACAGAATATCATTGACGCTGCAATCGAAAATAATGTTGAAAAAGTCATTAATATTTCTACGGATAAAGCAGCGAACCCCTCCAATTTTTATGGATTCACAAAAGCTATGGGAGAAAAGTTGATCATCAATGCTAATGTGTTAACAGATAAAACAAAGTTTGTCTGTGTACGCGGAGGAAACGTATTAGGCACAAACGGCAGCGTCATTCACGTATTCAAGCATGGAATCAAAACAAAGTCTAAAATCGGGATCACTGATAAAAAAATGACACGTTTTTTTCTGACCATAAAAGATGCCATCAAACTGTTATTCAAGGCAACCTATGAAAGTCATGGAGGAGAAATTTTCGTCATGAAAATGCCTACATGTAAAATCATCGATCTTGCACATGTACTAATCGATCAATATTCACCTGATAAAGAAGTGATCATTGAGGAACTGGGAATTCGTCCTGGAGAAAAATTGCATGAACTACTTTTAACGGAATTTGAAAGCCATAATACCATCGTTTATGACAATGAGTATTTTGTCATCCTACCAACCATTCCGATTAAAGGGCTCATGGAATATTATGAAGATTTTCCTCAAGTAGACCTTGATACGTATTCTTCCAGTGATAACATCATCCCTTATGATCAGATAAAGACGATGCTGAAGGATGGAGGGTTTCTAGAATGAAGATTCTCGTTCTAGGGGGACATGGAATGGCTGGTCATGTCATCGTTGAATATATGAAGGGATGTGGCCATGAGGTGTCTTATACTGTTAGAAAAGAAGATCCTCTAGGAATTCGATTAGATGTTAGGGATCTTGACAGTGTGAGGAAGGTTTTGAGTGAGCAAAGTGCGGATATCGTTATCAATGCGACGGGTCTACTAAATGACTATGCTGAAACCCATGTAATGGAATCGGTCCAGGTAAACAGTCTTTTACCTCACGCATTGGTGGGAATGATAAATGAATACGGTGGCAAATTGATTCATATTAGTACAGATTGCGTGTTTTCAGGAGAGAAAGGGAGGTATACAGAGCATGACGTGAAAGATGGGACTAACATCTATTCTAAGTCAAAGTCCTTGGGAGAGATTGATCACCCACCTCATCTGACTGTTCGCACTTCTATCATAGGGCCAGAACTAAAAAAAGAAGGTATTGGCCTTCTCCACTGGTTCCTTCAGCAGAAAGGGAGGATCAATGGTTATCAGAACGTCTTCTGGAATGGAGTGACTACACTGGAACTCGCTAAAGCGATACACTCATTCATAACGAATGAGGTTTCAGGAATGTATCATCTGAGTGTAGATCAAAAGATTTCTAAATATGATCTTCTGCTTCTCTTTAAGGAAATATTCGGAAACAATGGGGTGGTCATCATACCAGTGGCAAAACCGGTCCATGATAAAACCCTCATACACACACGGAATGATTATAAATACTCCGTCCCAGGTTACAGGGAGATGCTCCTTGAACTTCGTGATTGGATGAAGGGGAGATGAATAAAGTATTCATCACTGGGGCTACAGGCTTTACAGGCATCCATGCATGTGAATATTTCATCAAAAGGGGCTATGAGGTTTTTGGAGCTGTACGCAGTCATCTTCATCCCATAAAAGAAGTTCGAAGTGTGCTGTGTGATCTAATGGATGCAAAAGGAATGAAGGTATTATTTGAAAATATCCAACCGGACATGATTCTTCATCTTGCAGCTCAAAATCATACCGGACAATCATGGGATGATCCGATTTCCACCATAAATACGAATGTAATAGGGACGATGAATCTACTGGAAGGCGTTAAGGGAACAATTCCTTCCGCACGAATTCTCATCATTGGCTCTGTCATTGAATTCAATCCATGCCACTCTATAGTACCCAATCACCCATATGGATTATCTAAGTATATTCAGACGCTCCTATCCACAAGCTGGTCATCATTTTATGATCTGGATATTCGGATTGCCAAGACGTCCAATTTAATCGGTCCCGGCCATTCAAATGGTATTTGCGCTCTTCTTGCGCAAAAATGCGTGCAACATCGCAACGGGGAGGGGAAAGGTTTTCACTTCCATAACATTCTGGACCGCCGAGATTTCCTGGATGTAAGGGATGCGGTAAGTGCGTATGACTGCATTCTCCAAAAGGGCTGTAAAAATGAAACGTACGTCGTTGCTTCAGGAAAAACGTACAAGTTTATCGAGGTAGCTAAAGAATTGAAGAGGTTATCTCAAAGCGACCTGCCATTAACGACCGAACATTTTCTATCTACCCCTGGCGTTCAATATGCGATTGAAAAACTAGAGAGTCTCTCCTGGAAACAAACCATATCCCTAAAGCAAAGTTTGAAGGATACCCTCCTTTATTATCAGGAGCAATAATCTTGTATCTCATGACAGCTGAAATTCCTTTCAGCTGTCATGAATTTTTTGTTTTATTAAAAGTAAATATTGAATTTCTTAAATAAGTCATCAATATCCATTTTTCTTCTTTTTATATATTGACCCCTTTTTCGTAATACACCATCTTTGAGCACCTTTTTTTCTATAGTTGCTGCCGATCCATGTACGACCAGTGATTTGGCTTTCTTGATTCTTTTATCATCAAAATGAAGATAGGCCATCCTTAGTAAATTATAATATATTCCTTCATAGTTTACTGTGTACGGATGAGTTGTTCTAAACAAGTGTAGTACGGTGACATTCGGCTCACAATGACATCGATACCCAAACAGCCAAAACTTGAGGGATAATTCAACATCTTCATGGCCCCATGTGGCAAAGCCTGTTTCAAATCCACCTACATCATCAAACACCTGTTTGGAGGTAATAATGCAGGCACCTGGCAGAACAACCGTTTCAAATAGGGATCTTCGTTTCTGATGCCATTTGATCTTAAGTGAAGGAGTGAGGGACTGGCCGTATCCTTTTACCGCGGGGTCTTGGATAGATCCGATGGCAGGGCATACGGCGTCGCTTGTCCCCTTGACAATGTGGAAGACCAAACGATCAATCCAGAAATTTTCAAAGGTCATATGCGCATCACAGAATGCTAAATATGGATGGCGGGCTCTCGCTGCTCCCATGTTTCTGGCATTAGCCGGTCCCACCCCGTTCGTCCTAATATACGTTACTTTGTCGCGGTATGGATAGTGGTTTAGAAAATGACAGCATTGATCAGTTGAAGCATCATCCACGATAACGGCTTCCAACTCTATATTGGTCTTTATAGTGAACAAAGAGTCCAGTGTCATCTTTACATTCGTTCCTTCATTACGCACCGGGAAAATGATGGATACCTTTGGAGGCTTGTTTCCCATAATCTCGCTCCCTTAAACTGAAATATTCTACGTTAGTGTATGTAAATAGGGATTTTCCGTGAATAATGAAAGAGACTGCGACGAGTGCCGCAGTATTCTTCAGTATTTTATTGAACAGAGGAAAGAGGGGTTCGTAAGGTCTTTCTTGTTATAAACCATTGGATTACCCGTCTCATATTTAATCACCTGTCCATTTGCTTCCTCAACAATCATCTGACCGGCAGCTGTATCCCATTCCATTGTAGGGGCGAGTCGGGGATAATAGTGTGCGCTTCCGTCTGCAATCAAACAAAACTTCAATGAACTTCCAATCGAAGTGAATTCAAGTTTTCCTTCTTGCCGTTGAAGGTCTTCGATGTACTTCTGAGTCGCGTCCGACAAGTGAGATCTAGAGATCACGATTTTCTTTACACCAGATGATGCGGTATTGATCTTTACCTGCTTTCTTTTCTCCAAAGAACTGGCAGTCATGAGTTTATATGCTCCTTTATTCTTTTCGGCGTAATAAAGAGTATCTGTTACAGGTGCATAAATGATCCCCAATACTGGTCTGTTTTCTTGGATAAGGGCAATATTGACTGTGAATTCGCCATTTTTCTTAATGAATTCTTTCGTCCCGTCCAGAGGATCCACGAGCCAAAAAGATGACCAGTTCTTTCTCTCATTATAAGGGATACTGGCCCCTTCTTCACTCAGTATGGGAATGCTGGGAGAAAGTTTGCTTAATTCAGTTTTTATATGTTCGTGTGACAACTGATCTGCGATGGTGAGGGGGGACCGATCCTCTTTCTCATGGATCGTATAGGCATCATCGTATACTTCCAATACTTTTTTCCCTGCCCCGATCGCAATTTTAATCACTTCATTCAGCATGATTTATCTACTCCTCGTATTAAATAGAAATAACTCTTAATTACAATTATATGAATCCCTTATTCTTTAAATAGTTTACAATTTGCAGGGCGGATTCATCTATTCGTTGATTCTCTGTATCAATTATGATTTCAGGGGATTCAGGGATTTCATAAGGAGAATCGATTCCACTAAAATTTTTTAACTCACCTTTTTTCACCTTCTTATAAAGGCCTTTCGGGTCTCGACTCGCGCATGTCTCAATGCTCGCCTGTACATATATTTCTATAAATTCCCCATCGGGTAATAGTGATCTGGCAAATGCCCGATCTTTTTTATAGGGGGAAATAAAGGCAGCCAAGGTTATGATACCGGCATCGACAAAAAGCTTCGATACCTCACCGATTCTTCGGATGTTTTCCGTACGATCTTCTTCTGAGAATGCTAAGTCCCCATTTAAACCGTGACGTATATTATCTCCGTCAAGACGGTAAGTGTGATGGCCAAGCACATGTAATTTCTTTTCTACTTCCACTGAGATTGTGGACTTCCCGGAACCGGACAACCCTGTAAACCAAAGCAATGCGCTTTTATGCCCATTTAAATTTTGCCTGTCAGCTTTCTGGACTTTGCCCTCGTGCCAAGTAATATTTTTCTGATTCATCTCATCACCTCTAATGTTATGGTTAGTCATAACCAAAAGTAATAGACCAGTATTACTGTGGTGATCATTGTCAGGATATTCAAGGGGATCCCCACCTTCAAATAATCTTTGAATCGATAACCGCCCGGGCCATATACGATCAAGTTGGTCTGATAACCGATCGGTGTTGCAAAGCTTGCGGAAGCGGCAATGGTTACCGTTACGGCCAATGCTGTTGGATTTAAATCCAGAGTATTCGAAACTTCCAGGATAATGGGGAACATGAGGACGGCAGCAGCGCTGTTCGTCATCATTTCTGTAAATAGATTCGTAAGGAGATAGATTGCTATAACGATGGCAAAAAGGCCAAACGGCTTTGAAGCTTGCATCAGTAGGTCGGCAAGGAAAGAGGCGACACCCGATTCGATCATCGCATACCCGATACCGAACGAGCAGGATACCACCATCAGTACATTCCATTGAATGGCATTCTTTGCCTGCAGGGGAGTGGCGATCCTTAATGAAAGTAATAACACTGTCACAAACGCCATTCCCGTTAGCATCGACATATATCCTAATGTCACTATAAGGATCATCGTTCCCAGTAATGCGACGGAGATCCACCCGTTCAATGTCTGTTTACGGGTCATCATGGTCTTGTCCAGTGTAGTGGCAATATAGAAGTCATTCGTGTTGGCTTTCTTATAAAAATCAGTTCCTGTGGCAAGTAGTAAGATATCTCCCGGTCTTAAAATGATATCGCCAATTTTATATTTCAACCGTTGATTTTGTCTATGAACAGCTATGACTGCTGCATTGAATCTGCTCCTGAAATTGGTATCCTTAATCTTCTTATATAGTAAGGAAGAATGATGGGAAACCACCGCCTCCGTCAACTGATGGTGTTTTGGAAATGAGGAGCCGCCATTACTTTGTAACAGGAGGCCTTTATGTGATTGAAGTTCTGTGATGGTGGTAATATCTCCGGTGAAAATCAAGCGGTCATGTGCCTTTAATAATGTTGTATTCGATACAGGAGTAATGGTCTCATCTTCCCTGATGATACTAACAAGAAATAGTCCTTTTAAGCTTCTTAACCTGGCTTGTTCAACCGTTTTTTGTATAAAAGGGAAGTCATCGAGTATCAAAATCTCTCCAGTGAACTCTCTTAAGGACTCAATATTGACAGGTCTGCTTCTTCTCTCAGGAAGTAAGGAAGAACTGAAAAATATGAGATAACATAGGCCTATGAGAGTAATCGGTATCCCTATTTTACCCAGTTCGAAAAAGGTGAACCCAGGCAGGTTCGAGTCAAGAAGCAAACCATGGACCACGAGATTTGTGGAAGTACCAATAATGGTTATGGTACCTCCAAGGATCGTTGCATATGAAATGGGGATCAAATATTTTGAAGGGGAGAGATGATGATCTTCACACCATTTTTTTACAAGTGGCGTAAAAGCGATGACGATGGGAGTATTGTTCAGGAACGCAGAAAGAAGAGAGATGGGGAAGAGGAGCTTGGCAAGCATGTGTTTCCTTGAAGTTGACCGGTTTAATAACTTCTTGAAGGCATGATTGACAATTCCACTGTTTTGAATACTTCCCGCAATGATGAACAATAAACCGATGGTCAACATCCCTTCGTTTGAGAACCCCTTTATGGCTTCCTGTGGCGTAATGACACCAGTCATGACGAAAAGGAGGAGAGTGGATGGAAGAATGATTTCAGGCCGCTCCACCTCAAAGACCAGTAATGAGAGCATAACGATCATTCCTATGATGACAATATAAAATTCAATCATGATGTAATCTCCTTCAGCTCTCCCTTTGAGAACCTTCACCCATTTCATTAAGAAGTACATCTATCACTTCTGGCCTGGAAAATTCTTTTGGAGGCATCGTTCCGTCTCTTAACATTTTTCGCACTTTTGTACCGCTAAGGTGGATATGAAATAGTTCATCATGAGGGCATGTTTTTGAAGTAGCCATCGCCCCACACTTCATACAATGGAAGGCATGCTCGAACTTCAATATCTCGATACCGATCTCTTCTCTTGAAAATTGATTGAAGATTTCCTGTGCATCATACGTTCCATAATAATCCCCGACACCTGCGTGATCCCTGCCAACAATAAAATGGGTGCATCCAAAGTTTTTTCTTACTATACTGTGGAATAAGGCTTCCCTTGGTCCGGCATATCTCATGGCAGCAGGGAATGTGGATAAAAGGACTCTCTCTTTGGGATAGTACTCGTCGAGTAAAACCCGATAGCTTTTCATACGAATGTCTGCGGGAATATCATCTTGCTTTGTGTCGCCTACCAAAGGGTGTATCAATAGACCATCGACTAGTTCGAGGGCTGTTTTTTGCAGATATTCATGAGCCCTGTGAATGGGATTTCGCGTTTGAAATGCTACGACTGTGTTCCAACCCAATTCATTAAATCGCTCTCTAAGCTGTTTCGGCGTTTGAAAATCTTTTTTGAAAATGGCAGGGAACCGAAGAAGTTTGACCGGACCTGAGACATACACGTCTTCTTTCTTATACGTCTTTTGAACCCCAGGATGAAGGTTGTCCAATGTTCTATATACGAAAAGGGCTTCCGCTTCTTTACTATATTCATATATTTCTTCAATATCTAATGTGCCGTAGATCACCCCATCTTTTCCTTTAAGTGAAACGGTTTCCCCGATGGAAAATGACTTACTCACTCTTTTGGGAACGGGGAGTGTAATGGGCAAACTCCAAACCAACCCATTCGATAACCTCATGTCTTTCAATACGTGTAAATAGTCTTTTTGATTCATGAAACCCGTTAAAGGGCTAAAGGCTCCCGTTGAGATCAGAACTAAGTCGGACAGACCCCAGGAATCGAGTGTAATTGATGGGAGAGTGGATGACTTTTTAAGTAGCTCATCGCGTTCTTTCCCTATAACAACTTGATCAACAAGCATACCTCCGTGTGGGGATATCATTATAATTTCTCCTTTCAATTAGAATAAATGTAATAAAGCAGTTGATGACCAGAATTCATCTGATCTACGGCTCAATTTTCGCTTTATAAAGACCTAACAATCTTGCTTTTACTAGTTTATGTGTTGATCTGCCAGCGGGAGAGGGCTGTTTAATAAAACAAGCATCTGCCTAGAAATGAAAGCGGAAGAGGCTTAAGAAGTTCATATTTTCACTCCCGTATTCATAAGATACATAGACTACAACAAAAGGGTGGTGAGCCTGTACATGAAATTATCTATCAACAACCATGATTGGGGAACGATTCCATCACATTCCGTAGCTGCCATCCAATTTTATTGTGCGGAGAATAATCATCAATTTCATTTGGATGAAGAAGCACAGAGGGTGGAAGTGAAAAGTTCCCTTCATGGAAAGAAAGTATGGCTATCAGTGAATACAAAGAATGCAAATATAAACAATGAAATACATGAAAAAGTGATAGGCTTATTAACCGATTATGGGATTGTCGTTTCATCAAAACGAGATACAGGCACGATTAGGGAGGGGGATTTGTTTGTTGAATTAGTGTCAAGTCAATCACAGGGTGAGGGCAAGTCTGTTTCGGTCGGTTATAATGAAAGGCTAAATTCCATCAATGTAAAGAAAAATCTCTCAATATATAAGAAGGAACTGCCCTTCAAGGGATACTATTTGATACCTGAACACCATTCCATTCCCCATCTGAGATGCTCGATTAAGTGTAAAGATGAAGAATTTCTGTTAAAAGAAAGTCCTGTTTTACTAACCCATTGTGTGCTTAAAACATTACTTGGAAATCAGAAGCCAAGTTTACTGGATCTTAATATTCTTCACCTATTCCAAACGGTAAGTAATCAGACAGGGGAATCAAGCAGTCATAAAGTTCAGAAGAAGCCAAGTAAAGATATCCAAATGGATGATAAAACGTACGAAGAAATCAAAATGCGAAATGCAAACCGTAAAGTTCCAAAGGCTCAGGAAAAAAAGCCATATGCGGAAATATATTTTGATTACAATGTCATACCCAATCGAAAATCAGAACGCTATTCCATTAAAGCTGATTTCTTCATAAAGAACACAGGAAATGTAGACCTGATGAATCCGAAGATCTGCTTTCGAATGGATCCGCCTGATAAGATTGAAATAGGAGGACAGATCCTCCCACCTGAAATGAGCGAAATCTTTTCCCTGCAAGGTCAAAACGGGGCACAAGGATGGAAGTATATGGGGAAGGATTGGTTAGAAAAGGCCTATTCCACAGGAGAATACTGGATAGAATCGATTCAGGAATCATTCATCCCCCCTGGTGAAACGATAGCAGTGGAGGGACTGCAATTTACGATTGAACCTCTTGAGGAACAGGAAGTTTCAACCATTTTAGGGTTTGTACTATTTGAAGAGCAGGAGCTTCAGCTAAGCTCAAATAACAAGATAAAAATTACATTTTAACAAGAAGACGATGCCACGGAATCGACTGTGGCATCGTTTTTTCATTCCTTTTCATTTTTCATGAAGTAATAATCCATCGGAGCTGGGAGTTTTTCTGCAGTTTGACGTGTTGTAATGATAGGAGCCTGCCTGCGTTTTTGGCTCTCTACCAGCCGTTTGAGCTCCAATAAACTGTGGGTCAAGGTTACATTATATTCCCGTATAGAGTCGACCTCCTCAAGAAAATCAATAAACTTTTGCTCCACTTGCTCAAATTTCCCCTCGAGTACCTCATTCTGTAGAGTAAAGTGAATGTCCTGTTCTTGTTCAACCGCTTCGATTCGTTCATCCTGCAGTTTGGTACGTTGATCGATATCAGCAAATTGGGAGGAAAGCCACCATTCATTTTCTTCAAAATGTTTTTGATATTGACTGATGAATGTTTTAATATACTCCATCTTTTGCTTTTCTGCTTGAATTAGTTGCTCCTTTGCAAATTGCAATGAATCAAGGGTATGTTTCCTTTCTGACAAGGCCTTTTCCAACTCTTCGGTTTTAGCTATCAGGTTAAAGAATATTTCTTTTTTCGTATCTTCTGAATGGGCCAGAGCTGAGTTTAAATCTGAAATATGAAGTTTTTTTCCTTGCAGTTCACTGTTTAAGCTGTCTATTTTTCTTAGGTGCAGGATGTTTTCCTCCAATAGGGATTGATTTTTACTGAAGAGATCTCGTTGCTCCTTCTCGATTTCCGTTATTTTATGAGATAATTGTTTTTTTTCAAGCTTGATGGAAAGGAGTTCCTGTTGAAGGTCATTTTGGCTCACTTGCGACTGCTGCAACAGCTCATCCTTGCCGTGTAGGGCGTCATGAAGTGCCCTTACCTGACTTTCCAGCTTCTCTTTGCCTTCTTTAAACAGGTTTCGGTCTTTTATAAGTTCCCTCTCAACGGTTTCGTTCTCATCGATCCGGCGGTAAGCAAGCGTTAATTCCTCCTGCGCCTTCTGAAGTTGTTCCTTATGGTACTCATTTTCAGCATACAAATAACTGCTTTTCAAAGTTCGGATCGTTTTATTCAAGTTCTCGATCTCAGATTTCAAATAGAGGATCTCTTGATCGGAAATGGTGTACATCGGTGGTAATTTCGCATCCTCCCTTATGATAATCTCCTCCTAAAGACTTTTACTCTATTGTATGGACCCAATTGGCTAAACGTTACAAGTACCCAAGCTGTCTAGATTGATTAATAGCTTACTGTGTATGAGTTCATAACTTGTTTCATAGATTACTAGAAGGAGTGCTAGAAATATGTTTAAGCCTACCGACAGTCGTCCACTCATTTCTTCAAAAAATTCATAGATTATAGTAAGTCAATAGAAAAGGAATTCTCACTGTTTTTATTACAACTATGACCTTTTCCATTGATTAATTTATGACTATCAGGAGTGAATGGATATGAAAAAGAATACAGGCTGCGGATTTGGTCATCAAGGATGCCCTCCACAACCATCAAGCGATAAAGCAAAATCAAAAAGCTTATTTACAGAAACATTCGTACCGGAGCTTGATTTAGAAGAAGTAACAGTTGTTCTTGGAGATGTATTTCTTCAATCTTTAACAGAAGCGGATATTTATCTGCCAACTTATGCTAGTGCCATTAAAAACATCGAGAAAAACGTCTCGCTCACACAATGTAAAGCAATTCCTGTACCAGGGTTTCCGGATTACGTGAAATTATTTGTAGAAGGGATTGTCCATAAGAACATTCAATATGTAGAAGGTTCCTATGGAGTAGTAAAGGATTATAGTGTTGATATTCCTTTTAAAGCGTATGATCGAGTGAGACTGGCTACCCCTGTCAACAATCCGTTCGGAATTGACTTCAGCATTAAGAAGAATGTGTTGCAAAGAAGAGAACTTGCCAAAGACGGAATGGGAGCTAACCGCTGCGAATTTGGATCATTGACGTTTGAAATCAATAATGAGCCGATTAAATGCAAGCTTCTTGCTTCTGCTGTTAATCAGTGGGATATTACCGAGAACTTTGACAATTGGGGACGATTTAATAAAATTACAGAAAAAATGGACATCAATCTTCTAATCAAATTAACTCAGAAGAAACAGCAAATGGCTGGAGACGGGGATACAGGTGGAGGAGAAGAGCAAGGTCCAGAAGTAGTCTATAATCGTTTCAGAAATATCATCCAACAATAATGACTAAATGATGGTGCATGCTTTCTTGAAAGGCATTGTAAGAGATTATGAAGATAACTGTGAGAGGGCAGAGTGACGAGTTGAAAAGGGGTTCACCTTGAAGGTGAACCCCTTCCTCTTTTTACATATCATTGAACCAGATCATCTGACTAAACGTGCACAAATTGTTCTTGTGTTAAATGAAGGCTTACCTGTAAACAACCTTGAATCTTTAAAGTTGACTCGCCATTCTGCTTAAAGGATTCATGGTGACTGATAAACGTGAAATTTTGTAGAAAATGTTCAATTGGTTCACAGAAGGAATGATGACATTCATGATGAGTGCTTGGTTCTTGGGTGTTTTCTGCCAGGAATGTGTATTCTCTCTTCTCACTCACAGGGATAGTAGGCGGAAGTATCCAACGAATGGGAATGGTGCGATCCCATTGAATCGGAATTTTGATAGAGTGTATAGAAGCTGTTTCTCCTGGATCTACAAATTGAATCGAAGCAACAAGCGTCCCTTTCACAAACACAACTCCAGCAGGAATGGGAATATTCGTTTTTAGAGATTGGATAGACCAATTTATAGAGAGTATATGTTCAATTGGAAACGGTAATTCAACGTCTTCCAAGATGGCGACCTCAATCTGCAAAGTGGACAGTACAACGGGAATCTTTACAGTTAAAGAGCGAGAGTCGGGTACAGAGGTTTCAGTGCCACTTTCCAGGTGTTGATCTTCTGAAAATAGTTCATTTTCGAAACGCTCTTTTAATGCCGTCAGACTTGGGTGTTGGGGTTCGGTTTCCTCGATATCTTCTTGAGGTGCATGCTTGACTTCATCGGTCTCCTCTTGATGTTCATGTTTATCGTCCCTGATATCCTCTTCATGCTCCATGAACGTTTCCCGCTCTGTGGAAATTTTTTTGAGAACCGAGGTTAAGGAACCAATGCAATGAACGAAATCAGTCTGCTTACTTGTCAGCGGACTTGATTTATTTTCACAATATATTGTTTCTAAGTAATGACTAAATGAAGGTAGGTGATTTCCATTATGATCAAATTCATGATCCGAATAAAGCATTTCTTCTTCAAGTGCAGGAGGAGAAGCATCGGTGGGATTCTGATTTCGTTCGTGATGGTTTTCTTGGTCTTGATAGAGATTTCGTTGTTCCTCCAGCTCTTCCTCCAGCATCATGAATATCTCTTCCCGGATCGATACAGGTTCATTTCCTGCTTCAGAACCCTCAATAAGAACTTCTTCCTCCACGGAGGGCTCGATCTCATTCTTTTCATTTGAATTCGAAGGGGCGGTATTGTTCAGGGTTTCAGATAATTCCTTTACAGTTTTATCGGACTTCAAGTCCCCTTGTTCCTGCTCATCAGCTGAACCATCGATTTTGCTCAGTTTATTTTCTTGGTTTACCGCCATATCCATCACCTTAGGTGGAGGGAAAAACGTCGGGTGGGAATGAATTTTTTCCTGAGATCCCTTTGGCAGGTCGTTATCTTTTATGGGACTTTTTTTATTCGTCACATGATCTTGTAAGGAAAGATCTTGCTTCTGAGTAAGGTTAAATAAAGAAAATGATGGAGATTTTCGGCTGTTTTTTTCATTTTCATTCATTTTGTTCAGAAAATAGCTTTCTATATCATTATTGTCTTCTCTCATAATCATGGTGATATCGGTGCGCTTTAACATCACACCTAATCATTTACCTCCTCTCTAAAAATGATTGAATAGTCATGTTCATTCGCAATCATCATTCGTGGTGGAGATAACCCGTATTTGTTGATTCTGTAGGACTTTTACACATATATCTATGACCATTTTCTCTTCGATTGTACGGAAGTATCCTTCTCCAATAGGACCGGAATGAGGGAGGGGACACCGGTCGATGGCTTCATCCCACTCGATGATTTTGCTAGAAACCAACTCGCAATAAGGGATTTCGTTATAGAATTGATGGCTTTCCTGATGGAATTGAGATAAATCATGGGTTTGTAGTTCATCTTTTTCCGGATATCCGGAAGGCAGCGGTTTTGAAATGAGGAAATCAAATTCCTGACGGTTATTCACTTCCGGCATGACAGGCATTGATAAGAAATGCTTAATGTCTGTCACACATTGAAATGGTATATCCACTGTGTATGAGTGAAGATCTGAAGCAATCGAAGAAAGGGACGTTTCTTCAATTTCTTTACATGGGCTTGCATATTGGATGTTTTTTCGTACAAACCCTTTTACAAAAAGTTTATTAGAAGGAAGAAGCAGTCTGCACTGTGTTAATTTTATTGTCTTTTTAATATCCTTAATTTCCAGAACGGCTTCTGGAAAGGTAATCGTTGCATCTACATTTACCTGTAGGGTCAGTTCAGCCAATACGACAGGTACCTTGGTCACGATTTTTCCGATACTGACTTTTGGGTGGTGACAATGGTTTTTACAATCATGCGTATTTGACGTTGCATGACAATCGGACATTTTATTATGATTATCAAACATAAGTGGCCTCCTAGAGCAAGATAATGCCATCTTATGATTTAGATTGATAGTTGTTTGGGCCTGAGCCTATATGTATAGAGACTAATTATGGAAAGCCTGCCACAAATACTGATGAGAATATTGTACAGAAAGAAAATGCACTCCCCCTACTGTTATCGATAACAGTAGGGGGAGTGCTGATGATGGTAGGTTACTGCTTATTCTGCAGTAAGACGGATTTGCTGTTTTTGTAATACTTTAATGGTAAAGTTGAGGGACATTTTTTCTAGCATATTGTAGAAATATCCTTCACCTACAGGACCTTCGGATACACGATCTGTTGATTCATCCCACTCTAAAATGCTGCTTGAAAGCAATTCACAATAAGGAAGTTGATTGTAGTATTGATTGCTGTATTGATGGAATTGGGAAATATCATTCGATAAATATTGATCCTTCTCTGGATAGCCTGTCCCTAAGTCTTGAGCTCTGAAGAAGTCAAATTCCTGACGGTTATTTGTTCTTGGGAGCTGGACTGGAGAATCCAGTGTGATCGTCGTCATGCATTTGAAAGGTACACGGACTGTTAAAGATTTAATGTCAGAAGATATACAGGATCCGTCGAAACCCGATCCTCCACTAGGTGTTGCATATTGAATGTTCTTGCGCACATATCCTGATAATAGCAGGGGAAATTGTGCACCAGCAGCACTGAAGTCGTCATCGCTTGTTGGGATCGTCATTAAACGGCATTGTACGATTTCGACTTTCTTTTTTACATCTTTGATTTCCATTACAGGCTCTGGAAATGTAATGTGTGCTTCAAGGTTACTTGATACACGATATACACCTAAATCTACTGGAACATGGACAATTCTTTCACCTGCCGGGGTTAGAATGGGATCGACTGTTGTGTTGTCGCAGTGATCGAGTGAAGCAGACTTGTCTACGTTCACACAATTTTTATTCTTATTATAATCACTCATTTTTTTTCCTCCTATTTAATAAACAATATTTAAACTACACTTTATAGTATGCTGACAGAATCTATTAAGAGTGGATATATGAATCAGTATAAGAGTGGAAATTTAATAGAGAAAAAGTATTAGCGGAAATGAATCCATATTACGTTACCGCCATGAAAAATTTATGACTGGGTACGTGCACAGATGTTTTCTATCCCGGCATAAGCTTTAGGGAAGGAGGAGGATGTAATGGATAGGCATAATTATGCAGCAGTGGACTTGGGTAACAGCTTTTATAAAGCCATTGTATCGACTAAAGGTGAAGTGAGAGAGTATTCCATGCCAAATGCAATTGCGTTATTTGATGAAGAATTTTATGAGAGACCTTACGACGACGAGGATGTTATACTACAAGACAATTTGATTGTGGAAGTGAACAGTTCAGCACTTCATGAAAAAAGGGATCCATATTATATCGGTAAGGCGGCGGCCAGGCAGCGAAATGTGAGTTTGACATCCTTTAATAATCAGAAGGTAGATGAAGACCGTACGTACACCCTTTTATTTGGCATGTTGGCCCATCATGCTGTAATGAACAGCCAATCTGATACAGATCTATCCTTTGAAATCGATCAATTGGCGGTCTCCCTGCCGACCACTCAGTATAAAGAGCGGAAAGATACGTTAAAAAGCCGTTTAATCGGAACCCATACAGTATATCTACACAAGGTTCCTGGAATGATTGCCCCCAAAGAAATCATTGTAAGACTTCAGATAAAAGATGTCATTATCGGGGCTGAAGGAGCCTGTGCATACCTGGCGTTAACACGGGATAGTGAGACACTGGGGGTTAAAGATGAATCTCTCTTACATGACTCTGCCAAAGGGATCCTAATCGGTGATCTGGGAGGAGATTCAGTGGATTTTGTAGGGATTAAACACAATAAGCCAGTAGCCTCCATTGAGGGAGAGCCTTTCGGGATCAACCAGTTTTTAGATCATATCATACAAAAGGTAAGTAAGTATGAGCTATACAAGTTCGACTCAAGGTCTGAGCTTGAGGAGAAACTGGTCGCAGGTCAATCCGAGTGGTATGTAGAACCATTCGCCGGTGTGAAAAAAGATATAAGTAAATATATCATTCCTCAGTTAAAATCATTGGCCATTAAATACTTGGAACATTTCGATCGGGTCAGGAACAGCTCAAATGAAATCAAAGGGGCGGTCAAATACATTGCAGTTGGCGGTGCCGCAAAAATAGCCGAATCCCATATTAGGGAAGCGGCCGTGAAATGGGCAGAAAGAGGACGCCCTATTGAATTATTCTTCCCGCAAAATATGGAAAGATTAAATGTATCAGGATTAATGATCCTTGCAAAATTAAATCAACTAAAAAATAATCCTGCGCATATTGAATATACAAAAAGCTAAAGGGTGATGAATATGCCTAAAAAATATGCAGATTACTTTCAGGATACAATTCTAACGATCCCCGAGAGCTTCGTAAATGTTAAAACTGGTGAAACGAAAGCCATCACTTCAAAGGTTGTAGAGCAAGTCGCCTATCATGCAAAGAATAATACATTGAATCATCTTGTTTTTTCTGCACTGCATGATTACCTGCACCACGTTAAACCGGTTCAAGTTCATAGACAATCCGAACATGCCATATTAGAAGAATTATTGGAATTAAAGAGACTGCTGCTTCAACATGGAAATGATTCCTCCAAAAACTTGAACGAATACACCGTCAAAAGTCCAAAAGAACAGGATCATACTTCCGTTGGAATGAAAGAAATTGACGATTTGCTTGAAGCTTTTGGAGGATGAAAAAGGTGAACGACTTTCGTTCACCTTTTTTCATTGGGGATGCATCTATAAATGAACGGCAGGCAGGCAGGTAATAGCACAGAAACAAGACAAGTCTACAGTTATACAAATACCGGTTCCCATCAAGTCATCCACACTTTTGTGGTCGATCTGTTTACAAGGTGAAGAAAGTGCGCATTTACTTTCATGATGAGAATGGGAATCGCCTTTGTGGTGGTCGGATTTAAATGTTAGTAATTCAAGAGTCGCACATTTATGATCAAGGTCTATTAACTTAAAGACGTAGGTCTCGATGCATTTGAAGGTTTTTTTCTTTTTCGAATGACAATGATAGGTAGTGACACCAGTGCCCTTAAATGGCTCGCATCCACAATATAAAATGAAAGGGATGGTATTTTTTTTGTGTTTCTTTTTTTCACAAAGTAAATCCTCAATCGACTTTTTACACGAAGTATCACAACCATGATCTTTTTTTACTTTTTTCTGAGCTTCAAGGATTGCTTCTAAAACGTCTTCAACACAATGATTATAATGCCTGGAACGGGAGTCATGGCATTTGTGCATTTGATAATCTTCATGGAAATAGTTGTCCTGAGCATTTGATTTCTTACTATAACTCATTATTTAACACTCCTTTACAATTTACTACTAATTATCATACGTTCACAAGGGAATATTCGATTGAGCCTCTAGCCTAAAGTGATAAAAATAGATTTCAGGTACATATTTGGTAGTTAATCAGTGTATAGGATTTGATAGAAGAATGTGTTTCCCTGAGTGGCTGAAAGGAGAAAATATATGTAATGAAACGATACAATCAGTAGCTATGATAGGAATGAAAACATTTTTCAACACTTAAGCGACTCTATTGTATGTAAGGTTGAAAACCTTTATACTATAGTAATGTGCAACAATGTTTATCCTGTTAATTCGGCCGGCTTTATATATAGAAGAAAACGGTTTGGTTATAGAGGTAGAAAGGGGATTATTCATGAACGAAGAACAGCGAAAACATGGACAACAATCGAAGTCTGTATCACCACCAGACCAAAAATCTGATAAGGATTACAGCAAGTACTTTGAAAGTGTCTATATCCCGCCGTCGTTAAAAGATGCCAAGAAGCGTGGGAAAGAAGAAATTAAATACCATAATGACTTTACAATCGATGATCAATATAGAGGACTCGGGGAAGGAAAGAAATTCTATATCCGTACCTATGGTTGTCAAATGAATGAACATGATACAGAAGTGATGGCAGGGATCTTCATGGCACTCGGCTATGAAGCAACGAATTCGACAGATGATGCGGATGTCATCCTATTGAATACCTGTGCCATTCGTGAAAATGCTGAGAATAAGGTGTTCGGCGAATTAGGACACCTAAAACATTTAAAACGGGAAAAGCCTGATCTATTAATTGGAGTATGCGGATGTATGTCCCAGGAAGAATCGGTTGTCAACAAAATCCTGAAAACCTATCAACAGGTGGACATGATCTTTGGAACGCATAATATTCATCGTCTTCCTCAAATATTATCAGATGCTTATATGTCCAAGGCGATGGTCGTTGAGGTCTGGTCGAAAGAAGGGGACGTCATTGAGAACCTTCCGAAAGTCCGTCGTGGCAATATCAAGGCATGGGTCAATATCATGTACGGATGTGACAAGTTCTGTACATACTGTATCGTACCGTATACACGAGGGAAAGAAAGAAGCCGCCGTCCTGAAGAAATCATTCAGGAAGTCCGCCATCTGGCTGCACAAGGATACCAGGAAATCACTCTCCTTGGTCAAAACGTCAACGCATACGGTAAGGATATTGAAGACCTTCAGTATGGGTTGGGTGACTTAATGGATGATCTTCGTAAGGTGGATATTCCACGTATCCGGTTCACTACCAGTCATCCAAGGGATTTCGATGATCATTTAATCGAAGTTCTTGCCAAGAAAGGAAATCTGGTCGAGCACATTCATTTACCTGTTCAATCAGGTTCGACAGATGTCCTGAAAATCATGGCACGAAAGTATACAAGGGAACAATTCCTGGAATTAGTGGGTAAAATTAAAAAAGCCATGCCGGACGTGGCGCTTACGACAGATATTATCGTTGGCTATCCCAATGAGACCAATGAACAATTTGAAGAAACCCTTTCTTTATATAAGGAAGTTGGCTTTGAATCAGCATATACTTACATCTACTCTCCACGGGAAGGTACCCCTGCAGCGAAGATGAATGACAACGTGCCGATGGAAGTGAAGAAAGAACGCCTTCAAAGGCTGAATGCAGTGGTGAAAGAGTATTCTGCTGAAGCGATGAAGAAATATACAGGTCGAATCGTTGAAGTACTTGTGGATGGGGAAAGCAAGAAAAATCCTGACATTCTGGCAGGCTACACAAGACGCAGTAAGCTCGTAAACTTCAAGGCTCCTAAAACAGCCATTGGGAAAATAGTGAAAGTGAAGATCACAGATGCCAAGTCCTGGTCATTGGATGGGGAAATGGTAGGAGAAGGCCAAATCGGAACAGAATTCCAGGAAGCAGTAGAGGTGAAATAATATGGCAAAGTATACAAAAGACGATATTATGAAACGTGCAGAAGAGCTGGCAACGATGATTGCTGAAACGGAAGAAGTGGATTTCTTCAAGCGGGCGGAAGCACAGATCCACGAAAATCAAAAAGTTCGTGAAATGATCGCAAGTATCAAGAGTTTACAAAAACAAGCCGTTAACTTCCAACACTACGGGAAAATCGAAGCCCTGAAAATGGTTGAGGCGAAAATTGAAAACCTTGAAAAGGAAATCGATGAGATTCCGGTTGTTCAACAATTTAAGGAATCCCAAACGGATGTGAATGATTTACTCCAAATCGTTGCATCTGTGATCTCAAATAATGTGACAGATCATATCATCGAGACTACTGGTGGTGACTTACTCCGTGGGGAAACAGGATCACATGTGAAAAATTCAGCCCCTGGCAGCTGTTCCTGATTCAGGAATCATAGTAAATGCAAGACGATTTCAGGTCATAACGATCTATACAGGAAAGGGATCTCCCTTTCCTGTATAGATCGTTTTTTTTTGTTTGTTATTTCACCATTCCCTTCAAGCGCATTCCGGAACATTCATTTGGGATTCGCATACAATACATTATCTAAGCAACAATCCCATTATGTAATAAAATTTACTCGCACAAACACCTAGATAGTCGCATAAGATGAATTGAAAATGAATGAGGAGGTTCGCTCGAATGGCAGAATATAGAGAGATTATCACTAAAGCGGTCGTAGCGAAGGGACGTAAATTTACACAGTCTCATCATACGATTTGCCCACCGCATAATCCATCGAGCATTTTAGGCTGCTGGATCATTAACCATCAGTATGAAGCACACAAAGTCGGCAAGAAGGTTGAAGTTCACGGTTTTTACGAAATCAACGTATGGTACTCCCACAGTGACAACACGAAAACTTCGGTTGTAACCGAGAGAGTAGAATATACAGATTGCATTAAATTAAAATACCGTGATCCAGACTGCTTAGATGACATTGAAGTATGTGCGAGAGTACTGCAACAGCCAAATTGCTGCGAAGCGGTCATTTCACCGAACGGTAACAAAATCATCGTTCACGTCGAACGTGAATTCCTGGTGGAAGTTATCGGAGAAACGAAAGTATGTGTCCTAGTGAATCCTGAAGGTTGTGACGATGAAGACTGGGATTGCGACTTGGATGATGAAGAATTTGAAGAGTTAGATCCAGACTTCTTAGAAGGCGACGAAGAATAAAATAGACTAGGAAGACGGCCTCTTCCTAGTTTTTTCTTCTTAGCACGTAAGCAGTCGGAAAATGGATATGAACCAACGGGCATCTGTGCAGATGCTCTTTTTTTATGGAAATGTCGTTACTGTTTTCGCTTAGAGGATAAGCAATAAACTGATGACAGCGCATGTGATAGAAGCGATCAATCCCGTCAGGAGAGGTTTAATTCCCAGACGGATGATATCTTTTCCTTTTACTTGAAGACCCACAGCCGTCATCACCATGATGATCATGAACTTGGAGGAACTCTTCAGGTATGACTCCATGGTCATTGGAATCAATCCAAACGTATGGAGCAGTGACACCGCAAGGAACAAAAATATGAACCACGGAAAGGCCTTCTTATAATGAGATCCCCCTGTGCTTTTCTTCCTTAAGATAAACGGAAGGATGAACATCACAGGAATCAGGAATAATGTTCTGGCAAGCTTCACCGTCGTCGCAACTTCACCTGCTTCGTCTCCATATGCATAACCAACGGCAACCGCCGAAGAAGTATCATGTACGGCGGTACCCGCCCAGATCCCAAACGATAGATCAGACATGTCGAGAAGTTGACCGATTATGGGATACGTAACAAATGCAATTAAATTAAAGAAGACGATCGTGGATAATGCATAAGCGGTTTCATCCTCTTTAGCGCCGACGATCCCTTTAACGGCTGAGATCGCTGTGGCTCCACATATGCTGGTGCCGATCCCGATCAATAAGCTCAACCTTTTATCGATACGGAGCCATTTCCCGACAACATAAGTTACTGAAATACCTATGGTAACAGAGAAAAATATCACCCATAGAGCTCTTTGACCGATATGGAGGATATCGTAAAGGCTCAATCCGACACCCAGAAAAACGATAGCCACTTTCAATAGAACCTTCAAAGTAAACTGTATTCCCGGATCGAAAGCTTTTGGGAGTTTTATTGTGTTTTGGAGGATCGCCCCGATCAAGATCGCAAATAACAAGCTGCCGATCAGTGGAAAAAGAATGCCCAACCCCCTTGATAATAAACTGATTAATAGGATGATGAAGAGGCCCCAGGCTTCCCTCGGAAGAATGGAGCCTTTGTGTTTGTCATGTTGCAAAATTCATTAGCTCCTTTATTAAAATCGACCATGTATAAGTATAGTACAATCTCCCTAATGGCGTGAACCAAAATGCACTACTCTATTTATTGTATGTTAAAATAGAAAAGATATAGAAAATATAGACCCAGTAATGAAAGGATTTTTTACATGAAAAAGATTTTGGTCCTGGCAGAAAAACCTTCTGTCGGTAGAGATATTGCCAGAGTACTTCAATGTACGAAAAGTGGAAATGGATTCTTGGAAGGGAATGATTATATCGTCACTTGGGCTCTTGGACACCTGGTGACCCTTGCAGAACCTGAAAGCTATGACGATCGATATAAATCATGGAAGCTCGAGGATCTTCCCATGCTCCCACCGTCCCTTAATCTTGTCGTGATTAAGAAAACAGGGAAACAATTCAGCACGGTCAAAGCGCAAATGAACCGTCCTGATGTAAAAGAGATCGTCATTGCCACCGATGCTGGTCGTGAAGGGGAGCTTGTCGCCCGTTGGATCATTGAAAAAGCCCGGGTGAATAAGCCGCTAAAACGGTTATGGATTTCATCTGTCACCGATAAGGCCATCAAGGATGGATTCAAAAGACTGAAAGATGCGAAAAGCTTCGAAAATTTATATGCTGCCGCCGAGGCACGATCCGAAGCTGATTGGTACGTGGGGATGAATGCAACAAGAGCCTTGACCACCAAGCACAATGCCCAATTGTCTTGCGGACGTGTACAAACACCGACGATAAGTATCATTGCGCAGCGAGAGGAGGAAATAAAGAATTTCACCCCCAGACCTTTTTACGGAATACAAGCAGTGACGGATAAAGGGACCTTTGTGTGGTCCAACAGGAAAAACAATGATACGAAAACGTTCTCCAAAGAAGAAATCACTTCAATCATGGAGTCATTAAAAGACAGGAAGGAAATCGTCATTCAGTCTGTGAAGAAAACATTGAAGAAAAATGTTGCACCTTCCCTTTATGATTTGACTGAATTACAAAGAGATGCCCATAAGATCTTTGGATTTTCTGCTAAAGAAACGCTTTCTATCATGCAGAAATTGTATGAGCAGCATAAATTGGTGACGTATCCAAGGACAGATAGTAAACATTTATCAAGTGATATGGTTTCAACACTCAAGGACAGATTGAAAGCGGTGAACGTTCAACCTTACCGAAAGGTGGCCCACAGGGCGTTACAGGGCTCGGTGCAATTGTCAAAAGCTTATGTAGATGATCAAAAGGTGACAGATCACCATGCGATCATCCCTACGGAAGAAACACCTTTTATTCAGAAGCTGCAGGACAGGGAAATAAAAATATATGATTTGATCGTCAAGCGTTTCCTAGCCGTATTCCTTCCTCCCTATCAGTACGAACAAACGACTGTAGATGCCTCAATCGGGTCAGAAACATTTCAAACAAAAGGGAAGCGGATTGTAGACTCCGGATGGAAAGAACTCTATGATCACAACACAGAAGCGGACCAACTTCTTTCCAGAATGGAAGAGGGGACTGCCTATCCGGTTCTGTCAATTAAAGAAACGGAAGGACAAACCAATCCTCCAGGAAGATTTAATGAGGGAACACTGTTGTCTGCCATGGAGAACCCTAAGAAGTTCATGAAAGAAAGCAATAAAGACCTGCTCGCTACAATTTCTGAGGCAGGCGGCCTTGGAACTGTCGCAACTAGGGCAGATATTATTGAAAAACTCTTCAATTCAGGGGTAATAGAGTCAAAAGGAAAAGATATTCATATAACTTCCAAAGGGAAGCAACTATTGGAACTTGCACCTCTGGATCTCAGGTCACCTACCTTGACAGCGGTGTGGGAGCAAAAGCTTGAAAAAATCGCCAACGGCTCCCTGAAAAAGCAGGAATTTCTGAAAGAAATCAAGGATTATACGAAGAAGTCCGTCAGTGAAATTAAACATTCAACTCAAAAATTCACCCATGATAACCTGACAGGTACCAAATGTCCGGACTGTGGGAATTTAATGTTGGAAATTAAGAATAAGCATGGAAAGAAACTGGTTTGCCAAGACAGGGAATGTGGTCACCGGAAAAATATCAGCAAGAAAACGAATGCCCGGTGTCCGAATTGCCATAAACGCCTGGACTTAAGAGGAGAAGGGGAAGGCCAGACATTCACTTGTGTTTGTGGACATAGAGAAAAATTATCGACATTCAATGATAGAAGAAAAAAAGAAAAGAATAGTAAAGCGACAAAAAGGGATGTTAATAAATATTTAAAAACACAGCAGACGGAAGAGCCGGTCAATACAGCATTAGCTGATGCATTGGCAAAATTAAAATTAGATCAGTAGCCATTCCTGGGGATGAGTGCCTATTTTGGCAATCATCCCTATCTTTTATCATAATTAATTGGTAGAATATTTGTAATTATGAAAAAACGAGGTGAAATCAGTGATATCCTTTACAATTGAAGAGTTTTTCGAGGCAATCGAAACGGGCGATAAAGCGGTAGTCGAACAAACGTTAAGAAATGATACAAATCTTTGTAATGCAGAGAATGAACAAGGTTTAACCGCACTCGGGGTGGCGTCGCATTTTGATCAAAAGGAAATTGTGGAGATTCTCTTGAATTTTGGTGCAGACATCAATTCCGTTTCGAATTCAAAGGTATCCTACATTCCATCCAACACAGCATTACATGCAGGAATTGCCGGTAAAGCGTCAAAAGAATTAGTGGAATTCCTGCTCGATCAGGGAGCGAATGTAAATCAGAGTGATTCATCCGGCCATACACCATTACATATTGCTGCATTCGATGGTTCTGCTGAGATTGTGTCATTGTTACTGGCTTATGGAGACGATCGAGCCAACCAATCAGAAGATACCCAATCTCCTTTGGAGATCGCTACTGAACGAAATAATAAGGATTTCTTGAAGGCTCACGAGAAATTTGTTAAAACGAAAATATAGAATACGATGAGGCGCATTCCAAAGTGGGGGTGCGTTTTTTGCTATATTGAAAAAATTTTTTATAAGTTGTACACGGTTTCATTGTTAGTTTGATAAGCTTTATCTGAATCTACTTATGATTGTATATTCTGAAAAAATAATGTTTTTAGAAAATTCTGTTGTTATTTGTCGTTTTTCGTATTAGAATAAACGTTAATTTCAAATAGTGAAGGGAGGACATCGTGATGCTCACATTTCTTGCATCCATCTGTATTCTGGTAGTTGGTTATTTCTTTTATTCGAAGGTGGTAGAAAAGATTTTCGGGGTGGATGATTCCAATATCACACCTGCATATGCAAAAAAAGACGGCTTGGATTATATGCCCATGAGCTGGTGGAAAGCAAGTCTCGTACAACTCTTGAACATTGCGGGATTGGGTCCGATCTTCGGTGCGATCCTGGGTGCTTTATACGGTCCCGTCGCATTTCTGTGGATTGTGATAGGAACATTGTTCGCTGGAGCCGTACATGATTATTTTTCCGGGATGCTTTCTCTCAGACATAATGGGGCACAGTTCCCGACAATCGTAGGGAAATATTTAGGGAAACCCGTTCAGTCCGTCATGAACATTTTGTCCATCGTGTTAATGATCCTGGTAGCGGCAGCCTTTACATCTGGCCCGGCGCAACTTATGGCAGAGGTGACGCCACTTAACTTTATGACGTCTCTGGTTATGATCTTTACATATTTTCTGATTGCAACAGTTTTACCGATCAATAAAATCATCGGTAGGATTTATCCGATTTTCGGTGCGATACTTATATTTATGGCGGTGGCAATCGGAATCGGATTATTCTTCTTTGAACACCCGGTCCCGAATTTAACATTTGAGAACATGCATCCAGGCGACCTGCCTTTATGGCCTCTCTTAATGGTCACCGTGTCATGCGGAGCCATTTCCGGCTTCCACTCCACTCAAAGTCCGATCTTGGCCAGGACTCTGAAACGGGAGAGCGAAGGTCGGAAAGTATTTTATGGGGCGATGGTTGCTGAAGGAATCATAGCGCTTATCTGGGCTGCTGCAGGGATGGCATTCTTTAATGGAACAGCCGGTTTGCAAGAAGCACTCGCTTCAGGAGGACCTGCAGGGGTGGTTAATGAGATCAGCAAAACGACACTTGGGACTCTCGGCGGGATACTGGCCGTCCTTGGTGTCATCATACTCCCGGTGACGACAGGGGATACCGCCCTCAGATCGTCACGTATGATGCTCTCAGATTTACTGAGCGATTTTAGGAAGAAAGAAATGAAAGGGAAATGGCTTCCAGGGTTACTCGTCATCCCTGTTGCAGTACCTACTTTCCTGCTGACCCAAATCGATTATACTTTTCTTTGGAGATATGTGGGCTGGTCGAATCAAGTAGTTGCGACGGTCATGCTTTGGACCGCTTCCATCTATTTATTGCAGAAAGCAAGATTTCACTGGATTTGCAGCCTTCCTGCACTGTTTATGACTGGAGTGGTAGGTTCGTATATTTTTTATGCACCTGAAGGGTTCGGTCTTTCCTATTCAACCTCCATGGTTCTTGGTGCCATCATCTGGTTAGCCGTATTGATCTGGTTTATTGGACAAGTAGTTAAGTACAGACCGGAAAGACAGCAGTCACTGAAAATGAAATCAGTCAATTCATACCGTTAATCGAAGAAACAGCCTTTTCATTTGAGAAGGCTGTTTTTTTGTACGTGCTTAAAACCGTGTGAATTCTTTTTTTCATAAAAGAAGGAAAAAGGAAGAATTGTGAACTTTGTCGATTGAAAACTGAATTTTTATAAGATTTAAATAAATTATTCTACAAATTTCGCAGAGTACGTATGATACCTTATGAGAAACGGACAAGAGTGCTCAAACATTAATGACAATACATAATGACAAATGATGAGGGTATTTCGTTTTACAAAACGTGTAATGCAATCTTTTTTCGTACGGGTTAAAATTAAGTGAAAATAATAAAAATTCAGAATTCATTTAAAGGCAGTGAATTCTAGTAAGTGTTCACATATGAAACTATAACAATGAAAGCGCTTACTATTTTATAAAAAATCTTAATGTAATGGGGGAATTGGAATGTCAGATTTGGTTACAATCGGACTCATTCAGGCTTCTCATGATGTGGACGGGAATGAAACAGTGGACGTCCATAAAAAGAATGCAATCAAAAAGCATGTGGAACTAGTGAGGGATGCAGCGAAAAAAGGTGCTCAAATCATATGCTTGCAGGAGATATTCTATGGGCCGTACTTTTGTTCAGAGCAAAATCCTAAATGGTATGACTCTGCAGAAGAAATTCCGAATGGTCCGACTACAAAACAATTCCAGGAGTTGGCCAAAGAGCTGAGTGTGGTCATCGTCCTGCCGATCTATGAGAGGGAAGGAATAGCAACCTACTATAATACGGCAGCTGTCATCGACGCAGATGGAACATACTTGGGCAAATATCGAAAGCAGCATATCCCTCACGTGGGTGTCGGGGAGGAAGGATACGGGTTCTGGGAGAAATATTATTTCAAACCTGGAAACCTCGGGTATCCGGTATTTGATACGGCTTATGCCAAGGTAGGGGTCTACATTTGTTATGACAGGCATTTCCCTGAAGGAGCACGTTTATTAGGGTTGAAGGGGGCAGAAATTGTCTTTAATCCGTCAGCGACCGTAGCGGGTCTTTCCGAATACTTATGGAAACTTGAACAACCTGCGCATGCAGTGGCAAATGGGTACTATTTGGGAGCAATCAATCGTGTCGGATATGAAGGTCCCTGGAATATGGGTGAATTCTACGGTCAGTCCTATCTCGTCGATCCGAGAGGGAGCTTTGTTTCAGTTGGAAGCAGGGATCAGGATGAAGTGATCATCGGGGAAATGAATAAAAAGTTATTAAGGGAAGTAAGGGACACGTGGCAGTTTTACCGTGACAGGAGACCCGAAACCTATAACGATATGACGGCGTTACTTCCTTAACCAAGCTGGAACGATAAGGAGTGCTCCATCATTTTGATTCATTAATCGGAAATGAAGAGGGGGAAGTCAGTTTGTCTAACACACTTTCATTACTCAATCTCGAGAAGAATTTTCAGGAAACCCATAAGGGATTAACGGGTAGGGAGGCATTGGAGGAAGCGAATCGATGTTTGTACTGTTATGATGCACCTTGTATTCAAGCCTGCCCGACAAGCATCGATATACCATCATTTATCAAAAAGATTGCCTCAGGGAATTTAAAGGGTTCCGCTAAGACAATCATGTCTGCCAATCCCGTTGGGGCGAGCTGCTCAAGGGTCTGTCCGATAGAGGAGCTATGTGAAGGAGCATGCGTACTTAATTCTTCAACCAAACCCATTATGATCGGCGATCTTCAGCGCTATGCAACAGATTGGGCAAGACATAATGACACTGTGCTCTTTGAAGCGGGAGAGCCTAACGGAAAGAAAGTCGGAATCATCGGAGGGGGACCGGCAGGGCTTTCTGCAGCAAGGGAACTTGCGCGATTTGGATATGATGTAACGATTTATGAGGCTGAAAACGAAGCGGGGGGCTTAAATACTTATGGCATCGTTTCGTTCCGCCTTCCTCAGAGCATTTCTTATTGGGAAGTGGAACAGGTAAAGAAACTGAATGTAAAGATCCGTACAAGTGTAAAAGTGGGTCAGGATATTTCTGCCGAGGAAATCCTAATGAACCATGACTTTGTCATCCTGGCTGCAGGAATGTCAAGTGTACCGGACTTACGGATTGAAGGAGAAGAACTGCTAGGCGTGCATGATGCCATCGAGTTTGTGAAAACCACCAAAAGCGGCAAGTTGAATGACGAGTACATCGGTAAAAAAGTAGTGGTGATCGGTGCAGGAAACACAGCCATTGATGGAGCCACATGCTCCATTCGACTAGGTGCAGAAAATGTGAAAATATTATACCGGCGTACTCAAGAAGAAATGACAGCTTATGATTTCGAATACGAATTTGCCAAGCAGGAAGGTGTGGAATTTCGTTGGTTGACGGCACCCCAAAGAATCATCGGAAATGAAAAAGGAGAGGTTACAGGGATTGAATGTATCAAGATGGAGCTTGGTGAACAAGGGACTGATGGAAGAAGGCGCCCCATTCCAGTTAACGGATCCGAATTCATTTTGCCCGTTGACGTCGTCATTAAAGCCATAGGACAGACCCGTCATCTTACACTCATTGAACAATTCGGGTTGGACCACTCTGAAGGAGTGGTGAAGGTTGATCCCGGTACTTTTCAAACGTCGAATCCTACGATTTTTGCCTGTGGGGACATTGTATTCGGTAAAGGTATCGGGGAGGCGATGGTTGTTACGGCAGCAGAGCAAGGGAAGCAGGCAGCATACCATTTACATGAGATCTGTTCGACAGTAAAAATGAATTAAAACTGTTAAAGAGGGGGGAATTCCATGGCGAATTTAAGCATAGATTTAGCGGGGATCAAATCACCTAATCCATTTTGGTTGGCATCTGCTCCGCCAACGAACTCAGGGTATCAGGTTCAAAGGGCTTTCGAGGCTGGTTGGGGAGGTGCGGTTTGGAAAACGTTGGGTGAACCTATCATAAATGTTTCTTCCAGGTTCGCAGCCGTAAGCTTTAACGGCCAGAGGGTAGCGGGTTTCAACAATATCGAACTGATTACGGATCGTCCATTGGAAGTGAACTTAAAAGAGATATATGAAACCAAGAAGAGATTCCCGAATCATGCCATCATTGCTTCACTAATGGTGGAGCCGAAGCAGGAAAAGTGGCATGAAATCGTCAAAAAAGTGGAGGATGTAGGCGTTGATGGATTGGAACTGAATTTCGGATGTCCCCATGGGATGGCTGAACGCGGGATGGGGTCGGCCTCCGGTCAAGTACCTGAGCTGGTCGAGAAGCAAACTCATTGGGCAAAGGAAGTGGCCAGGACACCGGTCATTGTTAAACTGACACCCAATATAACAGATATCACCGTGACAGCCGAAGCAGCCGTCCGAGGCGGAGCGGATGCTGTCAGTATGATCAATACGATCAATAGTCTTGCGGGAGTGGATCTGGACTCTTGGAACACCATTCCTCATGTAGCCGGTAAGGGAGCTCACGGTGGCTATTGCGGGCCTGCAGTGAAACCTATTTCCTTGAACATGGTGGCAGAATGTGCCAGGAATCCGAGGATCAATGTCCCGATTTCAGGCATGGGGGGAGTGTCGAACTGGCAGGACGCCGTTGAGTTCATGCTCATGGGTGCTTCCGGGGTGCAAGTATGCACAGCTGCCATGCACCACGGTTTCAGGATTGTCGAGGATATGCTGGATGGATTGAGTAATTATTTAGATGAAAAAGGAATATCAAGCGTTCAGGAGATCGTCGGGAAGTCAGTGCCTAGATTTTCCGATTGGGGTAATCTGGATCTGAATTATAGCGTAGTTGCCCAGATCAATAATGACGTATGCATCAATTGTAATAAGTGTCACATTGCATGTGAAGATACATCTCATCAGTGTATTGATATGCTGAAGGATCCTGATGGAAATAGCTATCTAAAGGTGCGGGAGGAAGATTGTGTCGGATGTAACCTATGCTCGATTGTCTGTCCGGTTGATGGTGCCATAGACATGATTGAAGTTCCGAGTGGTCAGATGCCGATGACCTGGAACCAACGTCAAGCAGTCATGAGTAACCTGTCGGGCTCTAAAGTAAATGCAGTAAAATAACCCAGGAGGTACCGTAATGGAAAAGATCATTCAAAATGGAACGATTGTCACAGCAACCGATACGTATAAAGCAGATATCTTGATACAAGACGGAAAGATTGCAACGATTGGAAAAGGGTTTGATCCAGGAGAGGCTGAAGTGATCGATGCAAGTGGGAAATTCATTTTTCCAGGAGGTGTCGATCCCCATACACATCTGGAAATGCCATTTGGTGGCACGGTTTCAAAGGATGACTTTGAAACGGGAACAATCGCCGCTGCATTTGGTGGGACAACGACCCTCATAGATTTCTGTTTAACGAATAAAGGAGAAACTCTTCAAAGTGCCATCGATACATGGCATGCAAAATCAAAGGATAAAGCCGTTATCGATTATAGCTTCCACCTGATGATCGGGGAGATCAATCAAGAGGTACTCTCTCAGCTGCCTGATGTCATACAGCAGGAAGGCATCACCTCGTTCAAAGTGTTTATGGCGTACAAAAATGTATTTCAGGCAGATGATGAAACCCTATTCAGAACACTGGTTGCTGCAAGGGAACTCGGGGGACTCGTCATGGTTCACGCAGAGAATGGAGATGTCATTGAGTACTTAACCGAGAAGGCATTAGATGAAGGGAAAACGGAACCGATTTATCATGCTTTGACGAGACCTCCTGAACTTGAAGGGGAAGCTACCGGCAGAGCAGCTAAATTAACGGGATTAGCCGATTCCCAATTATATGTTGTTCATGTTTCGTGCTCGGAGGCTGTGGAACAGATTTCAGCGGCGAGGAGTAAAGGGTTGAATGTATGGGGGGAGACATGTCCACAATACCTTGTACTTGACCAAACCTATTTAGAGCGCCCCAACTTTGAAGGGGCCAAATACGTATGGTCACCTCCACTCAGGGAAAAGTGGCATCAGGACGTTTTATGGAATGCATTGAAAAGCGGGCAGCTCCAAACATTGGGATCTGATCAATGTTCTTTTGATTTCCAGGGACAGAAGGATCTAGGAAAAGAAGATTTCACTAAAATTCCGAATGGCGGACCGATCATTGAGGACCGTGTATCCATATTATTCTCAGAAGGGGTGGAAAAAGGACGCATAAACTTGAATCAGTTTGTAGATATCATGTCAACAAGGAGTGCCAAATTGTTTGGATTGTATCCTCAGAAAGGGACCGTTGCCGTTGGATCGGATGCAGATATCGTCATCTTTGATCCGGATGCAGAAAGAGTCATCTCTGCTGCGACCCATCATATGGCAGCAGATTATAACCCGTTTGAAGGCATGAAAATCAAAGGCGAACCGGTTTCTGTATTATCCAGGGGTGAATATGTCATCAAAGATAAAAAGTTTGTAGGAAAGCAGGGTACCGGCAAATATATTAAGAGAGCGAAATACGGTGACCTGCTGGTAAATGAAGAGAGTGCAGCACTTCAATCCTCTAAGAGCTGAAAACCATATAGATAAACATCCATCCTAATCCTAGAACGACTCCTCGCGAGACGGGTGCAGGGACTGCGCCCGCTCGCCTCTCTTGTTAAGAAGATTGGTAAAGCCATTCGAAGCAAACAAAGTGGGGTGTTCATGTTGAAAAGAAGTTACTTAAAGTCTCCTGATCTATTGCCTATCAAAGAAAGTGAAAGGAAAGTTACAAAGCTTGGCTATTCCTTTATGTGGGTGGGGATGGTCGTCGTACTTGCAACCTTCGCAATTGGTGGGGCAGGCGTCGTATCGTTACCATTACCCCTTGTTGTTTTAGCCACCATCATAGGATCCCTTGCCATTGGATTATTTATTACCTTAACAGGCGATATAGGGATCGAACATGGTTTATCCTTCCCTGTATACATGAGAGCGCCCTTCGGAACGATCGGGACGCATATTCCATCCGTGGTTCGAGGGCTGGCTGCTTCCATGTGGTTCGGAATCAACACATACTTCGGGGCTACCGCGATGAACGGAATTCTTAATATATTATCAGGTTTTGATAACTGGTTTGTTTGCTTCATGATTTTTGCGATTCTTCAATTGGTGAATACGGCACTTGGAATTAAAGCTGTGGAACGTTTTGCGGACCTTGCCGCTCCAGTCATCATTCTCATCTCAGTATGGATGTATTCATCATTATCAGACTCCGCAGCCTCCCAGGGAAGAGATATCTGGAGCTGGGTTGAAAGTCCGGTGACGGGGGCAGCCACATTCACTGCTTTCCTTGTTGTGATTTTTAGTAATATGGGATTTTGGGCCACACTTTCAGCAGATATTCCTTCCATTTCACGCTTCATGAAGGCTCCAAGCAATGAAAGGAATTGGTTCAAGAGAAATCGGAGTGCACTCATAGGTAATCTTATAGCCCTTCCGATTACACAAGCATTTATGGTATTAATCGGCGGTATTTCGTATATAGCCGTACTGAATTATGATCCTGTAGTTGCCCTGCAGGAGGCGGCAAGCGGATTTGTTTTAGGTGTCCTGCTCCTGATGATCGTCCTGGCACAATGGTCTACTAATATTGCGGCTAATATAGTACCTGCAGCCACCATTTTTTCAAATGTAGGGGGACCCAAATTTCCTTTTTGGGCTGGAGTGTTAACAGCCGGGGTCGTGGGGACGATAGTCCAGCCATGGAACCTTTTCGATATCATCATTCCCGTTCTGCTGTTTGTAGGGGGGATATTATCCGCCATCGTCGGAATATTGATATCAGATTACTATTTTATAAGAAAACGCCGGGTCAATGTCCCCGCATTATATGAAGACAGGGGACAATTCAGCTATATGAAAGGTATCAATCTTGCTGGCTTCATATCATGGATCCTTGGGGCAGTCGCTTCATATTTCGTTCCTAACTTCTCGTTTCTGGTTGGATTTGGTATAGGAGCCCTCTGCTATTACGTTTTGGCTAAGTATTGGTGGTTCAAGAAGTATGAGCAGGCAGAACTTTCCGATCCCAGTGATGAGAAGTATCTGGGAATGTCCGTAGGCCGTGATTGGATCATTGAAGAAGCAGAGGAAAACGTTATCGAAAAATCCCCAACAGGTACAAGTTTATCTTGAATGGGCGAAAGTGGTACCAAATAGGATGATGAAAGGGTGTCGAAATGTCCGATTATCAAGAGTTCTTAAGCGAAAGAGACAAGATAGATTTTCTTCTGCAAAAGGGTTTTAAAATAGAAAAGGTCACTGAAAATCTCAGTGGGGCTTTTGTTGTATTTAAACATACTGAAAATAAGAGAAGCGCCACTTTGCATGTAAAAACGGCGAATGCACGAAAGTATTTTTCAAATCTATTATTTCAAGCACAACATTGAAAGGGGGCCGAGCGGCATGAGGGATCTGCCCGCAGACAAAGAGTTGACGGTTGCCCCCGGAAATATGCAAACGACGGATGAATTAATACATTGGGTATTATCCGTCTTGTCTTCTAATCACTTGACTGACGAACAATTAGTGAAGTGGTGGGGGGAGGAGATACAGTTTGCAATCCCCCATACCGAAGAGGAGTGAAGGATTGGTTCTACCAATCCTTTTTCTCCATTTACTACGCCAAACAAAAAGGGAGAGAAGGATGAAAAGTCATTTCTATTTTTCAGTGAAAGATATCCTGGAAAGAAAGTACTTTGAACACGCTAAGGTGATGGCTGGACACAGAGGTCTCTCCAGACAAGTAAAATGGGTACACATTGTCGAAGTCACTTCTATTAAAAATCTTCTTAACGGGAATGAATTGATTCTTTCAACTGGTCTTGCCTTGAAGGAGGAAGGGAGTTTCCTATCATTGATTCAACAGTTGGGAGCTTGTGATGCAGCGGCCCTTTGTATCGAACTTGATACGAATATCTCTACCATACCAGCAGCTGTATTGGAATGGGCGGATGAATTTGATTTTCCCATCATTGTTTTCGAAAAAGAAGTCCCGTTTGTCAGTATCACCCAGGATATACACGCCGTAATCATCAATCAGCAATATGAGATGATCAAGAAACTTGATTTCTATGCTCAAAACCTGAATAAATTGCTGTTGTCAGTCAAGCACTGCAGGGATATCCTTCAAGTATTACATAAAGAATTGAATGTACCGGTACTTTTTCAATTGAAAGAACAAGATGTTAAGGTTCATCCCTTAATGTGTTCGTCTGAAGAAGAGCTCTTCCTGCAAAACTATTATAAAAGCAAAGACAGTAAAGATCATCACGTTGCTTCAACGAAGGTCATCCTATTTGATCAGGAGTATGCAGAGCTTTGCATCTGCAGGTACAATCATCCGTTTAGTGAATATGAGCTGCTCATACTTGACCGGACATCCACCGCCCTTGCTCAATATTGGATGAGGGAATTGTATTTTGATGAACAAAAACGCTTGGAAGAATCAAAGTGGATCATGTCCTGGTTAAAAGGAGATCAATCATACGAGGGACTTGCCGCTTTCATGGATGACCTAAACGTATCGATTCATGGTGGTGTCGTATGTATTTGCAAGATGAATACACTGGCTGATAAAGAAATGCTTGACTTAACCTTCTTCAATCTAGTAACAAAAAGCATATTTGAACAATATGGATTCAAAGTGGTGCCCGAAAGGATCGATCATGATTTAGTCTTTATTCTCCTTGATACCCGGAGAACCGGTGATTGGAAGGCACGATTGATCAGTGCTTATGAAAAGATTTTAAAATCAGGATTTTTCAGAAAGTCGTCAGGTGCCATATTTGCCACAGGTAAATATCAGCTCGAGATGATGGATATTCATAGAAGCTATGAAACGGCGAAAGATACCCTTGCGTTTCGAACGAAAGTCGATGGAGGAGACCAATATTGTTTCTTTGATGACCTTCATTTATTTAGATTGATTTCAATCGTCAACGAGAATGTGAACATGTGGGAAATGATAGAAGAATTTCTTTCCCCGTTAATAAAATACGACAGGGACCACGATGGGGATTTATTGAAAACACTTAAAGTTTTCCTGTCTTGTCAGGGGTCAAAGCAAGAAACCTCCAAAAAATTATTTATCGTGAGACAAACACTCTATCATCGACTGAAGAAAATAGAAGATATGCTTGGCGAGGATTTCATGAGATCGGATAAACGGGTGACCATCGAATTTCTATTGGCGGCTCATGAATATTTGCAGCCTCAAAGTTTATTGAAGAAGGCAAAGATACATTAGAGGCAGCTTTCAGATAAAGTGTCAAACGTGACTCCCGGGTTATGTTACACAATGTCTAATGAATGACCTGACGTTTTCTTTCATAATGAAACTATCGAGTATACAGAAATTTCTGAACTTCTTTGGGGTATTTTTAAAAAATAATAAGGAGGAACTGAATATGACTGTAATAAAAAAAGAGGTAGCAGTATTGAAAAATTACATTGGAGGTAAGTGGGTGGATTCCCTCAGCTCACAAACATTGGAAGTCTTAAATCCAGCCACAAATGAAGAAATTGCGAGGGTTCCGATATCTACTAAAGAAGACGTGGCGATGGCGGTAAAAGCTGCGAAGCATGCTTCAGAAACATGGAAGAAGACCCCGGTGCCAAAACGTGCCCGAATTCTGTATAAATATCATACACTGCTTTCAGACAATCACGATGAACTGGCCAGATTGGTGGTGCAGGAGAATGGGAAATCATTCAAAGAAGCGTATGGTGAAGTACAGCGTGGACTAGAATGTGTGGAATTCGCTTGCGGAGCACCCACTCTCATGATGGGAGAGACGCTCAGTGGGATAGCGGAAGATATTGACTCCGAAATGTTCCGCTATCCACTAGGTGTTGTAGGGGGGATTACTCCGTTCAACTTCCCGATGATGGTCCCGTTATGGATGTTCCCCCTTGCCATCGCCTGTGGAAATACGTTCGTATTGAAGCCATCTGAAAGAACCCCGATCTTAGCCAATAGACTTGCAGAGCTGTTAACAGAGGCGGGAATGCCTGATGGGGTCTTCAACGTAGTGCACGGTGCCCACGATGTGGTAAATGGCTTACTGGAGAACAAGGACATTGCGGCCATATCATTTGTCGGAAGCCAGCCTGTTGCGAAATATGTATATCAACAAGCCGCCTCACAAGGAAAAAGGGTGCAGGCACTATCAGGGGCAAAGAACCATCATATCGTCATGCCTGATGCAGATTTCAATAAAGCGGCTGAACATATAATCAGTTCAGCATTCGGCAGTGCAGGACAGAGATGCATGGCATGCAGTGCAGTAGTGGTGGTTGGAGACAACGAAGAGTTTGTAAAGGCTTTAAATAAAAAGGCAGACGAATTATGTATAGGGAACGGGATGGATGAGGAAGTGCTGCTGACTCCGGTCATTCGAAAGGAAAATCGGGAGAAGACTCTCGGTTATATAGAAAAAGGCATACAGGAAGGAGCGTCACTCATTAGGGATGGCCGTAAAGAGATGGAAGATTTCAAGGAAGGGAACTTCTTGGGGGCAACGATCTTTGACCATGTGACACCAGAAATGACGATTTCAAAAGAAGAAATGTTTGCACCTATCCTCAGCCTTCTAAGAGCTGAAGATCTGGACGGGGGACTGGATTACATCCGCCAGTCAAGATATGGTAATGGGGCTACGATCTACACGAAAGACGCCGGCGCCGTCCGACAGTTCAGGGAGGAAGCAGACGCAGGGATGCTGGGTATTAATGTGGGGGTTCCTGCGACAATGGCATTCTTCCCGTTTTCAGGGTGGAAAGACTCTTTCTATGGAGATATGCATGTAAATGGGAAGGACGGAGTAAATTTCTATACTAGGAAGAAAATGATCACTTCTCGATTTGATTTTTAATCAAGGTTAGGGGGAATTTTCATGGTAAAAGCAGGTCACTCTCAAGATGTATGGTTGAAGCAGGACGAGAAACTCATTTGGCACTCCATGAAACCATATAATCCCGAGGGAACGATGGTTGTGACGGAATCTCACGGATCGTGGATAACTGATCAGGATGGACAGAAGTATCTTGATGGTATGGCAGGATTATGGTGTGTTAACGTTGGGTATGGACGACAGGAGTTAGCAGAGGCAGCTTACGAACAGCTAAAGAAAATGGCTTACTTTCCTCTTACACAAAGTCATCAGCCGGCCATTGAACTTGCAGAGAAGTTAAATCAATTACTTGGTGATGAATATGTGATTTTCTTCTCCAACAGTGGATCTGAAGCCAATGAAACGGCCTTTAAGATCGCCCGCCAATATCATCAACAAAACGGTGAGCACGGAAGATATAAAATTTTCTCCCGGTATAGAGGATATCACGGTAATTCCATGGGGGCCCTGGCTGCTACAGGGCAGGCTCAGCGTAAATTCAAGTATGAACCATTAGCGCCTGGATTTCATCACATTGCTCCTCCCGACGCATACCGTGATGAAGTGACAGGGGAGGATCCCCACGATCTTCCAGGAGTGAAGGCGATTGATCAGGCCATGACATGGGAACTAAGTGAAACAGTCGCGGCATTGATCATGGAACCAATTATTACTGGCGGTGGAATCCTAATGCCGCAGGATGGCTATATGAAGGCGGCCAAAGAGGTGTGTGTGAAGCACGGTGCTCTTTTAATAGTAGATGAAGTGATTTGTGGTTTTGGACGGACCGGAAAGGCATTCGGCTTTATGAATTATGACGTAAAGCCAGATATCATCACAATGGCCAAGGGTATCACCAGTGCCTATCTTCCGTTATCCGCCACTGCTGTAAAGCGTGAGATCTATGAAGCCTTTAAGGGATCTGAAGAATATGATTATTTTCGTCATATCAACACATTCGGTGGAAATCCTGCAGCCTGTGGACTGGCTTTAAAGAACATTGAAATCATGGAAAATGAGAAACTCTTTGAACGGTCAAAAGACCTGGGGGAAAAAACATTGAATTCCTTGAAAAATCACCTCCAGGATCACCCCTATGTAGGGGATGTCAGAGGGAAGGGATTATTGATCGGAATTGAGATGGTGACTCATAAGGATACCAAGAAGCCATTAGAACTGGATAAAGTTAACGCAGTCATAGGATATTGTAAACAGAATGGAGTCATCATCGGAAAAAATGGTGCGACCGTGGCAGGATTCAACAATGTCCTGACCATATCACCTCCGTTAAACATCGAAGAAGAAGATCTGGAACGACTGGTATCGACTGTGATCAAGGGGATTCAACACCTTAAATAATTTGGTTAAAGGCATCTGCAAGTGCAGATGCCTTTAATTTTGTATGGAATGATCGACTTGTTTTTCCTGGGGTAATTCCCGTGAGGCGCTTGGGACCTTTCTTTTTTTTACATTGATAAGGTCAGATGAATGCACGGTTATGATCACTTGCCCACCTGCAATTTTTGCCCGGATGAGAAGGGGCTGATTATAAGCATTTTTAAAGGTGAAATCGGGTCCGTACCAGCTCACGGTAGCATCTCTGCCCTCAGGGACATAAGGCACTCGTTTTGAGTGGTGATACCTTTCCAATATGGTTACGCCCGCTTGATCTACGGCATTATATAAGGTTGATGATACCTGGCAGATACCACCCCCGATATCTTCTGAAAGTTCCCCCCTTACAATGACTGGGGCTTTTTTATACCCCTTTTCTTTCGTTCTTTTTCCTACCACGCCATTAAAAGAGAATACTTCCCCTGGAAACACGACCGTATTGTTGATTTTTTTGGTTGCCAGGGTAATATTTTGCGTTCGCTCTTCATTACGTTTATTAAAGAACGTAACATACTGCCCGATCTTTTGTGTTCGTATGTGAGAGAGGATTTCACTGTCCACTTTTGGATATAACGTCAACAAAGGAGGTTCGATCACTCCCGATCCCTTTGATAACAGGAAACCTTCGACCAGACCACGGAATTTTCTTTCATGAAGCTTATAACCGGCTTCTTCGGGTACGATCCGGTTATGATTATTTATATAGGCATTTTGTGGAGGGGTGTAGACCCTATTCTGGACGTTTGAAACAACATCTTCATAGTGTTTCTCATTCATTAATGGCTCATCCAGTAATGGTACTTTCAGGTAGTGGCGGTCAACTGAAATGGGTGTGTCATTTGGTGACTGGATATGTAAGTGATCATGACTTCCCATTGCCGGAAACACTAGCATACCAATCGCAGTCAGTTTAAGTAAAAGCATATGAATCCTCCCTTTCATGGGTAGTATCCGTATAAAAAAGCTATTTCATGTTCAACTGCCATTTCCAAAAATTGAGCGAATGAACCTCCAACAAGGTGACCAAAACTAAGAGAAAAAATGAGGTTTCGTACATGCTTTTTATGATGAGATTCACAATCGTCCTGTCCATGTTCCTTGCCTTTGGAGTAAAATCCGCCGATGCCTTTCCGAGTTTTCAAGTAGAGGTACTTCCATGGGAACAAGTAAAGGAAATCATTCCAAACCACTCTTATTTTACGATTATTGATATAGATACAGGATTGTCTTTCAACGTGCAGAGAAGGGCAGGAAGTAAACATGCGGATGTTCAGCCGGTCACAGAAAAAGACACGAAAATAATGAAAGCCATTTATGGGGGAAAGTGGAGTTGGGATCGTCGTGCCATTCTGGTACTGGTTCATGACCAGCTCATCTCTGCCTCCATGAATGGAATGCCTCATGGTGCCGGAGCACTCCAAAATAATTTTCCAGGGCACTTCTGTGTCCATTTCTACGGAAGTACGACGCATAAGACCCCCACACCTGACTTAGCCCATAAAGTCATGATATTGAAAGCAGGTGGGGAATTGGACAGTTTCCTGTACCGCATGGATCCATATGAATTGATCAGTGTACTTGAGATTGCCATTAATCAGCACGATGAAGGACTTCTTTCAAAAGTAATGACGGGAAACAAACGTTCAATTAAAAAGGCACTTGCTTCGGTGGAACATTTCCGGATTACCCAAAGATCCATACTCCCCGTTGAGGACTTGCCTGCTCTTGTGGCGATGAAAGTACCATTCAAGGTGAAATGGATCAGGTCTAATCATTCACAGGGGGAAAAGGATGCTGTTTTTTATATACACAGGGATTCATTGGAGGATCAATGGAAAATAGATGGTCCAACATTCGCTGATGAAATCCATTAATGTACGAGTCAGCTAACATTAATTCCCTCCAGTGGGTGAAATCTTATCCTTTATATGAGTTTTCATTAGGTGATAGAGGGAAAAGAGTATATAAATGAATCGTGGAGGGAAAGACCGATGTTGGAGTTTGTCATGAAATTAATTAAGGAGTTGGGAATGTGGGGGTTATTCGCTGGAAATGCCATTGAAGCGTCCTCATTGCCTTTTCCAGGCGCCCTTGTGACGCTGACTTATGGATACGTCTTGGATCCATCCCCGATGAAGCTATTAATATTAGCGCTCACCAGCAGTGCCATCTATACCATTTTTAGTTTCATCCCTTATGGTATCGGGTTTAAACTGAAGGATAAGATCAAGGAAAAAACCAGTTCGAAGAAAATTGAAAAGGGGCAGAAGTGGTTTCGGAAATGTGGATTGTGGAGTATTGCGATTACGAGACCCCTCGGCATCGGTAACTATGTCTCCTATGTTGCAGGTATCAGTAAAGTGAATAAGTGGAAATTTGGAGGATTAACCTTTATAGGGATATTCCCGATCACCCTTACGATGTTAATAGTCGGGAAAAATGGTAACTTGAAGTCCGTTCAATCCTTGATGAGTCATATTCAGACCTATCTTCTCATCGGAGGGGCTGTGCTCCTGATTGGGTACCTGCTATATAAGTTCGTGTATAAACCAAAATCAAAGTCCGCTTGTTTACAAGATGAAGCAACTATCGCCAAGCAAGCTGAATAAATAAAGGAAAGTTCGCTTCTGAAAATGGGAAGCGGATTTTTTTTGATTACAGGACAATACATCATGTGCTTCCTCAATCTACTACATGCTTCAACCCTGATCTGTATGATATAATGAATAGTCGAGAATAGCAGATTTACTTGGAAAGGTTTGAATGAAACCATGACACAATATACTCCAATGATAAAACAATACTTACAAGTAAAGGCAGAATACCAGGATGCCTTTTTATTTTTTCGTTTAGGCGATTTTTATGAAATGTTTTTTGATGATGCCGTCAAGGCATCCCAGGAACTTGAAATAACCTTAACAAGCCGTGATGGGGGTGGAAAGGAACGAATTCCCATGTGCGGTGTACCCTATCATTCTGCTCCTAATTACATAGAGCAGCTCATCGATAAAGGATTTAAAGTAGCGATATGCGAACAGACCGAAGATCCTAAGCAAGCCAAAGGGGTAGTGAGAAGGGAAGTCGTCCAGCTCATTACACCAGGCACGGTGATGGATGGGAAAGGTCTGAATGACAAAGAAAATAACTATATTGCTTCCGTCACCGCTTTTGATGATGATACGTATGGACTTGCCTATAGTGACCTTACAACAGGTGAAACCAAGGTGACGGTCGTTTCAGAAGGACTCCAGGCGTTGATGAATGAATTAGCCACCATCGGGGCGAAAGAAGTGGTCATCCATCCTGATCTTTCTGATGAAATTCAGGGCAGGATCAAAGAAAGAACCGATGTTACCTTATCCTTTGAGCAGGAATCGAATCCAGGACATGCTTTCACCCATCTGGTGGAACCACTGAAGCAAGGGAAACTCATCCAAGCTTCTTCACTCCTGTTCCATTATTTATTCCGAACACAGAAAAGGAGTTTGGATCACCTGCAAATCGTGGAAACGTATCAGCTTCACCAGTTTATGAAAATGGATTATTATTCGAAGCGGAACCTGGAGCTGACAGAAACCATCCGTTCCAAAGGAAAGAAAGGGTCACTTCTTTGGTTGTTGGATGAAACGATGACCGCGATGGGTGCCCGACTTTTGAAGCAATGGATCGATCGACCCCTCATAAACAAACAGGAAATCGAAAGGCGTCAGACAGTGGTGGAGGTGTTAATGGAACGCTTCTTTGAAAGGCAGGATCTGAGAGAACGACTGAAAGAAGTGTATGATCTCGAGAGGCTGGCTGGCCGCGTCGCCTTCGGAAATGTAAATGGACGTGATTTGATCCAATTGAAAAAATCCCTGCAACAGATCCCCGTCTTAAAGCAATTGATCCAATCGCTGGAAAATGATGCAACGGATGAGCTTGTCGCAAGGCTCGACCCTTGTGAAGAGTTGACAGATCTTCTCGAAAAGGCATTGATCGAAAATCCCCCCTTGTCTATAAAAGAAGGAAGTTTGATTCAGGATGGATATCATGAGGAACTGGATCAATATCGTGATGCGAGTAAAAATGGTAAGTCGTGGATTGCGAAGCTTGAACGCGATGAAAGGGAAAGGACAGGAATAAGGTCACTTAAAGTAGGATTCAATCGGGTATTTGGTTACTATATCGAAGTAACGAGAGCGAATCTGCAGCACTTGGAAGAAGGACGTTATGAACGGAAACAGACTTTAACCAATGCGGAGCGGTTCATCACCCCGGAATTGAAAGAGAAAGAATCCCTCATCCTCCAGGCTGATGAAAAGAGTGTGGATTTAGAATATGAATTATTCATTGGAATACGAGAAAGGGTAAAGGAATTTATCCCGCGCCTGCAAAAACTGGCGAAACTTGTCAGTGAACTGGACGTTCTACAGTGCTTTGCTACAGTCAGCGAGAAACGTCATTACACCCGGCCTATTTTCAATGACGAAAGAAGGATCATCCTGAAGGATGGACGGCATCCCGTGGTGGAAAAGGTGATGGGTGCCCAGGAGTACGTTCCGAATGATTGTTATATGGACGAGGAAAGAGAAGTCTTTCTCATCACTGGACCCAATATGTCGGGTAAAAGCACCTATATGAGACAGGTGGCCCTAACGAGCATCCTGGCCCAGATCGGGTGTTATGTGCCTGCAAGTGAGGCAAATCTTCCTGTATTCGATCAGGTATTCACCCGCATTGGAGCTGCGGATGATTTGATCTCCGGTCAGAGTACATTCATGGTAGAAATGCTTGAGGCGAAGAATGCCATCATTCACGCGACTCAACAAAGTCTGATTCTGTTCGATGAAATTGGACGAGGCACATCCACTTATGACGGGATGGCATTGGCACAGGCAATCATTGAGTACATCCATGAACATATCGGGGCAAAAACCTTATTCTCCACTCACTACCATGAATTAACGGTTCTTGAGGAAGAGTTGGCAAAAGTGAAAAATGTTCATGTAAGTGCGATGGAGCAAAATGGAAAACTTGTTTTTCTTCATAAAATCAAAGAGGGTGCGGCGGACAAAAGTTATGGAATACATGTTGCAGAACTCGCTGAACTGCCACAGGCCCTCATTCAGAGAGCGAATGAAATTCTTCTTGAGCTTGAACGGAAGGAAGAACCTTCATCTTCCAATGAAGTAGCGGCTTCAAGGGAGTCGTTTGTAGAAAAGCGGGGAACAAGTGAAGAAGATTTGGCTCAGCTATCCTTTTTTGGAGAAGAAAAATCGGAAAAGAAGGAGAAACTGAATTCCAAAGAAAAGAAATGTATAGAGGAATTGAAAAAATTGGATATCCTTGAAATGACGCCATTAGATGCTATGAATACATTATACGGGATCCAAAAGAAGTTAAAGCAATAAGGAGGTGGAACTGTGGTGAAAATATTTCAGCTTGATGATTCCCTTTCTAATAAAATCGCAGCAGGGGAAGTGGTGGAACGACCGGCTTCTGTGGTGAAAGAACTCCTTGAAAATAGCATCGATGCAGGTGGGACCGTCATCGAAATCCATATCGAGGAAGCTGGTTTACAATCCATACGCATCATTGATAATGGCGATGGAATTGAGAAGGAAGATGTCCAAACAGCCTTTAAGCGGCATGCAACGAGTAAGATCAAAGACGAAAATGATCTATTCCGGATCCGTACGTTGGGGTTCAGGGGAGAAGCACTTCCGAGTATTGCTTCTGTTTCTTATTTCACATTGAAAACCAGTACGGGTGAAGGTCCCGGTACGAGTATTGAACTCCAAGGTGGAGAAGTCCATTCGATCGAAAGCACGTCGTCCAGAAAAGGAACGGACATCACAGTTTCACAACTGTTCTTCAATACACCTGCACGGTTAAAATACATGAAAACCATTCATACGGAGCTTGGGAATATAACGGATGTAGTGAATCGGATTGCCCTTGCCCATCCTTTTGTCTCGATCAAGCTTCTCCATAACGGTAAATCGCTTTTGCACACGAATGGAAATGGGGATGTCCGGCAGGTCCTTGCCGCGATTTACGGAGTCGGGATAGCGAAGAAGATGGTACCGATCGAAGTGGAGTCCCTTGATTTTAAAGTAAAAGGATTCATTTCCCTTCCTGAGGTCACCCGGGCATCAAGGAATTACATTTCGACGATGATCAACGGGAGATTCATCAAGAACTATGCACTGGCGAAAGCGATCGGGGAAGGATATCACACACTTCTCCCCATCGGACGACATCCCATCGTGCTCCTTAGTATCGAGATGGACCCGATCCTGGTGGATGTGAATGTGCATCCATCGAAAATGGAGGTCCGCATCAGTAAGGAAGCAGAGCTCAATGCGTTGGTGACGGAAGGAATCAAGAGGGTGTTTAAAGGAAAGGAACTGATTCCGTCAGGAGCCCTCTCACCTAAACTGGCTCAACCGAAGTCGGAGCAGACATACATGAATCTCGATCACGCCGCTAAGCGACCAGAAGGTAGATATGGGAACAGTGACTCCGTCCGGGAGCCGTTGCTGTCTAAAGAAGAGATGGTGAAGCTGTATGAGCCGCAGCCACCTGTCATTGAGGCGGAAGACAGCATCGGATCAAATGAAGAACCTCTTCAACGGTACCCTGTCGAGAAAGAAGAATCCCGGGAACAACCTATACAAGATATCGACGAGGAAAAGGAAACACCCAGGGTTCCCACTCTTTATCTTGTCGGGCAAATGCATGGTACGTATATATTCGCCCAAAATGAACGTGGTCTTTATATCATTGATCAGCATGCGGCTCAGGAACGGATAAAGTATGAATTTTATAAAGAGAAAGTGGGGCAGGTCGCGAAAGAGCTTCAGGAACTCCTTGTTCCCCTTACACTTGAGTTCTCCACGGATGAGTATATAAAGATCAATGAATCACGTTCTCTCCTTGAAGAAGTAGGGGTTTTCCTTGAGGACTTCGGATACAACAGTTTCATCGTACGTGCCCATCCACAGTGGTTTCCTAAAGGGGAAGAGCAGGAAACCATCGAAGACATGATTGAGCAGATCATCAAGATGAACAAGGTCGATATTAAAAAGCTCAGGGAAGAAGCAGCCATTATGATGAGTTGCAAGGGATCCATTAAAGCAAATCATCATTTGAGGAATGAGGATATGCAGGCGCTGCTGGATGAATTAAGAAGAACCAGCGATCCATTTACCTGTCCTCACGGTCGACCGATTATCATTCATTATTCCACCTATGAAATGGAAAAAATGTTTAAACGGATTATGTAATGGAATGAATGGGGATGAGCCTTTACAAGGTTCATCCCCATTCAACCATATTTGTTTTGATGTTCCTTTTTTCTTGTCAGATAGTCTTCATCCTCTCTCGCCAATTTCCATTTCTCCTCAAATATGGCGGCTGATTCAGCTTTCTGTTCATCTATCTTTCGATCATTGATATCCCCATCGTTATCGTATTTTTTTCCCCCAGGATAATTGGCGTACCTTCTGGCCCTCGTATAGCCCATCTGAAGGAATTTCCTTGCCATATCCATTCCCACAAAATCATTCTCCTCCTTATATTGAAGAAACATGCGATAAATGGTACTTGAGGATTCTTCTGCAATATCCGGTGTTTTAAAACGCCATTCTGGAAGGATTTCGCTTTTATAGGGCTCTACAAGTAAAACGCCTTGTTCCCCGCGGCCTACACGGTATTTTTCAGGGTGTTTACGAAAATCAATGGAATCAAAATCCATGTCATAATCAAAACTCAAGACCCTCACCTCCTAACTATCTTCTACCCATAATCCTAATACGGATAAACGAAGAGGAGTTTCTATGAAAAGTTACAATAATAATATTATGGTAACCAGATGAAAATTCATGCTAATAGAGGATTTTCAAGTCTTTTCTTTAATGTATATAGAAAGGATGTAAGCGCTCTTTTTTTGAGGGGGAAGAAGTATGATTGAAGTTGAAACGTCTTTAAACAATGAATCTGTTCAGGAAGAAACATATTTGACGGCATCTTATCGAGTGGATAAAAGGCAGTTTTCTGAAAAGGAATATAATAAATTTGTAAAGTTGAAGGGGGTCAGGGATTGGTCCACATTAACTTGGAAGGACGTTGGTCGGCCTTATGAGGTGACGTCCTTTGCTAAAGAAAAAAAGGATTGGGAAAAAGAAAAAGGAAAATCACTACCCGTCCATACGTCTTGGGAAATGTTTAATCGCTCTTTCCATGAATGGTTTGTGAAAGATGTGCCTGCAGAAACGAAGGAAAGTAGAAGTCGCATCGTCAGGAATGCTTTGAAATTAAATATAAAAGAATCCACGGAAGCATTAGGGGATCACTTCAGGCTGCATCTCTGGAATTATGTGCACAGAATTCAGGATGGTGTGTGGGATCCCAGGGGGAAGAGGGCCTTATTCAGCGGACTGGATGTCGTTAAGCCGAAAATATTATTTTTAGGGGCAGCTGAAGGGTATGAAGCCATGCAGCTTTCAGCCCTCTATCCCGGCAGTGAAATCGTGATGGTCGATTATGATTCGTTTTGTCGTGATATCCGGTATCGGGAATTTCCGGAAACGTACCCATTCCTCGGGCCAAATCCCTCCACAGGTGGATGGAAAACGTATTATAAAGGTGACTTTAAGACAACATACATCGTCTCGGATATCAGGGACTTATCGTTCGGAAGGGAGTTTGACATCGTTTTGAGTGTTGGGCTATTAGAACATTTTCCCGATGATTATAAGTCAGAAGTGATAGAGTGGCATCGGAAATTTTTGAAGCCAAATGGATACATGGTCCTGACTACACCAAGGGCTCAGCTTAAATCCAAAGTCTATTACGAAGTGATGGCGGATGTGATGAACCACACGTACAGGGAATTGATGACCATCGAACAGATGGGTCTGTATTTATATGAAAATGGGGCGGATATTTTACAGCACGGGTACATTAAAGTTCATAATGGAATCATTGCTAAAATAAGGTAAGAAATAATAAGCATTCAATTGATCCCCATTCAATCGAATGCTTTTATTATTTTGCTGTTGATTCGTCCACTATGAAAATTCTCCCTTTTGAGAGCAGGATTTTTCTCCTGAAAGGCTAATATTAAAGATATAATTATTTTTCAGAAAATTCTATATATAAACTGGGGGAAATTAGAATGGATGGAGGCATTGAGCTTCAGCATCAGAAAAAGAATAAACGTTTGAAAATAACGCTGTGGACCGCAGGGAGTATATTGTTTATCCTCCTCGGACTGTTGATCTTTGCAAATTATTATATTGACAGGTCTCTTCCCGTTACAACCGGAACCCTTACACTGAAGGGATTATCAAAGGAAGTGACAATCATAAGAGACAAAGATGGCGTACCACATATTCAGGCTCAAAATGAAAAAGATCTTTATATGGCACAAGGGTATGTTCAAGCGCAGGATCGTTTGTTCCAAATGGATTTAAGCAGGCGCCAGGCATCGGGAAGATTGAGTGAAGTCGTCGGAGAGAAGGCGGTTGATCGGGACAAGTTCTTCCGGACATTTGGTTTGAGGAGGGCAGCGGAGGTATCCTTTACAGCCTACCCTGACGAAGCAAAGCAGCTTCTGGAATGGTATGCCGAGGGAGTCAATGCATACATGGAAGAAGCCCAGGATGGGGGAAGGCTCCCTATTGAATTCACTCTATTAGGCTACAAACCTGAGAAATGGACACCGATTGATTCTTTGACCATAGGGAAATATATGGCTTTCGACTTGGGGGGGCATTGGCAGGGCCAGGCCTTCAGGTATTGGGCGCTGGATAATCTGTCGAAGGAGAAGGCTTATGACCTGTTTCCGACTTATCCGAAAGATGCGCCTACCATTCTCTCAGATATAGGAGAGCCACAGATTGATTTCAAGCAATCATTCGCTGCAGCAGTCATACCGCCGGAATTTAACGGAAGCAATAACTGGGTTGTCAGCGGAGATAAGACAAAAAGCGGAAAGCCATTACTGGCAGATGATCCACATCTATCACTGGGGACACCTTCCATATGGTATCAAATGCAGCTCGAATCACCTGAAGTCAATGTAAGTGGAGTGATCTTTGCCGGAATTCCCGGGATTATCCTGGGCCATAATGAACAGATTGCATGGGGGGTCACCAACACAGGTCCCGATGTACAGGACTTGTATATTGAAAAGCGTAGCGAGGAAGATCCCAATCTGTTTTTGTATGATGGGAAATGGGAAAAGGCAACCATCGTACAAGAACCGATCAAGGTAAAAGATGGTGGGACCATACCTTATAAAGTCACCATAACGAGGCATGGGCCGGTGATTTCGGAGTTTGCTCATCAAGATGAGGCAAAAGAAGTAATGTCCATGAGATGGACCGCTTTGGATCCGAGTCTTGAGCTCTCCGCCATCATCAATATCAATAAGGCGAAGAACTGGGACGAATTCGAAGAAGCCTTGGAAGACTTTCATGTTCCTACCCAGAATTTCGTATTTGCTTCTAAAGATGGCACGATTGCATACAAGGCAAATGGAAAGATTCCGATCAGGAAAAAAGGGGATGGGCTACTGCCTGTTCCAGGATGGGACCCTGATTATGACTGGCAGGGCTTCATTCCCTTTGACGAACTTCCGAAAGTGATCAACCCTGAATCAGGCTATGTGGCAACAGCGAATAATAAAGTTGTAACAGATGATTATCCTTACCATATCAGTCATCACTGGGCACAACCGTATCGATATATGAGAATCTCAGAATACTTAGAAGGAAAAAGTGATCTGACGATTTCTGATATGAAAGCATTGCAAATGGATCAATTGAATTTGCATGCACGGGAATTTGTTCCTATCCTTATTAAGGATATGGAATCCGTTTCATTGAATGGTGATCAAAGGAAAGCCATTGAGATGTTGAAATCATGGAATTATTTGGATGATAAAGATTTGGCTGCACCCCTGATCTTTCATCAGTGGATGAACGAAATATCAACGGGACTTTTTGAAAAGGATGTACCGGATGATATGATGAAGCTCTTTGAAGGGCGTCAAAGTGTTGTGGATGAACTCATCCGAAAAGCTCATAAAGGAGAGGAGTCCGAGTGGTTTGCAGATCAAGAAGGATACGAGACATTTTTGGCTAAATCCCTTGGAGGTGCACTGAGCGAGCTTGAGGAAGCATATGGATCTTCCATGGAAGAATGGGAGTGGGGAATGTACCATAGAGTCTACTTCGAACATCCATTGTCAAGCGCTTCCCCTATTTTAAAAAGGTTCTTAAATGAAAAAGATCCTGTACCTGTAGGTGGGAGCAGGGTCACAGTGGAAGCTGCAAGTTATAATGACGAAGGTATCGTGAATCACGGAGCTTCATGGAGATTCGCGATCGATACTTCCGATATGGAGAACGGCTATCATATTGTCGGCCCGGGACAGGCGGGTCATTACAAGAGTGAATGGTATCAAGATCAAATTGACGCTTGGGTAAATGGAGATTATCATAAAACCTCACTTGCAGGCTCGAAAGGAGATCAATTGATACTAAAACCATAACAAGTCTAAACTGCTAAAAGGGAATTCCCTTTAAGCAGTTTTATTTTTCTCGGTACAATCAGAACGTTTTATTATGGTAAGTAAAGGGTACATTCACTCCATGGCAAATTGTTTTTGAATAAGACCGGTGTAAATGGAAATACTGACAAGATGTGATTTCAAACCTTCTATTATTATGGTACGATAATATGTAAAGAAACAGTTACATAGAAAGCAGTGAACGTATGACAAGAATGAATAAAGAGAAAGTGATTGTCCTTATTGGTCCGACTGCTGTAGGGAAAACCAGTACAAGCATAAGCCTTGCAAAAAGATTCGATGGGGAAGTCATTAGTGGGGACTCCATGCAAATCTATAAGAAGATGGACATCGGAACTGCAAAAATCAGGGAAGAAGAGATGGAAGGTGTACCCCACCACTTGATCGATATAAAAGACCCAGAAGACTCTTTTTCAGTGGCGGAGTTTCAAAATCTTGTAAGAAAGAAAATATCCGACATTCATTCACGGGGGAAAATCCCTTTGATTGTGGGTGGAACGGGTCTTTACATCCAGTCAGTCCTATATGATTATCAATTCACAGAAACACCAGGCGATGAACATTATCGTGCAAAGTTAGAAGCAGAGCTTGAAAAGCATGGAACAGATCGTCTTCATCATAAGCTGGTTAAGGTGGACCCGGTTTCAGCTGGGAACATTCATCCTAATAATACGAGGCGTGTGATCCGTGCATTGGAGATTTTACATTGTACCGGTAAGACGATGAGTGAGTATCAAAGCTCCCAAACCCATGAGCTGCAATATGATGTTGCGTTAATTGGTTTAACCATGGATCGGGAGAAACTGTATGATAGAATCGATCTTCGAGTAGACCTGATGATGCAAGAAGGACTTTTAGAAGAAGTGAAAGCGTTATATGATGGTGGCCTGAGAGGCGTTCAATCTGTACAGGCGATAGGATATAAAGAACTTTATGACTACTTCGAAGGTACCGTCAGCCTGGAGACGGCCATAGAGAACCTTAAGCAAAACTCCAGAAGGTACGCCAAACGCCAGCTTACCTGGTTCCGAAACAAAATGGATGTTGCCTGGTACGATATGACAGAAGAAAGTTTGCACAGCAAAAATATTGAGGACATTTCAGAATTTATTGCAGGAAAGCTTCAATTAAAGTCGAATAAGTAATGTAGAGATAGAAGAGGAGGACTAACCATGAAACAATCCATTAATATCCAAGATCAATTCCTAAATCAATTGCGAAAAGACGGTTCACTCGTAACGGTATTCCTTTTAAATGGCTTCCAGATTCGCGGTCAGGTAAAGGGGTTTGATAATTTTACCGTCCTTTTTGAAACAGAAGGTAAACAGCAACTGGTATATAAACATGCCATTTCAACATTCGCCCCGCAGCGAAATGTTCAAATAAATTTTGAAGAACAAAATTAATGTTCGTGTGAAAGCTGCCCTCTGTGGCAGCTTTTTATATTGGGTCCGATTGTTGAATGCAAGAATAATTAATGAAATGTACAGTAAGTGAATAGGATAATAGAGAGGCTTAAATCTTCATCACCCTATGTCTTTAAAAATAAAAAAATCGACCCTGAAAAGTAATCACCAAGGGGCTTTTGTAGAGTATCAAATTGTATTCCAAAAGATAAGTGAGTCCGAAATGAAAAATGCATTCACAGCGTAATTCTATTTATTTCTCGGGAAAGCGCAGGAATAGACAGGATTCTTTTTATTTGTCGAAAAAAATAAGATAAAACGACAGGCGTTTATCACCCTTATATCTTAGATGTGTATATTGTCTTTAGAATGGTGAGGTGAAATCTTTGGATCAACCAATGAGAATGAAAAATAACGGTCAAATCAGTATAGTATTGAATTCACAAAAAAGAAGTTCAGTACGCGAAACGGTAGATTCGGCTCCTCAGTCCCTTCCACAAGAACATGTAGCGTTGAAAGAAATTGAAGAAGAACTTGGCTCCCTTGTCGGAATGGAAGAAATGAAAAAAATGGTGAAAGAAATTTATGCATGGATATATGTGAATAAAAAACGGGAAGCCATGGGTCTGAAGGCAGGGAAACAAGCTCTTCATATGATGTTTAAAGGGAATCCGGGCACTGGTAAAACGACGGTGGCGAGAATCATCGGAAAACTGTTCTTAAAGATGAATGTGCTTTCGAAAGGACACTTAATCGAGGCAGAGAGGGCTGACCTGGTCGGAGAGTATATTGGTCATACGGCACAGAAAACAAGGGATTTGGTAAAAAAAGCACTGGGAGGGATCCTATTCATTGATGAGGCATATTCACTGGGCAGAGGTGGAGAAAAGGATTTTGGAAAAGAGGCCATCGATACTCTTGTGAAACATATGGAAGATAGGCAGCATGATTTTATCCTGATCCTGGCAGGGTATTCAAGGGAAATGGAGCACTTCCTTACCTTGAATCCGGGTCTCCAATCACGATTTCCCCTTGTGTTTCATTTCCCTGATTATTCTGTGGATCAGTTGATGGAAATCGGCAAAAGGATGCTGGATGAAAAGCAATATTTATTGAGTCATGATGCCGAAAGAAAGATCCGTGAACATTTAAGTGCAGCGAAAAACACATTATCTCCAATGGCGTTTTCAAATGGGCGGTATGTTCGGAATGTACTTGAAAAATCGATACGATCTCAAGCGATGAGGCTGTTGTTGGAGAATTGCTACGATCGACATGATTTATTAACCATACGCAGCAATGACCTGGTCTTTACTAAAACAGCGTCGGATCACCATACTTAGTAAATCGAAAAACAAAAAAATGCATTCACTTGTGAATGCATTTTTATGATTAAACATGAGCCCGTAAACTTCTATTCGGTAACCTCCATTTATATAGGTAGGAGAGCACCCGTAAAGCGGTTGTAATGATGAAAAGGGTATATAGCTCTAACGCTGAATTGACTATACCAAGTCCAATCGCAGCTCCACATAAAACTGCCCATACTGCATATATTTCCGATCTGAGGACTAAAGGTTTCCGTCCAGCCAGAAGGTCACGGATCATTCCACCACCACTACCGGTTAAAACGGCAGCCACGATGATTGCACTGATGGGGTGGTTCATTTCAGAAGCATATAACGCCCCCTGAATCGCAAAAGCCGATAGACCGATCGCGTCAAAGAAATTCCCCCACTTCCTCCAATGTTTTAAAAGGTTATTGGGGAACAGAAAGACCGCTGTAATCGAGAGAAGGGCAATCTGAAACAACATTCCCTGCTCCCATAAAGCGGAAACGGGAACACCAATCAGTAAATTCCGGATGGCGCCTCCACCGAATGCCGTGACAATCCCTAATATATAAACACCGAGGATATCATATTCCTCTTCCATGGCAATGATAGCTCCTGAAATAGCAAAAGCAATGGTACCGATGATACTCAGTACTTCCCACGTCATACACATTCCTCCTCACCCTATTACAATATGCTACATGCCATTATGTAGAATCTTGAAGTGGTGTTATGTCATAATCAAACATACTGATTTTAACACGTATGTGCTTATTTGCAACCATTTTTCATTGCTTTTTACATAGAGATTACGATGCGGATTTGATATGATGGAAAATAGAATGAAACGGAAAGAAAGAAGGTTGTTTTTTGAAGAATGAAAATCTAGAAAAAGTCATTCTGGTGGGATGTCAACTGGACGATGATGACCTGCGTTTTCAGTATAGTTTAATGGAACTTGAGGAGCTGACAGCAACAGCTCAAGGAAAAGTTGCCGCCACCTTGATTCAAAAGCGTGACAGGGTCCATCCAAGTACGTATATCGGAAAGGGTAAACTGGAGGAACTGGTCCTGTTGGAAGAACAATTTGAAGCGGACATCATCATATTTAATGATGAACTATCCCCCAGTCAGATTCGGAACTTATCAAAGGAACTAAACGGCAGGGTGATTGACCGGACACAACTGATATTGGACATTTTTGCACAGCGTGCCCGCTCAAGAGAGGGGAAATTACAAGTAGAACTTGCACAGCTTCAGTACTTGCTGCCGAGACTCATCGGGCAGGGGGCGTCCCTCTCAAGGCTGGGCGGCGGGATAGGCACCAGGGGGCCAGGTGAAACGAAGCTCGAAAGTGATCGTCGACACATCCATAAGAGGATTGACGATATTAAGAAGCAATTACAAACCATAGTTGATCATAGAGAAAGGTACCGCGGGAGAAGGAAACGGAACAAAGCTTTCCAGATTGCACTCGTCGGATATACAAACGCTGGAAAATCCACGTTGTTCAATCGGATTTCAATGGCTGATTCCTATGAAGAAAATCAATTATTTGCTACCTTGGATCCGATGACGAGGAAAATGCCTTTGCCAAGTGGATATTCCACGTTACTGACAGATACCGTAGGGTTCATTCAAGATTTACCGACCACATTGGTTGCGGCATTTCGATCTACCCTTGAAGAAGTAAAGGAGGCAGATCTCCTTCTTCATATTGTGGATAGTTCAAATCCTGACTACAGTCAGCACGAAAAGACAGTGCAATCCTTATTGAAAGACCTGGAAATGGATGGACTGCAGCAGCTAACGGTATACAACAAGCGGGATGCGATGGATCCCGAATTTGTTCCCGACAGTGAATCAGACACCATCCTCATAAGTGCCTTGAACGAAGAAGACCGAGGGAAGCTGCTGATTAAGATAGAAGAAATCGTAAAGAATCAAATGATACCTTATCATGTACTTATCCCTGTGAATGAAGGGAAGCTGCTATCCCAATTAAAGAGTGAAACCATCTTGAGAAAATTGGAATTCCAAGAAGCGAGTCAAGTATATGAAATGACCGGATTTCACCTTGAAGATCATCCGATATCAGGAAGCATCAAGAAATTTCAAAAGTAGAAGGGAAACAACACCAAATGTTTGAACAATTAGTAAATGGAACGGCATTACAATCACTTGTGACGAAAGTGGAAGCAGAGATCAAAGACATACATAAAAAAATCGATGAACGGTCTGAAAGCAACCAGTTCAACGTTTTGAGAGCGTTTCAGAAGCACCGGGTAAGCGATTCTCACTTCATCCCTTCCACAGGATATGGCTATGACGATACAGGAAGGGACACCCTGGAAAGCATATACGCAGACGTGTTTGGAGGCGAGGCAGGACTTGTGCGACCTCAGATCATTTCTGGTACCCATGCCATCTCCATCGCTTTGTTCGGTATACTCCGGCCGGGAGATGAACTCGTGTACATAACAGGGAAACCATATGATACATTAGAAGAAATTGTAGGAAGCCGAGGGAAGGGTACAGGTTCACTCAAAGACTTCCATATCGACTATCAGAGCGTTGATTTAGATGAGTCTGGAAAAGTCGATTTTGAAAAGGTGGCAACGACCATTACTACAAAGACAAAGATGGTTGGGATCCAGAGATCAAAAGGGTATGCCAACCGCCCATCCTTTACAATTGAAGAAATAAAGGAAATGATTGATTTCATTAAAGAAATTGATCCAGGAATTGTGGTATTCGTAGATAACTGCTACGGGGAATTTGTCGAAGTGAAAGAACCCTGTCACGTCGGGGCGGATCTAATGGCGGGCTCCCTTATTAAAAATCCTGGTGGTGGCCTTGCGAAAACAGGTGGATATATCGTCGGAAAGAAAGAATATGTAGAAGCATGTTCCTTCAGGATGACCTCGCCGGGAATCGGAGCGGAGGCAGGGGCATCTCTCTACAGTCTTCAAGAAATGTATCAAGGATTCTTTTTGGCGCCTCATGTGGTCGCACAATCATTAAAGGGAGCGGTTTTCACGTCTGCACTACTGACCGGTCTTGGCATGAATACAGACCCTTCGCCTCATGCCAGGCGCACGGACTTAATACAATCGGTGCAATTTGATGACAGGGAAAAGATGATCGCTTTCTGTCAGGCAATCCAATCAGCCTCACCGATCAATTCTCATTTCACACCGTATCCGAACTATATGCCGGGCTATGAGGACGATGTCATCATGGCCGCGGGTACGTTCATTCAGGGAGCAAGCATTGAACTATCGGCGGATGGACCTATAAGACCACCTTATATAGCTTATGTTCAAGGCGGGTTGACATACTCCCATGTGAAAATCGCCGTTTGCTCAGCGGTGGACAACTTAATTGAAAAAGGTTTAATCACCATATAAAAAGGATATTAAAGGAGTAATTGGATAGTCTAAAGTGGACTATCCAATTCTTTTGATTACTTATGTAAGAAAATCTAACATTTGATTGACAGAACTCCTGACATTACATATAATGAATTCAAGAAGGAAAATAAAAGGAGGAATCAAGATGAGCGGAAGTGAAATTCGTCGAACGATGGCATTATTTCCAATCAGTATTGTCATGCAGCTCACGGACTTAACGGCTCGTCAGATTCGATACTATGAAGAGCATCAACTGATAAACCCGGCAAGGACCGAGGGGAATCGTCGGCTCTTTTCCTTGAATGACATTGATAAGTTATTAGAAGTAAAGGATCTGTTAGATCAAGGTATCAACATGGCAGGGATTAAGAAGATCTTTTCTGTGTCCGGCCATAATGAAAACAAAGTCGTATCTGACGTAAGTAATGAAAAGGAAGAAAAAGCAAGACAGGATCTATCTGACGACGAGCTGCGTAAATTACTTCGCAATGAATTGATCCATTCCGGTCGGTTCAATCGATCATCTCTGCGTCAAGGAGATATGTCCCGCTTCTTTCATTAAATAAACCCTTTAATAAACTTGAGGAGGAATTACGTAAATGGCAAAGTATACTAGAGATGATGTGTTAAGATTAGCGAATGAAGAGGGAGTTAAGTTTATTCGACTACAATTCACCGACATTTTAGGGACGATCAAGAACGTAGAAATCCCTCTTAGTCAGCTTGAAAAAGCTTTAGATAACAAAATGATGTTTGATGGTTCTTCCATTGAAGGATTTGTCCGTATCGAAGAATCAGATATGTATCTTTTCCCTGATTTAGACACATGGTTGGTTTTCCCTTGGACAGCTGAAAAAGGGAAGGTAGCCCGTCTGATCTGTGATATTTACAATCCGGATGGCACTCCGTTTGAGGGAGATCCCCGTAATAACCTAAAACGTATTTTAGGTGAAATGGAGGAACTTGGGTTCACTGACTTCAATCTTGGGCCAGAGCCGGAATTCTTCCTCTTTAAATTAGATGTAAATGGCGAACCAACATTGGAATTAAATGATAACGGTGGCTATTTCGACCTCGCCCCTACCGATTTAGGGGAGAACTGCCGTCGTGATATCGCTTTAGAACTTGAAGAAATGGGCTTTGAAATTGAAGCATCTCACCATGAAGTAGCTCCTGGACAACATGAGATCGATTTCAAATATGCAAATGCATTAAAAGCTTGTGATGATATTCAGACATTCAAACTGGTAGTTAAAACGATTGCCCGTAAACACGGTTTGCACGCTACATTCATGCCGAAACCATTATTCGGTGTAAATGGTTCAGGAATGCACTGTAATATGTCCCTGTTCAAAAATGGAGTGAACTCTTTCTTTGATGAAAAAGGTGACTTGCAACTAAGTGATACTGCCCGTCAATTCCTTGCTGGTATCATTAAGCATGCCACTGCTTTTACAGCTATCACGAACCCGACTGTCAACTCATACAAGCGTTTAGTTCCAGGATACGAAGCACCTTGTTATGTTGCCTGGTCTGCACGTAACCGTAGCCCGTTAATCCGTATCCCGGCTTCCCGTGGGTTAAGTACACGCGTTGAGGTCCGAAGTGTCGACCCTGCAGCAAACCCTTACCTTGCTATGGCTGTATTACTTGCCGCAGGATTAGATGGAATCAAGAATAACCTACCGGCTCCTAAGCCGATTGACCGCAACATCTATGTAATGGACAAAAAAGAGCGTGAAGAAGCAGGTATCGTGGATCTTCCTGCAACATTACATGCGGCTCTTGAAACATTAAAAACAAATGAAGTCATTGTTAAGTCCCTTGGCGAACATATATTCGAACACTTCGTGGAAGCGAAGGAAATCGAGTGGGATATGTTCCGTACACAAGTACACCCTTGGGAGCGTGAACAGTACATTCAAATGTATTAATGACCAGAAACCCTCAACGATATATCGTTGAGGGTTTTTTGCACGAAGTTCGGGTTGAGAAGGGAATCTGGGAAGGAAACGATATGAAAAAAGCCTGAGGATGGAAATTTCGGCTTCCAACCTCAGGCTTTTTCATTATAATGATAAGCGTCTTATCCATGCATACCGATGCTATTATCAGTGAACTTGACGATACACCCCTACCACTTTACCCAAAATGGAGACGTTTCGCAAAATGATTGGTTCCATTGTTGAGTTCTCTGGCTGCAGACGTACATAATCCTTTTCTTTAAAGAAACGTTTTACCGTTGCTTCATCTTCATCGGTCATGGCAACGACGATATCTCCGTTGTTCGCTGTCTGCTGCTGGCGAACAATGACAAAATCCCCATCCAATATGCCGGCTTCGATCATACTGTCACCCATGATTTCAAGCATGAAGACCTGCTCATCAGAAGGGGCCATCCGCTCGGGCAATGGGAAAAATTCTTCCACATTTTCAACAGCCGTAATCGGTTGACCTGCTGTAACTTTACCGATTAAAGGAACGTTTACTACACGTTGTCGCGGAATCGTATCTTCTTCAAGGTCCAGAATTTCGATCGCTCTCGGTTTAGTCGGATCACGACGGATCAGACCCTTACTTTCAAGCCTCGCTAAATGTCCGTGTACAGTGGAACTGGAAGCAAGTCCGACAGCTTCCCCGATTTCACGTACGGAAGGGGGATACCCTTTTTCTCTGACTGCAACTTTAATATATTGTAGTATGTCCTGCTGTCTCTTCGACAATTTTGTCATGTTCACGCACCTCTATTATAGATCTTATGTTCCCATTATAGCATGTCACGATTATTGATACAAACATAAGTTCGAATTTTGTTGACACCAAACGAGTGTTCGTATTACAATGAAATCAACAAAACAGAACAAACATTCGTATGGGGGTAATATTTATGTTAACACATATTTGGAATCGATTCTCTTACATTATTATATTATTTGTTTTAGTCCTTTCGGCAGCTTGCTATTTATTAATCAATATGACTAATCAGCCTTCCTACAAAAGTATCACAGTAGAGGAGGGTGATACTCTTTGGACTATTGCCAAACAGTATAATGAAGAATATTCTATGACAGTGGAAGAATTTATCGCCTGGGTTGGGGAAGAGAACGAATTGAATTCTTTTGCCATCAAGCCTGGTGAATCACTTGTTTTACCTATTGAAAATCAAACAATATCAACTCAATCAGATTTCGAACTGGTCATGAACGAAGAATAGAGGGATAGAAGATGAAAGCAGTCATATACTGCAGGGTAAGTACCAAGAAAAACACACAGGAAACATCATTGGAGCGGCAGGAAGAAGAACTGGTTAAATTGGCAAACGAACATCATTATGAAGTAAGTGCGGTCATCAGGGATCAGGCGAGCGGCTTTGAATTGGACCGTCCAGGTGTTTTGGAACTTTTGGATCTGGTCAGGGATAAATCAATCGAGGCAGTGCTTATCCAGGACGAAACAAGAATCGGCAGGGGAAATGCCAAGATCGCCCTTATCCACTGTCTGTTAAAAGAAGAAGTAAAAATCATCAGTCAGACTCATAGTGGTGAATTACATTTATCCGAATCCGATTCTATGGTCATCAACATTGTCAGCATGGTGGAGGAATATCAACGCAAGCTTCATAACCTTAAGATTAAGCGGGGCATGAAGCGTGCTGTGGAAAATGGCTTTCAGCCTCATAAAAATTTAAAAAACAAAGGAAATGTTGAAGGAAGGGAACGCATTGAAGTCCCGGTCGAGGAAATCGTGCGATTAAGGAAAAATGAATTAACCTTCGCTGAGATTGCAGCTACTCTCAGGGGATTCGGATACGATGTATCCAAAGCTACGGTACATAGACGCTTCAAGGAATATATGACGTCCCGTGATCATGCATAACCCTTGTTTTATCTCCTTTATTCTAGTAACATGACGGTAGTGTGATACACTGCTTCTAGAATGTTTTAGAGTTTGCAAACTATGCAATAAAGGAGTTTTTATAGATGCTTTCAAAATCAAAAATGAATAGAATCAACGAACTTGCCAAAAAGTCCAAAAGTAGTGGACTCACTGAGCAGGAAGCGAAAGAACAGACTAAACTTAGAAAAGAATATCTAGAAACGTTCCGTCAATCGATGAAGGGAACAATTGAAAATACACGAATCTTTGATCCGGAAGGAAATGAAGTCACACCTAAAAAGATCCAAGATATACAGACTAAGAAAAAAATGCATTAATCAAAAAACTTCCAGGCCAACTTTGAAAGGTCCTGGAAGTTTTTTGATTCATTTTACTCCCTTATGATATTTAAAGGGTTTTTTATTTTCAACGATCATAAAGTCATGTTATCATTCAAGATAGTTGTATAAACTATCAAAGAAGATTAATATTAATAAGGTACATTAAAAGGAAGGATGTCTGACATATGTTTGATAACACAGATCAATTAGCAATTAATACAATTCGTACATTATCAATCGATGCGATTGAAAAAGCAGGTTCCGGGCACCCGGGAATGCCTATGGGGGCAGCTCCAATGGCGTATGCACTTTGGACAAGATTCATGAATCATAACCCTAAAAATCCAGAATGGTTCAACCGCGACCGTTTTGTCTTATCTGCGGGACACGGTTCGATGCTGTTATACAGCCTACTTCATCTATCTGGGTATGATGTTTCTATGGAAGATCTTAAAAATTTCCGCCAATGGGGAAGTAAGACTCCAGGACATCCAGAGTACAAACACACTCCTGGTGTAGAAGCAACAACTGGTCCGCTTGGACAGGGGATTGCTATGGCAGTTGGTATGGCATTAGCTGAAAGACATTTGGCCACTACATATAACAAAGACCAATATAATATGGTCGATCACTTTACATACTCCATTTGTGGAGATGGTGACTTAATGGAAGGTGTTTCCTCTGAAGCTGCTTCATTGGCTGCACATTTAAAATTAGGACGCCTTGTTGTTCTTTATGATTCCAATGATATTTCACTTGACGGAGACTTGGATAAGTCCTTCTCTGAGAGTGTTAAGGGACGATTTGAATCCTACGGATGGCAGTATATCCGTGTTGAAGATGGAAATGATCTTGAAGAAATTTCCAAGGCAATCGAAGAAGGTCAAGGAGACACAACCCGCCCGACAATGATTGAGGTCAAGACCGTAATTGGGTACGGAGCCCCGAATAAATCAGGTAAATCTGCCGTTCATGGTGCACCTCTGGGTGAAGATGAAATGAAGCTTACCAAAGAAGCCTACAAGTGGACATTCGATCAGGATTTCCACGTGCCTGATGAGGTTTACAGTCGTTTTGAGGAAAAAATCCAACAAGCTGGCTCTGAGAAAGAACAGGATTGGGCCAACCAATTCATTAAATACAAAGAGGAACACCCTGAACTGGCCACTCAATTAGAAGCGGCAATCAAAGGTGAACTACCGCAAGGATGGGATAAGGACATCCCGGTATATGAAGAAGGAAAAGCATTGGCAAGCCGAGCTTCTTCCGGGGAAGTGTTAAACGCCATTGCCCAAAATCTTCCTTCATTCATCGGTGGTTCCGCTGACCTTGCCGGTTCCAACAAAACGATGATCAAAGATGAGAAAGATTTCATGCCTGAATCCTATGAAGGCAGAAATATCTGGTTCGGAGTCCGTGAATTCGGTATGGGTGGTGCCATGAATGGTATGGCTCTACACGGAGGACTTCATGTATTTGGTGGAACATTCTTCGTATTCAGTGACTATCTAAGACCTGCTATCCGTTTGGCGGCTCTAATGGGCTTACCTGTGACCTATGTGTTCACACACGATAGTATCGCTGTGGGAGAAGACGGACCTACCCATGAACCTGTTGAACAGCTTGCATCCCTTCGTGCCATGCCTAACCTGTCAGTGATTCGCCCTGGTGACGGAAATGAAGTGGCTGCAGCCTGGAGGTTATCGTTAGAATCGAAAGATCAGCCTACGATGCTTGTTCTGTCCCGTCAGGACCTTCCAACGCTTAAAGGTACGGCTGATAAGGCCTACAACGGGGTAAACAAAGGTGCTTATGTTGTCTCTGCTTCAGGTAAAGAACAGCCTGATGCCCTGTTGATTGCAACTGGTTCTGAAGTACATCTTGCGGTAGAAGCGCAAAATGCCCTTGAAAAAGACGGTATCAGTGTTTCAGTTGTGAGCATGCCTTCTTGGGATCGTTTCGAAAAGCAATCAAAAGAATACAAAGAATCCATCCTGCCTAAGAGCGTGAAAAAACGCCTGGCTATCGAAATGGGATCTCCAATGGGCTGGGATCGATACGTTGGCGATGAAGGTGACATCCTGGCGATCAATGGTTATGGTGCATCTGCCCCAGGAGCCAAAGTGATGGAAGAATATGGCTTCACTTCTGAAAATGTAGTATCTAGAATCAAAGCTTTACTTCAATAATCGTGAATGGAAAAGGTCGGCTCCTTACACTCTCTAAGGAGTTGGCCTTTTTCTTTTGGGTAAGTACAATAGGAGTAAAGGTGGAAGAGATTGGGTATAGAACAAGTAATGTATAAATCCTACGATACATCCCTTAACATTCAGGGGAGATAGAATAGGTTCGACAAAACTAGTGCAGATTTTCAACAATTTATGACAATGACTCCCTTCTAGTTGATTTATACTATATGAAAGAAAGGTAGGAGGGAGTAAAGGTGCGAAATTATCAAATCTATTGGATTGAAGAGTTGTTTGTTCAACATTACTATGGTCGTGAAAGAATGTTCTATCAATTGTTTTCTGATTGGGAAGCGAGTACAGGTGATCTTCACGATATCGTCTCGAAACAAGTAGATTACATTACCAAACCGATTCCATACCTTCCTACCCAAAGACTCCTTCAACACGAAATTACGAAGGTTGAAGGGGCAGCCTGGATAAACTCCGTTGCGACAATCGAAAGAGAAGAATCAGGTGCGACACTCGTCTTGAATGAAAAGTCGATGTCTTTGAATGCCTGGGGGCACGATGAATCTGAATATATCTTTTTTGAAATTTTACGGAGGAATATGGGCCAGCTACTGGCAATGGATATCAAAAATGAACGTTTTGGCTGGTTAAAACCGATAAAACAAAGAAAGTTTATATATTAATATGAAATTTTGACCAAAATATTGTATAATGTTTCAGGGTTTAGTACACTTTTAAAAGGACAACATGAAGGAGGAAGTAAGAGTATGGGAACGACTGGATTACTTATTCTAGTAGGAGTTCTGGCATTACTTGCCGGAGTTGCACTAGGATTTTTCATTGCTCGTAAATACATGATGAGCTACCTAAAGAAAAATCCACCAATTAACGAGCAAATGTTACGCATGATGATGATGCAAATGGGGCAAAAACCATCCCAGAAGAAAATCAATCAAATGATGAATGCAATGAATAAGAACATGAAGTAATAGATGGAAGCACAAGCCTATTACATCAAGGTTCATTGACCTTCTGATGATTGGTAGACTAAAAAGATAAGCCATAAAAATGTTGTTTGGTTAATCTTTCTTAGCAAATTTCATTCAAATTGGTTTATCTTTCACGTTATCAAAAATAAGACCACTTTTCCTGTTGAAAAATTAAGCAGGGGGAGTGGTCTTTTTTGTTGTTACTTGACGATGTGATACAGGAATATTTATACCACTGTATGGCAAAAGGTTTCACTAAGAAAACAATGATTAATAAACGATTCGAATTAAATCAGGCAAAAGAGTATTTGCAGAATAAACGTGGGCTAAAAACTTTGGAAAGTGTCACAATACATGATCTTAAAGCTTATGTAAGGTATAAACATCAATCCGGACTCAAACCTCAGAGTATTGTATCCCTATTTAAAATGGTCAGGGCATTCTTTTCTTGGTGTGAAAAAGAAGAGTACATACCAGAGAACATAGCCAAGAAAGTAGAATTACCCAAAGTACCTAAGCGAATATTTGAAGGACTAACTACTTCAGAGGTTCAAGCCATGATTAACTCCTTCTCATATAAAAATTATCTTGAGGCTAGGAATAAGGCTATTATCGCAATGATGGCTGATTGTGGATTACGTGCAATGGAAGTCAGAGGAATTATAAATGAAGATGTAAAAGAAACAGCAATCTTGGTCCATGGTAAAGGAAACAAGGAACGTTTTGTTTATATCAGCCCTGCACTAAAAAAGATTCTTATTCGCTACGAGCGATTAAAGAGAGAATACTTTCAAGAACGGTTGATAGAGGAGGATTATTACTTTTTGAATTATGTAGGTAGGGGATTATCTCATATTGGATTAGATAACTTAGTTAAAGAGGCTGGTAGGAGAGCTGGAATTGACAGACATAAAGTTAAACCGCATAATCTACGTCATTATTATTCAGTAACAACGCTCTCTGATGGTCATTTAGATTTGCATAGTCTTTCTCGACTACTTGGGCATTCAGAAATTCAAACTACACAGATATATTTGGCTTCTCTCAGTGAGGAGCAGTTATCCAATAAAGCCATTTCAAGCAGTCCATTAATGAATACTGGAGGAATTAGAAAAGGTAAGCTCAGGTAAGTCACTAGACCATTCTACACACCTAGGAGGGTTCACAGAGTGACAACGAGGTATTAGAACGTGTTAAATGGCTCTGTGAGCTAATTACAGAGCTTGATAAGAGTATTCTATGAATTCCTGATGATTCACATATTGAACTTTCGAAACTTATCCTAAATGAAATAAATAAAAACAAATAAAAAAGGATGAATCAGCTGCAACTGGTTCATCCCGTTGTCCGTAAGAGGACAGTCAATTTGTACTTATAGTATATGCTAATCACCATGAAAAATCAATTAAAGGTGGTTGGTTTATTCGAATATGTCCAAACCCCTCTTGCGGAATATCGTAGGGAGGGTAATTTTATGTCCAAAAAAGCTATAACAATCATAGCTGGTGGAGAAAGCTATAGTAATTTAGCCACATTTGATTCCATAGAAGAATTGAATAAGACTGTTCGTTATTATAAAGAGAAATTTCATACCAAGTTAACAAAGAGCACATTACTGGTTCTTGATCAACTCCACAGATACTCCTGTGTTTATTTAGGTGTATCATTCCGAACAAAGAATAATATCGCTAAATCATTGGATATAAGCCGTAAAACAGTACAAAGAGCCTGTAGGGTACTTGAAGACTTAGCTATCATTAAACAGCTTGAAACAAAACGTAAAAGCGATATGAGGCAGTCATCTAATGTGATCCAAATCCTACCGATTGAAGAAGATGTCCAACAAGAGCAAGAGAATAAAGTGGAAAATTGTCCTACCAAAAAGACAACTCCATCTTTAACAAAAAACATAAAAGATATACGTACCGAATACGTTGATCAATTCGAAAAATATGCTTCAATTTTCTTTCATGATCACAAAACAATCAGCGAACTTAAGAAAATCGCAATCATACACTCCAGAATCAATTCTATATGCGAAAAGACAGCGAAATCCCTTAGTTTGGAATGTCTGAAGGTGCTTATAGCTAAATTAAAATCTAAGCCTATTTCAAATGTCTGTGGCTACTTTAATGGTGTGTGTCGTAAACGAATGAGATCAGCAAGGATTAAACATTTGTGGGAAGAGTGCTGGAATACTTTGAACCCAATTAATTAAAATACCCTAGTCTTTTCTTGTGATAGTGGTAAAATATAACTACTTGTGTTCAGGAGGGATAGCTTTGTTTAGGGGATTTTTATTATTGTTATTTGGAATTTGCATGTTTCTTTCTGCATGTGCTGAAAATGATTCAAATGGGAAAGAAGTAGCAATAGATTCAAATGTTGTTGAAGCAGTTGGCGTGACTGATGAAGTACCTGGTAAGGAAGAGGAGACCGATTTACTAAACTCCGATTTAATCAAGTATTTAGAGGATCAGGGATATGTTATTGAAACGTTTGACAGTTACCTAGGCGTGTCTGCTAGTTATCATAAAAGACCTGAGGCTCTTAGAAAATTGGATAAGGACAATCAACAATATAGTTTTATTTGTGAAGATAATCAAACTTGTGAATTCTTGGTTTTTGAAAAAGATAATGTTGTACTACAGTTTAATCCAAGCTGGGACATTGAAAATATTTTCCAGATAAAAGATGAAAACAATCAAATACTCACCCCTCAAACTGTGCAGCCTTTTATTGAATTTGTGAATGAGTATACAAAAACAGAAAATGAAAGGGCTAAAAATGAATTAGCCGAACAGAGAGAGAAGCAAGAAGAGTGGAGTAAAGTAAAAATCGGTATGACAGCTGATGAGGTAAGAGAACGTTGGGGAGAACCATCTGATATAAATAGGACTATTACAAAGTATGGTACAGATGAACAATGGGTTTATGCAAATTATACATACCTATATTTTTCTGATGGTATCTTAGAGACAATTCAAGATTAATTACACCCTCAAATTAAACACTCTCATTAATTTGAGGGTGTTTTCTATGTCCATTCATTTCGTCCTTATTATGCTTTATAGCAACTTGTGAGGAAGATGAAGGGGTTAGGTAAGGTTGTGTCTATAAATAGGGAATTCAATGGTATTAAGCGTAGGCTGAAAACTGTTCGCATTAAGCAACTGTGGGGTGAGAGTTGGTTTGTAATACGTAAGAGTATGAAGAATATGGTAAAATAAATAATGATAATGCTTAAGAGAGGATATTAAAATGCTATATATTATTGCTGATTATCTATTCGCTTTATTGCTTCCGTATTTTATAATTAGTCACAGAAAAGATATATTTTATGTTGATGAAAATACAGGAAAATTGAGTTTAATTTAAAAAGTTTACTCAGTATATTCTGGTTGTGGTTTATTATGGGTGGAGTATATTTCTGGTTAATTGGATGAAATAATGATTTCATATGGAGGTGGAGAATGGCGGAAATATATCCAATTAATAGTATGGCAGAATTAATTTATGTTTTTGGATTATACGCTTGGGTATTATTGAAATGGATATTCAATAATATAGGTACATTAGGAATGTTTATTCTTACTTTTTTCTATGTTGTGTACACGAAAAGAATGATGATTGCTACTAATGAAAGTGTTGAGATCAGCAATAAAAATTTGAAGGAAGTAAAAAAACCTGAAATGGTAGCGTATTTCAATGAGGGAAGGGGAAACATTTTAAACTTTATTCTAAGAAATAATGGGAATTCTCCTGCTATTAATGTTAAGACCAACCTAGAACTAGTTAGAGGAAACTTAAAAGGGAATTTTTTGAAGGACACATACTTTCTTCATAATCCTGTAACTACAATAGCACCTAATCAAGAGTTAATTACTTTTGTAGATATGTTCTTTAACATTTTAGATGATGACAGACTGTTTCCTTGCTTTGAAGTTGAAATAACCTACAGTGATAAACAAGGTGAAAACTACACTGACTCATACACTCTAGACCTCAATATGTACAAAGGGACCAGAAGAGTGAATGATAAAGGTTTACATGCGATAGCAACTGAACTAGAAAAAATAAGAAGAGAGATGGAATAGAAGAACTGTTTCATCTCAAAAAAAGGAGTGGCACTTTTGGAGAATATTAATCTACTCAAAGTATATGACAATCCAAACGAAGAGGACGAAAGGTATACGATCACATTTAAAGTAGCTAATGAAGAGATTTGGGAAATTGTTGCCTCTGAAGATGCTGATGTATTCTTTGCTATGGATATCACGACAGCGTATGAAACTGATAATGGGAAACAAATTACTTTTGAAGATCTACCGGAGAAGGTAAGAGATAAAGTCCTCCATGAGTGGAAAGAATGGGATTAGATCGTATTTTTAATAAAAGGAGGTGAGAGAACTATTCATAATACTAGACTGGCTCTTCAACTAAGTAACATATTAATACATGATCATTTTAAATTACATCCTGAACTTCTAAAACTTACTAATAAAATTAAAAAAAGATTGGATTTACCCAATGTATACCCAGAGCATAAATTTACTAAAGAGGAAGCACTCGAACTAGAGATTTATCTAAAATCAACAAATATAGAAAATAAGAATGAATTGATTGATTACGTTTATAAAGTACACAGAGAAGGTGATATTCTATAAATGGGAAATATAAAAAATAGCCTACCGATTGAGGCAGGCTCAGTTACTAGAGTAAAAACAGGGGTAAATAAATATCTCTGTTTTTTTATTTATCTGCTTCTTCCACAGGATAATATTCAACTATGCTGTCCAAAGTATAAAGTTTAGCAATGCCCTTCTCTTTAGCAACGATGTTTAGTGTATCCAATATAGGGTTCATTGTTTTCAACTCAAGTCTCTTTAGTTTGCCCTTTGATAAATCAATAACTGTGGCTGGTCTAATTCCACTAAGGTTAGATAGTTTAGTCTTGGATATCTCTAATTCTTCAAGGACTTGATCTAATTTGAATTCGAATGTCATTTTGTATTCTCCCGGCTTATTTAAATTAATTTAATTATACTTTATCTACGCTCCTGAATCACTATCGGTTTCATAAATTATCCAATATGCCTATAAAAATGTAATTGATTTTAAAAATTTGGAAAATAACTGTTGACCACTACTCCTGAAGTAGGTATTATAGAGTTAAGAAATGGAAATGAGGTGATCACAAATGTTCTCGACAATTCTAATTGGAGTTACAATCCTAATGAGTTTTGGGTACGGCTTGTTCCTCGGAATGTCAAAGACAAACCAAATTTAAGGGAGTTGATCAAAATGGAATGCACTCTTAAAGAAATTAACTATCTTCCTGTAATAGAAGATTTGACTCAGGGATTCATGCAGTTAGATCCAGTTGTGAAATACACTTATGATAAGATGAAAAGCATTGAGGAGCAGTTTGATCGAGATTCACAAGAATTTGAATTCGCTCATGACTATTATCAAGAAGCGTACCAGGAGTGGTATAAATTAGTTGAGGTTAAGTATTATTGTTACCTCCTAAATGAAGGGATGAAATTCAATATTGACTATTTCCAGTATCGAAAGGGCTATAGGTGGGCTAAAAGATTAGGTTTTCGTGATGTCAAGTTAATCTTATGAAATATGCCTAAAAGAGCTTACATAAAAGGGGATAAAAAATGAAGAATGATAAATTAGTAGTCGGCAATGTCGAGCTTACTGTATCTGGTCAAACTGATAAAGGTGTACAAGAATTTTTGGAGTCAAATGATCTGCAGCATTTCGTAGTTGGTCAATTACAACTTCTTATGCCAAACGGAGAGACTGTTTCACTGAAAGTGGAAATGGTGGATGGTTGTAAGTGGGAAACCGAAGAATTGGAAGAACAGTTAGTTTAAATAAAAATAGCCAAAGATGGATGTCGGCTACCAACCTTATACATCGATCTTTGGCTATTGAATAAATTATTTTAAGGAAAATCGAAATTTTGTTTGCGAAAATCAAATAAAACGCTACAATAAGCAATAGTTGGAAAATGAATAAATTTCAATTAACACAAACGCTAAATTGTGAGCGTGATATAGTCTAAAATGTGCAGGTGTATAAACGCAAATAGGGCTATTCATAGCCTGTATTTTTTATACTCTTTTCGCAAAATAATCTTTGCATGTCCAACTGCTATTAATTGTACATGCTAAACGATTATCCGTCAACAATTATTTGGAGGGAGGTGTCAAAAAATGATTATGCCATCAGAAGCTAAGGTTTTGATTGATCAGAAAGGCTTGAAGAAAATGTATGTTGCCAAAGAATGTGGAATCAACAACAGCGTATTTTCTAGATTGAATGATTCCAAGTTGTATAGAGTACAACAAGTATTAGGGATATAGAACCGAATAAAACGAAGGTTTTAATCAAAGTCATAGGTTGTGACGTCGCACATTGACAACAGAATAATAGACTTTCTACAGCTTGTAGATAACCTAAATATCGAAGGGAGAATAAATATGGGAGAAAAGAAAGACAAACTGTTTGTAAAAGTACCAACGTCAATTGTAAGGAATGAGGACATTTACATCTCCAATGACGAATTCATCCTCTACGCTCGTCTATGTTTCCTACACTTTAGAAATTATGGAAGGGAAGAGATGCAGGTTGATCACAAGAAACTAATGAGCTTTTGCCTTATTAATGACACTAGAACATTCAAGAAAAGATTGAAAGCATTATATGAAGCTAAGTTAATACTCAATGAAGTCAATAAGCTACCCACTAAAGGAGCTTTACCCATTGAAATGAATACTGATTACTTCAAGGAAGGGGTAATGTTCACCAAGCTGGCAGCAGAGATATTCTCCTATTTTAATAACGGTCAGACAGACACTCAATCAGATAGCAGGATTGATGAATATGCCTTCAGACAAATCTTCTATTATAAGAGTCATATTAATACGAAGATGAAAGATAAAAAAGTGGATAGGTCATTCTGCTTTGTGGGCTATGAAACATTAGTGGAGAGGTTAAGGGTGTCACGAACTAAAATTAAGGAAGCTAATGAGCAATTAAAGAAATTAAAGTTAGTGAAAGTCGTAAAGTATCAACTTGGACATGATGACCAATTTAATGAAAATGATGAGTTAGTTTTTGACCGTTACAATAATCATTATTACGTGGCAAATTCACTCTTTTAAGAAAGCTGATTTAAAGCCATTTTCGACCTAAGTACTCTCCATGCAGAGGTAACGTTTCAGAATGCAGAGGTAGAGTTTAGAAATGCAGAGGTAGATTACTCAGAATGCAGAGTCAAAGTATCCAGTGTGCTGGCATTGTCGGTACTGTATATAGAAAGACTTAGAAAATAAAAAATACAGTAAAGATACATTAGAAGATACAAGTTAAGATACAGTATTTGGGTTACGCAAAACGAGTTTGCTCACCCTTGGAAAATATCATACATAATCGGCATCAAATTTTAATCACATATTACATAATCCGAACATCAGATCACGAAATCATAGGTGGTCAAATTTTATATTTAATTTTGGTAAAAACACGAACAATTAAATTTAATACATAGAAAATCAGGTTAATTTCAGTTAAAACATGAACATTGAATAAAATAATTTAAAGGGAGTTGTACTGAATGAAAGAAAATACTAAGGGTTGTTATATTCCTTCCATTGAGGCAGAAGAGATTTATGATATGAGCGTTAGAGGTTTAGAAAATGTAATGAAATACGATTATATTGGTCAGATTCCCTACTCACTTGAATTGATCAAATTGCGTTCATTCAAAAGGGTATTTGGTCAAAAGGATATTGAGAAGAACAGTAAAGTCAAATATCAGTCTGATGCCATCATTAATGTGAAATTTAAAAATAAAATTAAGGCTGGTAAGGAAATCACTTCATTTGTTCGAGGTTACGATAATTTAATGAATAGGTTAAATATACAATTTGAATCTTTAGAGAAGGCAATAAATGATAAAAAATCAGAAATTGAAAAATCAGTTAATAAACGTGAAATAGATAAACTGAAAAAGAGTCTAAATTATTTAGAGAATAAACAAAAATTACTACAAGGACATATTGAGCGAATTCAAGGTGACGAAGATAATGACATTTATCAAGAAATGAAAGCACCTGAATTGAGGAATCAACTTTACACTAAAGGAATTACCTTTAAAAATAGACATTATCGGTTTTATAAACGTACTGCCTCAAAATCCAGACAGTCACAAGCTTTGTTTATCTTAGATGAGTTGTACGACAAAATGAAAGAATGGTCACACATGGGATTGGATCTTAGTGGGAAAATCGATGTTGCTTCTTTATTGGCTTATGAAAGCTTAGTATCAAGTTCTCTTGAATCGACAATTGAGATTAATCCTAAAAACATCTTCATTATAGATGACAAATTTAGTGAATTTGAGCTTCCTGCCATCGAAGTTGGGAACAAATTGAAAGCTATATCTAATGATAAAGCTGTAATCAAGAATGATATATGGGATGGTCAAGGGTTGATGGATAAATCGTTGTTTGAGTCAATTGGTAAATCTGATAAAGGTATGGCATTACTTAGACAACATTTCTTCAAGTCTTGCATGTTCAACAGCAATATTCAAAAATTCCTGCAAGATAATTGTCCAGAAGAAATACCTTATGAAGAATGGAAGCTTACTGACATGTTCGGAAACAAAGTGGCAGCCAAAGACATCCTTTTAATAACTACACCAAGTTCACTTAAGTTTCTAAAGTATGCAAAAGGAAATAAGAAAAAGGCATATGCTAAATGGATCAAACATGTTAAAAAGGATGGGAATATATTTGGTATCTGTAAGCATGAGAAATCCTCTAAATATGGTGATCGCTCCTTAACTTCATATCAAATGATTAACACTCTTAATGCTAATGGGGAAGACATTAAAGCCCTTGCTAAATTTGAGCATGAATTTATTAAAAATTTACAGGGTAGAAAAGTTGATGATGGAGTATTTAATGAGATGCCTTACATTAACTATTTGAAGAATAATAAAGAGTTAACCAATGCTTATGAGTTGCTATATGAGATGTATCGAATCAATCCTGAAATTGTCCGAACTAAAATGTTTAGAGATTACAGAACAAAGCAAATAAGCAATTATAGAACCAAAATAAAGGGTGGGAAGCTTCGATTAGAGGCTGACTATTGTACAGTTGTTTCAAACCCATATGAGATGCTGGAGAGCCTTATAGAGGGGAAGAGAAGTGATAATAAAATACATAAAGCAATAACAATAAAGGGGAATGAGATTTATACAACTCTCCATCCTTTCAATGAAGAATATACTTTGGTTCGTAACCCACATAATGCAATGAATAACTTTGTTAAAGCAATCAATGTACATAATGAATTACTTGATGACTATTTTAATTTCACTAAAAATATTGTAGTTATCAATTCAATTAATAATCCTATCTTGGATCGTTTAAATGGTATGGACATGGACTCTGATACAACCCTGATATTCAGCGACAGAGAGTTTAATCGTGTGATTGATAAAACATTGCATAAGAGAAACTATCCAATTATTTTAAATAAAATTCAATCCAAACCTAATCCGGTTGAATTCACAGAAGAAAACATTGCACAAATTGATGAGAAGACGTCTAAGTCACAGAAATGGATCGGCCAGGTTACAAACGCTGCACAATTTCAAGTTAGTGTTTTATGGGATGTAATAAATAATGATAAAGAAGGGCAGGAAAAAGAAGATAAAATTAAAGACATCCTTTCTAATGTTGCTGTGTTGGTAGTACTATCTAATGTGGCTATTGACTATTCTAAGAAGATTGTTGAAGTAGATGTGGATAAAGCACTAAGAGGAATTCGATCATCAAATGCTGTTAAAGTTCTTGATGGTAAACGACTTATGTCACGCAAAAAGCCTAAGTTTTGGAAGTATGTTACTTCTGGAGATTCTGAATCGGTTGAATATGATTGTCCAATGGATTTACTTATAGATCACATTAATAATATTGAAAAATCCAACTATCGTAAAAACTTATCCTTAAGTGAACTATTAATTGAAATGCCAAGGGAAGAACGGATTGAAGCAGACTCTAAACAAATTGGAGACATAATGAAATTAGTTAAAGGGTTTGATAAAAAGATTAAAGAAACAAACTCAGTGGAAAGTTCAGATAAGAAGTGCCAGGAAAGAATGACATTGATCGAAGATGCTTACAACAGTTTAGATGATAAGATCAGCAAGAAAAAGATAAAGAAGATGACCATGTATAAATTACTTTGTTTAGTAGCTCAGTGTTATGATAAAAAGTCATCTAAACAAGAGAAAACTGGGGAATATTCAAATGTTGCAATTCATTTATTAAATGCATTATACAGAAATCATAAGACAACATTCTTAAACTTAATGAAAAAGTAATAAAAAAATAGACTTTTTCCCAAGAATTACATACTGAAAAGCCTTGTATCCATTGAGATATAAGGCTTTTTGATTATCTAAATTCCTTCCTTAATGGGAGAGGATGGTGAAACACAAGAGTACTCATTATGTGGTCGAACGACAGAGTAACTTAAAGTCGAAGTAGATAGCCAGAAATTCCTCTTTCCATTATTACATTTGTTTATTTTAAATTATCGCTGATCACTCAATCTATTGGGAGGGGATGGGTAGAATGATTGGCTTCTTTTTATTTTTTTAAAAATTTATAAACGATACCGTAATTAAATCATATCATAAAAGTCACTAATGTCAATAAAATTAATTAAATTATTTTAAGTCTGTACAAACAATCTTGATTATTGGAATGTCATCTCCCTTCATTTCTTTAGTTGAGGTTGTTTGTAGAGGCTTAAAAGCTTCTAAATATATAGGTTAGGCTTCCTAAAAAAGCAGAGAGGATAATGGATATGCAAGAATTATCACCAAAGGAAAAGAGACAACGATTCAAGGAGATGGCTTGGAGTCGAGTTGGAGAAACCAATAAGAACAGATTAGGATCAGTAATGGTCGTTGATCAATATAATGGCTCTCAAGACGTCACTGTACGCTTTGTAGAGCATGGTAATACAGTTAAGACTACATGGAATCAATTTATTTCAGGAAGCGTTAGAAACATATATGATAAGAGTAAATTTGGAGTAGGTTACATAGGTGAAGGTAAACATACAATTAGAGAAAATGACAGGTACACTGATAAGTTTTTAACTTGGTCAGGTATGCTGATGAGATGTTACTCGAAGAAATTTCAAGAGGATCATCCTACATACAAAGATGTAACAGTTTGTGAAGAATGGCATTGTTTTCAAACATTTGCTGACTGGTACGATGAAAATTATTATGAAGTTGAAGGTAACAGAATGCATTTAGATAAGGATATACTGGTTAAAGGGAATAGAGTATATAGTCCGGATACATGTGCATTTGTACCACAGTTTATAAATGGATTGTTTATTGGGAGGAAGGCTTTGAGAGGTAATTTACCAATCGGAATCAAGACATGTAGCAGATATGATAATAAGTATGAGGTAAGGTGCTGTGATAATAAAGGTGGTCGTGAGTATTTAGGAAGATTTGATTCACCTTCACAAGCGTTTGAGGTTTATAAGGAGTATAAAGAACAGGTTATTAAGGATATTGCTGAAGAGTATAAGATGCAAATTCCAGATAATCTTTATGAAGCGATGCTGAATTACATAGTTGAAGTTACTGATTAATACATAAGAATACATAACAGAGGGTTGTGAAGTAACTTACAGTCCTTTCTTTATTACTTAGCTGACTCAACGGGTTTTCACTTGAAGATAATTAAATCTATTAAAATTGTAACTTTCTATTACTCTATCTAATAGACTTTATGTTATAATTCTATCTAAGAAGGCATATACATTTCTCAAAAGTGAGAAATGGAGAGTGTATATGCTATGAGTAAGAAAAAAAGAGGTGGAGACAAAATGACTACAATGACTTTAGCTGAATTAGAAACAAGTGTTAGGTCTAATAACAGAAAATATCGAGATGTCTTGACTAAGTTTGAAAAGAAAGCTAAATCAAAGAATACGGTAAAAGGAAGAGTTAGACCCAAACATCCTACTGAAGCTAAAATTCTGTCAATGTTCTCTAAAAAATAATTGATAAAAGTGGTGGATTAGCAATCTTTACAATTGAAGAAGCAAAACTGAAATTATCAACCTTAAAAGATAGAGAAAAATACGACACAATGTTAAACACTGCTGCAATTATTACTTCCCTCTTAGAGCAAGAAGGTATACAACCAATTGTGGTTGGTGGATTCTCTGTAGATATTTATACTCAGAATGAATATGCTACTCGTGACATAGACTTTGTATCAGATGGCTATCACATTATCTCAGATATATTAACAAAATTAGAATTTGTAAAAGATGGAAGACACTTTTACCATAAAGAAATTGAAGTGGCAATTGAAATTCCTGATAATTATTTGGCGGGCGATGAATCAAAAATTATTAGATTGCAAATCTCTAAAGACACTCACATTAATATTATTTCTATTGAAGATATTATTATGGATAGACTTAGGTCTCACTGCTTGAATAATAATGAAGAGGATGAGCTTTGGGGATTCAGACTTCTTACTGCAAACATAAATCGGCTAGATATTCCATATATGTTCGAAACTTGTGAAGTACGTAAAGAAAAGGAAGTACTAGATCAATGGATTAGTGAAGTCAAAAGTATTGAAATAGCAGCAAGTGCTGAATAAATCGACTCACCATTAACTATGGTGGGTCTTTTTCGTGTTCGTGGGAATTAGAAATAAATTGTAATAATATTAATAATTTTGAAAAAATAGGTTTATAATTTCCAGAAGTAGGATAAACATCCAATGGTTGTAAAATTAGAATATTGGAGGTTTTACTATTTGGAGAAATTAGTAAGCAAGAAATCATTTCGGAGTTTGTGTGTGTTAATTATTATGTTGGGTTTCGTTTTATCTCCACTCAAAATGATTGGTGATGTGAAAGTTAAGGCTGAATCAAATCAAGTGTTATCAGATCAAACCATAGCTGCAGCAGACAAATACATAAAAACCAAAGGCTCTTACACACCGATTCCAGAAGTCGATGACTCGGGTACGGGAACTGGTACTGACGACCCAGTAGACGGTGAAATTATTCCGGTAGACCCAAAGATTGATCCAAAGAATCCACCTCCAGTAGATCCTGTTTTTTCGGTTACCAGTGCAGGTACAAATAATTATGAGTTTCCAGACCCGTATTATTACAGTTTTGTAATCTCAGATACAGATTTAGCAGCACTGAAGAATGAGATTGGTGAGGAAGAAGCACAAAAAGTTGTAGACCAAATGTCAATTACTAACCAAGCAATCAGGGTAATGGAGTTTACTACATCAAGTGCTAGTAATAATGTAATTAAAATGACTGCCATTAATCCTGATGGGGATGAAATTGATCCCGATTGTCCTCCAACTAAATGTATGTATCCTGAAAATGTAGAGTTTGGAGAGAATGATATTGAATTTCATTGGTATACTTATGAATTCTCTCTTACTAAGAAAGTTGTCGATTTTATTATAGAAGTTGGTATATCGACTGGTTCAGATTATTTACAGAAAATGTATCCGAGCTTGTGGGCATACGTTATTATTGAAATAGTAAGTTACGTACTTGAATATTTTCTTACAAAATATTCATCCGATGTAATAATAACAGCTTATTATCCTTTTGTAATTAAGGATCTTGAATTAGCTTAAAAAAGTGAGGGTGGTTGTAACTGTGCAACTACCCATTTTTAGTTAGTGATATATTACAAATATATTTGTGTTTGTAGAAGGACATTTACATTATTTCATTGAATAGGTAATAATAACTATTCGAGGAGTGATAAAGTGGGCAATAGTTTGTATACGTTGAAATGTATCAAATGTGGAGATCCGTTCCATGATACAGACATTGAAATTTTTGAAGCGTTGGAGATATTGTTGTGCGATTTGTGTGCTTATGAGATGAGCAAGGAAGAGAAGAGTCACTGATAGGTGGCTTTTTTATTTTGGGGAAATAGAAAAGAGAGATCGTATGACCTCTCCTAACTCTTACCAAGAACTACTACTCTTTAAGCTTCCAACTTTAGAAACAATATCTTCATCAACAAGTGATTCTAATTTAGATCCAGAGTTATTGCTAAGATATTTAGCTAAGGAATAATACTTAGCAAAGACAGTTTCGACCTCTTCTTCTGTAGTTGGATAATTATTAATGTGATAATTAAACAATTCCATTGCTACATCAAATTCATTTCTTTGAATTGGTGTAGGTTTAACTTTGACAGTATCAGCCATTTTGAAACACCTCCTTTTCTTACAATATTCGTCAAAAAGGAAGGATATTCCTTCTTTGGTGTTGAATATTGTAATTTAGTTGGAGAGTGAGGTGATTATGATGAGTAAAGAATTTCAAGTACATATCGGTTTAACAACTGGTAAAGAATTTAGCTTTTTTCAGCAAGCAGGAGAACGGGAAGAAATAATAAATGATCTACTGGATATTGGAAATGGAAAGTGGTATCACTTTCAATCTGATTTTGTTAATTACCAAATTCTTAAAAGTGAAGTTACCTTTATTGGGATAGCAATGAGTGAAGAAGAACTAGATGAGTTTCAGCATTCGAATCGTTCAATGGCTAGATCAGAAAACTAACCACTTGCAGAGTCACTATAATTAGTGGCTCATTTATATTTTAGGTAAAAAGTTAATGAAATAAAAAAGAGAGGTTTTCTGACCACTCTCAATTATTTGCATTTTGCTTTCTGATTTTATCTTTACGTGATGAGCGCAGAGCCAGTAAATAGATTATTATTAGCGGCCAGAATACCCAAAGATACATCATTAATGTTCTGTTTTGGAATCCAAATTTATCATGACCAAATTCAGCATAGTTAACTATTAATTGTAAAGGGGTAGTAATAGCTCCTATGATAAAAGGGAATAGCATCCAAGTTACTAAGATTATTGAACCAACTAAAAAGAATCCACCTCTATATCGTCTCATTATGTGTTACCTCCTTAAATCCTAGTTAGTTGATGCTATAGTAGCGATTACCAATTATATCATATTACCTAACATTATTTCATTATTTTACAAATTTTGCAGGTGTGGCTTTACAGACTGTCGAAATGATCAGTGAGGATAAATTATTCGATTGGAGAGTGTTGTGTAATGTTCTATAAACCAGAAAGGATTATTCAGTACACTGAAACTGGAGTATTTGCTTTAGATATTTGGATATCTGATGGAGTGACCAATGTTCATTGTGAACAGGTTGATACTAAATCAAGTTATAAAGCATTCATTTCGAATGATTCTAGAAATATAGCTATATCCCAGGCAGTAAAGTTTGTTGTAGAAGAAAATAGAAAAAGTAATATTTAGGGCATTATGAGTGTTCTTTTTAGGTCGCAATAAAATACATGGGATGAAGGATTATTTCAACTTCTGTCGAATGTAAATAGATGGAAAGTGAGGTGATGATAATGAACAGTGAGTTAATTACTGAAATTAAATTTCCTACATTTAAACAAATTTACAAGCAACTAGAGAATATTGATCAAGAAATTGAGATTGAAGCAATGAGTAAATTCAATCTTGATGAATACAAAGTTAAATTTTATGAAACTAAAGCTATTACTTACAAAGACGGCGAAGGTCAGTATGACCCTATGTATGATTTTAAAGACATTCTTGTTACTGTTGCAAAGGAAAGAGAACAATTAATTAGGAATCTATATCTCAAAGCGAATTTAATTTACACGACTAAGATTAATACTTGTTCAAGTGGAGATGAAAAGACAAAAATAGTTGAGGAATTTCACGACTTGTATAAAGTCATTAACGAAAAAAGACTAAATGTCGTATACCTAATTAATAAATTCAGCCATTATTGAAATGAACTGAGTGCTACCTTATATAGGTAGCTTTTTTTATTTATTTAAATCTGAAAGGGAGATGCTTAAATGGAAAGTGTACGATTACATAAGTTACTGGATGAGATTGAGCACAGTATTGATTCAGGTATGGGGTATTATGACTCAATTTATAAAAATGATGAGTTTAATAAACTTAAAGAAGAGGATAAGAACTATATTAATGGATCATTGTTTTACTTATATGCCATTGATATTGAGGACTTAGTTAACTATTGTGTTGAGGAAAAGATTAATGAGTACAAGGGTGATCCGGTTGATTATAGATTGAAGAAGCAACAGGAGATTAGTGCAAGAGTTGATAAGTTGTTGGCTGAGCAGGAGAGAAGAATGAAGGAGGTTAAACCGTGGCTTTAGATACTTTATTTGATGCAGTGAAAGAACTTTATATCAGGATGTTATCAGGTGAAACATTAGAGGAAGCTAAGAGGTGCTTGAAGTATCATGAGGATCTGTTCGCTGAGGAAAAGGAAGAATTAGATAAGTGTATTAATGGCTTAATGAATCAGTTTGGGATAGATGAGTTAGAAGCTATGAGGATTATTTATAACAGTTATTTGAAGGGGAGCATGTAATATGTGCTGGAAGACTAAGTATGTACGAGATAGAATGTCTCACACTAATGAAGTAGTTAAAGTGTTTAATGATGGTTTGGTGGAGTTAGCGAATCCTATTGGTATTAATGGTGAGGTACAGGATTATGTATCAGTCAACCCTAATGAACATACAGAATCACATATATTTACATTTGGTCTTAACTTCAATGAATTAAAAATGGAAGACATATCATCAGGTGACATTGAAGTATTAAGTCATAAACAAGATCGCTCTAGTTTTCAACGAATAACTGAATTGGTTTGTGTTATTAGTAAAGAGCATGACGGATATCTTATTCAATTTGATAAACGTAAAAGCCGATCAGTTTGCTTTAACTCAAAGACATTAGACTTAATATTTAAGAAATGGTTTGAGAAGCATCTGTATGCTGATGAAGTAAAATAATGTTACTAAAGCTTTGTAACTGTGGTAAGAAGATACCGTATGAGTTAGGTAGATGTGAGGAGTGTCAGGCTAGACATGACCAGTACAAACAAGAGAGTGACAAGACATACAATAATAAGCGTGATGATAAGTATACGAAGTTTTATAAGGCAAAGGAATGGAGAGCAGTACGTGAGACAGTGAAACAGATGAGTTCAAATTTATGCTGTAGGTGTTTAGCTAATAAGAAGATAACTGCAGCTAAGATATGTGATCATATTGTGCCATTGCGAATCGATTGGAGCTTGAGATTGACGATATCAAACCTGCAGATGCTCTGTTTGAGTTGCCATAATCAAAAGTCTTTTGAAGATAAAAGGAATTATGGATAGGGGGGTGCGTAAAAAACTATTTAATTTTTACTCTGTGAACGAACGCCCACTTTTCTCACGCAAAAACTCCCTACGAAAAAATTCTGAAAACTAAGGAAGGAGGGCAAATCATGGCAGGACAGCGACAACCTGTTGATCTAATTTTACATAAAGGAAAAAAGAATCTGACTAAGCAGGAAATAGAGGATCGGAGAGCACAGGAAATAAAAGCACCGAGCGATAATATTGAGCCTCCTTCCTATTTGAACACAAAGAGATTAAAAGAAAAATTTAATGAACTTGCAAGCGAGCTAACTGGTATCGAAATAATGTCCAACTTGGATATAGATGCCTTAGCTCGTTTTGTTTTATCTCAAAAGATGTATGAAGATATTACTAAACAATTGCTGAAACTGAAACCAATAATTATTGAAGAAGATGGTTCGATTTATGAAAATGGTGCTTATTCTAAGACTCTTATTAATCAGGATAAATTGTTTAAACAATGTAGACAAGCAGCAAGTGATTTAGGATTAACTATCTCATCAAGGTGTAAATTAGTTGTTCCAAACAATTCAAATAAAGATGACGCTCCACCAAGTAAGTGGGATAAGTTTCTATGATTTTTGATAGAGCAACACAGTACGCTAAAGATGTAGTTGAAGGTAAGAAAGTTGCAGGAAATTTAGAAATATTAGCCTGTAAACGTCATCTGAATGACTTAGAGCGTCAAGGAACAGATGAATTTCCTTATATCTGGAGCGTGGAGAAAGCTAATCACATAATTGACTTTGCTGAATCCCTAACCTTAGCTGAGGGAGAAGAACCAGCACCAATGAAATTATATCCGTTTCAATGCTTTATCTTTGGCTCATGGAACGGCTGGTTAACCTTAGAAGGACATAGAAGATTCCGGACTAGCTATGTTCAGGTAGCAAGACAAAACGGTAAATCTGTAGGTAATGCAGTTCCGTCAATGTACTATGGTAATTTCGCTGGCTATCAATACCCACAGGTTTATGCAACTGCTACAAAAGAATTACAAGCAAAAATTGTTGTGAAAGAATGCTATAAGTTCATCAATGCTGATGAAGAGTTATGCGGCACAAAGACAAGAAAAGGCTTGTTCACTATTAAAGATTACAAATCTGAAATTGAATGTAACTTAACAACTGGATTAATTAAAGCACTTGGACGAGATACTGATTCAATTGATGGGTTCAGACCTTATTTCGGTTCGGTCGATGAATATCACAAGCACAAAACAAACCAGATGTACAAATTACTTACTGGTGGAATGAAGAAATTAAAATCAGGTCTAGTGAGCGTTATTACAACTGCTGGCTTTGAATTAAATAGCCCCTGTAAAGAGCTTTATGACTTCTGTGTACAGATACTTCATGGTGTTTCAGTGGATGAAACTCAATTTATTTTTATTGCTCAATTAGATAAAGATGATGACCCATTCGATGAAAAGGTTTGGGAAAAGGCAAATCCCTTATGGACACCAGAAACGTTAACAAGCCTTAGAGCAGATGCAGTAAAAGCACAAGATATGGGCGGAGAAGAATTAAAAGACTTCTTAACTAAGTCATTAAATATATGGGTGCAATTTTCTGATGATCAATATATAGACATGGAGAAATGGAAAGAGTGTGAATCTGATAAAACATTAGAAGATATGCGTGGTAAAAAGGCTTGGGCAGGTTTGGATTTAAGTTCAGGTGGAGATTTAACAAGCTTAAGTTTAGTTTTTCCATATTACAATAATGAGGGAAATAAAAAATACTTCGTTCATTCACATTCCTTTATGCCGAAGTTAACAGTCCAGGAACACATAAAAACAGATCGTGCTCCTTATGATATGTGGATTAGAGAGAAGTTAATTACAGTCACTGAAACACTAAGTGGAATCAAAACAGATTATAAGTACATAATCCAGTATTTGAAGAACTTGATTTCTGAGTATGACATTGATTTACAAGTGATTTGTTATGATCCTCATAATGCAAGTGCATTCTTATATGATTTAGAGGATTTAGGGTATGATTCTATACCAATTACACAGACTGCAAAGAGTTTAAATGATGCAACAGTCGATTTTAGACTAGAAGTTAAAGCTGGAAATGTTGAGTATGATAAACGAAATAAACTTCTAACTTGGTCTGTTGTAAATGCGAAAACTGTTTCTAATTCATACGGAGAAATTAAGGTTAATAAAGATTTAAAACAGAAACGAATTGATCCAGTTGATGCAGTTATTGATGCATGGAAGGCTGCTATGCAGGAAGAACTAGATCTAAATCAATACATCACAGATGAATATCTAGACAAACTAGGTTGGTAGATCAGGAGGGAGGTGACTATATGGGATTTATGGACAAAATGAAAAACGCATTCAAGCCTAATAACTCTTATTCATTAAATTCAGATGAGGTATTTAGGATGCTTGGGATTCCCACTGATGTATCAGGTAGTAAGTTAGGTGAAATCACTTATTTTACATGTTTACGTTTGCTCAGTGAGAGTTTGGCTAAATTACCTTTGAAATTGTACCAAGATACATCTCAAGGGACAGTAAAAGTAATGAATCACCCTTTATATCCATTATTAAAGCGACCTAATCCATATATGACAGCAAGTAATTTTTGGTCATCTGTAGAGATTAATCGAAATCACTATGGAAATGCTTATGTTTTAGTGGATGCAAACAGGTCAGGAATTAAAAATTTATGGATATTACCGAGTGATCAAGTACAAATTTGGGTAGATGATGGTGGGATATTTAGCAAAAAGAATGCTATTTGGTATCTATATACTGACAAAAAGTCAGGCAAAGTGTACAAATATAGGCATGATGAGATCCTGCACTTCAAAACATCAGTATCATTAGATGGAATTAGCGGCTTATCTGTCAAGGGTATCCTGAAGATACCGATTGAGAATGCTCAAAGGAATTCTAGTTATCTAAATAATTATTACAAGAATGGATTAATGGGTAAAGCGGTTGTTTACTACTCAGGTGAACTTGACAATAAAGCAGCACGTAAAATGACCGAGAGGATTGAAGATTTCGCAAGCGGAACAGACAAAGCCGGAAAAATTGTGCCTCTACCTGTTGGATTTCAATTGCAACCACTAAATATTAATATGACGGATGCTCAGTTCCTTGAGATTACAAAGCATACAGCCTTACAAATTGCTGGGGCTTTCGGTATTAAGCCTTCCATGATAAACAATTATGATAAGGGTAACTATGCAAATGTTGAGACTCAGCAGAGAGATTTCTATGTAAATACATTATTATATAATCTCAAATCATATGAGGAAGAGATTTCATACAAGCTACTCTCTAATGATGAAATTAACAATGGATTTAAGCTCAAATGGAATGTGAATGGAATACTGAGGGCTGACTTCAAGACTCAATCTGAGGGTATTTCACGTTATGTTAGTACTGGTATTCTAACACCTAATGAAGGAAGGGAAATGCTTGATATGCCGTTTGAAGAGTTTGGAGATAAGCTTATTGTCAATGGTACATACATAAAACTTGAAGATGTAGGTAAGCAATACGGTGTAGATACGTCGAAAGGTGGTGATGAGAATGGATTGGATGAAGGTTAAAAACCAGAGTGATAACTCAGCAGATCTTTATTTTTATGGAGACATTGTGAGTGATTGGTATGGAGCGTGGGATGATTCTGATCAATATCCAGAGAACATAAGGAATTTTCTTGATGGTGTGAAAGGTAAGGATTTGAATATCTACATCAATAGTGGTGGAGGATCAGTGTTTGCAGGTATCGCCATTTATAATATGCTTAAGCGTCATCAAGGACATAAACGAGTGATTGTAGATGGATTGAGTGCTTCTATTGCTTCAGTGATTATGCTTGCAGGTGATGAAGTAGTCGTACCGTCAAACGCTTTTGTTATGATACATAAACCTTGGAATGGAATGATGGGTAATTCAAATGACTTCAGGAAAATGGCTGATGATCTTGATGCAATTGAAGAGGGAATTATTAATGTCTATGCAGAAAATCTTAAAGATGGTGTGGATATTGAAACCGTTCGTCAAATGGTTCAAGATGAAACTTGGCTTAATGGTAAGGAAGCAGCAAACTATTTCAACATCACGGTAGGTGAAGAGAATAAAGCGGTAGCCTACGTATCTGATAAATTGAATGAGTTTAAAAATACACCTCAATCAGTTTTAGAACAGGAAAAAGAAGCAGAGAAACAAGAAGAAGATCGACTAATACAAAATAAAATTAAGGCACTGGAATTAGAACTAGAGTTAATCTAAGTTCTTTTTTTGTGTCCAAAATCAGGAGGAATATTAAAATGCCAAAAGAATTACGTGAACTACTTAATAAAATCAACGAGAAGAAGACAGAAGCTAAGAATCTTCTAGGTGAAAAGAAACTAGATGAAGCACAAGCACTAACCAATGAAATTAAAGATATGCAGAAAGAATTTGATATCGCATCTGCCCTTTACGAGGAGGAAAAAGAAATGGTTAAGCAAGTTGAAAACAAAGGTGGAGACATCGATTCTGTAAAAGCTTTCTACAAAGCATTACGTGGTGAGTCTCTAACTGAAGCTGAAAACGCAATGTTAACAGGTGGAGCGAATGGTGAAGACCTAATCGTACCAAAAGATATCCAAACACAAATTAACGAGCTTCGAAGACAGTACAAGTCTGCTCGTTCTGTTGTAGGTTACTACCCAACATCTACTCTAACTGGATCTTTCGTTTATGAGGATGCTTCAACAGTTACTGAACTGTCTAACTTTACTGATGGTGCAGACATTGGAGAATCTAACGAACCTAAATTTGTGAATGTGTCTTACTCAATTAAGGACTATGGTGCTACATTACCAATTTCTAATCGTCTTCTTCAAAATGAAGATGGTGGACTTGTACCTTACCTTGGACAATGGTTCAACCGTAAAGCAATCCGTACTGAGAATGGGAAAATCTTTGCTCAATTGAAATCAGGTAAGACTGCAAAGGCACTAGCTGATTGGAAAGCACTGAAGAAATCCTTGAATGTAGACTTAGACCCAGCATTTGTTGATGTAAAAATCGTTACTAACCAAGATGGATTTGATGTTCTGGATGCAGCAGAAGATAATCAGGGGCGTCCAATCCTTCAACCTAACCCAGTTAACCCAACTCAGAAAATGTTCAACGGACATCCAATTGAAGTATTCTCAAACACTGAGCTTCCTACAACTGGAACAACTACTAAGAAAGCACCTATTTTCTATGGTAGCACTCAAGATGGTATAACTTTTGTTGATCGTAACCAATTAAAGATTGATGCTTCTGAGCATGCAGCATTCAAGAAGAACCAAACGCTTATGCGTGTAATTGAGCAATTCGATGTTATTGATGCAGATAAAGCAAGCTATGTGTTTGGTGAGCTTACAGTCGTTTAATTAAGGAGTTGATTCCTTATGTCACAGGAATTATTAAATGAAACAAAAGAATATTTACGAATTGAAGTAGATTACACTGAGGAAGATCCTTTCCTCAGTAATCTAATTCTTGCAGCTAAAGAATATGTGAAAAATGCTACATCTGTAGTGGTGGATGACTCTAATGGTCTTCATAGGTTAGCAATTTTCATTTTAATTAGTCATTGGTATGAGAATCGTGAAGCGGTAAGTACCGGAAGTGTCTCGAAGAATCTAGAGTTTAGTTTGAAGAGTATTTTGCTTCAGATTGAAAACTGTTATTCGGGTGATGTGCTATGAATCCAGGGCGCTTTGATAAACGTATCACATTCCAAAAGTATGATGAGAATGCAGTCAATGAAAATGGTTTTCCTGTTGATGAATCAGAGCGTTACTCAGATGTTAAAACGGTATGGGCTATGATCAGGACGCTTAAAGGGTCAGAATTTCAACAGTCCAATACTACAAAGGCTGAAATGACATCCAGATTTGTTATTAGGTATAGTGCTGGAAATGGATTAGATTCTGATATGCGTATTTTACATAAGGGTAAGAAGTACGAGATTGTGTCTCCTTTGATTAATGACGATGAAAAGAATGTCACTCTAACTATTGTTGCAAAGGAGGTAGTGTGATGGATTTTCAGTTTGATGGATTACAAGAAATCATGAGAAGAATCGAATCAATAGGCAATAATCAACAAGCTAAAGAAAAGGCACTTGATGCAGGAGCTGAGCACTTCAAGAGAAAGTTATCGGCAAATACTGTTCGAAGTAATATCAATCATCAACATGCGGCTGATAATGTGGTCATTGATAAAGAAGGAAATCACAGGGAAGTTGGATATGATAAAGATCATTATTACATGAAGTTTTCCGAATTCGGTACTTCAAAGATGAGTCCTAAACCAGTAATCAGTCCCACCTTTGAAAATGAAGTTGATAAAACTGAAGAAGCTATGGCAGAAGTTCTCAGAAGAGAGCTTGGACTATGAGTATTAATCCAATAATTATCAATAATTTAAAAGGCTTTGCTCCCACATCATTTCAGAAATATACAGGAAAAGCCGATACTTACATAACCTTTTTTGAGTACAATCAGGGGTCAGCCCTTAATGCTGATGATGATGAGCAGATAACGAGACATTCAATTCAAGTAGATATTTGGTCAAAAGGTGATTACACACAATTGACTAATCAAGTGAAAGATAAATTAAAGCAATTGGGATTTACAAAAATTTATGAAACAGAAATGTATGAGGAAGCGGAAAGTGTGATTACTTATCACAAATTACTTCGCTTCTTTTACTTTTCAAGAAACTAGGAGGAATTATTTATGAGTTATGCAATCGGTTTACGTGATTTACATTTTGCTAAAGGTATGGCAGATGGAGAGTACGATGTTCCTAAGAAATTAAGTGATGCAATTACAGCAACAATCACTCCAAACTATACGGTTACAACTTTATATGGAGATGATCGAGCGGTAGCTGTGGCAAATGCATTAGGAGATATTGATATCCAAATTAATACTACAGATTTAACACCTGAAGATTATGATTTGCTAATGGGTACAACGAAAAATGCTGATGGAGTAATTGAGGATAGTGTGGACGATGTAGCACCCTATGGGGCGTTATCATTCCGTTTACCTTTAGAGAATGGTGGTTTTAAATACTATACGTACTTCAAAGGTAGATTCCAACCACCGGGTAGCACACACAACACTAAAGGTGGAAGTGTGGAATTCCAAACACCAACTATCTCAGGGAAATTTATGGCACGAGAAGATGGGAAATGGAGAGCGCACGTAGTTGATGCAGATGGATCAAGTGCAGTAGCGGCAGCATGGTTTGATTCTGTTTACAAACCAACACCAGAAGTCTAACACATAAGGCATTCAATCTAGAGGCGGCTAAAACCGTCTCTTTTAATTTTTAAAGGAGGATTTTTATGAAGAAAATTACATTACTAATTGATGGTGAAAATAAAGATTTTACAGTTCCATTTATTAATGGAATGGTATGGAGAAAATTTATTGAGATGAAAGCAAGAATGGACATGGATAATTTAGATCCTGAAGAGGTAGACGAGTTAGTTGATTTAGTTGTATTTGCATATGGTGGTAAATTCTCTCGTGAGCAAGTCTACATGGGTGTTCCACAAGATAAAGTGCTATTAACTATTGATGAATTATTTGCACCTTCGGATTCCCCTGATGAAGAGGGAAACGGAAAAAAGTAACCTATAAAGAAATGGATGAAATGAATAAGTCTACATGGAAAAATCTCATGAAACAGGGTTATAAGCTTCATGAGATTGATGCTATGGATATCTTTTATTTGTTTGATTTATTTTCCGAAGAGGAGAAGAAAACGATTGTATATGCTGAACAAGTACCGTGGTTATAGGAGGTGTAAAACATGAATAGATTAGGTGACTTATCTGTAAGAGTATCGATGGATGCCACTAATATTAACCGATCGACCGATCAAGTTCAACGTAACTTAAGAACTCTTGGTGGAGAAATGGCAATCATTCGAAATAGAGGGAAAGAATGGGGGAATTCTCTAGAGGGGTTATCTGAAAAGCAGAGAGTATTGACGAATATCCTTCGCCTACAAGAGGTTAAGGTTCAAAAAGCAGCAGAAAAACATCGAGAATTGGTTAGAGAACATGGTGAAGGATCTGTTCAAGCCCAAAGGCAAGCAGCGGCATTAAACAGATTGATTGCTCAATATACAAGAACTGAAACTGAGTTATCTGGAGTAAATGAAGCGTTGAATAGACACCAACGTGAACTGGATGAAGCAGAAGACTCCTACAGAAGATTTGAGAGGACAGCCAATAGATTAGGTGGTTCATTACAAGACGTAGGCTCAAAAATGAAGGATACTGGTCAAAGTTTAACCACTGGAGTCACTTTGCCACTTCTTGGATTTGCTACTGCAGCAGGTAAGGTGGCATTAGATTTTGATAAATCAGCAGGTTCGATTCAATCAGAATTAGGTGTATCAAAAAAGCGTGCTGAAGAACTTCACTCTACTGCTAAAGAGTTATGGGAAGATGGTTTTGGTGAGAGTCTTCAAGATGTTTCACGAAACATTGCAGGTGTCACAAAAAGTCTTGGTGATTTAAATAAGGCTGATTTGTCTTATGTAACCAAGGGGCTTGATTTATTCGAGTCAAAAGGTTGGGGAGATCAACAAGAAGCGTTAAGAGCACTCAAAGTATTAATGGAGAAGTTTGGTCTGTCTGCAAAAGAAGCAACAGATTACATAACAAGAGGATTTCAAGAAAACTTGGATTTCAGTGGAGAATTCTTGGATTCAATCTCTGAATACGCAGGATATTATTCTGAGATAGGTCTATCTGCTGACGATATGTTTGCAAAGTTCAAATCTGGTGCGGAATCAGGCGTTTTCCAAATGGATAAGATCGGTGACTCTATGAAGGAATTCACGCTAAGAGCGAAGGATGGCTCGAAGACCAGTACAGAAGCATTTGAAGCACTGGGACTTAACGCTAAAGAAATGACCAAGCAGTTTAATGAGGGCGGAGAAAAAGGTAAGAAAGCTTTTGAAAAGGTTGTCAAAGCTCTCCAAAGTACAGATGACGAAACTGTAAGGAATACAGTATCTGCAGGTCTCTTCGGCACACAATACGAAGATTTAGGTGAAAAAGCCTTCGATGCAATGTTAGCAACTACAGATGGTTTAAAAGATGTAGAAGGAGCCACAAAGAAAACAAGTGATGCAGTCAGAGATAACTTTGGTACTAGAGCAACTAAGGTATGGAGAGAGTTTCAAAAAGATTTAGAACCTGTTGGCGAGACTTTACTCGATATCGCTGAAGATGTACTGCCGAAAGTTGCTGATACAGTAGAAGACCTAACAGATGCATTTAATGATTTGAGTCCAGAAGGGAAGAAAGTGGCTTTATCAGTTGCGGGAATAGCAGCGGCAGCAGGACCAACATTGGTGGGATTAGGATTTCTAAGTAAAGGAATAGGATCAGTCATAAAAATAACGACGCCTCTATTGTCTACTTTAGGAAGAGGTGCAGGATTAACTGGCGTCCTAACAAGAATTCCCGGACCAATTGGATTAGTTGCTGGCGGTTTAGCTTTGGCAACAACTGCATTTATAGGAATTAAGGAAGCTACCGAGAAGGCTAAAGAGGTTAACTTAGAATATGCTGAAACACTGATTAAGCAAAAGAATTCACTTGAGGGACTTGCTTCGAAATATGATGTATTGAGAGATAAGAATCAACTTTCCAATGATGAACTATTGAGGTTCAGAGATATTCAGAGTGAATTAGATTTAGCCACATCTGCTGATGAAATTAATAAACTGACTCAAGAAGCTGATGGTTTAAGGGAAAAGTCAGGTTTAAGTAACGATGAAATGAGTGAAATGCTTAAACTGAATGATGACATCATTAAACTTACTCCTGATGTTAAGAAATCCTTCTCTGATCGTGGTCAAGCTATTATTGAAAGTAAGGGTGCAATTGACGAGGTGAATGGTGCACTTGCTGAAAGTATCCGTCTTGAATTAGAGAATCAAAAGATTAAAAACGAAGCTAATATGGACGAGAATATTCGTAACTACATAAAAGCAATTGATGAGTTGAAAGAGAAAGAACAAGAGAGAAATGAAGCAGTACAGTTACGTGATGAAATTGAACAAAGTATCTTCGATCTTAAGTTAAAGAGACAAAAAGAACTGAGTGAAGGTGACGAACGTGCTGCTGTAGCAACTGAATTAGAAATTGAGAGACAGGAAGCAGTGTTATCAGGGCAAAATCAACAAGTTTCTAAGTTAACAGATAAGGTAACAAAGCAACAAGAATCTGTTTCTGAAACTCAAAAAGAGATTGATAAGACGGTAGAATTATACGATAAAATGATTGATCTCCAACTAGCTCAAGTTGGTATTAATGAACATGGTGAAAAGGGTATTGCTCAACTGGATAGCTCGATTGCTAAAACCCAAGGCAAAATAAATAATCTTCTTCTCATTAAGGAAGCACAGGGTGGACTTAATGCAAAGCAAGAAGAAGAGTTGAAAAATTTAAGTGCTGCTCTTGGTCAATATCAAAACGCTAAAGGCGAAATTATTGATATGCAGGGTGAACAATCTGAAGTCAATCGAAGGATAGATGAAGGTACAGGAAAGGCTAAAGAGCTTACTAAAGAAGCAGGTAAAGGTGTCACTAAAGAAGTGGACATTGATGATAAAGGTGGAGCTAAGAAACTACATAAGGAATCAGAAAAAGGTGCTCACAAAAACGTCAAGATTGATGATAATGGAGGCAATAATAAGATCCAAAAGGATGCTGAAAAGAAAGCAACCAAAGGTGTTAAATTGTCTTTATTAAATACATTGGCGAGCTTAGTACCTAGTTCAGTTAGTGTTGGTGTCAAATTGTTAAGTAAGATACCGGGATTTGCTACAGGTACACGAAATGCTCCTGAAGGGATGGCACTGGTTGGAGAGAATGGACCTGAGCTAGTACATCTCAACAAAGGTGCAAAAGTAATACCTAATGCTCAAACTGAGGCAATCCTTCGTAATTGGAATATCCCAATGCTTGCTAAAGGTGGAATAACATTATCATCAGGTATGGCTTATGTGGGGGAACGTGGTAAAGAATTGATCGATATGAGAGGGGCTAGTACTTCTCCTTTGTCCTCAAATACCAACACTAATCAAAATAATTTCAACCATCAACAACCTATTATTGTTGAACCACGTATATATTTTGATAATCGTGAGATTGCTAGAGGTCAATATAAATTAATTACAGAATTTCAAGAAAGGGCGAAGGGGTGAATGAATCAATTAACTTTTAATGGTGAATCAAGACAGTACCTTCAAGTTTTAAAAGGAAGTAATCGACCTTCTTGGGCACCAAGAGAAATTGAGTGGATAGATATCCCCGGTCGAGCGGGTTCCTTAGTATCGAAAGTTAAGACAAAAGTGAAAGTATACAATATCCCTGTACTTATTAATGGAAATAGCATTTCTCACTTACAACAACTTAAAGAAGATTTAGCTGATTGGTTATTGCATGAAGAGCCAAAAGAATTAATCTTTGACGATGAGCCTGATAGAGTAATGTATGCAATAGTTGAAGGGAGTTTTGATCCTGAAGAGATTGTGAATTATGGGAAAGGAGTTATTACGTTTATTATTCCGGACTCCTATAAGTATGGGCCAGAGCGAATTGGAACTATCTCCAATGATGCTGGGTACATCGATTATAATGGGACGGCAGAAACAAAGCCAACCTTCTCATTCGATGTCCTCGCCCCTATTACTCACTTGGATATTGTAGGAGACAATGGATATATGCGTATCGGTGACCCTTATACTGTCGAGGAAACCCCATTTGAGCCGGAGACGATCATCCTAAATGACAACATGAGTACTTTAACGGGCTGGGGTCCTGCAAGTTCGGTTGATGGGGGAATAGTGGCAGGTCAAATGAGTGTACTAAACAGTAATGACTTCATCGCTTCTGATTATGGAAATGGTTCGGCATGGCACGGACCATCAGTCAAAAAATCTCTTCCACAACAGTTACAGGATTTTAAAGTAGAATGCTACTTTCGTCAGGCAGCATACGTAAATCCGAAAGACACAGGCAGAGTGGAACTATATCTTTTGGATATAAACAATAATGTGATTGCTAAACTTGCGATGGCTGATGCATGGAAAAACATGCCGAAAAACCGTGCGGAAGTCCGGTTAGGTGACACTTCCAATAATAACTACATGATTAATACTTCCGGTGAAACGGATACATGGTGGAACAACTTTCAAGGTGTTGTTCGCCTTGAGAGAATTGGGACCAAGTTTTTTGCTTATGTAGCTAATATCACGAGAGATTCAGCCAGTAAGCACTTTCGTATTTGGCATACAGGATTTGATGATCTAGACAAGAAGTTTCAAGGGAAAGTCGCACAAGTGCAACTGCACTTAGGATGTTATGGTACGGACTCAGCTCCCTCGCAAGCCTTTCAACGAATCAAAGTATCTAAGGTGAATCAGCCTGCAAGCAAGGAAGTTCCCTATATCGCACTACAAGGAGACAAGATTGATATCGACTTCAAAAAAAGTGAGATTTTAATAAATGGTGAAGAGAGGAAAGACCTAAAAGATTTTGGGGCTTCTTTTTTTACGTTTAAAAAGGGACGAAACAATCTTTTTATCTTACCTGAAGGAAAAGTGTCTACCAATTTAACATGGAGGGAGGCATTTAAATGATACATGTGCTTGATTATCAAACGGATAAAGTATTAGATTGGTTGGATAATAGTGAAAATAAAATATTTTGGGGAGACAAACATTCCATCAACCTCAAAGAAAATAAAGAGAAATTTGATTTCATCATGCCCTCCAACGTTCCTGCAGCTGAACATTTCAGCAAACAGAATCGTGTGATCATTCCGGATGAAGACGGATATCTCCGAGAGTTTATCATTACAGAAGTATACCAAACTAGCAAAGAAAAAGAAATGTACACAAGTGCCTCCTATTTAGAGCTGAATAAATTGAAAATAATTGATCCTATTGTGTTACAAGGACAGACGGTCAATACTTCTCTTGACTTCGCTTTGGATTTAACGGGATGGGAACGAGGCGAAACAGAGTATGCAGGTACTCGGACTCTTACGTTTGATACTCATACAAGGGGATTGGATGCCCTTCGCTATATTGCTAGTCAATTTGGTCTGGAACTTCGTTTCCGAATCGTGAAAAAATCGGGTCGTGTTATTGGTCGATATGTAGATCTTATCAACCGGGTGGGTGTTGAAAGTAAGAAGGAAATCGAACTTGGCAAGGATCTTATCGGTGTCAAGCGTAGAGAAGTCAGCTCCAACCTTATCACTGGATTAATTGGTTTGGGTCAAGAGCAATCCGATGGCACCCGGTTGATCGTTAGGGTAGAAGATAAAGACGCTCTTCAACGTTGGGGAAAAGACGGTCGTCATTTGTGGGATATTTATGAGCCAACTTCATTAGATGAAAATCTTAATGACCAGATACTAAGAGATTTGACCAGAGTCGAACTAGACAAGCGTATCAATACGACCGTAGAGTATGAAGCGGATGCGGCAAGCATCGAGCACATCTTCGGGTACGAACATGAAAAGGTTCGGATTGGCGATACCAATCGAATTAAGGATACTAGTTGGGTGCCTCCACTCTACTTGGATGCCAGAATCATATCAGTGGAACGATCCATATCAGATCCCAGCCAGAAGACCTTTGTGTTAGGTGATTTCATCGAATACAAAGAAGAAGATGTCATGAAGGCATTCCGACTTCTAAAAACATTGGTGGCTCAGAAGGCTGCAGCCGAAGACATTCAAGCTGTAAAAGAATATGTGGATCAACAAGATTCTTCCTTATTCGATGATGCGACCTACTATGCTGATCAGGTATCAGCCACGGCTGAAGAAGAAGCGAAAAAGTATGCAGACGGTTTAAAGACAAGCGTGGATGGTGACATTACGGCATTAAAGAGTCAGGTTAACAGCTTAGATACTTACGTGGACGGTTCATTTAAGGACGGTCTTGTATCAGAGGCTGAGGCTAAAGCCATCAAGCAACATCTGAATTCACTATCAGTGGAAAAAGGTGATGTGGATTCACGTTTCCTGGTTGTATATTATAATCCTCATTTAGCCGGAACAGAAAAGGCGGACCTCCTATCTAAGAAAGGCTCTTTTGATACGGCATACACAAACTTGGTGAACTCCATCAATGCAACCATATCGGATGGCAAAGCCACTTCAACCGAAGTCAGTGATGTTAACAGTAAATTTACGGCTTACAACATAGCCATTCAAAATGTTGCTACTTCATTTGAGAATGCCATAGATAAGATAGCTCAAGACAAGGCAAATACTGCTGAGAGCAGGGCAAAAGAATACGCTGATACATTGAAGAAATCCATCGATGGAGACATTGCATCCGTGCGTACAGACTTGACAGAACTGGACAATTACGTTGACGGATCATTTCAAGATTCGGTGATCTCACAAGCTGAAGCAAAATCCATTGAGAAGTATATTAATTCCTTAAGCACGGAGAAATCTGATCTCGATACCCGGTACACTGAAATCTATAACAATACGAGTTTATCAACCTTATCTAAGATTAACCTTTCTTCAGCGAAGTCAGCTTATGATACCAGCCATAATAATCTTATCAGCGCTATTAATGCAGCGATTGCAGATGGCAAAACAATGCCTTCCGAAAAGAGTAACGTGGATGTTAAGTTTGCTGATTACAAATCGAAGTTGAGTAGTCTAGGGAAAAGGTTTGAAGAGGCAGTTGATAATATTGCTCAGGCGAAAGTAGACGCTGTAAAAAACATCGCTTTAGTTGATCGAGGTAATGTACCTTACGGTGACTGGAATTCCATTAAGACCATTGGAATATACCGTGTCGGTAATTTAGATCCTTCTACTCCAAACTTTCCGGGAGGGACTTATAATTATGGAACGCTAAAGGTAGAGAAAAGTGGAGGGACTTCAATTACACAAACGTACACTCCTCACCGCATGGAAAACTTAACAGGCGCCTGGATGCGTATTACATGGGATGGTACAGATTCACAGTGGTCTCAGTGGAAGACAATCGAAACTGCGGCAGCTTCTCAAGCGAAAGCAGATAAAGCTAAAAGTGATGCTATCTCTGCGGCTTCAACGGATGCGACTAACAAAGCAAACGCAATCAAGGATTATTACAGTTATGTGGACACCTGGAAAGCAACGGGTACAACGGAGATAGACGGTGGAAGAATCAAAACGCAATCCATATTCGCCAAACAAATGATGTTAGCAGATTTCACGAACCTTTGTGAGAATCCTGACTTTGAGTTAGATGCTATTAACTCCGTACCGAGGGGGTACAGTGTAGCCACTGACGGGGTTAAGGTTGCCGATTGTAGCGGTTGGGCTAACGGAAATGGGTCAAGTAGATGTTTAGCGTTTCCTGCTCACAGTGATAGAAATGTTGATATATATGGTGAGAACCTTATACCTGTTACAGAAGGTCAAAAATTCTACCTCGAAGGAGAAGGAAGATTTAGCACCACTGCCGGAAATGGAATTGGAGCCGTTGGTTTTAGAACATACGATAAGAAGCGTCAAGCCATTAATTCGTGGCATAAAGTGGCTCAATGGATTGATAAGCCTACATCATTCACAAAAAGGGATGGAGTATTTACAGTTCCGAGTGGTGTCGGGTATCTTCGGATATTCCTAACCTTCACCAATAATGGGGAAACTACGAATTCGTTCTATCTTGATAACATCCGCATACACCGTATGTCCAGCGCTGAACTCATTGTCGATGGAGCAATCACTGCTGAGAAGTTGAGTGTAACTAAATTATCGGCTATTACCTCTGATTTAGGAATCGTTGAGGCAGGGAAGTTAATTGCAGTGGATATCGAAGGTGCATATATCACTGGTATGCACGGCGACTTTAGTCAATTATCTGGAACAGAATTCTTTTCTACGAATGTAAGATCCAAACTTGTCGATTTACGTAATGAATATGGACTTTCCAATCTCCTTTTGTCTACAGGTTATGTGACAGGCGCCAGTGGAGGTACATGGTACAACACTGGAGAAGTGCGAATTTCCGGTGAGAGTGATTCCACCAACACAAGAAAGCTAATAGTAGAACATTCAAGCGGAACTTCGGGAGGGCTTTTAATCGATATCGGGGGTAGCCTCCAGACATCAGGTAACGTGTACTTCGGTGGTACTGATTTGAGATTGAACAGGGGTGACTCATCCAGAGGTAATACCGGTGAATCAAGGGCACTTGTTAAGGGGGTTGGCGGAAAGCTAATCATCAACTATGCAAGTGATTTCTACGGTGGAGTAGAAATAGGTGGAAATGTCACTACTATCGGAAGTGCTAAGGTAGATACAACAGGCGGTACTCCACGGTGGTCGAAAGATAATTCAAACTATATATACCAAAGCTCAGATAAAATCATGTTTTATCAAGGTGGAAGTGTTCGTCATGTATTTAATTTAGACGGAACTAAGAGTGGTGGATCTGTCGAAGTTGATGGCAGAAACCTTGGAATGTCTCCTATTGATAGTCCACAGGTGCTCCTTGAATACATCGAATTCGCGGTGCCTCTTAGTGAACAAGGGACGAAAATCTTCATCGATGAAACATACCTAAAGACGGTTGAACATTGGGCAGCCTTTCCAAATGTCGGGGAAATTATCGAGAAAGGAATTGACTACATCATCGTTAAAGGAACCGGGAACGCAGACATTCGCATTATAGGAGAACGTATTGGATTTAAAGGTATCTTCTATGCTGATTTAGATCAATTCACAGAGGAGGATATCACAAATGAGCTATTGGTTAACCAGGTCTCCTAGAAAAACCGTTGAGACAGTCAATGCTGAAGGTGTAGTCACTGGAATAATAGTAGGTTCAGAAGAACGGATTAATGAAGAATGGTTAAATACAAACAGTAGGGAAGAAGGTGAAATCATATGACGCAAAATCCCGTGAATATTGACTTAGTATTGGAGAACATGTCCAATCAAATCGCTAACCTTTCCAAAGAGAAGGCGGTTGTACAAGCATACTCAATTCAGCAGAAACAAGAAATTGATCAGTTGAAAGCTGAAATCCAACAGTTAAAGCAAGTGGTTGAAGAGAGTGATGAATCTTTAGATGAGATAGTATCATAGCTTATATAAAATATTACGTTTAATTATTTGAAATTTATGGTATAATATCCGCCTACCAAAGTTCTAGGGGGAATTATTGATGTTAAATGACCACGATTTATATTGCGATTGTAAAAAATGCTCAGCAGAAGCTGAAGATGGAATTGATTCAATGTACCCTAATCTTGATTTAGAAGACAAAGAAGAATTTTTCGAGAGAGAATTATCAAAAGCATTAGACAGATAAATAACTTCAAAGTAAGAGTCACTTCGGTGGCTCTTTTTATTTTGCTAAAAGGAGGGATTCCTAATGGACGAAAGGATTTCAAAGCTTGAAGGGAGAGTAACAAGTTTAGAGACAAGGGTAGCTGTTGCTGAATCAAATATTCAGGACATCAAAGAGTACCTTTCTACAATTAAAGATAATACATCATGGATTTTAAGATTGATTTTGGGGGTAATTGTTCTTGGATTGTTAGGACTTATTTTTAAAGGAGGGATCTAATTGGAAGCACTATTATCAATTGAATTTACAGCTTATATAGGATTAGCAATCATTCTATACGCTGTCAGGCAAGCCACCGGATTATCAAATAAATACATACCTGCAGTAGCAATCGTCTTAGGAGTCGCTTTCTCACTATTAGAGAGTGGCTCTTTTTCATTTGATGTGATGATGACTGGACTTCAATATGCGTTGTTGGGTATAGGTTCAGTCGCTGGTATTAAATACGCCTTAGAAAGAAAAGGAGAGGATAAGTAATGAGTTTTTTAAAATTAGTCTTGGATGCAGGTCATGGACTTCATACACGAGGAAAACGAACACCGGATGGTGAACACGAATGGTTATTTAATAATAAACAGTTGTTAGCCTGTCAAAGATATTTATCTAATTATGAAGGTGTGAATATTCTTCGTGTAGATGATCCATTAGGTCAACGGGATGTTCCTTTAGATGAACGTACAGATAGGAGTAATGCTTTTGGTGCAGATGCTTACGTGTCCTTTCATAATAACGCTATGGATGATCATTGGGACAATCATCAAGGTATGGAATCATTCACTTACGTTGGTTCAAATCCAAAAAGTGAAAAGCTTCAAAGGCATATTCATGCTCACCTTATAAAAGCAACCAGAAACACTGATAGAGGAATGAAAGAAGCAAATTTCCATGTACTTCGAGAGACCAAGAATTGTGCATCAGTTTTAACAGAATCTTTCTTTATGGATTCAGTGTACGACATCAAAAAGCTACGTGATGATAATTACCTTAAAGAAACTGGTGAAGCTATTGCAAAAGGTATTGTTGATTGCTACGGCTTAAAGGTGAAGGGGAAATCAGTTGATACAATTGTTCAATCTGATTCAGCAGATGGTAAGTTGGTACGTGGTGAAAAAGGTCCGAACGTCAAACTTTTGAACAAAATGCTTAACACATTGGAATATACACAAAAAACTGATGACTTGTTTGACCAGTATACCGAGGCAGCGTTAAAATCTTTTCAGAAAGATCACGGACTAAGGCAAGATGCAATCTACACTTCTTCAGTTGGTAGGGCAATGGTTAAGGCTATTCAAGACAGTATGATACTACAGAAGAGCAATATCCCTGAGAAAAGTTCTGATAAATACCGTTTGGCGAAGTTATTCGATACTGGGAATAAAGCGTTGATTGAAAGCCTCTTGAAAGACGGATTTAAAATCTTAGATATACCAGAATAATAATTTAGCCCTTCCTAAATTGGAGGGGCTACTTTTAGTAAAAACCTTCTGGTTCATCATGATAATGAAAACCATCTTCAAGCTTCTTATTGCACTCTGTACAACAATCCCAATAACCCCAGTGGTCTAGTTCTGCATAAACACCATTAACAACACTACACTTGCAATAATCGTTCTCTTTGGTCATAAAAAACACTCCCTTTCTAAAATGGTAAATTATCAAAGTCAGGATCATATTCCCGATAATTTTTAACATCCTCAGTAATATCATGTTCACTATTAACAATTACTTCTTCAATTACTGTATGCCTCATACCAGTCTGCATCTTTATGCTTCGGACATAGTCGTATGCTACTTTGACCACTTCATTATTAGCTCTAGCATAGAAAGTACCGCCAGCTTTATTGCCAATCCCATCAATGCTCAAACTAACACTTAGATTAAATCTCACTAGTAAACCCTACCTTTATTAAATCATCAATTCCTTCTAAATCATTAATACATTTCAATACCTCACCCATAACCTCGTCTCGTTTTACTGTCCCACTTTCAATTGTCATTCCTAAGTTTAATAACCGTAGCTTTACCTCGTTAATGCCTGATTTAAGAGTTAATGCTTCATTCGTACCCATTGTTATTTATCACCTTTCGTTTTAACTTACCTAAGAACATTTTAAAAGCATCCTTCTCTGTATTCCCATAACCCTCAATCAAATTGTTATGTATTGAGGAAATGACAACAAACTCACCATCAGTTCTTTGAAGTATATCCAATTTAACCTGACCGAGGTGATTATCGTGTATTGTCATCTCTCTCATACTTACAAATGGTAAGCTGAAGCCTTCAATCATCTTTTATTCCTTTCTCCAAATGTCGTTAAGTCGAACATCTGGATTTATTTTCCTTATTTCTTCAACTATATCATATAAGGTGTCAAAAGAAGGTAATGATTTCCCATTAACTATTGAAGACATTGTTGATTTATCTATTCCAATCAAATCTGCAAACTGACCATGTTTAATGTTATTTTCAGCAAATATAACTTTTAATCTACATTTATATGCCATTTAGATCACCTCAATAAGGTATTCTACACCGAACGTGTTTTCCCCTTCAAAGAAAAGGATAGGCTATTCCCAAACTTTTTTACGAGGACAAGATATATATTGTGCAGAAGAGCATAAATACTATTAAGGACGTCAACAAGACGCCAAAATGGAGGGGGAGACGTCAATGTATAGACCTACCGTTAGATATCCAAATCTATATAAGAAATACGTTGATAAAATTTTTCATGCCACAACTTTAGATAGGAATCAGATAATAAGAATGGCACTATTTGTTGCAGCTCATTCGGAAGAATTTCAATCCATCATTAGTAACTATAAAAAAGGTGACGTCCCTCCTTCCTCCCCTATGTGGAGCCTATCAGATCATGGTTTATGGTTGGAAAGCAGCTCGACAATAGAAGGGAAGGGAAAGGCGTCATATGATGAGTCTAGAAGAAAGACGTCAATTAAGAACCTTAATGGAAATGTTGAACGAGGAAAAGTCGAGAGCAAGTCAAATAGACGTGACGAAACGATCCAGAGACGAGAAGGGCAGGTTTACCAAAGAAAAGAAACAGGCGGCATCTCGATTAGAATCGGTTAAAGAAATTAGACTAGTCAAAGTAAGAAATAGTTACGGTACTTTCAAAGTAAAGAGGAAATGGCTTTCCAATGAAGAAAAAATTCATCTGTATTTACTTGTAGGATTTATCGTACTTGCAATAATGATTTAATTCCTGAGGAGTGTGAAGTAATTTTCTATCTTTTGTTTTTAATTGTTACAATTTGTATATGCGCTTCTTAAGACCCAGGAGGAATACAAATTGAAAAATGTAAATTTAGTTGTTATTTTATAATAAAAATCCAGTCTAAATGACTGGATTGATAAACTATACTTCTAATTTTGAAACAGGCAAGAATCCTTTTGTCTTTTTAAAGTTCATATTATGATCAAAATTAATCATTGAATCTGAGCAATCAATGGTTTCAAAGTTTAAAGTATTTAACTTATTCTTTTCAAACCTTACTGAGAGTACAGATATCTTTTCTTTATGTCCTGTACCTGTGTTCAGTTGTTCATCCATGGCATGTACTATAACTGTTTTAAATGGTAATATGGCAAACATGTCTCTAGCTATCCTGATTGCACAACTACAAACATAATCCTGCATAATATCGTAAAACTTACTTTTAGGCATATCCTTAATAGTAAGTTTTCCTGTCTTTGTAAGTGACTTCATTTGCTTTGGAACAACTCTATCAGAATGAACATCAAATTCTACCTCCAATACATCGGGATCTTCTACAAAGAATTCAAATCCACTTCCAAATTCTAATAAATCATCCAATGGAGACAATTCATCAATCACCTTAAAGTAAGTCTCCACATCCTTTTCAAGCACTCTAAAAGCAATATTTCTAGACCTTACCACTCCATCATACTCTTCTTTATCTAATTTCTTAGCTTCCTCTATTTTAGAAGCAAGCTTATCCCTTTCTGTATCGCCTTTTTTAAATACGTTTTGCATAAAGCTTGGCTTAAAAGATTTGTACTTTTGAATTGCCTCTTCTTCATGCACTCCAATTCCATTTTTATCATATTCATGAGGAGTCTTACTAATCGATACCCAATCAAATATGTCATCACATTCTTTGTGGATTGATTTAATCATCTCAATTTTATTTTCAAAAAGCTCAACTTCATTTTTATTTCTTTCTAACTCCTCTAATTTTTCTGCTTCTCTTTGTTGTCTCAATAGGATTTGTTGATTTTGGTAAGCTCTACTTTGATAATTCCTACCTGAAGAACTCCTAGATCCAGATGAGCTGTAACTTGAGTAGGATAATCCAGAACCCGGAATACTTACTGTGGTTCTTCTCTGACCTCTAGAATTAACAGAATATCTTAATCCCTTTGTTCCTACACTCGCCCCAACACCTCTTGAAGAAACATTTAATCGGACACCCGGTGCAACTTTGAAACTCTTCCTAAATCCAAATCCCATTTGATCATCTCCTGTTTATTAATTTAATATAATGATAAACTAATATCCATTTCTTGTCATTAGATGAAATTTGCATCATTTAGGCATTTGTTATAAGATTCTTTTTTTTCATTAACCAATTTTTTAGAGAGTTTGTTATTTAAATCACACAAATTTACAGATTCAAGGTTAGATATTATTGATAGAAACTGGATTTTATATGGGAGAGATGTTCCTTCATTTTGGAACGAAGTTAATTACTTTGGACTAATTAATGTTCTAAGTACGTTACAGTTTGTGAAAGAGTATTTAAAAAAAGTAGCAATATTGACGATAAAAGGCACTGAGGAGGCGTCTTTCATAAATAGATGGTTCTTCAACTACGATATGTGGAGAGTGACCGAATGCCAGTACTTAATCATGATAATTTATTTTATGACATTAAAAAAGTAAACGATATTCGAGAAAAACCTTTAGATAGAATAATGACTTTTTTTAGTGGAGGTAACCAGGACATTGAAAATTCAAAGTTTACAGAGAGTGCATATGCATTTTTAGGGTTCGATAATTATAATAAATTTGATGTAATTAACTCTTTTTGGAATGTTTTCCTATGTGGTTTAGCAATAACAAATGAATTTTTAGCAGAAGAAAAGAAATTGAGGAGATGTTATTATGAATTCTCAGACAACAATAAGAGTGTGCAATTAAATAAAAGTTATATTAAGAAAAGTTATTTTGCAAACAATTACCTTAAAAGGAGTGAAAACTCAGATATTAAAATAATCGTAAGGAATTTACAAGACAATTATCCACAGATAAATGAATTGGCAAGCGTGTGTCATGCAGTAGTTAATTTTGCACCATGTCCAGCGTCATCCTTTAATATGGCAAAAGGTCAATGTGCAGATGTAAAAGATTTTCTGCCTTTGATGATTAATAAAATTGAAAAGTGTATTGAAACCACTGAAGAGTTAAAATATGACAATAATTCAATAGATGTAGCAACACTTAAAGAATACAAAATGTGGTTAATAGAAAATAGAGAGAAATGCTATTTACAAGAGTTCTTTCAAATTAATGAAAATGGTAAAATGATTGGTACGCCGTTTTTTAAAGGTCAATCTTTAGAGAAGCCTTTACCTACAAATGCAAATGAATTACGGAGTTGCTTGGATAATATATTAAAAACTTTACATAATAGATCAATCCTAATATTAAACAAACTCTAAATAAGTGAATTGTTCTCCCTCTATCTGGTGTGATGGTTTAACGAAAGGAAATTGTCTGCATTCATTATTTGAGTCGCATGATACAGATATTACTATTTATTTTTCACTGAAGTGAAAATTAAACCCCTCACTTATGGGAGGGGTTTTTAATAGTCTAATAATCTTTTATTTCTGCTTCTGCGAAACAAACTGGTCCCCAACTATCACACCATAAAGTAATCTTATATTTACCAACTGGTGCTCCCTTCGCATAGGCTTTTCGTCCACCATCAGTAACACTTCCTGTTGAGACGACATTGCCTAAGTTATCAGAAACTTCGTAATAAACATTAGCACTATTATGAGCTTCTACTACCACATGTAAAGTCTCACCGGGATCTAAGTAAAGATAGCCTGAGTAATCAAACCAATCTCCTGGAATAACATTTGCAAATACACTTTCTTTTGCGAAAACAGAATTGGCTGTTAGTGCAAAAGCTACAATGAAAACAGATAGAACGATTAGAATTTTCTTTTTCATGATTAACCTCCATATTGTTTAATTGAAACACTAAAATAGTATAACATTCCATTTTTTTCAATTAAATATAAATATTAGAATATAAATATATTAATATTATATTTAACTATTTTATATAATTCTATAAATTTTGACTTTTTCATTTGCACATAATAAAATCACTATTTATGAAGGAGGGACATCATGGATAATAAACTAACAAGGAAAGAGCTTCCTGATGTGATGACAGTTAAACATGTGCAGCAATTTTTAGGGATTGGTCGTAGACAATCATATGAGATGATGGAGAATCCACCGTTTAATGTGGTGAGGATCGGGAAAATTTATAAAATATCGAAGGTCAGTTTTCTTCGATGGCTGGATGGTGAGGACAGGGAGTAATCTTTGTTTATATAATAGAAGAAAATTAACCAATCATGTATCAATGATTTATTTTTCAGTAGACAATTATCCAATCTCATGGTATATTTTCCATAATAGGAAAAGTGATCGAGAACCTTTGATAAACGTTGATATACCAATGTTTTGGGTGGTATTTTTAAAACCATCCCAGAAGAAAATCAATCAAATGATGAATGCAATGAATAAGAACATGAAGTAATAGATGGAAGCACTCAGGTGATGAGTGCTTTTTCTATTGTTCGGGCATCCTGATCTCATGGAGTGTAGAGAAGGATTAAAGATCAGGTAGGATAATGGTATTATTTTCGTGAATTCATAAAAACTTAAAGATTATCAGGCGGATTGAAATGTAATGTATGATAAAATATAGTCCGGAGGGAGTCATATGAAAAAATGGATGATTGTATCTCTGTCCCTTTTGATTCTTATTGCCGGATGCAGCAATAAGCCTCAAGAAGTGATAGATGATGAAACGCTTGAAATTCAAAATAGTGCAGCAAGCGATGCACGTGAATATTTAAACTATAAAGTAAACAAAGAAAAAAAATCGGTCAATCGCGGCCTGATTACAATGACGATCAACAACCGCAGTGATATGGATGAAATTGAGACGGGCCTTATGTCTTTATCCACCGAACATTTTTCCCCTGAAAAATATGTCTACCAGGAAGGTCAGTATTTAAAGAATTTAAACTCATGGTTAGGGAGAAAGTCTAAAACCAATAAGGCGGGCCTTAACCCTGAATTGAAGATCACCGATGATATGACATGGGAACAGCAGATGGAGATGGAAAAGAAAAATCCAATGTACCTTGCTTATATTCATGAGCAGAATTATGTGGATTCAGAAGGGAAAATCAAGGGGATTTCCCTTGGCCTTGCGATGAATTCCATCGATTATATCAGGGTGGAAGATGATAAGAAGCTGATGCATTTTGACGAAGCCAATATTAACGAGAAGATGATGGAAGAATACGGAAAGAAGGTAGCCGGTACAGTCGCCAGTCGTGTAAGGGCAAACAAAGAATTGAAAAATGTACCCATCATGATTTCGATTTTCAAACTACAACCTTTAAACAGTGTTGTTCCTGGAAACTATATTGCCACGACCTATTTAGATGAGAACGATAGGAAAGTCAAAAAGTGGGACGATGTTTCCGACAAATATTATTACTTCCCGAGTGATGAAGGCGAAGAGAAAGACCGCGATTTATATAACCGAATCCGGGATCTGGAAGATTATGTGTCAAAGTATTTCTCTCATCAGGATATTGAGTTTGTCGGTAAAGGATTGTATCAGAAGGAAACGCTAAATAAACTGGTCATCGATGTACATACAGGAATGGTGAAAGAAACCGAATTAATAGGGTTTGCACAGGCGATTGGTCCTGAAATCGTCGATTACTTCCCACACACACCGGTTTACCTTTATGTAAAAACCCCTAAAGGCCTTAAAGCCACCATCGTCAAAGAAGTGGACCAGGAACCATTTGTACAAATACATTAGTATATTTCTTTACGAAAGAGCCTCCCTTATCTAATTAGGGAGGCTCTTTCGTATAGTCCCTTGAAATGTTTTCTAAAAAAAGATTTCTCATTATTATGAAATTTGGTAAAATAAAGAGTCGATTTAATCATGAGGCGGGGGAGACAGTATGAAAGTCTTTTATGATTTGAAATGGTTTTTTCTTCAGGAGAAAAAGTCATATATAACAGGAACCATCCTTCTATTATTGGTGGCGTTCCTGCAATTGATTCCACCTAAGATTGTAGGGATCGTGGTCGACCGTATAAAGGCACATTCGTTGACCACAGAAGATATGTTGAAATGGATCCTGATCCTGATATTCACCGCTCTAGCCATGTATGGTCTCCGTTTTGTATGGAGAATCATGATTTTCGGTTCGGCCACCAAGCTTTCCAGGTTGCTGAGGGACGAACTTTATCATCACTTTACCAAAATGTCCCCGGCTTTCTATCAAAAGAAGCGGATCGGGGATTTGATGGCTCACGCAACAAATGACATTCAAGCGGTTCAACAGACTGCGGGAGTAGGGGTATTGACTTTTGTTGATTCCCTGTCAACTGGAGGATTTGTCATTGCGGCCATGGCGTTTACAATCAGTTGGAAGCTGACCCTTATTGCACTGATTCCGATGCCGTTCATGGCGGTTTTGACTAGTTATTATGGAACATTACTACATAAACGCTTTCATAAAGCTCAAGAAGCATTTTCGGCTCTGAATGATAAGACGCAGGAAAGTGTAGCGGGAATGAAAGTCCTGAAAACCTTTGGGCAGGAGAAAGAGGATATTGAGTCGTTCAGGAAACAATCGGAAGAAGTGGTTCAGAAGAATATCTCTGTTGCAAGAGTGGATTCGTTATTTGATCCCACCATCTCGATCATTGTCGGCATCTCCTTCTTTTTATCGATAGTGTTCGGTTCAAAATATGTCATAGAAGGGGAGCTGACGATTGGAGACTTGATTTCCTTCACCACATATCTCGGACTCTTAATCTGGCCGATGCTTGCATTCGGGTGGCTATTTAACATTGTGGAGAGGGGCCGTGCTTCTTATGATCGTGTGGCAGGGTTATTGAATGAAAAGATAGATATAGAGGATGCTGGGGAATTGGAGCACGCCCCGACAGGAGATATTGAATTCCAGATTTCTTCTTTTTCATATCCGGGTGAAGAGATGCCTGCCCTGGAAGATGTTCAGTTTACCATGAAAAAAGGTCAAACCATCGGAATCGTTGGAAAAACGGGTGCGGGAAAGACGACTCTTCTAAAACTTCTCCTGAGGGAATTTGAAGGGTATAAGGGGAAGGTGGAATTTGGGGGGAGTTTGATTCAGGAGTATAAATTAAATCATTTGCGTGAATCCATCGGATACGTGCCTCAGGATCACTTCCTATTTTCTGCCACGATTTTTGAAAATATTGCGTTCGCAAATCCGCTATCTTCAAGGGAAAAGGTGGAGGAGGCAGCTTTACTTGCTCACATCCATGATGACATCAGCCGATTCCCATTAGGCTATGCCACAGTCGTCGGGGAAAGAGGAGTTTCTTTGTCGGGTGGTCAGAAGCAGAGGATATCGATTGCGAGGGCTCTCTTAACGGATCCTGAAGTACTTATCCTGGATGATTCCCTGTCAGCCGTAGATGCCAGGACAGAAGAATCGATCCTGACTTCCCTGAAGCAGAATCGAGCAGGGAGGACAACGGTGATCACTTCACATCGGCTAAGTGCAATTCAACATGCTGACCTGATCATAGTCCTTGAAGAAGGAAAGCTCGTCGAGAAAGGCACGCACTTTCACCTGATGAAAAATAAAGACAGGTACAGAGAAATGTATCTCAGGCAACAGTTGGAAGAACTTGTAGAACGGGGAGGGTAAGAAATGGACCGTATACAGACTATGACACCTAAAGAGCAGCGGAAAATCTTTTACCGCCTCATGGGATATACAAAGCCATACAAAAGGTCGTTAATGGCCGCTTTTTCTTTATTGCTTCTCACAACGATTGGAGACGTCTTTGGACCGATCATCATCAAGATCTTCATTGATGATTATTTAACTCCCAGGGTGTTTCCGTATGGTCCACTTGCCGGTTTGGCTGCCGCATATATATTGATTCAGATTGGGAATGTATTGATTTCCTACTTTCAGTTACTGAAGTTTCAGGAAATCGCCCTCAGGATCATTCAACAATTGAGGGTGGATGTGTTTACGAAGGTTCAAGGGCTTGGAATGAGGTACTTTGATCATACCCCTGCCGGAGGTGTGGTCTCCCGGGTAACGAATGATACGGAAGCGATTAAGGATATGTTCGTAAGTGTATTGGTATCATTCATTCAAGGGGTATTTCTGTTAACGGGGATCTTCATTGCCATGTTTGTCCTGAATACCAAATTAGCCTTCTTTTGCCTATTCATACTCCCTGTTATTTTTATCATTATGAAAATGTATCGTGCATATAGCTCCATCTTCTATCAGGACATGCGTGAAAGATTGAGTCAACTGAATGCCAAGATAAGTGAATCGCTGCAGGGAATGTCAATCATCCAAGTATTCAGGCAGGAAAAAAGACTTAGACTTGAGTTCGGTGATATTAATGAAAAACACTATTGGGCTGGCATGAAGAATATTAAGGTGGATGGGTTATTATTGAGACCGGCAATCGATCTTGTATATGTTGCTGCCTTAATTGTGGTATTGAGCTATTTCGGAATAACCTCATTCACTCAGCCGATTGAAATTGGTGTGCTGTATGCATTTATTAACTATTTGGACCGTTTTTTTGAACCAGTCAATCAAATCATGATGAGATTATCTATGTTTCAACAAGCGATCATAGCGTCTTCACGCGTATTCAAGCTGTTGGATGAAGAAGAGCTGTCCCCGGTACAAACCATAGAAAACGGAAAAAGTGAAATGATCGGGAAAGGGGAAATTACCTTTGACAATGTATCATTTTCTTATGATGGGGAGAATGATGTCCTTAAGAAAATCTCTTTTTCAGCAAAGCCTGGTGAAACCGTCGCACTTGTCGGGCATACAGGAAGCGGAAAGAGTTCGATCATCAATTTACTTATGAGGTTCTATGAATTCGATCAGGGTGACATTTTAGTAGATGGAATAAGCATCAAAATGTATCCAATGGCAGAACTTAGGAAAAAGATGGGATTGGTCCTTCAGGATCCATTCCTATTCTATGGGGATATAAAGGGAAATATTAAGCTTCATGACGAGAAAATGTCTAATAAGGAAGTGGAAGAAGCAGCTGAATTTGTACAGGCGAAAACGTTTATTGAGAAACTTCCTGGCGGGTATGCTCATCCTGTGGTCGAAAGGGGTTCGACACTATCAAGTGGACAGCGCCAATTGATTGCATTCGCCCGGACGATGGCGACCAAACCGAAGATCCTTGTCCTCGATGAAGCAACTGCGAATATCGATACAGAAACGGAAGAACAGATCCAAAATGCCCTGAGGAGAATGAGAAAAGGCAGAACAACCATTGCCATTGCTCATAGGCTTTCAACCATACAGGATGCGGATCTCATCCTGGTATTGCAGCAAGGGGAAATAGTAGAGCGTGGCAGCCATCAGGAGTTACTTCATCAAAAAGGGATTTATCATAAAATGTATCTTCTTCAGAATGGTTTGGTCGAGGATATGGAGGATGCCACATCAGAAAGGTAAATAGGGAGCTCATTTAACAGGGAGACCCTGATTGGGGTCTCCCTGTTCATATTTAGCATTATATTAATATCATTTATTTGAATGAAGGGTTAGTTCAGCTCATTTGGGGTGTGTAGCATTTTTTTATGTATTGAGAGTTGTAGCTATTTAACAGACGATCAAGTTCCTGACTAAATTGAATAGCTTGAGGTGACGTCAGTCCATTTTCAGCAACAATATCAATTAATTGAGCACGCTTTTTTTCAATTCGTTCTAGAAGCTCTTTTTTAGACACGGCTGTTTCCTTTCTTTTGTATGTCCTGACAAGTGGAATACAAAACTAGTAATAACTGTAACTTTTTATTAGTATAACGAAAATGGACCATTTTTTCAAAGTAAAATTAACGGATTTAAAAAAAGAAAAGAGACTTTAATACAAATGAAAGAGTAAAAGATGATTGTAATAAGATGGTCACAAATCTTTCACATAAACATCCCTCATAGTTTGACCCATTGTTTGATAGAATAGACATATATACTGAATTGTAGGAGATGTGGAAATGTCTGATATTAATATTTTTTTAGCATTCGGGGCAGGGTTCCTAAGCTTCATATCACCGTGCTGCTTACCTTTATATCCCGCCTTTCTTTCATACATAACCGGCATGAGTGTCAATGAATTGAAAACGGATAATGCCATGTTGCAGAGGAGAAGTTTACTGCATACATTATTTTTCTTAGTTGGTTTCTCAGCCATCTTTATTGCGATTGGTTTTGGGGCTTCCTTTATTGGCAACTTCTTTTTAAATTATAAAGATCTTATTCGACAGCTCGGCGCTATTTTCATCGTCATATTTGGCTTAGTCGTCATTGGAGTGTTCACCCCGGAATCCTTGATGAAGGATCGCAGATTTGAATTCAAGAATCGGCCTGCGGGCTTTATCGGTTCCATCTTGATCGGAATGGCATTTGCCGCAGGATGGACACCCTGTACAGGTCCGATCCTTGCTTCGGTTCTTGCCCTTGCCGCAACAAATCCCGGGTCTGGTGTGATGTACATGACAGCATACGTATTAGGCTTTGCCATTCCTTTCTTCATTCTTTCATTCTTCATAGGGCGGATGCAGTGGATCAGAAAGAACAGTGGAAGGATTGTAAAAGTAGGGGGATACGTCATGATTGCTGTAGGGATCATGCTGTTCTTTGACTGGATGACCGTCATCCTTGCTTACTTTACATCGGTGTTCGGAGGCTTTCAGGGATTTTAATATATAGTAATGTTTAACAGAATAAATTGAATAAATATTACGATTTATGGTATAGTTTAATTGGATGAATTAGGTAAAAAGACTCAAAAGACATCGATAGTGTGTACGAGGAGGAAACATCTGTGGCAACGATACTTGTAGTGGATGATGCGAAATTTATGAGATTGACCCTTGGAAACATGCTTTCATCCAGCGGGCATGAAGTCGTTGGGGAAGCTGAAAATGGCATGATTGCCGTGGAGAAGTATCGTGAGCTTCACCCTGACCTGGTAACGATGGATATCACCATGCCGGATATGAATGGAATTGAGGCGGTTAGGAAGATCCTTACCGAGTTTCCTCTAGCCAAGATCATTATGTGTTCCGCGATGGGACAACAAAAGGTGGTAGTGGAAGCAATTGAAGCTGGGGCGAAGGACTTTATCGTTAAGCCATTTGACGAAGCGCGTGTAGACGAAGCCATCAAAAGAGTATTAGGCTGATAAACAGAGAGAGATTGAATCTTCCATTCATTCTCTCTTTTTTCTGTTTTCGTTTTTCCTGCATTTGGGCTATAATAAGGGAAGGTATGAAAGTAGATTATAAAAGGATGATGATGCTTTATGATGATTGCTTCATCCATTGTAGCGATTTGCATGGGATTTATGGTGATATTTATCAGGATGAAGGCTCAGAAAAGGCCGGTAAGCGGTATGAAGATTATTTTACCTCCACTCTTTATGAGTACGGGTGCGTTGATGTTCTTATTTCCTGTCTTTCGGGTCAACGTGAGTGAGTTTTTAGAGGCGATTACTGTCGGAATGGTCTTCTCTCTGTTGTTAATCAAGACATCCAAGTTTGAAATCCGTGAAAATGATATTTATTTAAAGCGTTCCAAAGCGTTTGCTTTCATTTTGATCGGACTTCTGTTAATTCGAATTGTAGCAAAGTCGATCCTTAGTACTTCAATTGATTACGGAGAACTAAGCGGGATGTTCTGGATACTTGCTTTTGGTATGATCGTTCCATGGAGGATAACTATGTATTTTCAATATAGAAAGCTGCATCAGGAAAATCAGGACTTAACAACGAATTCCATTTAATACACCGCTAAAAAGCAGGGAGACAAACATACCCTGCTTTTTTATTTTGTGTATTTTACGGGAAGGTGACGTTTTTGTGACAATGCAGGCGAATATGAATAAAAGTCGATCTTTTAGGGCAAAGAGGGAGAAGATGAATGAATAACAAATGATATTGGTGGGATTACGATTGTTTACATTAGCAGATATCTGGACTTTTTTCCTGGCCTTCTTCCTGACATTGCCACTTGTCACCATTGTACACGAATTGGGTCATATCTTGATTGCACGAATATTTGGTGCGAAGATCAAGTTTGCCATCGGAACCGGTAAACACCTGATAAATATTGGCCCTTTAGAAGTGAAGAGAATGTACTTTATGGAGGGGTGGTGTCAATACCGGGAGTTGAAATACAACAAGGTATGGGTGCATGTCCTGATCTATTTATCGGGAAGCTTATTCAACCTGGTGGCGATACTATTCATTAACTATTTGATTTATGAAGGTGTGATACCTGTTCACATCTTTTTCTATCAATTTGTATATTTTTCGGTGTACTTTATCTTTTTCTCATTGTTTCCTTACAGGAACGGGGATGGAAAACCGAGTGATGGCCAAGCGATTCTAGACGTCATTCGCTTTGGAAAAGCAGAGGATCCCATTGATTAAGTGACCATATAAAAAAAGGTAAACGTTTAACGTTTACCTTTTTTTGCATTCTTCCATTTCACATACAAAATAGCAGCCCCAACAATAAAGATTACATATAATACAATTGGAATGACAAGTATCGATCCCATTTTATTCCCTGCCTGTTTTATTAGAATAAATGCTCATAGGGTGTTACTTCTATCTGCATTTCATCAAGTTTTTTTCTCAAAAATTTATGATCTCGCTTTGGAGTCGCCAAAATATATCCTCTGATGACTAATTCTTTCGTTATGGCTGCAGCTCTTTCTTTTAAAGCCAATTCACCGATCTTTCCGGCGATTTTCTGTTTTGCAACATCCCTGAATAATTCCGGAACCGGAGTAACCAGCTCATTCAGCATTTTCTTTTCATCTTCCCCCCATAAATGGATGGTTTCATTCACATAATGTTCTTCCCAATCCAAGTCAGATTTGCCATCTTCCTTAGGGAATCTCTTTAAGAATTTACGAAACATGAAGAATCCACCGATCGCGAACGAAGCCACTAAAAAAACGACCCAAAAAAGGATGAAATATAAGAACCAACCTTCTAGCATGTTTTTCACCTCAGTTTAAAAGCATATCTTATTCAATTATAGACAAGGACTTAGCATGTGACAAGAATATCACAGATTTTATAAAGAACTCTATACTGTTCTTAATTAGAAATGATATACTAATAAATAACAAATATCGTGAAAATTCTTTCTATTTCGATTGTTTTTTAAGCTTGTGTAAATAGGAGGCTAGCAGGATGAAGTATACCGGCAGGATCGTATCGTTACTTACTGGACTTTTATTAATCATTACGTGGGACTTTATTTATTACTTTGTTCTACATTATCCCGTGGATTTAAAGGTGGATATGGTGTTTACTATCCTAATCCTTTTTATCAGCTATTATATGGGGAAAAGTTATGATATCAGCCATACGACGTTGGCGGCCCTCAGAACGAGTGAAGAAAGGGTGAAGCTGCTGAATGAAGAAATGCAGCACGTCCTTCAAAGTATTGATGAAGTGGTGTTTCACACAAATGCCAAGGGAGAATTTCAATTCCTCAATCAATCCTGGGAAGAGTTTACGGGATACACGGTCAAAGAAAGTCTGCATAAGAATGCCCTCCATTTCATTTCCCTCCATGAACGTCATGAAATCCTCCGATTGGTAAGGCAAAGCATCGGTTTACATAGGGAGAAAACCAGGATGGACATCCCCTATCAAAAAAGGGACGGACAGTTTCGATGGGGAGAGGTCAATATTAAACTGAACTATAATGGGAATGGTGAGTTGCTGGGTACAGTGGGGACCATTTCAGACATTACCGAAAGAGTACATAACGAGGAAGAATTGATGGAAATGAATGAAACCCTGGCTATTGAATCTCAAAAACTTTCAGTTGCCGGTCAATTAGCTGCAGGGATTGCTCACGAAGTCCGCAACCCCTTGACTTCAATCAATGGATTTCTACAGCTTTTAAGAGATGAAGCCGACGAGAAGACGAAGGAATACTTAGGGATTGTCTTTTCTGAAATCAAGCGGATCGAACTTGTATTGAGCGAGTTGTTGATCCTTGCTAAACCGCAATCCGTTACGTATAAACGAATTAATATTATCGAAACACTGGATCATGTTTCGAAATTACTGAATACGAATGCCATCTTATATAATATCGAAATCCAAACGGAGTTTCATGAGAGAGAGCTGTATATCCGCGGTGATGAAAATCAATTAAAGCAGGTTTTTATTAACTTAATAAAAAATGCGATAGAAGCGATGCCTCATGGAGGGACGATTACCATTCATGCAGATTTCAATTCCCATAATAAGGTTCAATTGATGTTTAAGGATGAGGGGGTAGGGATGAAGAAGGAAACCCTGGATAAACTGGGAGAGCCATTCTTCACGACAAAAACAAAAGGAACAGGTCTCGGCCTTACTATATGCCTTCGGATCCTTCGCGATCATGGTGCGGATATCCGGGTGCAAAGTGAACAGGGAGAGGGCACAACCTTTCATATTATGTTTGACGGTGTTCAGTCGTCTGAGAGGAAGAAACGGGAAGTGCTCCAGAGATAGAGAAAAAGAACCCTTATGGCTAAAGTAAGGGTTCTTTTATATGTTTATGGATGTATTCTTCTATATGGCGGGACTGCCTGGGAATCGAACCCAGCGGAGACGGCACGCGCCTCCCGAAAGTTTTGAAGACTTGGGCAAGCACCAGCTCAACAATCAGCCCCGTAAAGTAAGTATATATAAGTTATACCATGGGAAGTAAACTTGTTCAAATGTTTAAGAAAGGCATTCATACTAATGACCTAGTTAAGTTAGAGTATCAGAGGGAGATGTATGCTGTTTATTTGAAATATTTACAAGATTTAAACTTTGGAGAAATCTGCAAATATTTCTTTACCATTGGTTTATCTCCGTGATAAGATACTTTTTGCCGGCTTATTATAGACGAAGTAAGCGTTTCCTGTTGGAGCTGCTTATTGTACTTGAACTTATAGATATAGACAGAGAGGGGAAACAAACATGAAAAAAGTATGGGTATTAGGTCTTGGGTTATCATTGGCACTTGCAGGATGTTCTGACTCCGGTTCGGATAAGGAGAAGAAGGATGAGGCATCAAAGGCTGAAGAGAACACGGATACCGCTGGGGAATTAATGGATTATTACTTGAATTTAACTACGACCGTTAACGGTGTTGATATTGATTTAAATGGTTATGAAGAAGCGATGGCAGGTGAAGAGCCTCCAGCCGGGGACGAATTGGCAACATTGAAAGAATCTGCTCAAGCATCAGCGAAAGCATCTGCAGAAGCAGTTGAAGGAATGGAGATCCCCGATGGTCTTGGAGACCAAAAGGATGCAGTTGAAACTTTCCAATCCACACTGGCAGAATCGTATAATATGAAAGCTGATGAACTGGCTAAAGAAGGCGAAGCAGATTTCACAGCAGCCGATGAAAAATTGAACGAAGCAGAAAACCAAATCAAAAAAGTGTTAGATGAAGCTGGCCTGGTAAGTTCAAGCCTGATCAGTGATTTAAACGGTTAATACTAAAGTAAAAGGTCTATTGGGACCACTTATAATTGTGAAAAGCGAATCCGATTTGTCCAGGATTCGCTTTTTTCTGTCCAGGTACCCATTTTCTCTCCAACTGCCTATATATAGGATGAGAGGAGGGAGAGAATGGAGTCGATTATTTCCTTTGTGTCTGAAGTAGGGTTTCCGATTGTGGTCACGATGTATCTTCTTTATCGAATCGAGACAAAGCTTGATGCTGTCATCACTTCAATTCAAACGCTACCTCGGCAACTCAAAGAATAATGGGAATGGGACCGCTACTAGTGGTCCTATTTTTTATGAAGATTGTGAAAAGGATAGCTACGCGCCACTTTCAATGTTTTCCTTACACGGAGACCCTGTGAGTTTGATATAATTCAGATAGAAACCAGCATGTCCGGAGAGGAGAAAATAGTAGTGAAATTCATTCATACCGCTGATTGGCACCTGGGTAAATTGGTGCATGGCATATATATGACAGAAGAACAACGATACATATTGGAGGAATTCATAGAACTTGTGAAAGAGGAAGAGCCCGATGCAGTCGTCATTGCGGGCGATCTCTATGATCGGTCTGTACCACCTACAGAAGCAGTGGAGCTATTAGATGAAGTATTATTCCGGATAAATGTAGAGCTCGACACACCGATTGTAGCCGTTTCAGGCAACCATGATAGTGCAGAGAGGCTGTCATTTGGGTCTTCGTGGTACAAGCATAGTCAATTTTATTTAAAGGGCAAGATCTCGGCTGATTTCACACCCATCCATATTAAAGGGGTGAACTTTCACTGCGTTCCATACGCTGAGCCTGGTACCGTCAGACAAGTCCTTGATGATGACTCAATCAATAGTCATCATGCAGCAATGGAAGCCATCGTCAATAGAATCGAAGAGCACATGAACCCAAATGAACCACATGTTTTTGTTGGACATGCATTTGTACTGGGAGGAAAAACGACGGATTCTGAGAGGACTCTTTCAGTCGGGGGGTCCGGTTGTGTAGGGGCAGACGTATTCAGGCCATTCCATTACACCGCCTTAGGTCACCTTCATAGTCCAGACGCCATTAGGCATGAAACAATCAGGTATTCAGGTTCGCTGTTGAAATACTCTTTTTCAGAAGCTTCTCAGAGGAAATCTGTCAGCATTGTAGAAATGGGGGAAGATGGGACCTTTGAATTGCGGGAAAAGGTGCTTCAGCCTAAACAGGATATGAGGGAACTGCAGGGTCATATGGAAGAGTTGCTCGATCCCGCTTTCTATCAGTCTCAAAAGGTGAATGACTATCTAAAGATTACCCTTCATGATGAAGGCACATTAATCGATCCAATTAATCAACTGAGGCAAGTCTATCCAAACGTGCTTCATCTAGAGCGAAAGAGAGATTTGACCGATGCAAAAAAGAAGAACTCGTTCCAAATATTAAACGATAAAAAACGGTCCGAACTGGACTTATTTAAAGAATTTTACAAGGACATGACCACAGGTGAATTCAACGGTGAAAAGGAAGATGTGGTACGGAATGTGATTGATATCGCCAGAAGGGAGGTTGATCATGCATGAAACCACTTAAAATAGTGATGCAGGCGTTTGGACCGTATGCGGGTAGAGAAACCATCGACTTCCGAGAGCTGGATAACCGCACCATGTTTGTGATTTCCGGTAAAACAGGGGCTGGTAAGACAACGATTTTCGATGGGATTTCCTACGCGATTTACGGAAAAGCCAGCGGGGAAGACCGAAATCCGACAGAATTAAGAAGCCAATTTGCCAATCATGATGATAGTACAGAAGTCGATCTTCTATTCAGTTTACGCGGTAGAACGTATCGAATTTGGCGTTCACCCCAGCAGGAAAAAAAGAAAGCAAGGGGGGAGGGCTATACTACCATCAATGCCCGTTCTGAATTATATGTATATGATGAAGAGGGGAAAGAACAGCTTCTTGCGGCAAACGTGAGAGAGGTGGATGAGAAGATCAAAAAATTGATCCAACTCGATGCCAATCAATTCAGACAGATCCTTATGATTCCACAAGGGGAGTTTCGGAAACTCCTTACATCGGATAGTAAAGATAAAGAACTCATATTGCAACGCCTCTTTCATACGGAACTTTACAAGACGATCCAGGAAAAATTGAAATCCGAGGCCGACGAGTTGAAAAGGTCTGTTGAATCTTCCATAGAAGAACGAACAAGGGAATTAGTAAGAATCCATTTTGAAGAAAATGAAGAACTTCAATCTCTTTTATTGGAAAATCCGTTAAATGATCATCGCATTCTGAACCTTCTAGCCCCACATATTGAAGAAATGGAAAAGAAAGAGAAGAAGCTCAGACAACAATATGAGAATGTTCAAGAGAAAAGGGATGCCTATCAGAAGGATTTGGCAGAGGCTAAAAGTCTGGTTGATCAATACAATCTTCAGGAAAAACTTAAGAATCAGAAAGAATCGCTTTTAGCATTGAAGCCTGAAATTGAATCGATCGATCACGAGATTGTACTGGCCAGGAGAGCTTCCCATTTGGTTCAACAAGATGAATATTGCCACAAACTTAATCGGAATCTCAATGAACTGAAGAGTCAATTAGCCACATTATACGAAGAGAAACAAACAATCACAGAAAAGCTACTGACAGCCACAAAGATTTTTGAAGAAGAAACATACAATGAACCTCTCAGGGAGCAAGCCTCAAAAAGAGTGACTCAACTTGAAAATATGGAAAAAGATATAGACTCGTTGGATACGTTAATGAACGAAACGAGTGAATTGAAAGAAAGATACGAAAAACAGCAGGGTATTGTAACCAAACAAAACGAGCAGATTTCATTTTTACAAAAAGGTATAAAGGAACGGGAAATACGTGTCAAAGCAGGAGAAAGTGGTCAGGAACATGTTTTTCAACTTGAAAAAAACGTACAAGAGAAACTTTCCCTGTTGGAACAGATAAATGACATGAATCAATTGGAACAAAATCTTCAGCGTGTCAAAACGGAGCGTGATCAATTAAAGACCCGATATAGTCAACTTGAGGATCGTCTTCAGGATGCGTCTGAAACCCTGACATTTTTGGAGAGAAAGTGGAATTCTGCTCAGGCGGCATTGCTCGCGAAAGGATTGGCAGATGATGCTCCCTGCCCGGTCTGTGGATCTGAACACCATCCAAAGCCTGCTGTAGAGGCAGATACTATTCCATCCGGCGAAGATCTTAAGGTTGCCAAAGGGAAGCAGCAGGAATTGGAAACAGAAGAGAAAAAATTAAGCCTCGTCATTGCCCAGGAGGAAACGAAAATACAAGGCATGCAAGAGCAGATCGAAAATATTAACAAGAAAATAAGGGAAAAGAAACGTGACTTTAAACAGTTTGAAACCGAGGAGACCCAATCGCTTCTGATGAAAGAAATCGAATCTTTGAAGACAAACATCGCTTCGAAGAAAAAAGAAGTGGAACAGGTAAAAGTCATGGGAGAAGAGATTAGAAAGGGAAGGGAAAAGCTTGAAGAACTTGAAGGGGCAAGAGGGAAGAACCAAGAAATGCTCCAAGAACTTAATACTCTCTTTCACACTAAAAATACGACCTTGGAAAAGGTGAAGGAATCCATTCCCCTGGAACTCAGGACAAAAGCTCAATTTGATCAAGTGTTACAGAAAGAAAAACAAAGATTAAAAGAATTAAAGACATCCTTTGAACGGGCTCAAAAACAGTACTATGAGCTGTTGAACCAAAACAGTGTAAAGGAGTCTCAAGTCAAAGATAAAGAGATCCATATAGAGAATGTGAATGGGGAGATGAAAGCTGAACGAGTAGCCTTCCTTACGCTACTCACAGAACAGGGCTTCTCCCACTATAAAGCCTTTCTGGAAGCAAAAAAGTCAGAATCGGAAGTCACGGTCCTTCAGGAAAAAGTGAAGAAGTACGGGGAGGACCTTCGCTCAGTTACTGACCGTTTATCCGATATTGATCAAATCTTAAAAGATAAACAGCGGCCGGACATTCAAAGGATCGAAGAAGACATCATCAAGGTTACAGCTGAATTGAAGGAGGTAAATAATCATCTAAACAGGGTCATGACAAACAGAAAGGAAAATGAGCTCATCCTCACGAGGGTGACAGCCATAAATGAAGGAATCAGGGATTTAGAATCAAGATATCAAACGGTCGGACATTTAGCAGAAGTTGCAAGGGGTCAGAATGCCAACCGGATCACATTTGAAAGGTATGTTCTGGCATCATTCCTTGAAGACATCCTTAGAGTCGCAAATGAGAGATTAATCAAGATGACTTCAGGCCGGTATCAGTTGATCCGGAAAACGGACCGAAGCAAGGGTAATGTTCAGAGCGGATTGGAACTCCTGGTCTTTGACCAATATACAGGGCAGGAGCGACATGTCAAAACATTATCAGGAGGGGAAAGCTTCAAGGCGTCCCTGGCTTTAGCACTTGGACTTGCTGATGTGGTGCAGCAATACGCCGGGGGAGTATCATTAGAGACGATGTTCATTGATGAAGGGTTCGGGACACTCGATCCGGAATCACTTGATCAGGCAATCGAAGCATTAATGGATATACAAAGCAGCGGGCGATTAGTAGGTTTAATATCGCATGTTCCAGAGCTGAAAGAGAGAATTGATGCACGCCTGGAAGTCATTTCATCACAGAATGGAAGCCGGACGGAATTCCAGTTTTTAGCGTAAGGCAATGCCACTCAAGAAAAAGGTCAAGGATCATCATCCTTGACCTTTTTTATATGAAATTTGAGTAGATGATCGCGCTTGATGTTTTTAAATGCGGTGACTGGGACATAAATAGAGGATAACGACTAATCAAGTGGAGAATTCAAATGAAGAGTATTCGTAAAATCTTAATTCCGAGACAGTTATTGTTGCTGTTGATCCTCTCAACAGGCTTACTAAATCATGTCATGTTGATCCCGAGTATCTTTCAGGCAGCCGGACGGGATGGGTGGATCAGTATCCTTGCTGCCTATCCCATACTCCTTCTCATGACGTTTCTAATCTTTTACATCATCAAGCACTCCCCCAAGGAAGGCTTCTTTCATTTGCTTCAACAGAAATGGCCGAGATGGGCCGTCTTATTGTTTTCTTTACCAATCGGTTTATTTTTACTTTCAAGTGCATACATAACCTTTGTTGATTTAATACTATGGCTAAGTGCTTACTTTCTGGCTGATGTGCCCTCTTTCATTGTCTGGGGAGGTATTTTTATCATTTGTTTCCTGATCACATGGGCAGGAATTAAACACATGGCGATTGCCAGCGGAATCCTGTTACCCCTTGTCATGATCTTCGGGTTTTTCATAGCGATTACCAATACGAATTTAAAGGATCCAAGCTTATTGTTTCCAATTATGAGTAATGGATATGAGCCGATCATAAAAGGAATGATTTATGTATTGAGCGGGCTCCTCGAGCTATATTTAATTGTCTTGATTCAGCCGTATAGTGAGGGGAAAATAAAGATGCATCATTTAATCGTTCTTGGCTTGATCTTTATGGGCCTGATGTTCGGTCCCCTTACAGCATCCATTATGGAATTCGGGCCAGTAGAATCAGCGAACTTGAGATACCCTGCGTATGAGCAATGGAGGATTCTTTCCATAGGGGAATTCATCACCCACCTGGATTTCTTTGCCCTCTATCAGTGGTTGTGTGGAGCATTGATCAGAATCAGTCTGTTTATGTTCCTTTTGGGTGCACTCCTTATGAAAAAGAAGGATCAACATCGGATCTCTTTAAAGGTATTGATACCGATTTTTATCATTTTTTTCGGACTGGCACTGTTCAGTATTGATACATATGATTTTTATCTATTTTTGTTTCATCTATTTTTCCCATTGACGGTCATCCTCTTCATGGGTCAAATCATCGTTTCAGCCATCATTTTACGATTGGTAAAATAAAAAGATGGATTCATTATGAATAAAAACAGAGCGAGCTAAGTAAAGGATGTTTTCAATGAAGAAAGCCTCTAAAGAAAAGACAACAAGTAAGGAATCAAAAGGAGCCACCCTGGAAGAAGTGAGGGAATTATTTTCACACAGTCAGGATCTGGTGATAAAGGCCCATCTCTTTCATGGAACGGAGACGACCATTGTTTATTTTGATAGCCTGGTGGACCGGCATTATCTGGATCAATATATTTTTCCAAAGATTGAAGAAGTCGCACATATAACCTTTTCAGAAAATATCATGAATTTGTTTCAGGCAGAGGAAATCACAGAGGGCTCCATAGAAGAATTGGCTTCCGCTCTATTTTCAGGATTTGTCCTCTTCTTTGTTGATGAAAGGGTTTTATCCATCCACGCAGGAAATCTACCGAAAAGATTGCCGGAAGAATCATCTTTGGAAACATCGATTCGGGGACCTAAAGACGGTTTCGTTGAAGACTTGAATACAAATATTTCTTTAATTAGAAGGAGATTGTTCACTCCCTCTCTCTGTGTGGAAAAATATAAAATTGGCACAAGGTCCCACACTGACATAGCGATTTTGTATCTGGATGATGTCATTGACCAGAATGTCCTGAATGAATTATACACAAGGCTTGATAAGATAGACATCGACGTGTTGACAGGGAATCAACATCTTGAATCACTCATTGATGATAATCCTTATTCGATATTCACAAGTTTTGATTATACAGGCAGGCCCGATTTCATCGTAGACTCGTTAAATCAGGGCAGGTTTGCCCTGATTGTAGATGGTTTTCCGACCATCTCTTTAGCCCCGGTCAACTTATTGCTGCAAATTAAGTCACCGGAAGACTCAAGCATCAATTATGTGTATGTGTCTCTTGAAAGAATCATAAGGATGGTGGGAATATTAATTTCTGCATTCTTACCTGGGCTTTGGGTGGCTTTCTCTGCGTATAACATTGAACAAATCCCATATCTCCTTGTGGCAACCATCTCGATGTCAAGGTTTGGCCTTCCTCTATCGGCTCCGGTTGAAATGTTCATCGTGCTATTCTTGTTCGAGTTTTTCAATGAAGCCGGTGTGCGCCTTCCGAGGGCGATCGGGCAGACCGTTTCGGTGTTAGGCGGCTTGATTGTAGGAGACGCGGCCATTAGGGCAGGAATGACATCTCCCACCATGCTGGTCATTGGTGCGATAACGTATATATCGTCCTTTACTCTCGTCAATCAATCCCTTAAATATGGAACGACGGTCCTGAGGTTTATTGTGTTACTGGTAAGTACGTTCTTTGGTTTATTTGGTGTAGTCATGATCTTCATCCTGACGGTCATTTACTTATCCACACTCTCGTCTTTTGGAGCACCTTATTTAGGAACGGTTGCACCTATTGGATGGAACGAAGCTATACGATCCTTTCTTAGGATGCCGATCCAGTTCTATAAGCATCGAACCTCTTCCACTAATCCCGTAGACCAAACGAGGAAAGGTAATCATCCAAATGAACAACAAGATAACTAAATTCATTATCATTCTTTTGATGCTTGCTTTATCGGGTTGTACTGGATCAAAAAACATCCAGGACTTAACCTATATTGTCGCCATTGGTTTGGACTATGATGAAACGAAAGATGAATATACTGCGTACATCCAAGGATTGAATTTTGCAAATGTCGCGAAGCAAGAGGGAAGCAGGTCGACAGATCCGATCCCAACCTTCGTAGGCTCTGCAAAAGGGAAGACCTTGAACATGGCAGTCAGTAACTTATATAAAGTATCGAGACCGCCATTGTTTTTTGGACACACCAAAACGCTTGTCTTGTCCAAGAATCTATTGAAGTATAAATTCAAAGAAGTATTAGAGGACGTTGGTAGAAACCGTTCCCTGAGGCCTAGCCTTGAACTGTTTGTAACAGATACGAATATTGAAGATATTTTTAGTGCGAAGGGATTATTTGATTACCCGCCTGTATACACGGTTCTGCTGACCGAAGAAAAATCAGAGGGAATCGAAAATGACATCGATTCAACAAGCTTGATGCACTTCTTAAGGGAATATTATGAACCGATGGGTACTACGCTGATTCCAAATATAACAATCGACCGGCAATCATGGCATTCAGATGGGGAAGTCGCTTCTCTTTATCTGGATGGATATAGTGTCTTTCAAGATGAAACATTCAAAGGGGAAATTTCGGCGAGTGATTCCATGACTGTGGACTGGCTTCAGAATAAGAAAAATTCTCTCGATTATGCTTTATATGAAGAAGGTGAACTCCTGTCAACATTTAAATTAACAGCAGATGAACCGAAAGTGAAATATCATGAAGATCACGCGAATTTCCCAGAATTTTCGTTGGAAATAAGCGTGGAAGCTGAATTGTTAGAAAAGATAAATGATGTGCCTTTCAAGGAATTACATGCTAAGCTTCAAAAATCGTTAGAAGAAAAAATAACGAAGGTTTATCAACTTGGTTTCGAGAAAAAGATGGATCTTTTCGATGTTGGTGGACGGTGGTATCGTTCCCATCCTGACAAGTTTCATGAATTGGAGAATAGTGGTGACGGATTTTACCTGTCAGACAGTTCGCTAAAAAAAGTAAAGGTAAAGGTTGAGATCAAACATTTCAATGCCTATCGGTATATCAAAGAAACGAGATAAAAAAGAAAGTGAAAAGGAAATCACCAAATAAATTTCCTTTTTCTCTTTCTTTTTCCAATTGGATTGCATAACATGAAGGTAGGTCGACAGAAAGGGGAACCATCACTATGCAAATAAGCATTTATATATTGTTATTAGTAGTATCTGCTGTCGTTGCGATCAGTTGGAGCTGGAAGAGATTACTGGATTTTAATTCCTATAAGAAACCATTTTTAGAAGGAGTCGCACTGCAATTCGTTTTTCTTGCCTTTGCCTCGGTATGGTGGCTCATAACAGAGGATATTTCAGACGGGGTGATGGGCGTATTCTATTATTTCCTTGCCTTCCTTACGATAATGGTCGTTCATGGGTTTATCCTGCATTATCTTTTTTCAAAGAAGAAAATGAGAGAGAGGGAAGAATGAATGCCAGAGAGGAAATTGCCAGTGACAGAGGTTTCACAAAATAGACAATGAATCCTCTCTGCAGGAATTGTTTTTTTATCCTCTTTTTACTAACATAGAATGGAAGAGACAGATAAATTCGGAGGAGATAAAGATGTCAAGAACCAAATCATTCATTGTGGTGATGACCATCATCGGGGTACTCCTTGCAGGTTGCAGCAATAGTGACTTTCAAGCGGAAACGGATTATAAAGTGAAGGAATTTTCCTATACGAACCAGGATAATAAACAAGTAAGCTTAAAAGATTTAAAGGGACAGGTCTGGATCGCCGATTTCATCTTTACCAGTTGCGAAACAGTTTGCCCGCCAATGACATTCAACTTGACAAAGCTGCAAAAGAAGTTAAAAGAAGAAGGGGTAAAGGATTATAAAATCGTTTCCTTCAGTGTCGATCCGGAAACAGATACACCAGACGCATTAAAAGAGTACATATCAAACTTCGAAGCAGACACAAGTAAATGGGAGCTTTTAACGGGCTATGAGTTCGATGAAGTGAAGGACCTTGCGGAACACTCCTTCCGTTCAATCGTAGCGGACGACCCCAATTCCGATCAGATGATTCATGGGACCAGCTTCTATCTGGTGAACCAGGAAGGCACCGTCGTTAAGACATACAGTGGCAACAGTGATGTTCCGTATGATGAAATCGTTCAGGATATGGAAACATTAATGAAAGAAGGATCTGAATAATTCCTCTAAAGAGAATCACCGGATGCGTGATTCTCTTTTTTTTTGCGATTTCCCATTCCAATATTAGGATGGCAACGATTATAATGATGAAAAGGAATGGGGAGCTGAAAAGATGAAGATTCGTCCGATCGAAGTAAAAGATGCTGAAAGAATAGTAGAAATCATGCGCCAAAAGACGGTATTACCCAATATCATCGCGTTACCGAGCTTAAGGGTCGAGAAGTTTGAATCGAGATTGAAGAACCCTTCAACCAACCAGCATGATTTTATAGCAGAAGTGGATGGGATAGTAGTGGGGCTTTGCGGGTTAAGCCAAGGCCTTGGCAGACGTTCCCACACAGGAAGTTTATTCGTATTTATTGATGAGCAATATCATGGGAGGGGAATCGGAACCAGCCTCATTCAAAATGCCATCGATTTAGCGGATAATTGGTTGATGATCGAGCGTATTGAGCTGACAGTCATAGACGTTAATAACAAAGCAAAAGCTTTATATGAGAGATTGGGATTTGAAGAAGAGGGGTTCAAACAAGGCTCCATTGTTCAGAATGGTCGATTTGCGGGGGAATATTGCATGGCGAGATTTCGTCCGGGTGGTGCTGTTAAGAGGGAATATGATAATGTTAAGGAATCTACAGCTAAATTATAGAACAGCAGGTGAGTACAAATTCGAAATTCTAAGGGAATGCTGATAGTTGACATACTGATCACATTATTCATATTTATATGGGTAGTGAAATCCTTTTCAGACGGGGAAGTATGGAAGGGAGTTCTGTTTGCCGTTTGTTTTGCCATCATGGCAGGGGTACTGGTATTCAGATTCAAGAAGAAAAGATAGAAAGTGGTGAGAGGATGAGAAAGGACCATTATACGATTGGTATGGCCGGACATATCGATCATGGAAAAACCACTCTCACAAAGGCACTGACTTCGGTTGACACCGATCGGCTTAAAGAGGAAAAGGAGCGGAGTATTTCAATTGAACCTGGATTCGCCCCTTTGTATGAGGATGATACGATTGAGATTTCTGTAGTGGATGTGCCGGGTCACGAACGCTTCATCCGTCAAATGATTGCAGGTGTAGCGGGAATCGATCTTGTTGTACTCGCAGTTGCAGCTGATGAAGGAGTGATGCCGCAAACGAAAGAGCATCTTGATATTCTGTCCCTTCTTGGAATAAGTCAATGCATTGTCGTCTTGACGAAAATTTCTAAAGTCGAAGAAGATTTGAGAGATATCGCCTGGGAAGATGTCAGCGAAGAATTGATCGGAACCGAATTCGAAGGCTCTCCCATACTATCGGTCGACGGATTGACAGGCGAAGGAGTGAAGGCCCTTAAAGAAACCATCATTTCCTCCTTGAAAGGTCTGCCTTCAAGGAATACTGCAGGGGATTTTCGATTGCCTGTTGATCAGGTCTTTACTGTAAAGGGGCAGGGAACGGTGGTGAGAGGAACGATTTATGAAGGAAGTGTGGAGACGGGTCAAGATCTGACCATTCTCCCATTAGGGATACATACAAAAGCGAAACAAATTCAGGTTCACCACCGAAAGGCAGAAATGGGATACGCCGGTCAACGGGCTGCTGTCAATCTCCCCGGTGTGGACCATAAATCCCTTAAACGGGGAAATGTACTTGTCTCAGCCTCTTCCCTTTTTATGACAAACACAATGGACGTTTGCATAAAAGTGTTACATACTGTGCGATATGAAATCAAACAGAGAATGCGGGTCATGATTCATACAGGTACCTCTGAGGTCTTGGGGAAGCTCGTGTTCTTTGATCGTAATAAAGTGGATGCAGGTATAGACACAGATATGATTCTATGCCAGGTACGCCTTGATGAATCCATCATGGTTAAAAGGGGAGACCGTTTTATCCTCAGGAGGCCCTCACCCGTTGAAACCATCGGTGGAGGGTGGATCATACAGCCAAACGGAGGCAATTACCGGTTTGGAGAAGAAACGATCGGGTACCTTCAATCCCTGATTGAAGGTACCCCGGCTGAACGGGCGCTAAGAGTACTTGATCGATATAAATCCCTTGATAGGGAAATGTTGAAAAAGGAAGGATCCATTTCAGAAGAATGTATGACTGAGTTACTCGAGGAACAGGAATGGGTTCAACTTTCTGATACAACCATAACCCATTGTAAGATCGTTCAAGAATGCCGAAATGCGATGAACCATTTCCTCTTGACGTTTCATGAGAAATTCCCATTATTAAAGGGAGTTAATCGTGCAGAATTGAAGCAACGTTTGAGTGAATATCCTGAAAGTCTGGCAGATTATGTGTTGGAGGACGGGAATTGGGTCGAGGGAAAAGGTCTCGTTCGTTTAGTTGGATTCACACCCCATCTGCCACCTGCATGGGAGAAGAGATGTAATCAGCTACTCGATTTACTGGAAAGGGACGGTACACAGGTAAAAGACATGGTAGAGTACTTTGAGAAGGTAGGAATACCGGAGAAGTGGCACTCGGACTTCACTCGATTCTTCGTTCAGGAGAAGAAAATAGTACCTTTGGACGAAAAGAAAGCTTATTCCTTTGGGGTGTTTAACGACGCAACCATTCGCTTAAGGAAGCATACAGATGATGCATTTCAGGTAGGTGAAGCAAAAGAAGTACTCGGCTTATCCAGAAAATATATGATTCCTTTCCTGGAAAAACTTGATAAAGAAGGATTGACGCTTCGCATAGAAGGGAAACGAAAATGGATTGGCTTTAAAGATAAAGAATAAGTGGGAAGGAAGTACATTCTGGTTGATCAACATAACTAAAGTACAAATTGCTGCTGATCATTCTGTGGCATAGTAGAAAGTAGGATAGGAAATTATGAAAGAGTTATGGAGCGCATTTGGCTGGGTGCTTCCGATAATGATCATTGTGACAGTTACCCTTATCTTTGCGATCTCCTTTTGGAAGAAAAGAAGGGGTAAGGGCAGGTGGCTGAACTTACTCCCTGTATTATTTACATGTATTTCAATCGGTGGCATCTGTCTGATCACCTTGACTCCATTGGAAAACGTTTCAGAGGGATCAGTGAATTTCGATCCTTTCTCCAATTTAAAGTTGAATCTATTGTACCGTAATCATTTGGATGTACCGATCCGTAATCTCCTTGCCAATATTATATTGTTTATTCCATTCACCTTTTTTCTTGCCTGGTGGATGAGACAATCCAAACAATTAATATTGATGGTCACTTTCCTTGGGGGGATCTTTTCATTTGGAATTGAGTTGGCTCAATACTACTTGCCTTTAGGAAGAGCAACGGATATTGATGATTGGATCATGAACACAATGGGATCATTTATAGGAGGCATCCTGTTCGTCATCGCTCGCTATATCTATACATTGTTGAAGATCAATAAGAAAATCAAGTAAGAGCGTCGACGTTATGTTGACGCTCTTTTATTACTTCTCATTAAGCCTGTTCATCCATAAACTTTGACCACGGATGTATAGTCCTTCCCTATAAACAAAAGCTATCAATACCATGAAAGGGGGGATTCTCGTGTTGAAGAAAATAATAATAGCCATGATGGCCGTGACCGCGATATCCGTGGTATTGATTCTCATCATGCAATGGGATGTAAAACAAGGGGTGAAAAACTATACGAGAACCCACCCGATGACAGAGACCCTTTCAAGTAATGCTTCAATTGACGTTTATAATACAGGAAAAAGCTTTTATCAAAACCTTTTTAAGGATATTGAGTCCGCTGAACAATATGTTTGGATCCACTTCTTTATCATTCGGGATGACGAAGTCTCTCAAGAGTTTTTTGATGTATTGACGAAAAAAGCTCAAACGGGTGTGGATGTCCGTCTATCTGTTGACTTTCTTGGGTCAGATATTCATAAAGAGTCCATCAAGAGGCTGGAAAAGGCCGGAGTAAAGGTTACGAAAAGCAGACCCATTAAATTTAAGAATATTTTCTATTCCCTTCACCATCGGAACCATCGCAGGCTTATTTCCATTGATGAAAGCATTGCCTATATTGGAGGATTCAACATGGGGGATGAATATCTCGGAAAAGATCCAAAGCTTGGCTACTGGAGGGACTACCATATTCGGTTGGCAGGCGATGCGGGGAAAGAAGTATATAAGCAGTTCAAAAAAGATTGGACAGAGGACGGTGGCGAGAGTTTAAAGAGTGCTGCGCGACCATATACGTCAACAAGCTCTGAAGGCAGTGTTCATTTCATTTTTTCTACTGGAGATCCTCTTATTGAAAGAACCATTGACTGGATAAATGAAGCAGAAACGAGTGTGACCATCACAACCCCATATTTTATCCCCACCAATAAGCTTATCACCGCATTGAAAGATGCGGTGAAGAGAGGGGTCGAGGTGAATATCCTTGTACCGGATGATACGGATGCCTGGTTCACCAAACCCGTTAGTTACAGAATAGAAAAGAGCCTTTTAGAAGAAGGAGTGAAATTATATCTGTATCAGAAGGGGTTTTTTCACGGTAAGGTGATGGTTGTAGATCATGCATGGGCCGACGTAGGGACAGCCAATTGGGATCCGCGCAGCTTTTACTTAAATGATGAGAGCAACTGCATCATTCGGGACGAAAAAGTGGCGAAACATTTGGAATCCCTAATTGAAAATGATATGAAGGATAGTGAAAAGCTGACCATGGAAGCTTTCGATGAGCTGCCCTCCTGGGAAAAAGCCTTACAAAAGACACCCCCCTGGCTTTATTATTACTTCTAGTTCAATCTGGATTCATGATGTACGGAGGTAAAAATTTTTGTTGAATAAGAAAATATGGTAAAGTGTTCTCATATAGTTTAGATATAAACACCTTAATAAAGAAAGGGATTGTCCATGAGCGAGCTCTTGTTTATAGCTTTGTTTGTTCTTTCGTTAATGGCATTTACGTTTTTTAATGTGTCAAAGAAGAAACATGTTTCAAAGTATCACAAGTCGATAGCAGTCACAATTGTCATCTTCTCTGTGATCGGCATGATGTTGGCGGTCCTTCTTTACCTTCCGAACGCTTCTTAGAAAACGGAGAATACTGAAAAAGCAAAAGACACAAGAGGAAGGTCTCACGTGTCTTTTTTTTATGTCTGAGGATGGTGGACCAAACCCTACTTATAGATTGTTTGCCTCACAGTGGGCAGAAATTTGATATGATTAGATATGGCTTAATGAAAGCTCGTGGAAAGATCGAATCATCATGGATACTGACTGTGCGTATGGCAATAAAGGAGAATATAGATGAAAGCAGCAATGATTTTTGATATGGATGGTACATTATTTCAAACAGACCGCATACTTGAGGCTTCACTTCATGATACCTTCCAATTACTTAGAGATGAAGAAATGTGGGAGGGGGATACACCTCTCGAAAAATATAGAGAAATAATGGGTGTCCCCCTTTCTGATGTGTGGAGGACCCTATTGCCCCTGCATCCCTTGCATACACATGAAAGAGTAAATGAAGTATTTCAGGATAAATTGATTCAAAACATACTGGATGGAATGGGCGCCCTCTATACCCATACAGAAGACCTCTTAGCCTATTTGTCCGAAAGGGGATTTCCGATTTTTGTGGCAAGTAACGGCTATCCACGTTATCTCGAGACAATCGTGGAATATTATGGGTTGGATCGATGGATTTTATCCTGCTATAGTATTGAGGATATTGACTCTGAGGATAAGGGGGAACTCATTCGGAAAGTGAAGGTCGATCATGATCTCAGTCACGGAATTGTGATCGGAGACAGACGATCTGACTTTAAAGGAGCCGAGGCGAATGAGTTCCTCTCCATCGGATGTGCTTTTGATTTTTCTCAGGAAAATGAGTTACATGAAGCAGACATCGTGGTCGGTGACTTGATTGAAATCAGAGAATATTTAGAGAAGGTGAAATGAAATAAGAGAGAGGAGTGATCGAGTGGAGGAGGAAAAACTGGCCATATTGAATGAGAGTGGAGATAGGTTAGGGGTCACGAGCCGTTCGGAGGTGCACGCGAAGGGTTACTGGCATGAGACCTTTCACTGCTGGTTTGTTCATTATGACGAGGATTTGAAGGAAACCTTCATCTATTTTCAGTTAAGAAGTGACGATAAGAAAGATTTCCCCGGTCTTTTGGATATAACGGCCGCGGGACATATTTTGTCCGATGAGAAGATTGAAGACGGTGTGAGGGAAGTCCACGAAGAGTTGGGAATCAAGGTCAAGTTTGAGGAATTGGAGGCTTTGGGGGTGGTAAAAGGGGAACTCATTCAAGAAAATATGATAGACAGGGAGCATACCAATGTATTCCTCTATACCAAGCCGGTCTCATTCGAGGAATTTCAGCTTCAGACGGAGGAAGTTTCAGGTATTTTACGTTCATGCCTGTCCGATTTCAAATCGCTTATTCAACGTGATAAAGCAGAAATCGAACTTGAAGGATTTGTTGTCACCAAGGATGGGGTTAAGAACGATATCAGCAAAAAGGCTGGTTATCATCATTTCGTCCCTCATGAAAGGCCCTACCTTATCAAAATCATCGATCGTATAGAACAGAAAATGTAAGAAAATAATCCCTCTTTCCCATAGCGGAAATGGATGATGAAGGCTATCATGAATATTTGGTACATACATACTGTGAAAGAGAGTAGGAGAAACATTGAACGGCACAGCGCACATGGCAATTGGAGCAGCAACAGGTTTTATCGTGGCGAATTCATTTGGATCCGGTCCGGGTGCGACAGCCGCACTTGTAGCAATCGGCGGTGTATCCGGACTCATGCCGGATTTGGATATTGACGGAAAGCTTAGTAACAAAGTTACTTTCTCCCCCAAAATGATCAGGTCGGTGGCGCAAATCATCGGCTTTCTCATGATGGTGTACAGCTACCTGGAAGGCAGTGGGAAAGAACGGTGGCTTGGGATTGGCTATGGGGCAGGAATGATGTTACTCACAAGCTTCATCACCCAGAGAAGGATGCTGATGATTACTGGCATAGGTGTGACGGCATGTGGATGGCAATTAAATGAAATATGGTTATGGTTATTGGGCATCTATATATTTATTGCTTCCTTCGTGTCACATCGCAGTTATACCCACTCTGTACTGGGGTTGATATACTATGCTATCATCGCTCGTTATCTCGAGACTTCTATTCTGATTGATGGAGTATTTGAAGCATGTGTCATCGGATATGCGAGTCATTTGATCGCGGATATGAAGTTTCTCCCTTTTAATAAGAGAGGCATAAAGCTCTTCCTTCCTCTTTCGTCAAAAGAAATGTAAAAATGTGTTTATACCTACTTGACCATTATTTACCTATACATTAAAATAATGGGAACACAATAAATGGTTAATTGCGATGAAGAAGAAGAGTAGACGATCGAAACATTTAAGAGAGCTGATGGATGGTGAGAATCAGTATGGGGAATCGTTGAATGGGCTTTTGAGCATCCAGGCTGAAATAAAGTAGGTTCTGGCGGAAGGTCTCACCGATAAAAGGGACGATGTATCGAAGGCGACTTCTGTACAGATGAGTGCGTTTACTGAAGTGTAAGCGAATGAAGGTGGCACCACGGGTTTCCCGTCCTTTTTTAGAGGACGGTAAGCCCTTTTTGTGTTTTCTGATTATTTTTCAACGGAGGGTATGATGGGGATGAAAAAACAAGTTCTGACTGGTATCAAGCCAACTGGCCGTATACATTTGGGGAATTATATTGGGGTGATTAAACCGGCATTGGGATTGGCGGAGAACCAATCATATAACACTGCTTATTTTGTTGCGGATTATCATGGTTTAACAAAAATCCATGATCCCATTGAAATGAAGGAGCTTTCATATGGGGTGGCGGCAGCGTGGTTAGCGTTAGGGTTGAATCCTGATTCAGCGATTTTTTACCGTCAATCTGATGTGCCTGAAATCTTTGAGCTGAGCTGGATCCTTTCTTGTTTTGCACCAAAAGGATTATTAAACCGGTCTCACGCATATAAATCAATGGTTGAAGAAAATAAAGAAAGCGGCAGAAATGTTGATGCTGGAGTCAATATGGGATTATTTACGTATCCCATTTTAATGGCTGCGGATATCCTCCTTTTCCAAACCGAATTGGTCCCTGTCGGAAAAGATCAAATACAGCATGTGGAAATTGCCAGAGACATAGCTGAAAGCTTTAACAATCAATATGGAGAAACATTTGTCATCCCTGAATACGTCATCCAAGAAGAAACGGCCGTTCTACCGGGACTGGACGGCCGCAAGATGAGTAAAAGTTATAATAACACCATTCCTTTATTTGAAGAACCAAAAAAGCTTCAAAAATTGATCAATAAAATCAAAACGGATTCTTCACTTCCTGAAGAGCCTAAGGATCCTGACGATTCAATCATTTTTGGTCTTTACAAAGAATTTGCAACCACTGATCAATCGGAAGAAATGAGAAGGAGATTTCAACAAGGAATAGGCTGGGGGGAAGCGAAGAAAGAACTTTTCGACGTAATGAATTCATTCATCGAAGTACCAAGGTCGGAATATGAAGACCTATTGAACAATCGGGATAGACTGGATGCCATCTTACTGAATGGAGCCATAAAAGCACGAAAAAAAACAATCCCATTCATGAAAGAGATTAAAAGGAAAATAGGAATGTATCATTGAAATAGAATAAAATGATCATGATGTTTTTCAGATAATTCATAATTGTCATTGACATTTCTATGTCTTTGTTATAAGTTATGAGAAAGCATTTTAACAATTTCATATTGTTTCTTATCAAGAGAGGTAGAGGGACTGGCCCGAAGACACCTCAGCAACCAGCCACAGTAACAGGTATGGTGCTAATTCCAGCAAGTTGATGTCAACTTGGGCGATAAGAGGGAGAACGAACGTATAAAACCTTCTTATTTTCATAAGAAGGTTTTTTGTTTTTTCCCCTTTTCATTTTCTAGGGACGAAAAGGAGAGAAGGATGTTGAAAAAACATATTGATACTTTGCTTGTCCAGGCAGGCAATCGGAAGGATTCAGCTACTGGTGCCGTAAGTCTGCCCATTCATTTATCGACAGCATATGAACATAGAGGAATCGGTGAATCAACCGGTTATGATTATACGAGAACAGGAAACCCAACCAGGGCGACCCTTGAAGAACTACTGGCTCAATTGGAAGAGGGGCATAGAGGATTTGCATTCAGTTCGGGAATGGCTGCGATTCAGGCAATTCTGGGTTTATTCTCAAGTGGGGATGAATTGATTGTATCGAAGGATCTTTACGGAGGAAGCTACCGCTTATTCGTTCAGTATGAAGCCCAATATAATATCAAATTTCATTTTGTTAATACAAGTGATACTCATTCTATAGAAGAGCACATATCGAAGAGGACGAAGGCTATTTTTCTTGAAACACCAACCAATCCATTAATGAATGAAGCAAATATTTCTGAGGTCGCAGCCATTTCAAAGGCGAGTGGATTACTTTTAATCGTGGATAATACCTTTTATACACCAGTTCTGCAAAAACCGCTCAAAGAGGGAGCAGACCTGGTCATTCACAGCGCTACCAAATACTTAGGGGGCCATAATGACGTTCTGGCCGGAGTTGTCATAGTCAACACAGAGGACTTGGCTGAAAGGATCTATACGATTCAAAATTCAATCGGCGCAGTCCTTGCACCATTTGATTGTTGGCTCTTAATAAGAGGGTTGAAGACCCTTAGTCTAAGAATGGCCCAGCATGAAAAGAATGCACGAAAATTAGCCCAGTATCTTAAAGGGCATGACTGTGTAGCGGACGTCTTATATCCCGGGAAAGGGGGCATGCTTTCCTTTCGCATTGCCAAGGAAGAATGGATCGGTCCATTCCTCCAACATCTAAAGGTTATAACGTTTGCTGAAAGTTTAGGAGGGGTTGAAAGCTTTATTACCTATCCTGCCACCCAGACCCATGCCGACATTCCTGAAGAAGAACGAAATAGACTTGGCATCTGTAACAGATTGCTCAGGTTTTCCGTAGGAATAGAATTTATCGACGACCTGATCGAAGACTTGGAGAATGTTTTTCAACAATTGGAAAAAGAGGTGTTAACGTATGAGTAAAAAACCATTTTCACTTCAGACGTCACTCATCCATTCCCGCGGATTTGATAAAGAGACAGGAGCTGTTTCTACGCCGATTCATCATGCTACAACCTTTCATCAACAGGATTTTGATCAGTATGGTACGTATGACTACAGCCGTTCGGGGAATCCAACAAGGGAAACAGTCGAAGAAACGATAGCGGAATTAGAAGGCGGGGTAAGGGGTTTTGCCTTTTCATCCGGTATGGCTGCCATCTCAACAAGCTTTCTATTATTGTCGAGTGGGGATCACGTACTCGTCTCGGAGGAAGTATATGGGGGGACATACAGGATGATCACGGAAGTCCTTACTAAATTTGATATCGAATACTCTTTTGTGAATATGAAAGATCTTCATGAGGTGGCTTGTGCAATTAAGCACAATACGAAGGTGATTTATATGGAAACCCCGTCGAACCCCTTATTGAATATCACCGATATTGAAGGGGTCGTAAAGCTTGCCAAGGCAAATGACTGCTTAACATTTCTGGATAATACATTCATGACGCCATTGCTGCAAAGGCCAATCAGTCTAGGAGTGGATGTTGTCCTGCACAGTGCAACGAAGTTTCTTGCCGGACATAGTGACGTCTTAGCAGGACTTGCGGTAACGGGAGATGAAGAGATTGCGGGGAAACTTGCTTTCCTGCAGAATTCGTTTGGGGCGGTACTCGGGGTACAGGATTGCTGGCTGCTCTTAAGGGGGCTGAAAACATTGCATGTCCGATTGAAGGAATCATCGGAGTCAGCTTATAAGATTGCAAGCTTCCTAGAAGGCAGAAAGGAAGTAGAAGAAGTGTATTACCCGGGCTTGAGCTATCATCCCGGTCGTGAAATTCAAGTCCGGCAGGCAGAGGGTCCCGGGGCAGTACTATCCTTCCGGTTAAAAGGGGAAGAGGAAGTGAAGCAACTCATCAAACATGTAAACATTCCTGTATTCGCCGTCAGTTTAGGAGCTGTCGAATCGATTCTATCCTATCCATCAAGAATGTCACATGCTTCCATGCCTAAGGCTGAAAGAGAGAGAAGAGGGATTACAGATGGGTTATTGCGCTTATCCGTTGGTCTTGAAAACGCGGATGAATTAATAAAGGATCTTCAAAATGGTTTAGATAGTATACAAAAAATCAATCGAAACAACGTGATCAATTTGTAAAGGGGGAGGATGGGGCATGATGCCATTGCTGGAGGCATTGAAAGAGAGAATCTTGATTGCAGATGGAGCGATCGGAACATTGTTGTATTCATATGGTGTGGACAGATGCTTTGAAGAACTGAATCTTTCTCACCCAAATGAAGTGTTGAAAGTCCATAAAGAGTATATCGATGCCGGAGCCGATATCATACAGACCAATACGTACGGGGCCAATTATCAAAAGCTTTCCAGATACGGATTGGAGGATTCGGTTAAAGAAATTAATACAGCTGCAGTGCGTCTGGCAAGAAAAGCAGCGGGAGAGAACACCTATATTCTAGGCACGATCGGGGGAATCAGGGGCATTAAACAAAATGTGTCCCTCGAAGAAATCAAAAGAAGCTTTCGTGAACAGCTTTACTGTTTATTATTAGAGGGTGTAGATGGCATTCTGCTGGAAACCTATTATGATTTCGAGGAATTGACCACAGTGCTGAACATTGCTAAACGTGAAGCGGATATTCCCGTCATTGCTCAGGTTTCCCTTCATGAAACAGGAGTCCTTCAAAATGGAATGGAAATCAAAGATGCCCTTCAACAATTGGAATTATTGGGGGCGGATGTCGTCGGCATCAATTGCAGGATGGGACCATTTCATATGGTGAATTCATTAGAGGAAGTGCCCTTACCGAAAAGGGCCTTTCTATCCGTCTATCCTAACGCGAGTCTCCCAAACTATGAAGAAGGTCGATTCTATTACTCCGCTGAGCCAGATTACTTTGGGGATATCAGCAATGAACTGCGTCTTCAGGGTGCAAGAATCATTGGGGGATGTTGTGGAACCACACCCGATCACATTCGTTCTGTAGCTGCAAGATTGAAAAGCCGGGAGCCTGTGAAGGAAAAAAAGGTGAAAAAGAAAAAAGTAGTTCAGTTATCTTCACCATCCATCAGTGGAAGCTTGCTGCATGAGCAAGTGAGAGAAAAGAAAACGGTCATCGTTGAACTCGATCCACCCAAGCATCTTGACACGAAATTGTTTTTCCAAGGAGCGGCGGCGCTTAAGGAAGCCGGCATTGACGCTCTCACCCTTGCCGACAATCCGCTGGCATCGCCAAGGATTAGTAATGATGCAATCGGGAGCATGGTAAAGTCGAAATACGATCTTACACCTCTCGTTCACATCACTTGCCGGGATCGAAACCTGATTGGACTTCAATCCCATTTAATGGGCCTGCACACATTAGGGATACACAACTTATTAGCGATAACGGGTGATCCTGCCAAAATCGGGGACTTTCCAGGTGCTGCATCCGTATATGACCTTTCTTCCCTGGAACTTATAGAACTCATTAAACAAAATAATGAGGGAATATCGTTTTCCGGTAAGTCACTGCGGGAGCGGACTCAATTTTCAGTTGGGGCAGCCTTTAATCCGAACTTCCGTCATTTAGACGCTTCTGTGAAAAGACTGGAAAAGAAAAAGAAAGCCGGAGCCGACTATTTTATTTCTCAACCGATCTTTGGGAAAGAACAACTGATCCAAGTATATGAAGCGACGAAGCATCTGGAAATTCCGATTTTCATCGGTGTCATGCCGTTGATCAGTTCAAGAAACGCAGAATTCCTTCACCATGAAGTACCAGGAATCAATGTGCCGGAAGAAACGAGACAAAGAATGAAGGAAGCGGGTAATGATCCCGTCATAGCTGGAGCAGTCGGAATGGAGATAGCCAAAGACTTGCTGGATACGGCAATCCAGCTGTTTAATGGAATATATCTGATTACACCTTTTGTAAGATATGATATGAGCATTGAACTGTTTCATCATATACAAGAGAAAACCAACACGGAAAGAGAGGTTCCCTATGGCCATCACATTGTTTGAAGAACAGCTTAGAAAGAAAATACTCGTACTTGATGGAGCAATGGGGACGATGCTTCAACAAGCAAATTTATCGCAGGAGGATTTCGGAGGGGAAGAACTGGAAGGATGTAATGAAAATCTTGTATTGACAGCGCCGGAGGTTATCTATCAGATCCATCATGAATATTTGAAAGCGGGGGCTGATGTGGTTGAAACGAATACCTTTGGCGCAACCCCCATCGTACTGGACGAATATGATTTAGGCTATAAAGCATACGAAATCAATAAAGTAGCTGCTGAAATCGCCAGGAAAGCAGTAGAAGATGTCTCGACTTCTGATTGGCCAAGATTCGTTGCAGGATCGCTTGGTCCTACTACTAAAACGTTATCCGTGACAGGTGGAGTGAGCTTTGATGAAATGGCAGATAACTACCGTGTCCAAGCAGAAGGCCTTCTCGATGGCGGAGTTGATGTGCTATTACTTGAAACGAGTCAGGATGCTTTAAATGTAAAAGCAGCGAACATCGGCATTCGAACGGCTTTTGAATCCAGAAGGAAAGAAATCCCGATTCTGTTATCCGGAACCATTGAGCCTATGGGCACTACACTAGCCGGTCAAACGATTGAATCATTTTATTTATCCCTTGAACATTTAAACCCTTTGGTCGTTGGCCTTAACTGTGCAACGGGGCCTGAATTCATGCGTGACCACGTCCGTTCGTTATCGGATTTGGCCACTACCTATGTAAGCTGTTATCCGAATGCCGGTCTTCCGGATGAAGAAGGGAACTACAATGAGACAGCTGATTCCCTCAGTGTAAAGATGAAAGGTTTCGCTGAGAAAGGGTGGCTGAATCTTGTAGGAGGGTGCTGCGGGACGACACCGGAGCATATACGTGCCCTTTCAGAGGTTGTGAAGGGATTCCCGCCACGAAAACCCAATGTGTCTCATCCCCATGCGGTGTCGGGAATTGAAGCCTTCATCTATGAGGATGAAGACAGAAGACCGATTCTGGTCGGAGAACGGACGAATGTCATCGGTTCACGTAAATTCAAACGATTGATTGCAGAGAATAAGATAGAAGAAGCTTCTGAGATTGCAAGGGCTCAGGTGAAAAACGGTGCCCAGGTAATCGATATCTGCCTTGCTGACCCTGACCGGGAAGAAGTAGAGGACATGAATGTTTTTATCCAGGAAGTGGTGAAGAAGGTTAAGGTCCCACTTGTCATCGATTCAACGGATGAGAAGGTGCTTGAGGCCGCTTTGAAATTTTCTCAAGGAAAAGTGATCATTAATTCAATTAACCTGGAAGACGGAGAAGAAAGATTTGCTAAGGTCGCTAAATTGATGAAAGCCTACGGAGCGGCAGTGGTGGTCGGGACGATCGATGAAAAGGGAATGGGGGTGTCAGTGGAGCGAAAGGTGGACATTGCCCTTCGTTCACATAAATTGTTAACGGAGAAATATGGGATTGCTTCTGAAGATATCATCTTTGACCCTCTCGTATTCCCGGTCGGTACGGGGGATCAGCAATATATAGGATCAGCCAATAGTACGGTGGAAGGGATCAAGAAGATTAAAGAAGCCTTGCCTGATTGCCCTCATATACTTGGTGTCAGCAATGTTTCTTTCGGGCTGCCCCCTGTCGGAAGGGAAGTCCTCAACGCTGTGTATCTTTATCACTGTACAAAGGCTGGACTCGACTATGCAATAGTCAACACGGAGAAGTTAGAGCGCTTTGCCTCTATTCCTCAGGAAGAAGTCCGAATGGCTGAGAAGCTTTTATTTGAAACGACGGATGAATCACTTGCTGAATTTACAGCATTTTATAGGGGGAAAAAGAAAGAAGTAAAGGCTCCAGTAAACACAATGACGTTAGAAGAACGTTTGGCCCATTATGTAGTGGAAGGCACGAAAGAGGGGTTGGTAGCTGATTTAAACATTGCTCTTGAAAAATACGAGGCTCCCCTTGATATCATCAATGGTCCGCTTATGGCCGGAATGAGCGAAGTTGGAAGATTATTTAACGATAATCAGCTGATCGTTGCCGAGGTATTACAGAGTGCCGAGGTCATGAAAGCGTCCGTCGCTCACCTGGAACCATATATGGAACAAACGGAAAGTTCCTCTTCCAAGGGCAAAGTGATTTTGGCTACGGTTAAGGGGGATGTTCATGATATCGGTAAAAATCTTGTTGATATCATCCTCAGCAATAATGGGTATGAAGTGATTGATTTAGGTATTAAAGTAACTCCCCAGGAACTGATTCAAGTCATTAGGGAAGAAAGGCCCGACATTGTAGGGTTGTCCGGTCTCCTGGTAAAGTCTGCACAACAAATGGTCATCACGGCTCAAGATTTAAAGCAGTCCGATATTTCAGTTCCTCTTGTAGTTGGGGGAGCAGCCCTTACCCGAAAGTTCACTACAAACAAAATCGGCAGGGAGTACGACGGGCTGGTGCTTTATGCCAAGGATGCAATGGATGGATTGAGTATCATGAATGGAATTCAACATGAAGAAACAAGAGTGCAACTGGAAGAGGAAAGCCGTGAGAAACAAAGCCGACTAGATGTACATGAAGAACGGTCTAGTCGAGCCACATCATCCGTTGCAGTGAAAGTACGTTCTACCGTTTCTAAAGAAGTTAAGGTTCATGTTCCATCAGACTTGATACCCCATACGATAAAGGAATTTTCACTGGACCAAATCCACCCCTATATCAATCAGCAAATGCTTCTTGGTCATCACCTTGGCATTAAAGGGAAAATTTCAAGATTGCTGGAGGAAGGGGATGAACGAACGATTCGTCTGAAAGCCGTCACGGATGAGTTGTTCCAAAAAGCAAAAAGGCAAGGAATGATCCTTGCATCTGCACGATATCAATTCTTTCCTGCTCAGTCCGATGGTGATGATGTTGTCATTTATCACTCGGAAGATCTATCAAAAGAGATAGAACGATTTCATTTTCCTAGGCAATCGGGGAATCAGCATCTGTGTTTGGCGGATTACTTAAAATCGGTTGAAAGTGGGGAAATGGATTATGTCGGATTCTTCGCCGTAACGGCCGGGGTGAAAATCAGGCAGTGGGCTAAGGAGTTGAAAGAGGAAGGGCGGTTCCTGGAAAGTCATGCATTGCAGGCCATTGCCTTGGAAACAGCTGAAGGCTTGGCTGAAAGAGTTCATGAAATGATGAGAAGCAGATGGGGTTTCCCGGATCCAGTAGACTTTACGATGCAGGACCGTTTCCGTACCCATTATCAAGGTCAACGGTTTTCATTTGGGTACCCCGCATGTCCTGAGCTTGAGGATCAGAAGAAGCTGTTTAAGCTTCTCGAGCCTGAAAAAATTGGAATCCAGCTAACAGACGGATGCATGATGGAACCTGAAGCATCGGTAACGGCCATGGTCTTCGCTCATCCGGAAGCAAGATATTTTAATGTATTATGATCATCTATAAAAAGGCAACTTCCAGAAATGGAGCTGCCTTTTTCTTTATGGTCATGACTGAAAGTGGACTGCTATTCATGGATAGGTTGGCAATGGCAGAACGTAACGTTAGAGATGAAGGGAAATCGGCCTGTAGAGTAATAAAGGGGAAATACAGAGTTAGAAAGAATGATCTTCTGTTTTTACACTTTGATTACTAAACTTGGTTTCAAGTATTTCGAGAATCTTTTCCTCAGAAAATCCTGTGATCATCGTTAAATTAAGTAAACTAGGTTTGAGACCGATAGTCTCGCAAAAATGATAGGCACTTTGGATAGCAAGCGTTTCGATACACTTTCTTGTCAGATTGTTATTCATTCTCTCATCAGCTCCCAACTATTTTGACATATGACTAAGTAGTAAGAATACGACATCATATTAAGATTAGAGGTTGGTTTCTAATAGGAGATCCCTATACATCAAAATAGTATATCGAGACATACCCTTGCTGTCTGCTTCTCTGGTAATACCCCCATTATACACTTTATATTGTGAATTGTAGAGGTTATTTACAAAATAATGTAATATTATTTGAAAATGCTTATTATTCATACTTTTTTATTTTTCCAGCACATGAGACGATTTTTTTACCTTGCCATTTCATATTGTATTCATTCCCGGGGTGGCTCTAAATGACATTGATGCATGAATGTGTTATATAATAGAAGGAGAGATAAGATAGTTTTGAACATTTTACTTGAAAAGAGTATGATTTCCAGACTACTCATAACGTCAGAAGGGGAAGAGGAAATGGAACATTTTGATGGATATTATAGGAGGAATCATACATGCATAGAAACAAAGAAGTACATACATTTTTATTGGGGAAGGCTCGTCAATTGACAGATGAATGGTATGAATCCCTGGATAAAAGTGCTACCAGTGGCGTTTATTCTTCAACTGATCCGAAAGTAATTGAAACATTAAAGAAGCAAAATTTTGAATTTCATGGAATCCTTTGCAATGTATTTGCGGAGGATCGGGAAACATTCAGAAAGAATATTGATGAATGGGTCTTAAACCTTGCGAATGATAAGGAACATTTAGATACCCCCACTCATCATATCCTTAAGGAATTTATGAGGGTAAGAAATCAATACCTGGATTTTTTGAAAGAATTTGCAGATTCTCATTTAGATGAGGGTATATTTAATCAATTTAATTTATGGAGCAAGGTGATTATAGAAGCATTCGACCGGGTCATGATACGTTTTGTGGAGTTACAGTCTGAAGTTGTGGAACAACAGCTCCAAAATCAGCAGGAAATTATTAATGAACTCAGCTCGCCGGTCATATCCCTGAATTCACATACCGCTCTTTTGCCACTAGTAGGTAACATTGATCCTACAAGGGCGGAACTCATCTTAGAAAATGCCTTGGCTCAATGTGTAGATATGGAAGTTTCCCAATTGTTCATCGATTTATCCGGTGTCGTATTAATCGATACGATGGTAGCTCATCAAATTTTCCAGCTGATCGACGCACTTCAATTGATTGGGGTGAAACCAATTCTTTCAGGGCTGCGACCTGAAATCGCTCAAACGGCCGTTCAACTTGGATTGAATTTCGAACACCTCACTATCACCTCGACATTGTCACAAGCTTTAACAATCAAAAACAATGAGATATGATCAAACCGATTAAAAGCATCCGTACATTGTGTATGGATGTTTTTTTACATTCAGTGCGTTCCCCTTCACGATCATAAGGAACAATAAAAACTCTGAAATTAAATATCTTGAATTAAAGATAATTATCGTGTATGATACAACTATAAGGTAAATACTATCTCTTAAGGAGTGAAAATAAAATGAACTTAAAACCATTAAAAGGGCAGCATCATGTTTCTGCCATAACAGCAAATGCAAAGAAAAACTATGAATTCTACACGAAAACCCTGGGATTAAGATTAGTAAAAAAATCCATCAATCAAGATGACACCTCTGTATATCACCTGTTTTATGCAGATGAAAGAGGGAATCCAGGGACGGACCTTACATTTTTTGAGATTCCACATGCAGGACACACATATAAAGGAACGAACAGTATTTCATTGACGGCACTAAGGGTAAAGACGGATGACTCACTGTCTTATTGGAAAAAACGTTTTGCAGAGTTAGGAGTGGACCATGATGATATATCTCATCACACAGGCCGATCTACGTTACGTTTCCGTGATTTCGAAGGTCAGCGTCTCATGCTAGTATCCGATGAAACGAATGAAGGAGTGCCCGGCGGGAAGCCTTGGGATAAGAGTCCGGTTCCAGTTGAACATGGGGTTGTCGGTTTAGGTCCTATCACATTGACCGTCGCCCGTGGAGAGAACACAGCGGCTGTACTCAAAGATGTACTCGGCTTTAAAGAAACTGGAAGCTTTCCTTCAGACATTGAAGGCCAGGCCGATATCCGGGTATTTGAAACAGGGGAAGGCGGAACAGGTGGAGAAGTGTATCTTGAAGAAAGAAATGACCTTCCCGCGGAAAGACCTGGAAGAGGAAGCGTACACCACGTAGCATTCCGGGTTGAAGATGAAACGGAGTTGCAAAAATGGGTAAACTGGATTACAGAAAACCGCCTGCCGAACTCAGGTTTTGTGGAGCGCTACTATTTCCGTTCACTCTATTTCCGTGAACCAAATGGTATTCTATTCGAACTTGCAACAGATGGTCCAGGCTTTGAAACGGATGAGGACTTTACTACGTTAGGACAAAATTTATCACTTCCACCATATTTCGAAGCCCAAAGAGAATCGATTGAAGCGAAGTTAAAACCATTGGATACGAAAGAATAAGGAGGACAATTTCTTGAAACATATCTTTAAGCAAGGAAACAATGAACTCCCTACACTTTTATTGCTGCATGGTACAGGGGGAGATGAACGTGATTTACTTCCCCTTGCCGAAATGATTGCACCCGAAGCCTCTGTTTTAAGCGTGAAAGGGAACGTGGACGAGAATGGAATGGCCCGTTTTTTTGCCCGCTTACGTGAAGGTGTCTTTGATGAAGAGGATTTAGTATTCCGAACTAATGAATTGAAGCAATTCATTGATGAAAGCGCGATTGACTATGAATTTGACCGTGGAAATGTGGTAGCCTTGGGCTATTCCAATGGAGCAAACATAGCAGCAAGTATGATGTACCATATAAAAGAATCATTGAAGGCCGGTATCCTGTTTCATGCCATGGTACCAAGACGCGGGATCGAACTGCCGGATTTATCTGGTGTACCGGTCTTTATTGGTGCCGGTAAGCGGGATCCCCTCATCCCCATGAATGAAACAAAGGAACTGGTGGAAAACCTGAAAGAGGCCCATTCTCCCGTTACGGAGTTCTGGACAGATGGAGGTCATGAGCTTCGTCGGGAAGAGGTGGAGGAAGCGAAGAAGTGGTTCGAAAAGAATTTTAAGTGATGGTGAAAAACTCCGGAAGACAGTTGTCTAACGGAGTTTTTTTGTAGATTACAATAGAAGAACCCTATCTTTTAAGTGGTAACAATCATCTGATGTGCCTTGAAGACTTTTACCATTTCCAGCGTCAAAATTCCCCGCCATTCCGTTTCCGCATCCGGCCATGTTTCTTCGTAGTGCCCAAACCATGACCAAGTGGGCTGCCAGAACCCGTCATGGTGTTGGGATTCTAACTCCTTCACCAATTGTACCTGTACGACATCCTTCAATATCTCATAAAAGGGTGATGAAGGTTCACTTGCTACCTGAAGCGGTTTTGCCACATATTCATTCCACCTCTCAGGATCCGTGCAAACCGTTTTGCGCACATTCGTCGAGAGGATGTTGAATAGAGTGGATTTAGTGTTCCCTTCCACTTCATTTAATAACCTTTCGTAACAGAGGAAATCATGCATGTCGATTGGCTCGACTAATCCAGTAAGTTCACTGATGGCCTTTTCAGTCCATTCTTGAAGACGGGGATGATCGGGTTGAAACCGATGGAAATATCCTACGATTTCTGCGTTTGGATTTGCCCAAGTCGTTTGGACGCCGCAATGACCTTTTTCTGGGTCGAAATGCCACCATGGTGCGTGAGGCACTGAATTGACCTCTTCGGGTACAGCATTCCAACCTTCGTTTTTTTCATCGTATTCATTCTGTAAATAATTCATAGCCTTTTGAACGATAGGGTGACTGCCGGTGAGTCTTAATTCTTTTGCTCTTTGTAACCCAATGGTGGTAGCAAGTGGAGAGGAACTGTCCAGTCGAAAGTCAGGTTCGATTGACTGACCGAATCCCCCGTCCTCATTTTGATAGCAAGATAACTCATGAATGGCTGCGTCCTTACTTCCTTCTTCAAAGTGATAGTCGAATAACTTCTGTTCAAGAGGCCTGGCATTCTGTCGGATATAATCTTTTGCCTTTTTCCATTGCCCGGGGGAAAGGTTCATATGAAAAACTCCTTATATTAAATAATTGGTTATAGTAATAGATTAACGATTGGGGGGGAGAATCCCTGCTTATTAAGTGAAAAACTCATAGGTCCGTCCCTCTAAAAAAATCGATGCCTGATTTTCGGCTGCATCGGATTTGGATGAATGTATAATAGGATTATGAAATGGATGTAGGGGGGAACTTAAGGGTGATTTCGTTTAAATTGCAAACAGAGTATTATAAGGCACTGGTAGACAAGAGACCAGATTATGAAGGTGTATTTTTCGTCGGGGTGAAAACAACCGGAGTGTTTTGCCGACCTTCTTGTCCAGCCAGAAAACCGAAATTTGAGAACTGTGAATTCTTTGAGACAGCAGAACAAGCATTGCTTTCATCTTATCGTCCTTGTAAAAGATGTAAGCCATTATCTCACCCGAATAGTGTATCGGAAGTGGTGAAAATGTTAGTGGAGGCTGTTGAGGAAAATCCGGAAAAGCGTTGGAAGGATAAAGATTTTCAACAATTATCGGTTGATGCATCCACTGCCCGGCGCCAATTTAAGAAAAGATTTGGTATGACATTTGTTGAATATGCGAGAGCCCGCAGGATGGGGCTGGCCATGAAAGAAATCAGATCTGGTGTCAAGGTCATTGACGCTCAACATGTAACCGGTTATGAATCAGCAAGCGGATTTAGAGACGCTTTTTCAAAAATAATGGGTTCAGCCCCGGCTTGCTCCGAACGCAATACTGTGTTGAAAACAGCGTGGATCGATACCAAACTTGGGCCGATGATCGGGATTTCTGATGAAAAGGAACTTCATTTATTAGAGTTTGTTGACAGACGGGGACTGGAACGGGAAGTGGAAAGGTTGAGGCATAAAACAAAGTCAGCCATCATCCCGGGCTCATCAGAACCACTTCGTTCCATTGAAAAGGAACTGGATGCTTACTTTAACGGGAACTTGTCAGCGTTTACCACTCCTGTGCATATGAGTGGATCTTCATTCCAAAGAAATGTATGGAGGGAGCTGAAAAGAATTCCAATCGGAGAAACAAGATCTTATACCGAGGTCGCCCAAAATATAGATCACCCTGCCGCCGTTCGTGCAGTGGCAAGGGCAAATGGATGTAATCAACTTGCCATCATTATACCTTGTCACAGAGTGATTAGGGCAAATGGTGATCTTGCGGGATATGCGGGAGGTCTTAACCGGAAAAAATGGTTGATTGAGCATGAAAGGAAGGTGGCAGATAAGAAGGGGCAGTTATTGATATGAAGCAATTATTCTCTCATATGTACAAAATTCAATGCTTCCATGAGTAATTAGGTGTTGCAGATTCTCTTAAGAGCTACTAGACTATGAAATAGAGTTCTTACAGAATTGGGAGCAATGTACATATGGGTGTGTTGAGAAAAGCAGTCATTTTAGGGTTGGCATCAACCATACAAGGTTTGGCTATGGCCGTGTTTTTGTTTCCCCACTTCATCCCTTCCGGTGGTGCAGCAAGTGTGAGTGTACTATTAAACTATTTACTGCATGTCCCGTTTGCGGTTACCTTGTGGGTAATGAACGCGTTTTTACTGGGGGCAGCTGTGAAGTGGCTCGGGAAGGAAAATGCCTTCTGGACCATGTATTGTGTAACAGTCACATCAGTGGTGGTGGATGCGGCAGATCCATTGATGACGGGTACTGTTTCATTTGTATTTGTGGATCTTCTCATTGGAAGCATCCTTTTTGGAATCGGCGTCGGAGTCCTATTCAGGATGGGTGCATCCTCCGGGGGCATGGACATTTTAGCCTTAATCATTTCCAAGCTGAAAGGATACTCACCCGGGAAGACGTTATTCGCCATTAATGGCAGTGTATTACTCTTAACAGGGATCGTAGTGGATCTGAAAATCATTCTATTCGCCATAGCGTGTCAATTCATCGCGACAAGAATCTTGGATATCATCAACAAGATTGATATCAGGCGGAGCCTTCCACATATCGAAAATGTGTAAATGAAAGGTCCGTCCCTCTGTGAGGGACGGACCTTTCATTTAGGATATTTCTTTGATGATCGAATTGACGGTATGTGTAGGAGAATTTTCAAAGAAAGAGATGTATTGAAACAGTTTGTTTTTCGGCAGGAGGTTTTTCCGTATTTCTTTGGCTGATTTCCCCTCCTGATGAGCTTTCGTGACAGATTCCTGGAGGCGGATAAGGTAATCCCGTTTCTTCACCAGCAGCTTTCTACCGTGCTTCAGGTAGCCTTGATGAGAACAATACACCTCTTCAAAGGAATACGTCAGGACATTGTTTATGGAACGAATCAGTTCTGGTACCGATTCGAACGAGAAATTAGATGTGGGAGAATGAAATAAATATAAATCTCCGGAGAAGCAAACCCCTTTTTCCTCATCGATCAGGACAATATGATCTTCAGCATGCCCGGGAGTATGGACGATTTGAAACGAGTGGTGCTCGGTCTCAAATGTAGTCTCTTGAAGAGCCTTCGGATGAAACGAAGGGCGGTTATGCCAAAACATGGCCCGGTAGAAAGGCAACTTGGTACTATGATTGCACTTATCGATTCCCAGGGGATGAATCCATTGTGGAAGGGAATAAAATCGTTCAATCCAAGCACTATTGCCGGTATGATCTTCATGGTGATGGGTGTGGATGACCCGCTTGATTGGAAGCTCTTTGAAAATGGTACGAACTTCGTTTTTCATACTATAAGGCCCCGTATCTACAAGAACGTCATCGACCTGAAAAATATAAACGGGCATTTTTTGACCAAAGGTTTGAACATTTAATTTGAAAGATTGTATCAACGCAGTTACTCCTTACCAATTAGTGTTATAGTACAATATTCGAATAAAATGTGAAAATCCCTGCTTGTATCTACATCTTTTCCAGGGACGGACCTCAAATATCAGCTATTACTCGCATGCTGAAAATGGTAAACTAGAGAAAAAGTAGTGGTTTGATATAGGGGGCAACGTTTTGCAGAAATGTTATGTATGTAGTAATCAATTTAAGTGGAAAGAGATAGTGTTTTCAATTTGGGGTTCCTATAAACCGATTGAGTGCAGCCATTGTGGAAAGAGGCATACAATCAATTTTGTTTCAAAGTTCATTGTTTCCCTCCTTATTATCGTACCGGCTGTAGTATTCGGTTTATTAATCGCACCTGCCCAAGGGCTTTCAAAGCCGTTGACATTCGGCCTTATCGTTCTCATGGCGTTTGTTATTTCGCTTTTTCTTCCGTTATTTGTTAAATATGAATATAAGCAAAGATAAATAGAGAGAGCTGCCTATCATGGCAGCTCTCTTCTATAATCATTGGCTATTTCTTCTTCATTTCTTTTAACACTTCCTCTAACCGATCAGGATAGTTCGTAAACATTCCCGTCACTCCCCACTCAATCAACCTTTTCATATCTTCTTTTTCAAGGACAGTGTAAGGATGGATAAGAAGATCATGTTCCCGTACTTTTTCTACATATTGTTCATCGATTTTTTTATAACTCATTCCAAGACCAACGGCGTATTCTTCATAATGGTCAAGCTCCTCGTCCGTGATGGTTGCATCCTTTTTGTAATCAATTAACTGGACAAGAGGGATGTTTGCATTCATGCCATGAACTTTTTGAAGGCTTGCTTCACTAAAAGATTGGATGATCACTCTGCTGGATGGGCCGTTCTGTCTAGTCAGATTATAGTCTTCCAATATCTTAAGTAATTTTTCCTCCATGCCGGGATATACTTCAGGTGACTTTGTTTCAATATAATAATGCTTGTCTTTTCCGAAATGTTGTATGATTTCTTCAAGAGTCTGTACTTTAAGGCCGTTATATTCTGACTTAGCCTTATTCGGATACATCCTATTGAACCATGAACCCGCATCCAATTCTTTGATTTGGTCCAATGTATAATCCTTAACAAGTCCGGTCCCATTCGTTGTTCGATCAAGTGTTTCGTCATGCATGGCAATCAACTTGCCATCTTTCGTCATTTGGAGATCAAGTTCTATGTAGTCCCCGCCCATTTCGTCACCCAATTGATAGGATGGCAGCGTGTGTTCAGGGGCGTAACCTGATCCCCCTCTGTGTGCTATGTTCAGAAATTTGTTGTCATTCATCGGTGGGTGGCCTGATTGTGCAGAGACAGTCTGAACCGTACCGGCCCCGATTCCTATCATTGCTGCTGATAAACAAATATTTCTAACCAGTGTATTCATTTTATCTTCTCCCTTCTGATATAAGCTCATCTAAAGGATATAAAATGAATGTGAATGGAAATGGAGAAGAATGAAAAGGGTATGTGAAGATTGTATAAATGGAATATGACAGCTGAGGCGAAAGACGTATGTCCAAAGATGCCAGAATAATTTACAACATAAGGAAAACACTATAACAAAAAGAAAAGGAGCCGTCAGATGGAGCAACAGGATATCAGATTGACTACATCAGAAATCTCCGCTTTATGGACGACGTACATTAAATCCTCGGCACTGAATTGTTTTTATACTCACTTTCTTACGTACCTGAGAGATGAGAGTATTATTTCCCTCATTGAAGACAGCTTGAAAACCAATGTTGAAACAATGAGGGAAATCGAGAAGCTATGTGTTTCAGAGGGATTCCCCATTCCCTCAGGTTTCACCGAGAAGGATGTGGATACGTCTGCGCCGCCTCTATACACGGATATATTTGTACTCAGCTTTGTTTATCGGGGAGGACAGGTTACAAGCAGCCACTTTACGACCATCGTAAGCTCTGTTGCCCGTTCCGATGTGTATGACTTTTTCGAAAAGTGCTTGACGAAAGCTCTCTCCCTGTATAAACGATCACTTCAACTGATGTTGGAAAAGGGGATCTATGATCGTCCCCCAAAGATAAATTATCCCAAGTCCATTGAATATATTGACCATCAGCCGTCTTTATTGGAAACCTGGCTTGGGGAAACAAGGCCTCTTAATGCATTGGAACTAAGCGAACTATTCTTTGTGATTGAGCGGAATTGTATTGGCATCATATTATTGAAGGGGTTCATCCAAACGTCCAGAGACAAGGAAGTAAAAGAATATCTTAAAAAGGGGAAGAAACTGAGTGAGAAGCAAATTACAGCATTCAATAACGTACTGGTAAAAGATGATGCATTTCCCACTTATCCGGTCTCTATGGAAGTGACAGATTCGACTATAGCGCCGTTTTCGGAAAAACTGATGTTGTTTTTCATTTCATCTTCTAATTCAGTCGGCCTTTCTACATTATGTCATGCCATCACAATGTCGACGAGAAAGGACTTAGCCGTTCACTACATGCTATTTGTGACTGAAATCATGAAATATGGGGCGGCGGGTCTCAAGCTTTTAGTTGAACGCGGATGGATGGAGCAGCCTCCACAACAGGAAGACCGAAAAGACTTGAGTAAATAAGGGTCACCGGTAACCCTTCACTCATCACAAAATGTTCAGAAATTCTTTTTTTTCTGTATGACAAAGGACGTTTGGATAGGATAGAATATAAGATACATTAAGGTAAGGCTTCAAAAGCGTTGAGAGTATCATGTGATTCGATTGGGAAATACGGTTTTCCTATTAAAGAGGATTTAAGAAGAGGAAGACGGTGCTTGATCGATTACCTGATTCATTCCAGGTTTTTGGTAGGTTGTGCTGTTTATAAGGAGAAATGGATGCTAGAATACAACGTACATCAGGGAGTCGGCAAAGAGTATGTGGTTTTCCTTCATGGAATCGGAGGGACCTCAAGTATCTTCTGCAAACAAATGGGAACCTTTAAAAAACATTATAACGTCGTGACGGTTCACTTGCCTGGTCATGGGAATTCACCAGGAGTTGATACTTATAATGAGCCGTTCACAATCAATTTAATTGTTCGTGAGATCGTAAAAGTACTGGATGAAATTGGGGTTGGACAAGCTCATTTTATCGGGATATCTCTTGGTTCAGTGGTTATTCATGAATTGATGCAACAAGTTCCAGATAGGGTGCAAACGGCTGTTCTTGGAGGCTGCATCACTCGTTTTAATTTATTATCTAACACATTGCTGCAGGCGGGACATGCGATTAAAGGCATGATTCCATTCATGTGGTTATATAAATTATTCGCATACGTCATGATGCCCAAAAGAAATCATAGAATTTCAAGAAAGTTATTTATTCGAGAAGCAAAGAAAATGAAACGGAAAGATTTTCTTGGGTGGTACCAGCTTACCCCATATGTGAAATCGACCTATGCATCTGTACAGGAAAGAGCCTCACATATCCCCAAACTGTACATTACAGGAAAAGAAGATCATTTGTTTGTCCGTTCACTTGATGAAGATACAAAAGGAGACCCTTCAGCCATGAAGGTATTCCTTGACGGTTGCGGACATGTCTGCAATGTTGAAAGGCCGACTGAATTTAATCGGTTGGCGCTTGATTTTATTCATACTAAACAGGTCCTTCTGCAGAAGGTTCAATAATTTGCATCTCCCATTTCATAATCGAAATGGGAGATTTTTTGTGCATTTCTTTGGAATAGAATGAGTTGATGGAATATACATACCGAATGCTGTGTAATAGAGTTGAAAGGTCCGTCCCTTAAGAATGGCGTATAAAAGGCGTTAAATCAGGAAAGTAAGGGGTAAAATCAAGGTCCCTCCCTTTAAAGGAAATGGAGGCGTGTTGGGAGAATATAGTATAGATGGGTGTAGGTTGGGGGGGATTTGAGGTTTTGATTCGTGAGGTTTTGAATTTCAGGTATGAGGAGTATCCGTTTGAGTTGTTTTCAGGTTCTCATTTGGCAGCGATCATTTTTACTGTAGGATGCATGGCGGGCTTATTTATCTTTAGAAATCGTCTAGAGGGCATGGCGAAGAGTTGGTTGAAATGGTGGCTGGTTATTTTGCTCGTATTAAGCGAAGTGTCTTTCCAGTTTTGGTATGGTTTGAATGATCAGTGGGATGTAACGATAAATTTACCTTTTCAATTATGCTCTTTATCTTTATATCTTTGTACCATCATGCTTATCAGCAACAATTATAGAATATTTGAAATTAGTTTTTTTTCCAGTATGTCAGGGGCATTTATTGCCATTATCACCCCTGAATTATTTTTTGGATTTCCCCATTTTCGGTATTTTCAATTCTTTCTCGCCCATTTGTCTATTGTTCTCTCATGTTTGTATATGGTTTGGATAGAAGGGTACAGATTGACATTCGGGTCCCTGATGAGGGCGTTTGCAGCATTGAATGGAATCGCAGTCATAGCGTATGCAGTAAACAAAGTGGTTGGAGCTAATTACATGTTTCTCATGCATAAACCGTATAACGCAAGCCCGATCGATTATTTAGGGGAGTATCCCTGGTATCTCCTTTCACTCGAAGGGGTGAGTCTTTTATTATTTTTACTTCTTTATGCTCCTTTTTATCTTTTTAAAAAGAATCGGAAGAGTGAAAGGTAAATAGATGAAACTTTCCTTTGTCTTCATTCGTCTATTAACATATAAAGCAGGGAGCAGGTTTGATGAGTCAACTAATTATCTTAAGTGTGATCGTTTTGGTTTCTTACGGTTTGGGAAGCATCACAGGCGCTTATTATGTAGTGAAATGGTTTACTGGTAAGGATATTCGTAAGATCGGAAGCGGCAACGTAGGTGCAACGAATGCAGGCAGAGTGGCAGGGAAGAAAGGGTTTTTACTGACTCTCCTTATAGACGCAGGTAAAGTCTTAGTGGCACTTTCCTTCACGTCGATACTGACGGATGGGGAGGGCTATTTAATCATAAGCTCGTTATCGATCATGATTGGACACCTGTTTCCCCTTCAACTCGGATTTCACGGAGGAAAGGGGGTTGTAGCCTATTTGGCTTCAGCATTATTTCTCTGTCCGTTAAGTATTGGTGTTTTCGCTATGATGATGGGCGGATCATACCTCATCATTAGGAGATACACATTCTCTGGTTTTCTTTCAATGGGTACCATCCCGCTGACTGCCTTTGTGATTGAAGGTTCATTCACAAAATCTATTGGCCTCGGGGCTTTATTTATAATTGTCCTATTGTTCCATAACCGATCATTTCATCATTCAGTCGAAACATAGGAGGTACGAGAATGAATAATGATACTCTACAATATAAAATTGCATGCGAAGCGGATGAATTTCAACAAATATACGCATTAAATTATCAAACGTTCGTGGAAGAAATCCCTCAGCACGAAGAAAATGATACTTGTATGCTGGTGGATAAATTTCACGATGAGAATACATATGTGATTGCAAAAGCTGATGAGGAAGTAGTCGGGATGATTGCCGTAAGGTCGAAACGGCCCTTTTCGTTGGATCAAAAGCTGGGCAATTTGGATGAGTATCTATCTGATCAGGCAGTCCCTTGTGAAGTCAGGCTCCTTTCAGTTAAGGAAGAGTATAGAAGTACAAGGGTCTTTTATCAATTATGTGACCGCCTTGTGTCCTATTGTTTGGAGCAGGGATTCACTATGGCACTGATTTCCGGCACGGTGCGTCAGCTTAAACTTTATAAGCGGATCGGCTTTCTTCCGTTTGCTGAACTTGTGGGAGAAGAGGAAGCAAGGTTTCAACCTATGTATCTGACACGTGACAGCTTCGAGAATTCAACAAAAGCATTTCAGCGCTTGATGATCCGTAAAACCGGTGCACTAAGAACCCGGTCTTTCCTGCCAGGTCCAGTACCGCGGCATTCAAAAGTGGAGGCTGCATTCAAGAGGGACGCAACTTCTCATAGATGCAGCTCCTTTCTTCATGAAATGGAAGTAGTAAGAAAGGGTTTACGTGATATGACGGAGGCGAATCATGTACAGGTGGCAGTGGGAACGGGAACGTTAGCGAATGATATGGTGGCAGCTCAGTTGAAAAGGATTCCGGGAAAAGGTTTGATTCTTTCAAATGGAGAATTTGGCAGCAGATTGATGGATCATGGTAAACGATTCGATTTATCCTATCACACACTCGAAAAGGAGTGGAATGAACACATAACGATGGAAGAAATCGAAACCGTCCTTCAATGTGACCCCGACATAAAATGGCTTTGGACGGTTCATTGCGAGACATCAACAGGTTATTTATATAATATAGAAGAAATTCTTTCACTCTGTCAAAAATACAATGTAGAACTTTGTATCGATGCATGCAGTTCAGTCGGAACGATTCCAGTAGATTTTAATAACGTGTTTCTCGCCACCTCGGTCAGCGGAAAAGGACTTGGGTCTTATCCAGGACTCGCCCTGATTTTTCACCGTGAAAGAATCGAACCAAATGATTCAATTCCCAGATATCTGGATGTGGGCATGTATGTTTTTAATGGAAGTGTTCCTTATACGCATTCTTCAAATCTACTGGTCGCTTTAAAAGAAGCCCTCCAGTTGATTGACTATCCTGGCGTGTTTAACACTTCTCAAGCTGTAAGGCGATTGTTGATCGATGGAGGCTTTCAAATCCTCGGGGGTGAAGATTATACCCCCGGTGTGATTACCATTGCACTAAATAGGGAACAGTGTAGTAGACAATTCGGCGATGCCTGCAAAAGGAGGGGTATCTTATTAAGCTATGAAAGTGAATATTTGATCAAAAGGAATTGGGTGCAGGTGGCACTCATGGGTGAACACAATGAACGAGAGGTTTTGAATGCCATGACAATGCTCATCAGAGAATATAACAGTATGATCGGAACAAAGGTAGTGAAATGAGTAAGATGAAAGTTTTCTTTTCGCGTTTTAAGACAAATAAACTGGTTGGGTTTGCCCTGCTTTCCTTATGGATCAAAACCGTTCTGGTCTCCCTGATAGGGTTCAATCTTCACGTAGAGACATTTCTGGACGTATTGCTCATATTATTGAATCCGGTTGGTTCCATAATGATATTGATTGGATTCAGCTTTTTTTTCTTTAAAAGGATCAAGACAATCCTTGTTGTCCTTTTTATGGGGATTGCGACCGGTCTCCTTTATGGCGATCTTCTTTACTTTCGATTTTATTCTGATTTCGTAACGGTCCCCATTCTTTTTCAATTTAAGAATGTTGGGGGCATCGGACCAAGCACGTTTGAATTGATGAGTCCGTGGGATTCCCTCTTATTGGTCGATATCATCATTGCAGGATGGATGATGAAGAAAGGCAGGGCAGCTTCTGACACATTGTCCCGTAGATGGAAGTTGACCTATATCGTAATGAGTCTCTCCCTATTGGTGCTCTCCATCGGAATGGGATTACTGAAATCCCCCTATTTATTTGCCGAGTCCTATGATAGGGAACAAATGGTTAAATCCGTTGGCCCTTATAATTATCATATGTTTGACATCGGAATTGCCGCAACGAACCCATTCTCCCATCTGCTTGCGAGCAAATCCGACACCAAGGCATCCATGGAGTATACTCAATCAACAAAGCAAGACCCTTCTGACTTATTCGGGGTGGCTGAGGGGAAAAACCTGATCTTAGTCAGCATGGAATCCACCCAGAACTTCGTTATCAATACAAAAGTGAATGGAGAAGAAATTACCCCATTTTTGAATTCCCTGATAAAGGACAGTTTTTACTTCAGTAATATATACGATCAGACGGCACAAGGGAAAACGTCGGATGCCGAGTTCATGATCGATACCGGGCTGTACCCATTATCAAGCGGATCAGCTTTTGTGAGAAAACCGGATAATACCTACGCTAGCCTTCCACATATGCTGAAAAGGAAGAAAGATTACTATGCAGCCGTTTTTCATGGGAATGATCGGACATTTTGGAACCGGGAAATGATGTATGATTCCCTGGGGTACGATCGATATTTTTCAAAGCGGGATTATTCGGTAACGGAAGACAATTCGATCAATTATGGGATAAAAGACATTCCTTTTTTTGAGCAGACCATTTCCCATCTCGAGAAGATTCCACAGCCCTTTTATACGCGTCTCATTACACTGACGAACCATTTCCCTTTTTTATTGGAAGAAGATGATCAATTCATCGATACAGCTTCTACGAGTGAAGATGTTGTAAACCGCTATGTCACAACGGTCCGCTATGAGGATGAAGCGATCAAAACATTATTTGAAAAACTTAAGGCTAATGGGATGTATAAGAATACGGTCGTGGTCCTTTATGGGGATCATTATGGGATTTCCGAGAAATACGAACCGGGTGTATTTGAGCTATTGGGGCAGAAGGATACCCCCGTCAACCATGCCAAGCTCCAGCAGGTTCCCCTGATCATCCATGTTCCGGGAGAAGACCCAAGGACGATCGACACCATTGGAGGGGAGATCGATATCCGGGCAACAGTCCTTCATTTGATGGGCATAGACACAAAGAATGCTCTCTCATTTGGTCATAGCATATTCACACGAAATGAAAGTCATCCCGTTATTTTCCGGGATGGGGATTTCATTACAGAAAAGTACATTTTCCAGGATAATGTCTGCTACAATAAAAAGAGTGAAGAGTCTGTCAGTGACACCTTGTGCGATCCATTTAAGCAAACGGTCAGAAAAGAGTTGAGGTTATCAGATGACATTTTGTATGGGGACTTATTGAGATTTCTGGAATAGAAGCAATGTAAACCCCCGGCTAAAGTGGTGCCGGGGGTTTTTTGATATGAAAATCAGTATATAATGACAATAATTTTATTATGTAAACAAAATATGTGATTCTTTATCTTCCATCGTCAGTATGAAGGGGATAAAATCTACCATTGAAACCAATCACATCGATATGTATGATATGCAAGGGATCGTCGAGGCTCTTATACTGTCTGCTTATACGTAAAGTGAACAGTCCGGGGGAATAGGTGCCTCTTATATCATCGAATTTAATCCTCTCTGTTATATCTCCATTAACACTTTTCATTTCGATGATTGAACAATCTTCGTTGCAATCGATCATATACTCATCCTGGAGCCATCTTTCAAAATCTTTTTCCGATGGTCTGTTGAGAATCGTAACCATACTAAGTGCAATGATTACAGCCATGACAAAAAGAAACGTCCATCTTTTGTTCATTGTTCGATTCCTTCTTTCAAATAAGTGTTGGAAAATACTGATAAAATCAGTTTATCACAGTTTGCGGGAGAAGGGTGAAAAACACCATAAGAAAAGAGCTTGGGGCCCAAGCTCTTTTCAAAGTTTCATATTTAAGGAAGAAGGGGCAGTTTGATTCTTACCACAGTCCCCTTTTTCACTTCACTTTCATATTCAATCATTCCGCCCATTTCACGGATAAGTTTATTTGTCACCATACTACCCAATCCTGTTCCTTTGGTTTTCGTTGTATAAAAGGGTAAGCCGATTTTCTTTAACTCATCCGGGGTCATCCCCTTTCCGTTATCCGAGATTCTGATATAAATAGAGCGGGAGAAGGGGTCTTCTTTTAGTGTGATTGAAATTTCACCTTGATTCTCAATGGATTCGATACCATTTTTAATAACGTTCATGATAGCTTGCTTCAAATGGTCCTCATCACCTTTAATATGATGGGAGCCATTTCTGTGATATACGATGGAAGTGTTGGAGTAAGCTGCAAAAGGTCTTAACAGATCCACACAATCCCCGATGACATCTTCAATGTTAAGCTTTGACAGTTGAAATCCGCTTGGTTTTGCTACGCTCAGGTAGTCCGTGATAATTTTGTTCGTTCGATCCAATTCATTAAGGATGAGGGGGGAGTACCTTTTTAACCTTTTATCCTGTGAATCCTCGCTTAGATGTTGTATGAAACCTCTTACTGTTGCAAGGGGATTACGGATTTCATGAGCGATCGAAGCCGCCATCTGTCCAACCATATTCAGTTTATCAAGATATACCATTTCTTCAATCTGTTTATTCGTTCGAATCAAGTGCTCGATAATGAACACTAATGATAGAAAGGTGAAATAAAAAACAGAAAAATAAATGATATAAAAAGGCAAATGAAGAATTGGAATATAGACGTTAATAATCGTAATGTAGAAAATGGAGTGGATCAGAAAAATAAGTGTGCTTCCTAAAAATTTGTACTGTGTCTTCAATAACATCTTACGAAAGATCATTCCCATCAAGAGAGCCAATACTGAAACGGCGATACCCACTCCGACGTACGGACCTCCGATTAAATAACGGACGATGATGACACACCCGAGCACGATGGAACCTGATAATAATCCTGCATAGATGGTTGAAATCAGGATTGCAATCATTCGTAAATCAAAATGGGTGGCCCCAAGCGTTTCGATGGGATACAACATGCACAAAAGTGCTCCAAATGATCCAACTAAACCATACGTGATTTTATGTTTGAAGATAGAATCCTGTTTTTCTTTAAATGGAAATAGAACATTTGCATTATAAGTAAAAGAAAATAATATCGTAATATTGACCAATAAAGTTTTGATTAATGTAATCAAAGAAAAGCCCCCAAAACTAATTGACTAAAGGAACACCAAAGGCTCCCTGTCTGATAACACACGAACATACAAATATTAAAAATACTTTATTTCTCCATATTAGTCAAATTTCAGGGACGGACCTTTAAATCGCTTGAATTTTTAAGCAATCATGATGATAAAATGTAGGGTTGAAGCATGTTATAAGCAAGTTTGAGGTCCTAAATGTGACTTATTCCGAGGTCCGTCCCTCTCTATAAGCAGGTATTTTAGTAGGGAGAATCGAATATATAGGTTATAGAGGCTTATTTTTCGGGCAGTGGATGAATGGGTATGATACATAGGTGGGTGTTGCCAAGTGCATAGGGTAGTTCGGCCGTTCTGTTAGAGTATCCCCATGAGGAGGAGTGAAGATGATGGAAGGACAGGTCTTGCATCAACGGCAGCAGGTGAAGGTCATGCATAAGAAAATCCCTTTAAAAGAAGTGGTGAAGAGAGCGTTCCTGATTACTATAGGAGCTGTGATCATGGCTGTCGGTCTTGAGATTTTTCTTGTTCCCAACCAGGTCATCGATGGAGGGATTGTCGGCGTTTCCATTATGCTTTCCCACATAACGGGCATTAAGCTGGGACTTTTTATCTTTATTCTGAACATCCCCTTTTTCTTCATCGGTTACAAACAAATCGGTAAAACCTTCGCATTTTCTACGCTTTATGGCATTATCATTCTTTCGATTTCTACAACCTTCCTACATCCGGTTGCAGCATTTACACAAGATATTCTGTTGGCATCCTTATTTGGGGGCATCGTTCTCGGCATAGGGGTCGGGATGGTCATCCGATACGGGGGTTCCCTGGACGGAACTGAAATCCTCGCCATTCTATCAAGTAAAAGGCTTCCCTTTTCTGTTGGGGAAATCATCATGTTTGTGAATCTATTCATTTTAGCGAGTGCAGGCTTTGTCTTCAGCTGGGATAGGGCCATGTATTCTCTACTCGCTTATTATGTTGCATTTAAGCTTATAGATATCACGATAAAAGGACTGGATGAATCTAAATCCGTCTGGATCATCAGTGAGAATTACGAAGAGATTGGAGACGCACTCCTTCATCGGTTAGGCAGAGGTGTAACTTATTTAAAAGGGGAAGGTGCCTTTTCAGGAGATGACAAAAAGGTCATTTTCTGTGTCATCACTCGACTTGAGGAGGCAAAGTTGAAGGACATCGTGGCTGAGCATGATCCCGCCGCGTTTCTGGCGATAGCGGATATCGCAGAGGTAAGGGGTGGGAGGTTTAAGAAAAAAGACATTCATTGACCTAAAGTGATATGAAAGCTCCATGTAAGTTGCACAGAACAGGAAATACTCCCGGTTCTGTGCTTTTTTATATTTTTTCTGTACCTAGTTATGTAAATATCTTATTGTCGTCTACATGTCCTTGTAGTACTATTATCTAGATTGCGAGGAAGAAAGTACTCGTTTTAAATAGATTCAGAACATTCAATGAGTAACCTTCCATCAAGTCAGTAAAAAATATCATCTTCAGTAGAGGAGAACATATGCATGGAACTTGTAATACTGATTAAAGCCTTTATTCTCGGTATGGTAGAAGGTTTGACGGAGTTTGCTCCAGTATCCTCTACAGGCCATATGATCGTAGTGGACGATCTCTGGATTAAATCCAAAGAAGTGTTGGGGAAGTATCCTGCCAATACGTTTAAAGTAGTGATTCAACTTGGATCCATTCTTGCGGTAGTCATTGTGTTTCGGGACAGATTCAAGGATTTACTGGGGCTGAATCCCCGTAAAGAAAAAAGTTCATCAAAACTAAAACTATCACATATATTGGTCGGGTTGCTCCCGGCAGTCATCCTCGGCTTACTATTTGAAGACTACATCGATGAACATCTTTTTTCGCTAAATACGGTCCTTGCAGGGTTAGCCATAGGCGCTTTCCTTATGATCGCTGCCGATGTGTTCCGGCCAAAGGTACAGGCGGTGGAGACCGTTGATGAGATCACCCACAAGAAGGCGTTATTGATCGGCCTGATACAATGTCTGTCGTTATGGCCGGGTTTTTCAAGGTCTGGTTCTACCATATCAGGCGGTGTATTGCTTGGATTAAGCTACCGTGCAGCTTCTGATTTTACTTTTATTATGGCTGTACCGATCATGCTGGGTGCAAGCGCTCTTTCCCTGATGAAAAACTGGATGTATGTTAATGCTGAATTCATGCCTTTCTTACTTGTTGGATTCATCAGCGCGTTCCTGTTTGCTTATTTATCAATCCGCTTTTTCTTAAAAGTGATCAATAAAGTCAAGTTAATCCCATTTGCCATTTACCGTCTGGTTCTTGTGGCCATTATTTTACTGATTTTTGTATAATGAAACCTTGACAGGTAGAAAATACTCCCATATAATTTCAATAACACTTTTATCAGAATGAGAATATACTATACGAAAGCAAAGAAGAGGACATGATTCATTCACTATTTTCTTGATCAGAGAACAGGGTCACCGGCTGAGAGCCCTGAAGAGGATTGAATGTCTTACCACCTCGGAGCTATCATGGGGAAAGTCAGTATCCATGATCGGGAAAACCGTTATCTTACTTAAGCGAAGCGTTTTATTTACACTTCGAAATTAGGGTGGAACCACGACCGCACTCGTCCCTTGGTTAGGGATGAGTGCGGTTTTTTTAATTGAATGAAGCTGTGCGCTATGAAGAGGACACGAATCATTTCCACTTTCTTACCAGAGAACAGGGTCACCTGGCTGCAAGCCCTGAAGAAAGGAAAATGACTTACCACCTTGGAGCTATTATGGGGAAATGACAGTATCCATAATCGGGAAAACCGTTATCAACTTTGAGCGAAGGACCAATTGAATTTTGGACTTCGGAATTAGGGTGGTACCACGACCGCATTCGTCCCTTGGTTAGGGATGGGTGCGGTTTTTTATATACAAAATTTCAAGGAGGAAAAGACATGTCTATTCAATCAGAGGTGGAAAAAAGAAATCACAGGAAATTGGGTCAAGAGCTGGAATTATTCATCTCCATGGAAGAAGCACCAGGGATGCCGTTTTATTTACCAAAGGGGATGCTCTTGCGGAATGAGCTGGAGGAATTTTGGAAAAAGGAGCACCTGAAGGCAGGCTATCAGGAAATCAGGACACCCATCATGATGAAACAGGAATTATGGGAGAAGTCGGGACACTGGGATCATTATCATGAAAACATGTATTTCTCAGAGGTGGATGATCAGAAATATGCCATTAAGCCAATGAGCTGTCCTGGAGCTGTCCTGATTTATAAAAGTAAGCGGCGAAGCTATCGGGAATTACCTATTCGTTACGGAGAGCTTGGGTTGGTTCATCGTCATGAGCTTTCAGGATCGTTAAGCGGATTACTGAGAGTCCGTTCTTTCACTCAAGATGATGCCCATCTGTTTGTAAGGGAAGATCAGATTCGTGCAGAGCTCCATAAAGTACTCGATCTCATTGATCGTTTTTATGGAAAATTCGGTTTCGAATACAAAGTCGAACTATCAACTCGACCGGAAGATTTTATGGGGTCAGTTGACCTATGGAATCAAGCGGAAGGGGACCTGGAAGGAGTATTAGAAGAAAGGGGCGTCGATTATCACATCAATCATGGTGATGGGGCCTTCTACGGACCGAAGATCGACTTTCACATTCTGGATTGTCTGGGTAGAAGCTGGCAGTGCGGAACAGTTCAACTTGATTTTCAAATGCCTGAAAAATTCCATTGTGAATATATCGGTGAAGATAACGGGGTAGAGAGACCGATCATGATCCATCGGGCCATTTATGGATCGATCGAACGGTTCATGGCCATTATCATTGAGCATTTCGGAGGAGATTTCCCCCTCTGGTTGGCTCCCCATCAAGTGAAGATCCTTCCTATAGCTGAAGCTCATGTCCCGTATGCCCAAGAAGTGAAGTCAAAGCTTGAAAGAGAAGGATTCAGAGTGGAACTGGACGATCGCGTTCAGAAAATGGGGCTGAAAATCAGGGAAGCCGAGATGCAGAAAGTTCCTTATATGATGGTGGTAGGGGATAAAGAAATCCAGCAACAATCGGTGTCACTCAGAAAAAGGAAGGAGGGTAACGTGGGAGTACTTCAAGTGAGTGATGTAATTCAAAAGTTGAAAGCGGAAATGGGGCAGTGAATGAATTCCTATTCGTGTTTTAAAAAGGAAACAGTCGAGTAATAACAGAAAATAAAGGGGGGTTGACGGTGGAAGTTAGAATCCTGAATCGATTCGAACCGGATAGGCTGGATGAAATGAAAGATGTTTACCATTCGGTAGGCTGGAAAAAGCATACAAACGAGGTGATATACAAAATATTTCACAGAAGTGATATCGTATCTTTGGCCATTTTAGAAGGGCGTATTGTGGGAGTGGGAAGAGCCTTGACGGATGGTGTCTTCAATGCAACGATCTATGATATGGTCGTCCACCGTGATTATCAACGCAAGGGGATTGCATCTCATATTATGAAGGACTTATTAGAACAACTGGCGGATGTGTCTTGTGTCTTATTGATCTCGACTACGGGCAATGAAGCTTTTTATAGAAAGCACGGCATGAAAAGTTTGAAGACGGGAATGGCAAGGTATCTCAACCCATCCCTTGCTGAGGAGTATTTAACATAATCATGGAAAAGAGCCAGCCACTATGTGACCGGCTCTTTCACTGCATATCTTCAAATCGTATGCGTCTTCTCCTTGGGATCTTCGAGGTTCATTTTTTCTAATTCAAGCCTCATTTTTTGGGTTTCTATGACAAAATTTTCATGTTTGAGTTTTTCAAGTTCGAGTTCATCTTCTATCATTTTTTGTTTCAGCTTGGATTGTTTTTGGAAATGGTCTGTAATGATACCAAGAATGGGGATGGAAAAAATCATGATTACAGCTATTGTTCCAGTCATTTCAATCCTCCTCTTTCTCATTTTATGCTCGACTTGTGATAGTTAAATTATAACAAAGTGCGAGATGAAATAGAATAAAATGTGGTAATCATAAGTAAGAATTCATTATAAAAATATATACGAATGAATCCGTGAAAGAGTTTCAAAAAATTGAAAGTAATAGAGTGGAATTGACCCGGAAATCTGCAAAAAGAGAGAAGGTTATACGTTCCACTTTCTTTGAACAAATGTCAGCAATGTCCCCCGGTATTTTTTAACGGCAGAATTCATGATGGCATAGGTCAGGATCCCGCATAAGGGGATGTTGATCATCATACCTGTAAAGAATGCTTTTCCTATTTGCAATCCGACCCCTACTGCATCACCCGAGGAATCAAGCGGAAAGAAGAGATGTCCTACCACAAGGTTCAAGTAAAAGAAGAAAGGGAAAGCCCAGATTAAAGAGACCCCGCCAACTAAACCGGCGAACGGGTTTCCTTTGAATATCTTTGCACTGGCTGTAGAAATGACAGGACCGATACCGAAGGAAGGCACGAAATTAATCAATAAGCCAACCGTGAATCCCAAAGCGATGCTATGCGCATTATCTTTAAGCCTCAATAGTTTTAAAGTCAGGCACTTTAATTCTCTTAGTTTTTTTCTAATCATTTGATCATCACCATATAATATTAGAATGCGATTCATATAATTGTGTTATTATCATCCTTGTTTATAGTATGTCTAATTTTGAAGTTTGTAAATTGAAAATGAGGTTTTTTATAGGAATTATTGAAGTTTTTTTATGACACAGCTTTATGAAGATGAATAAAATGGTATTCTAATACTAATAGAATATTTGGCAGAGCGAGGACTAAAAATGAAACTAACGAAAAAAATCCCCAACATGGTGACCTTGGGGAATTTATATTGCGGATTCTTATCCATTGGATTTGCAGCAAATGGTCAATTTAAAAATGCAGCAGTTTTAATCATTATAGGCATGATGCTCGACAGTATGGACGGTAGGCTTGCGAGGATGCTAAATGCAGACAGTGTTCTTGGTAAGGAATTGGATTCATTGGCGGACATCGTGACCTTCGGAGTTGCACCATCATTCCTTGTGTATTATACATACTTTTTTCAATTCGGACTATTAGGGTTCATAGTGGCTGGTTTATTCCCTTTATTCGGTGCGTACCGTCTTGCACGATTCAACACAAGTCCGCCGAAATCATCTCTTCACTATTTTGTGGGAGTCCCTATAACGGCTGCGGGTGGAATCCTAGCCATTCTAACATTGTTCGGTAACTGGATTCCGAATATCGTAACAACGGTCATTTTTACAGCGATGTGCTTTCTGATGGTGAGCAGGATCAGGATACCGAGTCTGAAAGAAGTTCCATTACCTAAGTATGGGACGATTGTGACAATCTTTATAGGGGCATTATTGTATGTCATCTTCAAGGGGACATATGAAGAATTTCCTTATTTAATTTACATTGCAACGCCTTTATATATTGCTTATCTGGCGTACCGGTTTATAAGAAGATGAGTTTCCCCTTACATTCGAAAAACAGAAGATAGGAATAAATTGAAATGAGCCAGGCGATCTGCCTGGCTCATTTCTGTATTTTACTACATAATTTTTATTACAAGCCCACCTAGTGCCCCTGCCATTACCACCATCCAAGGCGGCAGCTTCCAGAACACCAACATACTGAAGAGAATAGACGCTAAAGCAAAATCGACAGGAGCAAGGATCGAGGATGTCCAGATGGGGTGATAGAATGCCGCTATCAGAATCCCGACTACTGCTGCATTCACCCCCATCAATCCGCCTTTTATCTTTGGGTTCTGGCGAAGGGAATCCCAGAACGGCAAGGCCCCTGTAATCAACAGGAATGCAGGAAGGAAAATGGCAACCGTCGCAAGCATCCCACCTTTCCATCCGTTAATAACAGCCCCAATATAAGCGGCAAAGGTGAAAAGGGGACCCGGAACTGCCTGGGCTGCTCCATACCCTGCTAGGAACTGTTCTTCAGTCAGCCACCCTGTCGGGACAAATTCACGTTCCAACAACGGTAATACAACATGCCCTCCACCAAAGACCAGAGCCCCGGATCTATAGAAACTATCAAAGAGTGCCACCCATTCCAATGTGGTTGCTTCCCGGAAAATCGGAAGGAGAATTAATAATCCAAAGAATATCGATAAGCAAATCACCGCTAATCTGCGGGAAATCGGGATCTTCACTCTTATTTCCTGATCTGAAGCATGATGTTTATAAAATAGGAAGCCGATCAGGGCAGACAAAAGGATGACTGCCACCTGGGAGATGGCGGTCTGCCACATCAAGATGACAACCAGAGCGAATAGGGCAATGGCTTTTCTTTTTAAGTCCGGCGTCAACTTTTGTGCCATTCCTAAGATCGCATGACCGACTACTGCAACTGCAACGATTTTCAATCCGTGTATCCATCCGGCATCAGTTACACCCACCCCCTGAAGGAAGAGGGCAAAGAGTACTAATGCAACGACCGAAGGAAGAGTGAATCCAAGAAAAGAAACCATACCTCCAAGCACCCCGGCGCGCATAATGCCTATACCCATCCCAACCTGACTGCTTGCCGGTCCAGGCAGGAACTGACAAAGGGCAACGAGATCGGCATAGCTTTTTTCGTCCATCCATTTCCTTTTGCGAACATATTCTTCATGGAAATAACCAAGATGGGCAACCGGTCCTCCAAATGAGGTGAAGCCAAGTCTGGTTGAAATAATAAGAATTTCCAATAGTGTTTTAAGATTCAATGCTGATTTCATGATTATTCACCTTCTTATCAATCTTTGATTTCTTTAAAAAGCTCGAACGCTTTGTTACGGGCCTCAATCAGAACTGCACTTCCTTTGTCAGTTGTGGAATAATATTTCCTGATTTTCCCGTCCACGTTTTTATCTTCTTTTATTAACAGGCCGTCGGTTTCCATCGAATGCAGGATTGGATACAAAGTACCCGAGCTGATGCTATAACCATGCTCTCTCAGTTCCTCCAGCATCCATGTCCCATAAATGGGCTCCTCTTTGGCATGATGAAGAATGTGTATTTGAATGAAACCGAGGAATAGTTTCCGTAATACTTTATCTTCCACTGTAATCACCTCCGTTTAATATCGATAACCGATATCGATAATCGAAATCAATTGCTCATACTATAGCATAGGTTTTTCGATAATAATAGAATGAACAAACACATTTAAACAAGCTTAATATGAGTGGAATGGTTGCCTATCAAATAGTGAAATTATCCATCTGAGTCATTCTTACTAATCTTCCACCACCTTTTAGATCTTTCTTCACATATTACTTAAACCGGGCATATCTTCTGATTCGTGTCGATATACTTTACAGGTTTAGTTCAGCGGTAAAGGAGAGAGGATATGATCAAAAAGATTAGTATGTCGATTTTGGCACTGTTTTTACTCCTGCCATCCTGGAGTCAGGCGGGATCTTTCGGAAATGATGATCCTTCTGGAGTTCCGGGGCAGTGGTATGTAGGTACGACCCCTTCGTATGTGGCTCCATCTAAGCAACCGATCCTTTTTGTTCATGGTTTAAACAGCTCTTCCAATACATGGTGGAACGAAAACAATATGTACGACACGGCCTACCAAAATGGATATGAAACCGCTTTTATCGATTTGTATCCTACAAAGAATATGTGGGACAACGGCGCGCTCCTGGCGCAAAAAATACGAGAAATTTATAATTACTACGGAGAGAAGGTGGTGGTTGTCGCCCACAGTAAAGGAGGAATCGATACTCAATCGGCTCTCGTTCACTATGGTGCCTTTCCTTATGTGTCAAGAGTGATCACCCTTTCTACACCTCATCACGGCTCCCAATTGGCGGACTTAGCTTATAGCAGTTGGGCGGGTTGGCTTGCTGGTATCCTTGGCAATAAGAATGATGCCACCTACTCATTGCAAACAGGGTATATGGCTTATTTCCGCTCCGAAACCGATCAGCATGTTAATGTCAATAAAAATCCGATCTATACGTTCGGAGGGACAAAGTGGGGGAGCTTTGGAAGTTCCTTGTATTGGGGGGGATTATATCTGAGACCTTATGGAAGCAATGACGGGGCGGTTACGGTCAATAGTTCAAGACTGTCTTATGCCACAGAATTGAGGGTAGGGGACTGGAATCATTTCAATATCAAGGAGGGGTCGTCTACATTCAATCTATTTAAGGATTACTTAAATGAAACCACCATAAATTCAACGGGTTCAAAGACTCTAAGTAAGGAGTCCTTCAACACTGAGGCAGGTTCGTTTATCAAAGGAGGGGAAACCAGTGGAAAGAAAGTAGAAAAAGTCATGGTTGAAGCTGGTGCAGAGTCGGTCACCTTTGACTGGATCAGTGATAGCTCTTCCTCTCAATTGGCTTTGAAAGATCCCTCAGGGGAAATGTCTTCTTCTTTCCAAGTGAAAAAAGACGACAGTGAATATTTCAATGGGGCTTATCATCACACCATTACGATTCAAAAACCCTCATCTGGTGAGTGGATCTTGGAATCACACCCTTCATCACCTGAAAAATACCTTATGGTCGTTTCCTTTGACAGTGTATTGAATGATAGCGTAGAAGTGAATATAGTCCAGGATGAAATCATTTTGAATAAAAAGGACAAAAAGGTTGATCTGATTCACGATATGACACTGGAATACTATAAAAATGGAAAGTTGAAAGAGCATAATGTGAAAGGCAAAAATGGCTCGTTAAAACTGCCGAAGCTCGGAGAAGGGGTTTATAATATAACCATTGATTTAGATGGGGAAAAGCACAAAAATAAGTTTAATCGAACGATCGTCAAGACGATTTATGTCGATTCAACAGGTAAGGTGTTTGCGCAGTAAAAAGGGAGAATAGGAGTTTAGAGAAGCTGATGATAGTGGGCTTCTCTTTTTTTGTGGAATACAGGCAAAGAGATACTGAACCATTCGTCTCGCTTCAATAGTTTGACAAAAGTAAACATTTTTTGAAAATGATAGGACTGATTATCTATACGACATTCCGGAACTCGGTCCCATTGTTTCATTTTAATAATTGGAAAAGGGTTTCGATCTTTTAACCTCTAATTAGTATGAGGGAGACGAAATATATGAGGAGGAATACATAATGAAGAAGAAACTAATGATTGGTGCTCTTTCAAGTGTGTTGGTGGCGTCAGGAATATCCTACACTGCCCCGGGAGTATCGGTTCTTGCGGATGGCCCAGATTATAAAGGAAACGAGACGATTAAAAACGAGCGTCTTCATAGTTACGAGGAAATGGCGAACATGCTGCAACATTTGGATCAGAAATCAGATGCTCTATCACTGGAAGTGTTCGGACAGTCTGTCAAAGGCAGAGATCTTTATCTGGCAAAATTCGGGAACAATGAGGATAATCCAACAGTCCTTTATTTAACTCAGCAGCACGGAAATGAAACATTGACGACTGAAGGAGCTCTTCAGTTTATCAAACAGCTGACATCGAACTCAAAAGAAGTGAAGGAATTGTTAGAAAACGTGAACATACTGGTTGTTCCCCGCTTAAATGTAGATGGGGCAGAAGGAGACGTGGATTTTTCGTTGGATGATTATGTGGCGGGCACTCACACACGATACAATGCGAATGGGGTGGATTTGAATCGTGATCATGTCGATCGAAATCAGCCTGAAACGAGGGCTCTTCATGAAAACGTCCTCCAAGAATATATGCCCGATTACATGATTGACCTTCATCATCAAGGTGCAGAAACCACTCTCGGAGATACAGACGAGCTTGTCTCCGGTTCCATTTTATACCCGACTAATGAAGAAGTAGATCCCGAAGTCGTAGAAAAATCAAAGCAGCTTGGTGCAGTCTTATATAACACGGTTGAAAGCCGCGGATTCGGGACCCTCTCTAAATACATTGGCGATTCCGCTCAAACGATTAGCCGAAATGGACTTGCGGCTGAATACGGGATTGCGACCCTCCTTTTTGAGATGAGGGGGATGGCTGATCACTATAGAGAGGATTATGTCCTCGGGCAGAAGAGCAATGGATATCTTATAAAGCAGGCGGTCATTAGTTTAGAGGCGACGGCAAAGGCGATTGCTGATGGCTCCATTGAAGAGGTGGATACGTCTTTCTGGGATACGCTCCCTGAAAGCTCATATAATCGAAGTGAAAGTGAATAAGGAATGTTTATCGGGTGCACTTCTTTAGAGAAGATGCACCTTTTTAATGGATTGGACATGAATTATCTGACTACTTCATTCCCTTTCTCTTTTTTTACATTCCGAAATATATAGACCCATATTCTACTATTCATGGTACACTTTACATAAAAACATTAGAGGAGTTAAACGTATGTATGAGCATTTTGAAGTAAACATAACACCTTTAAATCGTAAGAGAACAGTACGTGTTTATTTACCAGATGATTATCATGAAATGGAAACCAAAAGGTACAAAGTACTTTACATGCATGATGGGCAAAATCTTTACCGGGACGAAGATGCTGGATATGGAATGGCATGGAGAATCGGAGAGTATCTAGATAAGGAAAAGGTGGATCTTATTGTAGTAGGGATTGACTGCAATGATGGATTAAAAAGGTTGGACGAATATGGGCCGTGGGAAAGTACGGAAATGACTGATGTGTTTTCAGCAGATCGCACATCGATAGGGGGAGAGGGCAAGGAGTATATCGAATTTATCGTAAATGAATTAAAGCCCCTCATCGATCGTACATACCGGACGAATCCTGAAGAAACAAGTATGGCTGGAAGTTCAATGGGTGGACTGATATCGACCTATGCCGCGTGTAAGTATCCTCATATTTTTAAAAAAGTAGCATCTATTTCATCTGCTTATTGGTTCAATCAATTGGAAATCGAGGAATTGATCAAAGAGAGTGATCTATCACAGGTGAAACGTTTTTACATTGATATAGGCACAAAAGAAAATACAGAAACCATTGATGATTTGACCTACATCGATTCAAGCAGGGATGTTTATCGTATACTTAAAGAAAAAGTTCAGGACTGCCGCTTTGAAATAATTGATGGTGCGGAGCACAACGAAATAGCATGGAGAGAAAGGGTGCCGATGATTTTTGAATACCTGTTCAAGGATTAAGAGGGACGGACCTCGAACTTTATGATAGAGGATTGAACGGACCCTGATTATTGCTATCATCAAGGAAATCAGGTTGGTGAAATTGGAGGTCCGTCCCTCCAATAGAAAGAGGTGGTTATATTGGGTGCTTTGTATCTTTCTGGCGGTGGGGATAGGGATCAGACGTTGTTGATTGATAGGGAGTTTGCAGGTGAGTTGACCGGGGGGAAGTCGTTATTATATCTGCCGATGGCTATGGATCCGGATGATATTTCGTATGAGGCGTGTTATGAGTGGATTAAGAGTGTGTTTGCACCTTTGGGGTTTCAAGACATTACAATGTGGGTGGATTTTAAGGGGAAGACCATGGCAGACCTAAAGAGATACTCTGCAGTGTATATAGGAGGTGGGAACACGTTCAGTTTAATGCATCACATTCTTCAATCGGATTTCCACGTTCACTTGTCCGCTTTCAAAGAAGAAGGCGGCATGATTTACGGCGGCAGTGCAGGTGCAATTGTCATGGGCAGTCATATAGCAACGTGCATCCATATGGATGATAATGATGTCCAGCTCAAGACGAGAGGTGGATTGTCTTTTCTAAATGACTTTTCGATATGGTGTCATTACGAGGAAGAAAATGACCCGTTGATCCATCAATTTATTCAGGCATACCGTAAGCCTGTCATAGCCCTGAGTGAAGAGACCGGTCTGAAAATCAAGAGTGGCAAAATGGAAGTACTGGGTACTAAGCCCGTCCATATTTTTGATAGGAATCTGATGAAACGGGTTTTTGAGCCTGGTCGACCTATTTGAAAGCTCATGAATAATAAGAGAAAGAAGGAGAATGATGAAGCAAAACATTTATGATAACCCCACATTTTTTGAAGGATATATGAATTTGCGCGATTCCAAAATGACCTATAATGATTTCCTAGAACAGCCTGCAATGAAAGATACGCTTCCAGATCTGAAAGGGAAAAGGGTAATGGATCTTGGATGCGGAACCGGCGGGATGTCGAAATACTGTATTGAAATGGGTGCATCAGCTGTCGTAGGGGTGGATATTTCTGAAAAGATGATCTCCAGGGCATTAGTAGAAAATAGAGACGAGAATATTACATACGTTTGCAGTCCGATTGAAGATCTATCCCTTCCATCAGAACTTTTCGATTTGATTGTAAGTTCACTCGCGATCCATTATATAGAAGACTATGAATCTTTGATCCAAAAGCTCCATTCCTTTTTAAAGCCTGGCGGGGTGTTGATCTATTCAACTGAGCACCCGGTCGTAACCGCCAGAAAGGACATGAAAAATTGGTGGCAAAATGCAGAAGGGGACCGGCTGCACTGGGCACTTGATCATTACCGGGAAGAAGGGAAACGGGAACAACATTGGTATGTAGACGGAGTGATCAAATATCACAGGACAATACCGACCTTGGTTAATGGGCTAACCGATCATGGTTTCATGTTGGAAAAGATGCTGGAGCCCCTGCCCACTAAGGAAGGGATCGATCTCATGCCAAGTTTGAAAAATGAAGAACGAAGGCCGTCATTTCTTATTATTAGATCAAGGAAAACAGACTGATCGTCTAATCTGAACGCAGGATAAGTATCTGATATACAAATAAAAAAGGACCTCAGCTTGTGATGTCCTTTTTTATCTATACAGGAGCAATTAATGTGCTTCTACTGCTTTATTAAGTGTTTGATAGACTTTAATTGTTGAAATATTAATTCCCATTTGCACAAATTCGATACTCATTTCGGGGCGCATGCCTGATAAAATTGGTTCAATTCCAAGTAATTTAAGGCTGTCAATCAGTTTCATGACCCCTTGTTGAAATAACGGATTCACTTCATACACACCGGAAAGGTCAATGATCAATTGTTGTATGGAAAGCTTTTTGCACTCGAGAAGAACATGCTCTGCCATCATTTCTCCACGAACTTCATCGACTTGACCTATTAATGGCAGTACAGCCAAGTCTGAGAAGATGGGGACGACCGGCGTAGATAAGGAAAGATATTTTTCCTCAGAGATCTTCAACTGCTCATCTGCAAATTCACTATACGCTTCACAAAAAGCGGAAATCATTGTTGTGAACGATTCGTCGATATCATGTGTAATCTCCAGAAGGATCTCTTTTGTCAGAGTTTCATCATTTTGAAGGATTACATCTTCCAATATCGCTTTTTTATACAAAGAGACTTTACTTATTGACATATTGAGAGGGATTCCTTGACCGCAAGCAAGTCTTCCAACCTCTTTTCCCCAATTCCTTGAATGACTCTCAAAGCTTTCCCCTTTCAGTAATCCATTGCCAATGAGTTCAATGAGCTGAACAAAATATGGCAGACTGTCATTTCTTCTTTCTTCGATATAGAGGTCGGGGTACGATGTTGCAAGTTTAGAAAAGATCGAGTTGGCGATTTCCCATTTTCTTTCAAACAATTGATCCCCTATGGAAGTGGTGATTGTATGGTGAGTCATTTTCATCCTCCAGTTGAATCTTTTTCCTTTAGTATAGAGTATTATGCCTATTTAGTATAGGTGAATAATAGTATACCAGGTATATTGACAAAGAGGTCAATTTTACCATATAATTTCAATAATTTATAATATTTCCAAATTAAACGATTCGATCAGAGGGTTGTTAAAATCAGACCTATATAGGAACTGTGTTGTTAAATCCATTAAGGTTGGAATCGTACGATGAAGATAACTGAGGTGGTGAAGATAACTGAGGTGGTGACTCTCGTCCGTAAGATTCAGTTCTTTTAGGAGGAGGTTTTTTTATTTAATTCAGGGGAGTGTTTAGAAATGAATACCGTATTATTTGATGTTCCTACATTGATCGAAACAGAAAGACTGGAACTAAGGATGCCTCAACCGGGTGACGGCCGTGCAGTCAATGCAGCGATCAAGGCTTCTTTATCAGAATTACAGCCGTGGCTCGGCTTCGCCCGAAGTAACCCCTCTGTTGAAGAAACGGAGACGAACACCCGTGAAGCGCACGCCAAGTTCATTACCAGGGAAAGCCTAAGGTATTTGATCTTTTTGAAAGATACCAATGAATTCGTCGGTTCTACAGGTTTTCACAATATTGATTGGAGTGTCCCGAAATTCGAAATCGGATATTGGATCGACACCCGGATGAGTGGAAATGGATATATGGCTGAAGCGGTCGGGAAGCTAACCGAAATGGCTCTTAATGAGCTGAATGGAAAAAGAGTCGAGATAAGATGTGAATCGACGAATGACAAAAGCAGGGCGGTTCCTGAAAGACTCGGCTATGAATTGGAAGGGATCCTTCGAAATGAAGACCTGTCAGTTGATGGAGAACGATTAACGGATACATGTGTGTATGGGAAAATATCCGGAAGCAGAATGACATGATGGAATGCCTTTGCAAATGCAAAGACCGTTTTATAGAATGATAATGTAGTAATTTCCAATATTTCAAAAAGGAGGTTTACTTTTGCAACAATACATCTGTAAAACATGTGGAGTTCAGTATGAAAAAACGTCTGAAATCCCAGAGCATTGTATGATTTGTGAGGAAGAGAGGCAATATGTCAACCCCACTGGTCAATCCTGGACCACATTGGAAAACATGAAGGCTGAATCTTTCAGAAATAAGATCATTCTGGAAGAAACTGGTCTATACAGTGTGAAAACATCCCCGGATTTTGCGATCGGACAGACTGCTTATCTCGTTCAACACGAAGGATTCAACTTATTATGGGACTGCATTTCATATCTTGATGAAGAAACAATCAGTGAGTTCACTAGATTGGGAGGGTTGGACGCCATTGCATTATCCCACCCACATTATTATTCTACTCAAATAGAGTGGGCGGAAGTTTTTGACGTACCCATCTATATTCACGAGGATGACCGGGAATGGGTGATGAGGAAAAGTGATCACATCGTTTATTGGTCAGGTGAATCTATTCATATACATAACGGACTCACCATCCATCGACTTGGTGGGCACTTCAAAGGAGGTTCCGTCCTGGAATGGGAATCAGGTTTCAATGGTAAAGGCATCCTTCTAACAGGGGACATTATCCAGGTAGTGGCAGACCGGGAGTGGGTCAGCTTCATGTACAGTTATCCCAACCTTATTCCCCTTCCGGCTTCAAAAGTAAAAGAGATCGCGTTAAAAGTGGATGAAATGAAGTTCGCCCGTTTATATAATGCCTTCCATCGGATTGTTAAGGAAAATGCACATGAAAGAGTGCAGGAGTCTGCCCAACGTTACGTAAGCGCCTTGGAAGGTACATGGTTTAAGACATGAAATTAAACCGATATTGAATGGGTTGCTTCACTGTGAGGGTGCATCTATTAAATGAGCTGCTTTGGATAAAGTCATGAACATGATCGGGGAAGAGGTAACGAGTCATATGGATTGATTAAAGCGGACAGAACATAAAACAACCGGTTTTCTTCAAAAAAACCGGTTGTTTTATTCCGTTGATTTTATGAAACCGGCCAATCTTTTTTTAACATACTATAGGTTACAAGGTCTTCATAATGATCATATAACCACTGCCCATCCCGTGTGATCCCTTCTTTTGTGAAACCTAATCGGACTGGAATCCCTATGCTTTTCTCATTGTTGAGGGCACATTGGATTTCCACCCTGTTCAGATCCAATTCGTTAAATAAATAGTTTAACAAGGAAGAAACAGCACGTGTGATGATTCCTTTTCCTTGTGCTTCTTCTGTGAGGAGATATCCGATGCTCGTGCTCCGATTTCTCCAATCGATATAATGCAACCCGATCATACCGACCAACCTCCCATGATAACGTATCCCTGCATCAAATCCGTTGTTATCCGCATAATTCCGGATCCAAATAGGGATGACCGGCTCTAGATCCTCTGGTGATCGGCGTTTATCGACCCACAGAAGCCACGGACGAAGATGATCCCGGTTCGAATCAATCAGTTCATATAATTCCTCCTTATGGTGCTGTTGAAATAGCTCGATTGAAATCTCTTTATCTACTGTAAATGAAAACATGGGAACATCTCCTTTATAATATTTAGAAAATTATACCATGTTTGTTGATTCGTAGAACAAATTGTATGGATATAAAGGGGATTTATTTTATAATAGTAGAAAATAGTTGAAGGAGGTGGCGACATGGTAATGAGATCGATCTTGCCAGAGTCTCAAGCGTCTCATGCAAAGCCTATTATTAGAAAGGCGACACTTTGCATGGGATGGTATCTAATTTGATCGCCCTGAAAGTTCATTTCTAGTAAGTCGGCTTTGCACCTTATTGACTGAATTCAGATAGAAGATAAGGAGCTGACTGAAATGAAATATGTAAAAGCGGAAAGCGTGTTACCTCAATCATTGGTAAAAGAGATCCAAAAATATGTACAGGGGGAAACCCTTTATATACCCAAACCGAAAGCGGAGCACCGAAAGTGGGGGAGCCGTTCCGGAAGCAGAAGGATCATTGATGAACGAAATGCCAACATCAAAGCCGCTTTCTCAAATGGAAAGCCGATCCAAGAATTGGCCTGTGAATATTATCTTTCAAGTGAAACAATCAAGAAAATTGTCTACAAAAAGCACTGAGTTGTATCAGTGCTTTTTTCAGTGTATAGATTAGTTCTAAAAGAAACTCTACATACCCAGAAAGCATATAAGGGTATATAGTATATAAGAGAGCACATGCGTATCTGCATGGCTGAAAAGAGTGCAAAATGTTTTAGATTTAGGAGCGATAACGATGGATCCATTTATTCGAAATGATCAATACAATTTTATTAAGTATCAAACACAGGCGCTGATTAACGGGTATTCAACCGTAAATGATCTTGGTGTTCTCGAAGCATTGAGGGGACTCGTGTACGATAAAGTGATGAATCTATTCGAAGAATTATCCCCATTGCAGAAAAAGGAACTCCAATCGATTGTTACTATCCGTGATACAGAACAAGCAGAGGATTTTCTGATTGGACTAAAGCCATTCGTGATCCCTTTTCCTGCATTGAGTGATTCCGCAGTGAAAAAATTATTTCCTAAGGTAAAAAAGTTAAAAACACCTGCATTGGATGAAATAGAGTTAAAAGATATTTCCTATCTAGGCTGGAACGATTACGGTCAGGAAAGGAAATATATCGTTGCAGAATACGAAGGGAAGATGAGAGGGTTCAAAGGGACATTCAAAAACAGCAGCAAGAAAGGGATTTGTACGATATGTAACACGTTTGGAAGCATAGGGTTTTACCTTTCCGAATCCAAAACGACTGCTCATGGAACCTTTGTTAAGAAGGGGAATTATATTTGTCAGGATAGTGATGAATGTAATGAAAAGCTGAAAGATAAAGAGAAATTGGATGATTTTATCCAACGGATCAATCATTAAGACCATACGCCGGGTAAAGTTCCCGGCGTATGTTTTTTTATCTTTATACTATATTACGGAATTCCAATTCTTCTCAACACTTATAAATCCCTTGAAACATTCCCATACTTTAAGTAGTATAGATAAGTAGAAAATTGTAGAGTTTCGAAATGAGGGTTTTAAATGGAAAAGAAATCCATATATGGATTAACATTAGATCAACTGACAACTTGGCTTGTTGAAAATGGACAAAAGAAATTCCGTGCGGCTCAAGTGTGGGATTGGCTATATAAAAAGAGAGTGACAAACTTTGCGGATATGAAGAATTTGAACGCTGACTGTGTTCAGCTACTGGACGATCACTTCTATCTTCACACGCTTACACAAGAGGTTAAACAGGAATCGAAGGACGGTACGATCAAATTCTTGTTTAAACTTGAAGATGGTAATCTGATCGAGACCGTTCTGATGCGTTTTAACTATGGCTTGAGTGTGTGTGTCACGACACAAGTGGGCTGTAACATCGGTTGTACATTCTGTGCAAGTGGACTCTTGAAGAAGAACCGTGATTTATCAAGCGGCGAGATTGTCGAACAGATCATGAATGTTCAACATCATTTAGATGAAGCAGGAAATGGAGAGCGTGTCAGTCACATCGTGGTGATGGGGATTGGTGAACCATTCGATAACTACGATAATATGATGGACTTCTTCCGTGTCGTGAATGATCAGAAGGGCCTTTCCATCGGAGCGCGCCATATTACCGTTTCCACAAGTGGACTGGCTGATAAAATTTACAAATTTGCCGATGAGAATATTCAAATCAACCTGGCCGTATCTCTTCACGCACCAAACAACGAATTGCGTACAAGGATCATGAAGATCAACCGTGCGTATCCGCTCGAGAAGTTAATGCCAGCGATTGATTACTATTTAGAAAAAACAAATCGACGCATAACATTTGAATATATCTTGTTGAGTGATGTTAACGATCATAAGGAAGAAGCTCTCCAGTTGGCGAAACTACTGAAGAATAAGCGTCATCTTTCATACGTCAACCTGATTCCTTACAATCCGGTCGACGAACACAATCAATATCAACGTAGTACGAAAGAAGCCATCGTTGAATTCTATGGTACCTTACTGGAACATGGCATCAACTGTGGCGTACGTGTTGAGCAGGGGACAGATATCGACGCTGCCTGTGGTCAGTTGAGAAGTAAACAAATCAAGAAGGATAAAGTAAAATCGTAATATGTATATATGGAGCACATGAATTCCTAATTGGGATTTATGTGCTTTTTTTTATGATTTTAAAAAGTTGAAACTTTTGTTCGATTAATATTGAATTTAACATTCTATAATTATAGAATGTATCTAGAAAGAAATTTTTGGAAAAGGGGTGTTTGAATATGGATGTACTTCATATGACCAGTCGGAAGAGAGAAACATACGAGGTGAGAATCGAATCATCCCTTCTATGGGAGAGTGCTTTAGGAATTGCCGCCATCACCAACACTAGGCTCATTGATACGCTGGAAAAACCAAAAGCATCATGGGATAAATTAAAAAAGTCTCTATCTAAATCCCTGATCCGGGAGTTAGATTATGTAGAAAAGAATAATACTTGGAAATCCCTTCTCCTGTTATTGCATCAAAGAGGATATGGTTCCTTACAAGAGTTCATCACGTTTTTAGATGATTTGGAAGATGAAGAAATTAAATACCTCTGCATACCCTACATAGGGCTTAAATTTCAGGAACTTCGAATGCTTGCATCAAAGGGTGATGTGCCATCACGGAACAGATTAAAGGACCAGACGGATGATAACCCATATTATCCAGGCTATATTGAATTCATTTGCACGACGAATGTCCACAAACTTAAGAAGCACTTAATGGGTGTAATGACCAGATGGTATGAAGAAGTGATTCTACCTGAACAAGAAACGCTATCTGCAATATTGACAAGGGATAGACAGTCAAAGGTGGAGATGAGTGAAAAGCTCAATCCCGAGGCTTTGGTGGAATGGGCCACCGGCGGCATCACCTATTTACCCGAGCCGGCTGTCCACACAGTACTCCTCATTCCCCAGTCCATTTACCGTCCTTGGAATGTCGAAGGGGATGTTGAAGGAGTCAAGGTGTTTTATTATCCTGTCGCCAACGAAAGTATCTATCCCGATGACAAGGATATGCCAAGTTATTTTCTCGTCCAGAAGCATAAGGCACTTGGGGATGAAGCCCGCTTGCGAATGGTGAAATTCTTGAAGGGGTCAGAACGGACGCTCCAGGAAATCACCAATGAACTGGGCATGGGGAAATCAACGGTCCACCACCATTTAAAAATTCTCAGATCTGCCAGGCTCGTTGAAACCCTTGATGGGAAGTATCGCCTGAAAGAGAATGCCGTTCAATCGTTATCCAATGAATTGAAGCACTATTTAAAGAAGGAATAAAGGGGTGTCCAGAATGGGAGAGCGTGCGGTCAAGCTGAGTGAATGGGGAGATTTCCCACCTTTAAAGAAAAATTATCCTGTTTTCAGGTTTATGGGTGGAAATTTGATTTCATTTTTCGGAGATCAGATCTATTTCATTGCCATTCCACTTATGGTTTTATCTATAACGGGGTCACCTGTGAGCATGGGGATTGTAGCGGCACTTGAGAGATTACCGATTCTGTTGCAGCCTTTCGCAGGAGTTTTGTCCGATCGATTCAACCGGAAGCGTCTGCTGCTTTTTTGCGATTTAGGGCGGTGCATACTTGTCGGGATCATCGGGATTCTATTTATAAAGGGTACGCTGGAGATGTGGATGGTATATCCAGTGGTCTTTGGTATTGGATCACTAAGTCAAATCTATAATACTTCTCAATTTGCTTCAATTCCAGGTCTGGTAAGAAGAAAGGACCTTCAAGCCGTGAATTCACTGAATTCCGGGATGTTTAATTCAGCTCTATTTTTAGCACCAGGTATAGGTGGGTTGATCATTTCTTTTTTTAATCCAGGGTATGCCCTGTTGGTGAACAGCGTCAGTTTTCTCGTCTCATTTCTTGCCATTGCAAGTCTCAGGATGAAGAGGAATGAGAGAGATTCATCGAGAGCTTCCGTATGGGGGGAGATCAAGGAGGGATTTGAATTCGTTCTAAAGACCAAACCGATTTTGTATACAAACCTTGCCATGGTATCTTCCGTATTTGGAACAACGTTGTTCCTTACATTAATAGTGTTTCACTTGAAAGATTCCATGAATATGAATACGGTTATGATAGGCTGGTTGTTATCAGCTGGCGGAGTGGGTGCCATTATAGGTGCGGTGACGTCTACCTTCTTTCGGAAATGGTTTTCTTATAGAAGCATATTATTTACGGCCTCTGTGGTCGGCGGACTTTCGATTCTATCTTTCGGATTGATGGAATCGTATTTCTGGCTCGTGGTCATGAACGCAGTAGGGACCTTTTGTGCTTCAATGATGAGTCCCTGCATCATTACGATCCGACAAACTCTGTCCCCCGATCACTTATTGGGGAGGGTGCAGGCAACGAGCCGTCTTATGACGTGGGTCCTCATGCCGATTGCCGCATTTCTGGCAGGGATACTAGCAGAAGCAATGGGAACCAACCTCACCATCGTACTTGCCGGAGCGATCTCGACACTCGCCTCCATACCTTACCTGCATCATAGCTTAAAAGATCAGTAGAGGGACGGACCTCATACGGTCATTATGGTAGGATGGGAGTAACATATTATTGGTATAGACATGAAGGTTTTATTCATTATGAAATAACGCAACTCAGAAAGGGGAAAAGGGATGCAATCGAATCACCATGACATCACCATCATCGGTGCAGGAGTAAGCAGTATTTTTCTTGCTTATACCTTGATGAACCAAAATGAACATGTTTCCATCCACATGATTGATCTCGGGAAGGAACTGAGTGAACGTACATGCGGTTTAGATGAGGAAGGAACCTGTACGTGTGAAGGAGTGTGCAGTAAATACATAGGGTTTGCAGGTCTTGGAAAATCCGAGGGCAAATTTAATTATACGAATGATTTTGGCGGGGAACTTGGCAGGAAAATCGGACCGCAAAACACTCTTGATTTGATGAGGGAAGTTGACAATATTCTCTGTGAATTTGGAGGTGATAGCATACACTCCTATAGTACGAGAAATGAAGAGCTTTCAAGTAGAGGCAGTGAGGCGGGCTTGAAGGTTCTTTCCACGGAGGTCCGTCATTTGGGAACACGTCTGGCGAGCGAGATTTTCGAGAAGATGTATGAAGTACTGAAAACCCGTGTTACTTTCAGTTTTGAAACACGTGTCGAGACCATTTCTAAAAAGGATGGGGCCTTTCACTTAACATCGACAAGCGGTCCTTTCACCACAGAAAAATTGGTGATTGGTACGGGCATGAGTGGAAGCAAATGGCTTAAGGAACAAGCAGCATCACTTGGCCTTTTTCCGGGAAAGACGCGCCTGGATATGGGGATTCGCGTGGAAATGAAAGGTGATCAGCTTCAATCCATTCTACAGGACACCTTTGAAACAAAGCTGCAAATCGAAAGGGACACATTCAGTGCCACAACTTACTGTATGAATCCACATGGGAGGATTATCCGGAAGCACCAGCATGGATTAGTGATGCCGGATGGACAAAATGCTCGAGAAGAGGATACACCGAGTGCGAACCTGAACTTCAGTTTATTTGTTCCACGTTATTTTCAATCCCATGATGAGGCAATGAAGTATGCAGGGGAGATCATAGGTGGAATCAATCAAGGACGAGGGAGGATTGTCGTACAGCGATTGGAGGACTTTAAACTCCAAAGACGTACTGAATCGTTGGAGGGGAATTTGATAGGTCCGTCCCTCGATGGGGAATGCGGAAATATGCGAGAAGAGGTCCCGGAATTGTATGGGATGGCCCTTACTGAGTTTTTAGGTTCTCTGGAAACTCTTATTGGGGAACCGATCCATCCTGATACGCTTCTGTACGGGTTGGATGCGAAATTTCATGAACCTAAATTACCGACGGATGAGAAATTTGAAACGGATATATCAAATCTATTTTTGGTTGGTGATTGTTCAGGCGAAACTCATTCCCTGTCCCAGGCAGCGGCAAGCGGTGTATATCTAGGAAAATACTTCATTAATCATATTTCCAATAAATGATAATTTTAGAATAATTTGAAACCTTTTTGTCTGTTTTTTCGTACTAGAAGATAAGAACAGGCAGAAAGGATTTTTTTTTGGTTAGGAATAGTGGAGGAAGATTTAAACTCTAGTCTTTTATTAGAATTATGAGGGGAGGAATCTTTAGATGTATTACTATTATAATCTCTTGTTAACGATTATCATCCTTATCGTCGGAACTGGAGTGGCGTTTTTCATTGATCATTTCAGTAAACAACTAGAGAAGTGGATCCCCCAAAAATTATTAACCCTTACGATCATCTTGATCCTATTTACACTCATGACATCCGCTACGTTGATGATCAGTTCATTAACAGGGTTCAGGCTGATGGATACGGCATTCATTTCAAGTCTTTGCTTTTTTGCGCTGGGGTGGTTTACCAATATTTCAAAACGTGCTGGAATCAATCAGGCGTCAACGGCCGCTAAGTTCATCACGAATAACCAATTTAAGTATGACTATGAATCCGCAAGTACTTCTAATAAAAGTCCTTATTTGATTGCAAGTTTCTTGTTTCTAGTACTAAGCTGGGGGATTTCATTTTATATGGCGTATCATTAAAGATGATGAGGAGGAAATGCGTTGTCTGACTGGGGAGTTTTGTTTCTCTTATTTCTGATCATTATGACCATCTTGTCCTTGACAAACATTTTGGTTATGAAGATTTCAGGTAAAAATAAAAAGAAGAGAATTTGGTCAGGAATATTCTGTATATTGCTCACACCTGTGGTTTTTTTCTTGACCGGTTTATCTGTAAGCCCATTTGATCCATATGGATTTGGAACAGGAATGCTCATGATGATTTATGGCGCTTTTTTTGCTTTGAATGGGATAGGGATCATTGTAACTGGGCTGTTTCTGGAATAAGGGAAGCGTGAGGGATAGGAAGGTTTACAAATAGATGCTCAAATAGAAATCCCTTTAGTACTATAGAGATCAGTGATATAATTGATGGAATGAGCATGTTGAAAAGGGGAATAAAAGCCGTATGAGATATATGAAATCACAAATGAAACTGTTAGTCAGGGACAATAAAGAATTACAAGGAAGATTGAAAGTATTGATGGAAGAAATGAATTTAGAGAGAACATTTGCCCTCAAAGCCCTTTATCATTCAGAAGTAGCGGATGGCGGGAAATTTCAGGCTGCGTATCAGGCACTGGACTTACCAAAGGAGTAAGTCTTTTTTTGTGTTAAATGGTTCCTTGCATGTACCTTTGATCAAACATATTTTGAGAGGGTGTTCATTTTGAAATTTGTATTTGACTTAGATGGGACGATTTGCTTTAAAGGGAAGCCGATATCAACAAGAATCGTCCAATGTTTACTTGAGTTGAAATCGGATGGTCACGAAGTATTATTTGCATCTGCCAGACCGATTCGTGATATGCTCCCTGTACTGGATGCACGATTCCATTCCTTTCCTTTAATTGGTGGGAACGGTTCTCTTCTTTATCATAAAGGTGAAGTGATTCATTCAACTTCTTTTCATGAAAAAGACCTTAAAAAAATTTATGGCCTTATCGAGCAATATAAGTCAACCTATTTGATCGATAGCGAGTGGGATTACGCATATACAGGTCCTCTCGACCATCCAATCCTCAATTTCCTTGATCCCGACAATCTTGCCCAGAGGCATCCAGTCGCTTCACTGAATTCTATTGTGAAGATATTGTTGTTATCAGCATCTAACTTTCAAGAATTAATTGATGAATTGCAAGACTTGGATATCGTCGTAAATATCCATACAAATGAAAACGTAGTGGATATCAGCCCTTTCAATATTCATAAATGGAGCGCGCTTTCGGAATTTGGAGTGGATGAAGGAGATTTTATTGCATTTGGTAATGATGCCAATGACATCAATATGTTCCAAAAAGCAAAACATGCTGTCATGATAGGGTACCATGAAGGACTTTCGAGCTTTGCCGATGAACAAATCCCTCTTACAGGTGATTATGAAGAGGAAATCATTAGGAAGTTGAAGGAATTGACATTAGTATATAATGACATTACTATAGGAACGAAGTAAGCTGGCTCAGGAGAAATCCTTTTAGCCGGCTTTTATTACGTCGGAAACCAAATGATTGACTATCAGGATGAAATATATTATATTAATTGACGGGTCAACAATTGACCTATCAATTATATATAAGGAGGAGGATGCTTTGTCCAACTCGTGCCGCGAAGAAGAGAAAATCATTGTTCAACTCAATGATATATATAAGCAAATGAGTCCGAAATTTGAGCGTTGTACAGGGATCAGTCAATCTCGCCTGGACCTGCTGCACAGACTGTTTGAAGTGGAAGAAATCAGTCAGACCGCACTTCAGCGTGAAGTGAATATTGACAGTGCCGCCGTGACCAGGCACCTGAAACAGCTTGAAGGAAAAGGAATGGTTTCCCGTCGTAAGAATCCTGCGGATAACCGTTTTACTTATGTTCGACTGACAGAAGAAGGAAGAATGAAGATTGAAGCTTACAGGGAAGAGAAAGAGATTTTCATCTCTAAAGTCTTCAAGACCTTCACTGAAGAAGAACGTTCGATTTTATCTGGAATGCTGAACAGAATTCAGGATAATGTACAAGACATCGAATACTAAATAAAAACACATAAAGGAGAATGCATCATGAATACAACAAAAATCAATGATTTCAATGAAATTATCACAGGTCGCCGTTCCATCCGAAACTATGACCCATCTGTGAAAATCAGCAAAGAAGAAATGACAGAAATTCTTACGGAGGCTACTCTTGCACCGTCTTCTGTTAACCTGCAGCCTTGGCGTTTTGTTGTCATCGACAGTGCAGAAGGAAAAGAAACCCTTGCACCACTTGCCAAATTCAACCAAACCCAGGTGAAAACATCCTCTGCAGTCATCGCTGTATTTGTTGATATGAACAGCCTCGACTATGCAGATGAAATATACAACAAAGCTGTTGAAGAAGGACTAATGCCTGCAGAAGTTAGAGACAGACAGCTGCCAGCCATTAAAGGATTACTTGAAACGATGCCTCGAGATCAGTTCAGGGAAATGAATCTTATTGATGCAGGATTAGTATCCATGCAATTGATGCTTGCTGCACGTGCCCACGGATATGATACCAATCCGATAGGTGGATATGAAAAAGATCAAATTGCCGAAGCATATGGTATGGACAAAGAACGTTATTATCCTGTCATGTTGATTTCTATCGGGAAAGCTGCCGATGCGGGATACAAATCAGTCAGATTACCAATCGAATCCATTGCGGAATGGAAATAAATCAACGAGGAGAATAGACATGATTATTATACATGCAGAATTTCAGATCAACCCAGTGAAAGAACAGGCATTTTTAGAAGAGATCCGCCCTCTGGTAGCTTCATCCAGGGCGGAGGAAGGCAATATTTCTTATGATTTAATGAAGGATACGGAGAGAGAAAGTGTGTATACGATGGTAGAGGTTTGGAAAGATCCATCTGCTGTTGAGAGCCATAATTCCAGCGAACATTTCACTTCATTCGTTGGAAGGGCACCTGAGTATTTAGCGGCTCCGTTAGACGTGAAGATTTATGAGGGAACTAAAGTAGAAAAATAATGGTTTGAGAAGCACCCGGCATGAGCTGGGTGCTTTTATTATGATAAATATGCATCTTCACTAAATCTCAATAATGATTGGCAGTAGTACAGGCTTTCTTCTTAACTGCTTGAATAAAAATTGACCAACGTCTTTTTTGATTGCTTGTTTCATTTCTTTCCAATCCCGAATATTCGCTTCAGTCAATTCATCTACTACTTTTTTTACTAAGAGGTTAATATCTTTAAGGAGTTCTTCTGAATCACGAACAAATACAAATCCCCTTGAAATCGTATCTGGACCGGAGATAATGGTATGATCAGATTTACTGAGGGTTACGACGATTATCAGCATCCCATCTTCTGAAAGCTGCTTGCGATCGCGCAGGACAATCGAACCAATATCTCCAACACTCAAGCCGTCCACATAGGTATCACCCGCTTGATGAGATCGGGTTTGACGAGCGATGGAATTTTTAATATCAACGGCTTCCCCGTTTTTGATGATAAATGTATTCCCATTCTCCACGCCCACCGATTCAGCAAGTAAACGATGATGGTGGAGCATTCGATATTCCCCGTGAATGGGGATAAAGTAAGTTGGTTTCATCAGTGTCAGCATGAGCTTTAAATCTTCCTGATAACCATGACCGGAAACATGCATCCCTGTTGAGCTTCCACTCCCATAAACAACGTGGGCACCGAGTTGAAACAGGTTATCAATGATACGGGAAACGTCTTTCTCGTTACCGGGTATGGGTGAAGCTGCAAGAATGACCGTATCACCGGGATAAATGGATACTCCACGGAAGTTTCCGGTCGATAATCGGCCGAGGGCAGCCATGGCTTCCCCTTGACTCCCTGTACATAAAATGGCTACTTTTTCTGGAGGTAACGCATCGATTTCACCTGCATCAATCAGCATGCCCTCAGGAACCGTCAAATACCCCCGATCCATTGCAACAGATACTACATTAATCATGCTTCGACCTAATAACGCCAGCTTCCGATTCGTCTTGACGGAAGAGTCCACCACTTGCTGTACACGATTCACATTGGAAGCAAAAGTGGAAACGAAGATCTTGCCACGCGCTTTAAAGAATGCTTCATCCATATGGTTACCTACCATATGTTCTGATGGTGTAAACCCTCTCCGTTCTGCATTCGTGCTTTCAGAAAGCAGTACCAGAACACCTTCATCTCCAATCCGTGCCATTTTATGAATATCTGCATATTGGTGATTGGCAGGAGTTAGATCAAATTTAAAGTCTCCTGTATGAACGACCTTTCCTTCCGGCGTATGAAAGACAATTCCCAGACAATCGGGTATGCTGTGACTGACCTTGAAGAAAGAAACATCGATGGATCCCAAATTGATTGAACTCTCAGCATCAATCGTTAAAAGTTTTGTATCCCGGACGAGCTTATGCTCTTCTAACTTTAATTGGATTAATCCCAGTGTGAAATGAGTAGCATAAATAGGGATGTTGATTTTTTTGAGAAGGTAGGGAATCCCTCCAATATGATCCTCATGCCCATGCGTGACAATGAGACCCCGGATTTTGTCTTTGTTTTTCTCAAGATAGGAAACGTCGGGAATAATTAAATCGATTCCTAAGAGACTCTCATCGGGGAACTTACCCCCGCAGTCAATGATGACGATATCATCACCATATTTCACTACATACATGTTTTTCCAATTTCATTCAATCCACCCAGTGCAAAAATAGTCAAACCCTGTTCATTTGTTTCCAAGAAAGAACCCTCCAAGACAAGTTTTTCTTACTATTCCCGAATTTGATTGTTTCAATTAGAGAATTCAGCTTTCAATTGATTTAGAAATGCCTGTCTAATCAATCACACTTATTAAATGGAAGGGAATTCCTGGCCCTTCCTAGAAGTAGGTACAGGGAAACTATTCTTATAAAGGAGATTATCTATGTCAGTTAAATTGTTTGTTGATTCAAAAAACACTTTAGGAGAGAGTCCCTGTTGGGATACAAATAAAAATTTACTATATTGGGTGGATATCATCGAGAAAGAAATATTAAAATTCAACCCAATGGATAGAAAATTACAATCAGTTAAAATGGATCAATTTGTCGGCTGTCTTTCTCTTACTGACAGGGGACGTTTAATCCTTGGTCTTCAACAAGGCATCTATTTTTTTAACTGGAAGTCAGGTCTTTTAGAGAAAGTAGGAGACCCTGAAAGTCACTTGGAAGAAAATCGATTCAATGATGGAAAATGCGATTCTGCAGGAAGGTTTTGGGCAGGAACGACGGATACACTAGGAGGAGTTAACGGAAAGGGTGCTTTATACGCTCTAGGTTCACATTTACGAACAACGAAAAAGGTTGAAAACGTGGGAACTTCCAACGGTTTGGCTTGGTCACCATGCAACCGATTTATGTATTTCATCGATACCCCGACTAAACAAGTCGTTCAATATCGATACGATGTAACTACGGGGCATATCGAATGCCCGGAGGTAGTAATAAACTTTCCTGAAGGTGCTGGATTTCCGGATGGCATGACCATCGATGAGGATGGAATGCTTTGGATTGCCCATTGGGGTGGTAAGGGGATATCGAGATGGAATCCCTATAACGGGAAGCAGCTTGAATTCATTGCAGTTCCCGCTGTGAATGTAACGTCCTGTGCATTCGGTGGACCGGAACTAAACGAAATGTATATTACCACGGCAAGGACGCGAATGACGGATGAACAACTGAATGAATATCCACATGCTGGTGGGGTGTACATCTTAAAGACTAATATTAGAGGAATAGAGAATTTTGTCTTTCAAGAAAAAAAGAATGAACATGTCACTCAATTGACAGATTAAGGATATGTAAATATGGAAAATTATGCTATGATGACAAGAGTATTTTTTTAAGGAGTGAAGAAATTCATGTCAACCAATACTTGGACACAAGTCGATCAATATTATGCTAGTAAACTACAAAAATCGGATTCCATTATGGAGTCTGTTTTGAAAGAAAATAGTGAAGCCGGACTTCCTGCAATCGATGTCTCTCCGAATCAGGGGAAGTTCCTTTCCTTACTTGCCCAGCTTAAAGGAGCAAAAAGCATTCTTGAAATAGGGACCCTGGGTGGGTACAGCACGATTTGGCTAGCAAGGGCACTGCCGGAAGATGGACGTCTGGTCACCCTTGAGTTCAGTGAAAAGCATGCAAGGGTTGCTGCACGAAATATTCGCAATGCGGGGGTAGAAGACAAGGTGGAAATCAAAGTGGGTGCAGCTCTTGATACCCTGCCGTCTCTCGAAGGTCCATTCGATTTCATTTTCATAGACGCCGATAAACAAAACAATGCCAATTATTTAAAGTGGGCACTTAAACTGGCCCAGCCTGGGGCGGTCATCATTACAGATAATGTGGTTCGTGGCGGAAGGGTGATTGACGAAAACAGTGAAGATGAAAGCGTTCAGGGTGTCAGGTCATTTGCCGAGATGTTGTCTCGAGAAGACAGGATCGATTCAACAGTCGTTCAAACAGTCGGCTCGAAAGGGTACGATGGGTTTGTAATGGGAATTGTGAAATAAAAGAAGAATTCTATTGTAATGATCTCCTTTTTTCTGTAAAATAAATGAAAATTCTAAATCATACATGTCATGATAGGAATCAGTAGTGACTTATCTCCCTGTCTTAGAGAGCTGATGCTTGGTGGAAATCAGCACACAGATAAGCACGAATTACCTCCTTGAACATTCTTTGTGAACACAAAAGTAGCAGAGAACGGCCGGTCCGTTATCCGAATCGAGTGGAAGAGAGATCTTCAATGAGGGTGGTACCGCGTAAACCACGTCCCTTTAATAGGGGCGTGGTTTTTTGTTTATGACGTAAAACATTATGAAATGGAGGGAGTAGATCAGTTGATTTATCGGTTAGATCCAAAAATCTACTTATCTCTATCAACAATCAAGGAGGAACAATCATGGATCAGAAATGGGAATCTCTTTCAAAAGCTCAGCAGCAAGAAGTCGAAAGGCAGCTCCTGCAATATAAAAACGGAGTGCATGAAATCATTCCAGAAGCAGAGTTGAAACACAAACTGGTGAAATCAATCTCCACTGGCCATCCTTTAAAAATCAAACTGGGGCTGGATCCAACTGCTCCGGACGTTCACATCGGACATACAGTGGTACTGAATAAGTTAAGACAGTTTCAGGAAAACGGTCATATCGTCCAGCTGATTATCGGAGATTTTACTGGGAAAATCGGTGATCCCACAGGGAAATCAGTTGCAAGGAAGCAGTTGACGGATGAAGAAGTGAAAAGAAATGCACAGACATATTTTGAACAATTTGGAAAGGTACTGGACAAGGAAAAAGTTGAGCTTCACTACAATTCAAGCTGGCTATCCACGTTGAACCTTGAAGATGTGATGCACTTATCTTCAAAGATCACCGTCGCACGGTTGATTGAGCGAAACGATTTCTCCAAACGGTTAGCAGCAAAGAAACCGATTTCACTTCACGAGCTGTTCTACCCTTTGATGCAGGGGTATGATTCCGTCGCCCTTGAGAGTGATGTGGAGCTTGGGGGCACGGATCAGCAGTTTAATGTCCTGATGGGGAGACATCTTCAGGAGCATTACAACCAGGAAAAACAAGTGGTCATATTACTGCCATTACTTGAAGGGCTTGACGGCGTTGATAAAATGTCAAAATCGAAACATAATTACATCGGAATACATGAAGATCCCAATCAAATGTTTGGGAAAACGATGTCGATCCCAGATGAACTGATAACAAAATACTTTAATTTGATCACCGATTTATCGTTAGAAGAAAAGGAGAGGTTAGCTCTTGAAGTTGAAAATGGTGCCCTTCACCCGAGGGATGCCAAAGTCCTTCTAGGGAAAACGATTGTCAGAATGTATCACGGAATAGATGCAGCGGAACTGGCAGAGAACCAATTTAAGGAGGTCTTTCAAAAGGGGGCACTTCCTGAAGATATTCCTGAGGAGGAATGGACGGGTGAAAAGAATGTTTCCGTAGTCGATCTCCTTGTAGCCTTAAATATGCAAAGCTCTAAAAGTGAGGCACGCCGTATGATCCTAAATGGAGGAATCAGGATCAATTCAGAAAAGGTTCTGGATGTGCAGTCAAACGTGGAAATGAAAGATGGCATGGTTCTGCAAGTAGGGAAGAGAAGGTTCATAAGGGTAAAAGTGCAAAACGAAAAATAAGATAAAATAATTAGACTGAATCCAGCAACGTGGTCATGGGGAGTCATGGGGACTCTTCGTGACTAGTCTTTTGTGCTATAATTTTCCATATAAACAAATGATAGAATGGGTGTTTACGATGAATGAACTACATAACTTGATCAAAGAACATGCAGAAACGGAGCGATTTTCCGGAACGGTTGTGGTAAAGCGGGACAGTGAGAGTCTCTTAGAATCGGCATTTGGGTTTGCAGATCGCAACGAAGGAAGAAAAAACACCACAAATACACGATTTGGTATTGCATCGGGTTGTAAATTGTTTACTGCTGTAGCCATCTGTCAACTTATAGAAAAGGGAGAAGTTTCATTTCATACACCAGTAAAAGAATATTTTGAAGGTGCTTTTCCACATTTTGATGGCAATGTGACCATCCATCATTTACTTACCCATACCTCTGGAATTCCTGATTATTTTGATGAGGAAGTGATGGATGATTTTGAAGACTTGTGGAAGCAAACCCCAATGTACTTAATGAGAAAAGGGGAAGATTTTCTGCCCCTCTTTCAAAATGGCCTTATGAAATTTTCTCCGGGAGAAAGGTTTCATTATAACAATGCGGGTTACATCATTCTGGGGTTGATGATCGAGAAGCTTTCTGGGATGACGGTGCAAGAGTACATCAATAAGCATATCTTTGAACCGGCGAATATGAATACATCTGGGTATTTTCGTCTGGATCGATTACCTGAGAATACGGCTTATGGGTACATTGATGAGCCAGACAGCTCATGGAGAACCAATATGTATTCCATTCCGATCCAGGGTGGGGCGGACGGCGGGGCATATGTCACGGGTCCTGATATGCTTTCGTTCTGGGAAGCTCTTTTAACAAATAAGCTCCTTAATGAAGAGAGTACAAGGCTCATTTCTAAACCTCATGTTAGAGTCAAAGAAGGGGTGAACTACGGGTATGGAATGTGGTTGAATCTACCCCATAAGCATCACGTGATGGGGTATGACCCAGGGGTGAGCTTTCATTCTGCCTATTATCCGAAAGAGAATATAAAAACAGTCATTCTCTCAAACGAGAGTTCAGGTGCTTTCGCTATTATGAAATTGATAGAAAGCTATTTCAATTGATAAAAGGGGTATCACAATGGGTACTGTTAAAATAGAAAAGGCTAATATTGAAGATGCATTAATCCTTACCGGACTAAAAAAGAACGTGTTCGATACGGAAAAAGAAAAGTGGCTAGGGAGTCAGGATGGTATCGTGGATCACAATATCCAGCCGCCAGGCTACGATTCAATCGAAATGACTAAGTACATGATCAGGGAAATGAATTATTTCAAGGTCCTTTATGAAGGGATGCTTGTAGGAGGATTGATTCTAACAGTGGTCGGTAAACGCCACGGCAGAATCGACCGGATATTCGTTGATCCCTTATTCCAAGGAAAAGGAATCGGCACTATGGTGATGAAATGTATGGAAACTGAGTATCCAGAAGTGATGACATGGGAGCTTGAGACCTCAAGTCGACAACTGAATAATCACCGTTTTTATGAAAAAATGGGTTACAAGAAGATCTATGAAACGGATAATGAATTCTGCTATGAGAAAAAAATGAAAGAAGGGGCCTTTGTGGGTGGTGAGTCAAGGGAGATCACCATTCATGGTGATATATTAAACGACGGGGACCTTTCTGGACTACAGGTGGAATACAGTAATATGAAAGAAACCGATTTCTATGGGATCAATGGAAGTTTTTCCACTTATAGCAACAGCAACTTGATGGGCGTTCGGTTCAACAATTGCAATCTCAGTGAGTCCCGATTTCAAAATATCAATCTTCAAAAAGCGTTGATTGCAGACCTTAACATGTCTCAAAGTGAACTGGCTCATGTTACACTGGGGGGAGTACACGTTCATGACACAAACCTCGGCGAAAAGAACGAGCACATCAGGTTTGAACGATGCGACTTGCATGGTAGTAGGTTTGATAACTGCAATTTGAACCATGTCGAAATTTCAAACTGTGATGTAACCCGTATGAAGATCAATGGCATATCAGTGGAGGATCTCATGGAAGCATACGAATCAGTTCAGGGCAAAAGGAAAGATTAAATTGCACAGACACCCATTATTCATCCAATCATATTATAGGTATTGACTGAATAAAAGAGGTGTTACTAAGAATGAACCCATATCAATTTTACCGACAATTTAAACCTTTTTATCTTGATGGCTATTCCCGGACACCGGGGAATCAATCTTTGGAGTCAAATCTTCAAAAAGCCATCAATGGTGAATATAGCGCCATTATTTGTTATGAAAAACTTGCGAAAATGGCCCCTACAGAGGATGAAAGAAAACGGATCCTTGAAATTCGTAAGGACGAAAAAAGACATTTGAAGTCATTCACTGACATCTATAGAAATTTGACAGGGATGGAGTCCAGTCCTCAATTGCAGGAAGGTTGTCCCAACTCGTATAAAAAGGGATTGGATTTTGCCTTTCGGGATGAGCAGGATACGGTGGATTTTTATTATAGCGTTTCGGATGGTGTACAGGATGCCTTTATAAAAGAGACATTTCGTCGTGCAGCTGTTGATGAACAGAATCACGCCGTATGGTTTTTATATTATGCCATGCAGAATAAAGGCAGCAGGGGAGCATCAAGACAAGTGGACTACGGGGCAAAAGGAGCACTTGCTGCCTCTGCCCTTTCAGTTCCCCAGATGCTCAATTATGCCATGCAGGACGAATACCTTGCCCAGGCCCGATACGATCGGATCTTAGAGAATTTTGGGAATGTCCGCACTTTTTTACAGATCAAAGAAGCAGAGTTGCGTCATATTACCGCATTGCAGACTTTGTTCCAACGCTACGGATTGCCGCTTCCTGAAGATCAATCCCAATCGTACACAACCACTCCGGATTCATTAAAAAGTGCCTATGCAGCAGGGGTTCAAGGGGAGATTGAGAATATCGCTATGTATGATCGGTTTTTGACGTTTAATCTGCCTCAGGATGTGAGGATTGTCTTCACACAATTGAGAAATGCTTCACAGAATCATTTAGCTGCATTTGAGAGAGGACTGGCAAGATAACAAAAACACTGGACATGATATTCTGATCCCTAATGAAGAAGAGAGAGATGAGTCGCTCATCTCTCTCTTCTTTGTGCTTACTTAAAAATTCCGAATGGCTTTCCTACAGGAAGCGTTTCTTTCCCGAAGTGTGTATTCAACACACTTGCAGCTGAACCGTAAAAGCTGAAAAGGGCAATGAACAGTTCAGAGATCGCTGCTAATTTGTGCGTAGCTTCAGGAGCGACTCCCAGTGTAGACAGGGAAAGGCCGATGAATAAGAAATCAATCAGGACAAAAATGATGAATAAGACTTTATGAGTCTCCATGGCACCAACTGTCATGAAGATACTGAATATCAGATAGCCTATATAGGCTATGCCGAGCTGACTTGGATCTATTGCAGCAGCCGCTGCTTCTCCGAATACCCCGAATGAAATCAACCAGGAAGTCCCAACCCCCAGCCAGAATAATCCGAACGCACCGAATGCCGTCATACCGAATGTATTATTGTGCTTTGCATCTCCAAAGCTTGCCATCAATTGGGCAATGCCTCCGAGGAAAATCGCCCAAGGCAAGACGAACGACACGCCGTCAGTCCATCCGAGTTTTGCAGATGAAGCTACAAGGGTGACCATGGCCAGTCCGAAAAGTCCAAGGGCAGATGGATCAGCTGTCGCAATCTGAACCCGTTGAGTGGTTTGTGTGTGATTCATGATGATACCTCCTATTAAACATACCTGACTAATTTACATAAAAAAGTGTGGGTATGCAATAGAAAATATCATGTAAGCGAAACTTTCATACAAAATCCCGGATAATCATTGAATGATCATCCGGGATTTCGTTTTCCCCTATCAGAATATCCAATTCACAACAAAAAAACGCATGAACTGAGTCAATCTTACATAGATATCAAGTGGGGACAAATTTCTTCCCTCAACAGGAGGTGAAAAGGATGGAAGAATATTTCATTTTCATGCTCATTTTTCAAGCCGGCAGCTTCTTCATTTCTTTACTGAACCACATTGATAAGTAGAAAAAGACATGAACATTTTCCGGACTATGACTGGCCTCATAGTGCGGATTTTTTTTCTGTTTCCCTTATATTCTATGTCGCTTTATCCTTCATTATACGTTTCTATGAAAATACTAATCCTCTCAGGATGTTTCTAAATCCGAAAATTGTTGTTATCATTAGAATGTTGAACACAAAAAAATTAATCGGTCATTACTATACATATTCATGGAAGGAATCAGATCCTTGAAGGCTATACATCAAAAACTCATAAAAGAACGCTGCGGTACTGTTTCCTTCAAACGGGGAGAGGCGTATTACCGCTCCAATAAGGTAACATTAGACAAATATTCAAGACAATATTGTCGAGGGACTGTAATGGGGGAAGAAGAATTTCACGTTACCATTCAAGAGGATTCAAAAGGTGAAATCGAAGCCAGTTGCAGCTGCCCGAAGCTTGCATCATTTGATAAGGATTGTCAGCATATAGCTGCTGTGCTTTTGAAAATGGAAAATGAAGAGCGAAGGATGAAAAGGAATGAAGAAGGCGTAACAGAGGAGTTTTTCACATTGTTCCAGGAAGAATCCTTCCGTTCCCCGGCTAAGCTCCGTCATTTTGAAAACAGACAGATTGTGCCATGTGAATTTCTGATTCATCCAACGTCTACCCAAGATGGGGGAGACATGCTTGGAATTGAATGTATGATAGAGGGATATAAGCTAAAGCCGATTCGATCCTTTTTGGAATATATAAATGAAGGGAAACCCTTTCATGTTTCAGACTCATTCATATTCAATCCGGAGTTTCATTGTTTTGAGACTGATACAGCAGCTGTCATTCAATACCTTGTGAACGTGTCAAAGGGTTCAGGTAATAAAAACGATGATGGCTATTTGCTTATTCCTCCATCATTATGGGATAATCTCATTCCACTACTTAAACTTGCTAAAGACGTTAATTTGCAGCATAACGCAAGAACACATGAAGGATTTACACAAGGGGAGCTGCCTCTTCCACTACAATTCCATTTTAAGCAGGCCCAGGCTGTAGGTTACAGGTTATACATTTCCGGCCTGGATAATATGACGATTTTGGAAGAATATCAAACCGTCATTCATGATGGTATTTTCACACAGCTTGACAGCATGGATGGGAAAAGACTTTCTGAATTAAAGAGATTGTTAGGCCATTCAGGGTCACGGTTCATCCCGATTTCCCCGGACCAGATCGGCTTTTTCCTTGAAAAAGTAGCTGTGGGATTGAAGAAATTAGGGGAAGTTCAAATATCAGATGACATTGCGGAAAGGTTGGAATCGGCACCGCTTGTTGCGAACCTTTATCTTGACCGGGTAAAGAACCGATTGTTAGCCGGACTTGAATTCCATTATGATCAAATCGTTATTCATCCCCTTGAAAACCGGCAAGCGCCATCAGGTTCTCTTTTGATACGAAATGTAGAGAAAGAAAATACCATTCTGGAATGGATGGACGAGTTTGCATTCGGTAAAACAGAAGGTGGTTACTACTTACACAATGAGGATTTGGAATATGAATTTTTAACCTATGGAGTGACGAAGCTTCAAAAAGATGTTCAAATTTATGCCACAACCGCTGTTAGAAACAGGGTTTCCAAAGAAAATCATCACCCAAAAATAAGGATCAAAGTAAAAAAGGAACGAATGAACTGGCTGGGATTCACCTTTGAAATGGATGGCATCCCGGATAGACAGATCATGGAGATCCTAGGGGCATTGGAAGAAAAGCGGAAGTATTACAGGATGCGAAACGGCTCACTCTTGTCACTGGAATCAAAGGAATTTCAAGATATTCAGCGCTTTATGCATACGTCACAAGCAGAGAAGAAAGATCTCGTGAAGGGGCTCGAGCTACCATTGCATCAAAGCCTACACCTGCTGGATACGGTTGATGGGGGGCATTCATTTACTTTTGAACATTCCTTCCAGGAATTGTACGGGCAGCTTATGAACCCTGACAGCCGGGAAATTTCGGTGCCACCCCTATTAGACGAGCGGCTGAGAAACTACCAGAAGACAGGCTTTCGATGGATGAAGACTCTTTCCGAATATGGGTTGGGCGGAATCCTGGCTGATGATATGGGGCTTGGGAAAACGGTTCAGAGCATCACGTTTATCGTATCGGTACTTGAAGAAATCAGGGAAAAGAAGCTTCCGGCCCTGATTGTCTGTCCCTCTTCCCTGACATATAACTGGAAAAGCGAATGTGGGAAATTTGCCCCCGAGGTCAATGTCCTCATCATGGACGGTAACCAGGCTGTACGAAAGAAGAAACAGAAAGGTATAAGGGATGCGGATGTCATCATCACTTCCTATCCTTTACTGAGAAGCGACAGTATGTGGTATGAACGGCAGAAATTCCATACAGTATTTTTTGATGAGGCACAGGCTTTCAAAAATCCACTCACCCAAACGGCAAGAAGTGTGAAGAAGATAGAAGCGAATCATCGCTTCGCCTTGTCCGGAACACCTGTAGAGAATTCACTTGAAGAATTATGGTCCATCTTCCACGTTGTATTTCCGGGATTATTCAAAGGACTTAAGGATTACAGCCGCTTAACAAGAAAAGATATAGCGAAAAGAATCAAACCATTCGTTCTTCGCAGAATGAAAGAAGACGTGTTATCTGAACTTCCCGGAAAAGAAGAAATTACCCATTATTCAGAGCTTCTGCCCCAGCAAAAAGAATTGTATGCGGCATACCTAGCCAAGCTGAAACACGATACGATGAAGCATTTGGATAAGAATACATTGAGAAAAAACAAAATTAAAATTCTCGCCGGATTGACCCGTTTAAGACAAATCTGTTGCCATCCCGGATTATTTGTAGATGGTTATCATGGCTCATCAGCAAAATTCTTAGAGCTGATGGAGTTGTTGGAGGAGTCCAGGTTGTCAGGCAGAAGGGTCCTGGTCTTTTCGCAATTTACGAAAATGCTAGAGATGATCGGCAGAGAGCTGACACTCAAAGGACAATCCTACTTTTACCTGAATGGAACCACTCCGTCAGAAGAGAGGGTTAAGATGTGCAGTCGATTTAATGAAGGGGAACGGAATCTCTTTCTCATCTCTCTAAAGGCAGGTGGAACGGGGCTGAATTTAACGAGTGCCGATACGGTGATTCTATATGATACATGGTGGAATCCCGCTGTAGAAGAACAAGCAGCGGACAGGGCACATCGCATGGGACAGGAAAATACGGTGAAAGTGCTGAAGCTGATTGCCAAAGGAACGATCGAAGAGAAGATGAACGAGCTACAGGATAAGAAGAGGAACCTGATCAGGGATATCATGGAACCTGACGAAAAGGTGGTTCAGACCTTAACCGAAGAGGAATTGAAAGAAATCTTATCCATAGATCAATAACGAGTACAATAGAAATTGGCATGAACGCAGGATTCGGGAGATACTAGTAGGGTGATGAGTACCCTTCTCGGTATCTCATCGTGCGAACTGAAAAGAAACATATTATAAGGAGCACCCTCAATGACATTAGCCATGACGGAAAATGAAATCACCCTTGCCATTATCCAAAGCTTGAAAGATGGAAAGAAAAGCATTTTTTTAGATATAATCGAAGAGCTTCAGCCCTACGACATCGCTCAACAATATCTACATATCCCGTCCAAGCACCGGAATAAATTCCTTTTGTATTTACCTCTTGAAGAACTCACTGAATTCATTCAGGAGATAGAAAGGGAAGACCAGTTGCTCGTTTTGGAGAAGCTCGGTATAGAAAAATCTACAAAGGTCCTCGATCTGATGGAAAATGACAACCTGGCCACATTGCTGACGGATTTAGAGCCCGAGAAGATAGAGGAATTACTCTCAGAGATGAACCAGGCAGAGTCTCAGGTCGTTCAGAATCTCATGACATACGAACCGGAAACAGCCGGCCGGATCATGAACAACCGCTATGTGTGGATACCTAAACATTATACGGTCCGTGAAGCAGTGGATAAACTGAAGCATTTCGCGGAACTCGCCGAATATTTGAACTATCTCTATGTCATTGACGACGAAAAGAAATTGATAGGAGTCATATCCTACAAGGATTTATTACTTAGTGAATTAGTAGATAAAATTGAAGATATTATGTACAGCCGTGTGGTTAAAGTTGATGTCCATACCGACCAGGAAGAAGTGGCCAAATTGATCAGCCGCTATGATTTCATCACACTTCCGGTCATTGAAGAAGACGGAAGGCTTGTCGGGGTCATCACCGTCGATGACATCATTGATGTGGTCATTCAAGAAGCCAATGAAGATATTGAGAAGTTATCTGCATCGGGTAAATCCATCGACTTTACGACCAAACCATTTGTTGCAGCCTATCGACGTCTTCCATGGCTTGTTTTATTACTGTTCATAGGACTCGTTTCGGGAAGCATCATTGACAGATTCTCTGCAACCCTGGAACAGGTCGTGGCCCTTGCGTTCTTTATGCCGATGATTGCGGGGATGACCGGGAACACGGGTACGCAATCACTGGCCGTTGTCGTCAGAGGGTTGGTCTCGAATGATTTGGATATAAAACAAGTCATAAAGCTCGTTTTCCGGGAATTATGGGTAGGCATCATCATCGGTGTGACTTGTGCCGTCATGATTGCCCTGATTGCCTTTGTGTGGCAGGGAAATATTGTTTTAGGACTCGTGGTGGGAAGTTCCTTACTGATTACACTAATTATCGGGACATTGGCAGGAACCATCATCCCTCTCATCCTATATAAATTTAACGTAGACCCTGCCGTTGCTTCAGGCCCTTTGATCACAACGATCAATGATATTCTATCCCTTCTGATCTATTTTGGCATTGCCACCATGTTTATTACAAAATTGATGTAAAGGATTTGGCCGACAAAATTCCTGTGGTAAAATAGTCAGTGAACGTCAAGGGAGTTAGCATGATCACTGAACAATGAGGGACTCCTACTGATACTCATGTATCGGTAGGAGTCTCTTTCATGAAAGAACTTGTATGTTTAGAGGTGGAAGTATATGATCTATTTATTAGTTGGTGCAGCTGGTATGGTGGGTGCCCTTCTGCGATATTATCTTGGGATCTTTGCCGGTGAATGGTGGGATTATACGTTTCCTGTGGGGACATTTCTTGCCAATATGATTGGAAGCTTCGCGTTGGGATATGTCACAATGTACATATTTCGGATGGAGAAGGTCCATTCAATGACAGCCACAGCCATTGGGACAGGGATGATTGGATCTTTCACTACTTTTTCCACATTCAGTGTCGAGACTGTCAACCTTCTTACTCATTCTCATTTGGTTCTGGCACTTATTTATATATTAGGAAGCATGTTCGGTGGTTTATTTATGTCATGGGCAGGCTTTACGATAGGAAAGCAACAATATAATCTGTATAAGCAAAAGGGGGGCTAAAGATGATCGTACAGGGTATGATGGTCGCGATCGGGGGGTTCTTTGGGGCAATATCCCGCTTTGGGATCAGCCGTTTGTTCAAGAAATATGATCATTCTGACTTTCCATACGCTACCCTATTTGTTAATCTGGTTGGATCATTTCTTCTTGGGTATGTAATCGGATCGGACATCGTTGAAACTGGTATTCTTCTTCTTGGGACTGGTTTTCTTGGATCCTTTACGACTTTTTCCACTTTTAAATTGGAAATCATTCAACTTCATGCCGATAAAAAATGGAAGCCCCTGATTACTTATCTCCTGATCAGCTATACGGTTGGTATTTTATTCGCTTTTATAGGGATGGCTTTAGGCAAAGTGTAAAGAAGAGAAGACAATTCACAGTTCTATATCTTTCATTCAGAAGCTCAGGTCGCCTGAGCTTTTTTTTTCATTCACGGAATCATCATGTATAGTGTGAAAAGAAGAAAATGAGAAAAGGAAGCCATTATATAAAAATAATATTGACCACAGTGGTCAAAGGGATTAAAATGGAATTGACCATATTGGTCAAATGCGTGTCCTTTAAAAGGAGGTCAAAAAAGCTTGTTTAAGTCATTGAATATCGACTCAGAAAAAGAAGATCGAATCATTAGAGCCGCCACCCGGGTTTTCGCCGAAAGTGGATATGAAAAAGCCTCGACTAATGCCATCGTAAAGGAAGCGAAAATTTCCAAGGGGATTCTGTTTCATTATTTTAATAGTAAAAAAGAACTGTATGTTTCTCTTTATGAATATCTCTCGGATTTGTTTACAGAAAAAATATATGAAAAACTCGACTGGAATGAGCATGATATTTTCGTTACGATCCGCTCGGTGACATTGATCAAGTTTGAACTATTCTCTGTCTATCCTGATCTAATCAATTTCCTTACCAGCGCCTTCTCAGAAGAAGCTCCCGAAGTAAAAGAAGAAATCGAGAAGTATAAAACGAGGATGGTGGAGAGTAGCTTTGCCACTTTATTCTCCAATATCGATACTTCTAAATTCAAAGAAGGAATCGACGTAAATAAATCGATTCAGGTTATTTATTGGACCTTCGAAGGAATGGCTAATCAACAACAACAGAAAGCGAAGTCACGATCTGTAGCTGAAATCAATCAAGAAGAAGTGCTGACAGAAATCGACGCCTATATCGAATTATTGAAGATTTCTTTTTACAAATAGAAAGAAAAAGGGAGGATCATTTGATGAATGTGATTGAAATTCACTCATTGACTAAAAACTATGGGAAATCCAGGGGAATCAGCGACGTCAGTTTTCATGTTGAAGAAGGGGAGATCTTTGGGTTCATCGGGCCAAATGGTGCGGGGAAATCAACGACCATCCGGACCCTTCTTTCATTGATCCATCCGTCCGCAGGCAGCGCAACGATCTTCGGTATGGATTGCATTGAATCTGCCCCTGAGATTGCAAAGGAAGTGGGATACCTGCCTTCTGAAGTATTTTATTATGACAATATGAAGGTAATCGACCTTTTAAAGTATTCTGCCAGCTTTTATAAAAAGGATTGCACAAAAAGAATCAAGGAATTGGCTGATATGTTAAATCTGGACGTCACGAAGAAGATTGATGATCTATCTCTTGGTAATAAGAAGAAGGTCGGGATCATTCAGGGACTGCTTCACGAACCTAAGCTGATCATATTGGATGAACCTACTTCAGGCTTGGATCCCCTTATGCAACAGAAATTCTTTGAATTGCTTCAAGCTGAAAATAAGAGAGGAGCTACCATCTTATTTTCATCACATATATTGAGTGAAGTTCAGAGAATGTGTGATCGGGTTGCAATCATCAAAGAAGGAAGGATCGTGCAAGTTGAGAAAATCAGTACGCTAAAAGAAAAGAATCATAAGAAATTCAAGATAGAGACGAAAGAGGACGTCGAACCTTCTGATTTTGAAATGGAAGGCGTAAGCAAACTGGAAATAAAAGCCCGCCAAATCAGCTTCCTGTTCAGGGGGGATATCAACAAGGTCATGAGGAAGATTGCTGATATCGACATAACGAATCTATGGATCGAGGAGCCTGACTTAGAAGAAATCTTTATGCACTATTATGAAAAGGAGGCTTGACCCTTTATGAATATCTTTCTTTATGAGCTAAAGGCTTATCGAAAGTCGACTATGATATGGACTTTGGCCCTTACGTCATTGATGATTCTGTTCATGTCCTTGTTTCCTTCCATTTCTAAAGAAATCGACGAATTCAAAAGGCTTCTGGAGGGGTTTCCGGAGGGGGTTCGGAAAGCATTGGGAATACAGATCGATAGTATAGGATCTCTAAACGGTTATTATTCGTATTTCTTCCTTTATATAACACTATGCGGTGCCATACAGGCAATGAATCTGGCCATTTCGATCTTTTCGAAGGAAATCAGGGAAAAGACGGCGGAATTTCTTCTTACCAAGCCTGTTACCCGTACGAAGATCCTTTCATCGAAGGTATTTGCAGCTATTGCTTCTATGCTGCTTACGAATATTGTTTACGTGATTACGGCGATCATTGTCGCCAACCTGGTAAAAGTGGAATCGTTTAGCCTGAATATATTCCTATTGATTTCATGCACTCTCCTGCTCACGCAATTCATCATGTTTGCCTTGGGAATGCTTATCGCTGTCGTATGGTCAAGGGTGAAATCTGTCCTTACGCTCTCACTTGGTATCGTATTTGCCTTCTTCATCATGGGGATGGTGGCTGCAACGGAAGAAGCGGGGCGTTATGTCACACCATTCAAGTACTTTGACTACACATATATAATGAATCATGCTTCATATGAATGGTCATTCCTGGTGGCAGGTATTACACTGAGCGCCGTCGCCATGATACTAAGCTTCATCATCTATAATAAAAAAGACATTCATACGGTATAGAAGGAGGGAATGTCATGAATGTATACGTAAGAGAAATGAGGGCTCATCGTAAATCCCTGATCATCTGGTGCATCGGAATGATTGCATTGATTGGATCCGGGATGGGGAAGTATGCAGGCTTCTCGTCGTCAGGTCAATCCATGAACGAGTTGATGGAGGGGCTTCCTAAGTCTATGCAAGCCATTTTCGGAATCGGCAGTCTTGATATGGAGACAGCAAGTGGATATTACGGAGTGCTCTTTCTTTATATCGTACTACTTGCAACCATCCATGCAGCATTGACCGGTGCGACCATCATTTCCAAGGAAGAAAGGGATAAGACAGCCGAGTTTCTGTTTGTCAAACCCCTTCCAAGGAAGAAAATCATAGGTCTTAAGCTTGCCGCCGCACTTACTCAAATCGGGATACTCGCATTGATTACCTGGGTTTTCTCCTTAGTGATTGTAGGTCATTATAGTGATGTGTCGGTAGCTTCAGATATTGGAGTGACGGTAGTCGGAATGATTATTTTACAAGTACTCTTTTTAATGATTGGAACGGCCGTGGCAGCTTATAGTAAAAAGCCTGCAAAGTCAGCTGCAGTCGCATCAGGCGTATTATTACTGACATTCATCCTGTCATTCGCCATAGACTTGAACGAAAGTATTGAGGCATTGAAATACCTCACACCCTTTAAATACTTTGAAGCTGAAAAGATAATGTATGGGGGAGGATTGGAATCTGCTTATGTCGGGATATCATTCGGGTTGATCGTCATTTTGAGCGTTGCGACATTTTTATTTTTTGAAAAGAGAGATCTAAAAATATAGAGATGTTTTTATAAATAAGGATCTGTTTCAAACAGAAACAGATCCTATTCATCCAGGTTTATAATGTTGATTTCAACTCTTCAATTTGTTCTAAGTGCCTCTTCTCATGATACCCAATAAACGGTACCCACTCATCTAAACGGATTTGCCCGAAAATAGGGTGAGGATACGCTTTTTTCTGTAAATCTTCCTTGCTGGTTGTTCCAATGAATTGGAGAAGATCTTTGCGAGATGCTTCCAGTTTTTCCTTCATTTGCTGAAGAGTCTGCTTTTCTTCTGAAGGGACCACAAAAGGAGGGGCATCAACCTTGGTCGATCGATTTACCGCATAGTGAATCGGTTTAGAATCCACCTGCTGTTCTTCGCCTTTTGCAAGGGTCAACTGAATCGTTTTGGTAAGAGATCTCTCCATTAAATAAAGATGATCCAATACTTGCATGATCGTCCAGCGACCTTCTTCGACCTCTTTGTTACATTCCTCGTCTGATAGGTCATTCACACTATTTAGTAATTCAGAGCGAATATCCTCAATGATCTTTATTTCTTTCTCCATGCCAAATCCTCCTCATACTTTCTTTCAAGCTCATTTTACTCTTGTAGAGGGGGCGCGTACAGTAATAGCACTTTAAGCGGTAGATTATTGAATAAAAAACGAGGCTGTAACAAAACTAAATCCATTTCCTCTAAAGAAAAACAATCAAGTAACTAGATAGGATCACTTATTACACCGCTATTGATTTCCGTGCAAGACTTCGCTTTCCTTGGGGCGGAAGGCAAGCCTCCTCGTCGCTGACGCTCCTGCGGGGTCTTACCTATTCCGCTTTTCCCGTAGGAGTCTTCGTCTTGCACTCCAATCAATAGCTGGATTCTGCTATATACATTAAATATGCTTTAGCAATACTAACAAAAGAAAAATTTCACCAAGGTTGTTGTTCGTACCCAGACTATAGTTTTCGAAAGTGCAGTCATATGGGGTGTGTCGGAGGTTAATGAGTCTTTCGCATAAGGTAAGTGATAGTATTGGTATAAGTATAGGTAATCGGTCACTGCAACTAATAGAATAAGAGTGGGTGTTTGCAATGGTGGACGCTACCATGTAATAGTGAAACACTTACGCCTGGAAAGTTGATTGGAGCGGAAGTTGCTCGACTCCTGTGGGAAAAGCTGGACAGGTGAGACCCCGCAGGGCTTTAGCCCGAGGAGGCTCACCGCCAGCCCCGCGGAAAGCGAGCAACTGGAGCGGAAAACAACCACCACTCACTACATCCAAAAGCAACGATAATTACTTAAATAGCAAATAAGAAATCCGAACGATCTCGACCTTCAATAAGAATTTCGAATGATCGTTCGGATTTCTTTTTAACTAAATACTTTTGTCTCAGTCTTTTTTGTAGGTTATTTCATCTATTAAGCTTCTGACTTCACTTCGTCAAAATCCGGTGCAATCGCTTTTCGGATAAACAATGAAATCAAGAATGCAATCCCGGCCAAGGCAAGGGCAAACCAATAGGCATGATGAACACCATAGGTCATGGCATTATGAAGGATTCCTTCCGTTACCTCACCTGCTTGTTCTTCAATGTATCCTTTCTGACTTTGGGTCATGATGCTGACAAAGATGGAAACCCCAAGGGCACCGGCAACCGGCTGCAATGTGTTGGCAATGGCGGTTCCGTGCGGGTATAAGTGCTTCGGCAGTTCATTCAATCCATTGGTTTGAGCAGGCATCATGATAGCGGATATCGATAACATGAGAATCATGTAGACCAGTACAAATAACCAAATGGGTGTAGCCGGATTGATGCCGCTAAAGAATATCATGACTCCCACCAATGTGAGCGTGCCGGGTATGATGAGTTTCCTAGGGCCGTATTTATCGAAAAGGGAGCCCATGGTAGGAGACATCAGGCCATTCAGCAGTGCTCCTGGAAGCAGCAATAATCCAGCTGCTTTTGCAGAAAACCCGAGAGGACCTTGAAGGTACATCGGCATCACGATTTCGGAAGCGAACATGGCCATAATGACGATGACGAAGATGGTCACACCTCTCGTATAGCTCTTGTACCGGAATACCCTTACATCAAGGAGTGGTTCATCAAGCTTCAATTGTCGCAGGACAAAGAGGATGACACTGATTACAGATATGGCGATGATGGCAATGATTTTCACCGATGTAAATCCTGCTTCTTCTTCGCCAGCTGCACTGAAGCCATAAACGATGCCGCCGATCCCTATGGAAGAGAGGATGATTGAAAATACATCGACCGCGGGACGGGAAACCTCACCGACATTCTGTAAGTATTTCAGAGCAAACAGAATTGAAAATACGGCAAATGGGATGACGGTGATAAACAACCATCTCCAGCCTAGAAAATCGACGATCACTCCAGACAGAGTCGGCCCGATGGCTGGTGCGAACATAATCACCAAACCAAATGTACCCATAATTTTACCGCGGACTTCAGGGCGGTAAATCAGAAGCAGGGCGTTCATAATGACGGGGATCAACAAACCTGTTCCAACAGCCTGAATCATCCTCCCTACAAGGAGCATGGGGAAATTCAGGGCACATGCTGCGATGACTGTGCCGAGGAGAAATACACTCATGACACCGATGAACATCTGTCTAGTTGTGAACCACTGAATCAACAGGGCGGAGATAGGCATCAATACCCCCATCACCAGCATGAATCCTGTGGCTAGCCATTGGACGGTGGGGGCGTCCACGTGAAAGACGGCCATTAATTCTGTGAGGGCGATATTTAGTAACGTTTCATTTAAAATCGCAAAAAAAGCACCGATCATAAATGTTATGAGGATTGCTTTTGAATTTAGTTTATTTGTCATGTTGTTCCTCCAAATAAAGTATAAAATGTAACACTTATCTATAATGCTTGATGAAGTGAAATATCTCAAGGGGAAAGTTTGAATCATAACAAACAGTCACCTATCAATCAATAAACTGTACATAATCCGTTGTCTCTATCATGATAAAAATAAAAAAGAGAGGAGACCATGTCTCCCCTCAGGATATTATGATTTATGCTTCACGTTTTTTTCTTCTGAAGCGGTGGAAGACCATGTACATCATAGGTACGATGATCAGCGTTAATACAGCTGAGAACAGAATACCTGATATGATGGTGACCGCCAATGGGGTGAATAGAGCATCACCACTGACTGCCACTGGAATCAGGGCGACAATCGAGGTAAGGGCTGTGAGTAGGATAGGGCGTAGTCGTGTACGACCGGATTCAACGACTGCTTCTTTCACACTCATACCACTTTGTAATCCTTGTTCAATAAACTCAATTAACACGACTGAATTCCGTACTACAATCCCGGTTAGGGAAACCATTCCCATAACGGCAAGGAAGCTGATCGGAGTCTGAGTGACAAATAATCCGAGAATCGCTCCTGCGATCGCCAGGTAAACTGCAACCAGGACAAGGAATGGAAGCGATAAAGAATTGAACTGAAGCGCAATTAACAAATACACTAGGAAAATCACGATGATAAACAGTATGGTGATTTCCGCAAAGAAATCATTTTGTGCTTCATTTTCCCCGCCTAGAGTAATGGAGTAGTTATTGTCATCCAAATCCTTCCTGACATCTTTCACAATTTCTTGTACATTTTCTTTATAATTCTCTTCTTCACCAGGGAAGGCGCGTATCGTAATGGCACGCTCTCCATCCTTATGAGGGATGAGTTGAAGCTCTTCCTTCTTCTCAGGTGTCACCAGCTCATCAAGTGAAACCAATTTCGGTGGTCCGGCAGGGTTTGTACTTTGAGTCGGAACTTCCAGGGAAGAAAGATCTACTTCACCTTCATTTCCTTCCAGTAAGAGAGTCATATCGCGCTTTGTCACACCATTATCAAAAGATTTCATCGGAATACCTTCAGTAGCCAAGCGCAGCTGCTGACTGACATCATTAATCGTTATGCCATTTTCTTTAAGTTTTTCGCGATTAGGCTCATATACAATAGTAGGTTCCATTTTTCCTACGTTATCAACGACCAATTCAGTATCCAATGAATTTATTTCAGTGGAAATTTTATCTCTTATTTCTATTAATCGATCCATATCCGGACCTGAGACAGTCACCGTCACAGGAGCCCCTGCCGGCGGACCTTGCTGGATTGTTTCCATGAAAATCTTTGCTTCAGGGTACTCTTTTCGCAATTTGTCTGTCCATTCATCGATCAATCCTTGGGCAGTCTGATTTTTACGATCCACCCTTGCGACCAATTGACCTGTATTTTGACCAGAATTGGATAATGAACTGTTGAACAGATTCGGTAATCCTGTACCTGCAAAGGAAGATGTTTCATAGACACCTTCATCTGTTTTTAAAAGCTTTTCTATTTCTTCCAGCGTATTGGAGGTTTCTTCGATCGGCGTACCGATCGGTAATGTTACATCGACTGTCACTTCTTCACGATCGGCAGACGGGAAGAATTCAAAAGGTGTTAGAGCGATCAGACCAAAGATCGCAGTCGTGAACACCAGGCCAATGGCAGATACGACGAACGGCCTTTTTAAGAATTTTTTCAGCACAGTATCGGCATAGAAATCCGCGATTTTATTTAATGGTTTACCCAGCAGCCCTGGGGCATCGGGAACTTTTTTCTTCGTTTTGCTATAAAGAAAGTATCTCATAATAGGAACGAAAATCAGAGCAACCAATGTCGATGCAATGATCGTTGTAATCAATACTGTCGGAAGAGCCCTGATGAACGCTCCGTTTCCGCCTGATAAGAATATGAGCGGAAGGAATGTGAATACAATGGCAAGGGAGGAGGTCACGATTGACACCCATATTTCCTTCACACCGGTAATTGCACCCATGAGAGCACCGTCCCCGAGTTTATATCTGCGTTGAATATTGTCGTTTACTACGATGGAATCATCGACCAGGATCCCTAGGGCAATGATAGCTCCGATGACCGAGATCTGATTAAGATCCACTCCGGCAAATGGAAGGGGAATCAATCCCATCAATACGGAAATCGGTACGGCTAGTGCCACTACAAAAGCACCTGAGATTGTCAGTCCAAGAGCTGTAGTCAAGATAACAGCCACAACGGAAATAGCGAGGGACTTAAACAACCCATCGAAAATGTCCGTTACAGTGGAGGCTTGAGAATAGTAAGGTACAAGTTCTACACCGGCTGGGAGGGAGTCCGACAGTTCATCCACTTTATCGCTCACTCTTTCATCGACCGTTGGGATATCCTCACCAGGCTGTACAAATGCAGTAAATGATAGTGAAGGTTTTCCTTCAAACGTTACAATATCTTTGACTTCTTTAGGGGACACTTTCACATTGGCAATGTCTCCGAGTAAGATCGATTCGCCTTTGGGATTTTTCCCGACAAAGAGTTCCTTCATTTCATCTAAGGTAGTGAAATGATCGACAGTCAGTTGAACAACTTCATTATCCACTTCCTGCTTTCCAAGTGGGGTAGGATAATATTCATCATTGATGGCATTCATAACAGAAGAGGGGTTCAGGCCTGAAGCCTTGAGTTCCTCTTTCTTTAATTCGATCTTGATTTCTTCTTCGGGAAGACCTTTGACGGTGACACTTGAAACCCCGGATAGGTCCTCTACTTCCTCTTTCCATCTGCTGACCTCTTCGTCCATTTTAAGTAGCGATTCCTTATCAACACTGACTAAATGATAAGATACGATGGGCATTTTGACAGTGGATTCATTCACTTCAGGGTCGAACACCTCTTCGGGAAAAGAGGTAGATGCATCAGAGACAGCTTGGCGCACATCCCCGAACACTTCTTTTTTGTCTTCCCCATCTTCAACCTCTACAATAATAGTAGAGAAGCCGGCTGCAGAAGAAGAGCTGATTTCTTTAATCCCTCCTATCGATTGGAGAGAGGATTCTATCGGATTTGTAATGGTCCTTTCAACGGAATCAACAGTAGCCCCGGGATATACAATTGTGACTGTACCGATGTTGACACTGGTTTCCGGTATTTCCCGTTGTGGCAATTGAATAAAGGTGAAAATTCCGATGATCACAAATAATAAGATGAAGATCAGGACGATTTTCGAACGATTCAAAATAGCTTTTAACATGGTTTCATCCTCCTTTGATAATGTTTGACCCGTGGGTCATCCGTTTGTTTCTGGAAGTGTTGAATCATTGATATAACAGTCATATATTTAGTTGACTCAATAGTCATTTTACCTAAAAAAATCATCTAGTCAAGAAATAATGCTCTTCTCATTTTTACTGAGTATGGTTAAAATGAAAAAGGGATATTTTTCTCTGGATATAGAGGTGTAGAAAATGGATAAGCGGAACGCAATACTCGAATCAGCAGTGGAACTCTTTGGAGCACATGGTTACAATCATACGTCCATGCAACAAATTGCCGAAAGTGTCGGTATATCAAAAGGCTCCCTTTACTCTTATTTTCAATCAAAGGAAGATTTGATCATTTCTATTTATGAACATTATCAACAACTTGTATTTGAGCGGGCATTCGTAGTAGGACTGGATGGGAATCTGCCGCCTATGGAGAGGTTTGCAAAACAGTTCCAAGTACAATTCGAAGGGATATTGGATTATAAGTCTTATATGAAAATGCATATGAGAGGGGAGTCCACGAAAAATAGTGAAAAGCTGGCGGCCATGGAGCACCGTATGAGGGGGCGTCTGTTCAGCTGGCTGGAACAAAATCTCCTGGATGTATATGGGGAAGAAATCAGGCCATACAAATGGGATTTGATGTGGATGACTCAGTCCATTTATTCGTCTTATATGATGCTGATGATTTCTCAGGATGATACCCTTGATCCCTCACGACTGGGGACGCATTTAGTAAGACAGATCACTCTTCTCGCAAATGACTTCCTAAGTGGAAAAAGCTCTCCGCAATTGAATGATGACATGATGAAATCCTTTACTGTCAGTATGGACAAAGAAGGTGCCTTCATCTCTTTTGAAAAAAGGGAGAATGCCTGGAAGTCACTGTATGAAAAGATCAAGGGACTCGACAATAGTAAATATTATATGCACATAGCGAATCGGATTTCAGAGGAATGCCGGGAATCGGATATGGACAAGTTGATCATTAAAGGATTATTCAGATTATTAATGGATGATGAAGATATAAAATTGGAAGCTGAAGAGTTAGAAAAACAGCTCCTTCCCAAATGATAGGGAAGGAGCTGTTTTTTAATGAGAAATGAAGAAATTTTCTGACTACGTCTATTAACGGAAGTTGAGACCTTAAAAGAATGATGATATTTTTCAACATTATTTCTATTCCGTGACAGAATGTTTCAAAAAACGACAGAAAGGGTAAAGGAATGTTGGCGCATTTATACGGTAATACTAATTCCGTGGGTCGTCAGGACGATACTAGATCCTGAACGGCTTTTATTATGGCCAAAAATACATATATTGAGGAGGGTGAAATTGTGGATAAATGGATGAAGTTTCTGGAAGTCAATGCCCCTCGGATTCTTGATCTCACGATAGAGCATGCGGTGCTCGTAGGTCTAGCCATTATCGTAGCTTTATTGATTGGGGTACCTTTAGGCATTTATTTAACGACCAACGATTATCTGGCGGAGACGGTGTTGCAAATTGCATCCGTCATGCTGACAATTCCGAGTATTGCCCTGTTTGGCGTCATGATTCCGATCTTTTCCATCATCAATCAGGGAATAGGATTTGTGCCAGCATTTGTAGCCTTGGTTCTTTATTCCCAGCTTCCGATTATACGGAATACATATACAGCAATCCGGAACGTGAGCCCCGAGATGCGCGATGCAGCAAAGGGAGTCGGGATGAAGACCCACCAGCGACTGTTAAGAGTCGAAATTCCAAATGCCTTTCCGGTCATAATGGCAGGAATCCGGACAGCTGTCGTCATGAATATCGGAATTGGAGTGATCGCAGCTTATATAGGTGCAGGAGGACTTGGTGTCCTGATCACTCAAGGGATTTCCAGAGGTGACAATTACCTGATCATCAGCGGATCTGTTGCAGTAGCGATACTTGCCATGATTGCTGACGCGATCTTGTTATGGATTCAAAAACGCTATACACGTAAAAGCATTGCATAAAGTGAAAGAGGTGAAGAGATGATTACGTTTGATCAGACTACAAAGACCTATGAAGGTGGTGTGACGGCGGTGAAAGGTGTCGACTTTACCGTGGAAGAAGGTCACATCGTCGTACTACTAGGACCATCCGGTTGCGGGAAGACGACTTTATTACGAATGGTAAATCGACTTGAATCAATTACTGACGGTAAAATCATCATAGACGGACAGGATTCAATGGAATTAAACCAAATCGAGCTTCGCAGAAAAATCGGTTACGTCATTCAGAGTAATGGACTTTTCCCGAATATGACGATAGAAGAAAACGTCATGATTGTCCCTGACATGTTAGGGTGGGGCAAAAAGGAGAAGAAGGAGCGTTTCAACAAGCTGATGGAGATGATCGGACTTGACGGGGATAAATTCGGTAAACGATATCCTCATGAATTATCCGGTGGACAGCAACAGCGTATCGGCGTCATTCGTGCTTTGGCAGCGGATCCTCCCGTCATGTTGATGGATGAGCCGTTCGGGGCACTCGATCCGATCATCCGTGAGAAGATTCAGGATGAGTTCCTGCAGATTCAACGGGAAGTGAAGAAAACCATCCTGTTTGTAAGTCATGATATTGATGAAGCGATCAAGATGGCAGACAAGATCGTATTATTGCGCGGAGGGGAAATCATGCAGTATGATACGCCTTCAGAGATGCTTGTCCGTCCGAAGAGTGACTTTGTGTATGAGTTTTTCGGAAAAGACCGTGCCATAAAGAGCCTCAGTCTCCATACGATATCCGATTTGAAAAATATCATAGGACTGGCAGATTTTGATGAAGCAATTCCCGATACGAAGACCATCAACGTGCGGCATGACCTCAGAAATACGTTGTCGATGCTTTTGAATCAGGAAGCTGATCAAGTGATTGTAACCGACGATGCGGGCACTAAATTAGGTGCGATTACCATCGATCTTGTTCAGAAGTATCTTCATTATGAAATCAAAGGAAAATCGAACGCGGTTCAGAAAGGATGATTCGGTGAATACCAAGAAGGTTGTCAGTAATATTGTCCGGTATGTGGTGTATGCGCTGGTCATCCTGTTCTTTGTCTGGGCGATAAAGAATCATTATTTTGACTATATGTTCAGTCAATCCAATACGTTTCTCCACTTATTGAAGCAACATCTGCAGCTCGTCCTGGTGTCTTCGTTGCTTGCCCTTGTGGTTGCTGTTCCAGTGGGGATCCTGATTACCCGAAAGCAGTTCAGGAGAGCCGAGTGGATTGTATCCAATACAGTTAACTTTGGTCAAACCATTCCAAGTTTGGCCGTTCTTGCCCTGATGATCAGTATTTTGGGCATCGGGTTTAAAACAGCTATCTTTGCACTGTTTATTTATTCTCTTTTACCGATTTACCGAAATACGGTTGCCGGAATTGACTCGATTGACGATAATCTCATAGATGCAGCAAGAGGGATGGGGATGAAGCCCCATCAAATCCTTTTCCGTATTGAATTGCCGAATGCAGCGTATTCAATCCTTGCAGGAATCAGGACAGCCGTAGTATTGAATATTGGAACGGCAGCTCTCGCTTATGTCGTAGGCGGCGGGGGATTAGGCGTCTGGATCTTTACGGGAATTCAGTTATTCGATAATGGCTATTTAATATCAGGAGCCATTCCGGTAACGATACTTGCCATTCTGGTTGATTTACTCTTGAGACTTATCGAGCGGCTGGTGGTTCCTAAAGGTACCAAGCAAACAATGGAAATGTAATGGTTAAAGCAGGAGGTGAAATTCATGAAACAGAAGCTGAAATGGGTTGGCATCGTGACCCTTATACTTATGCTTTCCGCTTGTTCAAACGTAGGGATAGGTGGTAAACAGATATCCGTCGGTGGAAAGAACTTTACCGAGCAATACCTGCTTTCTGAGATGACGGCCTTTCTTTTAAAAGAAGAGGGTTTTAAAGTCAAGCAAATGAATAATCTTGGAAGTACCGTCGTACGCAAGGCACTGGAAAACGAACAGGTGGATATGATGTGGGAATACACAGGGACAGCCTTGATCACCTATATGGGGCAGGAACCGATGTCAGATCCCGAAAAAACATTCGAGAAAGTGAAAGAACTTGATGCAAAAAAAGGAATCCATTGGATGAATATGTCCAATGTGAATAACACATACGCCCTTGCCATGAATAAAGACCAGGCAAAGGAATTGGGAATCAAATCAATCAGTGATTTGGCACAATACATCAATAATCATCCCGGTGAACTAACAATGGCATCGGATGCTGAATTTGCCAATCGAGCCGATGGCCTTCCAGGTGTGGAGGAGAAATACGGCTTCAAATTCGGTTCGGGACAGATTAAGCAGATGGATCTTGGCTTGACTCAAAGAGCTCTAAATAACCGTCAGGTGGACGTATCGGTTGCCTTTGAAACGGATGCAACCATCGTGGATTATGATCTTGTAACCTTAAAGGATGATAAGAATTTCTTCCCGCCTTACAGGGCAGCTGTCAGTATCAACAAAGAGGTAAATAAAAAGTATCCCGAAATCAAAAAAATCACTGCGAAATTGGCAGATAAACTAAACAGTGATATTATGCGGGAACTGAATTACAAAGTGGATATCGAAGGAAATAGTGTATCCGTTGTGGCCCATGACTGGTTGGTGGAGAACGACTTAATAAAAGAATAAGAAAAGTTTTAGAGGACTGAACCTTCTTTGGTTCAGTCCTCTTTTTTTGAATTAAAAATGCTTTGCCTAGCGCATCCGTCTAATCAGAAATCAGAGGAATGAATAATCTATAGTAATCACGTCTTGTCCAAGGCAGTAATGGAGGAATAAGAATGAAGCCAATTGTATCAATTGTGATCCCCTTTTATAATTGTTCGTACGTGGATCAGGCAATTCGAAGTGCATTGAGTCAAACCTACCCGAATACTGAGGTCATTGTTGTTGACGATGGTTCAACAAAAGAGCTTGAAAGATTAACCCCTTTCATGAATCGGATTACGTATATAAGAAAGGATAACGGCGGGACTGCGACTGCCGTCAATGAAGGGGTAAAGAAAGCAAAAGGAGAGTATATCTGCTGGTTGAGTTCTGATGATCATTTTAATCAACAAAAGGTAGAGAAACAATTGAGATTTATGCTTAATAGAGGTGCAAAGGCCAGTTTCCATAATTATGATTTTGTAAATAAAGATAATGAAGTATTGCTTCCTTTTGTTGGAAAAAGGTTCTCGAATGCAAAAGAAATCTACCTCTCTATCACGAACATTAATCCAATCAATGGGTGCTCTGTCATGCTTCATAAAGATGTGTTTAAAGATGTGGGTTATTTCAGTCCAAATCTGAGGTTCACTCAAGACTATGAGATGTGGTGCCGCATGCTGATTAATGGTTATGTCATGTATTACTTGGACGAAGTATTATTGAAATATCGATCTCACCCTGAATCTGGTACCAGTAAGCACTCTGACAAAATGAAGAAGGAAGTTCGTGTTATTAAGCATTACTATCATTCTAAGATTCAACAATTTATGGTCCAACATTCAGCCTGGTTAAAAAATATCAAGTTCTAAAAAGGGAGAAGAAACATGAGAATATTACTTGTATCCTATTATCCATTGCCCTATCCAGGAGGCCTTTGGAAAGTGGTGTCGAATCTTCAATCGAAACTAATAGCATTGGGACACTCAGTGGATATCTTTGCACAATTTCCAGATCTCAGCGGTTACAGGCTTATGGGACATGGTGCCATGACCACGATGAAACAGCAACAAGTTGATATTACAAAGAGAATAAAACAAAGTTATCCCGAATGTATTAGTCATGCTGGGGTATATAGTGCCGAAAGTTATCGACTGAATTTTGATTTTACCCTGAAACAATTAGACCTTAAAAGGTATGATGTCATTCATGCACAAGACGTTACTGCAGCTAGAACGATCGGTGAATGGATTATTCCACATCCCCCGCTCATCACAAGTGCCCACGGTAGTCTCACCAAGGAAATTTTCTTCACATTTAAGGACATTTATCCAACTTGGACAGATCGAAAAATATTAGAGGGATTTGACTACTATTATTATAAATACAATGAAACACACGGCTACAAATCCAGCCGATATATCCATACACAATCTAATTGGATGAAACGAGAAATAATCAATAATTTCTCCGTACCGGTTGATAAAGTCATCTCTTTCCCTCTCGGAATTCAGAATACCCAATTCAATTCACCAGTGAGAAGAAGAAATCAGAAGAAAATCATACTTTTTTCTGGAAGACTTGTATATTTAAAAGGTGTCACGTTTCTGATGGAGGCTTTAAAAATATTGAGAGAATCAAGAACCGATTGGGAATGTTGGATCGTCGGTGAAGGAACTATGGAAAATAAATTGAAGGAATTAAGTGATTTATATGGTCTCTCTAATTATGTTGCATTTAAGGGATTAAAATCTTCAATGGAGGCAACCTTAGCGAAGGCCGACATTCTCGTCATGCCCAGCCTTCAGGATACTCAGCCTTTATCAGTAGTTGAAGCTCAATTTGCAGGGGTTCCAGTTATTGTAAGTGATGCCGGAGGGCTTCCTGAAATGGTTCAGCAAGGTCATAATGGCTATATCGTCCCAGCTGGAAACAGTAAGGCATTAAGCATCAGAATACGGGAATTATTAGATAATGAACATCTTCGCGTTCAAATGGGTAGTCGTTCGCGACAATGGGCGGAACAGAAATGGTCGCTTGATTCTATGACAACAAACATGTTGGCGCTTTATGAATCGACCATGGTATGAAGTTTTTAGTAGTGTACCGGGCGGAGAAAAAATATGTTTGAAATAAAGTGGGAGTCATATGCTTTAGGGCAACTTAATTTTTTCTTTGAAAACCAGAAAGAACAGTCTTATTAGTTGACATATGACACGGTGTCACATAAAGTAGACTAAGTCCAGTGTGACACCGTGTCATTTTTTGGGGAGGAGGTACACATGAATTGCCTAAACCTACATTCTTTAATTTAAATGAAGAAAAGAGAAACATACTGGTTGAAGCAGCAAAAAAGGAGTTTTCTAGAGTGTCATTATATGATGCTTCCATTGCAAACATCCTGAAGACGGCTGGAATTCCGAGGGGAAGCTTCTATCAGTACTTTGAGAATAAAGAGGATGCCTTTTTTTACCTCGTGGGGGAGCATGCCCGGAAACGGTTTGAAACCTTTATTGCTTTGTTGGAAACTCATGATGGGGATTTGTTCGAAGCGACAAGGGTCATGTTTCATACAATGCTTTCATTTTCGTATGAAAATGGACAAAATAATTTTATTCGTAACGTCCTCTTGAATATGAATTACAAAATAGAAAAAACGTTTACACAGACACTAACCAGGGAAACCATCGACCAGCGCTATGAGGAAATCTTCCTTTTAGTAAATAAAAATCAATTTGCCATTGATAATAAATCGGATTTGTATCATGTGTTGCAAATCCTTTCGGCCGTCACATTCCATAATCTTGTTCAGAGCATTGCTGATGAATTGACTCTTGAAGAAGCGTTGGGAAAATACGATAAAGAAATAAACATGATTAAAAGAGGATTATGTAAATCCTCTTCATAATTGAATAGAAAGAAGGGAGAACATGAATAACAGAGATTCCAATACCCAATCTGAAACCTTTAACAAAACTCCTTTGCTTATAGTCCTCATATCAGGGGCGTTCGCAGCTATTCTCAATCAAACGTTGCTTGGGACGGCTCTCCCTCATATTATGACCGATTTGAATCTGGATGCGAGTACAGCCCAGTGGCTGACGTCGATCTTTATGCTCGTAAACGGGGTGATGATCCCGATTACGGCATTCCTGATCGAGCGCTTCACGACAAGGGCCTTATTCCTGAGTGCAATGGGCTTATTTGCAGGAGGGACGCTCATATGCGCCATTGCACCTAACTTCGGGTTCCTGATGGTCGGGAGAATCATTCAGGCTTCGGGAGCAGGTATAATCATGCCACTTATGCAAACCATCCTCTTTCTTATTTACCCTGTTGAGAAAAGGGGAGCGGCCATGGGAATGTTCGGGCTGGTCATTTCGTTCGCTCCGGCAATCGGACCGACCCTTTCAGGATGGCTTGTTGAACAATTCCCTTGGAGAAGTTTGTTCTATGTGATTTTACCGATCGTCATCGTCGATTTTATCGTTGCGTATTTCATTTTAAAGAACGTGACCAAACAAACGTATCCGAAACTCGATATCCTTTCCATCATTCTCTCTTCACTGGGATTCGGTGGTTTATTGTATGGCTTCAGTATTGCAGGAAGCCAAGGGTGGGGGAGTGTTCAGGTTATCGTTTCGATGATTGTGGGAAGTGTGACACTCTTCTGGTTCATCACAAGACAGTTTAAGTTGAAGCAGCCGATTCTCGAATTCCGCGTGTTTCAAAATAAGATGTTCACATTAACGACAGTGCTGGGAATGGTCGTGTTTATCGCGATGATCGGAGCGGCAACGGTCCTTCCTCTTCTTATGCAGAATATGCTGGGTTTCTCCGCCTTTGAATCAGGACTTATGCTCCTCCCAGGGGCTCTCCTGATGGGGCTGATGAACCCTATTACCGGGAGGATATTTGATAAGTTCGGAGCCCGGTGGCTTGCCATTATCGGGTTGACCATTCTTACGATCACGACGTTCATGTTTACGAATTTATCGACAGACACATCGTTTATGTACTTGGCCACAGTCAATGCCATCAGGATGTTCGGGGTTGCCATGGTCATGATGCCGGTAACCACTGCCGGGCTGAATCAGTTGGACAGGAGCCTGATCCCGCACGGAACAGCCATGAACAATACGATGAGACAAGTCTCAGGTGCCGTCGGAACAGCACTTCTTGTAACCGTGATGACAACGAGTGCCGATCCCGCCAGAGGACTCGAAGGGATGATCCATGGAGTCAATGTCTCATTTATCGTTGCCGGCATTACGGCCATTGCAGGACTTCTACTCTCCTTTTTCATCAAGAGCGGGCGACCTGCGAAGGTTAGAAGCAATGATTGAAGGTAATAGAGGGACGGACCTTTCTTGTGACCTGGTCCGTCCCTCATTTTATTTGCTTTCTTGCAAATATTCTTCGTTTTCCCAATCGGTAACAAACATACAGCCAGGGGAATGGGTCAGCATGTAGGGGATTTTCGCATGAAGTGCCACTGCCTGAGGGGTAACTCCGCAAGCCCAGAACATTGGAGTTTCTCCTTTCCTGATACCGACAAAGTCACCGTAATCAGGCTTCGTGATATCCAGAATGCCAATTTCAGCAGGATTACCAATATGAACAGGACCACCATGCATTTTAGGGAATAGGGTTGTTATATCTGTTGCTTTCTGTACGAGTGAATCAGGTATCGGTCTCATGGAAACGACCATCGGCCCTTCAAATACTCCGGCTTTTACTGTCTGAATACTAGTCTGATACATAGCTACGTTTTTATTTTCCTCTATATGACGCAGAGGAATGTCCCCTTTGATGAGCTGACTCTCGAATGTAAAACTGCACCCAATGAGAAAGCTCACTAGATCATCCCTCCATATTTCATCAATCCGATGTTTCTTTTCAACCAATCGCCCATGTTCATATACATGGTACAGAGGGATGTCAGTGCGGATATCTGAATTTTTTGCATACTTGGATCGGAATTGCCCGGGTTCCAACACTTCTACAATCGGACAGGATTTTGGATTGCGCATGGTGAATAATAAAAAGTCAAAGGCATATTCCTTAGGAAGAACAACCAGGTTGGCTTGTACATAATCCTGGCAGACACCTGAAGTGTGAGTTTGGTGCTTTCCGCATCTGATGCTCGTTCTTAGTTCTGAAGGTAACATGGGAACAGGCTCTCCTTTAATTGAAATTTTAATAGTCTGAAGATTGGTATCCATTTTATCATATATTTGTGCTACGTTATCAGTAATTAATCATATCAGTCAGGGGGAATACAATATGTCTCACAATCTACACGGCATGGATCCGAAAATATTATCGGATTTACAGTCTCATAAAGAAATTTTATGGACCAACCCGTTAGTCAATTCCGGTAATATCCCAGGGGGTGGCTTCCAGGAAATCGTTGAAGCGGAGCAGCGGCTCGCCCGTTTTGCTCCCTATATAAAAAAGGTCTTTCCTGAAGTCGTAAACGGGATCATCGAGTCCCCTATCAAGCGACTGGGAAACATGCAAACTGAGCTTCAAGATTATTTTAAAACAACGATACAAGGTCAGCTGGTCCTCAAATGTGATAACGAGCTCCCGATTGCAGGCTCGATCAAAGCCAGGGGAGGCATTTATGAAGTATTAAAAATCGCGGAAACGGTTGCTTTGGAACAGAACTGGATCCAAGAGACAGACGACTATTCGGTGCTGGCATCGAGTCGTTTCAAGAAGCTTTTTTCACGGTATTCCATCGCCGTCGGTTCAACGGGAAACCTTGGCTTGAGTATAGGAATCGTGGGGGCTTCACTCGGTTTCAAGGTCACTGTCCATATGTCCCGGGATGCGAGAGGGTGGAAAAAGGAACTCCTGAGAGAGAAGGGGGTTAACGTTATAGAACATGAACAAGATTTCTCCCACGCGGTTGCTGAAGGAAGAAAGCAGTGTGAGTTGGATCCAGATTGTTTCTTCATTGATGATGAAAATTCAAAGGATTTATTCATGGGCTATTCAGTCGCGGCTCTCAGGCTTAAGAAACAGTTTGAAGAAGAGGGGATTAAAGTAGATCATGATCACCCCTTAATTGTATATTTGCCATGCGGGGTGGGCGGTGGTCCAGGTGGGGTGACCTATGGTTTGAAGCATGTATTCGGCGAACATGTCCATTGTTACTTTGCAGAACCTGTCAATTCCCCTTGTATGCTCCTTGGACTTGCATCCGGCAGACATGAAGGGATTTCAGTCCATGATATTGGATTGAACAATCGTACGGAAGCGGATGGTTTGGCGGTGGGCAGACCCTCTGCCCTTGCAGGTAGAATGATTCATGAATTGGTGAACGGGGTATATACGGTAAGCGATAAGAACCTTTTCAAATTGCTTGCCCTGCTGCATCAATCAGAATCCATCTTCGTCGAGCCGTCGGCAGTGGCGGGGATGATTGGTTCTTTCCTACCGGATGTGCAGGAACACCTTTCCTCTCTTGACGTGGACTTATCACATGCCACCCATGTAGTTTGGGCCACAGGAGGAAATCTAGTGCCGGAAGCCATCATGGAAGAGTATGTGAAAGAAGGAAAGGATTATTTGGTTGACTGAGTTGAGGGTTAGTTTGGAACTGGGCGGATGCACACCTTCTGAAACCACGCATATGATATCGTGGTAAAAAGCAGAAGGGAATGATCAGAATGTACAATGTGCCGATGACCTATTCATCATACCCCCAAACCTTTACAGACGCTGCACCAAGAAGTGAAGATAATCCTCAGCACTTAGTGAATACCCTGCTTAACGGTATAAGCAGAAAGGCATCAACTGCAGATTTATACGACCGATTGGCCTGGGCAGCACCAACTAGTGAGGAACGTCAAAATCTAATGCGGATGAAGGAAGACGAGGAGAGGCATTGGTGGGAATTAACCAATTTATACACTTCCCTTACCGATACCCAGCCTTCCTATCATGTAGAAAGAATTCCTTTTCATTCCTATCGGGATGGCCTGCAAAGAGGCTATGAAGCGGAGCTTGCAGATTATGAGCTGTATCGGATATGCAGTATGCAGGCACAGCATTCCACGGTATACGAGGTCCTCGTGAATACGTGCAGGGATGAATGGGGGCATGCCGAAAGATTGAGTATGTTAGGTGCAGAAGAAGACAATCGGATGTTGTCTAAGGATTATGGACCATACCCGTATACCGTGAACATTGATGAGGTGACGGTTAATAATGACACGTTCCGCACGGCTTTATGGACGGGTGAACATCTGCAGGTAACGCTTATGAGCATCAATCCCGGGGACGACATCGGTATGGAAATCCACCCCAATACTGATCAATTCCTCCGTCTTGAACAGGGAGAAGGAATTGTGAGAATGGGTGATCGCCAGGATAACTTAACCTATGAGAAAAAAGTAAGTCAGGATTTTGCGATCATGATCCCGGCAGGTACCTGGCATAATGTCATCAATACCGGAAATACGCCTATCAAGTTGTACTCGATATATGCACCTCCACACCATCCCCGGGGAACGGTACATGCAACCAAGGCTGACGCAATTGCGGCTGAGGAAGGGCATAGCCACTATTAAACTGACTTTAATAAAAAGGATGTGGAATCGGTCGGATTTCACATCCTTTATAATGAAACTATCTGTTCCACTCCTTTCATATTTGTTGACAAAAATTCAGGAATAATATGTTAAAATGAAGCAGTGAGGATGAATAGAATGAGAGTTTGCAAGTGAGAGGATGAATCGATTGGTGAATAAAAGCAAAAAGATTATGGGATGGGCACAGCCTTTGATAATTGGGATAGCGTTAGCCGTCATTATTCGTTCCTTTATCGTGATACCCATTGTGGTTGAAGGAGCTTCGATGAATACCACTTTACTGGATCATGACCGCATGATCGTAAACAAAATGGATGAACCTGAGCGGTTTGATATTATCGTATTTCACGCAACTGAAACAGAAGATTATATTAAACGTGTAATCGGGCTGCCTGGTGACAAGATTGAATATAAAAACGATACGTTATACATAAATGGTAAAGCATATGATGAGCCTTATCTGGATGAACAAAAGGAAGTGACGGTAGGGGCGTTAACCCCTGATTTCACTTTACAGGATACCCCTTTAAAACAACTAACGGTTCCGGAAGGTGAATTATTCGTCATGGGTGACAACAGGAGGTTCAGCAAGGACAGTCGTCAGATCGGCTCGATCCCGATCAATAAAGTAGTGGGAACGACGAATATTGTGTATTGGCCGGTTAAGGAGATGAAGATCATTCATCATTAGATGATAGAAATGGCGATCATCAACTTGGCAGATTTTCAAATGCAGAAAATCAGAAAATACAAAGAGTCTGGAGGATGGAAATATGGACAGCATCATCTTTGATCTGGATGGTACCTTGTGGGACCCGATCGAGTCGGTACTGGAAGCTTGGAATAAGACAATCATCGAACATGAGCAATTAGAGCATGGAATCACCAGAAGGCACTTAGAGGGTACCATGGGGCTTCAAATGAAAGAAATTGGTAAGAAGTTGTTCCCGGAATTGAATGAAGAGGAAAGGGAACAATTATTGAAAGACCTTTCCTATCATGAAATTCCCCACCTGAGTAAGAACGGTGGTCAAATATATGACCATGTAGAGAAAGTGTTGGAGAAGCTTTCTGAGAAATACGATTTATTCATCGTAAGCAACTGTCAGGACGGTTATATCGAAGCATTCTATGAATATCATGGGCTGGACAGGCATTTCAATGATTACGAGAATCCAGGGAGGACTGGTCTTTCAAAAGGGGAAAACATTAAACTCATCATTGACCGAAACCAATTAAAGGAACCTGTCTATATTGGAGATACAGAAGGCGATCGTAAAGCAGCCAAAGAAGCAGGCATCCCCTTTGTATATGCATCGTATGGATTTGGAAAAGTAGAGTCATATGACTATAAGATTCAATCATTTGATGAATTATTAAACATCTTTTAAAGGTCTGTTCTCTTTGAGGGACGGACCTTTCATTTTTTTCTGAATGAATTAGAAAGAAGATCTATTTTGCCTATGCTTTTTGAGAATCTTATCTTGCAAGCTTCTTTTTATGCCGTTAAGATGGTAAGCTAATGATTTAGTAAACGCAAAATCTCAGGAGGCATTCAAATGAATATTGATAATAACGATATCTTAATTCGATTGCGGTACGCTCTCGATCTTAAAAATACAGAAATGGTAGACATCTTCAAGCTTGGTGGAATAGAATTATCAAAAGATGAAGTGATGAAAGTGCTGACGAAGTCAATGGATGAAGAAGGGTTGAATGAAGGGGACGATCATATACATTGTGACGATGAGATGTTCGAATCCTTTTTGAATGGTTTTATCACGTTTAAAAGAGGGAAGCGGGAAGTGAAGCCTGGACAGGCGGAAAGACCGGAATTAACGTATGAACATGTGAATAATCTTCTTTTAAAGAAAATAAAGATTGCACTTTCCTTAACCAGTGAGGATATGATTGAAATCCTGGAATTGGCTGACGTACATATCACCAAAGGGGAATTAGGTGCGATTTTTCGAAGAGAAGGACATAAAAACTACCGTATATGCGGCGATCGCTACGCGCGGAACTTCTTAAAGGGATTGGCAATCCGATATAGGGGTTAGAAGATGAATCATACGTATGCAGGAGAGACGATTCAATTTGAACTTAAGTGTAAAAACCGTAAATCAATCGGCATTTTCCTAGATAGCTATGGGAATATTGAAGTCCAAGCACCTAAAGGGACGGATGAAGAATCTGTCATTCGATTGCTTGAGCATCATTGGGATGGGATTCTTCAGAAATCGAAAGAATTGAAGGAGCGTTTAAATGGCCCTCAGATGAAGTCCTACCAACATGGAGAACCTTTCCTGTATCTCGGAAAAAGCTTCCCCATTGAAGTTCTTCATACCCCTGACATCACAAAAGACTCTGTCACTTTTAGCGGGGATACGCTAAAAATCCAGGTCAGAGAGCTTGAAGATGAACGGGTAAAGCAGGCGTTGAAACGTTTTTACTACAAGAGGTGCAAGTCCATGGTAGAGAGCAGCATCGCTCATCATCAGCACCATTTTAAGAACAAGCCCCGGTCGGTACGCATATCGGATAGTCAAAAGACATGGGGGACATGCGACGGTAGAAGGCAGCTGACTTTTAATTGGAAATTGGCCATGGCCCCACAGGAGGTCATCGACTATGTCGTGGTCCATGAAATGTGCCATATGATCCACCTCAACCACGATCGATCTTTCTGGAGGTTGGTTGGGAAGATTGTACCTGATTATAAAGAGAAAGAGAAATGGCTGGCAAGTACAAGTTGGAAGATGACCGTATAGTGAGTCATGTCAGCGAGATATTGGGAGGGATGGAAAATGACGATTGCCAGTTTCCTTATCATTGCCTGGATACTCAGTTGGTTTAAATTTGATCGGCTTTTTATTCAAGCATGTAAAGAGCTTTTCAAAAAAGAAGTGACAAAGGCAACCTATTATTTCACCTTTTTTTGCATTGGAACGATAGGGGACATCACTTTATTTTTTAATGGGACTTTTTATGATGTACTAATGAGTTAGGGAAGAGTGTTCAATAAACTAAGTGATAAATAGTGAAAGGGTGATGGAAGTGTCTGAATCATATGCAATGTCCAAAAAAGAAATAGCCGTTTCGTTTCTGGAACGAGTTGCCTCAGGAGATGTCCGGGGAGCGTTTAAGGATTACACAGGAAATGATTTTTGTCATCACAACCCCTATTTTCGTGGTGACCCGGATTCGCTTATGATCGCCATGGAAGACAATGCTATTAAAAATCCCGACAAGAGATTTGAAGTGAAACGAGCGATGGCAGATGAAGAGACAGTAGCGGTTCATTCCTATGTAAGGCAGAACCCCGAGGATGCAGGGGCAGCGGTTGTCCACATTTTTCGATTTGAAAATGGAAGAATCGTAGAATTATGGGACGTAGGTCAACCGATTCCGGAGAATCCTGTGAACGAGAATGGGGTATTTTAGAACGGGAGAGCAGCATATCTATCTACACAAAAACCTGCACCACTAGGATAAATAGTAGGTGCAGGTTTCAATTTGTTATTGTAAATGTCTTGTGATTATGATAAATTAGTACAGAAACACTTTTATTGGGGTAAAAATATTCATATCCCCTCAATAATAATTATACAACATAATATCCTCGTTAGTCAACCCTGAATTTTATAGCTGAAGGAGTGCTTAGATGAAATCTGAAATGAGACATGAGCAAAAGCGAGTGGACGATGTGATTGATAATATCTTGCAACAGATTGAGACCCTGGAAACCGAAACAGGAAGGCGCAAGGAGGAAGTGGCGGAGACCCGAAATCATTTCTGGGATGAGGTAAAGGTAAACACAGATACCTTCGATGATTTTCTGGAAACCGTTATTGCCTTAAGGCAGCAGGCGCAATCGTTAACCGTTTCGGAGAGTACTCACAAGCAGGCACTTAAAAAATTATCGGCTTTGCACAGGATGAAAGGGAAGCCCTATTTCGGGCGCATTGATTTTACTGAAGAGGGGGAATCCACTGAAAGGGTTTATATCGGGATATCGACCCTGACTGATCAAACAGGTAATGACTTTCTTATTTACGATTGGCGGGCACCGATTTCAAGTGTTTATTATGATTATCCACCAGGGCAGGCCGAATACACCACCCCGGGGGGCATCATCCGTGGGGTAGTGGAAAGCAAGTGGCAGTATCTCATCAGGGATGGTGTGATTCAGTCCATGTTCGATACGAGCCTCACGATCGGCGATGAGATTTTACAGGAGGTACTCGGTAAACGAACAGACAATCACATGCATAGCATTGTCGCTACGATTCAACAGAAGCAGAATCAGATTATCAGGCATGACCAGGGCAGGCTCCTCATTGTTCAAGGAGCAGCTGGGAGTGGGAAAACATCTGCTGCCCTTCAGCGTATCGCGTACTTATTATATAAATATAGGGAAACCTTGAAAGCAGATCAAATCGTTCTGTTCTCACCTAACTCTATGTTCAACAGTTATGTTTCTCAAGTTCTACCTGAACTTGGGGAAGAAAACATGGAACAGGTAACTTTCCAGGAGTATTTGGACCACCGATTAAGCAAGGAATTCCAGGTTGAGGGTCCATACGATCAGCTCGAGTACGTGTTGAGGAAAGCAGACAACCGCCAAACGTATGAAACACGTACGGCAAGTATCCAATTCAAGGCATCTACCGATTTCTTTGAAGCAATCAAATCATACAGGGAATTCTTAGAGGGTTCAGGGATGAAGTTCAAAGGAATCATGTTCAGGGGAAGGACGATCGTTACGTCTGAAGAGATCACCGAACGTTTTTATTCATGTGACACATCACTTCGTTTCCATAACAGGATCGAAAAGCTGACTGAATGGCTAAACATTCAAATCGATCAGGCAGAGAAACGAGAACGGGTGGAGCCTTGGGTGGAAGAAGCGATTGAGTTGATGAGCAATGAGCAATACCATAAGGCGCGTAAGTATTTTAGGAAGAGAAATATCGCCGATGATTACGAAGTAGAGTACGAAGCGTTGAGAAGATTGGTTGTACGAAAAAAGTTCAAGAAGCTACGCAAATGGATCAAGACCCTCCAATATGTGGATGTAAAAGGGGTTTATCAGCAGCTCTTTACAGATCCTCTGATGATTCGTTCTTTAATGAGTAGGAATACACCTGGGAAATGGGAATATATATGCCGTTTGACGTTGAGAATGCTTGACGAAGGGAAACTTTATTACGAAGATGCGACGCCTTTCTTACTATTAAAAGAGCTGATCCTCGGTTTCCAAACAAATACATCCATTAAGCATGTTCTCATCGACGAAGCACAGGATTATTCTCCATTTCAATTTGAGTTCATCAAGAGGCTGTTTCCTTCAGCGAAATTGACCGTCCTCGGAGATTTTAATCAGGCTATCTTTGCGCATGCAAACGAACATGTTGATTTCAGTAATTTGACAGAATTGTATGGTCCGGATGAAACAGATCAGATTAACCTGACCGAGAGCTACCGGTCCACTAAACCAATCATAGATTTTACACGAAGGCTGGTTCCCGGCGGGGAACATATCTCCGCTTTCGAGCGGGATGGAGCAAATCCTGTCATAACGACAGTCACAGACCATGATGACCTGCATGATCAAATTACCGGAACAATTGAGAAGTGGAAGGCGCATGGGTACCATTCAATCGCCGTCATATGCAAAACCGCTGAAGAAAGTGAACGTGTATTTGGTTCATTAAACCAAGTCGAGGACCTGAAACTAATGAAAAGCGTCTCCCTTGAATATGAACAAGGCGTTGTCGTGATACCTGCTTACTTAGCCAAAGGAATCGAATTCGACGCCGTCATTATTTACGACGCATCAGCCCAAACATACGATGAAGAAAGTCTACGAAGACTATTCTACACCGCATGCACACGAGCCATGCACGAACTAACGCTCTACAGCATAGGCAAACCAACCCACTTCATCCAAGTATAGAATGAGGGACGGACCTCCATTTTTCAGAAAGAATCCTTATACAAAAGGATTTTGTTCTGAAAAGAGAGGTCCGTCCCTCTTTTATGAAAATAATGGTAGAATATGATGTGGAATTAACTAAGAGGTAGAGGAGTGGATAAGTTGAATTCCTATATGGATTTGTTGAATAGTATGGGTGCCCACCATGGTAATTCGAGATTTGTGTTGGGGATAGACGGATTAAGTCGTTCGGGGAAGACTACTTTGGTTCAACAATTACGCTTTGAATTAGAGAAAGAAGATCGTCCCTATCAAATTTTTCATCTGGATGATTTTATCGTTGAACGGGCACGCCGTTATCATACTGGGTCAGAAGAAAGGCAGGAATATTTTCATTTGCAGTGGGATGTAGAATGGCTTTCAAATCACTTCTTTCAGAAATTGAAAGCAGAGGAACAGATCACTCTCCCATTTTATGAAGGCTCGCGAGACACTCATGACGACAGAACCATTCTGTTGCCAAAGAAAGGTTTCATCATTATTGAAGGAGTATTTCTTCAGAGGGAAGAGTGGAGACATTTTTTTGATAAGATTATCTATTTGGACTGTTCGAGGGAGACGAGGTTTAACCGCGAATCAAACGAAACGAAAAAGAATAGGTCAAAATTCGAAAATAGATATTGGAAAGCAGAAGATTATTATATCAATCGGTATCATCCTGCAGAATCGGCAGATATCATGATAACTTCATAAGCCGTTATGCGGTAGCGGGGTTTTTCAAATGCATGGTGACGGGGTAAAGTATATTAGATACTTATTAAACAATACTAATAGAAAATACCTGTAGGAGTCGAACCGAATTGATTCACGTTGATTACTTTGAAATGATTGCTCGTTCAACAGCAAGCTTCCTGGTTCTCCTCCTTGTCGCCCGTTTGCTCGGAAGGAAACAATTGAGCCAGTTAACTTTTTTTAACTATATAACAGGGATCACCATCGGTTCCATTGCAGCAGATATTGCAGGTGAATCGAAGATGCCTTTTTTTGAAGGACTCACCAGCCTTGTCTGGTGGAGTGTCTTAACACTCCTGGTTGGATATATCGGACTCAAATCACCGAGAGCACGGGTAGTGATGGATGGGCAACCGGTCATTGTCATGAAGAATGGTAAAATTCTTGAAGATACGTTAGGGAAACATCATCTGAATATGGACGATTTAAGCATGCTCCTAAGAGAAAAAAATGTATTTTCTACTAACGAAGTTGATACCGCCATCTTCGAACCTGATGGGAAATTAACCGTGTTTTTAAAATCCGACAATCAACCATTAACCAAAAAGGATCAGGATATCATAACCGGTAAACCTACATACATCCCAACAGAATTAATCGTTGATGGGAACATCCTGTATCAGAATTTAAAGGAAGTGGGCATATCTGAAGAGTGGCTTCGAAATCAGCTGCACCACTTTCAAGTGAAACTTCAAGATGCATTTTATGTTGAGTTGCAGGAAAATGGAACACTTTACATTGATCGGCGTCGGGACCGGTTAAAGGAGTAGAGAAGGTGTCAACCCTTACATTAGGGTGGCACCTTTTAATTTTGGAAAGGATTGTGTTTTATTAAATAATTTGGAATAATTGGAATATGCGTTCGTACTATCAATAGCTGTATTAGGAATGGGGGAGTTGAATTGCTATTGTTTATCATACTGCCTTTTGTCATGGGACTGCTGGGAGCGTATTTAATTACAGTCGGTCTTTGGGAACTTAGGATAGGAATCGACAGAAAAAAATATTCAACTTATATGTTCACTGGACTTGTATTGATCCTTTTCCTCATGATGGGTTAGTGAGTAAATAAAAACTGATTTTTTATCTTTTTATCTATCCGTAATGGGGTAACAATAACAGCAGCTAAATTGTATCGAAACTAGTATTCAATCTAAAGAGGGTGTTAATGATGAAGTTTTATATTGGCTCAAGCTTTGCAAATAAGGACCTTGTGCGACATGTAAGTGATCGACTTGAACAGAAAGGCTTTAGCCATACATATGATTGGACCAGGAATGATCGCGCATCATCATTGAAAGACCTTCAGCATATCGGACAGAATGAAAAAGATGCCATCACTGAATCAAATGTGGTCATCATTATACTTCCTGGAGGAAAAGGAAGTCACGTCGAACTGGGAATAGCGCTGGGACTTGGAAAGCGCACCATCCTGTATTCCCCCAAAGGTGAGGTATATGATCTTGCAAACACGACTACATTTTACCACTTACCTGAAGTGGAAAAGTATTCGGGAAGTATAGAGGGGTTATTGGAATATATTCTAGAAAGCGGAATTCACAGCGAAATGAATAGGAGCGATTGACCATTGCTCGAGGAAGGAGACGACATTGAAGAAAATCAAACGAGTGATCTTACCAAATCAAGGCAGAGTCATAGTAATCTCGGACATACATGGAGAACTGAATCTTTTTATCAAGCTCCTACAAAAAGTGAATTTCAGTTCAGAAGACCATCTATTCATAAATGGTGATCTTTGTGAAAAAGGAAGCAACAGTAAAGGGACTGTCCGATATATCATGGAATTAACAAAGAGGAACCCGAATGTTCATGTAACGGAGGGAAATTGCGACACTGTAGTAGAAGATCTTCTTGAAGAGAATCCTAAATTGATGAACTATATCAGATCAAGAAAACATTCCATATTGAAAGAGTGGCTTGATGAAGTAGGATTTGAACTCAAAGAGGATACTGCGGTTCAGGAGGTGAAAGAGATCCTTACACGCCATTTCCCCCATGAAATACAATGGCTGATGGAGTTACCGACTGCCATCGAAACAGACGACTATATTTTCGTCCATGCAGGTCTTGATGATGGTGAGGATTGGAGAGAAACGGATCGAATAGCAGCGATCACGATGCCTGCATTCCTCGAGAAATCACATCGATCAGGGAAATATGTCATTGTCGGCCATTGGCCTGTTGTCAATTATTCCAGTGACATTCCTTCCAATAATCCGGTTGTAAGGGAAGATAAGAAAATCATCTCCATTGACGGCGGGAATGTCATTAAATCGACAGGTCAGTTAAATGCATTTATCATACATAGAACCAAGAACGGGGACAGCTTTTCCCAAACCTATACCCATCATCACTTAACATGTGAAGTGGTGAAGGGCTACATATCAGAACCAATCATGTCGGGGTCCATTTCCTACCCAAACTACGAATTGATACCCCTTCAACCATTTGAGCATTTTACACTGTGCAAACAAGTTGGAACGGATGATCTATTATATGTTAAAAATGAGTACATTCATGAAAGTGAAAAGGGAACATATTCAGCAAAAACGGATCTTTCATGTGCTCAGATCTCTGTAGATATTGGAGATATCATATCGGTTGTTGACAGTAGTTGCACAGGATATGACTTAATCAAGAAAAATGGCGAAGAAGGATGGGTACCTAAAGACGTTTTCCCAGTGAAACAGCGGCTCTCGAATCCAGTCGTTTAATTAATATGACAGATAAGGTGCGATAATCTATGGAATATAAAATAGACTCACGAAAGGGTTATAGTCCGCAAATCAGTTACCTGGTCTCTCAGATGGACTATGCCAGAAAAACGACATTGGACAGTGTGAGAGGATTAACCCCCTCTGAACTGGACTTTTTACCGTGTGAAGGTGCTAACAGTATCGGAGCTCTATTGCTCCATATGGCGGCGGTAGAAAAAGGGTTTCAAATAGAACTATTTGATGGGAGAAGGCCAAACGAACAGGAAATGGCTGAATGGGGTGCAGCCTATAGCCTAGGAGAAAAAGGTCGAAAGAATATAAATGGGAACCCTCTTGAATTTTATCTGACAAAACTTGGGGAGGTCAGAAAGAAAACATTCCAGGAGTTTTCCGTGCGTAATGATGAATGGCTCTTTGAAAGCAGATTATGGGATAATCAGCCTTCCAACCATTATTTCATCTGGTTTCATGTATTCGAGGATGAGATCAATCACAGGGGCCAAATCCGGCTGATTAGAAGAATGCTCACTGAAAAGAATGCATTTTGATCCAGTTGTTGTGATTTGGTAGCCTAATTCAGGGGTGAACGACTATGAATAGAATTGAAATTTGCAGACCAAAATCAACCGATAAACAAAAACTGACCCAATTTTTTACAACGGTTATTCAAGATACCTTTGCCAAAGAAGGGATCTCTTTGTTCCATGAAGATTTAAAGAATGAACTAGAAACCAAGAATGCCTACTTACAATCTGACTTTGATAGTAATGGGACAGAACGGTATTTCCTAATAGCAAAAGATGGTCAAGAGATAGTAGGTACCATCGAATACGGTCATTCCACTGAGCTCATCAATCGCACTACCGGTGGCGCTCTAAGGGATGTATATGAGATAGGAACGGTTTTTGTTCATCCCGGTTACCAAAGATGTGGGATTGGTTCGCTCCTTTTGAACACGATGCTTCTTACGTTTCTAAATCGGGGGATTGAAGAGTTTTGCATGGATAGTGGATATGCTAGCGCTCAAACGATATGGACAAGAAAATTGGGATATCCCGATTATTGGTTGAAGGATTACTGGGGTGAAGGTTCGGATCACATGGTTTGGAGAAGGAAAATGAAAGATGTTCCCATCATTTTCAGGGGAATTCTTAATGATAAAAATAGTGGGGGATCCTATGAAACCACAAACGATCAACTTTGAAAAAAAAATGAAAGATCACCAGATTGTCGGAGTCAGCATGGCTACAATTGAAGGCGCCTGCATCAGTAAAACCGACTGCTTTGGTTTTCTTGAGGTAGGAACAAATAGACGAGTGGAACATGACTCAATCTTTCATGCGTGTTCAATCAGTAAGTTTTTCACCTCCATGTTAGTGATGACTTTATCTGAACAGGGCATTCTGGATATAGATAGAAATATTAATGAGTACCTGTCATCATGGAAAGTTCCCGGGAATTCTCTCGGAATCATAACATTGAGGCATTTACTCAGTCACCATTCAGGAATTGTGGATCCGGAAGGCTCTTTTTCTGAAATCTTATCTATGTCTGATACCCCTTCCATGGTCGACATCTTGGAAGGGAAAACACCCTATTGTGAGATTCCAATCGAAGTGAAATATAAGCCTGGAAGCGAATTTTCCTATTCCGATGCCGGCTTCTGCGTCATCCAGCTTGTGATAGAGGATATTATGGGAGAATCATTCGAAGGGGTAATGGAAAAATATTTATTCCTGCCCCTACAGTTAAAGAATAGTACTTTTCAGCTGCCGGCATCCAAAGATCAGTTCTCCTGTGGCCATACCAAGGATGGTGGCTTGGTAACCGGAGAATACCCCATATACCCCTATCCTGCAGCTTCAGGATTATGGACCACCCCAACGGATGTTGCTCTATTGATTACTGAATGGATGAAAGCAATCAAAGGCGAAAGTAATCTTCTCTCTTCGGTCAGTGCTAAAGAGATGATTGCCCCTCAATTTGAAAAAGAGTGGATGGGGCTTGGTGTTTTTCGTGATACTCATGAAAAAGGGTTAGAAGTTTCCTCACTGGGATGGGGAGTCGGCTTTCAAGGTATGATGGTTGCATATCCATATGAAGAAGCGGGTCTCGTGATCATGACGAATACAGACACAGGTATCCATCAGCTAAAGGGGCTCATTGGTGAAGTATACAGAGCATATTATTAATAGTTCTAAAAATGGAGAGATCCATTTGAAAAGAATTGGGGGAACTGAAAATGTATCAGTATTTCAACGGTTTTGTCATTCGAGAAGGAACGGAGGGAGTGCCTGAACATTATGTTGAAGCATTATTTGAAGATGCCGGTTGGGCTAGAAACACACCTTCATGGCAGAAAGAAAAGTTTTCCTTGATATTCACTAACTCGACCTGGGCATTCACGGTTTGGGATCAAGACAAGATGATTGCCATGGTCAGGGTCATATCAGACAAGATCATGGCCGCCAATATCATGGACCTAGTGGTATTATCAGAATATCGGGGCAGGGGGATAGGGAAAAAACTTGTTGAGCTCTGTGTAAACAAATTACCACATGGAGATTGGTTTGCCCATACCTCTGCAAACAATTTTAAGTTCTATGAAACCTGTGGATTCGAGGTGAAAGACTTAACTGAAAATGGCACATGCGCGTACTATGGTTATATTCAAGCGCGCAGAGATGGTCATCGATAAATGCCTTGATCATTTATTTGTTTTTTAGTTGTATATGAAACAAAAAAAGGCTCGTACTACCAAGCCTTTTTCTCAAGTCAATTAAACAATTAATCCTAGAAATTTTTATTTTTTTTCGCTTTTTTTCTAAAGTAACTAATCGTTATTCCAATAATGACCGCAATAATTAATAGAGGAATAATTATAAACAAAACAGCTCCAGATGCTCCACTCATTGAGGTTCCTCCTCTCGATTCATTCATAAAAATATTCCCCTCTACAAGTTTGCTGAAACGTATGAATGTGTTTTGTTTATGAAAATGAATGTTCAGATGTTACAACCTTTACCATTTCGTTAGCAATATCTATTGGTCAATTGGGTTTCCCTAATGAATCGCCGGGATTTTAATTTTCACCGTAAATTCTTCTTCCTTATACACAAAATCCAGAAAACCATTATACTCTTTTACGGTTTCCTGAATGATCTTGGTGCCAAGACCTTCGTGGCCTTCCTTTGTTATATGTCCGTAGCTTTGATACAGTTCATCAAGGATCGATGGCGATATCGGGAGGGAAGGGTTCTTGCAAACCAGCATATAAAGCCCGCTTCGTTTATAAAACTGGAGGCTGACGCTTGCTCCATTATCGTAATGTTCAAGCCATTCGGCTGAAGCCTCAATACTATTGGACAACAGATTCCCAAGGAGTGTCACTATTTTCTTATCTGGGAGGGGCAACGTGGAAATGGGCATATCTACATCATATATCATCGTCACCCCGCAAGTCTTTCCTCGATTGTACATCTGGTGGAGAATTCCGGCCACACTTCCACGTTCCCCTTTAATGGAAAGGTTGGTTTCTTCATACCCGTCCACCAAATCGTCTAAATAGGCAGCTGCCTCTTCGTGATGGTGATGTTCGAGCATATAGTGAATGGACGAAATATGTTTGAGGAAATCATGCCGCTCACTTCGTACAACCCGAAATGTTTCGGATAAATGAAGTCGTTCCATCTCGAACTGCTCAATATCATTCTGAAGCCTAATAAATTTGGAGGAGACATCCCATCGGAACAACTCAATCCCGATAAAAATCATAAAAAAGATCGGTGGTAACCATGTCGAATCAATGATCAAATACGGAAGTAACAGAAATAGTTGTGTGAGGGAAAGCAGGTTACCCCATTTCTGATTGAATCCAAAAGACTGTATTTTCGTTTTTCTATAACACAGATACGTTACGAAAAAGACTGCTGCATAAGTGAAATAAACGGGCAGATCCCATTGTAGGTTCGTTAATAATGCGTGAATATGTATAAAGGCAAATAGGGAAAGAATTAACCAATAAATTTTCATTTGTTTCACACCGGGGTCCACCTTTTAGAAATAATGTTGTTGCAGATACTCTACTTTTTCCTTTGTGATCATTGCCTGTGCCTCGATTCCTTCAAATGTAATCACATATGAATTCTTCGCATAGAGTGAGAAATTCTTTACAAAGTGTATATTGATGATGAAGGAACGGTGGGAACGGATAAAATCCCTTTCCCGTAATTCACCTTCTAATTCATTTAAGGTCAGATAGGTTTTGATGCTTTCCTCTTTCGTGTAAATCGTCGTTGCCCGGCCAGATCTTTCAATGAAGACGATATCTTTCTTTTGAATGATATGAATATCATTTTTTTGCTTTAAATAGAGTCGGCCCTTCAATTCTGCCGTTCTCGACTTTTCCATAAGTCGCTCGATGGATTTCATCAGGCGATCATTTGTATATGGCTTCATAATATAGTCATGGACGTTCAATTCAAAGGCATGGACAGCATATCCACTGTTTGCCGTCACGAAGATCACCGATATGTTGAGAGCATGTGAGTGGATGATGTCTGCCAATTCATATCCGGATAGGTGGGGCATCTCAATATCTGCAATCAATACGTCGATGGTTTCTTTCTTGATTTGGTCATAGGCTTCCTCGGCGGAGGTGGTGGAAAAGACGATTTCCAGTCCCTCGGCACGGGAAACGATGCCATTTAATTTATCTAAGTCAATCATTCGATCGTCTACGAGACCAATCTTCATTTCCATTCCCCTCGCATCTTCTGAAGTTCTCCTTCATTTTACCATCTTTCATGAAGAATTTGGCATTTTCACGACAAGAAAAGGACATTTCACGACATAAGTAAAGATTCCATCACCAATTATTTGTAAGATGACATTACAATCATACTTAATGAGGTGAGAAAATTGATTTATATTCATGAAGTTACAAAACAGTTTAAAGATAAGAAAAAATATGTAACCGCATTAAAACATGTTTCTCTTTCGATTCAAAAAGGTGAAGTGGTCGGGCTGTTAGGCGAAAATGGTGCCGGAAAGACGACACTTCTTAGAACGATTGCCACCTTATTGACACCCACCGAGGGTTCAATAGAAGTTGCAGGTCACGATACCTTAAAAGAACCAAACGAAATCAAAACCAAGATCGGTGTATTATTTGGTGGGGAAACCGGTTTATATGACCGATTATCTGCAAGGGAGAATCTTCAATACTTTGCTCGATTATACGGATTAAGCAAACATGAAACAAAGGTGAGAATCGACGACCTCTCCCGGATGTTCGGGATGAGAGACTATCTTGACAGAAGAGTGGGAGGTTTCTCCAAAGGTATGCGTCAGAAGGTAGCCATTGCCAGAACCCTGATTCATAATCCCGAAATCATTTTGTTTGACGAACCGACGACTGGTCTCGACATCACTTCTTCGAATGTATTCCGCCAACTTGTACATCAATTAAAACGAGAAGGAAAGACCATCCTCTTCTCCAGTCACATCATGGAAGAAGTCTCCATGCTATGTGACAAAGTAGCCATGATGCATAAAGGGGAATTGGTGTACCAGGGGGATATCGAAGAATTATATAAGACTGAAAAGAGCAGGGATCTTAATTATATCTTTATGAGTAAACTGGTGAGAGGGGATGAACATTATGCTTCTTAGTATCTATTTAAAAGAATTGAAAGACAGCTTCAGAGACAGGAGAACTCTTCTTTTGACCGTCTTTCTTCCGATTTTTATGATGAGTGGACTCGTTTTCTTCTATGAAAATATGGTTTCAAGTGGAGAAGGTGAAACGTATGCCCTCGCAGTCGACTCCAATGTCAGTAAGGACGTCACTCAAATTTTCTCAGGAAATGAAACGATTGAATTAGTGAAAACAGACGATCCCAGGAAAGCCGTTGAAGAGGGAGAAGCACTTGTTGCCATGATTGTGAGCAGTGATTTCATTCAAAATATCAATGAAGGAAAGCAAGCTGATATCACCTTGATCGGAGATTCCTTCAGCCAGAACTCCAGCAACCTGATGAATGCAGTTACCAACTCTCTCACCGCCTTTGAGAAAGTGGTTACGTCAGAAAGGTTGAGAGCTGAAGGGACGGACCTTTCTGTCATTCAGCCATTCACCATCACAAAACAGGAAGTGTCAGATGAAGAGGGGAGTATGTTCCTGTTATCTTTTCTTGTTCCGCTAATCCTGGCTATATCCATAGGAGTGGGAACCGCCCCATCGGCAGCTGACTTATTTGCTGGGGAAAAAGAAAAGAAAACGATGGAAGCATTACTCATGACACCCGTCAAACGCTCCACATTAATGCTTTCTAAATGGTTGACCATTGCTTCAGTAGGTGTCATTACAGGTCTTGTCACGCTTATTGTCCTCGCGATGGAGATCAGCCTGTTTACAGAAAACTTAAAAGAAGCCGTATCCTTTGGAGAGAATGTCTATGTCATTATAGGGATTTCCCTACTGCTAACTATTGTGTATGCCGTGTTCATCGCTTCCCTGCAGATGATCACAAGCATTCTGGGGAAAACCGTTAAAGAAGCCGGTAGCTACAGTGCGCCAATTATGATGCTTGCGGCGTTTCCAGGCATGATTATCACAAATGTCGGACTAAATGAGCTCACCTTCAAACATTTTGCCATACCGATTCTAAACTTATTCAGCCAATTTAAAGAACTGTTGATGGGTGTGGTCGATTATCAGCACATCGCGATTACGATAGGAAGCAATCTGGTGATCATGGTAATCATCTTTGCCATTGGCAGAGTTCTATTTATGAAGGATAAATGGGTGATGAATTAATAAGAAATGATACAAACACGGCTCTAATCCTAAAAAGAAACAACACGAACAATTATGAAAAGAAGGGAAAACAAGGGATGGACAATATCGATAAACGAAACCGACTGGATGATTCTCCTTTTCAATACCGGGTCCTCAAAGATCAAACCGTATTTATCGAGTATGAAGGTAAGCAGGTGAAAAGCTTAAAAGGAAGAGAAGCGGATAAATTCTTGAAGAAAATGAAAGAAGCCCATGATGAAAAAGGGATGCAGTTAATTATGGCAAAAGTGACGGGTAATTTTAAAAGGGGAAATGAACAGAAGAATTGAATGCACATATTAGTAATCAATTTTTATAGGAGGATTTCCTAATCGGGGAGTCCCTCTTTTTCTATTATGCTAGTATTTTGAATATTATGGTAAAATATAAAGGGATATATAGTTTTTTTCAAAAAATATTTTGGTTGTTTCCGTATAATTTTGCATTGTCTAAACGTTTTACATATGAATGATCAAATAGAGGGGGATGACCATGCAGGGAAAAATGAAAGAATCTTTTACGGAAAAAAACAGGGAATTGGCGATGGAATTCCATTCCATGATCGAAGAATTCAAAGAAGGCTTGTGGAGGTATTGTCGTTATTTAACGGGCTCACCCTGGGATGGAGAGGATTTATTTCAAGATACCATGCTAAAAGCATTCGGAGGTTATTACCAGCGTTGGCACCCGACTAACCCGAAAGCCTATTTGTATCGAATGGCGACAACCACGTGGATTGACCAGTGCCGTAAAGAAAAAAGACATGTCGGTCTCCTTGAGGAAGATGAACTTCCTCAAGAAAACTTCACAGATGGTCTGGAGGCAGAGGAAGCCTTACACATCCTTTTTGATCTTTTTTACCCGAGGCAGGTGTCGGTCTTTCTGTTAAAAGAAGTGTTCAGATTCGATGCCAGGGAAGTGGCAGGGATGGTCAGGACCACTCCGGGAGCGGTCTATGCAACGGTCCGTCGGATGAAAGAGAAGTTGCAATCTGTCGACCTACTCGAGAGCAAGTCTCAACATCCGGTATCTGACACTCATCCTGTCATCCAAGCCTACCTGAATGCAATGAATGAAGGTGATATTGAAGCTGTTATGGCATTAATCAGTGAAGAAGCCCACAATGAGGCTGTCCTCGGTTTCCAGGAATACAGCAAGGGGGAGATGCGTTCCGGATCCATGAAATATGGTCTCCCTGGTATGAGGGCTGTGGAATACTGCTTATGGGGCCGTCATGTCATAGTCATGCTTTCTGAGGGTACGAATGGACCTGAAATTCATGATATCCAGTACCAGGAAGTGGAGAATGGGAAGATTGTGCACCATATTAGTTACTACTTTAGAAAAGAATTGATATTTGCCGCTGGTGAAGAATTAGGGATTCCACCTCAAATCGACAAGCCTGTAGTGGAATGGAATTGATAGGAGTAAAAGAAGCCAATCTGATGATTGAGCTTCTTTTTTTAAAAACATCCGAGTGGATGGATAATTATGTTAAAGTAAAGTCATAACTTTCTTTTATTTTTTGATGAACGTTGGAATGAAGTATTTTGGTAGAGAGTTAGAGAGATTTTATCGGACTAAACAATGGGAGGAAATTCAAGATGCAAATACGCTTGAAAAATGAAAACCACATAGAAATAAGGGCATACGAAACGGAGGACTTTTTCAATATACATACTTTAAATAGAGAAGAAAAATGGAATAATCTAGTGGAAAACATGGAAAGTACAAAGGATGCTTGGGAGCATTCGAACATTGCATATGTAGCAGAGTGTAATGGGCGTGTCATCGGCTATATCCGAGGACTTACGGATCAATCTGTAACATTGTTTATTTGTGAACTGCTGGTCCACGCAGATTTCCGCGGGTTGGGAATCGGAGATGCTATGCTCAAATACGTTCATGGGCTATTTCCAAAGACGAGAATTGAGATGCTGACCAACACGTCTTCTCATACCTATTATGAACAAAAAGGATACAGACCGTTTTATGGATTCAGAAAGACCTTCGCGGAACATTAATCAGATATATTTTCCAAGACTGCTACGAACGAATAACCATTTTCACTGCCTGATCATATCTGAAACGAGGACTGCATTTGAATTCCATCCTCAACATATGATGATAAGGGGGAGATATAAATGCTGTGGTTTTTTGTTTTAATTGCAGGAACCTTAGTATTTGCGTTAGCCATTGACATCAGACGCAAGCGAAGAGGGAACGACCGCCACACACCTGGCATAGACCCCGGAGCGAAACCAGGGGAAGACCGTAACTACACCATGGGTGGCGGACGGGATTCAGGTGGAGGGACAGGGCAATGATGGGACCCTGGCAAACTTGAAACTTTCACCATTTCAGAAAGTCCAGTTTAGGTTGACTGGGCTTTTTGTAATTTCAAACTAGTTCTTCACTTTAGAAATCTATTTGAAATCTATAAAAAGATTGCCAGAAATAAAGTGGTTTGAAATAATTGGTAGAAATAGATCGTTAAGGGAGGTTTTTGAATTGAAATTAACACATACCAGATTATTGGTGGACAATTATAGAAAATGCTTTCTTTTTTACAGAGACGTCCTGGGCTTTGAAGTATCGTGGGGTGATGAAAACTCCCTGTATGGACAATTTAAAGTTGGACAAACACACTTAGGGATATTTGAGAGGAAACAGATGACGGATGCCCTCAACTCCGGATACATTGTAGGAGGGGAGCAAGGTGAACGTTTTGCTTTAATTTTTGAGGTGGCGAGTGTCGAGGATACATATGAAAAACTGAAAGAAAAGGTGGAATTCATCACCAGTCCCATGGAGAAATTGGAGTGGGGGATGAAGGTCGCTCATTTTCGTGATCCTGAGGGTGCGTTACTGGAAATCTATGAAAATATTTAGGGGACTAACGAGTATCTTTTCTTCTATTAATAGGAGGTATAACATATTATGACCAATCTGACAGGTAAAATAGCCATCGTGACGGGAGCAAGCCGGGACAAGGGCATTGGGGCAGCCATTTGTCGTTCGCTTGCACGTGCAGGTGCTGATGTCTTTTTTACTCATTTGAGTTCATTTGATGATATGAGTGGAACAGGAGTAGAACATAGCTTTCCTCAACTTCTATGTGAGGAGTTACTCAATACGGGAGTGCGTGCTGCTCATATGGAGCTGGATCTAAGTGATGAAACAGCTCCTTTACGATTGATGGACCAAGTACAGGAAATTCTAGGCACACCTGCAATATTAGTGAACAATGCAACATACGAAGCGCCGGCAAACTTCCGTACACTTGATAAAAGCATTCTTGATAAGCATTACCAGGTGAACAATAGCGGTACTATATTGTTAACAATGGAATTTGCAGGGCGATATGAGCGCGCTTTCCCGGGGGACAGTCATGGTCGGATTATCAACATGGTTTCTAAAGGACCGGACCCAAATAATTTAGCATATATTGCGTCAAAAGGAATGTTGATTGCCATAACGGAACCGCTATCAGTCGGACTTGCTCCTGTTGGGATCACAGTAAATTCAATCGATCCCGGCCCGACAGATTCAGGGTGGATCACTGATGAAATCAGAAATCATTTGCTCCCCATGTTTCCAAGCGGCCGTATCGGGGAACCAGAAGACGCTGCAAGACTGATCAACTTCCTTGCCAGTGAAGAATCCAGATGGATTACAGGACAATTGATCAAATCAGAAGGCGGCTTTATAGGCAAGTGATGGTTTTAGAGAGGGACGGACCTGACTTTTAGAAATATAGGTCCGTCCCTCTATTTACAAAATTATCTAATAATGAGATAATAATGAAAATGTTGCGGGGAGGGATAGTAAGTTTATGGAACCAACTAATTGCTGATTAATTTATTTTTAAATTAATACGGATTTTGTATGGAGCTAAAAGTGCCTATGGAAGATGGGTTTATTTGTTATGCTCTTTATGGGATCAGGCAATTAGAAGGAAACTTACTTTCCTGATATCAAGTTGATATTTTCATGAAGAGGAATGCGACGTCAGCAGTAATTTGTATGACTTGGTGTGTCTTCTTTATGGATCAGATGTTGATTATGATACAAGACTGTAGGAAGGATTCCCTTCTTATGGTCTTTTTTTATTGCATAAGTGAATAGAAGTAAGCCTTTTTTAACCTGTCCATAACTAGCGTAACTTCATGTTAATGAAAGAAGGGACGTATATGTTGGAGTTAAAAGTTAATGGAATCAAAAAATATATGGAAGCGACACTTGTTGTTGAAGATGTTTCAATTGAAGTTTTTCAAGGAGACAAAGTGGGAATCGTCGGGGAGAATGGATCCGGAAAAAGTACAGTCTTAAAGGTGATTGCAGGCATAGAGCCCATGAATTATTATCCTGGGTACCCCCAGACTTCAAGCTACGGATACGATGAAGGTCTCATCCACATCTCGAATGGCGCAACTAGTGCCTACCTTGAACAATCGCCAAAATACCCAGCAGGATTGAAGGCGAGGGATGTCCTTTATTCAGCATTTGAGGAAGTGGATCGAATTGAATCAGATATGCGCAAATTGGAACATGACATGAGTGTGCTGGAAGGGAATGACCTTGCTAGAGCAATGGACCGATATAGTAACCTCATTCAATTATTTGAAGTAAAGGGTGGTTATGAGAGGGATGAGAAGGTAAGCAAGGTCTGTACGGGACTGCAGCTTACAGAAAGCCTGTTAGAGCGTGACTTTGACTTGTTAAGCGGAGGAGAAAAAACAACCGTCGGGTTAGGGAAGCTGTTGATCCATCAGCCGGACATCCTGCTCCTGGATGAACCGACGAATCACCTGGATATGTCATCGATCGAATGGCTGGAGGGTTACCTGAAGAGCTATAAAGGTATGGTCCTCATTGTCTCCCATGATCGCTATTTCTTAGATAATGTAGTCACCAAAATTGTGGAAATTGAAGATAAGAAATCGATTTCCTATAAAGGGAATTACAGTTCTTTTGTGCTTCAAAAAGAAGAGAATATGAGAATCCAATACGAACATTTCAAAGAGCAGCAAAAGAAGATCAAACGATTGGAAAATACGGTCATAAGCTTACGAGATTGGGCAATGAGAGCGGATAATACGAAGTTCTTTAAAAGGGCCGCAAGCGTTCAGAAAAAGTTATCCAAGATCGAGCATATCGATAAACCCGTTTTTGAAAGAAGGAACATGCAGCTTGACGTGAAAGCTTCGGGAAGATCGGGTAAAGAGACCATTAAAGGAGTTGGATTGTCGAAACAGTTTGGGGATAAATTGATATTTACCAATAGTGATATCATGGTGCGTCACGGAGAAAGAGTGGGAATGCTTGGGCCAAATGGATGCGGAAAAACCACTTTTCTAAAGATGCTCATCGGCGAAGATCAACCTGATGAAGGCGTCATCCAGTTTGGAGCAAATGTAAAATCGGCCTATTTACCTCAAATCATTACATTTAAGAACGAAGAAGCCACCGTTCTAGATGCTTTCCGGGAAGACATCTTTATTCTGGAAGGAAAGGCGCGGGAATACCTTTCAAAGTTCATGTTTTACAAAGGAAGTGTGTTCAAGAAAGTAAAACACCTTTCAGGGGGAGAACGAATCCGATTAAAACTTGCTCAGTTACTGTTTAAGGATATTAATCTATTGATTCTGGATGAACCGACGAACCATCTGGATATCGATACGATCGAAACGATTGAGGAAGCCCTGGACGAATTCAGTGGTACCATTTTCTTCATCTCCCACGACCGCTACTTTATCAATAGAATGGCACAAAGGATCATTGCCGTTGAAGATTACACATTAAAAAGCTACAGTGGCAATTATGATGATTATAAAAGTGAAATGGAAAAGCGGAGAAAAGAGTAAGAGACTTTTAATTGTGGGGGACGGACCTTGAAAACAAGGTCCGTCCCTATTCCTGTAAAAGTGATATAATGAATATCTGAAAAAAATATAGGTAAGGACGTAGATGAAATGAAGTACATATGGAAGCAATATATGAAAGTGCCTTTTGTTTTGAAGATGTCCGTCGGGTTCCTTTTAGGGATCATCGTCGGTCTTGTCTTTAAATCAGATGCTGAGATTCTGAAACCATTTGGGACGGTGCTTATTCACCTTCTTAGCTTGATTGCCATTCCAGTGATATTCCTCACCGTAGTGCAAGCAGTGAACAAGATGAGTATGAGGCAGCTTGGTCGGATGGGGTGGAAGCTGATTCTTTATTATGCAGCCACCACGGCAGCCGCTGTCTTCATCGGACTTGGTTTGGCGTTCCTGTTCAACCCTGGAACCAATTTGGAACTGCCTAATACGCAAGTGGAAGAACCGCAAGCACCGCAGTTTGGGGATGTTTTGCTGCAAATTATTCCTGATAACCTGTTCCAGGCTTTTGCCGGGGGGGATACACTGGCCATTATGTTCCTGGCCATCATCATGGGGATAGCCATTTCATGGATGAAATTTTCTGCAGATAGTAAGATGCAGGAATATGGGGGACTATTGGATAAAGTTTTTACAGCCTTTAACGAAATGTTTTATATCCTTCTTAGAGGGGTGTTGGCTTATGCTCCCATCGGGGTGTTTGCCATCAGTGCGGCTACATTTGGTCAGCAGGGGTGGGAAACAATCCAATCCCTACTGAAGTTTGTCGGGGTCTTTTATCTTGGACTTCTTCTTCTTTGGGTTGTCGTATATGCTGGATTCTTAAAGTTGACAGGTAACTCTGTCATCACTTTCTTCAAACAGACGAAAGAAGCATACAGCACTGCTTTCTTTACATCAAGCAGTATCGCATCTTTACCGGTAGCCATTCAGTCTGCCAAAAAAGCGGGGATCTCTGAGAAAACGGCGAATTTCGCGTTACCATTAGGCGCTATCTTTAATTCAGACGGTGGAGCTTTACGAATGGGTGTATCGATTGTATTCGCAGCAAATGTGACGAACCTGCACCTTTCCGTTACCGACCTGTTGATGATTGTGCTGGTCGGGACTTTACTGTCTATAGGAACATCTGGAGTTCCTGCTGCAGGGTTGGTTACATTATCTGCGGTCTTAACGATGTTCGGTTTACCACTCGAAATAGTCGCCCTCATTGCAGGAGTCGATGCCATAATTGGAATGGGTGGAACAGCATCTAATGTAACCGGCGACATTGTCGGTGCAGCTGTCGTAGATCGCTCAGAAGAAAAAAACGGCTAAACAAAGAGGGACGGACCTTGAAAACAAGGTCCGTCCCTCTATTTAATTTGGATGCTCAATCAAGGAAATCAGTTCCTTTATAACTGGATCTGAAGTCGCTGTTTCAGGATGAACCGCATAAATGGGGCGGTGGACAATGTATGGCTCAATGGGGACGAGTTTGCCTTGGAGCACCTCGTCTTTGACCATGGAGCTTGAAAGAAATGCGATCCCGAGTCCCCTTACAGCAAGTTGTTTGATTAAGAAATGACTGCTTGCTTCAAGGACTTCAACCGGTACGATTCGCTCTGACTTTAAGAACTCATCCGCATATTCCCTCGTCCCAGATCCTTTTTCCCTGAGGATGAAGGGGGAGGAATGGAGGTTCATCCTGTTGCTAGCGAAGAAGCGGAGCTCATCCCGACTGATCACCTCTACCTGAAAGGGCTCTAAACCTTTTGTTCCTTCTACGAGGGCAAGATCGAGATTGTTTGTATTCAAAGCTTCCACTATCGTCTCGTGATTGTGAATCATCAATTGTAAACGGACTTGAGGGTACAAGACCTTGATCTTTTTGACAAAATCGGGAAGCAAAACATCACTGACGGTGTGAGTGGAACCAATCCGTAATTGAATTTCCTGCTTTGCTTGATTCACTTGTTCCATTGTCCTCCATAGTTCCAGCATCTCTTTCCCTTGCTCAAATACCCGTTCACCTGCAGGCGTCAATTCAAACAGCTGATTGGTGGAGGAACGGTGAATGAGTGCTGCACCAAGGGCTTGCTCCAACTTTTTAAGGTGGACGCTGACAGTAGGTTGAGATAAATTCAGGTATTCACTTGTCTTGGTGAAATGCTGAAGTTGGGCAAGAGTGACAAACGTACGGATCCAGTCCAGTTGCATCATATACCTCCATTAATAAACGTAATCGACTATATTATCATTATTCATTTCTATTATAACTTATATAGAGGTATAATGTTCTATGAAGGAAGTGACGTACGACATGGAATGGATTTTATTTATGATAGGTGGCGCCGTCATCGGTGTCATCTCAGGTTTTTTCGGGATAGGGGGCGGAATTGTTCTGACTCCTACCTTACTGGTCCTTGGATATGAGCCTAGTCAGGCCATCATCTTATCCTTGATGCTTACTCTGGGATCTACGGTAACAGGTACACTGTCACATCTGCGTTTAAAGAATGTGTCCAAAAAGTTAGCGGTTTTCCTTGGAGTTTTCGGAGTCATAGGCTCTGTAGTGACTGTACCATTTGTAAAATGGCTTGATGCCATCAACGGGGCATCGACGTTCATCTCAATTGTCTATATTGCCATATTAAGTTGGTTTTCTTACCAGTTTTTAAGCAAACGACAACAGGACTCGAAGCCTAAAGGGGTCTTTGCAGCTCCCGTCATAGGTTTATTTACGGGAATGATTTCATCCCTTATGGGTGTTAGCGGGGGATTTGTCATGACTCCCTTACTTACGAAATGGCTCAAACTTGATCTGAACAAAGCAATTGGAACCAGTATATCTGCTGCTTCCATTATCGTATTGTCCGGGATCACCTCATATATGTACACAGGGGAGTCACTTGACTATCGCCACGGAATTTTGCTGATCATCGGTGCTTTGATCGGGACACCGATCGGTTCCATCCAGCTCAAACGATTCTCAGGCGTCATCGTCAAGCGGATGCTTGCCGTACTTTATATGGTCGTTGCAGTGAGCGTATTCTTTAAGATGCTATCAATCGCAACTGTCTCACTCGGTTTGATTCTTGGAGCGGTACTCGTTTTCTTTGGAATGCTGATTTATTCAGTTCAGCATTCCAAAAGGACAGCAAACTACTGACGAGGCAATTTTTGGAGAGGGGATTCCCCTCTCTTTTTTTATTTTTAAAAGGAAGAAGGATAAAGTTGACAAGGCAGGGAACCTATTTTTATAAGGAAGATTTGAAGTGAGTATAGATCCTTACTGCTCCTTTCTTGCTTCACTATTCTTTGACAATTTGTCTAATGATTAGCGGGACAATAGACCGTACAATGGTAATAAGTCTAAAATTTATTTGCAAAGGATGATTCTATTGACGATCAATCGAACAAGATTAAACCATCATCTGCAAGAGTTAGCTGAAATCGGAAAAATTGGAGAAACTGGCGTTTGCCGCCTGGCTCACTCGAAAGAGGATCGGCAGGGCGTGGACAAAGTTAAAGAGTGGATGGAAGTGGCTGGTTTAACGACAAAGATTGATGGATTTGGTAATCTGATTGGCAGGCTCGAAGGAAAGGATAATACTAAACCAATCCTTATTCTTGGATCACACATCGATTCACAGCCTTATGGGGGCAGATTCGATGGGACGGCGGGAGCGCTGGGAGCAATCGAAGTGGTTCATACCATGATGGACAATGGAATCATTCCTGAACGGACCATTGAAGTGATATGTTTTTCTGATGAAGAAGGAAGCCGTTTCAATAAAGGCATCTTTGGCGTAAGGGCTTTGGCAGGAATGCTTGAGGAGGGTGAACTTGAGCGAAAAGACAAGGCTGGGGTTACAAGAAGGGAAGCACTGAAGGAGTTTGGTGTCGATACAGACCTGACACAAAGCCCTGTATATAAAAAGGGAGATATCGCCGCCTTCCTGGAGCTTCATATCGAACAAGGACCAGTGCTTGAAGGAAAAGATAAGCCGGTAGGAATTGTTTCAGGAATTTCAGGGCCTATTTGGTTGACGATAACACTCGAAGGATTTGCCGGCCATGCCGGATCCGTTCCGATGAAAATGAGACAGGATGCTCTTGTCGGTGCATCAGAAATTATTCGCAAATTCGATGAACTGGTTAAAGAAGAAGGAACCGATACAACGGTTGGGACAGTGGGAAGTATGCAGGTGTTTCCAAATTCCAGAAACATTATTGCTGAAAAGGTAGAGTTTACTATTGACCTGCGTGATATCGATCTTGAAGCACGGACCAAACTCGAGCAAAAACTTTATCAACTGATCGAAGAAACCGCTTCTACTTATCATCTCAAATACGATATCAATGAAGATACAAGAAGTGAACCAAGGTATTGTGCAGATTGGATCAAAAAAGTCATGAAAGAAGAAGACGAGAAGCTCGGTTTCGATTCTCCTACCTTGATGAGCGGACCGTTCCATGATGCCCTGATTATGTCCTATATCAGTGATTATGGAATGATCTTTGTCCGCTGTGAAAAAGGGATCAGTCACAACCCTTTAGAGTTTGCCGAGATGGATGATATCGAAAAAGGTGTGCAGCTCCTATACGCCACAGCCCTGCGAATTAGTCAGGAAAAAAGAGTCGATGACCTTGTTCAGAATAAAGTCGGGTATTCTTCGGTTGATAATAACTAAAGAGTAACCATTCGATGGTACTTCTGTCAGTTGTCTTTCTAAGACAAAGGTATACTTTCATCTGGCCAGGCTATCTCTTACCTAAGTTAGGGGATAGCCCCATTTACGTATTGTCAATCCAATAACTCAAATAGGTAAAATCCAGCGATGATGCAATCGCTTGCACATCATAAAAAGATTAGATAATATAAATTCAAAGCTACTTATTGATGGAGGTCTACATGAAAACGGAAAAACAAAAAATGCTCCAGGGTGAACTTTATGAACCCTGGGATCCACAATTAATCGAAGAGAGAAAAAGAGCCCGCTATTTAACGCGAAAGTTAAATCTTACAACGGAGGAAGAAGGGGAAAAAAGAGTTTCTACACTAAAACAGCTATTCGGTTCAACGGGAGAAACCGTTTATTTAGAACCAAACTTTCGATGCGATTATGGATATAACATTCACGTAGGAGACAATTTCTTTGCTAATTTTGACTGCGTGATATTGGATGTGTGCAAGGTCAGTATCGGAAATAATTGTATGCTTGCACCCGGGGTACATATATACACAGCTACTCATCCTGTAAATCCCATAGAGAGAAATAAGGGACCTGAATTTGGTAAGCCTGTCACTATCGGGGACAACTGCTGGATTGGCGGCGGAGCAATCATTAACCCAGGAGTGAGCATTGGGGATAATGTAGTCATTGCTTCTGGTGCTGTTGTGACAAAAGATGTTCCATCCAACGTAGTGATTGGTGGTAATCCTGCCCGCATCATCAAGGAAATTGAAGTGGAAGAGATAAGATAACGATAGGAATAAAATGTTAAAAGGAGCTGGGAAACGATACTCCCAGCTCCTTTCATTAAAATTTATCAGGAAATTGCTTCACGATTCCATCAGATAGAGAATCAGACAAATGAAGGATATGTGCTCTACCATCATCAAAGCTTTTGATATTAGCTTTCCAATCTTTTTTAATCCGTGCCACTGCTTCATCGGTCACGAACTGTAGATGCATGTATAGCAAATCTTTTAATTTTTTTTCAGACCAATAGGGATTGGCTCTTGCTAGGAATCGGGCAATATCGTCGGCATTTCGATACCATTCTTTATTAAGCTGCTCTACGTCAGCTGATTTGCCAGCCTTAGCAGCTTCTACGATTTTTCCCGCAAGTACAATATGTTCTGTCAATAAATCCGCTAATTGGTTACCTGCTTTTTCCCCATAATAGGGCTTGATTGCACTCCCGATATCTTTCTGGTTCTGAAGCAACCTTGCCAGTACTATATCGGTGTCTTCCAACCCATCCACTGCACTAATGATGTAATTCCTTGTGTAGAATACATGATCGGTCCATAATGTCCTCATATCTTCCCGGGCCTTCATACTCGCTTCACTTATACAGGAATCCTGCTTGGCTGCTGCCACCCCAGGCAATGAAAAGAGTGACGCCATCACAACGAACAATAAAACCGCATATTTTTTCAACTGAATACCTCCCATCATAATTGTTCTATATTTATCATTCGTTTATTTAAGAAAAACATTCAATCAGATATGATGGTAAGGAATGATAACATGAAAAAAGTTGTTCATTTTAAAAAAAATTGAGTTGCTTGTCCTCACCAACCCGACACTTTCGACATAAAGTGTTCTATGGAGGTGATGCATTGGCAAGAAAAATATTACAATATCTTTTTCTCAGTCCATCCGTAACTCATGCCAATTTAGAAATGGGATCTCCTTCCCTCTCGAATCCGTACGTTGCACAGTTTGGGGTAACCCTTAGGCCCCATATTAAGGTAAAAAACAATGATTATAAGATCAACAGTTCATACTGAAAAAATCGAAGCGAACACAGTATAGAACTCCGCCGGTCAAGAAATACAATGATAATGAATAAAGTGAATAAGATCGTGTTTTTCGCAATACAATAGAGAGAAAGAAAAAACTAAACCCTATAAGAAAGTCCCCTCCATGAATATAGAATCGTCCGTAAAAAAGTGTTTCCTGTTCCTTAGCAGGGAACCTTTTTTATATTGAAGAGAGGTGGCGATAGGAAATTGTCCAAGCATGCTTGTCCATTTGAGAATATAGTACTATATGTCAAGCTTTTAGGAGGAAATTAATTGAAAACCATCATGATTGATCCGGGACATGGAGGATCTGATCCTGGTGCCACATATAAAGGAAACGAAGAAAAGAACTTCAATCTTTTGACGGCCGTTGTGGTCAGGGATTATTTAGTGTCGAATTACAATGTGAAGGTGTTAATGACGAGGACCGGGGATCAAACCTTATCTCTTTCAGATAGATCCGACCTTGCCAATCGCTCAAACCTGGATTTGTATTTATCCATCCACCATAATGCAGGTGGAGGGACAGGGTTTGAAAGCTATGTATACAATGGGAGTGTACCGACACAGACGTTATCATATCAAAAAACCATCCACGAAAAAGTAATAGAAGCCGTTCAGCCATTCAACGTAACAGATAGAGGGAAGAAGAGAGCAAATTTTCATGTGCTCCGTGAAACCAAAATGCCATCGGTGTTGGTGGAAGTGTTGTTTGTTGACAATCCAAAGGACGTTGCACTCTTGAATGATACAAAGTTCAGACAGGCAGTAGGAATTTCGCTTGCAAAAGGCGTTGCCAAAGTACTTGCACTCCCGGCAAAAGTTTCGGGCAATCAGCCACTTTTCAAAGTGATCGCAGGGTCATTTACAGAAAGGAAAAATGCAGAAGACCGGGTGAAAGAGTTGAAAGCTGTTTCATTTGAAGCGTTTATAGATGTGGTAGTCGTTTCCGGCAAAACGTATTTCCGGGTTCAAACTGGGGCTTTTTCAGTGAGGGAAAATGCAGAAGATCAAATAATAGCATTAAGCCGGGTGGGGATCGATGCCTTCCTTTTAAGAGAAGAGGCTGTGCCAGCTCCTGTGCCGACGGACCCTCCGCCAACCGTTCCACCAGAACCTACTAAGCCCCCACAGCCTCCTGGTATTGATTATTCCATTATGGGAACATCTATTATCCAAGCCCAACAATTAGATGAATTTGTGAAAGCAGTGAATCCTTCCGCACCCTTAGTGGGGAAATTTTACACTTTCTATGGGGACCTTTACGGCATCCGGGGAGATATCGCATATGCACAAGCCATTCATGAAACCAATTATTTCAGATTCACAGGACAAGTGAAACCTTCTCAAAATAACTATGCAGGGATTGGTACCACCGGACCCGGAAATGATGGGGCTTCATTCACCACGCCTGAACAGGGGGTACTTGCTCATATCCAGCACCTTTACGCGTATGCATCGACTAAACCACTCCCTAAAGGAGCACCACTTGTGGACCCGCGGTTTACCCTGGTCACAAGAGGTTCTGCAACGAACTGGACGGACCTGAATGGAAAGTGGGCTGTTCCAGGAACTACCTATGGTCAGAGTATTCTTTCTATATATAAAAGAAATATTGAAGATGCCCTTCAATCGATTGAAAATCAGAGAATATTGCTGAATAATGCACTGGATAAACTGAATTAGGCGTAAAAAGAGTGCTGTATGAACGGCACTCTTCATTTTATTTATAATAAAATACACAATCTATGTTCTACAAATACATTAGTCAGTCCGTACATATGGATGGAATGGAACGCAAATACTAAACGTATGTTCGGGAGGTGAGTACAATGGAAAATAAGAATTTTGAACAAATTTATGAAGAATACAAGCAACAAGGTAAGGTTCAGGCGAAAATGGAAATCGCTGATGAACTTTCTACAGGGGCAGAACAAATTGTTGCTGTCAGAAGAAATAATGACAATGACCTTATCGCCTTCAAGACCGAGAGTGGTCGGGAACTGGATTATATAACCGCTCTAGAAGAGGCAAAAGCCGGAAAGCTCGCCCATGTCGATGTGATTCATCGCTATGGCAGGGATGTCATACGAAGTGAGCCGGACGGGCTGAAAGAAAATAATCTTAGTGAACTTCCTTCATTTTAACGGGAAAAACAAGCATACCCAATAATAGGGTATGCTTGTTTGTGAGGGACGGGCCCTCATTCTTCCTCCTTTAATAAATGGTGCAACATGCGTTCTCGATCTTCAAAAAATTGCTTCATGATCTGGTAATGACTCGTGTCTTCAATGTTTGCTGCACTTAAACCATTATCAGTTAGCTGAATGAGTTTCGATGATGGATAGGCCATTAAAATGGGAGAGTGTGTAGCGATTATAAATTGAGAATGATCGTTGACCAATTCATGTATGCGGGAAAGCATGGATAATTGTCTCAAAGGAGAAAGTGCAGCTTCCGGCTCATCCAGAATATAAAGACCTTTTCCTCGAAATCTGTTCATGAAGGTCGAAAAGAATGCTTCCCCGTGAGATTGCTCATGCAGGGATTTCCCTCCAAACGAGTCGATTACCTTTGGAGCTGTTAAAGGGTCCCGGTCCATTTCTTCAATATTCGTCGCTACATTATAAAAGCTTTCCGCCCTTAGGAAAAAACCGTCTTGAGGACGATCGATCCCCCTTACCACCTTCATGTATTGATCCAGGTTTGAGTAGGAATCATACGTAGAAAAAGTAAAATTAAGCGACCCTCCCTCAGGGTTAAATCCAATGGCCATGGCAATAGCTTCTAATAACGTGGATTTACCCATTCCATTTTCTCCGACGATGAACGTGACATTTGGATGAAGGGAAAGATCCTTTAAGTAACGTATACTTGGAATATTAAAAGGATAAGAGTGTAATGAGGGGAGGTCTTCTCTCTTGAGCGACACTGACCGTATGTAAGGTTGGTGATAAAACGACATGGTCTAGCTCCTTTTTATCTTTAGAGTACCATAAAGGATCATGATACATATACAAAAAACTGCCATTACCGGAGTAAAGGCAGTTCGTTTCACGTTATCTTGAAGGTTCAAGCAGTACTACACTTTCTATAGTCGACGCCAATAGGCTGATATCAGTAAATTCTTCCACTTTCATTGTATCCACATAAGTAATGCGAAAACATTCCGTGTCCAGATGGTAAGTAACAGTCATAACAGGTGAGTGCTCATGGTCAGAAATCGTATGAACAATCTCACTTTCCTTGAATTCCTTAAGAGTCTTGAGCATGGTTACGATATTTTCAAGTGACATTTAACATGTCTCCCTTCTACTTGCTAGAGGGATTGACTAAATACAGTCTCGTAGACCCATTGAACTTCAAGTATAACATAGAATTGGATAAATAGAAACGTGCGTTCTGAAAACAACTGGAAATGATCATTATGTCACAGGAAACAAATGTATACCTCCCTAGATGAATTCATATGATGAAAGAGCAAGGGAGGTAGGTGAAGAATGGACGATCGATTAATGAGGGATTCCCCTTTAGAATTGAAGTATCCGGATGATATGCTTTCCATCATTCGAGAGGGATTAAACCCCTCCACATCCAAAAAGATTATCATCATAGGGGCCGGGATGAGTGGAGTGGTTGCAGCCTCGACTTTAAAAAAGGCCGGGCATAATGTCGTGATTCTTGAAGGAAACAAAAGGATCGGGGGAAGGGTTTATACCGTTCGGAAGCCATTTACCTCAGGGAATTATATGGATGCCGGTGCCATGAGGATCCCCGATAATCATCGATTGGTATTTGAGTATATACGTAAATTCAATCTGCCATTTCAACCATTTCAAAATTCCTCTTCTAAAGACTTGTTTTTAGTAAATAACATTTTAGTGACGAGAAAAGAGTACGAAGCTGATCCGGATATTCTGCAATATCCTCTCCCCGAAAGTGAAAGGGGGAAAACCGCTTCTGAGCTCTTTCTTGAAGCCACCAAGCCTTTTATAGATTTGTATAATAACAGTGAACACAGTGAACAATTGAACTTAATAAAAAAGTATTCGAATTATTCAGTGGGGCAATTCCTGTCCAACAACCCGTTCGGAAAATCCTTATCGTTGAATGCCATCCGGAAAATAAATGTCATTCTCGGAATCGAGGGATTTCCTGAGTTTTCATTTGTTGATATATTAAAAGATATTATTTTTCCTATCTTTAGAAAAGAGACGAAGTTTTATGAAATAACAGGTGGGAATGACCAATTGCCGTATTCATTTATGGGTGAGCTACAGGCCCATATTTATATGAACCAAAAAGTGACCCGTATCATACAGTCTAGTTCAGTTGTCAACGTACAAACGGTTAACCCATTGGATGGGACGTATAGGGAGTATCAAGCTGACTATGTGATTGTCACTGTTCCTTTTACCGTTTTTCAATTTATTGATGTCGTCCCATATAACTCGATTTCTTTCAAAAAATGGCAGGCGATCCGTGAAGTGACCAATATTCCATCTGTAAAAATCGGTATCGAGTTCAGAAGTCGTTTTTGGGAGGAAATGAATTACGGAAACATTGTATCCGATCTTCCCACCCGATTTACTTATATGCCAAGTCATGACATAGGGAGCAACAAACCTAGTGTGATGCTGGCAAGCTACAGTTGGGGTCAAAACGCTCTCTTATGGAATAGTAAATCGAAGGAAGCAATCATTTCAGAAGTGTTGAAGGATCTTTCCAGGGTTTATGGAAATCGGGTTTATACAGAACTACTGAATTATTTTGTTTATAATTGGAGCAGAAATCCTTTCTCGGCAGGATGTTTTACTCTATATACACCTGGTCAGGCAGCTGACATCGGGGATTATGTCCGTACACCCGAAGGCAGGCTCCATTTTGCAGGCGAACACACGTCCTCTTTTCATGGTTGGATAGAAGGTGCGGTGGAATCCGGTATAAGGGCTGCATATGAAGTGAATGGGCGATAAACCAAAGACGCATCTCATCATGCGTTTTGTTTACGTTCAGGTCGTTTTTAGAAAAATGATTTTCCATTTGTGTCCTGTCCTATAGGAAATCAGACCGAATCCTGAAAAAACCTTCTACTCTATCGACACTCTGCATAAAGTTAACTATTAAATACTTTATATAGGGGTACTGATGATGTCGTATAAGTCTCGAAATAATAATAGCTTAGTCCCGCTAGTATTCGTATCTATGAAAGCCGTCATCCGGGTAGTATTGATAGGGATCATCATGATGTATGTCATGGTATGGCTGATTTCGTCGACGGCCATTAAATTGAGGGTGGACAGCCTTTTCTATACTTCGGTATCAGAGCTTGTACCGAAAGAGACATTCCTTATGCTTCTGTCACAGGAAATGACAGGTCTGCGCATCGAGAATAAAGAGGCCATGAATACCGACTTTGATTGGTTGGAAAGCGTGACGAATGTATCACTGCTTGACCCAAGGAGTCTATTTGGACGAGAAATCCCTGGAATAGAAAATTATCATACGCATATAGCCGTTGCCGGTAAAGGGACGGACATTACCAATTTACCTAATGAGTCGCCAGCTCCAACGGAGGACCAGCTGAAGGATCAGGAAATCGATCAGAACCAAGTCGATCAAGCCAATCATAACTCAGGTGACGGTGTGCAGGAGATTGAAGAAAAGTCTGTGTTCATTTATCACTCCCACAGCTGGGAAGCCTTTAGCCCTCTAATTAAAAACAACGATTCAAAAGATCCGGCCAGTACGAATGAAAAGGTCAATGTCATTGCGGTTGGTTCAAAATTGAAACAGGAACTCGAATCACGAGGAATCGGGGCAGTGCAAGACAAGACAGATGTAAACCAAGCATTGAAAAACAAATCATGGACCTATTTTGAATCCTATAAGCTGACAAGGGGATTGGTTCAAGAAGCCCTTGCACAAGATGACGATTTAACCTATTTAATAGATATTCACCGGGACTCCCAACCCCGAAATATTACGACCAAAACGATCAATGGCAAGGACTATGCACGCCTATTTTTTATCGTAGGGAAAGAAAATAAGAATTTTGAAAAGAATCTCAAAATCGCGAAAGAATTAAATGCTAAATTAGAAGAGAAGTACCCTGGAATCAGCAGGGGGGTTTTCGTTAAAACAAAAGCAGAAGGAAATGGGGTCTACAATCAGGATCTAACAGAAAGGGCGATGCTCCTTGAGTTTGGCGGAGTGGAAAATAACTTAGTGGAATTATATAATTCCACCGAAGCATTTGCGGAAATCTTTGCAGCTTATTATAAGAAGGATGCAGTTGAGGTAAACGCTCAATAACTATTGAAATGACGTGAGCCATATGCCCGCGTCATTTTATTGTTTGGCCATTTCCGAAAAGATAAACCAGGCTTCTAACTGGTTAACTTCGTGCAATTTTTCCAGTGAATAGAGCCGACATCACTATGCGGATGGCAATCCTTCTGAATATAGTGATACTCATCCTCAAGTTCTCTAAGTGTCAGCTCGAATAATTGTTTATTTCCTTTTTTGAAAATGTTATGGACGATCAATTTGTTAATTAACTCATTTCTTCTTTTATTAATTGCTTCCTGGAGATTTTCTCCCATTATGATCACTCCTCTTATAATATGAATAAACAGAGAAAGAGACTTTTTCATGTAAAAAAGCCTACTTCCTAGTAAGATAAGAAGAAGGCTTTAACGGAAAAAACTTCAACTTATCTTTCAAGCTTGATGCTTGTGGAATTAGCACAGTGTTCTAGAAATTAGAATCTGTTGCTGAGGTATCATCGGGCCAGTCCCTCTACCTCTCTGGATAAGTGGCTATGTGGTTATCAGAATTCTATTATATGTTATATCAAACTATTCCTAGTTGTCAACTTTGAATTAAACGTGACACCAGGATCAAAAAATGAACTCCTTATTCTAATTACATATCATATTCCTTTTTCAGACACAGTTTCTTTTTCTAATCTGCCTAAAACATGATAATCTGTATACATACACGTAATTAATGGAGTGGATAGTATGAAGAAAGTGGTTATCGTAGGTGGGGGCATTACAGGCTTAACGGCTCTCTATAATCTGCAAAAAATATCCAGGGAACAAAATCTGGATATTGAGTTAGTGTTAATTGAACGGGATCAACAGCTCGGTGGTAAGATCAGGACGATAACGGAAGGTGACTTTATTATGGAAGCTGGTGCAGATTCCATTGTGGCCCGTAATGGGGGAGTGCTTCCATTGGTCAATGACCTTCAACTTCAAAACGAACTGGTATATAACGAAACAGGAACATCTTACATATACACAAATGGTGAACTGCATAGAATACCTCCCGACACAATCTTCGGTATTCCCATGAGCATAGAAGCACTTAATGAAAGCACTCTGATTTCTGAAGCCGGAAAGAAAGCGGCCCTTCTGGACCTGGAGACGAAAAATACTGTATTCACGAAGGAAAGCTCCATCGGAGAATTTCTGGAAGCATTCCTCGGGAAAGAACTAGTGGAGAATCAGATCGCACCTGTATTATCAGGGGTTTATTCAGGGAACCTGTATAAGCTGACCATGGCCTCGACTCTTCCATATCTCCTGGATTATAAAAATGAGTATGGGAGCATCATCCAAGGATTATCTGCGAACAAGCAGAAATTCAAGGGATCTTCCAATAAAAAGTTCATTTCCTTTAGGCATGGATTATCCACCATTATCCACCGTCTGGAAGAAGAGTGCGGTGATGCGACGATTCTAAAAGGAACAGCGACAACAAATCTCCAAATGTGTGCTGACAAATATGAGCTCACGTTAAAAGGACATGAAAGCATTCAAGCAGATGCTGTCATTTTTGCGACACCTCATGATGTGACTCAACAGATTTTAAATCGTGCAACATTAAATGAAGATTTTAATACCTTAAGGAACTCTTCCTTGATCTCCATCTACCTGGGTTTCAATGTTCCTGACGAGGAGCTCCCGGCTGATGGTACAGGGTTTATTGTTTCTAAAGGCAGCGAAGTGAAGTGCGATGCATGTACATGGACGAGCCGTAAATGGAAACACACATCTCGAAACCATAATCTTCTGGTAAGACTTTTTTATAAGAGCTCGAATGCTCATTACGGGCAGTTAAAGCATTTAGAAGAGGACGAACTGACAAAAGTGGCACTGGATGATATTAAGGAGAGCGTCGGAATCAATGCGGATCCCATTTCAGTGGAAGTGACCAATTGGAAAGATTTAATGCCGAATTATCATCTTTCGCATAATCAGGCCGTGCAGGCTTTGGAGAAGGTGATCACAACTGAAATGCCAAGAGTGAAACTGGCCGGAGCCTCCTACTACGGCGTGGGGATAGGCGCCTGTATTCAGAACGGAAAGAAAATAGCAGAATCGATAATAGAAGACATCGTGTAAGGAGCTTGACCTCAGAGGGGTCAAGCTTCTTTTCATGTTGAAAAATCAATATAGTTAACACCAAAATGAAAATATCTATTGAATGACCTTCCATTATTTGAAATAATTGGTTATTGAGGAATGTAGATGCTAGAGCCTTCCACAAAATCATTCATTGGGGGAATACATCACATGGCAAACGTACCAAGAATCGTAAACAGCGTGCTGGAGGAATATATTAGACTATTGAATACTTATTTACCGGGAACACTCGAAGGATTGTATTTACATGGGTCCGTTGCCCTCGGTGCATTTGTGAGTGATTCCAGTGACATTGATTTTATTACGGTCACCAACCGCAGACTAACCACAGAAGATTACGACGCTCTTAATCGTATTCATACAACACTACAGCAGACGTTTCAAAAGCCGGAAATGGACGGGGTATATATTTTGAAAGAAGATTTCGGGAGGATGGGTCCAAGCTGTGAAGAGGATACCGAAATGTACGCATACTATAACAATGGTGAATTGAAATTTGGGGAATATTTCAACTTTAACCCTATCACATGGTATTTAGTGAAGCATAACGAGATTAGAGTTGTAGGACCTGAAATTTCCTCATCTTTTTCAGGACCATCCGCAGAGGAATTGTACCAATATGTCCTTCAAAATATGAATACGTATTGGGCTGGAAGACTTCATTCCTTCGAAGAATCTCTATATGAGGTAAAGCATTATCCCACCACTATGATTGATGCTGAAATAGAGTGGTCGGTCCTTGGTATTCTTCGTCAATATTACACATTGAAAGAAGCGTCCATCATTTCCAAGCAGGATGCCGGCCAGTATGGATTGCAGGAGCTTCCTGAAGAGTGGCATAGCCTGATAAGGGAAGCGATGAACATCCGTTCAGGGTTGAAAGGATTTGATTCAGCCTTAAATGAGATCCGGGTAAAGCAGACCATAAAGTTTTTAAAATATGTGATAGCCCATTGCAATGAGAAGAAAATGGAACATCCTATTCAACGCTAGGGTACAAGTAAAAGGCAGGAAATGATCCTGCCTTTTCATGCCCTACACCTTCTTGATGATCTCCATCCCTAATTGATCCAGGGCGTAGTTGATTCCCTGTTGCAGGATTGAAAAGCAGGGAATATGGTTCATCCGATAACCCCTCTGTGTGACCTTAATACTCAGTTCAGAAGAAATCCCCACAAGTAAACACTTAGTTCCCAATAGGGAGGCTGCACTTACGAATTTTTGAATGAAAGATAACGTATAATCATCCACCCTGCTGAGACTGGTCAAATCGATAATCAGGAATTCAGCTTTGTAACGCGGCAGATTGAGAAGTGTTTTATTCAGCAATTCTTCAGCTCGAATTTCATTATAGCGACCTACAAGAGGGACCACGAGAATCGAGTCCAATACAGGAATGATCGGTGAAGAAATTTCTTTGATGATCTCGGATAACACTTCGGTTCTCTGCTTCGTGATACGATCCAATTCTTCTTGGGCTGCTATGGTTTGCTCTTCCATTAGAGCATTCACATTCAAAGAAGGAGAAATATCAGATGCGAAAAACTCATATACGCTACAGTCGTCACCACTGATCTGACTTTTGATCACTTGGTACCAAACTTTAGAGCCGAATATTCCAGTCAGTACACCAGCCCAATGACCTGGTATGAATGTTCCTTCTTCTTCTTTTCCCTGTGCAACATTCACTTTATACTCCCACCCATTGCAAAATTGCACGACTGCCTTTTTTTCTTCAATGGAATACGATAAGATTTCTGTAATTCCCCAACCAGCCGTTACATAAGTATTAGGGAGTTTATCCAGGATTTCTTCCGGTTTGCCGATGGATTTCAAATAAAAGTCACTGACGATCAGGCCGGTTCGGTAGCCTGCTGTCTCTAGGACCAATCTTGCCTCTTTTTCCCCGGCTATTTCCTCGATGGAATCGATCAGCGTTTTAAACGCTGTATTAACCCAAAATAATACAACCTCATCATTTTCAAATGTTATGGATCCCTTATCCAAGTCCCAATCAAATAATGAACCATTCACATCAATATCATACTTTGTCATCACATTAACCCCCATGGATACCAGAATAGATTTTTTATGTATTATTAAGTCAAATACTACTCTTTTACCCCAATCAAATATTACCTAAACCATTTAATTAGGAAGTATAGATCAAAGGGGAAATGGGGGATTCACGTATGTCATAATTACGGGAAGAAATGACAGTACCACGAAGAAAAGATCCTTCGTGATACTGTAAGAAGATTAGGTCACTATTTAGATGTCCGATTGGCATATGGATAAATGGGATCCATTAGATTGAACTCATATGTCTCTCCATTAACAATCCCCACCACTTTGTCACTGTCATACAGATCCAACATGAATTGTGCCATTTCCTTGGCTGTATGATATTGCGGCACAGTGCCATCATAATTGAAATCAGGTACATCAAATGATCGTTGGGCGAACTCGGTTTCTGTCGCTGCTGGTGCCAATACTTTCGCTTTCATCTGTGAACCTTTTGAAGCAAGCTCCTGTGCGAGCCCTTCGGTGAATGCACTCACATAGAACTTCGTAGCACAATAAGTTACGGCATCTGCAACAATTGTGTATCCACCACCTGAAGAAACATTGATCAGTTGAGTACCGGCTACATGTTCATAATCCCTTACAAATAGGGAAGATAATAAGGTCAATGCCTCTATATTAAGGTTCAACATATTTTGGATTTTTGTAAGATTCTGCTCAGATACGGAATCGAAGTTCCCAAATCCCGCATTATTAATCAACGTTTGAATCTGGTATTGTTTCAAGTTTTCATAAAGTTGGTAGACGTTTTCGCTGATGGACAAATCCACAGGCATGATTATGACATCAACCTCTGGGTATGCAGCCGTAATCTCATTCTTCAGCTCACTTAATTTTCCCTCTCGTCTGGCGACAGCTATGATATTCTTCCCTCTGGCTGCGAAGGCAAGTGATGCCTCGTATCCGATTCCCGAGCTTGCTCCAGTAATGACTGTGTAGTTCATATTTTCTCCTCCTGACTATTTATGTTACACTACAATCCTAAAGCTTAGAGTGGACTCTAAGTCAACTGTTTATGCATTGGAGGAAAGCGGAATGTATAGTATTAGTGAAGCGTCTTCAGAACTGGGGGTCACTCCGCACTCCCTTCGTTATTATGAAAAAGAAGGAATCATCACTCCAGACCGATCACCATCAGGTGTTAGGGAATATACTGAATCCCATATGAAATGGCTGAAATTTGTGTTGAAACTAAGGGAGACTCAAATGCCCATATCAACCATTAAAAAGTATACCGCGTTGTTCTTGGAAGGGGATCACACCATGGAAGAGAGATTGTTATTACTGGAAGAACATCAACGAAATATACAGGAGCAGCTTCAAACTTTATCGTCTACTAATGAAATGTTGAACAATAAGATTGGTTCGTATAAGAGAGTTATGACGGAACACACATCAGATAGTTGAAGTTCCCTTTTTCGTGATGGTAAGCCTACATTTATGGTTCTGAATCCTATAGTATGAAAATGGAAAGGGTACCTGACTTCATATGTCAGGGCCTTTTTTTGCGAAATCATCACTTATTTTCAAGCATCCGTAGTGGCAAAACACGGGTTGGGTAAACTAAGTTTCAAATGACAGATTAGGGACAAAGGCGGAATTTATATGCAAAACATCTGGAAAATTTTCACTAGGGACATAAAAAATGGATCCAGGAACTGGGTGGCTGCATTCCTGATAGGCGGCTTGATGTTATTACCATCTCTTTATGCCTGGTTTAATATCGGTGCTTCCTGGGACCCATACAGTAAGACCGATCAGCTTCCGGTCGGGATCGTGAATGAAGATAAGGGAGCGGAAATCAACGGGGAGAAACTGAATATCGGGGAAGACCTTGTAAAGGAATTAAAGAAAAATGATGATATGAACTGGAAGTTTGATGACAGAAAAAAAGCGATGGACCGCGTGGAATACGGTGAGTATTTCGCAGTCATCATCATTCCCGACGACTTCTCGGGGAAGTTGGCAACTGTCATAGACGATAAACCTGAAAAGGCGACCTTGGAATATTACGTAAATGAAAAGATCAATGCCATCGCACCGAAAATTACAGAATCCGGGGCAGGTGGGATCGTTGATAAAATAACAGGTTCGTTTATATCTACTGTCAATGGGACCATATTTGAACTGTTTAATGAGCTGGGAATTGAGATTCAAAAGGACCTCCCTGACATCAAAAGGTTTGAAGATTATGTATTTACAGTAGATCGAAAGTTACCGGGAATCGGTGCTGCCCTGAATGAATCGTTGTCGGATGCCGAGAGTGCCAAGAAGATCATTCAGAAAGCGCAGGCTGAAATCCCAGATGTGAAACGTGTGACGAATCAGGGACTTGATACGATCGATCAAACAACGGATTTTCTCAACAAAGCTGAAAATGAATTAAATGAGTTGGCTCCAACCATTCAAGAAGGTTTAGAACAGGTACAGGAAATGTCTTCCAAGGTCAATGATTTCCTGGGTCAAATCCAAACCTCTTCCGTAGACCTTAGTGGAGCAGAAGCCATCAACAAGGGAATTGCTGATAAGCTTACCTCCTCCATTCAGACGATTGAAACGGTTGAAGGTTCCTTACAATCGTTACAGAAGAATGAAGAAAATCCAAATCAGGAACAAATTGAACAGGCCCTGAATCAGCTGGAAGAAGTTAAGGTGGAAATGCAGAAAATTCAAAATGAAGGTCAGAAACTAAATGATTTCATTACAACAAAGCAACAAGACGTGAACGAATTGATCAAGGGCATCAAAGATCGTGCCCGTAAAACGGATAATGATATGGGTGAACTTATAAAAAGATACAAACAAACAATTGAACCGGCGGTATTAGGTGAGGTAGCTAATGCAAAGGGAACCTTGAATGAAGCAAGGAACATCCTTCAAGACATCCAAGGGACCATTCCGGAAGTGGAAAGGATTCTCTCTAATACAGATAAGAACATCGACAAAGGAACCGAAACCCTCCAAAGCGTTTCAAGTCAATTTCCGTATATAAAAGACAAAATCAGCCAGCTTGCCGGACGTATCAGGGATATCCAGGGGGAAACCGATATAAATGAAATCATCGATCTCCTTCGGAATGATCCCAATGCAGAGAAAAGCTTCTTTGAAGAACCGGTTGTCTTAAATAAAAATAGTTTATTTCCAATCCGGAATTATGGGGCTGCCATGACCCCGTTTTATACTGTGTTAGCCATCTGGGTAGGTGCACTTTTGTTAATCTCGCTATTAGCAACGGAAATCATCGCTCCACATGAGTTTACTGAAAGGGAAATCTATTTTGGTAAACTGCTGACGTTTCTCGGCATTGGGTTCATACAAGCCATGATTGTAACAGTTGGAGACATTTTTATCCTGGGGGTTCATATCGCAGAACCTGGTTGGTTTATTGGCTTCGGATTATTCATCAGTATTGTTTTTATGATTGTGGTGTATACGTTGGTATCGGTATTTGGGAATATCGGAAAAGCGATGGCCATCGTCCTTCTGGTCCTGCAGATTGCAGGAGCCGGCGGGACTTATCCCGTGCCCCTTTTGCCGGCTTTTTTCCAAACCATCCATCCCTTCCTCCCATTTTCTTATAGCATCGATCTCATGAGGGAAGCGGTTGGCGGGATCGTCTGGGAGAGAGTGTTCAGAGATCTATTAATTCTAAGCTTATTTGGCCTTATTGGTTTATTATTCGGCACATTTTTCAAAGGGCCGCTAAGTAAAAGGACAAAAGCTTTTATGAAGAAATCCAAAGAGTCCGGGTTGTTTCATTGAAGATATTGAGGATATAGAAATCGGTTTTCAATTCGCTTCCCTGCTTTTTAGCGATGGAAAAGGATTCCTCTCTTTACAATTAGGGTAAAGCCTAATAAATACATAATGTAAAAGGGAGGAAATAGTGTGAAGCAAGCCATGTTAATCGTCAATCCATCTTCTGGGAAGGAATTGGGTGAACAATATAGTGACCATGCACTTAAAACGATGAAGGAGATGGGATATGAGACTGTTTTACGATTGACGAAAGGAGAGGGGGACGCAATGGAATTTGCGAGGGAAGCTTGTGAGAAAAGATATGATTTCCTTGCCGCGATGGGCGGGGATGGCACGATCAATGAGGCTATCAATGGGATGGCAGAACAGGAATACCGGCCTATTTTCGGCCTCATCCCGCTCGGTACAGTCAATGATTTTGCACGCGCTCTTAATATTCCAATGAAACCTGAAGAAGCAATCGATATCTTTAAACAAAATCATGTCCAAAAAACCGACGTCGGAAAGATCAATGATCGATACTTCATCAATATTGTGGCAGTCGGAGCATTGGCAGAGGCTTCCTTTTCTACACCTGTTGAGCAGAAATCAAAGCTTGGTCCACTTGCCTATATTATAGAAGGAATGAAGAAAATGAAAGAGAAGCAACCGTTTGAGCTTAAGGTCCAATCCGATCATGATTGGGAAGGGGAAGCCCTTCTTATGCTTGTTGCCCTGACCAATTCTGTGGGGGGAATGGAAACCATCGCACCGGAAGCCAAGGTGAATGATGGACAGCTTCATGTCTTTATCATTAAAGATATGGCTCTCCCCAAGTTCCTTTTATTACTTCCTAAAATCCTGCTGGGTGAATTAGCGGAAAGTGAACATGTACACTATATGAAAGTGACCAAACTTCAGGCGAACTCCACCTATGAGATGATAGCCAACGTTGATGGGGACCAGGGAGACAAACTCCCTATTACGATAGAAAATTTGAAACAGCATCTGGACATTCTCGTTCCCGTTCAACAATAAGCATCCACATAAGGAAACTTACAGGGGGCTATCCTTATTTAAGGGAAGTGCTCCGTAGTATAGTATTTCTATCCTTTTTGTGTTACCATTACTTCTTAGAGCAAACAAAGGACGTGACCATTCATGATAAACATTCAAATCCCTCAAGCGGATATTTCCATAACGGAACGAAAACAAGCAAAAGACTCAGAAGAACCAAAGATCAAAAGCATCCAGGGCTTTATCGATCTTCACGAAATTCCAAGAGATAAGGGCGGAATCATCTTATTTTATAATATCAATGATGAACTTCTATTCGTTGGGAAAGCCAGAAAGCTGCGACAAAGAGTGAAGAAGCATCTTGAGGATACTGTATCACCACTGCGTAATCACAGAGATGAAGTCTACCGAATCGATGTATCCATCGTAGAAGACGCGATGGATCGTGACATTTATGAAACATACATCATCAATAAACTTCAAGCGAAATATAATGTAGACAAAGTATTCTATAAGTAAGAAATCAAAAAGGTACCAGGCTCCGTTTAAGGACCCTGGTACCTTTTTGATTTATAGAGATGTATTTAAGCTTCTAGCGGGTAAATGTGGATTCCAATTAACCAACAATTCTTCCCGAACTCCAAAATAGGTTGTATCCGTCCGATCAGTCACCCCATAAGAAACCTCGGTTCCTTCCTCACTCCAATGAATGGTGATCGATACGATTACAGAAGGTCTCTTTACCCCGGCTATCTCAATATCAACCGGTTGCTTCAGGTCAAATAACGTTTCAAAGCTGATTTCCTGTCTTTGGATGGATGGGGGCGAGAGGGAATCTTCAATATTCACATATTTCTTTTTATGATCCAGGATATCATATGTTATAAAAGATTCCCCGGGATTAATCCAGTACACGATTTGCACAATGCGCCCTGCCTTTAAAGAAGTTCCGGAATATGTTTCATGAAAAAGATCCTCATACTCAATGACTTCATTCAATTTGATGGGATTTATGGTTCCGTTCACAAGAGCCCCTCCTGTAATAAAGATAGAAAGCCTTATAGTTATAGTTATTGGAGGGGTGTCACTCATAGAACCATGAGAAAAAACAACTGATCCATTTTTAAAGAATCATAGAGAAGGATATCTGAAGATGACTATCTATCGGTAAAGCCATAATGTAAGAGCACCGAGCAGTTCAAAATAAAAGACCCTTCGTAAAAGAAGGATCTTAATAGTTTACTATCTTCTATAAGCAATGGATAATCGAAGATCCTCATCTGTCAACACATACTGATGAACCATCTCCAATGTTTCTGTCAACGTACTTGATAATCTGTGACTTGGATATGCACAAACAGATAGCATACCTTCTTGAAGGACATAATCATCCGCGATCGATTCAAATTCCTTGATTAAGTTTGCGTTCGGTTCTTTCGAAATCCATTCGACATGGCCCCAGGTTCTTATGGAAGGGTTCAATTTCTTTATGACAGAGAGATCCTTCTGGAAAGCGTTGAGAATATGCTGAGTGTTAAAATCCCCGTTTAAATAATAGTAGTCAAAATTATCAACTAATGAAATGGATGAGAGCTGTTCCTCTGTATACAATCTGTTCATTCTATGCTTGACCTTGGTGATATTTCTCATGCTTTCAATAATAAGCATATGTTGATTGTTTTCCAAGCCAGCCCGAATAAATAACATCAGATTTCGAATGTAGGCTTCCTCCTGTTGAAAGGGGTAGAAAATATGACCTTTCTGTAACGTTGCGAGCTTCACATCATTTAACACTTCCAAATATCCTCACCTCTCGTCCCAAGAAAATATTGCCTTTATTCTACTTTAAGCATAACATAAACGTGTATGAAGCTATATACATTTAAGTTTGAATATTCTAACAATTGTCCACCTGATACATTCCGTGTTCATTTCACCATATTTACAGGATGAGAAAGAGAGGAAGAGACATGAATCTTCATATTGAAAAATTAACCCACCCAAATAGTGATATCCTTAATGCTTTAAATAAATGGGATAACCATCCCGATTTGATTCCTTTCATTCGGCCCAATCGGAACAGGGAAGAGCTTGAGCAATGTAGGAACATGGACATGGATGAGTTGAAAGATCGATTGGAATCTCATCCTATGTTTCTTATATACGTGGAAAATAAACTTGTAGGGGAAATGAATTATATGATTGACCCCCCTCATCTATTTAAAAAAGTGAGGGGAACTGCCTGGGTAGGGATTACGATTGGCGATCCTGATGCACGGGGGAAGGGAATAGGGTATGAAGCCATCCGGTATTTGGAAAAGGAAATAAAAGAACAAGGACTGGCCAGAATAGAACTTGGTGTTTTTGAGTTTAACGCTCAGGCACATAAGCTATACAGTCAGATGGGTTATCAGGTAATAGGCAGGATCCCGGATTTCACCTATTGGAATGAAAAAATGTGGTCCGATATCCGCATGGAGAAAGTCCTGGTTTGATTTTATAAAAATTTAGAGGGCGACCATACCGAATGCATTTTTATTTATTTCATTTTTGTAACAATTATGACAATAATGGTATTCCAACAGAATTCAACCCCTTACCTCAATTCAATCAGAATCCCTCAGGTTGGATGATAACACATTTGGATACCCCTTCCATTAATATGCATAAAGGGAACTTAATTAGGGGGTTGTGAACCCATATAAGCAGATAGAATCGTAAACTTCACCTCTGGTTCCTCAGCGAAAAAATATATTTGTAAAATCGTGGTAACCTACCTAATCTTGTAATAAAGTATACTGTAATCAGATGATGAAGGAGGGAACCATATGCAAGAAAGTATTCGTAATTACGATGATTTATTAACCATGCTTGATTCATTTTTACGGGAACCTGAACCATTTTGGGATGAGTTTTTTTCTGACCGCGAGAAACCAGTACCTATCTTTGTAAATGCACCCGACGAAAACTTAGTTTCTTATATAGAACGTGGAATCATCACAAGGGGAAAGGTACTCGAGCTTGGCTGTGGACCAGGCAGGAATGCCATTTTTTTAGCAGAACATGGATTAGAGGTTGACGCAGTCGATCTATCCAAAACGTCCCTTGATTGGGCAAGGGAACGGGCTGATGAAAGAAATTTGACCATCAACTTTCTACATCAAAATATATTTGATTGTGACCTCACCAAAGAAAAGTACGATTTCATATACGATTCAGGATGTTTTCACCATATCGCTCCCCACAGAAGGATAAGTTACATAAATCTAATTGAAAGAGCATTAAGGGAAGGAGGATACTTTGGCATAACGTGTTTTTATAAGGGTGGTAAACTAGGCGGATCTGATCTATCTGATTGGGAAGTGTATAAAAAAGGATCTCTGATGGGAGGATTAGGGTATACAGAAGAACGTTTAATGAGAGTCTTTCAATCATTAAATCCCATTGAAATCAGGAAAATGATCGATAAAATAGGTTCAGATAACATGTTCGGAGCATCTGACTTACTGACAGGTCTTTTTCAAAAAAGGTAATCTATCCAAAGGATGCCATGGACACTAAATCGTGCCCATGGTATCCTTTTTTACACTCTAAATCGGGACAGAAAACGTAAAAATTCGTTTTGTGTTTTATGTTGGTATTTTGTAAGTGCGAAGGTCTTAGCTTCCGGCATGGGAAAAGCACTTGTATGAACTTCTAGCAGCCTCCCTTCCAAAAGCTCTCTCCTGACTGAAGAGGAAGGAAGATAGGATACGCCAAGTCCTTCTGCAATGAACCGTTTCGTAATATGTGTCTGCGAAACTCTCATCATCCTTGTTGTCGGATAAAATTGTTTAATGGTATAACAGAGTTCATCCCAATAGGAAGGGTGATTGTGGGTCAATAAGTAATTCGATGCCAATAACTCTTCTTCGTCCAGGGGTGGTGCTGATTCAAAATCCCTTCCATCATGAGGAGCCACCAAAATGACCTTATCTGAGAATAAGAGAGTCTGTTCAAGTTCAGGACTAAAACAGGGGAGACAGGAAAGTCCGATATCCACCCTTTCTTCCAAAACTGCCTTCTCTATTTCCGCGGATTCAATGATTTCAACCGAAATTTCCACCTGGGGATGATTCTCAAGATACTGCTTTAATACAAAAGGCAGGACATTATCAGCAATCAAGGGGGAGATAGCCATTTTAAGTGTGGTTGTGTAACCCTGACTAAAGGATTGTATATCTGTAATCCCTTCCTCATACACCTCGATCAATCTCTTCGCATTTTGTAAATAGGATCTCCCCGCTTCTGTCAGTTTGATTTTCTTCCCATCTCTTTCGAATAGGATCACCCCGAGTTCTTTTTCAAGTTGTTTAATATGTACCGTGACGGTCGGTTGTGAAATATATAATCGCTCGGCAGCTTTCCTGAAATGGTTGAATTCAGCTGCAATAATAAATGTTTTAATAATACTCAAATCCACTAGACCCACCCCTTATTATAAAATGTAATCAATTCAATTAAATATATTTAATTTTCTTAATTATAAATCCATTATACAATCATTGTAATTAAGCGAAAAGGGGATGTTGGGAATGTTTAGTGAAGGGTTAAAAGGGATTGTGGCAGCTCAAACGTCGATCAGTCACATTGATGGAAATGAAGGTGTCCTCATTTATAGGGGATATGAAATCGGAGATCTCAGTCATCTGTCATTTGAAGAAGCTGCGTTTTTGTTGTGGTATGGGGATCTTCCGAAAAAGGAGGATGCAGTGGAAATCAAGAAGAAATTGAGCACCTATCGCACTCTGACACCTGCAATGAAGGAAATTCTTCATTCACTACCAGAAGAAATGGATATGATGGGTGTATTAAGGACGGTTATCTCTTCCATAGGAGGATCAGAATACAACTGGAAGCCGACAATAGAGCAATCTTTGCGATTGACAGCTGTCATACCGACCATCATTGCCCATCGATTTAATATGCTGATGGGTGGACCTTTATTTGAGAGTGATACCGAGTTAAACCATGTAGAGAATTATCTATTTATGCTAACAGGAAAAAGGCCGTCTAAGGCAGTTGCGGATGCAATTGAAACGTATATGGTACTTACGATGGAACATGGAATGAATGCTTCGGCCTTCTCGGCAAGAGTCACGGCATCAACGGAATCTGATCTTGTTTCAGCCATCACTTCAGCGATCGGGACAATGAAAGGACCCCTCCACGGTGGGGCACCATCCGGGGTCATTGATTTATTGAACGAAATAGGTGTGGCTGAAAGAGCCGAAACAATCATTAGAGAAAAATTGCTGAAAGGTGAGAAGCTGATGGGATTCGGTCATCGGGTATATAAGACTCATGATCCAAGAGCCCTTGCTTTAAGAACAAAGCTGCTAGAAAATAAGGGTGGTGATTCCTCTTTGGATCTGGCACTATTTGTCGAGAAGAAGGCGATTGAATTGTTAGCTGAATTGAAGCCGGGAAGATCTCTGTACACCAATGTAGAATTTTATGCAGCAGCCATCATGAAATCGATTAATCTGCCAACTGATCTATTCACACCGACTTTTACGGCCGCTCGCATCGTTGGTTGGACAGCCCATGTATTGGAGCAGGCTGAAAATAATACAATATTCAGGCCACAGTCTGAATATATAGGAATACGAAACGCATAAAGAAACTCCTGTCTACTTTTTGGTAAACGCTTAGAGTCCTCTAAGCGTTTTTTCTTTGGAATACTTCATTCACGTGAAGGATAATGGGAAATTTTGTCGAATTGTAAATAGTGCGTAATGGTATCAGGGATCATCTTTAAGTGAGGTCAATTTAACATGATAAGAAATGTGGAGGGAATGAATGTGAAAAATCGAAATGGAAAAGTGGTTGGCTTTGAAATAAGCAGTCAGGCTCCAGAAAAAGCAGCAGCCTTTTATTCAAATGTTTTCGGGTGGGAAGTGGATAAACCCAAGTGGGACTACCATACAGTCTCGACCGGACACAAAGATGGAATTAATGGGGGGATTAGCAAGGGACCCCATGATCATCCACACGGTACACGAATTCAAATTGAAGTAGAATCCATTGAAGAAACCATTTCTGCAGCTAAAGAAAATGGAGCAATGGTGGTAAGAGACAGGATGGAATTCGAGCATTTTTTCCTTGCGTACTTAGTGGACCCCACCGGTGTTGGGATTGGATTGATTGAAAACAAATAGGAAATAAATCAACATAGTAGAAGGGAGAGTGAGACAACCTTGTTTGAAACTGAATTAGGAAAACCCAAAAGCTTGGTAACTGAATACAAAATGAAATATAGAACCGCCGTTAAGGCAGTCATCATACAAGATGGTAAAATTCTTCTTATGCATTCCAACAGGGGAGATTATAAATTTCCAGGAGGAGGAGTCGAAGAAGATGAAAGTCTGCCTGCTGCCCTGATAAGGGAAGTGGCCGAAGAGACCGGCTACATACACTGTCAGGTTAAAGAGCCTGTAGGTATCGTGATACAAAGGCATCTAGACTTATATGATGAAGATACAATATTCGAAATGACTTCACATTATTTTCATTGCGAACTATCAGACTTTGATAAAATACCTCAACAATTAGAGGAATACGAGTCGGAGTTGGAAATGGCTCCCCGATGGATCACCTTGGATGAAGCCATTGACGGGAATGAGAGGCTGATGGACAAGTATGAGAACAATCGATGGATCAAAAGGGAAAACTATGTTTTGGAAGAATTAAAGAAATTATACGAATAGATACGCTTACCCGGTATAGGGTATGGAAAAGAGCTGTCGGTTTATTATGACCCAGCTCTTTTCGATATGAGAAAACGTGAATTACGTTTAGTACATTTCCTTTTAGTTAGATTTTCAATCCGTATTTTTTCAATTCTTCTGTATCATTGGGCAATGTCACATAACCGTCAAACGTCATACCCAACTTTTCAAGAAGTTTAGAAGAAGGTTCATTATCTTTTGACGTAATCGCTACGAGCCGTTTAATCCCCGATTCTTTAGCAAACTCCACCGTAGCGCATGCAGCTTCATACGCATACCCCTGAGATTGATAGGCAGATAGAAAGGCAAAGCCAATATCCACGTCTTCCAGTCCGTCTCGCTTAATCAGTCCACACAAACCGATTGGTGTATGATCAAGTTTTCGTTCTGCCAAGAATAATCCAAATCCTTTTTGCTCATACATGGCTCTCGGACCATTCAAAATATAAAGATTTGCATCTTCTAAAGTATGAACCCCTTTATCTCCAATGTATTGAAGCCATCCAGGCTCATTCAATAATGTTAAAATAAATCCTGCATCCGACTCCTCCACCCATCTAAGGGAGAGGCGATTTGTTTCTGTAATTTTCATAAGGAACACCCCATTTCTTATCACTCCACCTTATTGTACTTGAAATATATAAGAGAGGAAATCGATTATTTTCATTCAACAATGCTCCATACTATAAACTTGACGACTAACATCATGGCGAGACACACACCTAATAAAAATCCAAGACTACAATTCAATTTTCTTCATGATATAGTTTCTTTATACAAAATGAAGATAATCCGAGGTGTAATCATGGCGCACAAATTTAAAATCGAAGACCCAAAAATCCCTGCTCGTTTAAGCTCTGCCAATTTTCAAGATATCTTTTATGAAGAAGATCCGTTCCTATCAAATGGTTTGATCGAAAATATAGGATTGGAAGGGGAAGAAATCGATCTGCTCGTGATTTCAAAAGTCATGTTTAAAAATGTCTCCTTCACCGGTGCATCTTTCCCCCGTATCGACATGACAGATGTTGTGTTTGAAAACTGTGACCTGTCGAATGCAAACTTCAGTGAAGGAATCATTCATCGGGTCATCTTCAAAGAATGCAAATTATTGGGTGTGAATTTTACCGGTGCTCATTTAGGAAATGTCCGTTTTGAAGAGTGCCTGGCGAATATGAGTGACTTTGTTGAAACACGATTAAAACAAGTAACATTTAACGAGACCTTTTTACAAAATGCCAATTACTCTGACTGTGAACTGCTTAAGGTCAGCTTTAATCAGTGCAATCTTAATGATATTGACTTCACTCAAACTGACCTCAAGGGTATCGATATTAGTACTTGCAAGTTTACACGCATCAATGTAGCTCTTGAAAATCTTTCCGGTTGTGAAATTTCACCTGAGCAGGCGATCGGGTTTGCAAGCTTATTGGGATTGAAAGTGAAGGAGTAATATAAAGGCTGTTGTTATTCATAACGACCTTCATCTAGGGGTTTAAATACGGTACAAGGCATGAAATGATTCAAACGAGAATAACTATGTATCAATAACACCTACCTGCTTTCAATTCGAAGGGACTGGCGTTGTCAATTCATCCGAAAGATATTGAAAAACGAAAGGAGTGGAAGATAATCCCACTCCTATTTCTTTCGTTTCTTACTATTAGTTGAAACTTTTACCAATTATGATTCGTACATCTTATTATTATGAGGAACTGTTTGGAGGAGGTAAATTCATGATCATGGTTGATAACGTAAGCAAGCGATATGATTCACTTCAAGCGCTAAACGACATTCATTTCTCGATTCAGGAAGGCTCTTGTTTCGGCCTTGTAGGACCCAATGGTGCGGGAAAATCCACTTTGATGAAAATCTTTTCCGGTGTATTGCAAAACTTTAATGGGGACATCAATGTCCAGGGCCTATCTGTCAAGAAAGATAGAGTAAAGGTAAAAAAGCTGATCGGCTACATACCTCAAGAAATCTGTTTGGAAGAATCCCTTACTGCCAAGGATAATTTATTGTATTTTGGTAGCCTTTATGGTCTGAAAGGAAAAGACCTTCAAGATCGAACCGGGAAAGTGTTACAGCAAATCGGTTTAGAAGAACGAGGGAAAGACAAAGTCAGCACCTTTTCAGGGGGGATGAAGCGCCGGTTGAACATTGGCTGTGCCATTCTGCATGCTCCCTCCATTATCATCATGGATGAACCGACAGTGGGAATTGATCCTCAATCAAGAAACTCAATTTTTTCATTCATACATGAACTAAAAGAGAAGGGAAGTACAATCATTTATTCGAGTCACTATATGGAGGAAGTAGAGCAGCTTTGTGACAGCATCGGACTGATTGATAAGGGTTCATTAATTGAATGTGGATCTCTGGGTGAGTTGCAGCAAAAATATAATAAACCGTCATTGTTTGTTTCCGGAGAAGGTTTAGATAATGTTGGTTTATCCAAACATGGAGAGGTCGAATCGAAAGGAAACGGATTTATTCTGCGAAGTGATGATCCTTTGATGACATTGGAAAAATTGATTGCCGAGTTCCGCATCTATAACATTTTGCCAGGAAGGCTAGAGTTATATCAACCGAAACTGGAGGATATCTTTTTCACATTAACTGGAACGCAACTTCGAGATTCATAGAAAGGGGAGGATGATATGTGGGCCATTGCCAAAATGGAATTTAAGAAAAATATACAGGATAAAGGCTTGTGGTTTTGGACATTTATCTTACCGATCGTCTTTATCATTGCCTTTGTTTCCATTTTTTCAGGTGATGAAAATACGAGTTACAAAGAAGTCGTCACTCAAATCATTCCAGGCTATACCATCATGTTCGCTTTTTATATTATGATTTCAATGGTCATCGGACTAGTGAAGGATAGGGATAAAGGAATGGTTGCGAGGATTGCCAGTACGCCACTTCCTATCATGAGCTATTTTATAGGGAAATGGATTCCTTTCATGGTGATCGTGTTGATTCAGATTGCTGTATTATTTGGATTTGGCGTCGTTGTGTATGACCTTCCTTTAGGGGATCCCCTTGGACTGATCATTTTATCCATTTCTTTGGCGTTTATTGTAACCGGTTGGGGCATGGCGCTCGCCGTACTCGTGAAAACGGAAAATATGGGTATTGCCATGACCCAGATCATAGCTCTTGGTGGTGCAATGCTTGGGGGATTGTGGTTACCAGTCGATTTGATGCCGGAGTTCATGCAAACAATCAGTAAGTTACTTCCTCAATACTGGGCAATTGAAGGGTACAAAGAGATCATTTTAGAAGATGGAACCATATTAGATGTCTTATTCAATATTATGATATTGGTCATTGCAGGAATATCTGGTGGCTTGATTGCCATCGCTGCCTATCCACGGTTTCTTCGTACCTCCAAGAGTTAAAGACAGATGGGAAATTTTCTATTTATTTTTAAAAATGAAAATCCTCTCCTTAATTCTTGAAATTTATGGTATGATTCTATGGTCTGAAATACAAGATCTTCGTAGATTGAAAGGGGAACATACTTGAATAAGAATCAAGTGAAAATCGCAGAAGTAAACGCAGAAAATTGGTACGAGTGTTGTCAACTGGAACTTTCCAGGGAGCAACAGGAATTTATTGAGCCTAATGCCATTTCGATTGCTCAATCGAAATTCGAAACTACTTTAAAACCATTCGCCATTTATTTTGAAGATAAAATCGTTGGGTTTTTAATGTTCAACTCTGTACCTGAAGAACTGGATGCTTATTGGGTTTACAGAATCATGGTGGATAAAAACCATCAAGGTAGAGGCATCGGAAAAGCCGCAACAGATCTGATGATGAATGAAATGATAGAAACCTATGGTATAAATAAAATCATAGTAGGATATCATCCTGAAAACCATGGGGCTCACCGCTTATATGCGAGTTTGGGGTTTGTCGATCACGGTGACCGATTCGGCAGGGAAATGGCGGTAGTGAAAGAAGTAACGATTAACAAAGATATTTCAAAAGGGCCAAAAACGCTTGGCCCTTTTTGAGCTTGCATTAAATCCCCTTTTCTAATACCTCTTGAGCAAACGGCTTATTATTCACCCGTTAATGTCCAATATCCCTCGAACCTTTTCCTTTGCTCCCTTCCGCCACTTTTTCACGGCGGATATGGACACATTCTCTACCTCTGCAATTTCACTGACTGTCAGCATATGCAGACAAGTATACATGACCCATTTTCTTTGGTTCGCAGTTAAGTCCCCACAGTAACTGAACAATAATTCTTCGGCCAGTCCTTCGTTGATATGCTCATCTTCGATCATGTCAAAAAACTCCGTCTCTTTGAAAATACTTTTCTCTTCATTTCGACTTTCACTTGTTAATTGAGAAAGTATTCTGCCTCGAACATATGAATAAGCATAAGCAGGAAATGCCCCTTTTTCCGGATCGAATTTTTGATGTGCCTCCCAAAGTGCAATGAGACCGGTCTGATAGTATTCAGGTTTGTTTTTATAAATGTGCAGAGAATGAATGATCTTGTGAATCATTCTGTCATATTGCATATGAAGCTTTTCGAATTTCTCCAAGTCAGTATCCTTTTGACCGGCGCGCCGTTCTTTGTATTCCCAGGTAGCTTAACCTTACAAAGGAACTTGGCTTTTTGACAAAAGGGGATAACACTCGTTTTCATGGAAGAAACCTAGCATTACCAAGGTTAGTCATCATCATTTATCGGTAGGGAACTGACAGTTATGCTGGAATTTTTAGTGTGGTGAATTACTTGAGTTTAACTTTACCCACCAATAGCAATACTAAAAGGACCATCCACTTACAAGGAGGTCCTGGTATGCCTAATAAAAAAGATGAAAGCAACGATGTCCTCGGTCAGAAAAATGAAGAGATTGAAAAGCTTGAAGAGATGTTATCCGCCGTCCTTCACTACTTATCAGATGATGAAATCGAAGAAATTGATATCGAATATCTTCTTACAAATACAGATAACCTCCGGGAATGGTGGGATAGCTACCGGGAGAAAAACAAAAAGAAGCTGGAAGATGAGATTAAAAAGTCTTTGAACAGGTTATCTCTTGAGGAGTTAGAAAACATCCGGGAACAAATAAAGAATAAAAATGGCTAAATGACAACAGAGAAACCATAACAATATTATGTAAATTAAGTACAACACAGAAAAAAGCGTATAACGGTATGCCTCAGATAGCTCAGGAAGAGAACCCTTAGGGATAAGGCTTATCTTCCTTGTCAATTATCTACTTACTAAATTTCTTTTTAACAGTTGATGAGCAAGTGACACAGCTCCTACAGGCATCTGATTCACGATGACCGTCGTAAAAATTTCATCATCGGGATAATAAAGTGTCACGGATTCATACCCATGGATGCCACTATGATGACCATATGCCGTCATTCCATTTTCAAATGTATACTTGTATAAACCCAAACCGTAAAATCGCTCAGGATCATCCGTTTCATGAAATACAAGCATTTGTTTCATGGACACCTGAGATAGGAGGGAGCCGGCAAAAAGGGCCTTCATGAATGCTTGGATTTCTACGGAGTTGGAAACGAGTGCCCCTGATGTCCCCATGATTGAAACATTGAGATCTGTAATAGGTGTTATATCATCTGATAGGTCAGTCAAGTCAGGCGTCGCTTTCGAATGCCCGGTGGCAAAGGGGAGCCGGAGATCATTGGAACAAGGGAAGTATGTTCTCTCCAGTTGAAGAGGTTGGGTGATCCATTGATAGACTGCATCTTCAAACTTTTTTCCTGAACATTCTTCGACGATCAGTCCCAACAGGATACCATTTGTATTAGAGTATTTGAACGCAGTACCAGGTTCAAATTCAAGGTCGTGGTTTGCAATAAGTCTGACAAGACTTCGAGAGGAAAAGAAATCCCGGGGACTTGAAACAGCGTGCTGAATACATTTTGTTCCTGCAACGTCCATCCATAAATAATCCTTAAGACCGCTTCTATGCTGGAGCAGTTGTCTCACGGCTATACGACTGCCTTCTTTCAGGATACCGGGTAAGATGGATTCTACCGTTTGCTCCAGTGAAAGCATGCCTTCTTCCTGAAGTTTTAAAATCACCACACTTGTTACAATGTTTGATAAGCTTCCAACCCGCTGATGATCATAAGGATCTAATAACGTATCTTGAAGAAGGTTTCGAACGCCTGCTGCCATTATATAGTCTTCTCCGGAAGAATCAGTCAGACACAACGATATACCTGGAATCCTGTATCTATCACGAAAGTATTGGACAGTTTTTTTCAGTAAAGCAGGATCCTTCAAAGAAATCATCCTTTCAAGTCTTGGTTTGATAAAGAAAACACCTGCCATATGCAATTGCTTTTAAGCATAAAGCAGGATTTAAGCGGTTTTATATTGAAAAGAATATAGTTAGTATTTTTTTAATGCTATAGATCCACTAAATAGATAGTGAGTGTCATATAGTATGTTTTATACATATGTGAAATCGAGAGAAATAGAAGGAGAATGATCCGATGCCGATTCGTAACTCAGCAAAAGCCATCATTATCAAAGACAACAAACTACTTTTGACTAAAAACAAAGACGAAGCCAGTATTTTTTACCTTTTCCCCGGTGGTGGACAGGAACATGGTGAAACACTTCATGAGACTTTAAAAAGGGAATGCCTTGAGGAAATCGGATGCGAAGTGTCAGTAGGGGAACTAATCCATGTTAGGGAGTATATCGGTAAGAACCATGAACATGCAGCATTTGATTCCGACTTGCATCAAATGGAGTTTTATTTTACCTGTACGCTCATCCACGAATGGAACAATGATCAAACTCCATCTAACCCCGATAGTCATCAAGTAGGGGTGGAATGGATTGATCTGAGTAAACTGAAAGAATATAGATATTATCCTAGAGAAATAGAATCGTATTTAGTCAATAAATCGACCAGAGTATATCTGGGGGACATTAATTAGTTCTATTTCATTCAAATAAAGAGGGGGATGAGTGATGAGAATAAGTACTTTTATTTTGACAGGTATATTGGCAGGCATTTATTCAAGTGTGTTAGATGGTTTTGAACAGGACTACAGCTTGAATTCCCTTTACAGTGCCTTCATCTTAGCGCTGTTAACGATCGGGACGGGGCTTTTATTACACAGCCTCCCATCCATCAAAAAGTCGAGGGAATCCTGACTGAGCTCTTCGGGAGAATATCCGTAAAAGTCTATAGTAAACGGAGTGATAATGATGGATTCTACATATGTATGGTGGGGGGAATCCAAAGTGAAGTTGACATGGAGGCAAGATTCGATCCTTCCTGACACATCGCGAGTCACCAGTGTGCATGGATTCTGCTTAAAAGATGGAAAGATGCACTTGGTGAACCTTCAGAAGCGAGGCTGGGATTTTCCAGGTGGACATCTGGAAAAGGGTGAGTCCCCTGAAGGATGCTTGAAGAGGGAAGTGATGGAGGAAGCCTATGTATCCGGCTCTTCTCACTTTTTGGGTTATCTGATTGTGGATCATCATGATAATCTTCACTGGAATGAACAAAGCCCTTATCCAAAAGTAGGCTTTCAACTTTTTTATAGAGTGGACGTCGAAGAAATATATACATTCGAAACAGAATATGAATCTGCTGAGCGATGTTGGATCGATCCAGATCAAGTAGCCGATTATTATTCCGGATGGAACGGAGTGTATGAGGAGATTCTTTCTCACACCCGTAAAATTAATGTGTAGGTTTTTATATGAAGTGGAATTCCAACAAGTTGAATTCTTACGATAAAGTTAATTTATTTTCAAAGGTTATTAAATGTAGAGGGGTGGAGATGGTTATTTATGATTAAAGCTGCACTATTCGATCTTGATGGGACTCTTTTAAACAGGGATGCGTCTGTCCAAGTATTCATCAAAGACCAATATGAACGATTCTGCCAATGGCTCCACCATATCCCGGCGGATTTATATACATCCAGATTCATTGAATTGGATCAGAGGGGGTATGTGTGGAAAGACAGTGTGTATAAGCAGCTGATCGAAGAATTTTCGATCCTGGAATTAACTTGGGAAGAACTGCTCGATGATTATGTCACTCAATTTAAACACAGCTGTGTACCGTTTCCTCATCTACATCATATGCTGGATGAATTACAGGCTTGTGGCATACAATTGGGGATGATCACAAACGGCTTCGGCAGATTTCAAATGGACAACATACTGGCCCTTGAAATCGAACCTTATTTTCAAGAAATTCTTATCTCTGAATGGGAAGGATTGAAAAAGCCCGACCCTGAGATTTTTAAGAGGGCGATAAAAAGATTACAGGTAAAACCTGAAGAATGTATTTTTGTCGGGGACCATCCTGAGTATGATGTGTACAGTGCCCAAAAAATAGGGATGAAGGGTATTTGGAAAAAAGATCCCTATTGGACCGGTGTAAAGCATGCAGATGCTGTGATTGATGATTTGTCTGACTTACCACGCTACTTAAGGAGCTTATAATTTCTTTATTAGGCAATTTTAAGGGTGAATCCCCCCATCTAACATACTTATTTAGGCAAAGCTACCACTATTAAATTCATGAAATTTCTAGTATAATAGTCTTCTTGATACTACATATTCAGTGTAACGGACTGGAATTGAATCAAATCAGGAGGGTCTAAATTGTTAGAATTCAGTAAATTATTAACAGAACCAGTAAAAACAGTTGCCATCAATATAGCAATTGTTTCGATCGTCACCATATCGCTTACCACACTTATATATACGGTACTTAAATTCATTAAGTTACCAGAAAAATTCATAGAAAATATCATTGGCCTTATCGTCGTGTTCGTTGGAATCGGTACCGTTTATTATTCACTTAGATGGGATTTATTCCTCGCATTATAACGATCTATACTTTCAGTAAAAAGCATCTACATGGTGCTTTTTTTTATGTGCTTTTTTCTTAAAAGCATGTGTCGATCATGAACTTCATCCTAAAGTCTTATATCCTTTCATCTAAAATGACCATGATATGCCCCTGCCATATCAATATAGTATAAATAGAAATGAAATAATCCCCTTGATAATATGTAGAAATTTCTTTATATTTAGTAAATGTGATTTTACCAAATGTTGGAGGTAGCTATCTATGAAAGACATGAAGAAATTTTGTAACTCCATTAATTCCTGTTTCACAAATGAGAATTCGTCTTTAGATGAACGAAATATGGGTGAAATTGTATCCTTACTGCGTGTGAAATCTCAACTGACACAAGAGGAGCTGGCTCAAAAAGCAAATGTATCTACACAAACCATTAAAAGACTTGAAGGAGGCAAGGAAAAGGTAAGTGATATCACTTGTAGAGAAATAATAGAAGCATTGGGGGTTAATATTTCCCGACTGACAAAGCTTCTGGACGAATGAAATGAACGAACGCCCAATTGAAAGAGAGAAGGAATACATATGAGATTCAGAGATTTTCATAAAAATATTAAAATACGCATCATTGAAACATTTATGAGCCGCTTTATTGGGAGCATGATCTTTCCGTTTATGTCCATCTACCTGGCTGTTCATTTTGGAACAAAGGTAGCAGGATTATTACTTTTGATCAATGTGTTTGTAGGAATAGGAATCAATTTTCTTGGAGGATATTTCGCCGATCAATTTGGCCGCAAAAAAATTATGTTATTCGCAGAATCGCTCAGGTTTCTGGCTTTCCTCACCATGATGGTTTGTAACTCGCCCTGGTTTGAATCAGCCGCTGTCACCTTTGCCATGATGACGGTCAACAGCATTTGCTGGGGCCTTGCAGGACCTGCCAATCAGGCTATGATGATCGACGTCAGCACACCATCACAACGGAAACTCATGTATTCGATTACCTACTGGGCGAACAATCTGTCCATCGCGATCGGAGGAATCATAGGGGCTTTCTTATTCAAGGATTACCTTTTCGAGCTCTTTCTTGCATTGAGTGTTGCGTCCGCCATTACCGCAATCTTGGTCGCATTCTTCATTGATGAGAGCCATACGGTATCGGAATCCGAGTTGACACCCTCTCAACATGTTAAACAACTTATTTCAAACTACGGAAAAGTGATGCATGACAAGCTGTTTGTTCTTTTTACCATTGCAGGTGTGCTCATTCTGTCCATGGAGTTCCAGCTCACGAATTACATCGGCATTCGACTAAGTGAAGAAATGCCTTCGCAACCGTTCCTATTCTGGGACATAGACGGCGTACAAACCATGGGGATCTTACGAAGTGAAAATACGATTCTGGTCGTCCTCCTCATGCTTTTTGTCACAAGGATTCCGCATTCATTAAAAGACAAGACCGTTTTAGTATGGAGTTGTTTCTTCTTTTCGATAGGGTACGCGGCACTTGCTTATTCAAATAACGTGTTCATCCTATTTTTGATGATGGGGGTACTCACTATCGGAGAAGTCTTCCGCGTGCCGGTAGAGCAATCATATTTGGCAGCCATTCCACCTGACGATGCCCGCAGCTCCTATATGGCATTTAGTGGTCTGAAGTTTAACCTGTCCATGTTGATTGCATCCATCACCGTAACACTCGGAGCGATTCTTCCATCGGTCATCATGACCGGGATCATTCTCACCATTGGACTTACTGGTACGGTGCTATTAAAAATCATTTCTCCAGAATTGGACAGGCGAAAAGAAGCCGCAGATCTAAAACAGAACCATGAAGCTGTTAAGGCAGGTTAGGATATTCAAGGCAAAATAGACTATGGGAAGGTTCATTCAGGGTTTGTATAAAATTACTAGAAAGATGAGTAGGCTTTGAGTTGATATTTTAAATGGGCAGATGCTATATTATCCTGAATAAGGTACGAATTACGTTCATATCTTTAGAAGAATTAAATCGTACGAAGGGAGAGCCTATGGATAAGAAATGGGAAGTCGCACTACCTTCATTATCTCAGATGTCAGTCTCATCAAATGCAAATAACGAACCTGTCACCATCCATGGCGGAGATGAAACATTACGTTGCATTGGCGTCGGAACAGACGCGGCAGTCTTTCAATCCATTTATGCACCCGACTTTGCTTTCAAATTGTACGCTGAAGATAAAAGATCTAAAATAAAGAGTGAAGAAAAAGTTTATCAAACCATCGGAGAGTCCCCTTATTTCTCCACGTGCTATGAAGCTTATGATACGTTACTGGTGTTAAGTTTTGAAGAAGGCCCAACCCTTTTCGATTGTTTGCTGCAGGGGGTCAACATTCCAGAACAAGTGATTGAAGACGTTGAACATGCAAGACAATATGTTCGAGATCAAGGAATGAATCCGCGTGATATTCACTTGAAAAACATTTTATTGCAAAATGGCAGAGCCAAAATCATTGATGTGTCGGAATATATCCAGCCTGGAAATGATTTCAGGTGGGAGCATTTAAAGAAAGCTTACGACGATCATTACCACCTTATAGAAGGTCGGGCATTGCCATTTTGGCTGTTGGAGACCATTCGAAAATGGTATAACTCATGGAATAAGCATTTTAGTTCATATGAGGAGTTCGTGAAAAGAGTAGCACATTTCACTTCCTTTAAATAAGTCCCAAAAAAAGCGTTCAAGGCATTTGCTTTGAACGCTTTCATGATGAAGAAGAGGTCATGATGGACACGGATAAGTTGTACAACATGCTTTCCTTTGACATAATTCAATATAGAATATGAAAGAAACAGGAGGGAGACTATGTGGTATAAAAATGATGTAACGAAGAATCTCCGTACGAAATATCCTATCATCCAAGCAGGGATGGCCGGAGGGGTCACTACCCCTGAACTGGTTGCTTCTGTATCAAATTCCGGGGGGCTGGGAACGATTGGCGCAGGCTATATGTCTGTCACGGACCTCAATGAAAGTATTAAACAAGTAAAGAAGCAAACGAACCTTCCATTTGGGGTGAATGTATTCATTCCAGAGGAACCGGAATATACTGAAGACCAAATAAATCAAATGCAAGAATTACTGAAACCATCTATGAAAGAATTGAATCTATTCAATGATGATCCATTCACTTTAAAACAAATTGATTTTGAAAGACAGATTGAATCAATTATAGAGGAAAGAGTCCCTGTCTGCAGCTTTACATTTGGAATCCCGCCAAAGGAAATAATGAAAGAGTTGAAAAAGGAAAGTATTCAAGTGATTGGAACTGCAACGACGGTGGAAGAAGCGTTGATCAATCAAGAATGTGGAGTGGATTTGATTGTCGCGCAGGGAAGTGAGGCGGGTGGTCACAGAGGTACATTTCTTGGTACATATGATGAATCGATGATTGGGACGTTCTCTCTACTTCCACAAGTAGTGGATGCTGTGGAAGTACCGGTCATAGCTGCAGGGGGAGTAATGGATGGAAGAGGCGTGGTAGCTGCACTGGCTTTGGGTGCAAAAGGAGTTCAGATGGGTACGGCTTTTCTTACCAATAAAGAAAGCGGGGCAAAAGAGATACACAAAAAAGCTATTTTACAAGCTGAAGAAACAAGTACAACCCTCACATCTGCATTCAGCGGTAAACCGGCAAGGGGCATAACAAACTCATTCATACACATGATGAAAGAGTATGAGAATCAAATCCTTCCTTACCCTGTGCAAAACGCCTTGACGAAAGAATTGAGAAGGGAAGCCGGCAATCAACGTAACCCTGAATTTATGTCATTATGGTCTGGCCAAAGTCCGCGGCTAAGTAAGGACGTTAATGTACATGAATTGATGGATTCCCTGGTAATGGAAGTGGAAAAAGGTATACACAGATTGACCGGGCAGTTACGGTTATAGAGGATTTCAATACCATTTATTCTCTTTAGTCCCATTATCACAAATCTTCTTTTCCCATTATTTAACCTTGTAATACTTTCTAGCAAAGGTATAATTTTGATATAAGGAAAGCGCTTTTTTATTTAACGTAAATTTTCATAATAATTAAAATTCATTTTTCGAGGTGCATTTTCTAGGAGGTTCACATGAGAGAAATTTTACCGGGATCCATATTGTCTCACATTCAGTACGGGTATCAAAAAGTTCCCAAGAAAGTCAAAAGTCAATGTCCAAGTTGCTCTAAGACCAGTGAATTTGTGCTGAAAGCCAACTTCTATCAAGTAAATAAAACAGGGTTGTTCGCAGAGGCAAACTGTTCGGAGTGTAAGAAACCGGCTGTTTTCGTTATCATGTTGAATGATGATTCGATTCATCACAAGGAGGAAGCGGGCCTTTATATTTATGATCCCCTGGCTACAAATGGACCTTTGGATCAAATCCAGGGGAATAAACGGATCCCCCAGGACCTTGTCCGTTCGTTCCGTTCTGCATTGAATGTCAGCCAGTCCAAAGATAACTCCGCAACCGCCGTAATGTCAAAGCGCGTGTTAGAGAGTGTCCTGAAGAATTTCAATGGAGATCAATCATCAGGTCAATCCCTGTCGGAACAATTCGATCAACTGCCGAAGAATGTAGATCTGTCAAAACCGATCCAGGCCCTCAGCCATCTTGTTCATCCTAAATCAGCATTTTATGAGATGTTGGAATTGGAACGGGAAATAGACGATGAAACTGCCGGCCTGCTCATTGAGTTATTGGAAGGTTTGATAGAATACCTTTATGTGCTTCCGGAAAAAATTGAAACATTACAGGAAAGAATTGAAAAGAAGTATTAGGGGGAGTAGAGTGCCGAAACTGGCACTCTACCTTTTTTTATAATGGTTTTAACCCGAGGGAATACAGTGCCTGGTTGACTTCATCCATGTCGTGAATTTCCTTCTCTAAACAAAACTGAATGACGAGATCGAATCGGTCATTGTTAGACAGGGAGAAACCAGCGGCATTCAACATCTCTACGGTATCTTCCTCAGACAATTTCATAGAAAGACACAAGGCTACCACTGTCCGTTTACTGGGCTTATAATCAGGAAGCGATCTTATTTTGGAAAAAAGCTTCCGGTCTACTCCGGCTTTTTTGTAAACGGAAGCATCTGTCAAACCCCGTTCATCGATATGGTGAAATAGCCTTTCTGAAAAAGACGACGAATGATGCATCTCAATAAACGCTTCTAGCTCATTTGCGTAGACTGCATCACTCAAAATGGTGTCTTCTTTATGTATATCATATACCCGTAAGTCTCCGCTTGCCTCCACAAAATCAAGAAGCTCCTTCAAAATCTGTTCGCTAAGCATAGCATCACCTCCAAATGTCGCTTTCAAAGCGACCAATCTCATACTCTATTTGGATATGATTATATCAGAACAATATGGAGGGGATGAGAAAAAATGAATCGAGAATACACTGAAATCATTTTTTTATTGGATAGAAGCGGGTCGATGAGCGGACTTGAACAAGAGACGATTGGAGGTTACAACTCTTTTATCAAGAAGCAGCGCAAGCTGTCCGGGCAAACACTTGTCACGACCGTTCTCTTTGATGACAAGGTCGAGCAGTTATGGAGTGGGGTTGAGGCTGGTAAGGTTCGGCTCACAAGGGAAGAGTACTTCGTACGGGGGTGCACGGCATTAATGGATGCTGTAGGTAAAACGATCATTGAAGTGGGTCATCGTCTATCCCGTATGGCTGAAGGGCAAAGACCGGGTAAAGTCATCTTCGTCATCACAACCGATGGTATGGAAAACGCCAGTGTGGAGTTCTCTTCTAGTCAGGTGAAGGACCTTATCAATCAGCAACAGCAACGATACAATTGGGAGTTCATCTTTCTGGGAGCAAATATCAATGCAGCTGAAGAAGCAATAAACATCGGCATAGACAAAGGAAGTGCGTACCAATTTGAAGCTTCTTCTAAAGGAGTTGAAGCGATGTATGATGTGGTGAGTGAAGCTGTGTGTGAAAGAAGAAATAAATGGTAATCGTGATGTCGGTGTCCCATCTTTTTGATGGGATTTTTTCGTTATTCTGATCAGTATTTATTTAAATTTTGCCAAAACTAGTTTATCATAGTGAGGTAGATTCAATTTATTCGGAAGTCAAGGGAATTAAAGGAAGGTACACGATGATGACAGAAAACGAAAAGAATATTACGAGAATACATATGGATGGGAAGGAATTTATTCTCATCGGAACCGCTCATGTGTCACGTCAGAGTGCTGAGCAGGTGAAAGAAGTGATTGAAGCTGAACGCCCGGATACGGTATGTGTTGAGCTGGACGAACCGAGGTATCAATCCATCGTTGAAGGAGATAAGTGGAGGGACACGGATATCTTTCAAGTAATCAAGGATAAGAAAGCGACCTTACTGCTTATGAACCTTGCGATAGGATCATTTCAGCGAAGAATGGCCAAACAGTTCGGCATCAAACCGGGACAGGAAATGATCCAGGGAATTGAATCCGCGAAAGAACTTAACGCAGAACTTGTCCTTGCTGACCGCAACATCCAGGTGACATTTTCCCGGATATGGAACAGCGTCGGTTTCAGTGGGAAAGCCAAGCTGTTGACTCAAATCATCTACAGCATTTTCAGTACTGATACGATTACTGAGGAAGAACTCGAGAAAATCAAATCACAGGATATGCTTGATTCGATGTTGAATGAATTCACCCAGGTGTTTCCTAAACTGAAAACACCTTTGATTGATGAACGTGACCAATACCTTGCCCAAAAAATCAAGGAAGCACCTGGGAAAAAGATTGTAGCCGTCCTTGGTGCCGCACACGTTCCGGGGATCACGCAAGAAATCCATAACGAACATAATCTGGATAAACTCAATGAACGACCTGCTAAATCAAAATGTCCTAAAATCATCGGGTGGACCATCCCTATCATGATTCTGGCCGTCATTGCCTACACGTTCATATCAAACCCCGATGCAGGCATACAGCAGGGGATCAGTTGGATATTATGGAATGGGGGATTCTCGGCCTTGGGGGTAGCCATCGGCATGGGCCATCCATTAGCCATATTGACAGCATTCGTCGCAGCACCTATCACATCCTTGAATCCGCTTCTGGCAGCGGGGTGGTTTGCAGGATTCGTTCAAGCCTATTTCCGCAGACCCAATGTCGGTGACTTTGACTCTCTCCCTGAAGATGTCCTGAGTATTAAAGGATTCTGGAGAAACAAAGTAACCCGCGTCCTGCTCATTGTCGTACTTGCCAATTTAGGAAGTACACTGGGGACGGTCATTGGTGGAGCAGACGTCGTAAGATTATTTTTGGAAAATATATAGAAAAAAATGGGTCATCCTTCTGGATGGCTTTTTTTTCGGAAAATATTGGAATATTATGTTAGAATAAGCTTACAAAAGCTTTGGAGGGGATCATGATAACTGAATTCATCAATCGATATGGCCATTGGCTCCTTCTTCTTATCACGGGGTTGAGTATGGGAATGGGATTTACCATATTTACATCTTCGGCTCAAGGAGTCATTGCAGGCATATTTGGAATAGTAGGATTTTTGGGAGTAACCTATCTGGTCATCCTTATGGAAGGACAGAAGAGGAAGAATAGTAAATAATAATGGAAGGAGGAGCTACATGATCTACGTCATAAGACACGGTCAGACGGACTGGAATAAAGAAGGGAGACTTCAAGGTAGAAGAGGACTCCCTTTAAATGAAGAAGGCGTAAGACAAGCCGAAAATTTAAAACAGCAACTGAGTCATATCAGCTTCGATTACGTCTTTTCATCTCCACAGAAAAGAGCACAGGAAACGGCTGAAATTACCACCGGGGTCGCATGCATTACAGACTCCCGGTTGGATGTATATGATTTAGGGGAAGCAGATGGACTTTTTAAAAGGGAAGTGAAGATGGATGGACCATTGCCTGATTCAGCTTCCTATAGTGGGGTGGAAAACCCTATGGAGTTTATGAAAAGGATAAAACACTTCATGGCAGAGTTAGAAACATTACATGGCAAGGAAGATAAAAACATTCTGATTTCGGGGCATAGATGCACTACAGGTGCAATTGGGGCTTTTTTTAACGGAATACCAGATGACCAAAATATAGTAAAACTCTCTTCCGATAATGGCGAATATAAGCAGTATGGATTCACGGCAAGAAAATGATCAAGCCTAAAATGTAACTGCACAGCCACGTTTTCAAAATGGATCTTTGGGTAAATAGTAGTTAACCTTTACCCGCGACCTTGTGAGGAGAGAATAATAGGAGCTGTGACGATCGTTGCTCAATATACATGACAGATACTCCATTGTTTTGTATCAAACCTATATGGCAAGAAACCAGGCTTCCCGTACTTCTCAGAAGATTACCATTCAAATGCTCTCTCAGTACACAGGATTCTCTGAGGAAATCATCCTCGAAGCACTAGAATTTGGAAAGTTATCACCTGATTTATCTTTAAGATAATCACCTAGGGTTAAAGGTCTAAGAAAATTATTTTCTCCTCCAAGGTTGACTTATCATAGATTTATTCATTTTTGTTACATAATTAAATTTTGAAGAATATATTGAAAATACAAGCTTATATTTATTATAATAACAGAAAGGATTTATAGAGGAGGATCTAATGGACACCCACAGGAGTAAAAGAATCTCAAAGTTATACAGAAAGTTGATTACTTCTGATGCAACGCAAGCTTTCCTTATTTATAAAGGCCTAGATGAGACAACGAAAGCAGAATTACTTGATTTAGTGGCAGAGATGGGCTCTCAGCACTCAGAAAAATTGAAGAATAAAATAAGCTAACATACATGCACCGAGTTTAAGACCTGGAGAGATGAGTACCCCCAGGTCTTTTTCTTATGAAAGTCTTCATACGAATAAGGTTTAACAGCGAAATAAATAATATATCAATAAAATAAAGCTAAGTCTTATGTCCCTCATTGAATACTGTACATCGATGATATTTGACATATATATAGAAAAAGAATGCGGTGTGATTTCGATTAGGAAATCCATCGCATTTATTTATTTTAATCCGTTTTTATCATTCCATTGAACTATTCCGTTTTCCTTCATGGAGAAAGATACAGTTGAAAATAACGTTTTATAGTCCATACTTCCTTTTTTTATGAAAATAGGAATATATTCCTTTTTATTCAAAAAATGATTGTAATTAAATGCTATAATAATTATAATATTAAGAAAATTTAATAAATATTTCCTAAGAAAGGAGGGAACACTTTATGAACGTATATATGTCAGTTGATATGGAGGGTATAACTGGACTGGTTGATCATACTCATGTCTCATCAGATAAGCATAATTATGAACGCGGAAGAATCATTATGACAGAAGAGGCCAATGCCATTGTGACTACTGCCTTTGAGTCGGGCTGTAAGGAAGTATTGGTAAATGACAGTCATTCACAAATGAACAATTTGTTAATAGAAAAACTGCACCCTGAAACGAAACTGATATCCGGTGGAGTGAAACCATATTCCATGGTTCAAGGACTGGATAAGACGTTTGATGGGGCTTTTTTTGTTGGTTATCATGCCCGGGCTTCCATGAAAGGGGTGATGTCCCATTCCATGATCTTTGGGGTGAGAAACATGTACATCAATGATGTGGCCGTTGGGGAATTGGGATTCAATGCATACGTTGCAGGGTACTACGGTGTTCCTGTATTACTGGTTGCAGGGGATGATCAGGCTGCGCTGGAAGCAGAAGCATTCATTCCAAATGTGACAACTGCCGTGGTGAAGGAAACGATTTCCCGATCTGTTGCGAAGAGCCTAACCCCGGAGAAATCAAGACAATTATTAAAAAAGAAAACAGAAGAAGCGATACATAATAAGAAAAATGTACAACCACTTACTCCTCCTGAACATCCTACTTTACGTATCGAGTTTGCGAATTACGGACAGGCGGAGTGGGCAAGTCTCATGCCGGGTACCATTCATGAAGAAGATACAACGATTGTGAGATTTAAGGCCGGGGATATCCTTGAAGCCTATAGAGCCATGCTTGTCATGACTGAACTCGCGATGAGAACAACATTCTGTTAGGAAGTGTTTGATCAATGAGTACATATTTATTGAAACGACTACTGGCCATGGTCATAACCCTCTGGCTGATTGTGACATTAACTTTTTTCCTGATGCATACCATACCCGGATCCCCCTTCAATGAAGAACGGAATACGAGTGAAATGGTACAACAAAATTTAGAAGCCCATTATCATTTGAACGAGCCCCTGATGGTGCAGTATTTTCTATATTTAAAATCGCTTATTTCATTGGACTTTGGTCCTTCTATCACGCAGCCATCCCAAACAGTGAATGATTTACTGGGGAGGGGATTTCCAATTTCATTTGAACTCGGTATGACAACACTGATCATCGCAGTGCTTTCAGGAATTATCCTCGGGGTATTAGCAGCCCTTAGGCATAATGGGATCATTGACTATATGGCGATGACATTTGCCGTACTTGGCATTTCAATTCCTAATTTCGTCATGGCGACATTATTGATTCAACAAGTGGCTGTAACGTGGGGAATCCTCCCGGTTGCCACATGGACAAGCTGGCGACACATGATTCTCCCGACTCTTGCATTAGCCACAGGGCCCATGGCCATCATTGCACGTCTTACCCGCTCGAGTATGCTGGAAGTGTTGACTCAGGATTATATACGGACAGCACGCGCTAAGGGATTGTCACCATTCAAGATTGTCGTTAAGCATGCGTTGAGAAATGCATTGCTGCCGGTGGTCACTGTCCTGGGTACACTTGCTGCTGGAATCTTGACAGGAACCTTCGTCATTGAACAGATCTTTGCCATTCCAGGTATGGGAAAATACTTTGTCGAAAGCATTAACCAACGAGATTATCCCGTCATTATGGGAACAACGGTATTTTACAGTGCCTTTCTTATCGTCATGCTATTTTTAGTCGACCTGGCATATGGTTTCCTTGATCCACGGATAAAGTTACACAAGAAGGAGGCAAAATGATGGGAGTCCCAAATCAACAAGAGCCACTCGTGACTCCAGATGTCAGGGATGAATGGTTCGCACCCAAGAAGAGGAATAAAGAGGATGCTGAAGCAGTGGTTAGACCCAGTCTTTCCTATTGGCAGGATGCCTGGAAGCGCCTCGTGAAAAATAAACTGGCCATGCTTGGATTAGTATTCTTAACTACTTTAATCATCATGGCGGTCGTCGGCCCGATTATTTCTCCACACGACGTCACTAAGCAAACGCTCTCAAATCAAAATCTCCCACCTTCTGGTCAACACTGGTTTGGTACGGACGATATGGGCAGAGATGTATTCACCCGTACTTGGTATGGTGCACGAATTTCGTTGTTTGTAGGGTTCATGGCAGCGCTTATCGACTTTGTGATCGGGATTGTATACGGTGGCATTGCAGGTTATAAGGGCGGAAAAACGGATAATGTCATGATGCGTATTGTTGAAATATTATACGGGTTACCATATCTGCTTGTCGTCATTCTATTGATGGTAGTTATGGGGCCGGGTCTCTTGACGATCATCGTAGCCTTAACGGTGACCGGGTGGATCGGAATGGCCAGGATCGTAAGGGGACAGGTGCTTCAGATTAAAAACTATGAATTTATTTTGGCTTCAAAAACATTCGGGACGAAAACCGCACGCATCATCAGAAAGAATCTGCTCCCTAATACAATGGGCCCGATTATCGTACAAATGACATTGACGATACCCAGCGCGATCTTTGCTGAAGCTTTCTTAAGCTTTCTTGGACTCGGCATTCAAGCACCCTATGCAAGCTGGGGAGTGATGGCCAATGATGGGTTATCTACGATCCTATCAGGGTACTGGTGGCGTTTATTCTTTCCTGCACTATTCATTTCATTGACTATGTTTTCATTCAATGTGTTGGGAGACGGATTACAGGATGCACTGGATCCGAAATTAAGGAGGTAATCACCATGAGTAAAGTTTTATCTGTACAAGATCTCCATGTCTCCTTTACAACCTATGGTGGAGAGGTCAAGGCGGTCAGGGGAGTAAGCTTTGATTTACATAAGGGGGAGACGCTGGCGATTGTAGGCGAATCCGGATGCGGGAAGAGTGTGACATCACAAAGCATTATGAGACTGATCCCGAATCCACCCGGGAAAGTGACTGGAGGCAGGATCCTTTTTAAGGGAAGGGACCTTTTAAAGGTAACCGAACCCCAAATGAGGAAAGTGCGGGGAGCCGATATTTCCATGATCTTTCAGGATCCGATGACGGCACTTAATCCTACGTTGACCATTGGTGAACAAATCATGGAAGGGATTTTGCAACACAACGATGTATCCAAGAAAGATGCGAAACAAAAAGCAATCGACATGCTTAAGCTTGTGAGCATTCCAAATCCGGAGGAAAGGTTAAAGCAATATCCTCATCAATTCAGCGGAGGGATGCGCCAGCGTATTGTGATTGCCATGTCCCTTGTATGTGAACCGGATGTCTTGATTGCGGATGAACCGACAACGGCCCTTGATGTTACCATACAAGCCCAAATACTTGAATTGTTTAAAGAGATCCAGAAGAAGACGGGTGTATCGATTATATTAATCACGCATGACTTAGGAGTCGTGGCTCAAGTGGCTGACCGGATCGCCGTCATGTATGCAGGGAAGATAGTAGAAGAAGGAAACAGGAGAGAAATTTTTTATCATTCACAACACCCGTATACTCAAGGTCTACTGGGATCCGTTCCAAGGCTTGATCTTGATGGGGAAGACCTGATACCGATTCCCGGTTCTCCGCCAGATCTCTTTTCTCCTCCTGTCGGGTGCCCATTTGTCCCACGTTGTGAAAAAGCCATGGAAGTATGCGACCGTGTGTATCCTGTGAAGACACAATTAACGGATGAACACCATGTCGACTGCTGGCTTCAGGATAAACGAGCCAACAAAGTGAAGCTTTCATCGGTCAGCTTAACCATTCGTTAAATTGATCGTTTGATAGAAAAATAGAATTAGAGGGGGAAAATTATGAAAAAGCTATTATCGGTCTTCCTAGTGGGGATGCTCCTGTTCATGTTGGCAGCTTGTACGGCCACGAGGGATGCAGGCAGTGAGTCAAGCAGCGGGGACAGTAAGAAAGAAGACGCAGGAAAGGTCCTCCATCTGAATAATGGAGCAGAACCAACGTCGTTCGATCCACCAATCGGATTTGATTCCTATTCCTGGACAGCATTGAACAATTTAATGGAAGGGATGACCCGTCTAAATGCCAATCATGAACCTGAAGCTGCCATGGCTGAAAAATGGGATGTCTCGGAAGATGGGAAAGTATATACCTTCCACATCAGGGACAATGCCAAATGGTCAAACGGTGATGATGTCACTGCCGGAGATTTTGTATTCGCGTGGAAACGCCTATTAAATCCAGACACAGGTTCACCGGCTGCTTTCCTTGGATATTTCATTGAAGGTGGCGAGGCATTCAACACTGGAAAGGGTTCAGCTGACGAAGTGAAAGTGGCGGCGAAGGATGAGAAAACATTCGAGGTCACACTGACAAGTCCACAAGCCTATTTCTTGAGCGTCATTGCCAATCCTGCATTCTTCCCTATCAATGAGAAGGTTGCTACTGAGAATCCGGAATGGTTTGCAGAAGCGGATACGTTCGTTGCCAACGGTCCGTTCAAACTGACGGAATGGGAGCATGACAGCCATTTCGTCATGGAAAAGAATGATCAATATTGGGATAAAGACTCTGTGAAATTGGATAAAGTTCATTGGGCCATGGTAAACGATACCAATACGGATTATCAATTATACAAAACCGGTGAACTGGATACAGCTGACGTACCGGCGGATTTAAGTAAACAGTTATTTGAAGAAGGTAAAGTGAATGTTGAAGACCAGGCTGGAACGTACTTTTATCGTTTCAATCTAGAAAAAGAGCCTTTCCAAAATCAAAACATCCGAAAAGCATTCGCCATGGCTGTGGATCAACAGCAAATGGTTGACTTTGTAACAAAGAATAAAGAAAAACCAGCTTACGGATTCGTTTCAAAAGGGTTTAAAGATCCGGCAGGCAAGGACTTCCGTGAAGCAAACGGAGACTTGGTGAAAACGGATGTGGAAGAAGCAAAAGCCCTCTTGAAAAAGGGGATGGAAGAAGAGGGATACGACAAATTACCGGAAGTCACTTTAACATACAGCACTAGTGATACTCATCAAAAAATTGCTGAAGCCCTTCAACAAATGTTCAAGGAAAACTTAGATGTCGATGTAAAGTTGGCCAATATGGAGTGGAACGTATTCCAGGATGAACAAAAGGCGTTGAAGTTCCAGTTATCACGTAGTTCTTTCTTAGCGGACTATGCTGATCCGATCAACTTCCTGGAAAACTTCCAGACGGGACATTCCATGAACCGGACAGGGTGGGGTAATGAGAATTATGACAAGCTGATCCAACAAGCAAAGAATGAAGCGGATGAAACAAAACGATTCGAAATGATGTATGAAGCAGAAAAAATCCTAATGGATGAAATGCCGATCATCCCGATTCACTTCTATAATCATGTGTATCTACAAAATGAAGATTTGACAGGCATCGTCCGTCACCCGGTCGGCTACATGGAATTAAAGTGGGCTGATAAAAAATAAAGATTGTCATACAAGATGAGTGGAGGGGCGCGTCGGCACACTTTATGGCCATGCGCCCACTCCCTCTTTTTCTACGAAAGGGGTCCGGAACATATGATGATGAAACCTTCTAAACTAAAAAAAGGGGATAAGGTAGGGGTCATAGCTCCTGCAAGCCCGCCAAAATCAGAACCATTGAAAAAAGGAATCCGGTTCCTTGAAGAATTAGGATTGGAAGTAAAGGTTGGGAACTCGGTACATAAGAAATATGGGTACTTAGCAGGTAACGACACAGAGAGAATAGATGATATCCATAAGATGTTTGCAGATCAGGATGTGAAAGCCATTTTCTGTGCATGTGGAGGTTTTGGAACGGGACGTATTGTTTCAAGATTGGATTTCGAACTGATCCGTCAAAACCCGAAAATTTTTTGGGGATACAGTGATATTACTTTTTTACATACGGCCATTCATCAACAAACAGGTCTCGTGACCTTCCATGGACCGATGCTAAGTTCCGATATCGGACTCGAGGACGTCCATGAAGCCTCAAAGGAATCTTTCCGACAGTTGTTTCATACGGAAGATATTGACTATACGTATGACAAAACCAAACTTGAGACGGTCTCAGAAGGTGTATCGACCGGCCACGTGATTGGCGGGAACCTCACCCTGCTTGTGAGCACATTGGGGACACCCTTCGAAGTGAATACCAAGGGAAAGATCATTTTTATTGAAGATATCGATGAGGAGCCCTATCAAGTCGATCGAATGCTGAATCAGTTGAAAATGGCCAATAAATTCAAAGATGCTTCCGGAATCATCATTGGTGACTTTAAGAACTGCGTGCCTAAGAAGCGTGAACGTTCCCTGACTCTTGATGAAGTTCTGACAGAACATATTGCGAATGCCGGAAAACCTGCTCTAAAAGGTTTTAATATCGGTCATTCTTCACCTAATATAGCCATTCCGGTGGGCAGTATTGGAACAATGAATACATTTGAACATTCATTTATAATCGAATCAGGCATAAGCGAGGGTGAGAACGAGTGAAGATCCATCAACTTGAAACGTTCAGGACAGCCGTCCCTTTACATACCCCTTTTAAGACCGCTTTGCGTACGGTGACAGTGGCGGAAGCCATCGTTGTCAAACTGACTTGCGACAACGGGGTCATCGGCTGGGGGGAGGCACCTCCTACCGTGGTAATTACGGGAGAAAGTTTATCCAGCATCGAACATAGCATCCAACAAGTAATCAAACCCGCGATAATGGGCAAAAACCTATTAAACCATGAGAATCTTTTTCAACATCTTCACTCGCTACTCATCAGGAATACCAGTGCGAAGGCTGCAGTGGATATGGCCATTTATGATTGCCTGGCTCAACATTGTCACTTGCCACTCTATCAATTTCTGGGAGGGTACAGGGATGAGCTTGAGACAGATTATACGGTGAGTGTGAACAACCCGAAAGAAATGGGTGATGACGCAGCAGCTTATGTAAATAAAGGGTTTGATGTACTGAAAGTGAAGGTAGGCAAAGATGAAATCGAAACAGATATAAAAAGAATTCACGAAATCCGCCAACGAATCGGTTATGATGTCAAAATCCGCCTTGATGCCAATCAAGGATGGGAATCAAAAGCCGCAATCAGAGCGATTCGCAAGATGGAGGATCTTGACCTGAATATCGAATTAGTTGAGCAGCCAGTCCCCGCGCATGACATTGAAGGCTTGAAGATGGTCACGGATGAGGTCGAAACCCTGATCATGGCTGATGAAAGTGTGTTCACTCCGTATGAAGCCTTTGAAGTATTAAAAACACGAAGTGCCGATCTCATCAATATTAAACTCATGAAAGCGGGGGGAATCTATCAGGCTCAGAAAATAAACGACCTAGCGGAAGTGTGCGGAGTTGAATGTATGGTGGGCAGCATGATTGAAACCAGACTGGGAATAACGGCTGCAGCCCACTTTGCGGCAAGCAGGAAAAATGTCACTCGGTTTGATTTCGATGCACCACTCATGCTGGCTGATGATATCGTAGTCGGGGGAATACTTTATAACGGCCGGAAGATTACGTTGCCGACAAAAGCCGGTCTTGGAATAGAGAGAGTAAAAGTATGAATAGAGGGGGAAATCAAATGACGACTAAGGCACAAATTGCAGTACCTGTAGCAACTCTATGGACAAATAGTGATTCTGCACGTGACTTGGATACACCCGCCATAACCAATCCTGCTCATATTACAGATTGGTTGGACTCTTTAACGTATGATACGCGCTTAGCACTTTGTGATGAGAACCGTGTACAATCTCAAGCATTATTCGGTCAGGAAGTATTCGTGTTGGAAGAGAGTAACGGTTGGTCCCATGTCCTCATACCGGATCAATCATCTTCAAAAGACGGACGCGGGTACCCCGGCTGGATCCCGAGTGTTCAGCTAATACCGGGAGAGTCAGCCCAAGCGGACACATATGCCATTGTCATAAGTAAATTCACGGACTTGATCAATAAAGAGAATGAAGCCGAATTAGAACTCAGCTTTCAAACCATTTTACCGATTGTGAAAGAGCATGATGAATTAATAGAAGTGGAGACTCCTTTGGGCACAAGGTTTTTAAGGCAGACAGATATCATGGTATCTAAATCGAAAGTGAATGATCGAAGGGGAAGTGGCCAGGACATCGTCTCATCAGGAGAATTATTCCTTGATCTTCCTTATTTATGGGGCGGGATGTCAAGCTACGGGTTTGATTGCTCTGGATTCAGCTACACGATGTGCAAAACACAGGGGTACTTGATTCCACGGGATGCGAATGACCAGGCAAAGGAGGGGAGAGAGGTACCGTTGGATCGCTTATTACCTGGTGACCTCTTGTTCTTCGCATACGAGGAAGGAAAAGGCAGCATTCATCACGTTGCCATCTATTATGGTGAAGGTAAGATGATACACTCCCCCAACACCGGGAAAACAATAGAGATTCTATCATTTAATGGAACGTATTATGAAAAAGAGTTGTGCGCAGCCAGACGCTACTGGGAAGAAACGGAGGAATCCCCATGACGAATCATGCGTTACTCGAAGTGAAAGAATTGAAGAAATACTTCCACCTGGAAAAGGGAAAGACATTAAAAGCCGTGGACGGTATTTCATTTGATATATATAAAGGAGAAACCTTCGGATTGGTGGGGGAATCCGGTTGTGGAAAGTCCACGACCGGTCGCACCATTATCGGTTTATACGACCGGACAGAAGGGGAGGTCTTCTATGACGGTAAAAACGTACACAGACTTTCGGATAAGGAGAAACAATCATTTTACAGGAATATGCAGATGATCTTCCAAGATCCATATGCATCTCTGAACCCCCGCTCAACCGTAAGGGAAATCATCGCTGAACCTATGGAGGCACACAACTTATTCAAGGATAAAAGAAAGCAGATGGAACGCATTTATCAACTTCTGGAGGACGTAGGGCTTAATCGTGATCATGCCAATCGTTATCCTCACGAATTCAGCGGGGGACAGCGTCAACGTATTGGCATTGCAAGGGCACTTGCCCTTGATCCGGATTTCATTATTGCAGACGAGCCTATTTCTGCACTTGATGTTTCTGTACAGGCACAAATTGTAAATTTGCTAACGAAACTGCAAAAAGAAAAGGGCCTCACCTTTCTCTTTATTGCACATGACCTTTCGATGGTCAAACACATCAGTAACCGTATAGGTGTGATGTATCTAGGCCATATCGTTGAACTTACCGAAAGTAAAGAGTTATATAAGAAACCTCTCCACCCCTATACTCAGGCATTGCTTTCCGCGATACCGATTCCCGATCCGGATGTGGAGGATTCACGTGAAAGGATGATCATACAGGGAGAAATACCAAGTCCGATCAATCCCCCGACTGGCTGCGTGTTCAGAACCCGCTGCCCGGCAGCCATGGAAGCGTGTGCCACCCATAAACCTAAATGGCAGGAAGTAGAGGAAAGGCATTTTGTAGCTTGTCACCTTTACGACAAGGAAATCACAATGAAACATGACGAAGTGGCAGTCACAAAGTAAGGGAATGAAGAAAATAAATGAAGAATGTACTGGAATATAAAATAAGGGAAATAATGGTTCGCTGTAAAGGAAGGGTGAGCGTGGCCGTTGAGCTTCCATCCCACTCCTTCCACATTGATGGGGACCGCTCTTATTCAGCTGCCAGTTTAATTAAGATCCCCATTTTACTCGAAGCTTTCCGTCAAGCACAGGAAGGGGACATTTTCCTTAGTGATATAGTTACGATTCCTAAAGAGGGGAGAGTTGGCGGGGCTGGAGTTCTTGTGTCACTTTCAGATCAACTTACCCTAACTATAGAGGACCTTGTTACGCTTATGATCATCGTTTCCGATAATACTGCCACAAATTTTCTTATCGATCGGCTTGGTTCGAATGCCATACAAGAGCTTTGCCATTCATTAAAATTAAAGCATACCAGGTTTCTTAGGAAAATGATGGATTTCGAAGCTTTGGAGCATGGGGTGAATAACTATACCTCGGCACTCGATATCATTACCTGTTTGAAGGTATTGGACATTGGTAAGGAATACTGTCAGACGAGCAGGGTGAAAATGCTGCATATTTTAGGGCAGCAACAATTTGATACCAAAATCCCATCGAGAATGGACAGGGAAGCAGTATATATCGGAAACAAGACAGGAGAATTGCCCGGGGTTGAGCATGATTGCGCCATTATCAAGTTCCGGGAGAAAACGGCTTATATAGCGGTACTTATCGATGGACTAGGAGAGACCGAATCAGGGAAAGACACGATTGCTCAGATCGGGAAAATGATTTACGATTTTTTAATCAAAGATAACAGCTAAAAAAGCAGGTGAGCCATATGAATGATGGCACATCTGCTTTTGTCTGTTTTATGGCGAAAACAAAAACAATACAAACTATTTAAATAGCTTATTTCGATCTTCCATACTTGGAGGCTGTTCCATCCAACCGTTCTTGGCCATTATTTTACCTCCATCATGCCCATAAGCTAAAATGTCCTTTGCAGTCGACGCCAGCTTGACTGGAAGATCGCTGCGTAAGCTGAAAGCAGTCCCCAGGGCATTGCTCCCCAAGCCGAAATTAGTGAAAAGGGAGGTGCAATACATCATGAGCTTATCTGAAAAGGGCGCAACCGTTGAATCGGTTGCTTTCGCTCCGGGTGAAGAAGGGGCTTGGATATCACTTTCCAGCAGCAGTTTAGAATAGTCGCTTACGATTTTCTTTGATAATTCTTTTCCTTTAATGAAGTATTTCTTTACTTCCGATTCATTTGCCACCTGGGCAAAGCCCGTCATCATCTGCATTCCCAATGTATTTGATTCTATCCCAAAATAAAGGTAGGCAACTTCTACCGTATTCAACACCCTTTTATCCGAAAAGATGTTGAAACCAGCCATATAATTAGGACTTTGAGCAAATTCGATCGATTTTGGGAGTGTCACGGCAGGAGACCCAGGTAGAACATCCTTTTGGCGTAAGTAGTCCATGCACTTTTCATATACAGATTGAGTGAAGCCGGTCAACTCTTTGTATAAGAGGATAAGATCTTTCCGGTATGACATATTGACGTGTAACGTATGTAAGCCCATACTGATGGCTTTAAGCTGCCTAAGAAACACAATATCGAAATGGTGATCAAATAGTTTAGGAACCCCGGGATTTACATCCTCTTCGTTAAACCCGCGGGGAATCACACATCCCTCCTCTTCGAACAAAGAGGTTAGCCTTCCGACGTATTCTTTCACATTTGTATGTGTATCAACCAGGATATGTTTTGCTTCCTCATCGTCCGCTTTCTCTATTAAATACTCAAGTATACGCTGAGTCATTGTCTTTTGTTGATATGTCATCCACAAAGTAGCCAGCTCACTTGAACATAGCGCTTTCTTATCAGTCATGCACACCATCCTTTTTCATTCATTTCATTCCGAGTTGATCATGGTTCCTGGAAATTTCATATCCTCATTTTTCCTCTTGAACTAAAAAATATTCTCTAATGTATTAGATAGCGAAGGCAAAATTTGATTTGTGATGGAGCATGAAAAAAGCAAGAGCACCCTAACCCTTATGGATGCTCTTGCTTTTTTGTAAATGTATGAGGGCAGTATGGAGACTGGCGAATGTTGGGATATGCGTGATGACAATTCCCAGATTAACCATGGTTTGAGCAATTTCTGGTCGAATCCCTGTCAAAACTGCCTGAATTCCGGCTAATTTAAGGGCTGCCACCACTTTAAATAATTGGTCTGCCACCATCGTGTCAACAACCGTAACACCCGATAGATCAATAATCAGATAGTGTAAATCCATTGCAGACCCTTTTGTGAGGGCCCTTTCCATTAAATCTTTCGATCGTGAGGCATCAATGTCTCCAATAAGTGGAAGAATGGCAATCGAATTGGTCACCTTGACGATGGGGATGGACAGCTCAGCACTGATTGAATCCGAAAGGGGATGAGAATAAGCGATTGTGATTCGAAAAATGGCCAGGTCCACCCCTGTATGAAAGTGAGAAAGTAAATCGTAGAACGTTTCAATCGACAGCTCCTGATCGATCGCCTCTGCTTTAATCACTTCTCCGATCATTTTGCGAAAGTAATGAAGATCGTTTATCGCAACTTCAAGAGAAACGTCCAGCTGCTTGAATAGCGTAACAGAAGAACAAGCCCACTTTTCGATGTTTCCTGGATGCTTAGCCATTCGCAATGAATCAGCCAGTACCTCGATGGAATCGCCTCTCCACTTTCTAATGGATACTTCGACAATATTCGAATAGGAAGGGTCTATATTCGCTCTCTCCTGAATCAGCCCTGATTTTGACTCGACGATACGATTAATGAAATCAAGATATTTATCTTCGTCCTGAACGGCCTTCATAGGCATATGATAACCTCCTACTATTAATCAACTTTGAGGGTTGTCTAATTATGTAAATATATTTGGAAAAAAGAATAGAGGTAACCTTGGATTCTATGTTATGATTTTTAATAAAGAGTACAAAAGCAATGTTACTATTTGAGGAAGTAAGGTGTTTCATTGAAGAGGTGAAGGAATGATGTTTGATATATTCCTACCTATTTATTATACAGAAGATTCGCACTCAAAAAAGTGTCTGTTTAGACACTTTCTAACATGCAGTATTCATTTGTTGTTCTGTCATTATGGTTCAGAAGGGGGATTGAGGGTTGAATAAAAGAACTTGGCTTACTAAGTTGAGAAAAAGGAAAAAGATGACCCAGCAGGAAGTAGCTGCAAAAGCCTTTATTGAAAGATCCTATTATGCCCAAATTGAAAATGGAATCCGGAAACCCAGTGCTGAAGTGACGATCAAGTTAGGTCAAGTGCTGGATTTTCATGCTTCAAGTTTTAACCTGGAGGAGAATCCATTCTCCATCGCCTTACAAAATGCCCCTGTCATACTGGCTCATTGTGATACACAATTACGGTACACATGGATTTTTAATACTCCTGATCTCATTCCCGAAGATCATATCGGAAAAACAGATGTGGAGCTGGATGATAATGAAGGGAATCGTGCCCTGATGAAACTGAAGGAAGAAGTATTGATTGAAAAAATGCCCATCAGTCGTGTCATTACCCTTCCGTTGCCATCTGGTGAGATCACATACAATGTTTATGCTCACCCCCTTCTAAACGAGGATGGTGCCATTATTGGAGTTGCCACTGCTTCAACCGAAATACATAAGAACAGACCTAATGAAGAGATCTAATTGATATGGGCGGTGAAAGTGGCAAAAAGAGATCGAAGGATGAAGAATCCTTTGATCTCTTTTTTTGAAAAAAACTAGCGATCCGTTTCCCTAAATTTAATATCGAGAAGTTTCTCGGTTTCCGTTTCAAACTGAATATCAATAAACACTCCGAATTCTTTACCATTCTGCCTTAACCATAACTTGAACTTTTCGGTTGAAATCTTCGTTCCATGCTCTTTTCCAATGTGAAGGTAATCCACGATCTCAGCATTAGGATACCTTTCTTTCGTTTTTCTCACAGCCAGACTTCCCCATTTTGCATAAGACGGAATTTCCTGCTGAGCATGAAGGATATGAGTACCGTCCCCGATTGACAGGTTCGGCATGACCATCAAACAAAGAACAATTGAAACTAACCTGATCCATTTCAAAAGCATTACCCTCTTTTTATCTTGTAGGTTGTCTTGTCTGTCTGAAATTATTCCCTTTTTATGATTTGAAGACTAATGAATTATTTTTTTAGTTAGAATATTCTTTACTTAATCCGCATAAAATCTTACACTGTGGATGTGGGAAGAAAATCTTTCCAACACATTGAAAGGAGGCGATGACGATGATTTCAATCGTCGATGCAAGTCAAAATATCAATGATTATGAGGTTCTTTCAATTAAAACATAGCCTGGGAGGATATTATGAAGACAACGCTTCAGCAAGTGAAAATCGTAGAATATCATGAAGGATTAGCAAAAGGAATCGCCAAAATGTGGAATGAAAGTCGTGAAAACTGGGGCGGGGATTCCACCGTTACAACAGAACAGGATGTGAAGGACAAGGAAGAGAGTTCCACCAATCTTCATCTATTTTTAGCCATGGTAGGGGACGAGGTTGCAGGATACTGCGGACTTTCTGAATATCGTGAAGATGTAGGTGCATTATACATTCCGTTACTGAATGTCCATCCTAAATATCAAGGGTTAAAGATAGGTAAACAGCTTGTCTTAAAAGCCATTGAGAAGACGGTGGAATTACAGTGGCCACGATTAGACTTGTTTACCTGGCCTGGAAATACAAAAGCTGTCCCACTTTATAAGAAATGCGGATTTTTCTGGGAAGACCGTGATGATACCGTTCATTTAATGAATTTCATCCCAATGGTGCTTCAACTCGATCTATTGAAGCCTTTTTTCGAGAAACATGATTGGTATCAAACCAGTCAGCGTTTAATTGAAGTCAAACCGGATGCTTTGAAGGTTAATGAACATACGTATTATGAATACAAGTGGGAAGCCGATGAAGAGTTCGTCCGCATTCAATTTGAACGAACGGGACGGGGTATTCGTTTAATTGAAACACAGGATTATTTAGTTCAAATGAACGTACCGGAATTCAAACTTTTGGAAAATGAAGACCATTATGTAAACTATCATGTTGAAAATCGCAGCAAGGAGCCGATTGAAGTTTCAATTAAAGGTGTTTCCTCATCGATAGCTGAACATGATTTCGAAGATACCTATAAGGTCGAAAACAAATGGATCAGGGATTATACAGCGAAGGTTTCTATGCCTCAAAGTGACCCAGGTCCATGGAAAACCCACCCCACGATTGGGGCGGAAATCAAAATAAATAATCAAGCTCTTTCGCTGAAAATGGGGGTATATCCTAAGCAGGCAGGCAAAGTGAACATAAGATCTGTTAAAAAGAATTGGAGACCCCACAGTAAGGGAATCGTTTATCTCGACCTTGAAAGTCAGGTGCGCGAAGATACCACTTGGACAGTCAAATTACCTGAGAATAAAGTGATCTCTTGGGAAGAGCATGAGGTGAACGAGAAGATCGGCGCCAAGGGGAGAGTTTCCATCCCAATACCTGTTGAACTGTTGAAAAATGGGTTTTTATCAGAAGAAATAGTCGTAGAGGTCAAGTGGGAAAACGGACACCTCTCTACCTTTACGACTACTTTGAAATTTGCATTTCCCGGGTTCGGGGCGAAATTCGGCGGGGAAACAGACGAGCACTGGTTTGGATATAATGGACCGCACTATGTAGAGATCGAAAAAAGAAATCATATGGTGAAAATCGGCTCCACTGCTTTCACCAGGGATCCCATTTCCTTTTTCACTCCCAAATTGGGTAAACCATATAGCGAAGAGTTTTCAAAAAAAGAAGCCTCTTCCATTGAATTCATCGAGTTATCTGAGGCATTGGTTGTGAAAACATCACTCATTTCAGAAGCCTTTCCTTCCGTATTACTGAATTCATATTTCAAGATATATGGAGAGGGATTAGTGGAAGTCAAGCATGAGGTGGTCAATACAGGGGATCAGGAAAAGAAGAATCTTTCTTTGATTCAGCCGGTGTTCACAAGTCTGGAAGGCCTGTCAGTACCTCAAAATGAAGGGGTCTTGAAGTGTAATGAGTCCCTGGTTCCATTCGTCGAGTATATTGATGATAAAGCTATTTCAGAGCGATGGATGTTTCTCGAAGCATCCATAGGGGATACAATCGGTTTATCCTGGCCTGAGAATGCCATTGCCAGAAAAGATGATTGGCGAATAGGTTTGGAATATGATATGGATTTGATTCCTGCCCATGAGGAGCTATGTTTAGGTCCGATCCAGGTTGGGATCAACACTTCAAAACACTGGTCGAAGTGGCGTGAATTCATTGTAGGAGATGAAACCGAGCGGAAGGAACTCCCTCTTTATACTTTCGGAAAAGCAAATGGAGATGTTGTTTCTACTATCGGTGCCATAGAGGATTATTCATTCAATTCCATGATGACCCCTTATATTCAGGGGACTTTAACTGTTGGGCACGAGGGTGGTACGCTTGTGAAGGAAGTATTGAAAGATGATGCTCTCACTCAAGTGACTGTGGAAGTTGAACATAATTCCCCTGGAGTAAAATGGATCTCCGGAGATTTTTCGTCTAACAGTCAAACGGCGAGGGTGGATTCCTTGAAATTTGTTAAAGGAAAAAGCGATGTGAAGATCGGACAACATAATGATATTTGGTCTGTTGATAATGGGGTGGTGTCGTTTAAGGCCTCATCGGATTACTATCCTGGAATTTATTCATTAAGTATGAATGGAAGGGAAGCACTCGATCATCAATACCCGACCCCGGGACCCCGTGCCTGGTGGAACCCATGGGGCGGTGGGATTGCCTACTCCTTCCGAAATATCAGTGCGTATTCCATGCTGAAAGAGAAGACAACGATTGAATCAGTGACGAAGGTGGATCATAACGGTCATCGTTGGTCAGGCCTCTGTTTAACTACAGAGTTTAAGCAGCATGAGAAAATGAAAGGTGTCATTCTTCACCAATACGCCTTGACCCTGCCGGAAGTACCGGTGCTTACCGTTTATGCAGAAATTCATCAACATTCAGGGCAAACGATTGAGAAAGAATTACTCGATCTGGATGCTTTCTTCAAGTTGGGAGAAACGTTACAAACCAGTTACATTACACTTCCTTCGGAGGGAATCTTCCATAAATACTATGGAGGAGCGGAAGAATTCGTCTTAAGGGATACACCGTTTGCCGTGTTGGGATCTGACGAACGGGAAGAGATGATAACGTTTGTTCATCCAGCTAATAGAAAGATGTCAGAAGCGTATATTAACCAAGACGCGCTTTTAGTAGCATCCACTAAAGAGTGGTCTTCTCCCACTGGGAAAATCATAAAGGTAGATCCAAGTATCCTCTTCTACGGAGAACTGAAGGATACCCAAAGCATTAAAACATTACAAAACATCAAATTCAATTAATTCAGCACGAACTTGCCTGCACTCAGGCAGGTTCGTGTTTTTTAGAGGGGAGGCTTCCAAGCTATTGACGCTTGAGGGGACGAAAATGGTGGCAGCACGCGATTATTTTGATAGTGGTGCACAGGAAGTGGGTGTTGCATTCCGGAAACTATTGAAGACCGATCCACTGCACCCATCAGCTAAGAATAGAATTCGCAGGTGGACACTTGGTGATATCATCACAGCAATCGGCACTACCGGCTTAACCATTACTCAATTAGAAGAGGAAGCCGGAATAAGATGGGCGTTTCCAGCCAAAGCGCCTATAGGAATTGAAGATAACATACCTGGTTTATTCACAATCATTGCAGAGAAAAAATAGCGGAAAGGAATAAAATAGGGACGGACCTCTTAGAGAATAATAATGACGAAAGAATCATCACTCCTAGAGGTCCGTCCCTTGTAATGGTTACATATTATTGTTCTTGTCTTCCTGATTTGAAGGCGGCTGATTTTGTTGTTCTTCGTCTTCCATTATTCCACTTACTGCCTTTTTGAATTCTTTGAGGGTAGCACCGGCGGCTTTTCCAAGCTCTGGCAGTTTGCTTGGTCCAAAGAATAAAAGCGCAACAAACAGTATAATCGCTATTTCACCGAATCCCAGATTCATCGTATATTCCTCGCTTTATTGAAAGTCGTATAATTTAACATTCATCTATCTCCAGTCGAATATCTTCAATTTATATTAGTAAAATGCAGGACAAATAATCTCTTTTCTGTCAGAAACAAACTTATTAACAATGATGAAAAAGGAATGTAAGGTTCAGAGGTAATTTGAATGGGACCTGACCACTTCTAGAAAACCCAACGAATCGGGAAGAACTTCAAAGCAAAATGGACGTTGTTCGAAAGCCTTCATGCCGAAGTCCGAGTCAAAGGTAATGGTCATTTTATTAAGAGGAATATCATCTTGTTTATGGACGAGAGAAGGGGCCGTGTCGGGAATCATGGCTTCATCTGCTAGAAACAGGTGATCCGAAATGGTAGGCTCATCATCAAAGCTTGATAATATGGATTGATGTGACTGTTGTTGAATCGGATTGGTCATAAATGCCATACACAAAAGCACCATTAACATAAGTCTCGCCATTGTTCCTTCACCTCCCAAGATCATATTACACTTAATTATAGCTATAATTTTTTTGGTGTCTATAAACATTCAGAGGGACGGACCTCGGGAAGAAGGAAGGAAAGAGCCCGCCTTCAATCCTTCAGAGGTCCGTCCCTCAAATGTTAGGTTTAAATATAGTAATTTCGGGTATAAGAGATTGGATATGTATATTTATGGAAGGGGACTGGTCATGGAGGAGAAGGTTGTTGATTTTTATGAATCTAAGAAGAAGTTGAGTTTGATTGCGGTTGGATGTGTGTTGTTTGTTCTATTGTGTTTGTATTTAACGTATGAGTTTTTCTTTATTGATACGAACTATATGATAGGGGGGATTGTTGCGTTAGGAGGAGTGTTTTTTCTCTTTTGTTTGATTCAGATCTTTAAGAAGCTCTCTAATGATGTACCTCATGTAAGCATGACTATGGAGCATTTGGTTTTATATGTGTTGCCTGATGAACCCGTTCACATTCGCTGGGAAGATATTGAAAGCTATGTTCCTTACGAAATTTACCGGAATTCTTTTATTGGGCTCGTTCTGATCGATGAAGAGGAATACCGCGACAAGATGCCTGATAAGCTAAAACGCATGTCCAGGATGAATGTGAAAATGGGGTATCCACAATACAATATTGTAATAGGAAATTTAAAAAAGCCACAAAAATTACTCCAAGAATTGAATAGTCGAATTCCTCATGCGAATGTGGTTACTGCAGGAAAGACTGTTTCTCCTACGAATTCATTGTGATATAACCAAAAAAGGTGAGCAAACATTGCCCACCTTTCACCTTTTAAAGATTAATATACTTTATCCCCATTAAAGATCGAATTCTTAACCACGACGTAATCTACAGTACGGATGGATTCAAGTTTTGTTCCCCCGGCATAGGAAATGGAGGATTGAAGATCTTGTTCCATTTCAATCAGGGTGTGTTCTAATGAACCTTTATGTTCAACATACATTTTCTTTCCTTCAACGTTTTTCTTTTCACCTTTTTGAAATTCGGATGCAGATCCAAAGTATTCTTTGAATAGTTTACCGTCTTTTTCAATCGTTTCTCCAGGAGATTCTTCATGGCCGGCAAAAAGGGATCCGATCATCACCATAGTGGAACCAAAGCGGATTGATTTTGCAACATCACCATGGGTACGGATGCCTCCATCCGCGATGATAGGTTTAGTAGCCGCTTTAGCGCACCATCTCAGTGCAGCCAGCTGCCATCCACCTGTACCAAAGCCTGTTTTGATCTTTGTAATACAAACCTTACCCGGTCCGATTCCAACCTTGGTAGCATCGGCCCCGGCATGTTCTAATTCTCTTACGGCTTCTGGTGTACCAACATTCCCGGCAATCACAAAGCTTTCAGGTACATGCTTTTTAATATGTTGAATCATATTGATGACGGCATTGGAATGGCCGTGTGCAATATCGATCGTAATGAATTCAGGGACAAGCTTTTCTTCAGCAAGCTGTTCGACAAAGACGTACTCTTCTTCCTTTACCCCTACTGAAATAGAAGAGATCAATCCACGTGACTTCATATCTTTAATGAATGACACACGCTCTTCAGGATTAAAACGATGCATAATATAGAAATAATTATTTTCAGCTAAATAGACAGCGATTTTTTCATCAATAATGGTTTGCATATTGGCTGGGACTACTGGCAGTTTAAACGTATGTCCACCCAGTGTTACACTCGTATCACATTCAGAACGGCTGTTAACCACACATTTTGCAGGAATTAATTGAATATCTTCGTAATCAAATACATTTTCCATCATTACACCCCTAAACACGAATATTAAAGTTTGTTTATTTTATAAATGTTCGTCCATAAGGTAATTTACATCATTTTCTTACCGATGTCAAAGATTTTATTAAATTTTAGGATATATACAAACTATTCATGTAGTAAATCTTTAAGCGTTTACATTTGGTTTATCTTGAGGGAGACTGTGTTAGAGTTAGACATACCGGATATGTTACATTCCGTATGTGAAGAAAGGTGGTTTGCCTATGTATTGGGTCATCGCTCTATTCGATGAGCAAACAGAAGAGCTGATTAAAGGGATTTGGAAAGAACTAGCGGTTAAGGACATTTCTTATTATGAAGAAGAAATCAAAGATGCCCGTCCTCATATTACATTAGGCAGTTACACGGAATTAGACAAAGAGGCATACATAGATTCTTTAGAAACCTTTTATGAACATACCGCATCTTTCCGCATCACATTTAATACAGTAGGATCTTTTTTGAACTTCGGCACTCTTTTTCTTTCCCCAACCGTTACGAGGGAGCTTCTGGACTTTCACTCGTCTCATTACGATTATTTTCATTCTTTTAAACGGAAGGCCAATCCACTTTATCTTCCTGGAAATTGGATTCCACACTGTACTTTGGCCAATAAACTTTCCCCTGAAAAATTAGCCGAGGGATTCGAGCACTGTTTAGGAAGGGGAGACACGATTAAAGCAAAGATAAATGGTGTAGCCATTATAGAATTATTGGATGATCCAGAGGATTGTATGAATGCTCCCATCATCTATACTAAATCATTTAGGTAGAGTGCAATATTTTGTATCAAACAGCGAGAGGCGGAATGATACCCCGCCTCTCGCTGTTTGATATTGCAGAGTGCAAACGCAACAAAGTTATTTATTGTATACCTTCTTCATCACGAAACCACTTTTCGGAAGCGTTGGGATTTCCCGGAGACTATAGCTCATATCCTGCTTCGGCAGCTCATAGTTAAGATGCTTACTCATGAAGGAGAAGCTCGCTTTCATGACTTCAATTGTCGGCCATTCACCTGGACAACGATGACCGGTATCATAATCTCCACCGCCTTGTGGGACCAGTTCATAGATACTGCCCTTGTAATCCTTGAACCGCCCGGGTTCGAAATGATCAGGGTTCTCCCAGATCCGGGGATCATGATTCGTACCATACAAATCAAGCATCACCATTTGACCTTTTTTAAAATGATATTGCTGCCATTCAAAATCCTTGGTTGTCAGGGCAGCCAGAAAAGGGAAGAAGGGGTAGTAGCGACGCACTTCCTGAACGAAACATCGGAGGTCTTCGTCATGAGAATGAATCTTTTCTTTCCACTCCGGATTTTCCTCAAGTGCAACAGCGCCAAACACCAGATAACGTGATATGGCTACAAGAGGGCGAATGACATTTATTAATTCGACTGCTGCCACTTGTTTATCAAGAAGGTCCCCGTTCAGGTCTTGGTGGAAAGCCATTTCGTAGAGGGCAGACCCTTTCCTGGTTTCTTGCTGCCCTTGACGCACCATATGAATGACGCTTTCAATCCATTTTTCCAATCGATTCCTTGCCCGTAGACTTGCAAGATACTGGGGGCCGATTTTTGATGCACCTTCAATTAATCTGTTTAAATCTTTGGAGCGTTTTGGTACTGCTTTCTCTTCGATTGGTATACCAGCCCATTCACATCCAACCTTTGTAAGTAACTCCAGGGATTCCTTGAAAAGATTGACTTTATTCTTTTTCTCCCACTTACGTGTATATGCATCCCACTGTCGAGTCGTCAATTTGTGCAATTCATCGAGTCCTTCTGGTGTCATCAGTGACATAAACAAACGTTTCCTGTGTTCATGAGACTTTCCATCTAACGTCTGGACCCCGCCTTTTCCAAAGAGTGTGTTCAGTATGTGAGGAGGCATCGCTCCATTCCTCTTCATCTTTTCATTATCATAGAACAGTTTCACACCTGATTCACCGCTTAGAAGAGCGACCTTCTTACCAAGAACTTTTGTTTCATACACATCTAGATGATGCTTCTGAGTACGTTTTTGAATAAACTCATAACCATCCATAAAGATCGACAATGTTCGGTCAATTCCTTTATCTTTCGGTACTTGAACTGGCATTATGTATTCACATCCCCTTCTATTTGATTATTTTGTACTTTCCCACCTTTCTTATGAAAATAAACCCCACTCTTAAGCTATTCATTTTTTGGGAGACCGAAAAGTAGTTATTTTTAAAAAATCGGTTGAACTTTACGTCAACGTCAATGATAAAATGAAAGTATCAAAATTTTCAAACAAAGAGTTGATGATGATGCCTTATACCATTTCCCAATTAGCAAAGGAGTTCAACGTAACGACACGTACTATCAGATATTATGAGGAACTTCGTTTATTAAAGCCTGAAAGGAGTGATTCAGGGAGGAGACTATACTCCAAGAGTGATGTCACCAGACTTACATTAATATTCCGTGGAAAGCGCTTCGGTTTTACTTTAGAGCAAATCAAGGAAATGATTCACCTGTTTGATCAAGATCGAAGTGGAAGGAAGCAATTGGAACGCACAGTCGAATATGGGAACATGAAAATAAAGGAGATAACCACTTTCATACAAGAACTAGAAACAATGAGAAATGAAATGGAAGACTTAAGGGATGACTTCCTTAAAAAATTAAACGAGTCAGGGGAGAACCGAGAATGAATATCTCAGAATTATTATCTCGAAATTCCAGGAAATATCCAACACGGAAAGCGGTTGTCACAGAGGGCGAAGAGATGACTTACAGGGAGTTGAATGAAAAAGTCAATCAGTTGGCCAATAGCTTGAAAATGCGGGGGATAGGTGTTGGGGATAAAGTGATGCTGTTCATGCCGAACACAGCGGAATTTGTCCTCAGCTACTTCGCAGTCCTGCGGTTGGGGGCGATCATAGTCCCTGTTAATGCAAAGCTTTCTTCTGATGAATTATCATTCATAGTCCATCACAGCGATGCCCGAGCCATCCTTGCCCATGAGCGGGTTTGGGAAACGGTAGAAAGCATTGATCCCGGTAATCTCTTATGTGTGAAGACAGGGAAGACACGGGGATCATGGAAGTCATTTGTGGATATCTTGAATGAAGGGAGTAAAGAAGAAGTTGACTGCACAATGAGTGAAGAGGATGATGCTACCATCCTTTATACTTCCGGTACGACAGGTCAACCAAAAGGCGTACTCTTCACTTACCGAAACATTTTAACGGTATCCATCATGATGTGTGTGGAATTTGAGATGAAACCCGAGAGCAGGATTCTCCATATGATGCCTCTCAGTCATTCTGCTCCACTTCATCTATTCCTGATAGCGGGTACATATGTAGGAACCACCCATATATTATCACCGACCTTTACCCCTGAGAATCTACTTAAGTTGGTAGAGCAAGAACAGATCACCCACTTTTTCGGCGCGCCGGTCGCCTACTTATTTACATCTAAACTGCCTAACATCCATACGTATAATCTTTCTTCTATGAAATATTGGGTCTATGGCGGAGCACCCGTCTCCGGTGCAGAAATTGCATATATTAAAGAAAGGTTGGGGACGGACCTCCTCCATTGTGTTTATGGTCTGACAGAAGCTGGACCCAGCGGAACCCTGTTAGCAGCAGATGAACATCACCAAAAAGGGGGGAGTATCGGGAAGAGAGGGGCCCTCGGAACAGAAATTAAGATTGTTAACGAAGCGGGGAAGCCAGTGGACACGAATGAGGTGGGAGAAATTCTCCTATATGGAGAAGGTAATATGAAAGGATACTATAAAGATCCGGAGAAGACGGAAGAAGCCTTTATCAATGGATGGTTGAAAACGGGAGATCTTGCCAGAGTGGATGAACAAGGATATATATGGGTGGTGGACCGCAAGAAGGATATGATCATTTCCGGTGGGGTAAACGTTTATCCTAAAGAAATTGAAGAACTGCTTGTGGAGCATCCGGCTATTTCTGAGGTGGCAGTCGTTGGAGTCCCCCATCCTGAGTGGGGGGAAACTGTTAAAGCGTATGTCGTCAGTTCGCTATCCTCGAATGAACTTTCCACGGTATGTAATGAATTCCTGAAGGGTAAACTGGCAAGTTATAAAACTCCAAAACTCTATGAATCCTTGCATGCACTCCCGCGTAATGCAACAGGCAAAATACTGAAACAGCCTTTACGGGATATGATTCAGGAGGTGAATCTATGAGAAAGCTGGAAAATTTTTATCAGGAAGATCCTCATTTAAAAGAAATCCTTGAAAGCTATCTGGATAAAGATTTTTTTACGTGGGCCGACCATGAGCTGAACACTTTCGGCGAGCTTTGTGCAGGTGAAATTGATGAACGGGCCGTCCATACGGATCGTGAGGGACAGCCTAAGCTTATTAAATACAACAGATTCGGAGAAGAGATTTCTGAAGTCTGGGTGAATGAAGGATATAAGAAAACAGTTGAACAAACATACAATAAAGGAATTGTCGGGTATATCCATAAAGAAATACCCGGGCTTGGGACGAAAGGAAATTATATGTATTCCTATGCCCAGGGATATCTTTTATCTCAAAGCGAGCCCGGTTTCTATTGCCCGGTCACCCTTTCCATGGCAACGGCCCTCCTTCTTGAGAGGTATGCATCTCCTGATGTGAAAGCCAGGTTCCTTCCACATGTCCTTTCATCGGGAGAAGTTGAATTATATGAGGGGGCGACTTTTTTAACTGAGAGACAGGGAGGGTCTGATGTCGGCGCAAATGAAACAAAGGCCCTTCAAGATGGTGAATCCTATCAGCTATGGGGAGAAAAATATTTTGCCTCCAATTCAGGGATGTGTGGAGTGACAATGGTGCTCGCTCGGATAGAGGGATCCGGTAAAGGAACAAAGGGACTTAGCTTATTTGCTGTCCCGTGGAGAAACGATGATGGCTCCCTAAATGGGATCCACATTCGAAGGCTGAAGGATAAGTTGGGTGTCCGGGCAGTGCCTTCAGCGGAGGTGGAGTTCAAAGGTGCAAACGCCTATCTGGTTGGAGAACCGGATAGAGGCATCTACTATATGATGGAAGCACTTAATTTATCCCGGATTTGCAATGCCATTGCATCGATCGGCATTATGAGAAGAGCCTATCTCGAAGCAAGAAATTACGCATTCCATCGTGAAGCGTTCGAACAGCCTCTGGCTCACTTTCCGATGATAAAAGAATCTTTGACCCGTCTTGCCTCTAAACAGGAAGTGGAAACCAGTGCCGTGTTCCATCTCGTTCACTTGTATGATCGAGTCGTGTCCGATGACATTCCTACAACAGAGGAAGAATCTGTTCTACATCGTTTGCTGATTGCCATACTGAAGAAAGAATCAGCGGAGCAGGCGATTCACTTTTCTCATGAAGCAATCGAACTTCATGGTGGAAATGGGTACATTGAAGATTTCGTCCTTCCGCGTTTACTCAGGGATGCCCAGGTATTGACGGTATGGGAAGGTACAGCCAATATTCTAGGACTCGAAGTTCTGAGATTAATGAATAAACACCGGGCTCATGTATACTTTTTAGCCAAAATGAAAAAAGAGCTATCCCTTGTTCCAGAAGAATTCATTTTGTTAACGATTCCCGTGACAGAAGGGATCTTAAAACTGGAACAACTATTGACACTAGTGACCACGTCCAATCATGATACACAAACCTATCATGCGAAGAGGATAGCAGAACTGATGGTCCATATTTTCGAAAGTGTAGTGGCACTTAAAGATGCCTATACGTTTGGCGGAAAAAGAAAACGTATGATTGCAGAGGTTTTTATCGAGCACACATGGAAAACAACAGAATGGATGGATGAAGAAATGAAATCCGTTCAATACTTCGACGAAATAGTCGGGGGAAAAGTAATGGTTTAAATAAAAAAATCCCGGGCAACGTCCAGGGATTTCTTTTTATTTTTCACAGCAGCAGGGACAATCACATTCTTTTTTCGTTTTACACGTACAGCGGTCACAAGGACATTCTTTCTTTACCAAGAATGACACCTCCTTTATGCAATAGGTTATTATTCATCGTTTCCAAAACACTGAATTCCATACACATTTTAGAAACAGAATACCCACGTGTTAATAGTTAACGTCAAAGTACGGAAATCAGCATGTCTACATAAAAAAATTACAATTAATACTAAATGATATCCATTTGTTTACAAATATTAAGTTATAAGGTAATATATGTAATTGTAGGAACGAATGAATGGGGAGGAATTACAGATGAAAAAATTGATGCTACCCTTTTTCTTGCTATCTATGAGTTTATTTATTGCTGCATGCAGTAGTGATGAAGGTAGTACAGAGGAAAAAGAGTCAAACACTGAAGCAACTGAAGAAAGTGCAAAATCGGACGAGATGGAAATGAAATCCGCTCTATTAGACTTTCAAAAAGAAATCATCAACACAGTGAATGCCAATGATTCAGCTATTTACACGTTTGAATCGGCAAAAGCTAAAGAAGAGGATAAACCAAGTGCAGAAGAGATTGCCAAACTTAAAACCGATGCTGAAAGTTCTGCTAAAACCGTAGCTGAAGACGTTCAAGGGCTGGAAGTACCTGCTGCGTTGGATTCAAAGAAAGACGAAATTCAAGGCGCATTGGACGATCTTGCAAAATCATATGAAACCAGAGCTGCAAATCTTTCAGACGAAGCAAACGCAGAATACACAGAATCTGATGAACAATTTGCATCATTTGAAGAAAAAATGGCTGCAGTTTATGAAGAAGCTGGATTGACTAAGCCTAGTTTTTCAGCTGATATTGTAGATTAATAGTACAGAAAAAATATAGATTAGACTCAGATTTTTGACTCATTCGGGCGAAACTAAAGTTTCGCCCGCTTTTCAGCAAAGCTGAAAAGTAGCCCGTGTAGAAAGGCTAAATGAATCAAAAATCGTTATAGTATATATATCTATTTTAGGACTGCATACGCAGGCCTATTTTTTATACCTTCACAAAAGTTTGCTCCTGGAAACATTGTTCACCTCTTCATATTAAGATAGCTTCACTAAAGAAGGTTGCTATAGACCCACATGGGAAGAGGTTGCTATGATATTCAGGTACATATTAAATGTGGAGGAAAATGATCGTGAACCAAGAAAAATATGATCAGTTAAAACTGGGTGAACGTGGTGCACTGATAAGCATTATCGCCTATATAATGTTATCAATTATTAAATTCCTCATTGGAACATCAGCAGGGTCGGAGGCATTACGTGCTGACGGCTTGAACAATGCCACGGATATCGTGGCTTCCGTTGCGGTACTTATCGGCCTAAGGTATTCAAGGAAGCCAGCCGATCAAGATCATCCTTATGGGCATTGGAAAGCGGAAAGTGTAGCCTCTTTACTGGCATCCTTTATTATGATGGTAGTGGGGATACAGGTGCTATACAATGCGATTCAATCTGTATTTGACGGAAAAACCCAGGCACCGGATCTAATTTCCGCATGGACTGGTATTGGGGCTGCAATCGTCATGTACCTTGTCTATAGATACAACAAAAAATTAGCACAGAAAATTAATAGTCAATCCCTTATGGCTGCAGCAAAAGATAATCTCTCAGATGCATGGGTAAGCATCGGCACGGTGATCGGTATCCTTGGTGCTCAATTTTATCTGCCTTGGTTGGATCCCCTCACGGCAGTCATTGTCGGCCTTCTCATCTGTAAAACCGCATGGGGCATTTTTATAGAAGCTTCCCATTACTTAACGGACGGATTCGATGAAGAGCTTATAGAATCGTACGAAAAGACCGTCCTCGATCTCCCCGGGGTTAAAGGTGTAAAAGATATTCGGGCAAGAAATTATGGAAACAACACTGTCGTGGATGTAGTGATTCTGGTGAGGTCCACCCTCGATATAAAACAGGCACATGATATTTCAAGCGAGGTAGAAGAAGAATTGATGAATAAGCATGAGGTGTATGATGTGCACGTTCATGTGGAGCCGAATTAAAAGCGCTTCACTTCGAAAGGCCCTGCTTAGGGTCTTTTTTAGGTTCAAATCCATTTCAACCCTTTTTTCAAAACTTAGCATGAATATGTTGGATGATAATGGTAAGATAAAAGAATAAGAGACGGAAAGAAATACATAGGGGATGAACACCATAAAACGTTATTTTATTCAAAAACAACTCCAGCAAATACACATATCGGAATGGGGAGATCCTGCGAAACCAGTGATTTTTTGTCTTCATGGATTGGGAAGCACAGGACTCAGCTTTATAGAAATAGCGAACGATTTAGAGAAAGACTATAGAATCATTTCCATCGATGCACCTGGTCATGGAAAGACTGCCCCATTTGAACGCGGGGAAAATTATGAAATGAATAACATGGCCGAATGGCTGAATGAAGTGATTGAGCTCCTTGAAATCGATTCATTCTATTTCCTGTCTCATTCATGGGGGAGCTTTGTAGCGCTATTTTATGCAGCCAAATATCCCGATAAGATCAGCGCATTGATGTTGATCGATGGAGGTTATCAGGGAAAACGGCATTCACAACAAACCGTAGAAGAAGAAGTCGCTTATTATGAAAAAGATTTTGAACAGACATGGGGAACCTGGGAAGATTTCCTCACCCTCGTTAAGAGTGAAACGTTAAATTGGTCTTCTTTAAAGATGGTGGCCGCTCAAGATCTTTCCCTTTATCATGACCAGCAATATTATTGGCATGCCCGTGGGGAGACAGCTGCTCACATCATCCGTGCCATGCACAAAGATGAGGCGGAGGATATTTATCACAAAATTGAAAATCCGGTTTTATTATTAAGAGCATCCCTTCCTGAAAATCTTGCTGAAACCCGTAAAAAGACAGCCGACAACTTTAAGGTACAGGTAAGGGGAGAAGTAAAGTGCATTCCGGATACGACCCACCTTCTTCATTGGGACCGTCCTGAAATAGTAGTAAGGGAAATAAGACAGCGCTGGAAATAAGTAAAGGAGGAATCACTCTATGATTACATTAAAAACGATGACAGAGAACGAATATCATGATTGGATAGAAGAGTCCATCAAGGAATATGCAGAAGAAAAAACGAAGGCAGGCAATTTCAAGAAAGAAACGTCCCTGGATCAAGCAGAGGAGGAATTCAATAAACTATTACCGGAGGGAAGGGAAACAAAAGATCATTATTTATTTACCCTGTTTCATGAAGAAAGGGAGGAAATAGTAGGCAACTTATGGGTTCATTTAAATGATGAAGCAAAGGAAATATTTATATATGATATTAAGATCCATGAAAGTAAAAGGGGATCAGGTTATGGGAAGGGAGCTTTAGCGTCATTGGACTCGTTTGCCAGGGAAAAGGGTATCCCGAAAATATCCCTCCATGTATTCGGTCATAACAAAATAGCTATATCCTTGTATCAAAAAACAGGTTATGAAGTAACAAATGTGTTAATGTCCAAATCGCTTTAAAACAAAAGGGCACCTGTTCATACGGTGTCCTTTTCCACATAGAGGGGGATCTTTCACCATGACGGCTGTAAAAGAAACATATCGTTTTGATGACAGTTATTTCTTTATTGGAGATGCAGTGATACTTAATATAGCTCTCATCTTGGTCTTGGTATTTATTTACATATTATTAATGAAAAGAAGGTCGTGACTGTTATGATAGAGGTAAAATATGCTCAATTATCAGATCTGGAACCGATCGTGGCGATTGATCAACAAATCATCGGGCATGCAAACAGGAGGGGAGAAATCGAGAAGGCGATAAGGAATCAAGCATGTCTGGTCATCAAAGAAGGAAAGGCTACTGGCTTTCTCTTATTCAATACCCAGTTTTATGGGAACGCGTTTGTCTCCCTGGTCATCATTGCTCCCGAGGAGAGAAGAAAAGGGTATGCGTCATCCTTATTGAAATATTTTGAGAAGAATTCCCCAACGGAAAAAATCTTTTCATCTACTAATCAGTCAAACATTGAGATGCAAAAAGTTTTTCAAAAGAATGGATACACTCCAAGCGGAATGATAGAAAACCTGGACCCTGGAGATCCTGAGCTGATTTATTTTAAATATAAAGAGAATCAATGAGATTGGGGGACTAAAATTGATGATCATGGTATTAGCTGTGTTTCTTCTTATTTTCTCGTTTGATTTCACGAAATTCAGGAAGCAAAATCAGACGATGATCGAGCAGAATGAAAGGATCATTTCACTACTTGAAGACATTAAGAAAGAAAACACTTGATAAAAATGGCTCGCAGATAATTGCGAGCCAACTTTCTAAACAATTGAAATATAATCTTCATCCACGCTTTCTACCCCCTGATCAAACGTCAACTTTGTCTTGAATAAATAACGCACGCCATCTTCAGAATATGGGACTCCCATAGGAATTCGATAGGTAAATGACAGTTTGTTGCATTCATCTGCCCGGATGATATCCGATTTTAATACAGTGGTCGAATCAATGAGCATTTCTTCCTTTCCATTCTTATCAATCATAACCAAATCACATTCAACCCGTTTAAGCTTTTGTTCAATGATGCCACCCTCTAAAAAGAAATAACCATGCAGGAGCTCACCTTGTCTAAATGAAGTTTTAGGCAGCACAAGATCAATTTTCGCAGACCCAATACCGAAGAGCGACATATATTTACGCAGTATCATTAGGCATGCTCCTTTTTGCTAGTATATTTCTTATCGATTTTTTCTTCGATTTTATCCATCTCCCGTCGATTTCTAATAATTTCTTCTTTGTTTTCTTCTATTAATTGAGAGAGGTTTGATTTTAATTTTTTCATTGTCCATTACTTCCTTTCAGAGTGAAATAATAAAGAAAAGACCTTTACCAATGGAGGTAAAGGTCTTTTCTGGACATATATAAGCCTTCACCAACTGGTAAAGGTCTCGCTAACAACATGGTTGTCAATAAAGCCGAGAGCGTGCACTCTGTAATGACGACTTTATTGTTACAGCTACTCCCCTTTAGGAGAATATTGAATTATGACACAATCATAATTGAAACAGGGATCGATGTCAACGGATATGAGAAACATATATCATTTCTATATATAAGACTCCATGCAGGAAACTCGAGGACGAAAAGAGAAGTAGTGGGTTAGGATGAAATGGAAAAAGGAGCTAGTCATATGTATGAATTGAAAATGAAACAAAATGATGCGAGTGTCATAGAATTTATTGAGGGAGTGGATCACCCCCAAAAAAAGGAGGATGCTTATAGGCTACTGGATATTTTCAGCGAAACAACCGGCTTTGAAGCAAAGATGTGGGGGCCAAGTATTATCGGATTTGGTTCTTATCATTATAAATACAAGACGGGTCACGAGGGAGATGCTCCATTAGTGGGGTTTTCACCGAGAAAGGCCAAGATAAGCTTATATTTTGCCACAGGGGACAGTGAAAGAGAGAAACTTCTAAAGTCATTCGGGAAGCATACATCCGGTAAGGCGTGTGTGTACATAAATAAAGTAGCAGACATTGATGAATCGGTGTTAAAGCAATTGATTCAACAGTCTGGGGCCTTTTTACAAAAAACATATCCTGACAATAATTAAGTTTTTAATAGGGAATCAGTCTTGTTCATGTGACTAATTCCTTATTTTTTTTGACTGAAAGCTTTTTATTTGTAATTAAAGATAATATCCTATAATATTAATCTTGAATTAAAACTATCACGGTTCGAGATACATGATTTCAAATCATTGCAAAACCTTGATAAGGATCATTTTACATTCAGAAAGGGACGATTCAACATGACGAAGGTATTATATATTACAGCACATCCACACGATGACACACAATCTTACAGCATGGCTGTAGGGAAGGCATTTATCGATACGTATAAAGAAGCAAATCCTGGTCACGAAGTTATTACTTTGGACTTATACAAGGAAAACATCCCACAAATCGATGCTGACGTATTCAGCGGCTGGGGCAAACTGCAATCAGGTAAAGGATTCGAAGAACTTTCTCAAGAAGAACAGGCAAAGGTTGGCCGACTTGGTGAATTATCGGATCAGTTTGTCGAAGCTGATAAATATATTTTCGTTACACCATTTTGGAACTTCTCATTCCCTCCAGTAATGAAAGCATATATTGACTCTGTATCAGTTGCAGGTAAAGCCTTCAAATATACAGAGCAGGGACCGGTTGGACTACTGACAGACAAAAAAGCGCTTCACATTCAAGCACGTGGAGGAATCTACTCAGAGGGACCGGCAGCCGCAATGGAAATGGGACACCGCTACCTGGAAGTAATGATGCAATTCTATGGCGTTCCTTCATTCGAAGGATTATTTGTAGAAGGACATGCAGCCATGCCTGATAAAGCGGCTGAAATCAAAGAAAATGCCATCGCAAGAGCAAAAGATTTAGCACATACATTTTAATAATAAAGGGAGTCAACGATTATGTTGGCTCTCTTTTTTCCATTTATTTAAATTTTTTTAAAAAAATGCGAAACTCCTGCCACGATTTATTCGTATAGAGAGAGGAAAGGGAGTGGAATAAATGAAGGATCAGGAATTTATTGATATTGTGTTAGGGGAAGATGAATCACTCGCAGCCCTGTTACAAACGATTGTGACCCATAAGAGGGAAGAAATAGGGACGCATGCCGTTTATGTTCAAGAAGTTATATCTACATATGACAATGGCTTCACGGTTATTCTTGAAATCAGCCGCAGCACTTACTAGATGAAAGAGGGAAAACATTAAAAAGAGACCCCGGTACAGTACCAGGGTCTACAATTATCATTCATTATCTTTTTATGAACATTTGAGTCCAATAATGACCGTACGATCCACCTTTCACATAGCCTACTCCAATTTCTGTATAAGTCGGGGAGAGGATATTTTTTCTATGACCTTCGCTGTTCATCCACGCTTCTACCACTTCAGATGGAGTCCTTTGACCTGCAGCGATATTTTCTCCTGCTGCCTGGTAGGAAATCCCGAAATCCTTCATCATTTGGAATGGGGATCCGTATGTCGGGGATGTATGACTGAAGTAGTTCTTCGCAATCATGTCTTCCGACTTATAGCGAGCGACACGGGACAACTCCCAATTTTCCTTCAATGGGGGTAAACCCACTTTTGAACGCTCCATGTTTACGAATTTCACTACTTCATATGTATAACTTTCAGCAGTGGCATTTGCTCCTGGGATATTTAAGCTTTGACCAGGATAAATCATATTCGGATTACTGATCCCGGGATTTGCTGAAATCAGCTCGGATACCCCAACCTGATGTTTTACGGCAATCTTCCACATCGTATCCCCATAAGTGACCGTGTAGGTACCAGCAGCGGCAACCTTGGAAGAATGACCAAATCCAATGACAAAAGTGACAGACAACAATAAGATAGATAAAAGTTTTAAAGTTTTCATAGTTCTATTGAAATATAATTCTGTTAATTTTTAAACAGGTAGTTGTTACCACTATGAAGGGAAACCCGTGTTATCAATATATAGTAAATTTTACTAGGATCATTCGACGGTTACTTTCTAATCAGAACAGTACAAATTAATCCCATATTATGGTCTTTCTTTGATATACTTATTAATAATGATGTTTAGATAGCCGGGATACATACTAAAGGAGTGTAGCGAATGAACTGGTTGAATTGGAATGACCTTTTAGCCCCGTCCAATCCATATGTTGCCGTTTTTTTCGGGATCATCCTCACCATCGTGGTTGCCTTCAGTATATGGGTTGAAACGCGTCAAATACGACCCCTTTTTATTGCAATGGTCTCAGGCGGTTTAACCACCATCATCGGAGTCGGACTCCTTACGATGGTCGGATTCTATTAGGAAGGATGAAATGATATGAAATCCCTTTTCTTAGTCATATTTGGCGCAATCCTGGGATGGGGAATCACGGGTTTTTTCACGAAAGGTTTTGAAACAGACTATCTGTTTATCCTGATCATAGGAATCGTGATCGGACACAGTATAGGGCGTAGAAAGGAAAAAGAAGAGTTTACAGAATCCATGTGAAAGGCATGTCTGGATGACAGGGAAGTATACTCATATGAAGCATTTATCATTGGAAAGATATGATTTAGTGTTATTTGATCTGGATGATACGTTGTTCGATCACTCAGCTGCTTATAATAGAGGAGTGTATGAAACTATCCGTCAGTTCCCTATTCTGGAGGAACTCGATCAATTTGAATTTTTGAGGACATTTTCAAACCATAATCATCGTCTTTGGCCAGGGTTTTCCTCTAACGAGTTGAGTTTTCAGGAATTTTCAATCATGAGAATGGAGAACACTCTAGCTGATTTCAATATAAGTGTCACTGATACGGTTACTAAACAAATAGTAAAGACCTTTCAAGCCACCTATCTCCTTTCCATCAAACCTAATATAGAGGTAAAGATGTTCCTAAATGACTTAATGGAAAAGGTAATGATTGGGATTGTGACGAACGGTACTGCGTTTAATGCGTATGGAAAAATTGAGTGTCTGGAATTATCGGATATTTTCCCTGAATCCTCTGTCATTATTTCTGAGAGGATCGGTTACTCCAAACCACATGAAGAGATATTTCAACATGCGCTGGATGTCTTTAACTCAGAGGCTAAGAGAACCCTCTTTATAGGAGATAACTACTTCACTGATATTTTGGGGGCAGATTCCATTGGCATGGATACAGTTTGGATTAATAGATATGATTATGAAATTCCAAAAGAAGTTCACCCTGCCTATACTATCAAACATGTGTTAGATTTGCATGAACTTATCATACAGGGAGAAGGGAAGGCTAGATATGATAAGACTATCACCGATTGAAGCCGCAAAGCTTTTCATCCATGAACAATTTCCCACCTGTCAAGCCGCCCTTCTCGGAGGAAGTGTCGTAAGAGGAGAAGAGACAGCAACATCGGATCTTGATATTGTCGTCATCGATGAACACCTCCAGACCGAGTACCGTGAATCCCTTATTTCCAACGGATGGCCGATAGAAGTATTCGTTCACAATATGAAAACCCTCCGACACTATTTCCAATCGGATTACAAACGGGCCCGACCCTCCTTACAAAAGATGGTGTCAGAAGGAATTCCACTCGTTGACCACCCAATCATCGACACAATCAAACGAGAGGCGAATCATATGTTGAGGGACGGACCTCCCGAATGGTCAGCAGAAACCGTTCGGATGAAGAGATATTTTCTTACAGATGCCCTTGATGATTTAATCGGCTCGACGAATAGAGGGGAAAGTATTTTCATTGCGAACTCGATTGGGGAATTACTTCATGAATTTGTGCTCAGATCGAATCGTCATTGGATAGGCTCTTCAAAATGGATCGTCCGTGCATTACATGAGTATGACCCGCAGTTTGCCAAGGAATTTGTATATGCTTTCGAACAATTTTATAGGGAAGATGACAAAATGGAAATTGTGAGGCTGGTCGATTCTGTTCTCCAAATCCATGGTGGAAGATTATTTGAAGGATTTTCGGTTGGAAAAGATCATTAAACTAGTTAACACTCAAAAGCCCTTCCGAATAGAAGGGCTCACATGTCTATCATTATACAAGAATCTGAAATTCATCGTGATCGACGCTGTTGACACCATCATCAAAGACAAGTCGGGTGACGAACTTATAAGAAACCGTCTCACTGCTTGGTGGAAATGCATCTGAAAGTCTGCACGAAAAGTGAATGGTGCGTTGCTCGTTTGCTTTCATCGTTGATGAGCTTAATATGGTATTCTGATGAAGAACAGAAGAACGTTTATCATCGTATTGTAAAAGATCTGTCTCAATCCTCTTTAATTTCTGCTCTACCCGACCGCCGGTGAGTTCATATTCACCCTTGATGACATCTCCTGGTCGAAACTCCTTCTTATTCAATACCAAATCAATTTTTGTAGCTCCAATACCGAACCTGCACATCAGTTTGCTAAACATAACAGCCTTCAACCTCTCAATCATCTAGTTACCAATTCTACGCATTAAGGAGAGCTTTGGTTTCATTTTTATTGCTTTGAATACGACTATATTCTAAAAGAAACGGAACCGATTTGTCTATACTCCTTCTTCGACATTTTTCGCAGTTAACCTTCACACATATGCATATTAACCCCTGTATTTCACCATCAATATCCAACGAAGTAAAATTAATGGGTTTTATTCCATATAGAGGTAGAAATATAGTCGAATTTTCTATAAAATAGGACTAGAACATTATCATATTTTGGTAAAATACGAGCTTAAAAGGGGTTATACAAATTGAAGGAAAAGAAGAAAAAGAAAAAAACCCATGTCCCATTGAGAATGAATTTATTGTTTATTTCGGTCTTTTTTCTATTTTCACTTCTGATTCTTCGTCTTGGAATTGTACAAATCGTGCAGGGGAACCATTATGAAGCAGAAGTCGCAAGAACTGAAAATGTCAAATCACATAATGGAACACCGCCGAGAGGGAAAATCTATGACCGATACCGGAATGTCATCGTCGACAACGTTCCACTGAATGCCATTACCTACACGAGAACGCAAACGACGAAGCCTAAAGATATGCTGAAGGTCGCTGAGAAATTAGCTGAATTGATTGAAATGGATACGGGTAAGATTACCGATCGTGACCGTCAGGATTTCTGGCTTCTCACTCATCCTGATAAAGCGGAAAAGCTGGTTTCAAAAGAAGAAATAAAGAAGCTGGAAGATGATGAAGAACTGGCGGAGGATGAGAGGAACAAGAAAATTTACGAAATGCAGCTTGAGAGAATCACTGAAAAGGATATCAACTCCTTTTCGAAACAGGAAGAGGAAGTACTGGCAATTTTCCGTGAATTCAATACGGGATATGCCCTTAGCCCACAGATCATCAAGAATAAAGATGTATCGATGGAAGAGATGGCGAGAGTGAGTGAACGATTATCTGAAATGCCCGGTGTGAACGTCACTACGGACTGGGAAAGAAAGTATGTGAATGATAGTACGCTGCGGACTATTTTGGGTAGGGTTTCCACCTCACAACAGGGGCTGCCAAGCGAACTTGTAAAAGAATATAAAGCTCAAGGATATGCTTTGAATGATCGAGTTGGAACGAGTTATTTTGAATCTGAGTATGAAAATATACTTAAAGGACAAAAGGAAGAAATCGAGTACATTACGAAAAATGGTAGCGTACTTGATACACAGCTTGTAAGCGAAGGACATAGTGGTAAGGATGTTGTGTTGACAATTGACTTACAGCTCCAGAAAGAAATTGAAAAGATTGTTGAGGAAGAGCTTAGCAAACAAGCCTCAAAATATTGGGAATCTCCGTTCCTGGACCGCGCATTCGTCGTCATGATGAATCCTAACACAGGTGAGATCCTCTCCATGGTAGGAAAGAAGTATGGTAAGGATGAAAACGGAAAGACGGAACTACAGGATTATGCTTTAGGAACGTATACTTCTGAATATGGGGTAGGATCTGCTGTAAAAGGTGCTACTGTATTGACGGGGTATATGACTGGGGCGTTGAATGTTGGAGATGTTTTGTATGATGAAGCGATTGCAATAAAGGGGACTCCCGTTAAACGATCATGGTTTAACCTTTCAAGAGGGCCAATGTACTTAAATGATATTGATGCCCTGGAGATCTCTTCAAACGCGTACATGTTTAAAACAGCAATCAAAATTGCAGGTGGTGTATACAGAAAGGACCAGCCAATTGATATGGATCCAAAAGCGTTTGATACTATGCGAAATTATTATAGTCAATTCGGGCTTGGTGTGAAAACGGGCATTGATCTCCCTGGAGAAGTAGAAGGATTAAAAGGGACCGGACGAAAGCCAGGTATGTTAATGGATTTCGCCATTGGACAATACGATTTGTATACACCCATGCAACTTGTGCAATATGCATCTACAATCGCCAACGGAGGTTTCAGGATGGAACCTCATTTAATGAAAGAAGTTCGGGAACCAAGTCAGGAGAGGGATAAGGTTGGGCCTTTGATTTACGAAAATGAAGCTCAGGTCTTAAATCGAATCGATGCAACGGAAAGACAAATCCAACAAGTACAGCGAGGCTTCTATCAAGTTGCTCATGGTGCAAATGGAACAGCAAATAATTTTAGAACAGCTCCTTACGATGCAGCCGCTAAATCCGGTACCGCTCAAGCTTTCTATTATAGTCCTGCGGAAAAAAAACAATACAAAACCTATAACACGACTTTAATCGGCTATGCACCTTATGACAATCCTGAAGTAGCATTCTCAGTGGTTCTCCCATATTCACATCAAGACAAAGATCCATACGTAAATAAAACGATTGCCAAACGCGTCATGGACAAATACTTCGAATTAAAAAAGCAATACGAAAAACAAGGGTACTACAACTCTTCAACAGAAGAGAAAGTTCGTAATGCTGACCAGCTTGAAAACACTGAAGATCCTGAAACAACAGAAGAATAATTCTGTCAAATATGAAACCTGCCGTTTCTTCAAACGTATATATAGATAAGGAAAGTATTCCTTATGGAGGTGCAGTGCACATGCTATGGTGGATTATAGGAATTGCCGTTGTTTTCGGTATAATTAGTGGTCTTCTTAGAAGTAAGTTCTCCAAAAATACATTCGAAGCTGGTAATCAACATGAAAGGCAACTGCAGGAAGAAGAACGTGTGAAAGCGAGCAGTTGGTTTAACGGTGGGCAGTGATAGGAAAAATGCCAGGAAAAGCTTCCTGGCATTTTCTTTTGACAATATTGAAGGCTGTACCTAAAACCAATACATAATGTATATGAATCATAAATTCAAAGTCAATCGAATGACTTCAAAAGTATGTAGAAATTGAACGAGGAGAGAAGAATGTGATCAAGTCAGAACATGATATATTGGAGCTCGTTGAACAAGATTCCTGGATGATGGAAATCCTTAAAACAGCACATAAAATGCACCTGCCTGACTGGTGGGTCTGCGCAGGTTTTGTCAGGACGAAAGTGTGGGATACACTGCATGGGTATTCAAACAAAACGAACTTGCCTGATATTGATGTCGTGTATTTTGATGCTTCAAATACAGATGAACAATATGAGAAATATATAGAATCCCGATTGAAGGAGGAAGCTCCCTCCGAACCGTGGTCTGTGAAAAACCAGGCAAGGATGCATATTAAAAATGGAGAAGCCCCATATACATCCACGATTGATGCCGTTACCCGTTTTCCGGAGACTGCTACCTCTATTGCTCTGAAGCTGAACGAGAAAGATGAGCTTATATTGGCAGCCCCTTGGGGGATAGAAGACTTGATTTCTTTACAAATAAAGCCGACTCCACCATTTAAAGAAAAAGAGGCACTGTCATCCATTTATGAAAAAAGAGTGCTGGAAAAACAATGGGATACCAAATGGCCAAAGGTGAAAGTTCATAGTATCTGAATTGAGGGACGGACCTCAATTGAGCACTTTATGTGGGGTTGAACCCCTAGTATAAAAGGACTTCCTTACATAAATACAGCAATTATTGAGTTCCGTCCCTCAAAGGAAAGGAGAAGGTTATGTCTATTAAATATTGGTCACAGGTAGGAATCGGATTACTTGTCCTCGGTTTTTCGACTCTGGTTAGTTGGTATGAGGGGAGTGCTTTGTTGGACCATTCCTGGGAGTGGAGGTATTCGACTCCTTTTAGTGAGATGGTTCATGGAAGTGTGACGGGTTCGAGTGATATTGTAGCCCTTGATTTCTTTGTATATGCGGCGAAGTTCTCGCCACTGTACCCGGGGATGATGATCATCAGTGCCAGCTATCTTTTCATACTGATTGGATTTAGGTTATTCAGACAAACAGGTTTCCGGCTTTCCCTCGCACTACTTGGAGTGATCTACCTTGCGTCATGTGTTATCATTTCCTCATCACCTACTGCGGGTGGGAACACATTATTCTGGTGGTTCCTATTGGTAGGAGTATTGATGGTTGTAGCAGCTTGCATCATTTACTTATTTCCATTCTTACGATTGAGAAGGCCATACAACCAATAGAGGGACGGACCTCAAAATACTTCACCATTTCAAGTATAAATCCTTTGAAATAAAGCATTTACCCATAAAAACAGATGGATTTTTGAGGTCCGTCCCTAAACCGTAACGTTTAACTGTACGGTTTTGTTAAAATGCAGTATACTACTCTAGAGGTGATCACTTGGGAAGTTGTATCGAATAGGCGAGCTGTCGAAATTAAGTGAAGTTTCAAAGCGAACGATTGATTATTACACGAAAATGGGTTTATTAAAATGCGGCAGGTCCCATAATAATTATCGATATTATCATGAAGAGGCATTAGCTGACTTGAAACTGATTGAACAATGTCAGCAGATGAAAATGACCTTACATGAAATCAAAGATCGTATGATTTTATTGAAATCCAATCAGGTGGATCAATCCGTGCTTGAAAAGCAGGTAAAACATATACGAAATGAAATGAAGCATTTGCATAATGAATTGCATGAAGTCCTTCAGGCGATGGATACATTAGGGGATGAAGATAAGAAGCGCATGTTGAAGCAGGTTTCCCCACAGGCTTTAGCCTTATTTCAAACATTAATGGTTTTTTCTGGTTAATCCAGCATAATAGATAAGCAACTACAGGAGAGTGACTTTTTTTTGGACGATATACCACTGAATTCATTAGTATTACTGGGAGCATTAATCCTTTTATCTGCCTTTTTCTCATCGGCGGAAACGGCTTATTCAAGCGTAAATAAGATCAGACTTAAGAATTTCGTAAGTGAAGGCAGAAGAGGAAGCATTAAAGCACATTATATTGCTGAGAATTTTGACAAAGCCCTGTCTACGATATTAGTCGGGAACAATATCGTGAACATCGCGGCAGCTAGTATTTCAGCAAAGCTTGCGACTGATATTTTCGGAGGGAACACGGGTCTCGTCATCAGTACGTTTGTCATGACGCTGTTAATACTGATTTTCGGAGAAATCCTTCCGAAATCATTGGCTAAAGAAAATGCAGAAACGTATTCCCTGACCATATCCGGCGTGCTTTTTTTCTTAATCAAGGTCCTTACACCTATCAACTTCTTTTTTATTAAATTAAAAGAGCTGGTTTCGAAATTCTTCTCGAAAGATCACGAGATGCCGTCTGTCACAGAGGAAGAGTTAAAGGTAATGCTTGATATTAGTGAAGAAGAAGGAGTCATCGATAAAGAAGAAAGGGAGCTGATTCATCGCTCCATGGACTTTGATGATATCCTTGCTACCGAGGTCCTGACTCCCCGTATCGATGTCAAGGCCGTTGAAGTGAATCAGCCGATTGAAGAAATCAAGGAAATGTTCTTTGAAGAACGATTTTCGCGGATTCCTGTATACGAGGATCATATCGATAACATTATCGGAATTCTCTCGGAAAAAGAGTTCTTTACTCACTTGATCAAGTTCGGTGAAGTAAACATACGTGAATTGATCCGGGAACCAATGTTCATTTTTGAATCTGTTAAAATCTCTTCCCTTCTTACTAAACTTCAAAAGAACAATGTGCACATGGCCATTGTTGTGGATGAATTTGGTGGGACCACGGGAATCATCACCCTTGAAGATATCCTGGAAGAGATTGTAGGGGAAATTTGGGATGAGCAGGATGAGAAAACTCATTCCATGAGGAAAATCAGCGATAAAGAATATCGATTTGATTCTCAATATCAATTGGATGAATTTACAGAGTTACTCGACGTACCAGAGCCTGAAAGCTCTTACCATACACTTGGGGGATGGGTCGTTGAAAGCTTCGAAGACCTCCCATCAGAAGGTGACAGCTTCGATTATGAAAACTTAAAGGTGAGCGTTGAAGAAGTGGATAACCGTCGGGTACGGACAATCAAAGTGGAGATCTTAGAAGAAAAAACCGGAGACCTGGTTTAAAATACGTTAAAAAAACAGGCTGAAATGCCTGTTTTTTTATACGCAATCGAAAGGAGCTATAACATGCGTCAAGAAGAAACGAAGGATGTGCTCTTAAAGGAACTTGAGATTGTCAATAAATGGGCGGATGATCAAAAAGGATTATGGTTCTGGGAGAAACTCGGCAGGATTCCATTCATGATTCTTGATCGGATCACCCCTCAAATGGTACATAATAAAATCGGGCAGGCCTTGGATGAGATAGGAAGCTACATCCAAAAAGGCGGGAGTCATCTCACAAGTGAGAAAGAAGTCCTAAATCGATTCATCAAAAAAACGGGAGAGTCTGATTTAACTCTAAAGAAAATAGGAGTGCTTCCCCTTAACTACATGGACGAAGTGAGCGAAGGAATTGTGGATCTGAGAAAAAAGGTAGCGATGACTCAAGGTGCCACTACAGGGATCGGTGGTTTTCTTACATTAAGTATCGATATCCCATTCATTCTGGGCATATCACTTAAAACCCTTCAGGAAATAGCCCTGTGCTACGGTTATGATCCCAATAATCAAGAGGAGCGCATTTTTATCATCAAATGCCTACAATTTGTTTCATCAGACATTGTCGGGAAACAAGCCATCCTTCAAGAACTGGAAGATTTTAATGGCGAGAAGAAGGATAAAAGAGAGCAAACTCTGTCCCAGCTTCAGGGGTGGAGGGAAGTGATGATCAGCTTTCGTGACAACTTTGGATGGAAAAAACTCTTTCAGATGATTCCCATCGCCGGTATCCTCTTCGGCTCCTTCATCAACAAATCCATGATCAAAGACATAGGAGAGACCGGTCGCATGCTATACCGTAAACGAAGGATCCTCGCGAAGCTGGAAGAGGGACGGACCTCTAATTAACATACTATTTTTATGATGAATTCAGGTTTTATCGGGATTCTTAATCGCATCTTTCGCATTTATTGAGGTCCGTCCCTTTATAAATGAAAAAAGGGACCTCCACATGGAAGTCCCTTTTTCTTTATTCTTCTTCTTCATCCTTATCTTTATTAAACCAAAGTGGTTCATCATTATCCACTTCACCATTGTAGTTAATAAGCAGTTCTTCTCCGGCTTGAATATCCTTATAAGCATAAAAGTCGAAAGTATGATTATCAAAATTGATTTCGTAAACTGTATTCGGTGTATATGAATGGTTGAACAACATTCCGTATCCCAGTAGAAGTGCTGTGTGGTTGATTCCATATTCAAATACGTAATCCGCCAGGAACGTCTTCTCAATATGTTCATGTTCCTCGTTTGGGTATGGGATGACTGGTGCTTCATGAACCAGTTCTCCTTTGGCTATATCTCTTTTTGCAAAAACTCCACGATTAAGATCTCCGTCGCTAAGAGACGATAGTTTTACTTCGATCATTATGCCACCTGCTTTCTAAATCCTTGACTAAATAAGTTTGACACGAACGGGATAGAAAAGCAAACACTAAATCTAACCCGTACAATAAGGTTGGCCTGTCCGTTAGAAGAGATTACCGAAAAAATCCTGGATGCCACGTGCACTTCGGACAATCCAGCTCGCTTTCTTAACGGCTTCTGCAGCATATACATCCACTTTATAATCTGAGGTCTTCCTGTCAAAGATATATTCTTCTTTTTCATTTGTATCAATAACCAATTCCCCAATTTTTTCTCCTTTTTCAATAGGAGCTTGAAGGGACCCATCCTCGTTGACTTTTTGTTCATCAAGATTCAGTGTGGTTTTCACCTTGTCTTTCTCCTCATCCGTTAAGCGGATAGAGAGGGGTTTATCAACCTTTATTGTCACTTCCTGCTCTTTACCGTTCGGAACTGGTAGGCTATGCTTCTTTTTCTTTTCGATGCTGTCCAAGTCATAGGTTACAGTCTTAAATTCATCAAAACCGTAATCGAGGAGTTCTCTTGCTTGAATAAATCGTTGTGCACTGCTTGGCTGTCCATACTCATCCTTGGCGTCAAGAATGACAGTAATGTAACGAACACCATTTCTTTTTGCCGTTCCGGTAAAGGTGGAACCGGCAAATGGAGTCGTACCGGTCTTCAGACCGTCTGCGCCCTTGTAGTGATAGGATTTACCCTTTAACAGACCATTTGTATTTTTCATCACCAGTTCTTCACTCGTCCCAGGTCTGAATACTTTAGAAGTGAGACTTGATGTTTCCAATACTTCCGGAAAATCATGAATGAGGTAATAGGCAAGGGTTGCCATATCTTCTGCTGATACCATATTTTCATCATTCACATCGGTTCCTTCAGGATACATCCCCAGCATATCGTAGTTACTGAGCCCGGAGGAATTGACGAATTGATAATGTTCAAAGCCAAGTTCCTTCGCCTTGGCATTCATCATCTTCACAAATTTCCCTTCAGAACCTGCCACAACCTCAGAAAGCGCAATCGCGGCACCATTGCCGGACTTGATGACCATGGCATCATACAATTCCCTTACTGTATATTCTTCATTTGCCCTCAATGGAACATTGCTTAATCCGGGGGCATTGGCTAATTGATAAACTTTATCGCTTACTTTATACGTTTGATCCCATGTTATCTTTCCTTTTTCAATCGATTCTAACACAAGGTACTCCGTCATCATTTTCGTCATGCTCGCGATACCGAGTGCCTTGTCCTCATGTTCACTATAAACTATCTTTCCTGTATCTGCTTCTACTAATATTGCAGCATCTGCATTGATTTCAACTGTTGATTTACCATGCGCCGTCTGCTGAAAGGGCGTCATGGCCATAAATGATATCATCAAAACCGCCAGGCTTTGTTTCACCGTCTTCTTTTCCAAAATAGTACCTCCATAAAACCAATTTTACGCAACCAAATCATTCTACCATACAAACCTCCCAAACACCCCAAATCCCATGAACCTTTTCAAATCGTTCAAATTATTGTAAATAATTGTTGTACTGAGTGTACTGGGGGACGGACATTCATCTATCAATCTGGGTTTACCATAATATGAACGGAGAAGGTCCGTCCCTCAAAATGGAAAATAATTCTTGTCCCCTTTCTGCCAATCTGGTAAAATCGGGTAAACCACTGGGAGGGAATAGAGTTGATTACATATCCAATACTTAAGAAACATTCTACTGTGGGCGTAACAGCACCTTCTTCTGGCGTGCCACATGAGCTCCACGATTCACTGAAGAAAGCGATAGCAAAAATGGATGAAGAGGGGTACAGCATAGAATGTGGTGAAACCGTTTGGAAGCAGCACAAGGCAAAGTCTGCTCCTGCTCACGAGAGAGCGGCCGAGTTAAATAAAATGCTTCAGGATGATTCAATTTCACTCATCATTCCTCCATGGGGAGGAGAGCTCCTTATAGAGGTCCTAGACTTAATCGATTATCAACAAATCAAGCCTAAGTGGGTACTTGGATATTCCGACATCAGTGCCCTCTTACTTGCATTAACTTTAAAGACAGGGATGGCGACGGCACATGGGACCAACCTCATTGACTTGAGAGGAGAGGCAACTGATCCTACAACTAAACAATGGGAGAATGTCCTTTCCACAGAAAGAGGCTCTTCAGTCACCCAATTCTCATCCCAGAAGTATCAAAAAGAATGGAATCATGAAAAGCCTTCACCACATGTATTTCATTTAACGGAGCCCACAGTATGGAAAACCATCGGAGACGGGAAGGTAGAGATGGAAGGGCGAGTTCTTGGAGGCTGCATTGATGTGATCAGAAACCTTATCGGTACACCGTATGGGGATGTGGCTTCTTTCAGGGAGAAACATATAATCAATGAGCCGATTATGTGGTATTTCGAAAACTGTGAGATCAATACGGCAGATTTACGCCGTACACTGGTACAAATGAAACTCGCAGGATGGTTAGACCATACTGCGGGGCTGTTATTCGGAAGAAGTGCCGCAAATACCACGGTGGACGGCTATACAGCAGAAGATGTTTATCATGAAATCGCCGACGAATTACAAATTCCGGTTGTATATGATATCGACTGTGGTCATCAGCCTCCACAGATTACATTCATCAATGGGGCTTACGGGAAAGTAGAAGTTCAAGAGGGACAAGGGAAGGTAACACAAACCTTCCGATAAACATTCAATTAGAGGGACGGACCTTCATGAAACAGTTGCAGTTTACCATAATTAAAAGTATGAAGTATGAAGGTCCGTCCCTCTTAAAATAGGAGGTTTATGAAATGAAGGCGAATATGATGAGGGTCCGGGGAAAGGGTCTTCATGTTGAAACGTACGGATCTATTGAGAACCCGGCTTTGTTGTATTTACATGGTGGACCGGGGGAGAGCTGTTATGATTTCTCGTTTCATCAGGGTGAAAGGCTCGGAAAGGATTTATTTGTTGTCGCAATTGACCAGCGGGGTGTCTGCCGGTCGGAAGCCATTGAGGAAGGAGAACCTTTTGGCTTTCAAGATCTTGTTGAAGACTGTGAATCATTGAGGAGGGAGCTGGGGATTGATCGCTGGTCTGTCCTGGGGCATTCATTTGGAGGGTTCCTTGCTCTTGCTTATGGATCAAAGTATCAAGACTCCATCGACAGCCTTATCTTTGAATGTCCGACATTCGACTTCACCTTGACTTCTAAGGGGCTTCTCAAGAAAACGGCAGGCTTATTCGGGAAGTACAATCAACCTGAGCTTCAAGATAAAGCGATGAGTCTTGTGGATAAAGAGCTTTCTCCGAAAGGATTCACAGAAATCTATATGAGTCTCAGTGATGAGCTCAAAGAACACAGAATGGAAATCTACACCCATAATTTTGATAACCCAACAGATTACTATTCTACCTATACAGATGAAGAGTGGGATACCTTCTACGACCGTTCGGATTATCACTACCAACTTCTTCGTGAAGAAGGAATCATCTTTTCTAACTTATTAGAGAAGATTAAAGCCATCAAACTTCCCATGCTCCTTCTAACAGGGGAATATGACCCGGTCACATGTGATGAACATATACAAACGTTTCAACTGGATGCCGTTAACGGTAAAAGGGTCCATTTTAAACATAGCGGTCACACACCGCATTACGAAGAAGCAAATCGCTTCACAGAAGTGGTGAAGAGGTTCATAAACACCAATAATCTTATAAAACAGAGATAAGGGGAAATAAAGATGTTTACCTATAAATTAAGCGATAAACTGGAATTAAGACTACTTGATGTACAAGACGCAGAAAGGTTATTCGAACTGACAGATGGCTCCCGCTCCTATTTACGCGAGTGGCTCCCTTGGGTGGACTACTCAAAAACGGTGGAGGATTCGAAGGAATTCATTAAGGCGACCCGTCAAGGTTTTGCCAATAATAAGAGTTTGACAACTGCGATCGTTTATCAAAATGAAATCGTCGGTGTTGCGGGATTCAATGAACTGAATTGGTCTAATAATGTCGCCTATATCGGCTATTGGCTGGGGGAAGGCTATCAAGGGAAAGGAATCATGACGACCGTTGCAAAAGGGCTGACGAGCTATGCCTTTGATTATTATAAAATGAATAAAGTCGAAATAACCGCTGCTGAATTTAACAAACGGAGCCGCAGCATCCCGGAAAGGCTCGGATTTGTAGAGGAAGGGAAGCTGAGACAGAGGGAATGGCTTTACGATCACTATGTAGATCATGTTGTTTATGGAATGTTAGCGGAAGAATGGGGAAGAGAGTGAATGAAATCGAACACCGTGCAGAGGAACTGATTTCCTGGGTGGAAGATATCAAAGAAAAAAATGGAAGCTCTGCCGGCGCACTCTATATCCTTAAAGATAATCATGTAGTCGTTGAGCATTATAGCGGACATCATTCCCACGAAGAGGATGCGAGGAATGTCCAAGCCGATTCACAATTCAATGTGGCTTCTGCACGAAAGAGCTATTTAGGACTTGCCGTTTCCCTTGCGTTGTTTGAAAAATACATCGAGAGCTTAGACGATCCCATTTCTAATTACATGCCTGAATTGGATCCTGACAAGGTGAGTGGTACGACCATCAGGCACCTTGTCACTCATTCTCACGGACTTCATATCGATGAGAAGGGGGATTGGTACAGAGAATTCGAGGCAGGGACCGGCTGGGCTTATCGTAACATCGGAGTGGAGATCTTGACCGAAATGATTCAGCGACTTTACGGAAAAGGGTTTCCTCAACTATTGGACGAACGGATATTTTCACGTATCGGATTAAAAGAAACGGGCTGGCGAACTGAACCCGCCGCAAACCTTGTGAACATTATCGGAGAAGTAACGGAACCGTCTCTTTCCGGATTGGGGACGACCAATGATGGTAAAGAAAAAAATCTATTCGTTTCGGCGCGGGAATTTGCCCTTTGGGGACAACTCCATCTGCAAAAGGGCAGGATGCACGATGAACAGGTTGTTCCACCCCAGGTGATCGAGTTATCTACCTCGATCCAAAATGGATCGTATCATGACCCGTCGCTCCCCGATAATGGCCTTTTTTGGTATGTACAAGGAGATGCACGAGCGAGAAGCGAAATGGGGGAACGGGTACCCCGTGATTCGTATCAAATACTTGGTGTGACGGGACCAACACTTCTTGTCATCCCATCTTTAAACGTTGTGGTGGCAAAGATGTATAATAAGCGCTATAACTACGGTGGGGAGGACTATCTTCACTACCTAAGAGAGTTCAGCAACAAAGTAGCGGATTTATTTACAGGCAGCGAGCAGCCGTGAAAATAACCCAAATTCAAATTTGGGAATGAATTTCCATATTGAAGGGTACACTATGACCAATTATATGTATCATACTATGGGGGGATCCCATGTTTCATATTGCCGTGATTGTATTGGTTGTTCTTAGTTCCTTGAAATGGGGATCTTGGAGTAGGTGGAGGGAATTTCTTCCCACCATCTACTATTTTAGTTTTTTTAATATGTTTTATCAGTATCTGAGCTACACAGTGAAGGCCGTGTGGGAATTAGACGGTTTTTTTGTCAATATGTTTGTGACGGATACGCTTTATACAATGGTTGCTTATCCTTGCCTTGTCGTTCTTTTCTTGAGCCATTATCCTGAAGAATGGAGAATCAAGTTCGTCTATTATCTGAAATATATCGGTGTTGCCACGTTGATTGAATGGGCTGCGGGGATAACCGATTCCATAGAATATTTTGAAGGATGGAATCTATGGTGGACGGTGCTCTTTTATTGTATTATGTTCCCAATGCTTCGCCTTCACTACCTGAATCCGATAAAGGCCTTTATTGCATCCATTTTCGTTGTCACTTTTCTTTTAATCAGCTTCGATTACCATGTATTATGAAAAACGGTGAATCTCTTTTTTGAGACCCACCGTTTTAAAAATGATGCACCATCCGCTTTTTCAATCAGAGCATCACGATAAAAACATAACCATCAACTCTTCATCGTAGTACTCCTCATTATATTTCAATGCTCTCTTTTCAGTACCATATGGTTTAAAACCACAAGAAAGATAAAGTCCTTTTGCTGTTTCATTGGTGGTGACGACTGTGATCATCAACTGTTCAATACCTTCTGTTTCCTTTGCATGGTTTATGGCCCTTTCCAGAAGTCGTCTTGCCAATCCCCGCCCCCTATGTGCCGGCGTGACATACATAGCAAAAATGGAAGCTTTATGTTTCATTTTCAATGCCGATTCCCGTACCATCGTGACTGCACCTGACAGTTTTTCTTCAACAAAGCAGCCAAAGGTGATACTTTCTTCGCTTGAAAGCCTCTTTTTTGTCAGTTCAACTGGATTTTGGCGTTCAAGTGCCTCTTCATAGCTGCTGCCAAAGCTTGTAGGACTCTGCTTCAGCATCTCTAACCTAAGGTTCCAATAATCTTCCGCATGTGTTTCATTAAGTAATGTAATTTCCATTATTTTCTGATATCCCTTCCTTTACGTGATATGATGATAGGAGAAATGTTGTGATTGCACCTATACAATGTTCGACATATTTATAAAAAAACCTTTTACATTCACTGTTTATTGGAGGAATTCGAATGGAATACTGTCTTGGTTGCCGACTTTCCAATCAGGAAGAGAACGTACATATCATATATGAAAATGAATTTGTCACCTGTATACTGGATCATGTTCCCCTCCATGCAGGTCATACACTAATCCTTCCAAAGAAACATAAAGTGGAAGTGACAGAACTGGACGAACAGGAAAGTCTCTCTGTTATCACAGCCTCACAATTGGTTGCACGTACCATCCATGCATTATATGAACCGAATGGCGTGACAATTTGTCAAAATGGGGGAATTTACAGTGAGTTGACACATTACCACATGCATGTCATTCCCCGTAATGAAGAAGCAGATCAATTTGGTGCCATGTTTTATGGACATGCCCATGTAGATGAACCCTCCGAAGCGTTGGAGGAAACTCACGAAAAGATGAAGAACTACATCACTAGAATACTGGAATAGGAGAATTCAAAATGACTATACATAAAGATTTTCAAGAAAAAGTTAAACAATATGCAGAGCTGGCGGTTAAGGTAGGGGTGAACGTACAAGAAGATCAACCGTTGTGGATCTCGGCACCGCTCGGAACAGAAGACTTTGTTCGCTTTGTGGTAAAAGAAGCCTATCTTGCTGGCGCAAGAATTGTACATGTTCAATGGTACGATGAAGAAATTATGAGAATGCATTATGAATCTGCACCACATGATGTGTTCTATGAATATCCGAGCTGGCTCGCTGCTGCTCATGAATGGGTAGTGGATCTAAAAGGAGCGTTCCTGCAAATAGAAGCCAATGATCCGGACCTTCTGAAAGGCATCGATCCTGACAGGATCCTCAATTACGAGAAAGCGAGTGGGGATGCACTTGATCGATTCTATGAAGCGATTGAAAAGGATGAAATCAGCTGGTCCATCGTCGCCATTCCCTCACAGAAATGGGCGGATAAAGTGTTCCCTGAACTCCCACCATCAGAAAGAGTCGCCAGTCTGTGGGAACGGATTTTCACTTCGGTCCGCATCGATCAACCAGATCCTGTCTCCGCATGGAAATCCCATATCCAAACCTTAACCGATAAAGCCACCCAACTTAACGCACTCCATCTAGAAAGCCTTCACTACAGCGCGATAGGGACGGACCTTTCCATTGAACTGCATGAAGACCATATATGGCTTACTGGCGCAAGCAAGACCCCACAGGGAACCAACTTCATTGCCAATATGCCGACAGAAGAGGTATATACAGTTCCTGTGAAAACAGGAGTGAATGGGACCGTTACAAGTACCAAGCCACTTGCTTACAATGGAAATGTGATAGACGGTTTCACTCTCACATTCGTTGACGGAGAAATTAAGGAAGTCTCCGCTGAAGAAGGAGAAGAAATACTACGTAAATTAATTGATACCGATGAAGGGGCAGCTTATCTTGGAGAGGTGGCGCTTGTTCCTCACCATTCACCTATCTCAGATTCCGGTGTCTTATTCTTTAATACATTGTTTGATGAAAATGCATCAAATCATTTAGCGATCGGTTCCTCATATCCGACATGTATTAAAGATGGAAGCATATTATCTGACGAGGAACGGGAAGAAAAGGGTCTCAATGAAAGTGTGGTGCATGAAGACTTCATGATCGGTTCTGCCACGATGAATATTGACGGGGTTTGCCGCGATGGTAGAAATGTTGCCATTTTCCGTAATGGTAATTGGGCGATATAAGTTTAGTACGTTCTTTATGTTTCGGTATACGTCGAAAAAATTGAAGAAGAGCAAAAACCCTGTCATCAAGTGACAGGGTTTTTCAATTGATTTTCAATACATTCTATAAAAATGGTAAAAAAGGTTTATATCATTATTAAAAGAGGTAAATCGGAAATAATTCAATTAATTGTAAATTTTGTTAACTCTATTAAACAACAAATAAGGAGGAAGGATTTGAAAATGCATTGGTACTTAACCGCATTAAAGAAGTATGCTGATTTCACAGGTAGGTCGAGGAGAAAGGAATTCTGGATGTTTTCATTGGTCAATTTCGTTATTATGTTCGTACTTAGTTTTGTAGCTAACTTAGTCGATTCCTCAGGCACTATCTTCATGGTACTGTACGGGATTTATGCATTAGCTGTTTTCGTCCCTTCTTTGGCCGTCTCAGTCAGGCGTCTGCATGATACAGGCAGGAGTGGTGCGTGGTACTTCATTGCTTTTGTTCCTTTTGTAGGAGCTATCGTTTTACTTGTCTTTATGTGTTTTGATAGTGATCATGGGAGCAATCAATACGGACCGACTCCGAAAAACTTTGAGAACATCACAGTCACGACGTAGGTTTCGAAGGGAGAACCCTAAACCATGTGGGTTCTCTTTTTTGTTTATTTTTCCATCTAGTACGTTTATGAACAGTTGTTTATATTCATCTGGTTAATAGCCTATAATGATTGAGCCTACACCCCATGACATTTGTGGTAAAATCAATTTAAATGCAAGCATATACATAAGGAGTGAAAGACATTGAGTTTTGAAGGTCAAAACATATTACCTGCCATAAGGTCCATGAAGGACTTTGATAAAATGCTCGAAACCTCTTTCCAGTACGGGGTGTTCCTCGACCTTCATGTCGGAATGCTGAAAAGTGTTTTTGAATATGCCCGGAACGAAAATCGGAAGATGTTTTTGCATCTGGATCTCATTCATGGTTTATCCAGTGATGAATACGCAGCAGAATATGTCTGTCAGGAAATCAAACCATACGGGATCATATCCACTAAGGGAAACGTCATAAAAAAGGCAAGGCAAAAGGGCGTTTATGCCACCCAGCGAATGTTTGTCATAGATTCGAGCGCCATGAACCGAAGTATTGAATTAATCCAAAAGACGGACCCGGATTTCATTGAGGTCCTTCCTGGTGTGGTTCCGAAAATCATTAAGGAAATAGGTACCAAGACAGGTAAGCCCATCTTTGCCGGCGGGCTCATTGATACAGTGGAAGAAGTGGAAGCAGCACTTGAGGCAGGAGCGACGGCCATTACTACCTCTGATCGAGTCCTATGGAAACATTTTGACAGATAAAAAATCATGAAAACCCATTGACACCGCTTTCATAGTGGAGTAATATGAATGACAAGTTAATACGTTGTGAAAGAGATGAAGAGACTCACGTGAAGTGCCTGCAATTGAGGGGCATATTCCGTGAGTCTCTTTATTTTTGATTCAACGGGCTCTGATGACATGGTGAGTGACTGATAGGATTATCATAAGCATTTATGGGGTAAACGAGCTAAAAAGCCCCGTACAAGCACGAAAATCGATGGTAGTGCAAGTTCTTCGTGTATGGAAAGAGATTGATGATGTCGGCTCATCGTGATTCAAAGCAAAATCTTATTGAAATGAGGGATGATGCATGAATGCATTTATAGGAGAAGTGGTAGGTACAGCATTGCTCATTATTTTCGGTGCCGGGGTTTGCGCCAATGTAAACTTGAAGAAATCATTTGCGTATAACGCCGGTTGGATCGTCATTACATTTGGCTGGGGATTGGGTGTGGCCATGAGTGTATACGCCGTAGGGCAGTTTAGTGGTGCACATTTAAATCCTGCCGTCACATTGGGACTGGCGTTCAATGGTGATTTCCCATGGAGAGATGTACCAGAGTATATCCTCGCACAAATGATCGGGGCAATCATTGGGGCAACCATCACATATTTACACTTTTTACCCCATTGGCACGCAACAAAGGACCCTGGCGTGAAATTAGGAGTTTTTGCTACAGGTCCAGCCATTCCGCATTATTTTTCAAATTTATTGAGTGAAATCATTGGAACTTTTGTATTAGTAGTAGGATTATTATCCATAGGGGCGAATACCTTTACAGACGGATTAAATCCATTTATCGTCGGATTCCTGATCATCGCGATCGGTATATCACTTGGCGGTACAACAGGATATGCGATTAACCCGGCTCGTGATCTTGGACCGCGTATCGCTCACTTCATCCTTCCGATTCCCGGAAAGGGACCATCCAACTGGGGATATTCATGGGTTCCTGTAGTAGGACCAGTATTAGGGGGATCTTTTGGAGGCGTCTTTTATAAAGCGGTTTTCATTGGACAAGTTACGACAAGCTTCTGGGTGGTTCTTGTGATTCTTCTAGCCGTGCTTGGACTTGCCTATGCAAGTGACAGAAAGACCAGTTTAGCTAAAAAAGTACATCAATTATCTACTGAAAATTAATCATTGGAGGGGTTATCAATGGAAAAGTTTATTTTATCTTTGGATCAGGGAACTACAAGCTCAAGAGCCATCCTTTTTAATAAAAAAGGGGAAATCGTTCATACTGCTCAAAAGGAGTTTACTCAGCATTTTCCTAAACCGGGCTGGGTAGAACATAGTGCAAATGAAATTTGGGGATCTGTCCTTGCCGTCATTGCAAGCGTTTTATCGGAATCCAGTGTGAAACCCGATCAAATCGAAGGAATCGGAATCACGAACCAACGTGAAACAACCGTTGTATGGGATAAAGAGACAGGCGACCCGGTATATAATGCGATCGTGTGGCAATCACGACAAACCGCCGGGATCTGTGAGGAATTAAAATCACAGGGACTAAACGATACCTTCCGTGATAAAACCGGATTGCTGATTGATGCCTATTTCTCCGGTACGAAGGTGAAATGGATCCTCGACAATGTCGAAGGTGTAAAGCAAAAGGCGGAAGAAGGAAAGCTTCTGTTCGGAACGATCGACACGTGGCTGATCTGGAAAATGTCTGGTGGAACGGCTCACGTAACGGACTACTCAAACGCTTCACGTACCCTTATGTATAATATCCATGACTTGAAATGGGACGAAGAGCTCCTTGATATTCTCGGTGTACCTGCAAGTATGCTTCCAGAGGTCCGTCCCTCATCAGAAGTGTATGGGAAAACGGTTCCGTATCATTTCTTTGGTAGAGAAATCCCGATTGCAGGTGCTGCAGGGGATCAGCAGGCCGCATTATTCGGACAGGCCTGTTATGAGAAAGGGATGGCGAAGAATACGTACGGGACAGGCTGCTTTATGCTCATGAATACAGGTGAGAAAGCGGTGAAGTCTGACAATGGTCTATTAACGACCCTGGCATGGGGAATCGACGGAAAGGTGGAATATGCCCTTGAAGGCAGTATTTTCGTTGCCGGTTCTGCCATCCAGTGGCTTCGCGATGGACTCCGGATGCTGAAAGATGCGAAGGATAGCCAGGAGTATGCAGAGAAAGTGGACTCAACAGATGGCGTATATGTTGTCCCTGCATTCGTTGGCCTGGGCACTCCTTATTGGGATAGTGACGTCCGGGGTGCAGTGTTTGGATTAACCCGCGGTACCTCTAAGGAACATTTTGTAAGAGCCACATTGGAATCCCTTGCTTATCAGACAAAGGATGTATTGACAGCCATGGAAGCCGATTCAGGAATTTCCCTTAAGAAACTGAGAGTCGATGGAGGGGCAGTCAAGAATGATTTCTTAATGCAATTCCAAAGTGACTTACTATCCGTACCGGTAGAGCGTCCAGTGGTCAATGAAACCACCGCATTAGGTGCTGCCTACCTTGCAGGGCTTGCCGTCGGTTTCTGGAAAGATCGCGAAGAAATCTCCAAACAGTGGAATAAAGATAAACAGTTCGAACCGGAAATGGCCGTTGAGACACAGGAAGAACTATATGGCGGCTGGAAAAAAGCTGTAAAAGCAGCTATGGCTTTTAAATAATTAGAACTTATGATATAATGAACCCAAGTTAATAAAACGGTTAGAGATCAAGAGAGACCAAACTCGCATTATGGCACATTTAGGCCATGATGTTAGTTTCGGTCTCTTTTTTTATGGTTAAACAGTAGAGTAAGAGCAGAAATCATTTCTTTAATTCTTAGGAGGAACCAACTATGACATTTTCAAGTACTGCACGAGAAGAAGTAAAACATACACTGTCATCCAATCATTTCGACCTGATTGTAATCGGGGGAGGTATTACAGGTGCAGGGATTGCCCTTGATGCATCCAAGCGTGGAATGAAAGTCGCCCTTGTGGAAATGCAGGATTTTGCCGCTGGTACATCCAGCCGTTCCACAAAATTGGTTCACGGCGGACTTCGTTACTTAAAACAATTCGAAGTCAAAATGGTGGCTGAAGTGGGAAAAGAACGTGAAATCGTATATGAAAACGGGCCACATGTCACTACTCCTGAATGGATGCTGTTACCCCTTCATAAAGGAGGAACATTCGGTAAATTCAGCACATCAATCGGCTTGAAGGTCTATGACTATCTTGCGGGTGTCAAAAGAAGTGAAAGGCGATCCATGCTGTCGGTATCAGAAACATTAACGAAAGAGCCACTCGTCAAAAAGGATGGGTTGAAGGGCGGAGGTTATTATGTAGAATATCGTACCGACGATGCCCGTTTAACCATTGAAGTCATGAAGGAAGCAGTTGCACATGGGGCAACGGTTCTAAACTACATGAAATCCCAAAGATTCCTGTATGACAACAAGAAAGTTGTCGGGATAGAAGCAGAAGACCTGGTATCAGGGGAAACGATCGACATTCGCGGATCAAAAATCGTCAACGCTGCAGGTCCTTGGGTCGATGATGTCCGTGGCAAGGATTACAGTACGAATAATAAACAACTCCGCCTGACCAAGGGAGTCCACCTTGTCATCGATCAAAGCAAATTCCCTCTTCAACAGGCCGTCTATTTTGATACACCTGATGGACGTATGGTATTTGCGATTCCTCGTGATGGGAAAGCGTATGTAGGGACTACGGATACATTCTTTGACTCTGATAAAGCATCTCCTCATATGACATCAGAAGACAGGGATTATATCTTGAATGCGATTCACTTCATGTTCCCCGATGTGTCAGTGGGGAAAGAGGATGTGGAATCCAGCTGGGCAGGCGTGCGCCCACTGATATTCGAAAAAGGAAAGGATCCTTCTGAGATTTCGCGTAAAGATGAAGTGTGGGAAGCGGAAAGCGGACTGATCACCATTGCAGGCGGTAAGCTGACGGGGTACCGTAAAATGGGGGAACATGTTGTCGATCTTGTTTCTAAACGGCTAAAAGAAGAGAGAAAACAGAAATTCCCTGCTTCTGCGACGAAGCATATGCCGATATCCGGCGGTCATGTAGGGGGCTCGAAGAATTTCCAATCCTTCATTGACCAAAAGGCAGGGGAAGCCCTTCAATATGGTTTATCAGAGGCCGAGGGCAGGAAGCTCGCAGGAATGTACGGTTCTAATGTGGATCAACTATTCAAGCTAGCTCATGCCTACAGTGGATCAACGGATGAAAGGTCCGTCCCTCCTTACTTGTACGCCCAGCTGATTTATGCGATTCAGGAAGAGATGGCTGCTACACCCGTGGATTTCTTCATTCGACGGACGGGCGCATTGTTCTTTGACCGTGAGTGGGTAGAGAAGTGGAAGGAACCAGTCATTGAGATGATGTCCAAATTGTTGAATTGGACTTCGGTACAGAAGGACAAATACACTGCTGATTTAAACGAGGAATTAAAAAATGCAGTAGTTCCAGTAGATTTGCAGTCATAAGGTTAAAAAACGGCAGAAAAAATTTTCTGCCGTTTTTTTAGTCATTCGATCACCTTCATCAAACATGCATGATGAATTATGCTTACAATTATATAAATATATGAAATGAAGCTGAAACCGCCTAAACCGTGCATTTCATTTATTGAGAGAACTTTAGATCCGTGCAGAGGGAAGTTGAGGGAACGGGGCCGTTACGGTAGAGTAAGAGTAGAAATTGACACGACTCCTCGTTAAAAGGCAGGCTTCAATGGGATGAAGCCTGCCCTTTTTTTGTATTCTAACTACTAACGTATCTCAGTGAACGAACCAGTAATGGCTAAATTAATAAAGGGATGAAAAGGAACGGGTTGAAGTCTGAAAATAAAGAATTTTATCCTGATAAAGGAGAATTTTGTCAATAGGGCGAATATGAATTAAGGAGATTCAATCTGAAGTGAGGTGAATGAATGAACGAATGGAAAGGGGCATCTGCCCTATGTATGAATGAAGGGCGTTTATTAATGGTTTTACAGGGAAAAGAAGAGGAAGAGAAACGATGGTCGGTCCCTTCTGGTGGTCTTGAAAAAGGGGAAACCCTCAGGGAGTGTTGTAAGCGGGAAGTTTGGGAAGAGACCGGCTATAGGGTGGATGTAGGAAAACACCTTTATACCAAGTGGGGGTGTGAAGGCAGGATTTCCACTACCATTCACTATTATGAAGTCCAACTTCTTGGAGGAGTAGCCACGCTTCAAGATCCCGATCAATTAATACATAGAATTGAATGGATCTCCCTCCAAGAGTTAAAAGATCTGCCCCTGGGCTTTCCTGAGGATCAATCCATCCTGGAGGCCTATATGAGCAAGAAACACAATATACTATAGAGAACTCAATTATTAAGGAGAGATTTGAATGGTGAAGCGTACTGGTGAAGTCATTATGGGAGTGATCGGAATTGTCTTATCCGCATTATTTTCCATCATTGGAATCGTACTGAACATGGGCATGAACAGCCCGGAAGTGATGTCCCAAATCGAAGAAGGAATGGAAAGTGACCCGAATTTGCAGGAATCAGGGATGACTGCAGGGGATATGAGTGCCATCATGGAAACGGCTGAATCAATGGGTTCTTATCTGGTGATATTAGGAATCATTGCATCCATCCTTGGTATCATTGCTGTTATGACCATTGTCAAAAATAAAAAGCCTGTACTATCCGGTATCATGTTTATCCTTGCCGCACTTGTGGTCGGACTTGGAACAATAGGATTCGGGTTCATTCCTGGACTTTTATTCTTAATCGCAGGCATCATGGCCTTTGTTCGTAAACCCAAAAGAACCGAAACTGTTTATTAAAGTGAATAGCTTAGGGAATCCTCTCTGAGCTTCTTTTTTTACTCGTCCATATCTTGCTTTCCGTTAGAAAATATACTATCTTAAAAGGAGAGTATAAAGTAAAACAAGAGACACTGGCGGCAACCAATGTCTCTTGCTACACAGCAAACTGCAAGGAAAGCAGTGGCCCAATAGAGAAAGGAATATAACTCTACCCTTCAAAGTTTAGGCGCTTCATGAGGGTGGGGTTATTTCTTTTTGTCATGTGAAATAACTATGGCAATGATGGAGACAATTAAAGAGCCAAAGGTAATCATTAGCGTTAACGCCTCATACGTTGTCACTATAAGCACCACCTCCTTCTATAAGGAAGTGGCCACTCCCACCCTACATTCACTGTATAATCAGATTATATCACAAACGCCCTCCATCCTTTATAGGCAAGAGGTAGGAAAAGCCTGCCTCATCAAAAACACACACCCGGCAAGACCTTTCCCACACTAGAATCATTTCAAACTTTCCTCGAAATATGTTAGCATAGATATGCTCACATTAAACGATTACATAACATCATGACACTCAAGGAGGAATACACATTGAAACACCGCATAGAAATGTTGAAAAATTGGTTGAAAGAAGAGAACATTGAGGCAGCATTTATCAATTCAACTGAAAACGTATTTTACTTAACAAATTTCCACACAGATCCACATGAAAGATTAATGGGATTGTTCGTATTTCCGGAAGCCGAACCTTTTGTAGTGGTTCCAGGAATGGAAGCGAGACAGGTGAAGGATGCCGGTTGGGATAACGAAGTAATTGGCTACTCAGACCACGAAAATCCCTGGGACTTTATTTCGGAAGCCATTCAGGCAAGAAAAATCACCGGCAAAAAAGTGGCATTTGAGAATGAGGTCGTCACTTATGGACGCAGTCAGGCGTTTTTAAACATATTCGATTCACCACATGTGGTGAACGTTGAAGACAAATTAAATGAAATGCGCTTAGTCAAGGATGAGGGTGAGATTGCGATCATGCGCCGAGCAGCGGAAATGGCTGACTATGGGGTAGAAGTAGGTGTGAGCGCACTTCAAGAAGGCATTACTGAAATGGAAGTCCTTGCGAAGATTGAGTATGAATTAAAGAAAAAGGGAATCCGTGAAATGTCATTCTCTACAATGGTTCTCTTCGGTGAGAAGGCTGGAGATCCACATGGTAATCCGGGAGACCGTAAACTGAAAGCCGGAGACTTAGTCCTGTTTGATCTCGGGGTTGTCCTGGAAGGATATACGTCTGATATCACCCGTACAGTCGCTTATAAGTCAGTGTCTGATAAACAGAAGGAAATCTACAACACTGTTTTAAAAGCGGAGCTCGCTTCCTTAGAAGCAAGCAAGCCGGGTAATCGCATAGGCGATCTGGATCAAGTTGCACGTGACATCATTACAGATGCAGGATACGGTGACTACTTCCCCCATCGAATCGGGCATGGATTAGGTATCAACGTCCATGAATTCCCTTCCATGAGTCATTTAAATGATGGCATATTAAAAGAAGGCATGACATACACAATAGAGCCAGGTATTTACGTGCCGGAAATCGGTGGTGTCAGGATTGAAGATGACGTCCTCATCACAAAGGACGGGCATACTACTTTAACCAACTACCCAAAAGAACTTCGAATCATTGAATAAACACAGAAGGCTAACGTATAAGCGTTGGCCTTCTTTTTTTTGCATGACCCCGAATCTTCATATAGATCGACCTTACACCAAAATAAGTGAAACTTTTAACGAGAACGTGCGTACATACAGGGGAAGGAACATAACAGGGAGGACCGAGTACATGAAAAAATTACTGATTCTCATATCATTCAGTTTCATTACACTGACTGGCTGCGGCATATTGGAAGAGGCCAATAACAGTTTAACCTATGTAGACAAAATGACCGACTACCTGAACGAGGCAGAACAATTTGCCAATGATCTTCCCGCTTTAATGGAAAATGCTGCTGCTGATTCATCTTCTATTCCAGAACTTGAGACGAGACTTATTGATATGAAAAATGAAATCAAGGAAATCAATGATTTGAATCCTCCTAAGCTAGCTGACGATATTCACCAAAAAGTGGAGGGATATAACCAACAAGCGTTGGAAGGAATCGATCGGGCTCTAGTCGAAATTGATAAAGGGGAAGTTCAAATATCCGAGCTCAAGAATCTTGAAATCGTGAATACATTCAACCAATTACAAGACATCAAAGGAAACTTGGAAAATCTAGGGCAATAATCGACGGGTGTTACAGATACAAAGTCTGTAACACCTTTTTACATACTGAATGAACAGGTAGAACCCTCATATGGAACAACGGGCTTATGATTCATGACATACACGTCTGATTTTCATTTTTATAGAACAGCCGTTCTTAAAAAATGGTATAATGATAAAATCAATAAAGTGAAAAGGAGAATGTTATGAAAGTCGTAATAGCTGAAAAACCCGACCAGGGAGCGACCCTTGCCAAGCCTTTTTCTCATAGGAAACGACAAGGATATATCGAGATCCATCCAAACGATGTGTTCCCGAAAGGTGCTTATATTACGTGGGCAGTAGGACATCTTTTTCAGCTTCAAGCCCCTGAGAAGTATGAAAGCAAATGGAAGAAATGGACACTGAACGACCTTCCGATCATTCCTATCAGGTTTCAATATGAGTTGCAGAGGGCGAAAGCGAAACAATTCTCCGTCATCAAAGAGCTTCTTAAAAAAAACGAAGTCACAGAGATCATTCATGCAGGTGATGCGGGGCGTGAAGGGGAATTAATCATCCGGAATATCATTTCCATGTCCAAGGTTCAGAAGCCCATGAAGCGACTATGGATTTCATCCCTGACTGAGAAAGCCATCATTCAAGGATTCGAGAGTCTGCGGGAAGAAGCAGAAATGAGAAGCTTATATTATGAAGCCTATTCCAGGGCATGTGCCGATTGGCTTGTGGGTATGAATGCTTCAAGGGTGTACAGTATCCTGCTAAAAGAGCAGGGTATGTCCGATGTATTTTCTGCAGGCAGGGTTCAAACTCCCACTCTGGCCCTCATCGTGAGAAGGGAAGAAGAGATTGACCAATTTAAGAGCGAACCCTTTTGGGAAGTGAAAGCAACCTTTCACATCGGCGATCACACTTATGAAGGGGTATGGCAGAAAGATGGAGAAAGCCGGATTCAATCACGGGAGCTTGCTGAAAGAATCGCTTCTTTTTGTCAAAACAAACCTGCAACGGTCAGTAAATTGAACACCGAAAGGAAAGAGTTCGCACCACCCTTACTATTCAATCTTTCAGCCCTGCAGGCAACCATTAATAAAATGTATAAGTTCTCCCCTAAGAAAACATTGGATGTGCTGCAGAAACTGTATCAAAAAGGGATCGTCTCTTATCCAAGATCTGATTCACAATATGTCACGAAAGGTGAAGCTGAAAGCTTTCCTGAAATATTGAACAAACTGAAAGAGTTCAGCCCTTATAATCATTGGATCCCAACTCCCCATGCAAGCATCATGAACAATAAACGTTTTGTGAATGAAGCAAAGGTATCGGATCACTACGCGATTATCCCTACTGAGCAAGTAACAGATCCCGATTCCCTATCAGATGATGAACGGAAGATCTATGATGTCGTCGTTAAACGCTTTATCGCGGCACACCACGACAAAGCGATCATCCATTACACGACCATCTCAACGGTAGTAGATGAACGAGCTGAGTTTGTTTCGAAAGGGAAGCAGATTTTACAGGAAGGCTGGCGTAAGGTTCTCATGCAAAACGAAAAAGAAGAGGAACCTCTCCTGCCACCTGTCGAAGAACAGGATAAAGGCGTCGTAAAGAAGGTCGTGACCAAAGAAGGGAAAACACAGCCCCCGAAACGGTACACAGAAGGACAACTCATCACCTTAATGAAGACGGCCGGTAAATATATGGACAATGATGAGCTTGAAAAAGTGTTGAAACAAACAGAGGGCCTTGGGACGGAAGCGACCCGGGCAGGCATCATCACCATGCTCAAAGATCGCAAGTACATTGATATCCAAAAAAATATAGTCTTTCCCACTGATAAAGCAAAGGTATTGATACGAGCCATAGGAGATAATGTGTTAGCTTCTGCAGAAATGACGGCTAAGTGGGAGCAGCGCCTCCAGGAAATAGGAAAAGGACGGGCATCTGCTCCTGAATTCATGGAGCAAGTGAAGAAATTAAGTGAACGACTCGTTCAAAACGCCCTCCAGGAATCCACCGCATGGACGTTTGAGGATTTGGATACAGATTCTATACAGAGAACGAAGGGACGAGGCGGAAAACGAGCTTCCAAAACAAGTATCGGTAACTGCTTGAAATGTGGCGGGAAAGTGATTGATAAAGGGAAATTCTATGGATGCTCCAATTATCAACGTACGAAGTGCAGCTTTACCATCTCCAAAACTATCTTATCAAAAAGAATTACCCAGAAAATCGCAAAACAAGTATTAACCGAAGGCAAATCCGATCGAATCGACGGATTTAAAAAAGGCGAAAAGGAATTCTCCGCTTACCTGAGCTGGGATGCCAATCAGAAAAAAATCCAATTCCAATTTGATATCAACTAGTGTAAAACGACTCCTTCCTGTAAGGGTCGTTTTCTTATATCAGAACCCCTATTAAGTCACCAATGCTTCAAAAGAAGTTTAATTTTATGTGAAATGGATAAAACAATAGAGTGATAAGAAAACAGAGAATTAAATGGAGGGTATACATTGAAAAAGATATTAATGGTCTTAACAAATGAAAGTAAGATTGATGACGAACATGAAACTGGTCTGTGGTTATCCGAGTTCGCAGAACCATACGAAGAATTTAAGAACCAAGGTTTTGGGGTGGATGTGGCAAGTTTAAAAGGTGGTCGCATCCCATTGGATCCGAACAGCCTTGATGATGAACAAGTGGAGAAATGGAAAGGGGTCACGAAAGAACTGGATCAAACGCTGGTCCTTTCCCAATTAAATGTAAATGAATATGTCGGTATCTTCTTACCAGGTGGACACGGGACGATGTTTGACCTGCCTGAAAGCCCTGAACTTCAACAGGCATTAGTCCACTTTGCTGAGAATGATAAAGCGATCGGTTCCGTCTGCCACGGTCCGGCTGGGTTTGTCGGGACGAAATTATCCAATGGTAAATGGCTGGTTGAAGGAAAAAGCTTGACTGCCTTCACAAATGAAGAAGAACAGCAAACCGGTCTTGATTCACTGATGCCGTTCTTATTAGAAACAAAATTGAGGGAACAGGGAGCTCAATTCGAAAAATCGGATGCATGGAGCAATCATGTCATCACTGACGGTAAGTTTGTGACAGGACAAAATCCACAATCGAGTCAAGCAGCAGCAGAAGCGTTCATTAAAGTATTATAATACATTACGATTACAGAGCGTGGACCAGGTCCATGCTCTTTTTTATTACACTCATACTCCCCATCAATGTGATAAAATCAGGAGAAGAATATAGTTGAAGGGTGAAGCATATGCAGGCAATCCGGGTCCTTATCCAAATGGCGATTCTTTGTTTATTTTATGAAGCAGGAAAATGGTGTACCGCCTTCTTCCATTTACCGATACCCGGCAGCATTATCGGGATGCTATTATTATTCCTACTGTTAGTAATAGGTGTACTGAATGAACGCCTTCTGTTGGACGGTTCAGGATTCTTTCTAAGGCACTTCTCCTTCTTTTTCCTGCCCTTATCTGTCAGTGCGATTATTCTGGGACCCTATTTTATCGACTATGGCTGGAAACTCCTTATCATTCTCATTGTCAGCGGGCTGGTTGGCTTTTTGGCCACTTCCATGTCAGCAGAAGGGTTCATTAAATGGAAGGAGAAAAGAAAATATGACCGGTCTTATTAATTCTCTACTTACAATAGGAATTACTCTCCTTTATTTTTCTTTGGGTGTAAAGATTCATAAACGCTGGCCGAATCCTTTAACGATTCCAATATTTTTAAGTACGATTGCGATGATTGCCACATTACTTACTTTAGATATATCCTATAAAAAATTTGCCCATGACACATCATTCATCACGTATTTGCTTGGCCCTGCAACAGTATCTCTTGCATATCCCCTTTATCAACACCGGCAATTGCTTATGAAAAACTTCCAGCCGATCCTGGTGGGCATCCTGTTTGGAAGCGGCTTGTCCATGCTAGTATCCTATACCTTCAGCATGTGGTTGGGGATTCCGGATGAGTGGAACCGTTCATTGCTGATCAAGACCATTACAACGCCTGTCGCAGTTGAGATCGGAAACGTAATCGGGGCTAAGATCGAGGTCATCCCCACGGTCGTCATCGTTACAGGGATGATAGGGGCCATGATCATCCCGTCCCTCTTGAAAGTGATGGGAATCAAGCACCCCATTGCCAGGGGACTCCCATTCGGAGTCATCTCCCATGGGGTTGGTACGGCACAAGCCATCAAAGAAGGGGAAAAAGAAGGAGCCGTCAGTGGTGCCGCCATGGCGTTGACCGCTACCATCATGTCCTTTGTCATTCCCTTACTCTTTCTATTGATTTAATTATTCTCCACGGAGGAAGCTACTGATAGAATGCACCTCAAAGCAGGAAACAGGGCTTGCCAGGAAGTGATACATATTCATCAACACAGGGGCTTTCCCTTTAAAAATGAATGAGGTTTCTGTATAGTAAGGGAAGGAAATTCAAAAAGAGAAGGAAGATATTATGATTGTCAAAACTGATGAAGATTTACAAGCATTAAAAGAAATTGGCCGTATTGTCGCAATGATCCGCGATGAATTGCGCTCTCAAACAAAGCCCGGCGTAACCACGAAGGAACTTGATGATATCGCAGGGAAAATGTTTGAAGAAAATGGTGCGATTTCAGGTCCTAAAGGAGAATATGACTTCCCGGGGTATACATGTATTAGTGTAAATGAAGAAGTTGCCCACGGGATTCCCGGAGAAAGAGTGATTAACGAAGGGGATCTTGTCAATATAGACGTTTCAGGATCAAAAAATGGATATTATGCGGATACAGGCATTTCATTTGTTGTCGGAATGGGTGATCCCAAGCTTCAAGATTTATGCGACGCTGCATTAAAGTCTTTCCAGGCAGGTCTTCAAAAGGCAAAAGCCGGTTCTAAACAAAATGGGATTGGAAAAGCCGTGAATAATGAAGCCAGAAAAAATGGCTATACGGTCATCATGAACCTGACCGGTCATGGTGTGGGGCGTTCCCTGCACGAGAAGCCTGATCATATCCTTAATTACTTCGATCCATGGGATAACGCTCTCTTGAAGGAGGGCATGGTCATAGCCTTTGAACCATTCATCTCCACCAAAGCGCAAAACGTAGTGGAGAAAGGGGACGGTTGGACTTACATCACACCAGACAACAGCCTGGTCGCCCAAATTGAACACACCATCATCATCACCCAAAACGAACCCATCATCATCACAGAATAAGGCGTGAGGGACGTACCTCGATTCCCAGGAGCAGCTCCTGGGAGTCAAGGTACGTCCCTCTCTTTGTATATGTTTTGTACAACCATGCACGGGATCGTGAGGCAAGTGGGGAATCCTGCCCAATAAATGTCCCCAGGGTATCATGAAGGGTGGGGAGGACTAATATAATCCATTGTATCAGGACATTGAAATTTTTGAAATTTTACAAACAAAATGATTGTCATAGGAAAAAAGTTGGGGTAAAGTAAAGATATTGATATTGTACAAAATTTATACATACTAACTGAAAAATCGGAGGCACCCCCAAAATGGCTGTATTATTTTCAAGAAAACCTAAGACCGAACCCGTAGTGATACCTAAATCAAATGTCATTGTCTTAAACGATCAGAAGCTGAATGAACGGCTTCATTACATGCAGTTTCAGGAGCACCATTTACAGGAATTAAAAGAAATCCTCCCTGTCTACGATCAAATTTCCGATACCTTGCTCGATACTGTACTTGATCATTTATACAAGCATCCAAGCTTAGTGGAGATTGCCGAGAATCATTCAAGCCGGGAGCGATTAAAATCCGTATTCAACGATTATTTCCGTTCTTTATTTTCAGGTGAGTTGAATGAAGAGTATTTCTCAATGAGGGAACGTATGGGAAAAACCCATAATCGGAATGGGGTTACAATCGATTGGTTTATTTCGACTTACACTACCATTCAACATTTACTTATCCCAAAAATTGTAGAACTGTACCAAAACGAACCTTCTAAACTTGCATCTGTCCTTGTAGCAATCGACCATGGTATCCATTTGGATGCAAGCATTGTTTCAGAATACTATATTCAGAGCAGGATGGACGAGCTTGAAAAGCTGCATCAGGAAAACCAGGCATTGCAACTGGAAATGCTCAATATGAATACAGAACTGGGTTCATCACTCAGCCAAACGGAACAAAGCCTGAATGAAACTGCCAAAAAAGCTGAAAGCATACGTGCAGAATCGGAAAATACCGAAAAAAGCAGTAAAAATCTTCTTCAACTTTCAAAAATGAATAAAGATCAAACGGATCACATGATAGAAAGCTTTGGCGTCATCACAGAGCAAATCAACACGCTCCTCAAAGAAATTCAGGGGGTAAAAAACATTGCAGAACAAATCACGCCTCTCTCCAACTCAATCCAGCAAATTGCTGAGCAGACGAATCTTCTAGCATTAAATGCATCCATTGAAGCAGCACGTGCAGGAAATGAGGGCAGGGGATTTGCAGTCGTTGCATCGGAGGTGCGAAAGCTTGCCGAAGATTCCAAAGAACTCAGCACGTCCATTCATCAATTGGTGAACGAAAGCAATAAACAAATCGGAGTTGTCTCAAATCGTGTTCGGAACATGACCGACCTGACCGAAAACTCCCGCAAGGAAATCGGGAATGTGCAAAGCGGGATCATGACGGTCCAGATGGAAATGGAAAACTATATGGATATGTTTAAAAGAAACCAATCAGAATTAAATCATATCGTAGAAGCAATCAAGAAGATCAATCATACTACAGACGAGTTGGTTCAATTTGCTTCAACCATCATTCAGAAAATAAACAAATAGAAAGAAAGGGGAAACCGGATTCAACCGGTTTCCCCTTTCTTTTCCTTGCTATACGATTTTGGTTTTCCCGCATTCCTGGCACTTACGATAAAACTTCCCATCCAGTACTCTTGATTTGAAAATATTATTTCCACACTCGCAACGGCCACTATGCTCGTCGGGATCATCTTTATAAAGAACTACAATCTCTTCTTGGTTTTCCATTCCAGTACTCCTCCATTGCAAACCATTCTTCTTTTTATAGTATAGAGGGAACAGTCAAGCTTGTTAAGGAAAAATCGTCACGATCCGCTAATAAATACGATTCCTTCAAAGATTTTATGCCGCTAAGCGGCCTTGTCTCTCCTAATTCCCAGTTAACTAAGTACGAATACTCCCCAACATTAAATCCATAAATATCCTTAATATCTATATTATTCTAAACATTTTTCCATAGTATTCCTCTACATGATAGTTTATACAGGAAATCGCTTTCTATTACAGTAGTGAAATATTCTTGACGCACGATGTTAAAGTTCCTGTTATTGAATTGAGATTTTACTATGTTAGTATTTTCCCTGTTAGCAAAAATAAATAAACCGCTAGCTACATAAGGAGGAATTTTTCTATGAAACTAAAAAAATCGATTATTTCTGTGGCTGCATTTACAACACTTGCAGTATCTGGTGGAGCTAGCGCTTCAGCACAAGACATAGAAGTAAAAAAAGGCGACACTTTATGGGGACTTGCAAAAGAATACGGAACAACTGTTGATCAACTCATGACATGGAATAACCTGGGTTCATCCATCATTTATCCTGATCAGGAATTACAGGTTTCTTCAAAGGAATACTATACAGTGAAAAAAGGTGACACTCTTTGGGCAATTTCATCTCTATATGGCATTTCAGTAGACAGCTTACAAGGATGGAACGCACTTGAAAGTGACCTGATTGTCCCTGGACAAGAATTAGTCATCAACTTAGACGATAAAGCACCTTCAGCTACTGCACATACTTCTGAGAAGGCAGAAGCTCCTGCTCCAGAACCAAAAGCAGAAGTAGCTCCAGAAGCTGAAGCACCTGCAGCGGAAACAGCAGAAGCAAAACCAGCACAAGCTGAACCTGCTACAGAAGATAAGGCAGTAAAAGAACTAACAGTAGAAGCAACTGCCTATACGGCCGATTGTGCAGGTTGTTCAGGTACAACAGCAACCGGTGTGAACCTTAAAGAAAATCCGGATGCGAAAGTGATTGCAGTAGACCCTAATGTCATCCCACTTGGATCTAAAGTATATGTTGAAGGCTACGGCTATGCTACTGCAGAAGATACTGGTGGAGCGATCAAAGGGAACCGAATCGATGTTTTCATCCCATCAAAGGATCAAGCTGTTGATTTTGGAAGAAAAACAGTAAATGTAAAAATTCTTGAAACAAACTAATAGATGACAAACCACCGGGACATGTCCCGGTGGTTTTTTTTTATTTATTCCCGCATGGTGTTTTTTCAACATTCCTTCTATTATATTTCTTTTCAAAGAAACGCCTCTGATTCCAACATTTATTCCCTTTACATGAAATAAGTAGGGAAGTGGCTGCCGTTTTCTTCGGAATAGTAGAAATATTACACGCTTGTCATCTAATTGTTATTGCTTTATAAACAGTTTGTTATGTGTATGAGGTAAGGCTATGTTACTATTTCAACTGTTGGTCCAAGGACTAAACATAAAAGGAGGAATTTGACAAGATGAAAAAAGGTTTATTTTCCATTTTTTCCTTCGCAGTTTTTCTTTCAATCGGACTTGCTTCTGCTTCTGCAGAGAGTAATGATACTGCTATCAATGATTATCATAATATAGAAGAAGGCGATATCCTTTGGGAAATCGCCAACCGATATCATGTTTCCGTCGACGAGGTCGGCACGCGCAAACAATTGTTAGAAGAAGGGTATTCTGTGAATGATGATTCTAAAAACGGGGAAGCAGTAAAAGCTGCAAAGACTCCCGATCAAGAGAAAAATAATGTCGTGAAAGAATTAGATATCACAGCAACCGCTTATACCGCTCATTGTGAAGGGTGTATCGGTATTACGAAGACAGGTGTGGATCTGATTGAGAATCCTGATGCCAGAGTCATTGCTGTTGATCCAAGCGTCATTCCACTAGGTTCCAAAGTATATATTGAAGGATACGGTTATGCCCGTGCCGAAGATACCGGTGGAGCGATCAAAGGGAACCGCATCGATATCTATATGGAAAAAGAAAAAGATGCCCTTCAATATGGTGTAAGAGATGTGAAAGTCAAAATCATTAAAGAATAGCCAAAAGGACGCTGATCAGCGTCCTTTTTTATTGATTTTCTTTTCCTCCATGCTTTACTTAAGTCCTTTTTTAGCGGAGGGAGCGACGGATTTCAATTCGATTTCCTCACCCATCTGCTGTTGTGCCAATTTTTTTGCTGCTTCATGCTGTGTTCGTTTGTTATTATTTTTCATCGGATTTCCTCCTCACATTGTTCTTTTTATTTGTTCCACCAAGAGAGAGGTTTCACCACACTAAATTCATGTCAAAATTACCAATTCATTCTTTTCAATATCCGGCACTGATTGTGTTCCCTTTCGCTATAGACCACCCTATATAGCAATAAACTCTCACCAAGTCATAACAATGACCATTGTTTATACAGCGTTTTCATTTCCAATCAAACGCCATTTAAAAATAGTGATAATAAGACGGAAAGCCATCTAAAAGAAAGGGAATGAAAACGAGAAATTGACAAATACTAATAAAAATAATGATGGTTTTCACTTGCAAAGTTAAACTTCTTTCTGATAGGGTAACAAATGTTGGTTTTATAAGAGAGTGACAAGGGAATAGGTAATAAGTAATCATTCCCTCATCCTCAGAATGCACATTTTCCCATTTGCATTAACCGGGGCTCTTCGATGAGGGGTCTAGTACAGTAGGTGTACATACAGTTTCCAGAACACCTCGAATCCCACTGTAGTTCCCTTCGTTAGGAAAGAGCCAAAACAAAAACCTGAATATGGAAAGGAGAATTTTATGAAGAGGATATCAAATGTTTTTTGGATTACCGTCATTTTGGTTGCTGCTTCCGTTGCATATGGAGCCATCGCACCAAATTCGTTTGAAACGGTAACAGCAAAAATGCAAACTTTCATCACTTCAACTTTTGGTTGGTATTATCTTATTTTAGTTACAGTGATCGTCATCTTCTGTGTGTTCTTAATCTTTAGTCCAATGGGAACGATTCGATTAGGAAAACCGGATGAGAAACCTGAGTACACAAGAGGAACATGGTTCGCCATGTTGTTTAGTGCAGGAATGGGAATTGGTTTAGTATTCTGGGGGGCAGCCGAACCGCTGTCTCACTATATGACCCCGCCAACGGCAGAAGGGGGAACCGACCTTGCGATCAAGGAATCGATGCGTTATACGTTCTTCCACTGGGGGATTCACGCATGGGGGATCTATGCGATCGTTGCTTTAGCACTTGCATACTCTAAATTCCGTAAAGATGAGCCTGGTTTAATCTCGGCGACTTTGAAGCCGATCTTTGGCGATAAGATGAATGGGCCACTTGGGACAATCATCGATGTTCTGGCTGTATTTGCTACGGTTGTAGGGGTAGCCACAACCCTTGGGTTTGGGGCGGCACAAATCAACGGTGGATTATCTTATCTATTGGACATCCCGAATAACTTCACAGTCCAGGCAATCATCATCGGGGTTGTGACAGTGCTGTTCATGATTTCTGCATGGTCAGGGTTAAGTAAAGGAATCAAGTACTTATCCAATACAAATATGGTTCTCGCCGTATTACTTCTCGTATTGGTATTCTTTATTGGACCTACTTTATTAATCCTCAACATGTTTACTGACACAATCGGAGCCTATATTCAAAATATCGCAGCAATGAGCTTCAGGATCGCTCCATTAAATGAAGAGCACCGCACATGGATCAATGGTTGGACCATTTTCTACTGGGCTTGGTGGATTTCATGGTCACCGTTCGTGGGTATCTTCATCGCACGTGTCTCAAGAGGTAGAACGATTCGTGAATTCCTGATTGGGGTATTATTATTACCGGCTCTAGTCAGCTTCATCTGGTTCGCAACCTTTGGGACATCCGCCATTGAAGTTCAGCAAGCCGGCGCGGCTCTTTCTGATTTGAAAACAGAAGAGGTACTGTTTGCCGTCTTTAACGGATTTGAATGGTCAACGATCCTTTCAGTCATTGCCATCACACTGATTGGAACTTTCTTTATCACATCTGCCGACTCGGCTACATTCGTGTTAGGGATGCAAACGACTTATGGTTCATTAACACCTCCAAACTATGTAAAATTAACTTGGGGACTGGCACAGTCTACCGTTGCATTAATTTTGCTTTACAGCGGTGGGTTACAGGCTTTACAGAATGCATTGATCGTCGCAGCACTGCCATTCTCTGTGATCATGGCACTTATGATGGTTTCTCTGTACAAGTCACTGAACCAGGAGAAAAAGGAACTTGGTTTATACATTAAACCGAAGCCAAGAAAAACAAAAGAACCTAAGGAACATATGTAAACGACTTAAAAGCGCCTGGATATTTCCAGGCGCTTTATTTATGTCCTGATAAGGTTCAACTAGACATTTTACTCATTTTTTCATTCAATAATAGATTAAAAAGCCTTTATTCATGCATACTTTAAGCCGTTTACAGAACATTGATAAAAAGTGGTGGATGATTTTAATTAACCTACATTTTGTCCACTACATACATTAATATCGTAGTAAGATAACTGGAGGTGACTGATGATGTATGGATATGGATACCCTGGATATGGATATGGCTGCGGTGGTGGTGGCTACGCTGGTGGTTTCGCGTTAATCGTAGTTTTATTCATCCTTTTAATTATCGTTGGAGCAGCGTTTGTTTGTTAACAATAAATAGATAATGGATAGATGCCCCTTAGCTGCAGAGAGCCTTCTGCTTAGGGGCATCTTTTTTTATACATAATGGATTGTCATAAATGCATTCTCATATTAGAATACAAAGAGCAGCCAAAACCTTGTAAAGGATCGACTTCAATGACAAAAAAACCGGCCAGAAAAAAGCAGTCCAGTAAAAAAAAGCAATCATCACCCTTTAGAATCCTTCTCATCCCCATCACCATTTTAGCTATTTATTATGCCCTCAATTATGACGACCCATCATTTAATCTCTCATCCATCGGAAAAGATGAGATACCTTCTGAGTATATCCCCATCTATAAGGCAGCTGAAGAGGAATACGGAGTACCCTGGTATCTACTAGCTGCCCACCACAGGGTTGAAACGAAATTCTCGACCATGAAGTCCCTCGTCTCTCCAGCGGGGGCAGAGGGCCACATGCAGTTTATGCCCTGTACCTTTGTGGGCTGGTCCCATCCTAGTTGTTCTGGACTTGGAAAAGGGGATATCCCACCAGATCAAAAAACGGACCCTGCCGTCATAGAAAAATATGGCGGATATGGCGTGGATGCAAACGGGGATGGAAAAGCCGATCCTTTTCAGATGGAGGATGCCATATTCAGTGCCGCCAACTATCTCGCTCATAACGGAGCCGCTGACGGAAAGCTTGAACAAGCTGTATATGCATATAACCACAGCGAACAATATGTTGAAGATGTCCTGTATTATGCAGACCGATTCGTGGAAGAGGAAGAGGAAAATACTGGACAACCAATGTAATGGGGGAATCATCAGAAAGAATCATTTCTTTGAAATGGTTCTTTTTTGAATTCCTATACACTCTCTCAATAAATTGTTATGATAAAGGTCTTGAACTTTTATCGGATGACAAAGGTGATTACAATGAAGATAACAGACATGATAGAAGAGTGGAAATCTGCTTTGGATATGGAGATCCTGCAGTTGAAAAAACGGGAAACGAACGGGATCCTCATCGAGGAGGGAAGATGCATCCGTAAAGAAGAAGGTACCTATATTTACTGGTTCACCCTTCACTATCCCACCTCGCTGCCTGAAGGTGGAAGCGTCATATATAAACGGAAACATTCTTCAACCCAGGGGGTCGTGATTAATTCAGAGGAACGGGAATGCATCATAGAGCTCGATCAGTTCCTCGGGGATACAGTATCATACGGACAGATCCTTCACGAACCCTGGGATATTCTTGAGAAGCTGATGGAACGGTTGGATGAAGCAAGGGAACGACACGGGAAAACCCAGCGAATCCGGAAGGTGATGTTTCCAGATCATGCTCAAAGGCATCCAGCAGTCGAATACAAGACCCCATTGCATGAAGCTTATGTAAGAAGTAAATATAATCCTGTAACGTATCTGTGGGGACCACCTGGAACAGGCAAGACTTATACCCTGGCAAGAGTGGCGTCTTATCATTATTCAGAAGGGAAGAAAGTGCTGCTTCTCTCCCATAGTAATGCAGCAGTGGATGTATTAATAGAAGAAATGCATCACTTTCTAAGCAGCCATGACCGTTGGACCCCTGGAGAGGTGATCCGGTACGGTACAAGCAGGAAAACCTATAGTGCCGATGTGACGGATTTAAGCGCCCTTCAATTACTGGAACAACAGGATCCGACTCTTTCCGAGGAAAAAGAGAAGGTAGAAAAGTACAGGAGAAGGTTAAAAAACAAACTGTCGAAAACCTATTCTTCCTATGATTCAGAGAGATTGTCCCATCTAGAGGTACACTATCAAAAAATCAAGGAAACATTTAAGAGAAGGGAAGGAGAGTTGGTTTCGGAGGCAAAAGTGATCGGAACCACCCTCTCAAAGGCGGCCATTGACCGACTTCTGTATGAAGAGGAATTCGATTTAGTGATTGTGGATGAGGCAAGCATGGCCTATATACCTCAAGTTGCATTCGCTGCATCCCTGGGGAAGAAGATCATCATATGTGGAGATTTCAAACAACTTCCACCCATCTCCACTTCCTTTCATCCCCTGGCAGCCAAATGGCTGAAGGAGGACATCTTTCATGCAGCCGGAGTGGCAGGATCCGTAGCAAAAGGGTTGGATCACCCGCATCTCTTACTACTCCCGGAACAAAGGAGGATGCACCCTAGCATTTCGGCATTCACCAATCGATATATTTATCATTCAAGGGTGGGGGATCATCATTCGATCAAAACGATTCGGGAGAACATTACAAATAAGAAACCTTTCCCGTCACATGGAGCGGTGCTATTTTCCCTGAGAGAAGGGACGGAGTGGGCAGATACTCAAAAAGGATCAAGATGGAATCTGTTGTCCAGCTTAGTCACGATTCAGCTGGCGCTTCAGTCCATCCATGATGGGTTACTTTCCATTGGGATTGTGACCCCGTATCGGGCCCAAGCCAAATGGTATAATCTCTTACTGGATGAACTGGTAAAGAGTATTGCCCCTTCAGCCGACTTATACGCCGCCACTGTACATGGATTTCAAGGGTCGGAAAATGATATGATCCTATTCGATTTAGTCGACGGGGAATCCCATGGCAGTCCGGGTACGTTGATTACCCGGAAGGGCAGCGAGAGGCTGATCAACGTAGCCGTCACCCGCGCCAAGGGGAAATTCATTTTAGTGGGGAATGATGGATTCATTCAGGAAAAGACTCATCCTTCTAAAGCTGTACATCAATTCATTTCTCACCTTAAGCAGGAAGTCCATAACGAAACGAGCGCATCACTCATTCCAACTTCTATAAAGAAAATGAAGTGGTTCAGAAGTGGTGACCATCATAAGCTCAGTAAAGATATGGAAGCTGCAAAATCTGAAATCATAGTGAATGTCAGGGATTTAAAAGAAATCCCACATGATATGATGCGTGTTTTACAAATGGCAGCAAAGGATAAACAGGTGACGATCTTCAGTCAAACAGGCAGCGGTTCCCATTTGTCTTCAAGTGTCAAAATAAAAAAATCCACCACCCAGATACCATTTATCGCTTTCGATGAAAAAGTAATCTGGTTCAATTCTTTCACAAAGGAAGCGAATCGATTTCCTTTCCAGGTGAGAATCTTATCAAAAAAAATAATCCGCCAGTTCTTCAAAATAATTGAAGAATAAATAAACGGTGATCCTCCTGAGTTGCTTTCTTCCTCAAAGGAATCACCGTTTTCTTATCTTTCTACCGCTATACTCCATGTTTGCTGTGGTCGGACATGACCAATGATCCCTGCGGAGATGGAATGGCGCTGAAGGTCCTCTACATATTTTTGCCCTTCAGAAATAGGCAGGCTGACAAGTAAACCTCCGGAAGTGATGGCATCAGAGAGGATCCATCGTTCTTCCTGGTTAAGACCAGCTTCATAATGCACCATGTCTTGAAGCCAAGTGGCATTCGCTTTCGATCCCCCGGGAATGACTCCCTGATCTGCTAATTCCTTCGTCCCTTCTAATAGCGGGATGGAGGAATAAGAGAATTCGATTGATACGTTACTGCCTTTCGCCATTTCATATGCATGTCCCATCAATCCAAACCCTGTTACATCGGTCACGGCATTCGGATGAAATTTCTGAAGCAATTCTGCAGCCGTTTTATTCAGCATGCTCATCACCTCGATGACAGACGCTTCCTGGGCGGGAGTCACTGCCTGGCGCTTGATTCCTGTTGTCAGGATTCCCACACCCAATGGTTTTGTCAATACAATGACATCCCCTTCTTGTGCACCCGTATTAGTCCAATACTTTTTCGGATGGACGATTCCTGTCACGCTCAGTCCGAATTTAGGCTCTTGATCGTCAATGGAATGTCCTCCTACGGTCACAGCGCCGGCTTCGATCACCTTGCATTGTGCCCCTTTAAGGATAGCCGCTAGCATCTCGCTTCCCAGCTTTTTAATGGGGAAGCCTACTATGTTTAAAACGGTTTTCGGTGTTCCACCCATTGCATACACATCGCTTAGAGCATTTGCTGCAGCAATTTGACCAAATTGATAAGGGTCGTCCACAATCGGAGTGAAATAATCAACCGTTTGAACCATGGCGAGGTCATCTGTTAGCTGAAAGATGCCGCCGTCATCGGATGATTCATTCCCTACTAATAATTCTTTCGTAAATGGTTGAGGGGGTAGTTGACGCAAAACTTGCGTCAAGTCACTAGGACTAAGTTTACAGCCTCAGCCAGCTTTTGAAGAAAGTTCTGTTAAACGGATGATCTCTTCCTTGCTCATTCTATTCACCTCTTTATGTAGGATAAATTCATTGTACAGGATAAAAATACAATTGAGCAAAGAAGAAGTAAGGAGAAATGGGAATGATGGAGAGAACTGAATATTTGCACAAGTATTCTCACCTATAATAAAATGAACATACACGTGGGAGTGATCCTAAAAGGAGGCAGATATTGATGAAAGCTGTGAAAATGACGATTGAATTCTGTATGATGTGAAACTATGCACCTAAAGCCGCGAGTTTCGCGGAACAATTATTCAACCATTTCAGATCCGATATCAAGGAACTGACGTTAGTACCGTCTTCCGGAGGGGCATTCGAAATTACTGTAGACGGGAAAAAGATATACTCCAAACTCGATACAGGCGTTTTTCCCGATATCAACGAAACCATTTCAATCATTGAATCGCAGTAAAACACATAGAAAAGGTCATCAGCACGGGCTGATGACCTTTTCTTCTATTTAAAGAATGACGGTTATTCACTCGACAATCCCTGAACTCGAATCACGATGGATGAGGGGGTGGAACATGCCTTTTTAGGCACATTGATTTCGATTGTATGATGCTCAATGGAATAGGTAATGGCCCGCTGTTTTAAGCAGAAAGGAAAACGAATGGAGCGTTTTCTGATTTTACTTTCGTCTTTCAGCATGATCAATACCAGCAATTGCGTATCCTTTTTTTTAATAATCAACTCTTCGGGACAAATATTTTCTGTCTCGATCTCCACTATGAACGATTCCGTCGTATCAAGAAAATCCACACGGAATTCTTGTTCATCCAACTGAACCGTTGCAGGATCCAATAACCAATCCTTCATACTCTCCTCCCATTTCTCTAAATAGAAATCCTCCTTATCCTTACTCATTTACACCTGACCCCCAACAACTCTTTTACATATAGTATTCTTTCTACTATAAATGGTGAGGGTGTTATAATGAGGGAAAAGAAAGAAGGGGCAAAAGTCATGAACCATCTTGTCAGGCACATTCCATCCATACACGAACTGAAGCAGACCAAACAATTCCATACGTTCCTGCATCATCACAACCTTTCGACGGAAAGAGGGACGGACCTCTTGAAAAAGGTGATCGCGATTAGCAGGGCGAGCATCTTGAATGAAGAGTGGGAGGGACCTCATCCATCTTCAAAAGATTTCATTGATAAGGTATTTGGCCAAACTGAAGTTTTGGCAAGCAAATCTCATTCCCTGTCTCTCAGGAGGATCATAAATGCAACGGGGACCATCTTACATACGAACCTTGGGCGCGCTCGGCTAGGTCAGGAAACGATGAACCACGTCCTGGGTGCATCTTGTCATTACAGCAATCTCGAATATAACATCGAGGAAGGGGGCAGGGGATCCAGACATAGTCATGCAGAAAAGCTCCTATGTGAATTGACAGGGGCGGAGTCAGCCATGGTTGTCAATAATAATGCAGCCGCCGTTTTTCTTATCCTCACTGCTCTTGCTAAGCAAAAAGAAGTGATTGTTTCACGGGGTGAACTGGTGGAGATCGGCGGATCATTTCGGATATCTTCCATTATGGAAGAAAGCGGTGCTCTCCTTCGCGAGGTGGGGACAACGAACAAGACCCATTTAAGGGACTATGAAGAAGCGGTGACGGATGAAACAAGAATGATCATGAAGGTTCATCAAAGTAATTTTGTCATGAAAGGATTTACTGCTTCTGTACCGACGGAAGAATTGGCTGAATTATCCCGCCTTCATTCCCATGTCCATTATTATGAAGATTTAGGAAGCGGTGCCCTTTATGATTTCGCCCGATTCGGTATCGGTAATGAGCCTCTGGTTAAATCGGTGCTGGATAAAGGGGCAGACATCGTCTCATTCAGTGGAGACAAATTATTGGGGGGACCTCAGGCAGGAATCATAGCAGGGCAAAAGAGTTTGATCGATCAATTAAAGAAACATCAGCTTGCCCGCGTCCTCAGGGTCGATAAAATGACATTGGCAGCCCTGGAGATGACCCTCTTACACTATATAAAGGGGGAGGAACAAGAGAAAAATCCAACCATCGCTGCCATCACACGGACCAAAGAAGAAATCCTCCTTCAGTCCCGGACGTTTGTTGAGGGTGTCCAGGGACTCGGGAACGGTTACACATCCACCATCGTTGAAGGTCAAAGTCAAATCGGGGGAGGAACAATGCCGGATGTGGAATTAGACACGTACATTGTCGCAGTCTCCCACGCTTTTGATTCGCCACAGCTCATTCACGAAAAGCTCAGAAGGGGGAATCCTTCCATTCTTACAAGGGTACAGGACGGTGTCGCCCTCTTTGATCTGCGGACCGTTTCCATGGACGAGCAGATGGAAATCCTCCACGCTTTAAAGACCATACAAGGAACAGACTGAAAGGGAGTGCAGGCATAAAGCGCCGGCACTCCCTGTATCATCTCTTACATATCGTGGTTACTATTATTTTTCTGACGGGTATGATTACGGTTCTTCACTTTATGTGAACCACTTAACGGCTCCGGCTGTCCTGATTGCTTCGGAGCATTCTTACGCATATCTTTGCCATCATTTTTGTTCATGTATCATCCCTCCTACCCATTAGGATGCTAAGTTGATGATCCGTTTATTCACGCGTATAGGTTCCTGGTGGTTTGGTTAAACTAAAGAAGCTAATTTATGAATAAGGAGAGATCATCAATGCCTTACAATAAAAATAAACAACAAGCCTTCCAGGCTGCCGAGCAAAGCGTGACGGAAGTACAGCATACCATCAACGAACTGGTACTGGATGGAGCAAGCTACGGCTCTCAATTGGCCCATCTCAAAAATGAGGTGAATGAGGCTTATCAACAAATAGAAAATGCACTTGAAGTGGCATCGGATACTCAACGGGCACAACTTCAACAATTCAAATCCGACTTGTCATCCATTGTGAATGAAGTGAATGAACAATAACAGAATCAACCTTCTGGCTCCGCCCAAAAATTAAACCCACCCTGCTGAATGATAAGGGTGGGTTTTATATTTGAACGAAGAGGGTAGGGGAAGATAGATGAAATAGTTCCAAAGGAGGGAGGGTGACCATATCTACAATTTTTTTGCAGAACGAAAATAGCCACCCTATTATTTCTTACTGATTGGTTTTTCTTTTTTTATTGAATTGACGTTGTGCTGCAGTCAATGGTTCATTCGAATATTCTTCATTGTAACCGGCACCTTGGCCTTGTCCTTTTGCTGCATTCATTCCATTTATTACATGGTTTGCTTTACGTTTTGCCATTGTAGAACACCTCCATAAGGATAGAATGCCACCATCTGTGACCATCTATAATAGGGAATCGCTAACAGATTCACTTTTTTAAAATAATGTTTTAGACAAGCTGACACGATTTGACAAGGCCAGAAATGTTGTTATACCAATATTTTTCTAGAAACCTTAAGGAGTTTAATCATTTAGATAAGTAAAACTTATCAAAAACAATAACTTTATTGTTATTTACTTATGTAATCGCTTGTATTAAGATGTAAATGTGAGAAAAGTTCGTTTAGAACGAAAACTTTTCGACTTATTGTTTGATGCAGTTTAGAGGGGGAATCGAAATGGCAAAGAACGATGTATTTAATGCACGATCTTCTTTCGAACTAGAAGGAAAACGTTATCATTATTATCGTTTAAAAGCGCTTGAAGAAGCAGGAGTAACAAAAATTAACCGCTTACCTTACAGTGTGAAGGTACTCTTGGAAAGTGTACTTCGTCAATTTGACGGACGTGTCATTAACAAAGACCACGTTGAAAATCTGGCAAACTGGGGATCAACTGAAGTGAAGGATGCAGAAGTTCCTTTCAAACCTTCACGTGTTATCCTTCAGGATTTCACCGGTGTTCCGGCTGTAGTTGATTTAGCGTCTCTACGCAAAGCAATGGCAGATATCGGTGGAGATCCACAAAAGATCAATCCTGAAATCCCTGTAGACCTGGTAATCGACCACTCAGTACAGGTTGATAAATATGGTACGGCTAACGCACTGCAGGCCAATATGGACCTTGAATTTGAACGAAACGCTGAGCGTTACCAGTTCCTTAGCTGGGCTCAAAAAGCATTTGAAAACTATCGTGCTGTCCCACCGGCAACAGGTATCGTTCACCAGGTAAACTTAGAATATCTAGCCAATGTCGTTCACGCTGTTGAAACAACAGAAGGCGATTTTGAAACATACCCTGATACATTGGTCGGTACTGACTCTCATACAACTATGATCAATGGAATCGGTGTACTTGGATGGGGTGTTGGCGGTATTGAAGCGGAAGCTGGAATGCTTGGTCAGCCTTCATACTTCCCGATCCCTGAAGTTATCGGGGTCAAAATGACTGGTGAGCTTCCTAATGGAGCGACCGCTACAGACTTAGCCCTTAAAGTGACACAAGTACTGCGTCAAAAAGGGGTAGTTGGGAAATTTGTCGAGTACTTCGGTACAGGTGTAGCAACTCTTCCACTTGCCGACCGTGCAACGATTGCCAACATGGCTCCTGAATATGGTGCGACTTGCGGATTCTTCCCGGTTGATTCAGAATCATTGGATTATCTGCGTCTGACTGGCCGTGACGAAACACATATCAAAATGGTTGAAGAATACTTAAAGAAAAATGAGATGTTCTTCACTCCTGAAAAAGAAGAACCAACTTACACGGATGTAGTGGAAATCGATCTTTCAGCAGTGGAACCGAATCTTTCAGGACCAAAACGTCCACAGGATTTAATTCCTCTATCTGATATGAAAGAAGCTTTCCATAAGTCCATCACGGCTAAAGAAGGCGTTCAAGGCTTTGGGCTGGACGCATCTGAAATCAACAAAACGGCCAAATATACAACTGAAGATGGTAAAGATGTCGAGATGCCAACTGGTGCAATCGGAATCGCTGCCATCACATCTTGTACAAACACATCGAATCCATATGTTATGTTGGGTGCCGGTTTAGTTGCGAAAAAAGCAGTGGAACTTGGTATGAATGTTCCTGATTATGTCAAGACATCTCTTGCACCGGGATCTAAAGTTGTAACAGGATACTTAAGGGATTCAGGTCTTTTATCTTATCTTGAAGATATCGGATTCAACCTTGTCGGATATGGTTGTACGACTTGTATCGGTAACTCCGGTCCACTTCGCCCTGAAATCGAAAAGGCTGTTTCAGATGCTGACCTATTATTAACATCCGTCCTGTCAGGTAACCGAAACTTTGAAGGTCGTATCCATCCACTTGTGAAAGCAAACTACCTTGCTTCACCACCACTCGTTGTTGCATATGCACTGGCAGGTACTGTGGACATCGATCTTCAAAAAGATTCTTTAGGTAAGGACAAAGATGGAAATGACGTGTTCTTCAAAGATATCTGGCCTTCACAGGATGAAGTGAAAGATGCTGTCAAATCAACCGTTACACCTGAATTATTCCGTAAAGAATATGAGCACGTTTTCTCTGAAAACGAGCGCTGGAATGAAATTAAGACAAGTAACGAACCACTTTACAGCTTCGATGAAAATTCGACTTACATCCAGAATCCAACGTTCTTTACAGGACTTGCGACTACTCCTGAAGACATCCAAGGCTTGAACGGACTTCGCGTAGTCGGTAAATTTGGGGATTCTGTCACAACGGACCATATTTCTCCAGCAGGTGCAATCGGTAAAGATACACCAGCAGGCAAATATCTTCGTGCGAACAATGTAGAGCCACGTGACTTTAACTCCTATGGTTCCCGTCGTGGTAACCATGAAGTGATGATGCGCGGTACATTTGCAAATATCCGTATCCGTAACCAAATCGCTCCTGGTACAGAAGGTGGATTCACCACTTACTGGCCGGAAGATGAAGTGATGCCGATGTATGATGCATGCATGAAGTATCAACAAGATGGAACTGGATTAGTTGTTCTTGCAGGAAAAGATTACGGTATGGGATCTTCTCGTGACTGGGCAGCGAAAGGGACAAATCTACTTGGTATCAAGACTGTCATCGCTGAAAGCTATGAGCGTATTCACCGTTCGAACCTTGTGATGATGGGCGTTCTTCCACTTCAATTCAAGAAGGGTGACAGCGCTGAATCATTAGGATTGACGGGTAGAGAAACAATTTCCGTAAATGTAACAAACGATGTAAAACCTCGTGATATCCTAACGGTGACAGCTGTGGCTGAAGACGGTTCTAAGACTGAATTCGAAGTACTGGCCCGTTTTGATTCCGATGTAGAAGTAGACTACTACCGTCACGGTGGTATCCTACAGATGGTTCTTCGTAATAAATTACAAGCATAATACATGCTGAAAGCCCCGGGGAAATACCCGGGGCTTTTTCTCATTTCCTCATATAGAAGGGGAAAAAATATATATGACTAAAGGGAGACAAGCCTACATATGATGATAGTAAAATCATTTACATGAGAGGAGAGCACTCCTTTGAAATCCGTATTTGGCGTTTTACTTGTCACCTTATTAGTCTTCTCATTCTATATTGAGAATAAATCCGACCCCTCATCATTATCAAAAAGCTCGTTTCAACAAGCCGAGGCTTACGACCAATTAATCGACATTGAAGAAGGAGAGGTTTCTGAAACCACTCCAGTGGAAAATGTACCTGGACCGAATGTCGGGGAACGAGCCATTGACTTTAAGCTGGATACCTTGGATGGTAAATCGATTACCTTATCTGAACTGAAGGGAAAGAAAGTGATTGTAAACTTCTGGGCTACATGGTGTCCTCCCTGCAAAGAAGAAATGCCTGTCATACAGGAGTTTTATACGAAATACGGGAAGGATGTTGAAGTCCTTGCCATCAACATCGATCCACAATACAACGTCAAGGAATACCAGAAATCACTGGGACTCTCATTCCCGATCCTATTGGACAATGATGACAAAATCAATAATGCCTATGACATCCTGACCGTCCCCACCACGTTCGTCATCAACGAAAAAGGCATCATCACCCACAAACAAATCGGGGCAATCACCAATATTGATTCCCTCACAGCACTGATTAAGTGAGGGACGGACCTCTAATCATTGGAACCGCTTATCTCATGCCAGCCCCCAATCAATCCCCACTCTCAATTGTGACCTTTGTTTAAAATATCTGACATTTGGATATACTATTTATACAAACCACAATAGAGAGCGAGGGGATTGTATTGCGCAGACCACGCAAAAAATCATTTGCAGATCTGGTGAAAGAGAACAAACAACAGCTTCTGTTGGATCAGGATGCCATTGATGCCATTGAAGAGCGCATTGATGCAAGACTTGAAATAAAGCGTCCAGTAAGCAAAGCCGAGTAAGAAATTACGAGGCTTATTTTTTTTGCCCTGACATTATTACTGCCAATTATTACGCCTATTCTTCCTTGTCATTTTGGTAATCATATTAGTAAGGGGGGATATTTATGAGTAATTCAAAGGGAAGTCCGAATCACTTCGCACCTAACCATATCGGGACACAATCGAGGTCAGCTGGAGGCAACAAAGGGAAACAAATGCAGGATAAATCAGGTAAGCATGCACAAGTGATTCAAACGAAGGGTGAATAATTCACCAGCTTGAAGAGGGAGCAGCCATAGAGGTCCGTCCCTCATACTACTCATACTATTAGGCACAGGAGGAATGCAGGATGGCATGGGATAAACCGAATCCGGATGATCGCAGTGATAATGTAGAGAAGCTTCAGGGTATGGTTCAGCATACGATTGAGAATATGGACCGGGCTGAAGAGTCGATGGCCTGTACGGACAGTGAAGAGCAGCTTCAGTCCATACAGGCAAAGAATGAACGCCGCCGCGAGAGTCTAGAGGCTTTCCGTAATGAAATAAAAGATGAAGCGAATCAAACAAAGCAATAAAGGATAAAGTTTCAATGACCCGGACAGAAAGGTGCTTATATACCTTTCTGTCCGGGTCATGATGTTCATTGCCACTTTGTCCTCACCTATCTGACTTTCGTTCGAGCCGATTAATTCTATGCCTGTGGCTTGTATGATAAAATGGGATAGGATACTGATTAGATGAAGAGGGTGTAAGGAATGCAAATTGCAGAAAAAACGATTGAAGTGCGTTATGCCGAGACGGATCAAATGGGGGTTGTTTATCATGCGAACTACCTTGTTTGGATGGAGCTTGGTCGTACACAATTGATTGAAGATCTGGGCTTCAGATATGCGGATATCGAAAAAGAAGGAATTCTTTCTCCGGTCATTGACCTGAATGTAAGCTATAAGTCACCTGTTCGCTACGGCGAAAAAGCATTTATTAAAACATGGGTAGAAGAATATGATGGCCTCAGGATTACATATGCTTACGAAATTTATAACGGACAGAACCAGCTGGCCATTACCGGGCAGTCGAAACATGTATGCGTCAAGCAAGAGAATTTCCGCCCGATTTCCATTCGGAAGATGTTCCCGGATTGGCACGACGCCTATGAAAAGGCAAAAAAATAAGGATTACATACAGTGGATTTTACGGAGAACTTTTTTAAAGTGGGAAAGGAAGAGGGCCATGGCTTTCGGATTAACCAAACAAGAACTAAACGGATGGAAACAACAGGTGAGGAATGGGCAGATTGCCTTCCTTACCCACTACTGGCTGGATGAACGATTTCCCGATGTGCGCTCTGTAACGAAAGTAGGCTGCTGTAACATTGATGCATTATCCCGTTGGGGACAGAAGTATGGCTTGAAAAAGGAATGGATCCATCAAAGGAAAGACGGCTTTCCACATTTTGATTTGTTAGGGGATATTCAATATGAAATCTTGATGAAGGAAGGCCTTCAGGACCATATTTCCCGTTTTGTAAAAAGGTAAGGGGCAGACCCTAAAGTAGAAAGGCTGGCATATGCCAGCCTAAATTCATTCCTTATTTCTTGTACTCATATGATGGTTCTTGAAGCTTTTCATCAAACTCAACGTATAAATCATGACCATCAAAGAACCATAAATCTCCTTCTTCTATAAAAAATTCCCGTTTGTCGATTTCGATCCGTTCACCAGCATCCACTGGTTCGTCTTTGTTCACTCCTAATGAAAAACCATCGTGGAGAGGACTGGAACCTCCATATCGTACATAAAAACGGACTTGTTCTCCTTCCTCCACAAGCATCTCGTCTTTAAACCACGTAAGAGCTTCTTCTGAAATATGTATGTTCATTGGTGAGACTCCTTTCTCTACTTGGTATTTTTCCAGAGTGATCCTGGACAAAGAAAGTTTCATTTCCTATTATAAACATAATGAAGCAGGAACATCTACTAATACGTACGAAGGGTGAGAATGATGAAAACACAAACATTATTATATTACATTGGTGCCTTTATCTTTGCCGGATTAAGTATTTTAACCCTATTACAATTGCATGAAGCCAAATATCAGATCGAAGCAGGGACCTTTATTGTCATTGCTGCAGTCATTTATTATGGAATGGTGACTCTGTACTTTAAGGGTACCCGTAAAACGTTCTTGGTGGCTAATACTTTGTTGGCTATTGTGGCTCTAGCTGGCATATTTTTCAATTCAATGATATTCGGTGGACATTAAAAGAACGAGCTTCCTTATGAGCATAAGGAAGCTCGTTCTTTCCGTTCATACATAAACCTGCCAGCTATTCCGGCACCCCGTTCACCATATGGGATACCATTTCTTCTTCCGTATAGGCAATCATGCCATTTTTCCTGGCAAAATCGAGAGGGTAGATGCGGTAGTTTTTATAATGATTCTCTGACACAAACGTAGGTTGGAATCCAATGGAAGGGAAGTTGATTTTGGAACCCGTCGGATTCATTGTTTTCTCAACCTGAACCGTCACCATGCCACCGATATCCTTGAAATCATCCTTTTGACCGGAAAGAAAATTCCCAAGAGAATAAATGACAACCGCTTCCCGTCCATCACTCGTTTTATAGGTTTGGATCGGCTGCAGGACATGTGGATGGTGTCCGAAAATGATGTCGACCCCATTATTCGTCAGCACCTTGGCAAGTCTTTGCTGTTCCTCCGTAGGGAATCGTTGGTATTCATTTCCCCAGTGAAGGCTCATGACCACTAAATCAACGTCCAAATTTTTGGCTTTCCGGATTTCCCCGATCATTTTTTGTTCGTCTATTACATTAACCAAATACTCTTTTCCTTCAGGGACAGGAATCCCATTTGTCCCATACGTATAAGAAAGAAGGGCAAATTTGATTCCATTCACATTAAATGTACGGATCCGGCTTTGGTCTTCCGGGCTTTTAAATGACCCGACATACGGCATCGATATCTCCCCATAGTAATCAATCGCATTCAATAGACCTTCTTCGCCCTGATCCAACGAATGATTATTGGCGGTGGTCACAGCATCCACTCCAACCTCCTGGAGTGTTTTAACCACTTCCTGCGGACTGTTGAATAGAGGGTAGCTTGAAACGCCAAGCTCCACACCACCCGGGGTTGATTCCTGGTTGGCAATCAGAAAATCCGGTGCAGAAAGCATATCCTTAATGGGAGAGAACATCGGTGTAAAATCATATCCATTTTGTTTCTTTGCGTCATTATAGACGGTATCATGAATGAGGATATCCCCGATTGCAGCGATGGAAGCATTGGCTTTGATCGATTTGCCCGATGCCTGCACCTCTCTGGTTGCATGAAGGAGGGAAGTTGCTTCTACTCCTTTTGTTGTGGTATTCCAGTCGGCATACTGCCTGTTTAGCAGGAAACCGATCATCAGCAGGAATGGAATACAGAGAATCATCCCTGTCATTATTCGCTTTTTATTCATATTCATCATCCTTTATTATGCTCTACTTCCATTTTACAAAAAAAGAAGTAGAAATGGGGAGAAATTTAGAGAATTCTGAAGAATATTATCATTTTTTGGACACGGTTTTTATTCATCATCTTTCTCAAATGAGAGAATGTGTATACCTGGTACGTCACACTAAAAAAAGCCACCTATGCAAAGGTATCCGAGAGTCCGGTAGCCCGTGCAAGGTTGCTTTTTCGCTAAAGCCATTTAATTTTCGGTTCGGTTTTATTTTTGATCCGGACAATATTTGCCCTGTGTCTGTAGATGACAAAGATGGTCAGGATGCCCACAACAATGATGAGTGGAATATCGCCAGTGAAGACCGAGTACGCAAAGGCCAGTACCGCTGCAATCATAGAGGATAGGGACACATATTTCGTTGCATACAAGCAAATAAAAAAGACAGCCAGTAAGATTAAGAAAAGAATGTAATTGTATCCCAGAAGGACACCAGCAGAGGTTGCAACTGCTTTTCCTCCCCTGAAGTTTGCGAAAACGGGATACATATGACCGATGACGGCGAATACCCCTGCAAGCAGCATATGTACGTCACTTGCAAACATCAATGGCAGCAAAGTGGCCAGGGTCCCTTTAAGAATATCCATGATCGTCACAATCATACCGGCTTTCACACCCAGGGTCCTGAACGTGTTCGTTCCCCCAAGGTTTCCGCTCCCATGTTCACGGATATCTTTGCCGTAGAAGGTCTTACCGATCAGTAAACCTGATGGAATGGAACCCAGTAAATAAGAAAGTATGAGTATAAGGGCAAAAATCATCATCACTGCTCCTTTGAAATAACTAATCCGTTCTTATTTTAACATGTTTTCCCTCCAATGGGGAGAAAATAAGCGAAAAAATTAGTACCTGTTCATAAAAGTAGATATTATAACTTAAAATTCCTCCTTCACCGTCATCTTATGAGACGAAGTATGGTAAAATGAACACACTTTACATAGTTGAAATGAAGGTGTACACAGATGCAAATACTTTTATCAGCTTTTCAATGGGTGGCCTTCATGGTGGCGGGATCCATCGCGGCACCCATCGCGATTGCTGACTTGTTCCAATTGTCTCCTGCCGATACAGCCGGATTCATTCAGCGGACCATATTCGTTTTGGGACTCGCGAGCCTGATCCAGGCACTCTTTGGTCATAAACTTCCGATCAATGAAGGGCCTGCAGGACTGTGGTGGGGCGTTTTTGCCATTTATGCAGGGTTTTCCGGAACTCTTTACAGCAGTCATGAAGAAGTTCTGACTGTACTGCAGGGGGGGATGATCGTCAGTGGGGTGATTTTTTTCATTCTCTCTTCCACAGGACTTTTAAAACGGTTATCCTCTTTATTCACTCCAACCATTACGTTCATTTATTTGATGCTATTAATTCTGCAATTAAGCGGATCTTTCATTAAAGGGATGTTCGGCATCCAGCATGAAGGACAATCAATGGATCCTCTAGTCCTACTGGGAAGTATTCTGACGATCCTTGCAGCCTTATACTTTTCAAGCCATAAGGTAAAGTGGATCCAACAATATTCCATCATTCTTGCCTTGATCGCAGGATGGCTCATATTCATCATCATGGGGCTTTCTGAGAGTACTTCCGTTTCAGACAGCTGGTTTTCTTTACCTCATGTGTTCGTATTCGGGGCACCAGTGTTTGATACGGGTGTCATCGTGACTTCCATTTTCATCACCTTCCTGTTAACGACGAATATGATCGCTTCCATCCGGGTGATGGAAGAGGTGATGAGAGCAAAGGGACAGCCTACATATGGACGGTATACGAAGAGCGGGTTCGCATCAGGGCTGAATCAGCTGTTCGGGGGAGTGTTTTCTGCTATCGGCTCAGTTCCCATTTCGGGGTCTGCAGGCTTTGTCGCAGCGACACGAATGTATTCCATCATCCCCTTCATCATAGGCAGCGGGATCATCATGGTCATCAGCCTGATTCCAAAGATCATGAATCTGTTCGCCAGTCTCCCTGCACCTGTAGGGTATGCCGTGACGACGGTCATTTTCATCAAGATGGTCGGACTCGCACTATCCGAATACCGTAAAGAGGAAGACATAGAAAGAATCCACTTTGTAGCGGGGATCTCACTCATTGTCGGGGTCGGAGCCATGTTTGTTCCGGCAGCGGCCTTCAAGGACATGCCGGTCGTCGTTGCTTCCATTTTGAATAATGGATTGATACTGGGGACGATAACAGCAATCCTAGTGGAACAATACATCATCAAAAAGTCCAGCAACCGATAGTGTGCTGGACTTTTTATCTTTTGAAAAGGAAGTAAGCTGTATGCCCAAGCCCCATTCATCACAAACTAATGGGGACAAGGGCATTTTCTTTTACAACATGTTTACCTTTTGTATAATGAGGGTATCCCTTCTATGTTTAGTAAAATTTCTCAGTACATAAAGCAGGTGTAAAAATGATTGAATTCCAAAATGTCACGAAAGTCTACGAGGATGGGACAGAAGCCATTAAGGGCATCGACCTCACGATTCCAAAAGGAAAGCTTGTTGCGTTGATCGGTCCGAGCGGATGCGGGAAAACGACAACGATGAAGATGATCAATAAACTGATAGCACCATCAGGGGGTACCATCCGGATTGATGGAAGGGACATTTCAGAAACGGATGAAGTGGAGCTCAGGCGGAACATCGGGTATGTCATTCAGCGGATCGGACTTCTGCCTCATATGACGATTGAAGAAAACATCAGTCTCATCCCCCGTCTAAAAGGATGGAAGAAGGAAAAATATGAAGGAAGAGTCAATGAGCTTCTTCATCTCGTTGGCCTTGAACCCGAAGTATACAAGAAAAGGTATCCACTCGAATTGAGCGGTGGACAGCAGCAGCGGGTCGGGGTGATACGTGCCCTTGCAGCGGAACCACCGATCATCCTCATGGATGAACCATTCAGCGCCCTGGACCCGATCAGCAGGGAACAGCTCCAGGATGAACTGAAAAGCATTCAAAATACGATACATAAAACCATTGTGTTCGTCACTCATGATATTGATGAGGCATTAAAAATCGCGGATGTGATTGCTGTCATGCGTGATGGTAAAATCGAACAGATCGCAGCACCCGCTGACCTTCTATCAGAACCCGCCAATGAATTCGTACGCGCCTTCATCGGTGAAAACCGACTGAGCGTTCATAAGCGGCATAAAAAGGTATCTGACATCATGAGGGATGATGAGAGGCATTTCCACGTCCTCCTTGAGGAACAGGAATACTCATTGATACCATTTGATGCCTCCATCCATGAAGCGGCAAGGCTGCTCCTGTCATCCGGTAAACCATATCTTATGGTGATAAAAGACGACAGGAAGATCGGGACCGTTACATCCAGTGACATTCTTAAGAATGTCGCCTCAGAAGGAAATAAGGAGGCGAGTTCTGTATGAATACATTTTCCCTCCTGTTCATCCAAACCATTTCAAACCGGTCGGATGCTATCTTAACAGGATTATTTGAACATCTTTATTTATCTTTTGTGTCGATTTTTATTGCGATTGCGATATCCCTGCCTCTGGGTATTTACATATCACGAAAGAAGCAATCGGCCGAATTTTTCATCGGGATCACAGCTGTTTTTCAAACCATACCAAGTCTTGCCCTTTTCGGATTTCTTATTCCCCTCCTTGGTACGGGCAGTATCACAGCGATCATTGCCCTGACGGTTTACGCACTTCTTCCGATCCTGAGGAACACATACACAGGCATAATCGGGGTGGATGAAGGCGTGATCGAGGCAGGTAGAGGAATGGGGATGACCAACTCCCAGCTGTTATTCAAAGTGGAGCTGCCGCTTGCCCTGCCGTTTATCATGGCAGGGATCCGCACTGCTACCGTACTGACAGTAGGGGTCGCCACACTTGCCACCTTTGTAGGTGCAGGGGGACTTGGAGACCTTATCTACCGAGGACTTTCCACATGGAATAATGCACTGGTCCTTGCCGGGGCCATCCCAGCGGCACTCCTTGCATTAGGTTTTGATTTCATATTAAAAATCCTGGAGAAATTGACCACACCTAAAGGACTGAAAGCACGAAAATAAAGCAATATCCAAAGGAGAGTAAGAATGAAAAAGAAATTACAAGGTTTTATCATACTCACTGTATTATCCATCCTCATCGCAGGGTGCGGAAATGGCGGGGATAAAGATACCATCACCGTTTCAGGAAAGATGTGGACAGAGCAGTTCATCCTTACGCAAATGATGGCTGAACTTCTCAAAGAAAAGACAGATCTTGATATAAAAGTCGAAGAAGGGTTAGGGGAAGTATCGATTCTCACACCAGCCCTTGAAAAAGGCGACATTGATGTCTATGTGGAATATACAGGTACCGGCCTTGAAGCGGTCTTGAAAGAACAAGCAAAAGAAGGCGCTTCAGCAGATGAAATCCTTTCACAAGTGCGTAAAGGCTATGAGAAAAAGTTCGATGTCACCTGGTTGAAGCCACTTGGCTTTGAAAATACGTATACGCTTGCTTATACCGGGGATCAGGACTTCGATGCAAAGACTTTCTCAGATATCGTGCCACTTTCCAAAGACTTGAGCTTCGGTGCACCCCACCAGTTCTATGAACGCGAAGGGGACGGATACGATGCCTTCAGTGAAGCATATGGATTCGAATTCAAAGAAAAGAAAAGCTTTGACCCGAACATTATGTATGAAGCCGTTAAGAACGGGGATGTTGACATTATTCCTGCTTTTACAACCGATGGACGGATTCAGCGTTATAAGTTAAAAACGACAGAAGATGATAAAGGATTCTTCCCACCATACGATGCTGCGCCGATCATTCGTCAAGAAGTACTGAAAGAGCATCCTGAAGTAAAGAAAGTGTTGAATGAATTATCAGGCAAAATCTCGGAAGAAGAAATGAGCGAAATGAATGCTAAAGTGGATATGGATAAACAAGATCCCAAAGATGTCGCACGTGAATTCCTAATATCCAAAGGCTTGATCAATAAGTAAGTAAAACGGGAGTGTCAATGGGGAAGAAGGTGCAGGGATGGCAAAAACGCTCCCTGACCTTTCTCTTGACACTTCCTTTTATTTAGATAATTTTATAAAATTTTGAAAAATTAAAGGGAAATATGGTATAAAAGAAGAATAGGACTTAAGAAACAGTGCAAGCATTTATCGTTAAGGATCAATGAAGGAGTGGTAAACAACCATGGAAAATCCATCACGACAAGAAATTGGAAACATCCTGAAACAATCAAAACGCATCGCCGTCATTGGTTTAAGTGATAATCCTGAACGGACATCCTATATGGTGTCTAAAGCCATGCAGGACCAGGGATATGAGATCATTCCCGTTAACCCTACCATCGAGTCGGCATTGGGTGTAAAGGCTGTATCCACCCTGAAGGAGATCGAAGGACCTGTTGATATCGTCAATGTATTTCGCCGCTCAGAATTTTTACCTGAAATCGCGGAAGAATTCGACCAGATCGATTCAAACGTATTTTGGGCGCAACTTGGTGTCATGAATGAAGAGGCATATCGCTTTTTAAAGGAACGTGGGTATACAGTCATTATGGATCGCTGTATTAAGGTTGAACATGCTTTAACCAAATAATCCTCACTCGTAACAAGCGGCTCTGACCGCTTGTTTTTTTCGTCCAGACCTCACATTGACAATGGGAATAATCCTGTGGAAACAGGACATATTTTAAGGGGTTCACGGAAAATCCATTTGCGAAAATCAAATAAAACGCTACAATAAGCAATAGTGGTTTACCTTAGAGATTGATCAAAACAGGTAAACGAACAGATGTTCTTGTGTTATAGTTAATAGAGACATAACCAATAATAGCTTACAAGAACCACACTATTACGGTTAGAGAAGTTTTGAAAGGGGAATGTTCGTGGCCAACCAGAATAAGACCATGGATTACAATGATGATGCCATTCAAGTATTAGAAGGCTTAGAAGCCGTTCGTAAGAGACCTGGTATGTATATAGGCTCTACCGATTCAAGAGGCTTGCATCATTTAGTATACGAAATTGTCGATAACTCAGTGGATGAAGCATTAGCAGGCTTCGGGAATGAGATTATTGTTACGATACATAAAGATAATAGCATTTCAGTACAAGATAAAGGCCGGGGTATGCCGACAGGAATGCATAAGCTCGGGAAGCCGACACCTGAAGTTATTCTGACTGTTCTTCATGCAGGAGGGAAATTCGGGCAGGGAGGCTATAAAACAAGTGGTGGACTCCATGGTGTAGGGGCTTCTGTTGTAAATGCACTGTCCGAGTGGCTTGTCGTCACGATCGAACGGGATGGCATGAAATATGAACAGCGTTTCACTAATGGCGGTAAGCCTGAAACCACCCTCGAAAAGATCGGAAAGACCAAAAAATCAGGCACATGTATCCATTTCAAACCCGATCCCGAGATTTTCAGTAATACCACTTATAATTACGAAACACTATGTGAACGCCTGCGGGAATCTGCATTCCTGTTAAAAGGGTTAAAAATCGAAATCATTGATGAACGTCATGATCAGAAAGAAGTCTTTCATTTCGAAAGCGGGATCCAGGCATTTGTTCAATACTTGAACGAAGAAAAAGACGTCCTTCATAACGTAGCCTTCTTTGAAGGGGAACATCATACGATTGAAGTGGAGTTTTCTTTTCAATTCAATGATGGATTTTCAGAGAACATATTATCCTTTGTAAACAATGTCCGTACTAAAGACGGAGGAACCCACGAAGCCGGCGCGAAGACGGCCATGACCCGTGTCTTTAATGAGTACGCCCGTAAAGCGGGGATTTTAAAGGACAGGGATAAAAATCTTGAAGGGACCGACATTCGTGAAGGACTGGCGAGTATCGTTTCTGTACGTATACCAGAACATCTTCTTCAATTCGAAGGGCAGACAAAAGGGAAACTGGGGACAAGCGAAGCACGATCAGCCGTTGATGCAGTCGTGTCAGAACATCTTCTCTATTTCTTAGAAGAGAACCCTGATACGAGTTCCCTTCTTATCAAGAAATCCATTAAAGCGGCCCAGGCCCGTGAAGCGGCACGTAAAGCAAGGGAAGATGCACGAAATGGAAAGAAGCGGAAGCGTTCTGAAACCGTCCTATCCGGTAAGTTAACACCGGCCCAATCCAGAAACCCCCAGCGTAACGAACTTTATCTGGTAGAGGGAGATTCAGCAGGAGGTTCTGCAAAACAAGGACGCGACCGCAAATTCCAGGCGATTCTTCCACTTCGGGGAAAAGTCATCAATACGGAAAAAGCCAAACTTCAGGACATCTTCAAAAATGAAGAAATCAACACGATCATCCATGCCATAGGCGGTGGAGTCGGTCCTGAATTCAATGTGGACGACATCAATTATGACAAGATTGTCATCATGACCGATGCGGACACGGATGGAGCGCATATACAGGTACTCTTACTGACCTTCTTTTACCGGTATATGAAACCATTGTTAGAAGCAGGAAAAGTGTATATCGCCCTTCCACCCCTGTACAAAGTGAGCAAGGGAACCGGAAAGAAACAGAAACTTGAATATGCATGGACGGATGATGAGCTTCAAGGGGCCATCTCCAAAGTGGGTAAAGGATATATGATCCAGCGTTATAAAGGTCTTGGAGAGATGAACGCAGATCAACTGTGGGAGACGACGATGGACCCCGAAACACGGGCGTTGATCCGGGTACGCATTGATGATGCTGCACGAGCAGAACGCCGTGTGACCACTCTTATGGGTGACAAAGTAGAACCTCGCCGTAAATGGATTGAAAGCAATGTAGCCTTTGGATTGGAAGAAGACGGAAGCATTCTCGAAAACGAAAACATTACGGTCCGAGAGGAGGGGTAATCAATGACAACTGTAGAAAGATATCAAGACTTACCTCTGGAAGAGGTGCTTGGCGACCGATTTGGACGTTATAGTAAATACATCATCCAGGAGCGTGCTTTACCGGATGCACGTGATGGATTGAAACCGGTACAAAGGCGTATTCTTTACGCCATGTATGTGGATGGGAACACTCAGGAGAAAGGGTTCCGGAAATCAGCGAAAACCGTCGGTAACGTTATTGGTAACTATCATCCCCATGGTGATACATCTGTGTATGATGCCATGGTACGGATGAGTCAAACGTGGAAGGTACGTAACTACCTGGTTGAAATGCATGGGAACAACGGGAGCGTGGACGGAGATCCGCCGGCAGCGATGCGTTACACTGAAGCCCGTCTTTCTGCGATATCCATGGAGCTTCTTCGTGACATCGATAAAAAAACCGTGGAGTTTGTTCCGAACTTCGATGATACATCAAGTGAACCGACTGTTTTGCCGTCACGGTTCCCGAACTTACTCGTCAACGGTTCCACCGGTATTTCGGCAGGTTATGCAACGGATATCCCGCCTCATCACCTCGGTGAAGTGATTGATGCAGCCATCATGCGGATGGTCAAGCCTGAGAGTACAGTCGATGACCTTATGACGGTCTTAAAAGGACCGGACTTCCCGACAGGGGGCATCATCCAAGGGGTTGATGGCATCCGGAAAGCCTATGAAACCGGAAAAGGAAAGGTTGTCGTCAGAGGGAAAGCAGATATCGAAAATATCCGTGGCAGCAAACAACAGATCGTCATTACGGAAATCCCTTATGAAATCAATAAAGCCAATCTCGTCAAAAAGATGGATGAATTCCGTGTGGACCGAAAAGTGGAAGGGATTGCAGAAGTCCGCGATGAAACGGATCGCGATGGGATGCGCATCGTCATTGAACTGAAAAAAGATGCGGATGCATCAGGTGTCTTAAACTACCTGTATAAAAACAGTGATCTTCAAATCACCTATAACTTCAATATGGTTGCCATACATAATAGACGTCCTAAGTTGATGGGATTACGTGAACTGCTCGATGCTTACATACAGCATCAAAAAGAAGTGGTGACCAACCGGACCAGGCATGATCTAACTAAAGCAAAGGACCGCCAGCATATCGTTGAAGGTCTTATGAAAGCACTGTCTATATTGGATCAGGTGATTGCAACTATCCGGGCTTCAAAGGATAAGCGTGATGCAAAGGATAACTTAATTCAGAAGTTCCAGTTTACAGAAGCACAGTCTGAAGCGATAGTCAGCTTGCAGCTTTATCGTTTGACGAATACAGACATTACCGCCCTTCAAGCAGAAGCGGAAGAATTGGCGAAAACGATCGAAGAACTTACGGCAATACTGGAAAGTGAAAGCAAACTTTACAGTGTGATCAAAAAAGAACTAAAAGCCATCAAAAAGCAATTTGCTGACTCCAGACGAACTCAAATCGAGGAAAAAATCGAAGAAATCAAAATCAATCTGGAAGTGCTGATTGCCAGTGAAGATGTCATGGTCACCGTGACCCGGGATGGATATATGAAACGAACCAGCCTTCGTTCTTATTCTGCATCGAATGGTCAGGATCTTGCCATGAAAGAAACAGACAGGCTCCTGGGACAATATGAAATGAATACGACAGATGTCCTTCTCGTATTTACAAACAAAGGGAACTATATTTATTGCCCTGTCCATGAGCTTCCGGATATCAGATGGAAGGATCTAGGTCAGCATGTAGGGAATATTGTCCCGATCGACCGGGATGAGCAGGTTCTTAAAGCGATTCCGATTAAGGAATTTGATCCGTCGCACTACTTACTGTTTGTCACCAAGAACGGTATGATCAAGAGGTCAGAGCTGCCTCAATATAAAGCACAACGATATTCCCGTCCGCTGGTGGGAATCAATCTTAAAGGTGACGATGAGCTCGTTGATGTCCATATAACAGATGGATCACATGATGTTTTCATTGCCACGCACTTAAGCTACGGCCTTTGGTTCGCAGAAGAAGATGTGAACATCGTCGGACCAAGGGCAGCGGGAGTGAAAGGGGTCAACCTCAAGGATGACGACTTTGTCGTATCCGGTAAGATCATAAGAGACCCAGCGAAAGACTTCATTTTCCTGGCTACGCAGCGTGGGGCCGTGAAGAAAATGAAACTGGCGGAATTCGAAAAAACGTCACGTGCTAAACGCGGAGTCATTATGCTTCGGGAATTGAAATCCAATCCTCATCGTGTAGTGAGCATAGAAGCAGTGAAAGATACAGATAAAGTAGGGCTACTAACAACTAAAGGGAAAGCAGAAGAGGTAAATGTTTCAGACCTTCGACCAAATGACCGCTATTCAAATGGTTCATTTGTGATTGATGAAGGGGAGAGCGGCTCCGTTTGTGAAACCTGGGCAGAATCCCGTACATCCGAAGTAAAAGAATAGACATTCAAAAAGCGACCAGAATTATTTCTGGTCGCTTTTTTCCATCATAAGGGTAAGGATGAATATTGAATGTATATTCATTCAATATTGTAGTACAATGCCGGTATTGGATTGTACTACAATTCATATTATTTCAAAAATATGAATCTATCTGTTGAAGAAAAACCTTTTTTTTGATAGATTAAAACAATGTCTGAATGGGTAAACATACAATGGCCCAACCATTATTTGTAAAAATAAAACAACTAGGGGGAACATTTATGGAGTTATTAACAAGTATCGTAGGCACCTTGAATGATTATATGTGGTCATACATACTAATCGTGGCATTAATCGGACTCGGATTATATTTCTCGCTACGCACACGATTCGCACAGTTCCGTTATTTAGGAGAAATGGGGAGACTATTAACGGATAAAACGACCATTTCTTCAGAAGGAAAACGAGGGATTTCTTCTTTCCAGGCATTCACCATCAGTACGGCTTCGCGAGTCGGTACCGGTAACCTTGCCGGTGTGGCAACAGCGATCGCAGGCGGAGGGCCAGGAGCTGTGTTCTGGATGTGGCTGATCGCCTTACTCGGTGGAGCAACCAGTTTCGTGGAAAGTACACTCGCTCAGATCTACAAAGTGAAAGACGGAAAGGACGGTTATCGTGGTGGGCCTGCTTACTACATGGAAAAAGGACTAAATGCTCGTTGGATGGGGATTCTGTTTGCCATCATCATCACCTTCTGTTTTGGTCTTGTATTTAACTCTGTCCAATCCAATACCATATCACTTGCTATGGAAGAAGCCTATTCATTCGATCGAATGACAGTCGGCATCATTCTGGCAGTGCTAACTGCACTCGTCATTTTCGGTGGTGTCAAGCGGATCGCGAGTGTCACTCAAATCGTCGTTCCGATCATGGCCGTTCTTTATCTGATCCTTGCTTTCTATATTCTGGTCACCAACATCACCATGCTTCCAGACATGTTTGTGGTCATCTTTGAGAATGCATTCGGTATTCGAGAAGTAGCAAGCGGCGGAGTAGGAGCAGCCATCATGATGGGAATCAAGCGTGGATTATTCTCGAATGAAGCGGGTATGGGTAGTGCACCTAACGCAGCGGCTTCTGCAGGGGTTACGCACCCTGTTAAACAAGGATTGATCCAAACGCTGGGTGTCTTCACAGATACGTTACTGATCTGTACGGCAACTGCCTTCATGATCATCTTATCCGATCAATATACAACCGGGATCGATGGCATTCAACTGACTCAGGCAGCTTTGAGCTTCCATGTGGGTGCATGGGCGGATACCTTTGTCGCTGTCGCCATATTCCTGTTCGCTTTCAGTTCAATCATCGGAAACTACTATTACGGGGAAACCAATATCGAATTCATTAAATACAGTCCGGTCTCCCTGTTTATCTATCGAATCGCTGTTCTTGGCATGGTGATATTCGGAGCCGTTGTGAAACTCGATATCGTATGGAGCTTAGCCGATTTATTCATGGGTCTGATGGCCATCATCAACTTGATTGCCATTACATTACTAGCCAAGATTGCCATTGCTGCATTAAGGGATTATAGAGAGCAAAAAAGGCAGGGGAAAGATCCTGTTTTCTACTCTGATTCGATTAGTGGGTTAAAGGGCATTGAAAGCTGGGAAGCAAAGCCTGAAGTAAGAGAACAACAATAGCAAGAATGGACCGGCCTGAATAGGGGCCGGTCTTTTTCTTATTATGTAAAAGGAATAATAAGATGGATATTGATTACATAGAATTACCTTCTCTGGAGAAAATAATGATGAATAATTTTCCACTGAGGAGAGAGAATCATGAGAAAAGAATTACTATTTGCATTCGGTGCCTTTTTTATTATGTCGCTCCATGCCATTGCCGGGAACTATTCCACTGAACCGATGGAAAAACAACCAGTAAATGAAATGACTTTAAAAGTATATAAAAAAGATGTAACCGGTGATGGTAAGAAAGATACGATCACACTCAAAGCGATTCCTTTTTCTCCTGATGCCCTGTTTCTCAAACAAATTTGGGCGGATATCAAGACGTCCAAGGGAAGCGACATCCGGATTGATTATGAGGGTGGTTATGAACCGAAAATTCAATTTGTCGATCTAAATCATGATGGTATTAAGGATATGCTGTATTCAGCTGCAACAGGTGGCAGCGGCGGCCTATACAATATGGCTCTCGATACATTGGCCGACAATAAGCTCGTCAATATCGGATTGCCTGAGCCCATTACGATTCAAGCTCAATTTGAAGATCAATACAAGGCATCCATTACGTTTGTGGATACAAACCAATCCTACACAGTGGATTTAAGCGATCGGAAAGAGGAATACGAAAGACTGGGAATTTATACCGACGGCAATCTAAATGAACCTATGGAATTAATGGTGGGACCGTATGCGTTTTTCGAACCGGTCAAAATCCTTGGGAAACGCGGAAAAGGGCTGAAGGGATATCAGCAAATCAGTGGTGCCTACCATGCTGATGGTATCGGTACAGCCACTTCTTATTGGTATTATGAAAAAGGTGAATGGAAGTTGATCAAAATCAAGTGGAAAGAAAATTGAAAGAGAACCGTTTCTAGGCAAACGTCATACTCTGTAGTAAGCCCATTACTGTAAAGGAGGCTTATGCATGAGTGAATTTAAGCCTGAAAAGTTAACGGTTCAATATCTGCCGCCTGCGTCCGTCTTTAATCCCATTGATAACAGGAAGTACACGTTAACCCATTCCGATACGACAGGCGAACTATACTTAAGTATCGGCTGCCGCTATGATCTTGAAAAGATCAATATGACCATGAGGGACGAAGTGTTGGGAGAATGGAGACGGAATCTCGGTCAATATACGCTGACCGGGACTGTATATATCAGTGGGGGGGAATTCGATCAGCAGCTTTCCAATGTACGATTCATGATCTTTAAGAAGGAGCTGCCACTGGCCCTCGCAGCAATGGTAAACGGGGATAAAGGCTTTTACACGTATTATCCATGGCTTCTTGATGCACCCATTATCATCTGTTTTGAATCCATATTCCCTGAATATCAGCAAACGCTTTATTTCGGAACACCAAGACAATATCTCATTAAATAATGCATAAGCATAGAGAGGACCGAGAGACTCTTTATGCTTTTTTTATAGTGGGAATTACCATCGAATCAGGAAATGTGATCGATTATTGGACGAAAAATCATATGGGGAGTATGAATCGTCACTCCGATATTATGTAAACTAAAGTAGCTGAATAGACAGAATCCAGTAATTAGGAAAGGAACATTAAAATAACAAGAATGCTTAAATATTTCGATTGGAAACTTAAAGAGTCAGATAATAGCATTTGAATGGTGATAAGAATTGATTCTTTATAACTTGCTTTGGATTTATAGCCAGATAACTACTGATAGGATTGAAACATTTGATAACGATATAACAAATTACAGATAATCATGATTGATCATCCTTATTTTTTCTTCTGTCTCATTATAAACAGTATACTTGTGATACGAGACTGAAATGAGTGATTTTATTTAGGTTCCTATAATTTACATTATGGTAACTAGAAAAATGACATTGCGTAAATTCACCTGCTTAGCGTAAATTCACCTGCTTAGTAAATGAAATAAAAAAACTTCACTATTATTAAGTGAAGTCTCTTACCACCTTTTTAATCAGATTGAATTGGTCCTCGAATTCTAAATCATTCCTTAACCATATATCCAATGTTTTTAGATCTATTCCAATTCCATTACATGCTTTATTTACATCAATACAATGGCTATACAACTCTAAGAAGTTCTTCTTTTTTTCTAAAATTGTTTTCGCCATACTGATTTTATTGATAAGTTCTGTAGCTTCTAAAGATTCCTTTTCAAATTCTGAATACTTCCGTTCTAAATATATTTCTTTTTCTCTGTAGATCCAATCAGCAAACATTTTTAATGATAATCTACTCACAATGAATAGTCTGTAATGATTTCTGACTAACTTCAGTTTTGTTGTGAAGCCTCTCAGGTCAAATACTGACTTCAAAGATAACAGAAAGCCTAAGGAATTGCCCACGAAGGTTACCGTATACCCTTCATAGTTCACATTCCCATCCCCATCAAAGTACCCTCTCACAAAATGACTCAAATACTTTTCTGGAATTTCCGGTATCTGAAGTGCATTTGATTTGTCACTGGTCATTCCGTGCAGGTTCATCAAGTCATATTTCATAACCTTGCTCCCAATAATAAGTGTATATACATCCGTATTATTCATCACTAATGGATGATTTGACTGAAGTTCCTCCCGAATCTGCTCTAGTATATCGGGATCCTTTTGAGAAAAACAAACCGTATGATTGCTGCTGCTGATATACCCGTCTGCAGCAAAAAACCCGAGTATATAGGCCATGTTGTTGCTCCAGGTCTTAAAGTAATCCTCATTAACCCTGTATTTTCGTTTCCAGCTCCCGTGTGGGTTTCTGACCACTTTATTCTTTTGTAATACTGAATTGATATAACGGGCGGATACATTCGCTCTCCGGGCAATTTCAGCTGTTCTTTCACCTTCTTCATACATCTTTATAATTTCAGATTTTTCTAGGGTGCATTTCTTATTTCTAGTCATATAAAGCACCACCTTTATTCATATGTACCTCTATTTTACCGAACAAACGTTCTATTATCAAAGATAGAAACTCAAAATATTTATAGACTTAGGTAAAATCATAATCATAGGTAATCATCTCACACTAAATAAATTCTCATCATAGAATATAGATAAAATCTACACCTTACACTCACAAATCGGTTAAGAAAGCTGTGATTGAAAAGATGAAAAACGGTAAACATCATCACTTTTCATTTCAAAATCTACAGGAAATCGGGATGTCATTTGACCAGGTCTTTGAACATATTGTGAAATTCATGCAATCAGAGCCAAACGGCCACTATCGATTAATGGTTGGGACTGATTCTCAAGTTCATCACTCACATACGACCTTCATAACAGGAATTGTCATCTTAAATGAAGGAAAAGGTGTGTGGGCATGTATAAGAAAACTGATAATCCCAAGAAGAATGCTGCAATTGCATGAGCGGATCTCATACGAGTTATCATTATCCGAAGAAATTGTTTCGTTGTTTACTGAGGAAAGAAAAACTCAGTTAATCGATATCGTCCTTCCTTACATTTATGCCGGAGCCTCGTTTACTATGGAGGGGCATATTGACATCGGAAATGGGAAGCAGAATAAAACGAGTAAGTTTGTAAAAGAGATGGTTTCAAGGATGGAAGCCACTGGTGTGGAACCGAAGATTAAACCTGATGCTTTCGTGGCTTCGAGCTATGCCAACCGTTATACAAAATGAGCCATCTATCCTCCCTCACTTCTTCAAACCCTCATAACAAAACGCCTGGAAAAGTATTTCCAGGCGTTTTGAATTTCATTATCTTTAAAATTCTTCATATATCTCTTGTTTTCTACCCTATATGCTTATCTTCCCAAAAAGAACATACGTTCCATTTCGATTCGACAGCCCTTTATCATTGTTTTTCCTGGTGTTTAAAATTTTCCCTCAGCAGGAACTTTTGAATTTTCCCACTTGCATTACGTGGAAGCTCATTCACAAATACATATTCCCGTGGCCTCTTATAATCTGCCAACAGATCACCATTCTTCAAAAATAAATCTAGATCCCCCGATGAAAGAGAAGGATTTTTCGATACCACTACTGCCAAAACCTGCTCTCCCCATGTTTCATCAGGCTGACCGAGGACGGCGACATCCAACACATCTTCATGAACATGGAGGGCGTCCTCTACCTCACGGGGATAGACGTTCTCCCCTCCTGTAATCACCATATCATCTACCCTGTCGGCCACATACAAGTATCCTTCCTCATCCATGAAACCTAAGTCACTGGAGTGGTACCAGCCTTTATACAACGCTTTTTCCGTCGCTTCCTTTCGGTTAAAGTATTCAAGCATCGTGCATGAGCCCCTGACAATGATTTCCCCGACTTCACCGGGTTTACACATATCGTCAGGATCAGAAGGAACGTTCTCATTGGGTCTTACCACTCGTATTTCATGGTTATAAGCGGCACGACCGGCGGAACCAGCCTTCGTCAGCTGTTCATCCTGTAGCAGGAACGTAACCGCTGGCCCCATTTCCGTCTGACCATACGCCTGGATCAGGTCCACATTCATTGTTTCTTGTAGAGCCCTGACAAGAACAGGTGCCATTGGGGCAGCCCCGTAGAGACCGACCCGGAGTGATGATGTATCATACTCCTCCACCCCATGCTGGAGAAGCATATTCCACATGGTCGGTGCCGCGAAAAGATTGGTGACTTTCTCACGTTGTATGACCTCCAATACCGTCTGGGGATTGAACTGATGAACGATGATATTTTTCGCTCCCGCTTGTACCCGTGGAAGGAAACAACAATGAAGTTCGGCACAATGGAACATGGGCGCTGTCACAAGTCCGATATCATTTGGTGTAAGCCCCATAACCGATGTACAAATCAAGCTTTGCTCCGCCATATCCCGGTGTCTGTGGAGCACTCCTTTTGGTCTGCCGGTGGTACCGCTCGTGTACATGATGGCATATATGTCCGTGTCTTCTACTGAAAAATCAGCAAGTGCCGTGGAACAAGGACTCACTACCTCATGATAGCTTTGAGCAAATGCTGGCGTGTTGTCCCCCACATACCAAAAAAGGGTCCGAGGAAAGTTCTTGGATATCCCATCAATCGGTTGGGAAAGAGCTTCTTCAAACAGTACGACCTTAGGTTCTGCATCTTCCAATATAAAGTGTATTTCCTTCCCTTTCAGCCGGAAGTTTATCGGATTGATCACGGCACCGATTTTCCCGCATGCAAAATAGACATTGGCTAACTCCAATGTATTGAATAGATAAGTAGAAACCCGGTCCCCTTTCCTTACGCCTGCTTCCAAGAGGGCATTGGCCACACGATGTACTTCATCCTGCCACTCCCCAAAGGTCAACCGTTTACCAGTCTTCTCTTCTACGATTGCCTCCTTATTGCGGAATTTCATTACCGTTTGGTCAAAAATAGATCCAGTGGTTGCGTACATTTTCTTCCTCCTTCTAAGTAAGGTGTTCCATTCTGACACATTCCCTACCCATAATGTTCGTGACCGGTGTCCTTTTCCCCTCCTTGATATCAGATAATTCAGAAATATAACATGAAGAAAAAACCGTCATCTCTAAATGGAATAGAAATGACGGTTTTATCAAAATTATGAAGCTTTTTGCTCCCTCACCACAACATTCAACTTACGTTTAGATAACACATTAAAAAAGATATTCAGCCCAATCGCGGTTAAACTGCCGGCCACGATTCCGTTATCCGTCAAGATGCGGATGCTTGTTGGCATTTGAGCAAACAATTCAGGGACAGCCGTTACCCCAAGTCCCATTCCTACAGAACACGCGATGATCAATAGGTTCTCCTGTGAAGCAAAATTCACGTGACTCAGCATTTTAATTCCGTACGCGACCACCATACCGAACATGGCGACCATCGCACCTCCCAATACGGAAGCAGGAATCACAGTGGTAAGTGCACCGATTTTTGGGACCAAACCAAGGATCACAAGGAAAGCACCCGTTGCATATATCACATTATTCCGCTTCACACCCGAAAGCTGAACCAATCCGACATTCTGAGAATACGCCGTATACGGAAATGCATTGAATAATCCACCGAGGACGATGGCCAGTCCTTCTGCACGATACCCTTTTGCTAAATCTTCTTCTGAAATCTTTTTATCAGTGATATCCCCAAGGGCGAAATACACGCCCGTTGACTCTACCAGGCTGACCATGGCTACAAGAATCATCGTGAGGATGGCTGTTATTTCAAAGGTCGGCATCCCGAAGTAGAATGGTTTAGCCATATGAAACCACGAAGCATCGCCAACAGCACTGAAATCGACTTTTCCGAGAACGAAAGCGACAACCGTTCCTGCCATCAGTCCGAGTAAAATGGATACTGAGCGGACAAAACCTGTAAAGAATTTATATAAGAATAATATGAATACCAACGTTCCAAATGCTAATGACAAATTTTCCAATGAACCAAAATCGGCACTTCCCTGACCGCCTGCCATATTATTCATGGCAACAGGGATCAGTGTGATTCCAATAATCGTCACGACAGAACCCGTCACGACTGGCGGGAAAAAGCGGACAAGCTTCCCAAAATATTTACTGATCACAATGACGAAAAGACCTGAAACGAGAATCGATCCATAGATGGCTGAGATCCCATATTGACCTCCAATCGCGATCATAGGGCCGACTGCGGTGAACGTACATCCGAGAACAACCGGTAGTCCGATCCCGAAGAATCGATTACTCCACACTTGCAGCAGGGTCGCGATTCCACACATAAAAATATCGATGGATACAAGATACGTAAGCTGTTCTCCCGAAAGTCCAAGGGCCCCTCCGACGATCAAGGGGACAATGACCGCACCTGCATACATGGCAAGAACATGCTGGATACCAAGTGAAGCCAGTTTAAGAGGCTGATTCTTCATGATACAGTCGCCTCCTCTTCCTTAAATTGTACTTCTCCGTTTTCAAGGGACTCTATTTCAGCTAAAGATTCCACTCTATAGCCAGTATCCCGAACGATTTTCCCGCCATTTTGAAATGACTTTTCAATGACTATCCCGATTCCGGCGACAACCGCTTCCGCCTGTTTCACTAAGTCGATCAACCCCAATGCTGCCTGCCCGTTTGCCAGGAAATCATCGATCAATAAGACTCGATCATTTTTTTGTATGTACTCCCTCGAGATGGAAATGGTATTTTCTTCTTGCTTTGTGAATGAATACACCTTTGAAGTAAGAACTCCCTCTGTAAGCGTCAACGATTTCTTTTTTCGTGCAAAGACAAGTGGAACATTCAAGTAAAGGGCAGCCATCACACCTGGGGCGATCCCTGACGATTCAATGGTCAGTATCTTCGTAATTCCTTCCTCTTTGAAACGATGCGCAAATTCTTTTCCAATTTCCATCATCAGTTCCGGATCCACTTGATGATTAAGGAATGAATCGACCTTTAATACCGTTTCTGAAAGGACGACACCCTCCGCTTTGATCTTATTTTTTAATACATTCATGTATGAACCGCTCCTTTACCTGTTGTAGATACTAAAAAACCCAAAGGATATTGTGCTCACATCAGAGTGAGACAATGACCTTTGGGTTAGGCAAAGAGCGTCCATAAAGACGCACCTATCATTGCTCACCCATAGTCGGACCATTTACGGTAATCCGGTAGAAACTTGCGGGCCATATCCCCGCTATTATATGAGTGAAAAAGTAAGATTGTTTTGATAGTGGTTAGTATACCGTCAACTTATCCTTTTGTAAAGACTCATTTCCTAACATTAAAACAAATTCAAAGTTAAATGTTCGTGAAAAAAGAAGTGTTTTCTAACGATTCCCTTTACAAAGGGAAATAGGTTCAGAAAATATCTCATTGATAAAATAGATAAAAAGTCATATCTTCAATGGTCAGAACTATAATCATATTATGTAGTGATTTTTTCATCTTTATTGGAAAACAGGAGGGATTTTATGAAACAAAATGCCGTTGCCATAGGTCTTAAAGTATTTGCATGGTTTTTATTTTTTGCCGGTAGTATTACCGCAATGAAATTGGATGTTTCTAAATCCGGTATTTTCGGGATCGAGGATATGACATCTGCCATTTGGCTGCTATATCTTCTTTCTTTGGGAGCAACGATGTTTTTCTTAGGATTAAGTGAGCTTGTACATTTGAATCAGCAAAAAATAAATCAGAGCCTTGTAGAGGGCGGATCATAATCTTCATAGATGACAAATGAGTAAAGCATGGGGAAACTATACTCCCCATGCTTTACTCATTTTCCATTACCTCAAGCTTATACGAAAGTTCTCTTAACAGCTTTCTTTTTTCCCATTCAGGTAAATCCGATGCTTTGATATCCTTTCTCTCAGATGAAATGATTGCAAGCTTCTCAATGAAGGAATCATCAAATGATTGAGACAGTTGATTCGTAAGCTTCTTTGCTAAGAATGGACTAGCACCGCCTGTAGAAACAGCAATGGTGAAAGTCCCTTTTTGTGTAAAGGAGACCATCTGCATATTTCCACAATCCCCATCGTCCACTACACATAGAAGCTGATTTCTGTCGGAGTACTTTTTCACCTGCTCGTTCACCGATCGCTTATTCGTGGCAGCGATGACGATGAACGCTTCATTTACATCATCTTCCAGCACTTCTCTCTTGATCCAGACTATTTTCTTCTCTTCATGTAGTACTCTGATCTCATCGACCACTTCAGGACTGATGATGGTAATATTTGCTCCCTGCTCAAGAAATATAGAGAGCTTACGACGCGCCACTTTTCCTCCACCTATAATCGTCACTTGCTTATCCTTCACATCAATCATGATTGGCAGCATAGTCTTCTCCTTTGACCCACAGAGATTCATTTACCCGGTCCAGAAATGCCTGCTCCACAAGAGGGTCATACCCTAAATAGTTCGCCAGGAGGATATGTTGATTATGGGTTCTGCTGATTTCTTTCTCGATCCCTTTCATCAATAACCCGGTGAATAGGAGATAAGGCACGAAGACAACGTTTCCCTCTGTATTTTTTAAGGACTCCAGAGTCTCTGTAAAGCTCGGTGAGGCTGCCGTTAAATAGCATGTTCTTACTTCGCTTATCGCTGTTTTTCGATGGACATGCTCAGCTAGTGCACCGAAATCCCTCTTGACATCCGGATCTGAACTCCCCCTTCCTATTAGGATGACCGATGTTGATGAATGAAGTGGGGCAGACTCCTCGATTTTATTAATGACACTTTCGACCATCCGTTCGTGTACGCCGATTGGACGTCCGTATTTCACCTTGATATGAGGATATAACCCCATGCATCTTTGGATTTCATCAGGGATATCCTTCTTGGCATGGACCGCCGTCAGAAGAAGGAGCGGTACGACAGTCAGGTGAGTGGCCCCTCTGTCTACGCATGAACGGAATCCTTCTACAATGGAAGGGCTGGCAAGTTCAAGGAAGCTTATTTCCTGAATATCCGCCTCGACATGTTTCTGACATCGCTTGATGAAGGCAACAGCTTCTTCACGGGCTTTCACCAAACGACTGCCATGGCACACATACAATACCGCACGTTTCATCTATAAAGCCTCGCTCATGATCATTTTCTTTTCAAACCATTGAATTTTCTCACGGTACCGTACCACTTCGCCTACGATGATCATACTTGGATTTTCTATTTTTTCCTCTTTCACGATATCAATGATCGTATCAAGGGTCCCTGTAACGGTCTTTTGCACTTCTGTCGTCCCCCAGTGAACAAGTGCCACAGGGGTATGCTTGGATTTGCCATATTGTATGAGCTTTTCTCTGATATAAGGGAGGTTGCTGACTCCCATATAGATGGCCAGGGTATCGATTCCTTTCGATAAGCCTTCCCATTTTTCATCTTCAAGTTGATTGTTTTGTTTATGCCCCGTCACAAATGCAACGCTTGAGCTTGCATCCCTGTGAGTGACGGGTATCCCTGCATAGGCAGCGGCTGCGATTCCTGACGTGATACCCGGAATGATTTCAAAAGGAATCCCTTTTTTCGCGCATGCTTCCGCTTCTTCACCGCCTCTTCCGAATACAAAGGGATCTCCCCCCTTTAACCTGACCACCACTTTTCCGCTTGCCGCGTAGCGTACCAGAAAATGATTGATCGTGTCTTGTTTCATCGTATGATAGTTTGGCAGTTTTCCACAGTAGATCAAATCTGCCCCTTTCTTCGCGTATGTGAGAAGTTCCTTGTTCACCAGGCGATCATAAAGAATGACGTCTGCTTTTTGTATGGATTTCAGCGCTTTTACCGTGATCAGTTCCGGATCTCCGGGTCCCGCTCCGACTAAATATACCTTTCCCATTGTTTCCCTCCTCAGGATGTAATGATGGTTTCCTGTTCGTGCAGGACAAATCCTGCACCATTTCCGCGGATTCTCTTTTTTTCATAAAGGGAGATATCCCTGACATCCGGCTTTTTCAAGAAATACTTCTCAAGTTCGATCTCAACCAGGTCAAAAGCTTTCTCATCTGTATCAGCTGCTATGACGACAATCGTGACTAAATCATGGGCAGTGACTTCAAATCGATATAAATTCATCTCTCATTGCCTCCTTATGCTTCCTGCAGCAGTTGATCCAACGATTCCTGAAGAGGAGTGGTACCGACTCGGTTGATATAGTCAAAGAACGTTTCCCCTTGTTCCTTTGTTTGTTTGAAATGAATCAAGAGTTGCTTGACGACTTCGGACAGATTGGCGGCTTCCACTTTCCCTTTCAGCTTTTCATTCAATTTCCCGCCGTCCTGAAGGGTACCCCCTACATAGATTTCAAAGGCTTCGATCATTTTCTTATCTTTCGTCCTCATTTTGATCCCCTGGAGACCGATGTCTGCAATTTGTCGCTGACCGCATGAATTGGGGCAACCCACCATATGGATCCTCACTGGGACATCCAACGTCAATTCCTGATCCAAGTCATTGGCGATCTGTCTCATCCGCTCCTTTGTCTCTACCAAAGCAAGATTGCAATATTCGATTCCTGTGCACGATACAGAGTACCCGATGAAAGATAAAGGGCTCGTTGAAATCCGGTCAAAGATCTTTTCGTTAAGCAAAGCATCCACATGCTCATCGGGGATATTCGGAATGATGAGATTCTGAGAATTACAGTTTCTGAGTTCACCATTTCCATATTTCTTTGAGATCCTTGCAAGCTCGAACACTTCATCGGAGTTCAGCCTGCCGACAGGAACATTCAGCCCCACGTAATTAAGTCCTTCCTGTTTCTGTGGGTGGACCCCGTAGAAGTATCCAGCGTTCCATCCTTTCACTGCGTCTGTCCCTGCCGGAAGAAGCTCTACATACTCCAGCAGTTTTTTCTTGAACTTCTCAGGCCCCCAGTCGGCCATTAAGAATTTCAAACGGGCTAAATGCCGTTTTTCACGATATCCGTAGTCGCGAAAAATGGTCGTAAGGGCAATCGTTACGTCTTTCACCTGATGGGGAAGGACGAATACGTCCAATTCTTGTGCCAGAAGAGGTCTCGAAGACAAACCACCTCCGACCTTCAGGTGAAATCCGTTCTTCTCTTTCCCGTCTATCTGCTTTTTCGCCGGAAGGAAAGAAACACAGTTGATTTCGGCATTCGCTGCATTATTGAGATTGGCGGAAATCGCGACTTTATACTTTCTCGGTAAATTTGAAAAGTCTTCGTTATGCTGGAAAAAGTCATAGACTTCCTTCACAACGGCTCTTGTGTCAAAGAGTTCATCCGGATCGATGCCAGCAAGAGGGTTTCCGACGATGTTACGTGTGATATCCCCACATGCCCCTGCAGAAGACAATCCGACTTTTTCCAGACGCTTGAAGATATCAGGGATTTGTTCAATCTTCAACCAGTGGAACTGGATGGCCTGGCGGGTAGTGATATCATACACACCCCTGCCGTATTCCTTACAGATGGAAGCAAGCTCCCTTGCCTGATCGTACGATAATATGCCGGAAGGGACATTGACCCTCATCATGAAATACCCGTCTTCCTTTGGTCTTTGAAGGTAAAGTCCTGCCCATTTGAATTTATCCCATTCTTCTTTCGGGATGGATGAGAATCCGTTTTCTGCATAATACGGAATATCATCGAAAATCTTCAAACCATCTTTTTCAAGCTTCCATTGTTCCGTTTTGTTCAATTTTTCATTTGACTCCCAAGCTTTCTTATATGCCATGATTTCCTCTCCTTATATCAATTGTCTTTGCTTTAATTCCGTCAAAAGAATTTCTACACATTGTTCAATTGAGTTCTTTTCTGTATCCAGGACGATTTCCGGATTTTCCGGTTCTTCATACGGAGCACTGATTCCCGTGAAATGGGTGATTTCTTGTTTACGGGCTTTTTTATACAGCCCTTTTGGATCCCGCTTTTCACATTCCTCCAGGGAACAATGTACGTATATTTCCAGGAATTCTTCAGGGCCGACCAGGCTTCTCACAAGATCCCGGTCTTTTCTGAAAGGTGATATAAACGCGGTGAGCACAATTTGACCGCTATCAATGAAAAGTTTCGACACTTCACCTATCCGTCTGATGTTTTCTTTACGGTCGTCCTCGTTAAAGCCCAAATCCTGATTCAATCCATGACGGACGTTATCTCCATCCAGAACGTACACCTGCTTTCCCTGATTAAAAAGGGAGGCAGCAAGTGCATTCGCCACTGTCGATTTACCTGAAGCGGATAATCCTGTGAACCAGAGAATGAAACTTTGATGACCATTCTTTTTCCTTCTATGCTGCTTGGTGATTGTTGATTCATGCCATACAATGTTTTCTTGTTTTTCACTCAAGCTATCTTCCTCCCCGGCCGATTATTTGGATTCTTGTTTGAGACCCTTGATCAATACATCAATGACCTCTGGACGACTGAATGTTGAAGGAGGGACTTCCCCGTTCCTCAGCATTCCCCTTACTTTTGTTCCGGATAGGATGACGTGATGCTCTTTTCCATGGGGACAGGTTTTTGTCGTCGCCATCCCCTCACATTTCTCACAATAGAAGCTATGTTCGAAGCGAAGAGGGGTAATCCCGATCTCTTCTTCCGTAAACTGATCAAAAATCTTTTGGGCATCATAGGTTCCATAATAATCACCAACCCCTGCATGATCCCTCCCGACAATGAAGTGAGTACATCCATAATTTTTTCTCACTAACGCATGAAAAATGGCTTCTCTAGGCCCTGCATATCTCATAGCAGCAGGAAAGACGCCGAGAAATACACGGTCTTTCGGGTAATAGTTCCTCAGGAGAACGTCATAGCTCTTCATCCGGATTTCAGCAGAAATATCATCCGCTTTCGTTTCACCCACCAGCGGATTTAAAAATAAGGCATCCACCGTTTCCAAAGCCGTTTTCTGAATGTATTCATGCGCCCTGTGAACAGGGTTTCTTGTCTGGAAACCAACAATCGTTCTCCATCCCTTATCATTGAACCTTTTACGTGTTTCAACTGGATCGAAGGTATACTCCCTGAAAGGCTTGGAGAGCCTTTTCACTAGTGTAATCTTACCTCCGACATACACATCACCGCGCTCGAATAGCTTCTTTACTCCGGGATGTTCCCCGTCCGTCGTTCCATAGACAAGAAGGGCTTCTTTATATTTGTCAGGTTCGTAGATATCCTCTACGTCGATAACCCCGTATGTTACTCCTTTATAGACCAGTCTGCTCCTTTTCCCTATCTGTACAAAACCAGCCTGCTCCTTATCGATGGGCAAAGTGATGGGAATGCTCCATACACATCCGCTCTCAAGCCGTAATGATTCCACCACGGTCTGATAATCCCGATTGGACAAGAATCCTTCTAAGGGACTGTAAGCACCGATTGCAATCAGTTCCAGGTCACTCAATGCGATGTCGTCCAGTGGCAATTCGTGTACGATGTCCTTATAGGATTTTTCAGGTAAATAAGATTGGACCAGTACTCCTCCGTGTGGCTGTAAACTCATGTAAAATATCCTCCTTAACATATTTGTTTAATCGGGATTAAAATCAAATGCCTCCTCCTTCTTCGTGGACAGACCGTCTTTCCTCATGAATGACCCTCATCAGGGACAACGCACCTACTGTGGCAATAATGACGCTTATCGGTACAACAATTGAGTACAGATCACTATCGATCAACAATTTGACCAAAAAGTATGAAATACTGAGTGAAATCAAAGGGGAGACCACCCAGATTTTGACGATTTTTTTGACGATTTTCTTTTGCAGCATGTGCTTGCCGTTTTTAGATACACCCAAACCAATAATGGAAGAGGACGTAACCTGTGTCAGAGGGATCGGCAATCCATACAGAGAGCTCAAGATGACGAGGAAGGCTCCTGTTGAGGAAATGACAATTCCTTCAGCTTTAGAATATTGCGTAATTTTCTTGCCGTTTGTTTCGACTACTTTCTTTCCCAGTAAAACAGCTCCCAGTGCAACAAATGCACCACCAATCAAGATTCCACGTGAAGGTGATATCAGCCCTGCCCCCACCAAAGGACCAACGGCATTGGCAACATTATTCATGCCTGCTGAGAAAGCTTCAAAGAATCCAGCGATGATCAACAGATAAGCAAGCCACTGTTTATCAAAATGATACCCCCGCTTTTCAAGCTGAACTAAACCCAATCCCGCAAGCCATGTTACGAAAAAGGCGATGACAGGGACGATCACCCAGAAAGACATGATCGTAATAAGTGATTTTACATACAGAACCTGATAAGCTACCCCGACTCCTACAACCGCGCCAACCGTTACTTCACTCGTAGATAGCGGAATGCCGATCACATTCGCAAGAAACAATGAAATCGTTGCGGATAACAAAATAATGAGAACGACCTTTATCGACAATAGATTCTGTGGGATGATCCCAGAACTGATTGTCTTTACAACCTCTCCACCACCCAGAACCGCTCCACTCAGGACACCTGCCGCGCATATCCATAGCGCTGTCCGGATGTTTTTTATTGCGCCTGCACCATATGCCACTCCCATTGACGCTGCCGCTCCGCTGGCACCAATGTTCATGGCGAAGAACAAGCTGATCAGAAGGGCCGAGATTTCAAGCAAATCCCGTCACCCTATCTAATGGAGACCGCATTCTGTCTTTCCTTTTCCTTTCCATCTTCCGGAGCGAAGATCATTGACATCAATAGCCGGTGTGGTGCAATGGAAGCAGCCAATGCTCGGATACCCTTGATCGTGAAGGGGGTTATAAGAAAGATTATGCTTATGGGTATAACGCCAGATCTCCTTCCACGTCCAGTGAATCAGCGGACAGATTTTAACGGATTGAAATTTGTCATCTTTATTGATGAATTCAACATGTTGTCTTGTTGGGGATTGTTCCCTCCTTAATCCTGAAATCCATGCGTGCCCCTTGGATAATGTTTCTTTTAACGGGTCAAGCTTCCGAATTTGACAGCATTGGTTTGGTTTGGTTTCCCATAACTTATCCCCATATGCCTCTGCCTGCTCCTTGAGGGTCAACTGAGGCTTTTTCATATGGATGGTCAACTCGGGATACGCCTTCTTCACTTTCTCGATGATTTCATACGTTTCCTTGAAATGAACCCCTGTATCAAGGAATACAATGGTTGCCTGCGGTTTCACCTTGGATATGAGATCGATAAGCACAATGCCTTCTATCCCGAAACTGCACGCATATACAACCTCGTCACCATAATGATCATATGTCCATTTCAGGACGTTAAGCGCTCCTTTATAGACAGGATCCACTTCAAATTCCATGGATGGCTGTTTCCAAGTCTGATACGTTAACATAGTACACCCCATTCCCTGACGCTTATCCAAAGAAAAAGAGGCGGTAACAAAATATAAGGAGTCCCTATATTTTTGCTACGCGCCTCTAGTTTGTCTAGTCAGCTTATTTTATTCGGACTTTCTCATTTTTCTCTAATTGAATGACTTTTCCATCCTGTACGATAATCGTGATTGAACCAAAGCTCATGGTTTCAAGCATGGACTGGATTTTCTCTGCTACCAAGTCAAACTGTACATGCTGGTTCTTCTCTTTTTTCACATGATACCCCCAATTTTCTTCTTATCCAGATCAGAAAAAAACAACTTCCCATTTTGGAAAGTTGTTCAGGTAAGGTTACCTTATCTTCCAAAATGACTTCACATTTTGCTGGAATTAGCACCTTACAATACGTAGGTTGCTGGGCTTCGCAGGGCCAGATCCCTCCACCACTCTGGATAAGAGTTATTCATTTTAATATTCTAAATAATATCACAATTACAGCAGAAGTCAACCCGAGTTTTTCGATCGGATTTATGTCTTTTGTCTTATTTTATTCAAACATCATTCCATACATGTTTATTCGATTGGGGGTGGTTCTACGACAATTTTTCATAAAGCATTGCGCAACTATTCAAGGACCCTAAACGCGACGTTACCCTCAATTACGTTCTTCCCGGCTTGGTTTGTGGCTAAAACCTTAAAATGAAGGAGGTTTTCCTGTTTGTCCGTCAATTCTGCCCGTAATGTCACCACATCATGTAACATGACCATCCCTTTAAATCGTACCGAGTAATCCTGGATAAAGCCTTCCTCATAGTGTGGGCTGAAAAGTTTGGACACATTGCCCATCGTCCACATTCCATGAGCGATGATTCCTGGAAGACCCAGCTTCAAGGCTTCATCATCGATGGTGTGTATCGGATTGTAGTCTCCGGAAGCTCCTGCGTATTTGATCAGGTCCATCCTCGTGACCGGAGCGAGTTCAACCGGGGGGAGTGTATCTCCTATTCCGAATGATTGTAGTATTGTCATTTACTCAACCTCTTTCTGACTTCTTCTGTAATAATGACAATCGCCTGGGAAGTGAAGATTCTTTCCCCACGAGAATCTTCCCCGACATCTTCGATGACAAGGAATCCCAGTTTCCCCCCGGTACCTTCCCGTTCATAATAGTTTTTTATTTCCGTATAACATTGAATCGTTTCCCCTACCTTCAAAGGTCTTTCATAATGAAAGGATTGTTCACCGTGAATCAACCCATCATTCGGTAAATGAAAGCCTTCGATCGAACCATAGTCGAACACTCTCGGAAAGGTGGGAGGGGCAATGTTCCCCCCATAAGAGGAGGACTTCCCGGCATCTTCATCCACATAAAAGGGATGGGGATCGCCAATGGCGTCTGCAAATTTCCGAACCGCTCCTCTTTCCACTGCATTCCGGGTGGAAGTAGACCTCTTTCCGATATAGGATTCAAACATATTCTTCACCTCTTTCTTCTTTATTCAGGCTTTCGGCCCTCCAGCAACGTAGAGAACCTGACCATTGACGAATGAAGATTTTTCATCTGCAAAAAAAGCGACGGCATTTGCAATATCTTCAGGAGTCCCGCTTCTTCCAACAGGGATTCCCTGGAGACTTGCTTCCACTAATTGATCGAAAGTGATCCCGATCCGTTTCGCAGTTTCTTTCGTCATATCGGTTTCAATAAAGCCCGGTGCTACAGCATTCGTGGTGATTCCGAATGGACCAAGTTCTATGGCAAGGGTTTTCGTCAAGCCTTGAAGACCTGCTTTAGCCGTTGCGTAGTTTGCCTGCCCGCGATTTCCCAATGCTGAGGTGGATGAAATATTGATGATGCGTCCGTACTTTTGTTTGACCATGTATTGTTGGGCTGCCTTCACTACATTGAATGAACCCTTTAAATGCACATCCATGACCGTCTCCCAATCGTTTTCGGTCATTTTGAATAACAGATTATCCCTGATGACCCCTGCATTATTCACCACAATGTCCAGGGAACCAAAAGATTCATATACTTCCTTCATCGCATTTTCAACTTCCCGGGATTCTACGACATTTGCCACTTTTGTATACAATTCATATTGTTTAAATACCTCACTCGCTTCATTCAACGCATCCTCATTGACGTCGATGATGGCCACCTTGGCCCCTTCTTCAGCCAGTAATCCGGCAATCGCCCTGCCGATCCCTCTGCTTCCACCTGTAACTAAAGCCACTTTTCCTCTGAATCGCTCTCCCATTTCGTCTGCCTCCATTTCTGTTTATACAAATTGCCCAAGTTTCACATGACCTTTTAATAAATTCCTTGAAATGATCAGTTTTTGAATTTCATCGGTTCCATCATAAATGCGCCATAACCTTGCCTCCCGGTACCATCGTTCGATTGGCAGCTCTCTTGTATAGCCCATACCACCATGGATCTGGAGGACGCGATCTACGACCCGATTCCCCATATTGGATCCATATAGCTTGGCCATCGACGCAACGTGACGATTGTCTTCCCCTTGATCGAGTGTGAATGCTGCATTTAACACGAGCCAGCGGGCCGCTTCAATTTCCACGGCTGAATCCGCAATCTGCCACTGAATCGCCTGCCGGTCCGCGATAGGTTTTCCAAATGTTTCTCTTTCTTTCGAATAGTCGATGGCCATTTGAAGAAGTCGTTCTGCTGCTCCCACCGCCTGGGCCCCTACAATCCAGCGGGCAAATCCGATCCACTCCAATCCCAGATTGTAGCCGCCATCGATTTCACCAAGGATATTCTCTTCAGGAACCCTTACATCATCAAAGAAAAGACTTGCCGGGCCCCATTCCCCCATTGTATGGATATATTCGGATTTCCAGCCCATGCTTCGATCGGCGATGAAACAAGTGACTCCTTCCCGACCTGTCCGACGATGTTTTTCTTTATCCGTCACGGCCATGACCATGACGAAATCTGCTTCGTTTCCACCGGTAATGAACGTTTTCTCACCATTTAATATCCATTCGTTTCCGTCTTTCACGGCTGTGGTCCGGATATTACGGGTATCAGATCCCGCTCCGGGTTCGGTCATGGCAAAACATGATTTCTTTTCTCCATTGATTGTCGGTATCAAATAGTTTTTCTTCTGCTCATCGTTGGCGTAGTACAGAATGTTATCCGCATATCCTCCAAAGGAGAACGGAACAAAGGTCTTGGAGATTTCCATATAGACGATGGCCATCATCATTTGACCGAGATCAGCCCCTCCGTATTCCTCGGGAGTGTTGATTCCCCAGAAACCTGCATCCTTGGCCTTCATTTGCAGCTCTTTCTTTTTTTCCGGAGAGAGGCTGGGCTTTCCCTCCCTTTCATTTCGCAGCACTTCATTTTCTAAAGGAATCAATTCTTTCTCTACAAATTTCCGGATGGTCTTTTGGATCATCTTTTGTTCATCTGACAAGCGTAAGTTCATTTTTATTCCCCCCTAATAAGATAAAATTATGGCTTCAGGATCACTTTTCCCACTGTCTGTCTTCCCTGCATGAGGGAGTGGACCTTTGCCGCTTCTTCCAATGGGAACACGTGCCCCACTGTGACCTTTAAATCTCCGTTCGCCACGTAATGAAAGATTTCATGAAGGGTTTTTTGGGTCAACTCAGTGTCCCTCATCAGAGGAGGAAGGAAAAAACCGGTGACCGATTGATTCTTTTCCATTAAGGAAGAGGGATAGAATCTGCTTTGCTCCCCGCTTGCTACACCGTAGATGATCATTCTCCCGAAGTGGGCAAGGCATTTTAATGTTTTGTAAAAGACGTCACCACCTGCCATCTCCAGCGCAAGATGCACACCCTTTCCACTTGTAGCATCCAGAACTTTTTTCTCCCATTCTTCCTCTGTATAATTGACCAGTACATCTGCTCCCATATCTTCTGCTAAGCGAAGCTTCTCCTCGGTGCTTGCAGTGGCGATCACTTTACCTGCACCGAATCGCTTTGCGAGTTGAACGGCTAAGAGCCCTACACCACCTGCAGCCGCATGAATGAGGACCGTCTCACCCTGCTCGAGTCTCCCAAGTGTTTTCAAAATATGATACGCACTCAGTCCCTGTACAGGTATTGCAGCCGCTTCTTTAAAATCCAAGCCATATGGAAGGGGGATGATGGATCGTTCATCTGTCATGGCATATTCTGCATACCCGCCTGAATCCATCATCGCTACGACCCGGTCTCCTTTTTTGATCCTGGTCACATCTTCTCCGACTTCGGTTACGATGCCTGAGACTTCCGCACCGGGAATGTAAGGAAGGGGGGTCTTTACCACATATTGACCTTCTCTCCTGGCCGTATCCGCATAATTGACAGCAGAGGCATGCACTTTGATCAATACCTCCCTCCCACGGGGTGAAGGCATATCAATGTCCACATTCTTCAACACATCAGGACCACCGAACTCCCTAAATTGGATCGCTTTCATCTATACTCCTCCTAATTCCCCGAAAAAGAGGGGGTCCTTTTTTCTTTAAACGCTGAAACTCCTTCTACATGATCTTCCGTTGAGATCATCAGGGTTTGAGTGATTCTTTCCTGCTCCAGTATTTCATCCAGGGTAGTGGTGAATGAACGATCAATCATTTTCTTCATCATGCCGTAGGCTTTGCTTGGACCCGAAGCGAGGGTAGAAGCCAGCTCATATGTTTTTTCTTCCAGACGATCAGCGGGCACCAGCCTATTAATCACCCCTAATTCATACATCCTCAGGGCAGACACAGGTTCTCCGGTAAAAAAGAACTCCTTTGCAAGATGAGGGCCGATCAACCTTGGGAGAAAATAAGAACCCCCTCCATCCGAAATGAGCCCTACTTTGGAGAAGCTCAGTGCAAATTGACTGGTTTCTGTAGCAATGATTAGATCACATGCCAATGCTAAATTAAATCCGGCACCTGCGGCGAAACCATGGACGGAGGCAATGACCGGCTTTTCTATTGTTTTGATGGCTTTGATACATGAATTCAGTATTCCGATATGTTCATAGACTTGGGCTGATGTGGCACTTCCCATCGTTTTTACGTCGCCACCAGCAGAGAATGACCTTCCGGCACCGCGGATCACGATTGCCCGGATCTCCTGATTCCGCCCAGCCTCTTCTACCGCTTCTATCAATCCGGTAAGCATATTCTCATCAAATGAGTTTAAGCTGTCTGGTCGATTCAAGGTAACATTCAACACCCGGTCATTCATTTCGACTAATAATGATTGCATCCTATTCATCCCCTTATATTTGTTCCCTGAAATCAAATGCTGCCTGATTACCCAGGGTAATTAAAGACTCGGCAAACCGATCGAACCCGGAAAAACGGGCATCACTTGTCTGACCCATCTTAAAACGGTAATAAATTTGCTGCACAATAACCGCCAGCTTAAAGTAGGCAAAAGACAAATAGAAATGAATGTGATTTACGTCCCTGCCGCTTTTTTCTGCATATTTTTCAATAAACTCTCTTCTGCTGTAAAAACCGTCCATGATGGTCACTGGAGGCTTCCCGAGACCGTACTTTAACAATTCAGGATCATCTTGCTGGATCCAATACCCCATGGCGACACCCAGATCTGCAAGGGGGTCTCCGACGGTCGCCATCTCCCAATCGAATAAACCCACCATGGATGTCAGGTCTTCAGAAAACATACTATTGTTTAATTTAAAGTCATAATGAATGATCGTGGACTCAGCATTTTCCGGAACGTTTCTGATCAACCATTGTGTGAGATGTTTTACATCACGAATCTCACTTGTTTTGGCACGTTCATAGCGATTGATCCACCCGTGAACCTGTCTCTCCATAAAGTGTTCGGGTTTACTGATTTCATGTAGTGAGGTTTTGGTATGGTCAATGGAATGAAGCTCAACCATTCTTGAAACCATTTCTTCCGAGATTTTCTTGCACACCTCAGGCGTTACATTCAGATGGGGGGGAAATGATGTATCGAATACTTCCCCCCTTTTTCGTTCCATGATGAAGAATGGGCTTCCGACTATCCCTTCATCTTCAGAGAATACATAGGGTTTTGGTGTAACGTCGAATAAAGGGTGGATCTCTGAAAGGATCCTGAATTCTCTTTTCATATCATGTGCCTTCGGTGCGACGGGCCCTAAGGGGGGACGTCTTAAAACTCCTTCCCATTCTCCCATTGAAAGCAAATACGTTAGATTTGAGTGACCTGCAGAAAACTGTTTAATGCTCAACTTTTCTTGTTGCAGATCAGGAAAATGCTCAACCAGGAAGTCATGTAATTTCCTTTTATTTAATTCTTCTCCTTTTCGGACTGAAACCGTTTCATATTCCATTCGCTCCGCCATGTTACCCCTCCTAGATTCAAGAATATTCAGTTTTTTCAGAACGAAAATGATTGTTTAACTGAGCTTTTAATAGATCAGGGATTGCTTTGCTCCGTTGTTCCTGAAAGTCAAAATATACAATGACCGCGTTTCCCCTTGCGATCAGTTGATGAGTCTCCGCACACAGGATATCATGGTCTAACTGAAAACTCTTGGATCCGATTTTGGAAACATCGGTGGTGATAACAAGTTCTTGATTGAAATAACCCTGTGATACGAAATCACATTTGGTGGAAGCCAGGATAAACTGCCAATCCTTCACGTCCATATCGAATCCGATTGTTTGAAAGAATTTAATTCGCGCTTCCTCTAAATAGACAAAGTAAGTGGTATTGTTAATATGCCCCAGTGCATCTGTTTCGCAGAATCTACTTCTTACGGTGATAGAATCCATTTATCCGCCTTCTTTCATTATAAATACTAACCAGTCGGTATGTTAAAGGAAGAGGAAATGCTAAAACCGCTTCCCCTCTATTGTGTTTGAATTCCTTTCAAGACCATATCGACAAACGTGCCTGCGATTTCTTCATCCGTCTTCGCACCGTCAGGCTTATACCATTGATAGCTCCAGTTCATCATCCCGAGTATACCGAAGGCTACAACGGAAACATCAAAGTCGTTTCGGAAATCCCCGGACTTTCTTCCTTCTTTCAAGAGCTTTTCAATATTGTATCGGTACATATCCCGCTTGGGTTCGATTTGGTCCACACTTTCATGGCTTAAGTGTCTCATCTCCCTGAAAAACACTTTGGCACTGGCTCCTTGTTCTTTGATGTCCACGATGGAAAGATGAATGATGTCAAAAAGTTTCTCGCGGAAAGATTTACTCCCATCTTCCAGAATTCTTTCCTGCTTGGACAATAAGCCATCGATATATCTCATATGAATTTCCTTTAGAAGCTCTTCTTTACTAGAAAAGTAATAGTAGAATGTTCCTTTTGTCACCCCGATCGATTCAACGATATCCTGAATGGACGTGACGGTAAAGCCTTTTTGATCAAATAATCGTACTGCTTGCTCTGTCATTTTTTCTTTCATATGAAGTCCCCTCAATCTGCAAATATCCCCTGAATTATATCACATTTTCCCGGAGGGCCCTTCTTAGTATCTTCCCTACACTCGTCTTTGGAAGTTCATCCCGGAATTCAATAATCCTTGGGACTTTGAATGAAGACATATTCTCCTGACAGAACCCCATCAATTCCTGTTCTGACACCTTTTCCCCAGCCTTAAGGACAATCACGGCTTTCACGGTTTCTCCACGATAGGAGTCAGGGACCCCGATTACGACCGCTTCCTGTACAGAGGGATGTTCATAGATGACTTCTTCCACTTCCCGGGGATACACGTTATATCCTGAAGCAATGATCATATCTTTCTTTCGATCCACTATCGATACATACCCTTCATCATCCATCCGGGCAATGTCTCCTGTGTATAGCCATCCGTCACGAAGGGCATTGGCGGTTTCTTCAGGTAAATTCCAGTACCCCTTCATGACTTGGGGACCTTTGATGATCAGCTCTCCAATCTCTCCCGGAGGTACTTCCTTCATGCCGGTCGCTATATCCACTACCTTATAATCTGTAGACGGGAGGCCGATTCCGACAGTTCCAGGCTTTCTTTCTGCAAAGGCGGGATTACAATGGGTCGTCGGCGAGGCTTCGGACAAACCATACCCTTCCAATATCTTTGCCCCTGTTTTCTTCTCGAACTGATTTAAGAGTTCAACAGGCATGGGGGCACTGCCGCTGTTACATAGCTTGATCGAATGAATCCCATAGTCTTCTGCAGAAGGATGATTCGTAATCGCCACATACATGGTCGGCACTCCAGGGAACAATGTGGGTTTCTCCCTCTTAATGGTTGATAATACTTCTGAGAGCTCAAAACGTGGCAGCAGGATCATTTCATTTGCTGTATAAATGGAAAGATTCATGCATGAATTCATTCCAAATACATGAAAGAAGGGAATTACACTCAGACTTCTTTCTTCCCCTGTTTGAATGCTTTCTTTAAAAAACCGCTGACTTTGCATGACATTTGAAAGGATATTGCTATGAGTGAGCATCACACCCTTGGACACGCCGGTTGTTCCTCCTGTGTATTGAAGAACCGCAACATCTTCCGGCTCTATTGAAATGGGTGAAACCCGACCGTCCCCAAGCTTCAAAAATTCATTAAACGTGTAATCCGTCTCATGATCCTCCCCTTGGAAGCTGACGACAATGATCGTTTTCACCTTGGTTTCCTTTTGAATGGATTGAATAATGGGATAAAAGCGGTCCAATAAAATGATCGTTTCCGCCCCGGAGTCATTCAGTAAATGAATGAGTTCCCTTTCTACAGACATTGGATTAACCTGGGTAACAATTCCGCCAGTGGTAAGGATCCCATAATAAGAAATGACATATTGGGGACAGTTAGGGAGCATGATGGCAACCCGGTCTCCTTTTTCCGTCCCGATATGCTGGAGGGACGAGGAAAACAATGTGACGGCACCTTGAAGTTCACGATACGTCATGCGCTTTTGATAGAAGCTTATACACGGGTATTCAGGGTAACTTGATACGGTTTGTTGAAGCATATGGGGTATTGAGAAATCAATTGCTGGTATATCAGTATCGAACGATTCAGGATAATGAACGTGCCAGGATTTAGTTGTCACAAAATCATTCCTTTCATTTTTTTATTCTGATGCAACTGCACGGTCTCAATAGATCAATCCACCACCATCTACAGATAATGTGGATCCGGTAATAAAGGAGGCTTCATCCGATGCCAGGAACAAGATCGCTGAAGCCACTTCATCCGGGTTTCCAATCCTCCTGAGGGCATTCGAATGAGAAATCACCGACCATTTCCGTTCATCCTGTTTCCACCCTTCAATAATGTTTGTATCGATGACACCGGGAGCTATAGCATTTACCCGGATTCCATCTTTTCCGTACTCCAGAGCGGCATTTTGCGTCAACAACACCACTCCGCCTTTTGCAGCATTATAGGCTGATACGTATTTTCTCCCCTTCAATCCAAGAAGGCTTGAAACGTTCACAATGACCCCGCCTTTTTTCATAAGTTCCGGTACACTATACTTCATCCCCAGGAATATACTCTTTAAGTTGGTATCAACGACATCATCCCATTCTGTTTCTTCTAAATCGATACTCCTTACCTCTGACTGCCCGATTCCGGCATTATTAACGAGGATGTCCAAACTTCCGAAATGCTCGACCGTTTTATGTACGAGCTCTTGCATGCTTTCACTGTCTCTGACATTCGTCCTTACATACATCGCATGCCCATTCTTTTCCCTGATGAGTCTTACCGTTTCCTCCCCCCTAGATTCATCCAGATCTGCCACAACGACTGATGCCCCTTCTTCAGAAAATCTTAAAGCGGTCGCACGTCCTATTCCACCGCCTCCTCCAGTGATGATCGAAACCATTCCCGATAGCCTCATATTCAATCACTCTCGCTTCCTAGCTCTCTACCGGAGAGGCTTTTTGATATTTTCTCAGTTCTAATTTTGCGAGTTGGGCACGGTGTACTTCATCAGGTCCGTCGGCAAGTCGTAATGTACGGGCGTTCGCCCACTGTGCCGCCATCGAATGATCACCTGATACCCCGGCCGCCCCAAATGCCTGAATGGCCCGGTCTAACACCCGTAACGCCATGGAAGGGGCCACTACCTTGATCATCGCGATTTCCTGTTTGGCCAATTTATTCCCTACGGTGTCCATCATATAAGCAGCTTTCATGGTCAGAAGGCGAGCCTGCTCGATTTCAATACGTGAATCAGCGATCCATTCCATCACGACCCCCTGACTTGAGAGCGTCTTTCCGAATGCTTCCCTGTTTTGAACACGCTTACATAATTCTTCAAGCGCCCTTTCCGCTGCACCGATCAAACGCATGCAATGATGGATCCTGCCTGGTCCTAATCGCCCTTGAGCAATGGCAAAACCTTTCCCTTCCGCCCAGATCATATTTTCCAGGGGCACCCGCACATCGGTAAAGGTGATTTCTCCATGACCATGAGGAGCATGATCGTATCCAAAGACCGGAAGCATCCGTTCGATTTTCACACCCTCCGCGTCCAATGGGACGATGATCATCGATTGCTGCTCATGTCGTCTTGCATCAGGGTCTGTTTTCCCCATTAAGATGGAGAAAGTGCACCGGGGATCCCCAGCGCCGGAAGACCACCATTTCCTGGCATTGATGACGTATTCATCCCCATCCCGAACGATGCTTGCCTTGATATTTGTGGCATCGGATGAAGCGACTTCCGGCTCCGTCATCGAGAAACAGGAGCGGATCTCACCATTCAGGAGGGGGATCAGGTATCGCTCCTTTTGGGCAGGGGTTCCATACCGCTCCAACACTTCCATATTACCGGTATCGGGAGCGTTGCAGTTGAATACTTCCGGACCGATCAAAGACCTGCCCATGATTTCGCAAAGCGGTGCATATTCCACATTACTTAATCCCGCCCCATATTCACTTTCTGGTAGAAATAAGTTCCATAACCCTTGTTTCCTTGCTTCTTCTTTTAATTCTTCCATGATGGGCGGGACTGAACTCCATCGGGTGTCCTGCTTGTTTAATTGCTGTTCATAAAGGGATTCATTCGGGTATACGAACTCTTCCATAAAGCGGGAGAGTTTATTTTGATATTCTTGTACTTTTGGAGAATAGGAGAACTCCATGACATCCAACCTTCCTTTTTAGAAGTAATCTTTTTACATCGCTGATGAGCCGCCATCCACCACAAGGACCGAACCTGTTACAAAATCAGAGGCACGGGAAGCAAGGAAAAGAGCCGCCCCTTTTAAATCATCTTCGCTTCCGAATCGATTTAACGGCGTACCTTCTAAAATGGCTTCCCCGGCATGGGAGAGGATCCCCTTTGACATTTTTGTCGGAAAGAAGCCTGGTGCGATTGCGTTAACATGGACTCCGCGAGAGCCCCATTTCACGGCAAGATCCTTGGTGAAGTTGATGACTGCTGCTTTACTTGTACTATAGCCGATGGCATCCATATATCTTGGGTCCGTTCCTTGAAGACCCGCTACAGACGCGATATTGATGATTTTCCCTTCATTCTGTGCTAACATCAGCTTTCCTACGGCCTGTGACATAATGAAGGTCCCGTTCACATTTACGTTCATGACTTTATGCCATGCCTCGAGGGGCATTTCTTCTGCAGGAGCCCCCCATGAAGCTCCGCTGTTATTCACCAGGATGTCAATTCGTCCAAATGCTTTTTGGCTTTCATCCACAACCCTCGCGACGTCTTCCGGATCCGTGACATCACATTGAAAGGAAAGTGCTTGTACACCCATACCCTCTAAATTCTTTTTGACTTCATCACATGCTTCTACATTTCTTGAACAGATGACAACATTTGCTCCTGCTTCCGCAAAACAGGTTGCAATCTGCTTTCCAAGACCCCTGCCTCCACCAGTCACCAGTGCCACCTTACCGGATAAATCAAACAATTCCTTTACATGCATTTTCCTGCCTCCCTCTTTCATACAGTCATTCACACACCAAGATACTAACCGGTCGGTATGTTACTTCTATAGTAAATAATATAGTCTGAATTTTCAATCATAAACACTTAAAAACATGTAAAATTTCCTTTTCCAATAAAAAAGCCGACTCACCAAAAATGAGCCGGCCCGCCATTTAAGCTTCAGCTTCGATCATTTCTTTATTATAGGTTTCCGTATCCAGTTCTCCCGTTACCTTACTCGTGATGATTCCAGATGTCATCGCACCACTCACATTAACGGCTGTCCGGCCCATGTCGATTAAAGGTTCGATTGAAATCAAAAGACCCGCTAACGCCACCGGCAGGTCCATGGCAGAAAGGACGAGGATAGCAGCAAATGTGGCACCGCCGCCAACTCCTGCGACACCGAAGGAGCTGATGGCAACAATGGCAATGAGCGTGAAAATAAATGTTGGGGTAAAGGGATTGATGCCAACCGTAGGTGCGATCATGACGGCAAGCATAGCCGGGTACACGCCGGCACATCCGTTTTGCCCGATGGATAATCCGAAAGATCCCGAAAAGTTGGCGATCCCTTCAGAAACACCCAGTTTATTTTTCTGGGTTTGAATATTAAGGGGCAACGTCCCTGCACTGGATCTTGAGGTAAAGGCAAAAGCCAATACGGGAAGTACTTTTTTCACGTATGTGACCGGATTCAGTCCTGTAAGCGTCAATAATACTAAATGGATCAAGAACATAATAATAAGGGCAACATAGGACGCCCCTACAAATTCACCCAGTTTCATGATGGCATCGAAATCACTCAGTGCGACTGTTTTAGCCATGATGGCCAGCACACCGAATGGCGTCAGCCTCAATACCAGGGTCACAATTCTCATGACGACAGCATAGATGGAATCCACGATTTTCTTGAAAAATTCCGCCGCTTCAGGTTCCTTTCGCTGAACCCCTAAATAGGCGATGCCGATGAAGGCTGCAAAAATTACAACAGCTATGGTCGACGTGGCTCTTTCTCCGGTTAAATCAAGGAAAGGATTCTGAGGCAGGAGTTCCAGGATTTTTTGAGGATAGCTTTGGCCTTCTAAAGCCGCTGCCCTCTCCTCCAGCTGAACACCCCTTGCCGCTTCGGCATTTCCTTGATCAATTTGGATGGCTTCCAGGTCGAATGCTGCAGTTGTCGCAATACCTACTGCAGCCGCGACTGCAGTCGTCCCCACAAGCAATCCGATGATCAATACAGAAATTTTACCGAGATTGGAAGATCGTTTTAATTTTGAAAAGGCTGAAAGGATCGATACGAATACGAGTGGCATGACTATCATCTGAAGCAGCTTAATATAACCCGTTCCCACAATATTGAACCATTCAATCGATTGGGTGACATTTTCATCCCCTGCTTCATACACCCACTGTAAACCGAGACCGAAAACAATTCCCAGTCCGAGTGCAGCAAACACCCGTTTTGAAAACGAAACATTTTTTCTTTGCATATGAAATAGTACACCAATGAGAACAAGAAACACCAAAATGTTCAACAAAACAAACCAGACATTCATTCTAAACCCTCCCTCTTATCGTTGATAGTGATACAAGTTAGACCGGGGTCTACTGTATCGTATGATAGAAGAGGGCAGGATATGTTGTTTTGTCCGGTGATTTTCTAGAAAGATTTTAACAAACTATCCTGAACCCCTTGAAAGAGAGTATGGGTACGCTCCGGATGTTTTGAAATCGCCGAGATGACAGCCACACCATCGGATCCTGCTTCCATTACTTTATGGACATTTCCCGAATGGATGCCTCCAATTCCGACCACGGGGAGACGGATCCCCGTTTTTCTCATAGATTCAATCACCTTTGGTCCTTGGACGGGTCTGCAATCATTCTTAGTTGTAGTTTGAAACATGGGACCCACACCCAGATAATCCGCTCCCGATTCTAAAGCGAGTTGTGCTTCCCTCACATTATGAGCGGAAATACCAAGTATTTTATCACCCAACTTCTTTCGGACCACTCCGATTGATTCGTCCTCCTGTCCTATATGTACACCATCTGCACCCATTGTCAAAGCCAACTCCACATCATCATTGATAATAAAGGGAACCCTGTACTTTTGACATACATGCTGGAGTTCAAGAGCCAGTTCCATCATGGGCTTTCCCTCCAGACAACGAGTCCCCTTTTCCCGAAATTGAAACATGGTAACCCCGCCCGAGAGTGCTTCTTCCAAAACATCGACAGGAGATCTTTCACAATTTTGACTGCCCATCACGAAATATAGCTTTAAGGAGTCTCTAAGATTCATAGTTTGACTCCTTCATGATAGGCCCAATGATTCGTTGGCCCATGTCCACTCCCGATCCCGAGTGAATGTGAGATGGCAGCTGTAATAAATCCCTTGGCAGTATGGACTGAATCAAAGACGGTGTTCCCTTTTGCCAATTCTGCCGTGATGACCGCAGAGAACGTACAGCCCGTTCCATGCGTATGGGGTGTAGAAATTCTTGGACTTGTAAACTCAAAGAATTCTTTCCCATCATAAAGAATGTCAGTCGCATAAGATGATTGAGATTGTGATTGGTGACCGCCTTTAATGATCACATGTTTGGCCCCCATCCCGTATAGATCCTCAGCAGCTTTCCGGCAAACACCAACATCCCGTATCTCTCTTCCCGTTAAAGCTTCTGCTTCAGGGATATTGGGTGTGATGACGTAAGCAACCGGGATCAGACGATTGATCAACGCTTCAATGGATTTTTCTCCTAATAAAGAAGCTCCCCCTTTGGCAATCATCACAGGATCCACTATAAGCTTCTCCCATCCGGAGGAGCTGGCGAAATCCGCAACAGAAGCAATGATCTCTTCATTCACCAACATTCCGGTTTTTACGGCTTGGGGCGGCAAATCTTCATTAATGGAAGTCAATTGTTCCAAGACTTCTGATGCCGACGATGGAAATACACCCTGCACCCCTTTTGTATTTTGAGCTGTCACGGCTGTTACGGCAGACATCCCATAGACATGACACTCTTGAAACGTTTTTAGATCCGCCTGAATGCCGGCGCCACCACCACTATCCGACCCTGCAATCGTCAATGCTTTATATACCATCTGTCCCACTCCTCTATTAACCAAAATAACGATGATAAATTGATTTTGCTTCCTTCATTTCTTTCGTTCCATGGATAAGCGCCCGTCCGTCATAAAATAAGACTATTTGGAGGGAATCGACCTTGAATCGGATCAAATAAGGATTCCTTTCCACTTGCTTGCCCTGGTTCTCAAGTGTTTTTGAAATGTCCAAGAGATTAACAGCGTGCCTTGACGCTGGCCGGATTTGCACGGAATCCCGTCCACATAGGACGGCCGTTTTCGTTTGATTCTCATATCGAAGACTTGGGTACATTCGATGAACACCACACGAGGGACACTCTTCTTTTTTCAACTTCCTTACATCAAGAGACGTATGTTCATTTTTCCATAAATCGAAAGAGACGACCCTATGGCTGAGAGATTCATAATCTTCCACCAACATTTTCAGTGCCTCGGTCGTTTGATGGGTGACCACCTGGGAGACGGCAGGACTGATGATTCCTGCTGTATCACAGGTCAAGCCCCCTATCGGAACTTCATCGATTAAACAGTGAAGGCAAGGTGTGACACCGGGGAGAATGCTGAATGAAATGCCATAACTCCCCACGCATGCTCCATAGATCCAGGGAATGGAATATTTTTGAGATACATCATTTATGATCATCCTCGTTTCAAAGTTATCTGTAGCATCGATGATCAGGTCTGCACCCATGGCCAAGTTCACTAACTCTTCAGGCATGACATCGAGAATATGTGCTTCGATATCAACTGTTGAATTAATTTCCCCCAGTCTCTTTTTAGCAGCGATCGCCTTCGGTAGTCGACTTTTTGCATCTTCCTCATTGTAGAGCTGCTGTCGTTGCAGATTGCTCCATTCGACGTAATCACGGTCCACGATCGTCAGCTTTCCAATTCCGGCACGAACGAGGACTTCTGCGTTCCCCGTGCCCAAAGCTCCTGCTCCAATGACCAGTACATGTTTATCCCTTATTCTTTCCTGACCTTCACTTCCAATGGGTGAAAATAAAATTTGTCTTGAATACCTCTCCTTATTCAAACACTCATCCCCTCCTTCGGGCTGCTCGCTGAAGCATAGGGCTTTCGGGGGATTCTTCCGGCTTCATATCCAAAACGGCCACCTTCAATTGCAAGCCTCATGGCATTGGCCATTTTAACAGGATCTTTCGCCTGTGATACCGCCGTGTTCAACAACACAGCATCTGCACCCAGTTCCATAGCATAAGCAGCATCAGCAGGAGATCCGATTCCAGCATCAACGATGACCGGTACCTTTGCCTGCTCAATAATGAAACGGAGGTTTACGGGGTTCACAATTCCCTGCCCCGATCCGATCGGGGATGCACCGGGCATAATGGCATGTGCGCCCAACTCTTCCAATTTTCTCGCAAGAACCACATCATCGGAAGTATATGGGAGGACGGTAAATCCTTCTTTGAGCAGTTCTTCCGTTGCTTTCAGGGTTTCAACCGGGTCCGGCAATAGTGTTTTATCACAACCGATTACTTCCACTTTAATCATGTCACAAAGTCCCGATGCCCTGGCTAACTGTGCATGCCGCACCGCTTCACCAGCAGTTTTTGCGCCAGCCGTGTTCGGTAATAATGAGTAGCTCTCCAAGTCGAGCTTTTCCAGGAAGTTTGGTTGATTGGGCTCGAATATATTCATTCTCCTTACCGTGAACGTAAGAATCTCTGCCCCAGAAACCTCCACCGCTTCCTTCTGTATATCAAAATCAGGATACTTCCCTGTCCCTAACAATAATCTTGAATGAAATGTATAATTTCCGATTTTCAACATCTCAACCGCCTCCTACAAATTGGACCAATTCAATGGTATCTCCATTTTCAACTGTTGCCTTTTCATGCTCGTATGCCCGTAATATAATGTGATTTTTTTCGACCATGATTGTACGATTCTTCAATTTATAATGGTGTATAAGATCGTCTATCGTCTTGACTGTGTCTGGCACGGTTACCAGCTGTCCATTAATCCTTAATTCCACTTTCTCAACTCCCCATGTGTGAATGTAGTAATGGATTCTCTTTGCCTTCCATCAGGTCTGCCATCATGACTCCCGTTATGGGAGCAAGGAGGATGCCATTCCGGTAGTGGCCCGTTGCAATGGAAAGCCCTTCAAAGCTTTCGCTCCTTTCGATGACAGGCAGTCCTCCTTTTGTTTGAGGCCGTATCCCTGACCAGGCTCTTTCCCAATCGGCATGGATCAGGTCTGGTAAAATTTCTGTAGCTTTCTGCATTAAACTCATCATTCCACTAACGGAAATGGTTTCATCAAAGGTGTGCGCATGTTCTGTTGCTCCTATTAAAAATCGGCCACCCACCTTTGGGACAATGTAGCAGCCCTCGGTGAAAATGGTCCTCTCCACCAATTTCCTGGAGTATTTCACCGAAAAGCATTCACCTTTAACTGGAAAAGAGTGAAGTGTCAAGCCGACTCTCTCCAGTAGTGATTGACTCCACGCACCGCCTGCAACGATGATTTCAGATGCATAATAGGGGCAGATCGATGTTTGGACTCCCACTATCCTGCTTCCTTTAACAATAAAGTCATGGACTTCCGTATACTCCTTGATATCAGCCCCTAGTCTGACTGACGCGTGGCCCAGTGCTTTTGTCAGCTTTGCGGCCGACACGTTCCCGTCACGCGGAATGAACAAACCGCCGGTTGCCTGCTTAGAGAGATAAGGTTCGAAGGTTGATAGTTTTGGAGAGGATAGCCATTCAACCCCTTCATCCTGATCCATTTTGGAAGCAACACTTACTAACGTCTGTGCCTCTTCCTCTGTCCTTGCCAGTTTGATCATTCCATTTTCCACATACTCTATATCCATACCGGTTAGTTCTTTTAATTCCTGTGCAAGGGCAGGGTACATATTCCGGCTTTTCTGCGCCAGGCGATAGAGGGGGCTTCCCCCATTGAGCTCCGTATGGACCCCTAGCATCCCCGCTGCAGCTTTTGAGGCTCTGGATGCCAATTGTTCCTTCTCAATCAGCAATCCTTTTTTTCCTCTTTTGGAAAGCTGATACAGAATCGAGCAGCCGATCACACCTCCCCCAACAATCACCACATCATATGCTTTCGCCAAGCTGTTTCACCTCCTTATGGATTGCCTGATAATAAGCCCGTACTGCTTCAAGAGGGTCTTCTGAAAGAAAGATCCCCGATAATACCGCGATACCTTTAGCCCCGGTTCTCAAAATGTCCTCAACCCGTCCGGGTGTAATCCCCCCGATGGCGATAATGGGAAGGGGAATGTTCAATACGATGTCTTCCAAATTGACAATCCCTGTGCCTTGCTTCCCTGGTTTCGACATTGTTTCATAGATATTCCCATATAGGAGAAAATCGGCTCCTTCGTCACATGCCCAAAGTGCTTCTTGCATGCTGTGCACCGATGAACCGACCTTCAAAGATGGAAAACGTTCCTTCACAAGAGCAACAGGAGCACTATGATGCGAAAGCTGGACTCCTCTCACATGTTTCATCCAAGCGATGTCTGCACGATCATTGATGCACAGCTTCCTTAACGGAATACCAGCAGCTGTTAATTCATCAACGGTTTCAATCAACTCCGCAGTTGTCCAGGTTTTTTCACGGATATGAAGCATATCGATATAGGGGTGGATGGTTTTCGATATTTCCACCAATACTTCCCTTGATTGCTGACCAGTGGAAATGACATGTAGCCGTCTTCTCTTTTCAATTTCCATAGCGAACATCTCCCGTCGGAAATAGTGGTAGATAAATAGAAAGAATGTAACTTATGGAAACCATGAGTATGATGCTCCCCATAAAATAGCCATCAAATTTCGATAATCCGACTTTGTAGAAATAGGTTCTCTCCCCATCACCCTCAAAGCCTTTCGTATCCATGGCAACTGCAATTCTGTGAGCCCTCCTGATACTTTGTGCCAGCAAGGGGATGGAATAAGACTGTATGGTATGGAAAAGTTTCGTATAGCCCGTTCGTTCACGGGTGCCCCTGACTTTCAGTGCATTCCGAATGGTAGTGAATTCTTCGATCATGATGGGGATCAGCCTTATACCGGCCATAAAACTATAAGCGTACTTCGGCTTAAGGCCCAATTGTTGCATAAGTGAATAAAACAGGAGGACAGGTCTCGTCGTCAAAGCAAACATTAGGCCTAAAACAGCGAATAGGAATGCCCTTAAACCAATGTGAAACCCCCTATAAAAACTTTCCTCTGTTACATGGATCATCCCCCAGGTAAACCACGTCGTCTCTCCTTTCCCAAACATGATCATCGAGGATGCCGTAGAGAGAAAGACAAGGAAAAATGGCATGGCCATCAGCGTCACTAACCTCTTTGAATATCCAGAGAATGACCACAATAAAAGGAAAGTGAACAAGGTCAAATACACGAGCCAGTTCAGGTAATGAACGAAAAGTAAAAACAGAAAAAGCGCAACCATTACGATCAATTTCATACTCGGGTTAATGCGATGTAGCCAGGTGTGTTTATGAGCTATTTCCATGTTCATAATGCTTCACTCCTCGCTGCTTCTACATCCGCATCCTGAACCACTCTTCCTTCTTCGACGGTCCAAATCCTGGTTGCATAGTGTTGGATGATTCTGATATCGTGAGTCACCATCAAGATGGTGACGCCTTCACACTGTAATTCAAGTAGCATCTCGAGCAATTCAAATGTATTGTGAGCGTCCTGTCCGAAAGTTGGTTCATCCAATAACAGAATCTCCTTACCGGGAACGATGGAAGCTGCAACACTCAGTCTGCGTTTTTGACCCACGGATAACGAATAAGGATGTTGTACCTTACATGAACGAAGATTGAATCGCTGGAGTAGCTCATAAACCTTTCTCTCTATGCTTTCTTCGCTCAAATCCTTTAGCCGGTAACTATAGGCCACTTCGTCAAAAACGGAATGGGTGACAAATTGTAATTCGGGATTTTGAAAAACGAAGGCACATTCTTGAGAAATCTTTTTCCCTTTCATCTGTACTCCGTTTAATTCGTACGTCCCGCTAGTACGGTTGAATTTCATTAAGCTGTGCAGTAATGTTGATTTCCCTGCACCATTCCTTCCTGTAATAGCAATCCATTCCCCTTCGCGGATCACGGCATAGGGCAGGTGAATCTTCTCTTTCTTTTGAATATAGCCTTTAAAGTCCTCCATTCTTGCAATCACAGGTCCGAATGAGGGACTCTCCCTCATCTGACGGGATGACAGATATTCCTCCCATGCGCCCGAGTACCAGACACCCAAGTTCTTCAACGAATCTTTGTTTTGGTTCAGGATCCACTCTTTCGCTCCATCCGCCATAATGGTTCCATCGGCATCGAAAAGAATGATTCGATCGATCATGTCAAGAACGTGATCAAGTTTATGCTCTACGATCACCAGGGTCTTATCTAAACCGATTTCTTTGATTGTTTTCCAGACAGACTTTGTACTTTCCTCATCCAATAATGAAGTCGGTTCGTCCAGGAACAAGGTATCGGGTCTCAGGGCAAGCGCAGAAGCAATGGCCAATTTCTGCTTCATGCCTCCTGATAATGTTGAGATTTTCGTATGGGGATCCTCAAGTTCCAGTCCCACCTCCGATAGCAGCCATTGTATTTCCCCTTTCATCTCTTCACGGGGAGTCTGTAAATTCTCCAGCACAAAGGCTAATTCTTCATCCACAAATGGCATACAAAATTGCGAATCCGGATCTTGGAATACATAGCCATAGGAATCAGACACCTCCAATTTTGCAGCCCTCATGGGAACATCCACGGAGCGGGGGATCACTCCGGATAAAACATGTAAAAGTGTTGACTTCCCGCATCCTGATGGACCCAATAGCAATACTTTCTCCCCTTCATTGATAGAAAGACTGACTTCATTAAACATCCGTTTCCCTGTTCCGGGATAGGTAAGTCGAAGGTTTTCGACATGCATAAGCATCATCCCCTTTACTGGTTCAATACATCGTAATCATCCTGACTTGCACGTCTGACCAGACTTGTGACTCCGGTTTTCTCGAGGGCCCTGACCAAATAAAATGATCCTGCACCTGCGATGACAATCGATCCCAGTAATCTTGCAAAGATAAACAATGACAGATTCCAAAGGACTAAATCTCCCATATACCCTTTCATGTAATCCATGAAGATGGATCCCCATGCAGAACCGAACGCAGCAAAACATATAATCGAAAGATCATAGCGTCTATATTTCGTCAGGAAGAAAACCGATTCTGCCATTAACCCTTGAATGACTCCGAATAAAAGGACCTCGAGTCCCCATTCAGAGCCCATGAGAAACTCTCCTGAAGAAGCGGCGATTTCGGCTAAAAGGGCGAAGCCGGGTTTACGGATGATCAAGAATGCTACTGTGGCCGCCATGAACCACATTCCATAGATGAGTTGGTCTGCATGCAACCCGATCGGCTTCAACAAGTTATAAAATGGGCCCCAAAGCTTATAAATGACCCCGAACATGATGGAAATGACCACCGTCACTAAAACATCGGTTAGTTTTAATTTAGACATGGTGTCCGCTCATTTCTTTCCCTGCATCCAGTGCATGCTGAAACGGCCATTTTTCAAGGGTGTAAGCCATCTCCCAAAACTGCCATTCATAAATGCTGCTCAAAATGAAATTTTCTTTCATTCTTTCTTTATCGTGTTGGGTCATTGTTTCTGCCAATTCATCAAGACGATTGATTTGTTCCTCCACTAACTCTTTAAACCATTCCCCACCGTATGCCTCAATCCATTCCTGATACACCGGTTGTTCCGGCGTGCATGATTTCAAGCGTTCCCCGATCTCATAATAGAGCCAGTAACATGGGAGGATCGCCGCCAGGATATCAGCTAAGCCCCCATATCTTGCGGAACGATACATATGGGACGTATAAGCGTACGCTGTAGGAGCCGGTTTGAAATTCTTTTTTTCTTCATCCGCGATCCCTAAACGTTTAGAGAAATTTTCATGAAGAGAAAGCTCTGCTTCATTGGTTCCTACAGCGTGGGATGCCATTCGTGATGTGGTATGTAAGTCCAATGCTTTTGCAGCACCAAGCGCCTGCACCTTCGAGAAATGTGAAAGGTAATAGGCATCTTGCAAGAGGTAGTACTTGAACTTCTCGATGGGGAGAGTCCCATCCCCGATCCCTTTGACGAAAGGATGATCGAAGCTTGCGTCCCAAATGTCGTTGACTTCGTTTCGTAACGCTGTTGAAAATGTCATGATTTCCTGCTCCTTTTCCAGACGACCCGAAATGGGCAACAAAAAAAGCCACTTTCCATTATGCATACAGCATACAGAAAGTGGCTTGAGATCAGAATAATAGAATTATATTCTATGTGACCGTCAAACACCACTTCCCTACGCTGGTCTCAACCAGATCAGGTTCAAAGGGTCTTAAAGTCACACTTTAATCTCAGCCTTTTCGAAGGCACCCCTAGTGGATCGTCTTATGAAATTTTGTTTTCGATGTTATCGTATCATGATTCAAATAGTTGTCAACTTAAAAAAAGTAAATCTCGATTCTAACACGATTTCAAATTAGCTGTCGGACTCAATGACAGCCAGAGGTTCAGTATGATTAATTCTACAGAAAATTATTTTTGAAATAAGTTTGTCTATCCATTTTCCTCTTCTTATTAATTATGAATAAACATTCAATGTAATGAATTGTTATAAAAAGGGGACGGACCTTCAAAAAGGTCCGTCCCTCGGTTTATTTAAACCATCCTTTTTCTTTGGATTGTGTGATGGCTTCGATTCGGTTTTTCACTTCCAGCTTGTCGAGTATAGTGGAGATATAGTTCCTTACAGTACCTGTTTTAAGCTTTAGTTCATCGGCGATTTCCTTTGTGTTTTTTCCATCGGCAACGAGCTCGAGTACTTCTTTTTCACGGTCTGTGAGGGGATTTTCTTCGCTGTAGACATCATCCATCAGCTCCGGTGCATAGATACGCTTACCATCCATCACAAGCCGGATAGAGTTCGCCAGTTCCTCACTCGGACTGTCCTTCAACAAATACCCTTTCACTCCACCCTTTAATGCCCGCTGAAAGTAGCCTGATCTGGCAAAAGTGGTAAGGATGATCACCTTACAATCTTCCCCTTTTAATTCCTCTGCCGCTTCAAGCCCCGTTTTTTCAGGCATTTCAATATCCATGATACAAATATCCGGCTTCAGTTCATGAACGAGGGAAATGGCTTCTTCTCCATTGCCTGCTTTTCCTACCACTTCCATATCATCTTCAAGGCTCAATAGAGACCCCAATGCGCCCAACAGCATCCGCTGATCTTCTGCAATCACAATTCGAATCATTCCATTCCCTCCCTGTCTGTCTGCTTGATTACTTTCGGAACCCTCATGATCAAGGTGGTACCATCCACCGAAACGATTTCAAGGCTTCCGTTGACAAATTCCAACCGCTCTCTCATCCCGATCAGACCACTGCCTTTGGACTGAGTATAGTCACTCCCGATCCCCACACCATCATCCTTCACCACAATGGTCATCTCTTTATCCGATTCCTCGATGATCAATTCACAAGTGGAAGCCTTGCTGTGTTTTACTACATTGGTGACAGCCTCTTTCAAGCACATGCTTAAGATGTTTTCTAAAAAGAGTGAGGTTTGAGGAAGGGTGGTGTCCTCAGTCATACGGAATTCGATCTCAGCTGCCTTCAGGAGCTGCTTGATCCTGACGATTTCATCTTTCAATCGAATCCCCCTCATCTGGGAGACCATCGTCCTGACCTCACTCAATGCGGTTCTTGCCGTTTGCTGGACGTCCTGTAATTCACTTCTGGCCTGCTCCGGATCCTTGTACACCAATTTTCTCGCAAGATCACTTTTCAGTCCGATCAATGAAAGCTTTTGACCAAGTGTATCGTGCAGATCCCTGGCAATTCTCTGACGCTCTTCCTGTTTGACAAGATCCGATATCCGCTTATTAGCATCTTCCAGTTGGTCTTCCAGCTGGACCTGTTTATTTCGATTATAAATATTGAATGGAAGCAGGATGACGCTGATCCAGATAATCAGAATGAAGGGAAACTGGGAAATGAATAATTCGTCCTGCAGCACGAAGTTATAATTGATAGATGCCGTCGTCAGGACTAGATGAATGATGTAAAGGGTCAAAAATGCAACCCGGTTTTTTATATTCCCGTTATAGTAAGCAATGTAAAAAGCAAAATAAATAAAATTAAACTGGATGGTCATGGTGATAGATATCGCAATCAATATCGATGTCCATAAATAAACCGGCCAATCCTTCGAGAGAAAAGCAAAGCGTAAAGAAATAAAAAATGTAATGGTCAAGAAAATCCCCACCGCAATTTCAATCGTAGAAGAAGATTGAAAGATAAAGTAAAATGGCAGAATGCTGATAATACTCCATATGTAGGGGGAAATACCTGAACCTCTTTGAATATTGATTAATTTTTTCGGCATTTGCACGCTGAATACCTCTTTTGTTTTCAATGTTTTGAATATGTTTCCTATATTATGACATATATGAACCTGATTTTCACATGTTGCCTTTGAGTATTTATTGGTCTTCAGGGGTGTCTGAATACTAGTATTTTCGGTTTTGAATTCTTTTTTGCTTCTCCATGATCTCATAGGATTTCTGAATGATGTCTGTTAAGACGTCACCTTTATAGACTCTACCAATTTTTGTGTTCTGCTGATAGTATTCTACAATTTCATCCAATTTCTCCGACGTTTCTTTATCAACCCTTACATTAAGTTGCATTCTTCCTTGATCTGACAAGGTTCGCCCTCCTATTCTATCAATGTGATATCATCTGCTAGCACTTTGTTATCACAAGTATATCAGATGATATCACATATACATACAGTTCAATTGTCATATTTATCTTGGAATAGCAAAACAGCCCGGGCAAATTTCTCCCGGGCTGTTTTCCCATATTAGTTGTCTTCAATCGTGACTGTTACCGGATCGATATCCATCTTAACTTCGAGGAATGAATAATCATCTTTGTTCCCGTCCCGGTACCCCCAGAAGCCTTCTGTCTGATTTCCTTTTCTGAAGGTAAGTTGAAATCCTTCATCTTGAGAAAAGCTAAAGCTTTTCACTTCATCCTGACCATAATTATCAAGCAGACTATGGCTTAAGTACTTTGCAAGTGCCGGGTGCGGAGTTAATACTCCCGTATGTGGTGCCGCGTTATATTCGTAGTATTCGTAGTCTTTTGTCGACATTTTGTGGTCGCTGATTGTGAATACTTTCGATTCTACATTGTATTGATCACCTGATGTGATCCAAGATAAACGGATATCTTTATACGTATGAGTTGATGGCGACAGCTCTGACTGACTTAAATCCACTAGTGATACACCGCCTCTTCCTTTTACTTCAACCGTTTTGGATGCGTTATCCACGATCATTGCGGTGTCCTCGTCGATTCCATAAGATAATTCATTTTCTTTTCCATAGACTGCTGCCGTTGCAATCAGACGTCCCAATCGTGCTTTTTTATCAAAGTGCTGGTCAACGATGCCATATGGGAAGAATCCAAGCCCCTGCTCAAGATACCCGGGTCCGCCTTCTTGCTGGGACATGCCATCATACGTTTCCGTAAACCCTTTTGATAGTGTGTCGTAGCTTCCACCGCCTGCAATCATCACATCACTCATGATGGCGGCTCCTGCACTTGTACCACCAAGAACTGCTCCATTTCGGTAAATTTCCCACATATTGCTGAGCGCCTGTGATTTCGTTCCGTCTTCGTTCAATAAAGATTGTGTGATATTCGTTTGATCGCCTCCCACAAACCAGATCCCATCATACTCCAGGATGCGTTTTGCAAGACCAGAATCATTCTTATTGTCCATCCAATCTTCTTCATTTTCTTCCGTCCCTTTAAAGTCATGATTGGATATAGGAAGGATATCGATGTTGTCCGCCTGTACTCCATATGAGGTCAAATCTTCTTTAAAGGCATGTGAGGACTTCAAGCTGGAACTTGCTGCCGGGACGATCCCGATTTTCCCATTTTCACCCGCACGATTAATGAATTCATTATAAACTTCTTCATTGCTGCTGCCTAAAGCCCCGCCGACAATCACCAAGCTTCCTTTTGTTTCAGGATCAAAAGAACTCTCGGGAACGTCGAGCGTAGATTTCTTAAAGTCTTGTTGTAGACGATCTTTATCACTAAAATTGACTTTCACAGGAGATACATCCATTTTCACATGAAGAATGGAATAAGAATCTTTTTGACCATCCTCATAACCCCAGTAGCCATTTGTTTCATCCGTTTGTTTGAATATAAGCTCAAATCCATTTCCTTTACTATCATAAAGATAGCTGGATACTTCTTCTACCGCTTCATTGTCTACCAACGAATATGAAAGATAGTACGGCAATGTCCCATACGACGATAAGACCCCGGTGGCAGGAAGAGGTTTAAAGTTGTAATATTCATATTCCTTTGTTTCGACCTTATCCTCAGCTATGGTGAATTCTTTCGTTTTCACCTGTAGCTTATCACCTGGGGAGAGATAGCTGATATCAAGATCACGAATCCCGCTTCCGGTTGTAGTTGAGCCAGAAGTATCTACAATGGTCACATTGGATCTACCCAATACGGAAATGGTCCCTTCCTGATTGTTCACAACCATCGCCGTATCCTCATCGATTCCATAGGCTAATTTTTCATCAGCCGTTTTATAACGTAAGGCCGTGGCGGCTAACCTGCCAAGGCGGGAGCGTTCATTGAAATGTTGATCGACAATGCCCCATTGAAAGAATCCCAGTCCCTTCTCAATATAAACTGGTGCATATTCGTCTTCCGGATTAGATACGTCCTCTGTTGTAAATTCCTGACGGAGGCCCCCTAAGCTGTCTCCACCCGTTATCATCACGTCACTCATGATGGCGGCTCCGGCGCTTGTCCCGCCAAGTACGGCACCTTTCCGGTAAATCCCCCATATTTCTTCCAGTGCTTTTGTCCTTTCCCCATTCTCTTTCATTAATGTATCGGTTATTTTCAGCTGGTCACCACCGACAAACCAAATACCTGTGAGTTTTTTTATCCTTTTGGTGATGTGATGATTTTCAGCGTTTTTCTTCCATTTACTTTCATCCTCTTCTGTCCCTTTGAAATCATGAGAAGAAAAAGGAAGGATTTCAATGGATTTTTCATCCACTCCATATGAGATCAAATCTTCTTTGAATTGAACGGAAGACTTCATAGAACCGGAAGCGGATGGAATGATCCCTATTTTAGCTTCCTTCTTTCCTCCGGATAATTCAATGAACTTTTCATACACATGCGAGTTACTGCTCCCTAATGCCCCTCCAACAATCACCAGGTTCCCTTTAATGTTCTTTTCATTCTTTTTGGCCATGATTCCAGTAGTAGCCATACTCCCGATCAATGCCAAAACAGTCAATACAACGATTCCTTTCTTCACTTTCCCCCAATAACCAATCATCAACCATTCTCCCTTCCAATCATTCTTTCATAAAGGTAACATGCAAATTTCATGCCAACTCTGAAATCTCCGAATTATCAGTCAAAAATGCAGGAATGGGTTCTAATTGGATCTTTCTGGTGACCAAGACTTTACCCAATAACAAAAAGCACCATCCCCTTTCTTCAGAAATGAAGGGGATGATGCTTTCGATACACTTTACGCAATATGTTCTTCGCAGTAAGCAAGAAGGAGCCTTTCTTCGTCTTCTTCCAATTCAAAGTCCAGGAAGGACTCCGTGTTTCTTTCAATGATCGCAGATTGTACGAGCCTTGCTCCATTTTCGTCCCGGACAAAGATGGCTTTTATATAAATACCCTGTTCCGAATACAGTTCATCGTCTTCGGGTACTTCAACATCCAGCATCACTTCATAACGATCCCCACTTAAAATCCCTGTTGGGTCTTTAAGTTCTTCCACATGATGATTGGTAATATTCATTTATCTATCTTCCTTTCACTATCAAACAAGTTTCTGCTTATCCACCTATTATACACGTTCCGTCCCCCATTTAAAAATGTATTCCTATCTGTCCACTAAAGGATATAAATAGGCTTCCTTCCCAAACTCCGCTATAATAATGATAGATCTACTGTTTAAGGAGAGATTTGAAGTGAACTCTAAAGAAATGCAGGAAAAAATCATCCAGAATTATCAGAAGGACGAACATATGATGATCCTTGTGTTTGCACAATGGTGTGTGAATCACGACCTCGATCCCACTGAACTTTATCAAAGGGCGTATCCCCAACAGGGAGATAATCCCGCCCTGCAGCAAGGAATCGACTTGACCGTTTCAAAAGAAGAGTCTGAAGAAATTCCAGACACCACTATACTAGGTGTCCTATCCCTATTCGGGAACGATGACCTGGCTCATGTAGTAACGGAAGAAATCAGCAAACGTACGAAAGAAAAACGATAAATTCACATAGAGGGACGGACCTTTAACAAGGTCCGTCCCTCTGTTATTTTCACATAAAGTCAAAGTAATAACGAATGATGTGAAAGAAGATGGGCGATGTATAAGCGAGGCTGTCGACACGATTGAGGTAGCTTTCTTTTAGCGCAGCTACTCTTTCTTGATTGCCGATGAGAAGGTCACGCTTCAATACGGATATTGTCAAGCTTCCAACAAAACCGCTGATGCTGATGATGAGCCCAGACAGAATGCCAAATCGAATGTCAAGGGGGGTTAAAAAAGGATACAAGAAATATGACACTCCGGTTGTAACCACCATCGCCGATAGAAACCCTTCCCATGTAATGTACGGATTTGAAGTAGGAACCACCTTCCTCTTTCCGATATACATGGAGACAACAAATTGAACGATATCGCTCACCTGGGTTAGCACGACCAGGAAAAGGACAAGATTAGCCCCATATTCAGGGCTTGCAATCTGGTAATATGCGAGGTGACTTAAACCAAACACCATCAGCATAATCCCCCATTGGGTTGAGCTTACGGAGCGCAGGAATCCGAGTGTCCCTTTTCCTAAAAGCCGGGGCAGGGGAAGCAGTAGAAATACGTAAACGGGAATAAACACTATGAACATGCCATACCATCCTATATAGATCCAGTAAAACTGAATCGGGATCGATACATAAGCCCATAAGAATATCCGCCTGTCGGCTTTCCGTGTCTTCATCATGGAGAAATACTCTTTGAGGGAAAAGAAACATAGAACCATTAACGAAAACATGGATATAACAGGATTAAATAAAGTCGCCAAACAAAATACCACGAACATTCCCCACCATGCTTTCACTCTTAGAGATATCCCGGAGAAGTCTTTTCCCCTTTGGTTTCTTTTTATTTGTAAAAACAAGACGTTGACAATGACCAATCCTGAAAAAATAATAAATAAAGTCCAAATGGCCGAATCCATTTTCATCCCCCTCCTCAAATGACCATATTCAAACGGTGCATTTATTGTATAATTAAGCATATGGGAAATTCTACTACTTTAAAAGAGGGAATGAGCTATGGAGAGTAAATATATTTTTATTTTACTGACGGATACAGGAACCCTGTTTACAAAGTCCATCAAAAAGTACACAAAAGCCCCATACAATCATGCGTCCATTTCCTTCGACCGTGAACTGACCGAGTTATACAGCTTTGGCCGGAAACATCCTAACAACCCCATAAATGGAGGATTTGTCAGAGAGGATATCTTTCATGGAACATACAGCAAATATCCACATACCACTTGCGTAATTTATCAATTGGAGGTAACGGATAGGGATATTGAAAAAATGAAGCGGGTATTAAACGTCTTTAAAAGGAGCCGCAAAAAATTCCTCTATAATATTCTTGGGGTGTTCGGTGTATCCATGAATGAGCCTGTCGAATTCAGCAACTCCTACTTTTGTTCCCAGTTCGTAGCAGAGATTCTTCAACGTTCCGGTATCAAACTTTGGGATAAGCTGCCTGCGCTGATCACTCCGGAAGATTTCAGAAAGCACCCCCAATTCCACCTGGTCTATGAAGGAAAGTTGTTCGATTACGAGCCGGTCAAACAAAAAAGGGCAAAATAAAATCCCCCTCGGATTTGTTCGAGAGGGATCGTTCTTTTAGGACTCATCCACAGTTTGAAGAAGGTTGAATAGAAAATCATAAATAAGCTCGTAAACCGTAAGCATGGTCTGACTTTCATCAAAATCACAGTGGTCATTCAAAGTGAAATTCAAGTCCCATAACCCATCTTCTCCATTAAACAACAGATCATAAGATGATTCACCTTCAAGAGACCCGTCTAAATAACTCTCTATCTGACTCAGATACTTCTTTTGCAGTTTTAACCCCAACATCGCATCATATGTACCAAATACGTCATCCACTTCCACAGAAACGGCGTCCACTCCAATCAAAGCGAACCATTTGGATTCAAGGTAAATGAACTCGTTTTTATGTTCTTTCAAATAAGTCATGTGCTGACCCAGAAAGTCATCAGATTCTTCCCCGATCAGTTCTTCGGTTTCTTTATCACAACGCTCGATATATGCATCCCGAAAACGTGAATCCGCTTCCGGGACGGCAACCTCGTCAGCATCCAGTAAACCGTGATTCAACACATAGTCTCTCTCTTGTTTAAACAAGTGAACAGGAATGTCTGATCCTTTCATTTCATCAACATACTGCTGTACTCTTTTCTGTAACATTCAATTCCCTCCACATGGATTACTTCTATATTTCCTTTATGTACTACTCTAACTCCAAGTATACAGGACAATGATCACTTCCGTGAATATCCGAGTGAATTTCGGCTTTTGCTATAGAAGGGGCTAATTGTTCGGAGACGATAAAGTAATCAATCCTCCAGCCGATATTTCGTTCACGTACTTTACTCATATAGGACCACCAACTGAAAGCGTCATCCTTTTCAGGGTATAGATAGCGAAAACTATCGACGAAGCCTTCTTTTAGCAACAGTCCCATTTTCCCTCTTTCTTCATCGGTGAAACCTGAATTTCCACGGTTTGACTTATCATTTTTCAGGTCAATCTCCGTATGCGCAACATTTAAATCACCGCAAAAAATGACCGGTTTATGAAGATTCAAATCCGAGAGATAGTCTCTCAAGGCATCCTCCCATTCAAGACGTTCCTTGATCCTCGAAAGATCTCTTTTCGAGTTAGGTGTATAGACATTCACCAAGTAAAAAGAACCATATTCACATGTAATGATTCTCCCTTCAGGTTCCAAATGATTTTGATTGAAACCATACGAGACTGTCATAGGTTTCTTTTTAGTGAACACGGCAGTGCCTGAATATCCCTTCCGTAAAGCATAATTCCAATATTGGTGGTACCCCTTTAAATCCAAGGAGATTTGCCCTTCTTGAAGCTTGGTTTCCTGAAGACAGAAAATATCTGCATCTATGCTGTGAAAATAATCTAAAAACCCCTTTTTCACACACGCTCTAATTCCGTTTACATTCCATGATACTAATTTCATAGTAATCTATTTAACTCCTTTATACATAACTTTCATCCCTTATTATCCTACCATAAAATCAATACACGTTATTCATTATACTGATATAACATACCGTTTTACCCAATACTATTTCAATATAACTATGTCCTTCCGTTGAAACTTTTGCATAATAAAAACCATGCTTCCGCATGGTTTTTATCGTTTATACTGATTTATTTCAATGGATTAGAATGTTAATGTGACATCTGCGTCCTTTGCGAATTCAAGGAATGTGACTGCTCCACCCACTTCGATTCCATCCACAAATGCTTCTTTATCCAAGCCCATTACATCCATCGTCATTTGGCAACCAATAAAGGAAACCCCCATCTCTTGTGCCATTTCCACTAACTCGGGAATACCGGGTACATTGGCCTTGGCAAATCCCTCTTGGAAGTGTTCTTTTCCTTCGGGCATCGGAAGCTGTTTGTGACCTTCTTTATGGATAAGATTTAATCCTTCAAATGTAAAGAAAATGGCTACTTCCTGATCGGTGGCTGCCGCCGCAGTTGCAATATTAAATACTTTATACGCATCAAATAATCCACCGTTACTTGCGATGATCGCTACTTTTTTACTCATTTTCCATTCCTCCAGATTTCGGTTTTATTCTTCTTATTTTTGTTGTGACCCATGTGGTTTCAATAAAGAAGATTATTTCGTAGGACCTTCCCAAGACATCATTCCACCTGTCATATTAATGACATTGAACCCCTGACTCTCAAGAAATTGTGAAGCTTGTCCACTTCTTCCTCCAGAACGGCATACCATGATATATTCTTTCGTCTTATCTAACTCACCCATACGACTTTCAATCGAACCCAACGGAATATGTTTAGCAGCCGGAATCATTCCTGAAGCGACTTCTTCATCTTCACGAACGTCTATTATGTTTAAAGATTGATTGCCTTCAGTTACTAATTCTTCAACTTGTTTTGCGGTTAATTCTTTCATAATGATTCCTCCCAATTCTCTGATATGAATAACTGTATGTACATATAATATACCTGCATGGGTATTTTGTCAACCAAATAAAAACGTGATGACATAATGATCACCACGCATGGCCCTTTCCTCTACACACTACTTCTTTATATACTCACTTATTTCCTGAAAGATCTCTTCTCTAATCATATTCACCTTTGCAAAGTCCATGGCCCCTATATAGATGGATTCGAGTTGTTCACGAAGCTTCTTAGCTTCTTTTAGATATGAGATTGCTTCATTCATTTTATCCTTATAAGCTTTTGTCGTCCGTTCGATATCGACAGCATATTTTTCATCTGTCCCCTCGGTAATGCATCTTTCATACATATCGATGATTTCGTCTGATTCCCGATCAGGAAAATATTCATGTGGTGCTGTGCTATCAAATATAGCGATCCCTTTTTCTCTGATGATCAGCATATCAAGACTATTGGGGTCAAATCCGCAATGATAAACTTCTACGTCAAATCCTTTCTCTTCTGCAGCAGAAGCAATTTTCTTTAACATCGTTGACTTTCCGGAACCTGCTCGCCCTTTGATAAAGTAGCGCTTCCCGACATCCTCCGTTAAATTCTGAATGTAGTCAACTGCCCCATCAGGAGTAGCGGCACCCAAGAACCGATGTTTGACTGTGGAGGATTTAGGAAGGCTGTTTTCTTCAAAAAAGAGTGAAGTTAACTCGTTTGTCAATTCATTGGCTTTTTCGAAGTCCATGTTCGCAATGTAGATGTCTTCAATGTCATCATGGGCACTCAGGGATGACGCAAAGGTATGATAAGCTTTCTGAAAGAGTGAGGCAATGTGATCATTTAAGGCAAGGATTTCTTCCTTGTGCCCGGTCAGTTCATCACGGTCCCATGCCACTCCTACATTCACATACTCTTCGATCACACCGGGTGCTTTTGGTTCAATAATATGAGGAGCTGTCCCATCTACAATCCCCACACCGAATTCAGGGAGGAGAACACCGTCGATGGATTGATTATCGGAAGCACAATGTAAATAGTCCACGTTTAACCCATTTTCTTCAAAACGTTTTCCAATCGTTTTCATCAATGAGGATTTACCTGTTCCAGGACCACCCTTTAAGATATATATCCGCTCTAATCCATCGAGTACTGAATCATATAGACTGTAGAATCCTTTTGCCGTATTCCCTCCAGCATAGTAATGACGAATCTTCCCTGTCATGAAATCACCCTTTCACATCATTTATTTAAACATATGAAGCGGGAGCTAAATAGGTGAATACCCACAACTAAAGCGGAAGCGGCTTGAACAGAGGCGACCAGCATAAGATGAACATGCTGGAAAGGCGCCCTTTGCCTTTTTGGCATGTTCACCTTATGACCTCGAGCCTCTAGCCGCTGGAGCTGGATGAAACAAAAGCGGAAGCGGCTTGCACGTAAAAAAAAGCATTTCCACGAATGGAAATGCTCTTTTATATGATTATACGTGAATCAATCATCTCCGTTTAGGAAATCCCCGATTCCACCAAGTATACTTCCCTCACCCGTCGAACGCCCTCCACCTGGAGCGTTTGCATAGATCCGTTCCGCTAACCGGCTGAACGGAAGAGACTGTATCCATACCGTACCCGGTCCACGGACAGTAGCAAAAAACAGACCCTCTCCACCAAGGAAAGCCGACTTGATTTTGCCGACATATTCAATGTTGTAGTCCACTTCTTTTGTCATGGCCACTAAACAACCCGTATCCACCCGCAGCACTTCCCCCGGCTGGAGCTCTCTTCTATAAATCGTCCCCCCTGCATGAAGAAAGGCTAAACCGTCCCCTTCAAGTTTCTGCATAATGAAACCTTCTCCACCAAAGAAGCCGGTTCCCAATTTCTTTTGAAAATCGATTCCGACAGACACTCCTTTAGCCGCACAAAGAAAGGCATCCTTTTGACAAATCACTTTACCGCCTAATTCACTTAAATCGACCGGAATGATTTTTCCCGGATAAGGAGCTGCGAAAGATACATGCTTTTTTCCCATTCCCTCATTGGTGAAGACGGTCATGAATAAGCTTTCCCCTGTCAATATACGTTTTCCTGCTCCCACAAGCTTCCCAAGAAAACCTCCAGTCCCGCCTCCTTGAGAGCCATCACCAAAGATTGTTTCCATACCGATACCATCTTCCATCATCATCATGCCACCAGCTTCAGCCACTGCACTTTCTCCCGGATCTAATTCTATCTCGACAAATTGCATATCATCCCCGTGCAATTTGTATTCTATTTCATGTGAATTCATTCCTTTTTCCTCCTCTATAAACATGCATATTTACCTATTCTTCAAGAGGGAGGGATTTCCCTTCTCAAATCCCATTTTCATAATAATTAGAAATCATGAAGAAACCCCCTTTGCGCATATGATCGCAAAGGGGGTTTCAATGATTACTTTTACGGTCGGGGAATATTCTTACCATAAAAGATTTCATCCATTTCCATTTTTAGTTTGTCTGTAATTTCGTCGACCTCATTCTCTTCCAGTCTGTCCTTTGTATAGCCAAATAAGTAATTGTTCAAATCAAATTCTTTCAATTTACATTTTGTGTGGAAGATGTTTTGAGGATAGACATTCACATCGATCATGTCATACTCATCCTTAATTTCTTCCGGAATATAATTCTGAATGGAATTGATGTCATGGTCGATGAATAGTTTCCTTCCATTAATATCCCTGGTGAATCCTCTCACGCGATAATCCATTGTCATGATATCGGTGTCGAAGGAGTGAATTAAATAATTCAATGCCTTCAGGGGAGAAATTTCCCCGCATGTAGAAACATCGATATCTGCCCTGAATGTAGAGATCCCTTCATGTGGATGATACTCCGGGTAGGTATGGACCGTAATATGGCTTTTATCAAGATGCATCGTCACAGTTGAAGGCAAAGGACCGGGTGATTCATCAAAATGCTCCGTCGGCACTTCGACAATCGGCCCTTCCGATACCAGGATGGTGACACTTGCCCCCTGGGGAACATAGTCCTGTTTCGATACGTTCAGTACATGTGCCCCGATGATATCCGAAACATGGGTGAGGATTTTCGTCAATCTATCGGCGTTGTATTGCTCATCAATGTATTCAATATAGGCTTCCCGTTCTTCACGGGTCTTTGTATAACAGATATCATACATATTAAAACTCAACGACTTCGTTAAGTTATTGAATTCATGCAGTTGAATCCGTTCTTCATGAGATAATTTCATTGCTATTTTCCCCCTTTATGTAAATGGTGAAGATACCCTATTTAATTATCTTACCCAGAGCCATCCAAACTAAAACAGGCAGAACTGATTGAAAATGGTGTAGAATGGGTACTGAGCAAAGAGAGTAGCCTTTCTCTTTTTACTTCTATATTATTTTGGATACAATGGAAGGTAGAATGGAGTGTTAGCATTTGAGACGATTATTTATACTTATCATGATTATTGTGGTTGCCTATATATCAAAACCCGTCTGGGAAGAGAAAGTGGAAGCGTCAGGTTTTGACACTGTCCTCTCCAAAATCGAAGAAATGAAGAACAACCCTAAGGTTCAGGATGCCTTTGATCAACTCTATCAGGAAGTGAACCTGCTCCTGGTAAAGCTGGACGAGTCGTTCCGTGACCTCGAGAACACCAATGATACGAAGAAAGAAGACCCTGTGGAGAAGCCGGCTTTAACAGTCCCAAGCGATCAAACGTTTTCTATCTATAATATTGAACTCGGGGATTCCAAAAAAAGTGTCGAGGAAGAAGTCGGCGATGCCAAGAGAAAATCCAGCAATGAATACGGGGTTTCATGGTATGCCTATCATGAAAATTACCGGAACTTCTTCATGGTCTCCTATGATCAAAACCAACAGGTTAATGGACTGTTCACCAATCAAGATCTTCTCTCCTCTGATTCAGGGATCAAGATGGGCGTTTCCAAAGAGGTGGTACAGAATGAACTGGGTGAGCCACTGACCAATATCCGGAAAGGACTGACATTATATCAGTTGCAAAATAATGGGGAACAGGATGTGTACCAGATCGATGGGAGCTATGTGACGATCTTTTATGATAAGCATGAAAATGATACCGTCACCGCCATCCAGATCATTGACGGGAACCTGGAAGCGAATAAGAAAAACTTCTATACCAAGGCAAGCTCTGAATTGAAAGAAGGGTTTGAATTCCAACTGTTCGACCTTACGAATGCCACCCGTGTAGAGAAAGGACTGAATGTCCTTTCATGGGACAGTCTAGTGAGGGATACAGCACGTAAACATAGTCTGGATATGGTGGAACAGGACTATTTCAGTCACACGAACCTTGATGGTCAGTCACCATTTGATCGCATGGAAGAAGATCAGGTAGCCTTTCGCACTGCTGGGGAAAACCTCGCCTACGGTCAGTTAAGTTCGATTTTCGCCCACGAAGGACTGATGAATTCCAAAGGTCATAGAGAAAATATCCTCCAGCCACACTACGAACATTTAGGTATAGGGGTAGCCTTTAACGAAAAGTCCCAGCCTTATTATACAGAGAATTTTTATAGTAACTGACAATATCTCCAGCGCCTTGCCGCCCATGGCCGCTGGAATTTCATGAAAACCAAAAAAACAAGCGGGTGCTTTCTCCCGCTTGTTTTTTTGGTTTATTGAATGTGCACTGTAAGGATCATGACTTGGATGGAGGAATCTCACATCCGTTTTCATCACATGCCATTCCATCCGTTCCAAGGGGCTGAAGAGCTGAAGGTTCATTTTCCTCTTCCCACACCTTTTGTATGGAATTCAAAAATACATCACTTGGTTGAGCACCTGAAATGGCATACTTACGATTGATAACAAAGAACGGCACACCTTGGACACCGATTTGCCTCGCCTCTTCCTCATCCCGGCGAACCTCTTCTGAGAAATCACTGCCTTCAAGGACGGAAACCGTCTCCGCTTCATCCAGTCCAGCCTGTTTCGCTAATTCCACGAGCGTTTCTTTGTCACCAATATGTTTAGAAAGAGTAAAGTGGGCATATAACAGGATTTCAGTCATCTCTGCTTCTTTCCCTGCTGTTTTCGCATATTTAGTCAGGCGGTGGGCATCAAACGTATTAGTCGGTATGCTTGAGTCAAACCGGAAATCAAGTCCCACAGAGGCTGCTTGCCGGCTCATGCCATCGGTCATGTTTTTAGCTTCCTCAAGAGATGTTCCGTACTTTTTGGAAAGGAGTTCTTGAATACTATATTCTGTGTTGACCGGAGCGCCGGGATCGAGTTCAAAGCTTTTAAATTCAATTTGAACAGTATCCCTCTGAGGGAAATGCTCCAGAGCCTTCTCTAAATGACGTTTTCCTATATAGCAGAATGGACATACATAATCTGACCATACTTCAATTTTCAATCTTACCACCTCAATCATCGTTTTCAGTTCGTACTAGATCGTATCACATAACCTTTCATCTTACATATGATTTGCTCACGATTCACTAATATCGCGGTTTCCCCTTCGTCCTTCTTTTAACCCTCGCAGCATGACAGCGATCACAGATAGGAAAACCGAAGTTCGGAGGAAGTTTTTTTCCGCATTGCCTGCACGACTGTGTTAAACTTGTGACTTCTGTCCGCAGGCTTTCGTGAACACCATCGGCAATTTCACTCCTGATCCGTTCCCAATAGTAAGCTTCCGTCTGTCTGCCCAATCGGTATAAAAATAATAGATGAAGCCCGACAGCTTTATATGAAACTTCTTTTTGCTCTAGGTTCGTACTCTTCAACTGTGGTTCAGGCAGTTCTTCACCCTCTACAATCGCTTGCATGCACTGGAGCCACTGCTCCGTTAACTGTGTTTCCTTCTTGGAGAAAGGAAGATGGAGAAAGCCGTATAGGTCATTTAATGAAAGTTTAGCCTCGATTTCAGTTCCCCGAATTAATTCATATAGTTCCCTTTCTTCAAAAAGGGTCGCTTTTTCCGTGCCGAATGGACTTTTGAACTTGTCCCATAAGAAGAAGAACGTGTCCATGTCATGGTAATGTCTTTGAAAACGTTCAAACACACCACTCGTTGGGGCGATGGCAAATGTTTCGAGGGCTTGGTCAGGCTTTTCGAGGAGCTGCTTCATCACCTTAATATCCTTTGAGAAAGCTACTTTCCCCTCATTGTAAATTCCTTTTCTCCCTGCCCGGCCGGCAATTTGCTTAACTTCCTGTGAAGTCAGCCTTCTCCTCCTCGTCCCATCAAATTTATCCGTTTCCAGGAAGACGATTCTGCGTATCGGCAGGTTCAGTCCCATCCCGATTGCATCGGTCGCAACAATCATATTCGTTTTCCCTTTAATGAACTGCATCATCTGCCTCTTCCTTGTTTCAGGAGGCATACTTCCGTAGATCATGCTGACTTTATGTCCATTATTTTGTAATCTTGAAGCGGTATCCAACACTTTCTTCCTTGAAAAACAAACCACTGCGTCTCCTTTTTTAGCATGTCTCAATTGAAATTCTTTTGATTCGACCTCAAGGGGGATGTCTCTTTTGTAATGATGAATCTCGACGTTGCCTTCCCCCACCAATCCCATCAATAGATCCCGGACGTTTTCACTCCCGATGATATGGACCTCTTTGGCTCTCGCCTTCGTAATGGCACGATACCAGGAGAATCCTCTATCCTGATCGGCAAGCATTTGGGCCTCATCGATCACGATCACTTCATATTCATCTTTTTCACGAAACATTTCAACTGTTGATGAAACATGGTGTGCAGAAGGAACTTCTTTCTCTTCTTCGCCTGTTTTCAGATTACACGGGACGCCGTCTGCATTCAATTTATCGAATACTTCCAGAGCGAGTAAACGGAGGGGGGCCAAATACATACCGCTTCTGGCTTCTTTCATTCGGCTGATTGCATGATGCGTTTTCCCTGTGTTGGTTTCACCGATATGAAGGATATAATGGATATCACCTCTGAACGAAGGGCTATATTCCCGTCCGAAGATTTCTTCCAGTATTCGTGCCTCTTCCTCTTGCTTCCGTTTTAATTCAGCGAGTTCAGCTGCTTTTCTTTCCTCGCGCTTCTTGAGATCTTTTTCATATAATGAAAGATGAACATCTGTATCAAAAGGAATTTCTGTCAGTCTGTATAAATCATCCATATACTCCTCTTGAATCATGCTGAAAAAGTTGGATTTCAGCGTCAGGAGAAAATGGTGACTGAGCCAGCTCAGCCTTTCTTCTGTAAGTTCCTGGCCGTACACCATCTCATATCCCTTCCTTAATTCTTCGGGCATAAGCTCGGATAAAGACCGATAAACCACCTGCTCTGTGTGATAAAAGACAAAGCGTTCATAGGGATAGAAATAGGTTTCATATTCCCACACATGTCCATCCCAATGCTCACTCTTTTTGTGAATCGAACCTGTGAATTCGGTAAGAAAATCGGAAACGGTGACAAAGGAGTCCTTTGTATAGCGTCCTTCTTCTTCTAATTTCACTTCCAACATATACGGTTCAACCGATCGGAATTTGGTTTTGGTCCGGATATCACTCATCCATTTATTGGCGAATAAAAATCGCAATTCCACATACCAATGAGTCTCTATCTTGTCCATTTGTTGGTTGATGAAAGAAAGAATCTTTTTTTGACTCTCTTTTTGAAGGACAGCCTTCTTTTTTTCTTCTTGATTCTTCACAAATGTTTTGCGGATTTCACGATGTCTTTTAGTCCAATCTTCTTCGGATATAGGATGATCCTGTATCCAGTTTAAAATATGGAAAGGTTGATACTCTCTGATTTCATTCCGGAACAATTTGTTGATCAATTTTTTATCCGTACCTTCAATATCGTACCCTTTATCTCGCAAAAATGCTTTTTTATGACTCCGCAAGACATCATTGGTTACTTTATTAAGCCAAATATTCAGCCATATTTGATGAAAGAAAGCACTCCTTTCCTTCAAATAATCCTGAAATGAAGGACATTTTTCGTGTTTCTCCAGGAAAAGTGTCATATCCTCCTCGATTTTTCGTTTCGTTTCCTCTATTGCTTCTTCTCGAAGTATGTGAAGCTTTTGCATGGTAAGACCCCTTTTTATCGTAATACAGATTCCGCTACTATTTATTTTATAGTGTATGTATTTCTTCTCCATCTAACAAATCACTTGCTCAAATAAGTCATTATATCACATATGCAAAACTTCTATCATGACTAATTGGGAGTTCAGGTGTAGGTTGACGCGAATCAATTTTCACTTCTTTCAATGGCTTCTCCTACGGCAATCGTTAAATCCCTGGTAAGTTCGGCAACCATTTTATCGAATGCATGTTGAAGCATCTTTGCAACAGGGCTTGTGGATACAATGGATAAGCTTCCTGTCATTCTTGTTAAACAGGTGTCTACTTCATCCGCTTTGAAAAATCCTGAACCCGTGAACCTTTGATTTACGCCCTTTAACGTGAACTTCACTTCAGATGGTTCCTGCCAATCTGTAATTCTCACATTCACATGGATCTTTTTTGTCACCATCCCGTAATGAACGGTGAATTTCCACGTTGATTGATTATTGGAATAAATAGTATGCTCCTTGTAGCCGGGCACTAGTGGAGCCCAAGCATTCATATCACGAATAAAAGTCCATACATCTGATCGCGATGCATGGACATTCACTTGATGTATTCCATTCCCCATAAGTCATCTCCCCTTTATATAATGAGATCATTACCTCATTCACCTCATTTTTCCCGTATATGTTGCCGGGACTTTGATGAATAGTATGAATGGGAATGGATCATTATGACTGGTGAACCTACTAAATAGAGAGGCACCGACAAATCGGAGCCTCTCTATTTGTTATTTGATGATGTTCCGGACAATGCGGGGCACTTCTTTCAGTGCTTTCACTTCATAATCCGGGACAACCTTTTGTGGTGTTTGCCCCCGTCGATTAATCCATATCGTTTTGATACCGATCCTTGAAGCCCCCAGGATATCCGTGTTTAAGTTATCTCCAACCATAATCACTTCATCCTTATGAAGCTTCAGCCTCTCTAATGCAAGATGGAACATGGCAGGATCCGGTTTTCCTTTACCGATATCCCCAGAGATGATGATTTCTTTGAAATAAGGGAGAAGTTCAGGAGTTTTATCGAGCTTTGTATTTTGTAAATGAGGGGAACCATTCGTTAATAATAACAGTTGGTAGTTTTCCTTCATTTCATTTAAAACCAGGAACGTATCTTCATATACATATGGTCTTTGTTTTCGTTCTTGTCGAAATTTCTCGGATAATTCTTCACCAAATACGGAATCCGTGATACCCATAGAATTCAATCCCCTGGTCCATGATTCTTTGCGGTAGGAAGGGACGGTTTCTTTCATCTTCAGGAAATTCTCATCATGTTCATCGAGGAAATCCCCCCAAAGGCCTTCAAAAGGGTTAATTCCAATATTCTGCGTGAACTCATATGTATCATATGTGGCATACAGCTCCCTGGCTGCTTCCCTGACGCTTGACTCCAGAGCTTCTGGATCGGTCCCCGCCTTCTGGTGTGCATAGTGGCACGTTGCTTTGAAGGCTTCTTCAATGCTTTTCGAATCCCATAGTAAAGTGTCATCTAAATCAAACAGGATGGCTTTGATCACTCTCATCTCTCCCTTAGCGTATTCAACTTATCATTTAGATTACTAGCTAAATGTGAAATAGTAAACCAGAAGGATAAAATAATTTATTGCGTTATTTTCAAAAGTAATAGGGAATATAACTAAAAACAGAGTAAAACGAGGTGAAATCAATATGTGGATCGTTTATGCAAGCATTGCCTTATTTGTCATTTCCCTGATTATGCTGGGTGTATCATTGATGAGGACCCTCAAGACCACACGTCCCATTGTGAATGAAATGAATCAAAGGGTAGCCACTATTCAATCGAGGATGGAAAAAATCTCTTCAGAATCAACTCAGCTACAGGAAACCCAGGGAGAGATTCAACATGATATCGAATATAAAAAGTCCACTTTTACAGATACCATCCAAGAGGTAAAACGTACGCCTGAAGTATTAAAAGAATTTGTTAAGAGTATGAAAAGATAGTGTTCTGTCACCTTGCTTGATGCAGGGTGATTTTTATTCCACATAAAGTTTACATAATATTATTATGATTGATAGAGTTCCTTTCCTCCCCCCACGTATTCATGATACAATCGACTACATTCGTTACGAGGAGGAAAAGCTGTGAAAAAATGGGCATTTGTTTCAGACTTCGATGGAACCATTTCAAAAACCATTTCGTCATGGAGAAATATTTTCATGAAGGAGAGGCCTTATTTACCAAATGGAAGGCTGGTGAAATGAAGGACATCGATTTTTTGTCTACCGTCTTTTCATCGATTCATCAAGACGAAACTCAAATCATTGAGGATATCCATTCATTAGAAATCGATGAACATGTCACTGCCTTCATCCGTAAAGTCCAGGCTCAAGGAGGGGATTTCTATATCCTCAGTGCGGGAACGGATTATTATATCCACCATATTCTTCAAAAATACGGAATCACGGATGTGAATGTTTTCTCAAATGAAGGCTATTATATGGAAAAGAATGTACACATGAAGATCGATCCGGATCATCCCCATTACTCAGAGCGTTATGAGATTGACAAGTCCACAGTGATTTCTGAGCTTAAAGAAGAGTATGAGACGATTTACTTTGCCGGTGATAGCGAGCCGGATAGCCACCCGGCTGAGGTGGCGGATGTCACCTTTGCCATGGAAGCACTGCAGGGGATCCTTGAGGAACGCGGGACCCCATTTATTAAAGTAAATGATTTCTATGACATAGACCGTCATTTAACAGATAGAGGTGTATTAAAGTAAACCACTTTGCACTTTTATTTCATGCATGATACACTTAATCTGCCTCTCCCGGACATTCGCTTGTTGCGGGACACTTAACCATGTACGGACGGGAGGGGCCTCGATATACTAAAAACAAAGACTGAGTCCATCATTTTTGGATTCAGTCTTTTTTAGGTTGAATAGTGTTCTTGTTATGGTGATGCTGGCATTTAACGCAATAAAATAAAAAAGCCAGCCCCCGATTGGGAACTGACTTGAGATACTAAGGTTTGAGCCACAGTTGCCGTAATGTGATATAAGAAAGTTTTAAACCACCACTCCTCAAAGTGGGTGTTTGCAGAAGGTTTCCTGTCGTCCTCAGTCGTGGAGGCTTGACATTCCAACTTCGATGTAAAACTCCCTATTACAGTTTAAAGGTTAAAACTTCGTTATGATTACGAACAACGCAGCCTGTATTAGTATGATACAACATCAATTAAATTATTTCAACTGTTGTTTTTCTTCTAGTTGATTCAGAGTGATGCGAACGAAGCAAGGTCCGTCCCTCAACAATTATGCATCAAATACTTCGACTTTCTCCATTACGTCGCCGTTTTTCATTGATTTGGCGATGTCGATCCCTGAAGTCACTTTTCCGAAGACAGTATGAACGCCGTTAAGGTGAGGCTGTGGCTCATGTACGATGAAGAATTGGCTGCCTCCTGTATCTTTACCGGCATGGGCCATTGATAAAGAACCTTCTTCATGCTTATGCGGATTCCCTTCTGTTTCACATTTGATTGTGTAACCAGGACCACCCATACCGTTACCGTTCGGGCATCCTCCTTGGCTTACGAAACCAGGGATGACACGGTGAAAGCTTAAACCGTTGTAAAAACCTTCGTTTGCCAATTTTTCGAAGTTTGCCACTGTTCCAGGTGCTTCATTTGGAAATAAATCAAATTCAATTTTTTCACCTGTTTGGAATTGTATGTATCCTTTTTTCGCCATATTAAACAGCTCCTTTTTTATTATAGGTCAATCAATATAATATCATTGAACATTTCTCATGTCACTTTAAAGGTTAGCCTGTACCCTATCCTTTTTATTTTTCCTTACAGCGTAACTGGTTGTCATGAAGCTCCCGGGGGTGTGAATAAGCTATATAGAAGTCATTTATCATTATAGGGAGTGGACCAAATGATTGAAAACTTATTAAGCGGCATTTCCATTGATCCTCAAGTCACCGTGCTCGTTCCCGTGTTATGGGTACTTGGGTATGCTTTGAAGCGGACCCCCCATATCCCGGACTGGCTCATCATCTGGATTCTTTTACTGGTGGGTGTTGGAGCGAGCGGATGGACGTTAGGATTTGACTTTAACGGGATCGCAAATGGATTTATCGCAACGGGGGCTGCCATCACCACCCATCAATCAGTCAAACAGACCTTTTTCGAAAGGGTGAATGATCGAAATAAGAGAGACAAGAAGAAATAAAGAAAAAAAGACTGGCCTACAGGGAACGATCAGAGTTCCCCCGGCCAGTCCTTTTTCATTATTTAGCCAGCGTGTCAATGAATTCTCTCATATAATCAGGCAGATCAGGTGGTCTTCGACTGGAAACGATATGGCCGTCTGTCACGACCGGTTCATTCATCCAGATAGCCCCTGCATTTTCCATGTCGTCCTTTATTCCAGGTGTGCTTGTGACTTTTACACCCTGAAGAATCTTCGCTGAAATCAAGACCCATCCTGCATGGCAGATTTGGCCGATTGGTTTCTTACGTTCATTCATGGATTTCACCATGGCAATGACCTCTTCATACCGACGAAGCTTATCCGGGGACCAGCCTCCCGGAACAAGAATGGCATCATAATTTTCCGGATTTATGTCTTTAAATGCATATTCAGAAACAATCGGCACTCCATATTTGCCGATATACTCCTCATTGGCCTTTTCTCCGACAATATGAACCGTCGCTCCCTCTTCCCTCAAACGCAGGACCGGATACCATAGTTCCAGGTCCTCGAAGTCTGCACTGACCAATTGGATGATTTTTTTTCCGACTAACTTCATTTTGATTCCCTCCTCTATTATGTACACGATTATTGTCTAAGGAATCAACCCATATTGCAACCGATAACCTTAATTGTATGGACTATATTTCTTTATCGCGTTAATGATGGTCTTCGTTTGGAAATAGGAGACAAAGAAGGCAACCACGGTCATTATGGTACCAAATATGTATATCAATCTGGAAAATTGCCTGAATGAATTTTTTTTCAAGATAATCACCATACTTTCAGTAAATTAATGCATGCTCACCTATTATTCCCATATTGGATTGAAATATAAAGGGAAGTGGACATTACTTTCAGGCATATAGCGTAGTTAATAAGAATCTGACTTCATCGGAAAAATCTATAGTAAAAAAGAAAATCCGAACGATCATTCGAGATTCATTTTTTTGAGTATCGAATTCGTTCGGATTTATCTGTTTATGAAAATATTGTTGCTTTTAATGTAGCAAGTGGTGGTTGATTTCCGCTCCAGGTGCTCGCTTTCCGCGGGGCTGGCGGTGAGCCTCCTCGGGCTAAAGCCCTGCGGGGTCTCACCTATCCAGCGTTTCCCGCAGGAGTCGAGCACCTTCCACTCCAATCAACTTTCAAAGCGTAAGTGATTTACTATAACAGTGTAGAACAGTGTAGCGATGAGATTGCTTCACCATTGGCATACAACGACTCTTATCCTTTTAGGTTCAGTAACAGATTAGAGTTATAAAATAAATACTTTTACTTACCTGATGTGAATGACCCTTTTGCTAAGATCCACCCCAATTGCCAAACATTAGAAAACAATAGTCTTTGTATGAATTACTACAAACATGGTGAAACGGGACTTTTAATATTATTGCTAAATTATATACACTGTATAAAACAGGATCTAGCTTTTGATTGGAGTGCAAGACGAAGACCCCGCAGGAGCGTCAGTGACGAGGAGGCTTGCCTTCCGCCCGAGAAAAGCGAAGTCTTGCAAGGAAATCAAAAGCGGTGTAACAAGTGTTCCTAACTATTTTTTTGAATGTTCATCTTTAGAGGGAATGAATTTAGATATTTCCCAGCCTTTTAATCCTAAGCTTCCAATAGTTTGATTAATGCTTGAGTGCCACTATTTTCTTCGCCTTCTGCAGCAAGTTGCTCATATAATGAGAGAGCAAGTTCAAGACCGGGTGTCCGGAGTTCCATCTCTTTAGCTGAATGCAGGGCAATCTTAAGGTCCTTGATAAAATGTTTAACGTAAAACCCTGGAGCATAATCCTGCTCGATCATGCGGGGAACCAGGTTACTGAGGGACCAGCTGCCCGCTGCCCCTGATGTAATGCTTTTCAGTACAGTGTCTGGATCCAAGCCAGATTTCTTTGCGTAAAGTAATGCTTCACTTACTCCCATCATGTTCGAAGCAATGGTGATTTGGTTACACATCTTTGTATGCTGACCCGCTCCTGGTTTTCCTTGATAGACAACATTCGTACCCAGGAGTTCCAAAAGTGGTTTTGCCAGATTGAACGTGTTTTCTTCCCCTCCCACCATAATGGAAAGCCTGGCTTCTTTAGCTCCGATATCCCCTCCCGAAACGGGAGCATCCAATGTCGATATGCCCTTCTCCTCCCCCGATTTAAAGATTGCATCTGCGAGTGCCGGTGAAGAAGTGGTCATATCAATGGCAACCGATCCCTGTCTTAAATGGTGCAGTATACCGTCCTCACCAAGGTACAGTTCTTCAACATCTGAAGGGTAACCTACAATCGTGATCACGAGATCTGAAGCTTCAGCTAGATCCTTTGGTGTGTCTGCCCATTTTGCACCACGATCTAAGAGATCCGAGGCTTTATGTTTTGTGCGGTTATAAATAACCAGCGGAAATCCTGCCTCCAGAATATGACCAGCCATACTTTTCCCCATTACTCCTGTTCCAATAAATCCGATGACCGTCTCTTTCGTCAGTCTTTTCATTCCATCCACCCTCTCTTTGTCTACCATCCATGTTTATTTTCATCCATATTGAGAGGATTGTCCACTCCTTCATTATTTTGGCACCCCTCCCCTATGTTTAAATTCATGTGCGTCGGGAATACAAAGAACATACTAAATAAACGAATCACTTGAATGGAGGAGAATGAATATGAAAGTAAATAAAACGTTACTTGTTGGTGCAACCGTTACGGCTGGTTCACTTGGATGGATTCTATCATCGAAAGAAAAACGTAATCAGCTGCACAATGTGAAAGAAGGATTGGTTACGAAGTTTAAAAAGAAAAGAAAAGAAGATCTACCTGTTGATAAAGGCGGAAATCCGGATCCTTCAAATATAGAAGACAACTCCATGGTAAGTGAAGGAGCCATGACATCCGTTCAATACTACAATGAACAAAAACAGGATTAAAATAAGCTGAACGCAGGGATTTATCCTTTTGCGTTCAGCTTATTTAATTTAATGAAAAGAAATAAACAGTCACAAGTAAAAGAACGATGGTGGCCACTACTGTCATCATTTTGATAAAGACATCTGCTGACACGAATGTTTGTGTATTGATGTGTCTTCTTGTCCTGTAATAATTGATGGTAGAGCCAATGATGATGGCAAACCCGATGAAAATCGAAATCACACTTATTCCGGCGGCAATCCGGTCTTGAACAGGGTTCCCTTGAAGGGAATTAAAATGTAAACTTGTCGTTAAAAATCCAATTCCGATTATGGCAATGGCTGTACGGATCCAAGCCAAGAACGTCCGTTCATTAGCCAGGTGCTGCTGTATATATTTTGATTCATTTATTTCATTCATGTTGTTCACTTCCTCAATTATACCATTGCAGGCAAACATCCCATTATGTTAGGATGTTTGCCTTCTTTACTTATGACGTATGAATCTCATCAGCGCACGGCACATCTATTTGGGCCTGTTTCCATTTCACGTTTTTCATCTTCATCAGGATTGATTTTACCCATATTCGTTTCACGGATTTTCTCATAGCTGTTTGGTTGAGGAGGGAGGTTTTCTGTGACTGTTTTTCTGAATTCCTCTTCATCCTCTATGTTCAATCCATGATTCTCAGCATATAAGTCTCTCAGACGATGTGAGATTGAACCGTCATCATTCATTTCATCTATCGTCATATAGTGGGCTGGCAGGACAATCAAGTCATCGTTAAGGTTTTTATATCTTGAATACAATGTTTCCCGCAAGTCCCCTACCCAGTCCTCTGCTTTACCGGCTAAATCAGGTCTACCAATGGAATCAATAAAGAGAATGTCCCCAGTGAGTAAATAATGCCGATCGACAATAAAAGAGGTACTTCCGATCGTATGCCCTGGTGAGTATACCGCTTCGATCATTGTATCACCCACCTTGATGCCCGTTTCATCTTTGACTTCTTTATAGGTATACTGTACTTCTTCTGCATCTTTCGGTGGCAAATAATATGGTGCATCAAATTCGTTACTTAAGGATCGGCCACCGGAAATGTGATCTGCATGGAGATGGGTATCCAGTACTGCTTTTACTGATAGATCGTGATGTTGAATGAACTTCTTATAAGGCTCTATCAGGCGGCTTGGATCAATGAAAGCAACCTCGCCTTTGGATACAATCGCATAAGATAAGCACCCTTTCCCTATCCGTATGAATTGATAAAGGACACCCCCAGACACATCACCGATTTTTACAGGTTCAAGGTATTCGCTCCATGCCTGCATACCACCTTCAACTGAATAGATATTATTCATTCCTGCACCGGCAAGCATCTCAGCCGTTTTAGTCGAAGTATTCCCTTTTGCACAGATGACATAAATGGCTTCATTGTCTGGTAAAATGGATTGAACCGATTCAAGATTATCCTTCAACTCTGAAAAGGGTTTGTTGATGATCTTCACGTTTTTCCCTTCCACTTTCCAATCGTCAAATGCGTCCTTGGGACGAACATCCAAAATGAACATTCTATCTCCATTCATGATTTTTTGGGTGAGTTCCCCTGCTGTCAAATTCTTTACTGAAGTTGTCATAACCTATTTCCTCCCTTAGATTTATTATTTCTCTTCATATTTACATTATCCTAAAATCCGACTTTTAAACCTATAGGGGTATTCATTTTCAGGAAATACGCAATTTAAGGAATCGAGGAAAAGGCTTACTCAACTTTTCCATCCCATGCAAGCATGCCGCCTTCCATGTTGGTGACCTCATAGCCGTGATAAGCAAGAAACTTCACGGCACGGCTGCTTCTGCCCCCTGATTGACAGACTATGATGTACTCTTTTTTCTTATCCAATTCATTCATACGAAATTCCAGCAGACCTAAAGGAATATTGGTACTCGTAGGGATTTTCCCATTCAGCACTTCAGCCGGCTCCCGTACGTCGATGATATTAACTTGTTCCCCCGCCGATAATCTCCGCTTCACTTCATTGCTCAGGATCGTTTTCATATTAAAATTCCTCTCTCTCCATAATGGTTTTCATCACACTTAATGGGACCAGGAATTCATTCCTCCCTTAACGTTCGTTACAGAGGTGAATCCTTTCTTTTTAAGAATTTTGCATGCATTTGCACTCCTCATACCACTTTGACAAATGACAATGATTTCTTTGTCTTTGTTTAGAGTGTCAGCGGTTTGATGTAACGATTGTAACGGCATATTTTTAAATTGTTTAATATGACCGTGATTGTATTCCCCAGGTGAACGTACATCGATGAATTGCCTGTTCTTATCTCGTAAAGTCGTTTTCAATTCACTTGTAGATATTTGCTTGATATTCTTACCTGGTTTCTTGATCAATACATACACATAAATAAGTATGATTAACATAATTAATCCGAAAAATTCCAACATAAGCACCTCATTTCTTGATAAGCATGGACAATGTCCACTTGCTTCCTACGTCTATATTATACCCCTATAGGTATTATGTCAAGGAATATATCTATTGTTAATATGAACGGAAACATAAAAAAACCGGCTCAATAAGATGAGTCGGTTTAATCACTTTACCAATAATAATAGTAGCGTTTATGGGGACCTTTAAACGGGGTGTTCACGAGCTGTCCCCCGAGAAACCCTAAGCCCAGTCCAATCAATCCTGCTCCGATTGGGTTTATACCATACCCATAACCACCCGCCGGACCATAGGGGACAGGACCAAAGCCCGCCTGCGGGTATCCTTGCGGCGGATAACCCTGTGGACCGTAAACTTGCGGTGTGGCATAAGGTCCTTGAAAATAGGGTGTGTTTTGAGCCCCCACAGGACCATATCCCTGTGCCCCGCTGAGATAATCCCCTCCGTTCCCAAGGTTAGGGAAAGAGCCTGAGTTAAAAAAGGGCATTAAATTCTTTCTATATATGGTACTCCTCTCATACATGTTCGTCACTCCTCTTTATTAGCCTATTATGAAAAGGAAAAAGGGGAAGGGCAAATGCCCTTGTTTTCGGAAAAGTATAGGACAAAGCGGCAAAAGTTCAACCTCTAAGTTTTCCATGTTAAAATGTTGGAAGAAATACAAATCAAAAAAATCTGGAATCTCACAAATAATTCACTATTTATCTCTATAATAAAATTTGATGCAATTCTTATGTCATAAGGCTGGGTGTGAAGATGATGAAAAAATGGAATGTACTGATTGTAGATGATGAACCGGAAATGAGACAGCTGATCTCATTGTATTTAAACAAGGAGAATTATTTCTGTATTGAAGCCGAAAACGGTTTGGCTGCTCTTGATCAATTGAATAAAACACATGTCGATCTGATGATCGTGGATATAATGATGCCGTTCATGGATGGTTTCCGATTGCTGGAAGAAGTAAGGGATCATAGTCAAATCCCCTTTATCTTCCTATCTGCCAAGGGGGATGACCTGGACAAGGTAAAGGGGCTTAAACTTGGTAGTGATGATTATATGGTTAAACCTTTCAACGCTGATGAGCTTGTGGCGCGCATTGAAACCATTCTAAGAAGATCATATGGTGTACAGACACGTTCCATGGTCGAAAGGTTTGGGCCTGTTACATTTAATTTGGCATCCAGGACCGTGTCCGTCGGTGATCATTCTCCCCGTTTGACTTTAAAGGAATATGAACTTTTCTTATTTCTCGCACGGAATCAGGGACGAGTATATAAAAGGGATCAACTTCTGGATCAAGTTTGGGGAAGAGATTACGAAGGAAGTGATCGAACGGTTGATACCCATATAAAAACATTGCGGCTGAAATTAAAAAATTACGGGCCGTTGATCGAGACGGTATGGGGACTTGGTTATAAATATGAGGGATCTCTTTGAAAAACGTAAACCTGACCCTCAATAAAAAAGTCTCTATCCTGTTGTTAAGCAGTCTATTTTTAACGATTGTCTTTTCGTTTCTCTTCATTCACTATCTCTACAAAGACCTCTATATAGGGACCGTGAAGGATTCACTCCTTTATCAGGGGCAGAGGACCGCTGCCCACTATCATTATGGGGATGTAAGCGGAAATATCAAGGACAAGATCCTCTGGTATAACGTCATCTCTCCCTATGAAGTTTCGGTTGTGGAGAACCTTGATGAATTAGGGAAGAGCTTCCCTTTTCTAATTGATCAAAAGCCCCTCATCAACCGCATGGATAGAAAAGAATTGGCGAAGGGCAATCATGTCATGAAAGAAGGATATGTAGACGAATTCAATCGGAAAGTGATAGGAGCCGTCTTTCCACTTATGAATGAGGATAAGTTAATGGGATATTTGTTTATTTATATCCCTCTTGCTGAAATGACGGAAGTGTTCAGCAAAGGTATCCCCATTTTAATATTGGCAGGGGTCATGTTTTATTTCGTGCTTTTTTTGATCATTCAGTCTTCACTGGACTCCTTGTTCAAACCTGTCAGGGAAATGCAAAGGTTCTCTAATCAAGTAGCCAACGGAAACTTTACGGAGCGTCTGGAGGTCACCACTAAAGATGAAATGGCTGAACTGGCACTCACGTTCAACAGTATGGTTGACTCTTTGCAGCACCAGGAGGATCGTAAGAGACAATTCCTTTCGAATGTCGCCCATGAACTAAGGACTCCCCTCACGTACATCGGAGGGTATGCAAAAGCGTTGACCGACCGGGTACAAACAAATCCGGAAGAAATAGAAAAAAGCCTACACCTGATTCAAAAAGAGTCGGTGCGGATGCAGAAATTAATTACGGAACTCCTTGAATTGAATAAATTGGAAGATGCTGCATTTTCATTGGATATTGAACCGATGGTGATGTCCCAATTCATTATGGACTCTTTAACACTGATCCGTCCACAAGCAGAATTGAAGCATATAGATATTAAACATACTTTAAATGAGGAATCGATCATTAACGGAGATCCAAACCGAGTGATGCAGGTGTTTTACAATATTTTGGACAATGCCCTGAAATATTCCCCGGAAGGGACCTCTATCTCCATCCACTCCTATGAGAAAGATGGTAAGGCGGTTGTGAAGATTAAGGATCATGGGATTGGCATTCCGGGCGACTCATTATCCCAAATAGGTGAACGATTCTACAGATCTGATCTGTCACGGCAAAGGAACACCGGTGGATATGGACTTGGTTTATCCATCGCCAAGGAAATCATGCATAAGCATAAAGGTTCCTTCTCCATCGAAAGTGAAGAAGGCAAAGGAACGACGGTATATTTAACGTTTCCTTTGCTGGAATTATAAAAGACTGAGTCGAATGACTCAGTCTTTTATCTTCGCATTATCCAAATAAATTTTTGATTGATTTAAAGAAATTCCCAATTGCCTCTAATAACCCGGTAAAGAAATCTGACACTTTCTGTCCAAAACCTTCATCGTTCACAATTTCCTTAATGGTGGTTTGGATATCTTTCGTTAAGTCATCCAGCTGCTGTTGAACATTATCAAAATTTATATCAAGGGATCTCATCTTTTCAAATAGATCAATCAACAACTGACGATCCTCTGGACTTAGTTCTATGTTCAATGATTGGAGCTTGTCTTCGACGATCTTCTCGACTTCCTCTTTCGTCGCAGGATCTTGTTCAGCAATTTCCTTTTTGATCTCGGTTAACAATTTACTGACTTCTTCCTTATCAATACCTGACTCTTTCGCGAGTTCAGTAGCAACGGATAATTCTTCATTGGCCACTTCCATCCGAACCGTATCAAGCTTCTCTCCACTCACATCATACGCTTTATAAATACCTACTAAAGCGGAATGACCGCTCACCTTAACCGGGGAGGCAACATCCACTACTGCATTTTCGACTCCCGCTGTTAATAGTGCATTTGAATACATGGAATTCGTAACCTCGGTAATATTCTCCGGAGTCACAATATTAACCTTTAATCCTTCACCCTTTTCCTTACGGGTGATCATGGCTGAAGAGAACATGCGGGCGTTCCTGTTTTCTCCGTCAATATATTTTACAAGATCCTCACCAGTGGCCGTAAACTCCTCCACTTCAGTTCCCTCATCCATACCCAATTGTTTTTGAACCTCTTTTTTTTGCTGGCTGGAGAGTGTTTCTCCATATACAACGATGGGCAGTCCGAATTTTTCATTAATGCTTGCTTTATCATTATCCGCGGCCGATGCCGGTTGAAGTCCGCTAACCATTAATGAACATAGTAAGATGATTCCAATAATCTTTTTCATGTGTATTCTCCCTTTTTTCATGATGGATAAAATCTTAGAACACATTCATTCTTACATTGTACCGCTACTCATGAATACGTTCATCCATCCAGAGTCTTATTTCTATCTATTCATTAGACGAAAGAGACCTTCAGAAAGTTACAAGGCCCATTGATACATTACCACAAAAAAAAGCTTAGCTCCATGTACCACGATTCTTCTTCTGTAAGAAGAGTCACGGTATACAGTGCTAAGCAGCATTCTAAAGGATATCTATCCAGATCTTAATAGCCGTTCCTAAAATCAATAGTGCTAATATCATTTGTAGAATCTTGGTGTTCATTTTCTTCCCTGCCATCGCTCCAAGTGGAGAGGCAATCAGACTTGCCACTACCATGATCATGGCTGGCAGGTAATCCACTTGCCCGGTGGTGATTTTCCCCACAGTCGACCCGATGGAAGAAATCAACGTAATGGCAAGAGAGGAAGCAATCGTCATTCTCGTCGGTATTTTCAGCACAACAAGCATGATGGGAACTAATAGAAAGGCACCTGCTGCACCTACAATACCTGCACCCACTCCCACGATGAGGGCTAGTATGGCAGCGAGCCATTTATTAAAAGAAACATCTTCCAGCTTCACATCATCTATCCCTTTTTTAGGAATGAACATCATGATGGCTGCAATGAGAGCAAGAATTCCATACACGATGTTAATTCCCACTTCACTCATGAATTTTGATCCATACCCACCGATGAAACTACCGATTAATATACTTACCCCCATATACGTAATGAGTGATTTATTCAGGTAGCCCCCTTTTCGGTATGCCCACACTCCGCCAAGCGTTGCAAAGAATACTTGAACGGCACTGATGCCGGAAACTTCATGAGCGGAAAATGTAGCTACTCCCAACAAAGGCGGAATATATAAAAGCATTGGATATTTAATGATACTTCCTCCGATTCCAACCATTCCTGATATATAAGAACCGACGAAGCCGATTAGAAATATAGTTAAAATAAATGCCAAATCCATTTTGAGCCCTCCTCTTCTAATAAAATGGGAACCGCTCATGCAAGTTCCCATTGGAAATATTTATATCATCATCGTCAATTATCGAACAGCACAGCGATTTGGTCCGATTTCCATCTCCCGCTGCTTTTCTTCATCCGGCGTCACTTTTCCCATATTGGTTTCACGTATTTCCTGATAAGCATTCGGTTGGGGAGGCAGATTTTCAGACACAAGACTTCTGAATTCATCTTCGCTCTCAATGTTCAGTCCATGATTCTTGGCATATAATGTGCCAAGTTTCTCACCTACAGAACCGTCCTCATTTAATTCTTCAATAATCATGAAGTGAGCGGGTAAAACGGTCAGATCCATAGAAAGATCTTTGTAGCGTTTGTACAGACTTTCTCGTAAGTCCCCTACCCAGTCTTCTGCTTTTCCAGCAAGATCAGGGCGTCCGATACTATCAATAAACAAAATGTCACCTGATAATAAATATTTCTCATCAATCACGAATGAGGTAGAACCAATTGTATGCCCTGGTGAGTATAAAGCATTAATATCGATGGTTGTATTTCCGATCTGTACTTTATTTCCATCTTCCAGTGCCGCATATTCAAATGTTACCTCTTCAGCATCTTTGGATGGTAACCAATACGTTGCTCCGGTTCTTTCTGCAATGGTACGGCCACCAGAAATATGATCAGCATGTAGGTGTGTATCGAATACATTAGTGATCTTTACATTTTTTGCTTTAGCGAAATCGATGAACACATCGGCCATACGTGTGGCATCTACAATCGCGGCTTCACCATTTGATACGACCATATAGGAAAGACACCCTTTACCCAGACGCACAAATTGATAAAGCTCTCCATCATTCGATAGGTCCCCTACCTTAACCGGCTCTAAATGTTCACTCCAAGCCTTCATGCCACCCTCCAGATAAGACACGTCCTTCCCCTCATCTGAAAGCATTTCTGCAACCATGATGGAAGAGCCTTCTTTAGCACAAACCACAAGAATATCTTTATCTTCAGGCAGCTTATCCAAGATTTCTTCCACGCCGTCTAAAAGGTCGAAATAAGGAATATTCAAATATTCAACTTTTTCACCTTCGATTTTCCAATCTTCAAATGCATCCACGTTACGAACATCTAAGATGAATAATTCTTCTTTTTTCATTACTTTTTGTGCTACTTCTTTTGAATTCATTGGTTTTACAGCCATTATTTAACCCTCCTGAAAAATGAATTATTTAATATCCGACTCCAAATCCCCAGACCAATCGCTCATACCCGGAACCACATTGAATACATTCGCAAATCCTTTTTCATCTAATAGTTGAGCTGCCATGTCACTTCTGTTTCCTGTACGGCATACAACATAAACTTCTTTGTCTTTATTCAGTTCATTCACACGGTTTTCAAGTTCCCCTAGGGGTATCGAAACAGCCCCCGGTATATGATTAAAGGCATATTCCGCTTTTTCGCGGACATCCAGAACGATCACATTTTCATCGCTTAATTTCCCTGCCAGTGTGGCGTTGTCTGTAACAGCCTCGTGTTTACGCTCAACTGTCTCTTCACCGCTTGATTTTCGGACGAAATGCTTAAGGACGTCCCCTTCTTCGATGGTACCTAGATAATCATGGCCGGAACTCTTTGCCCATGCTTGAAGATCCGCCTTTGATCCTTTATCGGTAGCCTGAATTTCAATCACCTGTCCTGCTTCCAGGTTATTCATCGCTTTTTTTGTTTTTACAATCGGCATCGGACAAGCGAGTCCTTTTGCATCCAATACGAAGTTCGATTCAAGATTATTCATATAGAAACCTCCATTTACCTCATAGGGTATATTTGTTTTCAAAAAAAATTAAATGAATAAATTCACGTTTCCATTTTCGGCATCTGCCAAATAAGCTGCTACCCCAGCGTATTCGATTTCTTCCAATAATTCATCCTTGTGTAACCCCAACAGATCCATGGTCATGGTACATGCAACCAATTTAATTTCCTGTTCTCTTGCCATATCGATCAAATCAGGCAGAGGCATGGCATTATGCTTTTTCATGACACCTTTGATCATTTTTGGACCCATGCCCATAAAGTTCATGTTTGACAACCCCATTTTATCAGCTCCACGAGGCATCATTTTTCCAAACATTTTTTCCATGAATCCTTTTTTAACGGGTACCATTTCTTCTTTTCTCAAAGCATTCAATCCCCAGAACGTATGGAAGATCGTTACTTCATGATCATATGCTGCAGCACCGTTGGCAATGATATAGGCTGCCATCGCTTTATCGTAATCGCCACTAAATAGAATAATATTGGTTGTTTTTCTCTCTGACATTGTGTCCCCTCCTATTTACTACAGGGGGTATATTCCCCCTCAAAAAAATTTAGCCTTTTTTTATCCAAAATGTAAATACATCATTTTCTTCATTCGAATCGAGTAATTCATGTCCTGTAGACTTAGCCCATGCTGTAAGATCACTTTTTGCACCTTTATCTGTTGTTTGAACCTCCAGGATTTGGCCGGATTCGATTTCTTTAATAGCCTTTCGGGTTTTTACGATTGGCATCGGACAAGCAAGTCCCTTTGCATCTAATACTTTATCTGCGTTCATGTGTGTTTCCTCCTCGTTTTTTAAATACCCATAAGGGTATAATATACAATATAAAAAAAGATGTCAACCTTTTTCGTTATCGACTTTTCACTAATAGATTTACCGCTTCTTTCACGAGTGCTTCTGTACTTTCCCCGGATTCATGGGAGTCTGTTACACACTCAACAAGATTCATACTGACAATCAAACCTACGGATCGGTCAAGAGCTGTTTTGGCTGCGGAAAGCTGCGTGATGACGTCTTTACAATCTTCCCCTTGCTCCATCATTCTTACAATACCCCGGAGCTGCCCTTCCACACGTTTGATTCGATTCTTAATTTGTGCATTGTATTCCATCAAGACACCTCCTGTTGGCTTGTTGTTTTCTTGCTACATTCACTATAATATACCCTACTAGGTATTAAGTCAAGGGGGAGAATCACATTTTTTTCAAAATGATCATTATTAGGCAGGGGCATATAAGACTGATTACAATCATTCCGTGCCATCAGTCTTATTTCTCCTGTAAGGGAAACTGATTAGATCAGATAAAACGTGGTTTGTCTTTTCGCCATATATTCCAGTCGGTGCTGGATGAATGCAACCGGCTCCTCCAGATATATGGGGATGATTTGATCCCACTCAGGAATATATTGTTCTATATTGAACTCCAGTGCATAACAGGTATTGGCGGTGAGGGGCAGATCGCCTTTGATGGGAATATCACTTTGCTGATCATATAAGCCGATTAAAGCACCGGCTTCATGACAGTGATTTCCCAGTGGATGTGAATACAGCATCGCCTCGATTTCTTCCTCTCTTGCCTTTTTCATTGCTCTTTGAAATACTTCATTCCCCGTTCTTCCGACTTTCATTTCCCCGGTTATGATATCTTCGAACCTTAACGCGGTTTGGAATGCAGATTGAAGTCCTTCAGGAGCTTGCTCCTCACCCGGATGAAGGACATATGCAAGCTGTTGGGTATCCGTTGCGAGGCCCAGATATCGAATGCCAAAATCCAGATGCACGATATCTCCAAAACGAATAATCTCTCCCTCTAATCGATCCATCACCGAACCCATTCTTTGCAGATCCACAGTAGGATAAAAGGAGGTATCCAAACCAGCGTCCAATACCCGTTGTCGTATCCAGTCAACAACATCTTCTGTAGTGGTGATCCCAGGGTGAATCACTCTCCGGGATAACGCTTCTTCCGCTATCATCCTCCCAAGCTCGGCAATTGCAGGGTATGCCACTAATTCCTTGGTGGTTCTGATCGATAGCCAATCCACAATGACATGTTGAGCAGATACAAATTTATGTGAGTGCTCATCTAACAGCATACTCAGCTGCTGATAACAGGAATGACTCAAACCATCCGCAGCGGCAAATGTCGATGAATAATTCAATGCGATTGAATCAGGATTGTACTCATCCACAAGACGTTTAAGGCATTCCCATTGATCACACTCTTCCGGATTCCATGCTCTTTCATAAAACGGCTCAAAATTCGGATTGGGATGCAAAACCCATTTTTTTAGGTGCTGGCCATCATCCAAATAAAATACAAGGATGGTCAATCTTCTCGAACCGTCAACTGAGGTAGGGTATAGACTCTTCAGGACAGGATCTTCGTTATATTCCCTCCCTGCCGTGATCCACATGTCTACCTTGTGTTTTTTCATTAAAGCAGGTAACAGGGTATTCAGACGATGAAACAGCCAGCGATTTTGTGTTTCTTCCCTCTTTTTTAAGGGGAGAATGGCAGATAGATATTTATTCTCACTTTCCATGTGAACGACTCCCTTGTTTTATGGATCATTACACTTTCGACAAAATCATCTATTTTCCCTTCCCAACGCAAAAATGACCATTGAAGAACTTCCCCAATGGTCACGCTCATTAATTATGTATACCTCCCGAATCAGTAGATTCCCTCTTCTTTGTAAATGGATTTCTGAAGATGGGATGCAAATCCTTCCAGATGAGAAAGCGTACAGATATCTTCTTCTAATAGAGGGACTTCGTATAGTGATTGGTCTGTGAATCTTTCCTGCATCATATGCAAGTAGACTTTTTCCTGTTCTCTTCTTTTCTGCAAGAACTCTCCATCCGCTTGATTCGGCAGGATTTTATTCACAATCAGCCCGCCAATATTAAGTGAATGAGAGGACATCAATTCAATCGCTTTTTCTGTTTCAAGAATCGGCAGTCTTTCTGGTATAAGAACGAAAATAAAACCTGTTTTTTTTCGATCAAGCAGAATCTCTCTTACTTTCGAAAACTTTTCCCGGCGTTTTTGGAGGATATCGTAAATGGGGTCCTCAACCGGTTCACCATCATTCAAAAGCTGTGAATAATTTTTATTTGTCTTCTTTCTTCTCTCAAGCATTCCATCCATCCAGACTCCCATTAATTCCGGTAGAGATAATAGTCGGATCGTGTGTCCTGTAGGGGCTGTGTCGAAAATGATTTTATCATATTCATTTCCTTCTTCCAGGATGATCGAAACGATCCGATCAAATAAGGCAGCTTCTTCAGCCCCTGGTGCTGAAGAAGCCATATCAATTTGCCGGTGGACTTCACTCACCATATTTGACTTTACCATCCCTTTAAGATTCCCTTTCACCCCGTTGATGTATTGACGTGTTTCCGCATCTGGATCAATTTCGATCCCCCATAGATCGTCCGATAACGGAGTAGCATACCTGTTAATTTCCCTGTGAAATATATCCCCAAGGTTATGAGCGGGATCTGTTGAGACGATCAGCGTTTTCTTCCCCATCTTTGCAAACATGACGGCCAGTGCAGATGCCGTAGTCGATTTTCCGACTCCTCCTTTGCCCCCCACAAATAGAATGGATTGATTCAGTAAATCATTCATGAATTCCCCTCCTTTCATTTTAGCAGCATCTGATTCCATCCAGTGGAGAATGTTCCATCCCCATTCGTAAATGCCAATCATGAAATTTTTCGATCATATATGGATAGAGTTCCAGCGTGTAATAAAATACAGGGTTAGGTATCCCGATCATATCCGAATAGAGCAGTAATAAGAATAAATCCTCTTCGTCCCTCAACTCCCTGGCGATTTCCGTTTTGTGGGGAAGACGGATCATATCATCATATAATTTCATTACCCTTTTAAATTTGTCCATCATGGTTGTATCCAAGTGAACCCTCCTTCCTACTAAAAAGGGGACCCCGATTCGAGTCCCCTGACTTCCATGCTTACACCGAGAACTGAGAAGGATCATCACCTTTTTTAGACAGGGAAGATGCTGCTGTGATGAGAATCCACAGGGTAAAGATCAAGATGATGCTTCCAAAAATGAAAAGGAGCATATTCCCTTCCGATTCCCCGGCACCTGACCATTCAAAGACAACCTGATTGATCATGGCCCAAAGCGTCATAAACATCAGAAATAACATCGGGATCAATGTAGCCAGGTAATTTCTCCCCTGTCGCTTGAGCCAAATGGTAATCAGAAGTAGACTGATTCCTGCCAACAACTGATTCGAGGTTCCAAACAAAGGCCATAGGAGATATCCACCTGATCCGAATCCTTTAGGGCCCTGAGGCAATAATGTCAAAGCCGCACTTGAAACCACTGCAATCGTAGTCGCAACGTGTGCGTTCGTTAATGAAAGTACTTTGTACTCCTCACCCAATTCAGAGATGATGTATCGCATCAGACGGACAGATGAATCCAGGGTTGTGGCCGCGAAACTTACAATGATGACGGAAACGATCGTTGCGGCAATATCCGCCGGAATCCCCACTCCTGTCGCAAGTTGTCCAGCACCTTTAATGAATACGCCCAATCCCGCTCCACTTGCTGCTGCAAATCCACTGTAGGTCGCTTGGAATTCTTCCACATTAGGGAAAAATGTAATACAGGCAATGATGGCAATCAGGGCAAGTGCCCCTTCCCCTACCGCTCCTAAATAACCGACGAAGCGGGCATCTGTTTCCTTGTTCAGCTGCTTTGAGGAGGTACCTGATGACACCAGTCCGTGGAAACCTGAAATCGCACCGCACGCAATCGTAATAAATAATAAAGGGAACCATGATACATCTGCAGATCCATTTGTCATCGGTGCAGTGATCTCTGGATTAGTGAACAGCAGACCGAGATACAGCAATCCAAGACCCACGATCAGTTGATGTGAATTGATATAATCACGAGGCTGTAATAGTTTCCATACGGGAAGAATGGAAGCTATGTACACGTAAATCATCAGAATAACGATCCACACAAGGAAAGCCATGCTCGTGGAGCTTAAACCGAATAATGAAGTCGCTTCCTGCCCACCGAAATATCGGACCAGATCGATTTGCAGAAAATCTACCCGGCTTGCGATGACCGCTGATGCATACATGACACCGAGAGCCACGATTGATGGCAATAACATGCTCCCATTACGTTTGTATACGGAATATCCGATCCAGACAGCCAGCGGAATTTGGATAAACACTGATAATACACTTGCTGGGAACGTAATGAATAAATTGGCAATGACCCAGGCAAAAACCGCATTCACCATTAACACCAGAATTAAAATAATGAATAAAAAAAGTACTTTTGCCCTCTTTCCAATCAACTTATTGGCTAATGAGCCAACGGATTGTCCTTTATTTCGAACCGACAGCACCAAAGTCCCGAAATCATGGACACCTGCTGCAAACACGGTACCGAAAATGACCCAAAGAAAAGCGGGAAGCCATCCCCAATACACGGCTATAGCAGGTCCTACGATAGGAGCAGCACCTGCAACGGAAGTGAAATGGTGACCCCAAAGAACAAATTTATTCGTCGGCACGAAGTCGACTCCGTCTTTATACTGGTGAGAGGGTGTCACGTAATTCGGGTCGAGCCTGTACACTCTCTCCGCAATAAGAGTTGAATAATATCTATACCCTACCAGAAACACGATACCCCCTATGACCGCTAACCAAATTCCTCCCATCAAATTCCTCCTTTATCCAATAGATTTTACACACATTAAATGTCTGAATTTTTTGAATGTATGCGCTTACTACATTTTACATTGGGTTTTTATGGATTTCAATAAGAACTTAGTACTCTTTGTCACGACATTCATTACTCCTGCATCCATTAAAACATTCAAAAAAGGACCGATTCATTTGGAGAATCGGTCCTTTTTTTGGAATCATCGAACGAATATACTATCTTCATCTGTGGGATCCACGGCTTGGGGTATATCCACCGTTGTCCTTAAAATGGTTTGTTCCGTGTCAGTCGTCTTAGGGTGTCGGGCATTTGTAGGGAATTCAAATGGAATCCTTTTTTCCTCCCCAGCCTTAATTGTCCCTATGCTGTCCAGTGTGATCGTATTTAAATCCTTCTCATGATAAGAAAAATCACTATCCTGTTTATCTTGTTCATACTTTAGGAGAAGTAATAGTTGAACTTCGTTTACCGGCTGATCGGCCATTCCCCCTTTTAAGACGACATCCCCCTTGATGTGGTCGCCGGGTGAAATCTCTGTCGTGTGCACGATGGTATCCACCTTCACATGACCTATACCGATACTAGATAAAAACTTATTTAACATTGATCCTAACCCCCTCATTCTGGTTCTACTCCATCTAATACTAGCAATTCCCCTGCCGATTCGTCCACTCTTACATATTCTTCTAATACACTGCAAAGAATATAAGAGAATCTTCAGGAAGGAGGAAATAAATATGAAAAAGATAGTGGTTTCAATTGCAGCAGCCTTCATCATCAGCCTTGGATTCAGTTCCATCGTCTCTGCAGAAGGTCAAGGTCAGGCGCCTGGACAAAAGGTGAATCTGACAGAAGACCAAAAAGCAGAGCTTGGTAAATTGCACGAACAGATGTATTCAACGAAAAAAGAACTTGTGAAGAAATACGTGGAGTACGGTGTTTTTACAAAAGAACAAGGCGATAAAGTGCTGAACATGATGGAAGCAAAACATCAAAAGCTAAAAGAAAATGGTTATATGATGAGATGGCATCCTCATCCTCATCATGGAAAACAACTTGATCACAAAGAATAAAGGTGGAAATAGGGCAAGTCCTGCCCTATTCCGTTTCCTAAAACCAGCCACAGGAATTGATTGGCTAAAATTGAGCCTTAAGTATCCGGGACACTTCCCCTATGTCCTCCATAGAGACATCATAATGAGTCGTGAAGCGGACCAGGGTCGGTCCAAACGTCACGGCCAATATTCCTTTTCTCTCTAATTCTTCTACAAACTGTGCTGCTGTCATCCCTGTGCCCGATACATCAGCCACTACAATATTAGTATCCACTTCATTGATGATTTCAATCCCGTTACATGTTTGAAAGGTTTCTTTGAGGATTCTTGCTTTCTCATGATCTTCTGACAAACGTCCTCTCATCTTATTTAAGGCAATCAATCCTGGAGCCGCAATCACCCCGGCTTGTCTAAGTCCCCCACCAAGACGTTTTCTCCACTTTCTAGCCTTCTTAATAAAGTGTTTGTCACCTGCAATGATTGAACCTACCGGTGCACCCAAGCCTTTCGATAAACAAATTTGAACGGTATCACAGTGAACCGTGAACTCCTTTACGTCACGACCACTTGCGGCAACGGCATTAAAGAGCCTGGCTCCATCAATATGTACCGGAATGGAGTGCTTCCTGGCAATGGAATGAATGGCTTGCATGTTTTCCGGAGAAACGATTGCCCCTCCCGCACGGTTATGGGTATTTTCCAGACAAATCAAACCCGTTTCAGGAAAATGCTGATCTTCCGTACGAATTGCAGCTTCTATTTCACCAGGATCCATTTCTCCATTGGTCCCTTTAATCGTCCGGGTTTGAACGCCTGCGAAAGCCGCAACTGCTCCTGATTCGTAGTAAAAGATATGCGAATCCGTTTCTAATAGAATTTCATTTCCTGGTCTGGTATGGGTCAATACCGCAATCTGGTTCCCCTGGGTCCCGCTTGTGACGAATAATGCTTCCTCTTTCCCAAGAAGACGTGCTGCTTCCTTTTCAAGCCTTAGGATAGTAGGGTCTTCACCATACACATCATCCCCCACTTCAGCCTCATAAGCTGCCCTTCTCATTTCCTCCGTTGGTTTTGTTACCGTATCACTTCGTAAATCAATCACAATGACCATCCTCCTTTATCACTTTTACTAGATTTATTATAACAAAGGATATTTATAGGTGAATCATTGTGAAATAAAACCATTCAAATAACCAAAATACCTCCTTTCTACCCATGAAAAAATATAATTATAGGAATATTCCAAATCTTCCGGCTTCATTTATGTTATTATGTTCAATATTCTGGTTCATAGGTTGGAAATTTATATCCTTCAAGAGGAGAAGAATCATATGAAGATTGGTTCTAAGATCCGTTTCCACAGACTCAAACAAAAGTTAACTCAAGAAAATCTATCTAAAGGCATCATTTCAATATCTTATCTATCGAAACTCGAAAATAACCAAGTGACACCATCAGATGATATCGTCCATTTACTATGCGAGCGCCTGGGGTTAAATCATCCAGTTGATCGCCCTAACCAGTTGAATGAGCTTCTTGAAAAGTGGAATCATGCTCTGCTTTGGAATAAAGAGGATGAAGCACGTTCCACTCACAAGCTCATCCAAAGGGATCTTGATCAAACCGATGATCTATCGTCCCATTTTTTTTATAAAATCCTCTGCTTCCGGGTTCAATTATTAAGGGGCGATCTAACGGAAGCTTTCAGTCATTTGAGCCATATTCAAACGAATTATAAGGACCTATCCGACAAGCATAAATTTTACTTTCATAAGTATAAAGGAAATTACTACTATCTAATGAAGGAATACGAAAAAGCCAAAGGTGAGTTGAAAGAAGCCGAAACTTACTTTGTGCTTGGAAATGTTGTAAATGAAGAAGAAAGGGCAGATTTATTTTATCTATTCAGTTTAGTCCTGACACGTTTACACATGTATCGTTTAGCGATTTACTACGGTGAAAAAGCCCTCTCCATTTTTCAGGGGGTTTACTACCAGAAAAGGTGCGCAGAGGTGCATTTATTGTTGGGCATCTGCTATCGGAGAATCCGGAATGGTGAGGACGCCGTAAAGCATTATGAATGGGCTAACTTCATCTCTCAGTCCATTCAGTATACGTCATTGCATTCCAAAATCGAGCAAAATTTCGGATACCTTAAATCTTTCATGAATAAAAGCGATGAAGCCATCCAGCATTTTGTGAGAAGCATTGAATTAAAGGAATCTGACGACGAAGGAAAACTCTATTCGATTCTTTCACTTGTCAAAGAGCATTATAAACTGAATCAACGTTCAGAAGTTCAATTCTGGTTATCAAAAGGATTGGAGCTTTGTTCAAAAGAAAGATATCCCGATAAATTTTATCAATTATCTTATTATCAATTTGCACTGAATGAATTTCCTAATGGATTTGAGTATTTTATGAAGGAGTATGCACTGGCTTACTTTAAGAAAAACGGTTCTCTTCTATTATATGCTGAGTATTCTAAATTCCTTGGCCAATATTATCAAAGAATTAGAAAATACAAACTTGCTGCATTCCATCTAAATGAAGCCAATATCATTTATGAAGAAATGCTGCCTTTATAAGGAGGTGGTTAAAAAATGAAAAAGCTGAGAAAATTATTGATCATCACCAGCCTCACCGCCATGGCCCTTTCAGGTGTGGTAGTCATTAACTCAAATGAAGAAGAATTCCCGCCGTTCTCAACTAAACTATAAACATAATCTTAAAAAATTAGTTGGAATCACTTGTTACACCGCTATAGATTTCCGTGCAAGACTTCGCTTTCCTCGGGCGGAAGGCAAGCCTCCTCGTCACTGTCGCTCCTGCGGGGTCTTACCTATTCCGCTTTCCCGTAGGAGTCTTCGTCTTGCACTCCAATCAATAGCTAGATACTGTTATATACTCTGAATATGCTTTAGCAATACTAACTAAAAGATCCATTTCAATAAAGCATTTGTTATTCATACACAAATTGTAGTTTTCGTATGTTCGATCATTTGGGTTGTCTCGGAGCAGAATGAGTCATTCACATCCGATAAGAAAGAGTATTTATATTATTAATGGATATCTGTCACTTCCCTAATACAATAACTGTTAGTGTATGAAATGAAGCAATCTCCACATTACAGTGTTATTGTGAAAGACTTACACTTCGACAGTTGATTGAAGCGGAAGGTGCTCGACTCCTGCGGGAAACGCTGGACAGGTGAGACCCCGCAGGGCAAAGCCCGAGGAGGCTCACCGCCAGCCCCGCGGAAAGCGAGCACCTGAAGCGGAAATCAACCACTACTCACTGGGTCAAAAGCAACAATATTTATGTAAACATCCAAATGATAAATCCGAACGATCTCGATTCTCAAAAAGAATCTCGAATGATCGTTCGGATTTTCTTTTAACTAAACACCTTAGTCCCTGCCTCGGTCTTATTTAAATTAAATGATCTTATTCAATGAAATTTTCTGAAAAAAGAGATATAGTTATGATTGAATACATATATAAGGGGGATTCACAAATGAATGAAGCATTTGAGAGAAATTTAGGACGATATGCAGATCTGATCGTAGAAGTCGGATTGAATCTGCAAAAGGGACAGGAACTGATGATATCAGCACCTATAACATCATTTGAGTTTGTCCGCCTGATAACAGAAAAAGCATACGAAGCAGGAGCACTGAATGTGTTAACGGATTTCTATGATGATGAATTGAAAAAGATCCGCCTGGAGAAATCTGCCGAAGAAGGCTTGAAAGCGTTCCCTGAATGGAAGGCAAAAGGATACATTGAGATGGCAGAGAACAATGTGGCATTATTGAACTTAGCTGCCCCGAATCCTTCTCTATTAAGGGACTCAGACCCTACGCGTGTCGCTATGTTGAACAAAACTTCTGCAGAAGCGATGAAAGACTTTTCAGCTTATATCGGAGGCGGAAAGATCAGCTGGTTGATCGCTGCGATACCAACAGTGGAATGGGCTCAGACCGTTTTTCCCGATCTTTCTCAAGAAGACGCTTTTACCAAACTGTGGGAGAACATCTTTTACACCACCAGAACGGATCAGGAAAATACTGTCGAATTATGGGAATCGCATATCGAAAACCTTAATAAAAACGCCGATCGTTTAAACAAGGGGAACTATAAAAAGCTTCATTATAAAGGACCTGGAACAGACCTGACCATCGAATTCCACCCTAAAACCAAATGGATCAGTGCCCAATTCACCAATGATAAAGGGATTCCATTCGTCCCGAACCTCCCGACGGAAGAAGTGTTTTCAATTCCAGATAAATATGGCGTGAACGGTGTTGTTTCGAGTACAAAGCCTCTTAATTATAGCGGCACCCTTATCAAGAATTTCTCGTTGACCTTCAAGGAAGGGAAAGTCATTGATTACACGGCTGAAGAAGGCTATGAAACGTTAAAGAACTTACTCGAAACGGATGAAGGTGCATCTTATTTGGGTGAGGTTGCATTGGTACCTCACGATTCCCCAATTTCCAATACGAATATCGTTTTCAATAACACTCTTTTTGATGAAAATGCTTCGTGTCATATTGCATTGGGCAGGGCTCTTTCTGTATGTGTAGAGGATGGTAAGACGATGACGAGTGAACAGTTACAGGAGATTGGATTTAACGAAAGCATGATTCATGTGGACTTCATGATCGGCTCATCACAATTGGATATCGACGGTGAAAAGGCGGATGGCACGATTGAACCAATTTTCAAAGCTGGTGATTGGGTTTAATTTTTACTATTAATGGCAAAATAACGTTGGAGGCTTAAATGTTCATTTAAGCCTTTTTCTTATGGTCCTTGCTTTTCCTGACTAGAGAAAATGAATAAATAGAAACATAGTACCAAATGAGGTAAAAATTACATATAATATGACAAATAAATTTCTTTTTTAACATATTCAATACTTCACGAATCCCTTACAATAGAAGTATACCTTTTTAAAGGAGCGATTTTCTTGTCAATAAAGTCAAAACGATCATTTTTCTGGAGCGGGCTCTTTATCGTTGCCTTCTTCACTTTATATACTATTTTCCGGACGACGAATGTCCAATCAAGTGAAAAACCTTTAACCGCCGAGGAGAAATATCCAACCGTCTTCGTGCACGGATACAAAGGTACATATAATTCCTTCAGGACCATGTTGGACCGTTTTGAGAATAGACATGGATGGGGTCAAAAAACGCTGGAAATATCCGTATCAGATTCCGGCAGTATAAGATACAAAGGGGCTCTCCCTAAAAACCCGAGTTCTCCCCCACTTGTTCAAGTCATTTTTGAAGACAATCGGGCTTCCTTGGATAAACAGGCGATTTGGCTAGAAAATGCCATGAAGCTGCTGCATCACCAATTCAATGTTTCTACTGTCAATATTGTCGCCCACTCTATGGGTGGCCTTGCTTCAACCCAATATTTAGAGAATACCAGTAAAGAATCGTTTGTTCCAAAAACCCATAAATTCATTACGATTGCCACTCCATTTCAGGGAGTCACGAAAGAGTCTTATGGGCAAATCAATACCGGTGCAGCTGTGATTGATTTAAAGCCTGGCTCTCGCGCGTTGAAAAAAATGTATCTCAATCGTCATTTGATTCCTTCTGAAATACAAGTGCTTTCCATCGCTGGTTCAGGTGATGATGTGGTAAATGTACAGAGTGCACTGGAGAGTCGATCATTTTTTGAAAGAAATCCTTTTCAGTCCAAAATTGTATATGATCCAACGATTTCTCATAGCGGATTACATGAAACGATGAAAGTGGATCGTCTTGTAGGAGATTACTTATGGAGTAAATAATTCAAACACCTTTCCCCTCTTCGGACCTGAGGGGATTTTTTTATGCAGTTGCGTAAACGCCCGTAACGTTCTATACTACACAAGACTAAACCAATAGGTTAGGATGAGTGGAATGACGAAAGAAAAAATCGTAAAAGCAAGCCCCAAATACATACAACTATTTCTAAAAGGGTTTCCTCTTTTAAATAATGAAAATGTCACGACTTCGATTGAAGATGCCGAGGACGGTGACATCCTGAAGCTTGTAGATACCGATGGTCGCTTTATTGCAAAAGGGTACTACGGACTCCAGAATAAAGGGATTGGCTGGCTTCTGAGCTGGAAAGAACATGAAGATATAGACAAGGAGTTCATTTATAAAAAGATCCAGGCTGCCATTAATCAACGTCTCCACTTCTACTATAGTGAAGATACGACGGCATTCAGGTTGTTCAATGGTGAAGGCGATGGTTTCGGGGGTGTAACCATTGACTACTTTGATGGATATTATCTCATTCAGTGGTATTCAAGGGGTGCCTATTCTTTTCATGAAGAAGTGGTGGAATCGATACGGGCATTAACCGAATATAAAGGTATTTACCAGAAGAAAAGGTTCGCACAGGCAGGGAAATACGTTGAAGAAGACGATTTTGTCGAAGGTACACGCCCTTCCTTCCCTCTCCTCGTGAAAGAAAACGGCGTACAATTTGCCATCTATTTAAATGACGGAGCGATGGTCGGAGTATTTCTCGATCAACGCGAAGTAAGGAAAAGAATTCGTGACGCATACTCAGAAGGCAAGAGGGTATTGAATACCTTCTCTTACACCGGTGCATTCTCTGTGTATGCTGCTCTCGGCGGTGCCTCTCACACCACCAGTGTGGACCTTGCAAATCGCAGTTTAAGCAAAACGATTGAACAATTCAGCATAAACGGAATCGATTATGAGGCTCAAGACATCATTGTGGAAGATGTCTTCAAGTACTTCAAATATGCTGTTAAAAAACAGCTTTCATTCGATATGGTGATATTAGACCCACCAAGCTTTGCCCGTTCCAAAAAACACACATTCAGTGCTGCAAAGGATTATAAGGATTTGTTGAAAGAAGCGATAGCCATCACTGAAAAGAACGGGATCATCGTGGCTTCCACAAACTGCAGCACCTTCAATATGAAAAAATTCAAAGGTTTTATTGATGCAGCATTCAAGGAAACCGACGGGAAATATAAGATACTCGAAGAATACACTCTTCCTGAAGATTTTAAAACCCTCAGTCAATACAAGCAGAGTGACTACTTAAAAGTCGTTTTTATCCGCAAACTATAAAGGAAAGGGACGGACCTTCCAAGGTCCGTCCCTACCGATTAAGAATAAATGACAGAATACTCTGTCATTATTTCCTCGGAAACCGCAAGAAGCGACATATACACGGTGTTTCTTGATGAAAGTTATCGAATAAGGAGGATTTATGATGAATAAAGCTGTTTTTCTTGACCGTGATGGGGTAATCAACGAGGTGAAAACCAATAGAGTCCGCTTTGTGAACCGGCCGGATCAATTTTATTTCCTGAAAGGAGCCCCCGAAGCCATAAAGGCTTTATCCCAATCCGGATTCCTTCTTTTTGTCGTTACAAATCAAGGTGGTGTTGGATTAGGCTATCTTTCCCATGATGAGCTGGAGTCCATCCATGATTATATGGTACATGAAATCAAACAAGCAGGCGGTTTCATTCAGGAAGTTTCCTGCTGCACTCACAAACCCCATGCGGGTTGTTCATGCAGAAAGCCCGAACCCGGGATGCTTTTTGAACTGGCAGAAAAATACAGGATTGATCTTGCTGAATCATTCATGATCGGGGATCGTGATGTAGACATAGAAGCAGGCAACAAAGCTGGATGCACCACGATTTTACTAAATGGCAACTCTTCCCCATCGTATAACGCTGACTACATATTTCCAGATTTATTGAGCGCTTCGACATTCATCCTCAACACGAAGGGATCTTAATGATCGTTCCCTTATCATCAATTCGAATATTTAGTTATTGCACCTGCTGACTCCACCTATTAAACTGAATGAGTGATTCTTTTTTAACGTAAGAAATAGTGGAAAGTCAGGTTGTAAGACTTTCAATGAAGGAGTGTGATGAGATGAACCTGCTCGGTAAAGGGATCACCCGATGGTATAAATGGATCATTGTACTTTGGGTGATGATAGCGGGAATATTCGCTTATTTTGCAACAGACTTACCCACCATACTAGGCGGTGATGGTTTTAGGACAGACGGACAGTTTGAAAAAGTGAACGATGAATTGACCGATTCGTTTGATTTTCCCGAATCATCGATTTTGCTTCTTATGGAAAAGCAGGATTCCCAATCTCCAGAAGGGTTCCAGGCATCGATTAAGAAAACGATTGAGAGCATAGAAAACTTGGGTGTCACCTCTTCTATACAATCACCGTTACAAGATGAAAAATTAGTGAAAGACGACGTGGCTTACGCCGTTTTATCCTTCGATGAGTCTGATATCACCAACGAAACAAAAAAAGTTAAAGCACTAATAAAAGAAAATCCAGGTCAATCATTGACCGGGGCTTCCATTATTAGTTCAGATATTAATATGGCCAGTCAGGATGATCTGAAACGGGCCGAATTGATAGGATTACCTTTCGCTCTCCTTGTCCTGTTATTTGCATTCGGCTCGGTTGTTGCTTCGCTTGTTCCCATCATCATTGGAGTGGTGACGGTCGTGACGGCATTCGGGATTCTCGCTCTGATTGGCGGTAGCATGGAATTATCGGTTTTCCTGCTGAATGTAGTCCCAATGATTGGTCTTGCCCTGAGCATTGACTTCTCTCTATTGTTCATTAACCGCTACCGTGAAGAACTGGCTACGAGATCCATATCGGAAGCAATCCATACCACTATTCAAACGGCAGGAAAATCAATCATTTTCTCTGCATTATGTGTTTTCATCGGTTTAGGAGCCATGATGCTTATTGAAATCGATATATTCCAGACGATTGCCATCGGAGGCATGGTTGTCGTCATGCTTGCAGTGGTATCTGCATTATCTCTCCTCCCTTCCGTTCTTCTACTCCTCGGTAAGTCTATAAATAAATGGACGCTGATTAAACAGAAGAAGAATGACCAGGGGAAATGGAGGATATTTGCCGGGTTTATCATGAAAAGGCCCGTGATGCTTGCCCTCCTCGCCCTAATTGTCTTAGTGATCGGCATTTTGCCTGTCCGCTCTATGAATCTGGCCATTCCTGATACGGAGGCATTACCTGTTACATTTGAATCCCGTCAGGCGATGGATACCATTCAGGAGGAGTTTAAGACAGATGAGGGCAGTACGGTTTATGTGATTGCCAAACGGGAGAATGGCTGGAAGACCAAAGATGGATTGGAGGATTTGAATGACCTCCTTTCAGAATTCAATCAGGAATCAGCTGTGACTTCAGTGGACTCTATCTTCAAAGCCACCAATATCGACTCTCCGAAAAAATTATTCGGTGCCATTCAGCAGCCGGAATCCAAGAAGATGATTGATCCTGCACTGGATCGTTTTATTCAGGGAGACAAAGCGCTGATTCCAGTTCACTTATCGTTGGATTCATCATCATCCGCTGCTCAGGAACTGGTGAACAAATGGAGTCAAAAAGAATGGTCCCACCCCCTCCAGTTCGGGGGACAGGTGAAATTCAATCAGGAAATCTTTGATGAAATCTATCAAAAAGTAGGATTATGCCTTGGCATCATTTTAGGTTCTACCTACCTAATTCTGATGATTGCATTCCGCTCCATCATCATTCCATTGAAGGCCATTTTGATGAACATCATCAGTCTGACATCGACATTCGGAATTTTAGTATGGATTTTCCAGGGAGGCCACTTTGGAATCCCTGAATCGGATATTGCCCTTGTGCTTCCGGTACTGGTATTCAGCCTTGTGTTTGGCCTTAGCATGGACTATGAGGTATTCCTCATTTCCAGGATCCATGAAATTTATCAAGAAACCGGTGACAACACACGTTCCACCATTGAAGGACTTACTTCAACAAGTAAGATCATCACCTCGGCAGCTCTTATCATGATTGTCATAACGGGGGCTTTCGCTTTTACTGGTGTGATGCCTGTCAAACAGATCGGGGTTGGGATTGCCATCGCCATTTTCATTGATGCAACCATCGTCAGAATGGTACTGGTCCCTTCGTTAATGAAGCTACTTGGAGACTGGAACTGGTGGATGCCTTTCATGAAGAAGGAAAAACAGGTTGTAAAAGCCCATAAAGCCTCTTGACCCGGGATTTATTTAAACTGCTGCTGATAGAGAACCAAATCGAATGTTGAACAAGACACCCTGATATCGGGGTGTCTTGTTATGTATGACGGCCTGTTTTATCGTTTTCAAATTAGGGGATTCTATGGTAAAGTACTATGGAACCAGCACGAACGGGAGGTATTTGATGAACCAGCAGGAATTACTACATATTATTCGAGATCACTATCCATTTGATGTCCTATCAGCGGAACAGTTGGATTATATTATTTCCGGTTCAACATACACAACTTTCAAGAAAGGGGAGTTTCTCTTTCATGAAGATGAAACGGTGGAAGAACTGGATATTTACTTCCTTGTCTCCGGACTTGCCAAAAATGTCCTCCATCGTTCCAGCGGAAAGCAATATTCACTCCGCTTCTATTACCCTGGTGACTTGATTGGTATCATGATCATGCTTACGAGCGGACAAATGACTTTTTCAGTCCAGGCAATAGAAGATTGTACGGTATTCCGGATTCAGAAAGACCGGATTTTAGAAATCATGACCAAAAACAATGATTTTTCAAAAATCATATTTGAAAGCATCGGCAATCGGATGAAGACCCTTTACGATGAAATCAAGGTAAAGTCAGCCACTGAGACCGATGATGAAAACATCAATCTGTTCCGCACAAAAGTTCATACTCTCATGGACAGCCCTACTTTCATCAATGGAAATGCTACCATCATAGCCGCAGCCAAAAAGATGAAAGAACATGACACATATGGGTTAGTCGTGGTGGATCAGAATAAAAAAATGCTTGGCATCCTTACGCAGCGGGAAATCCTGTCTTATCTAACCAATCCATGTAACGCTGAAAAGGTGAAAGACTGGATGAAGGAAAAGCCTTTTTGGATCAGGGATGAGTCCTTCGCTTATGAAGCCCTCTCCTACTTTAAACATGAAGAAGTGGATTTCGTCCCTATCATTCGAAATGATGTAGTGGTTGGAATTCTAACCAGTACATCATTTCTCAATATTCAGGATTCGAATTATCTGGATCTTTCTTATAAAATTCAAAAGGCCGTGTCAAATGATGAACTGGTTGAACTGGCTACGGTGAAGAGCGAGACGTTCCAACAGTTCATTCAAGACCTTCTTGGACAGGACAGCTTTGGATTCGATATTTGTGAAGTGATATCAAACTACAATGATCGGCTCCACCGGAAAATCATTCAATTGAGCGAAAAGGAAATGAGGCAGGAAGGTTACGGTTCTGCTCCGATCAATTATTGTTTCATTGTCATGGGCAGTCAGGGACGCAGTGAACAGGGATTCCATACCGACCAGGATAATGGGATCATCCTTGATGATTATAATCATTTATCTGACCTGAAAAAAGTTGATCTCTATTTTCAGGCCTTCACCGAGAAGCTTAATTTAAAGCTTGCTGCATGTGGTTTCCCTGAATGTACAGGCGGGATCATGGCCAAGGAACAAAAATGGAAAAGGTCGTATACGGACTGGAAAAAGGCCATTGATGAGTGGCTCCACGAAATGGATGCACAGGAAATCCAGAACATCACGATGTTCTATGACTTCCGTCCAATTTACGGAGACTATTCCATCGCAGAAGAGATCCGGAATTACCTGACTGAAAAATCGAAACGATCCCTGAATATGCAGCAACTCTTACGAAAAGATGCCCTTCGTTTCAAACTCCCCGTTGGTCCATTGGGCCGGGTGAACTTGAAGCCGAAAAACCATCTATTCAATATCAAAAAGTCAGGACTCTTACAAATCGTCAATATGATCCGGATTCATTCGGTAAAGTATGGGATAAAAGAAGTGAACACCATCAAAAGGGTACAGGCATTGAAAAAGTTACAAGCCTTTCACCCAAGGGATGCCGAAAACGTTAAAACGGCCATGCATATCCTCCTTTCCTTGAGAACGCAACAGAATCTGCGTGAACTTAGTGAGGGAAAGCCTTTAAGTAATGACATCGATGTCCGCACCCTTTCGAAAGAGGATCGCCAAAAATTAAAAGAATCCATCCAAATTGCCAACCGACTGCAGCAAGTGATGGAAATCAGTTTCAATAGGAACCGGGTGGTTTAATGGATAATATAGGTATTAATGTAGGCTACCGGATACTGAAGTATTATTTATGGCAGCGATTCATCTTCCGCCATCAAGTGAAGCGGGAAAAAGAAAAGCTTTCCTATCATAAACTTTCCCGTGGCCTTAAACAATTTGAAGAAGAAAAACCGACTCTTCAAAAGAAGCATCTCTTCCATTGCACCTTTACGATTTTCGACCTTGAAACCACTGGTTTTTTTCCTGAAGTTGGAGATGAAATCATTTCGATAGGAGCTGTAAAGCTGAAAGAAGGAAAAGTTCAAAGGGACGAGACATTCTATCAGGTGATCGACCCTCTTCAAACAGTGTCCAGGGAAACGAAGAGGTTTACGGGACTAAGACGTAAAGATTTTTTAAATGGTGTGACGCTGCCTATAGGGTTGGAACGTTTTTTGGAGTTCAGTAAAGGGACGATTCTGGTGGCACATCCCGCGAGCTTCGACATTAACTTTCTTCAAAAAAGGATAAATAAGTGGGAACTGCCTTCTTTCGATCCAGAATTTGTCGATTCCTTTTCATTGGCCAATAGCTTACTTGGCAGGGATGACTGCTATTTGGATGTTCTTATAAAGAAATTCGATATTCAAGACCGGACACGCCACCATGCTTTAAATGATGCGATCATGACGGCCGAGATTTTCGAACGACTTTTGACATTATGTTATCAACAAGAAGTTCATACAATACGAGGATTGCATGAATTCCTGCTTCAGGATTCAGGCTGACAGTCGAAAGAATATAAAAAACGCATGAGGAGTAGACCTCATGCGTTTTTACATATTATCGAATTTGTCCGGTTCCATGCATCATATACTTCACTGTGGTTAGCGCCGGAAGACCCATCGGTCCCCTTGCATGGAGCTTCTGAGTTGAAATGCCAATTTCAGCACCGAATCCTAATGCTCCTCCATCTGTGAAACGTGTGGAAGCATTGTGATATAAAGCAGCAGCATCAACCAGCATCATGAACTTTTTCGCCGTTTCATTGTTTTCCGTCACAATCGCTTCTGAATGTTTGGTACCGTATTGTTCAATATGATCCACGGCTTCATCAAGTGAAGACACCACTTTCACGGCAATATCAAGACTTAAATATTCGTTTGCCCAATCTTCTTCACCTGCAAGTTTAGCATCTTTGATCACTTCAACCACTTTTTCGTCCCCATGAATGGAAACGTTATGCTCTTTCAGTTTTTCAACAAAGGCATCCTTGTGTTCATCAAACCAATTCTCATGGAGAATGACGGTTTCAGCCGCATTACAAACCGCCGGACGATCCGTTTTGGCATTTATGATGATGTTTAATGCTTTTTCCAGTTCAGCTTCCTTGTCGATGTAAATATGACAATTCCCTACACCTGTCTCGAGGACAGGAACCGTTGCGTTATTGACGACAGCGTTGATCAATGCGCCGCCACCACGGGGAATCAGCACATCAATATGTTCTTTCATTGTGAATAATTCACTTGTCGCCTCACGATCTGTTGTGTTGATGAATTGTACGGCATCTTTTGGAATATCTGTTTGTTCCAACGCCTCATGCATTACATCCACAATGGCTTTATTTGACGTGATGGCATTCGATCCACCTTTCAGGATGATAGCATTACCTGATTTTAATGCAAGACCTGTAGCGTCCACCGTCACGTTTGGGCGGGCTTCATAAATCATTCCGATGACACCGAGCGGAACGGTCACTTTTTGAACTTGCAGCTGATTTTCCAAGGTCCAATCAGAAACCACTTTACCAGTCGGATCTTCCAGGTCAGCCACTTGGCGAAGACCGTTTGCAAAGTCTTCAACGCGCTCTTTAGAAAGAGATAAGCGATCCATAAAGGCCTCTTCAAATCCTTTTTCCCGGCCTCTTTCAAGGTCTTTTTCGTTCTGTTTTAGAATGGAGTCGTAGTATGCCTCTAGATGGTCGGCAAGAATATGAAGGGCTTTATTTTTTTGTTCCGTTGTCAGCATGCTTAAGGTTTTAGAAGCTTTTTTAGCCAATATCGCCTGTTTTTTCACATCGGTTTTTTCTACAGTTAAAGTCATCCAAATACCTCCTGATTATTTTGAAAAGCTATATACTTAAATGAATCAATTACAGAATAATGTTCAACTAAACACCTACTGGAATGGGAACTTCTACATGGCATACGAGCTGATCAATTTCTACTGCGATTTCATCGGCTTTTATATTTGTAGGGTTCTTCAGTTGACCAGAGCGATAGTTGACCATTCCAAGACCGATTTCCTCGTTGCGGTTATCCAGGATACGTACGACTGCACCCTTATCAAAACGGCCTTTCACAGTATAAATATCATCGATCGTCAAACTTTCTTTCCGCTCTAAAATACGGTCTTTCGCATCTGCATCGATGGTGATTTCACCTTCTGGACCGGAATTGAACGCAATCCATTGCTTTTTGGAATCGAGATTAACCGAATCTTCCGTCGATTCAAAATAGGTTCCTTTAGCCGTATGCTGGACAGCATCATAAATGATGTTAGAATGTCCTGATTTACCCAGGAACGCAGGGATGCCTGATGCCATTGTAATCTTGAATGCATCGATCTTTGATCTCATGCCGCCGGTACCGACTGAGCTTCCAGGCTCTCCCGCCATGTCTTCAATATCTTCCGTGATTTCAGTCACACTCTCCAGCAGTTCAGCATCTGGATTTTTGCGGGGATCTGAATCATATAGCCCATCAATATCTGATAGGATGATGAGTTGATCAGCATCCACGAGTGCTGCGACTTTAGCGGATAGTGTGTCATTATCTCCAAACTTCAAACGGTCAATCGTTACGGTATCATTTTCATTTACAATCGGAATAATCCCTCTTTCGAGCAGGACATTAATCGTATTTCTGGCATTATTGTATCGATCTTCATCAGAAAAATCACTACGAGTGATCAGAATTTGAGAAGCCACATATCCATTTGAAATTAATAGATCAGAATACGCTTCGATTAATAGCCCTTGACCAATAGCTGCTGCTGCCTGTTTCTCAGGCAGCGAACTTGGGCGTGTCAAGCAACCCAATTTACGATAACCTGCAGCAACTGCTCCTGATGAAACAAGCAAGACTTCATGACCGTCATCCTTTAAACGGACAACCTCATCCACAAGTCTCTCAAGCTTCCTGCGGCTCATTTCTCCATGTAAGCTTGTCAATGAACTACTTCCAATCTTAATCACGATACGTTTCTTATCTTGGGACATTCAATCACTCCTAGTAATAAGGTCCGTCCCTTGCCCCTCTTTCTATATGCAGGGACAGACCTGTATTTCAAGTTTGGTTGGTAACATAATTTATATGGGGTGTTTGGTATTTGTTGGGTTATTAGCTTGTGACTAATTCTTTAGACTGTAAGGATGAGCTGATTTCTTTCGAACGCTTTTCTGCTCCCTTAACAGCTTCTGAGATGGCTTTACCTCCACCGAACTGAGCTAATGCATCAAGTCCTGCAGCCGTAGTACCGTTTGGGGATGTTACATTTTCTCTAAGTTGAGTTGGTGATTCTTCTCGCTCCAGCATCATTTTGGCTGCTCCGAAAATGGTTTGAGCTCCGATTTTACGAGCCAATTTCGGGTCTAATCCTGCTTCAGCACCCGTCTTTTCGATATGTTCCATTAAATAGTAGAAGTAAGCTGGACCGCTCCCGGCAATTCCGGTGAAAATGTCCATCTGGCTTTCTTCGATGACGAATACTTCTCCGATGCTTGATAGTAACTCTTCTGCGTTCTCCATATCTTCTCTTGAAGTGAACCTTCCGGCACTGATAGCCGTTGCAGATTCCTTCAGCATACTTGACGTATTTGGCATGACACGGATGACAGGCTGACCTCCAGGTAACTGTTCTTCCATATGAGAAGTCGTAATCCCTGCCAGTACCGACATGATCACCGTATCGTTCCTGACAAGATGATTGATGGAATCTAATGCCTTATCGATATCCTTTGGCTTCATGGCAAGAATGAGAATATCTATTTCATCAAAGGGCAGATCGTCTTTCGTAATTGCTGTGATATCATATTTAGCTTTCATTTCTTGAAGTCTTCCATAATTGCTTCGATTCGAAACAATGATTTGCTCAGCTGGAATCTTGCCACTCTGTACTGTCCCTGAGATCATTGCTTCAGCCATATTACCTGCACCAAGAAATGCTATCGTTTTATTATTTAACAATCATATCCGCTCCCGTTCCTTATTTTATAGTAAGTTTTTCTCAAAACACGTATTTCGTTTTTAGTTGTACATTTAATGTAATAATCAAGAAAAAATAATTAAGATAATAGTTGTTTCAGGTCGCCAAAAACCTTGATTGGCGTGTGTTTTGTTCACAACGTTAATAATCGTAACATGCTGAGGAATGATATCAAGGGCATTATAGGAAGTAGTAAGGAATTAGCCGAAATAGCTAGTGGAAGCGTTATCATTACCGTTTATGTTATTCAGATTCCTTCTGAAGGCCCTAGATTGGCTGAGAAAGCGTATAATCAGAATTTATAATTTAAGGATACGAATGGGAGTAGATTGATTTTTTGGCCCTGCCCCCTGTCAGCGCAGTTCGGAGAGCACGTTCCAACAAGTCCATTCTAAAAGCAAAAAAATCCCGTTAAGCTATCATAGGCTTAACGGGATTTTCAGATTTATTCGTTTGCAGTGTCGTCTGGGCTTTTTCCACTCAGGAAGTCTTTTAAAGCTTGAATATTTTCTTCGAGGTCTATTTCGAGAACGGATCCCACTCCGCTATAACTTCCATTTGTATATGAACCTTCTACTGGCAAGGTTAGCTTGTCCATGTCACTGGTGTTGCTGAGCAGGATATCTTTCGCGATTGAGATTTGATCCAGTTTGCTCATATTCGTCTGAATATATGGCTGAATGGATCCTGCCATTTTCGGAAGCTTTGTTACGCCTCCGATGGATAAGGCTTCATCTTTAAGGGCCGCAATCACTTTTTGCTGTCTTTCAACCCTTCCAAAGTCACCATTTTCATCATGACGGAATCTGGCATAGCCGAGTAATTCCTTTCCGTTCAGGTTTTGGACACCAGGTTCGAGGGAAACACCGATGTTTTCTGACATGGCCTTTTCAACATCCATTTCAATTCCTTCTGGTGCAAGGATGTCGACTGACTGTTCAAAACCTTTAAAATCAACAATCATGTAGTATTGAATATCAAGATCAAAGTTCTGCTTGATTGTCTTTCGAAGCAATTCCGGTCCGCCTAAATAAAAAGCGGTATTTAGCTTATAGTTTTTATATCCAGGGATTTCAGCATATATATCCCTCATAAACGAAACGAGTTTGGTTTCATTCGTTTTTGGATCGATTTGCGCGAGCATCATGGTATCTGTCCTTGATTTCTTCTCGCCCCTGCTATCGACTCCCAATAACAAAACGTTAACCTTCCCGTTTTCATCTTTTACTCCATTAAATTTATAATCTTCCTGCATCTGGTCTTCACCAGCCATTTTATAACCACTGTAAAATTGAAAAGCAGCGTAACCGATCAAACTGAAAATAAGGATTAATAATACCAAAATCACTTTTCTACCACGTTTTTTCCTCTTGGTCTTTCGATCTAGTCGTGACTCCATTTCTTCACCTACTTTTATGACATTCATGATGAACCGATGATAATATGAAATAGTACTCTATGCAATTGAAATTGACAATCACAGAATACTGGATAAACTAACACTTTTCTCCATACCGGTCCACCCCGAGAATATAGTTTACCACAAATATCTATAAAAGTATTTAATTGTTCCCGTCAAATAAGGTCAAAGATTGGAAATGTCCACCGGTAAGTTTCCTTATATTCTGTTCTTCTTCCTTGTTGTACGAAATGATAAATGAAGTGGCGGGCCCGCTTGATTTATCCAAGTCTTGCGTGGAGTCTACATCTCCCCTTTTCAACGGTTTCCCAATAAGCAGAGACAGTTCATGACGCACACCTTTTGAACCTACAGGTAAAATATCGATTATGGAAGGATGGTGATTGCATGTATGAAACAGACTCAATGGGGCTATGGATGATCTGTGTACTAATACTTCTTTCCCCACTAAAGGAATGCCGATAAGAGCATATGAAAGATCTTTTTTGGGAAGAAAGTGCCGCTCCTTCCTTCTCATACCGATACAGGTTACACCGAGTGCAGACTGGTTTAGGTTGAAATTGGATTCTGAACTTCCCGTCAGGGGAATATCCTCCATATCAAGTTCCTTCAAACCCATCCGCACTCCCGAGGCATACCCCTCCCACTCGCTATCTCCTGTGAAGTTCATTAATTGAACGGCCATGAGGCGGGCACCGGCTGATAAACATTCCATCACCGCGACTCGAAAACCGAAATATCCCACCATTTCAGAATCAACCTGCACGGCGTCATCGGGCTTATGTCCGATCCCACCGCTGCAGTCAGAGGCAATGATCAGTTCATCTTTATCAGTGATGGAGATGGACAGCGCATCTCGATTTCCAATCATTCTAATTCACCCCTTGGTAATCTGGAAGCTAGAGGAGGATAAAGAAAGTGAGCCATTGTTAAATTGATGAAGCTCCCTACTAATAAAGAAGGAACGATTGTGATGTAAAAAGAAGGACTCAGGATAAAAACAAAGGGCAAAGCTGCCAATACACCATTCCCTACCAGAAAAAGCGCAGCTGCCAATACACGATGCCCACATGAAAATACATAGCCGAAAAGCCAGACAAGGAGAGCCATTTCCACGGCAATGAGAAAATGGAGCGGACCGAGGGGGAAACCTGCATACAGGCTTGAAAGTATATGTCCTCCCCCTGCCACCAGCGCTCCCTTCCTTCCATTGTATAAAGAAGCGATTAATAATGCCGGCATACTGTCAAGGGCAATGGTCCCGATGATCGCCGGAATCTTCACCATTCCTCCAATGGCAGCAAAAGCCAAAAACAATGATAGTAACAAAATGGACTTTAAACTACTACTCATTGTGTTTCTGAATTTTACGTGTAGAGAATACGTTGGCACTGCGGAGGTATTCAACGTCTTTGACACTGCTTCTGTGATTGATCACGCGTGCCAGAGCAAAGAAGTAGTCTGATAATCGATTGATGTATTGCAACGAAACTACCGGAAAGTCGGGGTCTGCCTTTGAAAGGGTAACCATGCATCTCTCTGCCCTTCTCGCAACGGTCCGTGCAATATGAATACTCGCAGAAGCTTTTACACCACCCGGCAGTATGAATTTTTCAAGAGGTGGAGCTTCTCTGACCAAATCGTCTATTTTTTCTTCCAAAGCGAGGACGGAATCCATTTGAAGCTTGCTCCCTCTCTTTTTTGAGACATTGGATAAATCTCCCCCGCAGTCAAAGAGTTCATGCTGAATTGTAACTAAGTCCTTTACGATATCGTCAAAGCGCTCATGATTTAATTCACAAATAGCCTGACCAACGAAACTATTGACTTCATCTAGTGTCCCGTATGCTTCCACCCTGATATCGTCCTTATCGACCCTACCCCCGATTAAACTTGTCTGTCCTTTGTCTCCTGTTCTTGTGTATAGTTGCATTATTATTTCCTCCCTTACCCTTTTATTGATGTAGCCATGCCATACCAAACAAGCCATACCTTATGCGACTTTTGGGCAAGGTCCTGATAAACCCATCCCGTCACATCTCTCCATTCCCTTGAAATGTGATCGATAGGTACAATTCCTTTCCCTATTTCTGATCCGATCCAGATCACTTTTCGTTCTGGATATTCTTCTTCCCACTTCTTCAACTCCTCCATCCGTTGGAAGAATTCTTTCCTAACGTAACGGTTTCCACGTAAAAGGGCAGATCGAACGGCATACTCAAGCCCCTCCAACACGAGGATGGGCTTTGATGGATGGACTTCTTCCAAACCTTCTGTAAATAACCGGACCCATTCTGTGTCGCTTCTCTTCAAACCAAGATGCTTTCTTACCCATTGGCCCTTGCCATTAAAGGAACCTCCCGTAATGAAGTACAATTCTGGTCCCTCCAATCCTCTTCTGTTTTCCAACCCAATTCGTATCCGTTTCCGTGGAAGACCTCCCAATCCCAAAAAGATCTATGATCACTTTTGGGGGATAGAGAAGTTAACAGGTGCCGAATGACTCCACCATGGGTTATGACTGAGTACCGATCCCCATTAAGTGAATCGATTTGTCCTTTGATTTGCTCCCAGGCAACTTCGACTCGTTTTATAAATTGATGTATCCCTTCCCCTCCTGGAGGAGATTTAGAGGGATCGGTTAACCAATACTGATACTCTTCATTTCCCTTCAAATCCTCGTAGGTCAAGCCTTCCCATTTTCCAAAATGTAATTCTCTTAACAGAGGAGATGAAATGATAGAGGCTTCAGGAAACAAAAAATGCGAGGTCTCCAAACATCGGTTTAGGTCGCTTGAAAAACATCCCTCATATGGCTTGTAGGATCGCTTTATCTGTTTAAGCTTATCGATTCCTTTTCGTGATAAGCTCGGGTTTGACCAACCGATGTATTTCCCTCTCTCATTTGCATCTGTTAAACCATGTCGAATAAAAGCAATAGCCATATAGTCATCCATAAAATCGACTCCACCCCTTCTACACTTGATCCGACTGTGTCACCAGTCATGCCTCCAAACCACTTTATGCTTTTCGAGTGAACAAACAGGCAAAATCCGGCCGTTACAATTGTGAAGGCAGCATAAAGAAAAAGGCTATTCAGGAGGACGCCTGCCACTACGATCCCTATCAAAGAGGCCAGCATCCACAAAACATCGTTCCATTTCGTATCTTTACTGAAGCTATACCCCATACCGGATTTATGGGCAGCGGGGATAAGAATGAGACTCACTCCCATGACGATACGGCTGAAAATGGGGATCGACAGCAGAACCAAACAAATCGTAGCAGTATCAGAATAGCGGACGGATTCATATATAAATAAAAAGCGGGAGGAGAGCAATACCACTAGAGATAGGGTACCAAATGCACCGATACGGGGGTCTTTCATGATCTCTAAACGCTTCTTTAGATCCCGGTAGGAAAAGTAGGCGTCGCTTGCATCCATATAACCGTCCAAATGAATTCCACCGGTAAGGAGAATAGGCATCACCCAAATATAAAATGATAATGCCAATGAGCTCATGGGTGTAAAGGATGCCAGTAACACATAACCACTTGAGAGAAACATTCCGATCAATAAACCCAATAAAGGAAATGTGCGTACCATCCATCTCATTTCACTTTTTCCAAGCGAGAATTCTTTTCGTACTGGAAGTACTGTAAAAAACTGTATATTAAGGAGTAGACTCTTTACTAATCTCATTTCATTGAAATCCCTTTCTTCATAACCGGGATTCCAACCATCATATCGATCGCTATATACGACTTCTCCACCAATCTTCTATGTAATCTTCCCAGCGTCCTTTGGAATTGGAGTATTTCGTCTGTTTTCGGTGGAATATCATGAAATAATTCATTACTTACAACAAGTAATGCTTTTACTCTATCTGCTAATTGAATGACAGATTCATAGATACTATCCTCTACATACCTTCCGCCCTCCATATCCCCATTGAACAATTCGTTTGTCAGGAGAGTCGTGAGACAATCTAATAGAACAATGGCATTGGATGGTATAGTATCGACGATATCACCGATAGCCAGTGGCCTTTCAATGGTCGTCCACTTTTCATGAGAAGATCGGCGATCCAGTCGGTGTTTTAAAATCCTGTTTTCCATTTCCCGGTCCGTACTCACTCCACACGCAAGATAGATCAAGATCTCATTCGATGTTTTCAGTTCCGATGCAAGCTTTTCTGCATAGGAACTTTTCCCGCATCTAACCCCTCCGGTTATAAAAAAAAGTCTTCCCATGCGAAAATGTGCCTCCTTACGATGAAAGCCCTCTTTTTAACCCATATAACGTTGGATGGCTTTTTTTGTTACTTCATATACTCCTTTGCCGATCAACTTACCTATCGGAGTGATCGGTCCTGCAAATGGTTCGAGCTCCCCTTTTTGACTGGAAGCAATCAGAATGCTGTCTGTAGGCGTTCCGGTTGCAAGGTTTCCGTTTCTTTTGTCCCTTACTTCCATATCATTCAGTGCTTTTACCTTTGCCTCCGTGGAAGTGACGAGGGCTTCGATATAGGCCTCATCAGATAAATTCCCATTAATGAAAACCCAGGTATTGATCGTACCCGGTTTAGAATCAATATCATATTGAAAGCTCGTTGATACATCCATGGCATTTCCGACACCGGCGGTCACGATGACGAAAACCGATTTCCCCATCATCTCAAAACGCTCACATATCATGTTAGACAAATCGAGAGCCGTCATCATACCGACAGATAAAGACGGATCCAGTTCTTTCGTAATGAGAAACTCCTTCATATCTTGTTTGTAATCCCGGCAGTCATAATCAACGGGTACCCGTCGGTTCATGAAGTGAGAGTACCAACCAATTCCCGCTCCGATAATACCCGAGGACATACACTTCAACGGGAAAGGGGCAGAATAAAGGATGCAATCTTCGTTCAATGTCATATACCTTTCATCTAATAGCAGGTTTTCAGTGAGGGATCCTTCAGGCACGATTACCATTTGAGGTTTGGCCACCAAAGGATGAGCCTGTTTCTGGACCTTTGTTTGATAGACTTCTTCGATATGTTCTTCTTTCAACACTTCTTCCGGATGATGGAGAAGTTTCGTTGTGCCCTGGTCCAGTAAGAGTAAACGGTCACAGTATAGGCTAGCTAAATTCAAATCGTGAAAAATGGCCACGACCGTTAATGTCCCCTGATCTGTTTGACTTTTAATCAAATCCAATAGGGACTTCTGGTAGGAAAGATCAAGATGATTAGTGGGCTCATCCAGAAGGAGGATGTGAGGTTCCTGGGCTAGAGCCTGTGCCAGGAACACCCGTTGTCGCTCACCACCTGACAATTCATGCAGGTATCGGTTCTGAAACGCAGAAATTCCCGTCTGCTCCATCACTTTGTCCACCATCTCTTTGTCCCGGTCGGTCGTACCCTTAAAGAAACCTTTCTGGTGAGCATATCTTCCAAGCATCACCGTCTCCCTCACTTGATACGAAAATGCTTCAGTCGATATCTGGGGCAATACCGCGACATGGGTAGCCAATTCTCTCGAAGAAAACTGATGAAGCGGCTTCCCTTTCAAGGTAATCACTCCATCCATTAAAGGAAGGAGACCCGTCATGGCTTTCAGTAACGTCGTTTTACCACTTCCATTTGGGCCAAGTATTCCAAAGAACTCTCCCTTGTCAATATGAAAATTCATGTCTTCCACGATCTTTTGATCGCCGTATCCTACTGACACCCCGTTTACATCGATCATGATGAAAGACCCCTTTTCTTTAAAAGAATATAAGCAAACATCGGTGCGCCGATCAAGGCGGTGATCACTCCAATCGGAAGTTCGGTCGGAGCGATGATCGTTCTGGAAAGCAGGTCGGCGAGAACAAGGAACCCTCCTCCTACAAGGATTGATAGGGGAAGGAGATGCTTATGATCATGTCCGATCATTCTTCGTAGAAAATGAGGAACCACAAGGCCGACAAATCCGATCGTTCCGGACACGGCCACTGCTGCCCCCGTCAGGATGCTTCCGGCAATCAAAATGATCAGCTTCCTTTTTTGAACCGAGATACCGATATGACGGGCCTGTTCCTCCCCGAAGCTCATGCCGTTCAATTCCTTGCTGTTCAGTAGGAGCAACACCACCCCAATAAGGAAGAAAGGCAAGATGATCGCAATGTAATCCCACCCTCTCATGGATACACTTCCAAGAAGCCAGCCGATGATCTGCCTCAGTTCCTCACCTGTGAGTGCGATCATCAAGGAAATCACCGAGCCCAGAAACGAGCTGAAGATGATTCCTGTCAGTATAATGGTTTCGACCTTCATGGTCCTTTCAACCTTTTGTGCGAACCATAATACGAGAAATACGGTGATGATCGAACAAACAATACTGAAAAAGGGAAGCGTAAACTTCCCGATGAAAGGGATGCTCCAATGAAAAAACAATGTGATGACCGCCCCGACCGATGCACCTGATGACACTCCCAATGTGTAGGGATCAGCCAGAGGATTGCGTAACAGCCCTTGAAAAGAAGCTCCGGCAATGGCTAAGGAGCTGCCGACCAATAAAGCCAACAATACTCTTGGAAGCCGGATCGTATAGACGATGTTCACAAACATGGGATTAACCGTATCAGGCATTTGAAAACCGAACCACTTATAACCGACGATGTATAGGATATCCATCGGTGGAATGGCTATTGTACCGATCGAAACACCTGCAAGCACCGCCGTGAGTATAAATAGCCCTGCCAATCCGTATGTGATCCCTATCTTATTCTGCAAATACCTCTGGATAGATCGACTTTGCAATTTCCTCTACTCCTTCAACCAATCTTGGACCTGTCCGTGTGACTAAATCAGAATGGACATCGTGAACATCCCCATTCTTAACTGCCGTTACATCTTCCCATCCTTTTCTTCCCATTATCTGTTCTTTCGGATTTTCACTGTAATAACCATATGTAGTGATGATTGAATCAGGGTTAGACGAGATGACCGCTTCCTGGTTCACCTGTACCCAGCCTTCCTGATCGCTCATGACATTTTCAGCATTGACCATAGATAGCATTTGATCGATGAACGTGTTCTTACCTGTTGAATAAATGTCAGGGGAAGGGGAAACTTCCACATAGACTCTTTTCTTTTCCGTTACTTCACTTGCTTTTTCCTGGATGGATTTTAAATCTGATTTCATTTCAGAAACAACGGAATCTGCCTGACCTTTTTTACCGACTAGTGTCCCGATGTCCTGAATTGTGTTATATACTTCTTCAAAGCTTTTAGCGTCTTGAACGATGAATACGTTCACCCCTGCATCTTTCAGTTGATTCAAACCTTCTTCTGCTGACTTTGCTGTGGATTCATGGGCCAGGACCAGGTCCGGCTCTAAGCTGACGATTTTCTCTACGTTAAACTCCATTCCACCGATCTTCTCTTTATCGGCGGCTTCTTTCGGGAAGTTATCAAAGTCTGACACTCCGACGATTTCCTTATTGAGCCCAAGCTCGAATAAAATCTCCGTATTACTGGGAATTAACGAAACGATATGTTTAGGTTGTTCTTCCAGGGTGACTTTATTATCAAGTGCGTCAGTCAATGATAAAGGATATCCGGATTCATTTTGGTTTACTTCTGCTGTTTCCTTTTTCTTCGTTTGTTCCCCGTCATTCGTTCCGCATGCTGTCAGGAATCCGATGGCTACCAACAATGCAAGTAAGGCTTTTACTGTGTGTTTCATTTCTTTTTCCCCCTGTTGATTAACATTTTGACAGACAAAAAAACATCTCCAGTGGACTAGAGATGTTGTGTAAGATGCATATAGGTTTATATTCAAGTGAACCATGCATATTACACCTTTCTATCCGCGTAGAATTGGTGCGCTTAAAATCAGGCAGGTCTCCTGGCTCATGGTCATAGTTTGCTGATACCTTCCCGTGCTTGTTTGCACAGTGGTAAATGTTCAGCTCACTACCATTTACAGTGGCGGGACCGCGTTGGATTTACACCAACTTCCCTATTAAGAAGCTAAGAAGATTCACATCTTACACTTCACCTGATTTCGTAACGTATGAAATTGTTCCGTACAAAGGAATTATACACAAATTCCATCCGTTAGGAAATGAATTTTAATGAATTTGTTGAAAATTGTAGAAAACGATTAATCGTAAAGTCGGCACAGCTGAAGCAGACAAGCTATTTTGATTGTTCCTTTTAAGCTTTCATGGTAGAATCTGTTCAAGCTATTGCTTTACTGCTTTAGAGGAGTACATATGGTACAGGAGGTTTGCTAAATGAATGATAGAGAAGTCGCTACTTTTGCAGGCGGATGTTTTTGGTGCATGGTAAAGCCGTTCGATGAGCTTCCGGGGATTATTGATGTCGTATCGGGATATTCTGGAGGTCATCTTGAGAATCCTTCATATGAGGATATTAAAGCCGGTGGCAGCGGCCATTATGAAGTGGTTCAGATCACCTATGATCCCGCTCTGTTTCCTTATGAAAGGCTATTGGAGTTATACTGGCCTCAGATTGACCCGACTGATGACGGGGGTCAATTCCACGATCGCGGTGAACAGTATCGAACAGCTATCTTCTATCACAATGAACACCAGAAACAATTGGCTGAGGATTCAAAAAACACGATAGAAGGAAGCGGGCGATTCAAGAAGCCGATCGTCACCAAAGTCCTTCCTGCCTCAACCTTTTATCCGGCAGAAGAGTATCATCAAAAGTTCTACAAAACGAATCCGGAGGAATACAAACAAGATCGCGCAAAGTCAGGGCGCGATGAATTCATAGATGGACATTGGAAAAACAAATAGTGGCATGAAAAAAACTTCTTTCGCCAAACTAATGGCTAGAAAGGAGTTTTTTTATGAAGAAATCCGACAAGGCGAAAGATGATAAAGAACAAGTGATAGGATTCTCTGGACCGGGAAAAGTAGTTAATTTCTTTGACCCTTATCCTGATGAGAAGGAAGAAAACGCAAATAACTCAGATACCGTCGATCCCCATCCATCCCAATGAGACATTAGCTAAAAAACGCGCTATGCGTATCATGGGTAAATATTATGGTTAGAATGGCGATACAGCAGAATTTTGTCAAAGAAGGTGAAAACAAATGTATTTCTGGATTGTCGCATTGGGCTTTACCATTTTCCTTTTTACGAGAATTCCGACAGTGAAGAATTCCGTTCATGTACGGAATAGTTATCTGGTCAAGAAATGTTCCATCATCATTCCTGCAAGAAATGAAGAAAAGACGATCGAGAGGCTTTTATCCAGTATTCGGATGCAGTTCATACAGCCATTGGAAGTCATTGTTGTGAATGATGGATCAACAGATCAAACGAAGGCTATTGCCTTAAACGAGGGTGCAATTGTAATTGATGCACCCCCTTTGCCTAATGGATGGAACGGAAAATCATGGGCATGCTGGAATGGAGCGAAAGAGTCTAAAGGAGAATTCCTATTGTTTGTGGATAGTGATACCTGGCTCGAACAAGCAGGTCTGTTAAAGATATGCGAAACGTATAAAATGCAACAATGTCAAGGAGTATTGACCATTCATCCGTTTCATAAAATGGAATCCTTTCATGAAACATTCTCCATGCTGTTTCATTTAATGGTGTTTGCCTCAACCAGTATCACCCATCTCTTTTCATGGTTGTGCACGCCTTCAGGCGGTTTCGGGCAATTTTTCTTATGTTCGAGGGCCGTTTATGAGCGAGTCGGAGGTCATGAAGCCATCAAAGGGGAAATGGTGGAACATTTTGCCTTGAGTCAATGGGCGAAGAAATGCGGGGAATCGGTAGAAGCGGTAAGTGGCAGGAATGCCATTTCCATGAGGATGTATGGGGAAGGAATAGGTGATGTATTCAACGGGTGGTCAAAGAGCTTCGCTTCAGGAGCTAAGTCGACAAACATCCTACTCCTAGGGCTTTCTTCTTTGTGGATGGCTTCGCTTATTACGCTGGTCATTCACGCACCGGAAATGATTTGGGAATATCCCTATTTATTTATCATCCAATACATCCTATTAGGGGGTTATTTCTATTTCTTAGTGAGAAGGATCGGTAATTTCAGCGTGTTCGAGACATTATTATTTCCGGTTCACATCCTATTTTTCCTAGCGACCTTTATTCATTCATTTTTGAATACCTTTTTCAGGAAAAGGACCACTTGGAAAGATCGTTATGTATATATAGAGAAAGGAAAGAACGAGAAGATGAAATGATCCTGTTAGTGAATATCACTTCATAAATATAAACCTGCACCACCTGCCAAGTCACCACATTTTTGAGAATGTTACAAATCATACATACATTTCTATGAATTTGCGCATTTTATTAATAAGAACCGAGGAAGTCCTCCACGAATGATAAGCCGTTAATCCCTTGATTTGCTCGGTTCCCCCTTATTCCGTCACTTCTTCCATAAATAAAAACGGCTCATTTGTATCGAACTTCCCTGACATTTTCCGGACGGGAATATTTCTTCCCCTGACCCATTCCTGAAAGTCCACCACCAATCCATCGGAACTTTCCCCGAAGCCGATTAAGCATCTCAGTGATGTACATTGAAAGATACATGTATGAATCGTCCCTGCCCAAGCATCATACGCTTTCTTGAAAATCGGGCTGTCTCCCCGGTTAAACAGTTTGAATGCCCCATCTATGGTTAATTCCTTTTCATGTACTGAATGTAACAGGTCCAGCCTTTTTTGAGAGTCCTTTAAATAATGTCGGTTATCCTTTTTCATATGATTCATTTGAAAATGGTTGGTACAACTTAATGTTGAATGGTGATACACCCCTATTCCCCTCGGGGAAGCTTCTACCACAGCAGCTTTGCCACCTTGGTCATATAAAGAATAGTTGAAACTGTGTCGGTGAGGCAGCCTGCGCAACACTTCGATGGCCTCGTCTGTATTCTTACATGTGTCCAGGAGGATGCGGGCGATTGTCGTACAAATGAATCCATCTCCCGGCTTTATTCGATTCACGAAATGAAAACCAACAGCCAATCCTTTTTCGTTCAACCCGTCAATCCGTCCGATTCCCCTTCCTGAAAATCCGATAGATGCATAGCCCCCCGCCGGCTCGACGAGTAACAGCCGGCCTTCATATGTTTTCGGGTGATAATCATAATTCCTCACGTATATACCGTCTTTTGCCAATGACGAACATCCTGACTCCTTCCATTCCTGTTGAAATCCCGAATATTCATGTATGGTATCTTCCAATGACCACTGTAAACCATGGGATAGTCCAATTAATTCATCCCATAATCCGGGTGCAAATTGCCGGAGTAGTCCCTCGACTTCAAGCAGCTTTACATTGTAATCTCTCAATGACTTCTTTCGTCTCTTTTCATGATGAGAATAGAGTGGCGACGACCGAAGTTTCTGTCCGAATCGAACACCAATCTCATAATAGTTCCCTCTGGACTGCAATACGTCTACCACAACCTCTTTCATTGTTCCACGCCCCTTTCTGCGAATAAAGGATAATGTCGAATAAATATCTTCTTCTTTTTCTCCCTGTTATGCTACACTTGATTCATAAAATACGAGGAGGAAATATCATGCAAAAAACATTCAAAACACTTTCACTATTTCAAGAAGGAGTGAACGTTCTGAATTAATGAAACGACGCTCCTTCTTCCGGTATATATAAAAACACAGGAAGCAGGAGACAAATTATGACAAACTCAACACTTGCCACCCATAACATCCGGGTGCTATTTTGGATTTCTTTTTTTGGTACAATCAGTTTTCTTCAACCCGTATTAACGTTATTCTATTTCGAAAGAGGGCTAACCTCTTCTGATATTTTAATTGTGCTCATGTTCTGGAGCGGTGCCGTCTTACTCGGGGAGGTACCGACTGGAATATTTGCAGATCGGTTTGGTGCAAAATATTCATTCCTATTCGGTTCTTTCCTTAAGTTCCTTAGTATTACACTGCTTTTATTCGCCTATGAACCTTGGATGTTCTTCATATACAGCTTCATCAATGGATTCAGTGTAACCTTTTTTTCTGGGGCGGATGAAGCATTAATCTATGATTCACTCAAAGAATCAAATGAAGAAAATCGTATGGACCATGCTATGGGAAAGATCCAATCAGCCTCATTTATCAGTATGCTGATTGCTGTCCTTTTCGGTTCCTATATGGCGAAGGATCTGGTGGACAGTCAATTCACTCTGCTTATCTTACTGGGATTGGCCTTTCACCTTATCGAACTATTTTTAATCCTTTCAGTCAAGCAGCCGTCTGTTGATTCATTTCAGAAAGAAAATCCTTTTTCCCAAATAAAGAGTGGTATCCGTGTAATACGCCAGGCACCCCAGTTATTGTTGATGTTTTTAAACGTAACATTGGTCTTCATTCCGGCTGGTGCCGTTTACCAGTACTTTGATCAACCGCTTTTACAGGATGCAGGCGTTCCTGTCTATCTGATCGGGGTCTTTTATGCCATTTCTGCCATTCTTGGCTATATCGCATCGAATTCCATCGGCTGGATGACAGCTCGCTTTTCCAGGGTGATGCTCATGAATATTTCAGGTTTATCAGCGGTAGCTGGGTTATTTATTTCCGGCTTGTTCGGATCTTCTTTATGGATTGTATTAGGTTCATTTTTCTTGTTAAGGCTTGTCCGGGCAATCCGTTATCCCATTTATTCACAATTAAGCAATGACTTAATTCCGTCCGGGGTCAGGGCGACGACCATCTCCTTGCTTTCCATTGTGGATTCGGGCTTGGACCTTGTTGTGTTCGGAGTGCTCTCAACGATTGCGTTGAATGGCTATTCATACGTACTCATTGGGTGTGCCTTTATTGCACTGGTTGGAACCCTTTTACCGATCAGACCTGTTAACACGAAGGAAAGTCTAAAGATCAAACAAAGCGCTTCCCTTTAAATGTGAAAGAGTGCTGACAATCTGTCAGCACTCTTTCTTCTTGTGGAGATTGATTATTTCTTAAGATACGTCCATCCCTCTTCTTGATACACTTTATCTTCTTTCATCAATTTTCCCAGCGCCCTTTTAAAAGCCGCTTTACTCATATTGAAACGATCTTTGATTTCCTCCGGCTGGCTCTTATCCCAAAATGGTATCGCACCGTTCCGAACTGCCAGATACTCAAGGATGACTTCAGCATCATCCAGCATTTTATCCTGCTTCAATGGTAAGAACGAAACATTCAGGTTTCCGTCATCCTTCACGTCGATGACTCTGCCTTCAACCAGTTCACCGAGCCTTGGCTCCGCTTCACGCTCATTCATGTGAACAAAACATCGATATCCTTGTTCAGATAAGAAGAAGGTTCCTACCCTCAGAAGTCGATACACCCGTCCCTGTACTTTAGCATTCATCATTTCAGCAGAAGCTCTTCTTGACACCTGTTCAATGATATTTTCAGTGGCCAATCTTCCGTATAAACGGTCTTGTTTATCACGATTCAAGGTAAGGAACAGCTGATCGCCAGGATTCGGCCAAAGCTCCTGAAATTTCGGAAGGTCATCAGATGACACCAAAATATCCTTGGGCAGACCAATATTCACAAATACGCCTAAATCTTCCCGCTTATCGACGACTTCTGCCCAACCGTATGCACCGACCTGCACCTTCGGGATTCTCATAGTCGCCGTCAAGCGCACGTCCTTATCATGATAAAGAAATACTTTAACCGTATCTCCCTCTTGGATCTCTTCTGTTATTTCAGAGTGATGCAGAAGTACACGATCGATATCATTCGTTAGAAAGAAACCGTATGGCACTTCGTGATCAACGTATAAATCCTCTACTGTACCTGGTTTTAAAGAAGACATTATATTTATTCCTCCAATATTCATTCACGTATTAACTTACGTTTTCTCTACTCATTGTTTGTATTCACTAAATATAGCTTTTTTCAGGAATGATGTATAGGGCGTATGCAATTTTTAATAATAAATCATCAATTTAGAAAATAATGAATTCACGAACTTTTACCGGTTCCATTGACCGGAGGATAGTCAGTTGTTATGATTCTCCTAATTCAATTATACCAAATATAGATGCACCTTGTATAAGTTCAAGAATATGGCTTGAACGTTTCTACCAGCTACCTTAAATGGCTTGTCTACAAGATAAAGTAAGACCAATGGAATTATTTTATCCTGTAGATACACTCTGGTTGATTCAGTCACCGGAGTTTTTTTATTTTATCTTATCTACACGGAGGGTTATGTATGAAAACATTCTTTCAATTTGATGAAAGAGGGACAAATTATAGAAGAGAAACGTTAGCAGGTGTAACAACTTTCCTATCAATGGCTTATATTCTGGTTGTGAACCCCATCATCCTAAGTCAGGCCGGAATGGACAAAGGGGCATTATTCACAGCCACTGCCCTGTCAGCGATTGTCGGATCCCTGTTAATCGGTCTACTGGCTAACTTTCCGATCGGGATCGCCCCCAGCATGGGACTTAACTCGTTCTTTACGTTTTCGGTATGCATCGGAATGGGAGTCGACTGGGAAATCGCCCTGACAGGAGTATTTATTGCTGGTATCATCTTTATGATTTTAAGTGTGATGAAGATCCGTGAAAAAATCATCAATGTCATCCCCCAGGATTTAAAATTCGCCATTGCCGGCGGCATCGGCTTTTTCGTAGCATTCATAGGTTTTAAAAATGCGGGACTCGTCGTTGCCAACCCTGAAACATTTGTGTCGATCGGGAACCTTTCTTCCCCTCCGACACTACTTGCTGTGTTTGGTTTTATCATTACCCTGATGATGTTGGTAAAGGGAATTAAAGGCGGAATATTCTATGGGATGGTTGCAACGACCATCATCGGGATGGTCACGGGGCAAATCTCAGTGCCTCATTCCATTATTGGCGGAGTCCCTAGTCTCGAGCCGACATTCGGAGTGGTATTCAACCATTTAGGGGATATATTCACTCTTGAAATCATGGCGGTGATCTTTACCTTTCTGTTTGTGGCTTTCTTTGATACGGCAGGTGCCTTGATTGCGGTTGCCAGTCAAGCAGGGATCATGAAGGATAATCAGATTCCGAACGCTGGCCGGGCTCTCCTGGCTGACTCTGCATCGGGAGTGGCAGGAGCGATATTCGGAACCTCAACAACAGCATCATTCGTCGAGTCCTCTGCCGGAGTGGCCGTCGGGGGAAGAACCGGATTCACGTCTATCGTGATTGCCATCTGTTTCTCCGTCGCCCTGTTCTTTTCCCCCATCTTATCGGTCATCACTCCAGAAGTGACTGCCCCTGCACTTATCATTGTCGGTGCATTGATGGCTACGGAAGTCAGACATATCAATTGGAATCGACTTGAAGTGGTCATTCCTTCTTTTGTGACGATTATTATGATGCCTTTAACCTTCAGTGTTGCAACGGGAATCGCATTAGGCTTCATTCTTTATCCTTTTGCGATGATTTCATTGAAAAAGTGGAAGGAAGTTCATCCAATCATGTACATCCTTTGTGGATTATTCATCATTTACTTTGCTTTTTCTTAAAGTTTATTTTTGTAAACTTTGTGCTTCTGAACAAGCGTGAAGTGGTTGATTTCCGCTCCAGGTGCTCGCTTTCCGCGGGGCGTGAGTTGAGCCTCCTCGGGCTTTGCCCTGCGGGGTCTCAACTTTCCCGCGTTTCCCGCAGGAGCTATTCCTGTGAGGTGAGAATTCATCTATTGCATAAAAAAAGACCCTCCGTTATGATGCAGGTGCTAACCAATCGCTCATAACTAAGGAGGATCTTCACATGCATGATAATCGAAATCAACGTATTAATCAAATTTCTGAAACTACACTGGTTGTTGGTATTGACATAGCGAAGCGGAATCATTACGCCTGTGCCGTAGATGAGCGTGGACGTGAACTCAAGAAAAGCTTTGTCATTCGCCAATCCCTTCAAGGATTTGAAAGCTTTTACGCTACTATCCTAAAGCTAATAAGTATTCATAATAAAAAGGAAGTCATCATTGGTTTTGAGCCTACCGGCCATTACTGGATGAATCTCGCAGCTTTTCTAACAGATCATGGCATTCCATATGTCCTTGTCAATCCTCTTCACGTTAAACAAACCAAAGAGCTAGACGATAACCTACAGAGTAAAAATGATCTGAAAGATGCCCGGGTCATCGCAAAAATGATGCCACAAGGATATTACAGTATGCCAAGGGAAATGACTCAAATCGATTCTGAACTTCGTCGGGGGACGGCCTATCGAGTCCGTTTAAAAGAAGAATCGGCCTCTATTCAAAACCGCATCCGACGATGGATCGACCTTTACTTCCCTGAGTTCGCTTCCGTCATCAAAGGTCTTGGAAAACAGGCTCAAGCTATCTTAAAATATGCCCCTTTACCAGAAGATCTTGTGATCTTCTCGCCTGAAGAGCTGATTGACTTTCTTCAGACAAAGGGTGTTCGCTATCTGTCAAAGAATAAAGTAGAGCGACTCCTTCAAGTGGCAGAGCAGTCTATAGGATTGAAAGACAGTCCTGAAATGGCACGCATGGAAATCAGAATGTTGCTTGACCAGTTATTCATGTATGAATCACAGATCCAAGAGCTTACTGAAAACCTTGTCACCCTTGCCCGCCAATTGCCTGACTTTGATTACCTAACATCGATTCCCGGAATTAGTGAAACAACCGTATTGGAGCTACTCTCCGAGACAGGTTCACTCAAACGTTACAAGGATCCACGCCAATTATTTAAACTCGCGGGATTAACACTGGTAACGAATTCTTCTGGTGAATCAAAGGGTAGAAAAAGAATATCTAAGCGAGGGCGAAGAAGGCTTCGAGCTTTATTGTACAAAGCAGTGTTCCCTTTACTACACTCAAACTCGGCGTTTCGAGCACTTTATGACTACTACAGCAATGATCGCGAGAAACCAGTAACGAAAAAAGAAGCACTTGTGATTCTGTGTCGTAAATTACTTCAAATTTGTCACGGACTCAGCCATTATGAAACGACCTTTGATTTAGAGCGCATGATGCGAGATATGCCTTTCCTCTCTCATCTCAAAGCAGCCTAACTATTTGAATTAGAACGTAGTTCTTCTACAACCCAGACACTGAGAAGCCGGCCCATACACGACTTTCGACGATCTACTGATCAGTCCATGCAGGAGCATACGCTGGCCTCTGCGTTAGGGAAAGACCCAACGAAGGAATGTAGGCACTCGATGCCAGGAGATATGGGAGGGTAAGTCTACCTAAACAAGCAGAGATCAAAAGTGCCCATCACTGAATATAAGGGAGACCCTTCCAGTCTCTTAACGCAACGCGTAAGCGTAAATCCCTTTATTTTGAACAAATAAGAAAAAAAGGGAATGCGTTTATCTAATATGATATTTAAAAAATTTTTAAAAGAGAATAAACCGGTTGTAAGCCCTGATATAATAACCTTTCCCGAGGGAGTCGAGCACCTTCCGCTCCAATCAACATTCCAAGCGTGCGTTTTTACCTACTATTAGATATAAAGACAAGCAAAAAAAATCCGAACGAATTCGAAATTCTTTATTGAATATCGAAATTCGTTCGGATTTTTGTTTTTGTTAAAACATATAAAGTGTATTTAAACGGTTCTAGCTGTTGATTGGAGTGCAAGACGGAGACTCCTACGGGAAAAGCGGAATAGGTAAGACCCCGCAGGAGCGTCAGTGACGAGAAGGCTAGCCGAACGCCCGAGGAAAGCGAAGTCTTGCACGGAAATCAACAGCGGTGTAACAAGAGATCCAAACCAAATTACCTTTTTATGTCTTAAAACATGGATTTAGTTAGGTCCAAACCTTTTGTTATTTATGAAAGTTTCTTACTGCTTCATCTGATGGGAGGAAGAATGTCATCATCCCGAGCAGAGGAAGGAAGCTGCATAGGATCATGACGAATCGGATGGTGTAAAGATCGGCCAGTCCTCCAAAGATGACTGCTCCGACAGCTCCCATGCCGAATGCCAATCCAACGGTCAAACCGGAAACCATCCCGATTTTACTTGGCATCAGTTCTTGTGCATATACCACGATGACACTGAAACTTGACGATAAAATAAAGCCGATACAAAAAATGAACGGAAAGACAACGGAGAGCGGTAAATAAGGTAGTGCAAGGGTCAGAGGTGCAGCTCCGAGCATAGAAAAGAAGATGATGTTCCTCTTTCCGAAACGATCGGCAAGCGGCCCACCCAAGAAGGTTCCCAAGACTCCTGCAAACATAAAGGCAAATATGTAGGCCTGGGCTTTTTTAATGGTAAGACCGTAGTCCTCGATCAAGTAAAACTGGTAATAATTTGATAACCCTGCTCCGTACCATGACCTTGCAAACACAAGGAATACAACAAACACCATCGCCCACTTGATTTTCGGGTTAATTGGGGTTTTTCTTCCCTCTTCATTCTTTTTCCTCTTGCTTCTTTCATTGAAACGCAATTGATCTGAATACCAATTAGAGACCCTGAACAAGACAAGAACTCCAATAATGGCCACGATCGTAAACCATAAAGCACCTATCTGACCAAAAGGGACAAAGACAAAGGCAGTAATCAACGGCGCAAGCGCCTGGCCGGTATTTCCACCCACCTGATAGATCGACTGAGCCAGTCCCCTTCGATTTCCGGCAGCCATGTAGGCCACCCTTGATCCTTCAGGATGGAAAATGGCAGAACCGAATCCGATAAATAATACAGAAACGATGATCCATATGAAATGACCTGAGAGGGCAAAACCAATCAACCCTGCTAAGCTGGACAACATCCCCAATGGAAGCAGGTACGGCTTTGAACGTATATCGGCATAAAACCCGAAGGCCGGCTGCAATAAAGAAGACGTCATATTGAGTGAGAAGGCAATCCAGCCGATTTGCATATAACTCAGTCCCAATGACTTCTCAATGATCGGGAACATAGCCGGTACAACGGCCTGGAGTGTGTCATTGATAAAATGACCCGAACTGATGGCTAATAGAATTCCATATATAGTAGGATTCACGGCCGTTTTGGATGCTGTCTGGGCCATGTCCATCTCTCCCTTCCATTTATTTCGTCACTCTAAATAGTATACTGAATCATTCGAACATTTCCTATGGGTAAATAAAAAAAGCCGAAACTGAGTTCGACTTTTTCCACTTGCATTATCCTCTGTTCGGGAATACTCGTTTCACCATATCGGCTATCTCTTCACCAAATCCTTCAATCGGTTTCCCATTTCTGGCTTTATCGGCATACCCTCTCATGCGGTCTACGAAATCAGGATTTGTTGACACGTACACATTATTGATACTGCCATTTTCTTTTTTCACTTGATCCGAGATTTTCTTTTCCAATTCCTTTGAAACATTTCCATTCTTATCGTCTTCTAATACAGCAGCAACATATGCGTTTTGATCAGTCGTCAGCACATAAGCACTTCTCACTTCTTTAAGTTCTGCCACTTTCCCCGCTTCTCTGTCAGCAAGTGAGTAATTTTCTCTCATCATCCCGTCATTCACATAATCCCGGTTCGCCTGATCATTCTTGTAGTTCACTCTCTCCAGGTTACGGTTGTTCATTTGCTGTCCTTCTTCATTCATGTTATTGCTTGTGCCACACCCGGCAGCAGTGATCATGAACATCAATCCAATAGTTGTAATCAATAGATATTTTTTCATTTCTTTGCCTCCTAAAATTTATTCAGTCTTACTTTCCCCAGGGCTCCCTGGATCTATACAAGGAATCGGTTTATGTTTAATCATTTACTACATTAGGGAAAACTCGATATGAAAACGATTTAGGGAGGTAGGATCATTGTTCCAGGCAGCTTTGTGGGGAGGGGTAGCCAGTCTCTCCCTCTTAATCGGGGCGTTCATGGCAATATTTTTTCATATACCAAAAAAAGTGGTAGCGTTTATTATGGCCTTAGGTACTGGCCTGATCATCGGATCCGCTACTTTTGATCTCTTAAGTGAAGCAGAAGGAAAAGCGGATTTGGTTTACCTCATTTCCATGTTCCTTCTGGGTGCCCTCATTTTTACATTATTTGAAATGTTCATTTCTAAAAAAGGTGGAAGCGAAAGAAAACGGTCGAAGAAGAATCCCCATGGCCACTCGGGGCTTGCCATTTATGTCGGTACCATCATGGATGCGATACCCGAATCCATCATCATCGGCGTCAGCTTTATTGAAAGTCAATCCATGCAATGGGTCTTCATCATCGCTATATTCATCAGTAATTTGCCTGAATCATTATCGAGCAGTATAGGGTTAAAGCTCGATCATTACAGCACGAAGAAAATACTTTATTTATGGGGAAGTGTCGTCATCCTTTCTTCCTTCAGTTCTTTGCTTGGGTATACATTACTGCAGAATGCCCCTGAAAGCACTTCATACATTATCGGAGCTTTCGGGGCCGGGGGGCTGCTCGCTATGGCGTCTTCAACGATGATGCCGGAAGCATATGAGGAAGGCGGACCCATTGTCGGTTTCCTTTCATCCCTGGGAATCATCCTTTCCTTTGTACTGACACATATGTCATAGATGTTAGAAGCATGCATCAGAAAAAAACGTACTCAAGTTCAACCCTGAGTACGTTTCTTCAATTATTCTTCATGATCAATGGTCAAGCCTTCTACAAATCGTTTTCCCATGAGCTTATCCTTTTTACGATTTTCTTTGCTATTGAAGATAATATCGAAATCATATTCCTCTGGATACAATTCCTTGGCGGATACATACAGACGGAGCCGTTTATGACTCACAGATCTTTTTTCCCCTTTGATCTGTACGGTGTAATTCCCTATACCATCAGGGCCTTCATAGACAATGCCAAATTCTCCTTCCGGGGAGATCTGGACATTATCTCCTTTGGCAAAGGAGATGATGCTCCTTGTTTCTTTTTGGATTTTTCCGTGATTCCTTTTTTTATGCTTGTTAACGATCATTTGTTTCTGCATTTCCTTTTTTTCACTGTAGTCGATTTCTCCAAGCCTATATATTTTCTTCTGCTTATAGGTGATTTCATGTGCTTTTTCAATGATCTCTGGGTGCATTCCAAGCTTCAATGCAATGGAAAATGCCTGACTATCCCCACCCTGACCAACAATCAGTTTATACGTTGGCTGCAAGGTGTCGATGTTAAACTCCATACTGCCATTCATAAAGCCTTCATGCTCCTCTGCAAAATGTTTGATCTCACTATAGTGTGTAGTCGCAATAAGCGTGGCACCCTTTTCATATAATTGATCCAGGATAGCCGTGGCAAGACCCATTCCCTCCATAGGATCTGTACCGGAGCCGAGTTCATCCAACAGGACAAGTGACCGGTCGTTTGTATCCTTTAGTATATTGATGATATTTTTTATATGAGAACTGAATGTACTCAAGTTTTGTTGAAGGCTCTGCCCATCCCCGATGTCCAGGAGTATTTGTTGATATATACTGATTTCACTTCCCTCGGCTGCTGGAATATGCAAACCGCACTGGGTCATGAGGGTGAGGAGCCCCACCGTCTTTATGGTTACGGTTTTCCCTCCGGTGTTGGGGCCGGTGATGACCAATGCATAAAATCCCTCCCCCATCTTGATCGATAGCGGGACTGCCTGTTTCCCGAGCAGAGGATGAACCGCATTGATCAAGTGAATCCTCTGTTCTTCATTTACACTCGCCTTCACTCCATCATAGGCGCGACTATATTTTGCTTTGGCGAATAATACATCATAGTGGACCATCGTTTCAACCGCAAGTCTTAGTTGTGGCTCGTATGATTGCACCATTCCAGTCAATGTCCATAGAATATTTTCAACTTCATGATCTTCTTCAAATTTTAGAGTGAGGAGCTGATCCTGTTGTTTGCTCAACTCCTCCGGCTCGATATACAGGGTTGAACCCGAGGCTGAAGAATCCAGAACGGCACCTTTCATCTTCCCCCTGAATTCTTTCTTGATGGGAATGACATATCGCCCGTTCCGCTGACTAACAATCGCTTCTTGTAGAAATGATTTATACTTAGCCGATTTTACAATCGATTGTACTTTATCCTTTAGCCGTTCTTCCTGGATTCCCGCCTGCTTTCGAATCCTCAACAATTCTTTACTCGCATAATCATCGACTCTGCCATTCCTGATGCATCGGTTGATTTCCTCTCCGAGATCGGGGATCTCTTCAATGGAATAAACATAGGAAGAAACCCTCGGTGCGAGCCATAGTTTATCCTCCATATATTTTTTCAGCTTTTTACATGCATCGAGAAAATAATATAAACATGTAAGCTGATCCTGCCTCAGGGGAACACCTTTATTTAGATTCCCCATGATATTCTCCACCCCGTCTAATGCGTGGATAGGTACACTGGCACTTTTCTTTAAGATGTTTACAGCTTCTGTCACCTCATCAAGGCGCATTTCAATTTGACGGATGTTTGTGGATGGCCGTAACTTCCACAATTCCTTTTTACCTTCTTCCGTCAGAGCAAATCCCATTAATTCTTCTTTAACTGAGTTAAACTCAAGTGTTTGAAACGTTTTTTCATTCATTTCATTTCCCTCCGAATATACAAAAATAGACCACAACGAACAATGTCCATCGTGGTCTCCCTTCACTCGTATACAATCCTCCCCATCATAATAGCGCACGTGTAAACGCAAAACAGCCTCCCGATCACCTACGTGAAAAGAAGTTCTCATTTGCGGAATTATGCACAAAAAAGAGCTGTGCACAAAGACACAGCTCTCCTGATTAAGGGTTGAGTATGCTATGACCATTGTTCTTAACTACATTTTGAAGGCACAGGTAAATAAGCTTATTCAGTAGCCTGAATTAAAAGGCCACTGCCTGCAAAATGTCCGTATTCATTTCACGGTTAGTTAAGAACGACACCTAACATATTTCATACTCCCTTTGTATACACTATTTAAATTCAACATTAGTTTACGACGTATTCCATCTATTGTCAATAGGTTACTGTAATGAACGTTTATATTGGAACCTTTTCCATTGAAAGCGGATGAAACATCCTATGCAGAATCCTGCAAGGGCGACGGACGCAGCCACAAAGACCATTCCTGAGAAGAGATAAACACCCGTATTCCATCCTGCCAGACTACTTATGATGGAGCCTCCCAGACAGCTGACTGCAATGATATTGTTGAAACGTTGCTGCTCAGCGTCTTCCGGTGGATACGCGGAAGGTTCTTTCTTTAAGAAAAGCTTCCCTGCCTGCATGACGGGATTATACTTAAAAAGTAAAGCTGAAATTCCGACCAAGAACGGAAGCAGCAAGAAAAATTCTATCTGGGACAACCATGAAAGAGCAACAGTTGTTACGATGAACCATTGATTCAACTGAACTAATGGTTTTGGTATTGAATTGGCTGGAGCTGTACTCATATTAATTCATACCTTTCTGATTGGAATTAGTGTAATTATAGTGTATGGGATAGAGATGAAAAAATCAAAAGAAAAAACCGAAACCGGCTGCCCATTTTTGGCCGGTTTCGGTTTTCACTATACGGACGAAACGTCTGATCATTTCTTCAACTCATATTTTTTTTGTAACTCTAGAGGAGCCATCTTTACCATCAGTTGAAGTATGAAGGTAAACACCGCCAGATCATCGACAATCCCCAGCACTAAGAACACATCCGGGATCAAGTCCAACGGCAGCCAGATATAAAATGCAACCAACCCCACCGATAAACCCTTCTTCCCCGCGGAAACATCACTGGAACGAAAAAAATCAACCAAAAACGGAACCGATCTACGAACATTAAACAGAAACCGCACCCGCTTCACAAACCTTATCATCACATCATCACCTGTTTGTTTTTTTCGTTATCATAGCACACAAACCAACTGGAAGTATCAATTACTACAGAGCATCGATTTTTGGCTCATTCGAGGGAAACGAACGTTTCCCTCGCCTTTCAGTAAAAGCTGAAAGGTCTCCAAGTGACACAAAGCCCCGGGCTCAAATGCATTTGAGCCCGGGGCTTTGTGTCACTTGGGGAAATGAGCCAAAAATCACTTGGTAAAAAATAATATACTATGTTGCCTTTTATTCTTCTTCCAATCCCCTCTCCCCTTATGTAAATACCCCGTAAATTTATCACTGTTCCTGCTAACACTCTATCTTTTTAGCATACTTGCGTGTTATAATCTTTTAGATTGAGTATTAGGAGGTATTTCACATATGATTCAGGTATCAGATGTAAGCTTACGTTTTGGTGATAGAAAGCTATTCGAAGACGTGAATATAAAGTTTAATCCAGGGAATTGCTACGGACTTATCGGAGCAAACGGTGCTGGTAAATCAACATTCTTAAAGATTCTTTCAGGAGAAATCGAAGCACAGACCGGCCATGTATCCATGGGGTCAGGAGAGCGACTTGCTGTCTTAAAGCAGGATCACTTCGAATATGAAGAATATGAAGTGCTGAAAGTTGTCATAATGGGGCATACCCGTTTATATGAAGTCATGCAGGAAAAAGATGCCATCTACATGAAAGAAGATTTTTCTGATGAAGACGGCATGAGAGCGGCGGAATTAGAAGGTGAATTCGCCGAGCTTAACGGTTGGGAAGCTGAATCAGAAGCAGCCATCCTACTAAAAGGCTTGGGAATCAACGAAGACCTTCACACGAAACAAATGTCCGAACTGACCGGTGGAGAAAAAGTAAAAGTATTACTGGCACAAGCACTATTCGGCAAGCCGGATGTCCTTTTACTCGATGAGCCTACCAACCACTTGGACATCCAGGCGATTCAGTGGTTAGAAGACTTCTTGATCAATTTCGAGAACACGGTGATCGTTGTATCACATGACCGTCACTTCTTAAACAAAGTATGTACGCACATTGCCGACCTTGACTTCGGGAAAATCCAAGTATATGTCGGGAACTATGATTTCTGGTATGAATCCAGTCAATTAGCTCTGAAAATGGCTCAGGATCAGAATAAGAAGAAGGAAGAAAAGATCAAAGAGCTTCAGGCATTCGTTGCCCGGTTCAGTGCAAATGCATCTAAATCGAAACAAGCCACTTCACGTAAAAAATCGTTGGAGAAAATTTCATTGGATGACATCAAACCAAGCTCACGTCGTTATCCATATGTACAATTCAAGCCGGAGCGTGAAATCGGTAACGATGTTCTCCGTGTTGAAGGTCTTACAAAAACGGTTGACGGAGTAAAGGTCTTGAACAATGTTTCCTTTATTCTGAATAAAGAAGACAAAATCGCACTTGTCGGAGCAAATGAAATTGCCAAGACCACTCTTTTCAAAATCCTTGCCGGGGAAATGGAACCCGATAGCGGCACATTCAAGTGGGGAGTGACGACATCCCAAGCTTACTTCCCGAATGAAAACTCCAAGTACTTTGAAGGAAATGAACCTTCCCTTGTGGACTGGTTACGTCAATACTCACCGGAAGATGAGAGTGAGACATTCCTTCGCGGATTCCTGGGTCGCATGCTATTCTCAGGTGAAGAAGTATTAAAGAAACCGAGTGTTCTTTCCGGAGGGGAAAAAGTCCGCTGTATGTTATCGAAGATGATGCTTAGCGGGTCAAACGTCCTTCTGCTTGATGAACCTACCAACCACTTAGATTTGGAGTCCATCACGGCATTGAATAACGGTTTGATCAACTTCAAAGGGGCAATGATTTTCGCATCCCATGACCATCAGTTCATTCAAACAATCGCGAATCGCATTATCGAAATCACCGAAGACGGTGTCATCGATAAAGAAACAACCTATGATGAATTCCTGGAAATGAAAGCTGCCATGAAGGCGTAACAAGGTCTAAACAAAAAAGCAGATGCCGAAAAATCGGTATCTGCTTTTTTTGTTATGTGTGAAAAGGGTTATGAGCTTTGTCCGCTCTTGACTAAGTACCCTTTGATTTGAAAATAGCTGATGTCTTTCGGCAGCTCTTCTTTAATTGGTTTCAACAGGTCCGTCCCTACCTTTGAAACCGCTTCTTCAATCAGGCTCTCCTCTTCATCAGTAAATAGGATGCTCCAATCATCAAGGATGCCTTCCTGATAGGTACGGATGATATGATTTTCAATCGTAGCCGTACTCATACCCCGCTCTTTCGCAATTTCTTTAATTCCTTTGTGATCCTTAAATAAGGCATAGCTGATTAAATAAGATGCCGTTTCAGAATGATTCACCTTCCGTGCAGGCGCAGGTTTGACTGTTTCCACCTGATGTGTTGGATTTTCTTCTAGGAATGCTGAGATTTCCTCTATGAACATTTCTCCATAGCGATCCTTCTTACTTTCCCCCACTCCACTTACCTGAAGAAATTCCTCTGAGGTTTTTGGCAGTTTCACACACATATCCTGTAATGCCTTATCCGAGAAAATGACAAAGGGCGGGACCCCTTCTGATTCTGCAATGGATTTCCGGAGGGCTCTGAGGGTCTGAAATAAACCATCTTCCTTAGGGATAATGGCAGAAACCGTAGGCTGTACCTTTCTGGATACGGTTCTTTCTCCCATCAATACCTCTTTTCCCTTGGATGACACCTTCAGAACGGGAAAACTGCCACCCTCCACCTGAATGATCCCTTCAGAAATCAAATAATCGATGAACAGTCCGACTTCTTTCTGAGATTGATCCTTCATTAATCCATAGGTGGATAACCGGTCAAATCCCCAGTCAAGTATTTTCTTATTCTTTGATCCCGTTAACACTCCACTGATAAGGGAGGTTCCAAACCTCTCATTCATCCTCATCATACAGGATAAGACCATTTGTGCTTCCTTTGTGACATCTTCGGATTCTCTCTCATCCAGGCAATTGCTGCAATGGCCGCAGGCTTCCTCTACGCGCTCCCCGAAATATGTCAGAATGTAGTTCTGTAAACAGGATTCGGTATGAACAAAATCGACCATGTCACGTAATTTCTGCATTTCGTTCTGATGCAATTCCGGATTGATGATATTTTGATCAATGATGTACCGCTGCGTCTGGATATCCTGGGGGGAAAACAATAACACACACTCGCTATCCACTCCATCCCGGCCTGCCCTGCCGGCCTCTTGATAGTATCCTTCCATATTCTTCGGAATTTGATAGTGAATCACGAAACGGACATTCGACTTATTGATTCCCATTCCAAACGCATTGGTCGCTATCATGATCGTAATGGAATCATTCAGGAAAGCTTCCTGCTGTTCCTGCCTTAATATGTCAGAAAGCCCGCCATGATATTTCCCGACGGCTACTCCTTTTTTTTCAAAAAATAGATAAAGGTTTTCCACTTCTTTGCGTGTCGCGCAATAGATTATACCCGAATGCTGCTGATTCTTTTTTACATACCCTTCTACCCAACGCTTTCGATCTTCTCCTTTTACTACCTGGAAAAATAAGTTCGTCCTCTGAAAGCCAGTTAATACTTTGTATTTTTCCGGAATGTGCAGGTGATGAAGGATATCGGATTGCACCTGGGGAGTGGCTGTTGCTGTAAGAGCAAGAATCGCTGGATTTGAACGGAGCTGGTTCACTGCGTTGTAGATTCCTAAATAGCTGGGTCTGAAATCATGTCCCCATTGGGATAAGCAATGGGCTTCGTCTACAGCTACAAGGGGAATGGGCAAGGTATTCAGGAAACGAATAAAACCATACGATTCCAATCGCTCTGGGGCAATATAAACAAGCTTGTATTTCCCTGATGATATCTCTTCCATTCTATTCTCTACTTCACTGTTTGATAGGGTACTATTAATAAAGGTAGCGGGAATGCCTTGATGAACCAATGAATCCACCTGGTCCTTCATCAAGGAGATAAGGGGTGAGATTACCAGGGTCACGCCATCGAGCATCAGTGCGGGAATCTGGTAACAAAGTGATTTCCCACCACCAGTGGGCATAATGCCGACTGTGTTTTTTCCGTCTAGTATGTATTGAATGATACTTGCTTGACCATCCCTGAATTCATCATAACCAAAGTATTGCTTTAATACTTTTTTTGCTTCTGTGATCAACTATCTTCCCTCCAAATGATGTCCTTTCCCTATATTGTATTAAAGAAAACGGGAAGTGCCAATAGGAAGTCCAAAGTTCCCAAAAAAAGCCCCTCTCTTACTCTCCGTATTGAGGAGGGCGATTCCAAATACTTATAACGAATAGACCTTCTTACCATTATGCCATGTTTCTACAACCCTGATGTTGTTTAATTCATCGCTAGAAACCTCCATGGGATGCCGATCCAGCAGGATGAAATCTGCACGTTCTCCTTCCGAGAGGGTTCCTGAATTATGTGGTTCATTTAATTCGATGATGGTGGGCATGGATGTATATCCCCTATACGCTTCATTCACTGTCAGCTTTTCCTGGGGCTGCCAGCCACCTGATGGATTTCCAGTAAGGTCGGTCCTGTTCACGGCTGCAAACATACCCTCGAAGGGATCAATGGAACCAATAGGCAAGTCCGAGCTTAATGTATAAGGGATTCCCCGATTTACGATACTTTTAAATGCATCGCAGTAGGGAGCAAGATCCTCCCCTACCCATTTTACTTTTTGGTCCCATTCCCCCATCAAGAAAGAAGGCTGAGTTTCAATCGTGGGTTTGAGTTTTTCCAATCGGTATAGTAAGTCCTCCCCCAAGGTTTGAGCATGGATGATCCTGTGATGATACGTATCGGTTCGGGCTTCTTTCTGTTCGAGTGCGGTAATCGCCTGTTCAACCGCTTGATCACCGATGGCATGCATGGCTACCTGCATTCGATTTTCACCTGCCACCCTTACCAACTCATTCAACTCTTCCTGGGTATAGATCAAGATACCGTTTGTATCAGGCTGGTCCTTATAAGGGATCCTCATGGCCGAGGTATGAAGACGTTGAGTCCCATCAAGGAATATCTTTACAGCGCCCACTTTCACGTGTTCTGTTCCTTCGCCTGTCCGTTCTTGATGGCGCTCGAGAAAATCGTGCAGATGCTGTCTTTTAAAGATGTAATGATGTAAATATACTCTGATCGGTAATTCCCCTTCTTCTTCCAACCCGGTATAGGCATTCCACAACCGGTCATAAGAACCAATGAAATTCAGGTCGTCCGTATGAATGGTGGTAATCCCATACTTGAGCATATGAGGAATCCCGTGTTTGATTGCATCCTTGGCATCTTCACTACTTCTGCCCCGGAAATGATTTTTGATGAAGTGTACAGCACTATCCTTGAAACGGCCTGTCCATTCCCCGCTGTCATCTGTTTCTTTGAAAGCATCTGGAATTTCGTTGAATTCCTCTTCATCCTTTAACAAATCCATGACCTTATGATTCACAATGCATTCATGACCGTCCTGATGAAGAAAAAACATATACGTATGTAAATGCAATTCATCCAGATCTTTACCGGTCAAAAGATCATTTCGATCCTTAAACTCACTATCATCAAGGCCTCTTCCTACGACCCAATCCCCATTCTCCATTTCAGGATAATATTCAAGAACTTCCTTTTTCATTTCTTCCCAGCTTGTCACATGTCTAAGGTCGAGTTCCCTCTTCATTAATCCATACCGTAAAAAATGCATGTGTGAATCATGAAATGCCGGGGACAGCACTCTTTCCATCCCATCGACCGTTTCCCCGTTTTCGGTTTTTCTTTCTTCTTCTTTGATCCTGGTTATCCTTCCCTCCTCGATCGTCACACTATACTTCTTAGTCGGGTTGGTATATTCATGACCGTCATATAATCGAACATTCGAAATCTTCACTAGACACTTCCTCCTTAAAGTTGGGTATACTCTTGTTTATACCTCAACCCGATTCGATTAAACGTAAAAAAGCTGTACATGCATAGTCGCATGTACAGCCTCTTCAATGAATCAGAACCATCTTACTGTTTTTTCTTCTTTATTTTCGTCAACTGGTTTGGACAGCTTCCAAAAACCGTCCCATACAGTTTCTTTACGCTCATTTTCAACGGTAGTACTTTTCACTTCTTTCTCTTTCTTGGACATGATGCTCCCTCCTTTAATACATAAATACATTACATACTATTCAAATGTAAAAAAAGAGTTTAATCATTTTTTCGCAATTCTTGAAACAGTTACGATCCGGACAGAAAAAAGAACCAATTCGGGGATTGGTTCTTTACGTTCAATCAGGATGATTTCATTGTTGGATGGGGATTATCCACCACTTGCAATACTTTAGTGGAAGTCACCATATCTTCTTTACAAAGCGGACACTTAGGTGTATCTTCACTCTTGAAATTATCTCTCATCCAGCCCTTACAATCTTCAGCGGAACAAGCCCAAATCTTTGTTTCCTCTGTTTTTATTTCTTCCTCAACTTGATTTCTACGACCAAAAGCCATTGAACGTCCTCCTTTAAGGTAAGTAGGATTTCCTTGCTATGCTTTCTAACAGGAAAATATTGATTGTGGTAATTTATGCTGCAGATAGTATGTGGTCAGTAATAGTACGTTAATAATCGGATAAAATGCATCGATTATTTCCATTATACCATACTTGACTCCATTTTAATATATCAACACGAAAGTATGGGCTTTATGTAAAGATGGAAAGACCCGAATCATTTTTTCTTTTTGTTCCTTGAGGATGGCGCCTTTACTCCACCTGGCATCTCCTGGCTTGTCGTACCTTGCCCTTCTACTTGAGAAGAACCGAGAGTGGCTTTAGATGCATCCTTTTTTCTGTTACTCATCGAAATCACCTCCCTTTCTACCGTTCCCATGAACCTCTTATTTTATGTACATCACAAATAAATTCAATCGGCCCTTTCAATGAGTAAGAAACGGGGACATGGGAAATCTAATCATTAAATTAAGGTTTTAGGGTGTTGAGGTCTGTGTTCAAACGAAGAGAAATGAAGAAGAGTATAGATCAAGGTCCCCCCCACAGCTTTAATATCGAGGACTTCCACAAGGAATTACTTGCTATGGTGAGCAACAGTGAAGACTTAGTATTCAGGGTCATCACCAAAGGGGATCAAAAAATCGCAGTGGCTTATTTTGACGATTTGATTAACCCCACCTCCATGCAGGATAGCATTGTCAGGCCACTTGAGGAATCAAGCGACGATCTGAACTATCATCTGATCAAAAATACGATTAATATTGCAAAGCTTACAACCACGAATGCCATTACTGATGTAGTCGATAATCTTGTGAATGGGACCGCTTATATCTTTAAAGAGGGGGATACCCATGGGGTATTAGCGGATGTGGCAGATAAAGGCACACGGGCACTTGAAAAGGCGGAAACCGAATCATTGGTGTTTGGGCCGAAAATCTCATTCACTGAATCCATAACGAAGAATCTCAATTTAATTCGCTCAAACATCAACGATCCTAAATTATGCGTCGAGACCTTTATGGTCGGATCCAGAACGAAAAAAAAGGTGCAAATGGTTTATATAAAGGACATTGCAGAGGAAGAAAACGTCAATACGTTCAGACAACGGATGACAGATATTGAAATTGACAGCATTGTGGATTCAACTGTACTTGCACAATTGATTGAGGATAATTCTTTCACTTTCTTCCCGCAATTCATTACTACAGAGCTGCCCGACCGGTGCACCATTTCCCTTCTACACGGTAAAATCGCTTTACTCGTGGATCGCAGTCCGACTGCGATAATCGGACCTTCCACGTTCATAAATTTCTTCGAATCCACAGAAGATATTTATATGAGATGGAATATGGGGACATTTCTCCGTTTCATCCGCTTTGTAGCGATCTTTTTTTCTATTCTTTTGACTCCGGCTTATGTAGCCGTCCTAACGTATCATTACGAAGTCATTCCTTCTGCTCTCTTAGTTTCATTGGGGCAATCACGGTCGAATGTGCCTTTCCCCCCTGTCTTCGAAGCCTTGTTATTGGAATTTATCATTGAATTATTAAGGGAAGCCGGAGCCAGGTTGCCAACCAAGGTAGGACAGACGATGGGAATCGTGGGTGGTATTGTCATCGGACAGGCGTCCGTTCAAGCGGGATTCACCAGTAATATCCTGATTATCATCATTGCGATTTCCGCGCTTGGATCCTTTACTGCCCCCAGCTATGCCATCGGGACTGCCGTTCGGATCATACGTTTCCCAATCATCGTCATGGCAGGATTATATGGCGGGGTCGGAATCATGTTTTGCTTTTGCTTTATCTTGATTCATTTACTGAAGATCACAACATTGGGAAGACCCTACTTATCTCCCATCTATCCATTCAGATTTTCAGATTTGAAATACAGCATATTCCGCATGCCATATCAGTATTTAGTCAAACGTCCCGTATCCAATCATCCCATTGACAAGGGACGTATCCCGATCAAAAAAGCCAAAATGAAAAAAGACGTCGATGAGTAAAGGGTGATATGTGTGGAGATCAATGTGAATCCTAAAGAGCGGCTGATGTTTAATGCGTTTTTACTTATGTTTATTTTACATACTGCCCAAACCGGGGTGGGAATTGCCGGCTTACCAAGGATCATTTACATGGAGGCGAATAGAGATGCCTGGATATCGGTGATCATTGCCGGCATTCTTGTTTCCTTTGTGTTATTCCTCATGGTTAAAACACTTGAAACCTATGATAGTGCAGATTTATATGGGATTCATATGGACGTATACGGTAAGTGGATTAGTAAAGGAATGAATATCCTCTATATCCTTTTCTATCTGGGCGTGACCTATGTCATCCTGATGAATTACATCGAGATGGTGCAGGCTTGGATCTTCCCGAGAATGCCGACTTGGCTTTTGATGGGACTGCTCCTCTTCTTACTTGTTTATGCTGTTCTTGGAGGGATCAGAGTAGTCGTGGGAATTGCGTTTTTAGGTCTGATATTGGCATTTTGGCTATTATTCATGATATACACCCCGGTTAAATTCATGGACTTCAATCACCTTCTGCCGGTCATGACTTCCTCTCCAAAGGAGCTCATGATGGGTGCTTATAAAACGAGCTTTACCATCATTGGCTTTGACTTGGTGCTATTTGTCTATCCTTATATAAAGGAAAAGAAAAAAGTATTAAAATACGCTCTCATCGGCACCGGATATTCAACCTTTTTATTCACCGTGGTCACCGTTGTAAGCATCGGTTTTTTCTCAGAGGACGCTTTGTTAAAGACAATCTGGCCCGTTCTATCCATGTTTAAAATCTTGAGGATACCAAACCTGGAGCGCTTTGAGTTCATTGCCGTCTCCTTCTGGATGTTAGTCATCCTCCCTAACATATGCCTGTACTTTTGGGTGGCGACCAGGGGGATGAAGAGAGTCTTTCATTTTTCTCAAAAGAAAGCCATCTATCTCTTCGCAGCCACGCTATGGATTTTATCACTATTCGTTCAGGAACGAATAACAATGAATACCATTACGGATAAGGTGGGTACTGCAAGTTTTTTTCTTTCTTTCATGTATCCCGCTCTCCTGTTTATCCTGGTTAAATTAAAACATATCGGCAACAGGAAAAAAGGTGTAGACTTATGAATAAAGTCTTGTTACTTATTTTGGTCTGTCTCCCCTCTGTTTTCTTAAGCAGCTGTGTGGAAACGAAATATTTAGAAAAGCTCGGTCTGATCACAGCCGTCGGCTATGACCAGGCTGAAGATGACAAAATCACGGGGACGCTTGTACTTTATCAATTCAACCCTGCCATGGAGGATGTTGAAAAAATCCTCTCCACCACGTCTAAAACGAGTAAAGGCATCCGGTTATCACAGAATCTGGAGTCTGATCACAAGCTTGTGTCCGGCCAGTTGAGGCTCGTTGTTTATGGCCGGGAGCTGGCAGCCAGAGGGATTTCCCACCTGGTCGATACGCTTGAAAGGGATTCCGCAATCGGTAATATGGTGTATTTAACGATAGCCGATACGACTGCTGAAGAGGTATTGAGGTATCAGACGGAGGAAAAACCTTCGAACAGGGGGACCTATCTTTACAACTTAGTCAGGCAAAACGTTGAATCAGAGATGATTGTTTCCCCAACCTTGCAGGAATTCATCACTGATTACGGAAGCGTCGGTAAAGACCCCATCCTTCCATTATTGACGGCTGCAAATGGAAAAGTCGGGGTAGATGGCTTCGCACTATTCACCAGAGATAGGTTCATTAAGGAAATTAAAAAAGACAGGATCTTCTTCATCCGTTCGTTAATGGAAAACTACAACGCAGGGAGTGTGGAGGTTGAATTACCTCTGGATAAGTTCAAGCCATACTTATCGAGCCTTCCTGCAGCCCCCGAACACAACAAAGTATATTTGATGATCGACAGCATCAAATCTTCCCATAAGATCCAGACAGAGAAAAAAGAGCGGGCTTCATTCAAGGTCGAATTGAACCTTGAGTCACGGATACTTGAAATGACCGAAGAATTGGAGCTGTCTAAACCAAAGGCCCTGCAATTGGTTGAAGAGGAAGTTGAGAAATATATTGAAGAGAACATTAAGGATACCCTCCTGATGCTGCAGGAGGAAGGAACAGATCCGATTGGATTTGGAATGGAGTACAGGAGTGTCAGAGGACACGAGGATTTGACAAGGAAGCAGTGGGACAAACTGTATAAAGAGGCTACCTTTGATGTGAAAGTGAATAGCAAAATCATCCGTACAGGTGTTATCGATTAATAGCAGGAATAGGTCTATCCAACATCGGATAGACCTATTGTTCCATTCTATCGGTGATTTCCGTGATGATCAAGTCATCCTTGATTTCCATCGGCTGATCGTTCTCAAAGATGACCAAACCGTAATAGACCTGAAGATCATCATCACACGCTTCGCAAAAATACACCTCTTCCGGATCCCAGAATGCTATGGAGTGAAACTTCTTCGTCTTTGCCTTTGGATAACGTTCACTGAATCGTTTCAGTTCCGTTAAAAAGGTTTCAACGGCTTCTTCCCTGCTATCAAACGTCCAATCTCTCCTGATATCCTTTTCCCAGCCTTCAAAGAACCACCATGGCTCTGCATCACTTTTCGTCGTTATAACTCTCCATGTAGTATTCAATGCTTCACCCTCCTTGCTACCATGTCCAAATTGTACATAAAATGGACCGGAAAGAAAAATATTTAACTTTTCCCTCTATAAAATTATTGACAAGTTCCCTGCCGTACAAGCATAGGTTTAATAGAAAAGTACTATGCTTTCTGACCGAGGAGGGAAATCATTTGAATTTCATTGTTTTGAAGAAAGGTTCCATCATTGCCATACTGGTGACAATCCTGGTGATTACTGTCGGGACGATTTGGTCTCTATCTTCGAAAAACTCATACCCGACAGTGTCGCTATCGGAGAAAACAGGAGAAAAACAAGTCATTCAGCTTGTAACCGGTGAATTCAAATCGAAGACAGCCGACGGCAAGGAAATCGAAGCATATCGTTGGGACCCCGGGACGATTGTGGTGGAAAAAGGCAAAGAGGTCGAACTGCGCATTTACGGAGTGAACGGCATGGAACACCCATTTTACATCGAGGGCACGGATATTAAAGGTACTGTAAAAAAAGGGAAAGAAACCGTTGTAGATGTAACTTTTTCAAAAGAAGGAACGTACAGGCTTATTTGTGAAATGCATGAAACCATCGAGAATAACGGTCCGATGATTGCGTATATCGTTGTCGATTAGCGGAATATCACTGAAATGAGAGGTCTCTAAAGTGGTTTGTCACTTAGAGACCTTTTAACTTGCTCTCAAATACATTTTTTTCAATGAAACCAATTGTTCACAAAATCGTATAAACAATTACCATGGATTCTATCCGGGTTTCGCAGTATACTGTAAATGTGATAAAATGTTCTTTCATCTATTATGGATGCAACTAGAATAGTAAAAGGAGTCTTCTCCATTGACATACATTATTTTACAAGACTTATTGGATTTTTACTTAAGTCCTTTGCATGTCAGTATCGTATTTTTATTCATACTGGCATTGATCTGGGATCGGTGTCCATCACCATTCCATCTCTATACACAATATTATGATAAAAAACTGGAAGGAAACAACCTCATTGTCAGCGAGGTTGCGGAAAATGAGGCCTTACCTGTCAGGGTCTGGTTTACAACCTGTATGAAGTTTCAATTCTATCATACTGATAATGATGAAGAATCCTCTTCTGTATATATGTAAAAGAAAAGCATATATACAGAGGAGGAAAAACATTGAAAAAAATTTCATTCATTTTCGTTTTACTATTATTAACATTGACCGGATGCCAGTCTGCTACCACTGAAGGGGCATTCTTTCATGATTATCTTGTCAATCCATTTTCATTTCTCATCCATGAAATAGGAACCTTCCTTGGCGGGAATTTTGGCGTGGCCATTATTGTGATCACCCTTCTTATTCGTCTTGTTCTTCTGCCTTTTATGCTTAAAACGTATAAGAATCAGCAGGATATGAAAGGGAAAATGGCGTTGATCAAACCCGAGATGTCTGCGATCCAAAAGAAGATTAAAGAAACGAAGGATAAAGAAGAGCAGAAAAAGCTTCAGCAGGAATTGATGATGCTCTATCAAAAAAACGGTGTAAATCCTCTCAATATGGGATGTTTGCCTTTATTGATCCAGACGCCCATCCTGATTGGACTCTATTATGCCATCCGTTCATCTTCAGAGATTGCCAGTCACTCTTTCCTATGGTTCAACCTTGGACAACCGGACCATATCATGGCGATTATTGCCGGGGTTGTGTACTTGGCCCAATCACGCGTTTCCTTGATGAACATCCCTGCAGAGCAGCAGGCACAGATGAAAATAATGGGGCTTCTGTCCCCGGTCATGATCTTCATCTTTTCACTGAACGCACCTGCTGCACTTCCATTATATTGGACGGTCGGAGGCGCATTCCTCATCTTGCAGACCCTGATCGGCAAGACCCTTTACCATCAGCAGCCAGCATTAGAAAAACAGGAAAGTCAATAACAAAAGGGAGCCGGCCGGCTCCCTTTTGTTCTATATTCAACTCTTACTTATTTAAAGACCCTGGCCGAAACACGGACACCCCTGCAATGAATAGAAGGGCCATGTAAATGATAAACGGGTAAAATAAAAGTTGCTCGGAAAACTGCCCTTTGTGCTCACTCGAAGCAACTGCTTCGGTGTGGGTTACAGGTGTTCCTTTCACCGGTGTCAAAGTGGTTGACAGCATTTCTTCATGATCCTGGTTATAAAGAGTCAACTCCCCACTTGCGGCAAGCTTCTGAGTGATCTTCCCGTCTACAGGCTGAGTAAATGGAATATCCTTTTTCAAATCATAAGAAGTGCCGTCCAATTGGAATACGGTCTCTTTAGGGATATAATTCCTTTCAAACTGATTCAACCCATAATCAAGCAGTTTCCTCGTATCCGAATAAATGGCCCTTTTGGACTGTGCCTTCATCGTGACGACCACGATGGAAAGTTTATCATTTTCCGCTGACGTCACCAAGGTGTGACGGGATTCGTCTATAAACCCATTCTTACCTCCCGTCACTTCAGGATAGGGGATTTCCCCTTTCACCATCTTGTGATGATTATATAGGGTGGTATTCCACCCTTCAGCCTTCCAGTCCAGGGAGTCTATATCAAATAACTCTCTAAATTGTTCATCCTGTAACGCGTAGCTTGTGATTTTAGCCATATCATAGGCGGTTGTATAATGATTTTTTCCATAAAGTCCATGAGGATTTTCAAAATGTGTATCCCGGACCCCCACTTCCTCCTTAAGAAAGAGATTCAATTTATCGACAAACGTTTTTACAGATCCTTCTGTATGTTCAGCGATGGCAACGGCGGCATCATTCCCTGAGTTCACCATCAATCCTTGAAGCAGCTGCTCCATACTCAATGTTTCACCGGGAGCTAAATACACAGTAGAACCCTCGGTACGGCTTGCCTTCTCACTGATTTTCACCTGATCACGGAGATCGCTATGCTGAATTGCATAAATCGCTGTGGCAATTTTTGTAATACTTGCAGGGTTCATTCGTTTAGTACCATTTTTAGAGTACAGGATACTCCCGGTTTTAGAATCTATTATAATAGCCGAATCACTATAAATATGTCCTGGTTTTTTTACTCCATTTTGTTGAGCTGAAACACTTGGGGTTATGAAGCAAAGTAAGATCAGCACAATAACCTTTTTCATATATCCACACACCTGTCTTGTCATTGGTCTCACTTCCCCATTCTACCAAAAAAAGATTTCCTATAATCACTCCATTAATAAATGTTAAGAAATTGAAAGAATGATGCTAATTCCTTACAAATCTCCCCGATTTTTCTTCCATCACTGATACTTTATTTCCATTTTCCCTCCGTTTCCACTAAAATGAGAGTATGAATATGAAACCTTTTACACAATGAACCGTAAGTAAGATAAGCATCTTTATTAAGGGGTAGATGAAATGAACACATTTCTGCAATTTTTATTAAGGGCGGTCATCTCTTTCAGTATGGGGACCAGCAGTTTTATCGCTTACTTACTCCTCTTTGACATGGGATTTCCTCTTACACTCTTATCGGGTGTAGGTACCGGGGTACTCTTTTTCATGGTCGTTAAGGCTCTTCAAAAAAAATGGTGGTTGAATAAAAATGGTCTTTCCGGACAGGAGTTTCGATATATAAACAGAAATTTAAAGGAAGCAAAAGAAAAGGTAAAACGGCTGCAACGTCAGCAGTTAAGGGTAAGATCGCTTGGAGCTTTCAAGCAAATCCTTGAGATCAACCGATTAAGCCGAAGAATTTATCAACTTGTAAGAAAAGAACCCAAGAGATTTTTTTCAGCTGAGTCCTTCTTCTTCTACCATTTAGATTCTGTCGTGGAAATTACCGAGAAGTATACGTTCCTGGCTTCCCAGCCTGGTAAAAATAAAGAAACCTTCCTGTCTCTCCAGCAAACCCGTACGACACTGGACGATTTAACAGGTTCTTTGGAAAATGATTTACAGAAAGTCCTGGCTGATGACATGGATCACCTGCAATTTGAACTGAATTTCGCCAATCAGCATTTATCGCACAAAAAAGATCTCAAATAAATGTCGGAGGTTTTATGATGGAACAACGAAATGAACAATCAGAACTGGATTTATTGCTTTCAAACCCGTTCGGGGAAGAAATCCCTGCGGTGAACGAACAAACAAAGTCCCCCCTGTTACTTGACCGTTTGCCAAAGGAACAGCAGGAAAAAGCCAAACAATTAGCAGCACAAATCGACTACAAGGACTATGAAGCCATTCTAAAATATGGAACAGCGGCTCAGACCCAACTGTCGACATTCTCACATTCGATGTTGGATCATGTGCAAAAACGGGATATCGGACCGATCGGTGACGTGTTAGGCGATTTAATGAAGAAGCTCGAGCAAATGAATCCCGATGAGCTTAATACGAAACAAAAAGGCGTATTTAAAAAGCTTTTTCGAAAAGTTTCATCCTCTTTACAGGAAGTGCTTTCTAAATACCAAAAAATCGGATCTCAGATTGATCGGATTTCAGTCAGACTCGAGCATTCGAAAAAGACCCTGCTTGACGATAACCGATTATTGGAAACCTTATATGAAAAAAATAAAGACTATTTTCAAGCCCTTAATATGTATATTGCCGCTGCTGAAATCAAACGGGAAGAAATCCACCACAATCTCCTCCCCTCTTTGCGTAAGAAAGCAGAAGAAACCGATGATGAGCTGATCTACCAGGAAGTCAATGATACCATGCAGTTCCTTGATCGATTGGATAAACGAATCCATGATTTAAAGCTGAGCAGACAAATGACGATTCAGTCCGCCCCTCAAATCCGTTTGATACAAAATACAAATCAGGCATTGGCAGAAAAAATTCAAGCTTCTGTCCTTACAGCGATTCCTCTTTGGAAGAATCAAATCGCCATCGCCCTGACCCTTCTGAATCAACAGAAGGCTGTAGCCGCTCAAAAGCAGGTATCACGCACGACTAACGAGCTGCTATTAAAGAATTCCGAGATGCTCAAAACAAACAGCATCGAGACCGCTAAAGAAAACGAACGGGGAATCATAGATATCGACACCCTCAAGAAAACCCAGGAAAACCTGATCTCCACCATTGAAGAAACCTTGGCCATCCAGGCGGAAGGCAGACAAAAGCGACAACAGGCCGAACAGGAAATGGTCACAATGGAAAATGATTTGAAACAAAAACTCATCGAAATCAGAAAGTAACCAAATTAATAAATATGAGCACTGGCCATTCCTGCGAATCTATCGTGGAAATGGCCTTTCATTTATCCCAGCATTATATTCTTCGTCTTTCGATTCCTGAATCATATACCTTGCATATCTGATTTGATTATACTATCATTCTCCACATGCAAATAATTGATACCTCAATAAATTGCACACAATTTTATTGAAACACAAGAAAAAGTTCCCAAGAGTATATGGGTACAATACGGGAAAAGCATAAGTGTTACTATTCATCAAAGAGAAGAGGAGTTTTTAATATGGAAAACTACCAAGAACTTATCCATAAACAGCAAACATTCTTTCGTACTGGTATTACAAAGGATACCAACTTCAGGATAGAAGCTTTGACTAAGTTAAAGGATCTTATCCAAACGCATGAACATGACATAATCTATGCTGTAAAGGAAGATTTGAATAAGTCCGAAATTGAAGCTAAGCGGGCAGAAATCAGCCTTGTTCTTGGTGAGATCGACTTCACCTTAGAGAATCTTACTGGATGGGCGTCACCTGGGGAAGTTCAAACACCTGATACACATTCAGGGGCAAAGAGCTTTATTTATCCAGAGCCCTATGGATCGATCCTTGTCATCGCTCCATGGAACTATCCATTCCAACTTGCCGTGGCACCCCTTGTTGGAGCGATCGCTGCCGGCAATACCGCTGTCCTGAAACCATCGGAATTGACCCCGAACACTTCAAGACTGCTTGCAGGCATGATCAATGACCACTTCCAGGAAGAGTATCTACATGTCGTCGAAGGAGAAGTTGAAACAAGCACAGCATTGCTCAAGGAAAATTTCGATTACATTTTCTTCACAGGAAGCACGGGTGTCGGGAAAATCGTGGCTGAAGCTGCAGCCAAGCATTTAACACCCGTGACGCTTGAACTTGGTGGTAAAAGTCCTACAATTGTACATTCAGATGCGGACATTGATGAAGCGGCGAAACGAATTGCAAGAGGGAAATTTGCGAATGCGGGTCAAACATGTGTCGCTCCGGATTATGTTCTCGTCCATCCTGAAGTAAAGAACGAGCTGTTGGAAAAACTCAAAGTAGCCATCCATGCCAGTTACGGGGACGATATCATTCATAACCCAGATTTTGGCCACATTGTTAGCACAAGGCATTTTGATCGCCTGAAAAGCTTTCTGGACAATGGGAGCATTGTTACCGGTGGAGCCTCAGACCGTGAAAATCTCGTCATTGAACCGACGATTCTTGATTCGATTTCATGGGAAGATCCGATCATGCAGGATGAAATTTTCGGACCGATCCTCCCGATCATTGAATATGAAGACACTTCTGAAGTGATTGATCAAATTGTGAAGCGTCCGAAGCCGTTGGCACTTTATCTTTTCTCTGAAAATGAAACCCTTCAGGATGAAATATTGACCAATATCTCATTTGGAGGCGGCGCGATCAATGATACAATCAACCACATGACATCTCACTATCTTCCTTTTGGTGGGGTTGGCGCCAGCGGAATGGGTGCGTATCATGGTAAAGCAAGTTTCGATACATTCTCACATTTCAAGAGCATCTTGAAACGTGAGAATCTTAAATGATCATGTTACCTTTATGATTTTGCTTCATCTTGGTAAGACTGGAGATTCATTCTTTCGATAGCAATAAAGGGACCATGGGCTCTTCATCTTTTAAGAGCCCATGGTCCCTTACTACTTATGCCGGGAAATCCTTTTATCCACGTAATTTGATTTATTTCTCCTCGTTATGCACGATGTTGTCCGTAATACTGTCATATTCATTCTCCGCAATGGCACTACTGATGATTTCTTCTTTTTCTAGCTTTGCAACCGCCTCATATTCTGCATACATGGCGTGTTTTCTAAGTGTAGAGAGCTGTTTTTCTTTAAGAACCGGGTTGCGTTCAAATAAGTCATCCAATTGTGCTTTCAGCATATCGATTCTTTTTTCGTATGTATCAATGAGCTCCTTCGAAATTGGGTCAGTGATGTAGAGCTTTTGTTTCACACGATGAATCTCTGATATCGCCATTTCATAACGATGAAGCTGACTAAGTAATTTCTCGAATTCCTCATTTCCTTCCTCTTTCGGCTTAATGCCCAATACATTGATTAACGGTTTGATGGTAAGTCCCTGGACAACCAGGCTGAATAAGACAACACTAAAGCCAAGGATCAACACGTCCTCCCTGCCTGGGAAGTCCCGTGGCAGACTCAGTACAAGAGCAATCGAGAGAGATCCTTTCAATCCTCCCCAATTCAATATGTGCTTCCACATATGCGGGAAGTTCCCGATAAGGGACAAGCTTGTATAAACGGCTATACTCCTTGCCACTAATACGACAAGTATGGCTGCGAATATGTATGGCCATTTCTCGAGGAGGTCGATCCTTGTTATCTCAAGACCGACCATTAGGAAAACCAAAGAATTCGCTAGTAATGCTGCCACATCCCAAAAACTGTTGATATTCAACTTGGTAGTGGGACTCATTCCGATCTTCCCGCCGAAATTCCCAAAAATCAGTGCTGCAATGACCACGGCGATGACTCCTGAAGCATGAACACTTTCCGCAAGAAGGAAGGAACCGTAAAATAGGATGACACTAAAAATGATTTCAAGTGGATAATCATCGTAGTACTTCGTTAAAATCGAAAAGGCATACCCCAGGGAACCACCGATGATCAGTCCCAATGAGACCACCCTGATGAACTCCCACAAACCGCTCCCAAGGCCCGCCCATCCAGCATCGATATATGACACAAGATAAAAGGCGGAAATATTGAATAATACAACAGCTAGACCATCATTGAATAAGCTTTCGCCTTCAATCACAACGGCCAATCTCTTCTTAACGCCAACACTCTTGAAAATGCTTAATACACTGACAGGATCCGTTGCACTCATCAGGGCTCCGAATACAAAAGCTGCCTGAATAGAGAAATCAAAGAAATAATACGCTGAAAAACCGACGATTAAAAATGAAATCAACGTTCCACCGAAAGCTAATGCGATGATCGGTTCTTTATTGGCCCTTAGATGGGAATAGGGTAGCTTCAATGCCGCTTCTCCCAAAAGAGCTGGTAAAAACAAGGTGATAATGACGAAATTAAAGACTTCACCTTCTGTAATGAAAGCCTTAAGCGGCTCCAATACAGGTATATTGAATAACCCGATCAACGCTCCAACGATCACGAGGGCAATCGGATAGGGCTGCTTGAATTTCTTAGATATCGCCGTAATACCGGCTGCAATCATGACTAATATAAGACCGAGTTCGAAAATATGATGCATATCCAGCTCTCCCATAAATGTCTCCTCCTCCCTTGTACACTATTATCATTTCCCTATCTTATTTATTTACTAACCTACCCAAGACTCATCTTCCCACCAATTCTTAACAGAAACCTACACTCATCTTCCTTTAGTATACAGAAATTTCCTTGGATATTAAAATACATTCCATACATTGAAAAAGGATAACAAGGAAACGCAAAAAAATGACGACTACAGCGTAACCTGGTAGTCGTCATTTTATCAATTAAATACTCTTATATAGGAGCTTTCTAAGTAAAGGAAATAATACTTCCGGGAGTTCTTCCACATCTGAAACAAGGATGCTGTAATTCCCATAAATATTTTGGATGGTTTTTCTTTGGGATTCATCGATTTCACCGTTTGATAAAAAGACGTTGATAACTTCAATTCCCTTTTTCCTTGCATCCAGAACGGCTTCGTGGGTATCGACAATTCCATTTTGTTCGTACTCCATGGCTGCAGGCTCACCATCTGAGAAAACAAGAAGGAATTTTTGTTTTTCATTCCGCATCAGAATTCTTTCTGTCATCAAACGAATCGCAAAACCATCCCGATTGTCTTCTTCCGGCTGGAGCTGCATGATTTCAGAACCACTGCCTGGTTTCAGTGAAGTATAGAAATCGAGCACAGGATTTAAGTAATTCGGCTGACTGGTCTTGGACGCACGATTCGTGTCTTCCCAGAAGCCGACGACTTCATGTGGGACCCTGACTGATTTTAACGACTCATGAAACAACGTGATACCGAGCTTCGTCTGATCCATTTTGTCATACATGGAGCCTGAACAATCGACCAATAGAGAAAACACTGCGTCTATCTCTGAGGAAGGATTCTGCTTTTTGTAAAAAAGTCTTGGATTATCGTCTGTTATGAACCGTAATAACTTGTTGTTCAATCTGCCGAAATGCAGATCGCTGCGCGGTTGTATACGCTTATGTTCCAGTGTTTTCTCAATCATCTTCTGAAGCTTTTTTTGAAACGGCGCTACCATTGCTTTGTTCTGACTATACTTTAGCTTTTCTTCAGAAGTGGGAACAGACGGGGTAAGAAAGTGAGGTATGGCGAATCGATTGTCCTTTCCATACTCACTTTCTCCCCCTGCTGAATCTTCCCTCTCCTGCTCCTCGGCTTTCACATCATGGTACTGCTCCCGTTCTGTCTCCTGCATAGAGCCTTGAACCATTGCCAACGCCTGATCACCATCATCTCCTTCACGTACACCTTCTCCCATGAGGTCGGATTGCGAACCTTGATCCAGATCGAACTGCAGGAATGATTCTCCTTTGTCACTTGTTTCCCTGTGCCATGTACGGAATTCTTCATCCATGATCTCTTCTTCCCCTGTGCTTTCTTCTTCCAGTACATCCTGATTCTCCAGAGGGTCTTTCCTTTTTAGATCGTCAAATGTTTCACCGGACGTTTTTTCTATCTCATAGACGTCCTCAGGCAGATGGAAGTATTCATTCAACATATCTTTTTGAACAATTTCATCCACAACCTCTACAATCTCCAAAGCTACCCTCACGACATCCTTCGTCTGACGGGTCTCATAAAACCGGGTAATCTGGCCATGGATAAACGGCATGGCCAGGTCGATATCCTCATTGATCTTCACCGGTTGTTCCAACGGGGATTGGGCGTGAAGAAGAAGGTAAACCGAATTGAACAGAGCATCTGTAAACACGCTTTTCGTCAAATTCACTTTAAGCTGGGCTTCAAAGTGCTGACGGTATAATGTTCTTCTCGTGCCAAATGATTTCTTGGTGCCCGGGCGTTTGGATTTACAAATTTCCTCTAATCGTATCTCTTCCCCGATGACAAATAATTGCTTTGCAAATCGGGGGACCGAAGTATTTTTTACTTTTTCAATGTAATTTATCACATCTTCTTTCACGGTCTCATGGAGGTTACCGATGGTCCTCAAGTAGATATCACTTTTCAACCCATGGACTTCATCATCTCTTTTTCGATGATCCCAGAAATGACTGACATAGACCGTTTCCTCTTTATAGTCCAAATAAGAAAATGGACCATATTTCAGGTTCATATCCCCATTCTTAGACAGTGTCTTTGTAAGATCAGCCATTTCCATCACTAAAAATGAATCAATATTTTCATCATTAAATTGAATAAATCGGTGCATTACAAATCCCTCATTCAAATAAGGTTTCTGCTATATTCAAAATAGCCGCTTTCTCACGTTCATCTTCAAGCTTATCAACAATTCCCCTCTGTATCGCACGTTTGGCAGGGAGATACAGAGCCAAGTCACAGGCATCAAGGAGAGCACGGATCGATGCTGCTTCTTCTGAAATTTGTCCATTTTTCACCTGGATCAATAAATCCGAAGACAAATTTACAAATTGGGAGATGAGCTTGTCATCCACAAGATTACTCTGACTTTCAATGACACTCTTCAGCGTATCCCCTTCAATATAAGGTACGTCTATGACGACAAAGCGATTTTTAAGGGCCTCATTTAACGGAACCGTACCTACATACCCTTCATTGATAGCGGCTACAACACCAAATGAGGGAGCAGCTTTCACGACTTCACCTGTAAATGGGTTTGTAATACTTCTTCTATAATCCAACACACCGTTTAAAATCGGCAATGTTTCAGGTTTGGCCATATTGATTTCGTCGATATAGAGCAGGTGACCATTTTTCATTGCTTGAATCACAGGTCCTTCAATGAAATCGATGGTATTTTTCCCATCCTTTTCGCTGATCGTTTTATATCCTAATAATGCTTCTGCATCGAGATCAACAGAGCAGTTGATACTGTGCATCGGCTGAGAAAAAATCGATGATAATGTATCGGAAAGCTTTGTTTTCCCAGACCCCGTAGGTCCTTTAAGGAGAAGGTTTTTCCCCAGGGAAAGGGAGATGATGCTGTCCTCAATGATGTAATCTTCACTTGCCGTATATCCCCCTTCCCCGATCAATGAGTGGTTCTCAGTACGAGCGAATGCTTGTTTTCTTTCATTTATTATACGAGTGACCGATTCCGGTAGTTCTCTTTCCAAATTCATGCTTTGACATCCTTTCCAATTCACATACTAGTCATTCTACATGTAATAGCGCTTACACTGCAAAGGGTCTGCACACATTTATTATTTCGGCAGATCAAGAAAAAAACACCCTTTTCCGGGTGTGATAAACTTTTATATGTTCAAATCATATCTGGTGAATCCCCTATAGACATACATGCCGGCTTTTTGATAGACAATTGTAGCATCGGTGTAGCTGTCGCTGTCTACGGATAGGGCTGCAGTTTTCATCCCGCGTTCTTTCAGCTTGTGGAAGGCGTAATGAAGTAAATGATGGGCAAGTCCCCTGCGACGCACGTTTCTCTGTATACCCAGATGAGTGATTTCCCCCATCCTGGTCTCTTCATTGACAGTACAAAGGATAAATCCAATAAGATGGTCTTCTTCTTTCAATAGGTACCAAAGAGTAGGATCGAATGTAGGACGAAGAAAACGCTTCTTGAATTCTTCCAATTCAGTCGGGTGATAATCAAAATGGTCCGAAAAAACCTCTTCGAACAGTTCATGAAGACAATGAGTTTCAGTATCGGGATTGAAACTTGTTATCTGATAAGAAGAAGGAATGGAGGAATTCGTCAAATCTTCAAGATCCTTTTTCATCTGAAACCAGAAGCGGGTTGCCGTAAACCCACATTGTTCGAGAGTCTTTTTCTCTACTTCAAGATTTGCAGATAAGATGATCGTTTTGTTTTCACCATTCATCATTTTCCGGGTTCTAGCCGATGATACTAATTCTTTTACCATTTCCTTTATATAATGATCCATATGTTCATTTGGTTTAGCAAGAATTAAAGAGGGCAGGCGATGATCTTTTTCAGTCAAAATGGAGAGGGCAGCCAATTCCCCATTATGCCAAAGACCTATGCGATCCGTTTCCGGAATCGATTCCACCATCTCTTGTATTTCTTCTTCGCTCGTTTGCCTTTCTCCAAATGCCTTCCGTTCATAGTTCATAAATAATTCTTTCAGTGATGACATGTCCTGTAGAGTAACCACCCGTTTACTAAAAGATTTCTTCATTTCTCGTCCCCCCATCCATCCCGATTTTCAAGCACTTTGAACAATGCAATATTAATATGAAGTTCATGAATATTTCTTTCGTTAAGTTAACATGAAAAAAGCTGATTTCTTCCGTTCAGGAAAAAATCAGCTGGAGGATGGTTTAGACCTCTTCGAAGTATTCTTTGTAGAATCCTCCCATTTTGCCACTTTCATCGATGACAAAGTAGTATTCTTCTGATTCGTTTTTCACTTCATATTCTTTTCCAACTGTAAGGACATTCGCAACTGTGTATTTCTTTGCGTCCGTATGTACACACTTTATCTTTTTATTCGAATGATTCTCCGTCCAAGTTTTATGGATCAAGTCGATAACCTCCTTTTCAATGGAACTATGCTACTAGTATATTCTTACAGGCGCATTAGTTCAACTACTATCTAAACCGGAATTCTGTTGAACCGATCTCCGACGCCCGTTATATAGTTTTTTGTCGATTTTTTATGGATTTTGACACACCGAACAATCGTTATATGGTATATTATAGGAGATAACATATTGGGAGAGGTTCGATATTCGTGAAAAAAGGATTAATCAGAATAGGGATGATTTTCTCCATCCTTCTACTATTCTATATGAGCACGCACCGGCCGAATGAAGAACAGTTTTACTCTTGGCTATTAAATGAATACGATATCGAATGCCACGCTTCCATAACCTGCACAAAAAAAATGGAGGGGAATTCCTATACAACCCTGATTGAAACAGGATCAAATATTAAGAATGGGTACTTGCTGTTTAACACGATCGGCAAGATCTATGAGGATGAGCAAGGTTCCAGAATCACGGTTAAAGCGATAGGGATATTCGGAAAGTATTTCACAATCATGATCGATGAACAAGGCTGATGACAATACCTCCATCAGTCTTTTATTATTTCCGATACCTTACTTTGCTGAACTGTTGCTTTTTTTTCATAGTGAAGAAGAGTCCGTAAATAATCAGTGTAACAAAAAGAATGACGAAAATGATCCCCGCTTTTAGGCTTATTTCCTCTAACAGCACCTGAAAGCTCTTAGGGAAGTACCGTCCAATCTGAAAATAGACGATTCCCCATACGAAAGCTGATGGAAGGGCATAAAGAAGATACTTCATGAAGGAGATCCCTCTTGTTGTCCCTGCAATATATGGCATGACTAACCTGATACCGGGTATAAAATAGCTGAATGAAATGGCCAATGGACCAAATTTGTTCAGCCAGGCTTCTCCGTTTTCAATGAGCTTTTTGGATCTGTTCCCATTCCTCATCCGGGATGTTAGCTTAGTGCCAAAATATCGTCCATTCATGAAGGCAAAAATTCCATAGGAGATCAATCCACTATACATAAACAAAAAAGAGGTGTACGGATTAAAATGTCTCCATTCAGAGAGATATCCGGCTAATGCGGCAGCCAGTTCGTTAGGTACCGGTAAACCAACAAACACAACCCAACTGAATAGGAACATGGCAATATAACCAAACTGATCGACCAAATGAAGTAAAAAGTCCATCACACACCTCTTTTCACACAATGCATTTTGTGTCTCTCCCTGAACCCACCTGGTCACTCATTAAATACCCTATCGGATTAAGACGAAAACCACTCATGATTCGTGAAGCGCCCGTACCTTAACTTAACGTAAGGAGCTTCTCCACTTGATCTTTCGTCATACCTATTTCCAATAACTGTTTTTGTAGTTTTTCATGATAAGACCGACTTACATGTGGAAGGCTTCCCCTGAGGATTTCCCTGGCGTAATGATCGGGAGGACATGTTTCATCGTATTTCACCTTTACGATAAAGGTCAGTACATCTTCATACGTTTTGCCGTTTATCAGTAAGTCGATGAAAGCCGCCCTGTACCAACCCGGGGTGACCCCCTCCCTTGTAAACAGGTACTCTACAGCCTCTTTGGGGATATCATATACAACCCCTTCCATCGTTCCTCCATCTTCAATAATATCTCCACGGCCTCCATCATGTACCTGAAAGAGATATTTCATTGTATATCCTTCCAATACACCCGCTCCAAGGCAATCCTTAAAATGGTGATCCACCTGTGCTTTTTTAAATCGATCATCATCCATACAGGATCCGTATGCGAAATATAGTGTACTTTCTGGTTTTTCCTTAAGAAATTGATGAACCTTCCAGTCTCCTGAAGGAATTTCTTCTTGAAATAATGCTTTGTCTTGGGAATAGTAGACAAATGCTTCCCGGGTTCCGGTGTCTGTTTCCACTTCTTTAAGTTTTCGGATAAATAGGTTCTTTTCACGATCTTCCAGAAAATCCTCAAGCTCATCGATCTTCAATAAGATGTCGGAGTCGATCTTATATACTTCGCCATAGGCTGTTCCATTGCCTTCTTTCAGGGCTGGATAACCTTTATTCGTTTCATATAGAATTCCTTCTACCCAGGCTTGTTCCCTGACCAATGAAGCATCCTTTAGTAAGGAATGATTACTTTCGTGTCTTCTTAACGTACCATAGACAAAAACGTACACCCTGTTACCCCTTTCTCTTGTTAACATAACTTCATTACAGTTAATCAACTAAACTAGCTTTATTATATTTTATCAAATGATCTTTCAAATTTCAGTATCCTCTGCTTTCCTTATACAAATATTCATAAAAAAGGACATTTCCACCATAACGGTAGAGATGTCCTTTAAGAGGAAACGCTTTCAATTTTTCATTTACTTTTTGGGGATGGCGGTTTGCTTCGCCTGCTCCCTTAAACGGAACTTTTGGATTTTTCCTGAAGCAGTCATCGGGTAGGCATCAGTAAATTCGATATATCTTGGGATTTTATGCCGTGAAATCTTTCCGGTGCAATACTCCCTGATCTCTTCAGAGGTCGCAGTTTGTCCTTCCTTCAATATGATCCAGGCCATGACCTCTTCACCATAAACCTCATCCGGAATCCCAATGACCTGTACATCCAAGACCTTAGGATGGGAATAAAGAAATTCTTCAATCTCTCTCGGATAAATATTCTCACCACCTCGAATGATCATATCTTTTAATCTACCTGTAATCCTGCAATAACCATGTTCATCCATGACGGCTAAATCACCCGTATGAAGCCATCCTTCATCGTCAATGGCAAGCCTTGTCGCTTCTTCATTCTTATAGTACCCTTTCATGACATGGTATCCACGGGTACACAATTCTCCCTGGACTCCATAAGGGATTTCCCGATTTGAACCGGGCTCCACAATTTTCACTTCGACATTAGGCAGTGATTTCCCTACGGTTTCGACCTTTAATTCAATCGGATCATGGGTACGTGTCTGGGTGATCACGGGAGATGACTCTGTCTGCCCATAGGCGATCGTAATCTCATCTGCTCCCATTTTGTCCATGACCCCTTTCATCACTTCAATCGGACAATTACTGCCTGCCATGATACCTGTGCGAAGATGGGATAGGTCATATTGATCGAAATCCGGGAGATTCAACTCGGAAATGAACATGGTAGGCACTCCATGAAGGCCTGTGCACTTTTCATCCTGGACCGTCTTCAAGACCCGACGGGGATCGAATTCCTGTAAGGGGACCATTGTGGCTCCTACAGAAACACAAGCCAGGACCCCCAGCACGCACCCGAAGCAATGAAAGAATGGAACTGGAATGCACAAACGATCCTCATTGCCGAGTCTCATGCATCCTGCGATATTATACCCGTTATTTACGATATTGGAATGAGTGAGCATGACCCCTTTCGGAAACCCTGTCGTCCCTGACGTATATTGCATATTGATGACATCATGAGGGGATAGGCTGGAAAGTCTTACGTCAAGATCATTCTCTTCCACTTCCTTCCCTTTCTCCATGATGTCCTCCCAGCTATATGTACCCGGATAGGAATTATCCCCTAGAACAATCACATTTTTCAAGAAAGGCAGTTTGGCACTTTTCAGCTCTCCAGGCTCAGAATATTTCAATTCCGGACAGATTTCATAGAGCATGTCAATATATGACGCACCTCTGAATTCTTCCATCAAAATAATCGTCTGACTATCTGATTGTCTTAGTAAATATTCTAATTCAGCACTTCGATAATTTGTGTTCACTGTGACCAGTACGGCACCCATTTTACCGGTGGAGAACTGGCTCACTAACCATTCAGGTGTGTTCGATGCCCAAATGGCTATATGATCCCCTTTATTGATGCCAAGTTTCATGAATCCTTTTGCGGCCTGTCTGCATAATTGGTTAAATTCATGATAGGACCATCTTAACCCCCTGTCAGCATAGACGACCGCTTCATTGTTCGGCTGAATGCGTGCTTTTTCTTCGAGAAGATCCCCTACTGTAGTGTGTAAAATCTCCGACAAATGATATTCCCCCTTTAGTATGACCCTGTATAAACCGGAACCTTCCGTAAGTGATTCAAGAGGTGACATTTCAGTTCCTTATGCGTGTATATTATCACAAAAATTTAAATTTTCAAACTAATTACTTCATACCTCTAATACAGGATAAATAGTCCGGTCTCACCCTGTCGACAAAATCCAACAATTCCTCCTTGGTCTCACAAGACAAAAAGCGCCTTCTTTAAACCAGTTTCAACAAAACACCTAAAAATACAACTTTAGAAGGAATTTATGAAAAAACACTTTTCAAATGAATGTTTTCTCTGTAGAATAAATAGAAAATATAGAAAATTCTATATTTTATACATTTCCTGGGAGGTTGGTCATGAAAATCTTAAGTAATGAACAGTTGGTGGCAGCTTATCGTGATGCTGAGAAACAAGGGAATGATCAAGACTGGATATCGCTTCTTAAGAAAGAAATTCGTAACCGTGGATTGAAACCTTTTAGGAAATCTTGACGCTGTAAATAAACAAAAAAATTAAAAATCAAACGATCTCACCCCCTGAGATATTGATGACAGACTCACGTTCATTTGAGTCTGTCTTTTTTCATGACTTTTAATCCATGGTATTCCTCTATTTGCTTAAATTGATCGTGATCCAGAAGTCCGATCTTATGAAATAAATAAGAATATTGAAGCACTTTTTTTGAGTGATAAGCGTTCATTTCCCCCACCCTCTCCGGCTGTTGTCCACAATTTTCCTTAAGGAAACTTTATTTTGTTTAACCACATTTTATGCTCTTGGTTAAAATATGTGAAAAAAAGGCTGACTCATATACCACCAGGGGTCATATGAATCAGCCAAACATTCATCTATCACTATTCAATCAGAGTGGTTTACCCTTCAAGAAGTAAATCTTCAGGGTTTTCAAGTAAGTCTTTAACCATTGCCAGGAATCCAACCGCTTCTTTTCCATCAATGATTCTATGATCATATGATAAAGCAATGTACATCATCGGACGATTCTCCATTGTGTCCTTATCAATGGCTACAGGACGAAGTTGGATTTTATGCATCCCGAGAATTCCAACCTGTGGTCCATTTAAGATCGGAGTGGAAAGTAATGAGCCGAATACCCCACCATTTGTAATGGTGAATGACCCACCTTGCAGGTCTCCAAGGGATAACTTATTGTTTCTGGCCTTAGTAGCCAGTTCCATGATTTCCCCTTCAATTTCTGCGAAATTCTTTCGTTCACAGTCACGTACGACAGGTACAACCAATCCATCATCCGTGGATACGGCCACGCCGACATCGTAGAACTTCTTAAGGACGATTTCATCCCCATCAATTTCAGCGTTTACATAAGGGAATTTCTTAAGCGCCGCTACCACTGCCTTAGTAAAGAAACTCATGAATCCAAGTCTTACATCATGGTCATCAAAGAATTTGTCCTTCTTGCGTTTCCGTAACTCCATGACTTTACTCATATCAATTTCATTGAATGTCGTCAGCATGGCAGCTGTCTGCTGAACCTCGACTAATCGTTTCGCGATGGTTTGACGTCGGCGAGACATTTTCTCACGTACCGCTGGCTTTCCATCATCTTTCTTTGCTGGAGCCTTCTTCTCCTGTGCAGAAGGTTTAGAAGGAGCCTCTGCAGGTTTATTGCTATAGGCTTCTATGTCCTGTTTACGAACACGTCCAAGTGGATCTGTTGGAACATCGGACAGATCGATGCCTTTCTCACGGGCTAACTTGCGAGCTGCCGGAGAAGCGATCGGACGATTCTTTTTCTCATCTTTGACTGGTGTTTCTTCAACTGGTGCTTCTTCCGTCTTCTCTTCCTTCTTAGGCGCTTCTTCCTTTGCATCTGAAGTGGCATTGGCTTCTCCGCCTGCACCTACAATGGCAATCACTTGTCCAACTTCAACCGTATCGCCTTCATCAGCTTTAAGCTCCTGGATTGTACCGGCTTCTTCTGAAATGACTTCCACGTTTACTTTATCGGTTTCAAGCTCGACGATATATTCGCCTTTCTCAACATAATCCCCGGGCTGCTTCAGCCATTGTGCAATCGTACCTTCTGTAATTGATTCTGCTAATTCTGGAACTTTAATTTCTGCCACTGTGATGTCCTCCTCTTTCTTATCGGGTTAACGCTTCGTTTATGATCCTGGATTGTTCTTTTTTGTGTACAGTCGGTTCTCCTTCGGATGGGCTTGAACGCCTGCGACGCCCGATATAATGCACATCGACACCCTGAGGGGCAATGTCACGGAGTCTTGGTTCCGCAAATGTCCATGCACCCATATTCTTAGGTTCCTCCTGGATCCAGACCAATTCTTTAAGGTTTGGATACCTTTCTAAGATGGCTGTAATATCCCCTTTAGGGAAAGGATAGATTTCTTCCACCCTTAGAACGTGCAACCAGTCTTTATCATCGAGATCCTGAAGCTTCTCTTCTACATCAATCGCAATCTTGCCGCTGCATAACACAACTCTTTCTACAGTATCCGGGCTATCCCCAAGACCCTTTTGCTCAAGGACTGAATGAAATTCCCCATTGGCTAATTCTTCTGCCGTTACAGCTGCAAACTGATTTCTCAGCAGGCTTTTTGGAGTCATGATGACAAGCGGCCTTACTTCTTCTTTTTGTAAGATAGCGGCTTGACGTCTTAGGATATGGAAGTATTGACCCGCTGTTGAACAGTTGGCGACTGTCCAGTTATATTCCCCGCCAAGCTGTAAGAAGCGCTCCAGACGGGCGCTGGAGTGTTCAGGACCCTGTCCTTCATAACCATGTGGCAGAAGCATGACAAGACCTGTTTTTTGACCCCATTTCGCGCGCCCCGCCGAGATGAACTGATCAAACATCACTTGTGCCATATTCGAGAAGTCACCGAATTGAGCTTCCCATAGGACAAGGGTTTCAGGTGCGAAAACATTGTATCCATACTCGTAACCAACTACGGCGGTTTCGGTAAGAGGACTGTTATGGACGACGAATGACGCATGGCTATCCTTCAAGTTGTGTAACGGGATATATTCTTCACCTGACTTCTCATCATGTAGTACCAGGTGACGTTGAGCAAATGTTCCCCTTTCAGAGTCCTGTCCGGTCAGTCGGATTGGCGTTCCATCTTTAAGGATGGAAGCAAAAGCCAATGTTTCGGCATGCGCCCAATCAATTTTCCCTTTTCCTTCGAATACCTGGCTGCGTCTCTTCAGGATACGATCTAATTTCTTGAACACATTGAAGCCTTCTGGCCATTGGAGCAGTTCGCTGTTCAACCCTTCCAGCTTATCGAAATCGACGCTTGTGTTGATTTCCGGAAGGCCATTCGCCACGTATTCAGGTGGAGCAAGGACCGTATCTGGATCATCGTCTTTGGCTGGTACTTTGTTATAGGCTGCTTTTAATTCTTCCTCGATTTCAGAATCCATCTTCTCTACATCTGCATCCGTTACGATGCCCTCAGAGATGAGCTTGTCAGCGTACATCTTCTTGACGTTTGGATGATTCTGAATGACAGAATACATCAATGGATTCGTTACCATCGGTTCGTCCATTTCATTATGACCAAAACGTCTGTAGCCGATTAAATCAATGACAAAGTCTTTACCGAATGTTTTACGATATTCATAGGCAAGGACTGCTGCAGCAAGACATGCTTCGGGATCATCTGCATTGACATGCACAATCGGAACTTCAAAGCCCTTGGCCGTATCTGATGCATACTTAGTTGAACGTGAATCACGGCTTTCAGTTGTGAATCCTATCATGTTGTTGGCGATCAGATGAATGGATCCCCCTGTATTGTATCCGCGAAGTTGACTCATATTTAATGTTTCGGCTACGACACCCTGACCCGGGAAGGCAGCATCCCCATGTATCATGACGGCATATGATGCTTCAGGGGACTGCTCAGGGTAGCCTTTATCTTCACGTACTTCCTGGGCTGCACGCGTGTATCCTGCAACGATCGGACTGACAACTTCCAGGTGACTCGGGTTGTTGGCAAGCGTCACCCGTGCACGGGCTGTCGGTGACTGCTGTGGAGAAATTTCACGGTCTGCCCCCAAGTGGTACTTAACGTCTCCCGTCCATCCAAACGTAATGCCGATTGATCCCTCAGAAGGAATCAAGTCCTTACTCGGAGCGTGTTGGAATTCTGCAAAAATCATTTCGTATGGTTTCCCGATGACATGTGCCAGAACATTCAGGCGTCCTCGATGAGCCATTCCGATATTGACGGTTTTAGCACCTGATTCAACAGAATAACGAACCATCTCGTCCAATAATGGAACCATCGTGTCCAATCCTTCAATTGAGAAGCGCTTTTGACCAACAAAGGTGCGATGAACATATTTTTCAAATCCGTCCACTTGGGCAAGACGTTTCAATAACGCCAATTTCTTCTCTTTGGAAAGCGGGATGAAATAGGATTCCGACTCGATCTTTTCCCTTAACCAATTTTTCTCTTCAAGCTCATGAACATGAGCATATTCGAATGCCAGCTTATTTGTGTATACCTGTCTTAAGTGCTGAATGGCCTGAAGACCGTCTTTAATATGAGAAGGTGCATTCGGACATAAGAAATCGACAGGTATCTGTTTCAAATCTTCTTCCGTTAAATTAAACTCAGAAAGTTCAATTCTTCTTGTATCCTTATTCCGGTCATTCAGGGGATTAATATCCGCAGCTAAGTGACCATATGTACGAATATTATCTGCTAATTTAACCGCAGCCACCATTTTACTCAAGGCAGTAGGCTGTTCGGGTAGTGTAAACGATGAATCACCGTGCTGGGCGCTCGCGATCACCTTTACGTCTTCAACGGTGGGAGGCCCCCATTGTTCGAATAATTCCTTTAGTTCTGGATCCACTTCCGTTGGATCTTCAAGGAATTGTTCATAAACCTCCATTACATAACCAAGGTTTGGTCCGTAAAACGATTGCCACGGTTCCCCTTTTGCAGATTGCTTTTTCATTGTGAAAAACCTCCAACTATTTTGCCAGTTAGTATAATTTGGGTATCATGTATTCTTACAATTCAATCAACGGTATTCATTATGCAAGAATAGTAATTTTTAATACATAAAAACGCTTACAAGGACATTTTATCACTGTGCAGTAGTAAGATAAAGTCTTTATAACAAATTTCTTTAAATTTTGTTTTCCTTACTTCTTATGGGGATATTACTTATATTCCCATAATAAAATACATGAAAACCTTTCTGAATAACGACTATTCTGAAATAATATTTTATTAAGCGCTTTCTCTTTCACCTTCTTGTATCCCTATGTAAGGGTACTTTTTTCATAAACCATCTTACTACTGTTACCTAAAAAAACCAAATATTTTTTGTTATTTTCCACGATTTTTTGTTTAGTACTAGGTTATCAGAGTCATAGATAAAGATTTTTCATTCCCAACCTTCCTCTTGCACCTCCAGAAATGAACTCATCGCCCACCCAATGCATAGGATAGAACCAGAAGGAAACAAAGGGGCTATTTATTATGTTTAAAGTGAGGTGGTTCACATGTTCCCATGGAGTTTATTCCCTTTCAATAAAAACATGAAAGATCAAATGAATCAAATGAACCCCAAAGATATGGATAACTATATTCAAGGTATGATGAAGAAGATGTTTCCTGGCGGGTGGGATAGCATGATGAATCCGAATGATATGATGAATGGGGCACAATCCTTTATGAATCCGATGGGCAACCAGGGGCAGCAAACGAAACGCGAGGAAGCACCCAGGTCCAATTCCGCAATTCCTACCAATGTGTTTGAAACCTTTGAAGATATCTATATTCGTTTCCAAGTACCTAATGAGGAATGGATGAAGCATCTGAAGATTTTTCACACGTCAAATCAGGCAATCATAGAAAACATACCCGGCTGTGACGAAAGACAAGTGATCACCCTCCCTTGTCTCGTAAAGAAAAAAGGCGCTGTTGCTCAATACAAAGATGGGATCCTTGAACTGAAAATCCCTAAAAGCATTGACATGCAGTACACAGAAATAGACGTCTCAGAAAAATATTGAGACGTCTGTAAATTTAATGGATTTGTTTAAGGGATAGTCGAATGATGGTCCCGTGAGGATTGTTTCCAATGGCCGTGATCTCCCCGTCATAGTTTTGGACCAGCTTCGAAGCGATGGCCAATCCCAGTCCATATCCACCTTTCTCGCGGCTTCTTGCTTTATCCACGCGATAGAAGCGGTCAAAGATTTTCGGAAGGTCTTCCTCGGGAATACCGATCCCCTCATCCTTGACTTCTATGATAATGTCTTCCTGAGAGTCCATTAGCTTCACTTCAATAGTGGAATGCTCATCAGAATACTTCACGGCATTATCCAACAGGATGATCATGATCTGCTCCAGGTGCCTCGGCATAATGGTTACCAACGCTTCTTGGTTTAAATCATCAAAACAAGAAAAAGTGTATTCCTGATGAAGAAACCTAAAGTCCCTCATTACTTTATCCACTACTTTCTGTACATTTGCCCTGGCGTTTTCCAAATCGAATTTTTCCCTGTCCGCTCTGGAAAGCTCCAGTAATTCACCTACAAGGCGTTTTATTCTCTCAAGTTCATCTAATGATACTTGTAAAGACTCCTCCAGTATGGTTGGATCTTTTTTCCCCCAACGGTTCAATAATGCAAGATGCCCTTCAAGTACCTGGATGGGGGTTCTCAATTCATGTGAAGCATCTTCCACAAATTGCTGCTGCTGTTGAAATGATTTTTCGATCTGACTCATCATTTTATTGAAAATCTGGGATAAGTCACTAATTTCATCATGGGCCTTTACAATCTCCACTCTTTCGTGAAATCCTTTTCTTTCGATGGACCTCATTGTTTCAGAAAGTTTATTCAATGGGCGGACAAAGCTTTTCGCCATAGAATACCCAATGACAGCACTGATCAATAGAGCCAAGATGCCCGTGATGGTCATCATCCAAAAAAGATTCTTCATGATGTTTGCATACCGGTTCAATGGCTGTATGATTTCGACATACCCATTAAATCGGGTCGATTTGATGGGTGAACGCCCAATGAGCATCTTCTTGCCTTCAGATTCTATCAATTCCACAGATTTATCATTGACAGGTTGAAAGGGCACATAAAAGGCAGACTCATTTTCTCCCCTGATTTCCAATACCTGTTCCCCTTGATGATCCAATATCCGTATGGTCTGGTCTTTTTCAGCTATTTGTTTCATTAGGTCCCGGCTATCATATATGTCCTGAAGCTGGATATCGTTCCCTCTCTGTTTAAAGAAGACAGTAATTTCATCCAATACCCGCCCAAAGTTACTTTCTTCTTCATCAAGCATCCATTTATTAATGGCGTGATATTGAAAAAAACTGAACAAAAAAAAGGCAAGGAATATGGCCGACCCGGCTGCAAATGCCCACTTCACCTTTAGGGAAGAAGGCTTAAGTCGATTGATGAATGTATTCATGTCCTCATCACATAGCCGGTTCCACGTACGGTCTGGATATAACTCTCTTCGCCTGGGGAATCTATTTTATTCCTTAAGTACCTAACGTAAACGTCCACAACATTCGTTTCCACTTCCGTATCGTATCCCCATACTTTGTTGAGGAGGACTTCACGGGTCAGGACAATATTCTTGTTCTCTAAAAAAGCAAGTAAAAGGTCATACTCCCGTTTGGTCACGTCAATTTCATCTTCAAGCTTAAAAACTTGCCTGGACTCCTTATATACGATGATATCCCGAAATTGAAACGAGGTTTGTTGAGCGGGATCCTCTTTTACTGCGCGTCTGAACACAGCCCTTAGCCTTGCTAACAACTCTTCAATGGCAAAGGGTTTGACGATATAATCATCCGCCCCGCTGTCAAGCCCCGATACACGGTCCATTACGCTATCCCTTGCCGTAATCATCAGGATCGGGATGGCTTTGACCTGCCTGACTCTTCTGCATACTTCCAATCCATTTAAGCCGGGAAGCATCAGATCCAGGAGGATGATGTCCCATTCTTCGTTAAGGGCTTGATCCAGGCCATCTCTCCCATCATAGGCCAGGCCGACTTCGTACCCTTCGTATTTCAGTTCTAATTCGATGAATCGGGAGAGATTCTTTTCATCTTCAATGACTAAGATTCTTTTCACACAATCACCTGCTCTAAATCTTAATACCCTTTATTTTAATTTACTTTTGTTGAAAATAAAATCGTTTAGGGCATGGAATATTTCAATGCCTTGATACGTCATTAATGTTAACGCGGTAAAACTGAAAAATAAAATAGGAATAATTCGAATCCACATGGTTCTAACCTCCCTTTTATCACTACTTTCATTCTGCTCCTCCATCATTAAAATAAAATGAGAAAAAGGTGAGTTTTCATTAAGAGATGAACCAATTTACATAATCATATTATAATCATCTACATTACCCTGTTTGTTATTCCTGATCATGTTTCATTCTCTTCATAATGTGGTAGATATATCCATAAACATGGTTAAGAAGCAAAAGGGGGAAATTGTATGACTTGGATCGCGGTGATTGTTTCTTTCTTTATCCTCATCATCCTGGCGGAAGAATTGGTTTATCACTTTTTAAGGACCAGGATTATGGAGAACCAGCCTGAGAGAAAAAGAAATGCAGGAAAAATGAAAGAATGGCTCTATAAAATGAAACTAAAACCCCATAACGGGCAACAAAACCACTGACAGGCGAAGATATCTTCCCTGTCTATTTTTTTATTTAAAAAAAGAACTTTTGTAGCTATTTCAACAAAACTATGATTTTCTTTCTCTGTTATCTTTGTGTATTAAAACTTTCAAAGATAGTTGATTGGAGCGGAAGGTGCTCGACTCCTGCGGGAAACGCGGGAAAGCCTGAAAAGCGGAGGTGGCTTGCTCAGCCCCGACAAGCATAAGCTGAATGGGCTAAGAAAGCGTTCTTTTGCCTTCTTGGACCATTTAGCTTATGACCTCGAGGGGCTAGCCACCGTAGCTGGATCTTGAGACCCCGCAGGGCAGCGCCCGAGGAGGCTCAACTCACGCCCCGCGGAAAGCGAGCACCTGCAGCGGAAATCAACCACTACTTGCTTCGGCATAATATAGATTCTTTGCTAAAAGAGTCTAATAATATAAAAAAAGAAGACAAAAGCTTCAGCAAGGCTTTTGTCTTCAAAGGAAAGAAATTAGAATGGGTCTTACATAATAAAGATTTAAACAGATTAGAAAGCTACCCCACTTTCAATCTGTTTAGGGAGTGATAAATCCTTATTCATAAGCAAGATTCATTGTAACGCCCGAAAAAGTGAACTCAATTAAAACAAGATTAAAATTTGATGAGAAAATGCATTTGTTTACCAGAAGTCTATTTAAAGAGCAAACAAAAGGACGTACTTTTATGATATGATGAATAAGAATTCAGAATGTTACAATACATTCTCATGCTCGAAAGGATGAAAAAATGAAAATTGATTTAAATTGTGATTTAGGTGAAAGTTTTGGTGCATATACGATAGGAAAAGATGAAGAAATGATGAACTATGTCACATCCGTCAATATCGCTTGCGGTTTTCATGCGGGAGATCCCCTTGTAATGAAACAAACTGTTTCAAACGCAATGAAGCATGGAGTGAAAATGGGGGCCCATCCCGGGCTGCCAGACATCCAGGGATTTGGAAGAAGAATGATGCAGATCTCCCCCGAGGAGACCTATGCCCTCATTCAATACCAGATAGGGGCTTTATACGCTTTTATCAAAGCCCAAGGCGGGACGCTATCCCATGTAAAACCACATGGAGCACTGTACAATATGGCTGCAAAGGATCCCAAACTGGCTCAAGCGATTGCCGAAGCCGTTTACGACCTTGACCCCACCCTCACCCTATTCGGCCTTTCACAAAGTGAACTTACAAGGGCTGGTGAAGAAGCAGGATTGCGCGTAGCTCATGAAGTATTTGCCGATCGCGCCTATCAATCCGATGGTACATTAACTCCTCGCTCTCTTCCTCATGCTGTACTTCATGACGGGGACGAAGTGGAAAAACAGGTGCTTCGAATGGTAGAAAAACAAGAAGTGGTATCTATTGATGGGAAGACCGTATCCATCCAGGCAGACACGATTTGTCTCCATGGAGATAATGAAGCGGCACTATCCCTGGCCAAGCGCCTATCACAAAAGTTACGTTAGGGAAGTATTTTGAAAGAATAAGCTATAAGGGAGATGAGGGCTGAACCGTGAATAAGACATTTCTATTAAACGGGTTAAGGTGGATGTTCATCTTCCTTATCGCTTTTGTCATTGTAGTATACGTATACAAGCGGAGCATTTTGCACAACACTATTCAATCCTCCATTCGCACGGTGGCACCGGGTTCGACCGTTGTGGGGATCATTCAGACCCATACCACAAAGAGCCATGATAAAATCTACCGGGCTCTCTATAAAACAAAAGAAGGAACGTGTTTCAGGGCATCATTCGAACGAACAACGTATACACTCATTGAAAATCAGGAATCCCCTTGTCAGTAAAGGAGCATCATGATGAAAAGAGCGATCCATATCTTTCCTTCATTTCATTCAGTAGATAAAATCCAGGAGATCAGACATAGGTATGACCCTCTATCGGATAAAATACCTCCCCATATTACCCTCGTTTTCCCTTTTGAATCTTCCATCCCCTCAGTTGATATCCTGGTTCATATTAAGTCGGTAGCAGAGCATATTTCTCCATTCCCCATGACCTTAAGGGATGTGACAGGTTCCGGCGGAGAATTTTTATTCTTGAATGTTAAGGAAGGCAACGACTTCCTTATACAATTACATGATCAGTTGTATGAAGGAATTCTTGCGCCTTATCGAAACCCCCATTTTACATACTCGCCACACATCACACTTGGACGGCCTGGAAACAGCGAAGAATATAGCAGTGCCCTTGAAAAGTGTAAGGATTTGAGGGAATCCTATCATACGGTTGTAAAGGAAATTACGTTAGAAGAAATAGGTGAAGACGATGTGTCCAACGTCATCGGTCGTGTCCCTCTTAAGGATAACAGGTTTTAAATTGGACGCTTTGTGGAATGTAAACGAATAGGTCTAATAAGGGAAGGGATTAATTATGATCAAAACATTATCCATTGATACCAAGAAGCGTGATGAAATGATCGACATTACTCGTTACGTACAAGATATCATTAATCGGTCGGGAATGACAGAAGGTCTTGTGGTGGTGCAGTCTTTACACACAACAGCGGGTATCACGGTAAACGAGAATGCCGATCCTGATGTGAAAACCGACTTCATTCGCCGATTAGACGAGCTTTACCCATGGCACCACTCGTCTGATCTGCATGGAGAAGGAAATACAGCTGCTCATTTGAAAACCAGTACCGTCGGCCACAGTCAGACGGTCATCGTGTCAGATGGTGAACTACTATTGGGGACATGGCAAGGAATATACCTTTGTGAATTTGATGGTCCCCGTTCAGGAAGAAAAGTTTCCGTTAAAACGATTCAAAGTGAGTAAGAGATAATACCATTTGAATGGTAAATAGACCCGGGCACTCGTCCAGGGTCTTTTTTAATGGTTTGATTCTTTTCCTCATCACATTCTCCAACACAATTTCGCTTATTCTATGAATCGTTCCCTGATCTCCTTTGAAGGAATCATGCATGATTCCTGTTTCCCGAACCACCTGTATCGATTCCTTGCAATAATACGATATATGCTGTCTCTTATAGGCTTCGGAATGACGAGCAACAGAGCGAAAATCTTCCATGGCCATTTCAGTTTAGAAGATACTTTCAGGGCAGCTGTTGATTCAACGGAAGCCTGCTCCCCATCAACCAATACGAAGCTGTCCGTCGTTTCAGGTATGTTGTGCTTCTCTAATAACTTCTGTCCCGTCTCACTTTGTAGCGAGGCAAAGCGAAATTCCCCTTTTGCATCACGCTTAATGATAAACCGGACACTTTTATTGCAAAAATTGCATATGCCGTCGAACAAAATGATCCGCAAGTAAATCACCCTTCGTCATAGTCGAATTTCCATTCCCTTATACTATCATACACTCAAACAAAAGACGCGAACAGGTTGTGCCTCCTTAAAGAGAAGTATAATTTTACTAGATTCTGTGGTATACTATATTACCATTAATAGAGATTACTTAGAAATAAAATAAATAAACATGCAGTATAAGGAGTTGGCTGAAGAAAATGAGAGACGAATTATTATATCTGGGTAAACAAATTGTTTCCCATAAATCCGAAATCGCTCAGGGTGTCATTCGCTACCAGGAACAGAAATTTTCTGATCAGCTTACGTTATCGGTACTGAAAATGGAACAAGTCACTGAATGGCGCATGCAATTAATTGAAATGCTCGGACAATCTTTGTACGAAGACAAAGTAGAATCATCCCGTAAAGTAAAGGAATGGACTGGGAAAGTCGGGGAAGTGGCTATTGAAAATGGAATGGCTCTCAATGAATCCCTAAAAACCCTATCAGGGTTCCGTACTGCCATTTGGGATATATTCATGGAACAGTTGAATGATGATCAAATCTCAGCCTCCCTTATGCTTCAAGTCAATAAAGAAATCAATCCCATTCTTGATGAAATTGCGTACCAGCTAAACGAAGTATTCCGCACCCAAGAAAAGGATCAGATTGCCCTCATCCACACTGCCATGGATGAACTATCTGCCCCGGTTGTACCCATTGCCGAGAAGATTGCGATCCTGCCACTTATCGGGGAAATTGATACCCACAGAGCAAGTGCCATCATGGAAACGGCGTTGAAAAAAAGCTCTGATCTGCAATTAGACTATCTATTTATAGATATTTCCGGTGTTGCCATCATGGACACGATGGTATCCCATAATATTTATCAGATCATCAATGCTCTTAAAATGATGGGTGTTCAATCCGTCTTAACCGGTATCCGGCCAGAAGTGGCTCATACATTGGGGAACCTCGGTATTACCTTTGAGGATCTGAAAACAAGCTCAAGCCTGAAAAAAGCCCTGGAAGATATCGGCTTCACTCAATACGAAGCGGTTCTCTCCGTCTAAAAAAACCGGAAATCCTGCCAGCAGGGTTTCCGGTTTTCTATTTAAAAGCTATCGACAGTCTTTTTTTATCTGGTGATGTACTAGCAGTTGAATGCTTTGAACTGCCATGTAGATAGGGATGGACCAATACATCTTATATCCCTTGTCGAAGTGGAAGATTCCGATTTTTACTGTAAACCACTCCATTAAGAGGGAGAAAGCGGTCCAGATTAATATGTACGTTAGGTTCATGATTCCGTTGATTCTCAATTTACGATAGATATAAATAAAAAAATAACTATAGGGCCCATACATAATATAACTGATAAAATCAATTCCCTGATAGGCGGAACTATCGTTTACATCATAAAAGTCCCATGGCGGGATGCTGATGGTATGATCATAGAACATACCCACCGAGATTCCATAAACGAAATAACTCATCCCTTCAAGAAAGGAGAAGATCTTCGGAGTAACCCATATCAGCAATAGAAGACCGATCAGACTAATGATGATGAACCATTCATTTAAATCAAAGGATCTCTCATATATCCTGTCCACGTCTTCCCTCCTCCTTCTTCTGGAAATAATATAGCCCCTTCCCCAACCAAATACAGAATACTAAATACAACGCATTGACGATGACAGTATTAAAAAGACTCCAGTCCGGATAGGAAAGAGAATGAAAATGCACGTGTAGGATGTCCAATACATTTATTAACAACAAAAGACTTACATAATAAAGGATTTTTCCGCTTCTTTTATTATAATTCAAGTACCCATTCACCATGATCACACCCACCAAAGGTAAAATACATTCCCTGTTTATGAGAAGACTGATAAATTGGGTGACATCCTCGGAAGCTTTCATCCATTCCAGGTTATTCGTCATAATGGTAATATAATTAGTGGAAATAATGGATAACACCATAAATTGAATGGAGTTAGCAGTAAATGAAAGTTTCTTCTTCATAAAGAGAGCAATGTATATCAACATGATCAACACAGTAATAAAGAAAGGGAGCGACATAAGGATCACCTATACTTTTTTTCTTCATTCTTCCCTTAAACCCCTCTTCACATAACACACGGAACGCACTAAAATGTTTGAATTACTTGACTTGGGGAAAATAAGGAAGAAGAAGCAAGGAGGTAAAACGATGAGACATGAAACGATAAACCCTAAAAATGGAACAGACGAAATCAAAGAAATTTTCGTAGATGGATTGCAACGTGACCTGTCAACCGAAGAGGAAAGCCTTCTATCCGGATGGACCCGCACATTCGATAAGACCGAGAGAGCAACCATCATCAATATGATGAAGGAATTACTTAATAAACATAAAAGACACGACTAAACAGCGGGCATAATTAGTGTGAAATATGAAGAAGGCAGGCCCTAATGTAAGGGCCTGCCTTCTTCATTCTCTATATGGAACTCTTCTTATATATCACTTGTCAATTCTAATAGTTTATCGATGTCGACGCGATAGATTGGTCGATTGATATCTTCTTGTCCAAGTTCTACGGTATCTTCTAGTACTTCGTCTATATTCATACTTATAAATACCTCCCAAAGTTGTAATATCAGAATATGTTGAGAGATGATCCATCATCCTCAATATAATATACGGATTCATCACTTCATTCTTGGGGGTACTTATCAACTCTTTCAATCAGACAATTGTATTAAATAATCAGAAATTTGAGTAAAGTAATCGTTTATGTTATCGTTAGACAACCATAGATTCTACTTAAATAGTAATAGATGGGTAGAATGGCTCTCTCCTTAAAGGAGGCATACTGATGAAACGATTTTCCATGCTTCATGTACCTAAGGATTTCAGGCATAGAGGGCGACCAGCTGTTACCGTTCATGTTTTACCTGTTCATAAAGAATACTTTGCAATAGGTAAATCACTAAAGGGAAACGGTAAAGCTGCTAACAACAATGAAAAACTAGCCGCATATTATGCGTATCTAGATACATTAGAATAAACGCTTATCTCTATAGAAAAGCTGATCAGAACCTTCTCTGATCAGCTTTTTTTCGATAGTGAAACTGGTTTATAACGGTATGTATTGACACACTTCAAATCCATTCCCATCCATGTCATGAAACTCAAAATAGGTCACATCTTCATCCACTTCAATTTCCCCTGCCTTCACATTCTTCTCCAAAAGCTTCAACCTTGTTTCTTCCAGCGCATCGGAAAACAAGATGGGTTTGACCGATGAGGAACGGACCTCTCCTTCTTGAATCGTCAGAGTCGTTTCCCCCACCCCTATTTTGAATACCAAGTATTTTCCTGAATCAAAGACTTGTTCCAACTCCAATACCTCTCCGTACCAGTGTTGAGCTTTCTTTAGATTCTTCACTTGAATATGTACCGTGTCAATTTTCGAAAACAATGCAAATTCCTCCTTCACTCTCTCTAGTCTTTTAAAAGGGACAAATGACCGACAATTTCCTTAGCTTCATCTTTTTCCATCGGAGGCAGTGCGGTCACAGTCAATGACCCTTCTTTGATTTCAGTTAACCCACTGTCATGTATGCTGAAATACCCCTTCTTCTCTAATTTCTCCAGCTCTGCCGATTTTCCCTTTAATACCACTTTCTTCATGCCCGTCTGCACCCACTCTATAAATTCCTCCTGCCTGTCTTGGAAAGGAGAATCCTTTGACATCATCGTCAAAGTACTCAATGTGGCGGCATGTGCCACTTGTGCAGCGGTCTTTCCTTTCGACATCGATAGATCTCTGTTAACGATAAAATATTGAACAAGGTCCTTATTCGTCATATGCATAATCATTCCTATCATAAATGAATTCAATACTATGGTATTATCCTACCACACTTACTTCCTTCTTAGTTTTACCTCATTTTTATCAATCGACACTATTCTGACCTTCTCCCCAATGTTGTAATCAAGGTATTCATCGCAGTCCACTGAATACGTATGACCATTATCAAATTTCATGGCACATGCGGAAACACGTTGAGAAGTATCTGGTTTTCCCCCCGACTTGATTCCTAACGGATCATGTCCATCCCTTAAGGGAAAGTACTTCTCTTCGATTACTACCCAGTCATCCTTCGTACTAACCACTATTTTGAAAAACAGTAAACATACCAGCGTTATAACCAATAAACTAAGAATGACCGCTTTCCACCATAAGACTTTCATGCGAATCCCCTTCCCCCCGATTAAAATCAACAGAAGATTATATGTATGGGATAGGCGGATCATTCGCATGTATTCTTTAAGAGTGATCATTTTCAATTCTTGCATTTTGCTGTAATGGATATTATAATCAAGCTAACGACCGTTAGTTAGTTTCAGAGAGAGGGATCATCGTGAATGATAATAAGCAGCTGATAAAAAGTGTGGCTTTGGATCTATTTGGACAAAAGGGCTATGAAGATACATCTTTGGCAGAAATCGCAAAGAAGGTTGGAATTAAAAAACCTTCTATATATAATCACTTCCGCAGTAAAGAGGATCTCTTTATTGACGTATTAGAGGACTTGATTGTGTCAGAGGTGACCGCATACAGAAATACGGAGGTCGCCATGAATCATCAAGAACCACTCAAGAATGTCAGGGTGCTTTTTGATTTGTTTTGTCAACGTCTTATGACAACGAAAGAAGCTTTACTGTGGAAAAGGGTGACATTCTTCCCTCCTGAACAGTTTAAGGATTTAATACAGGAACAATTCATTCACTTGGAAAAGGTTACCACATCCATCTTAGTTTCGGTCTACAAGGAAGGCGTGAACCAGGGAATGTTTCAAGAGGTCACTGAGGATGAATTTGTAGCGTCTTTTTTATGTCTGGTTGACGGTGTTTTTCTGGAGCATCACTATTACACAAATGAAATCTTTCAACAACGAATCGAATCGGCTTGGAAAGTCTATGCACTTGGAATATCAAGCCGTAAAGGAGAGTAGCAACATGGGCTGGCTATATGTGATTATTGGGGGAATCCTGGAAATTGGCTGGGCAACGGGATTATCCCTTTCAGAAGGGTTTACAAAACCGGTGCCAAGTGTCATTACGGCATTCCTCATTTTAGTGAGTTTTTACTTTTTTTCTCAATCAATGAGACTCCTCCCAATCGGGACAGCATATGCCGTCTTCACTGGAATAGGCGCAGCAGGAACGGCTATGGTTGGTATGTTCTTTTTGAATGATGGGATAAGCATATTGAAGATCGCTTTCATTACTTTACTCATTTTTGGGGTCATTGGACTAAAGATGAGTGATAAAGAAGAAACAGATACTGGGGGTGGATACTGATGGCTTGGGTGTTCCTCATTTTTGCAGGTTTCTCTGAAGTGATCATGGTGACGTTTATGAAGCTTTCAGAAGGATATAAAAAATTCGTCCCTTCATTGATCAGTTTCGCAGCGGGAGCCATGAGTTTTTACCTGTTGTCTCTATCCCTACTGGATATCCCCGTAAGCACAGGCTATGGGATCTGGACCGGCATCGGCTCGGCAGGTGCTGTGCTCATGGGGATGATGTTTTTCAATGAAACCAGGGATATGAAAAGGCTGTTTTTCATCTTCTGTATTGTTGGAAGCATCATCGGCTTAAAGATGGTCTCTTGATCATGATACATGGTCCAGTACTTTAAATAGGTACTGGACCATTAGTTTATAATCCCGTGTCCTATAATATCGACTTTTATTGTCGGTACAATCGTAATCTCAGGGTAAGCTTCATCCCAATTTACTTTTTCCCACGTTTTGGGGTGGAACGCCATCAGCTCCCTCCCGATCCCGAATAAATCCGAGTTTGCCAGTTGAATCTTCTCAATCATCCCTTCTGCATCTTCTGTCAGTTTTTTTGAAATCTCATCATTGAGTTTTTTTAATTTTTTCTTATCTGTTAATTTATCCTGGGGGAATTCTACGATTGATACTTCCATAGCTACGTCTATCCCCACCTGTATATGATCCGGGGCATCTGAAATGATTTTAAGCTTTGACTTGGATTCTGTCACATTATACGTGATATAATTATCCACATTCAGAGGTTTATCCTCTTCTATTTTGGATACAAAACGGGCAAGTTTTGCCTTTTTGTTGTTCATAATCAGGAATAAAGACGATTCTTTGAACGTTAAAGTACCGGATAATGAATGCTTATGGAAAATACCCGTACCGTCTAATATGACCTCGCCACCCTTCATTTTTAGGAGTGGCAGGGCAAAGTCCTTTCCTTCATCGAACATTAGCGTGCAGACCGTTTGTAAATTTTGTTTCGGGACCCCCGTGGTGGACTCAGCACTCGTAAGTAATTCAATGATAAACTCTGATATCAGCACGTTCTTTTCATTCAATTTGGAGAGGATATCTTCTCCGTTTCCCTCCACCACTGCAAGTTTTGAAGAAATCGAACTGTTAGGATCCCGATAAAAAATATCCAAAAACTTATAAATATCCTTTTTGGCCAGTTCTTCCCCCAATAAAAAGATGCGGTTTTTCGACGGCTCAAATGCTCCGGAAATCTTTCTATCCATTGCCATCCGCGTTTCACGAATGGTCTTCCCTTCGCCCTGGACTATTGTATTCATAGGAGTTCCATTCCTGAAATCCCGGATGATGGCAGTGGCACGGATGGTTTCATCATCCAGCAGATCAAAAGAAGATGAAAAAACAAGCCTACCATTTTTAAGCAGCCTTTGATCCCAACAGCCAGTTAAGGTAGGGAGAGCAACAAGTAGTATGGTGATGATGAGCAATCGTTTTTTCATGCGTCTCCCCCTCTTTCTGTTTTCTTGAAAAGATATGAAATGCTTAATAATATAACAGGAATCACCAATATATAGAGATACGAAAGATTGATCACCATTTTATTATAGATTTCCATTTCTCCTTCTTTACCTGGAATTAATGCAATGATAAATGCCACCATTCCAAATAACAAAGTATAGATGTACCGTTTCCGTTTAAACCACCGGAACGTATGTATACTCCCTTCCGTTGATAAAAAAAGATAACTTGTCAGGGAAGTGATGACATTGACGACCCAAAGAGACATGAAAACTAAGTCAATCCTCTCAACAATCTGTAAATAAAGGGATTTTACAAAGTAAAGAACCGGTTGAGGGACAATGACTATTTCTTCTGGGCTGAAGGTAATCAGGCTGACGATGGTGAGAAATGTATATGTCATTGTCACAAAAAGGTTCGCAATCGAAGCTGAATACAGAACAGAACGTTCACCATTGTGTTGAAAATAAGGAAAAAGAAAGAGCAACAATTCAAACCCTAACATGGAGAAGTATGCTTCTTTTGCTCCCTTTAAAATCTGAATACCACCGGATTGCCCGATTGGCAATAAGTATCTCCATTCAATGGGATACGTGACCAGCACGACCACAGAAATCAGAAGAAGAAAAAAGATTAGACTTGATACCACTACATATACATCGCTGATTGCCGCAACTTTTTCCTTCCCCAAGTAGATTCCAGTGAAAATCAATAGAAACATGACAATCCATTTTGGCGTAAGGGGAAGCACCCATGTCTTGATGATTGCGGTCGAATACATCAATATCAATGCCGTGACCAGAACCCCGTATAAAATAAAAGAAATATTCACAATAGATCCTGCAACTTTACCCAAAAGTTGTCGGGAATACTGAAAAAGAGTTTTCTTCGGAAACCTTCTCCCTAATATCCAGAAGAGAACGATAAGGACCTGAACAATGAAGCCGGCAAGCAATACAGATATCCATGCATCTGACTTCGAAACTGAAAATACACTGAATGGAAGACCGAGAACCCCTACTCCGATCTGAGTCTGAATAATAAAGAAAATTAGCTGAATGGAAGTAAGGTTAGTCTGTATCTTCATTTTTTTCCCATCCCCGGGAATCCGACGTTTTCCATCTGTATACTGTTCTCAAATCCTTCGGCCGCTTTTTCATCAGCCATACAGGAAGCCGAATAAATGTATCTTTCAGTCCCTTAATATCAAGAGGTGCTACCGGGTATAAATAATGATGGCCCATCGACTTCAGATTGGACATATGGATCAAGAGCAGCATCAGACCGATGACAATTCCAAGAACTCCGAATAACGCTGCAGCGATCATAAGCGGGAACCCCAGGACCCTTACAGAAGTACTCAGTTCATTGGACGGAATGACAAAGGACGAAATCGCTGTGATCGCTACGACAATGACCATCGTATTCGAAACCAAATTGGCTTCTACAACAGCTGTCCCAATGACGAGACCACCCACAACCCCGATGGTTTGGGCAATGGGATTAGGAAGCCGTATCGCTGCTTCACGCAGCAATTCCAGTGTAAGCTGCATGATTGCCGCCTCAATCAATGGTGGAAAAGGCACATATTCAAGCGAGCTTTTTATCGAAAAAATGATTTCCACAGGGATGATCTCATAATTATAAGAAATGACGGCGATATAAAATGCCGGTAAACAAAGTGTCGCAATAAAGCTGATCAACCTGATGAAACGAATAAAGGACCCAATAAAGGCGCGATTATTATAATCCTCCGACGTTTGAAAAAAGCTGAAGAAGTTTACAGGGAATATCAGCACAGTCGGACTTCCCTCCATCACCAAGGCTACCCTTCCCTCCATCAGATTTCCCGCAACACGGTCCGGCCGTTCCGTATTTAAAAACTGTGGGAATGGGGAAAACGAATTATCTTCGAGGAATTCCTCAAAATACCCTGGTGATTGTATCGAATCGGTGTCAATATAGCTGATCCGGTCCTCTATGGTCTTCACTATATCCATATCTGTCAAATCGGAAAGATAAACAAGAGAATACTTCGTTCTTGTCGTCTCCCCTACACTCGAGTATTTCACAGTCAGCTTAGGACTGGAGATTCTTTCACGGATCAGATGGATATTTTCCGAAATGTTTTCACTGAACCCCTGATGTGATCCCCTGATTACCTTTTCATTAATGGGCTCATTCCTGTTGGAAGGAATCTTTGGCATACTTATGAAAGTAATCCATTCACTATCTTCTTGTAGAATGACACAGTGCCCATCTACCATTACACTAAGTGCCTCTTCTAACTGAAGTGTTTCGTTCACACTATTACTGCTTACCGTATCTTGAATCCTTCCTGCCTCTTTCTCTAAGAGGGGCTGGATGATGTATGTCTGTAAGCTTCTATTATCAATGACAGAGTCTAAAAAAAGGATGGTCATTCTTTTTGCATTGAACGTTACGTTTCTTATTTTCAGATCATCCGTATGAAAAAGACCTTCTTGAAAATAGGACACTTTCTCGTCCAAGGTGAGTGGTTCAATGAGCACTTCTTCTTTTTCTGAAAGGAGCTGCTTCGGCTTTCTTCTATTCTTTTTGTAAAAGGAACTCATATTTGCACCTTCAGTCAGAATCATTTTTTACTATACTCCCCAAAGATGGTATCATTATGCATTTTCACTTGCAGTGCCAGGATGGATCCATATGTCTTAAATACTCCTACTCAAAAATAATTTTGGATTACATCAGATATTAGTAGGGGTTCTCCTCCTATTTTTGATATACTTAATCAGATAAACTAGTCGTAGCAGAGGTGAACAGGTTGAGCAGGAAAAAAGTTTATTCGTGGAGCTTACAAATTCTTATCATTCTTACTATCATTTATGTTTCAACTAAGATTTCTTTTCTTTTTGAACCGATTGTCGTATTTGCATCTACCTTATTTTTCCCGATCATCATTTCAGGGTTTCTTTATTTTTTACTGAATCCATTAGTCAACCTTCTGGTGAAAGCAAGGCTGCCACGGACGATTGCGATCATCGTTCTTTATGCTGCGATTATCGGGGCACTGGTGTTGATCATTGGGAATATCGCACCTATTATTACCCGTCAGGTGACCGCGTTATTCAATGCCCTGCCTGAGTATGCAAAGCAAACGAGGAACTTCATTGAATATTTGTCTGAAACAGAGCAGTTTAAATGGATGATGAATCAGGATTATGTGTCACTGAAAGATATTGAGAATCAGCTGGTGGATTTCGCCAATACATTGCCTGATAATATCACCACTGCCTTGAAGGGATTACTCAGTGTGTTGACAAGCATCACCATTCTCATTGTTACCGTACCTTTCCTTCTGTTCTTCATGTTTAAGGACGGACATAAATTCCCTAAGGCCATTTCAAAATTTCTCCCGCCTGCATACCGTGAGGAAGGAATCAACACATTAAAGGATACGAGTGAAACACTTGCCGCATACATACAGGGTCAATTGACAGTCGCTTCATTCGTCGGGACGCTTACCTTTATCGGTTACTTGATCATCGGGTTGCCTTATGCACTCGTGATGGCACTGATCGGGGCCGTCACGAACATCATCCCGTTTATCGGACCGTTCATCGGTGCAGCACCAGCCATCATCGTGGCTTTGTTTGATTCACCGACAAAGGCGATACTTGTCGTAGTGGTGGTTACGATTGCACAGCAAATCGAGGGGAATCTTCTTTCACCCCTTATCCTGGGCAAACGATTGGATACCCACCCTGCCACGATCATCATTTTATTACTCGTAGCAGGTAATTTAGCAGGAATACTCGGGATGATTTTAGCCGTACCTACCTACGCAGTATCAAAAACGATTGTATTGAATTTAGTGAAGTTCATTAAACTGAGAAGATCTTCCATACAGGAGTGAACACTGGAGACAACCGGGCCATTGCCCGGTTGTTTTTTTTAGGGGGTAATACTTTTTTCACAACCTTTTGAACATCATCACATGAGGACCTATAGGCTCTATTTCAAAGAAATCACCTGACTGTATCAGTTCATTATACAAAAAGAAGCAATCTCACAGAAGATTGCTTCTTTTAAAGTCTTATTTCTTTTTAAATAGTTTATTGGATGCCCCTTTTACGGCTTTACTTGCTGTATCCACGGTTTTGCCGACCATTTTATTTCCGGTGTTGCTTACGTTTTTCACGAAGTCTGCCGATGTATCCGACACTTTCCCCACCAATCCACCTTCTCCGCTCACACTCTTGACAATCCCATTTGCTGTATCGGCTGTTTTGTTCAGGAGTTCACTTGCCTGCTTCGATGTGTTCTTAACCAAATCTCCGGCCATGTTGCGTTTATCCTCTTTCATAATGATTCTCCTCCCTGGAAAAAGACTCATCACTATCCCTATGTGAAGGGACACCGGAGTATGCCCGGTTCTTGAAAATTACATAGGATTTCCCAAATATTTGGTCGCGATTTTGAACTCTTGAATCATACCATCTTTTTTCTCAACCCGGTAAGCCGTCGCGTTTGGTCTTGAACTCACCGCTTTGGCAAGTCCTAGATCAATGAAATGCAAAGCCGCTCCATCATCAGCGGCATAGCCCGGTTTCAATTCTCCTCTCTCAATAAAAGAATGATAGAGGGGACGACGGTTTTCTTCTCCGTCATAATGAGGGGAGTGACTGCCTGCTATCAAGCCTAATCCCTCTATGGTATCTAGACCATCTCCGTATGAATCGGTGGTTCCTTCTTCGAACCAGCAAATCGATCCTGCACTCAATCCAGCCAGAATGGTTCCTGACTCCCAAGCCTTCCTCAGTATCACGTCAATTCCCCACTCTTTCCATAAGGCAAGCATACTCTTCGTATTTCCTCCTCCAACATAAATAATATCTTTTTCAAGCAGGAAACCTTCTAAGTCCCTGGTGGAGGGCTTGAATAAAGATAGATGAGAAGGTTCACTTGTCAGGGATGAAAAGGCTTTGTAAAAGCGTTCAATATACCCTTCTGCATCTCCGCTTGCCGTAGGAAGGAAACATACCTTTGGCCTGGATGCATTTGACTGATTTATGATGTACTGATCCAATAACAGGTTATCAGGTTCCATTGAGAAACCTCCACCACCCATTGCAATGATTTGTTTCATGAACAATCCCCACTCTCCATTTGGTATCTCTATTTTACCAAATGAATGATGCTTTCGGAGACCCGAATGGAAATATTTACATCCACTACACATTCACCCCCCTGTCAAGATGACAGGGGGGTGAATACCTAATTATTTAATGCATATCTGTTTCCCTTTTATTCTTCAACCTGGTCTCTTTCTGAAAAGAAATGAGCAAGCCATATGTCATGACGAGGAGGATGATCCCGAGGGGCAGCGCGGTGATGATCGTGGCTGCCTGAAGTCCACTGATACCTCCGGTTCCCATTATAATGGCAGCGATCGCCGCCAAGATGATTCCCCAGCTGAATTTCACAAAGAATGGAGGATTCAGACTACCATTGGATGTTTGCATGCCCAATACGAAAGTGGCAGAATCGGCAGAGGTAACAAAGAAAGTAATGATCAGGAATAGGGAAATGATTGATAAAACCCCACTTAAAGGCATCTGATCGAACACATAAAATAATGCCGTTTCCAAACTTTGACCCGCTACATCCACTCCCTGGACAAGATCATAGTACAATCCCGTTCCTCCGAAAACCCCAAACCATAGCGAGCAAACAATGGTAGGAACGATGATGACCGCAATGATGAATTCACGGACAGTCCTTCCTTTTGACACCCTGGCAATGAATGTTCCCACAAAAGGTGTCCACGAGATCCACCATGCCCAATAAAAAATCGTCCAGTCCTTCACCCACTGGTTATTTTCCACATTAAATGGTGAAAAACGCAATCCCATACTCGGCAGGTTCTGAACATAGCTTCCAAACGTTGTCAAAAATAATTCCAGAACAAATTGTGAAGGTCCTACGATAAGGAATAAAATGAATAACAAAACCGCGAGAACCATATTGGCATTACTCAAATATTTAATTCCTTTAGATAAGCCAGTAGAAGCAGATGTAATGTAAAGGACCGTAGCAATCCCCATGATGATCAGCTGGATGCTGAAATTAATCGGTACATCCATGAGGTAGTGGAGGCCACTATTGATTTGTTGGGCTCCTATTCCAAGTGAAATGGCCACTCCAAAAATGGTGGCAAATACAGCGATAATATCCACAATGTAACCGATCGGACCTTTCGCTCTATCACCGATGACCGGATAGAGCGTGGCGCTCATCAGCCCAGGCATTCCCTTCCTGAACTTATAATAGGCAAGTGCCAGTGCCACCACGGCATATATGGCCCAGGCATGGAATCCCCAGTGAAGATATGTATACCGTAACCCGACCTTGGCTGATTCAATGGTCCCTCCTTTTCCAAACGGTGGAGTGGCATAATGTGAAACTGGCTCAGACACCCCGTAAAAAAGCAGGCCGATTCCCATTCCTGCACTGAACAGCATGGCAAACCAGGTCAATGTAGAGTATTCAGGTCGGTCCGTGTCTTTTCCCAAGCGAATCTTTCCATATTTACTCAGGGCAAAGAATATGGCAATGATAAAAAAGAATGTGGCTGAAAATTGATAAAACCAGCCGAATTTATCAAGGAGAACCCCTTGAGTATTTGTCATGACATCGATCAGCATTTGAGGAAAAAGGACTCCCCATAAAACAAAGATCACTCCAATCGAAATCGCGATCCAAAACATTGGTGTAAATTTTTTCAACTTTCTTCCCCCCTCAATCAATGGTGTCTCTTACTTATGTAAATAATAATAAAGGCATGAACTTAGTGTTACCCTCTTATTAAAAGAGCTAAACTAGTAAGTAACTGGAAACGGAGTCTGAAGAGAATTGTAAAAAATAATATTTCGAGTATCTTTTTTTCAAAACCGGGCAAATTAATGTAGAGGGAGGTGATCATGATGACAAACAATAATAACAAAAAGCCACAACAACAAAAAAATGAAGCTGAATTTGCTCAAGAACAAAACGCTTCTGAAAGAGCTAAAAAAGCTGCTAAACAACAAAACCAACAAAATAAATAATCTAACATAGGATCAATATCCGATACTTAAAGGGAGATCAGTCACATGACTGGTCTCTTTCCTTATGTATCGATACCTAAATTAGATTAAATCTAAAAAACCTCCCCAATTTGGGAAGGTTTATTTTTCGTTCTAAGAAGCAATTGCTACCTTTTATGTGCCCCGCTTTTTTTGAACGGTTTATAGGCGACCAATACGGCAATGACAGCTGAAGCTCCATTTATCATGGTCCCGATCATGGGAGAACCTTTATAACCGGTACCATCGTACATATAGGTGATGATCAGACCGGTTATGATACTCAATAAAAGACTTATCCCGAGGAATACTCCTATAAAAATAAAAAATTTCTTAGCATTTTTCCACAAAATCAAAACACTCCAATGCAATGTATCAATCCCTGATCTTGTACCTGATTCGCTGTTCAAAGACCAGGGATGAATGGGTATTTCTTCTATTCCTTCATTTTCTCAGAAGAAGGAGCGGTTGTCACTTCAAGTCTTGATTTCCCCATCAGGAACACAAATACTAATGCAATGCCAAGGGGTATCAATGCATAGGCAAAAGTGGTTGTGATGGAATCTGACATAGCATCCGTGATTTTAGAAAGAACAAAATTCGGGATCTTTTCACGCATTTCAGGTTCAAAAATACTTCTTGGATCCCCCTGGAAGCCCCCTCCTGCTTCCTGTCCCTTGAAGGCATCTTCAAGGTTAGAGGCAAAAAGCTTTGTTTGCAGCGTCCCATAGACTGTGATTCCGATGGTCATCCCCAGTGAACGGAAAAAGGCGTTTGTGGAGTTCGCAGACCCTCTAAACCTCGGATCAAGTTTATGGATCGTGGCGTTAGGCAGTAATGAAAAAGAAAAACCTACTCCAAAACCACTTATGACCATATAGAGCGTCAACAGCCACCTGCTCGTATCCGGCCCCATCGTCGCAAGTAATACCATACCTGTTATAAACGAAATGATGGAAACCCACATGATATTACGGTAACTTGTTTTCGTCATCCGGATGCCTGCAACCGCACTGCCAGCTACAGAGCCGAGCATCAACGGAGTCAAAATCAATCCGGCGTTCGTCGCAGATCCACCATATACAGCCTGAACAAAGATCGGGATCAATATAGTCAAGATAATGAACGCAGCCCCATATAGAAAAGCAAGGGCCTGTGCAGACGCAAACAATGGACTTTTAAACATCCAGAATGAAATAATCGGCTCGGAAGCTTTTCGTTCGATCCATAAAAAACTTATAAAGAAAAGCAGGAAGGATGCAAACAATCCAATGATTTGCCACGACTCCCAAGGGAATTCCTTTCCGCCGAATTCCAGTGCAAACATGAGACTGACAACGGCTATCACCAGGGTTATCGCTCCCCCCCAATCAATCCGTTGATCTGATCGTTGCGGGGATTCTTTATACGAGGTTGCAATAAAAAAGAGCGACAAGAGACCGATTGGTACATTGACGTAGAAGATCCAATGCCAACTTAAATGATCCGTTAAAAACGCCCCAATCAGGGGACCGAATACTGAAGCGGATCCAAATACTGCACCAAGGAGCCCTGTCATCTTCCCACGTTTTTCAGGTGGGAATAAATCAAACACAATGGTAAAGGCGATTGGAAGCAAAGCTCCACCACCAATTCCTTGGATGGCCCGGAATATACTTAACTGGACGATATCCTGTGCAATCCCACACAGGGCAGAACCAATCAAAAAAATAGAAAGACCGAATATGTAAAATCTCTTTCTCCCGTACATGTCAGACAGCTTACCGAAAATCGGCATTCCCGCCATGACCGCTACCATGTAGGCGCTTGTCACCCATACAAATTTGTCCAGTCCACCCAGATCTGACACGATGGATCCCAATGCCGTTGCTACGATGGTGTTATCCATGGCTGACATGAGTATACCTAACAATAAGCCGGCAAGTGCCAGTTTCATATTACTTTCTTTAGCCACCAACGCGATCATCCTCCATAAACAATGTAATACAGTCTATTTCATTATAGAACTTTCTACCTGATTGTCCACATCGACTTCTCTATAGAGCGAAAAAAGCAGGGTACGTCAGCTGACGTACCCTGCTTGGAATTATACGATTGAATTACTTTTGAACGTTTGCCGCTTGTGGTCCACGAGCGCCTTCAACGATTTCAAATGTAACGTCTTGACCTTCTTCTAATGATTTGTATCCTTCACCTTGGATAGCGGAGAAGTGAACAAAAACATCGTCTTGACCTTCAACTTCGATGAAACCGAAACCTTTTTCAGCGTTAAACCATTTAACTTTACCTTGTAACATAAAACATGTACCTCCTAGTGCAGTTGCACGTAAAAATATTTATATTCCTGCTCTGATTAAAATTCAAGACGAATGCTTTTCAATCATGTAGATTAATCGAACAAAAATAATTATCTTTACTATAACAGATTCTCCTTCAAAACTCAAGAAAGGAATGGGTCTTATTGTAAAAAATATAGTCTAACCTACTCTACTGTCGTAGGTTGATTTTCTTTTACATATAACTTTTTAATCATTCTTATTTGACCTCTATGATTGATTTCGTCTTCAAAAACGTGAAACCATTTAAAGAAGTTATTCCCTTTTTCCCCATACCACCAATCTGTTTCTTCATAAAGCCATGCTTCGTCCAGTTTTTTAAATTGCTCGATTGTGGCCTTTCTTGTACGTTGAAGGTTTTCCAGGTAGTATTCCACAGAATTCCCTTTAATCCTTTCGGCTGCCTTGCTGCCTAAACTTAATGCCGGTTCCAATTCCGTCGCATATGCTTCAATTTCATCATCCGTCAATTGTTCGAATGTCAATGCCTGATAAATCTTTTCTACTGCATCAAAATGAGCAAGCAACATCCCAATGGAATTCGCTTCATCATGACAACGGTAATCAAGCACTTCAACCGGCAAATTTTCCACTTCCTGAATGGAAGTCAATCTTGCATAGTCCATCATGGAAAGAAGTAGCGAATAGTCTTTTTTCATTCCGTTTTTTTCTTTGATCAAGTAGATTGAGTTCATTTCCATTTAAAGTCCCCCTCACAGTCTTCTCTTACTATATTGGCTACTGTATGGAAATCCCCTCTATTTTTATCCAATCTACTTTCAAGATGGTCGATTTGGCGATTCCTTTAATACATCACGTATTTCCCTGAGCAGTTGTTCCTTCTGGTCGATTTTCACTTCCGCTTTCACTTCTTCTTTACGCTCGATTTTCTTATACAGTCGAACCATGACGAATATGACAAATGCGATGAGAAAAAAATCTACTACGTTTTGAATGAATACCCCATATGTAATGACCGCCTCCCCGACCGTAACTTTTAATTCGGTAAAACTGATTCCTCCAAGCAAAATACCAAGTAGGGGCATGATGATGTCGTCTACCAGTGATTTCACAATCTTACCAAAGGCGGCACCGATGATGACCGCCACAGCTAAATCGATCACATTCCCTTTTACGGCAAACTTCTTAAATTCCTGCCACATGCTCATTCTCCTTTATCTCTTAACTTCACAGCTGAATCCCTGCCATGTACGGATTAGTTTACCACAATCATACAAATTCATAGTGTCTTACTATTTTTTCTACTGAACAAATGCATTCATATTGATTTATTTATGTTTCATCACACTGAACGCTGATTTCTTCCAACTACTACTTTGGTTACCATACTATAAGCTGACCAAGGTTCATGAAGAAGAAACGATGGCTCTCTTTCATGTCCGTGATCGGAACTCTTATGTTACGATGGAAGAAACAAAAACTGGAGGGGTACTCATGATGTTTACAAAGATACCTAAAGAGCAAAAGGATGAGATGATTGGGAGGATCCAACGTTTTCACTATGAACAAACAGGGGATGAAATTGGGGATTTAGGAGCTGAAAATTGGTTTGACTTCTTTATGAAAGAAATCGGTCCCTTCTTATATAATAAGGGAGTGATGGATTCCAAAGATGTATTGATGGATAAAATGCTTCTACTCGAAGACGATCTTTATGCATTGAAAAGACCAGTGAATCCTAAATAAGCTGCATACATAAAAAAGGAGAGGGATGAATCTCCCTACTCCTTTTCTATATCATGAAGAACCTTGTCATCAATTCGGCCATTATCATTTACGATTTCGATGGTGACAGATTCTTTATCTTCATCTTTAATCTCGCTTATGACTTTATCGATCTCTTTAATCTTTTTTATTTCCACTGTTTTTTCTACTTTATACTCTTTAGGATCCTCTCCCTCTTTACGGCTCTTCAGCTCTTCATCCGTATAGATCAAGTCGGTTCCCAGCGCATTTTTGATCGTTTTACCCTGCAGGAAAAAACGTGCTCGAAAAGGCGTTTCCGGTTCTAACGCTTCATCCGTTAACACTCCGGAAAATGTAAGTGTTTCAGCTTCTTCATTAATCTTTACACTACCATTAACGACCATGTCCGCTGCATTTCGATTACATCCGCTTAACAGAATCGTAATCAATAGACCCGCTATCATGACTCTTTGTGACGCTTTCACTAGTTGTCCCCCTTATATGTATGTGCACTTATATCTTACCAAAAGACCAATAAAATACACCAGGAACATTTTATTGTCTTTTGCCGGGAAGCATGTGAAAACGGGATTATGGATAGGAAAAAAGACGCGGGTTGGTGGGATTGTTTTTGGGGATTTCATGTTCACCTTCAAGGGAACATGATCAGAAAAGAATAAGAAGGTGGCTGGATCAACGGCCTCCATGTAATTTCTACATTACATGGGGTTGGATTGCTTATGTCGCACTTCGGTTTGCAAACCTTACATTCCTGATTTGATCGTACCACCAGTGTAAGCGGCCCAATGACAAAAAAAATGTGGCATGCACAAATCGGCGAAAATATCCACGGACTATTTTTTGAGATGCTTATTACATACTGCTTTCAGGATAAATAATTTTTCCTGTACGCTTAACATCCTCCAACATTTAGCACGAATGATCATAATGATTCCCCTCTCCTTTATCTAAGTCTTTCTGTTACTTCTCTTTACCTCCTCCTAACCTTTTACAAACCATTCAATTTGCTACATATTGACATACAAAAATACTTTCTCCGACAGATTGTTCTATCGAAAAAAGTATTAAAACGAAACGCATGTCAATCTTTACAGGTAAATGTAGAATTTCTTTTGAATTTTTTTTGTTTAAAATGCCTATAAAGGACTATGATATAAGTTTTATAAAGTGATGGAGTACGCGGGCGGTGAGGCCCCAGATGACTTTGTCTTGGTAGTAGTAGAAATGTTCTTTCATGTTCCTTGCCTGCCAGTCGTAGTTTTCCCCACCTGGTATTTGATTGTATGGGAAGCTCTCCTCCGGTTCCATTTTAAATTTGATATTATACAATTCCGGTTCTTTTTCACGCATGTAAGAGAGCGGGGTTGTGAAAATCTCTTCCACCTCGGCAGCATTCGGTCGCAACTCGTCCAATGGTATATTCAGCTTCCCAACAAAGGGATAGATGATCGTCCCAAATGGGGATACGATATAGTCGAGGGGATAAATATCCGAGATGACATGTTCTTGTATGCCCAATTCCTCTGTCGTCTCCCTTATAGCAGCTGCCCTCTCATCAGAGTCACTACGGTCGATTCTACCACCCGGAAAGCAGATTTCCCCCGGTTGTCTCCGCATATTCAATGATCGGACTTCAAAGAGAACATGAATCTCACCTTTCACTTCAATCAAAGGAAGTAGAATAGCATATTCGGAAAATGTTTCACTCCCCAACACTTTAGGCGTTCTATCCTTGAAACGCATCAGCAGATCGTTCACGTCCATTCTATTCCCCCCTTTACGATAATCTATTCTATGATTTTCTTTATTATAGTATGAACGGAATGCTACACCCAAACCATAAGCGCTCAAATTAAGCTCTTCCATATATTCCCTTACGTTCTATGAATCTATGATATACTAATGAAGTCTTATCTCATGGTAAGAAAGAAAACAATCAAAATCGAAAGGATTTGAACGCATGTTTGGAAAAGTTGCTTCAGACGTATTAGGTTTAAGTGATATCGGCACAGTCATAAAGCCTCAGGATTACGACAAAGCCGATTCAGATGATTACATTATGCATGAAGATGGAGAGAAGATTTACTTCCTGATCAAATCCAAGTCCGATGAATACTGCTTTACAAACAAAGCTCTCATCCACCTGGATGGAACGAGTGCAGCAAGCAAGAAACGGGTGCTCCGCCGCTTGGATTATTACAAATATCACTTTTCGAATGTCCTTCTCGAAACAGCGGGAACCGTAGATCTTGATGTCGAAATAAAGTTTAAGATCGGTTCTGAAATCTACTCCATCGATGTTCATAAAAAACATTTAACAGAAGTGAAAGATCTCTATAAGTCCCTTATAAAAATTGGTGAAATCACCACTGACAATAGCATTTATTCCGGCTTTGCCAATGAAAGTCTTCAACTGGCATCCTCAACTTTGGGGCAAGTAAAGACTGATGAAGTAAATGTTGTTGAGCAGTTTAAAGAGGTCAATCAATATGCCTTCAATTGGCTTTCGGACAAGAAGAAAGAATTGACCCTTAAAGATTTTGGGTTTGTATTTGAAAAATTCATTCAAAATTAATTTGCATCATCCGGCTGACATCATCAGCCGGATGATCATTACGGCGTTTCGGGCATACCAATCCCTTTCCACTCCTGAATCCCATTGTCCTCTATGATTCCCAATGTTACATCCGCAATATCCGGATCTGCTATTAATTGATCCTGTATGGCAAACTTAATGTCATCCGCTTCTGACAGGGGTAATCCCTTTTTCAATTCAAGATATGATTCAACATGGTAATAGCGGCCTTCCTGAGTGATCCTCATCTTAAAGATATCAATGACTGCTTCATGTTCAAAGATGGCAGCAGCAATCCGGTCCTCCACTTCCTTTGGAGCAGCAACCCCTATCAGACCCACCATATTGTCATATCCGACCCTGAAGGCAACCCCCACCATCAGGAATCCGATCATGATGGTCACAATCCCATCCAATAGTTGAAACGGGGAGAAATATGAAACAAGGACCGCTATCAAAGCAAGAATGGCACCTGATACAGCCACTAAGTCTTCATAAAACACAAGTCTTGTTGGGGGCGCTGCCCGTTTTACATGCTTGAACGCACCTGTTACAATTCCGGCTCCCCTGCTTTCCACGCGGGCTTCCTGACTGATTTCCTTCATCACTTTAAAGAGGATCGTACCATCAATGAGGATGTTCAGGAGTAATACGGAAACATTTATCCATATCCCCTTCACTTCAGCGGGATGTTTAAGTAGATGAAACCCCTCACGAATCGTTTCATAAGCCATGACAGAAACGACGATGACCGCAATCATACAAAATAGATTGATGACACGTCCAAAACCTGTCGGGAACTTTTCCGTCGGCTTTTTCTCTGAAAGAACACTGCCAATAAACACAAATCCTTGATTGACGGCATCGGCTAACGAGTGCATGGCTGAGGCAAACATTGCCCCGCTCCCACTGATAAAGAATGCCGCCCCTTTTGCGACTGCAAGGATCCCATTTCCCACCATTGCAAAGAATGAAGATTTATTTCCTTTTTTCATTAATGTGAAAAATGATTCATTACTCACCAAGCTCACCACCTTACGTTTTATCAAGCTACTAGATAGTATCTCTCAAACCTCCCCTTTCATAAGTCGATTGACGAACCTTTTGTGCTTTTCTATACTGTAACAAGAAATGTGAAATCATAAGAATTCGAATCTAATCAGGTCAGGAGAACAAATCATGGATTTTACCATACAACATCTTTCCTTTTATTTAATCCAGGTAGAAGGAAAAGGCGAAGAAGCAGATAAACGACATAAGCACTTTCAAACATTGACAGGTGATGAGTATGAGGAAAGCCCCCTCAAAAGCTTCCTGGACGGCGAACTGACTAAGATCGTCAAGCGCAAGGTGGACAGGCACTCCAAGTCAGATTCCGCTCCCACCAAAATTGGCCGATTTGTTGTAGAACCAGGTCATGAACTTACATCGAATCCAAACTACAATTTATTTCATCGAACCCGTTATGCTGAAAGTAAAGAAGATTTTCGTGAAGCATGTGATCAGATTGTCCAAATGTACATAGAAGCCAGCGCTATCCGGGGCGGAGCGTTTTTAGTAGCCACCGCAAAGCTCACCAAATTTTTTGATGATCCCTTTTTATTCCTCATGAAATGTGATTTCGAACCAAAGGTTGCCACCATTACGGATGAAGCCACCCTGATACATAATGTAGAAATGGCGATCACAACGAAAAATATGAAATCCATCCAATATCCGTATATGCCCGAGGAAGGCATGATGGATTCAGCCGAAATCAAGATCCATCAAGCATCACATGCGAGATACTTTGAAGATTTCCTGAAATGGGTGGAATATGAAAAGTCCATGCCTGAAATCGTCAAATCCCAAGTATACGGCATGGTAAAGGAACATATTTCTGAAACCTATGCGGAAGAAAGTGACGAACGGGTCGAATTTGAAGAAGCCGTGGAAGAATGGGCCATCAGCCCAAAGCGTGAACTGCAGGAACGATTCACGACGGAACAGGTAGTGGAAGCCACTTCCCAAATTGTCGAACAATCTCCTGAAGTGGAACTGAAAGTGAAGCTTGATCATGTTTCAGTAAAAGCCCTTCTCTCGGATTTCGGAGACAGCATTCACTTGGCGAAAGTAAACGGTCGATACGTCCTGATGATTGAAAGCGAGTCCGTCATGTTTGAAAAAGGATTTTCCCCATTGGAATTTTTGAAGCCGGATGAACTCCATGAGGTCATTCAACGGATACAGGATAAGGAATGAGATGGAGCCATGTTTCACAACATGGCTTTTTTCTATAAAATAACAAAATTCCCTTGTATAAATAATGCTCATAAAATAAAATCAAGTAAGAAAATTCTTTCTCTTTCGGGAAAAGGGGGATAACGTTTGCTTACTTCTACACAACTTCAAGATATAAAGGATCTCCAGAATGTCTGCGAGGATTTTGAAGGGATAAATTTAAAATTGAACTGGGAAATGCTAAAAAAAAGAAAGAACGATCAAGATGATTTCCTTCTTTATAAGGAGGGCCGTCTGGTCGGATTTTTAGGAATATACGGTTTTGGTGATTCCTACGAAATATGTGGGATGATCCATCCTCATTTCCGTCGTCAGCACCTGTTCCAAGAACTGTTTCAAAAAGCACTGCACTCTTTAAAATCCCGTCCGGTCAACACGCTCTTACTTAATATTCCGGGATCTTCGACGTCTGGAAAAGGGTTTATTACACATACGGACGCTGTCTATGATTTCACGGAATATGAAATGAAATGGAATAAAAAAGAGTTGCTCATAGATTCTGATTCTGTCTGGATCAAAACAGCGGATGAACAAGATATCGGAACCATCATCGACCTTGATGAAACCTGTTTCGGGGTTGTCAGAAGTGATGCTGAATCCTATACCAAGAGGCTGTTTGAAGAGTCAAGGGAAGGAAATCTTATGATCATCCACGATGAAAAAGTGGTGGGTAAGATAAGGGTTCAACGTGCGGACCAAAAAAGTTTCATTTACGGGTTTGCGGTCTTCCCATCTTTTCAGGGAAAGGGAATCGGCAGAAAAGCATTGTCACAGGTCGTGATGCAGGAATCCAAATGGACCGATGATATATACCTTGATGTGGCTGCAGCGAACAGCAAGGCACTGAATCTTTATGAATCAAGTGGTTTTCAAACCTTTTATAGTCAAGAGTATTATCAATATCCCATTAAATAATGAAGAAAGCACAGTTCAGCCACTGTGCTTTTTCTTTTTATTTATAAAATATGTGCTCGATCTTCCAGGTATCTCCGATTGTCAATACACCGTGGGAATAATATGGTAGCTTCCGTTTATCAGTGGGAGAGCCTGGGTTGAATAAGAGGACTCCTTTCATAAAGCGGGAATAGGGTATGTGGGAGTGACCGAAGATGATTACATCCACATCCACATCTTCAAAGGCCTCCAGTGCCCTTTTTTCAGTGGTCTTCCCCATTCCGTCCCCATGTGTTATCCCGATCTTCATGCCCCTTCTTTCTATGATCCTTCTTTTCGGGAGTAGGGATTGAAGTTCAGGGTCATCGACATTGCCAGCAACGGCAATCAATTCCCCGTACCCCATGAATTCCATATATACATCATGGGTCACGAAATCTCCTCCATGAATGATGAGATCACTCTCCATAAGATCTCTCTGTAGGAGAGGAGGGAGTCCCCTTCCTTTTCTCGGCATATGGGTGTCTGAAACAATGACGACTTTCATTTCATTCTCCTTTGGATTTTCCATTCAGCTTTTCCCTTTCTTTATCGATCCATTCCAAATCAATCCGGTTGAACAAGGGTAAAGCATTTTCTATTGTCAGCTTCAAGGGGAGGGCTACACTTTCCCAAAGCGGTTGGTGGGGCATCCCCAACTGCTCCCCGACCTTTGAAGCTGTAAAAGGTATAAAAGGTTCGAGAATACTTCTAAGATTACTGATGAAATAAATGAATTCTTCAAGTACCCTTTTCCCTTCTTCCCTGTTTTCTTTCACTATTACCCATGGCTTCTGTTCATCAAAACGTTTATTACACCACCTGATGAATTCAAATACTTCCTCAAGCCCCTGTCTCGTACTCCCTGATTCAATCCAGTGACCGACGGATGAGAATACCTCATCCACTTTTTGTTGGGCGCTCTCATCTACTTTGGTTACAATCAGGTTGTCACCGAATTCTTTCTTATAGAATTTCACGGTGCGTTGTACAAGATTTCCGAAAGCACCGAGAAGTTCACTGTTATGGCTATAAATAAATTCTCTCCATGAAAAGTCTGCGTCCCTCTTTTCAGGTGCATTGATCGTCAGAAAATAACGAATCGTATCAGGATGGTAATCACTAAGAAGATCCTTTACCCAGACAGCCCAATTCTGGCTCGTTGATATTTTCCTTTTCTCCAATGTCAGATACTCATTTGAGACAATGTGACCCGGTAAATGGGTTTCTTCATTCATCCCCAGAAGGACGGCTGGCCAGATGATCGTATGAAATGGAATATTATCTTTTCCATGTACATAATAAGAGAGTGTATCTTTAGCCCAAAACTCTTTCAGGCTTTCATTCCCCTCTCCGGCCCATTTCTTTGATGCACTCAAATATCCACACACCGCTTCGATCCACACATAAATCTTCTTATCTCGGAATCCCTCAATCGGAACCTCCACCCCATTTTCCAAATCTCTTGTAACCGGGCGGTCCTTCAATCCTTCTTTAAGGTAGCGCCTTGTAAGCTGGACGGCATTATCCCTCCACTTTCCTTTCTGTTCCTTTATCAGCCTCTCTAATGGTTGCTGGAATTTAGAAAGGGCAAAGTATAAATGGGTGGTCGTTTTCAGGACCGGTTCCTCACCGCAAATTTTACAAATTCCATTCAATAAGTCTGTTGGATCCAGTACGGTCGAACAATGATCGCATTGATCTCCCCTCGCCTTCGCACCGCAAACTGGACAGGTTCCCTCTACGAACCGGTCTGGCAGGAAACGCTGATCGTTTAAACAGTATACTTGCTCAACTTCTTTTTCATACAGCCACCCCTGTTCATGGAGGGTGGTAAAGATTCTTTGTACCTCCTGATGATGATACGGATGGTCCGTCCTTGTGTACTCATCATAGCTGAATCCCAGTGATTGAAAGGAGCGGACAAACTCCTCATGGTAGCGATCTGTCACTTCTTCAACCTTTATCCCTTCCTGTCCCGCCCGTATCCCGATTGGGGTGCCATTGCAGTCGCTTCCCGAAACATACAGAACCCTTTCCCCTTTCAAACGGTAATAACGGGCAATGATATCACCCGGCAGCAATGCAGCGATGTGTCCCAAATGCAGGGAGCCATTGGCGTATGGCCAAGCCCCTCCTATAAAAACAGTCATAGTGTTTTCCTCCTCGATATAATTAAAAACCCCTCGTCCTGCGGATATCGAAAGACATCCAAGGACGAGGGGTTAAGCTCGTGGTACCACCTTAGTTTATAGCTTGCTCACGCAAGACTACCTCAACAAGTACGGAGCAAGATAAGCCCTTATACCGTGGCAGTGATAACGGACGCCCACCCCCGTTCTACCCTACACCCCATTGGTTCGAGTAGAATGCTCCGAGACCATTTTCCATAGGTAATCTCCCTGCTTCTTTTCAGCTTCCGAAGCTCTCTGATAAGGGGCTTTCACTATGTACTCTTCTCATCAACGCAAATTAGATTTGATTATATTATGCCACTTTTTCAAAAAATTGCAACATTCCAATCAAGGTTTTACTTCACAGGTTTTGTGGAAAATTGAAAGGTAGAACTTTCATTTTAAAATATAGGAAACGAGGTGATGCCCTGTTGTTTACGTTACAGAAACAATTTAAGCGCCCGAAAGGAATCCTGGGCTGGGTTGTGGGGAAAGTAATGGAGTTTGATAATCGGAAGATCAACAATTGGTCCATCAAACAACTGTCCATCGAAAATGGCGATCGCGTTCTTGAAATCGGATATGGGCCGGGATATTGTATTAAGCGCATTTCCACTCGATTCCCTGATACCTTTGTGGACGGGGTCGATCTTTCCGAAACAATGAAAGATGCGGCTGAACACAAGAATCAAAAAGCTATAGAGAAAGGCAGGGTTTGCCTGTTTGTTCAGGATATCAGTCAATTCGAGTTAAACGATGCTCAGTACGATCGAATCTTTTCCGTTAATAATTACCCATTATGGAATGATCAGAAGCAGGCACTCAGCCATTTATACAAGATGCTTAAAACCGGTGGCACCCTCCTCATTACCGTTCAGCCCCGGGGAGATGAAGAGCGGGACAGCAAAGCTCGACGCTATGGTGAAGAAATATCACAAGCTCTACAGGAAACCGGCTTTAAAAATATTTCTTTATCTTATAAAGATGTAAGCCCTGCACTGACTGTCTCCATAAAAGGTGTAAAATAATTCAGTTTGTCAAGGAAACAGCCGACCCTATAAGGATCGGCTGTAGATCATTTACTCCTCGGTGTTGCTCTCGTCTGTATTACTTTCTTCATCCATGTTTTCTTCTGTTCCTGTGTCATCTTCTGAGTCGCTGCTGCATCCGGCTGCAAAAGTTACTACTGATAGTGCTGTCATAAACATTAACAACCACTTTTTCATACTTTTCATTTTAATAGCCTCCTAGTATGATGCTTTGTTCAACTACATCTCTATCATACTGATTTTTCAGAGTATTAGAAGACTATTTACCTTTATTTAACATTCATTTAGAGTCTGTTCATCAAATTCTACATATCTTTACAAAAGGAACGGTTTCACAGCTGAAGAATCCCCTTCGAAGCCCCGATTAATTCCTTGATTTCATCAAATGAGCCTTGCTGAATAAGGTCGATGATCTTACTTCCAACCACAACCCCATCACAGCTTTCACTCATGCTGCGTACGTGATCGGGGCTCGATATCCCGAAACCTGCAAGAACCGGAACCGGACTATTGTTTTTAAGCTTGTTTAAGTGAGTGGAGATGTTCTCAGCAAACCCCTCTCTTGTTCCTGTGATTCCATTAATCGTGACAGCATAGAGGAACCCCTCTGTCACAGAGGCTAAATCCTTCACTCTCTCCAAAGGGCTGGTGAGGGTTGCCAATTGGATGATGGCTATTTCTTTTTCCTTCGAGGGCTGCTTAACCAAATCGTAATGCTCCAGGGGCAGATCAGGAATGATCACCCCGTCCACACCCGCTATTTTACAATCTTCGAAGAAGCGTTCTACACCATATTTGTAAATCGGATTGATATAGGTCATAAAAATCAGTGGGATCCCAATTTCTTCTCTTCTTTCAGTCAATACATCGAACACCCTTCGAAGTGTGGTTCCCTTCTCCAATGCTCGTTTACCCGCTTCTTGAATCGTCGGTCCATCCGCAACGGGATCAGAGAATGGGATACCGACTTCTATGGCCGTCGCCCCGGCTTCTTCAAGTTTCTTTAAAGTTGTGATCAATGTGTCTATACCACCGTCTCCCGCCATTATATAGGGAATGAACAGCTTGTTCCCACGCTTTAATTCGGATTCAAGGCTGCTTTCCAGAAAGATTTTACCCATGCTGACTACCTCCCAGTATCTCTTTTACTTGTTCAACATCTTTATCCCCTCTACCTGATAGACAAATGACGATTGATTGGTCCTTTGTCATGCCTTCAGCAAGCTTCACCGCGTAGGCAACGGCATGGGAGCTTTCGAGTGCAGGAATGATCCCTTCCGTCTGTGATAATTGTTTGAATGCTTCAAGGGCTTCGCTGTCAGATATAGATGCGTAACGGACTCTGTCAATTTCCTTTAAATAGCTATGCTCAGGTCCTACACCAGGGTAGTCAAGACCTGCTGAAATGGAATGGGCTTCCTGTACCTGTCCTTCTTCATTCTGAAGGAGATACATCATGCTTCCATGAAGGATTCCGACAGATCCTTTTGTTAATGTGGCGGCATGCTTCTCTGTTTCAATACCGCTTCCGGCTGCCTCGACACCGTATAAGTCCACTTCTTTGTCTTCAATAAACGGGTGGAACATTCCAATGGCATTGCTTCCTCCCCCGACACATGCCACGATGGCATTTGGAAGACATTTTTCTTTTTCAAAGAATTGTTTTTTCGTTTCTTTTCCAATGATACTTTGGAAGTCCCGGACCATCTTCGGAAATGGGTGTGGACCTAAAACGGACCCCATTATATAGTGAGTGTCTTCAACATTGGCTACCCAGTAACGCAGCGCTTCATTCACGGCATCCTTCAATGTGGAACTTCCCTGGGTGACGCTGATTACCTTTGCACCCAGCAACTCCATCCTGAATACATTCAGCTTCTGCCTGCGGATATCTTCCGCACCCATGAAAATGACACAATCAAGGTTTAATAGGGCACATACGGTGGCGGTTGCGACCCCATGTTGACCTGCTCCCGTTTCTGCTACGACTTTTCTTTTCCCCATCCGTTCAGCGAGGAGGGCCTGACCGATCGTGTTGTTGATTTTATGGGCACCTGTGTGATTCAGATCTTCCCGCTTCAAATAGATTTTGGCTCCCCCTATCTGCCTGCTGAGATTTTCTGCAAAGTAGAGAGGATTCTCCCTTCCTACATAGTCCTTCAAGTAACTTTGCAGCCTTTCTTGAAAACGTACATCATTGATTGCTTCATCGTAAGCGGACTCGAGTTCCTGAACGGCTTTCATCAATGACTCAGGAACGAACCTTCCACCGAATTGACCGAATAGGCCTTTTTGATCTGGTTGTGTATATAACATTCTTCTTCCTCCATTCACTGTTTTCATTTTATACAAGCACTGATTTCGCTTCCCTTATGAATGCTTCCATCTTTAACCGGTCCTTCTTCCCATCCGTCTCCACCCCACTCGAGACATCCACCATATAGGGACGGACCTTTGTGATGGCTTCCCTGACATTGTCCGGATTTAATCCTCCTGCAAGAATCAGCTGCTGAGGAATGTTGATGGAATGTGCATAATCCCAATTGAATGTGGTGCCATTTCCACCACGATGGGGTCCCTTTCCGCTATCCAACAAAACCATCTCTCCCGGAAATTCATCGATACCTTCTATATCATTTCTTTCCTTCACCGAAATCGCTTTGATAAAAGGGAGATTGAGAGTTTCACAGAATTCAACTGATTCATCCCCGTGCAGCTGGACATAATCGAGCTGAACGAGATGAAAGATTTCTTCCATTCTTTCTACTGATTCATTTACAAACACACCGATTTTCAATAGATCTGGAGAAACGGATTTGCTGATCTCGGCCGCTTTCTTAACATCGACTTTCCTTTTACTCTCAGCAAACACGAACCCTATGGCATCGGCTCCCGCTTCCAGTGCCCACTCGGCTTCTGCTTGCCTTCTGATGCCGCAGACCTTGACTTTCGTCATTTCTTCTCACCTTTTTCAACCTTGAGAGCGGAGAGGATAACGGCGGGATCTGTACTTCTCATTAACGTTTCCCCGACGAGGATCCCTTGTGCCCCTGCATCTTTCACTCTCCTTGAATCCGACTCATTTCTGATCCCACTTTCACTAATAAGTACGACGTCCCTTCCCTTCACCATCGAAGCCAGTGTTTCAGTGATTAATAGATCCACTTCAAAGGTTTTCAGGTTCCGATTATTCACCCCGATTATAGTGGCACCGAGTTCTAAGGCGTCCATCATTTCTTCCTCCTTGTGAACTTCTACAAGAACCTCCAGTCCAAGATTTGATGCATAAGAATATAATTCCTTAAGTCTGGTGAAATCCAGTGCAGCCAAAATTAGAAGAATCACATTCGCCCCTGCATCCCTGGCACGATCGATTTGGATTTCATCGATGATAAAGTCCTTACACAGAATCGGGATCGATACGGATCTTCGAACATTCGCAAGATCCCCCATCCTCCCCTTGAAAAATGGTGTATCCGTCAGAACAGATATGGCGCATGCTCCGGCTTCTTCATAGATAGCGGCCTGTAATTCCGGATCGACTTCTGTCCGGATATCGCCTTTTGATGGTGATGCCCGCTTGATTTCAGCTATGACTTGTAGGGAGGAAGCCGATTTAAGCGTTTCGTATAGTGATGCGGTCGGAATGCTTTGATTAAAAAAGGATTGATATCCGGATTGTTTTAACTCCTTCACTTCTTCTTTCTTCTTTTCAATGATGGTGTCTAAAATGGTTGCCACTCAAATCACCTGCTTTCGTCGTTGTCGGCTATAGTGTACAAGGGATGAGAGTGCGTCATTTGCCCGTCCGCTTTCTATACTTTCCCTTGCCAGTTTTACACCTTCTCGGAAGGTCGAAGCTTTACCATGAGCAACTAAGGCAATTCCTGCGTTGAATAGGACCGTATCCGTATAGGCTCCTTCTTTCCCTTGTAGGACGTCCTGTAAGATGCGGGCATTGTCCCGTGCATCTCCTCCTTTTATCTCTTCAAGGGTATAAGATGGGAGCCCGACTTCGTTCCCTGATAATGTAAATGAGCTGATTTCACCATTCTCTAAAAGGACAAGATGATTTTCACCTGCAAGTGACGCTTCGTCCATGTAGTCCGCCCCATTCAAAACGATTGCCCGCTTTCTTCCCAATTCACGTAAGACACGTGCCATTATTTCCAGCTTATCTCTTCTGTACACCCCGACCAGCTGTGTTTCCAATTGAACGGGATTCGTTAGTGGACCAATCAGATTAAAGATGGTCGGGATTTTCAATTCTTTCCGTACCTTCATGATTTTTTTCAGCCCAGAATGAATATGAGGGGCATAGAGGAAGGCGATATTGGTTTCATTCAGGAGAATTTCCACTTCATGGGCCTGAAAGTCCAATGAGATGCCCAGATGTTCCAATACATCTGCACTGCCGGTCCTGCTTGATATGCTGCGATTTCCGTGCTTTGCGACTTTGACGCCTGCCCCCGCCAATACGAATGCGCTTGTTGTACTGATATTAAAGCTCTGGGATCCATCTCCACCTGTCCCACAGTTATCCAATACATCCTTTAATGTGCTGGTTACGGGCAATGCCTTCTCTCGAAGCACTTCAACCAGGGCTGTCATTTCCCCCACTGTTTCGCCCTTCATTTTTAACAGGGTCAAGAAACAGGCTATCTGACTCTCGGTCGTGTCTTCCTTGAATAATTCCTGAACGGCTCCCCTCATTTCTTCTCTTTCTAATGAATGACCATCAGACAGCTTTTGTAGATATCTTTTCACGGTTATTCCCCTTTCTCATCTCGCCTAAAAAGTTTTGAATGATCTTCTTTCCTGTTTTCGTCCCGATGGACTCTGGATGGAATTGAACCCCAAACAAAGGAGATCTCATATGCTTGATGGCCATGATTTCCCCGTCATCCATGGAAAGGGCAACTGTCTCCAGTGGTTCTGGCAGAGTCCCTTTTTTGATGACCAGTGAATGGTACCTCATCACTTCCAACGGCTGTGGCAAATATTCAAATATCCCTTCACCACTATGTTTGATAAGTGAGGTCTTTCCATGCATGACCTTTTCAGCTATTTCAACGGTTGCCCCAAAGGCTGCCCCGATTGCCTGATGACCGAGACAAACGCCGAGAATCGGCACACTAGCGTGAAGATTCTGTATAATAGAGGTGCAAATACCCGCATTTTCAGGCTTACCTGGTCCAGGGGAAAGGATGATCCCTGAAGGGTCCAGTTTTTTTATTTCTTCCAATGAAATCGCATCATTCCGTCTGACCACTACCCTTTCACCAAGTTCTTCAATATATTGATACAGGTTATACGTAAACGAATCATAGTTATCAATGAGTAGAATCATCCCGTCACCTCCAATAATGATTTCGCTTTATTCAACGTTTCTTCATACTCAGATTCCGGATCTGAATCATACACGATGCCCGCCCCTGCTTGAACATTGGCAACACCATCTTTCACGACCATTGTTCGGATCGCCAGGGCAAAGTCCAGATTGCCGTTGACCCCGATATATCCGACAGCGCCTGAGTATACTCCACGTTTTGTCGTTTCAAGTTCATTGATGATCTGCATGGCCCTGATCTTCGGTGCCCCGCTCACTGTTCCTGCAGGCAAACAGCCTGTTAATGCTTCAAGGGGGGTTACTTCTTCCTTCAATTTACCCTTCACCTCTGAAACGATGTGCATCACATATTTATACCTCTCAATGGTTAAGTACTTGGATAATCGGATCGATCCGATTTCACATATCCTTCCCAGATCATTCCTGCCTAAGTCCACAAGCATTCGATGCTCAGCCATTTCCTTTTCATCCGATAGCAGCTCCCTCTCAAGCTTTCCATCTTCTTCATCGGTATTCCCTCTGCGCCTTGTACCTGCAATGGGATTCGTTGTGATCTGACTGCCCTGTACCTTCAACATGCTTTCTGGGGATGCCCCCAATACGACGTACTCTTCAAAGTCGATGAAGAACATATATGGTGACGGATTGGATTGCCTTAAGCCCCTATAGAATGTGAAAGGATCTCCGGAAAAGGATGCCTGTAGCCTTTGGGAAAGCACCACTTGAAAGATTTCTCCTTCCTGAATCGACTGCTTCGCTCTTTCCACTCTCTCCATATAATCATCTTTTGACGTTCGAGCATGAAAGGAAAGACGATCCAGTTTTTCTTTGTTTGTGTCCAAATACACATTTGTCAGCTCTTCTTCGATTTCTTTCACTTTTTCCTGAAGATCCACATCCATTTCTACTGTCCATTCATTCATGACAATGATGTATACTTTATGCTCAAGATGATCAAAGACGATGACTTTTTCATAGAACATGAGATGAATGTCCGGCATCTCCAATTCGTCATGGGGGGTGATACCGATTCCCTCGTAATGTCTGATCACATCATATCCTAAATACCCAACCCCTCCACCTGTGAAAGGAAAGGGTGCACCTTCTAAAGGGACGTGGGGAATAAGGCTTTGAATCATCTCGACGGGGTCCCCTGTTCGTTCCTCTACTCGATCAGTAGACGTTTTTATAATCTGTACGGTATCCCCATATGCCCTACATTCCATGAACGGATCGCTTCCCACAAAAGAATAGCGACCGGATTGTTCGTGTTTCAGTGAACTCTCCAATAAAAATTTCTTCTTCCCCTTTAGGGATTGAAAGAGTGATATTGGTGTGTACATATCACCATTCAATTCTTTCATGACATAGTTTAAATCTTGGTGCTTCATCATTGATATCCTCCTATTCGCTTTCACCTTTTAAAAAGTCCATAAAAAAAGTCCCCTATGAACAGAAATACTGTTCATAGAGGACGATGCTGACCGCGGTGCCACCTCTATTGGGATATACTTATATCCCCTCTTGGTTCAAGTACGGGGTTTATCACCCGATACTCTATCCTTTTAACGGTGGAAATCCGTACGACCCTACTTCATTCAGATCATCTCTCATAAGTCCATTCCAGACAAGCTATCATGCTAAGGTCTCACTGTCCTTAACTCCCTGTTATGCATCACTTGAATGTACTCCTCTTATTCAACGATTTATCAATATAATAGAATAAAAAAAGGCATCCCAATCCTTATCTTATAAAAAGAAAGGACGGGATACCCGTGGTGCCACCTTTGTTGACTGCTTTTACAGTCCACTCAATCGTATCGGAGCAAAATGCTCTAATACGCGTCTTTTGTAACGATAAGACATTCGCCAAAGCCTACTTCCCAAAGGTTTCGGTTTGGAAGCTCGGAAGTCCATTCCCTAGTAACGATCACACTGGTTCACACCAACCACCAGCTCTCTGAAGTGTCGATTAAAGGTACTCCTCTTCGTCAAAGCCATTCGCTCATTTAATTGATTGTTTATTATACTAATCGCTTTTTCTCACGATGTCAACCATTTAATGAATATTCTATTCCAACTTGTGCTGATTGGTTCAAACAATGGTGATCATCATGGAATCACAGACTGGTTTATAACCGATTTCCATATAGATCTTGTTCGATGTGGGATTATCCAGGTCCGTATAGAGGGAACAAAAGGAGTGTTGATGCAGTAACAGACGGCTCAGTTCCGCTACAACAGAAGAGGCGTATCCCTTCTTCCTGAATTCGGATGGGGTATAGACAAAATTTACGGTAATCCCGTTTTTCGTTCTTCTTGCCCCCCTTGCCATGGAAACAGGCTGTCCGGCCACTTCCCAAAAGAACACATAGCGTTCATTATCAATCATATCTTTCGCCCTTTTGAGCGCTTCATCACCGGACAAAGTTATAAGTTCTGTATCTGCGACAAATTCACTGATCCACTCGGCCAGGAGCCCCTCTTGACCTGAACGAACCGGGACCATTACCCCTTCACTCAACTGAATATCATTCACTTCATTCAATTGATACACCCGTTGGTTCATACGGATGGTGAAACCCTTCCCCGTAACGTGACACCAGGCATGGGTCAATTGAAGTGCGGTTTCTTTCTCAGCAACAAAACCGGGGATCGTGATTCCGGAATCCTCACAAAACGTATTGAGCTGTTCGGCTATTGCCTGGATATCATCCTTCCCTACTTTCAGGGTAGCGACAAGGTAATGAGGTGGAGTCATGATGAATGATCCCACTGCGTTGTCATCCTTATTTTCCACTAAAAGCAGAAGTGGATCTATATATTTGTCACTCGTTTTCATAGTATTCAATAATCCCAACGGCAGATTATTCGCTGCCTCATCCTCCATAAGGAGAGAATGAACCTTATCATGGAAGGCTATTGGGTCGTCATACTGTGTCAGCTTATACATATTATCACCCCATCACAACATTCTACATATTGGATCCTGATTCCTGCTTTATGTTGGAAGCTTTTTCCCTGTGATAGAGTGAAAGACATGGTACCCACTGACAGATACCCCGATGGTACCCGCACCTGGGAAGACAGAATCTCCACACATCCATACATTCTCAAGTGGAGTCCTGTGCGAAAGACTGTTGAAGAGAGCGTGATCATTGGTTTGGGGGAACCCCCCTACAATCCCGCCGGGCCGCCCCGTATATCGTTCCCATGCCTTAGGTGCACCCGGGTAGAATTCTATCAGACTACTTCTAATAGTAGGTATGACCATCTCTATTGAATCCAGCATCTTCTCTTTAAGATTTTCCTTGTACCAATCATATTTTTCTTTTGAGTTCCAATTCTCTAAGTTTGTATGGGTTGATACCGTCATAGTACGGAAACCTTCCGGCGCCCGCTGCCGGTCATCCGGATGGGATAATGATAAGAACAGATGGTCTCCTTCCGTCATATGACCATCATTGCTTGTGCAAATTTGCGTAAACAGGGGGAGAGTTTCCGGCAGTGATTCTTCTTTCAATAACATATAAAGGGTCATGGTCCCCCACACAGCCTCTCTTTCTTTTCCTTTCAAATAGGTTTTAATCATTGATGCATATTCGTCAGGGAATAGATTCTTGAGTGACTGGACAGGAACGTTGCATATGACATGATTGGCATGATATTCATTCCCTCTATGATCAGAGACGATCCACTCCTGAAGATGCTCATCACGTGTAATGCTTACCACTTTCCTCCCAAGGGTCGCTTTAACCCCAAGCGATACCGATGCATCGACCAGACATTCGGCTATGCGATATAAGCCACCTTCAAGGTAGAAGGCCCCCTCATGATACATATCAAGTGCCAGGCATCCGAGCAATAACGAACATTGGTCGCTCTTCACCTGCATACTGTCGATCAGCTGTCCATCAATAAAATGTTTGAAGGATGTGTGGACATGCAGGTCATGTTTCTTCAGCAGATCGAGCATGGTCTTTTGAAAGCCTGGCAGAAGGGTCAGTGAACCCAGATTCAGGCTCATAATGAGCTCCTTCCACTCTCTAAGCGTCCTCGGCGGAAGGATGGGCAGGGAATCCACGAGTCTCCGTATTTTTTTTGAGATCCTGTACAAATCCTTGAAGTAACAGGCAATTTTATCTGCACTATCAGGAAACGCTTTCATCAACCCATTCACATGCGATTCCCGATTCCGATGGAAAGTTAAGATAACCTCCGGAAGATGAATGTCCATTACCCGATCAAGGAGTTGATTCGACGGCAATTCAATGCCGAGGTACTGGAAGATGCGCTGATGAATCCCCCCCGTTTCGAAACCCATCCCAAGAGTCGCCCCGATCGGAAATAACGCTTCCCCCCGTTGGAACTTCCCGGCACAGCCTCCCCATTCCCTTGAAGCTTCAAGGAGATGTACTTGATACCCGGCACTTCCAAGGAGGGCAGCAGCAGTGAGGCCCCCGATCCCTCCACCTACCACGACTACAGAATCTTCCATATTCCTTCACCCTATCCGTCATTTATTACTATTCAATGTACTGTATTGCATTAGAAAAGACAAAAATGGATGGGTTACTTAAACCCATCCATCCGGTATTTCGATTGAGTTGCCAGAGAAGCCAATACATACATGAAAAAGGAAATGATAATGGGAAAGATGACCGTATTCATATCTAAATAGTTTGGTGCAAAACTATGAAATAAAATATATGCCATCAATCCTGAAACCATGGAAGCAAGCGCACCAGCACTATTTCCCTTTTTCCAGTAAAGCCCGAGTACAATTGGCCAGATAAAGACTGCTTCAAGACCTCCGAAAGAAAATAAATTAAGCCAGATAATCAATTCAGGCGGGCTTAATGCCATAAGAAAAACCAATATACCTGTCATACTCGTCACCCAGAAGCTGATCGTCTTGATCTGCTTTTCTTTTGCATCTTTATTGATAAAATTCATATAAACATCTTTCACGATGGCCGATGATACAATCAACAGCAACGAATCCACCGTCGACATGATGGCTGCCATGGGAGCTGCCAGAACAATCCCCGCAAGCCACGGAGGAAGCACCTCAAGGGCAAGGAGAGGCATGACTTTGTCCGCCACTTCGATTCCCGGCAGGACGACTCTTGCCAGAACGCCGATAAGATGCATGCCAAGCATGATCGAACCCACGACAATCGTGCCGATAATCAGTGCCCTGTGCAGAGAACGGGAATTTTTATAGCTCATTGCCCTTACGGCTACTTGTGGTAGCCCAACGACCCCCACTCCCACTAAGATCCAGAAGGACGAGATATACTTTGCACTCAATTCACCGTTTGGTCCATGAGGACTTAGTAAATTCGGATTTTCAGCCTGCAATTCCATCATGATCTTTTCCATTCCTCCACCTGCCATGATAGTAGCAATCAGCAGGATCAATGTCCCTCCAAGCATGACAACTCCCTGGATCGCATCTGTGATGGCCACGGCGCGGAAACCGCCGATCGTCACATACACAAGGACGGAGATGGCAAACAGGAACAGAGCGGTTTCATAGCTCAATCCCGTCAATGATTCGATTAAACGTGCCCCTCCTACCCACTGGGCTATCATGGCAGAGAATAAGAACAAGATGATACTGATGGCCGAAAGGACCGTTATCTTATTGCTTCCATATCTCCCCTGTAAATAATCGATCAATGTAACGGCTTTATACTTCCTTGACATAATGGCAAACTTCTTACCGAGTATAAGCAGAACAAAATATCCTGTCACAACCTGGCTCATGGCAAGGAGCACCCAAGATAGCCCATATGTATATGCAGCACCCGGACCACCGATGAAGCTGCTGGCACTGCCGTATGTAGCAATCATCGTCATGGCGAGGATAAATCCTCCGAGTTGTCGGCTGCCGAGGAAATATTCCTGCACAAAGGAATCTGATCTACTTACGGTTCTAGCGGTATAAATCCCTACTATGAAAATCAAAATCAAAAAGGCAAATAAGGGAACCATTGCCATACTATTCATGACCATCCTCCTCATCACCAAACGGAATATCTGTCAGAAAGTATTTCACCACAATGATCACTAAAAATACCATAAGAAGAAATCCCACAATACAGCTATAGAAGAACCATGCCGGCATCCCTAAGATCCAATCGTACTCCGATACAGGCTGTCCGCCGAGTCCAAATGCAAATCCATACCACCACAAAAAATTTATGAGAACGAGTGCAACACCAATTAATGCTTCGTGGTTGGCGATCCGAAACCGTCTGTCATCCTTATGATTCACTTTCTATTATCCCTCCCCGTAAATAAACATCCTTTAACAATTTACGACATGATGATATGAAATGCAAGAAAAAGCCAGGCCTGAAGCATTGCTCCAGGCCTGGCTTTTTGAACTAATAAAAGGGGGTAATCATGAACCATTCTCTCTATCTGAAAGAGGGGGAACTCTTTTGTTTAATGAGAATGATTTTCAATATCATTGTAATCCCTCCAAAAATAAAAGTCAACACAAAAGTTCATGTCCCTAAAGGAAAAATCTGGTGAATATAAATAAGAATTGTGGTAAAATTCTAAAATGTACTCACATGTTTTAAGAGAGAGAATGAGGGGGAATGAATGTGAGAGCAAAATTAAAAACATTTGGAATACCAATCGTGCTCATTTTATTATTGATTGGTGCACTTTTCTTTCACCAGCTTCTGAACGTCAAACAACAGCCGGATCCCGATTGGAGCAGGTCGATCCCTTTGGGCTATTCATCTGAGGAACGTCCGCTTGTCTTCTATAACGAGGAGGGACTATTCTTAGCAAGCAATGGAAAGGTAGATCAATTTTCGTTCGATGAATCACTAAATCCAAATAAAGAAGGTTCATTGAATATAAGCGTGACAAGGGGCAAGCCTTTTTGGACGGATGGAAATAAGATCATACAAGTGAAGAGTGACCAGCTCATTTCATCCGATGACACCGGAGACAAGACCATCGATGATAACGTAACGGGAATCAGCACTTCATCAAACACAATCTATTACTGGAAACAAGAAGTCCTATACTCTCTTTCTCCAGCTGATCTTTCCAGCAAGGAAGTTTACAGATTCCCTGATGAAGTCCTTAATGCCTATGTCGAAAACGACGGAAGTGCCGTAGTACAAATAAAGCAGGATGATACCCATGCCCATCTTTACTATTTAGATGAAGAATTACAATTGGTGAAGCAGCCGTTTGCCGTGGTCAAAACAGCGACGAATCATCATATTAACGGATTATCCTTCATAAAAGAAAACAATCAATTAACACTATTGTACAATGAGGAAATGCGCGCACAAGGTACATTATCCTATAAGATATGGAAATTGGAAACACCCATGAGCGATATAGGAACGTCAATCATAAAGCCTGCCCAGATTGCATTTACGAATGATCAATCAGGCTTCAAATTGGAAAGTCCGAGGTCCGTAAAGTTTGCAGACATCGATGGAAAGCGGTCGATCCTCTTCACAGCCGAGAGCCACAAAGTAGGCGGACAAAATACCATCAGTCTGTACGTTGCACCTTACAGTGAATCCAATCAGTTTGTGGCTACGCCTGTAAGTACAAGCAAGCACTTTACATATTCACCACTTCAGATTTCCGATCAAGAAATCGCCTGGCTTGATTATGGCGGTGATTATTATGAACTGTTCGGCGCCTCACAGGATGAAAAAGCCATTGTCAAAAGTACGGAATGGTCGAAACGAAGCGTAAAGGAAGCCTTGAACAACTCGGTGCTCATGCTGTTCAGCAGTTTGGTCACTATTTTGGTTTCGTTTTATTGGGTACTTCCTTCCCTGTTTGTCTTGATCCTTCTTTATATGTTCAAACCGAATATGTTTGAAAAAGAAGAAATCAACTGGGTGGAATATGCTTCGATCATTCTATTCATCCTTATGCCACTGACATTCATCGGTAAGGCGATGGGAGATTATTTCTATTTTTCAGCTCCCGGCTATCTCACATTTACGGGAAGTGAATATGTATTATTAGCGGTAATCAGCATCCTTACTGCACTGCTTTGGAAAGTTGGCAGAGATCCGGACTGGGGTACATTCGGAGGAGTATTTTATTTCATGGGAATCTATATTCTTCTATATGTCACGTCCATCGGTCCGTATATCTTTAATTTGTTTTAATACAAAAACGCTCAGGTCTCCTGAGCGTTTTTTATATGCATATCTTCATCTTCTCTCCAATGCTTGCGTTTGTAGAAATACATATAGATCGTGATGCAAAGGGTCAGCCAGGCACCACCTGCTGTGAATCCGCCAATGATATCACTTGGATAATGAACCCCAAGGTATACCCTGCTCAATCCAATCAAAAGGACAAGCATGGCGACCAGTATCACACTAGCCCATTTATACCGTTTACGATCCAGGGCACGGAACAGGATGAATGCCAGTGACCCATAAAATATGAATGAGCTCATGGAATGACCACTGGGAAAACTGTATCCACCCTGCTGGATCAATGCTTCAATATCGGGCCGGTCCCGTTTAAATATCCATTTTAAAAGCCCATTGAACCCCGCACCTGTCAGGATGGTAATCCCTACAAACAGAGCAAGTGGATATTTCTTCATAAACAGAAGGATGATGACTACACACCCGGTGAAGATGGTGATACCCTTTATTCCACCTAAAAAAGTGATGACCGTCATGATTTCCGTTAATTTAGGTGAAATCGTCCCTCTGACGATGGCGAATACACCATTATCAAATTGGGCGATCTCATTTTCTTTCCATTCTTCCACGATCGATACAAATCCCCAGGTGAATACAATCAAACACAACAGGGATACAGCGACAAAGACGCCTTGTTCAATATGTTTCTCCTTCAAGACTTCTCCCTCTCTCCTGACTCACGCCTTCTACTGAGCTTTTTTCTTAGAAGTCGTTTTCTTTTTAGTTGGTTTCTTTGCCTTTTTGGGCTTGGACGAATCGATGGATGCCTGCAGGGCCGCCATAAGGTCCGTTACATTTTCTTTCGGTTCCTTTTCTTTGGATGTGACCATTTTTTCCCCTGTTTGTTTCGATTCTATCAATTGACTTAAGCGTTCACGATACTGATCCTTATAGTTCTCCGGCTGGAATTCTGTCGTCAGTTGATCTATGAGCATGGTCGCCGTCTCCAGCTCCTTTTCAGAAATATCATCTCCTTCAGGCACATTGGGGACATCACCGGTTCCTCTGACCTCATCGGGATAATGGATGGTTTCCATAACGAGGGTCTGCTCGTATACACGGACGATGGAAAGCTGTTCCTTCGACCGCATCGTGATCTTGGCTATCCCTACTTTCCCTGATTCCTGTAGGGCTTTTCTCAAAAGGGAATAAGCTTTTTTTCCGCCGTCGTTCGGTGAAACGAAATAACTTCGATCAAAGAAAATCGGATCGATTTCCTCCATCTTAATAAAATCCACAATCTCAACAGCCTTATCACCGCTTGCTTCCTTCAACTCATTCAATTCCTCATCTTCAAGGACGACAAATTTGCCTTTCGTCACTTCATATCCTTTCACGATATCGGCTTGATCCAGTTCCTTTTCACAAGCAGGACATACTTTTTCGTATTTAATGGGTGTATGACATTCTTTATGAAGTGAACGGAGCTTGATATCCCGGTCTTCTGTAGCAGAATGAAGTTTAATGGGGATGTTCACCAGTCCAAAGCTGATGGAACCCTTCCAAATAGTATGCATATCTTTCAATACCCTCCTTTACATAAACTAATCCCTTATCCATAGCATTTAGTTCCTGAACTTTCTTCATCCCTTTAAACATCTGGAAATATTCCGGGTCCAAAGCGGACACACTACTACTTAAAAAAAGGTGAAACAAATGAAACCGATGCTCCCAACATTACGTCATGAACTTCCTTCTGGTCATGACTGGCTATATGAGGTGAAATATGATGGCTTCCGTGGCATTTTATCTGTTCAATCCTCTGATCAAATCAGCCTTCAAAGCCGGAATGGGAAGGAACTTCTGAGTCACTTCCCTGAGATAAAGAAGCATATCCACCAATTACTTGATGAGCATACACTTCCCCTCCCTCTCGTTTTGGATGGAGAGGTTGTATTGTTACGATCCTCCTTCAGCACCGAGTTCCAGGAACTCCAGGTCAGGGGGAGAATGCGGAATGCTCACAAAATCCTACAGGCAGCTGCCAGTAGACCTGTTACCTTCCTTGCATTTGATTTACTTCAGTGTGGGAAGAAATCATATATCCAGGAACCCTATCTTAGGAGAAAAGAAAAACTGAAAGAGGTCTTCTCCCGCCTTCAATTACCGTTGGAACCTGCCCCGTCTCACCCATCGAGTTTGCAGATGGTCCCTTATTACCGAAACTTTGAGAGAGTATGGGAGCTCGTTCTAAATGATGAAGGGGAAGGGGTTGTCGCGAAGAGGAGCCAGAGTAAATGGGATGCGGGGAAACGGAGTGCTGACTGGATCAAATGTAAGAACTGGAAACATTGCCAATGCTTCATCACCGCACTGGATGATGCGAATGATTATTTCCATATCGGCGTTTACCATAACGGACAGATCATGCCGATCGGCTTATTTCATTTCGGTCTTTCTGCTGAGGAAAAAAGAACGGTGAAAACGACAATTAAGCAGAATAGTACAGAAAAAAACGATTCTCTTTATAGCATAGATCCGGCCATCACCGTAGAAATAGTCTATCTGAATTGGCATGAAGGAAAGCTTCGGGAACCCCATTTTAAACAATTCCTTTTTACCACTCCACCGGAAGCGTGCACACTTGAGCAATTTATGTTGGACGAAGCCTCCCTACCAAGAGAGGTTGACATCACTCACCCGGAAAAGACATTGTTTCGGGAGGTTTCCATGACGAAACTGGATTATATCCGTTTCCTCCGAAAGATGTCTGTGGTGATTTTGCCCTTTTTAAAGAACAGACCCTTAACCTGCATTCGATTTCCCCACGGGGTTTTCGGTGAATCCTTTTACCAAAAAAACACTCCTGATTATTCTCCTACTTTTGTTGAAACATACAAAGAGGATCATATTCACTACACCATGTGCAATAACCTGGAGACGTTGATATGGCTTGGAAACCAATTGGCACTCGAATTTCATGTCCCCTTTCAGAAAGCAGGGGAAGAATTCGTCAATGAGGTGGTTTTCGACTTAGATCCACCAAGCCGCGATCATTTTTCACTGGCCGTTAAAGCGGCCACCATCATGAAAGGAATATTTGACGGGCTGAACCTCAAAAGCTTTGTCAAAACATCGGGAAATAAGGGGCTTCAAGTGTATATCCCCCTCCCTCCAGGATATACGTGGGAAGAAACAGGGTTATTTACAGAATTCATTGCTTATTACCTTGTAAGCAATAATCCGGGGGATTTCACGACCGAGCGGTTAAAGAAGAACCGCAAAGGCAGACTGTATGTGGATTATATACAACACCGTGAAGGCAAAACCATCATCGCCCCCTATTCATTGAGAGGGAATGAAGAGGCTTTGGTCGCCACTCCACTTTGGTGGGATGAAGTGAATAAAGATCTCAATCCTGAAATGTTTACCATTAACGCAGTATTAAGAAGATTTCAGGAGAATGGATGTCCCTTTACGGGTTTTGACCAGGTGAAAGCCTCTCAGCCATTTGACAAAGTCATTGATTTTTTGAAAAAGCAGGCCAACTCAAATAAAAAGGGTACCCCGAAATCATAGGGCACCCTCTTTGGCTATCCATTGGTTATCTATGCGCTCATGAACACTCTGCTTTCGACGATTGACTTGGCATGGTTCTGTAAGTGCTCATACATGCCCTCTTCAGTGAATTCCTGCCTTGATACTTCATGATACTGCTCGGGATGGGAAAGGGACAATTCTAATTGGGATTGATAAAGATACGTTGCATTTCCAATCAACTCCATGTTGTACCGACCTTCACCCAATTCGTTCACGACGACACGGACTTTCCCACCGTTATTGTATACATCGATCTCCTGACCGAATTCATTCTGCTGAAGCAGGCATGTTACAAGACTGGAAGCAGACATGGCTGTCCCACATGCATTCGTGAAACCGACACCTCTTTCATACGTACGAACATAGATGGATCCTTTTTCCATCGGGTGCACAAAACTGACATTGACTCCATCAGGAAACAGGTTATTGGGTCCATTCACTGTTTCAGCAATGGATTTCTGCTCGTTCGAGAGGATATGCTCTGTCCCGACGACACTGATCAAATGGGGGTTCGGCACTGCCAGGGCAGAAAAGGTCAAATGGTCTGAAATTTCAGGGATGCTTTCATTCACCAACGTTGCACGATCGATGTTCATTGGCAGTTGATCCAGCTGAAAAAGGACAGGGGAAATTTCAACATTATAGGTCGGGATGTTTTCGAAAATGGATTCCTGTGAAGATACACGAAGATCCGCCTTCATCGTTTGAACGACGATGGTCTCCTTATCCAGCAGCTCGCATACATAGCGACCGACACATCGCAGGCCGTTTCCACACATCGAGGCCTCTGAACCATCTGCGTTGAAGACCCGCATTCTGGCATCACAATTTTCGCTTGATAATACAAACAAGATTCCATCTGCCCCGAAGGCCGACTTACGATCACATAGGGCCAGGGCAAGATTTTGCCTCTCTTCTTCGGTAAAATCATATCCATTCGTCATTTCATCAATAAGTAAAAAGTCATTTCCGGAGCCATGACATTTTATTAGATTCAAGTCCATCGTGAATCCCTCCACGCTAATTTACTAGTAAACTATTCATAATAGTCTTAGCTTGCCACAAACAAGCTCATTACGCAATCCTCTACCCCCTCATTTTCAAAAAATAAGGGATGTTCATAGTTGAATTATGTTGGTCATTTCGAGACAATGGAAGTGGTGATGATGATGAAGGAAGAATACCGTTTTCGTTTTCAGGTCCATAAAGTGGAAGAAGCGGGGGATGAATATGAGTCAAGGGATGTGACTGTGTTCGCCCGGATCTTCAACGAAAAAAAAGACCTCGTCCATGAAGGTCTCTTTCGGGTGCGCTTTAATACAATCGGAATCTACCCTTTCCCTGCAGATGTTGGGCGTCAGATTTATTCAAAGCAACTGCAGCGGCTCTTGCTCATGGAATTGAAACGGTATATCAAACCCCAGAGAAAATATCTTATCCCGGGGGATTATAAACCTGTCTGGTAGCATTATGCCGTCTCGGTTACTTCATGATTCAGAAGCTCTTCCGTCCACTTGCAGGAATGATGATAACTCTCCATCACTTCCCTTTTGGTTAGCTTCAATTCTGTCATTTGCAATTCGATCTCTGTCCAGTTCGCCTGTTCGATGGAGAGGACGAGTTCCAATATCTTCTTAAGGTCATTACATGAACCCGTCAAAGCATTGCAAATGTCGTCATTCAAAGGTAAATCCATCAAGATGCGCTCGATCGGCATGGATAGAATCGTATCCATCAAGGAAAACATACCCGTCAGGAAGTAACTTGATTTAATGGATGTCCGGTTGTGTTTTTCTGCCAGCAGCTCACACATCTTCGCCCTCGTCAAACATAAGGTAATCACTTCATTGTCCAATTGTTTCTTCTTCCCCACCTGTTCCCTGACCGCCAAAATGTAGATCCATCTCTTGATCTCCACTAGACCTAATAGGACAATCGCCTGACGGATGGAATGAATCTTATGTCTCGGGCGGTACGCGGGAGAGTTGATCAATTTCAATAGTTTATAGGATAGGGAAAGATCCTGTTCGATCAATTGACTGATCCTTTCAATGTTCGGCTCCGTCATTTCCAGGCTCTGTATGATGGTATAATACGAATGGAAATAAGTCGGGACATCCTGAGTGGCGATGATCTTCGGCTTACTGAAGAAGTAGCCCTGAAAAAAGTGATACCCCTTCGCCAGCGCTTCTTCATACTGGTCCTCTGTTTCCACTTTCTCAGCAAGAAGCTTGAACCCAAGTAAAGGGGAAAGGACCTCAATGCTTCCCCGCTCCGTATCAGTCGTGTTCATGAAATCCACCTTCACATAATCCGCCAGTTTCATCACTTCCCTGTAATATGGATTGTATTCATTGAATATAAAATCATCCAAGGCAATCTTATACCCCAGTTCTTTTAATTCCTGACACACGGCCAGCACATCAGGCCCTGGAACCACACTCTCGAGAATCTCCACCACGATCTCCCTGGGATTAAAATAAGTCGGAACTCTCAATCTTAGAAGATTCTCTGTGAAATTAATAAAACAAGGCTTTCCTGCTGAAAGGCTCTCCAGCCCGATATTTAAATAGCTGTTAATGATCACATCTGCGGTTGCCTGATCCCCGTCAATGGATGGAAACATATTGATTTCATTGTTTCGGTAGAGAAGTTCATACGCCACCGTTTCTTGATTACGATTAAAAATTGGCTGCCGGGCAACAAATACTTCCATCAACATCACTCCTGCGTTCCAGTTCAACATTCGAAAAAATAGTTAAAAAGATTCATATTTTTTCTTTAATAGTAACAAGAAATATGTGGAAAGTCCATGTATTTTGACATTAGTTGTAAAATAAGGGAGGGGTACCCCGTAGTGCGAAACAAACAGAACGTAAGCAAAAGAGGCCCTCACAATGTGAGGGCCTCTTTTGCTTACGTTCGCCTTAATGAATCGAATGAACAAAGAAATTCATCAGAAAAAGCGCAGCGATGATATATAGAGGAATGGAAACTTCCCGCGCCTTACCTGTAGCCAATTTTAATACTGGATACAGAATAAAGCCGATGGCGATTCCGTCTGCGATACTGTACGTAAACGGAATCATCGCAATGATGAAAATGGCGGGAAACGCCTCTGTCAGATCACGAAGATCCATATGTCGTATATTTTGAATCATCAATCCGCCGATGATGATGAGAATCGGGGCGATGGCATGATCAGGAATCCACTTTAAATACGGAATGAACAGCACAGATCCCAAAAATAATACGCCCGTAGTCAAGCTTGTCAATCCAGTCCTGCCGCCTGCCGTCATGGCTGCTGCACTTTCCACCGTCGAAACTGTCGGACTCGTTCCGAAAAACCCTGAGGTGAATGCGGAAAAAGCATTAGCTTGAAAGGCTTTAGAATATTTATGGGGTTGATCGATCATATCCGTATGACCATGAACGAGACCGATGTTTTCAAATACCAGCACCATCGTGACAGAAAAAACCGCAATCCAAAACGGGATTTCCATAATGGCACTAAATGATATTTGACCGAATACCTGACTGTATTCACTCAGATGGAATGAGCTTGACTGAATGGAAGGCTCAATCCCGAAGATGAATCCCAGCAGTGTACCGAATGCGATACTCCATAAAAATTGACCTTTAACATTGCGAATGAAAAGAAAAATCGTCACCAGGAACGTCAGCACCGTGGCCAACACCTTTAGCTCCCCAAAATCACCGATCATGATGATGGCACTGTCACCTCTTTGAATGAGGCCGCCTTTTTCAAGACCGATAAACATTAAAAACATCCCTAACCCTACAGTAATGGCTTCTTTCAATGTTTTTGGGATGGCTTCCGATAATACTTTGGAAATCTTTGTAAATGCAATGATCATAAAGAGTATTCCTGAAATCACTATGACAGCTAATGCTTCCTGCCACGAAAGGCCTGACGACTTCACCAGGGTGAATGTAAACATAGCATTAATTCCCATGCCTGGAACCAGAAGGATCGGCGCATTTGCCCAAAAGGCCATCACCAAACACCCAACGAAGGAAGCAAGTATCGTTGCCATGACTGCCCCTTCAAATGGAATTCCAGCTTCAGAAAGAATTAAAGCATTTACAGCGATGATGTAGACAATCGTAAAGTAACCGATCGCACCTGCCATCATCTCCTGTTTCATCGTGGTACCGTGATCCTTTAACTGAAAAATACCTCCACGTGCTTTCATATAATCTTCCTATAAAACTGCCCTCTCCCTACCCGCTCGTCCCTTCATAAAGGGGAGCCACAAAATACTATTCTAGCAAAAGGTCTGACGTTTGCCAATATGTATTTTGGTGGGGGGTTGTCCCCTCAAAAAAAACAAGTCTCCAGTGCAGGAGACTCGTCAAATTCTTATTTATCTATTTCACGGATCAAATTGGCCATTTCGATGGCTGAAACCGCCGCTTCCCATCCTTTGTTCCCGGCTTTTGTGCCGGCTCTTTCGATTGCCTGTTCGATTGTATCAGTCGTCAAGACCCCGAAAATGACGGGCACGTCTTCCTGAAGGCTAAGATTGGCCACTCCTTTCGCAACCTCTCCGCTTACGTATTCAAAATGAGCGGTTGCTCCACGGATGACTGTTCCCAAAGTTACAACGGCATCATATTTACCCGAACGCGCGAGTTTTTTTGCGATCATGGGAATTTCAAATGCTCCCGGGACCCAAGTGACGGAGACATTCCCTTCTTCAACACCGTGTCGCTTCAAGGCATCTTCCGCTCCGCCAAGCAGCTTGGATGTGATGAATTCATTAAAACGTGAGACGACGATGGCCACTCTTAATCCTGATCCTACTAAATTTCCTTCATAAATGGTTTTCATTGGAATTTCCTCCTAAAATTTAAGTAAATGTCCTAGCTTAGTGTGCTTTGTTTTTAAATACTTTTCATTTTCAAATTTCGCAGGCATTTGGATCGGCACCCGATCAGCGATTTCTAAACCGTATCCATTGATCCCGGCGATCTTTCGCGGATTATTGGTCAATAGACGCATCTTGGTTATACCTAAATCTCTTAGAATCTGCGCTCCGATTCCATATTCCCTTAAATCGTCACCAAAGCCCAGTTTTTGATTGGCTTCCACAGTGTCATAGCCTTCTTCTTGAAGCTTATAAGCCTTCAGTTTGTTTATTAATCCGATCCCTCGACCCTCTTGCCTCATATAAAGCAGGACACCTTTTCCTTCTTCTTCAATCTGTGTAAGGGCTGTAGCGAGCTGAGGACCACAATCACATCGATTGGAACCGAAAACATCCCCTGTCAGGCATTCGGAGTGTACACGTACGAGTACATCCTCACCCTCTGACCATTCTCCTTTTACAAGGGCGATATGCTCTTTCCCCGTAAGGTCTTCTGTGTACGCAACCGCTTTGAAGTTTCCAAATTCGGTTGGAAGTTCAATTTCTACTTCCCTGGTCACAAGCTTTTCCTTTTTGCGTCTGTATCTGATCAGGTCCTCAATGGAGATGATCTTAAGATCCCACCTATCAGCCAATTTCATCAATTCAGGTACCCTTGCCATCGTGCCGTCTTCATTCATGATTTCACAGATGACGCCGGACGGTTGTGCACCTGCCAGAACAGCGAGATCGATGGCTGCCTCTGTATGCCCTGCCCGCTTTAGAACCCCGCCATTTTTGGCGACAAGGGGAAATACATGTCCGGGACGTTTAAAGTCCTCCGGAATTGAATTCTTGTTCAATAATTCCTGTATAGTGGCCGATCTTTCAAATGCACTTATCCCCGTCGTTGCGGATTTATGATCAACTGATATGGTAAAGGCCGTGCCATGGGGGTCTGTATTCGACATAGTCATCGGCGTAAGCTTCAATTTGGTTGCTATTTCCTCCGTAATAGGGGCACAAATTAAGCCTCTCCCTTCTTTAGCCATAAAATTAATGACTTCAGGAGTCGCTTTATCCGCCAGGGCAATAAAATCTCCCTCATTTTCACGATTTTCGTCATCCACCACGATGACGACTTTGCCTGCCTGTAAATCTTCCAGAGCTTCTTCGATCTTATTAAACATGGGGCAACCCCTCCTCTTAGTCAGCGAACCCGTTTTGAGATAAAAAATCATAGCTGATGCTGCTTGAAGTACTCTCAGACTGTTCCTTTGCTTCATAGAAACGATGAAAATATTTCGCCATTACATCACATTCAATATTGACAAGGTCCCCTACTTTCTTTCCACCAAGGACCGTGTCCCCTCTCGTTTGAGGGATGAGGGAAATCGTAATGGTATTATTTTTGACACCAAACACCGTAAGGGAAGTGCCGTCAATTGCGACCGAGCCCTTCATGATAAACAAATGGCCCTGATGTTCCGGGATGGTGATGTCCATATACCATGCATTTTCCACTTTCTCCACTCTAACGATGGTACCCACCCCGTCTACATGGCCGTTGACAAAATGACCGCCGAAGCGTCCGTTTGCCGCCATGGCTCTTTCCAGGTTCACTTCCGAACCTCGGGTAAGGGTCCGTAAGGTGGTCCCTTCAAAGGTCTCAGGCATGACATCAACCTGAAACCTGCTGGAGCTGAATGAGGTGACGGTTAAACAAACCCCGTTCACACTGATGCTGTCCCCGATATGGATATCTTCGAGAATGCGGCTCGCTGCAATCGTCATTTCCATGGAAGAGGAAGACTTTTTCATCTGTTCGATCGCTCCAATTTCTTCAATGATGCCAGTAAACATCTTTCTCCCCCTTTCACAAAGATTCCCTTTTTGGCCTTGCGACAATTTTGATATCCTGTCCTACACGATCGAGGCTTGCAATCTCCATTTCCAATCCTTCTGCAATGGTTGGAAATCCTTTTCCTCCAAAACTCGTGAAGGCAGCACTTCCACCAACAAGCTTTGGAGCCATATACATGATCATTTCCTCAAAAGCCCTTTCCTCTAAGAAAGCGGAATGTATAGTAGATCCACCTTCTACATAAAGGGAAGCTATCTTACGGGAACCCAGTTCTTTAAGGACGGTTCGGATCCCAATCTTTTCATCGATTAGGGAAATGACTTCGCATCCCCGATCGATATAGGGCTTCTTCTGTTCTTCATTGACCGAACTGCCTGTAAATATGATGGTTCTACTTTCTAGATCCTCTACGACATGAGAGTGGATCGGTGTACGCAAATACGTATCTAATATAATTCGAATGGGGTTTTTTCCACCTTGGGGCAAACGGGTGGTAAGGTGTGGGTTGTCTTGAATGACCGTATTCACTCCTACTAATATCGCGTCATGCCTGTGACGATCATAGTGGACATCGGTTCTTGAGGCTTCGGATGTAATCCACTTACTGTCTCCCGAAGCTGATGCGGTTTTTCCATCTAGTGTAACCGCTGTTTTTAGCGTGACATATGGGGTACCATATTGAATGAAGTGGAAAAAATGCTTATTCAGCTCCCGGGCTTCTTCTTCAAGCTCTCCCACCACTACTTCAATGCCTGCATCCCTTAATTGTTGAATGCCACGCCCGGCCACCAAGGGATTTGGATCCCGGGTGGCGATATGAACCCTCTTTACGCCGCTTGAAATCAACATTTGAGAGCATGGAGGTGTTTTCCCATAGTGGGAACAAGGCTCGAGGGTAACGTAAATGTCGCTTCCTTTCGCTTTATCTCCTGCCATTTTAATGGCATTCACTTCTGCATGTCCTTCTCCCGATTTGAGATGAGCACCCATCCCGACAATTTCTCCATTTTTGACCACTATAGATCCTACCACCGGGTTAGGCGAGGTCTGGCCAAGGGTTGCTTCTGCCATTGAAATGGCAAGCTTCATATAATGGGTATGATCCAATGAATGTACCTCCCTTCTATCAACAATACTATTCAGAAATAAAGAAACCCCAAGTAACGTTTTACTTGGGGGAAGTTGGCATGACTAAATAAAGCATTCAATCTGATATTTCAGAAAGGGAAAATCATCCATAAACACTGGTCGGACTCCTATCCTGTGTATCACTAAATGCTGCCGTTCCTTCTCCCATCCAGACTTTCACTGTCGGCTTTGGAGTTTCACCAAATCCACCGTCTAATATGTATTAGCCGGGTCACGGACTAAGAGCAATTGCTCATCACCGCCGGTAGGGAATTTCACCCTGCCCCGAAGGAAACCTATTCGATTATCATTATTCTATCATAGTTTCATAAATTAAATCATGTAAGAAGAACTAAAATAAGATTTTTGTCCTAATTTTTAGAATACAGGGCGATGAAATCACGGGATAAAAAAATGCCTCTATATGATTAGAAGCATGTGTCTTTCATACGTGTTACATTCTTCCTTTGTTAGTGTACCCAAATGACTTGACTATGATGTGAGAAAATAATCACTGTCTACATACCAAAGAAAGATCAGAAGCCAGTCCAGATCCTCATTGTACGTTTCGTAAAATGATACATAGCTGTGGTGGGAATCGAACAGCCGTTGAACACTTTGAGGGAGATACCCTTTTTGTAAGGATAGATAATTTTTTTCTTGATAGTTCAAGATCCATCTCTTGTTTCCTTTATAGATGAGGATCGTGTCCCCACCTTCATTCTGCCATTCGATGGCGGTGGCACTTTGATATTTCAGTTGAAACATCATCCTTCTCTCAGGATGATCGATTTTTATGGTTCTGCTCCATTTCGAAAATGACAGCGGAAGTTTGTGCTTTCTGTGAAACAAATATTGTTTTGGGTTATTGATCATGGATGTACGTTGAATAAAATAGTGGGACCAACCGTTCGTTTTTAAATAATAGGAGCCTTCCTTTGTATGGACCCCTACAAGTGCATGTTCGGAGACGGGCATATTTTCATAATACAGACGGTTTGCCTTCTTAAGTTCCTTTTTCAGGCTATAGCTGAGATATAGATTTGAAAATGCCGGGATGAAGATCAGCAGGGGAAAATAATATAATTGCTGTGTCACTACAAGCATCCCTACACCAATGAGAAAATACATGACACTTCTAAAAAGCAACGTATATTGTTCATTTTTGTATATTTGATAGAGGTTCATAGAATGCTCGTCCTTTCAAGGAATCTCTATCATATGTATGTGAAAAATCCGTAAAAAGACCATTTGTCAGGAAAACAGAGGGAAATGAACAGAACACTCTTTCACAAAGGAGTGGTTCTATTCATCCCTGACGTTTTATGAGTGCACCAGCTTCCCTGATCGGTTCCAATCGACTAACTGTTTCCATTTTGATTCTGCATCATGATAGCCCTGCCAGTACAATTCGTCCAGTTTTTGAGGATTTTTTTCAATCCGGCTTACTTTGAGTGGATGCTGAGGCTGGATGATCAATACCTCTCCATTTTTTTCTTTTTCTTCTATCTCCTGAATCGTTTGATTATAGCGCATATAGCGATTCATCAGCGTTTTGTGCAACTCTGGATATTGAGGATATTTTCTTCTCACCAGGAACGAAAATCTTGAAGGCTTTTTATAATATCCCCTATTCCGGGTGAGGATGACCACATTTTTTTTGAATCCGTCCTGCTCGGCTTTTTCAATGGGAACCGGATCGCTTATGCCCCCGTCAAGGAGGTAGCGAGAAGCAAATTCAACAATCGGAGCCACAAATGGAAGAGAGCTTGATGCGCGGATGATCGTGAGAAGGTCCTCTCCATAATCCTTCCTTGAGAAATAGGCTGGCTTTCCTGTTTGACAGTCGGTTGTCCCGACTACAAATTCCGTTCGGTTGGAGTGAAAGGCTTTATAATCGAAGGGGACCAATTTATTCGGTATTTCATCAAAGACATAGTCCATTCCGAATAATTCACCCGTTTTCCAGTAGTTCCGCCATGATAAATATTTGGGATCGCGGATGAAATCCACATTCACCTTTTTATTGCGGCCGTTTTGTTTGGACAAATAAGACGCGGCATTGCATGCACCTGCCGATACGCCGATGACATAAGGGAATTCAATTCCGTTCTCTAAGAAAAATTCCAGTGCCCCCGCCGTGTATATTCCTCTCATGCCGCCACCTTCGAGGACGAGTCCGGTTTCATTTATCATCATCTTCTTGACCACCTGCCTTTTGCTGTAATAGAAATCGCTTTACTTCCAGAGGGTACAATTTTTTCCCGGCAAGTTCCTCCATCGGGATCCAGCAGGGAATATATTTCCCTCTATCCCTGGTAAAATCGTATTCTTCACCTTTTCCTGAGCCAAATAAGCCATTATATTTTCCCACAAAATAATAGGAATGTGTATCATTCTGCTTGAAGGTCAGCGCTATTTTCAGTTCCGAGACGTTGATTCCCATTTCTTCCTTCGCTTCCCGGACCGCCGTTTCCATTTCGGTTTCCCCTTCCTCCATACCTCCCCCTGGAATCACATAATATATACAGCCATTCCTTATTCTTTTTATAACCGCCAGCTTGCCATTTTCAATGAGGATGACGCCTGCACGATGGATCATCGGGTATTATCCAAAGGGATCAATTTGGCCCCGCACGTCTTCTCGTAAAATTCAATGGGACCAGCTTCTTTTAACACGGCATACAGGTATCCTCTTTCTTTCATCCTGTGTAATGCAGTGTACAGGAGCTGTTTGCCTACTCCATGAAGACGGGTGGCAGGTATGACACCCATCGGTCCGAATATCCCTTTCTTATTCATATATACGTCATACGCTGCAAATCCGACTAATTCCCCTTTCTCTTCTGCTTTCAAAATCGGGATGAAAGGAGAGGATGATTGAAAAGCACCGCTTAGTGTTTCGAACCATCTTTCACCGAATTGATGTTTCACCCAGGACAGAAAATCTTCTTTCTCGTTTGGTTGAACCATACTAATGACAACACTTTTAAGTTCTTTATTGATCCAATCATTCGTCAACAAATTAACGGTTAAATCTCTGGCCGTGGTGACGGATTGAATGATCTGTTTCTTCGGGATTTCCATCAACACTTGTTCCAACTGAGGATGTGAAGGAATATGTGAGAAAAATGCTTGTATGATATGTCCTTCATTCAGGAAAGTTTGATTGTACCGTTTCATGATATCAATCGATGAAGTCCATATTCTGTGTGCATGTAAAGATAGGGGCATGGAAAAAGGTTCGATCCAATTCTCGGAAGACGGTTCAGGATTCAGGGTTTCTATCAATCTTTCTATTTTATCTGTGTACGGTTCAAGGAGGTAATGCATTTCTTTTAGTGCGCCCTCCTTTACGAGGGAAGCACCAATGAACAGATCAATACTTTGTATGCTTCTATGATGATGTCTTTCAGCAATTCTTTCTGCTTGTTGAATCAATTTAATTACTTTATGAGTAAAATGGGGGGCTTTCATGGATCATCCTCCTTCTTCTACCACCATTCGACATTAATCTGTGAAATCCTTTTCTCATCATCCAAGAGGTCCGTCCCTCTTCAGGAAAGAGCTGACGATGTGACGTCAGCTCAGTTCTTTTTTTCTGGAGAGGGTGGGGGTGAGGATGAGGATGATCAGGCATATAGCCAGGGTCAGGAAGATTGTTCCTGAGAGATTTTCTGTCCATCGGTCCTGTAGGATCAGATCATTTACATAGCTGGTCAACTGCCCCGGCGACCATTTTAAAGTGTTTGTCATATATCCTGAGAAGAAGGTGATTAGCATGGTCGATGCGATTGTATAAAAAGCAGCCAGACCAGGCGTTTGTACGAGGCTGCTGAAGAAAATCACCAATGTCATGATAAAGGTCAGCCACATGCCGTAAACCAGGAAACCCTGTATGAATATGTGTAAGTCGATTCCATCAAATAATAGATGTATATAATACAATCCCGATAGCATTCCAAGGCTGTATGACACCCAAACCAACACGAATGCAGCCGACCATTTGGAGTAAATATACGAATTATATGGAACAGGTTTCACAAGTACCAATATTGCGTTACCGCTTTTCCTTTCCCCTGCCACCGTCCCCATGAACCCCAATACGATGACCAGGACACCCAGGGTGCTGAATTGATTCATGATGGACAGCAGTACTTCACCCGCAGAAGGGGTGGGTATGGATATGACTGTGCCGTCTGGCAAGTCCCCGACCGATTGTAATATTTCGGGCATATAATAGGCCGTTAAAGGTTCCGTCAAACCAAAAAGAATGAATATGAAGGGCATCCATATCATTTTATAATTACGGATGAGCTCGAGCATTTCTTTTCTGAATAATACCCAACCGATTTTCATTTCTTCATCACCTCCATGAAGACCTCTTCCAGGCTTTGTTCACTGCTTTCAAATTTGGTCACACCCCATCCATACTCAGTGATCAGTGAAAAAATCCTGGCTCTGTCCCGGTCCAAATCAGCCACCTCAAAGGAAAGCCGCTTCCCGTCTGACATCATATTATGAATCCACTCTTTTTCCTTTAAGATTGGAGTATATTCATGGCTATCCTCATTGAAATGCAAGGTCAACCTTAATTTATGGTGCCTTGCCTTTACTTCCTGGATCGCCCCTTGCTCAATCAGCACGCCCTCATGGAGAAATAGGACATCATCACAAATTTGTTCTGCATCATTTAAGATGTGGGTCGAGAACAGAATGGTCGTTTCCTTCTTTAACGTCTTTAATAAGTCAAGAACTTCCCTTCTGCCGAACGGATCAAGCGCTGATACCGGCTCATCAAGGATGATGAGCTTAGGCTTATGAATGAGAGCCTGAGCGATTCCAAGCCTTTGTTTCATTCCGCCAGAATACTGACCCACCTTCCGATTCTTCCCTTCTTCCAAACCGACTAAAGCAATCAGTTCTTCTGTCCGTCTCTCTGCGTCCCCCTTCTTCATTCCTGAAATTTCACCGGAGAAAATCAGGAACTCCCTTCCGGTCATCCACTCAAAAAAGGCGGGATATTGAGGCAGATACCCGATCATTTCACGGATGTCATCAGGGGAATCAGGAGTCATGATCGTCCCAGCCGTAGGTTTAATTAATCCTGCCAGCATATTTAACGTCGTCGTTTTGCCGGCACCATTCGGCCCGAGCAAAGCAGTACAAGCCCCACCTTTCAACTGAAAGGAAATATCCTTCACTGCAAGCTTTTCCTTATACCTCTTTTCTAAAGTCGATACTTCCAAGACATTCATCCATTCTGTCTCCTTCCGAAGATGAAGTAGATGACCGGTCCAATAATATTAATGAAAATGATGATTAATACCCAAAGCCATTTCGGGCCGTTTGTAGATTTTATTCGGATTACATCGATCATTGCCACCACCATAAGAATGAGCTGAATAACGATAACAGGAGCGATAAGTCCCCAATTGATTGCTTGTAACGATTGTTGTAATTCGTTCATTTTTTCTTCCTCCCTTCCCTTTTTCAACTATAAGACGGCAGAAAGAAAAAATCGTTCACTTTTTCCACGAGAATTTTTTTCGCAAGTGAAAAGCAGCAAGCCCCTTCTCATTTAATGGGCTCGCTGCTCGTTATTTCTCTTGATATAAAGTATACAGTTTATTGACTTCTGTTTTGACGGTTTCGATGAGGGAAGGCGGAGAGATCACTTCAGCCTGACTTCCAAATGTGAGGATCCAGTTTACGAGACCGGTGCTTACCCGGGCTTTGGTTGACAGAATAAAATGGTCTTCGCCGTGCCTTTGGATATTAACATTTTTTCCGAACTTATCAATCATCACATTGATCAGGTTGTTATGAAACTTAATCTTGATCCACTCTTCATCTCCGGCAAACATCTGAAAGGTTGACTGAACGTACTTGGATACATCGAAGCCTTCATATGGGTAAGTTTCTGAAAGCACTTCAACATTACGCAATCGATCGACCCGGTAATGACGTATTTCGTCCGCTTCAAAATAGTAGGCAATAAGATAATAAAAATCATTCGCCCATGCAAGAGCATACGGTCTCACCTTATATAGCCTGCCCTCATGACTGAGGTTAAACTGTTTGTTGACATCATACCGACCATATTGAAAGGTGATCACCCTCCGTTCTGCAATCGCCTCATGGATATCATGGATGGTGCGGCGAATAAAAGGGCTCTCACTTTTGATGGAGGAATCGATCTGGATTTCATTATGTAACTTCCTCCCTTGTTGATGGCTTGTCAGCTGCTTGATCTTCCCTGTCAACTGCCTCGTTTCCTTCTTCGAAATGAATTTGGCAGATACCACTGCATCGATGAGCATCCGGAGTTCGTATAACTCGAACAATCGATATTGGTGGCTGTAATATTTAGGAAGCCCATCCTTTTCCTGATTGATGGTCACATCGAACCCATGGAGGATGAGATGATCCAGATCATCCTTTAAGGAATTCTTGTTAAGTTTCAATTCCGGTCCATATGCCTGTTTAAAGCGAAGAATGATGTCATCCAGGTTCAGCTCATGATCCTCGTCCGTTTCGTCTTTTAAAATACTCATTAGCTTCAGCAGTCTTACTTTATTATCAATCCTCGTCATAGGGATGCATTCTCCTTTTTAGAGATGATAGTTTTATAAAATTATAAAGTTAATGAACGTTTTGTCAACTCTTCATTCCTCGTTCTGTGTAATAAAAAGAAAAAGAGGCTTGGACAAAAGTGTTTTAGTAAAAGAAAATCCGAACGACATTCGAAATTTTCCTTAAAAATCGAAATCGTTCGGATTTATCATTAAGCTGTGTACGTATATATTGTTGATTTTGGGTTGAATTGATGTAGTAAGTAGTGGTTGATTTCCGCTACAGGTGCTCGCTTTCCGCGGGGCTGGCGGTGAGCCTCCTCGGGCTTTTGCCCTGCGGGGTCTCACCTGTCCAGCGTTTCCCGCAGGAGTCGAGCACCTTCCGCTCCAATCAACTTTCCAAGTATAAGTGTTTTTCTATTACTATCTAGTGTCCAACATTACATAGATGAACTCTTACTCTATTAGATTCAGTGACAGAATCCTGTTAATAATACAAATATTCATTCTTACATATTGTGAATGACCCATTCTAAGACACACCACTGATGATCAATCAATGGGAAACAATATTCTGAATATGGATAACTACCTTGGTGAAAACGCGACTTTTATTATTATTGCTAAGTCGTATTCAGTGGATATAGCAGGATCTAGCTATTGATTGGAGTGCAAGACGAAGACTCCTACGGGAAAAGCGGAATAGGTAAGACCCCGCAGGAGCGACAGCGACGAGGAGGCTTGCCTTCCGCCCGAGGAAAGCGAAGTCTGGCACGGAAATCAATAGCGGCGTAACAAGTAATCCTTACTACTTTTTTGACTGATCGTCTTTAATGGAAATGGATTTACATATTTCCCAGCCTCTTTCTTTGTTTATTTCAATAATCGAAAGACAGTAGGGATTTTGTAATAGTCACCTTCATATGCCTTTACCGCACCCAGGATGGTGAAGATCAGGGCCATCAGCCCTACGATGGGAGCTAGCACAAACCCGATTAATACCACCATGAGAATGCTGCTTACAAATCCGTAAACGGCATACGAAATGAGAAAGTTCAAGTATTCTTTCCCATGAAAGTCCACGAACTCCGATTCGTCCTTTTTAATGAGCCAAATGATCAGTGGACCGATGAATACGGTAAAAAAGCTTGATATATAGATAAGAGCTGCCATCATTCTTTCATCTTTTGCCGGCATGTCAATTCCTCCTTGTCTAAACCCTGTTAGAAAGACACGTTAATTGTATCCCCCTCTATATTTACGTCCTTTCATTCATAAAGTTTCACCTATTTTTGAAGATTTTCTTTATGTGGTCTTTTTTTGTTTCTTCATGACAACTCTCATGAAATGTGACGAATCGGAATATACGTTTAGAAGAGGAGTTTGTCCTTAGAGTATTTGAAGAAAGGCAGTGGTGAATATGAACAAAATCGAGGCCTTTATCCTCGGCGTTATACAAGGGTTAACAGAGTTTCTTCCCATCTCAAGCACCGGGCATCTTTATCTCGGGAGACTTGCTTTCGGACTCGAAGAAGCCGGGCTTTTCCTGGATACGATGCTTCATATCGGTACTTTGATTGCCGTCTTTGTCGTTTATCAGAAGGAACTTTTATACATGCTGAGGCACCCTTTCAGTAAATTATCCTGGATTCTCATCATCGGGACCATCCCTGCAGTGATTATAGGATTTATGTTCGAAGACTATTTTGACGCCATATCAAAGACAGGGGCTACCATCGGTTGGGAGTTTCTTGTGACAGGGTGCATTATGTATGTCGCTGACGGGGTGAAGAACGGATACAAGAAGCTGGATGATCTTTCGTATACAGATGCTTTGGTGATTGGCAGCTTCCAAGCGGCAGCCATATTCCCCGCCCTTTCAAGGTCCGGTTTAACGATAGCAGCAGGATTATTCAGGAAATTGGACAGAGAGACTGCAGCCTATTTCTCCTTTCTCCTTTCTACCCCTGCCATTCTGGGAGGTATCGTGTTACAGGGTAAAGAAATGATCGGGGGCGCCCCTGAAGCGATTCCCTTCGCAAGTTTAGCCATTGGAACAGTCAGTGCTGCAGTATTCGGCTATTTCGCCATTATGACCATGGTGAATTTCTTAAAAAAGCACTCTCTGAAAATATTCTCCTATTACGTTTGGGCTTTAGGACTCTTGATTCTCATTCTTCAATACTCAGGATTCATGTAGGAGGAAAAATATGAACCATGAATGGATTTTACACATCCTTACATTCTTAACCGATTTGGGATATGCGGGAATCTCTCTCGCACTTATGATAGAATTCATCCCCAGCGAGCTTGTCCTGAGCTATGCAGGCTTCATGGTAACCGCCGGCAAACTCACGTTTATCGGGGCCTTCATCAGCGGGGTCGTCGGTGGGACCGTGGCTCAGTTATTTCTTTATTGGCTGGGGTACTATGGAGGCAGACCGTTTTTTGAAAAATACGGAAAATATCTGTTTATTCATTCAAAGCATATTCTTGCTGCAGAGAAGTGGTTTGAGCAGCACGGGACGATCGTCATTTTCACGGCACGTTTCATACCGATCGTCCGGCATGCCATCAGTATACCCGCCGGAATAAGCCGCATGCCCTTCTCTACATTCACTTTGTACACTTTTGCAGCCATGCTGCCCTGGACTTTGTTGTTCATGATTATCGGGATGGAGCTCGGTACACACTGGGAGCATATTGAAGTCATCGGGACGCGCTATATTAAACCCCTCAGTTTAATAGCTGTCATTTCAACCCTTATTTATCTAATTTATTCATATAGAAGAAATAAAAGGATGGATTAACTTCTTTTTTTACGCAAAATTGTTTAAAATAATAAGGAAACAAGCCTCATGAAAGGAAAAACGATGAATCCCATACTTTTAAGAAACGTAACCATTTATCCCATAACATCCAAGCCTATTCATAATGGAGCTTTACTCATAAAAGACGGAAAAATCAAACAAATATTCCCCCATGACGTGGAGGGATTCCACCACGCTTCCGTGTACGATTGTCAGGGGAAATTCCTTTTTCCCGGATTCATTGATTGCCACACTCATCTGGGACTCTATGATGAAGGTACAGGCTGGGCGGGTAACGACGCCAATGAAACGATCGAACCGATGACCCCTCATATCAGGGCCTTCGACGGGGTATACCCATTGGACCCTGGCTTTAAAGACGCCCTTACATACGGCGTCACCACCGTGAATGTCATGCCCGGAAGCGCGAATGTGATCGGAGGTACCACAGCGGTAATCAAAACACATGGTTCTAACATCAGATCCATGCTAATCAAAGAAACCTCCGGATTGAAGATCGCTTTAGGGGAAAATCCGAAACGAATCCATAGCAATGGAAACAATGATTCCATTACAAGGATGGGGATCATGGGGATGCTCAGGGAAGCCTTTTTCTCTGCTAAATATTGTGACCAGCCAGAGGAACTGAGAGTCGCTCCTCTCGTTTCCGCTTTAAAGCGGGAAATTCCTGTTCGGATCCACGCTCACCGGGCAGATGATATTTTATCCGCAGTGCGTTTCGCTGAAGAATTCAGCCTTGACCTCCGGATAGAACATTGCACGGAGGGCCACCTCATATCGGATGAGCTGAAAGGAAAAAACTTAAAGGTTTCTGTCGGTCCGACGTTCACAAGACGCTCGAAGGTAGAGCTTAAAAACAAGAGCTGGATCACCTATCAGAAATTGACGGAAGCAGGTGTCGAAGTGTCGGTTACGACCGATCACCCTTACACACCCATCCAGTATCTGAACATGTGTGCGGCGATTGCCGTGCGTGAAGGATTGGAGGAACAGAAGGCATTGGAAGGAATCACCATCGCTCCTGCCAGAAACCTTGGTGTATCTGACCGGGTCGGCAGTATTGAAGTAAATAAAGATGCCGATCTGGTCCTGTGGAGCCACCACCCATTTCACTTTATGGCAAAGCCTATGTTGACTTTCGTCAACGGGGAAATCGCTTATCAAAACGTGTAGAAATTTGTTAAAAATTTTCTTCAAAAATCAGCATTTTACCTATTTCCTTTTTAAGATATTTCGTATATGATACAGATGGATAATTTATTTCCGATTACAAAGCGATCTATTCATATATTTTAGCGACTGTAATGAAGGGAAGGCAAAAGGTGCGCCACCAGTTTCTTGACTGGTCTTAGTGGGTTCGATTCCCACCCCGAAATTTTTTAGTTACCATTTAAAAATTTCGAGGGTGGGATTGTACGCGAGTAGACTGCCCTCAAGGAGGGTCTACTATGATCAAGAAACGTGATTTACATGAGTGTCATGAACTTTATGACCTGATGGTGCACCCGGATGTCTTCCCTTTTGTGCGTCAAAAGGCGTATTCCTATGAGGAGCTTCTTTTCCTGACAAAACAAACTATTGAAGCAGAAGAGCGGGGAGAACTTATTTCCCGCACGATTTTGGACGAGTGGGGCAACCCTATCGGAACGATTAATTTATTCGATATCCAGGAAAATGCAGGATTCCTTGGTACATGGCTCGGGAAGCCGTTTCATGGCAAAGGGTATAACCAGCCGGCGAAGGATGCATTCTTTTCCGAGTTATTTTTTGAGCTGGGAATGGAAACCATCTTTATGAGAATCAGAAAGGTGAATACCCGTTCACAAAAGGCCGCAGAAAAGCTTCCTTATGTCGTAAAGGCAAATGAATCAAGGAAATCTCTCTATGACCAATTAAATGCTCAGGATGATGTGTATGATCTGTATGAGATCCCTAAAGATTTGTACACCCTCTATTTATATCAGCTTCAGCAGTCGCCTGAAGAAGAGCAGGCGCTCGAAGCTTAAAAACAGAAAAAGGTTATCATAAAGGTATTTACCCTTTGTGATAACCTTTTTGTTAGGTCGGATTAAAAAGAGGCATGGATCATAAAGAATACGGTAAAGGTGATGGCAAGTTTTAAATGCCATGCTCGGTCCTTCCTTTTGAAGCGCTTAAAACCCATGCTTATAAGGAAGAAGAGCGCGATACTCGAAAGGATCCCCGTAATATTGGTAAAGTCCCAATCGAAATCTCTGATGATGGCCAGAATTCCGTGTAACACCACACCTGCCGATGCCAATAGTGCTAAGGGAACGTGCCATTTCCTCAACAGCTTTCCTACAAACTGGACAAGGCGTTTTATTTCTACACCCTTCCACTTTACCCCTTTCAAGCCTTTCCATTTCATTAACAGGAATACCGGAAAGATACTGAGGACGACAAAGTAAATAATTCTTGCTGCGGACCCGAATTGTTTGAGAAATTCCTTATATGATTCCTCATTCATTCCCATAAGGATTTCCCTGTAGACAGAAATGAGGAGGATTCCTGCAGCCGTTAAACAAATGCTTAATGCCAAATAAAAAATGACATTTTTTCGTTCCTTAGGATTCGGGATGAATTTCGATAAAAATGATGGATGGCTGATTTTTGATTTGGATTCCATTTACGTTCTCCTATTATCATTAAGAATTATACGATTACTATAACCCTCAAACATGAAAATTAAATGAAAATCTCATGAATATTTGCTTTTGATTAAGCGAGTGGTGGTTGATTGCCGCTCCTCCTGGGCTCTGTCACCTTTCAAAAATTGAATATGTACTAAAAAAAGCCGACAGTATGGATGCCTGATCTTACTCTTTAGGATCAGCACCAAAACAGTCAGCCCCTATTTTTTATTTCTGTTTAGCTATTTTTTCGAAGTACAGGTTTCTTACCACGAATGTTTTATAGTTCTCCAATTTTCTTTTTTCTAATGGGTGATGATTGATTCCCATCTTTTTAAGCTCTTGAAGGTACCATCCTTTTGAATATTGATACGCCATTCCACTTCTCCCCTTCAACCATTTGTATACTATATGCTTAAGGGGGAGTACAATGACTCTTTATCTGGACATAGAGGAAAGCACCTCATACATATCCTGGATGGTGTAGGCTTTTTCACCTTTTTCCATATTACGGATCATTGTGTCGCGATTTGACTTAAGCTCATTAACACGGTCCAAGAAGCTCTTTTCGTCCAGTTCTTCTTCTTCCAGCTTTATCGCATAACCGTGTTTCACGAAACTGTTGGCATTGAGGATTTGATCCCCACGGCTCGCTTCCCTGGAGAGGGGGATCAATAACATCGGTTTCTTTAATGCCAGGAATTCAAAGATTGAATTTGAACCGGCACGGGAAATCACGAAATCTGTCATCGCCAGGTAATGAGGCAGTTCACCCTTGATGAATTCGTATTGACGATACCCTTTTTGTACGAGGCTTTCATCCACATTGCCTTTCCCACATATATGAATGATTTGAAAGGCAGTCAGCAGCTCCTCCAGATTCCCTCTTACCGCTTCGTTAATTTTTCTCGCTCCAAGACTTCCTCCCATGATCATCAGGACGGGTTTATCCTCATAATAACCGGTTAGTCTCTTCCCTTCACGGGCATCACCCGTGAATAATTCCTCGCGGATGATGGCTCCTGCACATAAAGATTTTTCACTCGGAAGGGATTGAACCGTTTCAGGGAAGGTGGTGAAAATTTTAGTTGCGAATGGGACGGCTAATTTATTGGCAAGTCCAGGGGTCACATCGGACTCATGGATCGCAACAGGAACTTTCGCCATCTTTGCGGCCATCACGACCGGGACGGAAACGAATCCCCCTTTGGAAAAGATGATGTCCGGCTTCGTCTTCCTGATGACGGATAATGCGTCAAACACGCCTTTCATCACTCGAAACGGATCTGAAAAGTTTTTCCAGGAAAAATATCTTCTCAGCTTGCCGCTGGAAATGCTTTTGTATGGGATATGGGGAAATTGTTCAGTGATGATTTCCTTTTCAATCCCATCTTCCGAACCTATATATGTTATGTCCCAACCTTCTTTTTCAAAGTGTGGAATCAGTGCTGTATTAACCGTGACGTGGCCCGCAGATCCTCCGCCCGTAAATAATATACGTTTCTTCATATGTATAAACTCCTAACTCATATTCTAATTTCTTTCTCTCTAACCATTATACACTTTACCAAAAATAGAAGCGGGATAGAACTACGAAAATTTGACAAAAAGAAAAGAGACCCTTTTTGCAACGAATGAAGGGACTCTTTCACGAGAATGACAGGGATGTATGGCCCCCATCCCTTTTTATAATATAATTGGCTACATTTCTTCCACTTATCGTCACCATCGGGGATCCGCCTCCGGGATGTGTCGTTCCACCCGTGTAGAAAAGGTGATGGATATCCTTGCTGACATTGGAAGGACGAAGAAATGCTTCGGTCATACGGTGAGAGGCCAGGCCGTAAAGAGATCCTTTATAGGCAGAGAATTTATGTTTTATGGTGTCCGGTGTGTAGATCTTCTCCACTTCCAGAGATTCCTTTATGGCCAGTCCCTTTTCTTCTAATGTATGATAAATCTTCTCTTTATACGACTGAACTTCTTCATCTGTCAATTCGATGGCCGGTGCATTGACAAGGATGAATAAATTACTTCCCTTTGTGACGCTTGGATCTGTCGCTGCCGAATGGCTGATATAGATCGTTGGATCACTCGGAAGCTTCTTTTCTGAGAATATTTCTGTGAATTCCTTATGATAATCCCCTGTGAAATAAACCTGATGATGATGAATGGATTCCTGGAAGGTTCTGAGACCCGCTAATATCACGAAAGCCGAAATCGACGGTTCATAGGAATCAAGCTTCACGTCAGGATGACTCGGTCGATCCTCCTCCTCTATCAATTCTTTCGTAGCCGTGATAAAATCCCCATTTACGATCACGTCGTCAGCAGGAAGAAATTCTCCATCTTCCGTTGTCACACCTACTGCCCTTTTCCCCTTCACCACGATCTCTTTCATTCGGACTCCGAGACGTATCCTCCCCCCGAGTTCCTGGAAGAAAGAACTAAACCCTTCCGCAATCCTTGGGTTTCCACCCTTTGTATAATACACCCCATCTTTCATCTCAAGATGACCGATCAATGAAAAGGTGGCAGGGCACTCATAAGGTGATGAGCCAATATACGTCGCATACCGATTGAACACCTTCAACACTTCTTCATCCTGAAAGAACCTTCTATGAAAATGATCCATTTTCTCAAAGGGACGGACCTTCATAAAGCTATAGGAAAGACTTGGTGACAGATAATCCCTCCAAGAACCAAATACCCGGTAAAAAAATCCTTTCTCCGCCAATGTATAAAGTTTTTCTACCTCTTTTAAATACTCTGAATATCGATTTGCCCCATAGGGATCGATGCCTTTAAGTTCGTTCATCATTTCTTCGGGGTCGGCTGATTGATAAAGGATCCTTCCATCCGGAAAAACGTTTTTCGTATGTTTTACAAGTCTTTCAAACTCAAAATAACGGGAGGAGTCCCCTCCAGCATCATTGATCACTGATTGAAAGACATGTGGCATCGTAATCGTGTTCGGACCGAAATCAAAGGAGTAGCCGTCGATTTCAACGCGCATCATTTTCCCTCCCGGGTGCTGGTTCTGATCTACGACCGTAACATGATATCCTCTACTTTGGAGGGATATCGCTGCTGACAATCCCCCTAATCCCCCGCCAATGATGATGATATTCTTCATGAATAGGTCCTTCCTTTCCACGTGTATCCCTGATTTTTCATTCCTCTCAGCATAGACGCCCACATGATGAAGATAAAGAAGACGGAAGCGAAAGGAATCAAAAGAAAATGCCACTTTGATTGATTGGAGGCGATATCGATCATGAATGTTTGCACCCATATTCCCAACAGGGGAAGAACGTACCCGAACTCACCCGACATCAACCCGTAAAGAGCTAAAGGCAGAGGAAGGATGAAGAAAATGGAATAAAACAGGGAAAGAAGAATAACTGATATTGGACTTCTTCCCGTGCCTACATAGATATTCTTCAAAAATCCTTCCCATACTTCCTTATTCGTTTCATACATATGACAGGTCACGTCAAAGCTATTATTGACAAGTGTCACCATCCACCCGTTTTCCTTTACTTTCCTTGAGAGGTGGACATCCTCCAGAAGGGACGACTTAACAGCCTCATGTCCACCGCAATCATTGTACGCTTCCCTTTTAAAAAACATAAATGCTCCATGAGCTGCCGTGAATGCACTTCTGGTCGTATGATTTGCCACAGCGAGGGGAAGATGAAAATAGACGAGAAAGTGCTGAAACGGTACGAGCATTTTACTAAGGAAGGTCGGTAAGGGAAAATGGGGAAATCCCGTTACAAGCCCCGAATCATATTGTTCCATTTGGAATAGTACTTTCTCGATGATGGATGGAGAAACCCTCACATCGGCGTCCAGATAAAGATAATACAAACCTGAGGCATGCCGACTTAGCTCGTCGCAGGCATGGACCTTTCCCACCCATCCTTTTGGGAGGTGCTTTCCATCGATGATCCTAAAACGGGGATCGTCTTTCGTTAAGTGTGTCAGGAGCTCTCTTGTACGATCCGTCGACCCATCATCCAATATGATAAATTCCACGGGGGAATGGGTGATTCGTTTGATGCTTTCGATCAGCCCTTCTACATTCCTTTCCTCGTTCCTCATTGGTACCAGTACAGAAACCAAGTCATTTACAGTCAACTTACGGGATAGCTTTGGTAAAAAGAGCAGATTGATCATCGTGGCCAGTACAAATAGGAAGGTGATCAGTATATAATACATCATGTTCTTTCCACCCCTACTTTCTTCCCTTCCAAAAACTCAACCACTCACTATTAGTCGGAAATCCTTTAAGCAACAATTCAAATGAGGATATGTTTTCATGAATGATATCCTTCTTCAAGCCATCAAGCCTCGTTTCCATACCCATTCTTAAGTGCCCTGTCACCTCTTCCCGTGTTGAAAGCTGACTTGTATCCAAGTCATCCCGGCCAATCCGGATGAACAACTCGGGTCTTTGATCATGACGAAAGGTATAATAAAATGTCACCATCGTGACCATGATCTCCGCATTCCGCTCGTACAAATAACCCGGTCCACTCATAAAGGATAAGGGTCTCTTTTCAAGATGCTCTTCCTTCCCTTGAGGAAAGATCCAAACCGTTTTCTTCTCTTGTAAACACCTCTCAGCGAATTTCAAAGAAGTGACGAGGTCTTTCGGAGAATGGGGATTGACAGAGAATGCGCCGATTTTCCGAAAGAAGGGGAAATCCTCCATTCCTTTCTGACTCATCATGGCGAAGCTGTCTTCTTTTATGACATGATGATTTAAGTAAAAGACCATCAATCCATCCCACCAGCTTGAATGATTGGCAAGTACCAGATGACCTGAACCCTGTTGAAGCGAATCTCGTTGGTCTTCGATCCACACTCGATAAAAATGCTTCTTGAGCTGGTAAGTAAGATAGCCCGACAGGAGTTGTTGAAATCTCTTACTTTTTTTCGGTTCAATCATGCTACCTTCTCCAATCGTGTTCTTAGAATAAGAGATGCCGTGTAAAATGACGAAGTGACAAGAACCGCAATCCATAGCCCTTCCACCATAGCCGTCACCATAAACATCAAGATCACAAGGAGGTATAGCTTCCTCATCCGGCCGCTCCATTTGGTAGTGAATCCTTCACGCTCCATCCATACATACAGGAAGCATTGGATGAAAAATGAAACAAAAAACCATCCAAGGAAGTTTTGTGCAGGGATATCATAATATGCTCCCCCTTGATCCCATATCCAGTATTCCCTGCCTTTAAAGGCAACGGGGTCGATGATCAAATCCATTGTCACCGCTAACAGAGAGGTCACTGTACTATAGAATAACGCTCCTCTGACAGTCTTCTCCCTGTGCAAGAGGAACTCATAATGTGACATGCTGGTGAACACCACCATGACCCAGGCGAAGCCAATTGTCACTGGCACTCCGAATAATTGAAACCCAAAATCCCTTTCATAATGATAGGACCCGAATATAAGACCGTAATGGACACCTAAACTCTCGGCGATAATCGTAAGCAGCATGATGCCTAAAGAAATGATCAGTCCGGGCCGGGTCCCTAGCCTCTTCATGGCATAAAGAATGGCCAATACCCCTGCTAAATATAAAAAAATGGCATTTGCCCAATGCATGGACGGAGGCAGCAAGTCGAGAGAAACCAGGATGATCCCCACCCCATACCATATAATAAACACTATCCAAATCCAGTCCTGCCAATGTTTAGTCATTCTTTCCTCCCATAGGGTGTTTTTCCTCATTCATCATGAGTACTCGTTTGTTAAGTATATTTCACTCTCTATCCACAGGAAAATATGGTACAGTATGATAGTGAAATCACCATGCTGTATCTGAAGCCATTCAGGAGGAGTACGTTCAATGAGAGAAACTCATACAATGAAAGATAAGATCAAACAACTATCCATCATACTCATCCCCATCCTAGTCACGCAGCTCGGGATGTTTGCCATGAATTTCTTCGACACGATCATGTCAGGGAAATACTCTCCCATTGATCTGGCAGGTGTCGCCATCGGCTCTTCCCTTTGGGTACCCGTCTTCACAGGATTAAGCGGGATCCTTTTGGCCGTGACGCCCATCGTCGCCCAATTGAATGGACGTGGCAATAAAAAAGAAGTTCCCCATACCGTGTTACAAGGTGTGTATGCTGCCATCGCTTTATCCCTTATCGTCATGGTGACTGGGGGACTCGCCCTCAATCCGATATTAAATGGTATGAATATAGAACCTGAAGTCCGTATGGTGGCGAAGGAGTATCTCATTGCCCTCTCGTTCGGAATGATTCCCTTATTCATCTATAATGTATTAAGATCATTCATCGACGCCCTTGGGATGACGAGGGTGACCATGTTCATTACTCTCATGTCCCTGCCGATTAATGTCGTATTCAATTATCTTCTTATTTTTGGTAAGTTGGGACTCCCTGCACTTGGAGGTGTGGGTGCAGGTGTTGCCTCTGCCATCACCTATTGGCTTATTACGCTCATCGCCTTCTGGGTCGTCCATACAAAAGGGCCTTTCAGCCAATATACGATCTTCCGTACCTTCCATAAGCCTGACCTGGCTAAGTGGAAAGAAATCTTTGTGATCGGGGTACCGATTGGTTTATCCATTTTCTTCGAAGTAAGTATTTTTTCAGCTGTTACTTTGTTGATGAGCAATTACGATACAGTGGTCATTGCTGCTCACCAGGCAGCGATCAATTTTGCATCCTTCCTCTATATGATCCCTCTGAGCATTTCCATGGCCTTGACCATCGTCGTAGGCTTTGAGGTCGGTGCCAAGAGGCTTAGGGATGCAAAGGTTTACAGCTGGATGGGCGTCAGCTTTGCATTGCTGTTAGCGGTCATATATGGAATCATATTACTCGTCTTCCGTTCTGAAATCGCCTATCTGTACTCGGATGATGGGTATGTATTAGAATTAACGGCTCACTTCTTATTGTATGCCGTTTTCTTCCAACTTTCAGACGCGATACAAGCCCCTGTGCAAGGTGCCCTTAGAGGATATAAGGATGTCAATATCACCTTCATCATGGCTCTTGTATCGTATTGGGTGATTGGCCTTCCATTGGGTTATATCCTTGCTAACTACACTACTTTTGGTCCATACGGCTACTGGCTTGGGCTTACATCCGGCTTAACGGCAGGCGCCATCACATTGTCGGGTCGGCTCCTATTTATACAAAAGAAATATAGAAAACAATATAGTCATTAGAATAGTGACTGAAAGAGCAACGGAATTCATTGCCGTTGCTCTTTATTGATGAAATACCTTTCCTAGAACATCCTTACCACCTGTAACGGGAATAATGGAACCGGTAATGAAATCGGATTCTTCCTGACACAGGAACGAAATGATCCTCGCCAAATCCTCCCCTGTTCCGGGTCGGCCAATCGGTGTATGTGGATCATATTGTTCTTTGGCCCTGCTGATTTCGCCTTCTTTCCAATCACCTATTATGTCACCAGGGCAGACCATATTTGCCGTTATGCCGTTTTCTGCTTCTTCGATTGAAATCGTTTTTGTGAAGGAAGCGAGTCCCGCTTTCGCCGCAGCGAAGGCAGAACGATAAATCCAGCCCGGTGCTGATTCGACCCTGTCATATCCAAATGTGATGATTCTTCCCCATTGCTTTTCACGCATCTTTGGAATCAATAACCTGGATAAGTAAAATACACTATTTAAATTCCCATTCACAATATAATTCCATTCCTCTGGGGAATATTCGGCAAAAGACTTTCGTTCTTTAACATAGGGTCCGGCATTGTGAATCAGGATGTCGACGCTCTCCACCTTATTCCAGATTTCGGATGCCATCCTTTCACATTCTTCCGGCACGGAAATGTCCCCCTTAACCGGGATGATGGAATTGGAGTAGGTTTGGGTTAATTCATCAACCAACCCTTCTACAAAAGAATCCTCACTTCTATAATTCAGGATGACCGTGTAACCTTGTTTAGAGAATTCCTCCACGGTCTTTCTTCCGATTCCCTTTGATCCGCCCGTTATCAGGACAACTTTAACTTCTTTCATCAAGCTCACTCCACGTACTCGTTATATTTCAATAGTAAGAATGATTATCATGAAATGCAAATCTAAGCTCTTACATAACTCGTTCAACATGGTATGAAAAAAGAGGCGTATAGCATCATTTGATTACGGAAAACTAAAAAAAGCAGCCTCTCCAAAGAGAGACTGCTTTTCGTTCATGAAATTACTTACCGATGAACTGTTGAGTCCAGTAGTTACCGTTCTCTACATATCCCACACCAATGTGAGTGTAGTTTGAACTCATGATGTTTTTACGGTGACCTTCACTATTCATCCATGCCTGTACTACTTCTTCAGGAGTCTGTTGACCCATAGCGATGTTTTCACCTGCAGAGCTGTACTCGATACCAAACTGCTTCATCATGTCGAATGGTGAACCATACGTAGGGCTTGTGTGAGAGAAGTAGTTGTTCGCTTGCATATCACGAGACTTCTCACGTGCTACCTTGCTTAATTCTGCATCTACTTTAAGAGCTGGAAGACCTTGTTTTGCACGTTCCTGGTTAGTTAATTCCACTACTTTTTGTTCAAACTGGCTTAATTGACCAGATTGTTCACTTGCTTGCTCTGACTGTTGTTTTTGCTCATTTGAAGCCGGAGCTGGAGCTGGTGCTTCTGACTTAGGTGCAGGTGCTTCTGCTTTTGGTGCTTCTGCCGGTGCAGGTGCTTCTGCTTTTGGTGCTTCCTTAGCCGGAGCAGGTGCCGCCGCCTCTGCTTTTGGAGCCTGTCCATTCAATAATTCTTGTACATTTATATTTTGACCGTTGATTTGGTATTTTGATAGAACATCTTGAACAAATTTGTTTAGATCTTCTTGATTACCATTATATTTAAAGGCGTTCACTTTTTGAGCGACCTTATCTTGTGCTGGACACGGTGCTGCAGCGTCAGCTTTACCTGCTGCGAATGGAGTTGCTAATAATGTTAATGCTGTTGCTGCTGAAACCATCATTTTCTTATTCATAAAAATGAATTCCTCCTTAGTGAATGTGTTTTTCTTTGCTGCACATTCATCATACCACCCTGTTTTTGTTACATTTACGGGAGAACTTGGTAACTAGTAATCAATTGTTCTATTTTGAAAGACAATTTCCTTATAGTAAGATAGTAACCACTGATTCTAGTAGGGAGAAAAGCACTTTTTAAATGATTTACTTACATTTCCAACAGCTGAATGAATTGGATGCTGCAACTAATTATTACCGGTATCTTATTCTTGACAGGTTTTTAAGAGCCCATCCAATGTAACGGATATTACAGGAACATTTCAAAACAGGAAGGATTTCATCCCAAAGAAAGGTATTCATTGCATTTTTTGTCAGAATCGATGAGCAGGTATCCCTTCACACCGAAGCCTAGCCGTTTTAATTGTCTCACGCCCACATTACACTCGACGAAATTGCTTCCCATCACAATGACAGGCCCTTTTGGAATATCACTTGCATATCTTCGAATGTATCCGCAAGGCAAGGCTATGACCTCTTCGCAATCTCCTTTGGACGAGTCCTGATAATCCCTGACATCCACTACGACATGTTCTGTCGTCACTTCAAGGGAATTCCATTGTTTTGTTCGTACGGGAACATATCGATAATAGATCATATATGAGAGTATACTGACTAATAATATGGTTAGTAGAGGCATACTGGTATCACCCTTTTCATTAAACTCCTCTCATTATATACCTGAGCAGGTATAGTTGAAAAGCGAACTGCTCGTATTTACTTTCATGATGATCAATCCTGATTAGAGATTCCTGTCTTTCATTAATTGTGCGGCCATTTCGATATGTAGATGAATTAAACGGACTTTATCATCGTTTGACAAGTCGGATTCAGTAATTCTTTTAGTGGCCAAATAATATTTAACCTCAATAGACTTACGAACCCTCGGGTGACTATTAGCATCTTGGAGTTCACGTTTAATGGCTTCTTTCAATACTTGTTCCGGTGATACGTCATTGTTTGCTAACATGCGGTTTTTCCATATTTGTCTGTATGATATCAGCAAATCGTTGAATACTACTGACATATTCAATCATCCTTTACATAAAATCTTTATTTTTTAACCATACTAAAAAAAAACGAAGAAAGGTGATCTTAATGACTACACCCTATCGCTGTCCCAGCTGTAAAACGAATCGAACACGATTTAATATTATACAACAAGTACCTCAGAGTGTGAAACTTGATCCTGCTTCAGGAGAAGTCGTTCAGAATTACGAGCAAAATCAACTCGAGCCGTTCCACCTCGCTTACAACGGTCCCCAGTTAAAAGTTCAATGTGCGGCTTGCGGCCTGGTGGAGGATGAAATGACCTTTAAGAAATTTGGAGAAAGCACAATGTCATAATCAGAAAGAGGGTAACCAAGCCTGCTACTTGCAGCAGACATGGTCACCCTCTTTTATTTCATGGTCATCAGTGATTGGAAGCTTTTTTAAGCTTCGTTTCCTTTTCTTCCTCTGGAACATCTTTATTTGACATCCTTAATGGGATCTCTTTCATAAAGAAGGTTAAAACAAATCCTACGAGGAGAACCATGGCTCCAATAAAGAAAACATTCGTTAACGCATAGCTCAATGATTCTCTGACACCATCCAGAATGGATGCATAGATCCCTTGGAATTCTTGTGGCAATGTTGATTGAAGCTCTTTTAATTTCCCGCCGTTCATGATGTTCTGTGGATCTTGAAGCTGCTTCATGACGCCAGCCGTTTCAGGATCTGTCAGTAATGGAGAGTCTTTTACTGCAGACATTTTCTCTGTCATCTTTGACGTCATGGAAGAATTCATCACAGTCCCCATGATGGCTACCCCTATCGTCCCTCCGATTTGTCTGAACAATTGCGTAGCAGCCGTAGCGACACCAAGGAACTTATGCTGCACTGCGTTTTGAACCGTCAGTGTAAAGACGGGAAAACTCAGTCCAAGTCCCGTTCCTACTATAATGATATTCATCAGGGCTCTGGCGTTGGTCGTATCCGTATCCATAAAGGATAATAGGATCATACCCGTACTCATGACGAACAAACCAATCAGTGCAAGAAACTTATATTTCCCTGTCTTTGTAATGATTTGTCCCCCGATCGTACTGGCAAATACCATACTCAATGTCATAGGCATCATCACAAGTCCGGACTTTGTCGCAGAGGTACCCATTACGCCTTGAATGAAGAACGGCATATACATAATGGCCCCGAACATTCCGGCTCCGAGTATGAATCCAATGATATTGGAAAGGGTGAAGATCTTATTTTTAAACAATTGCAGTGGAAGTACAGGGTTACTTGCTCTTTTTTCCGTTATGATGAATAGGACCAGTGCTACAACCGAGATGGTCAGTAGTCCAATGATTTGAAGGGAAACCCATTCATAATCGTTTCCACCCCACGTAAAGGCAAGTAATAACGGAATGATCGTTAAAGTCAGCATGATCGATCCCAGGTAATCCACTTTCAAGCCTCTATTTGGTTCTTGGGAAGGGAACATTTTATAAATCATCCCAAATGCAATGAAACCTACCGGAAGGAATACCCAGAATACCCAGTGCCAATCGGCATTATCTACGATCCAACCCCCAAGTGTCGGACCGAATACACTGGCTAAACCAAACACACTGCTCATCAGCCCCTGCCATTTCCCTCTTTCACGTGGAGAGAATAAGTCCCCGACAGCAGTAAAGGCGGTGGACATGATCATTCCGGCCCCGAATCCTTGAATCCCCCGGAAAATGATTAACTGTATGATGGAAGCGGAAAGCCCGTTTAAGAACGAACCAATCATAAAGACTCCTATTCCAAGTAGAATAAAAGGCTTCCTTCCATACATATCGGATAATTTACCGACCAATATGGCGGTTACGGAGCTGGTCAACATGAAGATGGTGAATACCCAGCTATAATAATCCATGCCTCCGATTTCAGAAATGATCTTCGGCAATGCAGTCCCCACAATGGTCTGATTCAATGCGGCAAATAACATGGCTGACATGATCGCAATCATGATCAGTACTTTTTTACGATGTTCTAAATGCTCCATATTCTCTGTCTCCCTCAATATTTATAGTATGAATAATTAACCAACTTAAGTAAATGAGCATAATAGAAGGGATGACCAATCTAAAGGTCAACCCTTTTTTCATTCCTGTCAAATATATGGCTGAACACCTCTGTTTCTGAAGCAGAACAGTGACATTTACAGGACATTATCTTGTAACACGTTATGACTTACGAACGGATGAACTCAACAGTTTCTCGAACAGTTCGATCAGGTGCTCGATCTCCTCTTTTTCAAAGGTTTGGAATAACTGCTGAAAATAGTGCGACTTCTTCTCTTCACATTGTGCCAGCACTTCCACTCCTTCAGGAGTAACCGCCAACTCTACGACTCTACGATCTTCATTGGATCGTTGTCTTGTAATATAGCCTTTTTCAACTAGTGTATCAGTAATAGACGTAATGTGACTTGCAGAGACTTCCATTCGCTTTGAAATTTCCGAGGATTTCAGTGCACCATTTTCCCTGATGAGTTGAAGCACCCGGAACTCCCCATTTGAAATGAATTCTCCAAAGATGGTTCGAATATCTGATTTCATCATTCTAAACACGGACCTAAACAGTCCTTCTAGCTCGAACAATTCTTTTCCCACTAAAAATCGACCTTTCTTACACTCAATAAATACTTCACTAAGTTAACTATTAAATAATATACATTTTATTCGATCTTGTCAATGGTTTTATCTTGTTATGGTCATGATCATGTCTACTCCCCATTTGGAAAAAAGGACGATCCCTATCGATAATCCCGTTCCGCACAACAGACCTGTCAACAATCGAAGTATGTTTGTACTCTTCCTCCACCCCCACTTCTGGGTGAACCCGTCAGCTAAAAGGGGGAAAGTCAGCACACCAGCCGTCACAAGAGTGATAAACGATAAGGAGGGAACCACAAGCCAGATGATCGGGATCCCCAAAAGTATTCCCATGAGTATTCCCATGCATCTGAAGCATACCGGGAATTGCTTCCCCTTCACAATCAGTGAACGTTCCGGTATTCTGTGACACGGCATAAAGGAGAGGGTATACCATTCTTTCACTTCATTCCCCTCCTATGGGCTGCAGTCCGGTGTACAGTCACAGTCCGGTGAATCGCAGTCGAATTTATTCCCTCTTGGCGAGGGCAGGCAGTCAGGGGAATAAATGGCGCAATCCCAACAGTCATTCGTTCTTTGCCTGCCATGATTTTTGCGCTGATAATAGACGATCGTCCAGATGAACAACAGGATACTGACCACGATCATGCCGGAGAAGATGAACAGCTGCAGTGAGGTTTCATGAACACTTAAGCCGTAAACCCCCGCAATAAATAATATGAGTTCCACACAAAACATTAAGAAAACCATATAAGGACTCCCCTACCCCCTTAAGAATTACTCCGTCAGGTCAATCTTCTGTAAAGACTGTACTATTTCTTCTTTATGTAAATTTTCTCCGATTATGACGAAGTTGGTAGGGTATTTCATATCTCCGGGCATAAAGAGGGGCATCCCGTATGAGTACTGAAACAACGTTGGATAGTTCCTGCCTTTCAAAGGGACGTATCCTTTCATCCTGTATATGGAATCAGGCTGGCTTTTCACCCATTCCTCAAAGGCTTCTCCACTCACTTTTCCGCTGAACGTATAAACTACCGCTTGGAGAGTCAGATGTTCCCCAATGGAAGCTCGATCATACGTATGTGTTTCTTGTTGTGCTTTTAAAGACAGAATATCTTTCATGGACACTTGAGAGTAATTCGTTAAATACACCTTGGCATTTTGATTCAATTGTTGTAGTTCATACGAGAATGTCCCTTGCTCCATTTCAGTCAGCAAGTCCATTTTATTCGCAATGATGAACTGTGCATGACGGATTTGTTCTCTCATCAAATGTAAGACAGCCGGACTGAAGTCGCCCCTGTTCCGCCATTGAAGACCATCCACCACCGTGAGGATACCCCTGAATTCAAAACGATCGGCAAACAGAGGGGACAGGATGGAATCGACCACCTCAACTGGGTGTGCAGCACCCGTTGTTTCAATGACCAGTACATCAAAGTCTTCGTTCAGTAGAAGTTCCTGGAGCTGGGACTCCAATTTTTCTGAAATGGTACAGCAAATACAGCCATCAAGAAGTTCACGCAATGCTGTGTCATCATCAACCGCATCACTATCGATGGATACACTTCCTAATTCATTCATCAGCACCGCGGGTTTTTTATCATGATCCTTTAAGGACTTCAGCAATTGTTTAAGTAAAGTCGTTTTTCCACTGCCAAGAAATCCCGATAATATATAGACATCTTTTTTCATGTAATCTTCCTTTCCAATGATCCCTATACACATTTTATTAGAAAGTGAATAGGAACACAACGGACATCACCGATGGATGACAATAGGCAGGGAAGAATTATTCGTTTAATGAGCGTTATCCACTTTTTTACGCATAGAATGTAATATGGCTGTGTACCGTCGTATTGATACCTGAAGAAACAGTAAAAGGTGGGAAGATTCATGTATTATGAGAAGATTGTTCCGCTTAAACTTAGAGATTTCCTGAAGAATCCTTCTCATGAAACATTGAAGGATCTGTTACTTCATAATACAGGGGAAACAGATTATGTGGATTTCAAGTCCGATTGGATCGAATTCACCAAGATGGCAAAACATATCCTTGCCATTTCCAATACAGGAGGTGGATGTATCATCGTCGGGGTGATGCAATTTGATGACGGATCAGTCGATTTAAAAGGACTGACCGATGAAGAATTTCTCGATAAAGCAGATGTTGATAATAAACTCCAACATCTGCTGCCTAAATATGTGCGGTATCGCACCGAAGATTTCATTTTCCCTGAAAGCACCCATCCATTGGTGAGCCTTAAACGATTCCAAGTCCTTATCATCGATTATGATCCAAGGTACGTTCCTTACACTTCCATTGTCACAAGGGGGGAATTGAGATATGGAGCAATTTATGCAAGGCAAGGAACCAAGACGATTGAAGCCACTCACGACAAATTAGTGGATGTCATTCTCCGGAAAGTGCAGTCAGGAGGGTCAGACAGCGATGATAAAACATTGAAGGAACACCTTGAGCACTTAAAAATCCTTCATACGGAACATGATCTGGCAGAAGATCAGAAATATAAAGACTATCTGCACGAATTGATCATAAGGAAAATGAAAAAAATTGAATCGTTCCTGGACCTTGATTCTTCTGAATTTCATTCATGGTGACTTGAACCAAGAAAATCCATGATGGCTTCCCGATTCTTTTGTTCATCCATATCGAGGACCAGTCCTGCACGGGCAGCCTTAAGATCAGTGAAGCTTCCTTCAACCGGTATCCTGATCGTATCCACTTTGTCGATTGGATGAAGCATGACAGACATCCCATATTTCAGAATCTCACTTATAGGAGTGGAGGTTTCCACGTTTTTCAATCCCTCTCTGATGAGAGATACAAGAGTCTTCATCCCTTCACCCGTCTCCATTTTTTCCATCAGGCTCTTTTCTGCCAATGACATGATCTCCTGCTGTCTTTCCACTCTCCCAAAGTCGTTCTGACTATCCCCCCTGAACCTTACATATTGCAGAATTTCTTCTCCTTTCAGTACGTTTTCACCCGGTTCTCTCGACCAATTCCAGTGAGCGATCATTGGTTCTGTCACCGTAACCGGTACCCCTTCAGGAAACACAAGGTCCATCATACTGATGAACTCTTTGAAATCAATTTTAATGGTATGGTGTATGTTCAGATCGAAGTTTTTTTGTATCGTATCAGCTAATAATTCTTCCCCTCCCCAGGAATATGCGTGATTGATCTTGCTCTTTTCATAACCGGGAATCTCGACGAATGTATCCCTCATGATGGAAACGATTTTAATAGTCGACGACTCTGGCCAGTATTGAGCAACCATTAGTACGTCAGCCCGTGCAGGCTCATTTTCGCGCTGATCTGAACCTATCAGGAGGAAGTTTACCGGTTGCTTATTTTCATCAAGGGTAAAAGGAAAAACCGATCCATCGGAAGTATTTAATACTTTTTTCGGGGTAGACCCCTTTTCTACAGCAGGCACTCCTTCATCCTTCCAAATCGGAGAACAGCTCACCGCTACAAAGAGAGAAAGTAGGATTGAAAGGATTAACACTATCTTTTTCATTGAATCACCTCATATATACTTTCATTGTTGGTATGGAATGAACATTCTATACGAGGATTCAGAAACCAATTCGGCAATCGGCCGCTGCTGCAGGACAAAAAAAGATCCCAGGTGATATCACCTGAGACCTCTGATTTATTGATCTTTGTTTAACACTTCAATCGCTTTTTTCAGTTGGGGGTCGTTTTCTTTCAGCTTTTCTCTTAGGTCGGTCATAAGCTTCAAGATGGTTTCCCCGTTCAGTGTGCCCGTCACTTCCAGGTCGTTCTCCCCTTGGAATTCCTTAACGGCTGCCGTTGTATCTGCATCATAATAGCCGTCTACTTTCCCTGGATCTAAATCCAGAGCTTCGAGCATTTGCTCTGCTGTTTTCACAGAATCTGATAAATCTTCTTCCTTTAGTTCCTTGTCCGGGTTGATATAAGGAAGCTGGGCATAATCAGGCATCTTCACTTCGACATCTGGCTTGATTCCTTTTTCATGAATCCAGTTTCCTTTAGGCGTCAGCCATTTAGCCGTCGTAAACTTCATATTTGAGCCATCTTTGAAGGTTTCGGCCGTTTGGACGGTCCCCTTACCGAATGTCTTCGTCCCAACCAAAGGTATATCATTGGATTCGCTTACAGCTGCTGAAAGAATTTCTGCAGCACTTGCACTTCCTTCATCAACCAGGACGGCTGTAGGGACTTCTACCTTCTGACCTGATTCTGATACATACTTTTCCACTTTACCGTTACTGTCTTTCACCTGGAATAAGACTTCACCTTCAGGTACAAACAGATTCGAGATCTTTACAGCTTGATCAAGTAATCCACCCGGATTTTGTCTAAGATCCAGAACAAGTTTCTTCATGCCTTTATCGTTCATTTCATTTAACGCTTCTGTCAATTCTTTATACGTATTTTCTGAAAAACTTGTGATTTGGATTTCTGCTACACCATTATCTTTCATCTCAGCATAAACCGTTTCGATCGGGATCTCATCTCTGGTGATGGTTACCTCCATCGGTTTATCCTGACCTGGCCGTTGAATGGTCAGCGTTACCTTTGTCCCTTTTTCTCCACGAATGAGAAGAACGGCATCTGTCACAGACATTCCCTGAATGCTTTTGTCATCCACCTTCGTGATGATGTCGTTAGGCTGCAGGCCGGCTTTTTCTGCAGGGGACCCTTTAATTGGAGAGACGATGGATATGTAACCATCTTTCTCCTGAATTTCTGCTCCGATCCCTTCAAACGAAGAAGAAATGCTTTCCTGGAACTTCTTAGCCTCTTCTTCGTTCATATAATCCGAATAGGGGTCCCCGACGCTATCGATCATCCCATTGATCGCACCGTTCACAAGTTTGTCCTGATCCAGGTCCTTGTAATAGTTCTGGTTTAACTTATCATAGGCTTCATAAAGCTTCTGAAATTCAGAGCGTTCTGTAACCCCTACGTTAACTGCTTTTTCATCTCCAAACGCCAATGCAAATGTTGTAATTCCTGCCGTTAGGAATACAAGGAAAAATAAGAGCATGACGAATTTGAATTTTTTCATTTTTATATAACTTGACTGGGTTTCCTGTTGTGCCTGTTCTGTCTTATCTTGTTCCAAAGCTTCCACCACTTTCGTTGCTATGTATCTTGTGTGAATTTTCGTTTAGAATATCATGAAACATTCCCCTGAGCAATCTTAAGCTCATAACTTCTTCATTCTATCAGCTTTTCCATGTTAGCGAAAGGAAAATCCATCTTCCCCCTTATGATGCGTCAAAATCGTCGTAAAAAACCCCACCGTGCTTACCGCTAACAAAGAATATAAAAATGGTCCCATTCCAATAATGGGGAATCCTGCCATGAGGACGATGCTATCAAAGGCGAAGATCAGCTTACCCACATTCCATCCAAAACTCTTTCCAATTAATTGTGCTAATAAGTCAGATCCACCTGTAGCAGAATTCCCCCTTAGCATGAGGCCGACTCCGATTCCGACAAAAGCTCCTCCAAAAAAAGCACTCAATAATTGGGGAAGATGTACGAGGGTATGCCATTGATAAAAGTAATCGATCATTAAAGAGGATAACCACAGGCCGTGAATACTGTTATAAAAAAGGATTCGATCTTTAAAGAAGGCAAGCAGATAAAGGGGGATACTCAGGAGAATGATGGTAAGACCTGGTTTCACACCAAGCCAGTAGTGGGCAATCAAACCGATCCCGATCATGCCCCCATCAAGAAAATGATGGGGGACAAAAAATAGATTGATGCCTATACCTACGAAAATACTGCCAATGATGATTATACTGAACACCCTTATCATACCATCCACCCACCCATTCCAAATTGGACATCCCTTCTTACTGTTGTATGTGGAATCGCAATAAAAGAGAACAAAGCGGAACGGAATTCGTCCACTTTAAAAGCAGAAAGAACTTGAAATCCTTAAAACCCCATCTAAAAAAGGGTCAGGAACCGTTGGCCCTGACCCCTAATCATCATTAGATTTTCTTTACATTATTAAAGTATTCTTCAAGTGTCCAATCGTTTTCATGAATCACTTTAGCGGCTTCCATCCCGACATATCTATAGTGCCAAGGTTCATATTGATATTGGGTAATGGACACCTTATCTTCGGGATAGCGAAGAATGAACCCGTACTTATATGCGTTCTCTGCCAGCCATTTTCCTTCTTTCGTATCAGCAAATTCTATGTTCACTTGAAATTGGTTACTTTGACTGGAAATATCCATAGCCAATCCAGATTGATGCTCACTTTGTCCCGGAGGCGCAACGGCCATGACCGCCTTTTCTTCGCCGAATTGGGCTATTTCCCTATCAAGGAGCATTTTTTGGTATTCGTATGAACGGTAACCTGAAATGGCTGTCAGGAATACCCCTCCAGCTTTGGCATCTGCGAACATCTTTTCCAGCTGGTCTGCCGCTTCTTTACGGAGGTGCGCTTTTTCAAGGTCCTGATCCCCGAATACGAATGGAACGTTTGGACGGACTAGATCGGCAGGTTTATATTCATCTAAAGCATATTCCTTATTTACCAATGCCAGTAAATTGGATGGATTTTGAATAACCTGTTTTCCGTCCACGACTTTTACGTCATTGAAGTATTGGGACTCTAATTGCAGCTCTTTAGGTACCGCTTCTTCGGCAGGCTGCTGTTCCGGCAATGATTGTTCATCCTGTTCGTTGTCAGGCGTTTGAACCTTTGGTTCTTTTTCCTGTGTCTCTTGCTGTTTTTGGCCAAATAATTCGTCTGACCACTCTTCCACTTGCGAACAACCTGATAACATAACCAGGGAGGCAGCAGTTATGAAGATGATCTTTTTCATACTTTCACCTAGTTTCTCTATAATGGTTCCATTCTCCATCTTACCATGCCCGGGGCAATATGTAAGCAGGAGAAACTTCACAAAATGAAAAACTGCCTATAAACCCGACATGGGATTGTAAGCAGTTTTTTCCTTTTGCTTCTATAAATTATTCTTGAATGGCTGCTTCTAAAGCTACTTCAATCATTTCATTGAAAGTCGTCTGACGCTCTTCTGAAGAGGTTTCTTCCCCTGTCAGGATATGATCGCTTACTGTCAGAACTGAAAGGGCATTTCGACCATATTTGGCTGCCAATGTGTAAAGGGCGGACGTTTCCATTTCAATGGCAAGGATACCATATTGAGCCCACTTCTCATGCTCCGCATTGTCATTGTAGAACATGTCGGCAGTGAATACGTTTCCGACTTTCAGATTAAGACCTTTTTCTACCCCTGCATCGTATGCTCGTTTTAAAAGGTCGAAGTTCGCGGTAGGAGAATAATCGATCCCGTTGAACGTTAATTTATTCATTTGAGAATCAGTGGACGAAGTCATAGCCAGGATGACGTCACGTACTTTGACGTCCTTTTGAATGGCACCACAAGTACCGACACGAATCAAGTTCTGAACGTTATAACTCTGCATCAATTCATTGATATAAATGGAAATCGACGGGACACCCATTCCAGTTCCCTGTACCGAAATTCTTTTTCCTTTGTACGTTCCCGTGTATCCAAACATATTACGGACTTCGTTGTAGCATGTTACATCTTCTAAGAACGTTTCCGCAATATACTTTGCTCTAAGTGGATCCCCAGGTAAAAGAACTGTTTCTGCAATTTCGTTTTCTTTCGCATTAATATGTATACTCACTTAAATATTCCTCCTATTAAGACTGTTGAAAGACCATTGTAATTCTTTTTCCGGACATATGCAACGCTAGGAAATGGAAGGATAGAATGATGAATGAGAGGTCAAAATAAAGGCAGAAGGAGTGATTGAACATGACTAAAGAAAAAATGAGCAAAAAACTGAAGCAAGCAGTACAACATGCAAATGAAACCAACCCTTCTACCCGGTCGGGGACCCAACCAACTTCTTCAAGAACAGAAAAGCTTAAATCATAACAAAGGGGGACACATGGATGGGAAAAAAACACCGAAATAGAATCAATGCCCCTAAGAAAAATAATCATATCCCAAAAGAAGCATTGGATGCCGAGCATAATGCACACGGGAAAGAGAACACAGGTCTAAATAGAAAAAATGGTCCGGGACATAATATGTAAGGACTTATATAAAAAAGGAAAGAATCCGGCCTGTGAGGCAGATTCTTTCCTTTTTTCGAATAGTACTTTATCTAATGAATGACGATCCGGTTCACCCGCTTCCATCCATTTGGTTGGAGACGATAATAATGATGGCCCCTCCGCCCTTCATCAATGAAAACGATGTCACGTGTAGCAATATATCTGCCTTGATAATCCTTTGGAATCAAGTCTGGTACATTAAACGTTCTAAATGTCTGATACAGGGCTTCTTCATGGTTATTTGCTTCAACCGAGATACGATAAACCTTTTCGTACCCTTTATCCTCCCCATATTTAGGGGTTTGGAAAATGGTCACGTCATAAGTCGATCTCAAAAGCTTTGGACGAATGATTTTTTCAAGTAATGGCATGAGCACCCCTCCGTCATTATGTTGTACTCATACAATTACACAAACTGCGTGTCGAATCCTTCACAGAATCATAGGAATCTTTGTCGAATGGAGTATTTTACGCAAATTTGTCGATGGCTTGTTGAAGTTTCGATGCTAAATGGGGGACATCGGACGAGCTTATGGTCAGTCTGACCATGGATTCATCCATTTCGAGAGCTTCAGCCAGGAACCCACCCAGTCCCCTCGCCCGTCTGTCCACTTCCAGAAGCAGGTCCACCCGGTCTTCCGTTTGATTCAGGAACATCACTTCAAGTTCATCCAAATTACGCTGATATGGTCCATTTACCGGTACAAACTCAAACTCCTGAATAAAAGGATATCTCCCTCTGTAACGTTTCGGCGCCTCTTCACATTCCACTGTACGAATTCTGAAGCCGAGTTGCTCTACAGAAGTCAGGACGGCATTCGTCAACTGATTCGGCACGATTTCAATATAGTCTTTGTCTTTTGGATCCACTGCATTTTTAATATCGACCCCTGTGGCTACCCATACCCTGGTGTTCCCATATGTGATCGGGGTTTCAAAGGGCAGGGTGAAGGTAAATGGAAAATCTTTTTTTTCATTTTCCAAAACGGTGAATGGATTGGATATTTGCACTTTCTGAATCGGTGCGTAATCTGTATATTTCTTGTCATCCGATTCACGAATATATGTAGTGAAAAGGGTTAAATAGATGGCATCGATACTCTGCTCCGTACTTCCCCCCGTAATTTCCACCACCCCGTTTACCGTCTCCCCAGCAACGTAGCTTGATTTCTCCAATTTCGTATCCACTGATGCTGCTCCAATACCGATTGAAGCAAATACTTTATTAAAAAATGACATATGAAAATTCCTCCTCGTTTATTGGTTGTGAAATATTTCAATCCCTTTAATAAATCCCCGGTAGACTTAGATCCTACATGATTTTCTTCGTTCCCTCTTTTCAAGATTACAAATCTACATTATAAATCTACTTTTAAGGAATTCTTCCACCAAACACTTTTTTCCTTCTTGCTATAACAATTCCTAAAGATGCGGGGAAGATAAAGTTTCAGTGCATCCCTTCCATTCCCGAATATTGGACGTGATTAGAAAATAACTTCTTGTAAAGGAGTTAATCAAGAAGTGTTTCTATATATGTATCTATATACGATTCACCTCAAGTTTAGTTTCACACGAGAGAATATTTTTCATTTTTTTTGAGAGGTGTGATTACTTGGGTTATTCACCGTTTCAAGTCATCTCAAACCTATTCAAACCGGGTAAACAATTGAATATTTCCCCCCTTCTTGATGTTCAGGCGGTTAACAGGCTTTACGGCGAAATGAAGCAGGAACCGGTCCCTTATGTCTATTTTCCTGAAGAGCAAGCTTTGTTCGAGGAGATTTTCATCAAAGTGAAAAAAGGCAATGTCAATAACCTGACAAGAACTTCTTCCTATCTTGATTTATTCAAAAGACACCCTGAACTGCACTGGTCCTTTCTTGCCCACATGGTATCGAGAAATGCCGGTTATCATATGACAGATATCCAGAACGATCTGCTCTCACATCTAATGAGTCACACCGAACAACAATCTCTATTCGAGTTCCTGGAGCAATGTAATGCAGCTATCTTTGAAGACGCGTATCCTCAACTATTACTTTATGAAAACTGGAAATTAACCGGCCGCCACTCCTTTCACCTCCTGAAAAAGTTCAACGTTTCAATATTCATGCGGAAGCTATGGGCAGATTATCTCAAGACAGGGAATCACCCAGTATTGACCACCGCACTCATTATGAATGAGCAGCACCTGATTCAAAACAAGATATTATCCAGTCCCGAGCTTAATATGGGAATTGAAAAGTGGAAGTTTTTTCTACAGGACCGGCTTGAATTCACTTCCATCCTTTTCCCTTATGGCAAGCAGTCCCCATTCTCCCTGGCCGGCCTTTCCGTTTCCCACTTTGAGAAAGTGGATCGCAGAATACAATTAGGCAAGAAATTATATAGAGTATTATTCCATCCGAATGTTTACCCCACTGCATTATCTTTCTCCCTTCACCATCCTCATACGGGATCCAGGGAAGATTATTGGCCGCATATTTACTCAACTGTGAAGAAAAGAAAGCATTTATTCAGCCCCGAGCTAAGAGCCGTCTGGGAAAATATTCATTATGAAGATCCTTCGTCGCCGGATTGGTTTAGAGAGCAACCGATTGATGTGATGTCTCCCCTTTTGACGATGACGAACCCTCATCGATTTTCTATGACCCGTAAATGGAAGGCAAGAACGACTATTCTTTTGAAACTAAAGAGGGATTGACACAAAATAATGTGCCCCCCTTCCTTCATACATGAAGGTATGGGCGACACATCAGAGTCAATCCCCGTTATATGAATGGTCGTTGGCATACTAATTGAAATCCAGATCGATGGGTGAATAGAATCTAAACCTCATCTTCCCATTCTTCATCAATGATACATTTGGCAATCAGATACTCGAATGTGATGTCCGCTATTTCTTCCAGCTCATCTTCTGATGGTGCATATCCTCTTTGGATCAGTTCTTTCATAAAGAACTCAGCAATTTCCTCGGTGTCGATAAAGACTTCTATCTCCCGCATGTGATCGCCCCCTTTGATTCTCAATTTATGACAATACTATCCCGGTTATGCCAGGAAAAAAAGTTTTCATAACACTTTAAAGACAAGCATAGACTTTATCATCAAAGGTAGAGGAGCGGATAGTATGTTACATACATTTACCCAAAAAACGAAATCGATGGTAAGAGACCTGGAAAATGGAGAAGGGATCATTGTTTCAGGCATGCAATGGATCCTTCGTGTCATACTATTATCATTCCTGGTCATAAGCGTCCCGGTTTTTCTATATATTATGTGGCTTATTCCTTCTCTTTGACGATAGACTGTGTGTTTGTATGATTCTTCAACTGTTCTAACACATAATCCATTTTATTCTTGTATTTACTATCATTGAATAATAGATACAGTGTTTTGTAGTCATTGTAATGATCAAGGAGCTGATCAATCCAGGTTGGCTTTGGAAATGCAGGTGAATGGAGAGATTTGGATTTACCTTCTTTTTTTTGCGGGAAGACAAATCCATATTTCTTTATGAAAGCTTCCGCCTGCTCTTCATCGGCAACCAGGGTAATTTCATCTTCGTCCGCCTCCAGCCATTCCCCATCCGTGATCCTCATTAATTCATAGATCACGTCTTCCCATGCATCATCTTTATATCGCCATATCTCTGTTCTGAAACCCACCACTTTAAAGAGATCCTCTTCGTATCCCTTTACAAGGACAAGGTCACCAAACAGAAATTTGTATTCAATATCGATCTGTTCCTGTTCAAAAATATATCCATCATAAGAATCAAGCAGTTCTAATGCTTTTTCCTTGAATAACCCTTCACTTTCGTTGACCTCATATAAAAACTCTCCGTCAATCTTTTTAATGTCTGTGATTTTCCCGACGGTACCATAGATTGTAACGACTACCGTTTCCCCAACTCTGAATCTAGGCTCTTTTCGTTTCTTCATTCTCCCCTCACCCTTAATCGCCTTTTTTATATGATATGCAATAACAATCATATCGGTATACACGAAATCCCTGACTATCTTTTCTTTAGGGTAAGAAATGTTTTCATGTAATGGCCAAAAAACAAATCAATAAGCATACCGCGGGACTTTTTAAAAAAGGACCGACGTTTGCGGGAAACAAATGTCAGTCCGTTGGCTTGGATTATCGTTAATCTTTTTCTTCTAATTGGTACTGGTCCCAGGCCATGTCGAAGATGGACATGTTTTCAAGGTAGTGCCCATTCATTTCGAGATAGGAGCTGATTTCATGGTATTGCCCGGACTGTTTCGGAAAGCTGTGATCATCATAAGCTGAATTCGCAAATCGGGTTATATCATCCTTGGCAGTAGGTTGCCTGTATTTCATCAAATAATGATAAAAGGATTTTCTCATCTCTTCCACCTGCCCTCGTTCTTTCTTTTCTAAAAGGATAGCGGAAGAAGATGAATTCGTAAAGTGTTTGCATCAAAAGAGAGCATATCGGTGCCTCTACCTGCTAAAACCGAAAATAATTCTTCTTAAGTAAGCGGGGAAGAGCCATTAGCTCTTTATAAGAAATCACTTTATCAATTACCCTCGTATCAATCAGCATCAGTTGGTCCTCGATTTCATTGATGATGGATTCCTCTTGATAGTCCATCCCGCAATGACTGCAAGAGAGGCTCGGGACATTCGCAATCTGAACCGCCCGTGAGCCATCGGGCAGCTCCCAATACACACTTGACTGATGAGCATGAGCCGTGTTCTCTTCACACCATTCGCACAGTTTCACCGTATTTTCAGCCATTGATGGTTTCTTCCTTATCATCATTTTTGTCCTGATTCATTTTTGAAAGCATCGCTTTATGCTTCTTTTCCTTCAGCTGATCCCTTTTTCCCCTGAAGTCCTTGAGAGAGTTATGATCCGGGTTCTCCTGATATTCCTTGCGACGTTCCAAACGCTTGAGACCTGCAGGTGTAAGAGAGGAATGTGTCTGATTCATCAATCCAGCGATCCCTATGGTAGGTTCATTGATTTCTTCATCATGATAAACTTCTTTAAAGTATTCATCCGCCCTTCCTGCTACGTATTCCTCCGGTTCCGGATAGGTGGAAATGACGCCTTCGAAATTCCTTACGACCACTTTCGAAGCACTTTGGGATATCAGGTAATTCGGTTGAAGGGATATTTTCCCTCCGCCTCCGGGAGCATCCAACACGAAGGTCGGTACGGCGTAACCCGATGTGTGTCCCCTCAATCCTTCAATGATTTCAAGCCCTTTGCTGACAGGTGCCCTGAAATGACCGATTCCCTCCGATAGGTCACATTGATAAATATAATACGGGCGCACGCGAATTTTAACCAGATCGTGCATAAGTTTCTTCATGATTGGAACGCTGTCATTGATGCCAGCCAGGATCACAGCTTGATTCCCTACAGGAACCCCTGCATTCACAAGCATCTCACATGCCTTTTTGGACTCTTCCGTAATTTCAATGGATGTATTGAAGTGAGTATTTAACCAAACCGGATGGTATTTCTTTAATATATTACACAGGTTTTCAGTGATCCGTTGTGGAAACACGACAGGAGCCCTCGTTCCGATCCGGATGATCTCGACATGGGGGATGTCCCTCAGGTTCTTTAATATATACTCGAGTATTTGATCATTGATCAAGAGACCATCCCCGCCGGAAAGCAGGACGTCCCTTACGCTCGGCGTTTCCCTTATATATTCAATGGCCGCGTCAAGCTGCTTCTTCGGGACACCCATTCCGATCTGCCCGGAAAACCTCCTTCTCGTACAGTATCTGCAGTACATGGAACATTGATTGGTGACGAGGAATAACACCCTGTCCGGGTATCTGTGCGTTAACCCCGGTACCGGTGAATCCTCATCTTCATGCAAAGGATCTTCCAGGTCATACTTTGTTTTATGGATCTCCTGGCCAATCGGAACGGATTGCATCCGGATCGGGCAGCGGGGGTCATCCTCATTCATCAGCCATGCATAGTAAGGAGTGATATTCAACGGAATGGTCTTGGTTGAAATTTTGACCCCTTCTTCTTCCTCCGGCGTCAAGTTCACCACTTTCTTTAAGTCATCAAGGGTTCTGATTGTGTTTGTCAGCTGCCATAACCAGTCATTCCATTGTTCATCCGTGACATCTTTCCAAAGCTCAATATCCTTCCAATCCCTTTTTGGTTTATAGAGATTCATTTTCATCTATTCCACCAACTTTCCAGAAAGTTTCGTTCCACAAGACCAGGAGAATCCTTCTACCTTTCACTTAAATCCTTCTCCCAAATGTTCATATCTTCCATTTTGTCAAAGATGATGCAGTTATTCGCAAGTCTCCCACCATATCTGTACCCAAGCTGGTGGAATGCAGCATTCATCCCAAATGAAAGTGCTCTGGCAATCGTATAAGCGCAAAAAATGTTCTGTTTCACTAATTCATCCTCAAGCTTCGTCAGCAGATGCTTCATATACCCGCCTTTACGATGAGAAGATCTCGTAGCACAATCCGTTAGTTCAGCATTCTTGTTGGTTGCAGATATTTCAGCAGAAGCGGCGCTGATGATCCTTCCATCCTCCTCGATATATACAAAGATTGTCCCATTTTTCATGGATTCTTTTATATAATCGGGATCTTGTAATGGTACAGGATATAGCGTGAACACTTCTTGATAGAGATCTGCTAATTTCTCTGCGTGCCCACCGGTGGCTACAGATATCAATCCTGATCCTTCCATGGTTTTACTATCCAGCTGTTGAACCGCTTGAAGAATGTCATCCTCTTTTCTCCAAAAAGAACTATTCCTTCGATCATCCGTCAGAAATTTACTCATAAAGAAAGCACTGTCTCCCCTAAAGTAACCGTTTACTCCCCCCTCTACAATAAATCCCTTTTCTATCAGGTGGGCAACCTGATTTGACTTTGCCTTCACAATGAACTTTTCGAACTGATGGGTCTCAGCAATATTCACCATGAGCTCCAATAGCCTTCCTGCATTCCCCCTGAATTCATCCACCCGGAGTCTACGATTATAATCATCTTTATAAATGGTCGCTTCCACTTTTGGTTGTTGTATATATTCATATGTTTGCATTCTTTTAAGCCCCTTTTTAACAAACATATGAAGGCATGAGATAAGTTATGAAACAAACCACCATAAAAAGGGAACAACCTCATACTTGAATCAAGTGAGTTGTTCCTGTCTAAGGGTGAAGAAAGGGGTGGGTGTTTGACTTCGTTCTTTTGTCCTGGTGTGTCCGGGTCATGACTAATCCTCTCTCAGGCGAATGAGTATAGCATCTTATTACCTTCTACCCCATTGGGATAGAAATCATGAGGGTTTATTACACCAATCGATCATAAATCGAGAAAAAATTTCAGCCGATTGGTAAACCCTCTCTAATTCGATGTATTCATTTGCATTATGGGCCACTTGGGTTGTGCCCGGTCCAAAAATCACCACAGGCATATTGCCTCCTTGAGACAAAATCCCCCCATCCGTTCCCCAGGGTGAGGCTTCAATGATCGGCTCAGACGACATTACCTGCTTAGCATGCAGCGACAGGGTGTTAACTAATTCATGGTCACTTGGAAGGTTGCCTGGCTGCCAGCGCCCGCCAAACCATTCCACCTCGACAGGGTGTTCATCAAACCATGGATCGATTGATTTCAGCTTGGAAATTTCAGTTGTGAATTCCTGTTCGACTTCATGGAGTGTCTCCCAGGGTCCGACTCCTATCCTGCCTTCAATGATAGCCGTATCAGGAACGGAAGATGGCCATTTCCCACTTTCGATTCTTCCGATATTAACGGGTAACGGGATGGGAATATTCCGATACAATGGATCATCCACCCTCTCGTTACGTACATTCTCCAATTCCTGAAGAACTCCAATGACCTTATATGCTTTCTCTATTGCATTTACCCCTTCATACCTCGTTCCCCCGTGTGCAGATTTTCCTTTTACCTTTAGGCGAAACCACATGGATCCTTGCTGTTTAGGGAAGATCTTCATATTGGTCGGCTCAGGAATGATGACAGCATCCGCCTTATAGCCTCTAGTCAATGTGGCTAAGGTACCCGTTCCCCCACTTTCCTCTTCTATGACACTTTGAAAGATCACATCTCCCTTTAAAGGAATATTCAACTCCTGTATCACTTCGATGGCGAGTAGCAAAGCGACCGAACCGCCTTTCATATCCGTTGCTCCCCGCCCGTAAAGCTTCCCGTCCTCGATGAGTCCGCTATAGGGATCGTGAATCCAATCTCTTCTATCCCCTTCCGGTACAACATCGATATGTCCATTTAAAAGAAGGCTCTTTCCGCCGCCTGTGCCTTTTAAAACCCCTACCACATTGGGATTACCTTTAAAATTAGTCCGGTCACATTTGTAAAAGGGATGATGCTTGATATCAGTCTCTTTTATTTCCCAAATGTCCAGATCCAATCCGAGCTTTCTGCATTTCTCTATGATGATTGCCTGTGCCTTTGATTCGTTTCCCCTGACACTATCTTCCTGGACCAGTCTTTGCAGAAGCTTGATCGTCCTTTTCTTTTTTTCTTCTATTTTATCTTTTATGAGGCGATGAGTATCCATTTGAATTCCTCCCCCTACCCTATAAACTTGATATCAGGGCTTAAGATGTAACGGGCTTCTGTCGTCTCCTCTATATCCTTCAATGTGTATGGATTGAATATCTCACGCAGAATTAATTGATCACCTTCACGTGAGAATACAGCACGGTCGGTGATGATCATCGAAACACAGCGCCTGGCCGTTAATGGAAGGGTGCATTCCCTTACGATCTTGCTGCCGCCATTTTTGTCTAAGTGGGTCATGAGTACAATGACTTTCTTTGCTTTAGAGGCTAGTTCCGTTGCCCCTCCCATCCCCGGGACCTTTTTGCCCGGGATGATCCAATTGGCAAGATCCCCATTTTCACTGACCTGCAGGGATCCAAGTATCGTAAGATCGATCTTCCCCCGGCGGATCATGGCGAAAGCGATGGAGCTGTCTGTATAACATCCCCCCTCCACTAACGAAACCGGGAACCCCCCGGCATTGCACAGATTTTCATCTTCATTTCCTTCCAAGGGTACAGGACCGATGCCGATGATTCCATTTTCAGATTGAAAAATGACTGGAAATCCTTGAGGAAGGTGATCTGGAACGAGGGAGGGAATACCGATCCCGAGATTCACAATCATATTTTCTTTCACCTCAAGCGCTGCACGTTTTGCCATCTTTTCCTTCAATACGTTTCCCAGGCCCATTTCCAATCGACTCCTTTAGACAAGACGATATGATCTACAAACACTCCTGAAGTGACGATTTCCTCGGGATCCAGCTCTCCGTAAGCAACCACTTCCTCCGTCTCGACAATCGTCACATCCGAGGCCATGGCGATCAGGGGATTCGTATTCCTTGCGCTCTTATCATAGACAAGGTTCCCGAATGTATCGGCTTTCTTCGCATAGACAATCCCCACTTCAGCAACCAGTGCCGCCTCGAATACAAAACGATCACCCTCTACCTCAACGAATGTCTTCCCCTTATTCAAATAGGGGTCATCCACCCCGATGTCGCTTATGATCCCTTTTAATCCCACTCCGCCTGCCCTGATTCTTTCAGCTAAGATACCTTGTGGGGAGAATTCAACTTCAAGCTTCCCTTCACTCATCAATCTTCCTGCAATCGGATTAGATCCTATGTGTGAAGCAATCACTTTCCTCACTCGATTCTTAGCAACCAATTGACCGATGCCGATGTGAGGGAACCCTGTGTCGTTTCCGATGATGGTAAGATCCTTCACACCCCACTCCACAAGATGCTTTATCATGCCAGGCGGGGAGCCAACCCCACCAAACCCTCCAAACATCATCGTCATTTCATCATGAAAAAAGTGGCGGATTCCCTTATAGTCGCTCAACTTATTGTGATGTGCGGACATCTACGTCACCTTCCAATTATCTGCTGCCATTTGAAAAGTCCTTCTCAACCTTTTAACCATCTCCTCAAGCTCTCTTTTCGTACTGTTCAATGGCGGTGCCACCATGATGGCAGAGCCCTTCCTGCCATCAATTCCAGCTGAAGCAGGGTATAACAATATCCCGTTATCCACTCCATTCTGCACGATGAAAGACGTAAATCCCGCACCCCGCTCATCAAATTCAATCCCCCACATGAGGCCCCGTCCCCTGATGTCCTGAATAAAGGAAAATTCTGTCCTGCATTTTTCCAGGAGATTCTTTAAATAGGTCCCTTTCTGATCGACACCTTCAATGATCTTTTCTGAATCGATCAGCTTAAGTACGGCCAATGCCGCAGTGGCAGACATGGGGTTCCCACTAAAGGTATGGCCGCTCATGATCACTTTACTTCCCTGTACGATCGGTTCCATGATCTTTTCTGAAATGAGGGTGGCAGCAATCGGGGCATATCCGGCACTGAGACCTTTACCGACAGCGACGATATCTGCCTTGACCCCCCATTGTTCCAAAGCTAAAAAAGTTCCCGTCCTCCCACATCCGGTCATGACTTCGTCGGAAATGAATAATATGTCATGGGCTTCACAGATTTCTTTAATCCGCTCATAATATCCCTTTGGAGGAGTGATAGCCCCCCCTGCTGCTCCGATGATCGGTTCTGCCATAAATGCAGCTATGTTCTCAGCGCCAATCCTCGTAATCATGGTATCCAGTTGGGACGCACATGCCAAACCGCATGAAGGGTAAGTCTTCCCAAATGGACAGTGTGCACAATAAGGGGGTTCGATGGTTGGCCAGTCCCCTAAAAAAGAATCAAACCGTTCCCTTCTTGATGGATGGCCTGAAGCAGATAATGCCCCAAAGGTGATGCCGTGATAACTGAGCCACCGTGATAATATCTTTCTCTTCAGGGGCTTCCCTTTCTCCTGCCAATGTTGAATGGCGATCTTGATGGCTGTTTCCACTGCCTCTGATCCACTATTGACAAAGAAGGTCCAGGGATAACCAGTTTTATCATTCAAAAAGGAGGCTAACTCCTCTGCCGGCTGATTGCTGAACTGAGACCTGTACACAAAAGCCACTTTGTTTCCTTGATTCACGATTGATTGAAGGATTTCTTCCATACCATGTCCCAAATTTGCCGTCACCGCTCCAGAACAGGCATCTACGTATTCATGTCCATCGGTGTCATACAAGAAAACACCCTTTCCATAATCGATCGTTGGATATTGCTCCCCAATCAACGGTTTTATTAAATGCGAATGAGGCATTGTTCCCCCTCCTGAAAGAATCAGATTCGTACTCTCTTTCGATTCGCTCATCTGGATGCTCATAAAGATTTCCCATACATTATTCATATGTGTGAAAAGCCGAATCTTTCATTTTTTATTAAAAAATCATCTTATCTTTGGATTTTCCCGGAAATCAGGCAATGATCGAAAGAGAGTTTCCTTTTTTCTATGATTGAAATATACTAAAATTCTCAAAAATTCGACAAAATTTCTGCAAATTGACTAGATATATTAGGTCGATATGTATAAAATAATGGTAAGTTCATCCTTTGATGCTACTTTTTTCTTTATCTTCAGGAGGGGAAACGGTGAAAAAAACGAGAGAAAAATGGCTGAAATCGCCAAAAAGAAAGAAAATGAAAAAAGAAAGACCAAAAAGAAGTTTTGGTATATTCTCATACTTTCGTACTATAAGAGGGAAAGTCGTCCTGTCATTCGGCCTTTTGACCATTGTCCTGTTGGTCCTAGCGTCTACTTCTTATCTCAATATGATGAAGCTCCAGAAAGAAATCGACACGCTGATCACATATGATATGAAAGTCGATACCAACTTAAAGGATCTTTCAAAAGTATTAAACGATATCGAAATCGGGGAGCAAGGGTTCGTGATTACAGGTGCAACTGGTTTTCTTGCACCCTATCAAAATGGAAAAAAAGAAGTGGAAGGCCAAATCAAAGATTTACATTCACTTTTGAAAGATGACCCGGAACAGCTTGAGAAGATGGGAAAAATCGAAGCACAGTACGGTTTCTGGATGCAATTTGTTGATCGGGTGATCGAGACCAGGAAAGATAAAGGCCTCGAAAAGGCTGCGAACCTTGTCGAAACCGGAGTCGGTAAAAAATATCTGGACGGGATCCGCTCATATGTAGATATGATCGTCGTCGACCAGCAAAAAGATCTGGATGCACGGATCGACTCCCTGACCCGCCAAGTCCAACTGTCGCAAGTCGTCACCATCGGCTTATCGGCATTCGCCGTTCTATTGGCGGTATTCTTTGGAATCATTTTATCTCATACGATTAAAACCAATACAAAGAAAATCAGTACATCCATTTTGGAGATTGCCAATGCAGGTGGAGACTTAACGAAACGGATCCATGTTAAATCAAAAGATGAGCTGGCTGACCTGGCGTCGGATACGAATCAGCTTATCGCAGGGATCGCATTGCTTGTAAAACAGGTTTCAGAGATGGCAGAAAATGTATCTGCAAGCAGCCAGGAGCTTCTCGCATCTGCAGAGGAAACATCGCGCACAATCACGTCCATTGCGGAAACATCGAGTGAAATTGCCGCTGGAAGCGACCAGACGACACATCGCATGTCCTCTTCATTAGAGAAGATGAACAGCTTGGAGGAAGCCGCCCGCTTCTTATTCAACCAGGCAGAACTTGTCAGACAAACCGCTTGTGACATGAGAGTCGTTGCTGAAAAAGGTGGAAAGACTGTCCATGCCTCTTCAACTAAAATGATGAGCATTGAAGAAACCATGTCCAATACCAGTGAAACCGTTGAAGCCCTGGGACAACGTTCAACACAGATCACCACTATTATCGGAACCATCACTGACATTGCCGAACAGACCAACCTTCTCGCTCTGAATGCTGCCATCGAAGCAGCAAGGGCAGGGGAACACGGCAGGGGATTTGCAGTTGTAGCAGATGAAGTCAGAAAGCTTGCTGAACAATCCCGCCAGGCTGCCAAGGGTGTAACGGAAATCGTCCACAGCATTCAGGAAGAAGTCAATATCATCATCAAGCAAAACTCCGACGGGGTGAAGGAAGTCATCGCAGGAGTAGAAATCACCAATGAGACCAATGCATCACTTGAAGATATCCTGAGCCAAACGACGAAAACAACAATAGTCGTGGATGAAATGGTCGACCATATTCAGGAAACACTGAATCTCAGTCAAGAGGTGGCCACTTCATTTGCCCATGTCAATGAAATTGCCGAATCTACCGCATCTAACACTGAAACCACTGCAGCTGCATCAGAGGAAGGATCCGCTGCCATGGAACAAGTCACGGCAAGTGCTTCTGAACTTTCACAGCAAGCTGAAAAACTGAAAGAATTAATTTCCAGCTTCAAAATATAATCCAAAAAGAGCTGTCTAGCGACAGCTCTTTTTTTCATCATTATTTTCAACTATCCTCTAAACGGATTAATGTCCGCAGTAACAAACGGCTCCAATAATAATCAACAGGATGAATAACACAACGATTAACGCAAAACCACTACCGCCACAACCGGCAACCGGATAAGCATATCCACCTTGATAACATGGATCACAGCCATAACCATAGTTCATACCTATCTCTCCTCAAAAAATTATTTATTTACCTTATACTCTATGTCATTCACCTAGAATGTGTTTGTGCATCCGCCCATTTTTATTTCATGAGACTTCTTTACGCATATCTTATGAGGGTCATTCAATGGATCATTTTTATTTTTTGCTTCATTTACCAAATTCAAAATATGGGCATTCCTATCCCACCGAAAACTTATCCCATAAAAAAAAAGACCGGCATCTTCGCCGGTCTTTCCACTTACAATTATTTTGAAGAGATTTCCAATACTTCTTCCTGTCCTGCCGTCACACTAGTCACGTCTTTTTTCACAAGATCTCCCATGTCATCACCGTTTGTGATGATGATAGGTGTGATGGTGCTTTTCGCTTTTTCTTTTACAAGTTCCAGGTCGTACGTGATCAATGGATCTCCGATACTCACTTTTGAACCTTCTGAGATATGGGCTTCAAACCCCTCACCGTTCATCGAGACCGTTTCAAGTCCAATATGGATGAGGATCTCAGCGCCGTTTTTCGCTTTGATTCCAACTGCGTGTTTAGTCGGGAAAAGCTGCATGATTTCACCGTCTACTGGGGAAACGACTTTTCCTATCGTCGGATCGATGGCAATTCCATCCCCCATCATTTTTTGTGAAAATACAGGGTCCGGCACTTCTTCAAGCGATTTCACGGTACCTGTTAAAGGTGCTACAGCATTAACCGTTTTAGGTGCTTCTTCTTTTTTGCCAAAAAGCTTTTTAAGCATCAATATTCACCTTCCTCTTCATATTTTTATATACACATATGTAACTCAAAGTAAACATGAAAAGTCTATTTTAGCACATATGTGAATGTTTTCACAGTAATTCATTATGTTAGAATAACTTCTTGTATACCCCGTAGCCTTCCTCTTCCAATTTCTCGACGGGGACAAATCTGAGTGCTGCAGAATTGATACAATACCGGAGTTTTGTCGGACCGGGTCCATCATTGAACACGTGACCCAGATGAGAATCGGCCTCTTTGCTTCTAACTTCCGTCCGGACCATAAAGTGACTTCTATCTTCTTTTTCCGAAACCTCTTCTTCATCGATCGGTTTGGTGAAACTCGGCCAACCGCAGCCGGCATCATATTTGTCCTTCGAGCTGAAAAGAGGTTTACCTGACACGACATCCACATAGATGCCCTCTTCGAACGTATTCCAATACTCATTTCTAAACGGCGGCTCCGTCCCATTATTCTGGGTGACATCATATTGCTCGGGTGTCAGCTTTTTCTTTAAATCATCTTTACTCATTCTTATCCCCCCAATGATTTTCAATGAATGCAACTCTTCCAGATCCCCTGCTGTATCGTTGATAATGACCCGGGTTCTTTTTGTAATAGTCCTGATGGTATTCCTCTGCAGGATAAAATTCCTTGGCAGGTAAAATCTCTGTAGCAATTGGCTTGGAAAAGATCCCTGACTTCCCGAGCCTGTCCTTTGATTCCTCAGCAAGTCTCTTCTGCTCTTCGTCATGGTAAAAAATGACCGTTTTATACGATTGGCCCCTGTCAAAAAACTGACCGCCGGGATCCGTGGGGTCGATTTGCTGCCAGTACAGTTCCAATAACTTTTCGTAAGGAAAAACGGAGGGGTCATATTCGATTTGAACAGCTTCATAGTGCCCTGTCGTTTCTGAACATACTTCTTTATAAGATGGGTTTGGAACGTGTCCCCCTGTGTATCCGGATGTCACACTTCCGATTCCGGGCTGTTCATCAAATGGTTTTACCATGCACCAAAAACATCCTCCGGCAAACGTGGCTTTTTGATACATTTCAGTTTCTGACATGCTCGTCATCCTTTCCATAACATTCTCTTTCACTATTCCCTTTGTATGCGATTTTAACGCATTCCTGTTAAAAAGGGAAAGCAATTAGCTTGAATCAAACCTCACCATGATTAAAAAAAAGAGCGCCCACCAAAGGGTCACTCTTTTCGTCCTTTATTTAAGCTTTCTCTGCTTCCCTATACTTTTCCACTTCTTTCGTTCCAAAGATTCTAACCGCTTATTTCCCCGTCTTTCCATGTAAGCGATTTCCCTTTGCAGCTTCTGATAGTGTTCGAGCCTCTCCTCTGAAAGACTTCCTTCTTCAATGGCCATGCGAATCCCGCAGCCTGGTTCATCTTCATGCTGGCAGTCATTGAATCGGCAGTGAAGGGCTAATTCCTCAATGTCATGATATTGTGTGGACAATCCTTCCTGCCCCTGCCACAATTGGATTTCTCTCATCCCCGGTGTATCAATGATCGCAGCACCATTTTCTAACAGGAACAGTTCCCGATGAGTCGTGGTATGCCGGCCTTTGTCATCGGATTCCCTTATTTCCTTTGTCTTCTGGACATCATCTCCTACAAGAAGATTGGTCAGTGTGGATTTTCCCACTCCTGAAGAACCAACGAGGGCGACGGTTTGCCCCTTATTAAAATAAGGCATCAGGTTCTCTATCCCTTCCCGACTGACGGCACTTATGGTAACGACTTTCACCCCAAGCAAAGTATTCTCCACTTCTCTTTTCTTTTCTTCTATATCGGAACACGTGTCCGATTTTGTCAGGACGATGACAGGATTTGCACCGCTTTCCCAGCATAGAAGTAAATAGCGCTCCATCCGTTTGCTATTGAGATCATCGTTTAATGAAGATAGGATGAAGACTGTATTGATATTCGCGGCGATGATTTGCTCTTCTGCTTCATTTCCTGCTTTTTTCCTCGAGAATTTACTAATCCGTGGCAGTACTTTTTCAATGACCGCCCCTTCCTTGCTTAGGAGTACCCAGTCACCTACTGCGGGTAGATCTTCGCGCTGAATGGTGTCAAACCTGAGTTTCCCTGAAATCTTACTTAACACTTCCCCTGTTCGTGTCATGACCATAAAGGCACCCCTTTGTTCAGTCACAACCCTTCCCAATATAAAGCCTTCTTCTGTCAGGTGGTTCATCATTTCAAAAACTGTTTCTCTCGTATTCAACTTGTTTCCTCCCAAATAAAAAAATCCGTTGCGTGGTTCGACACGTCAACGGATTTTTCACGAAAGAAGAAATGAAAAAAATCAAAGAATCCCGTTTAAAGTGAGTTGACGTGCAGAACCGATATTATACATATTTACATTAGCCTTTTGCTCAATTAATGATAGGTTCATATGACATCACCCACTTTCTCAATTAGTACTTTTATTATCCAATATTTTCATCCGGTTTGCAAGCTATATTTCTGATTTTTATAAAAATAGGTGTTTTCACCATTTTTTCTCCCCGGCATATTCTATTGTGTTAATACTGTTAAGGGAGAGATACGGATGAGCCAACATGATTATTTGACGAAAGCTGCGATGTATGACTTGTTATCCGGTTATTATAAATATTCCGATCCGTCCATGCACGTTCATTACTACCAGAAGCACCTTAAATATATGAGGCTTGCCATGCAGGCGCAGCGAGCTGACATGACAACCTCTACACAGCCTTCGTACGTCCGTGTGTTACATGCCGTCCCTGATGCACCGAATGTTGATGTATATGTGAACGGAAATCGTGTATTACGGGATGTAGCCTTCAAGGATGTGAGCGATTATTTAACTTTACCAGCCGGAAAGTATCATATTGATGTCTATCCTGCAGGTACAAGTGTGACGACAGTCATTAGTAAAAAAGTGAAAATCGATCCAGGAAAGATCTACACTCTCGCAGCTGTTGGAACACTGAATAAAATGCAATTACTTCCTTATCTGGATGATCCAACAGTGCCAAGCGGAGAAACAAAGGTAAAGTTCATTCACCTTTCCCCTGATGCCCCGGCAGTCGATATAGCTGTGAAAGGCGGGGATGTTATATTCCCGGATATATCCTTTAAACAAGCCACCGATTATCTTGGGTTGACTCCAATGACCGTCAATCTCGAAGCAAGGGTCGCCGGAAGTAAAAACAGTGTACTGAGCGTTCCGAATGTGAAGCTGAGCCCAAATCAGGCATACACGATCGTTGCCGTTGGATTAGCCAATGGAACACCGGAACTTGAAGCTCTATTGCTGAAAGGATAGAGTCACAGCATAAAGAGGTTTACCATACAAAAAAGGTGACTCCAGAAGGAAGCCACCTTTTTCTTATTGAGCACGGTCGACAGGGACGAGTAGTCTGAAAGAAATATTATCTTCTTTCAAATCAAATTTGTTTGCCCGTACTTTCACATCACTCTTCAGTTTCATGTCTTGCAGTGAGACGTAAATCAATTCATCATTGGGTTGAATCTTTACCCAATCCGGAAAATTATAAGAATCTCTGATCACTTTCAATACATAGTTGACCGGAAGATTCAGTGAACCTACTGAAATGGATTTTTGTTTTAAGAGAATATCCCCATTATCCAACGCCTTCGGTTCAAAACTCAATTTAAAGTCCAGATCTGAAGTAAAGACAGGGACGGATCCCAGTAGTTCAACATCATCCTTGAGCTGAACATCGTAATCCACCGGCCCTTTCATCCCTTCTTCTTCAATATAATGTTCAATGATTAGATTTAAATCTTTCTTGTTGGTCTCTACATTAAATCCAACTTGTTGATCTGTATTATTGTTGTTGTCAGGCAGTGCATCATCCTTTACAGGCATAAAGATCATGGATACGATGATGACGAATCCAAGTATGATCATACCTAAAAGGACAAAGAACCCCACCTTCCATTTGTTCTTCATGACGGCTGCTCCTCTTCCTCAACAGAATCTTTTCTATCTGTCAATGTAGCTAATGTTTCCCCTTTTGCAAGATCCGTAAACATTCGGTCTGCGATCAGCTTATACCCTTCATCATTCGGATGAAAGTAGTCTTCATACAACAAAGTATCCCCTGCATCGATAAATAAGTCCTCGATTTTCACGAATAACGTCTTATCATAACCCGTCAGTATCTGTATGCTTGCTTCATTCCAATTATGAATCACCTGATTGACTTCATCAATATCCGAAAACCAAGTATTAAAAGGATTATACAGACCGACCAGGACAATGCCTGCATCGGGGTTATAACTTCTGATCGTTTCAATGATCTCTTGTAACCGGAGTTGATATTGTCGTTTCTCCTCCTGGAATACCTCTAACTTCAAGTGTGATAAATTTTCACGAAAAATTTTCATAACATCGTTTCCACCGATGGTGATCATCACTAAATCAGATTCTTTAATGGAAGATTTCACATCTTCCTTCTTCAGTCTTTTCAGTAGTTGATCGGTACGGTTTCCCCTTACTCCGTAGTTATGAAACTGGGCATCCTTAACCCCATCCAATGTTTCGAGACTTTTTTCCAGATAAGGAACATACCCACCCTTTTTCGTACTGTCACCGACACCTTGAGTCAATGAATCTCCTATTGAAACCACCTTCAAGTTTTTCGGTATAAATGTTTCATTGGGACTTTCTTTATCCCACTTGGATACTTCCCTTGTAATATGATCAGCAGCATCTTCCAACGAACACCCTGCCAGGAAAAAAACAAAAGCGAGCATGAGAATGGACATTTTCTTCATATGTGTCACCTCGCTTACTCTTTTAATTATTATATCACGGTTCTTCACCTGTAAAACATTAATACACTCATCCATCGGTCATCGCCAATCCTGACGGCTCGGTCCTGATTGTAAAGTAGAAAAAACTTCCTTTATAAATTGTCCGTAATGGAATTGTTTTGCAATTTTATGAACCCGCCATGGTTCCTTATCCGTTGACTTCCTGAAATCCCCGACACTTTGACCAAATGTACAGCCCGTATTGACGGCCACCCGTATCGGGACTTCCTCGAATATCATCTTCCCTCCATCGGCAAGGGCCCACATGGCCACTAGATCATGAAGGGGACTTCCAGTAATATCCGGATACGTCTTCTTATAAAACCCGTAATAATAATCAACCATTGGTTTAATGATCTGGCCAACTTTATCATTTGATTTCAGATAAAATTCGTGTAGTTGATCGATCATTAGGGGAGTTATGAGTGCATACATTGTAACATCCAAAGGTATGAGGTGAATTTTCTTCGGGGCAAGCTGAATCAGGATATTCGCGGCATAAGGATCTCCATAGAAATTGGCTTCTGCGGTCGGGGTGACATTCCCAGGAACATTGAAAGCCCCACCCATCACATAAAATTCTTTGACTTTCTTCATCGTTTCCGGGTACAAGATGAAAGCAGTGGCCAATGAGGTCAATCGGCCGGCAGAGTAAATATAGAGTTCTCCTGCGTATTGATTGATGAGTTCCTTGATTTCATAGAAACTTTCACTTATGTCGGAAGGGTCGAATGCCATCTCATCCGGGACGATCGGCCCGAGTCCAGCCACCCCATGAACTTCCGGATAGAAATTCGGCCGGGTACCCGTCAAGGCAGAGACTGCACCCCCAATAACCGGGATATCGGTTATCCCCGTAATGCTTTGCAGGTATTTTACATTTTTCAATGCGGATTCTCTGGAAACATTCCCATAGTCCGAAACAATCCCAACAACTTCAATCGTATCGCTATAGTAAGCATACAGTACTGCGACGATATCATCGATTCCAAAATCTGAAATCACCAAGACTTTTTTTTTATCAGACAAGCACATACACTTCCCTTCATCAAACATCCTCTAATAAGGAGGAAATGCTGTCGTTCAAGATTCTATCTGAGCCTTTCTTGCCTATTATATTTCTATGATATGTTGATTGTAGTTATGAGGTGGCAAGAATATTCATAAAATCAACCATAACATGGACGAACCCGTGATGGTTACCATGCTACAATAACTATATATCTAAAATGAAAGGTGATTGGAATGAAGAAAAATCTCTTTTTGTATTTCACATGTTTGATTGGTTTATTAGGATTACTTGCCGGTTGTTCAAGTGATCAGAATGAAGATCCTCATAAGGACCATACTGCGGCAAACGGGGACATCAGGGAAGAAACCGCTTCTGTCGACACCCTTCCCTCATTTCTTGACGATAAGGATGACAATATGAGACTCATCTATTCCTCGGCAGCTAAAAACCCTGATCTCCTAAAATATATTCCTTGTTATTGCGGGTGCGGGGATTCAGCCGGGCACGAAAGCAACCTGAATTGCTTTGTTTATAAAACGGAGGGGGACAAAGTGGTGTGGGACGACCACGGTACCAGATGTGAGCTTTGCTTGAAAATCGCAGCTGAATCCATCGTAAAATATAAAAATGGCGAGTCCATCAAGCAAATCAGAACATTCATTGATGAACAATATAAAGAAGGCTACGCAAAGCCCACCCCGACTCCGATGCCATCATGATAACAGGCAGCAGGTTTACCTGCTGTCTTTTTCATCCAAAAAAAAGACGAAAGGATCAATTCCCCTTCGTCTTTTTTCATTAGTCTGTGTAATACATGAAACCGATGGCCCCGATACCTGTATGTGTACTGATGATAGGCGTTGTCGGTGCGATTTCGATTTGATCGTATCCTGTTTTCTCTATGATCTTGGCTTTCAGGTTTTGAGCGAGATTCATCCCATCCGCATGGACGAGTCCAACTCCCCTTATGGTCTTTCCTTTCACATCTTCCACAAATTGTGCCGTTAAATACTTCACTACCTGTGAGTGACTTCGAACCTTTGCAACCGGAGTATACTCTGCTCCTTCCAGTGATGCAATCGGCTTGATATTGAGCAGGGAACCGATCATGGCGCGCCCTTTCCCGATTCTCCCACCCTTTACAAGGTTTTCAAGGGTATCCACCACGACAAACAACTTGGTGTTGGAACGGATCTCTTCGATGACTTCAAGGATTTCATCCATAGACTTTCCTTCTTGAGCAAGTTTGGCGGCTTCAATCACCTGGAAGGCCAAGCCTTTTGAAATGAAACGGGAATCTACTACCGTCACATCTGCTGAAGACATTTCCGCAGCAGACTCTGCCGATCGAACGGTCCCACTCATATTACCGGTCATATGTATGGATAAAACGCGTGATCCATCGTTACCTAATTCATCATACAGTTCAACAAATGACCCTGCAGGCGGTTGAGAACTTTTTGGTAATTCTTTCGAGGCCTTCATTTTTTCTAAGAAGCTCAAAGGTGAAAGATCTACTCTATCTAAGTATGTTTCTCCATCAATTGAAATGGACAGAGGAACCACATGAATATCCAATTCTTTTACGACTTCATCAGATAAATCAACTGTCGAATCTGTTACAATCTTAATTTTGGTCAATTTTGCCACATCCTATCTCCCATATCATTAGTATTATATCGTTAATCGCTGAGGATTTAAATAGATAGTAAGCATTTAACTCATTGGACATGAATCGATATATAAATGCCGGGATAAGCCCCTAACAGAATGGAAGTCATATAAAAAGGTCTGATCCATGGGCATATCTATGCCTCCAGGATCAGAACCCCGCAAAACTTATGCATTATTCTTTAACTCTTCTGATTGATAAATTTCTTCGTACTCTGACCATTTCGTCGTTCTCTTTAAATGTTCTCTAAAGCTGAAGATGGTCTTAGGCCCATGATGATTCATCACTTTCGTGATAAATTGATGCAGCCTGAGATTTACCCTTAGGTAGAGAGGGCTGTCTTTCTTCAATACAGGAACTTCTGAGATTTTGACCTTCCGTCCATACTTTGATTTGAACTCGATGGTTTTGGTAAGCAAAGTATCAATCCTCTTTTTCACCCGTTTATGCCTATATTATACCCTATTTACGTCCGCATAAAATGTCAAACCGTGCAAAAGTATGAAAATTTTTTATCCTACAGATGATACCGGAACAATGCATTCAGAGGTGTCATGTTTAGGAGAGTTCACGTAGGTGGACACCCGGTAACCCTCCATCATTTCACGTGGGAGTGGCTTTAATACGGATGCAGCCTGATCAAAGGAATATTCATCGGTGTTGAGCCATTTCTCAATATCTTCACTGTTTGTTAGCATCACAGGCATTCTTTCATGTACATCTTCAACCAGAGAATTGGCTTCGGTTGTCAGAATGGTCGATGTGGTGACCTCCCCATTCCTGTCCCATAATCCGGCAAAAACAAATGGCTGTTCTTCTTTCAATTTGAACCTTATCGGAATCCTCCCTGATTCCTCCTTCTTCCATTCATAAAAACCGTCAGCAAAGATCACCATCCTTCTTGAATGCACAAGGGATTTAAAACTGGGTTTGACAAGGAGCGTTTCACTACGGGCATTGATCAATGGCTTCCACTTAGAAGCGTCAGCCCAATGGGGAACAAGCCCCCATTTGATTTCACCTGCCCTCCTCTTCCCCTTATGAGAAATAAGGGAAAGGACGTTCTGGGATGGAGCGATATTGTATCTCGGCTGCCAGTCTTCAAGAAATTCATCAATCAAATAGAGTTTTACCAATTCTTCCAAGGGGGTCGTCAAAGAAAATCTACCGCACATATTTGGCACCTCATCATCGTTTCTTTACTTAGGAATATACATCATTCCGCACTCGAATCCAACCATAACACTTTACTCCTTTACTATGTTGATGATTGCACAATAGCTTAAAGAGGATTATCATGAATACATGAGACTCGTTAAGCGATCAATTTGACGATCGTAGAAAGGATGAAACCACCTTGACATATGATTTCGATTTTTCAAATTGGAAAGAAGAAGTTGCGAACGCCATCACCCATGGTATCGGATTGATTCTCAGCATTCCGGCATTAGTGATGTTAATCATTTTTGCCGTTCACGAAGGGTCTGCCTGGCATATCGTCAGCTTCTCGATATTCGGAGCTTCGATGATACTTCTTTACTTATTTTCGACACTTTTGCACAGCTTTAAGCCTTCTAAGGTGAAAAATTTATTTGCGGTATTGGATCATTCGGCCATTTATGTTCTGATTGCAGGAACGTATACGCCATTTATGCTTGTCAGTGTGAGAGGCGCATTAGGATGGACGTTATTTGGAATTGTATGGGGTCTTGCCATAGTGGGGATCGTGTTCAAGTGTTATTTTGTTCAACGCTACCAAGTGGTATCCACCCTATTCTATCTTGTGATGGGCTGGCTCGTGATCATTGCGATTAAACCACTTTATGCCAGTTTAACAGGTGCAGGATTCGGACTTCTCTTAACAGGAGGGATCATGTACTCCGTTGGTGCCATCTTCTACGTGTGGAACAAGCTTCCTTATAATCACGCCATCTGGCACCTGTTCGTCCTTGCCGGCAGCGGTTTTATGTATTTCTGTATCTTGTTCTATGTGTAAATTCATCATTCCAATGGATAAAAAGGTCCAGCGTCTGGCTGGACCTTTTTTATTATGCTGCGATTCTCATTTCGTCCAAGGCAGCCTGTATGATTCCTTGAACCTCGATTGATAACTCCTTTACGTCTTTATCCGCTATATACGCGGAAGAAAGGGAGGGGAGGACTTCGACATATATGTCGCAGGGCTTGATGCCGAGTCTTTGTTTTTCAAACATGTCGGCCGTCCCCTGTATGACGACCGGGACGATCGGCACGGCGGCATCCTTCGCCATCCGGATCCCTCCTGTCTTAAATTCCTTCAACGCTCCACCCTTGTTTCTGGTACCCTCAGGAAAAATTAAAAGGGAGTGTCCATTTTTCAGAACCATACCACCTTCACGGATCGACAGCACGGCCTGTCTCCGATTCTTCCGATCAATGAAAATGCATGAAATCATTTCCATCCAACCGCTTATGATCGGCAATTTCTTCACTTCCATTTTTGAAATAAATCCAAAAGGCTTTGGAATGGAACCTAACAGGACAGGAACGTCAAAATCCCCTGAATGATTGGCTACAAACAGGACCGGCCCCGCAGGAATCGCCTCCTGCCCCTTAATATGTACATTGCTTCCGGTCCGTTTCATGATACCTCTGGACCACCTTTTAGGTAGATCATGAACGATCCCGTCCCGTTCCTCGACTGACATATCCCTATCCAGTCTTTTTACCTTTTGAAGTGTCGGGATGCTATATAGAAGATATAGCCCCATATAGATCAACACATACACCATTCTGAACACAGTATGATCCTCCTTGATTTTCCTTATCTATTATACAGGATACGATTCGTCAGGAGAATAAAAAAAGGGGAAGCCCATTATGATCTGAGCTTCCACCGGACAATCATCTATTTTCTTTCATAGATCCTGAATTCATAGTCGTAAGGATTCTTTTCGTCCCTTACACCCTTTTCTGATGAGATACAAGTGAATTCTTCCCATGGAATGGCCGGCATGGTCGTATCCCCTTCAAATTCATGATGGATCTGTGTGACATATAGTCTTTCTACATGGGGGATGAATTGTTTATATATTTCTCTTCCACCCATGATAAAGATTTCTCCGCCATTTTCTTTAGACCACTCCAGAATTTCTTCAACAGAATGCATCACAAGGCAGCCTTCTTGTTGAAATGCTGTATTTCTGGTCAAAATGACATTTTCACGATTTGGCAGCGGCTTACCGATGGAATCGAATGTCTTTCTCCCCATGACGATGGCATGTCCGTTCGTCGTTTTTTTAAAGAATTTCAGATCCTCAGGCAGTCTCCAAGGTAATGCATTATCTTTCCCGATCAGCTGATTCTGATCCATCGCCCAAATAAACGAGATCATACACTCACGACTCCTTTGATATGCGGATGGGGATCGTATCCTTCCAGTTTGAAATCTTCGAAAGTGAATTGGAATATGTCCTTCACTTCAGGATTGATTACAAGCTTCGGCAACGATTTAGGCTCTCTTGAAAGCTGTAAGTTCACTTGATCTATATGATTTTGATAGATATGCACATCTCCGAATGTATGGACGAATTCACCTGCTTCCAGATCACAAGCCTGTGCAACCATCATCGTTAAAAGAGCATATGAGGCAATATTAAAAGGAACACCAAGGAATACATCGGCAGATCGTTGATATAACTGACAGGATAACTTACCATCTGCCACATAGAATTGGAAAAGGCAGTGACAAGGAGGTAAAGCCATGTGATCCACATCGGCGACATTCCATGCGCTGACGATCATCCTTCTGGAGTCAGGATTATGTTTGATCGTTTCGATGAGGTTTGTGATCTGATCGATCGTTTCACCGTCTGCACCTGACCAAGATCTCCACTGATGCCCGTATACAGGTCCCAATTCACCATTCTCATCTGCCCATTCATTCCAGATACGGACTCCGTTTTCCTGTAGATAGGCTACGTTGGTATCCCCTTTTAAAAACCAAAGCAGTTCATGGATGATGGATTTGACATGCAATTTCTTCGTTGTAAGAAGAGGGAATCCCTCCTGTAAGTCAAAACGCATCTGGTAACCGAACGTACTGATCGTACCCGTCCCCGTCCGGTCCTCTTTCTTTGTCCCATTTTCCAGTACATGTTTGCACAAGTCTAAATACTGCTTCACAGTGACCACACCTTTTACTAGTTTATAGTTCTTTAAAAAATCGATATGTTGCGGGTGCCTTTTCTTTCAGTAGATTCCTAGTTTCGGGATTCAAATAGTACATCGCAAATGTTTCTGCAAAATATTCTTCTTTGTATTGAATGAAATATTCTTCACCCGGGAAAACCCGGGGTGCTTCCCTTTTCCAAAGGGGTAGGAATTCCAGCTCATAATATAGATCCGTCAACACGTACCGATCAATGCTATGGGCGAACTCATGAAGTTCCAGATTATATGAGTTGTGCCCTTTTCCTTTCCCGCTATGACCGATCTTTACCAGTACAAGCTTGGAACCACCTATTCCAGGGACATCATCCCACGTGATACTTTTATTAGTGTACCCTCTCGGGGTGACTCCTTTCAAGTGACTTGTGGTAGAAAAATCGGTTAACTTGGTTTGGAATAATCGAATCTTGATATTCTGCGATTCGGCGGACTCCAAGAGCGAGGTCGGAATATGATCCAGTCGTTTGATCATAGCACCGGCCTCTTCTTGATCAAACGTTGACTCTGGTAAGAGGATCATATTTTCCAGTTGCTCACTGGATTGAAGATTTAGCTGTGTTTTAAGGGGTGAGTGTTTTAAGAGGGTACCATCGTAAGTAGCATTTGTATGGGTCCAGAGAATGACAAGAGTGATTATATTCAGAAGGATGATGAAGGTACGTTTCACATTGATCCCTCCTTTTTCTTATGATCCGACAATGATACAATTATTACTATTTTACCATAATGATAGACCCGATTTCAGAGAGTATTATTTCCATTTCTTAAAATGAGCAAAAAAACAAGCACGTTCATCACCGTGCTTGCTTTTTTCTTTTGATATATGGTAAATCAGGACACGCTCATCCATTGAGGTGGGGTGTTTTTGTCCCAAAAAATGCTTCCCAGTTCATGGTGGGCCTGGAAGTTATCGTGCACCGTATGGTAGTGAAAGTTGAAATAATAGCCATCTTTTGGTGGATGGTCTTTTCTTACATGAAAACGAATGATATCTTCACCCGAACGCTCGTCATAAATATGAAAGATCTTTTCTGTTTTAGCATATTGAGGTACTTCTGAAATGGTAAGGGACGTTAAGTCTTCTTCCGGAAACTCTGCTGCTGTATCCGCTATTGCCTTTTCAATCTTTGGAAGGATCAACGATCTGAATTCATCCTCTATGACAGGCTTGATCTTGGTCCCGAATTTTTCATATGCATTTTTTTCTGCTTGTACCAGCATCGATTCGATGAAACCATCATGGGTTAGGGCTAACTCTTCTTCCCTAGTTTCCTCTGGAGTCGATTCCACCGTGGAAGGCTTGCCATTATTTTTGGCAAGGGCATGATTTTCTTCATTCAGGAAGGCCTGTGATGGTGAAACAAGTCCAAATGTCAGGATGGATAGTAAGATAAAAAACGATTTCTTGAGCCAGATCGACATAGATAACGTCCTTTCCTATGTATTACGTCTATTATTATACTACTTCTTACGAGTAAAAAGTGAAAAAGGTTTCATTTTTTTGTAGGATATAAAAATCTTTATGTGGTAGTATATTAATGAGGATACTTTGTAAGGAGGATAACTAGATGGATACTGGAATTATGATCAACATCGGATACATACTTCTGTTAGGTTATTTTATTGTACTGGGATTCACTGATTAATATGTATGGGATTAGACAGGCGATGGATGCCTGTCTATTTTATTGGCTATTTCCGTAATTCATTGCTGCGTTTAAATGGAGCGAGAAGTGGTTGATTTCCGCTCCAGGTGCTCGCTTTCCGCGGGGCTGGCGGTGAGCCTCCTCGGGCTAAAGCCCTGTGGGGTCTCACCTGTCCAGCATTCCCCGCAGGAGCTATTCCTGTGAGGTGAGAATTCATCTATTGCATAAAAAAAGACCCTCCGTTATGATGCAGGTGCTAACCAATCGCTCATAACTAAGGAGGATCTTCACATGCATGATAATCGAAATCAACGTATTAATCAAATTTCTGAAACTACACTGGTTGTTGGTATTGACATAGCGAAGCGGAATCATTACGCCTGTGCCGTAGATGAGCGTGGACGTGAACTCAAGAAAAGCTTTGTCATTCGCCAATCCCTTCAAGGATTTGAAAGCTTTTACGCTACTATCCTAAAGCTAATAAGTATTCATAATAAAAAGGAAGTCATCATTGGTTTTGAGCCTACCGGCCATTACTGGATGAATCTCGCAGCTTTTCTAACAGATCATGGCATTCCATATGTCCTTGTCAATCCTCTTCACGTTAAACAAACCAAAGAGCTAGACGATAACCTACAGAGTAAAAATGATCTGAAAGATGCCCGGGTCATCGCAAAAATGATGCCACAAGGATATTACAGTATGCCAAGGGAAATGACTCAAATCGATTCTGAACTTCGTCGGGGGACGGCCTATCGAGTCCGTTTAAAAGAAGAATCGGCCTCTATTCAAAACCGCATCCGACGATGGATCGACCTTTACTTCCCTGAGTTCGCTTCCGTCATCAAAGGTCTTGGAAAACAGGCTCAAGCTATCTTAAAATATGCCCCTTTACCAGAAGATCTTGTGATCTTCTCGCCTGAAGAGCTGATTGACTTTCTTCAGACAAAGGGTGTTCGCTATCTGTCAAAGAATAAAGTAGAGCGACTCCTTCAAGTGGCAGAGCAGTCTATAGGATTGAAAGACAGTCCTGAAATGGCACGCATGGAAATCAGAATGTTGCTTGACCAGTTATTCATGTATGAATCACAGATCCAAGAGCTTACTGAAAACCTTGTCACCCTTGCCCGCCAATTGCCTGACTTTGATTACCTAACATCGATTCCCGGAATTAGTGAAACAACCGTATTGGAGCTACTCTCCGAGACAGGTTCACTCAAACGTTACAAGGATCCACGCCAATTATTTAAACTCGCGGGATTAACACTGGTAACGAATTCTTCTGGTGAATCAAAGGGTAGAAAAAGAATATCTAAGCGAGGGCGAAGAAGGCTTCGAGCTTTATTGTACAAAGCAGTGTTCCCTTTACTACACTCAAACTCGGCGTTTCGAGCACTTTATGACTACTACAGCAATGATCGCGAGAAACCAGTAACGAAAAAAGAAGCACTTGTGATTCTGTGTCGTAAATTACTTCAAATTTGTCACGGACTCAGCCATTATGAAACGACCTTTGATTTAGAGCGCATGATGCGAGATATGCCTTTCCTCTCTCATCTCAAAGCAGCCTAACTATTTGAATTAGAACGTAGTTCTTCTACAACCCAGACACTGAGAAGCCGGCCCATACACGACTTTCGACGATCTACTGATCAGTCCATGCAGGAGCATACGCTGGCCTCTGCGTTAGGGAAAGACCCAACGAAGGAATGTAGGCACTCGATGCCAGGAGATATGGGAGGGTAAGTCTACCTAAACAAGCAGAGATCAAAAGTGCCCATCACTGAATATAAGGGAGACCCTTCCAGTCTCTTAACGCAACGCGTAAGCGTAAATCCCTTTATTTTGAACAAATAAGAAAAAAAGGGAATGCGTTTATCTAATATGATATTTAAAAAATTTTTAAAAGAGAATAAACCGGTTGTAAGCCCTGATATAATAACCTTTCCCGAGGGAGTCGAGCACCTTCCGCTACAATCAACTGTCCAAGCATACGTTTATCACTGTTACAGATTACAAATCACATTCTGCATAATAATCCCAGCAATCTATGCAATCAAAGCCCTTTATAACCGGATGACGCCAAAATGGAATTTGGCTGATGGCCTTTTTATGACTTCAAAGCCCATTTCTTCGAATAGGGGTGATTGATAGTTTTCTTTTAGTACGACCCGCTTCTTGGCCACTCGTTTCGCTTCTTTTATTCCTTCTTTTGTAACCCCGGTATAGCTTGCCCACTGTCTGATGGGATTAATTCCATGTGAGTCGGTCAATGCTTCTTCAAACATGGGATCAATGTAAACGACGTCGAATGCATCATCCCTGAATTTCTTTAGTTCTTGGTCAAAATGCCCATTCAGGACGTTTATACGTTTCATGGCCCGATTTAACGCAGAAAGCGGGGAGTTCCATTCCTGCAGTCCTTGATGAACGATATGGGCAATGAATTTATTCGCTTCAATCCCTGTTACCGACCCTTCTTCCCCTACGATATGGCTCGCAATGATGCTGTCTGAAGCAAGTCCAAGGGTGCAGTCGAGAAAGCTCATGCCTTCCTCAAGTTCTGCCGCTTCGATGAGTGGATCTTTTTCCCCCCTCATAAGCCTCTTGATTCGGAAGGATGCTGAATTTGGATGGAAAAAGAATGGCTCGCCCTTCCCTTCCCGCGTATGAAGCTCAAGCCGTTCTTTCCCGATGACAAGGCAGTCACCATCAGCTTTTTCCATATGGTGACGGATCGATCTTTTTTTCCTCGGGATATACGGTATTGAAAGGAGATCGGCCGCCTCATGCGCTTTATCTATTACGTTCTGATTGGTTCTTCCACAAGTGGTGACAAACACGTTAGTGATTCTCCTTTGGATATTCATTTTTCTATCATCTTTTCATTATCCTACCACAAACAAAGAGCGGATGACTCTGTCATCCGCTCTTTTATGATGGTCTGTTAACAGTTTTCGTTAAATGCAGTCACCAGATTTGAAATAATGGAAGAAATGTCGTGATCTTCAATTTCTTCCCTGGGGATAAAGTGCACGACCTTTTTTCCTTTTAGTAGAGCCATGGACGGTGAAGAAGGTTCGTAACCGTCGAAGTATTCTCTCATCTTGGCAGTCGCTTCTTTGTCCTGTCCTGCAAATACCGTGACAAGTTGGTCAGGGGTCTTATCGTTATGCATGACGGATTGAGTGGCAGCGGGACGTGCAAGTCCAGCTGCACATCCGCAAACAGAGTTAACGACGACAAGGGTCGTTCCTTCTGTGTTTTCCATGTAATCCTCGACTTCCTCTTCTGTACCAAGCTCTTTAAAGCCTGCTTGTGTCAATTCCTGCCTCATCGGCGTAACCAACTGTCTCATATATTCTTCATATGCCATAGACATGCATAATCAATCCTTTCCTTTTTATTGGTGACGTGCTTCTGTCATCTGTTTCCAAACCGATCCTTTTGCCTCTTCGCCGCCTTCGATTCGTTCAATGGCCATTTTCACCTGAAGTTTCACTTCAAATTCAGGGTCGTTTTCTGCCTCTTTTAAACCAGGGAGGGCAGATTCATCACCGACTTCGTAAAGGAACATGGCCGCGCGCCATCTAACCAGTTTACTCTTATCCTTCAAGGCTGCAACCATTTCAGGAATGGCCGCTTGAAAGCCCAGATCAGAAAGACAGTCACCCGCCGTCCTTCTCACTGTTACGGACCTATCATGCAATCCTTTGTACAGCAATGGAAGGACTCTTTCATCTTCAATCATTCCAAGGTACACAACGGCTAATCTGCGGATCGATACTTTCTCGTCCTCAAGGGCTTTTTGAAGGAGAGGTAAGTCACCCAATGTAGGGTCCTCCATCGCATCCAGTTTCTGATACCTGGTTTCCCATTCCGGCGATTCAAAATCTTCGACGGTCACCTTTTGCTTTTTCTTATAAATGAGTGGTCCCTTGGCATCTGTTGTTTCCTCTGCTTCCGCGATAAGCCCGGAAAGTCTTTCAGAAGGATAGGCTGCCACTAATTCTTCACTCACGTCGCTGCCGATCTCATCCAGATCGCCGTACCGGATGCCGTAATCTTTCCACTTTCTAAGAAGGACGACATTATCCCCCTCTTTTTGGGCCTGACCGATCGCTTCAAGGAATGAAGAAGGCAGGGAAAAACGCTTTTCTTGTTCCCCATCTGTCACCTTTACTTGCATCGGAATTCCTTTGAACATCTGCACACTGACATTCACTTCACCGAAATGTTCCTCCATAGGGGATTCCGTTTTCTCATCGGCTGCATCTTCACCGAAAGCCTTTCTCACCTGTGGCAAAAGCTCTTGCCAATCGAATTTAGCATTCCGTTCGACGGCCAGGAAATCGGCAACATGGTAAACCCCTTTCACACCTTCGATGGCCAGGATCTCTTTGATGACGGGAGGAGCCCCCTCCGCTTCATCTTTTTTATAGTTGTTGCTCTTCCCGGCCTTCATTTCCTGATCGAGAAGAACTTTCATCGTATTCGGACTTGGAGTAGGTTCAATTGATAAAATCCTCAAGACTGTTACCCCTTTCTCTAAACTGTTCGTTTCCATCTTAACACAGTATCCTTGTTGCCTTAAAGAAAGAGACTTATTCGGCAAATTCAGAGAGATAGGTCCACCTCTCAATGAGTCTTTCCAGTTCTTCGTTCAGCTGTTCGCTTTCCTTCATCAACTCTTGTGCCCGTTCGAAGTTGCTGCCGACTTTTTGGAGCTCGGCATCCGCTTCTTCTATTTTTGCTTCAATTCCTGCCATCTTATCTTCAATTTCATCCCACTCTCTTTTTTCCATATAAGAGAGCCTTTTTTTCTCTTTCTCCTTCACTTCTTTAACAGGGACGGGTTCTTTCGTTGAATCTGTCGGCTGCTTCTTATTTAAAGCTTCACTCTTCTCCAGATACTCAGTATATTCCCCGTAATAGAAATCGATCTGTCCATCACCATTGAATATTAACAACTGATCTGCTGTCTTATCCAGGAAGTAGCGGTCATGGGAAACCGTGATTACGACACCGGAAAATTCATTGATATAATCTTCAAGCACTGTCAGGGTTTCTGTGTCTAAATCGTTGGTAGGCTCATCCAGCAGCAGGACGTTGGGTTTTGACATTAATAGTTTTAACAGGAAGAGCCTTCGTTTTTCACCGCCAGACAGCTTTCGGATCAACGTTCCATGGGTGCTCATTGGAAAAAGGAATCTCTCGAGCATGGATGTAACGGAAACTTGTTCCCCCTTATCTGTCGTTATATACTCTCCCGCTTCTCTTATATATTCAATCATTCTCATATTTTCATCCAGTTCTTCATGACCCTGGGTATAGTAGGCGATCTTGACGGTCTGTCCTTTGATCAATTCTCCTTTTGTCAGCTCATCGGTTCCTGCAAGGAGATTGAGGAAGGTTGATTTTCCGCTTCCGTTTTTTCCTACTATCCCGATCCGGTCTTTAGGCTTGATCAGAAAAGAGAATTCATTTAAAATCCGCTTGTCTTCAAATTGTTTTGAAGCGCCTTTGAACTCATACACCTGCTTGCCTAAACGATTTCCTCCAATCGCCATATCGACTTGTCCATTGGACGGACCGGATGACATGGTATCTTCGAGGTGTTCAAATCGCTGGATACGGGCTTTTTGTTTCGTGGTCCGGGCTTTTGCTCCCCTTCTCATCCATGCAAGCTCTCTCCGGTAAAGATTTTGCTGTTTTTCGGATAATTGGCGTTCCACTTCTTCACGTGAAGCTTTGGCTTCAATAAAGGAAGCATAATTCCCTTTATAGGCATAGAGGCTGCCTCCATCCAATTCAAATATTCGATTTGTCACTTTATCAAGGAAGTACCGGTCATGTGTAACGAGTAAAACCGATCCGTTATATTTCCCCAAATAGTCCTCCAGCCACTTGATGGACTGGTAATCCAAATGGTTGGTCGGTTCATCCAATATAAGCAGGTCCGGAGTTTCAATGAGGACCCCCGCCAGGGCAACCCGCTTCTTTTGGCCACCGGATAATTCATTCATTTTCTTACCGAAATCATGGATGCCGAGTTTCGTTAAGATGGCTTTTGCATTGGCACTTGCATCCCAGGCATTGAGAAGATCCATTTGCTTTTGTGCTTCAAATAATTGATCTTGGACCCTTGGACTTTCCGGGTTCTTCTCCATCTCCATGAGCACCGTTTCATAGTTTCTCATAGCCTGGATGATCTTCGCTTCTCCGCTGAATACTTGTTGAAGCACGGTTAATTCCCCATCAAATGCAGGTTCCTGTTGAAGGTAGGCAATATAATAGTCGTTTGGCTTTGAAAGCTCACCGGTATCATAATCCTCCATTCCGGCTATCAGTTTCAACAGACTTGATTTACCTGTACCGTTCACTCCGATCAGTCCGACTCTTTCCTTCTCCGTAATGGAAAAGGATATTTCTTTAAACAGAGTCTTCTCCCCATATGTTTTGGAAAGATTCTCAGCTGTTAACATTCTCATTCTTGACCAGTCCATTCTTTATTGAATTGCTCTAGAAACCGCATCATGAATTCATGGCGTTCTTCTGCCAAAATCCTGCCGGTTTCTGTACACATTAAATCTTTCAACTTCAGTAATTTCTCGTGAAAATGATGGATGCTGGAGCTATCCCCATTTCTGTATTCCTCTACGGTCATATGTTCCCTCACTTGAAAACCAGGATTATACATCTCTCTGCCTTTCCTGCCCCCATAAGCAAATGTCCTGGCGATGCCGATCGCCCCGATGGCATCAAGGCGATCGGCGTCCCTGACGATTTTCGCTTCGGTCGCAGTCAATTCCGCTTCATGACCACCTTTATATGAGATGGAATAGATGATCGATTTCAGTAACGTCATGTCTTCTTCATTGAGTGTGAGATTCATTAGGATATCATCCAGCTTCTTTTTTCCTTCTTCTTCACCTACGAATTTCTCGTCCGGCACATCATGAAGCAGTGCCGCAAGCTCAATGATATATGTATGGGAAACCTGCTCTTCCCTCGCGATTCTAAGAGCCTGTTTTCTCACACGATCTAAATGATACCAATCATGTCCGGTTGATTCACCTATGTATTCTTGTTTTAAATAGTCTATTACTTGGTCCAGCTCTTTACGCTCCACATTTCCACCTTCTCTTCCATTGTACCAAATGATGTTCTACTTTCAGAATAAAAAGGAGTGGATGCCCGACTCTACACATCACTCCTTCTTTGATTTTTTCATTTACTTTCTGAAAACCAGCTTATACCAATTGTGTTTTCACCAGCATGTACACCGATCACTGCCCCGAGGGGATAGGCCCCAAATTCTATTTCCGGATAAGCTTGCCTCAGCTGTTCCATCCATTCCAAAGCATCTTCCCGATTTAAACCGTGTAATACAGATACTTTCCCTATTCTCCTATTTGCAAGAGCTAGATCCAACTGGTGGCTCATGCTGCTTAAGCCTTTTTTTATGCTTCTTACCTTGTCTTCCACTTTAAGCTTACCATCTTCAATGGAAAGCATGGGCTTTATCTTCAGGACGCTCCCCAGGAAGAATGATAGGCCGCCCATCCTTCCGCTTTTATGCAGCTGCTCGAGGCTTCCTACCATCACATACGTCTCACAGGAGTTGATTCTTTCTTCAATCGCCTCTTTTATCCCAAGGGGATCATTACCTTCCTCCGATAAACGTTTACCGTACTGAATCAATTCTGTCAACGGGTTGGAAAGTATTTTCGAATCGATGCAGCTAATATTTGGAGTGGTGTCCTTCAGTAGTTCCGCTGCCTGATAAGCAGACGAAAAGGTACCGCTGAAATGAGACGAAACATGGATGGAGAAGATATAGTCATAGTCCCTTGACAGTTGTTCAAATAATTCCTTAAACCTGCCGATTGAAGGCTGAGAGGTTTTCACTTCCACCTTTTCGTTCCTTAATTTAGAGAACAATTCTTCAGGGGACAGGTCAATGCCGTCCATATACTCCTTCTCCCCGAACAGGATGCTCATCGGAACTACATAGATGTCGTTTTCCCCACTCTCCGATTGATTTGGAACAAATGCAGTACTATCCGTTACCCATGCTATTCTCATGAAAAATTCCCCTTTTTTCTATTTATATGAGCTCAACTTAGGACTAGAAGTCCTTTCGCTTCAGTTGTTTCAGTGTATCTACAGAGAACGATATCATCTGTAACACATCATCGACCATTTCCTCCGTAATCACCCGGTTGAAGGTTAAAATCCCTTTATATGAGATCGGTTTAATGGAGGACTTCACTTCTTGCCACTCCCAATGTTTATCCTTCCCCCAGGCTTCTTCCAGGATCTCCATATGACGATGAAGTTTTTCATCACCTTTATAGACGATAAGAATGTCCGCTCCAGCCGTATTCTTTTCAGTCATCATCTTTCTTTCTGCCAGGAAATGCCCCATATCCGCCTTCAGATGAAACTCGATTGAAAGCGATTTTTCGTATGGGAGTGAATAATGGATTTGATAACACCGCTCATAATGAGCAAAATCAAACAAATCCTTCCGATCAAGTATCTGAATATCCCCTGTCAAGTCAAGATCGTAGACTGCTCCTTCAAAGATTACCTTTAAGTTATCAAATGCTGTCGGATCAAACATCTTTGCCCTCCTTTCCCTTCTTCTTCGTTAAAACAGTCCGATTGCCCTGCCGTCTTCATCTACATCCATTCCGAAGGCAGCAGGTTTTTTCGGCAGTCCGGGCATCGTCATGACTTCACCCGTCAACGCAACGATGAAGCCTGCTCCGATCTTTGGTTTCAGTTCGCGTATCGTGATGGTGAAATTCTCCGGACGGCCGAGTTTTGCCGGGTCATCAGAAAGGGAGTACTGCGTCTTGGCCATACAGATCGGGAGAACGCCCCAGCCACGTGTTTCAAACTCTTCCAACTGCTTTCTCGCTTTGACCGTGTACTCCACTCCACTTGCCCCGTATACTTTTTTGGCTATGGTTTCGATTTTCACCTGCAGGGAATCTGACAGTTCATAAAGGGGGGAGAATTCTTTTTTATTCCCTTCGATCTCCTCTAAGACCTTCTGTGCTAAATCGATACCACCTTCTCCGCCTTTAGCCCATACATCCGTTAATGAAACCTTTTTATTCTGGTTTTCACACCACTTGATCAAGGCTTGAATTTCATGGTCACTGTCTGTTTTGAACTTGTTGATCGCAATGACAAATGGCACATTGAATTGCTCCAGTGTCTCCATATGCTTCTTCAGATTGGACAATCCTTTTTCCAGGGCCGGAAGATTTTCTATTTGAAGGTCCTCTTTCGACTGGCCACCATGCATTTTTAACGCACGGATGGTGGCAACCAGTACAACGGCATCTGGAGATTTACCTGCAGCACGGGACTTGATATTCAGAAATTTTTCGGCTCCTAAATCTGCCCCGAACCCGGATTCTGTTACTACATAATCAGCAAGCTTCAAAGCTGTCTTTGTCGCCATGACACTATTGCAGCCGTGAGCTATATTGGCAAATGGACCTCCGTGGATAAGAGCAGGGGAATGCTCGATCGTCTGGACGAGATTAGGCTTTAGTGCATCCTTCAGTAATAACGTCAGAGCCCCTTCCACCCCGAGATCCTCGACGGTCACCGGTTGTTTGATCCGGTTATAGGCGACAACCATCTGACCGAGTCTTTTTCTTAATTCTCCGATACTCTGAGATAGACAGAGAACAGCCATGATCTCAGACGCAACAGAGATATCAAAGCCGTCTTCCCGTGGAACCCCCTGTACAGGCCCGCCCAGACCGACGATGATCTGGCGAAGGGAACGATCATTCATATCAATCGATCGTTTCCATACCACTCTTCTTTGATCGATATTCAATTCATTACCTTGATGAATGTGATTATCCACTAAGGCAGCCAGGGCATTATTCGCTGTGGAAATGGCATGGATATCCCCAGTGAAGTGGAGGTTGATGTCCTCCATGGGAAGCACTTGTGAATAGCCGCCACCTGTCGCTCCCCCTTTGATACCCATCGTTGGCCCAAGGGAAGGCTCCCTCATGGCAATGATGGTGTCTTTATTCAATCGGTTCAAAGCATCCCCGAGTCCCACAGTCACTGTCGACTTCCCTTCACCTGCAGGCGTTGGATTGATCGATGTTACGAGGATTAATTTCCCCGGTGAATGGTCTTTCAGTTTATGTATCGATTCAAAGGATATCTTTCCTTTGTACTTGCCATAAAGCTCCACGTCATCTTCTGTCAGGCCGATCTTTTTAGCAATGTCCACGATCGGCAGTAAAGTGGATTGTTGAGCTATCTCGATATCCGATAATACTTTTTTCTTTATTGTAGTCATGGAAGTTCACCCTCTTAGCTTCATTTTTAAAGTAACCGCGGCTTGTCTATTCCTATTGTATCTTTATTTTACACTATAAATGAACACTTTTGCTCTTCAAGCTTCTCCCCTGACGGGAATGATGGCGGATAGTAAAACATGATCGACTCCCGGGACGAGAATCGATCATGTTTATTTTTGAAACATAAATAATGTCGTGAACGTCAAAGCCTGCTTTAATTCATTGGAGAGATTGTCTGTGTGCGTCGGTTTCACGCCTTTTTTGTAGATATAGTTTTCACCGACCTTTTTCCATCCTTTATCATGGGCAAGCTTTTCCAATTCCCACGGCATCATGGTATTACAGATGACCTCTTTACCTTGGAGACGGGGATAGGCATTTTCCCTCGGATGAGCAGTCGGTCCCAATAATCCGATGCAAATAAATCCATCCTTCCTCACTATCCGTTCAATCTCATTCAATGTGTGTAAAGGATCTTCCGTCCATTCTACCGAATTGATCGCCATCACAGCATCAAATTGATCATCCTCGAACGGAAGGGCATTCAGATCCCCTTGTTCAAAGGACAGATTGTCCCTTTCCTGCTCCTTGGCAAGTTCAATCATGTTCCTTGAGAAGTCCACCCCTGTGACCCAGTATCCTTTTTCATACAACAGATAAGATCCGTATCCGTCGCCACACCCTAAATCCGCAACGGTTCTTGCTTTCCCTGCGTGATCATGAAAGAAAGGGATGACGGCTTTTCTGCTTCCAGTTGTCCACATTTCGACGCTTTTTGAATGCCAATTGTCGGCATTATCTTCCCAACGGGTTTTGGCGCTTGTATGCCATTCTGAACTTTTCATATGTACACCTCAATATTTTTTCTATACTGTTCTATATTCTCAGTTCATCGCCTTAATTCCTGCATGAAGGCATAATGAATCCAAACCTGAACATAATATTATTATGTAAACTTAAAATTATCCTGCCGTTCACATTATGATTTCTTTCTCATTTGTTCATACTAATGGTAAAGTCTGAACAGAAAAGGTGATAGATATGGAAGAAATCTCCAAGGTGCAACGGAATTATCATGGAGATATTATAAGCTTCCAAACCTCTTCCGGCCGTATCATTTCCTACCGGAAAGCCGTATTGGAAGCATCCGAAGGTTTACTTCAAGGTGTCACACTCAATGAGAATGAATGGGGAGAATCTGAGTTATCCAGTCTGGCAGTCGAAGATGGAACTTTTAACGACTATCCTTCTATATTTTGATTCCCGCATCCTCCATCCAAAAAGGACTTTCATTTTAAATGAAAGTCCTTTACCCTTTTCTTATGTTTTTGCGGCTTTTAAATGGATATATTCATTATTCACTGCGATTTTGAATCGTTCGCAGCCCTTCTACCCGGCTCTTTTCTTCCTCGAAGAATTGTACGAGATCACCAATGCGATCGATGGAATCCCAGCTTAAATGATGTTCGATTCCTTCCACATCTTCATAAATATGTTCTTCCTTCACTCCAATGACACGAAGGAATTGTTCCAACAGCTCGTGTCTGTAAACTAAACGCTTTCCTATCTTATTTCCCTTTGGAGTGAGAACAAGACCTCGGTATTTCTCATAAATGAGATAATCATCCTTATCAAGTTTCTGAACCATTTTGGTAACTGAGGAGGGGTGGACAGATAAAGCTTCTGCTATATCCGAAACTCTGGCGTAACCTTTGTTCTCAATTAACATATAAATCTGTTCTATATAATCTTCCATACTTGGTGTAGGCATTTTTTACCCTCCAAATTCCCATAAATATCATTAAAAGTTTACTATAACTACAGGATGAATACAACCCGGACCCCGAACGCCAAATCACTCACTCGTTCACCGTCATCTCTCCATAGTCAACTGATTCCTTTCTAAATTGGACGAATGTTGACTCGAAAAACGTCATATTGTATAGTTAAGACATCATTGAAGTGACCCGATGATTATGGCTTATATATCTGCCATAATCATCATTCATTTCGTGAAAACTATTTTCCAGAGGCACAACCGTGCTTGAACGATTTAGGAGGATTCTAACATGCAAAATGGTAAAGTAAAATGGTTCAACAATGAAAAAGGTTTTGGATTCATTGAAGTTGAAGGTGGAGACGACGTATTCGTTCACTTCTCAGCGATTCAAGGTGAAGGATTCAAATCATTAGAAGAAGGTCAAGAAGTTTCTTTCGATGTTGTTGAAGGAAATCGCGGACCACAAGCTGCAAACGTAGTCAAATTATAATCGTACAAAACAATAGATCAACATGATGAAGGGCAGCCCCTAAAATGGCTGCCCTTTATTTTTGATAGGCGTTGTTCTTATTCAGATATTCTCCGTATTGACGGATTTGTTCCCCGATGGTGCATTGTTCTATACAAAAGCGGTGAGCATACGTTTTACCATACTCTTTGCGAAAGTGTGCTTTCAGTAAGCAGTCGTTACAGTAGGTGTCTATAAGCTCATCCACTTTATCCACCACTTCTTTTCGATTCATGAGATCACTCCTAGATTTATTCACGCACAACCAATCATTGTATTAATAGAGTATATAATACACAGCAGAATTATTCTAATCGTTTATTACTGTGTACCTTAATGCCTTGAAGTGCCTGGTTGGCAAGCTTATCGGCTTCTTTGTTGTCTTTCCTGTTCAGGACGATCAGATTGGGTTTCAGCCCAAGCTTTTGGATCGATCCTTCAATTCGATCAAGCCACCTGCTCAACCCCTCTTCATAGCAAGGCCACTCTCCCCCAAGCTGCTTCATTGCCACCTGTGAATCTCCTTTAATCGTACAGGGCACATTTTTAACCCCGATTTCTTCAAGCAGCCCGAGAGCTATATGCAATGCCGCGTATTCAGCTTCATTATTGTTCTCGATTTCCTCGAGAAGTGCATTTTTTCTAATCCGAAAAGATTCCCCGCCTTTTTCATAATAGATGACGATTCCCGCACCCGCATAGTTCGTTTCTTTATCGAACCCGCCATCAAAGAACACTACGATGTTTTCAGGTTCCTTCTCTAACTCCTGATTCAATTTGATGTATTCTTTCCTTGTCCAAGAGTTTCCCATTTCATCAATGATTTCAAGATCAACGACCCTTCCCGTTTTCATCAGATCATCTACATGGATCAATGTTTCTTTCCGCTTGAAAAACCCGGATTCAAACCATATATCGGAAGCGGTTTTGCTTTTATATTTAAATTTAATTTTCATTTTCATTCTTCTTTCACTCCCTTTTCTTCATTTTATTGTTCAAAATCATTTTTCTTTGTATAATGAGGACTATTGTTTCATTCACTTATGAACAATAGGAGGACTTATTATGTTTAATATATGGTTTGGTCTGGTTTTTGTACTCATTACATTCTCATGTTTACTTGTCATGTATCGAATGTTTGGACGAACCGGACTCTTTGTTTGGATAGGGATTTCGACCATACTTGCAAACCTTCAGGTCGTCAAGACGATTGAAATCTTCGGTCTGACGGCGACACTCGGGAATGCCATGTATGGTACCGCCTTTCTGGTGACGGATATCCTGAACGAGAAGTATGGTAAAAAAGATGCACAGAAAGCGGTTTGGCTTGGATTCTTCACGTTGATCGTCATGACTATTATTATGCAACTGGCACTCTTATTTCAACCACATCCTGACGATTTCGCCCAGGAATCCCTTGCGACGATCTTTGGCATCATCCCGCGGATTGCACTTGGCTGCCTTGCAGCTTATCTTGTAAGCCAATTTACGGACGTGTATATCTTTACGTATCTGAAGAAGAAGTTCCCGACAGATGGCCAATTTTGGATCCGCAATAACGGGAGTACGATGGTGAGTCAACTATTGGATACCCTTGTCTTCACAAGCATCGCCTTCCTTGGTGAATATCCGATGCACGTTTGGTTCGAGATTTTCGTTACTACCTACCTTCTCAAATGGGTGATTTCCCTTATGGATACCCCGTTTGGCTATATTGCAAAACGATTTCCAAAGAATATGGGATGACCGAAGCCGGGTGTAGGCATTTTCACCCGGCTTTTGCTATGTATATGGAGGATATGGAGTGAAATGCCATGAAGCATTCTCCTTCCTCTCTCTTAATATGCTACTATATTTATATTCTGAATATGTATGAGGTGAATACGATTGTTAGAAGTATATATTGATGGTGCAAGTGCCGGGAATCCCGGACCAAGTGGAGCCGGTATATTTATCAAATACAACGGTGAAGTGGAAAAACATTCGATTCCTTTAGGGATCATGGACAATCATGAAGCTGAATTTCTCGCCTGCAAAAAGGCACTAGAAATCTGCTTGGAGAAGAAGACAGATACCGTATGGTTGAAAAGTGATTCTCAAGCTGTCGTTCATGCGATTGAGAAAGAGTTTGTACGTAATGCGCAATATAAATTATTGCTCGGAGATATATTGAGCTTGACGAAGCAAATGAACCTTTTCTTTGTCAAATGGATCCCAAGCAAAGAAAATAAAGCAGCTGATGAGCTGGCTCGTAAAGCCATCCACCTGAACTAAAGGGATCCCGTCCATATGATTTCGCCCTTATAATATTTCACAAGCGCTTTACAAACACTTACTAAAAAGACCATCAGAAAGGTTACAATCCCCCTTCTGATGGTCCCTGGCTTATGCCAATCCCTGTTTCTCCATCCACCTTAGAGCTTCCTTTCTGGAAGGGATTTTCTGGGAATGGAGTCTTTCTAATATGGACATATAGAAGCTGCTGTCAAATTGTTTCTGTGCTTTTAACGTAATTTCAATGGCACTATTGACCAGTTCATCCGGGGCGTCTGTGTATTTTTTGCCGAAATAGATGAAGCCTATCGCATCTTCCTGAAATTTAAAGCCTTTGTTTTCCAGATCTATGAGAAATTCTTCTGTTGTCTTTTTCACGTTTCTCCTCACCTTATCGCCACTTTGTCATCTCTTATCTTACAGAAAATCTCTTCTTTTGCCTATCCTTTTTGGAAAACAAGAAGGCAATGAAGCCAAGAAGGGAACCAAGTAATGCACCGCCCACCACTTCCTGTGGCTGGTGCCCAAGCATTTCCTTCAGTCTCTTAGGTTTCTTCTCTTCGAATTCAACGGTTTCCTTTTCATGCGCCTTCCTGACAAGCTCATCGAGACTATTTACTTTAAGAGTCAATTCACCGGTTTGGCGGCGAATTCCCTGGGCATCGTACATGACGATCAGACCAAAGATGAAGGAAAGAGCGAAATCAATCGTTCTTACCCCTCTTTTTAACGCAATGAATGTCGTCAAAGATGCCACTCCGGCACTATGGGAGCTTGGCATTCCCCCTGTCTGAAAAAACAGCTCAGGCTTCCACTCCTTCTTTTTCAAAAAGTGCAACGGAATCTTCAATCCTTGGGCAAACGCAATACTGATCAGTGCGGTAATGATTCCTTTATTCACCCTAACACCTCCCTTATTCGTAGTGTGTCCTAAAATTCTCTGTACATGGGATATTTGTAGGCAACCAAGACAAAATAGTAAAGATCACACTAAAGGAGGGTCTTTACTATGACTAAAGGAAACAATAAAAATAAAGGGAAAAGCGCTAATAGTGTTAACCCCCAAGGAATTTCACAGGATGCTGAATTCGCGATCGAACCGAAAAGCGCATTAGAGAATGCAGCTAAAAAATCGAATAAAAAATAAACCTCAATAAAAAAGTGTCAGGCTTAAGTCCCTGACACTCTTATCATATTTAGCTTGAAGCCGCCAGCACATTCGAACCAACTAAAAACCTTCTAAGAACTTTAAGCTCTAATTCGTCCACAAGCGTAAGTGTATCATGTGATACATGCTCCCACCTGGCTTCTTCAACCGACACTGAAAGAGGTACTTCACAATGAATTTCAGCCAGTTTCCTTGAAACATGCAGCATGTCAAGGTCTTCCTCAATCTTCTTCCGTTGTGAAGGAGTCAGTTCATGCAGATTGGCAAGGATACCGGAAATATCCTGATACTGTTGAATCAGTTTCATGGCTGTTTTCTCCCCGATCCCTTTTACTCCTGGATATCCGTCACTAGTATCTCCCATGAGTGCTTTCACATCAATGAACTGTTCCGGGGTGATGCCCTTTTCTTCCACAAAGAGGTCTTTCGTATAGGTCTGATAATTCCCAAAGCCTTTTTTCAGGAGCATGATGTCAATGTTGTCATCAAGAAGCTGCAGGAGATCCTGGTCTCCACTTAGAACGGAGACTTTTCGCTCGGATCGATGGAGCTTTGCCAGTGTCCCGATACAATCGTCTGCTTCATAACCCACTACGCCCACATTGGAAAGATTGAATCCTTCAGCCACTTCTTTTGCAAGGTCGAACTGAGGGATCAGTTCAACAGGGGGTGCATTCCGATTCGATTTATAGTCATTGAACACTTCGTTACGGAAAGTCTGGCTCCCCATATCCCAGCATACAATGATGTGTGTAGGCTTCACATGATCCGCTGCCATGAGCAGATGTTTCATGAACCCCTGGACCCCATTGGTCGGGAGGCCTTTTGAGTTCATCATGAATTGGCCCGTTACGGCCGTTGCAAAGAAAGAACGAAATAATAATGCCATTCCATCTATTAATAATAAATGCTCATTTTTATTTTCCAAGTCATCCACTCCTAACCCCGTCGTTTCGTACATACCTTTTAAAGTATAACACATCAGCATAAACAGCTAATTGGAAAAGTGATGAATCTCTTCCAATTAGCTACTCGGTATTATTCTTTTTCCACCCTGTGCTCTTCGTACGAAACCCAATCGCTATAACTTCCTACATATAGCTTCACATCAGTAAATCCGGCTTCTTTAAGAGCAATAAAATTTGGGGTTGCCGTTACACCAGATCCACAGTAGACAATGACGGGCTCATCTTTTTTAAGCTTCGAGAAACGTTCCTTCTGCTCATCGGGCCCAAGGAAATACCCTTCATTCATCCCTTCCGTCCATGGAAGGTTGATCGCGCCGGGAATATGGCCCGGAATACGGTCGATCGGCTCTTCCTGACCAGAGAACCGTTCTCTGCTCCTGGAATCAATCAAAGGGATCATTCTATCTCCATCAGCAATTTCCCGTATTTCATCCAAAGTGGCCAGAATGCCGTCATTTACGTTCGGATGATAATTTGTTGCAGGATAATGGGGAACGGAGGATTCGGTCTTTCCAGAACCCTTCTTCCACGCGGCAAATCCACCATTCAGGATAAAGACATTTTCATGGCCGATATAATGGAATAACCACCAGCACCTGCCCGCAAAAGCCCCTTCCTTCTCATCATAAATCACGATGGTTGTTTGTTTATCGATCCCCGCATCCTCCACTTTACGAAGGAAATTCTTCATATTTGGGAGGGGGTGTCGTCCCCCGTGCTTCTTCGCATAACCGGATAAATCTTTTTCAAGGTCAAAAAAGACGGCACCGGGAATATGGCTTTCATTGTATCCTTCCCGGCCTTCTGCAGGATTCCCTAACGAAAAACGACAATCGATGATTCTGACATCCCCATCGTCCATATGTTCTTTAAGCCACTCCGCATCTACCAGCACACTCATGGTTTCATCCCCCTCTTCTTCATCAATCTCCGCACTTCTTCCTTCGGTTCCCAACAAGAAAACTGATAGGTCGTTTTGGTCTCATAGCCTAATCTTGAACAATAATAGGAGGTCTTCTGCTCTTTTTTCACCCCTTCTATGTGAATACAAGTAGCACAGCAATGATAAGGATTCACTATGGATGTCCTCCTTCTTTTCTAAGCCTCCTCGAGACATATTAAATCTCGTTTCAACTGATCCAGGTCCTGGACGGTCTCGAGTGCTTCAAGATAGGATGTAATCTGATCGGTCACCTGACTTAGCAGCTCTTCTTTAAGCAACTTGAATTTCTCTTCCAAATAGGATTGCCCCCAAGTGTCCAACCTTGACCGTTCCTGTGTCAGGTAACGGTCTGCAGGTTCTTGAAGCAAGGCTTCCAATTTTTCCTGCACCACTTTCTTTCCGCCTTTTTCAAAGAATTGCTTTGGATTCTTGAATGTGGAGAAAGCTTCTTCAAATGGTCGCAATTCCGTTTGGTTAAAAGCGCTCTCAAATTCAATGCTCGTTTCATTTTTATAATCCATTGGGGACAGGACGAGATCTTGTTCCACCCGCTGGATTTTTTCTTCCATTGCAGCCCATTGATCTCGGAGCTGCTTCTGAATGAACTGCTGAATCCGCAGGGAGGTAGCCCGCATTTCCTGAGCCAGATCAAACCCGATACTTGATAAAAATTCCTTTAATCCTTCACGGATGGCCTGGGATTGAGATGGATATTGAAGAAATAACCCGGAATGAAATGCTTCTTTATAGAAGTCCGGCACCCTGAAAAATACTCTTTGTTTTACATAATGCACGAGTTCCTTGGATTCCTGCAACATCTCCACTGTAAAGGGATCCCGGGATATGCCGTCAATGATGGATTCAACCTCGGACTTCCGCTCCAGAAGCTCCCTCTTCCTTGATTGTTTATACGTCTTTTCACTGGAAGCGGAGTGGAGATATTGTTGAAAACGCTTCAGCCCTCTCTCCCACTCCCCAAGAGCGGATTCGATACTCATGCTCACTAATTCATTCTGGATGAAGGTTTGGAATTCCTTCTTAAAAGCATCCATCCCTGATTGAAGTCGTGCGGATTCTTTAAGTGCCTGAAGAGATGATACTCCGAAAATCCTTGGAAAACGGATTCCATATTGAATCAATTGGTCTTCCACATAATCAATGACTTCATTTTTTTCTTTTTCATCACTTGCGAGGTCGATGGCATTGACGACAAAGAACATTTTATCCAATTCGAAGGTGTCTTTCACTCGACCCAATTGAATAAGGAATTCCCTGTCTGCCTTGGCAAATGCATGATTATAATAGGTCACAAATAGAATCGCATCGGCATTCTTGATATATTCGAAAGCAACACCGGTATGGCGGGCATTGATGGAGTCAGCACCCGGTGTATCGACGAGGGTGATCCCCTGTCTTGTTATCTCACAATCGAAATAGAGATCGATGGACTCCACAAAGCAGGCTTTCGTCTCATCGGCTACATATCCTTTATATTCTTCAAGATCTACCTTCCTCCTGCTGCCGAGGGTGTCCTTAAATGAAGGATACCCTGTTAGAAAGGCTTGAAGGAAAGAAAGATGTACATTTTCTTTCCCGCTTCCTTCAGTCGATAAATCTGGTATCATTTCCGCGGCTTCGTGCAGGGAAGATGCATTGCGATTAAAAAACGAAAGGGAATGATTGATGTCTGCCATTAGCTGTTCACCGGTTTTGATGTGTACATGGGCCGTTTCATGCTCACACTCTTTCGATACCGGATTGATCCTGTTGATGGAGGCGGTGGTGGGATTCGGGCTCACCGGTAGTACTTTTCTTCCTAACAGGGCATTGGCAAACGATGATTTCCCGGCACTGAATGCACCGAATAATGCGATGGTAAAGGATTGACTCGAGAGGCGCTCTCTCTTTCCGTCCAATAGATGTGCCATCTTGGTAAACCCATTGTAATTCCTGAACACATTCGCCATCGTTTCTAACCGTTGAATCGCTTCGTCTTTTGACGAGAGCTGCTCCTTGATGTCCGGGGATTGATTTATGTCGCGTTCTTGTCCCGAGTCCTCTTTACGATCCAGAACCACATCGGAAGCAAGTGTATAGGTTTCTTCTCTCTCTTTCCATTTCACGGTCCATTCTGACATAATCGTCTCCGCACGTGTTGGATCAACTTCCGCTTTCCTCAATCTTCTGATTTGAGCGTCCTTCTCTTCATTGAGTGAATTCCATTGATAAATGATGCCTGTTTTTTTCTGAAGCTCTGCCAGTTCTTCTTCCATGCCGGCATTCTCTTCGGGCGATGAGTTTTCAATTTCGGTTATCAGTCCTTCGATCAACCCGCTCGTTTCATTTCTTGCTTTTCTTTTCAACTCCTCAGAAAGATCATCACAGTATTGGAGAACATAATCACTCGAGACTCCTGCCCCTTGTTTAATTAAATCGACAAGGAAATGATCGTCCACTTCAAGGTTCAATCGGTCCCATTCCACCCGCTGATCAGATGAAGGGATATATTCTTTCACGATGTTTTTACCAAGCGTCTTTAAGTGCCATTCGAGTTGAGATTCGATCCGTGAGTTGATATCCTCTTTGAACCTTTGAAGTCTCAGTGCTTTTTCTTCTTCTGTCTTTTGCTTGGAGAACAGGAAGCCGACTTTGAAGTCCTGTTGCCTGCTTTCCAGGAAGTCCTTTGCTAATTCCCTTGTTTCAAAAGGCATTAAATAAGCATTCTTGAGGATTTCCCTTCGCTCTTCTTCGAATTGATCTTTTATGGATGCGACATCATTTTTTGCCAGTGTATCGACGAGCTTTCTTTCTTTTAGAAGGATGGAGTCTTTCTTTTCCCATTCTTCGTCTGTCAGGAAATCCAGGGCTCTATCCTCAAGTTTTTCAAGCTCTTCCTCATACCATTTCTCATGTTCAGATCTCAATTGCGAAATAGCCGAGACTGCCGAGTCTTCAATCAGTTCATCCTTCTGTTTGACCTGGCCATCAATCAGTGCCTTCAATTTTTCAAGGTCATTGTTAGGATGGTCGGGATTTTTCAAACTTGTAAAAAACGTGCCATCGGGTACTACTCCCCAAGAGGCGAATGAATTTTTGACGCTTTCCTGGAACTCGCTGAAAGATAATTCTTCCTCCTGATGCTTATCGATCTGGTTCACAATCAGATACAATTTGACACCATGACGCACCATTTCCTTGGTGAACTCAAAATTCACCTGTGATTGGACATGGTTATAATCCATTACATAGAAAACTGCGTCGGCAAGGTGAATCGCCGATTCCGTAGACAGCCTGTGGGCATCGTCCGTACTGTCAACTCCCGGAGTATCCAAAACGGAAACCCCTTCAGGCACGGCACTTCTCTCCCGACCGATTTCTACAGAGTATACGTCTTCCCCGTTTTTACAGAAATTCTTAATGGTCTCAAAATCATACGGTGCCTTAAAAAAGAGGGGCTGGGACTGATGATAATGAATCTTTGCAAAGTCCGTTTGGGCATGATGCACCTTTACCAGATTCGCACTGGTTGGAATCGGACTGGATGGCAGGATGTCTTCACCCATCAACCGGTTGATCATCGTGGACTTCCCAGCGGAAAAATGGCCGCAAAAAGCAAGGATCAATTCATGATTATTCAACTTTTCTGCAAGCCGTTCAACCTTGGAAGCCCTCTCCCCATCCCCATTCTGGAGGAAGATGTCGTAGTAAGCCGTAAGTTGGTTTAACGTATTATGTAAATGTGTGCTCTTATGTTCAATCTGACTCATAGTCTAATCTAATTCCTTTCTGCACTTAAGAAGAATGATAACGTTTTTATTTTATCGTATTTGAATCAAATTCTCTATGAAATCCTACCGGAAAGAGTGATCTGAGATTGATAACAGTATATGCGAAGGATTGAATGAGGGGAAAAGACAATATGGAATCATGTTTCTAAAAGGCTATATTTGTAAACTTTGTTGCTATGGAAGGTAGAGAGTAATGGTTGATTTCCGCTTCAGGTGCTCGCTTTCCGCGGGGCTGGCGGTGAGCCTCCTCGGCTTCGCCTGTGGGGTCTCACCTGTCCAGCGTTTCCCGCAGGAGTCGAGCACCTTCCGCTACAATCAACTTTAATGTAATTGGAGGATTAATCTACCTCTGTACACCTCTAAAAAACATCATTTTCTATGTGTGGAGAGGTCAGTTTCAGTTTGAATAGTAAATTAAAATGCTGTTTTATTCGTTTTTTCACTGTAGGCTCTGTCACGCTATCTCATTTAGATGGGGAGGGGAACGGCGTAGACTCCTGCGGAAAAACGGACGAGACAAGACCCCGCAGCGAATGCGAGGAGGCTTGGCCGTTCGTCCGCCGGAAAGCGAAGCCGTTCCCCTCCCCATCTATCCATACATACATAGACAGGGCCTCAGAGTTCCTATGTTAGAAAACAACAATCTTTGCGAAAAGAGCTTTCTAAAAATAACTAAGTCACGGTTTAGCAGGTGATCAATTGAATCATTATTGACTAATATCTATCTGATTTTCTGCAATCTATAACAAATACATCAATCCCAAGACCTTTTTGGTATTTGTTTAATCTGATTTTTCACATATAGAAGCACAGAGTGGATTGGAGAGGAAGGCACTTGACTCCTTCGGGAAATAGAGGAAAAGTCTAGACCCCGCAGGGCAAAGCCCGAGGAGGCTTGACTTCCTCCCCGAGGAAAGCAAGTGCCTGAAGCGGAAAGGAACGGTCCAAGTATAATAGCTGTCACTTTTACAAACAAAGACAAAAAAAAGCCTCTTCCGAAGAAGAAGGCCCTGTTTATCGTGTTGTTTCAGTTGCGATTAAGTTTGAGTGAACAAAAGATTTCGAGTTCGACTGGTATGAAGATACGTTCTTCCGCTGTGCCGGATTCTTCATTACATTAGATAATACATACTTCATCGTGAAGCCATACGCTACTACAGTAAACAATATCAAAAACCCTACCATTCTTGTCCCCACCCTTTTGTAAAAATACTTGTACTTGAGAATAATTTTCATCTTCAATTAGAATCTTATCAAAGTTGATAATCATTTTCAATAAGAAAATCATTTTTCTTTTTTGAATAGGGGAATCCATCCCTTCGTGTTGAGATGGACCTTCTCATACTCCGTCTCCTCCTTCAGGGCATGTTCCTCGAGAGGGATTCGGATAGAAAGAATGAATTGATTTAATAATGCAAAGATGAAAAGTGTCCAATAGGCTTGAAAAAGCAATGGAACAATCAGGAACTCAAGGGTTACAATCAAATAGTTCGGATGCTTCAAGTGTTTATAGGGACCTTTGGCTATGACCTTAGCCTCGGGGAGGACAATGATCTTAGTGTTCCAATACCTCCCAAGCGAAGCGATCGACCAGATCCTCCCGAGCTGAGTCAGGATAAAACCGCCAAGCAATAACGGCCAATAGTGATTGACACCTGAGTGATAGAACCCCCCCTCTATGACTAGGGAAATGAAAAATGCAACATGGATGCCGACCATCAGCTTATAATGAGCCTGTCCGTATTCTTTTGCGCCCCGCTCCTTCATCCACTTTTCATTCGATCTTGCAATATACAGTTCCACCAGTCTTTGAATCATCAGTACCGAGAAAAACAATACAAAATACAGCATCATTCCCACCTCATCAACAAAAGCTCCGAACTGAACCCAGGTCCCAAAGCAGTGCCAAGACCAATATCTCCCCGTTCACAGCCTTTTTCCATAAATTCCTTGAGGACATAAAGAATCGTGACAGAGGACATGTTGCCATATTCCTTCAATACCCTCATTGATTCAGTTGTCATCCTTTCATCCATTCCTAAAGCATCCATGTAAGCCTCAATCACTTTCTTTCCACCTGGGTGGGCCACAAAATGCTTAATGTCCCGGAGTCCGATCCCGTTCGCTTCAATGAATCCCTCTACATTCGGACGCAGCCAATTTTTCACCAATGTGGGAATGTCCTTCGAAAATACAACATATAATCCATTTTCCTTCACTTCCCATCCCATGACATCCAATGAATCCTGGAGCAGCGTCGACTGAGTGGCAAAGATCGTTGGCAAAGGATGCCGGACGCCTTCTATTGCCGGGCTGTCATCCCCGCAGACAAGGGCACATGCCACACCATCAGCGAAAAGGGACGTCCCGATCAAATTGCTCTTTGATCGATCTCCGTGTTGAAAGGTCAATGAGCAAAGTTCGATCGAAAGAACAAGAACATTTGCCTTTGGAAAGGCTAAGCAATACTCATACGCCCTTGATAACCCCGACGCCCCCCCTGCACATCCCAAACCCCATATCGGAATTCGTTTAATATGGGGAGAAAATGGGAGCCTGTTCATGATCCGGGCTTCCAGACTCGGGGTTGATAGACCTGATGTTGATATGGTGATGATGGCATCGATATCTCCCATTGAGAGCCTATGACGTGAAAGGCTCTTATGGACCACTTTACTCCCCAATTCTACGGCATGGTGGATGAATTCATCGTTCTTTTCCTGAAAGGTATGCTCCTTGGAAAACCACTCCAGGTCCTTTACGAAATAACGGCTTGCTATTTCCCCGTTTTGAAACACATTTATGAGACGTCCTATATCTTTAAAACTTGAAGAAAACAATTGCTTTGCAAATTCAGCGGCTTCATTTTGCGTGATTTTAACTGGCGGAACCTCAGTTTCCACTGAGAGTATTTTCGGCATGCACGACCACTCCTTACACTTCCATATAAGGATAGCTTTTCCACCAAGGCAAAAATCATGTATGAAGTGTTATTTTTGTTTTAAACACCTCTCTATAAATAGTTCTTTAGTATGAAAAGAGGACGAAAATATCATCCTTTAATCCTAGTCCGTATGGTATGATTATAGTGACAAAATACTGGAGGATACGACATGATTTTAACTAAAAGTGTCACCGATATACTTAATAGTTCAGTAGAAGCGATTAAAGGAGTCATCCCTTTGAGTGTTACTGTTTTAAAACTTTCATTGCTGACAGAGCCCTTCAGTCAGCATAAGATCGGTGTACTCATCGGGTTCACGGGTGACGTAAGAGGAAGAATGATCATTGATGGAGAAGAAGAGAGCTTTCAAGGTTTGGGAGCATCCATGTTTGGAATGCCCCTTGAAGGTGAAATGCTTGAGTCATTCGCGGGTGAGCTCGGGAATATGATTGCAGGGAATCTAGCTACTCTCCTTGCACAGGCCGGTCATTCACTCGACATCACACCACCGACCGTGATTGTGGGGCAATCGAAGATGTATGGTTTCGACAAAGCCTTAAAACTACCGATTTCCATTGAAAATGTTGGTGATTTTTTAGTGATACTGATGATTGAATAGAAAATAGATAAAAGGCTGACCTTCAGCGAAAGGTCAGCCTTTTATCCTGGAATCAAAAACCGTTGATCGTCATTCCTCCGTCTACAAAGAGGGTTTGTCCGGTAATATAGTTTGAGGCATCCGATGAAAGGAATACCGCCGGGCCTACCAATTCCTCGAGCTCACCGATCCTTTTCAAAGGAGTCACTGCCAGTATATCGTTTACATACTCTTCATTTTGCAGAAGTTCCTTTGTTAAAGGTGTCTTGAAATACCATGGACCGATACTGTTAACATTGATATTGTGTTTTCCCCATTCCATGGCTAATACCTTCGTCATTTGAATCATGGCTGCTTTCGTGGAAGCATATACGACCCCGGTTCTGAGGGCAACGTGGCCTGCGACGGAGGCAATGTTTATGATTTTCCCCCGGCCCCTCTCTTTCATATGCCTTCCTACTTCCTGGCTCATCATAAAGGCTGATTTCAAGTTCGTATCCATGATTTTCTGCCATTCATCATCCGTTACCGAAAGCGCTTCCGAACGTATATTCATCCCTGCATTATTGATCAGGATATCGATGGACAAGCCATGGTCTTCTATGTAGGTGATCACCTTGTTTATTTCATCACGTGATGTCACATCTGTCGGGAGGATATGAGCCTTCCTCCCCAGCTTCTCGATTACACCAGCTGTTTCTTCCAAATCATCCCTGGTTCTGGACAACAGGACTACATCGGATCCTGACTCCGCTAATCCAATACTGAGGGCACGTCCAATTCCCCGGCCTGCACCTGTGACAACGGCCAATTTACCTTTCAATGAAAATGAAGGAACAAACAAATTCTCCACCGCCTTATCTGTTATTCGAATCTTCTTTATTTTAGCACAGTAAGCCTCATCGGTGATCTTTTTTCACTTGCTGATGATGGACCTCGATGTGTATCTTCGCTTCCACCGGCATCCGGCATTGAGGGCACATCATCTTATCAGAGAAGATTTGACAGCATTGTTTACAATAATATTTTTCCATTTGATCATCACCTTCCTCTTCATTCCTACACCTTATGCAAGAGTTCACGAGAATGAACACATCCGAGTGCCTATTTTTAATCATTTCACACTTTTTTCACAAACCATCCCTTTAGGTGTGACATTTATCACAGATTCAAAGAGGTGTACCCGCTTATGATTGAACTATCAATTCAGTGAATAATGAATGGAAGGAATGAGTGGAATGGGAAAACCGGAATTACATCAAAAAACGGAAGTCAAAGTCAAGGAACCCACCTCATTAAAAGGTACATTTACTTCGGTATTATTTTTGGGAGGGTTTTTAATCCTCACATGGCTTGGGGTATTCTTGCTGTTTCTGAATCGTTTTTAATTTAAGGAGTGATTTATATGCATATGCATCGCTATGAGAAATGGTGGTTAACACTGGGAACAGGGTCTCTTATCTTATTTTTAATCATATTGGGTATCAGTGCTTTTCATCAGGGGCATCAGCCTCCAAGCGCAAAGGCATACGTCAATCCGGAGCAGGTGGACAAAATCGCTCCGTTTAACGAACCCGGACTTAAAAAAGTGGAAGGAAAGGCTTGGGATTATGAATTGGTATTTGTGGCCTCCGCTTTTCTCTATACCCCCGGGGAAATTGAAATCCCTAAAGGATCGACTCTGAAAATCACGGCTACAACAAAGGATGTTGTGCATGGGTTTGAAGTGGCAGGAACCAATATCAACATGATGCTTGAACCTGGATATGTCAGTGAATATACAACCACACTCGACAAGGCTGGAGAATTTCTCATTGTTTGTAATGAATACTGTGGTGTCGGTCATCACACGATGAAATCTATGTTAAGGGTGGTGGAGTAGATGAAACCATTTGTAAAAATTGATAAAAAGGATGCTACACTGGCCATGGCTCACATTTACGTAGGGTTTGCTGCTCTGGCATTAGGTGGACTCGCCGGCCTGTTACAGGTTTTGGTCCGTTCAGGCAGATTCACTTTGCCTGCAGGTATCGGGTATTATCAAGTATTGACTGTTCACGGGGTATTACTCGGATTGGTACTGACGACATTCTTTATTCTCGGATTCCAGCATGCGGCCATTTCCCGCACGTCAGGAACTTATTCTGGGAAATCCCGCTTCATAGGGTGGCTGGGATTCTGGGTCATGCTCCTTGGAACGATCATGGCAGCAGTCATGATTTTATTAAATGAAGCTACGGTCCTTTATACATTTTATGCTCCCCTCCAGGCACATTGGATCTTTTATTTAGGATTGACCTTCGTAGTGGTGGGCAGCTGGTTTGGCGGCGCAGGGATGATCATGAAATATATTAGCTGGAGAAAAGAACATCCTGGACAACCGAGTCCTTTACTGACTTTCATGAGCATCATCAACACCGTCTTATGGATTGTTGCCACCATCGGGGTTGCGGGGACTGTATTATTTCAGCTCCTTCCATGGTCCCTTGGTCTGGTGGACAGGGTCGACGTCCTTGTCAGCCGTACCTTGTTCTGGTATTTCGGTCACCCACTCGTCTATTTCTGGCTGCTGCCCGCTTATATGGCATGGTATGTGATCATTCCGAAAATCATCGGAGGAAAAATCTTTTCAGATTCTTTGGCACGTCTTTCCTTTATCCTTTTTCTTCTATTCTCGATACCGGTCGGATTTCACCATCAACTAGTGGAGCCTGGCATTGATGCTTATTGGAAGTTCCTGCAGGTGACCCTGACGTTCATGGTCGTCATCCCTTCCCTGATGACAGCATTTTCTTTGTTCGCAACATTTGAAATGTACGGGAGAAGCAAAGGAGCTACGGGATTATTCGGATGGTTCAAGAAGCTTCCATGGGGTGACGCCCGTTTTACAGTGCCGTTCATCGGAATGGTTGCTTTCATCCCTGCAGGAGCAGGCGGATTGATCAATGCATCCAATCAAATGAATCAGGTGGTCCATAATACGATTTGGGTCACCGGTCACTTTCATTTAACACTGGCCACATCTGTCGTCTTGACCTTCTTTGGAATTGCTTATTGGCTAGTCCCTCATCTGACGGGACGCGTCCTAACGAAAGCAATGAACAAATTGGCCATCGTGCAGGCTATTGTATGGGCCGTCGGAATGAGCATCATGTCTGGCGCCATGCATGCAGTTGGATTACTGGGTGCACCAAGAAGGTCTTCATATTCCACTTATGGGGATGCACCTCAGGCAATGGATTGGATCCCCTACCAAATAGCACAGGCGATCGGGGGCACGATCCTTTTCATGGGTATCATTCTCGTTCTATACATCTTTATCAACCTGGCATTCTTCGCTCCCAAGGGAGAGGAGGAATTCCCTGTCGGTGAAACGGCTGATACAGCAGAAAGGACACCGATGGCGCTCGAGAACTGGCGGATCTGGTTAACCATCCTGGCCGCTCTCATCCTCGTCGCCTACACCGTCCCATTCATCGACATGATCCAAAACGCCCCACCCGCATCTAAAGGTTATAAAATGTGGTGACAAGAAAAGCGGAAGGGGCTCGCTCTGGGGCGACAAGCATAAGATGAGTCACCCGGAAAGGCGCTCTTTGCCTTTTTGGGTGACTCATCTTATGACCTCGAGCCCCAAGCCCCTGGAGCTGGACAATCAGTATAAGAAAAGGCTGCTTCAAATGAAGCAGCCTCCTTTTTATTTCAGTTTAATTGGGACAAACAGCTCTAATTTCCTTTTATCTTCCGTTTCGTTGATTTCACGGTCCTGGGATAGGTACTTCTCGACACTCAGTCTGGAGTAGTCTTTTTCATACCCATTCTCTTTAATCCAATTAAAGATGGCGAAATAGGCTTGTTCCACTTCCGTCGACAGTCCTTCATAAAGGGCATGTGCATATTCACCTGCAGGAAGTGACAGTTCCACCAACCCAGGTGGCAGCTTCTCCACACGATCAACTTCAACGGTACAATAATACGTAAAATCAGTTGCCCTATCATGGAATGGTGCGTATATGCATTCATCTCCATTTATATAGTGAATGGATGGGATCATCTGTTGAAACTTCGTGAATAGTCTCGGGATCTCGGACCCTCTTCCATATGGACCTGTCCAGCCTATTCCAACAAGCAATTTATCCTCTAGTGATGCTACATTAATTTCCATGATTCTTGCCTCCAATAGTTAATTTAAGGAATATACCTTTGAATACTTCTCCGTTAAATAATCGGCCAAGTATTGGGCATTGAGCCCTTCTCCAGTCACTTCCCTGATGATTTCAAGCGGTTTTTTCATCTTGCCCCATTGATGAACATGCTCGGTCAACCATTCTCTCACGGGAGCAAGATCCCCTTTTTCCAGGAGCTCTTCATAATGGGGAATATCTTCTACCATTGCACGCTTTAACTGAGCAGCATACATATACCCAAGCGCGTATGACGGAAAATAACCAAAGCTTCCACCTGCCCAATGAACATCCTGGAGGACACCTTCTCCATTATGGGAAGGACGGATACCTAAGTACTCTTCATACTTCTGATTCCAGATTTCAGGAAGATCCTTCACTTCAATCTCATCATTGAACAATCCTTTTTCAATTTCATAGCGGATGATGATATGGAGGGCATATGTTAATTCATCTGCTTCGATCCGGATCAACGAAGGCTTCGATTCATTGATCGCTCTGTAGAAATCGTCCAATTCAACAGAATCAAACTGTCCAGTCGAATGATCCTTCAATAACTCATAATTTTGCTTCCAGAAAGAATGGTCCCTGCCAACAAAATTTTCATAAAACAGGGATTGAGACTCATGGATACCCATGGATGTTCCTGTACAAAGGGGTGTGCCCATTAAATCCTTTGAAATGTTCTGTTCATACAGGGCATGTCCACCTTCGTGGATTGTTCCGAAGACGGCTGTCCTCCAATCCTTTTCGTCATATTTAGTTGTTACCCTTACATCACCAGGGTTCAAACCAATCGCGAACGGATGGACCGTTTCATCCAGTCTTCCTGAATTGAAATCATACCCCATTTGTTCAAGAATTTTCAAACTGAAATCCTTTTGACGTTCCTTTGGAAAGTGTTCAAAAAGGAAATCGGTTTTTGGCTTATGTTCCGATTTTGAAATCTTATGTACGAGTGGGACAATCTGATCACGAAGATCTCCAAACACCTTATCCAATACTTCTACCGTCACACCCGGCTCATACATATCCAGTAATGTATTGTATTTATTATCTTCGTATCCCCAATAATCAATGAAGCGTTTTGTGAAAGCCACAAGCTTTTCTAAATAAGGCTTGAACATATCGAAATCCGCTTTTTCTTTCGCTTCTTCCCATTTCCCTTCCGCTTTCGACTGCAATACCACGTATTCTCTGTATTCAGAGGCGGGAATCTTTTTATTTCGATCGTACTCTTTTTGACACTCTTCTATCAGTTTTTGTGTCATGGGATCCAGTTGATCCATCACTGGAGATAGTTTCGCTAAGTAAGCGGCCATTTCATTGGAAGTGGACATCTCGAACAACTCCGATGAAAGCATCCCAATCACTTCTGACCGTTGTTCCGCCCCATTTTTCGGTGCGCCTGTACGCAAATCCCAGAACATCAACCCAAGTGCTTCGTTGTAGGCCGACATTTTTTTTGCATATTCGTGAAATTGATCTTTTGTCTCTAGTATAGATTCTTTCATTCAAAAAGCCCCCTTTTTTAACATTCAATCTATTTTATCATATTTTTCTGGCAACTTGGGTCCAGAACAATTTAAAAAACCGCCTATTCAGGCGGTTTCGGTTCACTCTATTATGCGTTTAACATTTCGATTCCAACGGGAAGGACGGACTCTGCCAATTCTCTATATGTGGTTTCATCATCATTCAACAGAACGTGAACACTCCCCTTGTCATCACTTGTCCGAATCAGACGTCCGATTCCCTGTCTCAGACGAAGCATCATGTAAGGAAGATCCACCTCTTCCACGGAATGAGTGGCATGCTTTCGTTTCGCATCAAAGACGGGGTCTTTTGGCGGGAAAGGAAGTGAGTAAATGATCACTTGTGAAAGGGAATCCCCCGGCACGTCCAATCCTTCCCATAGGTGATAGGAACATAGGACCGTAGACGTTTCCTGCTGGAACTGTTCCACCGTATCACTGATTTCACGGTCACCTTCATAGATGACACTCCAGTTTTGATCCGGCTGCTGAATCTGATAGTCCCTAAAGGCGTTCATCTCATCCTTGGATGTAAAAAGAATCAATGATTTCCCTTGATTACTCTGTAATTTTTCCCAAACATATTGATTTTTCGAATCGACACCGGAATCCAATGAAGGAATATGTGCCCTCATCATCTCCTCATATTCATAAGGGGATTCCACTGAGAATTTTTCATATGTCTCAATCCCCAGTGATCGGGACACATAAGAAAAGTCCCCATTATAGGAAAGGGTGGCTGAAGAAAAGATAAATGGGATGTTTTGACTGAAAACCTGTTCTTTTAGAATTTCTTCGACTAATCTCGGCATCACCACAAAGGTGTGTTCTTCCTCTGATGTTTCCAGCCAGTAGATTCCTTTTTCATCATCTAAGAACAGTTTCAAAGAATACTGAATCTGTTCCAGATATTCTTCCACTACTTTTAACAGGTAATCATCCATCACATACATTTCGCTTTCAAAAACAAGCTCATTCAAGAGGTTCTCGATTTTTTCCGTAAGAGACCTGGCCTGCTGCAAAATCGCCTCTGAACGCGTGATATACTGCCTGTCGGATCCAGTTTCCCCTTTGGATTCTTTCTCCAGAAGCCCGAACCACTTTTCATTGTCGAGCATGATATCTTCAATGATATAAAGAGTCTCCTCCCTCATATCAGATGAAGACAGCTTTTCTAACAGTCCCTCAAGAGTCTCCATCCTCATCCGGTAGGTCATCGCTTTCTGTGAAGCAAATTCCAACAGATGCCCTTCGTCAAAGACCACTGAGCTTGCTTCCGGAAGGAGCGGCAGCTGACCTTCCCGCTTTCTGCTGTCTTTCGTCCAGATATGTTCCATATAAAAATCATGGGAACAAATGATCAAGTCAGACGCATTCCGATAATGCTCACGATGAAGCGTAAGTCCACAGCGATGACGATAGGCACAGGACATGCAGTCCTGAAGGGAATCCCAGCCTACAGAACTCCACTCTTCATCTGACAAGCCGGCATATTCTTTACGATCCCCGTAATGAGTGAAGCTTCTCATAGAGGAATTGTCATGGACGAAGCCCGGCAATTCTTCCCACATCTCCTGATAGACATCCTTTTGAGAAGCATTCTCTTCTAACTTCTTGATACAAAGATATTGCTCCCTCGATTTGGCCAGACGGACATCTATATCAAGATCCAGTGCATTCTCAAGCTTCTCTATATCCCCTTCTTTTTTGACGATCTGCTCGATGAGGGTTTCATCCGCACAAGCAATGATGGCAGGCTTTCCCGTATACCTTGCATAGGAAAGGGCATATAACAGATACACAAGGGTTTTCCCTGTTCCAACACCTGCTTCTGCAAACATGACCTGCTTATTCTTGTATGCCTGATTTAGTTGAAAGGCCATGAAAACCTGTTCATCCCGCAGGTCAAATCCTTTCTCTGGCAATATATCATAAAAAACATCCCCGACCCAATCGGATAATGCTTCATAAAAGGATTGCTCCTTGGTTAATTCGAATGGTAATTTTCTTCTCATATGAACCTCCTGCATGACACAATATTTCTAATTTACTAGAATTCATTCTTATTGAAAAGGTGTAACCGATATTTTATCTAAGGACTTTCTATAATAAGAAGTACATTCTACCCAAAAAGAAAAGAGACTCTCCATACAAAGGGTGAGTCTACCAGTTGTATGGATGTCTCTAGCTTCGGAGAGAGTGCACTCAGTCGTATATTCTCTTTTTTAATAATTCATACTGAAATGCCTGATCCAGGTTTTTGGATGCTTCATGAAGGTCAAGATGTACGGCCTCCGCTTCTTCACCTGAAATGGAAGAAATAGAGCTTTGTAAGGCTTGATAGATTTTGTGGAAATCGATGAAAGAATGGTCCATCCTCTTTCACTCCTCTAAAAATGATAGAACTATTATACGCAGGAAATGAAAGGGTTATTCTCAACTTCATCATCTTTTTCCAACAATACGAATCAGATCACTTTCTTGGGGGGCGCGGCCCGAAAAATTGATAATAGTCTGTCCTTATAAATCCATTGAACAATTTCCGTTTTTTTGTAGCTTGTTTCCCGTAGCATTGTTCAAAATTTTCATGGGACGTCAGCATGTAAACAGACCATGTATCCAATTTTTCAAAGGCCCTTCCCATTTCTTGATACATTTTCTCTACTTCTTTCCGTTCACCCAGACGTTCACCATATGGAGGGTTTCCGACGATGATGCCGTATTCTAATTCCGAAGTGAAATCACGCACTTGCATTTGCTTGAATTTCACCAGGTCCCCAAGTCCTGCTTCCAGGGCATTCTCTTTGGAAACTTCAATCATTCGATGATCGATGTCGGTACCCAGTATTTCAAGGGGCTGATCATAGTTTGCCAAATCCTCGGCTTCCAGACGCGTTTTCTCCCACACATCGGCAGGCATCAACGGCCACTTTTCTGACAGAAATTCACGATTGAAGCCGGGAGCGATATTTTGTCCGATCAGCGCAGCTTCGATGGCAATGGTCCCTGAACCGCAGAATGGATCCACGAAAGGACGATCTGGATTCCAGGTCGTTAATTGAATAAGGGCAGCTGCCAGCGTTTCCTTTAAAGGCGCTTCACCTTGTCCGATTCTATAACCCCGTTTATGGAGACCTTGACCACTTGTATCCAGGGTGATGCTTGCCACGTCTTTGTGGATGGCCACTTCAATCTTGAATAGAGGACCGGTTTCGTCCAGCCATGACGATCGCTTGTAGGCCGTTCGCAGCCGTTCCACTATCGCTTTTTTCACGATGGCCTGACAATCCGGGACACTGTAAAGTTTTGATTTAACGGATTTCCCCTGCACCGGGAACTCTGCATCTACAGGGAGAAAGTTCTCCCACGGAAGCTTCTTTGTATTTTCAAATAGTTCGTCAAAGGAATAAGCCTTGAACTCACCGACAAGGATTTTGATTCTATCAGCGGTTCTCAACCACATATTGGCCCGTGCAATGGCCGTTTCATCTCCCTTGAAGATGACCTTTCCATTTTCGACCTGACATTCATATCCCAATTCCTTCACTTCTTTGGCAACAATGGATTCTAAGCCCATCGCTGCCGTTGCGATCAACGTATATGTACTCAACTTTGTCACCCCGTTCATTAATATGCCACTACCACTAGTATGGTCCGGTTTCCTGTAAAATAAAAAGGACTGATACAAAAGAGCAGTGTATTACCTGCATGTATCAGTCACTTGCATTATTTAATCCATATTGCTCTTATCCCGTAATAGTGTTCTGTAAGCCATGTTTTGTTCCGTTGTACTGCAGGCGACTGTTCGTCTCGTACTCGGGTGGTAATCATCTATCTACAAAGGAAATTCCTTTGTCCCTCTCTTCGTTCAATTCCTTTGAGAGGATTCCCCTACCAAATTTGGGTTTCTCGCTCGTGGGGTTTACCTCGTTCCACTCCTGCCATTTCTAACAGGACTTCGTCACTGTGGCACTTTCAAAGTAGTCACACCATATCCTCCGTAAAGGACGTAGGTGTTTTCCCTGCCGTCAGCCCGGGTTGGACTGCCCTAGCTTATGAATTGGCTAGGCACGAACACTACGTGCATCTCAGCACCGTGCGAGCATGGACTTTCCTCTACAACGAATCGTTGCAGCGATTACCCAAACACCATTAAGGATCAGCAATACCTAATTATACGGTAAATCCCCCAATAATTCAACTGGAAATATCAGTCGTATAATTTGTTACCAAAAACGTGTTTCTCTAAATTAGACAAACGTTTTAAAATATCGAAATTCGTGGTTCCGGTCTGTTGAGGCGGAGCCGCTGAACGCTGTTGTTTCAAAGCACCCTCAGCCTGCTTTTTCAATCGCAGGTTTTCCTGCTGTAAGTCTTCTATCTCCTGATGAAAGGTTTCATAGTCTTTAATAATCAAATCTAAAAATTTATCCACATCTTCCGGCTTATATCCCCGCATTCCACTTTTGAACTCTTTTTCAAGAATATCCTTTGCCGTTAACTTCACTTTATCTGAGATCATTCTATTCACCTCTATATTTATCACTATCATTTTTTCAAATAACCGTCAATTTGTCAATTGTATTTCATACTTCCGTGATTCCAACCCCTCTAAAAAAATCGTGAAAGCATGATTCATCAGTCTCTCTTCCACTGTTCCTCTTCAACGATCCACTGTAAATCATGGAAGCTGATTGCCCTGAGGTCAAAAGATGGGTCGGATTGTTTCTTTTTTTTCGCTTCTTCATAGAAATATTTAGGCGAGCCTTCTTTTTCCTCATCGTATAGAATCACACACGAATGGCTTTTGTGTAAAAATAATTGATTCTTGTTACGGAACTGCTGAGGATTCTTATAAGGATCCTTCGAGATGGTTTCGACAAAATCGGCTTGAGAAAGAATCAGTTCATAGTATTCCTTATTCTGTTCGTTCCAGTTTTCCTCCTGAGAAATAAAAGGGGTCAGAACGGCAAGTTTAAGATCAGCGTAGTCTTCCTGAAGCTCATATACAACTTCCGCTCCCCAGAGCTCTACACCAAGCTGCCCGCTGATGAGGACCCATTCTAATCCTTCATCCAGGAGGGATACCAGTTCTTTCTTCAATGCTTGTTTTATGTAATGAACCGCTTTGTCATCCTGCTTGAAAATTCCTAATTCAAAGGATTTATATCCAGTAATGCATGCAACATTCCCCACATGGAAAACCCCTTTAATAAACTTTGGGCACCTTCGATTCTCTTTACTAGCGTACCCCAAACCTTCTCACTCTATTGTATCATATTTCACGGATTTCTGAGACGGGGAAATATCCATCTCGGGATCTCTCGCCATAAAAAAGAAGAGATGCCTCCATAAATACTGCATCCTCCTTAGGAAAGTGATACAGTGCCGGGCACTGTATCACTGAATGCAGTCTTTAGAGGCATCCCTCTGATATCATGATGATATTATCTTCCCATACCGTATGGTCCGAATGGCGGTCTTGGACGAGGTCCGAATCCCGGGCCTCCCGGTCCTACTGGGCCTCCTGGGCCTCCTGGTCCCCCACCACAATTAAACTGCTGGTGAGACACACTGTCTACTTGAGATTGAGTGTGAGGGAAATAATGTTTATGTTGATACATGACATTATTCACATTGGTTGTGTGTGTCGGGTGAATATGAGGCACCTCATAGGTAGTCATGTTGTGATTCACACAACATTTCGTCGGGTGCATAACTGCAGGAAGCACTTGATTAGGTCTTGGTCTACAATACATCGTAACGCTCTCCTTTCATCTCTTAGTGATTACACTTATAGCCTATGAAACGAAGAGGGTACATGTACTAATGCAAATACCTATTTTTAGGAGTTATTTGCGAATACTTACATCAAGCTATATAAACTTTGTGAATAATTGGTAAAAACAAAGGCTGTTAAACCAATGACGACAAAGAACAAAATTAAGATGGCACGGTTCACTTTCATCATTCCTTTTTTCATAAAAAATTTTCAACACAATTAATTATTTTACATCTACTTTAGAAAATTCTCAATATAAAAATAAGAAGATGGAACCACTTTCACTCTATAAATTTTCCTCTTCGCTCCTTCGGGTAACAAAACCTATATTTTTGTCTATTTTATTCTCGATCCTAACCTTGCGATGATTCAGATTTCCTACTATTTTGAGGTGCTTCCCCTTTGTTTCCCCTGTATGTTCCGCCAGGGCCAGAAGGCGGTTGCACATCTCCAGTGCATGCTGCAGGTCCTTTGTTTTGTGCTCATACAATTTGGCCAATTCCAACAGGACCACTTTCCGTATGGGAACAGGTGCATTTTCATGGATGCCCTCCCACAACTCAATAGCCTTTTGTTCCCGTTTTTCTTTTTTATATTGAAGGGCAAGCTGGTGTACTGCCTTAAAGTTCGGCTCTCCGTTCTCTTTAATGATTTCCTCGTAGCGTTCCTTGGCTATTTTCCTGTTACCCGTATACTCAAGCCATCTGCCGACTTCGAACCGTTCATGCCCTGTCGCCTTGTCATGGACGTTCAAGAGCTGGAACGTCAGATGTGTATAAAGCGTGATGAGGGATAAGATATCCAGCTCGTTGTGGGTCATGACCTTGAAGATCCCTTCAGGATCTCTACGCTCGATATAGTCGAAATAAATCATGGGTGCAAGGTATCCGGGCACATCATCAATCCTGTTAAACCCAAGGATGTTCCTTTCAACGTTCATGAGCTTGACGGAGTCCAATTTATGCTTAAAGAGTCTTCTGGAACCGTGGTAAAGGTCAAAATGCCCAAATCCAGGCAGTTTCGGTACATGATCCTTAATAAGGGTATGCCTTGTCTTGACCTGGGGCCAATCAAAGGCTTTCCCATTGTACGTCACCAGGGTATTGTAATCCACATTGCTCAAGAAGCTGTGGTATAAAGGGATTTCGCTTCCCGGCTGCGGAAGGAAGTGCTGCGTGACGATCACTTCTTTATCCGTTACTCTTCCATGTCCCAAAAGGAAGATGGTATTTCCCACCCCTCCGCCAAGTCCTGTCGTTTCCGTATCGAAAAAAAACATATCTTCATGACTAAGACCTTTGGAAGACAGGGGATGGTCCCCTGTAAACCCCTGCCATGCATCAACGGCTTTTATAAAATCCTTAAAGGTGTAATCCCCATGTTGGTGATGAATGGGATAACGCTTTTCCTTTACCAGGCAATAATCATCATCAATATAATACGCAGTCGTTCCATTTTCTTTCCATAGATCCCAAAAGGGGAGATCTGCTGAATGGTCTGCAGGTCGACCTGCAGGCTCCCCGTCTTCTTCCCGGATAATATGCTTTTTCATTCTTGTTAATTTATTTTTCAATGACATATCGGTTTCCTCCTTCCATTTTTCATTGAAGGAATTGACGAAGAAGTTTCAAAGAGTCAAGTTTCGCCGAATCCATAGAATGCTCCATCCCGATACAGGACGGACAGCCGCTTTGGCATGGGCATCGCTCAATCATGGAAGTCGTCTCTACAAGAATCTTCTCTATCTGTTCATATACCTTTTCACTGAGCCCGATGCCGCCAGGATACCGGTCGTAAATAAAGATGGTGGGCAGCTCATTATGGGCAGCCTTGATTTGTGGAACCACAAAAATATCGCTCGGGTCGCACATGACAAATAATGGGATGATCGATTTCAAGCTTTGGGAAGCCCCGATAAGCCCCTCTTCAAGCCTTTCCTGGCTGAAAGATTCTGCGTCTTTTAATGAAATCCAGCTGGAACTTGTATGGAGCTCCTCTTCAGGTAGATGAATCGGACCTGATCCGATATTTTCATGGGTATCAAATTTGATTTTTTTGAAAATCGTGGCCATCGCTTGAACTGTCACATCCCCGAATGCCACATCGAACATGTCTGACTCTCTCATTTTGTCTGTTTCGAGTACCCTTAATTGGACGGCCAGATTGGCGTCCGTAAAATAATCCACGTCCACTTCCCTTACGAATGCCTTCTTTTCCTCCCAGTCCAGCTTCTCCACTTGGAACTGTACACCTTGATGTAAATAGATCGCTTCATCATGAAGTAAAGTCATGGCTGAGAAACGGTCCATTTCCCCGATGACCTTCACGGCTGAAATATCGGTTTGATCGATGATGATGACATTTTCCTGAGACGCCGAACGAAGACTGATGTTATGTGCAGGGAAAACATCGTTCATCCAATACCACTTGTCACCATTTTTATGAACGACCCGCTCTTCTACGAGAAATTCCAGTATATCTTCCATTTCATGACTGCCAAATTGCTCTCCTTCCCTGAAGGGCAACTCATAAGCAGCACACTTGATATGATCGATGAGAATGATTAAATTATCAGGATTGATCCGCGTGGTTTCAGGAGTCTGCTCAAAGAAATAATCCGGGTGTTCGATGATGAATTGATCCAGCGGACTGGAGCTCGCCACCATGATGACCAGGGACTCACCATGTCTTCTCCCCGCCCTTCCTGCCTGCTGCCAGGCACTTGCGATCGTGCCGGGATATCCCGTCATGATACATACTTGCAATTGGCCGATGTCGACACCCAGTTCAAGGGCATTTGTACTGACAACCCCATATATATCACCCTGCCTCAAGCCTCTTTCAATTTCTCTTCGCTGGGTGGGAAGATACCCTCCCCGGTAGCCCCTGATCGATTTCGCACCTAATTGACTTTTCACCAACTCTTGTAAATAGGTCAGAATGATCTCCACCCGCACTCTACTTCTCGCGAATATGATGGTTTGCACTTTATTTTTCAATAGCTCGCCAGCGATTCTCCTCACCTCGAGCGTTGCACTGCGACGGATATTGAGGGGTTTATTGACGATGGGGGGATTGTAGAAAACGAAATGTTTCTTTGCACTAGGGGCCCCGTTATTGTCTATTAAATTCATTTCCGTTCCTGTCAATTGCTCCGCCAGTTCTTTAGGATTGGCGATCGTTGCGGATGTACAGATGAATACGGGTGAAGCTCCGTAAAACTCACAAATGCGTTTCAGTCTTCTGATCACATTGCTTACATGGGACCCAAACACCCCTCTATATATATGAAGTTCATCGATAATGACGTATTTCAGGTTCTCAAAGAGGGACACCCATTTCGTATGGTGAGGAAGGATCGCCGAATGCAGCATATCAGGATTTGTAATGACGATATGTCCGGCCTTCCTCACCTTTTGACGGATATTTGCAGCTGTGTCCCCGTCGTATGTATAGCTATTGATGGAAACCTCGGCCTCTGCGATGATTTCGTTCAGCTCACTCTTCTGGTCCTGGGCAAGTGCCTTCGTAGGGAAGATATACAATGCACGGGAATCCGGCTGATCCAGAATGGTTTGAAGTACAGGAAGATTGTAGCAAAGGGTCTTACCAGAAGCGGTTGGTGTGACGGCTGTGAAACTTTTCCCTTCCATGGCAAGCTGGAAAGCGGAACTTTGATGGGTATATAGCCGTTCCACCCCTCTCCTGTGCAACGCTTTTTTAATTCTTTCATCTATTTCAAATGGCAAGTCTACCAATTGAGCAGGTTTTTCATCAATTGTATGCCAATGAACAATCTGTTTATTGAAATCAGGATCTTTCTTAAAATATTCAATCAACTGCTGAAGGTTGTTCCTCTTAAACATCTCTATCACCTCTCCTACTCATTTTACCGAATCTATGTTCGAAACTAAAGTAAAAAAACCACCTTTCCATATTCATCCTTGTCCAAAAGGGAATGCGACGAGGGAAAAGACACTCTATCTTTTTTCTTATTGGTTGTATAGGACAAATGCACATTTTTGTTGGTGTGGCATAGGCTAGTATGAATACGTTTCCCGTGAAAGGAGCATACCCATGTCCAAGGATTCAAACAAAGGCGGTTTTGGTGACCTGATGCATTCCATGAATGAATTCTTCCATGAAAGACCGATGAAAGGCATGTTACAAAGTATCGATGAATTCTTCACATCTTCTGCCAACCCGTTTGGCTCGTTCCCAGTTGAATTGAGTGAAGCCGACGATCATTATCTCGTCACTGCGGAACTTCCCGGTGTAAACCGAGAGCAAATACAACTCGATGTGTTTCCTCAGTACATCACGATTTCTGTGATCCATAAAGAAATATATTCAGAAGAAAATGAAAAACACCAGACAATCAGAAGAAAGCAATCCATGAGAAAAAGCAGCAGGACCGTATCCTTTCCAAGAACCGTTAACGAAAAGAATGTGAAAGCTTCCTATAAAGATGGTTTATTATCAGTAAAAGTAAAAAAGGAATCAGGAAAGCGGATAGAAATTGAATAAAAGAGAAAGGAGCTGCGTGAATGCAGCTCCTTTCTCTTTAGAATTTAAATATCCCGCCTAAGCCTTTTACAAGAGATGAAACTTGATTGATGGCACCCATCATCTGTCCAGTCGTATTCATCATTTTGTTGAAATCCAGCGATCCGTCCTGCGATTTAAAGGAGTTCATGATGCCGCTTACCCCTCCTGAAGAAGGTTTCGTCATAAAAGATGCTTTCGGGTAGGGATTCGCGTAGGACTGCTGTTCCATCGCTTTCATTTGATATGGATTATATTCTTTGTGCTGAAGAGGATTTTCAAAATATGGATTCATTTGCTGAGGCTGATTCATCTGCTGATATTGATTCATCTGACTCGAGGGTCCTGAATAAGGTCCATCCGGCTGTGGTAAATAATTGGGTTGATAAGGTCCATAATTCGGCGGTCTCATCCCCTGCGTCGGATAGTTCACCATCGGACCCATATTCTGAGGCTGTAAATGGTGATATGGGTATGGCTGAAATTGCATCTGTCTCGAATATGGTGAAGAATTCATACTTAGCCCCCCTACATTTAGTGGTTACTATATTTTATGTATGAATGGAAAAATGGTGAAAGAACCCATAAAGATTTTTCGACAACCCTGAGAAGAATGTCGGAAGTTACACTATTCTTACAACTTAAAGAAAGGGTAATCTATGATAGGATGAAGATAGAAAGAGCTATGATCATTCATAAGAAATATGTGTATTGGGAGGAATCAAGATGGACCTTAACGAATTGCTGAAAAGATATGAAAGCAGTAAACAGTATCAAGCAACCGACCAACAAGAACTTATTACACTGGCCAAAAAACTTTATATTTCGAATGAAATCTCCTTTTATCACTACAAAGGATTAGCGAAGCAGATCAATACAATAGAAGAAAATGCGATTTCAACTCCATAAGAAAGAGGCTGCCAATACGGCAGCCTCTTATTTTCCTTTCAGTTCATCGAGTTCGGTACCGAGAACGTACGAAACAGATTGGAAGTGACTGATGAACCGGTTGTAACTGGACTCAGGAAAGAAACAGTGGACTGATAACATTTCTATATTATCGAACGTATTGAGAATCTGAGGTAAATGGATGTGCTTCGGCTTCGTATCTTTGATCCAATTCAGGGACAGGTCTTTCCATCGGTCATTCTTTTCTTTCACTTCGTCCGCAAACGGCTTCACTTCAGTATAAAAGTCCCCTTTTTCACCTGACTCGCGCCTGCTTTTATATTCACTAATCATCTTCTCGGACAGGACAAGAAGTTCTTCCGTCACTTGTATCAATTCTTTCAAAAAAAGCCCTCCATGAAAAATCTAGACAAAAAATAAAAGTAGCACCATGCTACTTTCTTATAAAATCAGTTTAAGACGTCTTAAAGGATAATTCAAGTTTTTGTAAGACATAGGACTTTTCTCTATTCTTCAAAAGAACCGTTTTAGATCCGGTCTTTCTCTCCAATGAACTTAATTGACTGTCCATTTTCTGTATTTGATCGGTTAGGGTGCCAAGTCCTTCTTCCTCTTCGACTGAGATTCGGTCATGCAGGCTCTGTTCCAACTGATTGAGGCTTTCTTCGATTTCAGCTAACTTTAACATAATATCTTGTTTTGGAAGCATGTGAATCCTCCCACCTTTTTTTTGGATTAATACAGTAATTCTCCGTCCTTTTTCCTTTCCCTCCCCCCCTGACAAAACTAGAAGCGTTTCGCCAAAGAAAGTGCAAATAGGACATTCCTACAGGATGTTTCGACACCTCCTGAATAAAAGGTAGCAAAACTCAAAATACTATGGGTGGAGGTGTTACTCAATGAAAAATCCAAAAAACAAACAAACCAAGCCGCAACAAGCCGAAACCAAAGCATCCAAAGGCAACCCTAAACTAGAAGGCGAAAACAGGCCCTCTACCTAAGAAAGCGGAGGCGGCTTGATCAGGCCCGACAAGCATAAGACGAACCATCCGGAAAGGCGCATTTTGCCTTTTTGGATGGTTTGACTTATGACCTCGAGGGTCTAGCCGCCGGAGCTGGACTAAATAAGAAAGCGGAGGGGCTTTGCCCAGAGGCGACAAGCATAAGGCGAGAACACCGGAAAGGCGCCCTTTGCCTTTTTGGTGTTCTTGACTTATGACCTCGAGCCTCTAAGCCCCGGAGCTGGACTACGCTAAACAATTCAACTTTCAAAAGAAGATGCGGACAGTTTCAAAATGTCCGCATCTTCTTTTTCTTTCGACCAGGCCATATCCCCTTGAAAAACTTCTTGGTGACTGCCATTTTCTGCAGTTGCCGCTGCTTATGGAAAAACCACTTTGTCATGATGACGTCTCCAGGGAGTTCCTGCTTTTCATACCAGTTCCCCTCAATGATTTTGTCGACGGACCAGTCTTTGCGATGAGCCCAATTATGGGTTATTGGACCGTATGCCTTTTTAAGAAAAGGTGTATTCGTATCAGGTACTCCACGGCAGTATTTCTCGTAATCCGTCCTGGTACCTGTATGCTCGACCTTTAAAGCAAATTCAAGAAAAAGACTATGGTATTCAGGATGAAATAATAGTTCAAATAAGAGGTTACCCAACTTGATTCTATTTTCAACTTTTCTGAAACCATGTACACTCGCCCCGTAAAGGTCTCCATGTAAAGTCGGGAAAAGGACGGAACTGAAATGCAGGTGATCTTCTATAAAGAAGAGCGACGTGCCAAACACCCTTCTCTTGTACAGCCCATGCTCGATGACCGGCCCCTGGATAAGATGCTGTTCATTTATGATGAGTGACTGGACCAATCGCCTTTCATCCCTCTCCTCCCAGAACCGGTTCCATTCCTCTTCCATAAAATGCGAAATGTGAAAGTCTTGAAAGAGATGAAACATTTTCTTCTTATATAACGTCGAATAATGATAGAGAAGGAGTTGAGGGAATGCATCCTGAAAGATGCTCCAATTCGCCCTTTCATATGTCATAAACAGAAGATCGCATGTCTTATGACTCAAGAGGTCGGGAAAGATATCCCCCTTTAAATCGGTCATATTCCATCCTGCATTCCTTGATACCATAGAGGCAAGGAAAGACCATTTGATCTCAGGATGAAGGAGAAAAAATGTTTGATAAGCTTTTGTGCGTGATATATTATCCTGATTGTATTCATCCACCAGATGATTTACATCGTGTATCCATTCTTTTGTACGTTTAGGTTCAGGTAAATAGGGTAAAAAGCGATAAGTATTGCTGAATTTATCCATCCTTCCTATCCCACCTCCCCATCTAATCCTAGAATGAGGAGATTTGTAAACAATTATTCACACAAAATGGAGTGGTTTCTGTTATGATATAGATTAGTCTGCGAGGTGAATTACCATGAAATTCCATTATCCCAATGGGAAGAAATATGTGGAAGCGACATTACCCTCAAAAAAACCAAAGGCAAAACCGAAACAAGTATCGTACAGCAATAGAGGGATGACACTGGAAGAAGATATCAATGAAACCAATCAATATTATTTGACGTTTCAAAAAGCGGTGATTCACAAAAAACCCACCCCGGTTCAAATTGTGGATGTCCACTATCCTTCAAGGAGTGCCGCCGTCATAAAGGAAGCGTACTTTAAACAGCCGTCAACGACAGACTATAACGGGGTCTTCAAAGGAAGATACATTGACTTTGAAGCGAAGGAAACGAAAAATAAGACGTCCTTCCCCCTTCAAAATTTTCATGAACACCAGATTCTTCACATGGAGTCCGTCCATAAGCAGGAAGGTATCACTTTCGTACTAATAAGGTTCTCCCTCTCAGAAGAGGTATTCCTCCTCCCCTACGAGGCACTGCGTGTTTACTGGGACCGCATGGCAGGTGGCGGGAGAAAATCAATCAAGCGGGAGGAAATGGAAGAGAAAGGGTTCTCCATTCCCCTGGGACTCCATCCCAGGGTCGATTATTTAAAAATAGTCCATCAGTTATATTTTTAGTTTATGAAAAATGAGTTAATCTATATTTTATCTCATTATGAGTAGTATATTTTTAATCTTAGACAATACTAAAAACAGAGAAGACCTGAAAGTGAGGAAACAATATGGCTGGTCAATATAAGTCAAGGGAAGAAAAACGCCTGGCCCAACAGAAGTCTAAATCCCCTAAGGGCAAGAAAAAAGGCTCTATGGTTAAGCGCGTCATTATATCATTATTTATTATCGGGATCATCGGGATGCTCGCGGGTGCAGGGTTATTTGCCTATTACGCATCAAGCGCACCAAAGCTTGACGAAAAGTTGCTGAAGGATCCGATCGCATCGGAGATTTATGATATGAACGGAGACCTGATCACGACTGTAGGAAAAGAAAAACGGGAGTACGCAAACTTCGACGACATTCCTCAGGTCATGCAGGACGCCGTCATTGCAACGGAGGATAACCGGTTCTACAAACATAACGGTATCGATCTCATCCGTTTAGGTGGTGCAGTCATTGCCAATGTGACCGGTGGATTCGGTTCAGAAGGTGCTTCGACGATCACCCAGCAAGTCATCAAGGGCTCCTTTTTAAGCCCTGAGAAAACCTTGAAGAGAAAAGCTCAGGAAGCGTGGCTTGCGCTGAAACTTGAGCAGGAATATACAAAAGAAGAAATCTTTGAAATGTACTTCAATAAGGTCTATATGTCCGACGGAATCAATGGGATGGCGACAGCTGCAGATCATTATTACGGTAAGGACATCAAGGATATCAAATTGCACGAAGCAGCTATGATTGCGGGACTTCCACAAAGCCCGAATAATTATAACCCTCTTAAGCACCCTGAAAGTGCAGAGAAAAGACGAAATATCGTTCTGTCATTAATGGCTCAGCACGGTAAAATTACGGAAAAAGAAAAGAAAGCCGCACAAGCCGTCCCGATTACAAAAGGACTGGTATCGGCTGAAGATGTGGAAAAGAAAAACGGAGATAAGTATCCTGCATTTGTCGATGCGGTGATAGATGAAGTTCAGAAGATGGGAGATTACAACCTATTTTCCGATGGCTTAAAAGTCTATACAACCGTCGACCCGGATGCCCAAACACGATTGGAAGAAATCCTGGCAGGTGAAAACACGAGTTTCAGCTATCCTGAAAATGGTGAAGAGCCAATGCAGGCCGGTGTAACCCTCATGGATACGAAAACCGGAGAAATCAGGGCCATTGGTGGCGGAAGGGAACAAGATCCCGAGGTCAAGCGTGGTTTCAACTACGCCATTGACTCCAAACGTCAGCCGGGATCGACTATCAAGCCATTGCTTGACTACGCTCCTGCCATCGAACATTTAAAATGGTCAACCTACCATATTTTAAAAGATGAGCCTTATGAATATTCAAACGGTACAGAAATCAACAACTACGACGGTCAATTCAAAGGACCGATCACCATCCGTGAAGGACTGTGGGATTCCCGCAATATCACAGCTTTAAAAGCCTTCCAGGCAGTTGGAGCTGAGAAGGCGGCGGATTTCGTCAATGGCTTGGGACTGAAGTTCGACCATTACTATGAATCAGCTTCCATTGGAGGGGTTTCACCTGGTGTAAACTCCGTACAAATGGCCGGTGCGTATGGTGCATTCGGTAATGAAGGTGTTTATAATAAGCCTCACACCGTAACGAAAATCGTCCTGCGCGATGGAGAAACAGAAATTAAGAATGAGAACAAACCAGAACCGGCGATGAAAGAATACACGGCTTATATGGTTTCCGATATGCTGAAAAGCGTCATCGATCACCCGCAAGGTACGGGTAAATTCGCTAAAGTGCCCGGGTTACCGATGGCAGGTAAATCAGGTACGACCAACTATTCCCAAGAAGAGCGGGATAAATATGGCATCGCAAAATCAGGTGCACCTGATTCATGGTTTGTAGGATACACGACCAATTACACGGCAGCCGTTTGGACCGGTTACAAGACTCAATCCATTCCACTGTCCCCTACTGATCGCCATGTCGCTCAATATATCGTAAGTGACTTGATGAGCTATGTTCATGATGGCGTCGATACAGCTGACTTCAAAAAGCCTGACAGCGTAGTGGAATCGAAAGTGGAAATGGGAAGCGATCCTGCGAGACTGCCAAGCGAATATACACCTGATGACAGAATCATCACAGAACTATTCGTGAAGGGAACGGAACCTTCCAAAGTTTCCAAGGAATTCGATAAAATCGATGCCCCTTCCAAACTGAAAGGGAAATTTAATAAGAAGGATAAAACCATCACCCTTGCATGGGATTACGGTAAAGAAAAAGAAGTACAGTTCGAAGTTTCCGTATCCATCAATGGTGAAGCGAAACAAGTCTTGACGACTACAGATAAAAAAGGATTAAATGTCGAAAACATTCAGTCCGAAGGTACCTTCACCTTTGAAGTTGTAGCCATTTCAGGTGATCAACGAAGTAACCCTGCATCCGTAAACGTAGAAGTTAAAGGGGATAAAAAGGATGAAGGAAAGCCGGAAGATGACAATGAAGGCAACAACGACAATGGTCAAGGAAACGGAAATGACCAAGGAAATGGAAATGGCAATGGTAACGGTCAAGGAAACGGAAATGATGATAACTCCGGCAATGACGGCGGTACTCCAGGTAACGAGGATGGTACCACTCCCCCACCTGAAGGAGACGGGACCGGAGACGGAGGAACAGGCGGCGCGGGTGACACTGGAACCGGTGATGGCGGAACGACCGGTGATGGCACTGGCGGAACTGGAACCGGAGATGATACCGGGGCCGGGGCCGGGACCGGAACAGGTGATGGCAATGGTACACCTGCTACTCAATCTGAACCTAGAAGAAATCAAGAATAAAAATAAGGCAACGAGAGATTTTCTCTCGTTGCCTTATTTATTTGCCTATTGATTCAAAGCCTGATACTTGGCATATTGCTTATGCTGTTCTTCAAAAAGCTGGGACAGCTGAATAAACGAGTGATAGAGTGCCGGATTATTTCTGATGAAGGTTAAACGTTCAATGACATTAACAGGCTTTAAGGAAAAGTGTTCAATTGATGACTGCCAATTCTCCAACCTGACCGGATGCTTATTGCTCCAATACAAAAGCACATAAAACCTGGCGATACTTTTTTTCATTGACTCCGGTATGCCTTTTAAGCGGCCTTTGAATAGCACGTTAAGATGCTCCTCTTCTTTTTTCCACTCCATGAGGATGTCTTTAACCCATGACCCTTGAACCAGCCAAGGCGGGGAATCAGCACCCCTCCCATTGTAATAAAGGAGTTCATATGCGAAAAATGGTTCACAAGGTTTAACGTGATTCTCATCGATCTTTACAATATCCCCCGCAAAGAAAAAAGGATCTCGCAATTCTTTCGGAATGGGGAAGACAGTATCACTCATATGCGGCCCTTTTTCTTTAATCTTTTCTGACCTTCCCTGCACAGGTCTACCAGGGGACAAACCTCACATTGAGGAGATTGCGCCTTACAATGATACCTACCGAAAAAAATCAACCGGTGATGGGTTTCTGACCATTCTTCTCTCGGGATTTTTTTCATTAATGTTTTTTCCACTTCCAATACGCTGTCTTTCCACCTGCAGATTCCCAACCTTTTACTGACGCGTTCCACATGGGTGTCGACTGCTAAGGCGGGTTCTCCAAAGGCAACGGAAACCACGACGTTTGCCGTCTTCCTGCCCACGCCGGGAAGCTTCACTAATTCCTCATGTCTTTTCGGCACTTCTCCCCCATACTCAGTAAGGAGTATTTCACATAATTTGCGGATATTTTTAGCTTTATTACGATATAGACCGATAGAGCGTATATCCTGTTGAACTTCCTCCAATGAGACCTCCAGATAGTCCTCAGGTTTTTTATATTTCTCAAATAAACCTTTTGTCACTTTATTCACCAGGACATCCGTACACTGCGCCGATAGAAGGACTGCTATGACGAGTTCAAAGGGATTGTCATGACGGAGTTCACAATGTGCATCGGGGAACATCTTTCTCATTTCATCGAGACAAATATGTATTTGTTTTTTATTTAACATGTTTCCTGCTACCTCCAACCCAAGGAATGAATTGTATCAAAAAAAGAGACCAACCCAAAGATGTGAGAGTCAGTCCCCTTTCATTGTTTTATTGCTCAAGCCAATTATAGAATGGTACTGATTTTCGCTTTGGAGAAGAAGCTGGTTCATTCGAAGCAGCCGGTTTTTGGTGAGACCTGAAGCGTTGACTTTGGCTCCGTGCATCTTCAATGGTCTTCACACCATTTTTCTTCCATTCAAAAAGGATCCGATCGATGTATCTGAAGTTCAGCTTCCCTGAAATGACCGCTTCCCTCAATGCCGCTTTAATGATAATGGCATTGTGATCATCCTGATCCAGCCACATGGCCAGGGTCTCACATTCTAATGGAGAAAGAGGGCGGCCGAATTCTTGTTCGAATGTCGTATAGATATCCGCTTCTTCTTCCATCGATTGCTGCATTTGTTTCATTTTCGAATCCTGGATGACGAATTCCGCCATCTTTTCCCATAGTGGATTGAGAGAATACTTCTCAAATAGGATCCCTTCTGCTGATGAACCTTCTTCAATCGATAAAAATCGTTGTTGAATGAGCTTTCGTAATAGGGATGAACAAAATTCACTGGAAATGCTCATGGGACTGGAAAGCTCTTCCGGTGTGGGAAAATAGTTTCCCTTTTCCAAGTGCCCGTAAATATGCAAAAGCAGGACAAATTCTGATTCATTTAAGCCCAGTGTATGGTAGTTTGATAATAATAATTGCGGGATGTTCAGTGTCCCCTCTTCGATCCAGGACACCATTAATTGTTTATAATCCATATTCAGTACACCTCACTCATTAGTATATCATGATTCAATATATGTGGACATGGTTATGGATTAGAAGAAAGTTGGAAAAACAAAAGATCTCATGATTCATTTATTTCCAAATTTAGTGTAAAACATCGACCGTTCCTTTCCGCTCCAGCCACTTGCTTTCCGCGGGGAGGAAGTCGAGCCTCCTCGGGCTTTGCCCTGCGGGGTCTCGACCTTTCCTCTTTTTCCCGCAGGAGTCAAGTGCCTTCCGCTTCAATCCACTCTGTGCTTCTACATACTGACTGTCAAATTATAAACCTAACTAAAAGAGATCGCTTTGCACAGAATTTTAAATTCGAAAACCATGGTGTTATAAGAATTTGAAATCAAAAGGAGAAGTGGTTTTCACATTAGCCAAAACCCTTAGGCTCTAAATTAAGATCCTAACGACAGTTATAAAAGAAAAGAACCGGCTGGAATGCTCTTAAGCAATCCAGCCAGCTCTAGGGTCAGTGTAATTAAGGATATAGACGGTTTAACAGACGTGGGAATGGGATGGTTTCCCTTACGTGTTCTACTCCGCTGATCCAGGCTACTGTTCGTTCAAGTCCAAGTCCGAAGCCGGAGTGAGGGACTGATCCATATTCCCTTAATTCCAGATACCACTTGTATGCGTCTGTAGCGAGTTCATGCTCTTCGATACGCGCTTTCATCAGCTCTGCATCGTGGATACGTTCTGAACCACCGATAATTTCCCCATACCCTTCAGGAGCAATCAGGTCAGCACATAGTACCACATCATCACGATCCGGATCCGGCTGCATATAGAATGGTTTTAGTGAAGTCGGATAATGGGTGATGAACACAGGCTTATCATAACTTTCAGCGATGGCCGTCTCGTGCGGAGCACCAAAGTCATCTCCCCACTCGATATCATCAAAGCCTTTTTCATGCAATAATTTCAGGGCATCATCATATGTGATGCGCGGGAACGGAGCTTTGATCTGCTCAAGTTTAGACACGTCTCTTCCAAGGCGGTCCAATTCAAGCTTGCAATTATCCAGTACGGATTGAACGATATAAGAAACGTACTGCTCCTGAACTTCAAGGTTGTCCTTGAAATCATAGAAAGCCATTTCTGGCTCGATCATCCAGAATTCGATCAGATGACGACGTGTTTTAGACTTCTCCGCCCTGAATGTAGGGCCGAATGAGAATACTTTCCCTAATGCCATGGCAGCCGCTTCCATATAAAGCTGACCACTTTGGGAAAGGAATGCGTCTTCTTCAAAATATTTAGTGGCAAATAATTCAGTCGTTCCTTCCGGTGCACTTCCAGTGAGGATCGGTGGATCCACCTTGACGAATCCTTCTTGATTGAAGAATTCGTATGTAGCACGGATGATTTCGTTCCGCACTTTCATCACGGCATGCTGCTTGCGGGAACGAAGCCAAAGGTGACGATGGTCCATCAGGAATTCAGTTCCATGCTCCTTCGGTGTGATGGGATAATCCACGGCTTCGTGGATCACTTCCACGCTCTTCACCTGCAGCTCGTATCCAAATGGTGAACGGGAATCTTCTGAAACCGTTCCTGTTACATATAGAGACGTTTCTTGAGTCAATGATTTTGCTTTTTGAAAGATTTCTTCTTCCACTTCACTTTTGACGACAACACCTTGAATGAATCCAGTACCGTCACGAAGCTGAAGAAAGGCAATTTTTCCACTTGAACGTTTGTTGGCAAGCCATGCTCCGATGGTTACTTCTTCACCAACGAACTTACTTACTTGAGATATAGTAGTTTTCACGATTTTTTCCCTCCAAAAAAACTAAGACGCTTATGTATCGTTATTTATTATACATTTACCATTATCCCGTCGCAATAGATAGAGCGAAACGAGATGAGTTTAAGGAAAAAGCAGACCGGTATACGGTCTGCGATTCCCTGCATTATCTGCTTTTATCCTCAACAAATTTATGCATGCGCCCGATCGCTTCTTCAAGAGCATCGAGGCTTGTGGCATATGAAAGGCGGATATTGTTTTCCGACCCGAATCCTGAACCTGGGATGACGGCCACCTTCGCCTCTTCAAGGAGGGCCTTCGTGAATTCATCAACAGTGTGATAGCCTGTTTTCTTTGCGGCTTCCAACACATTTGGGAATAGATAGAAAGCACCTTGAGGTTTCAAACAATGGAACCCTGGAATACGGTTCAATTTATCAAACACAATGTTTAAGCGCTCTTCGAATGCCTCCCTCATATCCTCTACAGGCTTCTGGTCCCCCATGTAAGCTGCAACGGTCCCGTATTGTGAGGTCGTAGTGGGGTTGGAAGTTGAGTGGCTGGCAAGATTGGTCATCGCTTTGATGACGGATTCGTTTCCTGCCGCATACCCGATTCTCCATCCCGTCATGGAGTGTGATTTAGAGACTCCATTGATCACAATGGTTTGTTCTTTCAATTCCGGGGACAATTCTGCGATGGACGTATGGGTGTTCCCACCATAAACCAGCTTCTCATATATTTCATCAGACACGATCATGATGCCCTTTTCCAAGCACACTTCGCCGATGGCCCCAAGCTCTTCACGGGAATACAGCATACCTGTAGGGTTGCTTGGTGTGTTGAGTATGACTGCCTTCGTTTTCGAAGTGACTGACTCTTCCAGCTGTTTGGGGGTGATTTTATACTCATTCTCTTCTTTTCCTTCGACAATGACAGGAGTCCCACCGGCCAGCTTCACTTGTTCAGGATAGCTTACCCAGTATGGTGTAGGGATGATGACTTCATCCCCTTCATTTAATAAAACTTGAAATAATGTATATAGGGCATGCTTTGCCCCGCTTGTCACTATGAGCTCGGATGGTTTGTAGATCAGGTGCTGATCGGTTTCAAACTTATGGATGATCGCTTCTTTCAGTTTGGCCATCCCACCGGACGGAGTATATTTCGTATGACCTTCCGTCATGGACTCATAGGCCGCCTTGATGATATGTTCCGGTGTATTGAAGTCGGGTTCTCCGGCACCCAAACCGATGACATCGATACCCTGTGACTTCATTTCCTTCGCTTTAGCCGTGATTGCTAATGTCGTGGATGGTGTTAATGCACTGACTCTATCAGCTAACGTGAATTTCATTTGTCCTGTTCCCCCTGATCATAAATTTTCAATTTTTCTCCACCATTCCCCGGTAGAAAACAGCAGATAATAATAATTTAAATTGTCTTGTTGATCTAAGTAGGTCATTTCCCATACCGGACCGACGGATTCATACCCTAAACGGACCGATAGTAATTCTTTTGGTTTCTTTTCATCATTTAGTTTATTGATTGCCTGATCTTTTGTAATGCCATTGGCCCATTTTTTCTCAATAATTTTCCCCTTCTTACCCGGGACCCAGGCAACCAGCTTTTCCCTCTTTTCATTTTGGCCGGTTACCACTACATAGGACTTCGAGCCATTATAAAAGCTCGTGTCCTCCACTTTCACGATGGCAGTTTCATCTTCCACCCGCTTCAAGGCCAGGTCCCTCTGATGATCAAGAGGATTCCGGGAAAGCTGGTACACAAGTACAGAGGCTGAGATTCCAATGACGAGGAACAATAGTACGATGATGGTTATCCATTTTTTCATTACAATCACTCTTTATGTACGATAAATTGTTAATACTGCTTGATTCTGATCTTCCGGATCTAATGCTAAACCAAACATATAATCATCTTTTTTTAACGTTCTATTCAATGTATCAACCACTTTATATAAGTTATCCGTATACTCGATACGAACAGTGGAAAGAACTTCAATTCGGCTTTCCATGTTGGTCCTCCTTTTAACTATTACCCTCATTCGAGTAAAAAAACTCTACACACATTATAACAACATAAGGGGCCACCTTGGTAGGGGAATATCATAAAAACAGTGATGAATTCATACACGGAAGGCTGAGCTGTCAGCCTCCCTCCTTGAATACTCCATCTTCCTGATCAAACGTGAGCACCTCGTAGTTTCTTCTGTTAAATTTTACTGCTATCAGCCCGTGTTGACCCGTTAAGTAAAGGTCGATCCACGCTTCGTTGATAGCTTCAAGCATTTCACCATTCAGCAGCCTTTCTTTAGAACGGTAGAGAATGGCGGTTTGTGGGTCAACATGCTTAAGAAGCCTGTGAGACATACCTTCTGATTTGGCATGGACCGGCAGTTTCACGATGTTAACGTTTTTCAAGGGTTTACTGAGCAGCACCCCTTCAGCATGTGATGATTGGGAACTCAGCCAGAGAAAGCGATGCTGAAAAAAAGTGAAGGAAAAGTCCAACCCTTCTCTCTTTTCGTTTCCTTCGTGTAGAGCCCTCATGGTTAATTCATCTGAAAATGTACAGGTCTGGTCCTCTTGTATCGTATGAAGGTATCGGGAGACTCTTTTCGGCATAAGTGTTTCAAGGGATTTCCCTACGATGATTTCTTCAATGCCGAACTTTTTCACCAGTTCAACGATCATTCTCACGTCGACTTCATTCTTCTCCGTAATGATCAAACCCTTGATGGTGCCTATATGAATTTGATTGAAATAATAATAAAGTTGCCTGCGGTCCTTAAATGATCCTGTATTGATCAAATAATGATTGCCAGATGCCAGGTGAAGGACAGCGACTTCCCCTTTTTCGACAGGGAGGAAACTAAGCGCATACTCTTCTTGGGAGATATGTAAATTCACCTTGGGTACTTTCATTCCATAAGCATTTGACGTCATCAGGAGAAAAGACAGCACGGCCAGTAAAATCACTCTCATTTACAATCCTCCAGTTTCACATCTCCCCTTTAGATTGTGTCAAAGGAGAGATTTTATCACTGAAGTTCAAACGGATTTCAGAGCCAATCCTCGATCCAGGAAACAAGATCAAATAGATCGCCTTCTTTGGCTTCCATTGAAGGGATCGACTGCAGGAATGCTTTACCGTACCTTGTTGTCTTGATTCTACGGTCATACACAATCACGATCCCCCGATCACTGCTTCTTCTGATCAGCCTTCCTACCCCTTGTTTGAAGCGGATGATGGCTTCAGGTAAAGAGTGTAAAGAAAACGGGTTCTTCCCCTGGGCTTTCAGGATATCAGATTTCGCCTGATTGACCGGCTCATCCGGTGGGGAAAACGGCAGTCTCACCATGGCAAGGCAGGACAGGTCCTCTCCTGGAATGTCCACCCCTTCCCAGAAACTGCTCGTCCCAAATAAAATCGCCTTGTCGAACCGTTGGAAGTTCTTGGTCAACCGGGTCCGGCTGCCTGATGTGATCCCCTGTGCCATCAACACATATTCTTCCAATAAGCCACTTTCCTTCATGAGCTCGTATGTTTTCCTCAGCATATCGTAGGACGTGAATAATATGAGCATCCGTCCCTTTGTCGCCTGGGCGACCCCTATTAAATGGGAACTGATGGCCTCAATATATTCCTCGCTTTGAACCTGTTGAATTTCAGGTACATCCGTTGGGACGAAAAGCCTTGAGACCTCATGATAGTCGAAGGGGGAAGTCAGCTGCACTTTTTTCACATTGTCTGCAAGTCCGATTTCATTCAGGAAGTATTGAAATGATCCGCTGACGGTCAACGTGGCAGATGTCAACACCACGCTTTTCTTCTTGGCGAAAATCTCACTCTGAAGATTCCCGTCGACCATGATCGGCTGAGCCTGGATGGTCAGGCTGTTCGGCAGCGACCGTGTATCTCCATCAAGCCAGAGAACATGATTGTTCATATCTTTTAGAAACACGGTTTGAAAGTTCGTTCTCAATTCCTTCAAATCCACCAAAAAGCTATAGAATTCTTCAATTAGTGCCTTTTCTTTATCAAGGAGTTTGACTTTCTTCTCCTTGATGGTATCCAGCACCTGCTGAAACTCCCTTTCCATATGCTTCATTCCTGAAATCACACGTTCCATCGACATGAGGACAGGTTGCCAATAACGGCTGTTTTTCATTTCATCGGTAATGCGCAGCTGGATCTTCTGTATCCCGGTTCTCTTTTTAGCCTTTTTGTAGAATATACTTGTCAAGACAGAAAACGCTTCTTCCAGATCCAGATAGAACTGCCCGATGATTTTATCCAATACAAAGGTATGGGTCTTCAAATCGACAGAGTGACTGGAAAGAAGCTGATCCAACCGGTAGAACAGTTGTTTATGATCCAACGTCCCCAGCTGTGAAGTGCTGAACTTAATGGAGAGATAATCCATGATTACTCCTAGATGCTGCCGCGCTGATTTTTCCAAATGATGGGCCTCATCGATCACTAAATAATCATAGGGAGGGAGCATGCTGCTCTCCCTCACCATATCGGTTAATAGCATTGAATGGTTGGTGATGATGATATCTGCTTCCTGGGCATTCTTTCTTGCGGCAAGATAGAAATCCTTCCCGATCCAGGGATCTTTTGTATGGGCGAGGTGCCAGCCGTCGTGTTTTAATCGATTCCAAAACAACTGCCCCCCGGAAGTGAGGTTCAATTCATCCATATCCCCGGTCTCGGTCCGTGTCAGCCATACAAGAATCTGCATCTTTGTCAGGACCACATCGTACTGGGATTCTTCTTCCCTGAGGGACTGCTCGAATTTAAACAGATTTATGTAATGATTCTTCCCCTTCAAAAGAACGGTCCTAAAAGGGGTTGGACTCATTTTCTCCAGTAATTTAATTTCTTTATGAAGCAGTTGCTCTTGCAATTGAATGGTATATGTACTGATGACCACTCTTTCGTGTGTGCGTTTGGCAAACAGAACGGCTGGCCATAAGTAACCCAGTGACTTTCCAACACCGGTACCCGCTTCGATGACCACATGCTGTGCTTCATCAAAGGCATGCCCTATTTCTTTCATCATGACCATTTGCTGCTCTCTTTTTTCATAGAAAGGAACATGCTGCGCCAGGTGTCCTTCTATATCGGATAGGTCAAAATCGACCTCTGCATCGCTTGTCACCGGGAGATTCTTCTTCCGAAGGGCAAGGCCCCGGTATACCTCCAGGTCTTCTGAGAGATCCTCTACATGCTTTTGTTTATTTGTCACGATGCTGTCAAACAACAAGTCAATATCACTCTTTAAGTGATTTGAGAGTTTATGAAGTTTTTCAAGGGTGACCAGGGGAAGCTTTGAAAGTTCTTCGATAAAATAAAGAAGGATTTCAGCTGTCACATAAGCATCGCTGTCCGCCTGATGCGGCCTGACATGGCTCAAATTCAATGAATTGGATAGCTCCGTCAGTTTAAAGCTGTCCGCCGATGGCAGAGCCACCTTTGCGAGCTCCACTGTATCAAAGGCAGGTCCCTTAAATGGGTTATACCCTGCTTCTTCCAGCTCTGCCTGAAGGAAAGAAAGATCAAATTGGACGTTGTGGGCGACAAAGATACCATGATCCAATAATTCCAGGATTTTCGGTGCAATTTCGTGAAAGAACGGCGCGTCCTTCACCATGTCATCATTGATCCCGGTTAACTCCTCTATAAATGCAGGAATGGGTTTTCCCGGAGATACGAAGGACGTAAATTGATCGATGATTTTCCCACCTTCTATAATAACCGCTGATAGTTGAATGATTTTTTCACCCTTTTTAGGGGAATTTCCTGTTGTTTCCAAGTCGATGACAACCAGTTTAAATGGGTACATGTTATTCACTGCCTTTATATAGATCCTACTCTTATGATTTTCTAAATAAGTGTACCATAAACAAAAAAGCAAGTCTTCTATTCCCACATTAGAAGACTTGCCCATCTTTTATAGTATTGTCGCTTCGGGTTCTGTTCCGATCATATCGATCACCCGGTTATTTTCTCCCATGATCGCCACTTTAGGAATATGGTCATGAACCATTTCCTCAGCAACCAGTTTATACGAAATGATGATGACGATATCCCCTTTTTGCACGAGCCTTGCAGCCGCACCGTTCAGACAGATGACGCCGCTTCCTCTTTCCCCCGGTATGATATAGGTCTCCAGGCGGGCCCCGTTATTGTTGTTGACGATCTGAACCTTTTCATTTGCCATCATTCCGACTGCATCGAGAATATCCTGATCGATGGTAATGCTCCCGACATACTCAAGGTTTGCCTCGGTTACAGTCGCTCTATGAATTTTTCCACTCATCATCGTTCTAAACATCTGAATCCTCCTCCGGTTGTACACTGATGATTATATTATCTATTAACCTGGCCTGTTGAAATTGAACGGCTACAGCTATGATGATGTCGCCTTCCAGCCGCTTCAGTTCCTCGAGCTCCGGGTATGAATACACTTCTACATAATCGATGGTACCAGAAGTGTTTTCTTGTATGATTTTAGAAATCATCCCCGTAAGGACTGAAGGGATCCTCTCTCCGTCTTCAATCCTTTTATGAGCTTCTTTCAAACTTGCATAAAGGAAAGGGGCAACTTGTCTTTCCTCTTGTGACAGATAGACATTTCTTGAACTCTTGGCCAGTCCATCCTTTTCCCTGACTGTAGGGACCCGGATGATTTCAAGCGGAAAGAAATAATCGCTCACCAAGCCTTCCACCACAGCAACTTGTTGCGCATCCTTCTGCCCGAAGTAGGCCCTCGTAGGCTGCACAAGATGAAACAATTTCGTCAGGACGGTCACAACCCCGTCAAAATGACCTTCCCGCTTCCGGCCGCACAGTACATCCACACGCTCGTTCACGTTCATCGTGATTGACTGCTTCCCCCGGTACATGTCAGCCACATCAGGAATGAAAAGAATATCCACCCCTGACATCCTTGCTAACTCCGTATCCCTCTCCACATCCCGGGGATAGCGGTCAAAATCTTCATTCGGCCCGAATTGCAGGGGGTTCACAAAAATACTCATCACAACGACTTCATTGTTAGCCCTTGCTTCCTTCGCCAAGGTCAGATGCCCCTCATGAAGGAATCCCATTGTAGGGACAAACCCTATCGTTTCCCCCGTATTTTTCATATGATCTATCGTTACTCTCAAGTCGTTTATTTTGGTTATGACCTTCATTTTTTCAACCCGCCATAGAGAGAATGAAGTTCTTCATCCCGCATAGTGAAGGAATGCTCACCTGTCGGAAAGCTACTGTCCTTTACTTCATGAATATAGCTCTCAAGGCTGTCATGCATGACGTCAGATGCATTCCCGAATTGCTTGACAAACTTAGGGACGCGGTTCACACCATACGTCACAAGGTCATGGAATACCAATACCTGACCGTCAGTATCAACCCCGGCCCCGATGCCGATCGTCGGGATCGTCAAGGCTTCTGATATCTCCCTTGCGATTTGTTTCGGTACGCATTCCAGGACCAGTGCAAAGGCACCGGCTTCTTCACATTTCATACTATCTTCGATCAACTTCTTCGCTGTGTCTGCCGTCTTCCCCTGAACTTTATAACCTCCAAGGACCCCAACAGATTGAGGAGTCAACCCTAAATGGGCCACCACGGGAATTCCCGCACTGGTAAGGTCCCTTATTCGATCGATGACGTGAGCGCCTCCTTCGACCTTGACGGCATGGGCTCCTCCCTGTTGAAGGATGTCCGCAGCTGTTTTAAGGGTTTCTTCCCTCGATAGGTGGTATGACATAAAAGGCATATCCGTCACGATAAACGTATTCGATGCCCCTCTTTTTACGGCTTTCGTATGATGAATCATATCGAATACCGTTACAGGTACCGTAGAGTCATATCCTAAAACGACCATCCCAAGGCTGTCTCCCACCAGAATGACATCGATTCCCGCTTCCTCGGCTACTTTCGCACTTGGATAATCATACGCTGTAACCATGGCAATCTTTTCTTTTTCATTCTTCATCTTAAGAAAATCGGTTGTTTGTTTCATGTGATCCTCCTTCTTTTCAGTCAGAGGTGACGAAACGAAATGAAAGCACTTTCATGATGAATATAAAAAAACCTCCTGTAAAAAATGACAGAAGGATCATAAGTGGTTGATATCATTGTTTCGACCCTCTGTCCCAGTCCACAATGGATCAAGGCAGAAATAGTATTGAATAGTAAATGTACGTTCATTAAAGGTGCAGTTCCGAGGATACTGCCCAATAGGATTATACCATAAAAAAACGGGATGGCTACACAGATTTCCATCCCGCTGCAAGTTCAAACATTCACTTCAATATCGGCGGAGTAGATCTGGTGGATCGTCCCACTTGAGTCTTCGATTTTCAGCACACCTTCGTCCGTGATCCCGAGTGCTCTTCCTTCAATGGTACCATTAATGGTTCTTGCCCGGATCTTCTTCCCGATACTGATGGCATAGCTTTCCCATAAAAGCTTGATTGGTGTGAATCCTTCTTTCATATAAAGGGAATACAACGCCTCTATCCGTTCCAGCAACCTCTGAACAATGACAGACCTTGATAAAGTACGTCCTTCCTCAATGGAAAGCGAGGTTGCAATTTTTTGAATCTCATCGGGGAAATGGTCTTTCGTCTGGTTGACATTCATCCCGATCCCTATAATGATGGAATTGATTTTATCCGATTCAGCCTGAAGTTCCGTCAGGATGCCCGTCACCTTTTTCCCATCGATGAGTATGTCGTTTGGCCATTTGATCTGGGGATGGAGACCGGTAACTTCCTCGATTGCCTGGACCACGGCCACGGCAGCAATGAGTGTGAATTGGGGGGCCTTTTGAGGCGGAAGGTGCGGCTTTAAGATTAAGCTCATCCAAATCCCAGTACCTTTCGAGGAGTGCCATTCCCTCATCAATCTGCCCCGTCCGGCGGTCTGTTCGTCTGCGATGACCAATGTCCCTTCTTCCGCTCCATCACTTGCAAGGGTGTGAGCGATCCGCTGGGTGCTCTGAACAGACTCTTCATAATGGATCACGGTTCCTAACGTCCGGGTTTGTAAGCCTAAACGTATTTTACTTTCTGTGACACTATCAGGCGTCTCGATGATCCGGTATCCCTTTTTCCTCACAGCTTCTAATACAAACCCTTCTTTACGAAGCTCTTCGATATGCTTCCAGATCGCAGTCCGTGAACAACCCACAATATCAGCAAGTGCTTGTCCCGATAAAAATTCCCGGTCCGATTCGAATAATGCCTGAAGGACTTTTTTTCTTATAGTCGATTGCATGATTCCAGCCACCTCCTTATCTCTTCTTTGTCATTTTGTATCGTCTCATTGATGATAGCTGATTCAATTTCCAATAATCGTTCTTTCACCCACGGACCACCCTTTTGATCGGCCCAAGCCATTAAGTCTGTACCTGTTACATCGAGTTCTTGCCTGGACGAGATTGCGAGCTTGTGATATTGCTCCATCACTCTCTCCACCGAAAAGTCTGATGACGGTTCCAGGCATCCGTATACCTTTTCAACATTGAGGGCTGCACCGAGCCCGGCACGATATAATAATGTCTTTGTCCATCCGGATTGACGTTCCTTTAGAATATCTAGCTCTTTGGAACGGAGCCTGATCATTTTGGTAGGAAGTCTCCACCCTTTCAGAAAGGTCTGCACATCTTCCTCTTCTATATAAGTCAATAAGACCAGCCATGCTTGATCTTTATTTAATGAATCCAAATCGGGGAGGTCTGCGAACGCTTTGAGCTGTGTGCCATATCCACTTAGAAAGGGAAGCTCCTTATACAAATCGGAATCCACAAGGAGATTCAGCCCTTCTTGCTTCCATCGGCCAGCCAGAATTTTCTCGAATTCCATCGTTTTTCGTTCAACTGCTATATGCTCGAGCAGTTTCGAGTGCTCCCTTAAGCTGGTTAAAGTGGATGATTCGAGATTGAAGCCGAGCTGACTGACAAACCGGACTGCCCTCACCATCCGCAAGGCATCCTCTGTAAACCTCTTCTCCGGTGAGCCCACGGTCCGTATCAACCTATTCTGTATATCTTCTCTGCCATGATAAGGGTCGATGATCGTGCCATCCCCGTCCATGGCCATGCTGTTCATGGTGAAATCCCGGCGTTTCAGGTCCCCGTCGAGTGAACGGATGAATTCTACCTTATCGGGCCTTCTATAATCCGTATAGGAAGACTCGGTCCTGAACGTGGTGATTTCATATTCCCTGCCCTCTTCCAATACGAGGACCGTTCCATGCTCAATACCGATATCAATCGTTTTACGGAAAACCATTTTAACCTCTTCCGGATAGGCAGAAGTGGCGATGTCTACGTCATTGATCGTCCTGCCAAGAAGGTAATCCCGGACAGATCCTCCAACGAAATAGGCTTCGAACCCTGCCTTCTCAAGCCTTTTCAACACGGGAACAGCCTGTTGGAATATGGTTGGTAACATTCTTAACACCTGCTTTACTTGAATCGTCTTCACGTATCCCTGACTGTTCACAAAAGATTCTTATAGATTTGTTCATACTGTTCGACTATTTTGCTCGAGTGAAAGGTCGACCGTGCCGTATGAAGGGCATTCTTCGATAATTCACCGTGGAGCCCATCGTCCTTCAGTAATTGCAGCGCCCTGCCGGCAATTTGCCTGACGTTTCCGATTTCACAAATAAAACCGTTGTATCCATCCTCGATCACTTCAGGGATGCCCCCTACATTCGTACCGATGCTCGGAACGCCACAAGCCATCGCCTCGAGTGCGACTAAGCCGAAGCTCTCTTTTTCTGAAAGTAATAGTTTGATATCACTGATCGAATAAAGTTCTTCCAGATTATCCTGTTTTCCAAGGAATAAGACCCTATCCTCTAATCCAAGCTCCGTTACCTGCTTGCATATGAGGGTCATTTCAGGTCCGTCCCCTACAAGGAGGAGCTTGGATGGGATCTCCTTCTGGATGAGGTTGAAGGAATCGACTACATCGTTCACCCTTTTCACACCACGGAAGTTTGATACGTGGATGATGACCTTTTCATCCTCCTTGATTCCATATTCGCTTCTCAGATGACGGGAATCCACTTTCCTGTAAACCCTCTCATCAATGAAGTTATAAACCGTCTTGATCTCTTTATCAGGCTGGATTAAATCATGGGTCTGTTTGACTAGAGCGGTAGACACCGCCGTCACGACATCCGACTTTTCAATGCCAAAACGAATGGCCCCTGTCAGAGATGGATCGTACCCAAGAACCGTAATATCCGTTCCGTGTAATGTGGTGACGATCTTCACGTCCTTCCCGGACATTTGTTTCCCCAAGATAGCACAGACAGCGTGGGGGATGGCATAATGAACATGCAGGATATCCAGGTTTTCCCGTTCCGTGATCTCCGCCATCTTATTTGCCAGCGCAATATCATAAGGAGGATATTGAAACACTGAATATTGACTCACTTCCACTTGATGAAAATAAATATTGTGATACATTTTGTTCAACCTGAACGGGATGCTAGAGGTAATAAAATGGATTTCATGGCCTTTCTCAGCCAGTAACTTACCGAGCTCCGTTGCCACTACCCCTGATCCTCCGACCGTCGGATAGCAGGTGATTCCTATCTTCAACTTCTTCATACAATTAATCTCCTAACAAATCATGATGCAAGATAAGGGTGTGATAGGAAAAGAATCCTTCTGCATAAAGGAGTCCGGCATCCTTCCCCATCATTCTCTCCCTTGCTTCTACCGCTTCGATGTAACCATCTGTCAAAGGAGTCGAGACCCCGTCGGACCCTTTGGAGAATTGGCTTCCATATGCTTGAAGGCTCGCAATCTTCGCTTTCATATACGGCTCGATATCCACTACAAATTGAGGCTTATGAAACCCGTTGATCATATAGAAATAGAGATGAGCGGTTTTATGCGCCGGGGTTTCGGGATGATATTTCCGGATTCCAGCAGAAAAAAAAGCCTCTTTCACCAGTCGGGAAGCATTTCCATGATCTGGGTGGCGATCTTGGTCAAAGGGAGCAAATATCGCTTTCGGTTTATATGTTCTAATCAAGTTGACGACTTTCCCGATGTTTTCGTCCGTTATGTATATTCCCCGATCGGGTATATCGAGGGTCACTCTCTTATATGCACCTAATATGTCCGCTGCCCGCAGCGCTTCCTCTTTTCGCAAAGAAACCGTCCCATTCGAGGACAGCTCTGCCTCTGTTATATCGCAGATGACAATCTTCTTACCCTCAGCTGCATATTTCGCCAATGTTCCCCCCATACCGATCTCCACATCGTCGGCATGTGCTCCGAACGCAAGGATGTCTATTTGTCGGTCCACTTTACTCCTCCTTTTCCTTCACTATACTTCGCCACGCAATATCCCCTCTGTCAAGACCCCTTACCAGCACTTCAGCGGTCCCCATATTGGTCGCAAGGGGTACTGAGTACACGTCACAGAGCCTGATCAGAGCCGATACATCAGGTTCATGGGGCTGTGCCGTTAAGGGATCCCGGAAGAAGAGGATAAGGTCCATTTTATTATTGGCAATGTATGATCCTATTTCCTGGTCTCCCCCCAATGGGCCTGAACGGAATCGATGGACGGATAAACCCGTTTCTTCCCCGATTCTTTTTCCCGTTGTCCCAGTGGCAAAGAGAGTGTGTTTCTCTATGATTGTCTTGTATGCGAGCACAAAACGAATAAGATCGTCTTTTTTCTTATCATGAGCAATCAGCGCAATATTCATAACACTCACCCTTTAGTCTAAAATATTTTCAAGTCCATACACTAATGTGTCCAGTTTCATGACCGTGTCCACAGAAACCTTCACGCCAGACATGAAACTTCCTCTGTTAAAAGAATCATGGCGTATCGTCAATGTTTGTCCCTCTGCTCCCAACATCACCTGCTGATGTGCGATGAGACCCGGAAGACGGACACTGTGAATATGCATCCCATCTACATTCGCTCCCCTGGCACCACTATGTGTTTCCTTTTCATCAGGGTGCCCCTGCTCCTTCGATTGCCTTACTTCCCTTATCATTTCCGCTGTTTTCACGGCCGTACCCGATGGTGCATCCAATTTTCGATCATGATGCAATTCAATGATTTCAACATCATCGAAATATTTTGCAGCCATTTGAGAGAACTTCATCATAAGTACGGCTCCGATCGCGAAATTGGGAGCAATGATACATCCAAGTGACTTGGACTCTGCCAATCCCCTCAATTCTTCCAGTTCATCCGGAGAAAAACCCGTTGTCCCGACAACCGGTCTGACTCCATATTCCAGGGCCGTTTTCGTATGATGATACCCGACTTCAGGCGTCGTCAAGTCAATTAACACATGTGGCGCTTCCACTTGAAAGCATGCCTCTATATCTGTATACACCGGTACATCCAGATTCGTTTCCTTTTTATGATCGATTACGCTAATAAGAGTAAAATGCTCGGTGTCCTTCACCAATTGAACCGCTTCCTTACCCATTCTTCCTCTTGGTCCTGCAATCGTGATGTTAATTTGCTCCATCTTCATCCCCACTTTCGATTCTGGTCCAACGATCTTTATCTCTTGTATTAAACTTATGCATCACTCTATTATGGGCTTCTTCAAGGCTTATATCCAGGGAGTTGGCCAAACAGATGACGACAAACAATAAATCCCCCAGCTCTTCCTCAATCGTGTTTTCTTCTTCTGTATGTTTCTTTGGTTTTTCGCCATGGTAATGATTCACTTCTCTCGCTAACTCACCAAGTTCCTCGGTCAGACGCGCTACCATCGCCAATGGACTGAAATAACCCTCTTTGAATTGACTTATGTATTGGTCCACTTCTTTTTGCAATTGATTCATCGTTTTATTATTATCCATGAGAAGCCTCACTCCTTCATTATCTCCTATCATGTTAGCTAAATCCTCCCCGTTTGACAAATATTACGTTTGATTTCGCAAGTCTTCGTTGCCAGTTTGTTTTTCTTCTTATATAATGTCTCTGTCAACGGGATAATACTATAAAAGGAGGGAAACACAGATGTTGGGATTACGTATTAAGAATATTTTGTTCATCTTATTAGGATCGGCTATATTTGCATTTGGACTTGTACATTTTAATATCCAAAATAAACTGGCTGAAGGTGGATTCACGGGAATAACACTCATCCTTTACTTCTTATTTGATATTGATCCATCGTACTCCAACCTAGCCTTAAATATACCCCTATTCTTTCTGGGATGGAAGCTCCTAGGGAAGAAAGCTTTCTATTATACTGTGATAGGGACTGTAGCTCTATCCGTATTCCTATGGATTTTCCAACGGTATCAAATGACCATCAACCTTGAAGGGGATCTTTTTCTCGCGGCCTTATTTGCAGGTGTTTTCATTGGAATCGGACTGGGGATCATTTTCAGATACGGAGGTACGACAGGCGGGGTGGATATCATCGCCCGGCTTGCCCATAAGTACATAGGCTGGAGCATGGGAAAGACGATGTTCATGTTTGATGCCGTCGTCATCGGCATCTCTCTCATTACGTATTTGGAATATCGGGAAGCGATGTACACCCTGGTCGCTGTATTTGTTGCTGCAAGGGTCATCGATTTTATGCAGGAAGGGGCTTATTCTGCCAGGGGCGCCATGATCATTTCAGAAAGCCATGAAGAAATCGCCAATGTCATCAATGAGAAAATGGACCGGGGAGTGACCGTCTTACGCGGCCACGGCTCATTTACGAAACAAGAGCGGGAAGTTCTTTACTGTGTGGTAGGGAAAAATGAAATCGTAAGACTGAAAAACATCATCACAAGCGTTGATCCCCACGCCTTTGTATCCGTCACTGTGGTCCATGACGTTCTCGGCGAAGGATTTACACTTGATGCAGATAAAAACCCTATACTGGACTAGAGGTAAACAAAAAGCAGCCGGACCCATGATCAAGGGTCCGGCTGCTTTTATTCTATTCTTAATCGTCACCATTCATCCCGGTGAAAATAAGTACCAGTCTTAACAATTCAATGATTGCGACAGCTGCAGCTGCTACATACGTCATTGCTGCTGCGTTCAGCACTTTTCTGGCATGACGCTCTTCTTCGTTGCGGATCAGTCCAAGGGAAACGATTTGATTCATCGCCCTTGAGGAAGCATTGAATTCAACAGGAAGCGTGATCAATTGGAACACAACCCCTGCCGCCATCAAAATGATCCCGAGCAGGAACATACCGGATAATTGCGTGAAAATACCGATCATCAAGAAAATCCAGGACATATTGGAACCGATGTTCGCTACCGGTACGAGAGCATGTCGGAAACGGAGAAATGCATAGCTTTCAGCGTCCTGTATGGCGTGGCCAACTTCATGGGCAGCCACTGCGGCCCCGGCTACGGAGTGCCCGTGGTAGTTATCAGGTGATAAGGCGACCGTTTTGGTCATAGGGTTGTAGTGATCACTCAGAAATCCCCGGCCTTCCACTACCTTCACATTGTGCAAACCGTTTTCGTCCAGAATCCTTCTTGCCATTTCCCTTCCGGTCATACCAGAAGTGGTGGCCACTCTTGAATATTTCTTAAACGTACTCTTTACACGCATCTGTGCCCCTATTGGAATAAGAGCAATCAGTAAAAAGTAAATCAAAAATCCTGCCATTATCGCAAAAACCTCCAGATGTATAGATTACCTAAATTTTATAGCGCCATCCTCGCACTGTCAATTTTTTTGACGTTCGGACTTTTTCATTTCACCCTGTCCCTTATATTTTCTCCAACCTACATAAGATAATGTAGAAACAATGATACTGCCCGTCGATATGATGACCCACCAAAGAGAAGGATCTGCCTCATCCTCTGTCATGTTCTCGAATAATTTCTGGAGATCCGTTTCCAAAGCAGTAAGCTCGCTCATCGTTTGCTCCCCTTCCAGCACGTCCTGTCGATAATGATCCAAGTAAGTGATCCTCGCATCAAGGGATTGAGCCCGCTCAACTGGAATATCCAACTTAATACTCGGTTGAATGATATTATATTTTGATAAAAAGACATTCAATGTCGTTTGGTATTCATACACGTTTCCATTTTCCGCCGCCACTTTGACACCATTAAAGGCTTCCATGATCGGGTCCTCCATTTCAACCCATAAAGGCTGATGCTGACTGTTTAATGCATCCATCACCAGGCGGAACTTCGTAACGGCATTCACCTTTTGCTCAAGGGCAAGGGAGGATTGGTTGATACTTTCCAATGCAAGATTATGTGAAATGGTAAGGATTCTAAGCTCATCCATCGAAAAGGACTGCTGGGCACTCAAAGAGGCAAATTCTTCGGAGAAATAAACCAATAGGTGCTTGGCTTCTTCATATCGGCCGGCCTTTGTCATCTGTAAAGCCTGATCCGATAGATCATCAAGCTCGTTGATTGGAGACGGAGATTCTACAGCGATTAATGGGTGAGGTACTAAAATGAGAAATAAGAAAAGCGTGATAAAAAATTGGATTAATTTCATACTTGTCCCCCCTAAAACTACTAATAAAGTGTATGAAGGGGTGGACAAGAGTAGACCATAAATCAGTCAAACTAATAGTCGAGGGTGAGACGATTTGTTTTCTGAGTGAAATAATACGCAATGGCAATGGAGATGATGCTTAGCCAGAAAGTGAAATACCCTATATCCTGAATATACATATAGAGTTTTGAGTATACCGGAAACTGCATGAAAACATAATCGATGATATCATTATGGACGGTCCAGACGGCCCCTGCGACAATATGCCACAACTTCACCCGATAAAACGATGAATATAGGATCCCTTGCACGGCCATTGCGCCGTGTGAAGCCATCAGCATATATCCTTCCCAAGGCAAGTCACCTGATACCATGAGGGTCAACAGATTCATGATCACTGCCCAAACACCGTATTTAAACAGGGTGATGATGGCAAGCACTTCGAAAATCGGCCAATTCCGCTTCAGTATAAATGCGATCAATACGAAGCAAAAAAACAGACTGGCTGTCGGACTATCCGGGACAAACAGTAAAAACTGTGGAGGAGTATTTTGGAGTTGTGGAGTATACCATATGTATCCGTAGACGGTACCGAAAACATTCACTATAAGCAGCAACCATAAAAACAGTTTATTTCTTAAGATCGTCATGAGCCAAAGCATGTTCGCACCTCACTTTCAAGTAGAAAAAAGGCCGACATAAGCCGGCCTTTTTTATTAAAACTATTCTTCTAAACCAGCAATGAACTCGGACAGCTTCTTCAGCTCTTCATCTGTCCCTTTAAATAAACCTGCAGGCATGCCCGGCGGTTTACCGTTTTTAGCAATTTTCGCAATTTCTTCAGGTGCAAGACCCGTTCCGATTAGGGAAGGACCAGCCCCACCTTGCAAATTCTCACCATGACAGTTGATACATCCATTCTTCTGATCAGAAAAAATCTTATATCCTTCAGATTCTTTATCGATATCCACTTCGGCACGGATCTTCCCTTGTTCCTTAGCCGCTTCCCAGTCATGGGTCGCAACGGATTCCCAAGTCAGGAAGTACGTAGCTGCGAGTGCCAATAACATGAATCCTACTGCAAAAGGACGTTTTGTCGGACGGCGTTCAGGTCCTTTATCAATGAATGGTGCAAGTAAAAGTGCCCCAAACGCGATTCCAGGAATGACGAACGCTCCGATAACATTATAAGGTCCTGATGCATATGTGTACTTAAGTAATTGGTATAAGAATAAGAAATACCAGTCAGGTAATGGAATGTATCCAGTATCTGTCGGATCGGCTATACGTTCTAACGGTGATGGATGAGCAACCGTTAAACAAAGATAACCGATAAGGAAAACAGCTCCTACCAGCCACTCCTTTAATAAGAAGTTCGGCCAGAAAGCTTCTGTTTTACCAGGGAACTCCGAATAGTCTTTCGGTATATTCGGCTTTCTGTCTGCAGGAACCCGGGAGTCCCCTACAAACTTCATCCCTTTTCCTCGATGCATAGTGTCCCCCTCCTTTTATTAGGTTAATCATTTACAATTGTTTCTTATAGTGGTCCGGAAATACCTTGCTTACGGATCATCAGGAAGTGAGCTCCCATCAAACCAAGTAGAGCAGCAGGCAGGAAGAATACGTGAATAGCGAAGAATCGAGTCAGAGTCTGTGCCCCGACGATATGAGCATCTCCCGCTAATAACATTTTTACCTGGTCTCCGATAAATGGAGTGGCCCCTGCGATTTCAAGACCTACTTTCGTCGCGAATAGCGCTTTCATATCCCACGGCAGTAAATAGCCTGTGAAACCAAGCCCCAGCATAACGAAGAAAATAAGAACCCCAACAACCCAGTTTAATTCACGAGGTTTTTTGTATGCACCTTGGAAGAAGACGCGTAGTGTATGTAAGAACATCATTACGATAACCAAACTGGCTCCCCAGTGATGCATTCCGCGGACAATTTGTCCAAATGCAACTTCATTTTGAAGATAATACACAGATTCCCAAGCGTTTTTAATATCTGGAACATAGTACATCGTTAAGAACATTCCGGATAAAATCTGGATGACGGTTACGAAGAATGTCAATCCTCCGAAGCAGTAAACGAACGCAGAAAAGTGATGCGCCGGGTTTACATGTTCAGGAACTTCGTGATCCGCGATATCGCGCCACAAAGGCGTAATGTCTAAACGCTCGTCAACCCAATCATAGATCTTGTTCAGCACAGATTACGCCCCCTTACTTAACAAATTTATTTGGTTCTGGTTGTCCAAGATAAAGAATTCCATCTTTTACTTTTGTCGGATATGAATCCAACGGTGCTGTCGGTGGTGTACCTGGTACATTCTCACCGTTCTTGTGATACATTCCACCATGACATGGGCAATAGAACATTTCTTTATGATCCGGATTCCCATTCCAGTTAACTGTACAACCGAGGTGCTTACAAACCGGTGAAAGAGCAATGATTTTGTCTTCTTTGTTCTTATATACCCAAGCGGTTTGTGTAACTTCTGATGTGTACCACGCATCTTTTTGCTCATATGAGAAATCGACACGTACTGGTTCATTCGATAATTCTGAAACCTTTTGCTTAGTCGCTCTAAAATCTCCCGCAGCTTCCGTTTTCAACACTGGATCCACTGCAAAGCGAACCATCGGCATTAACATTCCCGCCGCCATGAAACCGCCTACACCCGTAAGTGTATAGTTAAGGAATTGACGTCTAGATACACGATGTTTGCTCATCCTTTTCCCCCCTCTATCGTAAGGTAAGTCCGTCGGACATATTTCGCACAAATATAAAACTAGGACATAACTATGATATATTAAACTCTATACAAGGTCAATAACTCTCGTATCTAAAAGATGGAAACAATGTGAAGTTTTTATGAATTTTTTTGCCATTTTTGTACAATCACATTTAACAGCTGCTTGACCTGATCTTCCATGATCGAATGTTTATATTGGTCGTCCAGGTTTTCAAGCGGGATGGACGGGACCCAGATCAAGCCTTCTCCAAGTTTATCCTCGACCTTCTTCCACCGGCTGTCTGAAGTCAGGAAGAAAACGTGCTTCACACCACTCCCGGTTAATTCTCCTGCCCATTGGGATAATTCGGATGCCTCTTGCTCTTCCGATGATGTCATTCTATACGTAAATGAAGGGGTCATCATCATTCTTCCTTTGAACTGCCTTTCCAGGTGTAGAGCGAGTAGATTGATAAACTCTGATTGTGCTGCCGAGACTCTTATATCCTTCCCAAAATCAACAGGGACAACGGGAATGACCGCCGTATCTACATATGCTTTTTCCGCTTCAAACACTTCAATATCTTTTACGTTCCAATTCATATATAACCCTCACTTTTTTCTTTCATTTTCCACTTCCCATCTTATCACTTTATCTCATCTCATATAAAGCGATTTCACTTTTTTTATACTAGTGCCTTACATACAAAACGTGCTTCCCGGTGAAATACTCCCCTGGATAGAAATACTTCTGGGAGATACTCCACTAAAAGGGCACGAAAAGAGCCTCGTTCATAGTATGTACCATTCTTAATCTTCCTATCTAAAAAGACAATAAAAAAATCGAATGAAGAGATGGTGTTTCTCTTCATCCGACTTATCAGGTCAGGCTATTCAATTCTCTGGTCAATTTACTGAAAGCCTTTTTGTCACCGGTATCCAATGCTTGATCGATGGCCTTTAACAAGCGGTCCTTCCTGAAAGTCTGCAGGCTGTCCTCTAAAAACTGTTCAGCTACCATTCTGTCTTTTTCATTGATGAGTAAGTACTTCGGCATAAACGGATTTTCTTCCAGTACGGCTGCAAATTGATAACTCGAATTTGCCTTACTGAAGTTCAGCTGAATATAAATGTCCTCATCTTTGTTCAAGCGGATATCATGAAATGACTTTTCTGCGTCCGTTGTCATGATATTTTCCTTGTAGAACCGGAATGGAACATCTTCGACACAATGAGTGGACATCACCAAGCCTCTCGGACAATACTGGGATTCTTCGACAAAGTGAACCTTTTTCATTAATTGGTCATGACTCATCAAATAATTTAAGATCCACACACATTCTCTTCGTTTTAATTGATATCGGTTCAAAAACCAGCGGATAAATTCTTTCTTCTCGTTGACAGAAACAGGGGTGGTCATGGTTTTCCCTCCTCTGCAGAATCCTTTTTAAAAGGTCCGTTTTTCTTTCATCATAAAGTGCAAGTCACATTCATAAGCTCTTTGCCAATTTCATCTCAAGACACCCTAGTCCCTTTAACCCACCGTCACAGATCAGTCTTGTAATCTTTCAATCAGGTCCTGCCATTCGTCATTTGAAGGATCCATTTCAATCAGGTGTTTATATACTTCTACTGCTTCACCCCTGAGTCCTTCTTCTACTAGAAATTGTCCGAACTCTAGTAAAAACTCTTGATGATTCTTAAAGTAAGTATATGCAATACGGTATTGTTTTAATGCATGATTATATTGTTCAAGCCCTTCATAAGCCTTTGCCAGATCCCAGTTGATCTGAGGCTCTTCTTCTCCTTCAACTGTCAGCATCTGGGCGATTTCCAGAACATCTTCATACCGGTCCTGTGTAAAGAACAATTTATTGATGATAAGGGCAGCTTCCACATATCCAGGATCAAGGGCAAGGGCTTCCCGAAGAAACGCTTCTGCTTCTTCTTCAAGTCCCATCTTCAATGAAATTTTGCCTCCGAATACATTCATTTCTTTATTGTATTCATCCTGTTTGACTCCCGCCTGAACAGCCTCCAGGCTCTCTTGAAGCTTTTCTTCACGCTCATACGACTTCGCCAGTAGTAAATAGACTGAATGATATTCAGGATCCAGTTCCTTGACGGAAACGAATTTTTCAATCGCCTTTTCGTAATAACCAGCCTGATAGGCGGTAAAGGCATAGCCAAACAGTGTATTGATTTCCAAATGTTCTTGAAGGGCTTTTTCATAATGGGTCAAAGCTTCTTCGAATGCTCCTCCTACACTATAGGCCTCTGCCAATCTCTGGTGGACATTCGTTCCGCCAAGCTCCGTCGTCCCCTTTTCTATGAGGATCTGATAATGCCTGATCGCTTCCAGGAATCTGCCCGTTTCGGAGTACAATTCCCCAAGTCCGAAATCGATGACGGGTTCATCAGGTAATAACTTCTTGGCTTGAAGAAGCTTCTGTTCGCTTACTTCAAACAAACCCTGCATTTGATAAAGATCCGCTAAAAGAAGAAGTGATCTTGGATAGGTGGGGTCTTTCTCATCCAGTTCAGCAAGCGTTTCGATGGCTCCCTCTTCATTATCCATCTCCACCAGCACTTCAGCCAGTTCAATGAGAAGTTCACCCTCACCCGGATAATATTGAAGGAGATTCCCATAAAGCTCTTTTGCTTCCTCCAGAAACCCCAATTGATGTAATTCTTCGGCAAGACTGAATTTTTCTTCATGGCTTCCAAATTTCAGCACTTGATTATACTGTTTCTTTGCTTCTTCTAAATTCCCTTCTTCCAAGGAAGATAACATTTGTTCTTTGTATGACATGGTCAATCCCTTTCTATAAAAAAGCTTGTATTCAATTAAGTAAAATATCCCGGGGTTTGTATGATCAGTTCTTCACCAGCTCCAGGATAAAAATGACCTCTATTATTTACATAATGATATTTCCCTTTGTTCATAGTACATTTTAGCACATGATGATCATATTGAAATGATAATGGCTCAGTACTTGACTCACCTTCAGGCTTCATATAGAGGTTATAACATATTTCTCCACCCACCAAAAAATTTCCTCTAAGGGGATATATTCCAATTTTCTTCAATATGCTTACGTTCAGTGGCTCTTTTTCAGGGATTTCAACAGGAATATGGGGAATACCCTCGTTTTTCATCGAATTCTGCCATATTTTAAGATGCTTCATTTTGGTTTTATTGTCTATGTTTGTCGTAAAAAAAGGGACAAAAGTAATAGGGTAATCATACAATAATCCTTTGATCCATCCCCATGGAATGTCTCTGAATCCACTTGCTTCATCCAGTTCGATCCAGATGAGGGGCACTTTATGCCGCTTACATGCACGTATGATGTTCGGGGTAATCAGATTCGCAGATGTTTTCAACCCTATCGTATAATCAAGGGGACTGTTGAGAAGGGAGGTTTTCCGTTCATTCAATTGTGTAAGGAATTCATACTCATACTGTATTGAAAAAGCCGTTAAAATGGTGGTGCACCCTCTTTTTATGAATTCGTCAAGGTAATAATTCTTTACGGAGATGAAGTCGTTCCCTTGGGGTACCATTATGTCACACATGACATGTCCGGGAGTCATCAAAAAATGTGACACATCCATTTTCATGTACTTGTAGTACTGAAAGCTGTTCCTGATGGCTGAAATCCTTCCATCTTTCACCAATAGTGAAGTGTGAGTTAGCTTGGTGTCCTTTACCCAATGGGCATTTTCAATAATATAGGTGCTCACCCCATCATCACCTTCCTTTATAGACAAGCTATGAAGGTAAGGATGAATTCATGCCACCCACTCATTAAAAAGAGAGGCGGATTTCAGCCCAAAGACCAACCACCTCTCACTTAATCGATTCAGTTTTAATTTATCAACAGTTGGTTGATATGTTCAAAGAAAGTCGGATACGAGATCTTCACGGCCTCTGCATCTTCTAAATATACATCAGAGTCGGTCAACAGGGAAGCGACAGCCAGTGTCATGCCGATCCGGTGATCGCCCCAGGAATGGACTTCTCCACCGTGTAAAGGGGTTTTCCCCTCGATGATCATCCCATCATCCGTACCCTGTATGTTTGCACCAAGCTTTCCAAGCTCCTTCACAACGGCATCGATTCGATTGGTTTCCTTGACTTTCAATTCCTCGGCATCTTTGATGACGGTCTTCCCCTCTGCCTGTGAAGCTAAAAGAGCAATGATGGGAATTTCGTCGATCAAAGAAGGAATCAGGTCCCCTCCGATTTCAATGCCGGTAAGGTTGGAGGTTTGCACGAGAATATCACCGATAGGTTCACCTTCGTTTGATTGCTCCATGACCTCAATGGACGCACCCATTTTCTTCATCACTTCTACAATGCCGGTTCGCGTTTCATTCAGCCCGACATTCTTCAACAGTACTCTGCTATCTGGAACGATGGCTGCAGCCACCATGAAAAAGGCTGCTGAGGATATATCTCCAGGTACATAGATTTCCGTTCCTTTCAATACCTGTCCTCCCTTTACTTTAATGGTGTCTCCGTGCTTCTCAATCGTTCCCCCAAACTCAACGATCATTTTTTCTGTATGGTTCCTCGTCTGCTCTCTTTCGACTATTTCAGTCATTCCTTCAGCCTGAAGCCCGGCCAGTATGAGGGCGGATTTCACCTGGGCACTCGCCACAGGTAAAGAATAATGGATCCCTTTCAGGTTTCCACCCCTGATGGATATAGGCGTGAAGTTGCCTCCTGAACGGCCATCAATCACGGTCCCGAATTGCTTTAAAGGCTCTGTCACCCTCTTCATGGGCCTTCTCGCAATCGAGGGATCACCTATCAGGACTGAATGAAAAGGTCTTCCTGAAAGAATTCCCATAATGAGACGGGTCGTGGTCCCTGAATTTCCCACATCAAGAATGTCAGAGGGTTCTTTCAAGTGGTCCCACCCTTTACCGTACACGGTCACTGCGTCTTTAGAAACCTCAATCTCAACTCCTAATTTACGGAAGCAGGATATCGTGCTTAAACAATCCTCCCCCATAAGAAAATTATGTATAACCGTTTTCCCTTCAGCTACCGATCCAAACATAATGGAGCGGTGGGAGATCGATTTGTCTCCTGGTACGTGAAGCTCTCCATTCAAACCAATGTTTGGATTTGACAGTCTTTTCTTCGGTTCCATCCTTATCACCCTTTATCCTAAGAATAGTTCATAATTTGTTTGTTCTCTTAAGCAGTGCAAAGCTCTTTCCCTATCTTCCAGCGTTTGAAAGCTGATTGCTAATACTCCGTATATATCTTCTCTCGTTTCCATTATTCTGATATTCGTCAAACTGATCTTCTCCTGTGCAAGATATCCTGTCACTTCCGAGATCACACCTGGATAATCCGGTACGTCTACAAACAAATCATAGAATGAAGGTATCGCCCCTTTTTCCAAGATGGGGAGATCATCCCTGAATTCTTTCGCATCGTTAAAATAATCGTATATTTTCTGTGAATCATTCATTTCGATGAGTGATACGACCTCATCCATCTCTACTTTCCACTCCTTTAAGAGTGAAAGCAGGACTCCCCTGTTCTGGATGGTGATGTCTTTCCACATGGTCGGGTTGGATGAAGCGATTCGGGTGATATCACGAAAGCCCCCTGCAGCGAGCCTTCTTAAATAAGGGTGTTCGGTCGAAGAGCCCTTCGCTTGATGAACGAGTGAAGCCGCTACTATATGGGGAAAGTGGCTGATCATACCCGTTAACTCATCATGTTCCCTTGGTTCTACTATTAAAAATTTTGCGTGCGTTCCCCTCAGCCAGTCTTGAAGCTTACCGACGTTTTCTTCTGCCACACCGGATCCCGGCGTAAGCATGTAAAAGGCATTTTCAAAAAGGATCTCTTTCGCAGCTGCTACGCCGCTCTTATGAGAGCCTGCCATCGGATGTCCCCCGATAAATTGAATCCCGTTTTTGGTCAGCACTTCCGAAGACCTCATAATCTGTTCCTTTGTACTTCCAGTATCGGTGATCAGAACACTTTCTTTCAAGGAAAGGGATTCAAATTGTGCGATGATCTTTTCTGTTTGAAAAACAGGTGTAGAGATAATAATGAGATCCGCCTGTTCGGCGGCTGTCTGTAAAGAAAGGGACATCTCATCGATCACTCCCAATGATTTCGCCAGCCTTAATTCTTTATGATTCACATCATGACCAATGACCTTGGCATGTGGATGCTCTTTTTTAATGCAGAGGGAAAGGGACCCTCCGATCAGCCCCATCCCAATGATCAACACTGTTCCATTCATCGTTTCCCCTCCATCTTTCTATTTAAAAAAAGCCGGAAAGGACCAACGCCCCTCCGACCGCTCATCATGCTTGTTTCTGAAGTAGCAGAAATTCCGTCATTTTCTCGATGACCTCTTCATTTTGATCATGGGATCCCACTGTTATCCTGACTGAATGAGGGTATCCGAGCGCTTCTCCGGACCGGACGATATAGCCCTTGCTCATCAAGTATTGGAATACCTCGTCCCCACTTACGCCGAAGTCGATCAAGATGAAGTTCGCCTGTGATGGGACATAGGCGAGTCCGTTCTCCTCACAGAAGCGGTAATACTGCACCAGTCCTTTTCGGTTCTCTCTCCTGCATTCATCGATGAAGGCCTGGTCTTCGATTGCTGCTGAAGCCGCTCCTTGAGCCAGTGTATTATTATTAAAAGGTTCACGGATCGGCTCCAATTTCCCGATTATGTCCTTATTCCCGATTCCGAATCCCACTCTGAACCCTGCAAGGCCATATGCTTTTGAAAAGGTGCGTGTAATCAATAATTGAGGATATGACTTCAACAATTCCAGAGAATCATAATAATCATCCGCCACGACATATTCATAATACGCTTCATCCAAAACGACCAGGACATGGGCAGGTACTGCATCCAGGAAGGAAATGAGTTCCCCGTTCCGGATATACTCCCCTGTTGGGTTATTTGGCGAGCATAACCAGACGACCGAAGTGGTGTCATCAATTTCTTCCAGCATTTTGGCCAGTTGATGCTTTCCTTCCGGATCCAGGGGAACTTCACGGACCTCTGCTCCCTCAACGATGGCATTATGCTTATATTGAGGGAAAGTAGGGGTTGCCATAACCGTGCTTTTCCCTCCATCCAATAAAGCCCTTGAGATGATCTCGATCACTTCATCAGAGCCATTTCCAAACAATAACTGTCCAGGTTCCACAGATAAATGTTCTGCCACCTTAAAACGTAACTCCTTCGCATAACCGTCAGGATAGAGCGCATGTGAAAGGGCATTGTTTTTCAGATAGGTTTCAACGTTTCTGGAGCATCCAAAGGGATTTTCATTCGATGCGAGCTTCACTACTTTCTCAAGATTGAATAACTCTTTTACATCATCCATCGTTTTTCCAGGCTGGTATGCTTTAAGATTTTGAATCTGGGATTTCCACTTCATGTTTAAACTTCCTTTCAGTCGTATTCATAATGGCCGCTTCTTACTTCTTCAAGTCAGGACGAAGGCTGACTGCATTTTTCATATAAATATGTTGGATGTCACTCTGAGGTGTTGAGGTATTATAGTGAATCATCACCCTGATGCAGCGGGACAGTCCATGGGGTACGTCCAATTCCTGCATGCACATCACCGGGACATATTTCCACTCTTCGAATCCCCTTAATGCTTTGGCTGGAAATACGCTTTTAATGTCATCTGTTGCAGAAATAAAAACGGATGCGACATGTTCTGCCGTAATATTATTATGTAAAATCATTTCCTTTAAGAGACTTTCAGTTGAAAGGAGAATTTCCTTTTCATTATCACGATCTGCTGTAGTGGCACCTCGAATTCCCCTGATCATTCTTCCACTCTCCCTTTTTCTTGATATTCTGTACTCTGTTCAGCGGCGGGATCTATAACTGTCGAATGTATGCATCCGCCTGTTTTAAATCTTCCTCCGTAACGCCCGCCATCACGGGTTCACCGAGCTCCTTCAACAACACAAAAACCGGATTGCCGTTCAGGGACTTCTTATCACGCTTCATCCCCTCGTATAATGTGTCAAAACCGATGTTGGAAGGAACCTTCAGATTGTACCCGAGAGTTTTGATCCATCCTATGAACCCATCCATGTCAAATGACAGGTTGCAGTAGCGTTCACTGAGATATAAAGCATAGACCATCCCGATCATGACCGACTCCCCGTGAGTCCGATTTCCATAGCCGCTTGCACTTTCAACCGCATGCCCGTATGTGTGCCCGAAGTTTAAGAAAGCCCGGATATTTGACTCCCGTTCATCCTTTGATACGATGTCTCCCTTAACCTGTATTCCCCTGATCAGGCAATCTGTTAAAAAGCTTTCATCTATGTTTTCAGGCGATCGGAAAGAGTGCATGAGATCCTGCAGGAACTCACGGTCAGACAAGAAGGCATGCTTGATTACTTCAGCGAATCCCGATCGTATTTCCGTTTTAGGAAGGCTCGAAAAGTAATTCAAGTCAAAGAATACGCCTTCCGGCTGATAAAACTGTCCGACCATATTTTTCCCCAGGGGGTGATTGATCGCGACTTTCCCTCCCACGGCACTGTCGTGTGCAAGGATCGTGGTCGGAACGCCGATGAAAGGAATTCCCCTCATATAGGTGGATGCGATAAAGCCCGCAAGATCACCTATGGCACCGCCACCGAAAGCAATCACGATGGATTTGCGATCTACTCTATGCTTGAGCCCATGTGTTATCGCATCTTCATACGTGGCAAAGCTTTTCGCTTTTTCCCCTTTGGGAGCTTGATAAATGGTTACATCAAAGGACTGACCTAGATCATCCGAGAATGCTTGCCCATGGAGCTTATATACGGCTTCATCGGCAATGAGCCATAGCTTTGATACATCAGGGAAGGACTTCTTAATAAAAGAAACAATCTCATTCGTCATCTCCACTCCAATAGTTACGTCATATGTCTTGGAAGCAGTTTGAATGGTTACCTGTTTCATTTCATTAATACTCCTTTGATTCCTGGCGTTGTCTGTTGATATCCTGACGAAGTTTCTCAAATTGATCACTATTGAATTGTTCAACGATGCCAGCAGCAAGTTCCCATGCCACTACGGCTTCCGCTACTACGCTTGCAGCTGGAACCGCACAGCTATCCGACCTCTCGATGCTTGCTTTAAAAGGTTCCTTCGTTTCGATGTCTACACTCTGAAGAGGCTTGTAGAGAGTCGGGATCGGCTTCATGACCCCTTTGACACGGATCGGCATGCCCGTTGTCATACCTCCTTCAAATCCTCCTAAACGATTCGTTTTCCTGTAGTACCCAAGCTCTTCGCTCCATGCAATTTCGTCATGCACTTCACTTCCAGGCTTTCTTGCCATTTCAAAGCCCAAGCCGAATTCGACCCCTTTAAATGCGTTGATACTCATGACAGCCATGGCAATTTTCGCATCAAGCTTACGGTCATAATGAACATAACTACCTACTCCTGCAGGCATCCCCTCAACAATGACTTCCACGACCCCGCCTATGGAATCCCCATTCTGCTTCGCTTCATCTATCAGGTTCATCATTTTCCCGGCAGCCTCTTCATCCAGGCAGCGGACAGGAGATTCTTCCGTGATCTCTCTCAGTTCATTTATTGAATCATAATGAAGCTTTTCGGCTTTAATGCCTCCGATCTCAAGGACATGTCCGACGACTTCTATATCCAATAGCTTCAACAGCTTCTTAGCAACGGCTCCTGCTGCCACCCTTACAGTCGTCTCCCTGGCAGACGAACGTTCCAGGACATTCCTTAAATCTCTATGTCCATATTTCATTCCGCCGACGAGATCAGCGTGACCTGGTCTCGGCCTCGAGATCTTTCTTTTCACTTCTTCTTCTCCGCCCTCAAGAAGGGGCTCGATTCCCATCACCTTCGTCCAGTGAGTCCAGTCTTTATTCTCCACAACCAATCCTAAAGGAGAACCAAGGGTATATCCATGCCTCACCCCGCCGACGATGGAAGCACGGTCCTTTTCTATCTGCATTCTTCGTCCGCGCCCATAACCTTTCTGCCTTCTTGCCAGGTTTTCATTTATATCTTCAGCTTCAAGCGGCATTCCTGCCGGCAGCCCTTCAATGATGGTCGTTAACTGTGGTCCATGTGATTCTCCAGATGTTAAGTATCTCATTTACTTTCCCCCTTCAACTCGTTAAAGAATTATGTACCAATATAACATAGAATTTATATTCTTTCCTAGTCCTTACGTTTAAAAACTTTTCTAATATTCTATTTTCCTGAAAAAAATAAAACGATGTGAATCCATCATATTTTGAGAGTGCACTTCTTCATCAGCCTAAGGGATGAAAAAGTGATTCTTGGATATGCGGATTGACATCGCCGTTGTTTATATTTTTTTGTAGAAGAAGGTGTCTTCTGTTTCGAAGCCGTATTGTGAGGGGTTGAAGATTTGTTCTGTGCTTCCTACGAAGAGCACGCCGCCTGGCTTTAGTGAATGATTGAATTTATGGTAAAGGAGGTTTTTGGCTTCTTCGGTGAAATAGATCATCACATTTCTGCACACGATTAAATCATATTTCCCTTCGAATGGGTCCGAAAGCAGGTTTTGCTGCTTAAAGCTCACCGTTCGCTTTACTTCGTCCTTCAGTTTAAATAAAGGTCCTTCCTGGGTGAAATGGACTTTTTTCATTTCTTCCGGGAGTTCGGTTAGGGATCTTTCCGGATAGACCCCGTTCATGGCCCGTTGAAGGGCATTTTTGTCTATATCTGTAGCTGTGATGGATCCGTTTGAGAGGGACATATACTTCGACAGCATCATGGAAAGGGTGTAAGGTTCTTCCCCGGTTGAACATGCTGCGCTCCATACTTTCAGTACTGGATTCCCACTTAACAGTCTCGGGAGGATCTTTGTCTCCAGTATTTCCCAACGCTTGTAGTTGCGAAAGAATTCTGACACATTGATGGTCATACGATCCAGAAACCCTTCCATTTCTTCTCGATCCCGATTCAACGCACCAAGAAATTCCTGAAAACTTCCATACCCTTTCTTTTCATATAGGGCAGTCAGCCTCCTCTTCATCTGCGCTTCTTTATATAGGGAAAGATCAATCCCTGTTTTTCGTTTAACCCCTTGAATAAATTCAGTATAATCATTTGACATTCAGATCCACACTCTCTTTGCTGCGAAAGGTATAAAGCTATATTATCTATATCGAACATTTCGGGGAAAAGTTAACCTTTATCCATAGAAAAAAGCAAGCCGCAAAATGCGACCTGCTTCTAAATAGCAAAGGCTATTAGTAAACCCACTCGTTCATTAACTTAGAATATTCAACCAATTCTTCTTCTTTGAAAAATAGACCGATTTCTCTTACAGCGCTTTCAGCAGAGTCGGAACCGTGGATGATGTTCTTGCCTACAGTCAGACCGAAATCACCGCGGATCGTACCTAGTGCAGCATCCTTTGGATTTGTTGCACCCATCATTCCACGTGCTGTCGTGATGACGTTTTCACCCTGCCAAACCATTGCAAATACAGGTCCAGAAGTAATGAAGTCAACAAGTTCCCCAAAGAATGGTCGTTCTTTGTGCTCACCATAATGTTCTTCTGCAAGCTCGTTTGAAATACTCATAAGCTTGGCACCTACCAATTGAAAGCCCTTTTTTTCGAAACGTGATACGATATCACCGATTAACCCTCTTTGTACGCCGTCCGGCTTAACCATTAAAAATGTCTTTTCCATCTTCCCCACTCCTAATATGTATGTATGGAATTCCTAAGGACATCCCACGAAAATAGTAACACTGATCGGGGGTTTTGGCAACGTTTCCATTTTAAATTTTCTTAATATTTTCTCTTGCCGATATAATTTGCGATATTTTTAAGGCTTTTCTTTACGCGGTTATATGGAAGGTGCTCCAGGTCCTTCAGGGCCCTGTCCAGATACATCCTGCTGAGATCATGGGACCGGTCGATGGCGTCTGTAGCCAGGATCGAAGATATGACCTCTTTCATTTCGTCGGGGGTGGTATATTCCGTCACTCGTTCAATCTTGGATTTCAAATCCGGGTACTCCATGGCGTACAGGATCGGCAGGGTGATATTCCCTTGCCACAAGTCACTTCCCGCAGGTTTCCCGAGTTCTTCCTCACTTGCTGTAAGGTCCAGGATATCATCCGTGATCTGAAAACTCATTCCTACATTGTAACCAAATCGGTAAAGACGCCTGTGAATCTCTTCAGGTGCACCGGAAGAAATAGCACCGAGCTGGCAGCTTACGGCAATAAGCAAGGCGGTTTTCCTTTTGATCCGTAAAAGATAATTCCGCAGATTCTGATCAAATCGGTATTTATCTTCGATTTGAGCGATTTCACCCTTACATAATTCCACCAGTGTGTGTGATAAAATCTGATGTGCTTCAGGAACTTTTATAGATGTCATATATTCAAGGGCCCGTGCAAATATATAATCCCCTGTATACATCGCGATACGATTATCCCATTGGGCTTTAATCGTCGGTTTTCCTCTTCTCAACTCTGCATCGTCGATCACATCGTCGTGTACGAGGGAAGCCATGTGCATCAGCTCTAATGCTACCGCTACATTTTTTACAATATTAATATCGTATTGTCCGAATTTGGCAGACAGCAAAACAAACACCGGCCGGATCCTCTTCCCACCTGCTTGAAGAAGGTGAAGGGAGGCCTCTTGTAAAAGCAGGGATTCTGACTCGATCGCCACTTCCAATTCCTTTTCAATTTCATCTATATCCGCTTTAAGAAACGAATACATCCTGTTTAGCTTCATAGTTTTTCCACCTAATTTACGAATTTCTTACTTTCTGCCGGAATGCATAGCAGCAACCCCGCCACTATACGGCTTCACATGTATGTCTTTAAAGCCTGCTTCTTCAAACATCTGTGCAAGCTCCTTCATGCCCGGAAAATCCCTTGCAGATTCCTGAAGCCAGGAATATTCATTAAAGCTCTTGGCGAATATCTTCCCGAACAGGGGCATCACAAAACGGAAATATGCGTAATACATCTGCTTGAAGCCAAACATGGTAGGTTGGGAGGTTTCAAGGCAGACGGCCATCCCTCCAGGTTTCACTACGCGGTTCATTTCCTTCAGGACGTGGAGATAGTCAGGTACATTTCGCAAACCGAAGCCAATGGTCACATAATCAAACGTGTTATCGTCGAAAGGGAGCTCCATGGCGTTCCCATGAATCAGCTCGATATTGTTCAGGTGGGACTCTTTGACTTTCTCTTTACCGATCGAAAGCATATTTTGACTGAAATCAAGGCCCACCACGTTGCCGGACTCACCGACTTCTTCCCCCATGGCCAATGTCCAGTCCGCAGTACCGCAGCAAACGTCAAGCGCCTTGGAGCCAGGCTTCACATTCATATGCTTCATGGTATCTTTTCTCCATTTTATATGCTGTTGGAAACTGATTACGGAGTTCATCTTATCATAATTGGAATAAATCTTTTCAAATACTCCATGAACTTTTTGTTCTTTCGACTGCTGCATGTTGTTTTACCCTTCTTCCGCGTATAGTTTGGTCATTGGTTCAGGCTCCACATAAGGTAACAGCTCTACAATAAGCTTCTTAAAATAGGGCGTGTCCGGCTCGATGGTCTCTAACTGCCCCTGGACCTTTCTCTTTGTCATTGCTATGAGTTCATCTATTTGAGACAGCAGATGTTCCGCTTCTTCCTTTGTTAAATGGAAGTCCGGTGAAGCCTGATCTGTCCGGTTGGATAAAGTGGTCAAAGCCCGTATGAAGCTCGTATACTGCGAATGCCCAAGACTTATTTTCTCCTGGACGAGCTTCTTGTAAAGCAGGGCTTCTTCTACGATCTCAATCCATTGATCGTCTTCGAAGGAACGATAGAAGTTGGACACAATCGCTGATTCCCTGGTCTTTAACTTCTTCATGAGTTCAGCGATGCTTTTATGCTCGTCCTTGTATATGGAAATTTTGCTTTCATTTATTTCTTTGATCGCTTTTGCTAAATGTGAGATAAGTTCAACATCATCTGTTTCTGCGAGGATCTTGTAATAGAGGCTGCTGAAGTACACTCCAGCGAGAACTGTCAGCTGCCTTTCCTTTAAGGAATCACGTTCAGAGATTGTAACCTTTTCATGTGTATCAAGGGCTATCTGCAATAACATGGCAGTCGAAATCCACTGTACAACTTCTTTACTCATCGTCCGTCCTTCACTTACGAAAGGCAGGAGCAGAAAATAGATCCGGTCCCGGTCAATATACGGTTGATCGATATATTCCTTTAGATAAGAGTGATGCAACTGCTCTTCTATGTATTGATGAATGATATTCGCTTGATGGTTACAATCAATGAATTTCATACCCTGTAATCCCCATTTCTACTATGTATCGGTCTAAAAATTTCAGCATTAAATATTATACCATAAAATCCTCCACAATAGGGAACATGAGTCCCATCCCCCTTAAGGAGATTATAACAAAGGGGACGACCACGAAGCTGAAAACTTCTTAGTCCGTCCCTCCTTTATTCTCTCTATCAGCCAAAAGCAGAATAGAAGATTATTTCTTATTATCACTCTCAACCTCGCCGTAACTGGTGACGATCGTCGCTTTCCCTCTTACCTTGATGGCAGAAGTGTGATCCGTAAATTGTGCGATCATCACTTCCCCTTTATCCAGCTTCTCTGAATGATGAAACCTTGTGTCCGTCCCTCTTGTCAGGCCGATCACATTCACGCCGTCTTCTATTGCTTTGATGACAATATAATCATTTGAATTCATTTGTCGTCACTCCTAATTCTTTATGAAAGAAAGAACTTCACTGCGTGCCTGAGCGTCCTCTTTGAACGTCCCCCTGACAGCTGTCGTCACTGTACTGGATCCCGGCTTCTTCACGCCTCTCATCGTCATACACATATGCTCCGCTTCAACGACTACCATGGCACCGTGTGGAAGAAGGGTTTCCATGATCGTATCCGCCACTGTGGATGTGATTCTTTCTTGCAGCTGAGGGCGCTTGGCAACGGATTCAACGGCCCTTGCAAGCTTGCTTAATCCTGCCACCTTACCATCCCTTGGAATATACGCAACATGTGCTTTTCCGAAGAAAGGGACTAGGTGATGCTCGCACATTGAATAGAACGGAATGTCCTTTACCAGTACGAGTTCTTCATGTTCTTCACTGAATATGGTTTCAAAGTATTCTTTCGGATCATGATCAAGTCCTGAAAAAACTTCTGCATACATTTTCGCCACGCGTTTCGGCGTATCTAATAAGCCTTCTCTATTAGGATTCTCTCCAATAGCTTCTAATATTAATCGAACTGCTTCTTCTATTTGGCCATGATTGACTTGTGCCATAATGTTGTCCTCCTAAAATAACTTAAAGAAATAGTAACATTGTTAATATTAGCACAAGCCCATAATGTCATCAAAGACTAGTGCTTTAGAAGTTTTATCTTAATATAAAATACTCGATAAATGAAGAAAACTTCATACATAATTTTCGGGAGGAGGCTTCATACTAGTAGAGAAAAACAAAAAGGCCGCATAATTATGCGACCTTCCCGTTACGCTCAAAGTATGTAATTATTTTACAGCTTCTTTAAGCGCTTTACCTGGTTTGAAAGCAGGTACTTTGCTAGCTGAGATTTCGATCTCTTCACCTGTTTGTGGGTTGCGACCTTTACGGGCTGCACGCTCACGTACTTCGAAGTTACCGAATCCGATTAATTGTACTTTATCACCGTTTGCAAGTGAATTTTGAATTGTATCGAAAACAGCGTCAACCGCTTTAGTAGCGTCCTTCTTAGATAGCTCAGCAGCTTCTGCAACAGCATTGATAAGTTCTGTCTTGTTCATGCCATTCACCTCCTCCCAAGGAAATGTCTCAGTCATGATTCATTTACTTTAATATCATTAGTAAACAACTTTAGCGAATTCTATACATGATGTGTAGAAAAAACGCTTGAAAACGTTGCTGAATCAATATTCAACAACAATTCTGTTAAAAGATTATCACAATAGATAAACCTTAGCAAGAACAAATCAAGAAATAATGGGAATCTTTTCTTATTTGCAACAGAAATGTAATAGAATCACCATCCATCCCTTTATTCTCGCACTCTAATCAACCTATCACTTCTTTCGGATGACTGCAACTGATACCCTCATCTATCAGGTACTCTAACTTACTTCCCAACCACGGAATCCCTTAAACATCCATATCCGTTTCCCGTCAGGTTTGCATACCTTCCATGATGGCATCCATCCAGGGCATAAACCTTCCACAAACCCATACACACCAATGCTTCACAGGGTATGACGAAATGACAAAAACCTTCCTTCAGACGACTGGAAATTTATAATTATACATTGTGAAAAATCCAGAGTCCGAGGAATATTTCTTAAAGAAAAAGCAAACAAAAAAAATGACCCTCCTAAGAAGGTCAAAGACATTTATAATATAATGGCGATCAATCCACCCGATCCTTCGTTGATGATTCTTTCTAATGTATCCTTTAGTTTATATCTTGCATTTTCAGGCATCAGGGAGAGTTTTGCCTGAATACCTTCTCTTACGATGGAACTCAAGCTTCTTCCGAAAATATCGGAGTTCCAGATGGAGAGTGGATCATCTTCGAAATCCTGCATCAGGTAGCGCACCAATTCTTCGCTCTGTTTCTCTGTCCCGATGATCGGTTCAAACTTGGACTGAACATCCACTTTGATCATGTGTATGGATGGAGCCACCGCTTTCAAGCTGACACCGAATCTTGCCCCTTGCCTGATGATTTCAGGTTCATCCAGGCTCATATCGTTCAATGAAGGGGCAGCAATGCCGTATCCAGTCTGCTTCACCATTCTCAGCGCGTCTGAAATTTGATCATATTCGGCTTTCGCATGGGCGAAATCCTGCATTAATTCAAGCAAGTGATCTTTCCCCCGAATTTCCACCCCTACAATTTCCTTCAACACTTCATCGTACAGTTCATCCGGGGCGTACAGGTCGATTTCAGCAATCCCCTGACCCATATCGATGCCGGCAAGCCCCGCACGTTCGATATGATCGAATTCACTGAAGTAGTGGACAACCCGATCCACATCCCGGAGTCGCTTAATGTCCTTGACTGTTTCCTTCACCGCTTCCTGGTAGTTCTGTCTTAACCAATGCTCTTCTTTCAGCACCATTACCCAGCTTGGAAGATTGACATTTACCTCAAGAACCGGGAATTCAAACAGCGCTTCTCTCAGGACATTCAATACATCCGAGTCCCTCATACTTTCCACACTCATGGCGAGGACCGGTATGTCATATTTATCCTGAAGTTTCACTCTAAGGTCTTCTGTTTCAGGAGCATGAGGCCTCGCTGAGTTGATGACCATGATAAATGGTTTACCCACTTCTTTCAGTTCCTCTATGACCCTTTCTTCTGCCTCAATGTAGTCTCCTCTGCCAATTTCCCCGATGGAGCCGTCTGTCGTGACAACCACTCCGATCGTGGAATGCTCCTGGATGACTTTCCTCGTGCCGATCTCGGCTGCCTCATGGAATGGTATAGGCTCTTCATACCATGGGGTATTGATCATCCTGGGTCCATTTTCATCCTCATATCCCTTGGCACCAGGGACCGTATATCCTACACAATCTACCAATCTAATATTCACTTCGAGGCCTTCATCGACGTGAACAGAGATGGCTTGATTCGGAACAAATTTCGGTTCGGTCGTCATGATCGTCCTGCCTGCCGCACTCTGAGGCAACTCATCCTGCGCTCTTGCACGCTCTGATTCGCTTGCGATGTTAGGAAGGACGACAAGTTCCATGAACTTCTTGATGAATGTTGATTTTCCTGTTCTAACTGCTCCTACCACACCTAAATAGATATCTCCGCCTGTTCTTTCGGCAATGTCTTTAAATAGATCGACTCTTTCCAAGAGATTCCCTCCCATCTTATATTCCAGGGATGTTTCATCCGTGTATTCTGTGTCTCACATTCTATAGTTATGATGTTGTCCCAATGACTTATGACTATTAATATGCTTTTTTTCCCCCCTTATGATGAAAAGTGAAAAATTTATTATGTCTTAGCATTTATGATCATTTGTTTTGATGAAATAACCCTATAAAGGATGACATAAAAATAATAACCCTTCCCTTACAATATATTTTGCAAGAAAAGGGTTATGCCTATTTTGTCATAAAGACAGGTTCGTTATTTTCATCAACCGTATACGGTAAAGAATATGCAGGAACAAAGTATGTATCTTTTACTAGTAAATTCCGGATATCTTCACCTTTTTTATAATCTTTGTCACCCGATTTGAGTTCTTCAAATAAATCCATTGAATAATCAACATAAATGTCGCCGTCCCCATTGATGACAAGGGGAAGATTTTTATTGGAATAAGGGCTATTCACGTAGACTTCCTCGTCATAGCCAAGTTCCTTATAATTCAGGGTATAGACATTGTTTGCAACTTCTTTTTTAAACGGAGGATAGTCCTGTGCCTGGATCCTGATTTTCAATTCCCTTATTTGTTCAGCCATACGAAGATCGAATATCTTGACTTCGGGATTTTCTTCCACATTCACTAGAACATATTGAAAGATTCCTCCATTCTCAAAGGCATTCCCCGGAATTTCGGGTAAGTATCTGGGGGATAATTTCCTGAAATCAATCGGATATTTCTGATAGATGGGAGTATCCTGATCCCTGGTCTTGATCGGAAGCAGTCCGCTATTATCTTTCTGATAGGTTTCCACTGCCTCTTGTACTGCCTTCACCTGGGTTTCATAAGGAATCTGATTCTGACTTAATTCTTCATCCGGATACAAACAGCCGGAAAGTATGCTCATCGTAAGTATGAGGAGTAATGCTGCTATACTAAAGCGCTTCAATCTAAAACGTCCTTTCAATCGGGCGGCCCTAATTGGTAGGTCCGCTTAATACTATATAAATCATCATGAGCCCACCAGCGATCATCAGTATGTATGCCATGAAAGCTGTGATAAAACGCAGGAATTTCTGCTTAATCTTATATCTGCTAAAATAAATCGTTAATATGGCAAAAAACATGAATCCCATCGAGGCAAACGAAATCCACATCTTCATCATCGAATCCAAAGTACATCCCTCCTGTTATCGAATGTATTATATCATAAGATTTTTACTAAAGAATAGAAAAGAATGGTTGTTCAATAATCTGTTACAACCTTAAAGGGGGAGCTTATGGATGAAAGATCAAAAAAAGCTTCTCAAGTATGTCAGCATCATAGACGTCAACATACTAAGAGAAGCTCTAAATAAGGGAGACCTACCCATCCATAGGCAAAGCTGTATATATTCATGACAGTGTATGCAGAAAGATCCGTGTACGCATCCTCGAATGCCTATAAATCGAGGAATAATTGTGCATTATGCAAAAATAATCATTCATACAGTCCTATTTTCCGGATCAGGTTAAGCGTTCACCCAGAATATTCACAAGGTCTTCCATTTCATTCGTTTTCACGCGACCCATCAAATGATCAACGGCTTCTTTCGCTTCAACTTTATTGAAGAGGACATCGTACAGTGCATCCGTAATCGGCATATTCACTTCATACTTCTCAGCAAGCTGATGGGCCGCTTTCGTCGTGCGAACCCCTTCTACGACCATTCCCATGTTGGCCAGGACCTCATCCAGATTATGACCCTTTCCGAGCATATTCCCGGCTCTCCAGTTTCTCGAGTGCACACTTGTACACGTTACGATGAGGTCACCGATTCCCGTTAATCCTGAAAACGTCAGGGGATTCGCACCCATCTTCGTTCCCAGACGGGCAATCTCAGCAAGCCCGCGTGTAATCAGAGCCGCTTTGGCGTTATCCCCGTATCCCAAGCCGTCTGTAATTCCGGCAGCAAGGGCGATGATATTCTTTAAAGCCCCACCAATTTCTACACCCAGGAGATCCGGATTTGTGTACACACGGAAATTCATGTTCATGAAGAGGTCCTGAACTTCTTCAGCAGCCTTCATATCCTTAGATGAAACGGTCACAGTCGTTGGATGCCTTAAGCTCACTTCTTCAGCGTGGCTTGGTCCTGATAGTACCACGACTGTATGTAAATTCTCAGGTGCCATTTCATCTTCGATCAATTCTGAAATTCTGAGGAGGGAATCAGGTTCAATCCCTTTACTTACATGGACCACGGTCAACGGGGCACGTTGAACCTCTTGAATTTGCCCGAGGACCCCGCGGATCGCTTTCGTCGGAACGGCCAGAATGATGGTATCGACACCATCCAATGACTCCCCAAGGTCGTGATAACCAATAATGGAGTGAGGAAGCTCGATGTCTTTCAAATACTTATGATTCGTATGCTTTGAATTGATTTCATCGATTTGTTCTTTTTTGTGGCCCCATAGCCTAACTTCCAGTCCATTATCAGCCAGTACCATCGCCAGGGCCGTGCCCCAGCTTCCTGCTCCGATTACCGTTACATTTTTTGAACTTTTCATTTTTACACCCACCTTATTATTTTCTAGCACGAGCAATAATACGAATAGGGGTTCCTTCAAATCCAAATGCATCACGGATTCTATTTTCCAAGAATCGTTCGTAAGAGAAGTGCATTAATTCAGGGTCATTGACGAACACAACGAAAGTAGGAGGCTTTACAGCCACTTGTGTCGCATAGTAAATCCGTAATCTCTTTCCATTATCCGTCGGTGTCGGATTCATGGCAACAGCATCCATGACCACTTCGTTCAACACACTGGATTGTACACGCATGGCGTGATTTTCACTTGCCGTATTAATGATAGGCAGCAATGTGTGAATGCGTTTCTTTGTTTTCGCAGAAAGGAAGACGATTGGAGCATAGTCAAGGAATTGAAAATGTTCCCTGATATTCTTTTCCCATTTATTCATGGTTTTCTCATCTTTGTCCACGGCATCCCATTTATTCACGACAATGACGACAGCACGCCCGGCATCATGTGCATACCCTGCGATTTTCTTGTCCTGCTCGATGATCCCTTCCTCACCGTCTATGACGGATAGGACGACATCTGAGCGCTCAATGGCTCTGAGAGCTCTTAATACACTATATTTTTCAGTGGTTTCATACACTTTCCCTTTTTTCCTCATACCCGCTGTGTCAATGATGACGTAGTCCTGTCCATCATACGTATAGGAGGAGTCAATGGCATCCCGCGTCGTACCCGCTACGTTACTGACGATGACACGGTCTTCCCCTAATAAAGCGTTCACTAAAGAAGATTTCCCTACATTCGGACGTCCGATCAAAGAAAATTTGATGACATCTTCCGCATAGTCCTCTTCCTCTTCCTGTTTGAAGTTCTTGACGACCTCGTCGAGCAGATCTCCAAGACCAAGTCCATGGGAACCTGAAATAGGATACGGTTCGCCAAATCCTAAAGAGTAGAAATCATAAACCATTTCCCTCATTTCTGGATTATCGATTTTGTTTATCCCTAATACGACCGGTTTCTTTGATCTGTAAAGAATTTTGGCAACGATTTCATCAGCGGCTGTGACACCTTCACGGCCATTGGTCAAGAATACAATGACATCGGCTTCATCAATCGCAATTTCAGCCTGCTGCCTGATCTGATCCAGGAATGGTTCATTTCCCAGTTCAATCCCGCCTGTATCGATGATATTAAATTCATGCGTCAGCCATTCTGCAGAACTATATATTCGGTCCCTTGTTACACCAGGTACATCTTCAACGATGGATATTCTTTCCCCAACAATTCTATTAAAGATCGTGGACTTCCCGACGTTCGGACGCCCTACGATTGCTACTACTGGTTTAGTCACGTTCATCACCCTTTCTGTAAGAAGTTGTTTCGTTCTTACATTTCCTCTTTTTAAGCCTGTTCAATCATTTTCATTAACTGGCACAAGAAGGACCGGCCCTTAAGGTAATGCTTCCTTATGGGACAGTCCCCCCTAACTTTACTATTTTATCAGTAAAAGAATAAACTGGCAATCAATGTTTTACAATGATGAAGAGTCCCTCGTCTATTTCATGGGCAATCCCGTCCAGGATGGCTTCCAGGTTTGCACAGATCTTCTGTAATTCATCATCCGTTTTACAATAGAACACACTTGTTCCACTCGGTACTTTTTCAGGAGTGGTGGTGACGGTTGCGAGGATGAATTTCTGTATCGTCGTACTCATTTTAACTTACTCCCCTCCTGATTCGCTTTCGACTCAGACGGCATCCTTATGGCATTTTCCAGTGTTGGTACCTGCCCAAGGATGGCAATGGCCTTCTCTACGTCCTTTCGCTGCGGAAGGACAAACACCCCGACTCTCCCATCATCTAGATCCCTCTTGGCGAGCGGTGTCAAAGCAGGAGTCCCCGAATCCTTAAAGATCCCGAGGGAAGTGGACATATCATGGAGAATGGCCTGACGCTGACCCAGATTGGCGAGTGTCGACCTTGCATCGAAGGATTTAGGCGAAAGGATGAACCCCATCCCATATCGTAAGATCTCCTCCTGCCTTACTTTCAAACCTATATTCATGATGTAAATATTATCAACATATAAACCCGCTCCGTCAAAACGCGGCTCCACATATTCAATGTCGACAATGTCCTTCAATCGTCCGCCAGCCATCAGTTTATGAGCCAATACCATACAGATCGCGCTGATCACTATAGCCGCATATATATTAATGACGATGTACGCGATGGTGGCAAGAAGAGAGGTGAAGATGACTAAGTAATTCCGGCTTTCAAAGGCAACGGCAATTCCCTCAATATATGTAGCCCCTCTTGGGACAAGTTCATAAGCATCCAGTTCTGTCAAAGTGTTTCTCTCCATATTCCTCACATCCCGAAACTGTGAGGCCGCAACGGTCAAAAATGTAATCGCCGTAAAATTCTCCTCAAGTAATGCCGGAATGGCGATGGTACCTAGCCCCGCTGCAATGAACCCAAGGGCTATATGGATAATCTTTCCGTGCAGATAAGTTGGATATTGGCGATAGTCGGTGCGAAGCATATAAATCCTTGTCAGGGTCCCCACCACCACACCAAAGATCACCGGATACACATACACATTCATAGATTCTTCATTTCCCCCTTATTTGTTTGTGTCTTGATGTGAACAGCCTGATTTAATTCCCCCACTATTTTCAAGGCTGATAAAAGCCCGATGGTTAGAGCAAGCACGTCCAGGTAAGCAGGACCTCCAATCGAATAATAAAATCCCACCTTGTTTAATGGAATGCTCAGAAAAAAGTCGCCGATCACACTGCTTAAAGCAACCGCAATGAGACGGAGCCTGTATTGGGTGGAGAGACTGTAGAATAGAACACCTACAAGCACCAACGACAAAGAAAGGATGATATCCCGATCTATAAACATAAGTACCGGGTCATAAATGGAAATCAGAGCGATTCCAGCGTAGAGCATCCCCATGGAGAGAACAGCTACAAGCATGTATAGCTTCTCTCTCAAGCTTAAATTTCGTATATAAACAATACAAATGAGTGCAAGTACAATAACAGGGAATGATACTTCTACAGGACCCACCATCATTCCATAAGGAAATACACAAAGAAGCAATAAACAGAGAAACGAATAACGAAAACGTTCCGGATGCGTCTTTCTCATTAAAAATGTCGTATATACCCATATTCCCCACAGTAACCACAAATACAATATCCCATCCATCAGTACACTCTCCCTCCTATTATCTACATTATGGAAAATCTTTATGTATCTCATTCATGTATGAATCAACTTTCCAAAGAAAAAATAAAGAAAGGAGGTGTTTTCAAGTGGGTAAAGATCGACAAGAGAAAAAGCTGAAACAAAGCAAGCGCGTGGAATCAGACCGTGACCAGGGCTTACATTACAACGGAGCGACAGGCGTCGAAGGACCGGAAAAAGCTAAACGCTAGTCCACCAAACCGAATCAAAACCGACCGACTCAACCCCTGCAACAAAAAAAAGAACGAATTCTCACTCATGAGAATTCGTTCTTTTTACATACATCTATTGCTGTACCCCCGGGGATTCAACCCTCTCGTCTCAAGCCAATGATATACGTGGCCTGATAGCACCATGGGCACCTTATGAAGATCGTCAATCCGTCTACATCCGAGAGCACACATTAAAAATTGAATATCCGTATGAATTTGATTCACTTCTTCAATGGTATCGTTCAAACCCGATTCCAGGAGCTGTTTAAGGATGACGCCGGCCATCCCAACAGCGGATGCCCCTAAACCAAGGGACTTAACGATGTCCAGACTGTTCTGGATGCCACCGGAAGCCAGGATCGGCTTATCTGAGACAGCGTAGCTCTCGGCAATCGATATCGCAGTGGGGATCCCCCATTCATCAAAGAAATCCAGCATACGCTTTCTCCGTTGGTTCTCGATTTTTGAGAAGTTCGTTCCGCCGAATCCGCCTATATCGATGGCTGAAATCGTTGAGCCGGACAAGGATTTGGCAGCCTCTTTACTAGTGCCAAACCCGGTCTCTTTCACAATCACAGGTACAGAAAGATTCTCGGCAATATTCTGTATCCTCTCCAATGCACCCCGGAAGTCACGGTCCCCTTCAGGCATCGTCAATTCCTGAATTACATTCAAATGAATCTGCAGGGCGTCGGCTCGAATCATTTCAACTGCATCTCTTGCCTGTTGAACAGTGGCCTCACTTCCCAAATTCCCGAAAACCATCCCATCCGGGTTGTGCTTCCGTACGACTTCATACGTTTTTCGTTCAGCAGGGTCTTTAAGTGCTGACATTTGCGATCCTACCGCAATGGCGAGCCCCGTTTCCCTGGAAAGAATCGATAATTCCTGATTGATTTTTGTAGTGGATTCTCCACCTCCACCCGTCATAGCATTTATGAAAATTGGCGAACTCCATGTAAGTTCGCCAATCTCAGACTGCAGATGAACCTCATCTACTGCTATATTCGGTAAGCTTTGGTGGACAAAAGCCACTTCATCAAAACCGGTCTTCCGCTGTTGACCGGTAGACAAAGCATAATTAATGTGGTCTTGCTTTCTTTGAGCTCTCGTCACAATTCATCACCATTACTTAAGATCTTTTAATTTGTCTCCAATCATTTCACCTAATTGGAAGCCGGTGCTTTCTTCAGGCATTTCGTAATCCGTTACTTCTTCCTCTTTTTCCTCAAGTGCCTTGATGCTTAAAGATAAGCGTTGTTCATTTTCGTTCACGTCAAGCACCTTCACTTTTAGATCCTGGTTCTCCTGAAGCACTTCGTGCGGAGTACCGATATGTTTATGCGAAATTTGAGAGATGTGAACAAGTCCTTCCACTCCAGGGAACACTTCTACAAATGCACCATAAGATACAAGGCGTTTTACGACCCCATCCAACACACTTCCTTTAGGAGCCTTGCCTGTGATGTCACTCCATGGCCCAGGGAGGGTTTCTTTGATGGATAAAGAAATCCGTTCGTTGTCACGATCGACACTCAGGACCTTCACCTGTACTTTTTGTCCCTCAGTCACGACATCCGAAGGCTTCTCTACATGTTCGTGGGAGAGTTGGGAAATATGGACAAGTCCGTCCACTCCACCAATATCCACGAATGCACCGAAATCCGTAATCCGCTGGACTGTCCCTTCAAGGACGGCACCCGATTCGATATCTGTCAGCAGCTGTTTTTTCTGTTGCTGCTTCTCTGCTTCGACCACTGCTCGGTGGGACAGGATCAAACGATTCTTCTCCTGATCCAGCTCAACGATCTTGAATGATAAGGTTTTGTCTTTATAATCGGAGAAATCCTCGACATAGTAATCTTCCACCAATGATGCCGGGACAAATCCCCTTACTCCAAGATCAACGACAAGACCGCCCTTCACAACGTCTTTCACTTCAGCTTCGAAGACGTCTCCATTTTCAAAGCGGACCTTCATTTCTTCCCATGCTTTTTCGGCATCCACTTTACGTTTGGATAGAACCAGAAGTTCTTCTTCCACTTTTGTCACGATTAACTCAAGTACATCCCCTTCACTGACTACATCAGAAGCTTTTTCAATATGAAGGCTTGAGAGTTCACTAATTGGAATGATGCCATCCACTTTACTATCTTGAACGTCGACTAAGACTTGTTTTTCTTCAACCTTAGTGACTGTCCCCTTAACTTTTTCACCAATTTCAAGATTCTTCACTTCAATTCCATTCATGTCTTCCATTATGTACTCCTCCTTAATCCATGACTGCAAAGATTTTGATTATTGTGAGACTTCGCAATTTAAAATATTCTTTCTACTAACTTCTAATAAATACTACTTTTTGTCAAGCGGGAAACCTTATATTATTGATTCGCAAGTATCAACTCTTCAATATGCTTCATGATGATTTCCGTCGTTTTCTCCGCATTTAATCTTTCTTCACGGATACTATCCATCGGGATCGGCGGTCCGAACACAACCTTCAATTTCCTGAATGGCTTATATGGGCCGATGATGGCACAGGGTACGACATAAGCTTCAGATCTGAGAGCGAAGAAGCCCGCTCCGGCCAATCCCTTGCCTATTTGCCCTGTTTTACTTCTAGTACCCTCTGGAAACAGTCCTAAAACATCTCCCCGCTTCAGGATCTTTAATCCTTTACGGAGTGCTTCCCGGTCGCTCATCCCTCTTTTCACAGGGAATGCACGTAAGTCAGGCAGCAATTTCCCCAACACGGGAACATTGAAGAGCTCTTCTTTCGCCATGAAGGATACTGGCCTTGGGGCTGAGATCCCTACAACGGGGGGATCCAGATTATCAATATGGTTGGCGCATAGTAAAACACCCCCATCTTCCGGGAAATGCTCCAGCCCCTTCACCTCTATCCGGTACAAAGGGGAAAGGATCGACTTAACGAGACCTCTGGCAAAGGTATATAGGTTCACTTTAACCTTTCCTTTCTACTAACATCATGATTTGGTCAACAACTTCTGAAATGGAAAGGGAAGTGGTGTCTATTTCCGTTGCATCCTCGGCTTTTTTCAATGGGGCCACTTCTCTTTCAGAATCGATCTTGTCACGGCGGGCGATTTCTTCTTTTAATTGCTCCAGATCACTCGGATATCCCTTCGAGAGGTTCTCCTCATGTCTCCTTTGGGCGCGTTCGTCCACACTCGCGAGTAAGAAAACCTTGATTTCCGCATCAGGTATGACATGGGTGCCGATATCCCTTCCGTCCATCACTACAGCGCCTTCTTTCGCAAGCAGCTGCTGTCTCTTCACCATTTCTTCCCTTACACCAGAGTGAACGGCCACATGGGAAACTGAATTGGTCACGGAAGCCTGACGGATTTCATCCGTTACATCGTTCCCGTCCAGGAATACAAGCTGTCCCACTTCAGAAGGTTCAAGTTCGATCGTTGTTTCAGACAATAATTGATTCAATTCATTCTCATCATGCAAGTCTACGTTGTTGCTCAAAGCTTTATACGTTAAAGAGCGGTACATCGCCCCGGTATCAATATAAAGATAAGATAATTTTCCTGCCACAATCTTTGCAACAGTACTTTTCCCTGCAGCTGCAGGACCATCGATTGCAATTCTTAATTTTTTCAATTCATCCACCTACTTAAGTTCCTAATAATTTTCTTACCCATTTTAACATAAATCTCACTTTTCGTTTATAGATTCTTACTTTTGGAGTCTTTTTCAAAAAAAAGAGCAGGGATTCATCTCCTGCTCTAACGTGATAGGGTTTCTACAATTTCACTGTACTCCATTTTCTCCACTCCTTCGTAGAATACAAGCTTATGAAGCTCGGGAAGGACATTCAGTTGATGAAATACAAACTGGACCGCTATTAATAATATGACATGAATGATGGCTAATTTGATTAAAATTCTTTCTACCCTTTTCACTGTGATCACCCTTTTTCCTTACTAAGAAAAAGTATGTGTACATTTCGTTTTTTTATTCAAGTAAGCCTTTTTTTCTTAAGTCAAGCTGTCTTTCGAAACAATACCTTAAAATATGTTGCCTCTGATTTTCAGTTAAATGAACAAATTCGATGCTCGCAATTTGTTTGTGTTCCTTTTCCCAGACCCGGATCACTTTCCCTTCGATTTCTGCATACCGGCACTCCCCTGTCTGCATCGGGAGGACGATGATGGTTGACACCCTGTCGCCACTTTTCAAATCCATTCCCTTCCTCACCACCACAGCACATCCTCCTGCACTGAGATCTTCCGTGATCGTAGGGTAAAACTGACCATTCTTCTTTAATGAAATGTCGGTATTCGCATCTACACGAACGAATTGCCTTCTCTGGACTTTCATTAACCCTTCTTCTCCTGGATAGTGCAGGTGGATCATCGGTATCTTGGATAATTTACGGCCCATCACTTCCGTTTCAAACATCAGGACGGTCTGTTCATTAAAGGTGAAGCTTGCTTTCAACTGTGTTCCATCGATTAAAAAAACGGCTTTCTCCGTTTTGGTATGGATGGGATAATCGATAAAAATCCCCTCCTCGGAAAGTTCGACCACCCTGCATCTATATCGATCAAATGTTTCATTATCTATAGGCTCCAATTGCAATGTGGTACCTGTTTTTATCATAGTCCAAAATTCCCACTTTCCCATATTATGTATCTATATTATGTCACGAGATCCCTCTCCTTTCCATACCTTTTTTAACTCCATTCTGAATTTTCCAATAAAAAAGAGAGGGACGGACCTCCAAGTTGGAGGTCCGTCCCTCTAGTGTTAAACGACTTCTTCATAAATGGGCTCTGCTTTTTTGAGCCTTTCTACTTTCTCTTCTTCTCCTGTTTTTGCATTGACGAATATTCTATAGGTATCTTTACCCAGCATACCCATGAATTCATAGCAAAGCACTTCTTCGTTCAGGTCGTTCACGATCACTGCCTGGCGCTCTTCCATTATCTTCAGGTTGGGGTTCGTCGTTTCTTTCGCCTCTGCCTTTGTAATGGACGCTTTAGGGATTTCTCTTTCATGATTATTCTTTAAGTATTCTTCAGCAGCAAATCCGACAATCTGTCCATTATCCAGCGCTACTTTTATTTTGACTGAATCAGGATAAATCCTCACTCCGTCCAGGACCGTCACGTATGTGAAAATACCGATGTTATCATATTGTGCACTCTCAAAAAGTTCAAGCTTCTGGAAGTTATTTTCCTTCAGGAAAGCCGTCGCTTTTTCAGCTGCTTTGTTCAAGCTGATCTTTGGTTCCTTGATTTTACGGTTATTGATATACCAGATCGGATACCCGCCTTTTTGGGTGATATCCATGCTCGCTTCGGTGTTACCATTTCCGATTGATACACTATAGAATTTGTAATCGGCACCCTTCCCACTTTTTGAAACTTTTGCATCTTTTGATTTAGGGATACCGGAATACCTTCTCAATATCTTGACTGCTTCCTCTTTGGAAATTTCTTTCCCTTTTAACTTCTTAAAGTTCTGATCTTTTTTCTCCGTGTTGACGAAGGTAGTCGTGCCAAAGTTCGCCTCATCATATCCGGTTACATTTTTCTCAACAGTCTTGAATCCATCGATTATGGTATTATCTGCCTGTTCATCCCCTGAAGCCAAAGCCATTTCCACATCCATCCATCGCAAATTGTTTTCCATGACAAGATGCTGGACTTGACGTAACTGATTTTGAATATCGGCACTTTGTTTATACAGATTTTCCAATGACTTATATTCCTTATCCGTCAATGGATTTTTATCTAAATCCCTTACAGCTACACGATAGCTGAAGTCACCGATATTACTCAGGAATTCTTCCGTCTTATTAAATGGCAGCAGCGTCAAAGGAAGCTGACCTACGTCACTGTGAGCCTGTGACGTCAACCTCCACACATCGGCAAGTGCCGGTGATAGTGACTTCCGTGAATTCATGGCAAGAGTGGAACCGATTTGATCATGAAGCAGGTCCACCTGGTAAGTCAATTCATGAAATGCTCTTTGATAATTATTTTCCGCATTGATCAGTATCGCATTTTTCTCCTGGTGTTCCTGGTATCCCCAGAAAGCGGTACCTGCAACACCTAGGACGAGTACCGTAATTAAAATGATACGTAGCAATTCCCTTCACCTCTTTAACTACAGAATATGTGTTTTCCAATTTTCTTGATTTGGGGACGGGACCAAATCCACTTGCTTGTTGCCGTCGCTGGATTAAAGTAATACAGGGCACTTGATGACGGATCCCAACCGTTAATGGCATCCAACACCGCTTCTTTTGCTCTTTCATTTGGGGTTAACCAGATTTGGCCGTCAGCTACGGCTGTGAACGCACCTGGTTCAAAGATGACCCCTGCCACGGTATTGGGAAACGCTGAGCTGTCTATCCGATTGAGAATGACTGCTGCTACAGCTACTTGTCCCTCGTATGGTTCACCACGCGATTCTCCATATACTGCGTTTGCGATCAATTGAATGTCATTCTGAGAGAAACCATTCGGTGTATTCACCGCCGTCGGCTTAGAAGGTGCCGGCTTGTTTTGAGCAGGAGCCTTTGCCCCTCCCCCACCTGTCGAACCTCCTTGTTTATCTAAATCTGTCCCGCCATAATGGCTGAAGTCATTGCCTTTTTCAATTTGATTCTTCACATATTCCTTATTGTACTTTGATGCTTTCACAAGTTTTTCTTTTGTTTTCGCACCGGCAAGGCCATCGATCGGAAGACCGAACTCATATTGAAAGTTTCGGAGCGCCCAATAGGTCCCCCATCCAAATACACCATCAATATCGCCGTTATAATATCCGATATATTGAAGTCTGGATTGAAGCTCGATTACATCCTCACCCGTTGCGCCATGCTGAATGACCTGATTCGTAAAAGCGTCTGCCTTCTCACCTTCAGAAGAAATCATAAGAAGAGAACACATAAGCACCATGACGACTGAAGTAGAAACCCATTTGAAACGACTATTCATAATGCCTTAACCTCCATATCTTCAATTAACATTAACTCTAGTTTTTGTAGAGGCTCCCATTTTATACAAGTGGAATCATTAAAATTTGAAAACAGGAAAAAGCGCCTGCACAAGTGAAGCACTTTGATAAGACACTGTAATGTCTCAGCAAAAAGGATGTAAACAAGTAAGGTTATAATGAGTGAGGGATACTTCATTAATTCAAACAGGAGGGTCATGATGGAGGATTATTTAGCGAAATCGTTGGATGAATGGAAAGAAGATATTTCAGAGGTATTGGATCAAATCAATACAGATTATGAGGAAGTAAAAAAAGAACTGAAGGTCTATTCCTATAAATACGGAATTACAAAGCAGGTCATTCAATCCACGGTGAATGAGGAAATCATTGAAAATATCAGGGAAATGTATCATAAGCCATTTGAAGAAAAGTATAGTGAATTGAAAGAATACATACGCGACTTGGATGAAAAACGTAAAGTATTTCAGATGTTTGTGAACAAAATTGATGAAGTGAAGCGGAAAGAATCCCCAAAAACTGATCTAGCTGCTGCCTATAAATAAACCGAACCCCCGCAATTAGCGGGGGTTCTTCTGATTCACTTATTCACAATCGTCTTTAAATGACTTCTTTCTTCAGTTCCCTTTTGTACTTCTTCTCTGTCAGCTGATGGGCACTCTTCACTTTCTTTAATCCCAGCCACCATAAGAAAAACATAAACGGAACCATATAGTAAACCCAGTTTTTCTCAGAAAGGAAAATATAATTGTAGGTTCCATGTAACAAGATAGGCACCGAAATGGCCAGAAAAAGCCATTTATGCCTTTCTTCTCGGGAAGAGAACTTGGCTTTCCCTAAATAATACCCCATGATGACCCCGAAAAGGGCATGACTGGATACAGGGAGTACCGCCCTCCCAAATGCGTGCTCTACGCCATTGGCGATCAAATATAAAATATTTTCCACTGTAGCAAACCCAAGGGAAACACTGGCCCCATACACGATCCCGTCATAGGGTTCGTTGAAGTCCACGTGTTGGAAGATGGCAAACATCAAAATAAACCACTTAAAAAACTCTTCGAGGAACCCGGAAGAAATGAAGGCTGTAGACCAATTGGAATTAATGATCCCTTCCACTTCCAGGACATATTGTAAAAACATAATCGGAAAGGTAATAAGGGCCCCGTACATAAACGTTTTAAACACCAATGTAATGGGTTCGGCCTCATATTGATCCCGTAAATAAAAGTAACTTAACAATGCTAATCCTGGTGCTATACCCGCTGATAAAATCACCAGCATAAAAAGTCCTCTTTTCTTTCGGTTTTCTTAATCGTATCATGTTAATGTAGGATTGGAAATAGGAATTTAAATGGTTGGAGGAATGAATAATGAAGAAAGATATTTTAGTCATACATACAGGCGGCACCATCTCGATGATGGAAGACGAACAAACCGGAGCCGTTTCACCGGGAAAAGAAAACCCGCTCTCTGTGCAAACATCCATCGTTTCAAATCTGGCGAATCTGAGTGTAGTAGAAGCATTCCATCTGCCCTCCCCTCATATTACGCCTCTGCATATGCAGCAGCTGAAAGAGACCATCGAAGAAAAGTATCAGGAAAAGCCATTCCACGGGGTCGTCATCACCCACGGAACAGATACATTGGAAGAAACAGCTTATTTCCTGGACTTGACCCTCTCCCTCCCCATCTCGATCGTGGTGACGGGGGCGATGAGATCAAGCAATGAAATCGGGGCTGACGGTTTATATAACCTGATTTCGTCTGTACGTGTAGCAGCGGACGACAAATCCATGAACAAAGGGGTTCTGGTTGTCCTGAACGATGAGATCCATTCTGCGAAAAATGTGACCAAAACCCATACGAGCAATGTATCTACTTTTCAAAGCCCACAGTATGGACCGATCGGGATCGTGACGAAAAGAGGGGTCCTCTTCCATCACCAGCCGACCTCTAACGAACACTACGAAGTGTGTGACATCTCCAAAAGGGTGACACTTATAAAAGCGTATGCAGGAATGGATTCAGGTTTACTGCGGGCGATAAAAGAGCTTCAGTACGACGGGGTCGTCATCGAAGCATTGGGACAGGGGAATCTCCCACCGGAAACCGTGATGGGCATCGAGGAACTGTTAGAAGCGAATACTCCCGTCGTTTTGGTTTCGAGATGCTTCAATGGGATCGTCCAGGACATTTACGGATATTCAGGTGGAGGAAAACAACTGAAGGAAAAAGGGGTCATCTTCTCTAACGGTCTAAATGGACAAAAAGCCAGAATCAAGCTTGTGGTCGCCCTTTCCCAAATACATGATATGAAAGAACTTGAAGCGATTTTCAAAAACTAGTAAACGACAAAAAGTAAAAAAGACGAAAGAAAGAGGCTCCTCTCTCGAGCCTCTTTGTCATTCTATTTTTTCATTTCCGTGATGGATCCTGCAATCAATCCGCCATGCAAACGACCGTTTTCTATGAAGATTTCATTGGCATTGTTTCCTGCGGCAATGACTCCCGCAATATAGACACCGGCTACATTTGTTTCCATCGTTTCGGGATTGTGGGCCGGACGTCCTGTTTCCTTATCGATTTCTATCCCCATTTTCGTCAGGAAGCTGTGATCGGGATGATAGCCGGTCATGGCAAACACAAAATCACTCTTGACTTCTTTCTTTTCTCCATTCACGTTGTAAAGAACAGAATCCCCTGTTATTTCGTCCACACATGCCTGAAACTCCATCGTGACTTCACCGTTTCTTACAAGCGCATCAAAATTCGGGAGGATCCAGGGCTTGACACTTTTGGAATATTCACTTCCCCGGTATAAAACGGTGACCCTTGCCCCCGCTTTATTCAATTCGAGTGCTGCATCAACCGCGGAGTTTTTACCTCCGATGACCACCACATCCGTATCAAAAAAAGGATGGGCTTCTTTAAAATAGTGAAACACATTCTCTTGTTCCTCTCCCGGGATCTCCATATAATTCGGGTTATCGTAGTATCCGGTTGCGATGACGATCGACTTACTTTCGTAATGGCCCTTAGAAGTCGTCACCGTAAAGCTGTCGTCGTGCTTCTCTACTTTATAAACGGTTTCAAATCGGTTGATCCTCAGCTTTTTACGCTTCGCCACTTCGCGATAATAGACTAATGCCTGATTCCTTCTCGGCTTATGCTCTTCAATGACAAATGGTACATCGCCGATCTCAAGCTTCTCACTCGACGAAAAGAAGGTTTGATGGGTAGGATAGTGGTAAATCGCATTGACGATATTTCCTTTTTCAATGATCAAAGGATTGATTCCTTTTTCTTTGAGACTAATGGCAGCAGACAACCCGCACGGTCCTCCGCCTACAATTATGCATTCTTCCATTTTCAAATTCAGACACTCCTTCAATTCCTCTATCTGAATGATCAAGTTCATCCGTACACTTCAGATTTTTAAAAAGTCTTTACTCAGTTATTATGGAATAAGATTGCGTCCAGGTCAAAAAGGAGCCCTCGGTCTCCCGTGATCCACACTCATTATATGGGCGCCATTGAATATGATCCCAATAGAAAAAAGGGTGGGGTATCTTGTCCCCCCCCTTTTAGTATGTCGCTAAATCCACCCTCTGAACCTGCAGGCTTCCGCCATTTTCCTTACCCCGACCATATAGGCTGCGAGCCTCATATCCACTCTTCTTGTTTGTGACGTTTCATACACATTATTGAAAGAATTAACTAGGATCTTTTCCAGTTTCTCTTCCACTTCTTCTTCTGTCCAGTAATACCCCTGATTGTTCTGAACCCATTCGAAGTAGGAAACCGTCACGCCACCCGAGGACGCTAACACATCCGGTACCAATAGGATACCGCGTTCCGTCAAGATCTTCGTCGCATCCAGTGTGGTCGGGCCGTTGGCAGCTTCGACGACGATGCTTGCCCTGATATTGTGGGCATTCTTATCCGTGATTTGATTTTCGATGGCAGCAGGCACTAAAATATCACAATCCAGCTCCAGCAGTTCTTCATTTGTAATCGTATTATTGAACAACTTCGTGACCGTTCCAAAGCTGTCGCGTCTGTCCAGCAGATAGTCGATGTCCAAGCCGTCCTCATCGTGCAGGCCGCCGTAGGCATCGGATATCCCGATCACCTTCGCACCGGCATCATGCATGAATTTGGCAAGGAAGCTTCCGGCATTCCCGAACCCCTGAACGACCACCCGTGCCCCTTCGAGTTTGATTCCCTTTTTCTTCGCCGCTTCATGGATACAAATTGTCACCCCTTTGGCAGTGGCCGTTTCACGGCCGTGGGATCCTCCTAGCACCAGTGGTTTGCCGGTAATGAATCCTGGAGAATTGTATTCATCAATGCGACTGTATTCATCCATCATCCACGCCATGATTTGAGAGTTGGTGAAAACATCCGGTGCCGGAATATCTTTAGAAGGTCCGACAATTTGGCTGATGGCACGCACATATCCACGGCTTAATCGCTCTAACTCTCTGAATGACATATCCCGGGGATCACAGATGATTCCGCCTTTACCTCCCCCGTAGGGAAGATCGACAATTCCGCATTTCAAGCTCATCCAAATGGAGAGCGCTTTAACTTCCTTCTCCGAAACGTTTGGATGAAAGCGGATACCGCCCTTTGTCGGTCCGACCGCATCATTATGCTGGGCACGATAGCCAGTGAAAACCTTTACTTTTCCATCGTCCATCCGGACTGGTATTTTAACCGTTAACATACGAATTGGTTCTTTTAATAATTCATAAACTTCTTCTGAATACCCTAATTTATCGAGTGCAAGATGAATAACCGTTTGTGTAGATTTCAGCACATCATGCTGTTCTGAACTTTGATGATTTTCTTTCCCCTTTTCGGCTACCATGTATGTAAACCTCCCAGTATCCTTCACTGTTTAGCAGAACCTCGTCCGCTTTCATGACATAGTATACACGTTTGATTTGCACTTGCAAAGAAGGAAAATTCAATATGGGATATTTTTTTGAAAACGCTATCATTTTAGAATAAGAATTTCTAAAAAGCACCCCCAGGAGACCCTGAGAGTGCAAAAAGACGATTTTCTTATAAGATCAAACATAAAATATATATTCAAAGGGGGTAAAGATACAATACAAGGATGAACGAGTCAAAAATAATGTAATATCTTTTTAATGGAATCCCTTAGTAACACAACTCGGCCATATTCCATCAGAATATGCTTTGTGATCGTCGAGTGTTGACCATATTCGGCGCAAATCGCTTCAAGGACGAAACTGTCGCCTTCAAGCAAATTCTCTATAAGTACGTAATATTTTTTTTCATAGTGAAAAATACTGCATTGAATGAGGGAATGGCTCAGCTTTCCCATCTCATTGATCCGTATGAGAAGGTTGAGTAAGTCCTCGAAATCATTGAAATACACGAGAACATCATGATCGTTCATGGATTTCATCATTTCGGTACCTTCTTCCCAGTCGGAAAAGTCATCCTCAGACTCCAACGTGAGGATCAGACAGATTTCCTGGTCATCAAATGATTCGATCTCCACTGTGATTTCCATTTGTGTTTCGATGCCGAACTTCCCTTGTACTTCATCTAACATGTCTTCGAACAGATCATGCCACATATAGGAATCTTTCCATTGGTCCTGTTCAAATAACCCTTTTTGTTCCAACTCTTCTACACTAATGGAAAATTTTATTTTATTGTCCGAAATTCTTTCGAGCTTCATCTTCGTACCCCCTAGAGTGTGACGATTTATCATCATACTATGTAAGGGGCAAAAAACAGTGCATGCTCTTATAATTTACTTTTGAGCCAATGTTCCCATTCGGATTTGGATTGTCCCACGATGTGTTCATCAAATTCTGCTTTTACGTCTTTGGGCAGATGATCGACGGCGAAACCGCCCATTCCGATTACGAGATCCTTCCGCTCGGTCTTTAAGGATGTAACGAGTGAAAGAAGGTTATCCACATTTTCAAACAATGTGCACGAGAAGAATAGAAACTTTGGATCCACTTCATCCAATACGACCTCAATATCATTCTCTTTTATGCTTGATCCCAGATAGATGACTTCAAACCCCTTCCTTCGTACGTAAAGGGTGAAAATCAACAATCCTAATTCATGCCATTCTCCGGGGCCGCAGACAGCCACTACCTTGGGTAATATCCCGTTATGTGGGAAAGAATGCATGATGATACCGATACGGGACCTGAGGATGGAAGTGGCAAAGTGCTCATGGGCCGTCGTGATTTCATCATTTTCCCATAAATCACCGATCCTGACCAGGAGGCTGCCGAGAATGTCGATGACCACTTTGTCGATGGTATACACCGAAAACGACTGGTTGATCAATTCATGGGCTTTCGTTTCATCAAAACTCAATAAAGCCTTCAAGAGATCATCGGAAATCGTCTGGGTACGATCCTTCTGTTCAGAGGATGTGATTTCATTCTCTTCCAGCTCCTGTTTGTCCAGTAACGCAACGGCCTGGCTGATGGTAAAGCCTTGATCGACCTTTTCAACCAGCCATTTCAATATATTTAAATGTTGTTCGGTATACAAACGGTGCCCGGATTCATTCCGCACAGGAGCAATGATTTGGTATCTTCTCTCCCATGCCCTCAATGTTCCAGGTTGAATCCCTAAAATGGTAGACACAGCCTTAATGTTGTATTTGCCTTCCAACTTTTTATCATTGCTCATAAATAGTCCCCCAAGTATTTCTCATCTCTCTAGAATTATAACCCGAGAAACCTTATTGTGTAAAATTTGTATAGGTAATGAATAACATTTGTTCATTTTAACCTTTATCTATCATCACCAAGTGGGTTTCCGCCGGGGCACCCAGCCGCAAAGGAATAGCGGTGGTCCCGTAGCCATTGCTTACTAATAGGGTGGTCTCCGGGAGAGTTTCAAGTCTTCCTTTTTTATACATCCCCCAACCGAACAGACGAATCTGCCCCCCGTGTGTATGTCCGCTTATCATGAAGTCGATTCCGTCTTCTTTCCGAACTTGATTCACAAGTCTTGGATCATGACTGATCAAAAGGTTGAATTCATCAGGGTGTACCCCTTCAAGTGAAGCCTCATAATTTGCCCGCTGGGTACTTGCGTCATCCACCCCTATCAAGTTCAAGACACCGTTATGAACCTTTACCTTCACTGAGGAATTGACGATTTCGATGATTCCTTTTTTCTTGAATATTTGTTTTAACCTGCTCGTATTCACTTCATAATCATTATTTCCCCATATGAAATAAACGCTTCCCAAAGTCAGGAGTTTGTCAAGATTTCGTTCGACCCTTGAAAAAGGCACTCCCTTTTCCAACAGGTCCCCGCCGATAATGACAAGATCCGTTTTCCCTCTCACTTCTTCAATGATTTCATTTGAAATTTCCCGTTTATGTATATCAGAAATAAAAAAAAGGGATACAGGCTTCATCTGTCGGGGATAGTGAGGCAGCTTCACCTTTTCAATCTTTACGATGTTACGTCGGGCTTCATATACCATATAAAAGAGGAGGCTGACTCCCCCTGCCAATAAAATCATACTAATTTCAAGCATTGTGGCCTCCTTGACGGCGAAAATCTATTGAAATGATACCATAAAAAATGGCTGAACAGGAAAAAATCATCGTTTGCCATATGCCATACCCGCTCAACACGTAGATCACCGCTAAGTGAAATGGAATGAGGATCGATTCTTTATGTAGTTTTCCATTCCATAATTGAAGGACAGAATAGAATTCAGCTTTCAGTACATTCACCTGGACCATGACCCCGATCATAAAAGCAATGGACGCAGCGAAGAACTGTACAGGATTGAGGACCATTTCCACGATGATTTCCGGATTTGTAAATCGTTCGGATGTCGGAAACCATGTAATGAATAGATACCCTAAAAGAAACGTCATTATCAGTTTCATGAAATGATTGATCAAAAAAATCCCTCCCATAAATCTTATGAGAGGGATTTTGTTTCATACAGGGATTTATTCAATTATTCATCTTCATGGATATCGAGAATCCGGAAACCTGATTTTTCTAACTTATGAAGGAATTTATCCATATTGTCCTTCTTTTCCACCTTCAGGACAATACGACGTAATAATTTATCGGATTCATCGAATGTTACAAGGGATATCACTGATTCTGAATATTGTTGGATGATGTCACCGAGCCTTGCGATCCGCCCTTCCGTTTCTACAGAAGAGAAAGCGATGCGGACTCCCTTCTGGTCCATGCCGAATGCACTCCTGAATTGATCCAGGACGTCGAAGCGTGTAACGAGTCCCAGGAACTTATTATTTTCGGCCACCACCGGGAGGATCGGCGAATCCTTTAATTCGATCAATGCATTTTCAAATACATCCTTTTCGGTTATATATTTGTCCGAATCCGTAATGATATCACTGACCTTTTTCTCTTTGAGAAAGGCTTCCTTGTCCATTCCGGAAAGGAAGAAGCTTTGATAGATATTGTAACGGGTCGCTACGCCTTTAAACTCTTCATTCGAAAGGACAGGTACCCCGTCGATTTTATGGTGTTCAAGCACCGTCAGCGTCTTTTCAACTGAATCGTTTACATCCACCACATAGCATTTGTGTTTCGGTATCATGGCATTTTTAACAAACATTTGACCACCTCATCATTAATTTCCTACATCTTAAGTATTCAACATTTCCCTTGTATTTCCCTTCATTCTAATGAATTTATATAAATTAACATGTTCCCATTCCTCCAATCATATGTTGTTACGAAGGAATTCATTTAAAGGAGGAATCGATATGCATGAATTCTATAAAGCATATTATCCGTATATAAGTCCCTATGACCCGTGTAAGCCGATTACACGGAAGGTATATTCGACTCCCCCAAACCTGTATCTTGGGTTTCAACCACCAAATTTAGAACAATATACCCCTAAAGAGGCATTGCAGAAAGGGACACTGTGGAAAGTATTTTATGATCCGTATTATAGTCCCTACGAAAAAGCGAAGGGAGAGTGATCCCATATGAAACAGCTTCCCGCCCATTATTATGAAGTGTTGGAAGAACTGCAGGCGGTCGATTTCGTCATTGTCGACCTCACTCTGTACCTTGATACCCACCCGGAAGATCATGAGGCCATCTCACAGTACAATATGTATGTCAAAACCCGAAAACAAATTAAAAAGAAATTTGAAAAGGAATTCGGCCCACTGACCCATTTTGGGTACAGCTACTCCAATTACCCGTGGGATTGGAAGGAAGCACCCTGGCCATGGCAAGTGTGAGGGATGTGCATGTCTGTTAAAGCCACTCCCAGTGCTTCCCTTTAAGCACTGGGTTCTCATTTACTGCCATGGAACAGATTGATATCCCATTCTTTCTTCATCTTATCGTATACATGATGCCTCTTTTTCCACGCTTCTTCTTTCCATAAATCTTTACTTCGATCGATGATTTCGCATCTTAATGCATGAAATTCTTTTTCTTTCTTTTCCTTCTTTTCATATAGTATTTTGGCAGCTCCGAATAGCACAACCAAAAAAAGGACCATGAATAAATGAATGGAATCTGATACAAAGCTTGAGAACATGGCGGCAAATGAGTATGAATAAGGGTCCAACACGAACTTCGTCAAATAATATAGAAAAAAGAAGGACGCAAACATTGCCCCCCATAATATATAGAGGTGAAGGGCCTTCGCCCTATCAAATTTTTGTTTCTTCTCAATCAGGTTATAGAGCATTTGCTCCGTTGCCTGATCTGTCCACTCCCCAAATTCCTTTCCTCCAAGGTCCATCCTTATCCACTCCTCCCCTCCTTAAAGCATATGAACATGTCCAGAGAGATAGAATCAGCACCTGAAAAAGGATCCCCTTTTGAGGATCCCTTTTGACTATTTTTTCATCCATACCGCTGCGTTTGGCTATGGAAGGAGCTCACTTCCCTTAATTCAGTTATGAGTTTTTCGAAGATAGTATCCCAGGATTGTTTTTCAGCCATCTGAAGTGCTTTTCGTTTCATGTAGATCAGCCGGCTTTCATCCAGCGATTCGATGATATGGTGGATGAAGGATTGATATCGATGAGCTTCTGCAACCCTGCCAGTATGATCATGCTCGACGATATTCGTCACGCCTCCCCTGTCTGCGACTACGGCAGGCAACCCTGATGCCAGTGCTTCCAGTACGACATTCCCAAATGTTTCAGAAGCTGAAGGGAAGACAAACAAATCGGAGGAGGCATACGTTTCTGCAAGTTCTTCCCCTGTCAGATAGCCTGTGAAGATGACATTTTCACCCTGGGTCTTATCCATGAGCTCTTTCTTTAGCGGTCCATCGCCGACGATGAGCCATTGGACTCGATCCTTCACTTCCCTTGGAAGGTGTTTGATTGTTTTTTCAAGTGTATCCAAGTCTTTCTCTGGTGCCAGCCTCCCTACGTAAAGGAGGATATATTTCTTATCAATCTTGAATTTTTCCCTAAGGGAGGAGTTTCGCTTCTTGGGTGAAAACGTCGCACAATCGACCCCTCTCCCCCATATGGACAGGTCGGTAAAGCCCTGATTCACCAGATGCATCCTCGTTTCTTCAGAAGGGACGAGGATGCGGTCGGCATGTGAATAAAACCACTTCATATATTTCCATAATAATGGGGCCGCCCACATCATTTTGTAATAATTCAAGTAAACATCAAAATGGGTATGATAAGAAGCCACAAGGGGGAGGTCCAATTTCTTTGCTCCACGGATTCCATAAAGCCCCATCGTCAGTGGCGTGGTAACATGAATCAATGTGGGAGAGAAATCCATTAGCTGCTTTCGGATTGTTTTTGGATTTACTATGGCCGTCCGGCATTCAGGATAAAGAAAGAATGGGAAACTCGTGAATGAGTGCACATTAGGATAATTCTCCCCTTTATGCTGAAGATCAGGTGTGAACACTTTGTATTCAATCCTTCTCTTATCATAATGATCCGTCAGTTTTTTTAACGTCCTTGCCACTCCGTTTACCTGCGGATAAAACGTATCAGTAAAAAGCGCCACTCTCATTACCCTTCCCCCTTTTTGGTTTGCATGCAATCTTAGCTTTCCGTTAGCTTCTTTAGATAAACAAGATAACCATCATTGTCGTGGCAAATGCCAGAAACGCACCTGCCAATACGTCTGAAGGATAATGGACACCCAGGACGACTCTTGAATACCCAACGAGCCAGCTCAACGGGAACAGAACGAGCATCGTGATCGGGTAGTGGATCATAAAAGGGAAGGTGATGGAGAAAATAGCCGTTGAATGGCCCGAAGGAAATGAGTGATCCTTGAATGGATAGCCATGAATGATCGCCCCCGGTAATGTCATATATGGACGGATTCTTTTGACCCCTTTTTTCAGCAACATCATCAGGATATGGCTGATGATCAGGGAGACAGCAGCCGCAATGACCGTATCCATGAGCCAACTATAATACTGACCCAGGAAGAATAAGATGAAGATGGATCCCACACTGAACCTCGCTCCTCCCAAGTGAGTTACATATCCAAAGAATGAACGATAAAGCTCCTTACTGCCATTGATCCTATAAAACAACTTATCATCTGCATGACGAAAGCGCGTCAGCATATTGTCCATTCCATCAACCCCTTCTCTATACTGATATGTCAGTTTCATTATATTTTCGGTTTGTAATGCTTCTACTAATTCCATGTAAATTCTCATTGCGATTGTTGCAAATGAATGTAAATCACCAACAAAAAAACACCCGCCCCATATTCTGGGGAGGGTGCTTTATTGATCTAACGGAATTTCCAACACTTGGCCTGTCTGAATGTCTGTATCCTGAATTTTATTCCATTCTTTGATCCGGTCAACGCCTGATGGGGAATGGTAGTAATTCATGGCGATCCGGTACAAGGTTTCCTGTGGTTTAACCGTATGATACACAATCTTGACCTTTGGCTCTTCTTTCTCTATTTCTTTTGGTTCTTCTTTTGGTTCTTCTTTTGGTTCTTCTTTTATCTGTTCCTGCGGCTTTTCTTCCACTGTTTCTTTAGGCGGCGGTGCCGAGGCTTGTTGATTCTTCTCACCAGTAGTGGAAGCGGACTCTTTCGATGTTGCATTTTCCTTGTCCGTTGCAGGAGGATCCTCTTCCTTTTGAGGGGCGACGGCAGCCTCAGCCTCACTATCTTCTTGTTCATCCTCAGATTGGTCATAACGGACTTCAACCACGTCATCTATATCTTCGGACATGACGACGAGGGGACCATTTCTGTGATCGAGATAAGAATAAATGCCAAAAACGGTCAAAGGCAATAAAATAAAAAATAAGAGCAGCATACTGATCAATGGGTACTTCATTTTCCATTTGTTCTTTTTATGTTTCTCTCTATGCAGCTCACTTCTTGGGGGAAGGGGCTCCCTTTTTTTGACGGGTGTTTCCTCAGGGACTCGTTCAATTTTTATCTTCCGTTTCGCTGCCTGATCTCGATATGGGTCTTTACTCATGTGACATCCCTTCTTTACTTCTTTGTCTTCCATTCTTACGCATATGTAACCCCAGTAAAAAATCGATGACAAAGTGCATGATGATCGTAACCAATAAATTATCTGTGAATTCATAAATGAAACCGATCCAAAAGCTGAGCAATACGATATTGATGATTAAAAACCAGTGAGCCCAGTACCTGAAATGAATGAGAGCGAAAATAATGCTTGAAATGATCAGTCCAAAGTGAAATTGAAGGACACCCCTGAATAAAACCTCTTCACTTACACTGATAAACATCGCTAAAAGAGCGATTTCCCCCATGCTTCTATTTGTGAATATGTGTGCATTGACCCCGCCATCGTCGTAATATTTAGCAGGCAACAGCTTCATCAGGAGGATATCGATCAGGACGATCAGGAGACCGCTCGACATCCCGACCGTAAAGATGGCAGGGGAAAACCTGATTTGATTCCAGAATTCGGACGTTGTGTCAAATAAAAATATACCTAACACACAGGCGATCGTTAATAGTAAAAATTGAGTAAAATACAAATGGAAAGTTAATTGCTTTTTGGAAAGCTGTTGAATGATTTCCCCTTGTTTCTTCATTGATACCACTTATCCTAATAATAAATTTTCTAACCTTTTCTCCCAGTTCGCAGTGCCGGTTTCTTGTATATTTAACGAGAATGGCTCAGTCTTGAAATCATCGAGTGAATCACCGCATCGATCACAACAATATGGGTTATCGACATTCTTTTTTTCATTGAAATAATGGAGGAGCTTCTCCCGTCTGCACGTAACGGCCTGAAGCCAGTTGATCATGGAGTACAGGTTGTCCTTCTTGTATTGTAAACGATTGTTCCGGATTTGTTTCACTTTTTCTAGTAATCTATCTTGATCAATTGGCATGTCCCGGGTCAACTCCTCTGTATAATACAACAGGAATCGATACTGCACCTCTGTAAGTTGAAGCTGTTCGATTAACTCCTTTGACTGTCCCTTTCTGCCCTCTTCGATAAACCTCTGAATTTGATCATCTTGGGGCAACTCACTTTCGATGAACTGAAGGGGCAAGGAAAGATCCTGTTCTGAGTATAGCACGACAGATACACTACTTTCTCCATCGCGGCCCGCCCTTCCAATTTCCTGTAAAAACGCTTCGATGCTGGAGGGGAAATGAAAGTGAATGACGAAACGTATATTTTCTTTATTCACTCCCATTCCAAAAGCAGAGGTTGCACAGATCATTCTAAGCTTCCCTGAAAGGAATTGCTGTTGAATCAAGATCCGGTCCTCCTGCTCCATCCCACCATGATAGTGGGCCACTCCTGACACACCGTTCTCTGACAGCCAGAGAGCAACATCTTCAGCCATACGTTTACTTGAGAAATATACTACTCCCGGACCCTCCCACGCTCTCACACATTCTAACAAAGTGTTCAGTTTTTCATTTGGTCCGGACACCCTCTTAACAAATAATCCAATATTCCCACGATCGACTGAATAGACCATTTCAACAGCATGATCCATTTGAAGCACCTGCTTGATGTCTTCCCTGACTTCCTCCGTCGCCGTTGCCGTCAATGCCAGAGTGGTCGGGTTGTGGAGCACTTTCTTCAGTTCCCCGAGCTTTAGATAATCCGGCCTGAAATCAGGTCCCCACTGAGATATACAGTGTGCTTCATCGATCACATACAGGGAAATATCCAAAGATTGCAGGGAGGATATGACCCCTCGCTTCATTAACATTTCAGGGGAAATGAAGATGAACTTATACAGATGTAATCGTTCCAAAGCCTCTCTTCTTTCCATGTAGGGCAAAAAAGAATTCAGTGCGATGACCCGCTTTTCCCCCATCACTTTCATCTGCTCCACTTGATCCTGCATTAAAGAGAGCAGGGGAGAAATGATCAACACGTGCCCATCCATCAGATAACCGGGCAGCTGATAACATAGTGACTTCCCTGTCCCGGTCGGGAGCATAGCAACTGTGTCCTGTTTATTCAGCACGGAATGGATGATTTCTTCCTGTCCTTCCCTAAAGGAAGAGTAACCGAATCTTTCTTTAAGTTCTTGTTGCAGATTCACGTGTTTCACCTGCCTTTGCGATAGCCACCCGGATTTGAAAATAGCTCAAATGAGGGAGCTTTTCTTTAATGGGCTTAAGTCTTTTCGTCTGCGCTTCCTCCATCACCTTCAGTACGTTTACGTATTCTTCCCTGGTAATGAAGGGATCAATGCCCAAACCTTCTTCTGTTAAGATCAATTCGATGACATGGTCCTCAATGGTATTGAGTTTCAATTTACGAATCCGGGCGATTTCTTCAAGGGAATGCCCCCTCTTATACAAGTCGTAGGTCTTGCTGGTCGATATGGTCAGGTTCTGTCGGTGGTCACTTTTCAAGCCCATGGAATATAATAACGGAAAGCCTTTAGGATCCTTTTCTATTTCTGTCAACATACCGTGAAGCAAATTCAGGAATCGGAAGCGGCACTCTTCAAGATCCATGTCCAATTGCTCTGCCACCTGAAATTCCGTCCAGCCATAGTCCTTATATCCAGTTAATCGATACACCAATAAAGATGGATCACTTTCCTGGACATTCAGCAGGGTGGTCAGCTCTTTGAACAAGAGGGACGAGAGATTGTCACTGTTTGGATTGGCCCTGATACAATTCTTGACCCATTCCTGTATATGTCTGTTCCGCTGAACCGGGTAATAGAGGAATTCCTGTCGTTTCGCATTGGAAAGGACCTGAACCAGGAGGCTTAACCTCATCCAGAATAGACGGGCTTTATCACCATGGATGAGACCGTTCATTTCTGAAGGGAAGGTCTCATCAAGAAAATACTGTTTCACGGCTTTAGAACCCTCGGATGACACTATGGCATTATCATTTTCACCAACGGTCATCCATCCGGCCTCTTCCAGTTCCCTTACCTTTTGATTGAAATACGGCCGCTTCAACTTAGGTAAAGAAAGGAAAAAAGGCTGCAGATGAAAAATGTGTGCATCCTGAATCGATTGGGAAGATTTCTTCCCTTTTAGAATGTGAAATACAGAGTAAATGGAGCGCTCTCCATTAATGTGCATAAAACAATATAGGATCACATAATTAAGATAGGTCAATGCTCTCCTCCTTAATATGTAGGTTATTGTCAAATATTGTACCATGAAATTGGCTTTTCACCATGTTTTGTTTTTCATATATAGGATAAAAATAAAAAGAAAGCACCTAACTATTGAAAAGTCATCCAATCCTCTATAAAATAAACATTAAGTGATTTTTCACAAATTGACATTGTGTATAATGATGAATTATATAGAATTATTTATTCGGGAGGTTTTTTCTTTGCCAAAATATACGATCGTTGACAAGGATACATGCATTGCATGTGGAGCATGCGGGGCTGCCGCTCCAGATATTTACGATTATGATGATGAAGGTATTGCATTTGTAACATTAGATGATAACCAGGGGACGGTTGAAGTTCCTGACGTGTTGGAAGATGATATGATCGATGCATTTGAAGGTTGCCCGACAGATTCCATTAAAGTATCTGACGAACCATTCGACGGAGATGCACTGAAATTTGAATAGTAAGGATGAAGGCTAAGAAGATCGATCTTCTTAGCTTTTTTTAATGGAATGGAATCCAATAGAAAAACCCCTCAATTTGGTTGAGGGGTTCATTTTTATAGTATCACTATGCCGCTTTGTTTAAGGCCACCTGTCTTGATAGCCAGCCTTGAAGGCGGACAAACAGTAAAGTAAATACGGATGTCACCAAAATCCCTTTCAGGATATTGAATGGAACGATTCCGGTAATGATGATTTCAGCAGGAAGCTCAAAGTTCATGAAGTATTTATAAGCAGGAAGGAACACAAAGTAATTCAGGATCCCCATGCTGATACTCATGACGACGGTTCCTGTGATCAGTCCGATCAACAGACCTTTTTTCGATTGAAAACGTGAATAGATGTAATATGTCGGAAGAATCAAAAGGACTCCCGCAATAAAATTGGCTGCATGACCAATCGGAACACCTGTGTCGCTTCCGGTCATGACATAATCGATCACGTTTTTAAACAGTTCGACCAATATTCCTGCAAGCGGTCCCAGTGTGACCGTCGCAATCAATGCAGGTACATCACTGAAATCAACCATGAGAAACTTTGGAAATGGTGGAATTGGGAAGTTGAATAACATTAGTACATACGATATGGCACTTAGCATACCAATTGTGACAAACATTCTCGTATTCATTTTTTTCATAACTCTCTCTCCTTTAGGAGATTCATCTCAAATCGAAGACGGTTCAAGCAAAAGGTAGCATTAAAAAACTCCCGGATAAACATATCCCGGAGAATGAAAGGCATACCCTAATAAACGTTTAGCTTCCCATTTTCTAAACGTTGTGGCCATCACCTTCATCTTCTCCCATCCAGACTATACTGTCGGCTTTGGAATCGCACCAAATCCTGCCCCAAAAGGCTCGCGGGCTTAGAAACACGTGGTTTCATCACCGCCGGTAGGGAATTTCACCCTGCCCCGAAGACGAATCTTTATTTTTTTATACATTCTCATTATACATAAAGTTGAGTGTTATGTGAAGAAAAACAGTTCGAATTCGAACTAATTATGTGTTTTCCCTTTCCCATGCTGTGTGTGACATCATCAATTCACCTTCAGCACCTGCCTGGGATAAATCGCCGATGCCGGGTTCAAGTCATTCCTCGACACCAGTTCATCCATATCGATCCCCTGCGCCTTAGAGATCGAATACAGTGTGTCCCCTTGCTTCACTACATATTGCCCTTTAGGGGAGAATGCTGGAATCATCAACCTCTGATTGACCTTTAACACGGAGCTCTTCAATTCATTTTTCTGCATGATTTCTTCAACTGACATCCCGTATTGTCTGGAAATCCCCCAAAGAGTCTCGCCTTTATGGACGATGTGCACTCCCTCGGCTACACTTTCTTCAGGAAGCGATTCCGGAGTCCCAGAGACACCTACTGCCTGGAAAGGATCCTTCTCTTTAGCAAATACCAGCTGTCCGACTTCTCCCTGACCGAATACACGATAAGGGTCGACAGCATTTTCTTTATCAATCGTCCACTCCCCTCTGTGTACTTCAAAATGGAGATGAGCCCCCGTTGATCTTCCAGTGTTCCCCAACCGTCCAAGTTGTTGACCTTGTGCCACTTCCTGATTTTCATCCACAAGCCTGCTTTGAAGATGAGCATAGACGGTTTCATATCCATTTTCATGCCTGATGAATACAACATGACCGTAGCTATCTGAAAGATAAGATTTGATCACTTTTCCTTTAGCCACAGAATATACAGGCGACCCGATGTCCCCTCCGATATCCATGCCTTTGTGAGAACCCGACCTTGTACCATATGAATCTGTTATCATACCTTCTACGGGAAATGTCCAGGACGATGTGTCACCTGACACCTTATCCAGCTCTGCGTTTGCTGCATTTTCGGTTAAGAACATCATGAATACACTTACCGTTAAAAGAAAAACGATGAAAAGCCTTTTTGCATAATCGAAAATCATGCTTGTCCTCCTTCGGTCTTATTGACAGACGTACCTTGACTTCTATATGTATTACACCATTCTAACCGTTTCCCCCTCATTACATGCATAGGCATTCTTTTTGAGATATTTTTCCTTTGTGTAGTTTGTCTGTGTATTGGGTAAATATTCGTTTTTATAGCGTATAAATAAAAAGACCAGATTCGGATCAAATCCGCTTCTGGTCTTTTCCATGATATTTAATTCACAACGCTCTTTTTATTCGGACTGATCGGTGTCTCGAGGGGCTCTGTGAAGTCAAAGCCGTTCCAGCTTTCCTGTTTAATGTTTTCAAACCGGGCACTTTCAAAGCCGGAACTCCTGCTTGTCAGCAGGATTCCTTCGATCATCTCCTGTGCGGTTTGTTCGCCTAAAGAGGTTAAATCCAATTCATTTAAAAAACTGATTGTGACCACCTCACTTGCTTCTGTCACGTTAAAATTGATGTCTTTCGGGATGACGCTTTGGAAAAGGCCCGTCTCTGCACTTTTCATTGCTTGGATCGACTCCTTGATCCCCCCTCTGTTTATATTATCCGGTACGAGGAAGCGGTCCTTCCCATTGGGTGAGTAAAGATAGTATGCACTGTGCGTTTTTTCATTCAGATCAACACTTGAGAATTCTCCCGTCGAACTGAATTGAGGGACCGAACCGTCAAGATTTTTCAGTACAACCTCTTCTAGCCCTTTATGCTGGAATGAATATTGAAGAGAGTGATAAAAAGCGTATTCTACTGCACTGCTGCCACTGTAAGAATGATCGGGGTCGAGGGTGAAAATGACCTTATTCTTATCAAGAGACACATCTCCATTTAAAGGCAGATAGTCTTCAAGTCCCCAATCGGTTTCCGGCAGTTCCTCACCGATTTGCTCATGTCTTGTCAACCAGTCTTCCTGTCTCTGTTCTTCCACAATGGTTACAGGTATGGGTACTGCTTCAGGTGAAACAAGTCCAAAGGAATAGAATTCCTTTCCCTCTAGATCTTCTTCATAAAGAGAAAGCCTTTTGGGGGATTCTTTTAGATCCTCAGACATCGTCAGCTTGCTGTTTTCATTTGGATCAACCTCCGTCGCAGCGACTTTCTTTTCTTTACCGGATTGGGGAGGGAGTTCACTTTCTTTCTGCAGAGAAGCGATGTCCCCTTTATTTTCTAAGCTGCCTGGTTCCGCACCCGATTCGGATTTCTCCATACCCGTATCCGTTAGTTGATTTAGAACGGTGGGAGCGAGTAGGACCATGATGAATATGGCGGCAAATGCAGCGACTGCCGGTATGAATCGTTTAAATGTGGTTTGCCTTTTCTTTTTTCTCCTTTCCATTCGTGCATGGATATAGTGAGAAGTTCGATCATCTTTGATTTGAGGAAGCTTTTTGATGAGGTCCTCGATATCACGATCTTTCCATTCTGACTGGTTCAATGTCTCTTTCCTCCTTTGGGAGCCGTTGGTTCATTTCAATCCTCAACCATTTGATGGCCCTATGCTGGGTCGTTTTCACTTTGCTTTCTGACCAGCCAAGCACCTCAGAGGTTTCAGAGATTGAAAGTTCCTGTAAATAACGCATGATGATGACCATTCGAAAGTCCGTTGTGCAGTGTTTCAAACATTCATACAACACCTGGATTTCTTCATTGGCAACGGCGATCTCTTCGGGAAGCGCCCCGTCGTCTGTTACTTCATTGCGACTCCAATCGAATTTATCAAGAATACGGTTTTTCCAGTTTTTTTGTCTTCTGAAATGATCGATGGCAACATTTTTCGCAATGGAAAAAAGCCATGTCTTTTCGGAGCTTTTCCCTTCGAAATTCTCATGAGATTTAAGCACCCGGATATAGACTTCCTGGGCCAGGTCTTCAGCCTGCTGTTTATTTTGTACCATGTATATGAGGAATTGAAATACATCCTGATGATAAGCAGAGTATAATTTCTCAAAAACGGAGTTCACTTTATTCCCTCCCCGTCAAATTATTAGTCGATTACTATGTAAAAAAGTTACACACTATCAATATAGTATTATTTAGGTGAAAAGGAAAGACCCCTATTGACCTGGAAACCGCATGAAAAAAGCCAACAGGGAAATCACCCTGCTGGCTCATTTTCTCTTTTTCAACAACCTTTTTGAAATAGAGCAAAAAATAAAGAATGTTTCCCATGTAACAAGAAAAATCGTCATGTTTCTATGGAGATGATCGATAATTGGCTAAATAGGGAGAAAGAAAGTGAAGGTTGTCCCTTGGTCGACTTTGCTTTGCACCTGAATATGCCCCTTATGGGACTCAATGATATTCTTGGCGATGGCGAGGCCGAGACCTGTTCCGGACTTTCCTCTTGTTCTTGCTTTATCTGCCTTGTAAAACCGCTCGAATACGAAAGGAAGGTCCTCTTCAGGTATGCCGGAACCCGTGTCCCTGACATGGAACAGAAATCCGCCTTTCTTTTCCTTAAGGGAAACCGTCACTTCCCCTCCTGTCGGCGTATGCCTAAGGGCATTATCGATGAGATTCGTTAATACTTGTTCAATTCGATCGGGGTCTATGAAAATCTCTTTATTCAGTTCCACATCACTTTCAAAGTAAATGGAAACCTTTTTTTCCTTGGCCAATCCGATGAACTTATTTGTCACTCTTTCCGTGAAAGGCACAACACCGATCACATCTTTGTTCAAGGTGATATGCCCAGCTTCCATGCGGGCGAGATCCAGGAGGTCGTTGACGAGCCTTCCCATGCGAAGCGATTCATCATAGATGATGCGGGCAATTTCTTTCTTCTCCTCTTCGGATCCAGCAATATCATCCACGATCGCTTCACTATACCCTTGCAGCATGGAAATGGGGGTGCGAAGTTCGTGGGAGACATTGGCGATGAAATCCTTGCGGAGCTTATCCAATCTCCGTTCTTCTGTCATGTCCCGAACCACCGCGACAGCTCCCCTGATGGTGTTATTATTATAAAGGGGACTCACAATCACTACATAGGAACGCCCTTGCAGACTCAGTTCATCCGTCTGTTCCATTTCAGTTACGACCACACTCTGCAACAACTCCCTTACAGTCGTCGGAATGGCTTCTTCACCCTCTTCACTCTGCTCGTAATACCAGTGTTGAAGGAAACGATCAGCAGGGGGGTTTGTAATCAGGATGGTCCCGTCCCGGTTAAAGGTGATGACACCATCAGCCATACTGCTGAGAATGGATGAAAGCTGCTCTTTCTCCTGACTGAGTGCGTTGATATGAAACTTCAGCTGCCTTCCCATCTGATTAAAGCCGGTAGCAAGCTCACCGATTTCATCCTTTGTCAGGATCGGAACCTTTGTATCGAACTTTCCCTTTGCCACTTCGAAAGCTGCCTCCCTCATTTTTCGGAGCGGAGCAGTGATACGGGTGGAGAGGAAAAAGGCAAAGATGGTCGTAAGGATGATGGCAATCCCTGCCGCAAGCAGAATCAGTTTGGTGGTTTGTCGTGTCGTATCCTTGATCACCCCTAGGGACTGATAGAGATAAACCGCACCATCTTCCCCATTGATATGAAGGGGCGTGCCGACTACAATGACATTCTCATATCGATTAGACGATTCCTTGGACAGTTCAACCTCTTTTTTCACGGTGATTTCTTTTGATTTGACCGACTGAAGCTTGTTATCCTTCGAGATATACTGGTGGATCTTCTTTTGAAAGACAGTCGAATCCCGAGAATATAATGATTGGTTTTGATCCAGGGAAATGATGATATTGACAGGTTCATCGATGATTTCTTTCCCAAGTTCCATTCCAAGGGTCAGGTCATTATGATTCTCGATGACCCTGGCTACTTTTTCAGCCGTATTGGTCAATTCTTTCTCGACTACACCAACATGGTAATTTTGAAAGAATTCAAGCAATAAGATGGTGAGAATAAATAATACAAAGGAAACCAGAAGCAGGATGGTCACCCACAGTTTCCCTACTACACTACGCCAAAGCCTCATTCATTTGTTACCTCGAATTTATAGCCTACTCCCCATACGGTTACGATCATTTTAGCAGCCATTTCAGATACTTTGTTCAGCTTTTCCCGTAATCGTTTCACATGGGTATCCACCGTACGCAAATCGCCGAAGAATTCGTAATGCCAAACTTCCTTCAACAGGTGCTCACGATCAAATACCTTATCTGGAGCTTTCGCAAGGAAATAGAGGAGTTCATATTCTTTAGGAGTCAGATTGACATCGATCCCATCCGCCGACACCCGGTGGGCATCATTATCGATTGTCAGATGAGGATAAACAATCAGGTCCTTTGCTTTTGCATCTGTCTGAATGAAGCTTGACTTCGTGGAGCGTCGTAATAGTGCCTTCACCCTGAGAACTACTTCACGGGGAGAGAAAGGCTTCACGATATAGTCGTCGGTCCCGACCTCAAAACCTTGTACCCTATTCACTTCTTCACCCTTGGCAGTAAGCATGATGACGGGGGTCGCCTTGCTTTCCCGAAGGTGCTGACACACTTCGATTCCATCCATTCCAGGCATCATGATATCCAATAGAATACAATCATAGTTTTGTTCGAGGGCCATCTCTAACGCCTGTTCCCCATTTTCCGCTTCATCGATTTCATAGTTTTCCCTTTCCAAATACATCTTTAGCAGTCTTCTGATTCGATCTTCATCATCAACAACCAGAATGCGAATATTTTCCTCCATGGGTACATCCCCCTTTGTATATTTACACTATATTATCCTATATTTTGTATAAAAAAAGAAGCTGACAGGAAAGAGAATTCGATTCTCATGGTTGTCAGCTCCTTCCTTTCGTTACGATTGATTATGCGTATGAGTGTAACCCGGCAATGATAAGATTAACCGCTACAAGGTTGAATAGAATGATTGCAACCCCTACAACAGCAAGCCATGCCGATTTCTCCCCATGCCAGCCTTTGGACAGGCGGAGGTGGAGAAAGGCTGCATAGAATAAGAATGTAACCAATGCCCAAACCTCTTTCGGGTCCCATCCCCAAAAGCGGGTCCAGGCGATCTGTGCCCAGATCATGGCAAAGATGAGTCCTCCGAGAGTGAATACCGGGAATCCGATCAATACGGAACGGTAACCGATTTCGTCCATCAGGTCGAGGTTCACATTCTTTACGAGTGGCTGCATCTTAGCTGCGATCCGCTTTCTGAAGATCAAGCGGAGAAGAAGATAAATGACTGTCCCGACCATAAATGACCAAATCACGGTATTTAATTTCTTCGCATTGATGAGAGCAGGCATTTCAACGAGTGGCTCCATCACGTCTTCGCTCAATAATTCACCTTTATTCGGACCTACCAGGGCAGGGAGCGTGTATTCAGAAATGGCCTCTTCCCCCTGTTGATTCACATATTGAAAGTTCGCTTCATAATGGCCAAGGGTAAATGCCGTCGATGCGACAACAAACCCCAGTACGACAACCAATGAATACATCACTGTCTCGAGCCAGAATGACTGCCTGCTGCCTTTTGTATGCTGAACTGATTTCAGTAAGTAGATCAGCCCTGCTACGAAGCTGATGGAAAGAATCGCTTCCCCTGCTGAAACGGTTGTGACGTGGATCTTCAACCAATCACTTTGAAGGGCGGGGATGAGTGGACTGATGTCCTTTGGAAACATGCTGGCGTATGCAATCACCAAAAGGGCGAATGGCAGTGCGATGACACCAAGGATCGTCGTCTTATACATAAAGTAAAGAATGATGAATGCCCCGACAAGCATCATACCGAAAAAGGTTGTAAATTCGAATAAATTACTTACCGGTGCATGTCCCGAAGCCCCCCATCTAAGAAAGAAGTACCCCAATTGAGAGGCAAATCCGACAAGGGTTAAAGCAATTCCGATAAAGCCCCATTTCTTCTGGTTCGTTTCCGTTGTATTCTTTTGACGGATACTCCCGCCAAAAAACAGAGTCGCGATCAAATACATGATGAAGGATACGTAAAGTAAATTACTGCTCCACTCTGCCATTGTTGTCGTTGACATCCTCATTCCTCCTTACTTCGTCCTTTTGTTGTTGATCGACAGGCTCATTGATTCCACTGCCTTCCAATACAAAGCTGATTTCATTTTTCAAACCATGCCAGTTTTTGTTCGTATGACCGGCTACGATGACTCCATCCCCATCATCACTCCGCCTGATCCAAATCCTTCTGTGATGCCAGTAGGCACCCTGTATGACACCGATCATGAAGATGGCTCCTCCAAGGGCCAGGATCCAGAGGGTAAGATCTTTATGTACGGTTAAGGCGGATACATCTCTCGTCTCGACACCGGCAAATGACAATTTATAGTCATTTTCTCCTAAAGGTTCAAGGTTTTTTCGGATTCCTACAAAACTGATTTCACCTTCGGGCTTTTCAGGTGAGAACAATTTAAACAGGAATGCCGGGTTATTCGGAAGCGGGGATTTCGTCTGGGGTTCACCCTGCTCGTTGAACCCGGAAAAATCCGGATAATATCCCATAAGTTCTGCTTTATACCCATCTTCAAACGTATAGGCGTTTTGAGGGTCGAATAAATCGACTGTGAATTCACCGAAGCTTTTCCCCGACTCTTTGTTATCCAGGGTAAAAGACATGGATTTGAATTCATCCAGTTTATAACTTGTTTGATAGACAGCAAAATTCCCGAATTTAAGAGGATGGTTTACTTTAATGGACTCCTCTTGTTCTTTCTCGCGTTCTGCCTTCTGACCGGGAACGCGATCTCCTGATTCCTTATACAGGATCACATCTGATTGGAAATTCTTCGCAATGGTCCCGTTTTTGTCAATCGCTTCACCGAATACTTCTTTATCCTTATTCTTGTCGTATGTCTCCAGGGTGAAGCCTTTGTTTTCCAAGTAATATTCCTGGTCCGTCCCCGGAACGGCTCTCGTCTCTCCTTCACGGATCCACACCGTTTCGTCTATGTACATCCCCGGAACGAATCGAAGCATGCCACCGAAAAGGAAGATGATCAGACCGATATGATTCACATAAGGACCCCATCTTGAAAACCGGTTCTTCTCTGCAAGGATATTCCCATCCTCTTCCCGGATCTTATATTTTTTCCGGGTCAGATTTTCTTTTATTTTTCCAAGTGGCTCTTCATATTCGGCCGTGTCCGTTTTCCCGTAGATCCTTTGGCGTTTCAAGAAGCCGGCATGTCTTGTGACACGCTGATTCTTCAAGGCGCGATAGAGGGGGATCACACGGTCCAGACTGCATATGACGAGGGAAACCCCAATGGATGCAATCAATAGCAAGTACCACCATGAGCTATAAAGATCATGGAACCCTACCGTATAGTATAATTCTCCGAAGAAACCATAAACATCTTCATAGTACTCATCTGCAGGCTGACCATTTGGAATATACTGTTCCTGGGGCAGTATCGTTCCCACTGCTGAAGCAATAAGCGTGATGACGATTAACCATACGCCCACTTTCACAGATGAAAAGAAATTCCAAATCTTATCTATAATTGATTTATTATACGTTTGGGAACGTCTTGCACTCCCCTCGTAACGCATGTCATGGAGCTTTTCATTCTTTGCTTCCTCCGTTAAAGCCCGTCCACAGGATTCACAGAGAACTGTACCATTTGGATTCACATGACCGCATACACATTTAATCTCTTTCATGCTAAAACTCCTTATTTCAAGTTAAACTGCCTTACGGCTTGATGCTCTCTAAATCTTCAATGATATCGTTTTCTGTCATCGTACCCGTTATGATCTTCTCAATTTCTCCCTGAGGGTTGATCAGGAACGTCGTAGGAAGTGGATCGATCCCGTATGCATTCTGCACTTCCTCTTCCTTGTCTACTAATATAGGGAACTCTAACCCATGTTTTGAAACGAATCGATTAATGAGGAAATCGGATTCCCCTACATTTACCGCTAAAATCTGTACACCTTGATCCTGGTACTTCTTAAATTGATTGTTCATGTAAGGCATTTCCCTTTCACACGGCTTGCACCATGTTCCCCAGAAGTTAAGGAAGACCCCTTTTCCTTCATAATCGGAAAGGCGGTGTGTATTCCCATCCATATCCGTAAGGACAAAATCCGGTGCCTTATCGCCTGCCTTTAACATCCCTCTTTCGTCCTTCGTAAAGTTTGCATAAAGGGTATATGCAACTGCAGAAGTCAGCACAATGAGAATAATGGTCCGTATGAGCAATCTGCGCTTTTTCTTATTCATTTACGTGTGCCTCCCAAATTGAAATCGTTCTCAAGAATGGAGAAGTTTTTCTCTCTTTACAGTAGCAAAGGGCCTGAAGTCATAAGAGTCCACTTATGAAATCAGTCCCTGCCATAATGTACGGTTTCATATCCTCATAATGAGCAGAGAAATATCCCATGATTTCAGGGTAAAATTCCTTTCTCATTATATCATTTATCACTTTAAAGTTAATGTAAATTATATGAAGGATATGTGACACTTTCCATAGTGGACATTAGTGGATACTGCCTGTTTCAGCGAGCGCCCTCAATTGTTTCACTTCATGTGGTGTCAGTTCTCTTCCCTCTCCAGCATTCAAGCCGTGGAGGGAAAGGAATGCATATCTTTCTCTTTTCAACTTTTGAACAGGATACCCCAGGGCTTCGAACATCCTGCGGACCTGACGGTTTCTTCCTTCATGAATCGTGATTTCCACGATTGATTTCCCCTGCTTTTTATCGATGCTGAGGACCTTCACTTTAGCTGGTGCGGTCATTCCGTCTTCCAGCTTAATTCCTTTCTCAAGCTCACGGATCTTGAATTTAGGCGGAATCCCTTTTAATCTTGCCACATACGTCTTTTCAATCTCATTGCTGGGGTGCATAAGGGAATTGGCAAAGTCGCCATCATTGGTTAACAGGAGGATCCCTGAAGTTTCATAATCAAGTCTGCCGACAGGATAAATTCTTTCCTCGATTTCAGGGAAGAAATCCGTTACCACCTGACGATCTTTATCGTCTGTTACAGCGGAGATGACCCCTCTTGGTTTATAAAGCATGTAATATACTTTATTTTCTCTTTCAATCTGGATGCCCGTCACTTCAACTCGATCGGAGTGTGATACCTTCGTCCCAAGTTCCTTCACGACTTTCCCATTGACCTTTACTTTACCTTCTATAATTAATTGCTCTGCTTTACGACGTGACGCCACGCCACTGTGAGCAATTACCTTTTGTAATCGTTCCACGGTCTTTCACCTCATTTAATTTTCAATACATTTACCTTCATGAATTATTACACAATCCAGGCAAAATAGAAAGGCATAAAGGAAAATCGACCAATTCAGTCGATCCCTTTATGCCTTTTCATTTTTATCAAATGATTTTAAGAAGGACTTTTAAAACATGATGGTGACGATGAAGATGGCGGCGGCTATTCCGACTAGGTCGGCGAGGAGACCTACTTTCAGGGCATCCCCCATCTTCCGGATGCCGACTGCACCGAAGTATACGGTCAGTACATATAGCGTTGTATCCGTGCTTCCCTGCAAGGTGGAAGCGAGTCTTCCGATGAAGGAATCAGGGCCGTTGGTGGCGATGATATCACTCATCATGCCGAGGGCAGCAGTTCCGGAAATCGGCCTGATGATGGCCAGAGGGACGATTTCCGGAGGGATGCCGAGTGCAAGCAATGCCGGGCGGATCAGACCAACAAAGAATTCAAGGGCACCCGATTCCCGAAAGATGGTGATGGCCACCAGCATCCCAATCAGAAAGGGAATGATCGATACCGCTATTTTGATCCCTTCCTTTCCACCGTCAACAAATGTTTCATACGTCGGGACCTTTTTGATGGTCCCATAGATTAATATAAATCCAATCATGATCGGTATCAGCCATAAGGAAATGGTGGATATCCATTGCATTTACTTCACCTCTCGACGGGTTCGCCTGTAATGAAAATAACGGTCGATCAGAATCGCACCAATGGTGGACAGCATCGTGGCGATCAGAGTGGGTCCTACGATTTCAGTTGGCGACGCAGAGTCATATTTCATACGGATGGCGATCACCGTTGTCGGAATGATCGTAATGCTGGAGGTATTGATCGCCAAGAATGTGATCATCGACCTGCTGGCCACATCCTTTCCACCGTTTAAGCTTTTCAACTGCTCCATAGCTTTGATCCCGAGGGGGGTCGCAGCATTCCCCAAGCCGAACATATTAGCCATCATATTGGAAAGGATATACCCCATTGCCGGATGATTATCGGGCACTTCCGGGAATAGTCTCTTCACAAATGGCCTGAACAACTTAGCCAATTTATCAAGCAATCCCGCTTCCTGGGCGATCCTCATAATCCCGAGCCAAAACACTAATACACTGATCAATCCTATGCATAAGGTAACGGCATCATTAGCTGAAGTGAAAATGGCTTCATTCACTTCTGCCATTTTTCCGTTAATGATGGCGAATATCAACCCGATGATGGTCATCCCCACCCAGATCAAGTTAACCATGGTCCCGTACCCCTATGATGGATTCGAAGGAATAAGCCCAAAACTTCCACCAGCTTTTTTCTTCTTTCTTTTCAGGTGATGCTTTATAAAAAACGGGAAGGGTATCCACTTCCTTGTCACCTAAATAAACCACTGCCTTCCCGACTACCTCAGGCACATGCTGGCCCTTTAACCATTCCTGTTTTGGCTTCAACATCTTATACTCCACCTTGACCTTATCCACTTCATCATCCGTCAAGGTTAATACAGATTCCCGCTTGAGATAGGTATGGTCTTTATAGATTTTATCATCCATTTTTTCAATTTTGCCTTTGTCCAGGACGATTTTGTAATCATAGTGTTTAAATCCGTATTCAAACATCCCAATATGGTCATTCCAGTCATCAGGGCCGTTCAGGGTCACGGCAATCAGATTCTCCCCATCCTTGGATGCGGTGGAAACGAGCGTTCTTTTTGCCAGTTTTGTATAACCCGTTTTCCCTCCTGTACTATATTTATATAATTCGGTCAGCAGTCTATTTTTGTTTTTCCACTTGCGGTCCCACTTTTCATCTGGATTAGGGGCGGTGTGGACCTTGGTGCCTGCAATTTCCTTATACCTATCGTTTTCCATGGAATATCTCGTGAGAACGGCCATATCATACGCTGTCGAATAGTGATCTTCATGGTCATCCAGACCGTGTGGATTGGAGAAATGAGTATTTTCCATCCCTATTTCCTTTGCCTTTTCATTCATCATATAGACAAAACCGTCGAGGCTTCCCCCTACAAATTCCGCAATGGCGACTGCCCCATCATTCCCTGACCTGAGCATCAATCCGTACACGAGATCCTCAAGCTTTATCTTCTCTCCTGCCTTCAAGTAAAGGGAGGAGCCTTCCGTACCGGCCGCGTTCTGAGATACGGTTACTTCCTGATCCATCTTTCCGGACTCGACGGCAAGGATCGCGGTCATGATTTTCGTGATGCTGGCAATGCGACTTTGAGTATGGGCATCCTTTTCATATAGAATGCGCCCTGTTTCCTGATCCATTAAGATTGCTTTTTGTGAACTGACTGAAGGTGCAGCCAGAACCTTATTGGAAACAGAGACAAACAGAAAAGCAATGATTAGAAAATAGTATATGTAAAATCTCGCTCTCTTTCGATTCACACCCATCTACTCCTTTAAATCTAACGTGTTTGTACAAGTTTATGAGAGGACAAGGGGTAATATGAGTGAAATCTCGAAAGCAAAAGGGCAGATTGTACAAGTGAAAGGTTTATCACGATGGGGCCGTCTCCAAAACAAAAAACGCAGGACTGTGTATGCATCATTACAGTCCTGCGTTTTCATATATGATTTTCTATTCGTTCGTTTCCATCGTCTCTTGAAATTTCTCAAAGAACAGGTCCGCTTCGTCCTGGGCGAATTCGTCTTCAATGCTTTCAGGAAGAGGCGGAAGCTCCTCAATGCTCTTCAGGCCGAAGTAGTCCAGAAATTCTTTCGTGGTACCAAATAAAAAGGCACGTCCGGTCCCTTCCGCCCTGCCCACTTCCTTGACGAGCCCTTTTGATGTAAGGGTCTGAATGGGACGCTCGGTCTTGACACCCCTGATCTGCTCGATTTCCATACGCGTGATTGGCTGTTTATACGCGATAATCGCAAGGGTTTCAAGGGCTGCCTGGGACAGGAAGCTTACATGTGGGGATTCTACCAGTTTCTTTAAGTAGTCTGCATTCCTTTTTTTTGTCACTAATTGAAAGGTTCCTGCTATTTCAATGATGTATATGCCTCTATTGGAATCATTCTCATAATCATTCTTCAATTCTTCAAGGACATCCTTTGCTTTTTGTTCTTCGATTTCCAGCACAGAACAGACCTGTTTCAGTGATAGACCTTCGTCCCCTGCTGCAAACAATAAGCTTTCAAGGATCCCTTTCCAATTAATATTGCTCAACCATTCCAGCCTCCTTTCCTGCTTCTACAAATATTTCCGTAAAGTTATTCTCCTGGTTGACGATGATTTGTTTCCGCTTCATTAATTCAAGCACAGCAAGGAACGTCACCACGAGATGCTCTTTACTATCAGAGGGGAAAAGACTTGTAAAGGAGGTGCGTCTTTTTAAATTTTGTAAGTTTTCCAGAATATCGGTCATTCTCTTCTCAATGGATATTTCCTGTCTCGTAATTCTCGTTTGAACGGGGCGCTGGAGTTTTTTCCTTCTCAATAATTTATGAAAAGCTCCAAGCATATCATATAAAGATACCTGAACCTCAGTATTCTTTAAATCAACCTCTTCACTGAATTCAGAAAGGTCACTTGGAGGCTTGGTATACACTTGCCCCCTCTCTTCCTCACGATGCTTCAGTTCATTCGCTGCTTCTTTAAATTTACGGTACTCAATCAACCGCTCCACCAGTTCGTCGCGGGGATCTTCCTCTTCAAATTCGATTTCATCGCCCATCATGCCCTCATCATGCTTAGGCAGGAGCATTTTACTTTTAATGGCGAGTAACGTAGCTGCCATCACCAGATATTCACTTGCGACATCCAGTTGCAAATCCTTCATCGTATGTACATATAACATATATTGCTCCGTGATCTGAGCCATAGGAATATCATATATATCAATTTCTAACGAGTTAATCAGATGCAAAAGAAGATCCAAGGGACCTTCAAAAGCGTCAATCTTTACATTGTATTCCACTTTATCACCAAATTTCTCATAACAATCTTGCTGGAACGCTACTTAATAGTATAGTAGAAAGACCACTATTCTCCAATAGAAAGTTTTGTATTTACAGGCTTTCCTGTCGTATCAGCGGGGGTTTATGCTACAATTTAACTACTTTGCGTCATATGGAGGGATCTTATGGTTTATCCTGAAGCCTACATCGAATACTTAATGTATTTTCACGGTAATCGAGATTATTTTGAATGCCATGAAGTATTAGAAGAATATTGGAAAGAAGTCGATCCGGGAAACAGGACTTCCCACTGGGTGGGTCTCATTCAGGTCGCAGTGGGCTTTTATCATTATAGACGAGGCAATCTGACAGGTGCTGTGAGGACATTCAATAAAGCCATGAAGAATATTGAGGGAAATCACAAACAATTGACCGGGTTGGGGATTCATTCCGGAAAGCTTCACGCAATGATGGAGGAAACCATTCACCAAATCGGTGAAAATCAACCTTATCACAGTATCATCCTGCCTTTAACGGATGCTTCCCTTTCAGATCAGGTTCAACTGCGGTGCAGGAAAAATGGCTACATCTGGTGTTCAGAGAGTGACCTGACGAATTCAGCGCTCATTCACCGCCATTCCTTCAGGGACCGCACCGATGTGATTACCGAGCGGAGAAATGCCTTACGAAAAAAAAGAGGCGGACCACCAGTATAGGCGGCCTGCCTCTTTATTGTTCCTGTTCCTCGTTGTCTTCACCAATTTCATCGCATTTCTCAAAAAATGATGCGGTGTCTGAATTGGGCTTCACTTCAAGCTCCGAGTGCATATCCCTCAGATGTTTCACCATGGATTTCCCGATTCCTTCGTGACGATGTGATGGATTGACTGATATATGTTGAATCTCTAATGTACCTTCTGTTTTGTAAACTCCGATCAAACCTACTATGTCCTCTTCTTTCCATAAAAAGAGCTGCCAATTTTCTTCAGTTTCGTATTGCTTCATCGTTTGTTGAAGCTTCTTCAAATCCTTTTCATTTGGCATGAAAGATAATAATCCCATGGCAATCTTTTCAAACGCCTTTTTATACCGAATTAACATATTTACCCCTCGTCATGTTTTATGTCTAATCTATTTATTTCCTAATTATAGACAAAAACTAGAAATTTAATTGATATGAACGTTTATTTATCTTACTAAATTTACTTTTATTAAGCAAATCCCAATCAATCAGTTTCCAGCGATGAACATCCAGTAGATGACTCCCCACACCAGACCGGCAACGATTAATAACAAGAACAATGCTTTATTACTGATCTTCATGACTGACTCCTTTGTCTTCACTCTATGTGTTTATGTCATTGTTATTGTATAGTAAAATCGAAATTTGTTAAAGTATGTAATTCAGAATACAAAAAAAGTAGTCTTTAAGTACGATATACTTAAAGACTATATGATTGGTCGTTAAAACCTAACATCATGGGTAATCAGATCCTCATATGTCTCCCTTCGGACAGCTAACCTCGCTTCTCCGTCCTCGACGAATACGACGGCTGGCCGTGGAATCCGATTATAGTTATTCGCCATTGAATATCCGTATGCACCTGTACAGAACACAGCGAGAATATCCCCGTCTTCTGCGACAGGGAGTGGCAGGTCCCATATCAACATGTCTCCGGACTCACAGCACTTCCCTGCAACGGAAACCGTATCTTCACACATCCGGTCTGCTTTATTCGCTATAATCGCTTCATATTTCGCCTTGTATAGGGCAGGTCTGATATTGTCGCTCATTCCCCCATCGACCGCTACATATTTCCGGACGCCCGGGACATCTTTCTGCGACCCCAACGTATAAAGACTTGTACCCGCGTCCCCTACAAGTGACCGACCCGGTTCAATCCAGATTTCAGGCATAGCTAAATTGTATTTCTCCACTTCCTCTTTCACTGCAGCAATCATTTCTTTCACATACTGAGCAGGAGGAATGGGATCATCCTCTTTCGTGTATCGGATTCCAAATCCACCACCCAGATTAATGACCTGTGGATCAAAGCTGTATTGAGAACGCCACAGGGCGACCTTTTCAATGATTTTCCTGGCGGCGAGAATGAATCCCGTCGTTTCAAAAATCTGTGAACCTATATGGCAATGGAGTCCCAACAATTCAATTGTTTCGGAATCCAGCGCTGATTTCATCGCTTTTTCGGCTTGACCGTTCTCTAAATCAAATCCGAATTTCGAATCTTCCTGTCCCGTAAGGATATAATCATGGGTATGAGCTTCGATCCCTGGTGTTACTCTTAACAACACCTTTGTGGCTTCTTCAAGAGATCGTGACAATTCACCCACAAGCTCCAGTTCATGAAAGTTATCGACGACGATACAGCCGATTTTATGTTCAATGGCCATCGTCAGTTCTTCCCTTGACTTGTTATTCCCATTAAAATGGATCCGCCCCGGAGGAAAACCTGCCTTCAAGGCCGTAAATAGCTCTCCTCCAGAAACGACATCCAGGGACAGCCCTTCTTCATCCATTAACTGAAAGATTCCGATACAGGAGAATGCTTTGCTGGCATAGGCCACTTCCGCCTTCACCCCGAGGGATTCAAATGTTTCTTTAAACCCTCTTGCACGCTCCCTGACAAGTTTCGTGTCATAAACATAAAGGGGGGTACCATATTGAGCCGCCAGGTCTCCGGTACTGACCCCGCCTATCGTTAAGCCCCCGTTTTTTATTTCTGCTGATCCATGAAGATGCATGAAACGTCTCATTCCCCTCTATAGTCCACTACTAATTAAACGTAATTTACCACAGAAAAGGAATTGTTGCAATATTCTAAGATTTAGCAGGTTGTTTGTATTTATTTCTCGGCTGGACGATACTTGGTCGAATTTTAGACCCCGGTACCGACTTCCTGACGAGAATCTGCATAAACGCCTTCGGACTGAAAGGCAGCAGCGGCCATAGATACGGTGTATTGAGGGATTTGATATTCGCTACGTACAGAATGAACAGGGTACTTCCAATCATCAAACCAGGGATATGGAAGAACGCAACCATCACCAGGAGAAGAAGCCTTGCCATCTTATTCGCTACACTCAATTCATAACTCGGAGTTGCGAACGTACCGATCGAAGCGACAGCTACATACAGGATGACCTCAGGCTGAAATAGCCCTACATCGATGGCAATCTGACCGATCAAGACGGCGGCGATCAAACCCATGGCCGTCGAGAGCGGGGTCGGGGTATGGATGGCGGCGATCCTGAACATCTCCACCCCAAGGTCAGCAATGAATAATTGAACGATCACCGGAATATTGGTTTGTTCCTGAGGTCCGACATATTTAATGACTTCCGGCAGCAGTGATGGATCCAGTACGAATAGATACCATAACGGAAGAAGGAAAAGTGAAGCAAGCACTCCCATGAATCTTGTCCATCTCACAAACGTCCCAACAGCCGGTGATTGTCTATACTCCTCCGCATGCTGCAGATGATGAAAGAACGTGGTAGGCGTGATGATGACACTCGGCGATGTATCGACAAAGATCAGCACATGCCCTTCTAGCAGGTGGGTCGCAGCTACATCCGCCCTTTCTGTATATCTGACCAGTGGATATGGATTATATCCTTGCTTTACCAGAAACTCTTCTATCGTTTTATCCGCCATCGTCAACCCATCGATTTTAATACTTTTCAATTCTTTCTTGATCACTTCAATCAAGCTCGGGTTGGCCACATCATCGATATATGCAATTGAAATATCCGTCTTGGAACGCTCTCCGATCCGGAATATTTCAAACCTCAGCCTGGGATCTCTTATTCTTCTTCTTGTTAAGGCTGTATTGACGATGATATTCTCGACATAACCGTCACGGGAACCGCGGACGACCTTCTCCGTATCGGGTTCTGACGGCTGTCTTCCAGGATAACTCCTGACATCTACGATCAGCGCTTCTTCATATCCTTCAACAAATACGGCAATCAAACCGGAAAGCACTTCATCAACTGCTTCTTCAATCGTTTTTACCGGTTCAACGGATTGATGCACAAGTCGATTATGTACAATATCGTATAATCTGCTTGTAGCCCGTTCATGATCATTGATCTCCACAAGTTCTTCTACAATTTCAATGATATAGGATGCATCGGTGAGGCCATTTATATAATAAAAATGAACACCTTTTTTCAAGACCATCAATTTGCGGACACCGATGTCAAAGCTCGTGTTCAACCCTACGTGCTCTTTCATATAATCTTCAATGACCTTTAAATCTTTAGGTATCGGTGTTTCTTTCGTCTTTTGAGGCATGATACCCACTCCTTTCTAAGATGATCTCCACTGCTTTTTTCGTAATGGGGGCGCCTTGGGAATAATGATCCCGCTTGGCCATTTTCCCTATGTCACCAATTCCGACAATCACCGGCACATCCAGTTCATCAAGGCAGTAAACAGTGTCTCCCGTCAATCTTCCAACATCCATTTCAGGTACACCGAATTTATCGACCCCGTATGGAGTCAACTCCCCGAATTTATCAATGCAGACATCCACCCTGGTCCATTCCGCCTGCCTGGTTTTACTTGCTACCGCAATAATTCCGAGCACGTCTATTTCCGCATGATTCGCAACATACTTTAGCGCCCTTTCACCTGCGCCTTCCCCAATGAATCCACTATCATCAAACATCACAAAGACAGGGTCGTTTTTGGCTCTTTGAATCAGCTTTACAATTTCGGGTCCCGACAACACAGAGGGATTGCCTTTGGAGCTTGATATACACCTTCCGCCATATCCTTTCGCCACACATTCGATGGCGCGCTTGGCGTATTCATCCCCATCTGTTATCAGGATCACTTTCCTTTTATTGTCCATACGAAACCCCTGCCTCTTGCAAATTATTGATGAACCAAGTAAAGCCAATGAAATAGAGAACCGAAAATCTTCCCGAATACGATTGCCATGATCAGTATCACAATCTGTCCATCAATCCCGATTCGTTTGGCCAGGATGGGAAACACATTCAATACTTCTGTCAAGGCAGCAGCCAACAGTCCGATGAACACTCCGCTCATGAGACCGAGGGGGATAAGGACCAAAGGAGAGAAATGGAGAGTATAGTCATTCAGGCTGATGAATCCTCCTGCAAGCGCCCCGGTAATGACGGCCATCTCATAGTAATGAATCATTTTCATTGTTTTAGTCAATTGAGTTAACCGGGGGATGATACCCAAAACGGTTAAAAATGCAACGAATCCCGAGCCTACAGCCAGCCCCCCGGCAAATCCGATAAATACGGTGATCAATACATTAATGGTCATCCAGTTTCTTCTGACTTTCTTTATTTTCGTGCATAATCACGTATTGATCTAAATCCTGCTGGTAGTTAAACATTTCAACTTCAAGAGGGCTCGGCTCTTCATTGAGTCTTTTTCGAAACACATGATTGAAAAACAAAATCATTCCAAGACCTAAACCAAACGAATAAGGAACCTGGAATAATAATGGGTGGGGATCCACCCCTCCCGTCACAAAATGATACAGCCTTTGATGAACTTCTCTCATACTTACGTCTTCATGGAAATTCATTATAGCCAGGGCCGCACCGATGAATAATAGTAACCAAACGCCAATGAATAAAGGGAGAGAGACTTTCTTTTTCTCATAGATCACTTCAATGATGCTTTGAGTAGGCCCGATCGTTTGAATATCCAGGTCCGGGTATACTTTGCATACCTCACTGATGACCTTCATGACATCGACTACGACAATATTCTTATCTGAAGGGGTCACCTGATGAATCGGGATTTCCTTTATATCTTCCACAATCGTTTCAGATGCTATGATTTGCGCCAGCTGAGAAAGCTTGACCATGCTCTCTTCCCTTACCTGCACTCGATGGCGTAAGCGTATATACAAAATACCTTCCATGCAGTTCACTTCCTGAAAACATGATTTTCCCTTCGTACCAATAGTATGGATTAACGTGATTTATTTATGTAATATCCTCGGGGACGATGGGACAAATGGGTGAACGAAACGTCGGGATGGAAGTGATGGGAAGGTCTGGAGGGAAGGTTTATGGAAACAATTTCAAGCAAAAAAATAACCTTGTGGATTCAGTAAATGGAATCCACAAGGTTATGTTGCCTAAGGTTCTGAATGCATATGTTCTTTCATCGTTTGTAAAATCTTCTTCTCAAGTCTTGATACCTGCACTTGGGAGATCCCCAGCCGATCCGCTACTTCCGATTGGGTCTGATCTTTGTAATACCTTAAATACACGATCAGCCGCTCCCGATCATCCAATTCCCGGATGGCTTCTTTCAGGGCAATCTTATCAAACCACTTATTATCCGTATTATCGGCAATCTGATCCAAAAGCGTGATGGGATCACCATCATTTTCATAAACCGTTTCATGAATCGAAGAAGGGGCACGACTCGCTTCCTGGGCCATGATCACCTCTTCAACGGAATACTCAAGATGGTCGGCAAGCTCGCTGACGGTCGGGACCCTGCCGAATTTCTTGGAGAGCTCATCCTTCGCTTTCCTGATTTTATTCCCCATTTCCTTCAGGGAACGACTCACCTTCACTGTCCCATCATCCCGAATGAAACGCTGGATCTCTCCGATAATCATCGGAACCGCATACGTCGAAAACTTGACATCGTAGCTTAAATCAAACTTATCCACTGATTTCAGCAACCCGATACTGCCTATTTGAAAGAGGTCATCCGGCTCATAACCGCGATTGAGGAAGCGTTGCACAACGGACCATACCAGACGCATATTCTTCTGGACGATCAAGTCCCTTGCGCTTTGGTCGCCATCCTGACTTTGCTTGATCAGCTCTTTCACCTCATGATCCTTCAAAAAGGTCTGTTCCTTTTCATTTTTCACTTCGACATCCATGGGCACGACTCCTTAATTGCATAGCGCTTTACTATTGGTCAAGTGCTTCTTCAGCCTTACCGTGGTGCCTGTACCTGGGTGTGATGACACTTCTATTTCATCCATGAAATTCTCCATGATCGTAAATCCCATACCGGAACGCTCAAGCTCCGGCTTGGAGGTGAAGAGTGGTTGACGGGCTTCTTCTACATCTCCAATCCCGATTCCTTCATCGCGGATGGTCATATCAATGAACCCATCCTCTTCCATGATCACGGAAATATAAACCGTCCCATTGGGCCTGTTATCATAACCGTGAATGATGGCATTGGTCACGGCTTCCGAGACGACGGTCTTGATTTCAGTCAACTCATCCATGGTCGGATCGAGTTGGGCAATAAATGACGCCACAGTCACGCGGGCAAAGGATTCATTTTGGCTTAAGGAACTAAATTGAATGTTCATTTCATTTCTCATATTATGCGACCCCCAATCTTTGTAATGCATTTTCTTCAGACGGCTCAAGACGAATGATCTTAAACAATCCTGACATTTCAAATAATCGGTTTACAGAAGGGGAAATCGCACATACCACCATTTCTCCATGCTTTTGCTTGATCTGCTTGTAACGACCCAAAATGACACCTAATCCAGAACTATCCATAAAGCTTAATTCCTCTAAATTCAAAATGATATGCTTTACATTCTCACTTTCGATCAGGCTTGAAGCTTTTTCCCTGAGTTCATCGGCAGTGTGATGATCCAACTCACCACTTAAACGGACACACAGTACATCTTTTTTGACTTCTAAGTTAATAGCAAGACTCACTATCAGAAAGCCTCCTTCTCTGTCGTATAGTGAGTCATTTCGCTATTCTTTTAGTAAATTCCTTCTCCATGACAAAACTAGAAGGAATTCGTCATAATTAGAGGTTATTTTCCGAGGCTCATTACTTTCCTACCTTTGTAAAAAGTCCAAAGGATTTTTTATATAATTCCCACCAGCTTGCATCGTTTACATTTTTCTTGGCAACGAGAGTGCTTTCCACTACTTTTTTCCCTTTATTCATCACCACGAGCGTCCCGACTTTGTCTCCTTTTTTAATCGGAGCTTTCAAGTCTTTCGATAATGTGATCTTCTGCTGGATTTCATCTAACTTTTCACCTTTTTGGGTAAGGAGGGAAATGGGCTCATCCGTTACGGCATCCACTTTATTCTCCTTCCCTTTTGAAACTTTCACCTTAGCCAGGGAATCTCCTTTTTTGAAGAGAGGTTTGGTCGAATACTGATTAAAGGCATAATCGAGCATTTTACTGACTTCGTTGTTCCGTTCCTTTGGTGTTGGGGCACCGAACACGACCGCAATCACTCTCATATTGTCTTTCTTTGCCGTAGCCGTCAGGCAATATTTCGCCTCATTCGTGAAGCCTGTTTTCAAACCATCCACTCCGTCATAGAAGCGGACCAATTTATTCGTATTCACGAGCCAGAATTTTTTATCCGATCCTTCACGAAGGTAAGATTCATAGCTGCCCGTGAACTTTGTGATTCCGTCGTATTTAAGAAGTTCCTTGGCCATCATGGACATGTCATGTGCCGAACTGTAATGATCCTTCGAAGGTAGACCTGTAGGGTTCTTGAAATGAGTGTCTTTCAACCCAAGCTCTTTCACCTTGTTGTTCATTTTCTCAACGAATGCTTCTTCACTTCCTGCAATATGCTCCGCCATCGCGACTGAGGCGTCATTGGCGGACCCAATGGCAATTCCCTTCAGCATTTCTTCTACAGACATGCTTTCACCCGGCTCCAGGAAAATCTGTGATCCGCCCATCGAGGCAGCATATTCACTTGCACGCACTTTATCATCCCACTTGATTTGACCTTTTTCGAGGGCTTCCATGATCAGAGTCATGGTCATGATTTTGGTCATGGACGCAGGTGCCAGCTTTTCATGGCTATTTTTCTCATAAAGCACCGCCCCAGTATCACGCTCGATTAAAATGGCTGATTTCGCCACGTCGGCGAGCTCCGATTTCTTCTCCTGGGCAAATCCTATGGAAGGAAATAGAAAAGCTGTTAAAACAAATGTCACCACTATATACGCAAAACGTTTCATCCAACTGTCCTCCAATCAAAATCTCGTTATTATTTCAATACTCATAGATCCATTTTTTCCATCCTCATCATTTTTATACAAACATTGGTAAAAAGTCATTCAAAACTTATTGCGCCGTTCGCTCATTGAAATGAAATCAAAAATCTGTTTTCACACAAAAAAAGCCCCTGCCGAAGAGAAATTAATTCCTTCGGCAAAGGCTTCGTTCAAATGGATGATCAACCAGTGATTTCAGTATGAATCAACGTGGGTGCATCCACATGTTCAGTTGTCACTTTAATGCTCTCATATAGCTTCTCTTTCACATTGTCGATGTTTTCTTCATTGCTGTAAATGGTGGCAAGGGAATCTCCCGCTTTGACCTCATCACCAATTTTCTTGCGAAGTTCAAGACCGACGGCTAAGTCGATCACAGAATCTTTCGTTGCACGGCCTGCTCCAAGCCACATGGCAGCCGTTCCGACTGCATCGGCCACGATTTCAGACACATGGCCATCCTGTTTCGCTTCAAGCTCGATCTTGTACTTTGCTTGAGGAAGTTTGGCTGGGTCATCCACAACAGATGGATCTCCACCTTGTGATTCAAGGAATACCTTGAAATTCTCAAGAGCTGAACCGTCTTCAATCGCTCTTTGTAATAATGCTCTTGCTTCTTCCAACGTTGAAGCTTTCTCTGCTAAGAATACCATATGGCTTCCAAGTGTCAGGCAAAGTTCCGTTAAGTCCTCAGGCCCTTCCCCTTTTAGCGTATCGATTGCTTCCTTCACTTCCAGGGCATTCCCGATGGCATAACCAAGGGGCTGACTCATGTCGGAAATGACGGCCATCGTCTTTCGTCCGACGTTATTCCCGATGTTCACCATGGCTTTGGCTAAGTTCTTAGAATCGTCCAGCGTCTTCATGAAGGCACCGGCACCGGTTTTCACATCAAGTACGATGGCATCGGCACCCGCTGCGATCTTTTTACTCATGATCGAGCTTGCAATCAGTGGGATACTATTGACCGTAGCCGTCACATCACGAAGGGAATACAACTTTTTATCAGCAGGTGTCAAGTTACCGCTTTGGCCGATGACGGCAAGTTTATTCTTGTTCACCAGGCGGATGAACTCCTCGTTTTCGATTTCCACATGGAATCCTTCTACGGATTCAAGCTTATCGATGGTTCCCCCGGTATGACCAAGACCCCTTCCACTCATCTTCGCTACAGGGACACCGACTGATGCCACAAGCGGTCCAAGAACAAGCGTTGTTGTATCACCGACTCCTCCTGTAGAGTGCTTATCCACTTTGATTCCTTCGATGGCGGACAAATCAATCTGATCGCCTGATTCCACCATGGCCATCGTCAAGTCTGCTCGTTCTCTATCGCTCATATCTTTGAAGAAAATCGCCATCGTCAGGGCGCTCACCTGATAATCAGGGATGCTTCCGTCTGTATATCCCTCTACGATGAATTTGATTTCTTCCGTAGATAATTCTTTTCCTTCACGCTTCTTCTCTATTAAGTCAACCATTCTCATTGCCTTCACCCACTCTTCTAGTATTAATCAGCGTTTATAATGATTTCACGATCTCTTTTACATATGAAAGGAAATTGGCACGTACCATCTCCGTCGTTTCCATGACTTCATCATGGGAAAGGGGCTGATCCAGAATCCCGGCAGCCATATTTGAAATGCATGAAATTCCCAGTACCTTGATTCCTGCATGACGGGCCACGATGACTTCAGGTACCGTTGACATTCCGACTGCATCTCCACCCAGGGTACGGGCAAGTCGAACTTCAGCAGGCGTTTCATAAGTAGGGCCGGTATTTCCGACATAGACCCCTTCCTGCACTTCGATGGATAATTCCCCGGCGATTTCTTTCGCTTTTTGACGCAGTTCTTTACAGTATGCTTCTGACATATCCGGGAATCTCGGCCCTAAGCGGGAATCATTCGCTCCGATGAGTGGATTGCCTCCCATATTATTGATATGATCGGAAATCAGCATTAAATCCCCCGCCTGGAAGCTTTCGTTCACGCCGCCGGCAGCATTTGTCACAATCAGCACTTCCACGCCCAACTCTTTCATGACGCGTACAGGAAATGTCACTTTATCGAAACCATACCCTTCATAGTAATGGAAACGCCCTTGCATGGCGACAACTTCCTGTCCGGCCAATTGTCCGAACACAAGCTGTCCCGCATGACCTGCCACGGTTGAAACAGGGAAATCAGGAATCTCCTTATACGGGATCTTCACTGAGTTTTGGATTTCATCTGCCAGTACACCAAGCCCCGATCCAAGGATCAATCCGACCTTAGGCTGTCCTGTATATTGATTTTTCAAATGACTTGCTGCATTTTGGATGTTTTCGTAATTCATCTTATTACTCCTTTTCAACGTAAAGAGGAGGAAATGAGCCTTTCGTTTGGCTTCACCCCACTCCCACTCATATTTTTTATTTTAATTTCGTCAAGAAGCTTTGGCCGAACTTTGGCATGTTCACATTGAAGTTATCTGCTACTGTTGCCCCGATATCTGCGAATGTTTCAGAGATAGGAAGTTCTTTCCCTCCATCAAAACGCTTTGAATATACAAGAAGTGGGACATACTCCCTCGTATGATCTGTTCCTGGAGCAGTGGGGTCGTTCCCGTGATCAGCTGTAATGATCAGAAGATCATCTTCGGTCATTTTCTCGAATACTTCAGGGAGGCGCGCATCAAATTCTTCCAGCGCCTTTCCATATCCTTCTGGATCGCGTCGATGTCCATATAACGCGTCGAAGTCAACCAGATTCAGGAAGCTTAAGCCTGTGAAGTCTTTGTCGAATGATTCGACGAGTCCATCCATTCCGTGCATGTTATGCTTCGTGCGAATGGATTCGGTCACCCCTTCACCATTATAAATATCTGATATTTTCCCAATGGCGATCACATCAAAGCCGGAGTCCTTCAATTCATTCATGACTGTACGGTCAAATGGCTTTAATGCATAGTCATGGCGATTGGATGTGCGCTTAAACGCTCCCGGCTCCCCTACGAACGGACGGGCGATGACACGTCCGACGAGGTATTCCTCTTCTTTCGTGATTTCACGGGCAATTTCACAGATTTTGTACTGTTCTTCAATCGGGATGATGTCTTCATGAGCTGCGATTTGAAGAACGGGGTCTGCAGATGTATACACAATGAGTGCCCCTGTTTCCATATGCTCTTTTCCTAATTCTTCAATGATTTCAGTGCCACTGGCAGGCTTGTTTCCAATGATCGTCCTGCCTGTTTCCGCTTCCAGTCTCTGGATCAATTTTTCTGGAAATCCATCCGGATACGTCTTGAACGGCTTATCGATATTCAGGCCCATGATTTCCCAATGCCCCGTCATCGTGTCTTTCCCGACTGACGCTTCCTGCATTTTTGTGTAGTATGCAAGAGGTTTGCCGGCCTTCTCGATACCCTTCACTTCTTTAATATTGGAAAGGCCAAGCTTCCCGATATTCGGCATATTCAGTCCATCCATGTGTTCAGCAATGTGACCGAGCGTATCAGATCCCTTATCGTTGAACAGTTCTGCATCAGGCGCTTCGCCGATACCGACCGAATCCATTACGATCAAGTGAACCCGTTTGTATGTATAGTTGCTCATTATCGTAAACCTCCTATATAGTAATCCATTTTTAAAAAAGCGGTTACATTTTCGACCTTCAAACGTATCATACCCTTATCTGCTTTGAAGCAATCGACAGGATTTAACGTCAGAAGTCTGACATCTATATTCTACTTTTCCCTCTCAAAAAAAACAAGAGAGATCCCTTAAAGAATCGTAATTTCTTTAAGGAATCCCCCTTCATTCTTTTAAGCTCTGGGATGGAATTGCGAATAGACATCCTTTAAGCGGGTTTTCGTCACATGTGTATAGATTTGGGTCGTGGAAATGTCTGCATGACCCAGCATTTCCTGAACCGCCCTGAGATCCGCCCCATTCTCCAACAAATGAGTGGCAAATGAGTGGCGAAGCGTATGAGGCGTCAAATCCTTCTCAATATTGGCTTTCTTCGCAAGGGCCTTTAAATTCTTCCAGAAGCCCTGCCTTGTCAGCCCTTTCCCATGGTGATTGAGAAATAAATGATCATCACGATGCTTCTTGCTCCGTAATTTCAACCGTGCATCCCCTAAATAGTTCTCGAGGACATCCATGGCCGTCTGCCCGATCGGGATGATCCGCTCTTTGTTCCCTTTTCCGATGCACCGGACAAATCCCATGGTCAAATGGACGTCTTCCAATTGAAGCTGGATGAGCTCGCTTACCCGTATCCCCGTCGCATAAAGGAGTTCAAGCATCGCCTTGTCCCTCATCCCTAAGGGTGTCGATTCTTCAGGGGCTTCAAGTAAAGCCTCCACTTCAGCGATGCTCAAGATCCTTGGGAGTGTCCTTTCAGTCTTTGGTGTTTCGATGTGCACAGTCGGGTCTTGGTCCGTCGCCTTTTCCCTTAAGAGGAACTGATGAAAGGAACGAATCGACGCCACATGACGGGCAACGGTCTTTGAAGATTTCCCCTGGTTTTTTAAATGTCCGAGAAATTGAAGGATATTGACCCTTGAAACGGCGTTTAATTCCGCCACTTCTTCAACCTTCGATAAGTATAAGGCATAATTCTTTAAATCACGTTGATAGGACTCGATCGTATTCTTTGCAAGCCCTTTTTCTACTATTAAAAAGTGCATGAAATCTTGAATATGGTCTTCCACACTGCATTACTCCCCGTTCATATAAAAAAATAATAATCGGTCATACCAATGGCTTTCTTCCTCTGTCACGGAAGAATAAACCTTCACCGCTGCTCCCTCTGGCTCATCATATTTGTGGTAACCTTCGTATTCTTCGCTTATCCACATGATACCATAGTAAAATAAAATCGTTGAACCCGTAAATAAAATAAACACCTTAATGGTCTGCCATACCAATTGAACCCCTTTTATCATCCTGTCGTCCTCCATATTCGCTTGCTTATTAATACAAGCTATGACGATTTTGAACCGTTTTATACCTTATGGAGTGAGATACTGTGAAAAATTCCGGGAGAGTATGAAAAAAGCCTTAAAGAGTATGTATGGGATGTTTCCGATTCTAGAAACAACACAGGGGTCTTTAAGGCTTTTCGGCATCATCTTATTCTTCTGGATCTTCTTCTTTATCCTGACATCTGGAACAAATGCCATGAAAGGTGAGGCGGTGGTCTTTTATTTTAAATTTCCAGTCTCGTTCGACAATCGTTTCCACGTCTTCTAAAAGATCATCTTGAATTTCATCGACAGCTCCACATTCAATACATACTAAATGGTGATGGAAGTGGGCTGCCCCTTCTTGCCTGAGGTCATAACGCGATACACCATCGCCAAAATTGATTTTATCTACAATTTTCAGTTCAGACAGCAATTCCAATGTACGATATACGGTCGCCAGTCCAATTTCCGGAGATTTTTCCTTAACGAGGAGGTATACATCTTCGGCGCTGAGGTGATCTTCTTCATGTTCCAATAACACGCGGACCGTAGCTTCGCGCTGTGGCGTAAGCTTGTAGCTGGCAGAATGAAGCTGTTTTTTTATTCGTTCAATGCGGCTTTCCATAGTCCTCTCCTCCCTCGTCAATGTCTTTACTATTATATCAAAAAGGGAGGAATAAGCAAAATAAAATAATTATAATCAAACAAATAAAATGATTCTTATATAAGAATCATTTTATTTTATTTTCCCTATGACCGCTTCCATTAAAGTAGGTGAAAGATAGGCTTCAATACTTGCGGCAACGGTGACGATTCCGATGGCCACCACCATGAAGATGACGTATTTGGACAGGAACGGGATCATCTGGAACTGCATGGACGACGACTGCCTCATAAAGATCTTCCGGATCAACGTCAGGGAGAAGTTCGCGCTGATCGCACCTATGAAAATAAATGCCGGAATGATGATGATATTTTGTGGCAGGACGCTCACAAAAGACAATAAAAATCCGCTCCAGCCCATTTGATTGACTAGAAACCCGACAGAAAAGCCAACGACGACACCCTTCATGAATAATAGGACGAAGATGAGGGGCAGCCCGATGATCGAGATCCCGAGTAGCCACATCAACCCGAGATACTTCACATTATGGAGGAAACTCTGACGGAAGAGTTCTTCCGCTGATGTCATGCTTCCATCCTCCATCTCACTGAAGAACTTACTTAAATAGAAATAAAGGTCTTCCTTTTGGGCAAAGGATAATGAATTCACGACAATCGCACCAAAAATGATCCCCATTAAAAACAATGTAATGATAAATAAATAGATTGAGGAATGTGCTTGTACATGTTGAACGAGTGGATTTGAATTTGATATTTTTTTACGCATCACAGTGCTCCTCCTAGATATCGGTTACTAATCTATATGTAAGGCGGAAGAGGTTTATTCTACTCTATTGAACTTCCATAGGGATAAACGTATAATCATAGAAACCTGAGTGGGAGGAATATCATATGACCAAGGTAAGCTTAATCGAATTTCCCGATCGTATTGAAACTCCACGCCTTTATATTCGGCCATGCATGCCTGGTGACGGGTCAGACGTGTTTCGTGCCATTGCAGATTCACGGAGTGAGTTAAAACCATGGCTCCCCTTCGCCCGGAAAGAACAGACCCTTGAGGAGGTGGAGGCAGGCGTCCGGGAATCCTTTGCAGATTTCATTAAGAAGACCGATATCCGACTACATATCTATCTGAAAGAAACGGATGAATTCATCGGATCCACGGGACTTCACCGCATTGATTGGGATGTACCTAAAGTGGAAATCGGGTATTGGCTCAACTCACGGCACACAAAAAAAGGCTATATGGTGGAAGCCGTGAAGGCGTTGACCCATTTCGCCCTACACGACCTTTCCTGTCAGCGTGTGGAAATCCGCTGTGATGAGAGGAACACTGCCTCTCGGAGGGTGCCTGAGAGACTGGGATTCAAGCTTGAAGGGATTTTAAGGAATGATCATCTTGATGAAAATGGGACGGATGCACGTGATACATGTGTTTATTCTCTGATTCCGGGGGACCTAATTAAAAGTTGATTCCTGTATGTAGTAGGGTCAGCCTCTTTTGGGTCTCATTTGTACCTTTGCAGAGGTGTACCTGTTTCTGAATATATAAACCATCATTTTGAAGACTAGTACTAATTAAATCAGATCATCCTTCCCTCTTTTAGAGAAAAAAATAGTAGCTTTAAGCCCTTTTTCAACTAAGAATATGAATCTTTTAGATGAAAAATACTTTTCTGGGTGGATTGTGGCTTTGAGGAAAGTAATTTGAAGGTCCGTTTGCACCCTATGGGGATAATTGCGTCAAAATTGAGGGTAATTGCGTCATTTTTTTATTTATTGCGTCAAAGTCCATTTTTTTGCGTCATTTATTCATTATTTGCGTATTTCACCAATAATTTCCAACAAAAGCTGGACCCCCTCTCAACGGGAGTCCAGCTTTCTTCACATCATCTTTTATTTCCCCAACTTCTGCAGTTGCAGATATTGAACCGCATAAGCCGTTTTCGCATCATATATCCGCTGTTCTTTAATAAGTTGCAGTGCCTCTTCTACTGTCACTTCAAGCAACTCGACAAATTCATCTTCATCCGTTGCTTTCGACTCCAGGATGGGATGGATATCGTGAGCGATATACAAATGAACCAGCTCATCCGCAAATCCAGGTGAAGTGTAAAACGAGATCAGATGCTCCAGATTCTCACACCCGTATCCTGTTTCTTCTTCCAATTCCCGCAGGGCCGTTTTATCCGGCTCTTCACCCGGCTCGAGCTTTCCGGCAGGTATTTCGATGATGGATTTCTCCAACGCTTTACGGTACTGCTCCACCATCACTATTTTCCCTTCCGGTGTCAATGCGATGACCGCTACGGCTCCAGGGTGCTTGATCAGTTCCCGCTTGGATGTCTTGCCGTTTGGAAGCTCGACTTCATCCACTTGAAGATCAATGATTTTCCCTTGATAGATCGTTTCTGTTGTGATCGTCTTTTCTTCGAATTTTTTCATCGTTCAACTCTCCTTGTTCTGTCATCGACCTTGTCCTCATACATTTTACCATATCCTATTCGAGGATCGAGGTGAAAACCCTTGAAGGTGATTGCTGAAAAGGACCGGATCATCCTGGTAGGGAAAGCATGGGAAATCAAGGCTAAGTTGAAGGAATATAATCAAACCTACGTTACTGTCAAGGAATGGATCGAAGCCAATCGTTGAAGGCAGCCGTTTTCTTTGTTTATTCGTCCCCACTTTCGTTAATATAATAGAGAGTGCTAATGTTGAAAGGACGGATACCATGGAAAAAAGACAAATAGGTCATTCCGATTTACATGTATCAAAAATGGGGCTCGGTTGTATGTCCCTTGGAACCGAAGAGAGTTCTGCGAAGGAAATTGTGCAGCACGCTTTAGAAAATGGAATCAATTATCTTGATACGGCTGATTTATATGACTTTGGCCAGAATGAAGAAATCGTCGGCAACGCCATTCGTGATGTCCGGGACGATATCATCCTCGCTACAAAAGGTGGAAATCGCTGGAATGATGTCGAGGATGGTTGGCGCTGGGACCCTTCCAAATCCTATATCAAGTCTGCCGTGAAGGACAGTTTATCGCGCTTGAAAGTGGACTATATCGATCTTTACCAGCTTCACGGAGGGACCATCGAAGATGATTTTGAAGAAACGATCGAGGCATTTGAAGAATTGAAGAAAGAAGGGTTGATCCGCTATTACGGCATCTCTTCCATCCGTCCGAATGTCATCAAGCGATTTCTGAGTTCTTCTTCCATTGATAGCGTCATGATGCAGTACAGCTTACTGGATCGCCGCCCGGAAGAATGGATGGATCTGCTCGATGAAAATAAAGTGAGCATCGTGGCCCGGGGACCTTTGGCAAAGGGACTTCTTTCCGAAAAGATGCTGTCTAAAGCTTCTGCGAAAATGAAGGAAGATGGGTATCTGGACTACTCTTATCAAGAACTTGAAGAAACACTGAAGTCCATCCATGAGAAAATGGGGGACAACCGTTCAATGAACGAACTTGCTCTTCAATATATTCTCGCTCATGAGTCGGTTGGTGCTGTCATCCCGGGCGCCAGCTCCGTTCAACAGCTTCAGGAGAATATCGACGCAGTGAATGCGGAACCTTTATCTTCCGAAGAGCTTGACATGCTAAAACAGTTAACCAAATTGTCACGATATGAGCAACATAGGGACTGAGAAAAAAATAAGCGGGTCAGGGTTTATTGGTTCCCTGCCCGCTTATTTTTTTCATACCAGCTTAACGCCTTTTCCTCAAGGTCCTTCACAAATTGATCCTTCCCTTGAATGTAGCCATCCATATCATGCGGAAACTTCTTTGCAAGCATTGATTTCAAGTCACCGTATCGTTTGGCTTCCTTTTCAAATTCCCTCAAATAATCACGAAACGCCAAGTGCCTTACTACATGATCGATGCCATAAGGGAAAATATGAAGATGTACGGCTCTCTCATTCCCTTCTCCTTTATAGAAGTAGCGGCGGTTCGGGATGCCATTCTCACCTTTTCCGACAAAATCCAGTTGCCTGAATTGTTCTCTACGTTCATCAACGCTCTCTAAGCTCGGTACTTCTATCATTATGTCTATGATCGGCTTAGCAGCCAAACCCGGTACGGAGGTTGAACCGATATGATAGATGGTTGCGTCAGGAAGGAGCTTATTCAGACTGCGTTTTTCATTTTCAAATTTCTCCTGCCAGTCTGCTTGATGAGGCACCACTCTTACTTCCCTCATCAATCCTTGTAGTTCTTCCAATTCATATTACTTTCATTCAACAGCTCTTCGAAACTTTTATTCTTTTCACGCTGTTTTTTCTCTTCCATTTTCCGGAGGCGCTCTTCTTCCTTCTTCACAGACTCTACTTTTTCAAGCTCTGCCTTCTTCTGCTTCAGTTGTTCGAAGATGTCCCCGTTGATGGAATTTTTTAACGTCAATTCGGCTTCCTGTTTCTTTTTCTTGGACATGTTCTGATTCCCCCTATCTGTCATAGTTATAAATCTTTTTTTCTCTTTAGTCAAAAGGCAGGCTCAAAAAAAGCCGGTCAAAAGAGGTACTCTCCCCTTCTAACCGGCTCTCTCCATCAATACGCTTCCAGTACTACGTCATCCCCTACGATCAACGTTGCATCCGTGGATGATTGGATATCCTCCACACAGAAGCCGTTAGCTACTTCGCGAAGCAGTAAGCCTTCCTCCGTTACATCCATTACGGCGCGGTCCGTTATGATGCGGTCAACGACGCCTTTTCCCGTCAGGGGCAGGGTGCATTCTTTCAGGATCTTGCTTTCCCCGGCCTTATTGACATGTTCCATGATGACGATGATGCGCTGGGCTCCGTGAACCAGGTCCATCGCTCCACCCATCCCTTTGATCATTTTCCCCGGGATCATCCAGTTGGCAAGATCCCCGTTTTCGGCTACTTCCATTCCTCCAAGGATGGCGATATTGATATGCCCTCCGCGGATCATTCCGAATGACTCCGAGCTATTAAAGTAAGAGGAGCCCGGAATCGCCGTAACGGTCTCTTTTCCGGCGTTGATGAGGTCGGCATCGACTTCATTTTCACCCGGATATGGTCCTATTCCGAGTAATCCATTTTCCGATTGAAGGACAACCTGTTTGTTTTCTGTAATGTAGTTGGCTACCAGCGTAGGCATCCCGATCCCTAAATTGACATAGAAACCGTCTTCTATTTCCTTTTCCGCTCTTCTTGCGATTCTTTCACGCATTTTGGCACGATCCATCCCGTTCCACTCTCCCTTCTATGCTTGTCTCACTGTTCTTCTTTCAATCCGCTTTTCCTGCTCGGCCTGTATCAGGCGTTGCACGTAGATGCTCGGTGTGTGCACTTCATTCGGGTTGATGTCCCCGATTTCAACCAATTCTTCCACCTCGGCGATCGTCACTTTCCCCGCCGCCGCAATCATCGGATTAAAGTTCTGCGCCGTCTTGTTATAGATCAGATTCCCCATCTTATCGGCCTTCCACGCCCGTACAAGTGAGAAGTCTGCCGTATACGCTTCTTCCAACAAGTATTCTTTTCCATTGAATGTGCGGGTTTCTTTTCCTTCCGCTACCGGTGTCCCGACTCCTGCAGGCGTGTAGAATGCAGGGATCCCTGCACCACCTGCACGGATTTTCTCCGCAAGCGTACCTTGGGGAACGAGTTCCACCTCAAGCTCTCCCGATAAGACCTGTCTTTCAAATTCTTTGTTTTCCCCGACATAGGAACCTATCATCTTATCAATCTGCTTATTTTTCAGTAATAAACCCAAGCCCCAATCGTCTACTCCACAGTTATTTGAAATGACGGTCAGGTTTTTCACTCCTTTTTCCACAAGGGCAAGAATGAGCTTTTCAGGGATCCCGCACAGGCCGAATCCTCCAACCATCAATGTTGCTCCATCGTGAATATCCGCCACCGCTTCGTCATATGAAGTGTATACTTCTTTCATTGTATTCCCTCCTCCAATCTGGATTTTCCCATTCCTTATTTATGAAGTTCAACGACTGTCGCTACTCCCTGTCCCCCACCGATGCAAAGGGTAGCAAGTCCATTTTGGACGCCTCTTTTCTTCATCTCATGAATCAGAGTCACAAGGATCCGAGTTCCACTGGCTCCAATCGGGTGACCCAGGGCAATGGCTCCCCCGTTTACATTAAGGGCATCCTTTTTGAATTGAAGCTCTTTATCCACTGCCAATGATTGTGCGGCAAATGCTTCATTGGCTTCAATCAATTCCATATCCTCAATCGTCATCTTCGTTTTTTCCAATACTTTTTTAACAGCGGCAACCGGTCCGATTCCCATGACACTCGGATCTACACCTGCATTGGCATTCCCTTTGATCGTCACGAGAGGCGTGATGCCAAGTTCGTCTGCTTTCTTCCTGGACATGACGACAACAGCAGCAGCCCCATCATTGATGCCCGATGCATTACCGGCTGTCACAGAGCCATCTTTTTTGAAGGCAGCCCGAAGACCCGATAACTTCTCCGCCGTTGATCCCTTACGTGGGAACTCATCCTGTTTGAACACGAGCGGATCCCCTTTTCGCTGCGGGATGGAAACCGGAACGATCTCATCATCAAATCGGCCGGATTCAATGGCTGCAGCAGCTTTTTGCTGACTCCATGCAGCGAATTCGTCCTGTTCTTCTCTTGAGAGAGAGTATCGGTCACATAAATTCTCTGCCGTCACACCCATATGGTAATCATTAAAGGCACACCATAAGCCGTCTGATATCATGCTGTCTACGACTTTCTGGTCCCCCATTTTATATCCTTCTCTTGCTCCCTGCAGTAAATAAGGGGCCTGACTCATATTTTCCATTCCACCTGCAACGATGATATCTGCATCCCCTGCAAGGATTGCCTGCGTTGCGAGATGAACCGTTTTTAATCCTGATCCACATACTTTATTTATCGTCATGGCCGGTACCTGCTCAGGCAGTCCCGCTTTAATGGATGCTTGACGGGCCGGGTTCTGTCCCAATCCTGCCTGCAACACATTCCCCATAATTACTTCATCCACATCACTACCGCTTAAGCCAGCCTTATCAAGGGCATCTTTAATCACAATCGCTCCAAGTTCCGGAGCGGAAATACCTTTTAATGATCCGTTAAAGCTCCCGATGGCTGTACGTACTGCACTTACGATGACAACTTCATTCGACATCTTTCTTCCTCCCTTTCTCTTCTGACTGATGTGCTTGCCAATTCGTTACTTCCTGAAAACTGTTCCACTTTAACTCATTCTATGTAAGCGGTTAAATTCCTCTAAATTTGTCAAAAAATTTTTATATTGATTTATATGTCGAAATTTTCTTAAAATGGAGAGGGAGGAGTGAAATGATGAATTTACCTAAAAAAGCTACGATTATCGAAGTAGGTCCGAGAGACGGCTTACAAAATGAGAAGAATTTTGTCCCGACGGACGTTAAAAAAGAATTTATCCTGCGTTTGAAGCAATCGGGAATCAAAGAAATGGAACTGACTTCGTTTGTGTCTCCGAAATGGGTTCCACAGATGCAGGATGCGAGTGACATTGTCAACTCGTGCATGACACTGGACTCCCGTGATATGGTACTTGCCCCTAATAAAAAGGGGATGGAACGTGTTTATGAAACAGACTGCCGGTCTGTCGCAGTATTCGTTGGCGTGAGCAATACGTTCAATCAAAAAAACATCAATAAGACAACCGATGAAGCTCTTACAGACCTGACGCCGCTTATTTTAGAGTTAAAAGAAAAGGGCTATTTCGTGAGAGCCTGCATCTCTACCGCTTTTTACTGTCCATACGAAGGTAAAATCCTACCGGAGGATACTCTTGCTCTATGTAAGAAATTTGTTTCACTGGGTGTAGATGAACTGAGCGTCGCCGATACGATCGGCCGTGCCAATCCGTCTGAAGCGTATCATCTTTTTACATTATTGAAGCAGGAATTACCTCATACCTTACTGACAGCACATTTCCATGACACCCGCAAGATGGCCCTCGCGAATATCCTTGCGTCCCTTCAAGCAGGGATCGACCGTTTCGACACAAGTGCCGGCGGTCTCGGAGGCTGCCCTTTTGCTCCCGGTGCGACCGGGAATGTGGCAACCGAGGATGTTGTGTATATGCTCGAAGAAATGGGGATCTTCACCGGGATTGACCTGGAGAAGCTTGCACATGCCATCGAAGTCGTTAAACCGCATGTCAGCCGTCCGATTGAAAGCGGTTACTACCGTCTTCATGAATTGAATCAGTAATGCATAGGCCCTTTCTCCTTCGAGCATTCTAATGGTGATAACCTCTAAGGAGATGATTCACATGAGCCAACGCGATAAAGGATTCAGTCAAAAAGGGAAACCGAATTCAGATACGGTTTCAAACACCATGGCGAAAGAAGAACTGGATAAAGCCATTCATCCAACTAAAGGACAAAATGCTAAATCATAAGTCCTCAACTACACATGGATTAAAAAAAGAGTGTCTCTTCCCGAGGCACTTTTTTTCATTCTCAAAATTCCGCTTATTTCCTTTATTTGCTACAATAAGAATATACGATATTCCTATGAGGTGATGACATATGCGAAAAAAATGGGCCATCCTCGGCGGCACCCTGTCCTCTATCGGGCTGCTTGGGGTTTATATTACGAATCGATTTATGTATTTACCGAAAAAGGGGGACGACTTCATCAGGGCGCGTGAAACCGAATCGACCCGGCTGATCGAAGAAGAGTATGACTCCCTTCCTAAAGAAGAGGTCCTGATTTCTTCTCAGTACGGTTATGATATTAAAGCGGTATTCGTGAAGCCCCACTCTCATAATAAATTTATGATCTTTTCCCATGGAGTGACGGAAAACAAGTGGAATTCCATCAAGTACATGAATCTTTTCATCAAACAGGGGTTCAATGCCGTCATTTATGACCACAGGCGTCATGGGGAATCAGGGGGGAAGACAACGAGCTATGGATATTTTGAGAAATATGACCTGAAGGCGGTCGTGGACGAGCTGATCCGCCGGGAAGGGGACGATGTATTCTTTGGAATCCACGGAGAATCCATGGGGGCAGCGACTTTGCTTCTTTATGCCGGCAGCGTGGAAGATCGGGCTGATTTTTATATTGCCGATTGTCCCTTCTCCGACTTTGGTGAACAGCTTGCTTACCGGATGAGTGCAGAAGTGAAGATGCCTGCAAAATTCCTCCTCCCCCTCGTGGACGGTACCCTGAAACTGCGACAAGGCTATACATTAAAGGATTTATCACCAATTTCGGTTGTCCAAAACATTCAAAAACCCGTATTATTCATTCACAGCAAGAACGATGATTTCATCCTTCCTCAAATGACAAAGGATCTATTTGAGAAGAAGCAGGGTCCAAAGGAGCTTTTCCTTGATTTCACCGGTACCCATGCCCAGTCGTATAATGATAACCCGGAAGAATACGAGGAATTGATCCAACGGTTCCTGGAGCAATTTGTTTTAAAGGGAAAGGATGTCGTCTCATGATTCCAACGGATTTCAGGTTAAAAATGCAAACGATGTATGGGGATGCGGGGGATGATTGGATTACGGATACGGAAGATCTCATGGAGTCATTAAAAGACCGATTCCAGTTAACCTACGGTGAGCCTTTTTCTCTAAGCTATAACTTCGTGATTCCGGTCCAGATCCTGCAGGAGCGAGCCGTTTTAAAGATCGGGTATCCGAACAATGATTTCTCCAATGAGTTTCATGCCCTTCAGGATTTTCAAGGAAAGGGAATGGTGAAAATGCTCGACTACAGTAAGGAAGAAGGCTGGATCCTGTTAGACCGTCTCATGCCGGGATCTTCCCTTCTCTCGATTGAAGATGAAACAGAGGTCCTTTCTGTCTTCTCCCATACCGCCAAACGACTTTGGCATAAACCTGTCAGCACCCACCCCTACCCTACGGTTGAATCCTGGTCAAAGGGAATCGGAAGGCTACGGGAACGATTTAACGGGGGAACCGGCCCCATCCCTCAGGAGCTCGTCGCTAAAGCTGAAACCCTTTATCCGGAATTGCTGAGTTCTTCCACAGATCTCTATCTTCTTCACGGTGATCTTCATCACGGAAACATTCTCTACTCCGATTCTTCCGGCTGGACTGCCATCGATCCCAAAGGGCTGATCGGCGAGAGGGAATATGACTGCATTCAGTTCATGTTGAATGAGTGGGAGAAATGGGATGCGCCGTTAGAGCTGCTCCGATATAGGACAGAGACAATCGCTTCCCTCCTTTCCCTCTCTTATGAGCGGTTGCTTCAGTATGGATTTTGTCATTCCATTCTGTCTGCGTCCTGGTCTGTAGAAGGTGGACTTGATGGATGGAAAACCGGGGTTTCTTTGGCGGGGATGTTTGAAGAGCTCTTGGCGGAGTAATGGATAATCTTCCTTAACCACCCAGTAAATTGGGATTATATGTTAATATTTATATAACTAGTTTTTTACATGGGGTGGATTATATGAGAGAGATTGCATTGGCCTTCGGGAATATTTTTGGAGGGATCGCGCTTATCGCCCTCTTCGCTTCTTTGTGGGGAAGATTTGAGGACTATTTCGTTGTCAAATTAACCGCCTTTCGTCAGCAGCTTTTCTTCTTCTCCCTTACCCTTTTCATTGAAATTCTTTTTCTTTTTTCTGTCTATTTCTTTTTCCACCTGGCTTTTTTGGATGCACTGTTCATTTCTTGCACCGTCTTTCTATTTGTCATCTGGGTGATCCCCTACCATGCTCATTTCAACATGAATACAGACTTGTTGTTTTTGAAAAAATTCGGGCTCTCTTCTCCGATACGGATTTTCATCCCGGTCCGCTCCCCGTTTTTTACAGGGACTCTCCTTTTTTCTGTTTTCGGCTTCATGGTTATATTTTGTGCGTATTATTGGTTTTAAGAACACAAAAGCTCCGGCATGCACCGGAGCTTTTGTATTCTATTCCTCAGGGTACATCAAAAAGTTCATTCTCCCATTGATGATCTGAGCGGGGCTTTTTAATTGGAATGTATTGCTTTGGGAAGAAAAATCGATTTTCAGCTCTTCATCCAGAAAGACCATCTTTGATTTTTCTACGAGAATTGAATGACTGTTCGTGTCGATCTTGATATCTTCACCTTCAACCGGGTGATGGACAAACCACAGGGTAGGAATGCCGCTCACCACACAGCCACAGCCTTCTGTATCGTATTTGAGTTTCAGGTGACCTTGTTTGTTTTCTATTTTATCCTGGATCTTTTGGGTTGCTTCGTTCGTTAGTTGGATTTTCATTCGATGACCTCCTCTGTCCTTTATCCTACCACATTTCATTTGTTCCTTTTAGAATATTGCTTTTTTACTCTTTTCATCTTACTATCGATAGTGGGGATTCTTTTGTATTTTCTAGAAAGGGTGGGTTTTCATGACAAAAGCTCAAATTAAAGTGAATGATAACGGTTCGTTTCGCGTAAGCGGCGATGTGGAACTGATTGATGCTGACGGAAATGTATTTCCAACGAAACAAGTGTTTACTCTGTGCCGCTGCGGTCTATCAACCAACATGCCGTTTTGCGACGCTTCTCACAAAGGGAAATTTGAATCATGTGTACGTGCAGAAAAGGTATTGGACGAAGAGTAAATGGAATGAAAAAGAGAGACTTCACCCGAAGTCTCTTTTTTTCATTTGGAGATCAGTCAAAAAAACGAATGTCCACCACGCTTGCCAGTGGAATATAGTGTACGTCTTCAAACTTGTCTACGACGTGCAGCTTCCCTTCCAATGGGTCGACATGATGAACGGTTCCGATCGATAATTGATGACGGTGCTTCACATAGTGGGTAATCGACACCATTTTATCAAACTCCATCGCCTCTGCGACAACTTCATTCATCCTGTCGAGCTCCTGCTCATCAAGTTCGATCCTCTTTTCGTGTGTATCTTCCTTTGCCCAATCCCTCAGGAGCTTCACGTGCTCGGGGAGCATCATGGAGGTCCACTTGATTCTACCTCGATCCCGAATCAACTCTCTCACCTCCTGTCATTCGTTATGATTTATGTCCGCCGAGCAGACGGGCACGATGCCTTGCCGTCCCGGCTTCTGTGTAGGAGACGGCGCGAAGCAGGGCCCCGGAACCATATTTATTCCGGATGTGATCCACTACATACCCGAGCTCCCGTTTTTCCCAGCGGTCAGGTTCGAACAGGGAAACCTGCAGCGCTCCATCCTCTACAATATTCGAAAGGGCGATATTGATTTTCCGTACGGTTTTCCCATTATAGTTCTCTTCGAATAGTTCCAGGCACACCCGGTACAGATCCATGGTGATATTGGTCGGTTCCTCTATCGTCCGTGACCTGTGGAATCCCCCTCCGAACTCCTCGTGGCTGTAGCCGATTCCGAAGCTCACGGTCCGCCCGGCCTTGCGATGGGTCCGGGCACGCCTTGCGACCTCTTCGCACATTTCTAAAATGACGCGTTTGATTTCCTTTCTCTCCTTATAATCCCGCAGCAGGATCTGACCCTTGCCGAAGCTGACCTGCCCATCCATGATCGGTGCCCCTATTTCGGACAGGTCCACCCCCCATGCATGATAATAAAGCTGGTTCCCCATCACACCGAGCTTCGCCTCCAGCTTCTCCAAATCATACTTCGCCAATTGCCCGATAGAGAAGATGCCCATGCGATTGAGGGTCTTCTCTAGGCGTCCTCCAATCCCCCACATTTCACGGAGCGGAGAGAGCGGCCACAGCTTTTCCGGGACGTCTTCATAGGTCCACTCGGCAATTCCCTCTTTCTTTGCTTCAAGATCCAGGCACAGCTTGGACAAGAGCATATTGGGGCCGATTCCGATGGCACACGGAAGCTGGAATTCCCTTTCCATATCGTCTTTGATTTTGCCGGCGATGGTGGCCGCGTCCCCCCAGAGGCCCGTCGCCCCATCAATCTTAATGAAGCTTTCGTCCACACTGTACGTGTGGATGGCATCCTTTGGAACATAACGATGAAACAGGCGGGTCAGCTCCGTGGAGATCCGGACATACGTCGCCATCTTCGGCTCTACAAGCTGGATTCTCGGGTCGCTTGGAATTTCAAACATCCTCGAACCCGTTTTGATTCCAAAGTCCCTCTTCATCCTGGGTGAGGCCGCCAGTACGATGCTTCCCTGCCGACTTTTATCCCCCACTACAGCCAAGTGACATTCAAGGGGATCCAACCCCTCCATGACAGCCGAACAGCTAGCATAAAAGCTCTTCATATCGATGCACAAAATCTTGTGGTGTGGCAGCACACTGTAATCGACAGTCATATCCTCATCCTCCATCTTACCTAAAATAGAACAAACGTTCTTATATAGTATAGTTATGATTCTAACCGAATATACGTTCCCTTTCAACTTAAATTACTGGAAACAGAGAGAATAATAAGAAAAGCGGAAGGGCTTTGCCCAGAGGCGACAAGCATAAGACGAACCTGCCGGAAAGGCGTTCTTTGCCTTTTTGGCAGGTTTGACTTATGACCTCGAGCCTCTAAGCCCTGGAGCTGGACAAAGAAAAGCGAAGGCGGCTTGGACAGAGGCGAAAAGCATAAGATGAACATACCGGAAAGGCGCCATTTACCTTTTTGGTATGTTTGACTTATGACCTCGAGCCTCTAGCCGCCGGAGCTGGCCAAATAGAAAAGCGGAGGGGCATGCCATGGGGCGACAAGCATAAAATGATTGACACAAAGTCTGGCATACACAAGGATCAGAACAAAAAAATAAGTCCAAAATCATTTTTGTGATTTTGGACTTACCTTCTCATTCATCAACCTTTTCCAGCTTGGAATCCTGGGTATTTCGTCATACCCCCATCCGCGATGAGCGTTGTACCCGTGACGTAGCTTGCCTGATTGGAGGCTAGGAAAACAGCGCAGGAAGCGACCTGTTCAGGTTCTCCGATGTAGCCGAGGGGAATGAGCTTCTCCACTCCTTTTTTCTTTTCCGGATCGGAAAATTTCTCGGCATTGATGGGTGTATCAATGGCCCCTGGAGCAATATTGTTCACCCGTATCCCATCTGGTGCAAACTCCAGCGCCAGGCTTTCCATCAGCAGTTTCACCCCACCTTTACTGGCTGCATAATGAGCGAAGTGAGGCCACGGGATGATTTCATGGACAGACGATACATTGATGATCGATCCCTTGATGCCATGCTCGAGCATGTATTTCGCCGCTTCACGGCAACCTAGGAATGTACCTGTCAAGTTCGTGTTGATGACCCTTTGCCAATCTTCAATCGGCAGATTTTCAGACGGAACTTCATTTTCGATTCCCGCATTGTTCACGTAGATATCCAGACGGCCATACGTGTCATGAGCAAATCGGACAAACCCCTGGACATCCTCTTCTTTTGACACATCCCCTTGGATGATGGAGGCTGTCCCACCTGCTTCTTCGATTTCCTTTACAAGTCCTTCAGGGTTTTCTTCTTCTTTGAAATAATTAATGACCACCTTACTGCCTTCAGAGGCAAAGCGTTTAGCAATCGCCTTTCCTATACCAGTAGCGGCACCCGTTATGATGACAACCTTATCCGTTAAATCTGTATACATGTCCTATTCCTCCTTAATCTTTCGTAAAGCCCAATAGAACCCCGCCAATGATGATCAGGACACACCCTGCAATGACGAGGAGGATCTGCTTTTTCGATTTCTTTTCCCCTAAGAAGAACAAACCACCGAGAGTGGAAATGACGATTCCCGTTTGGGACAGGGAGAAGCTTGTCGCCACACCGATCCGGGGCAGGGCAAGGAGCAATCCGAGATTCCCGGATGCCCACATAAGTCCGGTTAAAATATTTCGAACCGTATATTTGTTAAATGGCTTATGCCTGAATGTGATGACAACGGCTCCGATGAACATACCGATTGCCTGTGGTAAAATCGCTTGCCATCCGTCAATATCAAACCATCTTAATATGACAACATAGGCTATGTATCCACAACTGGAAAGGAGCAGGGTTAACAGACCTTTTTTCAACTGAGAGCCTTCATCCCCTTCGGACTTCTGTGTGAATGAGGTGAGGACGACACCGATGATCAGAGCCAGAACCGCCCCGCTTCCAAGGAGGATCGTTTCAGTCGTTTTCCATTCTTTAAATACCAGAACACCAAAGAGCGTCGTTCCGATCAGCTGCATTCCCGTTGAAATCGGGACGGTTTTCGAAACGCCGATGAATTTAACACTGGCAAGCTGGTTCACTTGCCCGACAGCCCAGAAGACGCCGGAAATAAACCCGATGCCCCACACAAATAATGTTAACTCAGGGGACTTGATGAAGAAGACGCCAATCGCAAACAACAGTGAACCAACCGTGATCCCAACTGTTTGACTGTAGGCATTCCCTCCAAGTTTTACACTTACAAACACAAGACTTCCCCACGCGACCGCGGGGATCAGGGCTAAAAGAATCCCTATCATACACCCACATCCTTTTTCCGACAATAATCATAGTTTTCCTCTGAAACAAAAATTCTACCCGTTTAACGCAAAATATTTCCCACTCTCTCTTGCATACCCTTCTTCCCTAAGGTGTAACCTCAAAAAAAAGAAAGCGTCGAGGTGTAATCGACGCTTTCTTCTTTGTTATTTGGTAGAAGTATGTATCGGGACAATGACCCTTTCATTCTCGACATTCACCATGACATGGACATCACGGTCGAGGGAAAGGTCTTTGAATCGTAACGAGTAGAGACCGGTGGGGTTTTTTTCGATGGATTGGATGACTACCTGTGAGAACCGGGGATCACTCATGACTAATTTCACAACAGTCTCTTCGGTCTTACTCTCTTTATCTGTCAGAAACACCAGTTGATCCGCCGAAGCCCTTCTGGGATAGGATTCCTGCATCTCCCCATTAAAGGTCACATTCACTTTTTTGCCCATCTCTATATCTTCTTTATGAAGCTTTTTATCTTGATCTGTCAACATGACAGTTTGTTGATCGAAAGAAAACCAAACGTCATTGATCAGCACTTGATTGTTTTCCAATTGGGTGACAAAGCCTATGAAATCTGTGCTGGCCTGAGAATTGACAGATGCTGATGGCCCGCATCCGGTGAACAGTATACAGGAAAAAAGGATCATAACAGTCAAACATTTCTTCATAGACTCCCCCCTTATTATATTAGACGATTGATGGCACTGTTTGGTTTCACTATTTTTTGAAAAAAAGGTTATTTCCTACTTTTTCGACAAAAGATGGGAATAATTGATAGAACTTGCTCCCTATATTCATCCATCGCGGCAGGTTGATTTCTCTTTTATTGGTAAATAGTGAATCCACTACTTTCCCAGCGACAAATGCAGGATCAAGCATGAACTTCTCCACATTCTTCACATACGTGCCGGTTTCATCGGCAATGGAGAAGAAGTTGGTGGCGATTGGTCCGGGATTCACCGCCGTCACCTTCACGCCGTATCTTTTCGCTTCCATCCTGACACTGTTCGTATATCCTAGGACAGCATGCTTGGAAGCGGAATAGGCACTTGATTTCGGAGTGGCAAACTTCCCTGCCTGAGAAGCGATATTGATGATGTGGCCAAACCCCTGTTCACGCATGTAAGGAAGGACTTCCCCTGTACATGCCATCAGACCAAGAACATTCACATCCATCATCCCTTTTACATCTTGGAAGGAGGTTTCGTGTGCTTCCTGGAAGATTCCATATCCTGCGTTATTGATCAGGGCATGGATGGATCCAAAGTCCTTCCGGATGGCAGTGAAAACAAGGGGGATCTGATCATAATCCGTGACGTTTAAAGGATATACTTCCACCTTGCAGTTGAATGTTGTTGTCAGCTTTTCCTTCAATGCCTGGAGCAGGTGGACACGGCGTGCGATCAATGCAAGATTCCCGCCATTTTCCGCAACTTTTATGGCCATTTGCTCCCCGATTCCTCCCGAGGCACCGGTAATGATAATCGTTTTTCCATTGATTTTACTGTTCATGTCAGTCACATCTTCCTAAGCAAAATAATAATAGATTCCTTCATGCTTTTCTTTCCGTATAAATTGATTGGATTCCAAGTAATCCAATTGCCCGATGGTCTCGGACAATGTCAAACCGAGCTCCTTTCGATACACGGAGGGAAATAACCTCTTGCATATCTCAAATACGGTCACGCGGTTTCCTTTGATCATGTCGAATACATCTCTTGCTCTTTCTTCCTGTTTCCCTAATCTCCTCGGAATCAACCCATGAACATCCCATACGTCGTCACCATGTCCTGTGTAGGCGAGGGAAATCGGAAAATCGAAAAGTTTTTTCAGAGAAGCATTATACTGCAGCAGTGGCTTTGTACGCTCCAACTCCCCTTCAAATGGCGGTTCGATGAGGGGATTAGGAGAAATAGTGGCGAGTATATGGTCGCCCGCTATCAGAACGCCATCACGTTCCCTATAAAAGGATAAGTGACTCTGGGCATGACCAAGGGTTTCAATGACCGACCACCCTCCCATTCCAGGAATGCTATCTCCTTCTGCTATCGCCACGTCCAGCTTTCGATCCCCCATGAATTTCAATGGACTCTTGAACTTGGGGATGGCCGGGAGATATTCTTCAGGGAGCCCTGATTCCATGGCAAGCTCCGTGAAGAAACGGTCATACTCTTCATGAAAGTGCTCATCACGCTTGAGCCAGAATCGATTATACTTGTGACCATATACCGTGACGTCGGATGAGAACCGATCAAGCAGACCTGCATGATCAGGATGATGATGCGTCAAAACGATTTGTTCGATATCCTCAGGTGTGTACCCTAAAAGGGACAATTGCTCAGTCAGCTGCATCCAGGCCGTATCTGTAAGAGGGCCAGCATCCACCAATGTCAAGGCATCCCCCTTGACTAAATAAACATTCACATCTCCCACGGCAAAAGGAGTGGAGAGTGTGATTTTTGCGATATCATTCACTAAAGTTGTCATAGTTTCACCACATTCTTCATAATAAAAAGGTACAGCCAATACGGTACCTTCCCGTTCTGTCACTCATTTCCAGAAAATGAATGACCCTTCATTACCTAGTGTACATTTTTTTCAGCATGATGTCATTTTTAAAAAGTGTGAATATACTAAAAATAACCCCTTGACAGATAAGCTGTATTTCTACGATAATCACCTATAATATAGATTTATTCCATTCATCACCCATTACATATTGATATAGAATAAAGCGATGAGAAAGATTAGTAATGAATAGATGATGTCAGAGATCGGGGCCCACCGGCTGAAAGGCACCGTCGTCCTCTCTATTTGTGAACCTGCCTTTTGAGCGTCTTAAAGCAGAACGTCGTCCAGCGTTAATGGAAATGGAGTGTGTTCATCTTCTTCTTAGAAAATGGACAAAACAAGGTGGTACCACGGAAGAGACCCTTTCGTCCTTTATGGATGAAAGGGTCTGTTTTTTTTCAAAACAGAAGGGGGAATGAGCGAATGAAGACATTATTTATCGGAGCAGGATCGATGGCTCATGCTTTAATGAGCGGTGCATTGAAAGCGGGAGTATTGAATAGCGAAGAAGTATATGTAACCAATCGTGCCAATCAGGAGCGTTTAAATGAAATCACGCAAGAATTCTGTATCCGGAAGGTGAACCGGGCGTCACACTATGATGTCATCATCCTCGCCATGAAACCAAAGGACTTCCATGAAGCAGCAGATTCTGTCAGACCCTACCTTTCCGGGAATACGCTGATCATCTCTGTACTGGCAGGCATCACCATGGAGCATATAAGCGGCAGGCTGGACTTTAAGGGAGCCATCGCGAGAGCTATGCCGAATACCAGTGCAGCCATGGGGAAGTCGGCAACGGCGGTGGCTTTCAATCAATATCTCTCACCCTCCCAGAAGGAATGGACGAAAACACTATTTCAGTCTGTCGGCATAGCTGCGGAGGTAAAAGAAGAGAAATTGGATCTGATCACGGCTCTTTCAGGGAGCGGGCCGGCTTATATCTATTACGTAGCCGAAATACTGAAACATGCTGCAGTAGAATTGGGACTGGAAGATGAGCTCGCTGAAAGCCTTGTCACCCAGACGATCGCCGGGGCAAGCGCCATGCTTTCTGAATCCGGATTGGAAGCCCGGGAATTAAGAAGGAATGTGACCAGTGCAGGTGGAACGACCGAAGCGGGAATCGCTGCGCTTGAAGACCACAAAGTCAGGGATGCCTTTTTCCAGTGCATTTCTTCCGCGAATAACCGCTCTCAAACACTCGGTCATGAATTAAAGGAGAATTCTTTGAAAAAATAAGCCTACAGCCGATCATGATTCGCGGGAGATCCCGTTTCAGTGATACAATCAAAGCAAAAAAGAAGGTCGACACAGATGAATCTACTCCTCATTTTACTTTCTGCAGTCCTGGTCGTCTGGATCGTTCTCGCCGTGGAGGTGTGGAGGGGGTTGGGTACACTTTCTCCCCTAGAAGGATTGCCGGGCAAGGCAAGCGGCCCGCTTCTCTCCATCATCGTGCCTGCCAGGAATGAAGAAGAAACGATTACAGACAGCATTCTATCTCAACTCAAGCAGGACTATAAACGGATTGAATGGATTCTCGTCAATGACCGTTCAACGGACCGTACACCGGATAAACTTGAAGCATTGGCGGAAATGGACAGCCGGATCCGCGTCCTCCATATCGATACACTTGAAAAAGGATGGCTCGGAAAGAATCAGGCATTATTTAAAGGATACCTCATCTCGGAAGGGGAACTCATCCTGTTCACGGATGCAGATGTCCTGTATAAAGACCCTTCCACCCTGTCAAGGGCTGTCGCGGTCTTTCAATCTCAGAAGCTCGATCATCTCACCCTCGCCCCCAACATTAAATCAAAGACATACTGGTTAAAAAGCTTTGTTGTGTTCTTTTTATTCGGTTTCTCTTTTTATAAACGGCCATGGAAAGCGAATGACCCTTCATCGGGGACGGGCCTCGGAATCGGCGCATTCAATCTGATCACACGTTCTGCTTATGAGGAAATCGGTACACATGAAAAGATCAAGCACATGCCGGATGACGATCTGCAGCTTGGGATCCATATCAAAAAAGGCGGGAAGACCCAGGCGTTCCTCACTGCCCTTCACTCGCTGGAGGTGGAGTGGTATCACTCCTTGAAAGGAGCCTTTCATGGCCTTGAGAAGAACACATTTGCCGGGCTCCATTACTCCATCCTTCTTGTCCTATTTGCCATGACGGGTGTGTTCTGCTCCACGGTCCTTCCTTTCTTCACGATCTTTGCCGGGGACGCCCTGATCCGGACCGTAAGCATGTTGATCATTTTGTTGATTTCCATCACCTATTTCAAAGTCATAAAGGAGATGACGAATGAGTCTGCCCTTCTCATCCTCTCCCTGCCCGTCACAGCCTTGTTATTCATCTATTCCATCTCCCGGGCGACGTTCCTGACGTTTAGAAGAGGCGGGGTCGAATGGCGCGGGACGGTTTATCCATTGAAGGATCTGAGGAAGAAAAGAAAATAGAGCACATTCCTTTTCCGTCAAAAGTGATGTTGGTATACTCATGATGAATTACTGTTAGAAACCCGAAATAAATTCCTCATGGAAAGGTGATTGGAAATGAACGCAAAGCTATTCGAACCATATAAACTTAAAAATGTTGAATTGAAGAATCGAATCGTCATGGCACCCATGTGCATGTACTCATCCCACCATGAAGATGGAAAAGTCGAAAACTGGCATCGCACCCACTATACGAGCCGTGCTGTCGGCGGAGTCGGACTCATAATTCTGGAAGCGACAGCGGTTACACCACAGGGAAGGATCTCCCCACAGGATTTGGGGATCTGGAATGACGAACAGGTTGAGGGCTTAAAAGAGTTGGTGGATCTGATGAAAGAGCAGGGGGCAAAGACCGGCATCCAGCTTGCCCATGCCGGAAGAAAAGCGGTACTCGAAGGAGATATCCTTGCTCCATCAGCCCTTCCATTTAATGATGAAATGAAAACGCCTGTTGAAATGACAGCGGATGATGTGAAAGAAACCGTCACCGCATTCATCAAAGGGGCCGAAAGAGCGAAGAAAGCGGGCTTTGATGTGATTGAAATTCACGGAGCCCACGGATATCTCATCAACGAGTTCCTCTCTCCCCTGTCCAATAAACGAACAGATGAATACGGGGGATCGGCAGAAAACCGCTACCGTTTCCTCCGTGAAATCATTGACGGTATTCAACAAGTATGGGACGGACCGCTGCTTGTGAGGGTTTCTGCCAAAGACTATAACGACGAAGGCCTGGACGTCGAGGACTACGTGGTATTTGCACAATGGATGAAAGAGCAAGGCGTCGATTTGATCGATGTCAGCTCAGGCGCCCTGGTACCGGCACGGATCCCGGTATTCCCCGGCTATCAGGTGAAGCTTGCCGAGACCATCAAGAACGGGGCCGACATTGACACGGGTGCGGTTGGACTGATTACAACAGGCATCCAGGCGGAAGAAATCCTGCAAAATGAACGGGCGGACGTCATCCTCCTTGCACGGGAATTGCTTCGGGACCCTTACTGGCCGAGAACGGCGGCCAAAGAGCTCGGTGTTGAAATCGAAGCACCTAAACAGTATGAGCGCGGCTGGAAATGAAAAATACGCAAACAAGAGGGTGGACCAGAAGTCCACCCTCTTGTTTTATTTATTCATACACCTTCTGCACTTCATATCTGAACCCTAGACAACGGTAATTCTGCTTTTGGTACATCAGTCTTGGCGTATCTTCCCCGTCCGCAACCAGGATGATAAACGTGTCAGGGAACCGTTCCATGACATACCGCTGCAGCCTGCTTCCGATCCCCTTCTTTTGAAACGATTCGTGAACCATCAAACCGTCTATTTCCGCTGAATCTTCTTCGATGATCACATCCACGGATCCGGCCGGCGTCCCTTTATAGAAAGCCAAAAGCTGCATGATACGGGGATTTTCAAAATTCCGTTTATGCATATCCACCTTTTGGTCCGCAAAATCCGGACCATAGTCCATATCCTGCTCATACTGAAAAGAAAGATAATCCTGGAGTTCTTCCTTGCCCACTTCCTTGACTTCTATATCAGGATTCACTTCCATCGATGGGAATTGATGTGGTGCAATGGAATAAAGTTCATTGAATCCGACGTCATATCCCTCTAGTTTACAATAGTCCATCAGTTCTTCTGAAGGTTTGTGATCTTGAGGAAGAAGGAACTTTACATGCTTCTGGCCTTTTGCCTGATGGAATTCCCGTAAGAAACGGGCGGCTTCTATAAATTCTTCAAGAGTCGGCTGTTTCTTAAATGCAAGAAAGTTACTATCATACCGCGTCAGCATTTCCGGATAATGAATATGTAGATAAAGAGCGTTTTCGGCTATAACGTGACCAGGATAATAAATATGTTCAAATGTAAATGAATTCATCTCGATTCCCCTTTTTCTGTTTAAACGGGATTTCCTACTCCCAAACACGCTGTACAGAAGCGCGGTCCCCCTCAAGCCTGACGATATAGACGTCCGGGTTGGATAGAGCGAACAGTTCATTGTATCCATAGCTTTCATCAAATAACTTGAGGAGCAGCGTCGTTAAATTACCATGACTCACACAGACAATGTGTTCCTCTTCTTTTCCCATCACTTCATCGACGAAGGACCTTGCCCGTTCCATCGCCATTTGATTGGATTCCCCACCAGGTAATGAGAGAGAAAAATCTTCAAAGCTCATCTTTAACTTTTCCATCCAATCAGGAAGATCCTGATCGCTCAGCACCCTTTCTCCCAGTCTGTCGTCCTCCTGTACCCGGAGGCCTGAGCGATCTGCAAAAGGAGCGATGGTGTCCAGTGCCCTTTTGAAGGGGCTGGAATAAATCGCTTGAATGGATCGATTTTCTAAAAAGGACGCTAACTGACGTGCCTGACGTTCCCCCTCCCCCGTTAACGATGCATGAAAGGGCTGTCCTTCCGCTTTTGCATGACGGACGATATAGATTTCCTTCATTTATACCCCTCCTATTTCTTTAAAGGTATGACGTACTCCATGAAATCCCTTGCCATATAGCTTTCCGGGAAGACGTCCCTTGCTTCCTTCTCCAATTCTTCCCATGATTCCTTTGCATACCGGGAAGAAATATGGGTTAGGAAGAGGCGCCTGGCCCCGGCTTGAAGAGCGGTCTCTCCAGCCTGTTTTGTCGTGGAATGATAATACTCCCGTGCCATCTCTTCTTGATCCCGGTTAAAGGTCGCTTCATGAACCAGGACATCTGCATTCTTAGAAAGTTCCATCGCATTGGAACAAAATCTTGTATCTCCAAGGATCGTAACCACCCGTCCAGGAATCGAAGGTCCGAGAAAATCCTTTCCATCAACCTCCGTTCCGTCTTCCAGCCGAACCGTTTCACCACATTTTAATTTCTTATAAAGGGGCCCTGGTTGAACGCCCCTTTCACGTAATTGATCCACTTGAAGGACACCGGGCTTATCTTTTTCAATTACACGATAGCCGAAAGTAGGAAGAGCATGGTCAAGTCCCATTGCTTCTACACTGAACCCTTCATCTTGAAAGATGACCCCTTCCTCGATTTCCACCACTTCAAGGGGATATTGAAGGTGGGTCCTGCTGACTGAGAGGGAAACCTCGATAAACTCCTTGATCCCCTTAGGGCCGTATACCGTCAGTTTTGTTTCCCCTCCTTGGAAGGAACGGCTCCCGAGTAATCCCGGCAGCCCGTATATGTGATCACCATGCAGGTGGGTAATGAAGATCTTTTCGATTCTTCTTGGTTTCAAGCTTGTATGTAAAATTTGATGCTGGGTGGCTTCCCCACAATCAAAAAGCCAAACCGCACCGCGTTCCTCCAGTAATTTCAAAGCGATACTGGTTACATTGCGGAGCTTGGCCGGTACCCCTGCACCCGTACCCAGAAATAATAATTCCACTATCATCACTCCTCAGATGAGCTATTCTGTCTCCATTTTAGCATAATCGCCCCTATTTTACCCTTTCCCTCAAAATGAGTTATAAGAATGAAAATTAAAGCCAACATAATGACGAAGATGTTTGCAAAAAAGATAAAACGTTTTCATGCATATACGCAGATAAAGTCCTCAGCATATCATTTGCTAAATGAATGAGAAGTCTTTAAAATTAAGTAATTGTATAGGATATTAAATAAGAAGAAACGCATAAATAAGGATTACAACAAGATAAAGTGAGGTCATGACATTGAATAATTCAACTACACCAACATCTCTGATTACGATTTTCGGAGCGACAGGTGATCTAGCGAAAAGAAAACTATATCCATCTCTTTATCATCTGTTCCGTAAAGGAAAAATCTCAAAGCGATTTGCCGTTGTAGGTGTGGCACGACGCGAATGGTCAAATGAAGAATTCCAGGAGCATGTAAAAACATCGGTACATAAAGCGTTAGGCAGTGATGAGAACATCGATGAGTTTGTGTCCCATTTCTATTATCAGCCGAATGATGTATCCAACAGTGATTCATATAAAGCATTGAAGAACTTATCCGATGAGCTCGATGAAACATATGAATTAGAAGGCAATCGCGTTTTCTACTTAGCGATGGCTCCTGAATTCTTCGGGACGATTACGGAACAGTTGAAAAATCAAGGCTTAACCGATACAAAAGGCTTCCAGCGACTTGTGATCGAGAAACCATTCGGTCACGACCTGCCTTCAGCCGAAAAGTTGAACAGCCAGATCCGTGAATCATTCTCCGAGGATCAGATTTATCGTATCGATCACTATCTTGGAAAAGAAATGGTGCAGAACATCGAAGTCATCCGATTCTCAAACGCCATGTTCGAGCCACTCTGGAACAACCGTTATATTTCCAATATCCAGGTCACTTCATCCGAAGAGCTTGGTGTGGAAGACCGCGGCCGTTATTACGAAAAAAGCGGAGCCCTTCGCGATATGGTACAAAACCATCTGCTTCAAATGGTTGCATTACTTGCCATGGAGCCTCCGATCAAATTGACGACGGATGAAATCCGCAGTGAAAAGGTACGCGTGTTGCGTTCCCTTCGTCCGTTTGAACAGGATGAAGTCAAAGACTACTTCGTAAGAGGTCAATATGGTCCTGGAAAAGCAGGAAATGAAGCTCTTCCTGGTTACCGTGAAGCAGAAAACGTCGATGAACAGTCCAATACGGAAACCTATGTTGCTGGTAAATTGATGATTGATAACTTCCGTTGGGCAGGTGTCCCGTTCTACATCCGTACCGGAAAAAGAATGGAGACCAAATCAACGAAGATCGTCATCCAGTTCAAAGACATCCCAATGAACCTATATTACAACCCGGACAAGCCACTGGCACCAAACTTGCTGGTCATTCACATCCAGCCGGAAGAGGGAATCACCCTTCATCTGAACGTGAAGAAATCCGGACAGAATATCGAAACGACACCGGTGAAACTGAACTTCGCCAACAACAGCGTGGATGGAATGAACACACCTGAAGCATATGAAAAGCTCTTATTCGATTGTCTTCGTGGAGATGCCACGAATTTCACACACTGGGATGAAGTGAAACTATCCTGGGCATTTGTCGACAAAATCTCTGAAGTATGGGAACATACTCGTGACGGAGAATTTCCGAACTACGAAGCAGGTTCGATGGGTCCGAAAGCCGCTGACAATCTGCTCGCAAAAGACGGCTTCTCCTGGTGGCCGATTGCCAACCTTGATGTAGACCAATGCTAAGAAAGGTGTGGAACCTATGAAAATTTATGACGTAACAGCCCCGATCTTTAACGGGATGCCCGTGTACAAGAACAAACCTGAAAAACAACCGAGTATTGAAACCAATACGAACGGACATGTGACGGAGTCAAGACTCTCAATGGATGTTCATACAGGAACTCATGTCGACGCTCCCCTTCACATGATCAACGATGGCGAGACGATTGAAACGATCGATATCGAGAAGCTCGTCCGCCCTGTCAAAGTATTTGATGTAACGGAAGTCGATGAAAAGATCAGCCTGAAGGATATTGAAGGATTAGAGATTGAAGAGAATGACTTCATCCTCTTCAAAACGAAGAATTCATGGGATACGGAATTCAACTTTGACTTCATCTATGTAGCAGAAAATGCTGCCGCATACCTCGCTGAGAAAAAGATTGCAGGTGTCGGGATCGATTCACTTGGAATCGAGCGGGCCCAGGAAGGTCACCCCACTCACCGCAGCCTGATGGGAAGCGGCGTCATCATCATGGAAGGCCTTCAGTTGAAAGACATCAAAGCAGGCCAATACTTCATGGTGGCGGCACCACTAAAAATCCAAAACACCGATGCATCACCGGCACGCGTCTTGCTGTTTGATGAAATGATCGGGTAAAGGGTAGATATAGAACTCTCCGGCTAACTTGCCGGGGAGTTTTTTATTGTAAACATAAAACCAGGTGCCTCATTAGAGACACCTGGCACTCCTTTAATACAACTTTTTCAGGGCTTCCTTATCAAACGGCAGCAGGTCATCCGCCTTGCCTTCTTCCACTTTCCTCACTCCTTCAGGATCCTGAAGGAGTGAGCGTCCGATTGCGACCAGGTCGAATTCTCCACGGTCCAGTCTCTCGATCAGACCATCAAGGCTTGTCGTACCCGCACCCGAGAAGCTGGTGAACTCCCCGTCCAGACCAACCGATCCCACGGATATAACCGGTTTACCGGTCAGCTTCTTTGTCCACCCGGCAAGGTTCAAGTCGGATCCTTCAAATTCCGGCTCCCAGAAACGGCGTGTCGAGCAATGGAAAATATCCACGCCTGCGTTCACAAGAGGCTCGAGAAAACGCTCCAGTTCATCGGGGGTTTTTGCGAGCTTTGCTCCGAAATCATTCATTTTCCATTGCGAAAAACGGAAGATGATCGGGAAATCAGGTCCCACTTCACGCCGGCATGCTTCAATCACCTCGACGGCAAATCTGGTTCTTCCTACAAGATCTCCACCATATCGGTCCGTTCTTTTATTAGTATTCTCCCAGAAAAACTGGTCGATTAAATATCCATGCGCCCCGTGCAGTTCTATGCCGTCGAAGCCGATGCGTTTCGCATCAAGAGGTGCTTGGGCATACGCTTCCACCATCTGGACGACTTCCTCTTCCGACATGGGTTCCGTGATTTCTTTACCTGAAAGACTCAGTCCTGATGGACCAACAGGGAGCGCTTCTTCATTTGGAAGCTCCCCCTTTTTACGGGTCATCCCCACATGCCAAAGCTGTGGAACGATCTTTCCTCCTGCTTGATGGACTTCCTCCACGACCTTTGCCCATCCCTTCAGTGTTTCTTCCCCATGGAACAGAGGGATGCTTGCTCCTGAAACAGAAGAAGGGTGATTGATTCCGGTTCCCTCCGTGACGATCAGTCCTACCCCATTTTCAGCCCTGCGGCGATAGTAGGCAGCCACGTCCTCACCCGGAACTCCATTTGGCGAAAAGCCACGTGTCATCGGTGCCATCACCGTGCGGTTGGACAATTGTAGTTTCTCACTATTGAAAGGTCTGAATAATGGTTCAGTTGATGTATTCGTTTGACTCATTGAAATGCCTCCTCTTTTCATGGTGTGCTATTTCATTATTTCAAACGAGCAGGGAAAATCAAAGAAATCTGTTTCACATTGACGCACACCTTTGTAATTCTTGTGAAAGTGCCTGGATCGCTTCCATGACTTCCAAGACATTTTCTTCATCGTTCATTTCATTCCTGGCATGAAGGAGTACGGGCCGAACAGACTCCACAGAACGCCCGAATTCATACATCCACTCGTAACGGGGAACCATCCAGGTATGGAAATGATGAGTGGTATCCTCATTGTAAAAGTAGTAAACATATTCAATCCCCAACACATCTCTTTGAGCCTTTCTAATGCTGGATAAAATCGTTATGTAATCTATCTTCTCTTTTTCATTAAGTTCATCAAACGATTTAATGTGACGCTTGGAAGCTAATATGATCAATCCCCTGATGGGGTAAGCTACATCCTGATGTGCATGGAAATATTCCGTTTCATATACCACACCACCATCTGGTTCGACTAACCCGTTTGTCAATGCGCAGCTTAGACAGTCGACCTCTACCACTTTTCCGTTTGATAATGTGATTTGTCTCATGAACTTCCCCCTTTAACGTTTATAGTGCAAGTGCAAGGATTCATTCTTTCAGTTACATATCAAAATGTACTATAGTTTTTTCATGATATTATTTCCGGATTTTCCCTCGTTTTCAGCGACCCTGAATTTTACGATTTCACGAATCAAATCATAGGGCATAGGCTTATCCAGGGGGAATTGTACCGTCGCCTTTGAGGTCTTGTACTCTGTCATCTTATCTTTAAACGCACTGATTCCACTTGGAGTAGGATAAAACCCAATATGATTTTTATATGCAGCAAAATGCACCAGATTTCCATGCAGGGCGAAAGTAGGCATTTGATAGCTGATCTTCTCCTGTGCGGCAGGCACCGTCTCAATAATCACTTCTCTTAAGGATTGTAAACGTTCCTGGACGCCTTCCGGGAATTGGGCAATATATTCATCGACGGTCGTAAATGACTTCTTGTTTCCTTCCATTATAAAGACTCCTTTCTGAAAAACATGGATAAAAATGATTACTTAATTTAGTTTATCCTAAAAAATTCGTTGGTGTCACCTCCCCCAACGAATTTTCCGTATGTCCTATTATCCTTGTTGACCATTCCTAATTTCATAAAGAGCCCCTCTTCTATCCAATAGAAAAGGGGCTCTGTCTTTCTTTTATTTCATCCACTCCGTATGGAAAATACCTTCTTTGTCCACACGTTCGTAGGTATGAGCACCAAAGTAGTCCCGCTGAGCCTGGATCAAATTCGCAGGAAGCGTTTCTGTACGGTAGCTGTCATAATAAGATAACGCTGCCGAGAAGCCGGGAACCGGTACGCCATTCTGGACGGCTACACTGATGACTTCGCGAAGTGCGTATTGGTAGCTTTCGACGATCTCTTTGAAGTAAGGATCGAGTAAAAGGTTAGTGAGATTGGATTCACGGTCATATGCTTCTTTAATCTTCTGCAGGAACTGTGCACGGATGATACAGCCTCCGCGGAAGATCATGGCGATATCTCCGTATTGTAGATCCCATTTGTACTCATCAGACGCAGAACGCATCTGGGCGAAGCCTTGCGCATACGAACAGATCTTACTCATGTAAAGAGCTTTCCGAATCGATTCCACCAATGCTTTCTTATCACCATCGAATGGTTTCGTGTCTGGACCTTTCAGCATCTTGCTAGCCTTTACGCGTTCATCCTTAATAGCTGAAATGAAACGGGCGAAGACAGACTCCGTGATGATCGGTAAAGATACACCGAGATCCAGTGCACTTTGACTTGTCCATTTACCCGTACCCTTTTGACCTGCTTTATCGAGGATGACATCCACCATCGGCTTGCCGGTTTCTTCATCTTTCTTCGTAAAGATATCTGCTGTGATTTCGATGAGATAGCTGTCAAGCTCACCTTCATTCCAATCCGCAAACACTTCATGAAGTTCTTCTGCACTTAAGCCAAGGACATTTTTCATGAGGAAGTAGGATTCCGCGATCAGCTGCATATCTCCGTATTCGATACCGTTGTGCACCATTTTCACATAGTGACCTGCGCCGTCGGGACCGATATACGTCGTACAAGGGTCTCCGTCAACCTTCGCTGCGATATCTTTCAGGATAGGGGCCACGAGATCATATGCTTCCTTCTGTCCACCAGGCATGATCGAAGGACCTGTCAGAGCACCTTCTTCCCCACCGGACACACCCGTTCCGATAAAATGAATGCCAAGTTCGCTTAGTTCCTGATTGCGTCGACGGGTATCCTCGAAGAACGTATTTCCCCCATCAATCAAGATGTCACCTTTTTCAAGATAGGGCTTTAATTGTTCGATGGTGGCATCTGTCGGGTTTCCCGCTTTGACCATCAGAAGAATCTTGCGGGGGCTTTCCAATGAATTTACAAATTCCTCGATTGTATATGTAGGATTGATATTCTTGCCCTTCGATTCGTTCATCATTTCTTCCGTTTTCTCACTGGAACGATTGTATACAGAAACAGAATATCCCCTGCTTTCAATATTCCATGCCAAGTTTTTACCCATAACGGCTAATCCGATAACACCAATTTCCTGAGCCATAACATCAACGTCCTTTCATCTATAGAATCATGATTTCATTACTTCTTTAGTTTCATCAAATGAATGACCGGAGTCTATTTCAATCTAACAAGAATGGGTCACTGATGCAAATAATCCGATTGAGAAGTACGTCACTGTTATAAGGTGTCCCCATTCACAACTGTCATTCCCTTAAAAAGTCTTTATTGAAGCTTGTGTCCTGTTTCTGGTCATAAGACTTTTTCTTATTCTTGGCTTTAATCCCTTGAGAGATGGAATCTTTCCCAAACTTGTCATGAAGCTTGGATAATACGTTGTAGAGTGGCTCCTTTTCGGCGACTTTCTTATAAGAAAATAAGTCCAGCTGTTCCGTGGCTTCGCTTTTCTCCACGACATCCTGTGCCATGACCCCCAGGAGCCTTACAGGATCCCCATCCCAATGCTTCAGGAATAAGTCTTTCGCATGGTGGAATAGGTCTTCTTTTTTATAGATGGGATTTTCCACCTTTTTGCTTCTGGTGATGGTTTTCCTGGACTTATCCCGGATCATCAGCTGAATCGTCGTTCCCAGTACATCTTTTTGTTGAAGTCGCGACGATACCTTTGCACACAGCTTTTCTACAACCAATAAAAGCTCATGTTGATTCGTGGTATCCTTTGGCAAGGTTGTGGAATTGCCTACGCTCTTATAATCATAAATCGACTCCGGGTCCACATTCCTTCTGTCGATTCCATTGGCTCGCTCTTTAAGACGGAGACCATTGATCCCGAGCAATGACTTCAACTGGATATCGTTGGCATGGGCAAGGTCGCTGCATGTAAGGATACCGATTGAATTCAGCTTCTCGGCAGTCTTCTGACCAATCCCATGCATTTCAATGACGGGGAGCGGCCACAGCTTATTCGGGATATCCCTTTTACGCAGCACGGTGATTCCCATAGGTTTCTTCATATCTGATGCCGTTTTCGCCAGGAATTTATTGGGCGCAACACCTATACTGCATGGAAGGTCTAACTGACCCTTGATCTGGGCCTGAATGTCCGAGGCAATTTGTAATGGAGTTCCTTTCTCGAAAGAATCCGTAATATCGAGATACCCTTCATCAATCGACACGGGTTCCACTAATTCTGTATATTGTCTGAGGATATCGAATATTCCTTTGGAGGCGGCACGGTAACGGTCGAAGTTGGGTGTCATGATAACCAGATCCGGACAGAGTTTTTTGGCCTCCCAAAGAGGCATCGTCGTTTTCACACCAAAGCCCCTGGCTTCGTAGCTGCATGTCACGATGATGCCCCGTCTTTCCTGGGGATTCCCGGCTATAGCCAGGGGTTTCCCCCGCAGAGTAGGATCATAGGCCATCTCCACAGAGGCATAAAAACTGTTCATATCAACATGAAGGATCACTCGTCCGTTTTTGGGATAGTGTGAGTTCATTTCAATCGCGGCTTTCTTTGTCTAGTTTTGATGTGTTTTTTGCTCGTTTACGTAATCCTTTATTTCATTTATACCTTCTAAGCTTTCCACTAAAACATCGGGATCAATTTGGGTCAAAAGGGAATCTTCAAGATTGATGATGCCTGAAAAATAGGTTGTTTTCGAGTAAGCAAGTAAACCGACGTTTGTTATCGATTCATCCGGCACTTCGATGATTTCCTTTGCTTCCATCACGACCAGACCGACCTGCATCGTTTTCGTCTGGACGACGAGGAGAAACATTCCCCTTTCAGCAATCGCAGGGGTATGATACAGGATATTTCCTAAATCAAGGACCGGAATCAGCTCTCCCCTGACCTTTACAAGTCCCAGGACAAATGGGGGTAAGTGAGGGATCGCCCTGACCTCCTCCACCTTTTCAATGGATACTACGTTCTCAATCGGCAGAGCATATTCTTCTTTTCCGGCATGAAATACAACTACTTTCGGCAATGTATAACGTCCCCTCTCGCATTTCTGATATGTATACTACTAATGTACCATATTTTACAATTGGGCGCAGATTTGAAGGAAGAAAAAAAGTCCATGTACAAAAGATAACCCTTTTGCACGTGGACTTTTTTCTTTCTATTGTCCAGCTACGGGGCTTAGAGGCTCGAGGTCATAAGTTAAACCGACCAAAAAGGCAAAAAACGCCTTTACGGTCGGTTCACCTTATGCTTGTCGCCTCTGGGCAAAGCCCCTTCGCTTTTCTGTGTCCAGCTCCGGCGGCTAGGCCCTCGAGGTCATAAGCTAAATCCGGCAAAAAGGCAAAGAACGCCTTTCCGCCGGATTCATCTTATGCTTGTCGGGCCTGTTCGAGCCGCCTCCGCTTTTCTATTCCCCAGCGACTTCCTGGATGATGGCTACTACCATTTCTGAAAGCTTGTTTAGTTCTTCTACAGGCATTCTTTCGCTTTTGGTATGGATTTCTTCGTATCCTACTGCAAGGTTTACAGTCGGTACTCCGAATCCGGCGATGACGTTGGCGTCGCTTCCGCCTCCGCTTGTGAGCAGCTCGCTCGGGCGGCCGATTTTCTTCGCCGCACGTTTTGCCACTTCCACTACTTCGTCACCGTCTTTGAACTTGAAGCCTGGGTACATGACTTGAACCTCGACTTCCGCTTTCCCGCCCATTTCTTCGGCAACGGAAGTGAAGGCAGCTTTCATTTTTTCTACCTGTGCTTCCATTTTTTCAGGAACCAGGGAGCGGGCTTCAGCAAGGATATCGGCTTGTTCGCATACGATATTCGTTGCTTTTCCACCTTCAAAGCGGCCGATGTTCGCAGTCGTTTCTTCATCGATACGGCCAAGTGGCATTTTAGAGATGGCTTTAGCTGCAATCGTGATGGCAGAAACGCCTTTTTCAGGAGCTACGCCTGCATGTGCCGTTTTTCCATAGATTGTCGCCTTCACTTTAGCCTGTGTCGGTGCTGCTACGATGATGTTTCCTACTTTTCCATCACTATCAAGGGCGAAACCGTATTTCGCTTTGACAAGAGAGGAATCCAGGGCTTTTGCCCCAACGAGACCTGACTCTTCCCCTACCGTGATGATAAACTGTATGTCACCGTGAGAAATATTGTTTTCTTTAAGAACGCGCACGGATTCAAGCATAGTGGCAAGGCCGGCTTTGTCATCGGCTCCGAGTATGGTTGTCCCATCGGAATAAATGTAACCATCTTCCTTAAGAGTAGGCTTTACCCCTTTGGCAGGGACCACGGTATCCATATGGGAAGTGAAATAAATGGTATCCACTCCATCTTTATTCCCTTTTAATGTACAGATCAGGTTGCCGGCACCGTGGCCCGTTTCCCCCATCGTGTCGTCTTCGAATACCTCCACTCCAAGGTCGGAGAATTTCTTTGTTAATACTTTCGCGATTTCCGCTTCTTCTTTCGTTTCAGAATCGATCTGGACCAATTCCAGGAATTCATTTAATAAACGCTCTTCATTAATCATTTAGTAGACCTCCACAAATATGTATTCACTTCTATAGTATAGCGTGAATAGCCGGGTTCAACAAATGGTACACCTTTTACAATGGGATATTCCCGTGCTTTTTCTTCGGACGTTCTTCCCGTTTATTTCTCATCATTTCCAGTCCTTGAATCAATTTGATCCGGGTTTCACGGGGATCGATAACATCATCCACCATCCCACGAGACGCGGCGACGTATGGATTCGCGAACTTTTCACGATATTCTTCAATCTTCTGTTCCCTTAACTCTTCAGGGTTATCGCTCGATGCAATTTCCCTGGCAAAAATGATGTTCGCTGCGCCTTGTGGCCCCATGACGGCGATCTCCGCATTCGGCCAGGCAAATACAAGATCCGCACCGATCGATTTACTGTTCAGGGCCACATACGCCCCGCCATACGCTTTCCTTAGGATCACAGTCATTTTAGGGACTGTCGCTTCAGAATACGCATATAGAATCTTGGCGCCATGACGGATGATCCCTCCATGCTCCTGCTTGATCCCAGGGAAGAATCCCGTAACATCCTCGAACGTAATGAGAGGAATATTGAATGAATCACAGAACCTGATGAAACGGGACGCTTTGTCGGAAGAATCGATATCAAGGCCACCCGCCATGAACTTTGGCTGATTGCATACAAGTCCGACGACTTCGCCTTTTATGCGGGCCAGCCCCACAACGATGTTTTTGGCGAATTCCTTTTGAACCTCCATGAAGCTTCCTTCATCGACGATTTCATTGATGACGGTCCGTACGTCGTATGGACGAATCGCATCAAATGGAATCAGGTCCGTTAAGTTGGCACGGTAATCATCTTCTTCATCCGCATCGAGGCGAGGGGGCTTCTCTTCATTGTTTTGAGGCAGGTATGTTAATAATCTTCGAACCTCTTGTAACACCTCTTCTTCCGTTTTCCCCCTGAAATGGGCATTTCCGCTGATGGAATTATGAACCTTTGCCCCACCGAGATCCTCTGAGCTTATTTTTTCCCCAGTCACGGTTTCAATGACTTTAGGTCCTGTGATGAACATTTGGCTCGTCTCATCCACCATAAAGACAAAATCCGTAATGGCAGGGGAGTAAACCGCCCCACCGGCGCAAGGGCCCATGATGACGGATATTTGCGGAATCACACCTGAATAGACGGCGTTTCGATAGAAGATATGTCCATAGCCATCTAAAGAAACGACCCCTTCCTGAATCCTGGCCCCGCCTGAATCATTCAATCCGATGAACGGAGCACCATTCTTCACGGCAAGATCCATCACATGGGAAATCTTCTTCGCGTGCATTTCTCCAAGCGCACCGCCGAACACCGTGAAATCCTGGGAGAATAAGTAAATCGGTTTCCCGTTCACCTTTCCGTACCCTGTCACGACCCCGTCACCAGGTCCCTGTACCCCTTCAAGTCCAAAGTCTGTGCATCTGTGCTCGATAAACGGGTTCAACTCCACAAAGCTCCCCGGGTCAACCAGGATATCGATCCGCTCCCTTGCTGTCAGTTTTCCTTTTTCATGCTGCTTGTCTATTTTTTCATCTCCGCCGCCAAGTTCCACTTCTCTTCTGCGGTCGTATAATTCATTGATTTTTTCATAAATATCCATTGTGGTTACTCCCCTTTGATGTTGGATTTATCACAAAGCTCGTATAAAACGCCGTGGGCTGATTTCGGATGCATGAAGGCGACGGAGGCCCCGCCGGCACCAGGCTTCGGTGTTTCGTTGATCATCCGTACCCCTTTGGTCTGGAGCTCTTTGATGCGCTCCTCGATTCCTTCTACACCGAAGGCTATATGGTGAATCCCTTCACCCTTTTTTTCTATGAATGCCGCAATCGGGCTTTCTTTATGTAGTGGCTCCAGTAACTCGAGCTTAAGATTTCCGCCATCCATGAATGCTACCTTGACACCTTGATTCTCTACTTCTTCGATCTTCAATAGTGGAAGACCGAGAGTATCTTCATAAAATGCGAGAACATTGTCTATTGATGAAACTGCTATTCCGATATGATCTACCTTTTTCATCCCTATCATCCCCCTGTTGTTTGCATGCTCCACCCATATAGTATTCCATACTTGTTGTCGAATTTCCTCCTATAGAGACGAATAATTAAAGCGTTTTCTTTTATTGGGGTGGTTGTCTTCTCTCATTATTCACGTTAAAATAGAGATGAAAATGATTCTACGTTTAATTGGAAGAATGGAGCGATACGATGGGTAATAAAAAAATGCAAAAAATCATTGTATTTGTGATGCTGTTTGCGATGATTGCATCCACGATCATGGCAGGACTGTCATTCTTATTATAAAAATAGTAACAAAAAGGAGCTGCTGTTCGAATCCATCGATCAGCAGCTCCTTTTTATATCGCCCCATATTCTTTCCCCAACTGATTGAAGCTCTTCTTCGTTTTCACGACGAGTACCTTGGTGCCGACGGGTGCTTTGTCAAACAGATATTCAACATTTTTATTCTGCATCCGGATGCATCCATTGGAGATGTATCTCCCTATGCTCGATGGCCGGTTCGTCCCGTGGATTCCGTAGATCCGGCCATCCGTCCCTTCTGCATCAAATCCGATCCAACGTGTTCCGAGGGGGTTTCTCGGGTCCCCGCCAGGGATGTTCTTCTTACGATAGTAGGGGTCCTTGGCTTTCACCGTAACATTAAATAAACCTTCCGGGGTGAGCTCAGCCGTTTTTCCTGTGGCGACGGGAAAGGTAGCCTGTATTTTCCCGTCGTCAATATACGCCAATTGATTGTTTTCCTTGTTCACGATGATAAACGGATCTCCCGGTATCGGGTTCCTCCCGAGTGGCCATATGGGAGAAGCGAACAATATGATGGCAAGAAGTAAGCGCATCCTATCACCTTCTTCATGTTTTAGGTGTAGTTTGCTTCACTTTCCTCCTTTTTTATTCCTTTGAACGAGCTTTTCAAGAGAAGATACTGTTCCATTTCCTGAACAAATTGATAAAGCGCGGCACGTGTTTCAAACTCTTCCCTCGTTTTCGGCAGCTCCATCTGCTCGAACTCCACTTTCATATCGTACAGTTTTTTCAAGTAAAAGAGCGCCGTATTCCCTGGATGGATATGATCGCTCAGTTCTTCCAGGAAATCTGCGATGCGATGACCCTGCTCAACGGTTAATGAAATATTTGTGGCAATCGGCAGGATGCGCTGAAGGATTTCAAACTGTTTCTCCCTCATTTTGAAATATAAATAGTATAAGTTCTCATCCCTTAAAAAATGGTTTTCTACATCTTTAAAGGCGATCGTCTTCGCCTCTTTGAGCAGCTGTTCCGTTTCTGTGATCTCCCTGCCGTCCCAATCGCTATCATTTGTCTTTAAATAGTTGATCATTTCACAGAAAACCTTATAAAAATTCGCTTCGATTTTTTCCTGATACTCGATCATCTTTTTATCGACGCTCGGCATATACAGGTTCATCAAGAGGGCAATCCCGATCCCGATCACGATGATTCCAAGCTCATTTTCAAAAAGGCCAAGGGTGACATGACCGGCTGAGTATACATGCAGGATGATGACGGAGCTTGTGACGATCCCCTCTTTGATGTTCAAGGCAACGGTGATGGGAATGAACACAAGAAGCAGCAAACCGATGACCGCCGGATGATAGGCGATAAATTCGAAAAAGGCGGCAGAAAATACCATGGCAATCACACAAGCCAGAAAACGGCTCCATGATGCACTCACCGATTTCTTCTTCGTATTCTGAATGCACAGGATCGTCAATATCCCGGCTGATACGAAGTTATCCAGGTGGAACCACTGGGCGATGCTGATGGCAGCCGCGGTGCCGATTCCTGTCTTAAGTGTCCGATATCCGATTCGAAACATTCATCTTACTCCTAACTACTTCATTTTTTAGCTACTCTAGGATACCATAAACAGGCTTGAACATAAAAAGAAGGATTAACGAATGATGCCGTTAATCCTTCATCCCTATAATATTTTCTCAAGGAATCCTTTTCCCCTGTCACTTTGCGGGTTCGAGAAAAAGGCCTGGGGTTCTCCCTCTTCAATGATCTTTCCATCATCCATGAAGAGGATCCTGTCCGCAACCTCTCTTGCAAAGCCCATTTCATGGGTCACGATGATCATCGTCATCCCTGTGTGAGCGAGTGATTTCATGACATCCAGAACTTCTTTCACCATTTCGGGATCCAGGGCAGACGTCGGTTCATCGAATAACATGACTTTTGGTTCCATTGCAAGTGCCCTTGCAATGGCCACACGCTGCTTCTGTCCGCCTGATAAACGGCTCGGGTATTCATTGCACTTTTCTTTCAGACCGACTTTTGTCAGGAGGTCCGTCCCTAATTTCGCAGCTTCCGTTTTGTTCATGCCCTTCACTTTCATTGGGGCGTAAATGACATTTTCCAATGCGGTCATATGGGGAAAGAGGTGAAAATGCTGAAATACCATGCCGACGTCCTGTCTTACCTTGTGGATGGCTTTCCCCTTCACTTGGGCTCCTTCAAAGTAAATCGATCCCGATGTCGGTTCTTCCAGGTGATTCAAACACCGTAATAAAGTGGATTTCCCTGAACCTGATGGACCGATCAATGCGACGACTTCCCCTTTCTCAACCGAGAAGTCGATTCCCTTTAAAACCTGATGCTTTCCAAACGACTTGGTAATCTGTTCGCCTTTAATCATTTCCACGCAGTCTCCCTTCCAGCACTTTCCCTAGTAAAGTCAGAATCATAACGAGCACATAATAGATCAGTCCTGCGAATAAAAGCGGTTCAAAGAAGGAATACAAGTCACTTCCAACCATGTATGAACGCCTCATCACATCTGCAGCACCGATCACCGTGACGATGGCGGATTCCTTGGTGAGCGTGATGAATTCATTCATCAGCGCAGGGAGGATATTCTTGATTGCCTGAGGCAGGATCACGTCTTTCATCATCAATCGGTAAGGCACTCCCAGCGCCATCGCGGCTTCCGTTTGCCCTTTGTCCACTGCATTGATTCCCGCACGGATGATTTCGGATATATAGGCAGCCGAATTAAGGGAAAAAGCGAGGATCGCTGCGTAATAAGGTTCGATCTGTGTCCCGAAAAGCTGAGGCGATCCGTAGAAGATGATCATCAGCTGAAGGACGAGGGGAGTTCCCCTGAATATGGATGTATAAAGATCGGCAAGCAGGGTCAGTGGTTTGATGGAACTAATTTTACAAAGGGCAAGAAGAATACCGAATAGGAACCCGAGCACCCCTGCTAACGCGACAATTTTAAGTGTGACCTTCAATCCTTCCAAAATAAAGGGGATCGAAGGAATCAGTTGTTCAAAATCTAGTGGCATAATGGTCCCCTCCAACGTTGTAATGTGGCATTTAATAGGAAGGGCTAACCGGATTAGAGGTTAGCCCTTCTTTAATCTACTGTTCTCCGTCAAACCATTTTTCAGCGAGTTTTTCCAGTTCTCCACTGTCTTTCAGCTTCTTCAATGCATCATTGAATTCACCTGTCAGCTCGCTGTCCTTTGGAAGGGCAACCGCAGAACCTGCCTCTTCTTCATTTACATTCATCGTATTTCCTTGAAGCTCTTCATTTTTGTCCAAATATCCGTTTGCCACTGTATTTTCGATGATGATGGCGTCAAAGCGTCCATTTTGAAGATCCTGGATCAGTTCAGGAATACGATCACGAGTGTCCACTTTCAGCTTGATCGATTTTGAAAGTTCTTCTGCCGCATCTTGTTGGATCGAGCCTAATTGAACTCCCACCGTTTTCCCATCGAGGTCCTTTTCACTCTGGATGCCGCTTTTCTTAGTCGAGATGATCATATCTTTAGCCGTGTAGTAGACATCACTGAAGTCAACATTCTTCTGTCGTTCCGGCGTTGGCGTCATGGCAGAAAGGACAAAATCCACCTGTCCGGTTTTCAGGGCGGAGATCAATCCGCTGAATTCCATATCCTTGATTTCGATTTCATAACCCATTTCATCTGCAAGCATATTGGCAAGATCGATGTCATACCCGATGATTTTGTCGCTGTTGGCCGTGTCGACATATTCAAACGGTTTATAATCGGCCGACGTCCCCATGATCAGCTTCTTGGATTCCCCCGAAGCAGGCTTGTCTTCTCCTGAGCCGCATGCTGCGAGAGTAGTAGAAAGGATTAATAAGAATACCAGAGATAATAGCTTTTTCATTGTGATTCCTCCTGGGTTGTTGTGTATAAATATAATATATAATGTATATTAATTACTATATTCGTATTGTAGCAGAGTTAAATATTTATGCAATACTTTTTATAAATATTGATAAATGATTATATTTTCTGAAAATTTATGTGTCGGTAATGACTATTTAAGTGGGATGAACGGTAGTGGTTGGTGTATTTTATGCATAATCTATGCACAGAGTATGAATCAAATAGAAAAGAAGTGATTCATTGGGGGTTATGGAGATCTGAACGAGCGTTCACTGCCATGAAGAGGGGTGAATGTCAGCCTGTTGCTGTCATTGCGTCATTTTTGGAGGTGATTGCGTCATTATTGATTTAATTGCGTCGTTTTTCCATTTATTGCGTCTTTTCCAATAGGAATTGCGTCTTCTTACAAAATAAGGAATCTCTTCAGACTCAATATATCAGCTAAAAATAAAAAAACGTCAAGCCTCTCACTCTCACAGTGAGAAACTTGACGAAATGTTTTATACCTCTTCGCAATACTCATCAAAGTACGATTGAAGTTTGTTCACAACGGACATTGGATCATGTCCTTCGATCTCGTGTCTTTCAACCATCGTCAGGAGCTTTCCGTCTTTCAATAGGGCGAATGACGGTGAAGATGGCGGATAACCCGTGAAGTAACTGCGTGCTTTCGCAGTCGCTTCTTTATCCTGACCGGCGAAAACCGTGACCAATTGATCCGGACGCTTATCGAAGTGAATGGAATGAGCGGCTGCGGGACGGGCGATCCCTCCTGCACATCCACAAACCGAGTTGACCATGACAAGTGTTGTACCTTCTTTAGAAAAAGCCTGATCCACTTCTTCTTCTGTTGTCAATTGGGTATACCCTGCTGTCTCGATTTCTTGACGGGCCTGGCGGACAACGTCGTTCATAAATAAATTGAAATCTATATCCATGCTTGAACTCTCCTTTAATCGCTGACTTAATCATATCTCAAATTACAAAGGGATCTGATATACCCCTATCATAACAATTTCAAACCCTATCTTTCAATCAAAATTACCTATTCTCATGAAGTAAGGCTTCTTTGTATTGTTTCAGCAAATCTTCCACTGCCTGGGAAGTCGTAAACTCCCCTTCTTTCACCCGACTTTCCATAGTAGGGAGGGATGACTTGATGGTCTTATGAAAGAGAAAGTCTGATAGTATCCTTTCTCTCAGCATCGTATGAAACCATTCCTGCTTTTGGACAAGCCTTCTTTCTTCGAAAACACCCTGTTCTTTTGTCTGCTCTTCGAATTGTCGGACCACATCCCATAGTTCCTTCAATCCCTCATTTTTCAATGCCGAACAGGTATAAGCCTTTGAACTCCAGCCTTTTGTGGCAGGAATGAGAAAGTGAAGAATTTGATTGAGCTCCCTCCTCGTCTTCTCGGCGAGGGGCTTATTCTCTCCATCGGCTTTATTTACGAGCAACACGTCGGCAAGCTCCATGATCCCTTTTTTCATTCCCTGAAGCTCATCTCCTGCTCCGGTGATGACGAGGAGCAGGAAGAAATCGACCATCTGTCTGACCATGACTTCACTCTGACCGACCCCCACGGTCTCTATGATAATGAGGTCATACCCTGCGGCCTCGCATAAAAGGAGGGTCTCATTGGTTTTCCTGTGGACACCTCCAAGCGTCCCTGCCGTTGGGGAGGGACGGACAAAGGCACGTGGATTCTTCGACAACTGCTCCATCCTTGTTTTATCGCCTAAAATACTCCCACCTGAGATGGAAGAACTCGGATCGATGGCAAGGACGGCTACACGCAGACCCTCTTCACATAACATTTCCCCGAATTGTTCGATAAACGTACTTTTCCCGGCTCCCGGAACTCCCGTGATCCCGATTCGGAAACTATTACCGGTATGGGGGAGGAGTTCTTGCAGCAGCTCCTGTCCCAACGCATAATGCTCTTCTGCATTGCTCTCGATCAACGTGATGGCTTTCGCTAAGTGACTCCGGTCCCCGTTCAGGACCCCGGCCTTTAAATCACTGATCGAAACAGGGTCTTTTTTCTTTTTCACAAACCGCTTCTTTCGTTCCGGCTTATACTCCGTCATTAATCAGCCACTTCCTCATAGCCGAGCACTTCATAAATTTCTTTAATCACTTTTTGTGCGGCTACCGGAATGATCGTTCCAGGGCCAAAGACGGCAGATGCCCCGTTGGATAGAAGGAAGTCATAGTCACCCGCTGGAATCACCCCGCCGATGACGACAAGGATGTCTTCCCTTCCAAGTTTCTTCAGTTCTGCCACTAATTGAGGCAGAAGCGTTTTATGACCTGCGGCCAATGAACTGACCCCAATGACATGTACATCATTTTCAACGGCCTGCAGAGCCGTCTCTTCAGGGGTCTGGAACAACGGCCCGATATCCACATCGAATCCAAGATCGGCAAATGCCGTACTGATCACTTTCGCCCCCCTGTCATGACCGTCCTGCCCCATCTTGGCGATGAGAATTCGTGGCCTTCTTCCTTCATTCTCCAAAAATTCTTCCGTCATCTCTTTCACGATATTGATTTCCTGTTCATTTGAAAAATTCGAGCTGTACACTCCGCTTATACTCCGGATCGTCGCTTTATGCCTGCCCGATACTTTTTCAATCGCATCGGAGATTTCCCCTAAGGTCACACGTGCCCTTGCAGCATCGACGGCTTTTTCAAGAAGGTTCCCCTCGCCTGTTTCTGCCGTTCGCGTCAAAGCTTCCAGGGTTTCAACCACTTTCTCTTCATTTCGTTCTTCCTTCAACTTTTGGATCCGTTCAAGTTGCTTCTGTCTGACCACCGTATTATCGATGTCCAGAGTTTCAATCGGATCTTCCTTATCCAGACGGTATTTATTCACCCCGATGATGGACTCGTCCCCTGAATCGATCATCGCCTGCCTTCTTGCAGCGGCTTCCTCGATGCGCATCTTCGGCAGGCCTGTTTCGATTGCTTTCGTCATGCCTCCGAGCTCTTCGATTTCTTCAATATGCTCCCATGCCTTTTCCATCAGCTGATGAGTCAGTGTCTCGACATAATGGGAACCTGCCCATGGGTCGATCACTTTCGTTATGCCCGTTTCTTCTTGAAGATACAGCTGGGTATTGCGTGCGATACGCGCCGAAAAGTCTGTCGGGAGTGCAATCGCTTCGTCAAGGGCATTGGTATGGAGCGACTGCGTGTGGCCCATTGCAGCTGCATGGGCTTCGAGTAACGTACGGATGACATTATTATAAGGATCCTGCTCCGTCAAGCTCCAACCGGATGTTTGGGAATGGGTCCTGAGCGCCATCGATTTTGGATTTTGGGGGTTAAATGTTTTCATCATTTTCGCCCAGATCCTCCTCGCCGCCCTCATCTTGGCCACTTCCATGAAGTAATTCATCCCGATCGCCCAGAAGAATGACAGCCTCGGTGCGAAGGAATCGATATCGATCCCTGCCTGGAGGCCGGTCCTGACATACTCGAGACCGTCCGCCAGTGTATAGGCGAGCTCGATATCAGCGGGTGCACCGGCTTCTTGCATATGATAACCGGAAATACTGATACTGTTGAATTTCGGCATATGTTTGGAAGTATACTCGAAGATATCCGCAATGATATTCATGGACGTTTCAGGTGGATAGATGTACGTATTCCTCACCATGTATTCCTTTAAGATATCGTTCTGTATGGTACCGGATAGCTTCTCCTTCGACACACCCTGCTCTTCTGCCGTCACGATATAAAAAGCAAGGATGGGCAGGACTGCCCCGTTCATCGTCATGGAAACGGACATCTGATCAAGGGGGATCCCGTCGAACAATATCTTCATGTCCAGGATGGAATCGATGGCAACACCTGCTTTTCCTACATCTCCAACAACCCTTGGATGATCCGAGTCATACCCGCGGTGAGTCGCCAAATCAAATGCCACCGACAATCCTTTCTGCCCCATACTTAAGTTTCTTCTATAAAAAGCATTGCTTTCTTCAGCGGTAGAAAAACCCGCATACTGCCTGACCGTCCAAGGACGATTCACATACATCGTCGGATACGGCCCCCTTGTGTATGGAGCGAGGCCGGGTAAATCTTCTCGATGAGAAATATTTTCCGAATCCACTTCTGTATATAAAGGTTTTATGGCGATTTTTTCATTCGTTTCGTATGGTGTGCCGGTAAGGGGAATCTCCCCCGCTGCCCCATTCGTTGAATACGGGTCGATTTTTTGCCAATCAGGCTTCGTCATTGTCTTTCCCCTCCTCCCAGATGGCTAATAGTTCATCCAGTTTTATAAGTATGTTTTGTTTGTTGTAGATGGACCCGTTCAACCCCTTCAGGATCCATTCACTTCTGCTATCATCAGGAATCCTGCCCGCCAGGTCGATCACAATGGAAGAATCAACGTGATGGACGGCATCCGTGATCATTGAAAGTTTATCGTGATATTCTTCGTCTTTTCCGCACACTACATAGTACGGATACCGGGTTTCTTCCACGAATTGCAGGATATCTTCCTTGGAGAAGCAATCCGTACTTTGATCCGCGTGAATACCGCCCGTCGCTAAAAATCCTTTTACAAAATCCGCACGGGGCTTATACGTTTTCAGTTCGCCTAACCCGATCAGACCGGCAGTGGGATTATTTCCTAGTTTTTGTGCCCGCTCTCTTAATTTCTCAAAAGGAAGAGAGAGACGTTCTCCCGCGGCTCGAGAAATCGGAAGGGTCTCTTCCAGGTTTGCATAGATGTTCGTCCCGATCATGGAGTTCTTCCGGGTGGCTAGATCTCGGATGCGGGCGTCCCTTACTACTCTTATCTTCTCATCGATCGATCCATTAGCGAGGAGGGCAAGGATCCCCCCCTCTTTATCCAACTGCTGGAATTCCTTCCATGCACGCTTTCCTACTTCATCTGAAAGCCACTCCACGAAATAGGAACCACCCCCGGGGTCCAGGACCTTATTCAAATGAGCTTCTTCTCCCAGGACAAGTTGAGTGTTACGGGCAATCCTTTCAGCGAGGGGAGTCACTTCGCCGCTCACCTCATTGAACGGGGCAACGACAAGATAATCGACCCCTGCAAGGATCGCAGAAAATGCTTCCCCACCCCCACGGAGAATGTTTACATGGGAATCGAGGGCCGACTTGTTGAATCGAGAGGTCTCTGCACTGATGCTGATGGATTTTGCCATAGTTTGTTCACTCAAGCCGTAAGAAGTTAATACAGCTTGCCACAATTTCTTGAATGCCCTGATTTTTGCAATCTCCATAAAGAAATGACTGCCTATTGAAAAATGGAAGTGCAGGGTCTCTGCAGCCTTCTCAATTTCCCATCCTCTATCCTGAACAGCCTCCATATAAGCGACACCTTCACTCAGTGCATAAGCAAGTTCCTGTATCGCACTGGCTCCTTTGTTATGATAGGGAGCTGAATTTACAATAAGGCTCTTAATCCCTGTAAGCTCCATACCAGATCCTTCGACATCATTCAGCCACCTTTCCAATCTGGTTTCATCGGACCATTCTTCCTCAGAAATGGGATCGTAACCGACAACCCCTGTCATCCCCTTACTCTCGGGGAGATCCTTCTTTCCATGCAGGGCCATGGACGTATCCTTATCAATCGAAAAGATAGGAGAATCACACTCTCCCAAGCCGTTCATAAATGAGTCCAGGCCACGAGCCTTATCCAAGTCCCCAATGGAAAACGACAGACAGTTTTGCCCCCTGGACAACGAATCCCTCACGGCTTCTGAGAGTTCTCCCCAGGATTTCCTTTTGACGGGTTGGGCAATGTACCATTTATGAGTGCGTATCAATTTGTCATCAATAGTCGGGATATAATCTTTCACCCTATCGTGTTGAGGTGCGTCCTCCGCTACAAATAACGGTTTAAGATCAATATGTTCATATGTGCTTGTATGTAAGGAGCTTATTCCCTTCCCCTTTAACGCTTTTTCAGCCGCTTCCTCCCATTGTGACAGTGTATGACGACTGAATGATTGGCTTTTCATATCACTAAGCTTCATAGTTCCCCTCTTTTCGTAAACTATTTTTGTAATCGTTTACATAATTTTTCACTAAGATTCTCCTAAATAAGCAAGCATCCCCTTTGAAAATTCAAAATGTTTATACTAATACTATTTTAGTATATAAACCTCCTTTCATCAATCTCTCAAGAAAATGAGTATAAAAAAGAAGAAGAGTTGGACGTCCCAACTCTTCTCCCCTTTATGCTTATTTTTTTGAATTGATATACAATTTACCTTCAGCACGCTTCGTCGTGACATTCCCATAATCATCGGAAACTTTCACTTCAATCACGGCTCCCGGCGCCTTCACATTCGAAGTAGCCGTATAGTACCCTTCATAATGACCTTCGGATGTTTCCATCATTGGAAGTTCAGTGGCGTTTGTCACTTGGGATCGTGCATTTGTCAGAGGCATTTGAATGACAAATGTCGCATCCAATCCCGGCTCACTGTCAAATTCAATCTTGACGGACTCGCCCTTCTTCAATTCTTTATCTTCTGCAGGAAGAAGATTCTCGATCTCAATATCACCAAATTTCGCAAAGACCGTTACACTTTGTTTCTTTTTATTTCCGGCTTTATCTTTCGCGATTACCCCAATGACATTTTCCCCTTCATTCAGAAGGATTCGATGACTGAACTCGCCGTCTTTGACAGATGCTTTCTCACCATTCACCTTCACCCATGCAAGATTTTCATCTGCGATGGTTCCTTTAACCGTGATCGCTTCACGATTTGTTTTCATGTCATCCTCCGGTGAGGTGATGGCAAGTTCCGGCTTCACTTGATCAAGCGTTACCGTCACCGAATCCGATGGACCCGTCATGCCCTGTTCCGTTGCTGCCTTGGCGGTTAATACATTCTCACCTTGATGCAGTGAAACATCGGCTGAGAATGTTCCATCATCACCTGTGTCGGCTGTCGCTACTTCCTCTTCTCCATTAAAGAGATGGACGGTCGTTGTCGGGGCAGAAGTCCCTTCAACCGTAACGGAATCTTTATTGGTAAATGATCCATCCTTCGGTGAAGTGATGACCGGTGCGGTCACTTCATAATTCACAGTTGCGCGAATCATGTAGTTCCCCTCGTCTTCAGGTGCCTGTGACCAGGCTCCACCGACGAACTGCCAGCTTCTTGCGGCATATTCACCATCTTCATCTGTCCCAAGTCCAGGCGCATTCGGATTTGGTGCAGACTGGATATACACCATGTAGAAGTCTCCTTCGACCATGATGCCGTGCTCACTGAGATCTACATGCGTCCATTCTCCGTTACGCAACGCGGTACCATCGAATGGACCGGCGATTTTCTTACCAGGTGCCCCGTCAGGTCCAGTTGCATCATAGACGGCAACCTGGAATTCAGTTCCTCCTGGTACAGGCCATTCAGTATCCCAGAAGCGGAATAGTCCACCCGTCACAAGTGCCGTGTCATTTCCTTCTTCAAGGGACATTTTCACGGCCCAGCCGTTACCTGCATCATAGAATGCCCGTGCATTTTCTGCTGTTCCATCATCGTACCCGATTTCACCAGGATATCCGATGAATGGTTCTAATGATACATCGGCGGTTGTGACTTCCCCGCCTTCAACAGTGACGCTCATTTCCTTACTATAGTAGTAAGGCGCAACCACTTTCAGGGTGTAGTCCCCTTCGTATGCTTCTAATTCATATTCTCCATTGGCATTTGTTTCAACCGGCTGTACTACGGCATCTTCAAGAACGAAGACCGTTGCTCCTTCAATCGGTTCCCCCGTTACTTCGTTCGTGACGGTTCCGGTAATATTCCCTTGAGGGATTTCTTCAAGGGTGAAGTTGGCAGTTGATGTTTGATCGGCTTCAATCGTCACACTTTGCGTTTCAGATCTGTAACCGTATGTGGATGCCTGTAATGTGAATTCACCCGCTGCATGAGTCATTTCATATGATCCATCTGCAGGATTTGTATAAACGGAACGGCCCGTTTCCAATACACTTACCTCTGCTTGCAGTGGAAGAAGGACAGGAGCCGGACCTGATGCATCCGTCTTATCATCTTTATTCACGTCATTTTTCACTGTGATCTTAGCTGGATTTACACTTGGCTTTTTCGATACAGAAGATGATTTTTCATCCTTTGATTTCAGACCAAAATTCATTTTCTTGGCTGGAAGATTTGATTCCGCGCTAAGCTTCACATCATCAAGGTACCAGCCTTGTTTCGTGACACTTCCATCGGAGGTAACGTTGAAGGCAATGTACACACGTTGACCTGCATACTGACTCAGATCCACTTCTCCGTCTACCCATCCGTCGGTATTTCCATTCACGCGAAGTGCCTGTGTCCACTCTTCACCGTCAGTGGATACAAACACATGACCGTAGTCATAGTTGCGTTCCAGTTCGTGCCACTGTTTGAATTGTAAGAAGCTCTCCCCTTCAGGTAAATCGATCGGAGGCATCTGAAGTGACATATTCGCGCTGTTGTCATACGTTCCGTCTAAGTTGGTGGCATATGCTTTTTCTCCTGAAGAAGCATTTCCCGGACCGCTTGCCGGTACGCCCCACTCCCAGCTGTTCCCTGGACCGTAGGATGTCCAACCAGTCGGATTTGTTTCAAAGTCCTGCTCATATCCAACTGTGATACCCGGTAATAAGTTTACAGTATACGTATCAGATTCGACTTCATTGCCACCGAAGTCCACAGCAACCCACTTGTACGTAACCTGGTCTCCTGTGAGATCCTCACCCGGGATAACCGCCTCATACGTTCCTGAAGTGTAGTCGCCTGAAGTTCTGCTTGCTTCAACTTCTACCCATTCACCGTCCTGATTTTGATAATTCAGAGTTACATTCGTCACACTGACATTATCACTTGCTTCTGCCTGTAATGGCAGATTCATTTCTTTAAATGCTTCTTGTGGTGCGTCATGATTGATGACAGGAGCTTCCGTGTCATCACCTTCTTTTGAAACCTGTCCCTTTACTTTACCGATTCCGCTCATAACGGATGATACTGCATCAAACGCATTGACCAACCCGTGTCCATACCCGTTATTTGGAGATTCCGGGAATGTTCCGTCTGTTAACGGAACAGCGGTCGACATAAGGATTTCTTCGATTTCATCCACTGTTAAGCTTGCATCCACTTGTCGTAACAGGGCAGCGACTGCCGTTACGTGTGGACCAGCCATCGATGTTCCATTCCAGCCCCCTTCATAATTGCCACCTGGAACGGAAGAGCGGATATTTACTCCCGGTGCGGCAATCTCAGGCTTGATTTCCTCATAAGGAGAAGGTCCCTGTAATGAGAAGCTTCCTAATTGATTGTTGATATCCGTAGCACCTGTTGCAAATGACTCAGGGTAGTTAGCCGGATTGGCAATCGATCCTGGTCCTCCCGGATTGAAGAGCGTTGTATTTCCTGCAGAGAACTCAGGAAATATTTCTGCCGCCCTCCACGCACTTACCATATCCCGGTACCATTCATCAAGTCCTGCTCCGCCGCCCCAAGAGTTGTTAACGACATCAGGAGCCATTTCAGGATGTGGATTTCCTTCAGCATCCTTTGGAGCCAGGATCCATTCTCCCGCTTCCAGTAAGTCTACATCGGTTCCACCATCGGCCGTGAATGCTTTGACCGCGATCCACTTTGCACCCGGCGCTACACCGATTTGATTGCTGCCATCAGGCTCAGACCCGACCATAGTACCGACAGTATGTGTTCCATGGCCCTGATCGTCATATGGCGCACTTTGTCCTGCAGTTGCATCAAACCAGTTGAATTCGTTGTCCGGTGAATCCGGATTCTGAGGGTCATACCCTCTATATTTTTCTTTTAATGCCGGGTGATCCCACTGTACCCCCGTGTCAATGGAGGCGATGACGGTTCCTGCCCCATCGATTCCCATTTCCCAGACCGCCGGTGCTCCTACCCGATCGATATTCCACTCGATGGATGCCGGGGTTTTTGGGGCTTCTTTATCCAACACTGCGGATGAAGAAGCTTTTGCCTTTGCCGGCTGGATAATTTGTCTCGTTTCATTCGGCAGGATTTTCTCTACTTCAGCAAAGGTTGAAATCTTTTCCATGACTTTCTTCGTACTTGTAACGGCCATTCCGTTTACAACATAGAAGTCTTTGATTTCCTTCACTGCACCTGACTTCTTCTCTTTCGCTAAGTATTTCTTCACTTCTGCCTGAGATTCAAGGGCTTTAGCACGAAGCTCTGAGACGACCATATTCCGTTTTAACAGTTTCTTATTATTAGCAGACAGTTTCTGCTTTTTCGCTGTTTCAGCCGCCTTTTTAGATACAGCTTCCGTATCTACCTGATCCTTGAATTTCACTAAGTATGTGACCTGTTCCTTTTTCTTAAATTGTTCCTGTAATGTTGTTGTGATTTTTGATTGTGGACTTACTTTTGCCGACTCATTGGCTGATGTGGATGGCTTTTCTTTCGATAGAGCCGCTTGTGAGGTATTTGCCGCCCCTGCATTGAATGGAAACATCAAGGGGACAAACATGACTAAGGTGAGTACAATGGATAACCATCTTGCCTTACGTTTTCTTCCTGACATCTAATTCCCTCCCAGTCTTTTTATAAATCCAACCACCCGTCACCTCCTTCGAACACCAACTTTGGAAAATAGTAGGTGTTAAACCAAAGATAACCAAGTGTGTATGTAAAATGTTGTAAGTTGCTGTCGAAATAAATCTGAAAATTCAGTAATTGATTGAAAAGTCACGAATCCCGATTTTTTCATAAGGATAAAGTCCCTCTTATAATATAACTTCAAGAATATTCCAGGATAATCTTCAGATTTAGTAGGATGAAAGTGGAGGTTATGCCTCTTTTAATAAGTAAAGGAAAGAAAAAATGAGCGAGAAGTTTCATAGGGAGAATTCCCGGGATGAGGAATCAGAATTATGACCCAGATAGTGACCTATGACGGTCCATTAAAATATTCTTCCAGTAATATTCCGGTTGTTTTTCCCGGCATTTTACTAGAGCGAACCTTTTTTAATAAGTCATTCTATCTAACTGCAGAAAAAAATAAGGACCAACCACCCATGGTCAGTCCTTATCAGTATTAATATACAGATGTATTTTCTTTCGAAGTGTTTTCTAAGATTTCTTTCACACGCTGAAGGAATCTTCCACATACCAAACCGTCAAGTACGCGGTGATCAAGTGACATACAGAGATTCACCATATCGCGAACGGCAATCATTCCATTATTCATGACGACAGGACGTTTCACGATTGATTCTACTTGAAGGATCGCGGCCTGTGGATAATTGATGATACCCATCGATTGTACCGAGCCAAATGACCCTGTATTATTCACCGTAAATGTTCCGCCCTGCATATCCTGGGAGGTCAATTTACCGCTGCGGACTTTTCCGGCAAGCTCGGTGATTTCTCTTGCGATCCCTTTGATTGTTTTTTCGTCAGCATTCTTAATCACAGGAACATAAAGTGCATCATCCGTAGCTACTGCAATGGAAAGATTGATGTCCTTCTTCTGAACGATCTTGTCTCCAGCCCACATGGAATTGATTTGTGGGTACTCTTTAAGAGCCTGTGCGACAGCTTTCACGAAAAATGCGAAGAATGTCAGATTGAATCCTTCACGTTGTTTGAATTCTGTCTTAAGTGAATTTCTGTAGTCAACCAGGTTGGTTACATCCACTTCCATCATCGTCCAGGCATGAGGCGCTTCATGCTTACTGCGGACCATGTTGGAGGCAATCGCTTTCCGTATGCCGGAAACCGGGATCTCGATATCACCAGGGACGACAGGGACATTTGCTGCAGGTGCTTGTTGTTTAGCCGGTTGTACTGGTGCGGATTCTTTTACCGGCGCTTGTTGTGGAGCCTGAGCTTCATTCTTAGGTGCAGGTGCATCTCCCGCTTTCGGAATTGAGCCTGATTCGATGATTTTCTTTAAATCTTTACGGGTGATCCGGCCGCCGTTTCCGGTCCCTTCTACTTGATTCAAATCAATATCGTGCTCTTGGGAAAGCTTTAGTACGGCTGGAGAATACCTGGCTTTATTTCCGCTATCTCTCGTTGGAGCCTTAGGCTTAGCAGGAGCCGATCCCTTCGCTTCCTCTTTTGGCTCTTCTTTCGGAGCTTCTTCAGCAGGGGCTGTGCCTCCACCTTCGATCTCGATGGAGCAAATGATTTCCCCGACTTCAAGGGTGTCCCCTTCTTCGGCAATTAATTCTTTAATGGTACCCGTGAAGGAAGATGGCACTTCTGCATTCACTTTATCTGTTTGAACTTCTGCAATTGGATCATATTTATTTACGGTATCACCGGGTGACACCAACCATTTACTTATTGTACCTTCTGTAACACTTTCCCCTAGCTGAGGCATTTTCATATTTTCAATACCCAATGAGGAACCCTCCCTACTGCTTTGGTTTAATTGGTCTGGATGAGATTAAAATTCTGCAAGTTCTCGCATTGCTTTTTCTACTTTATCCGGATTGATCATAAAGTATTTTTCTATTGTCGGTGCATACGGCATAGCAGGAACGTCTGGACCTGCAAGGCGTTTTACCGGGGCATCAAGCTCGAACAAGCAATTTTCAGCGATGATCGCAGAAACTTCACCCATGATGCTTCCTTCTTTATTGTCTTCTGTCACTAGAAGTACTTTACCTGTTTTAGACGCTGCTTCAATGATTGCTTCTTTATCTAATGGATAAATGGTACGCAAATCCAGGATATGTGCTTCAATTCCGTCCTGGGCAAGTTTTTCAGCCGCTTGAAGGGCAAAGTGAACACATAAGCCGTAAGTGATGACTGTGATGTCTTCTCCTTCACGCTTCACGTCGGCTTTTCCGATCGGTAGCGTGTAATCATCCTCAGGCACTTCACCCTTGATCAGACGATAAGCTCGTTTATGTTCAAAGAATAATACCGGATCTTCGTCACGGATGGCCGCTTTCAATAAGCCTTTCACATCATATGGAGTGGAAGGCATCACGATTTTCAATCCCGGTTGATTGGCAAAGACGGCTTCAACGGATTGCGAGTGATAAAGCGCTCCGTGCACTCCACCGCCGTATGGTGCACGAATGACCATCGGACAGCTCCAATCATTATTTGAACGGTAGCGGATGCGAGCCGCTTCAGAGATGATCTGGTTTACGGCAGGCATGATAAAATCAGCAAACTGCATTTCTGCGATCGGTCTCATACCATACATGGCAGCTCCGATCCCAACCCCTGCAATGGCTGATTCCGCAAGTGGCGTATCAATGACACGGTCCTCACCAAATTGGTCATACAGGCCGTGAGTCGCTTTAAATACTCCACCTTTTTTCCCTACGTCTTCACCAAGAACGAAAACTTTCTCATCACGTTCCATTTCTTCTCTTATTGCCATGGTTACGGCATCAATGTATGAAATTACTGGCATGATTGAATTCCCCCTTACTTCTCTTCTGCGTAAACGTACTTCATAGCTGATTCTGCTTCAGCATATGGAGCGTTTTCTGCATAATCCGTTGCCTCGTTTACAAGCTTCATAATACGATCATTGATTTCTTTCTCAATGTCATCATTCATGACGCCTGTTTCTTTCAGATAAGCACCAAATGTGATGATCGGATCGTTCGTTTTCGCTTTTGCCACTTCATCCGGTGAGCGGTAACTTCTGTCATCATCATCAGAAGAGTGGGGAGTCAAACGATAAGAAACTGTCTCGACAAGCGTTGGTCCTTCTCCGCGACGTCCACGATCAGCAGCTTCCTTCACAGCTTTATATACTTCGATGGGATCATTTCCATCGACTGTGATTCCAGGCATTCCGTACCCGATGGCGCGGTCTGATACTTTCTCACAGGCCAATTGCTTTTCAATCGGAACCGAGATCGCATATTTATTGTTTTCACACATGAAAATAACAGGAAGTTTATGTACACCTGCAAAGTTTGCCCCTTCATGGAAATCTCCCTGGTTGGAAGACCCTTCTCCGAACGTTACAAACGTCACAACATCTTTCTTCTCCATTTTGCCTGCAAGAGCGATACCAACGGCATGTGGCACTTGAGTCGTTACAGGAGATGAACCCGTTACGATATTATTTTTCTTCTGTCCAAAGTGACCAGGCATTTGACGACCGCCTGAGTTTGGATCTTCTGCTTTTGCAAAACCTGATAGCATCAATTCCTGGGCCGTCATTCCGAATGTCAATACAACACCCATGTCACGGTAATACGGCAGTACATAATCCTTTTCACGGTCCAGGGCAAATGCAGCACCAACTTGAGCCGCTTCCTGACCCTGACATGAAATAACAAATGGGATTTTACCAGAACGGTTCAGTAACCACATGCGCTCATCGATTTTTCTGGCAAGCAGCATAGTTTCATACATTTCTAATACTTTCTCATTGGAAAGTCCTAACGCTTCATGACGATTCTCAGCCATTTTATTTACCTCCTACACAATCTAATGATTGGGAAGGTAGAGAAGATCTCTACCTTTCCTGATTTTTCTTATTATGAGTGAATTGCCTTTCCATCTACGGCAAGCGCGGCTTCACCGATTGCTTCCGACAGGGAAGGGTGAGGGTGGATGGTGTGCGCGATTTCCCACGGTGTTGCATCCAATACTTTAGCAAGTCCCGCTTCTGAAATCATGTCGGTTACATGAGGACCAATCATATGCACGCCAAGGATGTCCTCGGAATCTTTGTCTGCAATGATCTTCACAAAACCATCCGATTCCCCGTATACAAGCGCTTTTCCGATCGCTCTGAAGCTGAATTTACCGACCTTCAGATTGTATCCCTTTTCTTTCGCTTCCTGCTCTGTGATCCCTACGCTAGCAATTTCAGGATTACTGTAGATGCATTTTGAAATCAGGGAATAGTCAATCGGATGAGGGTTCTCATTCGCCATATGTTCCACCGCCGTTATTCCTTCATGAGAGGCAACATGTGCCAATTGAAGTCCACCGATGACGTCCCCTATTGCATAAATATGGGATTCTTTCGTTTGGAAGAAATCATTCACCTCAATAAAGCCCTTTTCCACCTTAATATCTGTGTTCTCTAAGCCAATGCCTTCAACGTTTGCTTGTCTGCCTACAGATACAAGGATCTTCTCTGCTGTAAAGGATTTTTCTTCCCCTTTATGCTCCGCGTTTATTGTCACTTCTCCGTCCCCTTTTTTTAAGGATTCAGGAAGCACTTTTGCACTTGTCACAATTTTAACGCCTTTTTTCTTCATGAGGCGCTGCATTTCTTTTGAGATTTCATGATCTTCCGTCGGTACGATCTTATCAGCGTATTCCACAACGGTTACATCGACATCAAAATCGGAAAGCATGGAAGCCCATTCGATACCGATGACACCGCCACCAACGATGATGATCGATTTCGGAAGTGTTTCAAGTGAAAGCGCTTCATCAGAAGATAAAACATAATCACCATCAATTTCAAGTCCAGGCAGTGAACGTGGCCTTGAGCCCGTTGCCACAATCACATTTTTGGGAATCAGCATCGCGTTATCTTCGCCGTTATTCATTTCCACGGAAATGGTCCCTGGCATGGGAGAGAAAATGGAAGGTCCGAGAATCCGGCCGAGACCTTCGAAAACATCGATTTTACCCTGTTTCATCAGATGTTGTACACCTTTATGCAGTTGTTCGACGATTCCTTCTTTTCTTTCCTGGACCTTAGGAAAGTCAAGTTCCACTCCATTGATTTTCACACCGAAATTTTCACTGTGTTTCGCTGTCGCATATACTTCAGCACTGCGAAGAAGGGCTTTACTTGGAATACATCCCTTGTGAAGGCATGTCCCTCCAAGCTTTCCTTTTTCAACGATTGCTGTTTTTAACCCAAGTTGAGAAGCACGGATGGCAGCAACATAACCACCTGTACCTCCACCGAGAATGACTAAATCATATTCTTCTGCCAATCTTAAGTCCCCCTTCTCTCTTATACTCTTGCTTCTTTTTTTACATTTCCCGGGTATACTTTATAGTCTTCTTCATTCCGTAAGACCCTTAAAGCCCCTTCAGCAAGAGCTTGCAGTTCATTTTCTCCTGGTTGAATAACGACATCCGCTATCCAGTTGATTCGTTCACTTATCGCTTTGACAAAATCCTTGCCGTACGCAAGTCCTCCTGTCAATACGATGGCATCGACTTTCCCATTCAGGACCGCGCTTGCTGATCCGATCTCTTTCGCAATTTGATACGCCATGGCATCATAGACGGCTTTGGCTTTTTTGTCGCCATTTTCTATCATTTTTTCTACCTTTACGGCATCATTTGTATCAAGATAACCGACCAGGCCTCCCTGACCGACAAGTTTCTTCATGATTTCATCACGGTAATAGTCTCCTGAGAAGCAAAGGTCAACCAGATCGCCTGCCGGAACGGTTCCTGCTCTTTCAGGGCTGAATGGTCCGTCTCCGTGGAGACCATTATTCACATCCACGACTTTCCCATTTCGGTGTGCACCTACAGTGATACCTCCACCCATATGAGTGATGATCAGATTAAGGTCTTCATATTTCTTCCCGATTTGTTTCGCCACTCGTCTTGCGACCGCTTTCTGGTTCAACGCATGGAAAATACTTTTTCTTTCAATGAGTGAGAACCCTGAAACGCGGGCAAGGGGCTGCAGCTCGTCCACGACAACGGGATCGACGATATAAGATGGAATATTTAGTCCTGAGGCGATTTCAAATGCCAGGATCCCCCCAAGGTTAGACGCATGCTGACCAGAGAATCCTTCTTTCAGATCCTTCAGCATGTCATCATTCACTAAATAGGTGCCACCTTCTATCGGTCTCAGAAGTCCCCCGCGACCGCATACGGCACTCAGCTTTGAAATATTGATCCCTTCTTCATCCAATGTCTGAAGGATGGTGTTCTTCCTGAATTCATATTGATCGATAATCGTTGCAAATTCATTGATCTTTTCAGAATCATGACGGATTGTCTTTTCAAATATGGAGCGATCATCGTCAAAGACACCAATTTTGGTGGATGTCGATCCAGGATTAATGACAAGTATTCGATGTTTATTTTCCTGCACTGTTGTTACCTCCATTTGGGCAGCTGTATTGTAATGTTTGCATGAAAGAATTTCCCCCTATGATAGATAACCCCTTACTCTGTCCGATGTTCCCCCTAAAGCGGGAAGAAACGCTTCACTTTTTCACAAAGTAAAGCGTTTTTTCTTCTATTTATCCACGTCTGCTAAGAATGTGGTGTCCATTCTGCAGGAACTGACTTCTTGAACGGTGCATTTTTTCGATGCGCTCCTCTGCCATACGGTCAGCAGCAACGTACGTTGGAACGTTATCACGCTTCGCGATTTCAATGACGCGTTCTACATTGTTGTATACCTGCTCCACTTTCTTCATGGCTCTTTCACTGTTGTAGCCGTATAATTCATCTGCTACGTTGATGACTCCACCTGCGTTGATGACATAATCAGGTGCATAAACGATACCCATTTCATGGATAGCATCACCGTGACGTGTTTCTTTCAACTGGTTATTTGCAGCTCCCGCAATGACTTTTGCCTTAAGCTGTGGAATCGTTTCATCATTGATGATCGCACCCAGTGCACATGGTGCAAAAATGTCACAATCCACTCCGTAGATATCATTGATGTCCACTGCTTTCGCACCAAATTCATCAACAGCACGTTGAACGGCTTCTTTGTTGATATCAGTCACGATCAGATTTGCTCCTTCTTCGTGAAGGTGGCGGCACATGTTGTACGCGACATTACCGACTCCTTGGACGGCGATTGTTTTCCCTTCCAGTGAATCTGTACCGAAAGCTTCTTTTGCTGCTGCCTTGATTCCGCGGTATACTCCATAAGCCGTCACAGGAGATGGGTTACCTGAAGAACCGAAAGCTGGTGAAATCCCTGTTACATAATCTGTTTCTTCGTGGATCAAGTCCATATCGGCAACCGTCGTACCAACATCTTCCGCAGTGATATAGCGTCCATTTAAACCTTGGATATAACGACCGAAGGCACGGAACATTTCTTCGTTCTTATCTTTACGGGGGTCACCGATGATAACCGTCTTCCCTCCACCAAGATTCAGACCCGCAGCTGCATTCTTATAGGTCATCCCTTTTGCAAGGCGCAGTGCATCTTCAATTGCCGCTTCTTCTGATTCATATGTCCACATACGGGTACCGCCAAGGGCAGGTCCAAGTGTTGTATCATGAATGGCGATGATTGCTTTTAATCCTGAAGCTTCATCTTGACAGAATACCAATTGTTCATAGTCGTATTGTTCCATATAGCTGAAAATTTTCATTATTATTTCCCCCTGTAGGTTTATATTTTTAGAATTGATGATTATTTATTAGAAGCAGAGCATATAGCCAGAGCCAATGAATATAATTTACTTTCGGCACTGTCTGCTCTGGATGTTAATACGATTGGTGCTTTAGCTCCGGCTATCACTGCCCCTACTTTTGCCCTGGCAAAGTAGATCAAGGATTTGTATAGGGCATTCCCTGTTTCAATCGAGGGTACGAGCAGAATATCCGCTTGCCCCGCAACCGCACTTTCGATTCCTTTATGTTCGGCTGCATGATGGGAAACAGCATTATCGAGGGCTAACGGACCATCGACTGTACAATCCCGAATCTGCCCCCGTTGATTCATCATGGTAAGAGAAGCGGCATCGACTGTTGCCGGCATCGACGGATTCACCACTTCCACGGCGGCAATTGGCGCTACTTTCGGCGTATCCACACCGATTGACCGGGCAACCCCGACGGCATTTTCGATGATTTGCGCTTTTTGTTGCAAATCTGGAGAGATATTCATTGCTGCATCCGTAATGAACGTAAGCCGATCGAAACCAGCCACCTCAAATGCTGCAACATGCGACAGGACATTGCCTGTACGAAGTCCCCATTCTTTATTCAGTACTGCCTTCAAGATGACAGCAGTAGGGACATTCCCCTTCATAAGGGTACCTGCCTCATTTTCCTTTACCGCCTTGACCGCAAGCTCAGCTGCTTTTTGAGGCGAGAAGGCATGCTTGATTTTAATACTGCTGTGAGATATAAGCTGTGGGGCAACCTCTTCCAATATGGAGATTATTTCTTCTTTATCCCCGAACAGTAAAAAATCAGCCATCTTTTTTTCAACCGCCATGGAGACAGCCGAAAGGACTTCTTTATCTTCTGCTGCAGCGACTGCTACAGTGGAGTGTTCAATTCGGGTTGCTTTTTCCACTAAAGATTGTAGATTCATGTATGTCGTTTCAACCCCTTTTTTCTGTTATTGTGTTCCCAATTAACTACATGCAAGAAGCGTGCCAACTTTCAAATCCTGAAAACGCTTTATAAAGCCGGAACTACATATGCAATTTTCTTCACACCATGCAAATTACTTCATGCTATTTATTTCAATGTTATATTTTTCAATTTTGTAATATAAGTTTCTCACCGATACATTCAGTGCTTTAGCAGTAGCCGTCTTATTACCATTATTCTGCTCTAAAACTTTTTGAATTATATTTTTTTCATACTTTTCAACCTGGGTTGCAAGATCTTCATCGACTTGAAACGGAAGTTCTGCTAGGTTGACCATGGGCTTGGCCGTATTTTCTAATTGAGGTAAATGCTTTCCATCAATTTGGACTTCATTGTAGTTCATGAAGATGATGGCTCTTCCCAACACATTTTCAAGCTCCCTTACATTCCCGGGCCAATGATAATTCATCAGTTTATCCATGGCCAAAGCCGTCACTCCCTCGACGTTCCTTCCGTAATCCTGATTAATCTTTGTAATCAGGGTTTCCGTAATGAGTGGTATATCTGATTTACGCTGCCTTAACGGAGGAATTTGAATCGGCATCCGGTTGAGGCGATAATACAAATCTTCCCTGAAGGATCCATCGGCTATTCCCTTTTCAAGATTTACGTTCGTAGCGGCAATGACCCTGACATTGATTTGAATCGATTTCGTCCCTCCGACCCTCACAATTTCATTTTCCTGCAGGACCCTCAATAATTTCGCTTGTGTATTGGCACTCAGTTCCCCTATTTCATCAAGGAAGATACTTCCATTATTCGCCTCTTCAAACAATCCGCGTTTCCCGCCACGCTTTGCACCGGAAAAGGCGCCTTCTTCATATCCGAATAATTCGCTTTCCAACAGGTTCTCCGATAATGCTGCACAGTTGACCCTGAGGAATTTATTGAATTTACGGTCACTCGCATTATGTATGGCATGGGCAAATAATTCCTTCCCGGTTCCCGATTCTCCGCGGAGCAGGACGGTAGCAGGTGTTTTCGCGCCTAGTTTCGCTTGCTCTATTGCGATCATCATTTCCTCTGAGTCACCAATGATATCCTCGAACATATACTTCGCTTCAAGGGTTCGGATGATCCTCCTCGCCCGGTCCAACTCCTGGGTGAGAGATTGTATTTCCGACATGTCATGAATGACGCCGACACTTCCCTTAAGCTTATTGTTTACAATGATGGGGGCAACATTCACGATGACTTCTTTACGGTTGGGTCCTACCCGCATCCTCGTGCCACGAATCGCTCTCCGTGTTTGCAGCACTTTCAAATGGATACTCTCCCCTTCAGAGATATCCGCCGTCGCAGGCTTACCGATCACTTCCTCCCGGGAAAGTCCCGTGATCCTCGTGTAAGCAGGGTTGATCATAATTCCCTTACCCTCTTCATCGACAACTGAAATCGCATCATCACTGGAATGGATGATGGCTTCAAGCATCGTCTGGATCTCTTTGAGGTTGGTGATTTCCTCTGCCAAATTCACTACTTCTGTGATATCTTTAAATACTGAAAAGGCACCGATGATTTCATCCTGCTCCGTGATCATCGGAATCCGGTTGGAGATGATCTTCAATCCGTTCCCAAGGATGACTTCCTGATTGATTTCTGTCCGTCTTGTTTCAATGGTTCTGGTCAGCCTGCTCTCAGGTATCACTTCAGAAATATGAAGGCCCATCACTTCTTCCTGGTGTTTGCCGATCATTCTCTCTGCACTTTTATTAAACAGCATGACAATGCCTTGATCATCGATTCCGACCATGCCATCATCAGTTGAATTAAAGATAAGGTCCCTTTTAAAGGACTCGCTCGTCAATTGATGGATAAGATCCTCTTTTTCTTCGAGGAGCTTTGATATAAGGAAAGCCACACTCCCAGGGATGAGAACCGTATTCTTTCCACGGTGATCCCTAATTTGTTCAAACACTTCCTGTTCACCCGTCACCTCGATGACGATGTCTACGGAGTCACTGAGAAATGGTCGCCAATCTGTACCGACAGGGATGCCAAGTTCCTTTGAGAGCTTAATGCCTGAAGCGTTTTCATTTACATCTACAACAGCGATCACTTTCATGACGGAAACCTCGTGGAGGATCTGCAGGATGGCTGTTCCACCCTTACCACCGCCGACAATTAGAACCTCTTGCAACTTTCTTCACCCCGACACCTGCAATTTTTTTCACATCCATAATGTTACACTACTTTTCGAAACTTGACAATTCTCTGCTTGGAGTTAGAATTTTAGTATGGAAACGAAAAGGAGTTATGCATCTCATGGTCCGTCTTATTGCACTGATAATCATGTTGGTCCCCGGAGCATTCGCAGCTCTCGGGATTAAGTTGATGAGAGATATGTTATTCGGGATCCTGCAGCCTCCGATCCCTTATCTTTGGCTTCAATTCATGATCGGGTTAGTCTTTTTTGTTTGCGGTCTGGGCTTCATTGCAGGTTTCGTCCTGCACCGTGACCGAAAACGCAATAAGGTTCAGTCCCGATTCAACAAGAAAGGCTAGCGCTATGTATGCGCTAGCCTTTCTTATTTTCCCTCAGATTCCATGCTTTTTCAGGATAATCCGTTACAAATGCAGTGCAGCCCAGATTCAGTAACCTTTCCATTTGATCCACCTTATTCACCGTGTAAGGTCTGACACCAATACCGTTGTTCATCGCTTCGATGATCATCTCATCCCTAACCGCTTTCAGGTTGGGGTGTATCGCTTTCGCCCTTATTGACTGGGCATAAATCCAGGGCATGAATAAGCGTGATGAGTAAAGGGGCGCGATTTCAACGGCGGGCTCTAAACGGTAACAGGCCACAATCGAATAATGATTAAAAGAAGAGATGATAATCCGGTCCTCGTATCCAAACTCCCTGATCAGTCCGATCACTTTCTCTTCCAGGCCTTGATAATCCATGATACTGTTCTTTAACTCGATATTACAAAGAAGGTCATTTCCCTTTAGCCACTGAAAGACCTCCCTCAATGACGGAACGCGATTTTTCTTGAATAGTTTACTTTTGAATTTGTAATTCGCCTGGAGCTTTTGAATTTCTTTTAACGTAAAATCTTTGACGAACCCTTTCCCATTGGTCGTCCGGTCGACAGTTTCATCATGTATGACGACCATTTCTCCGTCTTTTGTCAGCTGGACATCCAATTCAATCCCGTCCGCCCTCACCCGCTCCGCTTCATAGAAAGCTTCCATAGTATTTTCCGGATGGGTACCCGCAGATCCACGATGAGCAAAAATCAGCGTCATGAGTTCACTTCCTTTGCTTTTCTATATGTAGATTGACTTCATTATATACTTATTTGCACCTTCCTCAAAGAATGTACCCTTTAACGCCTATCATCAAAAAAACCCTGAGGGACTCAGGGTTTCGCGTTTTGTGGTGGCTTTTGATTAGAACCAGCGGCAGCGGCATCTGCGGCGGTTGTCCATTTCTCCGGCTACATCGTTATCCCTGCAACGGCGAACAGCTCTGCAGAAATCTTCTCCTCTGATATAAGCTTTGACAGGCACTCTGAAGTTGTTGTCGGAAGCTCCTGCAACATCATTGTTTCTGCAACGGTCATAGGATCCTCCTACATCGTTGTTATCACGGTAGTATCCCATAATCTCACCTCCCCCTATTTTGTTTTTGCACTACACTTTATCTTATGACGCAGGGGACAGGCTGTAAGGGCGAACCACCATTTTTGAATAAAAGAGGCGATTGTAATAGGGTTTGATGAGGCTTTGGTAGGACAAGCAGAAGAAAATGAGCAAACAAAAACCCCCTGACCCGAATAATCAGAGGGATAGTCATATGAAAATTTGGAAGATGCTTGTATTATTCCTTACTCTTTCAAGAAGCCATATGCTCCAGGCGCAGTTTGTCCGCTACCATGGCAATGAACTCCGAGTTGGTCGGCTTGGCCTTTGACATGCTGACGGTGTATCCGAACAAAGAAGAAATGGAATCAATATTCCCTCTGCTCCAAGCCACTTCGATGGCATGACGGATCGCCCGTTCCACACGTGATGCGGTCGTATTGTATTTCTTAGCAATATCCGGGTAAAGGACCTTTGTGATGGACCCGAGTAACTCGATATCGTTATACACCATAGAGATGGCTTCACGTAAATATAAGTATCCTTTAATATGTGCCGGCACGCCTATTTCGTGGATGATGCTGGTGATGCTTGCATCCAAGTTCCTTGGTTTTTGTTCTGTATTCATTCTGGATGAGGAAGGTTTTTTGATGATTGAGTTTGATTTACCGCTGACTTGTCTGATATGACTCACTAGGTTTTCCATATCGAATGGCTTTAAAATAAAATAAGAAGCTCCAAGGTCGACAGCTTTCTTCGTCACATCTTCCTGACCGAAGGCCGTAAGCATGATGACGTTTGGAATTCCCTTCTTTTCACGAAGTCGTTCAAGCACCGCCAGCCCGTCCAGGTGAGGCATGATGATATCCAGGACCAGGACATCCGGATCGACTTCCTCCAATAAATCTAAACAATCTTGACCATTATGGGCAATCCCTACTACTTCCATATCATTTTGCGAAGCAATGTAGTCCTCCAATAAAGACGTCAGCTCACGGTTATCATCCACAACACATACTTTAATCGATTTCACTACAGGTTTCCTCCTCAATCCTAATTAATTCATCTCTGTAATTTTATTCTAAATTACTTTTTCGACAATGCAACCTAAATTCCTTTTATTTTTGAAAAAAACTTGAAAATTATTATATTTTCTTCGATTTTCTAACGATTTCTTTATATTTCGACCCTATTCGATATTCACGATTCGTTTTGTCGAATATTCTTTATTTTATCAAGGATCAACTCTCTTTGGCAAACGGATGTAAAAAGCACTACAAAAAAAAGAACCCTTATGAGTACCTGGTTTCGGTACTTTCGTAAGGGTTTTCCACTTTCAGCTTGCCCGGTTATGATCTTTTTTATAAATATCGATTCCTGCTTCACTCAGCATCCATTCAATGTGGACCCCATATCCACTGGTTGGGTCATTGACAAACACATGGGTGACAGCCCCGATGACCTTCCCATTTTGAATAATGGGACTTCCGCTCATCCCCTGTACGATTCCACCTGTTTTCTTGAGCAACTCGGGATCCGTCACTTTCAAGACCATCCCTTTTGTTGCGGGATACTTTTGAGGGATGGTACTGACGATTTCAATATCGTACATTTCAACTTCTTTCCCATCCACAACGGTCAAAATTTGTGCTGGTCCTTCTTTCACTTGATGAGACAGTGCGATTGGCATCGGCTTATCCATCAAGTCGTTTTCAATGGACTGATTCAATTCACCAAAAATCCCAAATGGACTGTTACGCTTAATATTACCGATGACGTTCCGGTCAGACGAAAAGCGGGCCAGTTTCTCTCCTGGTTTTCCATCCGTCCCTTTTTGAATCGAAGTGACTTCAGAATTCACGATTTCCCCGTTTTCAACAACGATCGGTTTCTTCGTATCCATATCTGAAATCACATGGCCGAGTGCTCCGTATTTCTTCGACTTTGGATCATAAAATGTCATCGTCCCGATCCCTGCCGCCGAATCACGGATATACAGGCCTAATTTATAGTTTTTGTCCCCTTTTTCCTTCAAAGGAAGCAATTGTGTCTTCACGGTCTTTTGATCCCGCTTGATGACGACGTCTAGAGATTCCGCTTCTTCTCCTGCCTTCTGTACAAAAGGAGCAACATCGGCAAGTTCTTCAATCTTCGTTCCATTAATTTCAGTAATCATGTCCCCTACCTGAATCCCGGCTTTTTCGCCGGGTGACATCTTCCCACCATCGGTTTCCACCAGATGATGCCCAACTACTAACACCCCGACAGTATTTAATTTCACACCGATGGATTGTCCACCGGGAATCACTTTGAAATCTTTCAGTACTTCTACATCGACCTTTTTGATGGGCAGGCCGGCAAGCTCGAAGACCACTTCGTCCTTACCTACAGAGCTTCCCTGGATGGAAAGCTGGCCTTTCCCTTCTTCCAATTGAACATGCTCATTATGCGACGAACCCATGGTCGTGACGGATGCAGCCTTAGGGAGAGCAACTTGATCCCCTTCCATCATCCTTACAGAGTTCGGAGTATTGACAAATTGTTGAACCGGTTTGTAAAAACCAATAAGACAAAGCGAAACAAGGAGAATTCCACCTATACATTTCCTTAACCAATCTAAACTCAATATATTCACTCTCCTCGCTTCTAATCCACAAACACTTACTATTGGCTACAGTTTTAATTTTGCCTTTAAAAGCCACATTTATAACTGGTAATCATGAAAAAAAAGCTACCCGAATTGGATAGCTTTTCATGTCTCTTTAATGGAACCGGCCAGTTGCAGTAATTCCTTTGCATGCTCAAGCGTCAGATCGGTTATTTCCACTCCTGAAATCATACGTGAAATTTCCCTGATCTTATCTTTTTCCTGAAGACGCTTCACCATGGTGCTCGTCCTGCCTCCTGACATTTTTTTCGAAATGAACAAGTGACAATCGGCCATGGCTGCCACCTGAGGCAAGTGAGAGATGCACATCACTTGTGAATGGACGGCAACCTGGTAAATCTTTTCAGCAATGGCCTGGGCGACCCTGCCGCTCACACCTGTATCAACCTCATCAAAAATGATCGATGTAATCCCTTGATGCTTTGAAAAAATGGTTTTAAGGGCAAGCATGATCCGTGACAGTTCCCCACCTGAAGCCACCTTCGATAACGGCTTCAACGGCTCTCCTGGATTGGTGGAAATATAAAACTCAACCGTATCCCAACCATCCTTCTTAAAATCATGAAACGAAAAGGATTCGTTTTCCCCGCTTTTCACAAACCTGACTTCGAATTTCGTCTTATCCATATACAGCTGCTTTAACTGTTCGTGGATACTGGCGGTCAATTTCTTCGCCCACATTTTTCTAGTATCGGATAGGTTTTTCGCCTCCAGGGATAGATCTTTTTCAAGTGAATGTAATTTACTTTGTAATTGTTCAACATGGGAATCCTTATTCATGATCGTTTCGATTTCTTCTTCGATCTTAGAACTATAGGCAAGAATCTCTTCTACCGATGATCCATATTTTCTCTTAAGACCATTGATTTCATTCAATCTTGCCTCAATCAGGTCCAGTCGATTCGGCTCGAATTCAAGCATATCCAATCCACCCCTGACTTGATGGGCGGCATCTTCAAGGATATAATACGCATTCGATACGGATTCAAGCGTCTTTGCATACTGAGAATCGACTTCTGCAGCGGTTTCAAGATGGCTCATGGCGAGTCCTGCCCAGTCCATCCCCTTTCTTTCCCCTTGTATGCTGTCATACGAGGTTTGAAGCGCTTCGAATAGCTTTTCAAAGTTCATCAGTTTCCGCTTCTCTTCCTGCAACTCTTCATCTTCATTAAGCTGAAGATTCGCATCTTGGATCTCTTTCAGCTGAAATTGAATCAGGTCCAAGCGATGAGCCATCTCCTGTTCATTATCATTCAATCTGTTCAGCTGCTTATAGATGGATAGATATTCTTTGTATACTTGTCCATAACTGGATAAACCGGATGCAATATCCTTCCCTCCGAATTGGTCCAATAAGGAAAGATGAAGGCTTTCATTCATGAGTTCCTGATGTTCGTGCTGCCCGTGGATGTCAATAAGGGATGCCCCGACTTCCCTCATGATGGCGATCGTCACCAGCTTCCCATTAATTCTGCAAACACTTTTCCCCGTGCTCGAGATATCCCTTCTGAGGACGATCATACCTTCCTCGATCTCGATCCCGAAGTCTGCCGCTTTCTGAAAGCAGGGATGTGTTTCATTATCAAGAATAAATAACCCTTCAATTTCCGCCTTCTTCTCCCCATGCCGTACATACTCAGAGGAGCCTCTGCCGCCAACCAGTAAATGAATGGCATCGATGATGATCGACTTACCCGCACCCGTTTCACCTGATAATACAGTCAATCCTTCTTCAAACGAAAGGGAAAGGGAATCGATAATGGCGAAATTTTTGATTGATAGTTCTTGTAGCAAAACATTCACCTCAAATAAAAAGGAACTTTCCCCTCAAAATTTTGAAAAAGAAAAGCTTCCTATTGGATTTTGTATAAAGGGCTGACCATAAGCCCCGTGATATTGATCGTTTACAGCATATCTAAAAATCGTTCTGAAACGACTTTCGTTTCTTCTTCCGTCCGGCAAATGATCAAACAGGTATCATCCCCGCAAATGGTCCCGAGAATCTCTTCCCAGTCCAGATTATCGATTAATGCCCCGATGGCATTAGCATTTCCGGGTAACGTTTTCATCACCAGCATATGCCCTGCCTGATCCACTTTCACGAACGCATCCGTCAGTGTACGCTTTAACTTCTGAAGTGGATTAAAGCGCTGATCTGCCGGCAAGCTGTATTTGTATCTGCCATCCATCAGCGGAACCTTCACAAGATGGAGCTCCTTGATGTCCCTGGATACGGTTGCCTGCGTCACATTAAACCCTGCATTCTTCAGGCCTTCCACCAGCTCATCCTGCGTCTCCACATCTCTATTCGTAATGATTTCCCTGATTTTAATATGTCTTTGCCCTTTGTTCATCATAGAACATACACCTCTTACATTTGATTAAAGCCTGTATAAATATACCTCTACGCTTATGTTAGCCTATTTCGTTGGGAAGTACAATAAAAAAGAAAAGCGGAGGCGGCTCGTTTAGAGGCGACAAGCATAAGACGAACATCCCACAAAGGCGTTCTTTGCCTTTTTGGGATGTTTGGCTTATGACTCGAGCCTCTAGCCGCCGAAGCTGGACAATAGAAAAGCGGAGGCGGCTTGGTCAGGCCCGACAAGCATATGGCGAGTAACCCGGAAAGGCGCTCTTTGCCTTTTTGGGTTACTTGACTTATGACCTCGAGGGACTAGCCGCCGGAGCTGGACAAAAGAAAAGCGGAGGCGGCTCGTTTAGAGGCGACAAGCATAAGGGAGCAACCGATTAATGGATATTTTCGACTTTTGGAGATATATTATCAACTTTTGAAGATATATTACCGACTTTACATAATATATTATCGACTTTGTCCATTATATTATCGACTTTCCTTCCAGCGCATTTTTCAATCAACGTTAAAGGCATTTCCCATAAAAAAAGCCACTCTCCTAAGAAGAGTGACCCTGTCATTACTGCTGTGTTTTTGCCTTAAATTGACTATGCGCTTCATCGATCACGTCATCCGGTGTGGTGGTAAGGAGGGACTCCCCTTCACCCTCCTGCCCCGGCCATCTAAGATGAATGAGGAATTCTATATTCCCATCTCCGCCTGTAATGGGGGAATAAGAAAGACCTGCTATATGATAGCCTTCTTTGCTAGCTAATGTCATGATTTTTTCGATGACCATTTTGTGTACGGCAGGATCCCTTACGATTCCTTTTTTCCCGACCTGATCCTTACCCGCTTCGAATTGCGGCTTGATTAAAGCGACACAATCCCCTCCAGGTACCAATAGGGTTTTCAGGACAGGCAATATCAATGAAAGGGAAATGAAGGAGACATCGATGGAAGCAAAGCTTGGCATCTCCCCTTGAAGATCCGCCGGGGTCACGTATCGGAAGTTCGTCCGTTCCATCACCACGACCCGTTCATCCTGTCTTAGCTTCCAGGCTAATTGGTTGTATCCTACATCAAGAGCATAGGACATTTTTGCGCCATTCTGGAGGGCGCAATCCGTGAAGCCGCCAGTGGAAGCACCGATATCGATCATCACTTTACCGTCCACATCCACATCGAAGACCTGTAGAGCCTTCTCAAGCTTCAAACCGCCACGGCTCACATAAGGAATCACTTTCCCTTTCATTGTAAGGGGGATATCTTCACTTACTTTTTCCCCGGGCTTATCCAATCTCATTTCATTGGAATAAACAAGACCCGCCATGACAGCCCGCTTCGCTTTTTCTCTTGTATCAATCAATCCACGTTCTACCAGAAGTACATCTACTCGTTGTTTTTTTACTTTCATCATTAAGCCCTTTTTTGTTTTTTTGGTGTGATCGTTAAAATGCGATCCACTATGTTTTCTTTTGTCATACCGATTTCATTCAATAATTCCTTCACACTGCCATGCTCGATGAAGTAATCAGGAATACCGATCCTGTCGATCACGGCGTCATGGAAGCCCTGTTCCTGTGCGAATTCAAGAACACCACTTCCGAAACCGCCTTGAAGAACCGCTTCTTCGATCGTCAGCACAGGCATCTCTTCTTCCAGGATCCTTTTCAGCATGATCTCATCCATCGGTTTGATGAAACGTGCGTTTACAACCCGGACCGAAAGTCCTTGTTTTTCCAGGTCTGCTGCCGCTTCCATGGCCATCGGGATCGTCGTTCCGAAAGTCAGGATCGCTGCATCGGTTCCCTGTTTCAATATTTCCCACGTTCCAATCGGGATCGTTGTAAGTTCCCCGTCCATCGGTACTCCATACCCGTTTCCACGTGGATAACGCAGAGCGATTGGACCGTCATTATATTGAAGTGCCGTATTGACAAGGTGCTGACCTTCATTCTCATCTTTCGGCATCATGATCACCATATTCGGTAAATGTCTTAAAAAGGCGATATCGAATACCCCTTGATGGGTTTCCCCGTCCGCTCCGACCAATCCGGCACGGTCGATCCCGATAAAGACGTTTAAGTTTTGGCGGCAAATATCGTGAACCACCTGATCGTACGCCCGTTGCAGGAAGGTAGAATATATGGCTAAGAACGGCTTCATATCCTGCGTGGCAAGACCTGCAGCTACCGTTGTGGCATGCTGCTCGGCAATCCCCACGTCGAACATCCGATCAGGGAATTCCTCCGCAAATCCGAGAAGTTTGGAGCCGACCGGCATTGCCGGGGTAATGGCCACAATCCGTTCATCCTCACGGGCAATCCTTCGGACCGTTTCACTCACAAGGCCACTCCAAGAAGGAGGTGCATTCACGGGCTTGATCAGATCCCCGGTATCGATCTTGTAAGGTCCGGTACCGTGCCACGTTCCTTCTTTGTCCGACTCTGCAGGATGAAACCCTTTTCCTTTTTTCGTGATCACGTGTAAAAGGACGGGTCCTTTCGTTTTCTTCGCATATTGAATATTTTCAGCAAGATCATTATAATCATGTCCATCGATCGGTCCAAGATATGTAAAACCAAGCTCCTCAAAGAACATTCCGGAAACGAATAAATACTTCAAGCTGTCCTTCACCCGTTCTGCTGTACTGGCTAATTTGCCGCCGACAGCAGGGATACGCTTAAGGATATATTCCATTTCATCCTTCACCCAGTTGTATTTGCCAGCTGTACGCAAACGGCCAAGTACACTGTGAAGGGCCCCTACATTCGGAGCGATGGACATTTCATTGTCATTTAGTACAACGATCATGTCCTTCTTTTCATGACCGATGTGATTAAGTGCTTCAAGTGCCATTCCACCAGTCAAGGCACCATCACCGATCACAGGGATAATATATGAATCTTCTTTCTTGACGTCCCTCGCGATCGCCATACCCATGGCTGCCGATAATGAAGTGGAACTATGACCGGTTTCCCATACATCATGCTCACTTTCATTCCGTTTCGGGAAACCGCATAACCCCTTATATTGACGGAGGGTGTCAAACTGACAGGCCCTGCCGGTTAATATCTTATGGACATACGATTGATGACCAACATCCCAAAGGATTTTATCTTTTGGACTAGAGAAATGCTTATGAAGGGCAACGGTTAATTCGACCACCCCTAAGTTTGGACCAATATGACCGCCGGTTTTGGAAAGATTCTTGATCAGGAATTGGCGAATCTCTTGGCTGAGCTCTTCTAATTGTTCATTCGACATGCTCTTTAGAAAAGAAGGCTCCTTTATTGATAATAGATCCATGGGGTCCACTCACTTTCATCACTAAATATTTTGTTTCTCACGCTTATAACCTTTTTTCTTGTTTTTATCTTTTTTGTCTTTTTTATCTTTGATCAGGACGATATGAAATCGGTCTTCAAGAAATTGTAGAACTTTACCAACTCTAAATATTATATCCTTAGAATAGGTGATAGCAAACGTTTTTCCAAGCGCTTTGCCTCCGACTGTCAAGGAAGCGATGATACTTGTCAGGGTTACGCTTACGATATACTCCTTCAAGGACCCTCCCTTGAGGTGAAAGGAAACCGCCAGTTGTACCAATACAATGGCTGATGCGGTCCCGCTTATGATCCCTGAAATATCACCGATCACATCGTTACAGAAGCTTGCGAATCGATCTGCGTTCCGTACAATCTTGATTGAATATTTCGCTCCGTATACCTTTTTGGCCGCCATGGCGTGAAAAGGGGTTTCATCAGCTGCCGTTGAAGCGATTCCCAGCATATCAAAAAAGATCCCGATGAAGACGATGATCAACACGACTACGAGCCCTGTAAACCATGCGACCCCATTTAAAACCATATTGGAAGTAACTGAAAAAATAGCCGCTAACACAAATGTGATAACGGCAATGCTGACACTCCATTTTATTGAGTTTTTCATTGTTTCATTCATTATCGTTTAAACACACCGTTTCTACTGTGTAAATAGTTTGGTTATATGTAATTGGGGGGTCATATAAAGAGTAAAAATTGCAGCTTAGGTCCAGTAGGTTTTCCCAATCAGGTACCGGATGTTGCCATACCGGCGGTTTCCCATTAAACCCGACTTAGCCGCGTCACCACAAGCTAGACTGGATTACCACTTAGTCCGCACTATAATCCTCTTTATATGTCCGAATATGAACAGTCTAGGAGTTTTCCTCAACAGTCCTTAACACAATCCTTAGCCTCTTTTGCAAAGAGGATTTCATATGGGCGAAAAAGCACATATCAATGGCCAACTGATGTGTACCCTGTAACCATAATCCCCTCTCTCTTCACTCAAGGCAGGCTACGCTGCTAGTGAATCATCACATCGCAGGTTCATACTTTGTTCTTATTGCATATGCTTTAAAGCCAGCATAAGAAACAAAGCCTCCGCGGCTCGCGGGTCAACGCCCACATGCCATTGTGGATCGCCCTCAAGCCTTACTCCCAGATATGACCCAAAGCTGGGCGCCTCAAGCCAATTCCAGGAACTTCATCGATGTGCCCTTTAGTGGATTTTTAGGCCCACCTTCAGGATTGGTGGACTGACTAGAATACTGCACCACCCCAAAATTTATTCTAACCGTATTATAACATATGTTAAATCACTAGCTCAAATATAGAATGTTTTAATGATTCCGGGAAACGATCAAACGGGCAATTTCTGCCAGCAGACCGGAGTCCACCGGCATAGATGTAAGGGCCGTCAGCGCCTCGTCCAGATGAAATTGAAGCTTCTCCTTCGCACCTTTCATCGATAAAAGGCTCGGATACGTACTCTTATGTTTCGATTCGTCGCTCCCCACCGGTTTACCAATCATTTCTTCAGAACCTTCAATGTCGAGGATATCATCCTGAATTTGGAACGCCAGACCGATGTGGTATGAAAACCGTTCAAGCAGCTCAAGTTCATTCTCTGACGCACCTGAAATGATCCCGCCGGCCAATACGCTGAATATGAGTAACTTCCCTGTCTTATGAACGTGAATGTTTTCAAGCTCCTGTACAGTTAACCGCTTATTCTCCCCTTCGATATCGGCAACCTGTCCGCCGACCATACCTTCTGGACCGGCACACCGTGCGAGAAGGGCGATGAGTTTCACCTTTTGGTCATTGGGTAAGGCTGAATCTTCTGCAATGAGCTGAAAGCTATATGTCAAGAGACCATCGCCTGCAAGAATCGCCGCTGCCTCCCCGAACATTTTATGATTGGTCGGCTTGCCTCTCCTTAAATCGTCATCATCCATAGAAGGAAGGTCATCATGGATCAAAGAATATGTATGAATCATTTCAAGGGCGGACGCAGTATTGAGGCCCAGCCTCGTGTCTTGATTGAACGTCCGGATCACTGCCAGCAGGAGGATGGGACGTATCCTTTTTCCACCTGCCTGCAAGGAATAAATCATGGCCTCCTTTAATACAGGAGGGATCTTTAGGCCTTCTACGGTCTCAACCATATGTTTGGTGATCAGTTCGCCATGTTCCTGTTGAAACTCTTTCAATGTAATGGGAGGATACATGTATTATTCCCCCTCATCGAGATCAAAGGATTTTTCCCCTTCATCCGTCATCATTTTCGTTAATTGATTTTCTGCTTTTTGCAACGTATCATGACAATATTTTGAAAGGTCCATCCCTTTTTGATAGAATTCCAACGCCTTCTCGAGGGGAACTTCCCCTTCTTCTAATTTCTCCACGATTTCTTCCAACTGATCCATAGCTGTTTCAAATGATAATTCTTCTTTAGATTTTGCCATTTTGCTCACGCTCCTCAACGGATTCAACTTCACAATGTATTTTTCCATCTTTGACATTAATCTCGATGCGGTCGCCTTCTTTTACCTGCCGAGATGACTTAATCAGATCTCCTCCGTCACGGTAAACGAGGCTGTATCCCCTGTCCATGATCTTCAATGGACTGAGGGCATGTAAGGTGGACAGCGCTGAAGTGAAACGATGATTCTTTTCTTTCAACACTTGTTTGAATTGCTTCTCAAGCATGGTCTGCATAGATAATACCCGTTCATGCTGCACCTTGATGATCTGGGATGGATGAACACGCTCTAGCCTTGAATGAAGAACAGATAATCGATCCCGGTCTTGTTTTACATGCATACTTATATTTCTTTGCAGTTGATCGGTCAGCCGGTCGACGGCCTCGATCTTCTGCTGATAAAGATTTCTGGGGTTTCTCAGAGCATACGATTTGGTTAATCCATTTAATCGGTTTCTTTCGCTTTGCAGCTTTGTTTTAAACGATTTAATCAGCCTTAATTTCCGGTTCATGATCCTTTCCAATAGATCATCAATATGAGGAACAGCTAATTCCCCGGCAGCCGTCGGCGTAGGTGCCCTGAGATCTGCCACAAAATCGGCGATCGTGAAATCCGTCTCATGCCCCACGGCAGAAATGACGGGAACCTTTGACTCAACAATCGCTTTCGCCACTACTTCCTCGTTGAAAGCCCACAACTCTTCAATCGAACCGCCACCCCGGCCGATGATCAACACATCGATATCCCCGTGCTCATTCACCTTCCTCATGGCGCCTGAAATCGAGCCTGCCGCTTGATCGCCCTGGACCAGAGCAGGATAGACGAGTATTTCTCCAATCGGATACCTCCGCTTGATCGTCGTGATGATATCACGGATCGCAGCACCCGTCGGGGAGGTGACAACGGCGATCCGCTTCGGAAACTTAGGGATCATCCGTTTGCGCTCAGGCTCAAAGAATCCAGCCTTCTCGAGCTTCTCCTTCAGCTGTTCATACGCTAAATAAAGCTCACCGATTCCATCGGGCTGCATTTCTTTCACATAGATCTGATATTGCCCGCCTGACTCATACACGGAAATATCTCCGCGGATCAATACATTCATCCCATTTTCCGGCCTGAATTTCATTGACTGATTGTGACTTGAAAACATCACAGACAATATCCTGGCCTTTTCATCTTTCAGAGTAAAGTACATATGTCCGCTTGAGTGCCTTTTGAAGTTGGAAATTTCGCCCCGTACAAACAGGTTGGACAGATGCGGGTCCCTGTCGAATTTACGTTTTATGTATTTTGTCAGAGCTTGTACCGTTAAATAACGCGATTGATCAAGTTCCATGCTCACTGACTCCTTTGTCCCTTGCACCGAAATACATGCAGGAATACGGAAAGGGACCAGCGATTAGCCGTCCCTTTCCTTTTATGTTACGTATATTGTACTATTTTTTAACCATTTTGGCGATTCCGGAGAGCCCATTCGGCAGATTTCACCGTGTTATAAAGAAGCATGGTGATGGTCATCGGGCCGACTCCACCGGGAACAGGGGTGATTTTCCCTGCTTTTTCCTTTACTTCCTCAAAGTTTACGTCTCCGCACAGCTTGCCATCTTCATTACGATTCATGCCTACATCGATGATGACAGCCCCGGGTTTGATGTCTCGAGCCCCGATCAGATTCGCTTTCCCTACGGCAGAAACGATAATATCCGCCTGTTGTGTGTAGGAAGACATATTGTCGGTTTTGGAATGGCAGTACGTCACAGTGGCATTCCGATTCAGGAACAAGTGACCTGCCGGCTTTCCGACAATGTTACTTCGTCCTAATATGACAACGTGTTTTCCTTCTACCGAGATGTTTTCATATTCAAGCATTTTCATGATCCCAAGCGGTGTGCAGGAATAGAAAGTATCTTGATTCGTCACCATTTTCCCGATGGAAACCGGATGAAAGCCGTCCACATCCTTCGATGGAGAAATCGTCTCAATCACGGTAATAGGGTTGATATGGTCCGGCAGTGGAAGTTGAACGAGAATTCCATGGATATGATCCTGTTCATTCAATTCTCTGATTTTCCCAAGCAGCTCTTCTTGTGTAAGAGTGGATTCATATAAATAAAGCTCTGAATGGATCCCAAGATTACTGCATGCCTTCCTCTTCATTTTCACATACGAATGGGAGGCATGGTTATCACCCACCAGGATGACCGCCAGGCCAGGTACGACTTCCTGTTCCTTCAGCTGTTGGATCTGACTCTTTAATTGCTGCCGATAGTGATCTGCAATGAGCTTACCATCAATTATAGAAGCTGACATTCACTCGCCCCCTTACATTGTTAAGATTGACTTACCTTTGAAAGGACACCATTGATAAATTTACTGGATTGATCATCACCAAAGATCTTTGCTATTTCAACCGCTTCATTAATGACCACATTATTCGGAACGTCTTCTACAAACAGAAGCTCGTACACGCCTAGACGCAAAATATTACGATCGACTTTTGCCAGACGGTCAAATGACCATTTCTCCAGATTTTCACGAATATGGCCATCAATCCGTTCCTGATTCTCGATGAAGCCTAGAACGATCTGCTCAAGATACGCATCCATCTTCTCCTCTTCCTCCAGCACGTTCCTTAACGCAACTGTAGGCTCAATCCCACTCATATCTATTTGAAATAACGCCTGTAAAGCCTTTTCACGGGCAACTCTTCTCTTCATCTTCTATTTACTCCTTTTAATCCATCAATTTTCATACCTTTGATAATAGCACAAACCAAGGGCATTACGCACGCGTATGTAAAAAAATCAATATTCTGACAAGAAAAGCGGAGGGGCTTTGACCAGAGGCGACAAGCATAAGATGAGGTACCCGGAAAGGCGTTCTTTGCCTTTTTGGGTACCTTAGCTTATGACCTCGAGCCTCTAAGCCCCGGAGCTGGACAAGTAGAAAAGCGGAGGCGGGTTGGTCAGGCCCGACAAGCATTTCTGGGAAATCCCTGAAGGCGCACTTTGCCTTTGGGGATTTTTCAGAAATGACCTCGAGGGACTACCCGGCGGAGCTGGACAACTCGAAAAGCGGAGCCGACTGGGTTGGCCCGAAAAATTAAAAATCCAGCCGAAACCCACACAAATCCAGCCTTTCCGATGAAAAATCCAGCGGAAACCAATAGAAATCCAGCCATTCCAGGAAAAAATCCGGCCGATTCACAGAATAATCCAGACACTTTACATATAATCCCATCTCAGTTCAATTCTCAGATACACCTCCACCAGGCACAAAAAAGAACGGCCCATAAAAAGGACCGTTCTTCCCCGTTACATTTCGTCTTCAATTTCAGCTTCAAACTTTTGGTTTTCAAATTGAACGCCAACGATATGAACATTCACTTCGTCTGCTTCGAGAGCAGTCATGTTAAGCAAGGCTTGACGAATGTTATCCTGGATTTTTTGAGCGACCGTCGGGATGGCTACACCGAATTTCATGATGCAGTATACATCCACGATGATTCCTTCTTCGGCCAGTTCCACTTTGACACCCTTACCGTGGTTTTTCTTTCCAAGACGCTCGACGACACCTGTTGCGAAGTTTCCGCGCATTTGAGATACGCCTTCGACTTCTGACGCGGCGATTCCTGCGATCACTTCAATCACTTCAGGTGCGATTTCAATTTTCCCAAGACCGTCTTTACCGTGAGACATTTGTAAAAGGTTTTGATTTTCCGCCATGTATGGCACCTCCTGAATTCACACTAGGATTTCATTACTTCATATTTTTCTAAGAATTTCGTATTGAATTCCCCACCTACAAAGGTTTCATGATCTAATAGTCTGAGATGGAACGGGATGGTTGTGTGTATACCTTCAACCACAAATTCACTTAGAGCCCGCTTCATCCTTGAAATGGCTTCTTCACGTGTCGCTCCATAGGTAATCACTTTGGCAATCATGCTATCGTAATATGGAGGGATCATATAACCAGGATATGCGGCTGAGTCGACTCTTACGCCAATGCCGCCCGGTGGAAGATACATTTCAATCCGCCCCGCTGAAGGCATGAAATTCTTCTCTGGATTCTCGGCATTGATACGGCATTCAATGGCCCAGCCAGTGAACGTCACTTCTTCCTGTGTCAGGGAAAGCTTTTGTCCTGATGCCACGAGAATCTGTTCCTTAATCAAATCGACACCTGTTACTTGTTCCGTTACAGGATGCTCCACCTGGATACGCGTATTCATTTCCATAAAGTAGAATGATTGATTCACGTAATCATATATAAATTCTACCGTGCCGGCACCTGTATAATCAACCGCTTTGGCTGCTTTTACTGCTGCTTCCCCCATTTTAACACGATTCTCTTCTGTTAAAGCAGGCGACGGCGTTTCTTCAATCAGTTTTTGAAGGCGGCGCTGAATCGTACAGTCCCGTTCACCAAGGTGGATCACGTTTCCGAAGTTATCGGCGAGCACTTGAATTTCCACGTGCCTGAAGTCCTCGATGAACTTCTCGATATATACACCCGGGTTTCCGAATGCAGTCATGGCTTCCTGTTGGGTGATCGTCACCCCTTTGATAAGCTCTTCCTGACTTTTCGCGACACGGATCCCTTTACCTCCGCCACCGGCAGTGGCTTTGATGATGACGGGATAACCCATGGATTCTGCAAGCTGAACTGCATCGTCTGCATCTTTCACTATGCCTTTTGAACCAGGGACAATCGGAACGCCTGCTTCTCTCATCGTTTCACGAGCCACATCTTTCGTCCCCATCTTGGAGATGGCTTCAGGTGAAGGACCGATGAAGATGATGTTGCAATCGCGGCACAACTCTGCAAAATCAGAGTTTTCGGCTAGAAATCCGTAACCCGGGTGGATCGCATCACAATCCGTCAGTTTTGCCACGCTGATGATATTTGTGAAATTCAGGTAGCTGTCTTTCGAAGCAGTAGGTCCGATGCAATAAGCTTCATCCGCTAATTGAACATGAAGTGCCTCTTTATCTGCTTCAGAATAAACGGCTACACTTTCAATGCCTAGATCTCGGCATGCACGAATGATACGTACAGCAATTTCTCCTCGATTGGCGATTAGTACCTTTTTTATCATATCTATATTCGCTCCTTATTCAGGTTTAACCAAGAATAACGGCTGACCATATTCCACTAATTGACCGTCTTTTACTAGTATTTCTACGATTTCGCCTTTTGCTTCGGCTTCGATCTCATTAAATAGTTTCATCGCTTCCACGATACATACCACTGAGCTTTCATCGACTTTATCCCCGACTTTTACATATGGACCTGATTCAGGTGAAGAGGATTGGTAGAATGTCCCAACCATCGGAGACGTGATTTTATGTAAGTTAGCATCTTCTGCGCCAGCTTGTGGAGCTTCTTTTTCCGGTTGTGCAGGAGCAGCAGCTTCCTGTACAGGTGCTTGTTGAACGGCTTGTGCAGCAGGTTTTACTTCTTCGACTGCTTGTACCACCGGCTGGGCCGATACGGTCACGCCATTATTTTTCTTTAGATTGATCTTAGAACCATCATGCTCGTATGTAAACTCTTCAACACTTGATTGATCTACGAGTTTGATTATTTCGCGAATTTCTTGAATTTTCAACACTGTTGACACCCCTCTTATAGTTTAAAAAATTATGACTAGCTACTAACATCATACGATAATACCTCGTATAAATTCAATATGCGATTCCTACCATCCTTTTAAAAGCGCATACAACCCTATCTCTATTCTAGACCTTTTTCGGAAAAAAATAAAATAATAGAAAAGGATTTTTCATTTATCTGATAAAAAGGTGCAATAAGGAATTTCTGGGTTAAACATAAATAAGCCGCCTAAAGGGTCTGCTTTAGGCGGCAACGTAGCCTGGATCCGTTTAGTTTGCCGGCTGGAATTCCACTGCGACCGGTTTCATTTGTCCCACTTCACTCATGACCAGGCGGATGATTTCATTGGCATCGGCTTTAGTGTGCTCTTTGTCTGATTTCACTGTGATCCGGATGTTTTCTCCGTTTGCTCTGACAAGGGCATCATCGTAACCCATTGTTTTGATCATCGTTTCAAGAACCGATTCCGTCATGGCCAGTTCACGAAGGTTTTCCATCTGCTCATAGGCTGCACTCTTTTCTTCTGCTGACACATCCGCGTTTGCTACCTTCGCCTCCAGCTCTTCACGAAGCTGATCACGCTGGTCTGTTACTTCAAGACGCAATGCTTCGAACATTTCATTTCCAGCGGCGTCCGTGACGACTTCCATGCCATTACCTGACATTGTCTCTTTATCTCCACCTTTAGCCTGCTCTTTCGCATCCTTTTCTTGATAAGCCATATCTGTCGCTTGTTGTGTTGGTGACGTAATGTAGTAAACCGAAAGGACAATCACAAGACTCAACATCGTTAATAGCCAAACCGTTTGTTTTTTCAGTAACATCTATCATTTCCCCCTTATTGTTTGGGCAGGACCGATACCCGGTGACTTGGAACATCAAGTGCGCGGGTGACGGCCTCTATAATCCATTTTTTGATTTGTATGTTATCGGCTCCCTTTGCTACTACAAGGACACCGGTGACTTTAGGTTTTTTTGTTTCTTTCACAATGGGAACTTCTTTATCCCCGTTATTTACAATGACGATTTCTTCTTCCCGGGATTTATCTTCGATCGACCGCTTTCCACCTTCTTTATCCTCTTCATCGGTGGATTGAATTTTTGTCGACTCATTTTTTTCATACACTTTGGATTCTGTTGCCTCCACATTCACGACGACATATACATCGCTAACCCCGACAATTTGATCAAGGGCTTCTTTCAACTGATTTTCGTATCGATCTTCGTAATCCCTCATGGACCCATCCGATTCCTTTTGACCGGATCCGAATGTCGCCACTTCTTCAGGGGTACCTCCATCCACCTGCTTCGCAACCTCCACCCCTTGATCACCGCTCCATAGGTCGCTGATCAGCATGAAGGCCACTCCTATGAGAAGCACAATGAGAAAATAATGCAGCCTTTTACCTTTTTTCCCCCTGGGTGGAGAGTTTGCGTCTTCTTTTGACAACCATTCCTTCAGCATATTCAGCGGACCTTTATTAAAGTTCATTCGCTTCCCCAGTCCCCCCTTCAACTGTAATGATTATTTTGTCTTGTGTTAGATTCCATTGTTCGGCTAGTAAGGTGGCCAGTTGGGACGTATCTTCGTCGGATGTTTTCTTTCTCGTTTCAGATCCCGTATCGATCTCCACGTTTTGGACTGTTTCAATCGTGCTGTCTTTTTCACTTTCCTTTTCTTTCACAATCACTGTCACTCCTGTAATACTGTCGGGAAGATTTTCTACGTCATCTGCTTGTATGGTCACCTTCTCAATGACTTTGCCGTGCTCATCCATCATCTCCTTTTCTGCTTCTTGTTTCATTTGGACAGCCATCTGTTCTAAAATATATGCACGTTGTGAGGCTTGTATTTCTTTTTTCTTCATTTCTATTTCATTTTCCATCGATTTATTCTGAGAAGGACCATTTAAATCTATGGAATTCATCACCTCATCAAAATCCGTGGACATCAATTTGAAGAGCGGTGTAAGGATGATGGTGATCAATAATAAGCCGGTCACGATTTTGGCATATTTCTGCATATTCGAGCTTGGAAGAAGCATGTCAATGACGGTGGCTAAGAGAACAAAGATGATGATATTTGTAATCCAATCGGTTAGAAATGACATGGCGGGACCCCCTTATCGCATCATCATCGTAATATTTCCCGCTGCAATGATGACGGTAAGACTTAAGAAAAACATAAAGGACACGATCGCTAGAGCCGCAAAGACATAAATCACACTCTTTGCGATGGTATCCAGGCATTCGATCACCGGCCCTCCCCCGAGAGGTTGAAGGAGAGCGGCCGCCAGTTTGTATATGAAGGCAATCATCAAGATCTTGATGGCCGGAAAGGCTGCAATGATCAGAACGATGGCGACACCCGCTATCCCCACCGTATTTTTCAGGAGGACAGATGCGCTGATCACGGTATCTGCTGCGTCAGTGAACATCCTGCCGATGACCGGGACAAAGTTGCCTGTCACAAATTTCGCTGTACGGATCGTTATACCGTCCGTAACGGCTGCGGTGGCACCCTGTACGGATATCACCCCGAGAAAGACCGTCATGAACGCCCCTAACAGTCCGATGCTCCAAGTTCTCAATAATTGAGCGAGCTGAGTCACTTTATAATGACTGGAAAGGGTGCTCACAATGCTCAGAAGGGCGGATAGGAACAGGAGGGGCAGCACGACATTTTGAATGAGCAGACCGCTTGTATTCATCAGGAAGATAATGACCGGGTGAAAGAAAGCTGCCGAAACCACGCCTCCTGAAGCGGCAATCAGGGCAAGGAGCAGCGGGATGAGGGCGATGATGAAATGGACCATGGTGGAGATCGCATCCCGGGTGTAGTCGATGGCCACGTGAAAACTATTCAGGGCGATGATGATCAGCACCATGAATATGATGCTGTATGCCACCTTGCTGACGCTTCCCCCTTCGAAAGCATTCTGCAGGGACTGGAGAAACATGCTGAAGATCGTGAGCATAATCAGGGTCCCCAATAACTTTCCATTCATCACAAGCTCCTGAAAGGCAAATTTGAAGATTCCGCTGAACCATGCCTTGAAGGAGAACTCTTTCTCGCCTTTCATGAAATCGATCAAACTGCCTTTTTGACTTTCGGGAAGATAGCCGCCGTATTGATCCACGATACTATTCCAGTATCCTGTCAGTTCTTCAACCCCTAACCGGTCCAGCTGCGCATCGATCAATTCCTGCTGGATGTTTGTATCGGGAGGAGTCTGTTCATCCCCTTCTTCTGCTTGTCCACTTGAGGCTGTGATGAAAAAGATAACGAGTGCTGTGACGAGTATCCGGTATAATTGCAACATTCATTCCACCTCTTAACGTTTCGCTTATCCAGTCGGAATCATATTGATGATCGTTTCGATGATGACTGTCAGAATGGGAACAGCCATTGCCAATATTAAGATCTTTCCGGCAAGCTCCACTTTCGCTGCCAGTGCCCCCTGCCCGGCATCTTTCGTAATGTGTGAAGCGAATTCCGCTATGTAAGCGATGCCGATGATCTTCAGGATGGTTTCCACATACACCATGTTCACGTTTGCGTTTGCAGCCAATTTCTCAATCATATGAATGATGGAATAAATTTGATCAATAAGAAATAAAAAAATCGTACAACCTGTAAACACAATGAGCAGGAAAGCAAAATTTGGTTTTTGTTCTTTCACAATCAAAGCAAGAAAAGTAGCAACCAGTGCAATACCTACAATCTGGATGATTTCAATCGCGGACGCCCCCTTATCCTTGATATAAGAAGACCGATTTTATCTTCTGGAACAAATCATCGACAATCGAAGCCACCATGAACAAGATGTAGATGAACCCGAATAATGTCACCCACTGGGCATATTCCTTCTTTCCTACCTGATCTAAAATCGTATGCAAAAAGGCGACGACAATCCCTACTCCGGCAATCTTGAAAATAATATCCACGTCAATTCCCATAATTATTTCCCTCCTGGTTTCTAAGCCTCATCCCGTATGCCTTCCGCAAGTCAGAGTAGTAGGATGATCAACAAAAGTCCTGATAGAAAACCTAGACTTTTCGTCATCTTTTCATATTTCTTCTGCTTTTCAACGGCTTCCGTTTCTTCCCTATCCAGATGTTTAAGAGCAAGCTGGATATGTTTTTGCTGAGTCATCATGTCGTGTCTGCCAAGGTTTTCTCCGAATTGCTTCAGGATTTCATACTCACCCGCTTTAAAGGCCGTTAACTTCCAGACATCGTTCAGGCTTTCATCCCATGCTTTCTTCACTGAGATCTCCTCCTCTGTCAATTTCTTCGAGAACGTTTCAAAAAACCAGGAAACAGGCTTTTGCAGTTGTTTGGAAATCTTTCTGGTCGCTTCGTGCAAAGGGGTATGACTATAGGTGATTTCAGCTTCCAATGACTGAAGGGCCAGCTTCAATAGCCGAAGCTGCCTTGGCCTTTCCGTCAAATATTTCGAAGCTTCGAACCCTGCCCAGGAAGTGGAAAGGAGAATAAATACAGCGCCAACAAGTTTTATCATTTACGTCACACTCACTTTTTTCAGAAGAGATTGTCCGTGTTCGTCCCACACCTCATGGACCTTACCCGGTTCATCCCCCCTCCTCAGTTCCACGAATCGTTCAATCGTCTGTAGATTCACAATATCCTTGATCACAGGTCTCTTCCTTACTTCGCTTAAAGAAGACCCATGTGTCGTCATGACAAGGGTAATGCCGGCATTTACGGCTTCCTGAATCGCCTGACCATCTTCCAACCGTCCGATTTCATCCACGACCAGGACATCCGGACTCATGGAACGGATCAGCATCATCATCCCTTCAGCTTTTGGACAGGCATCCAGCACGTCCACCCTCGGACCGAACATCAGCTGAGGGATGCCGTTCACGCAGCCGGCAATTTCTGATCGTTCATCAACGATCCCCACCTTGAATGGCGGGATATTCCTTTCAGGGACCCCCGTCGAAATCATCCTGGCCAGATCCCGTAACAGGGTCGTTTTGCCGGTCTGAGGGGAACCAATGAGCATCGTATGTTTCCAGCCGTCACTGTACACATATGGAAGGATGGACCGAGCTATGCCAAGTTTTTCCCTGGCAATCCGGATATTAAAAGAAGAGAGATTCCGAATCCCCTTCACAACTCCGCCCTCTAGTATCACCTTCCCGGCGAGCCCCACCCGATGCCCGCCTTCAATCGTGATATAGCCACGCTTCAATTCTTCTTCCAATGTATAAAATGAATGGCGGGATAATTTGTTAATGAGCTGTTCACTATCTTCTTCTGTGACCGTATAGGAAAGAAAGTATGGCTTCCCCCGTGCCGTTACCTCTAATACACGGTTGGTACGAACCCTGATTTCTTCTATCCGGTCAATCAGATCTTGTGGAAGGGACAGGACTTTATCAGATATAGTGCTGGGTAGAAAGGCTAGAACTTCTTGCATATGGAGACCTCCTAATCTTGTTCCACTTCGGGTAGAAGGATCTGGACCCTTCGTACATGCTTCCCGATAATACAATGTATTCTAGCGAATGGAGATTATGACAATAGAGTTGGGAGATTCGAGGTGGTCATTGGGAGTGGAATGGAAAAAGACAAAAAAAAGCCTGAACGGGATTCATCCCGTTCAGGCTTTTGATATTTATTCTTTATCCCCGTGATACGTAAGATCCGTCCGTTGTGTTAATGATAAGTGTGTCCCCTTCGTTCACGAAGAATGGAACGTTTACCACTAAACCTGTTTCAACAGTAGCTGGCTTGGATCCACCGGAAGCCGTGTCACCTTTGATTCCCGGTTCTGTTTCCGTCACTTTTAATTCAACAGAGTTTGGAAGCTCGACACCAAGCGTTTCGGCTCCATACATCATAATGGATACTTCCATGTTTTCTTTTAAATATTTCAATTCATATTCGATGGAAGAAGCAGGAAGCTCGATTTGATCGTAGCTTTCGTTGTCCATGAATACATGCATGTCCCCATTGGCATACAGGTACTGCATTTTACGGTTGTCGATCTGTGCTTTTCCAACTTTTTCACCGGCACGGAACGTTTTTTCCTGGATGGCACCTGTGCGCAGGTTACGAAGTTTAGAGCGGACGAACGCGGCTCCCTTACCTGGTTTAACGTGTTGGAAATCGATTACCCGCCAAATTCCGTTGTCGACTTCAACGGTTAAACCTGTGCGAAAATCATTTACTGAAATCATGTTTATTCCTCCTATTGATTAGTAGGCCTTTTTCAGGACTAAAATGGTAGAATGATTAGATCTTTTGTTGAGTGTGTTAGTGTTTCATTTGAATCTTCCGTTATGAGTGTATCGTCCTCGATGCGTACGCCGCCAACACCCGGTACATAGATACCTGGTTCAACGGTTACAATCATCCCAGGCTCGAGAACCACATCAGAGCGCGTAGAAAGTCCTGGTCCTTCGTGTACTTCAAGACCGATCCCATGCCCTAATGTGTGTCCGAAATACTCACCATAACCCTTTTCTGTTATGTAATCGCGTGCGATCGCATCCGCTTCCTTACCTGTCATGCCCGGCTTGATCCGGTCCATGGCAAGAAGCTGTGATTGAAGGACGACATCATAGATCTCTTTCAATTTCTCGCTTGGTTCTCCTACCGATAAAGTACGTGTCATATCGGAGCAGTATCCTTTATAGTATGCACCATAATCCAATGTTACAAAATCACCTTTTTCAATGACTTTATCACTGGCCACCCCGTGAGGCAGTGCAGAACGATAACCTGAGGCAACGATGGTATCAAAAGAGGATGAAGTGGCTCCTGCTTTTCTCATGAAGAATTCTAATTCATTTGAAACCTCTAACTCTGTCACACCCGGTTTGATGAAATCTAATATATGCTTAAATGCTGCATCGGCGATATCCGCCGCATCCTTAATTATATTAAGCTCTTCAGGTGTCTTAATCAAGCGTAACTTTTCCACTAAACCGGATACCGGCACCATTTCCGCTTCCACTGTATCCCGGTAGCTTTCGAAAGCACTGTAGGTCATATCGTTCTTTTCGAAACCAAGTTTCGTAATACCCAGGTTCTTCACCTGCTTTGCCACTTCTTCATGAATCGGACCGGTATGCTGCACGATTTCATAATCAGCCGCCTGTTCCGTTGCTTGTTCTATGTATCTGAAATCGGTGATGAATAAGGCCTTCTCCTTTGAAATCAATACCACTCCCGAAGAACCCGTAAAGTTCGTCATATAGCGTCGGTTATACATACTCGTCAATAAAATACCGTCAAGTTCATTCTCTGAAAAGGTTTCACGTAATCGTTCAATTTTCATCGTGTTCCACTCCCTTAATGTTCATTATAATGGCTTTGAGGGCCAACTCGTACCCAAACAGTCCGAATCCGACGATCTGACCAATCGTCTCAGCTGCCACGACAGACTGATGCCTAAACTCTTCCCGTGCATGAATATTTGATATATGCACTTCCACAACCGGAACGGATACCGACGCCACAGCATCTCTCAACGCATAGCTGTAATGCGTGAACGCACCGGGGTTCAATATAATCCCCCCATATCCTTCATCTTCACAGGTGTGGATGATGTCAATCAATTCCCCTTCATGATTCGATTGAGCGGCAAGCAATTCATGACCGTCATCTTCTGCCTTGCTTTTCAAGGTTGATTCCAGTTGAGCCAGTGTGACATGACCGTAAATAGCGGGCTCCCGTTTCCCTAATCGGTTTAAATTGGGCCCATTTAACAGCAAGATTTTCACCATATGTAAACTCCTAAAAAAATAGAATGTTCATCATGAACATTCTAACATAAACCTTTTACCTATACCTACTTAATTGTCTGATAAATTAATGAGAAACTTCCCCTGATTTTTCCTTTTCATCCTGATGCCTTAATTCATTTTCTTCGTATGAAATCGAGTAACCTATAAATACACCGTAAAGAATATACAAACAGAACGTTGTGATCAATGTGTGATAATCAATGGCTGTAAAGGATTTTATGCTTGGGAAAAGTGGATTCAGTACCAGAAAAAAAGCCAGGTACAGAGCGATTCCGTACGCTGCACCAACCCACATGGACTTGAATTTTCTCAACAGGCCATAATAAATGAGGGCCACGCCGATCGATATGACACCATAAGCCACGATGGATAGAACGATACCGATCCATTTGTCCACCCAGTTCCCGACTGCCCAAGGTTCGAATATGATATTGGGTTCAATCTTCGTAAAGGAGAAGAAGTAGCAAATGTATGCAATCCCGCTCCATAACATCCCGGCTGTAAAGCCCGTCACGACGACCATTGCCGTGAAGGAAAGCGGTTTTTCACTTTGATTCTGCTCCAATCGTGGATTTTCTTTACTCTCTTCCGTCCCGTTCTGAACCTTCTCATGTTGCCCTTTCTGTTCTGCCATCTGTAACACCTCCATTCGTAGTATGTCCCATAGAATGAAACATTTGCATGGAATGTTTATTTTTCTCTCCTCCAATCTGGACCAGATCGTAGATAAATAACATTCGGGAAACGCTCCCTCTAGTGCTTTTCTTCAATATTTAGTAAAATAGATAATATCTTTTAAAGTTTCAGAAAAAAGAAGTGGGTTCGTCCCATTCATACCCTGATAAAAAATCAATTTATACGGTTAAAGAAGGCCGAAATGGTCTAGAATAATAGTATAGATAATATCTAAGATGGATAGTGATGTAAGGAGGTGGCTTTGTTGAACGCTCGTAATATCTTTGTTTTCACACTCATTTTGTTGGCTATAATCGGGCTCGGAACTTCCCTGTTCGGAAATCCTTTAGGTCTTGCAAGGCAATTGCTGATTACAGCAGCCGTCATCGGGATCATCTATTTCATTTACAAAAGATGGTTCAGTGGAAGACGGACTGGAAATAGCAATGAACAGAGAGCGTTTGTTAAAGCAGCCAAGCAATCGAAGAAGCGGCATAAGAAGAAGTCTACAAGTAAACCTCAAGTATCCAATGTTTCAAAAAAACGTTCGATACGAAAAAAATCCAATGCCAAACTAACCGTAATTGAAGGAAAAAAGAATAAAAAAAACAATCGAGCTTCGTTTTAGGAGCTCGATTGTTTTTTTAATGGGGCCATGTCTGCAAAAAGGCTGCGGCCTTTGTTTTCCCGTATTGGACGAGTTCAATCTTCCGCTCGGGAGTGAGTTCGAATTCAGTGGTGAGTACCCCTTCAGTCGGTATAAAAATAATGTTCTTTTCAAGCTTTCTGGAAATATATCTTGAATCATGGGCGTCTTTCATGGTCGTAAAGAGGGCTCCATATAAATCAATGGCATTTTTGATCGGTTTTTTCGGCTTACTCATCAAGTCGTGACTAAGCTTCACTCCGAGTACCGGCCTTACCTTCTTCACATTTTCCCTGTCAAAGAGCCACATGGGGAAATTACTGAGCACCCCCCCGTCCACCATGAAACTGGTCCCTTCGAGTGAACGCAGTTTCACAGGTTCAAAGAAATAAGGAAGGCTCGCACTCATCCGTATCGCCCTGGCAACGGGAAAAGTTTCTTTTGGTATGCCGTATTTCTCAAGGTCATCAGGAAGGACAAGCAGTCTTCCGTTTGATAAATCCGATGCAATGACACGGAGGGACCTGGGGGGCAGATCGGCAAACGTATAGATCCCCCTCGCTTTCAGCTTTTCCTCCACCCAGCTTTCAAGTGCCGCTCCTTTATATAATCCTAAACGATAATAAACCCGAAACCACTTAAGGATCGGAAGGGAAATGACTGCGTTTGAATCCAACAAGTCTTTCAAATCAAGGTCGCCCATGATTTTGAGTAATTCACGGCTTGAGTATCCTGCAGCGATAAATGCAGCAATCACTGCCCCTGCACTGGTTCCTGCCAGCCTCTTGAATGTGTATCCTTCCTCTTCAATCGCCTGGTACGCTCCAATCATGGCGAGCCCCTTTATACCTCCACCGGAAAATACGCCATCGATGTCCAAAGGCTCCACTCCTTTTAGTGTATTACTACATCTTTAATTCACCTAGAAGGATTTTAGACTAAAAAAAACAGGAGGGGAACCAGTCCCCTCCTGCGCATTTTAATGATTATAGTCCACACTTCAGCTGAGCGCCGCAGTTTGTACAAGTATTGCAACCACCCATATCTTTTACCGTACCTTTACGGCAGACCGGGCATGTATTCCCCACTTCAGAACCGATGGTTACGTCCGTGGAACGCACGTCCTGGATTGTATCCAGTAATACGATCGGCTTTTTAGCGGTCGGAATGTCATGTTGTTCCTGTTCATTTTCATCATCAAAGCTGTTTTCTTCCGCTTTAAGGGTAAGCACCTGAGAATCACGGCTTCCGTCCACATACACGGTACCGCCCTTTGCTCCACCTTTATACAGTCGTTCATATACTTTTTCTACCTGTTCTACCGTATAACCACGAGGGGCATTCACGGTTTTCGAAATGGAGCTGTCGATCCAATTTTGGATGACGCATTGAACGTCGGCATGTGCTTGTGGAGCCAGGCTCATGGAAGAGATAAACCATTCCGGAAGATTGTCTGCATCCGCATCCGGATTTCTCTTCAAGTAATCCTCTACAATATCCGCCTTTACTTCAATGAATTTACCGAGACGTCCACTTCTGTAATAGGTGAAGGAGAAGTATGGCTCAAGACCCGTCGACACTCCGACCATCGTACCGGTCGAACCTGTTGGGGCCACCGTCAGCAGATGGGAATTCCGGATTCCGTACTCTTCAATGTCATGACGTACGTCTTCAGGCATTTTCTTCATAAAGCCTGTTTCCACGAATGCCTTACGCAGGGCCTTCGTTTCTTCATCGGTGCTTCCAGTCAGGAATGGGAAGCTTCCTTTTTCCTTCGATAATTCTACAGAAGCACGATAAGCAGTTGTCGCGATGACTTCAAAGACTTCATCCACAAGCCTGTTGCCTTCTTCTGAACCGTATTCTTTTTCACAGTAGATCAATAAGTCGGCAAGACCCATTACGCCAAGGCCTACGCGTCGCTCCCCGAGAGCCTGCTTCTTATTTTCATCCAGGAAGTATGGAGTCGCGTCGATGACATTGTCCTGCATGCGAACACCGACTTCAACCGTACGCTTCAATTTCTCGAAATCAACGGTCTTCGTCTCTTTATCCGCAAACTGAGCAAGGTTGACGGCTGCCAGGTTACACACTGAATATGGAGCAAGGGGCTGCTCGCCGCATGGGTTCGTGGCCACTACCTTTTGGCCGTATGCTTTCGCATTCGTCATATCATTGGCGTTATCGATAAAGAAGATTCCTGGTTCAGCTGAGTAGGTTGCACACACATTGATCAGGTTCCACAGTTCTTTCGCCTTGATCTTTCGGTATGTGCGAACTTTGTATCCAAGCTTTTCCCATTCGCGCACATCGCCTACATTATGCCATTCTTCATTATAATAGTTCATTTGCTCTTCGTTATAACTTTCCACATCAGGGAAGCGAAGCTCATATTCACGATCGTTCTCCACGGCTTCCATGAAGTCGCTTGTCAGGCAGACGGAGATGTTCGCCCCTGTCAGGAATTCTGAATTATGGACACTGTATGTGCCCCCTGTGCGCAGTTTTTCTTCCGCATTCTTAAGGATTTTCGCATCGAATCCACCATAGCCGGGGATCTGTCTGTAGTTCAGGATCCCTTGATACATCGCTTCCTCTTGTTCAGTCAGCGGGGTGAACTTCAACTTATCCTGAGCCGCCTTTTTGATGGTTTCATCTTCCGTATTTTCAAGAAGATAACGCAGGATACGCGGGTTTTGCATTTTAGAAATAATAAATTCAATAATATCGGGATGCCAATCTGAAAGCATGATCATTTGTGCCAATATGTTACGTTGATTCGTTACATCAACTCTCTAAGTCGCCTTAGAGTTCAGACCATATCTTACACTCATTTGAGTGTCCTCGCACTTCGGAGTCACTCGACTCCTACTCTACTCACTTCCGCCAGATGCAGCGTGCTTTCGATGGTCGTTGAACCTTCTCCATTTCAGAGGAGCTTGGCTGCTGATTGTCTTTATCCACTTACTGTTTTTGAGCATTCACGTTTGCCGTTTCCGGCTGCGTTGTAGCCAGTAAGCCATGTAAAGAGTTTCCAGCAATTCACGAGGTTTGTTTATAGACGAGGCACTTATGCTGTTTTACCACGTCTTGATCCGCCCTGCTCAACTAAGTGAGTCAGTTTCGCGATGTCATCCAGCCAGGAAACGGAACCTGATGATTTCCCGTTGACACCTTTCGCGAGAGTATTGCGTGGACGAAGGGTCGATCCGTTCGTTCCGACTCCGCCGCCGCGGCTCATGATCTCCATCACCTGCTTGCGGTGCTCTGAGATACCTTCGCGGGAATCCTGTACGAATGGCATCACATAACAGTTGAAATACGTTACATCCGTGCCTGCACCCGCTCCGTATAGGACACGTCCAGCAGGAACAAAATGGAGATTCACTAGCTCATGATAGAATTTTTCAAACCAAACCTGTCTCTTTTCAGGAGTTTCTTCCACCTCTGCCAAGCCTGTTGCGTTACGCTTCGCAATTTGTTCATAGTAGACTTCAAGTGGTTTCTCAATGACATCGAGTGTCCTCGAGACAATCCCCGTCTCCATCTCCTCCGGTTTATCGATGGCACTTCTGTACTCTTCTTCGATCCAGACAGATGCTTTTTTCGTTTCCCAATCGATGCTTGAAATGTAGCCCAATCCCCTTGCAGGAAACTTGGGATCTTCCTTGATGGTGAGGACCACGAAGTCTCCTTCGTTCAGTGTGATCTTTTCCGTATCCTTGAACGAATAACGATCGATCATGACCAGACGGGAGACACCTTTGTGTGTAGTAGTCATATCCGGTGTGATGGGATGTACTTGAGGAAACAATCCAATATCCTTATTTAATCTCTCGGTGTTTAATTTCATCGCATTTTTCGACGCAACAGTCATAAAGACAACTCCTTCTATCTCAAATGTTTCAGTTTCTGTTTTCTTCGCTGATATCTTATATCAAGTATTAAGATATCATAGCCATTCTGGAAAAGCAATAAATAAACACAACATATTGTGTACGAAAAATTATTCGACACACCATATATTGTGTTTCAGGTCAATAGGTCATTTGTTTGTCAAACGGTTAATATGCCAATAAAAATAGAAAACAGGAGAAAAGAATAGAAAAACATCTATTAATCCCGCTATTTCTATTAATTTTGAACTTGATATAATATAAAGCACCGTAATCGTTGGTAAAATAGGAAAAAAGCGACAAGCATCGCTTTTTTTCAATAAAAAATTTTTTAACGTTTAAAATTCCACTCATCAGATTCGTATCGTGATTCGGCAAGATCCACAACATATTGTGTTTCCTCTTCAGAGAGCTCATAAGGCTCGAGATGGATATTCAATCCTTCCTCAAAACCTTTTTTGAATGCTTCCTTCGCCATATCCATCGTGACCGGTACTGAACTGATTTCATTCATTGCAACAGCCTTGCTTTTAAATGCCCGCTGCATACGCTCTTTTACCCTGTCGGAGGGGTATTTGAACAGGCTGAACAACTTATCCTCATCAAGGTCCAATAGAATCGAGCCGTGCTGAAGGATGACACCTTTTTGTCTCGTCTGTGCACTTCCTGCCACTTTTCGTCCTTCCACGACAAGCTCATACCAGCTCGGGGCATCAAAGCAAACCGCCGATCGCGGATTCTTTAATCCTTCCCGTTCTTCTGCCGTCCTTGGTACAGCAAAGTAGGCTTCGAGACCAAGCCCTTGAAATCCCTTCAGAATCCCTTCTGAAATCACACGGTACGCTTCTGTGACGGTTCTCGGCATTTCCGGATGTTCTTCTGACACGATGACGCTGTACGTCAATTCATGTTCATGAAGAACCCCTCTGCCTCCCGTCGGCCGTCTTACAAAACCAAGTCCGTGTTCTTTGACAGCGTCAAGATTGATTTCCTTTTCTACTTTTTGAAAATAACCGACAGAAAGTGTCGCTGGATCCCACCCGTAAAACCGGATCGTAGGAGGGATCTTCCCTTCACTGTGCCAATCGAGCAAGGCCTCATCAAGGGCCATATTATAAGAGGGAGAACAATTCCCGGAGTCAATGAATCTCCACGTTTCCTTTTTCATGCAGCATACCTCATTTGCGTCTTCTATTTAATAGCGTTATGTAAAAATTCATCTTCATTCAAGTCCGTTACTAGTCTATCAAATCCAATCGAAAAAACAAAGAAAAACAGATTGGAAAGTCTTTGCTGTAAAATAATAAATTTGTTTTGATTCTTACGCACTTCATGAATATAATAGAAGGTAGCGCATTTGTAGAAAGGAGCATGAATGATGGAAGGATTATATATTCTTTTAGTCGTACTTGGTGGAATCATTATCTATTCACTTTTTACGTTCTTCTATCAAAAGAGAATCGTGAATACACTGAATGAGGAAGAATTTCGAGCAGGATATCGTAAAGCTCAATTGATAGATGTTCGTGAAGCGAATGAATTTGAAAACGGTCACGTCCTCGGTGCACGCAATATTCCTTTGTCACAGATCAAAATGAGACAAAAGGAAATCCGCTCAGATCAACCCGTATACCTTTATTGCCAAAGCGGGCTCCGCAGTGGAAGAGCAGCTCAAATGCTGCACAAAAAAGGGTACCGCAATCTTCACCAGTTACAAGGTGGATTTAAAAAATGGACAGGGAAAGTAAAGCATAAAAAATAATGCAGAGAGATCGCCCCTGGGCGATCTTTTTTATTGCATGCGGTTCGTGAGTGGCCGGGATGCATCCGCAAATGAAACTAAATGGTTTACGGCTGGATTTCTCCTGAAAGCGGCTGGATTTTTTGATCTTTCGGCTGAATTATTGACCAAAACGGCTGGTTTCCTGTTCATTTCCGCTGGATGATCACCCATATCGGTTGGATTCCTCATCACCATCACTACATATCACAGGTCCGTCCCTCAACTAAAAGCCCTGCAGAGATTTTCCTGCAGGGCTTTCGGTGTCAATGGTACGTTTAGCTCTCTTTTGTATAACGGAGTACCGGTTTTCTTGCAGCCAGTGTTTCATCCATACGCTTCACGATGGTTGTGTGAGGGGCTTCCTGGACGATTTCCGGTGTTTCTTCTGCTTCTTTGGCAATTTGGATCATGGCATCAATGAAGGAATCAAGGGTTTCTTTGGATTCTGTTTCCGTCGGTTCGATCATCATGCACTCTTCCACGTTTAACGGGAAGTAAATGGTTGGTGGATGATATCCGAAGTCCAGTAGTCGCTTCGCAATATCCAATGTTCGGACGCCGAGCTTCTTCTGACGTTTCCCACTGATGACAAACTCATGCTTACAATGACGATCGTATGGCAGGTCAAAGTGAGGTGCCAGTCGACGCATCATGTAGTTGGCATTCAGGACCGCGTTTTCCGTTACGGCTCTCAGTCCGTCCGGCCCCATCGTCCTGATATACGTATACGCACGGACATTGATTCCAAAGTTTCCATAGTAAGGTTTTACCCGTCCGATGGATTCAGGTCTGTTGTAATCGAATTCGAACGTGTCACCATTTTTCACCAGTACCGGTTTAGGAAGGTATTTAATCAAGTCTTCCTTCACTCCGACAGGACCGCTTCCCGGACCACCGCCACCGTGAGGGCCAGTGAATGTTTTGTGGAGATTTAAATGTACGACGTCAAATCCCATATCCCCCGGTCTTGCTTTTGAAAGGACGGCATTTAGATTGGCACCATCATAATACAGCTTTCCGCCAGCTTCATGAATGATGGAAGCCATTTCCATGATATTCTCTTCGAATAATCCAAGGGTGTTCGGGTTTGTCAACATCAGGGCAGCCGTGTCATCCCCGACAACGCGCTTAAGATCGTCTAAATCGACGAGTCCATTATCGTTTGACTTCACCGTAACCGTTTCAAAGCCGGCAACCGTTGCACTGGCCGGGTTAGTTCCATGAGCTGAATCGGGTACGATGACCTTCGTACGGTGTGTATCACCATTTGCTTCATGATAAGCACGGATCATCATAAGCCCGGTCCATTCGCCATGGGCCCCTGCAGCAGGTTGAAGGGTGACTTCATCCATACCGGTGATTTCTTTCAAATGCTCTTGCAGGTCATACATCAGTTCAAGGGCACCTTGAACGCTTTCCGGTTCCTGCAGCGGGTTGATATGGGCGAATCCGTTCAAGCGTGCAACGTTTTCGTTCACTTTCGGATTGTACTTCATCGTACAGGATCCAAGTGGATAGAAACCGGAGTCCACACCGTGATTACGCTTGGACAGTGCCGTATAGTGGCGCATGATATCAAGTTCCGAAACCTCCGGGAGTTCCGGTGCTTCTGTGCGGATGTAATCTGATGGAATGAGCTCGGATAAATCTACCTGAGGTACATCCATTTCAGGTAAGCTGTAACCAATTCGGCCTTCTTTAGATAATTCAAAAATAAGAGGTTGATCTTGCTTATTCATGACAATCCCCCAATTCTGCTGCGAATGCGTCGATTTCATCTTTGCTGCGAAGTTCCGTGACAGCCACCAGCATATGCTGCGTTAAGCTGTCATCCATAAGTCCAAGGTCATATCCACCAATCATGTCTTTTTCGAGTAGCTTTTGATTGATTTCTTTGACAGGCCTATTTACCTTTATGACAAACTCATTGAATGATGGTCCTTCAAACGCGACCAGGAACCCTTTCGCTTTCAAGGCTTCTTTAGCGTAATGAGCTTTTTGGATATTCTGAATGGCCATTTCTTTGACACCCTGTTTTCCTAGTGCCGTCATCGCGACGGATGCAGCGAGTGCATTCAATGCCTGATTGGAACAGATATTCGATGTCGCTTTATCGCGACGGATATGTTGTTCACGGGCTTGGAGAGTCAAAACGAAACCGCGGATACCGTCTTCATCAACGGTTTGACCGACCAGGCGTCCAGGTACCTTGCGCATAAGCTTCTTATTCACGGCGAAGTATCCGCAGTGAGGTCCACCGAAGGCGCTCGGGATACCGAATGGCTGTGCATCCCCAATGACAATGTCCGCCCCTAATTTCCCCGGAGGTGTAAGTGCCCCGAGTGCGAGGGGATTTGAGGACACGACGAACATCGCTTTTTCCCCATGTGCCACTTCTTCGATCGCTTTCAGCTCTTCCACACGTCCAAAGAAGTTAGGATATTGAACGATGACCGCTGCAATCTCATCACTCATTAATTTCTTAAGTTCTTCCACATCGGTTACACCATCCGTGTGCGGAATCTCCACCACTTCGATATACTGACCTTTTGCATATGAGCGCAAAACATCACGTGATTCGGGATGGACTGTGCTAGACACTAGGACCTTCTTCCGGCGGGTCTGGCCAGCACTCAGCATTGCTGCCTCTGCAAGGGCCGTCCCCCCATCATACATAGAGGAGTTGGCTACATCCATTCCTGTCAGTTCACAAATCATCGTCTGGAATTCAAAGATGGCTTGAAGTTCCCCTTGGGAAATTTCAGGCTGATACGGCGTATACGCTGTATAAAACTCTGATCGTGATAATACGTGATCTACGATGATGGGCATGTAGTGATCATAGACCCCTGCCCCGAGAAACGATGTATGACTTTTCAGGTCAGCATTCTTCGCTGCCATTTTAGTCAGTTCCTTTACCAATTCCGTTTCGGACTTCGCTTCTTTGATGTTGTAATCCCCTTTGAAACGAACCTGTTCAGGAATATCTTCAAATAGATCGTTAACGCTGTCTACTCCTATTTGTTCTAACATTTCCCTTTGATCCTGCTCTGTCATCGGTAAATAACGATGCTTCATGACCGTCATTCCTCCCCTATTTCTTTGGTCTTTTATAAAAAGGTGTTGATGCCACTTTCGCTTTAAGCTTTTTCCCTCTGATTTCAACCAATACTTCTGTATCCAATGAAGTGAATTCTTTATCAAGCAATGCCAATCCTATATTTTTCTTTAATGTAGGAGATTGTGTCCCTGTTGTGACTTCCCCTATTTCTTCTTCACCTGAAAATACTTTGTAGCCATGACGTGGAATGCCGCGGTCGATCATTTCAATCCCTACGATCTTTCGTGGGGCTCCTTCGTCTTTTTGTTGTTTCAGTACTTCCTGACCGATGAATGGCACCTCTTTATTTACTTTTACAGCGAAGCCAATTCCAGCTTCAATCGGTGTGATGGATTGAGAAAGTTCTTGGCCATAAAGTGCAAGATTCGCTTCAAAACGCAAGGTATCACGTGCACCAAGTCCACACGGCAGTACGCCATGCTCTTTGCCGGCAGCTAAGATCGTCTTCCAGATTGAAGCAGCATCACCTGCAGCACAATAGATTTCAAAACCATCTTCACCTGTATAACCGGTACGGGAAACGAGTGCAGGTTTACCATCTATGTTCACTTCCGTCTGAAATTTAAAAAAACCGATATCACTCAATGTTTGTTCATTTGTAATTTTTTGTAGAACTTCTTCCGCAAGAGGGCCTTGAAGTGCCAATTGCGCCATATGTTCAGAAATATTATTAATTTCAACTTCTTTTGTCTGATGTTCTTTCAGCCATTTGAAATCTTTATCTATATTTGCTGCATTGACAACAAGCAAATAATCATTGTCTTTAATTTTATAAACAAGTAAATCATCGACCGTCCCACCGTTTTCGTAGCACATAGCCGTATACTGAGCGCCTCCGTCTTTCACTTTGGAAACATCATTTGTCATCACTTTTTGTAAGTAGTCAAGAGCCCCTTCACCCTTCACTTCAATTTCTCCCATATGAGAAACGTCGAATAGTCCTGCCCGGGATCGTACCGCTTCATGTTCTTCCTTAATACTTGAGAATTGCACTGGTAAAGCCCAGCCACCGAAGTCGATGGTCTTTCCTCCATACTCTTTGTACACTTCGTATAAAGGTGTTTGTTTTAACTCTGACATGACTTTTCCCCCTTTATTTTCCTTACATGCATAATCCTTAACCACGTTTTATCCCATGAAAAAAGGACAGAAAAACCCCTTTTCATAAAGAAGTTTTCTCTGTCCTTGCACCTGAAAGTTTACCGAAGAACGGCTTTCCCCTTTGGTGGTTTCCTGAGTCGGAAACACTCTCCAGAGTTGCGTCCAACAAGAGTCTTTTTGCCTGAGAGATTCACACTTAAACGTGCTTGCTCCTTCGGCGCTGTATGCACAGTCTCTCCCCTTGTCATCATTCGCCAATATTCCTTGAAACAATTGGTCATACTAGAAATATACAGAAGAAATGTTGTAAATGTGAATGTTCGGATTTTCGAGTTTTTCTAACAATTGAAAATCTATTTTCATCCTACCATTAAATACGAGTTTTGAGCAATCATTTTTATAAGAATTAAGGAGATGTTTTTCAGATGAATGTTGAAGTTATATTTGATGAAGAGTGGGGAGAAGGTCTCGAGAATTTAATCGAAAATGATGGGCCATGGGGGAACTGGGAACTTTATAAGCTCGCCATCGAATTCGAGCATCATCTTGCAATTCCGAACTTTGAAGGCCTGCAGGCTCCAAAACATTTGGCAAACGTCACTCCGCTCCCTCATCAGCTGGAAGCAGCGAAACAGGTTGTGGAAACGATGAATGGAAAAGCCATCCTTGCAGATGAAGTCGGACTCGGGAAGACGATCGAGGCAGGATTGATATTAAAAGAGTACATGATTCGGGGTTTAGTAAAAAAAGTATTGATCCTTGTTCCTGCTTCCCTCGTTTCTCAGTGGGCGTATGAATTGAACAGCAAATTCTTCATTCCTGCCGTGCCCCAGAGAAAGAGCTATGTGTGGGATCAATGTGACATCGTAGTCTCTTCCATGGACACTGCTAAAAGAAGTCCTCACCGGGAAAAGGTGTATGAACAGGATTATGACCTGGTGATCATTGACGAAGCTCACAAACTGAAAAATCATAAAACAAAAAACTATGAATTTGTGCAGAATCTAAAGAAAAAATTCTGCCTGCTTTTGACTGCCACACCTATCCAAAATCGCGTAGAGGAAATCTTTCATCTCGTTTCCCTATTAAAGCCGGGGCATCTCGGCAATGAATCAGGATTTACTGACAGATATAAAAAAGGAGATCGTTCGCTTCAGGAGGATGAACATTTAAAGAGCCTCATAAACAAAGTGATGATCCGTAACCGCCGTGGAGATACAGGTATCGAATGGACAAAGCGCCATGTAAAGACGGTGTTGATCGATTTCAATGAAGCTGAAAGGGATCTGTATAACAGTATCGATCTGCTCAGGGGGAGATATGATGACTGGGCCAATTCAAGTTCCTTCTCCCTTTTGACTTTACAAAGAGAAGCATGCAGCTCACGCGAAGCTGTTTTTTACACCCTGAAGAATATGCTTGAGAAGAAGGAATCACCTACCCCGGGCTTTGAACAGTTGATTGGGACACTGATGAAAAAAGTAGAAAATGTCACGATGAACTCCAAGGCTCAGAAAGCATTGGAAATCGTACAATCCATCAATGATAAAGTGATTATTTTCACCGAGTACCGGGCGACACAGCTTTATCTTCAATGGTTTTTGAAGCAGCACGGAATCAGCTCGGTCCCATTCCGTGGTGGATTTAAACGTGGTAAAAAAGACTGGATGCGTGAATTATTCCAGAAGCATGCCCAGGTGCTGATCGCCACCGAAGCCGGCGGGGAAGGAATCAACCTTCAATTCTGTCATCACGTGATCAATTTCGACCTACCCTGGAATCCTATGAGGCTTGAGCAACGAATAGGCCGTGTGCACCGACTCGGCCAGACGGAAGATGTTCATATTTATAACTTTGCAACTAAGAATACTGTTGAGGAACATATCCTGAAGCTTCTGTATGAAAAGATCAATCTTTTTGAGCGGGTAATTGGTCAATTGGACGAAATCCTGACCCGCCTTGATTTCAGGGATTTTGAAGAGCATATGACAGACATCCTCTCCTCCTCCCGTACAGAAGGGGAAATGAAAATCAAAATGGAAAATTTGACGAGTATGATTCAATTCGCCGAACAATTAAAGGAGGAGAAATCAAATGCAGCAGCACGAAATTCATCGATTTCTTGAGAGATACTTCGTCGCCAACGGCTGTGATATGGTTGCGAACGGCAATGGATATATGACCGTACAGCTGACCATCGACTTGGATAAAGAGCTAATGAACCGACCGTTCTATTGGCATTATCTCGAAAAGACAGGCGGGACACCAAACCCAATGACATTATCTCTCGTCACCAATCCCGACCAGGCACCGGAAGATATGAAAGGAGAACCGATTCACTTTGGTTCACCGCGTCTGCATCAGATCTTTCATTCGACACGAAATTTGGCAGGGTATATCCGACTGTATGAAAACAGGTACACTCCAAGCGGACAGCAAACCCCGCTCCACCCATGGCTGGGCCTGAATATTAAAATATCCTATCAATCCAATCGAAAGAAAGACAGCATAAAGAGCATCGGATTAAACCTGATCAACGGCGTCATAGAAGAGGACTTTCACTCTTTATTGTTATCCAAAAACCTGACGCCGAAGATTCCGGACTTCTCATTCACTTTGACACCGATCATCAAACCGAAAAGCGGAGTCAACCGGATTCAGGCTTATCTTTATGAAGAAATCAAAAGGGAGCCCGTCGAATGGGCGGAACAAGCGAGGAAAACCTGGGATGAGGACCTTCAACTTCTGAACCATTTCTATGGAGATCAGGAAGAAAAGCCAGAATCTTATTTTCTTGAACAGCAGGCGTTAAAAGAGCAGTATGAACCGAAGATCACCATCGAAGTCATAAACGGCGGGATTTTTTATCTGCAACAGTCGAAATGAGGATTCAGGGGGAGACAAGCTTTGTTTCTCCCCCTTTTGGCTATTAAAAAAAGGACTACCATAAAGGTAATCCTTATCCACTATTTGTTTTTCTTGAACATGATCATGAAAGCATATGGGATGATGCCGAACCACCTGAAGAGAAATGGTTCCCGCTCATTCTTTCTCTGCTTTTTTAATGTCTTACGTTCATGGGGTGATTTTTCATAATGCTGGACAAATGTTTGTGTTATGAACTTAACATAATCATTTACTGACATAAAAGCACCACCTTCCGCTTTTATCAGTATTCCCAATAGAACGGAAATTATACAGCTTAACTCTTGATGAAGGGCAATATCGCTTGAACCACTTCATCGACTGATTTATGATCTGTATGAATGGTTACAGAGCTCCCATCTTTATACAGGGGAAGACGACGCTCAAAAAGGTCCAATAATTTGCCCTTCGAATTATTTTGTACCAGAGGACGATCCTCATCTCCTTCAAGCCTTTCCCATAGTGAATCAAAAGAGCATGTTAAATGGAAAACAGAATCGTTCTGCCTTAGAAATTCCCGGTTCTCCTTTCTTTCCACCACTCCCCCACCAGTAGTGATAATGACTTCTTCACTTTTCAATTCATTGAGCACTTTTGTTTCCAGATCCCTGAAATACGATTCACCATGCTGAAGAAAAATATCTTTGATTGCCTTTTTTTCTATCCTTTCGATGTATTGATCCATATCGATCACCGGAAGATTCAAAACATCTCCAAGACGTTTTCCAATCGTCGTCTTTCCTACCCCCATAAAGCCAATAAAGAAAATCGGTTTCATATTCTACTCCCAACGTGTGATTTGTTTTGTTTCCCTATTATACACAACCGTCGAAGGAAGAAAAACCTTATTATCCCGTGAGAATGTCAATTCCAACTGGACTTCTTGCGGGTTTAGCATCTGACTGGTGGTCATGACCTCACCAAATTTGGTTTTTACATTCCCTGAAGGATGAGGTCCATTCTCGATTTCAAATAAGATCGCGCGGGAGACACTGACATTTCTTTCCTGAATACTCTTCATGTTAGAGAGATACTGATACTTACTTATAAACAAGTCTTTTGATGCAAAGGCTAAAACCAGTACAATCATCAATAGAAGCAGCGTATATGGAAGAATAAACCCGTTATTGTTAAGGTGAGAATCCCCCCTCCGCTGCTGAAAAGGAAAAGAAGTTCCCTTCCACTTTTTCCCCGCCTTCAAATTCCAGATCCAAATGCACCCCCTGATCGATGACATTAAACGTAAACCCTTCCACTGACTGAAGGACGATTTCATGACCCCTATTATTCACCCTCCTTCTAATGGACTGATTATATTTTTCATACAGTATCGTTTCCCCGTCCATGACGAAGGAGAGTTGATTGGACATTACATTTACATCCTTTGCCTTCCTTAATTCATCTCTTACACTTTCATGAAATAAATTCCATTCATAATAGCGGGGAGGAACCAAATCATGCTCGATCGTCGAAAAACCTTTCATCATCAGGGGAATACTGAGGGAAATCATACAAAACAAACTAAAGCTTAACAGAGCCTCAATCAATGTGAACCCCTTCTCATCCATCCGCCCCGACGCACACTTCACGGATGGTCCCTGCGTCTTCATCATAGCGTACACATGCTTCACCACTCCCCCCGTTTTCCCAAATGAGCTCATACCCGACCCCCTTATAGATTCTTGAATGATCGACAAACTCATGTGTAACGATTGCCTCCTCCACCCCTTCCCGAAGGAATTTCAATGCTTCCACTTCACGTTGGAGCTTTTGAAGCCCGGACGCATAATGAATGAAGAAGGGGATGAACAAGCCGCACATCATGAGGATACAACTAAACGCTACCAGTGTTTCTGGTAATGAAAAACCCTTAGTATTCCTGTACATAAAATCTCCCTTGACCAATTTGGAACATCAGATACATATTGACATCTCCCATTTTAAAATTCACCCTGCCAAATTGATTTGTGTTCCCATCAGGATAAAAGGTGATTTCCTCCAAGCTGTTCGTTAAGGCTATCTGTACACCGGCAGGAAGTTTTCTCGACACAATCGTTTGACTTGCTCCTGTTTTGGCAACGTATTTATTTGTATAAGGATAAAAGATAAGCAATGTCGGGACTTGATGATTGATACTGTAACTCTGGATCTGGTAGAGGTCTGATTCGAGCTGAGAAATGAACAGTTCCTTTTCAGTATGGTCTTTTAACGGAACGATGGAGAAACCAACCCACGATAATAAAATGGTAAAGATCAATAAGACGATGAGCATTTCAACGAGGGTATATCCCGCTTCAGCTTTTATCCCTTCATTAATCAGCAGCCGTCACCACCTTCCCTTCAGCATCGATGGAGATGGTCCTTCCGTCGGGACAGGCTTTATAGTCATCGTTCAGATAACCATCTGCAACAAGGGTATCAATGGTCACTGAATCTGTATTCCCATCCATCTTATACGCTTCAATCTGCCCTTCCACCATATGAACGAACGCTTCACAGCCTTTAGAATTGATGGAGTTACTCTGATTGGTCACATTCGGGATCGTGATAAAAAGCAAGACGGAAATGACGAGCAAAACGATCATCATTTCGATTAATGTGAATCCTTTTTCATTTTTGAGCATACTTTTCCTCCTGGGTATAGATTTCATTTTAGATTCCCTGCATCATCTGGAAGAGAGGCATCATGATAGAGAAATAGATTGCCATGATAAATAGACCGACAAAAGTGAAGATTGCGGGCTGGATATACTTGAGCCAGGCATGTGTTTTCTCCTCTAATTCCTGAAAGCATATATCACTGTAAATACGAAGTTCCTCTGATAATCGTCCGTTCTTCTGCCCGTGCTGAACAACGAATGATAGCTCTTCCTGGAAAAAAGGCATAGTGGAAAAACATTCATGAAACGGACTCCCTGCTTTGAGCTGTTGGATGCAACGGCTGGAAATGTATTGTAAGGTCGGACGGAATGATTGTCTTTCGATGATGAGGAGGGATTCCGTGATGGATACACCGCTTGAAAGCAGAAAGCTTAATTCCCTTGAAAAAAAGTGGGAATGACCGAGCTTCATGTAAGTGGAGATCAATGGTATTCGACATAAGACAACCGACAGCTTCACAGGCGAAATTCTCTTTTTAAAAAGGAAAAAGACGATAGTAAGGAGCAGGAGAAACAGTAATCCTGCACAGAAAATCATGGGGAAGTTCTCAATGAAATGTAAAAGATACGTAAGCTTGGCGGAAGGTTCATAGCCCATCGAGGAATAAAGGGACTGAAATCTTGGAAATAATACCTTTCGAAGTAAGACCATCATGATGATGGATATAAAAATCAACATGAGCGGGTATTGAAAGATCTTTTGCAATTGCTCCTGATTTTTTTTTCTTTTAATGAGATAGCTTCCTGCCTCAGACAGGGTATGTCCCATTTGGCCATGATGCTCGGCGAAAAAAATCTGTGCGCTGACATGAGCGGGGATGTTGAGTTGTTTATTCATCACGGTGGAAATGGACTCTCCTTTTTGGAGGGAGCCGATCAATCTTTTTTTAAATTTGATGGTTTTCTTTCCTTTAGGAAGCAAGAGAAAGTCGATGGCCTCTGTAAAAGAATAACCTTTTTGAAGGAGGTCACCAAGACTCTTCAGGAATTTACCCTGATCATCGCTTTTCTTCATGAACCCATTTCCTATATTCATGTTCTGAAACAAATCCGAGTGCCACCCCCTTACATATTAAAGCCTGCAATGTGCGATACTGATGTTCCGCCCTCTCGCCCTTAGCCTCCTTCAATACTTCCTTCAAAGAGCTTCCCGTAATGATTTCATAGACAGATGCCCTGTTACGGTTTTTCCCCCTAAGACACTTTCCGCCACATTCTGCTTTGCAGATCGGACAGAGGAGCTTCAGTAATCTCTGAGCAGATACAGCAAGCAGCGTCTGTTCGATATCATTCCACTCGATCCCCAATTCCATCAAGCGATATATCGCCCCTTTTGCATCTCTAGTATGCAAAGTCGAGATCACCAAATGACCTGTGATAATAATAGAACCATGCACTATTTATTCGGAAAAATTTTTACATATATATTTGTAATCGAAGAAGGAATTTGAATTTTGCATCTAGAATTACTAATTCATGGAAAGGAGGAAATTAAATGAAGAACAAAATTAGATGTCACCATTGTAAGGAGTTTTATCAGCCTCAAGACAAAGTAGCATTAAATTACGCAAACACTATTTTACACTTTGATTGTCCTGATACTGAGAATCTCCCAATTGTTGATGAAGGAACTTTCGAGGAAATTGTGAAAAAGTATTCGTTTTTTAATGACACTTTACTTAACTAAAAAATGCAAGTCCACTTCTTACTGAAAGGGACTTGCATAATTTACTACCTTGCTAATCACTAACCTAAATTGATTTGGCCTATAGAAAATCTTGGTTTGAAATTTATTGTAACTGGAGAGCTTCTATTTTCTGAATGTATTAGCAGGATTTCCTCTCTTTTTTCCACTTTTGAAACATTTTTAATTTCCAAACTCACAAGAGTCACTTCATACTCTTTATGGATTAAACTAATTCTGCACGAATTACTATAAATTGACATACTTAACAATAATTCTATACCCAGTACATCTGTTTTACTATTCATGTAAAACCCTTGATCCCGACTATACTCTATAGCCTCTCTTTCAAATAATTCTAATAAGTCGTACAAATCAAAATCAATCATATTTATCACCTATTTTTATTTTGAATGTTTTTCTACAGTAACTACATCACCATTGGTATTAACTACTACCTTTGTAACTTTAGTTTTAGTTACTTCTATAACTTTGCCTTCTACTAACTGTTTTTCAATGAACGTCTCAGATATCTCATGTATGAATTTTCCTTCTTCTGCATCAGGACGCTTAATACCATTCTTAATAACATATTCTACTATTTCCGGAGTAACCCCCCTAGGGTCAATATATCGTTTTATTGAATCATTGTAGTTTAGCGTACCTGGAGTATAACCTTTTTTAATGGCGTTCTGAACTGCCCTAGTATGCAACTCAGCTCTAACTTCTGCAGTATTTGGAGCCATTCTTTCTAATGCATGTTCAGAATATCTACGTCCATTTATTGTTCCTCCTCCTCTTGGCATATTCCAACCAATGTCTGTAGGCGTTTTGTCTAGTGTCTTTAAAGTACTAGGTACATCATTAATAGCTTTGACACCATATCGTGTAGCAGAGATACCATCACCGACGAACGGAATTAAAGCAATCCCTGAGAAAATTGCATTTGATGGATCCCCTCTAAATAAGTAAATTACAGCATTTCCACCATCAGCAATTGGGCCAACAACAGGGAAAAATCCAGCTGCCGAGAGCCAATCTTGTACATCCATCCCTTTTAATACTTGGCTGAATGCTGTTTGGCTACTACTTTCACTTATAAAAGGCTTGTTTAACTCAATCTTTTTAACTTTTTCATCTAAATCTGCAATTAGTCTCCTTTTAGTATCATCTCCACCACTTATATTAAGAGAATTTATATCTTTTTTCAGATTTATCATTTGAACAGAAAGGTCTTCCATAAAAAGATTTAATTCTAACATGTCAGAATTAACTTGTTCTACAAATTCATAAGCGCCATTACGAAACTTTTCTGTATCCTGTACAATTTGATGAAAAAATTCCATATCAATATTAACATTTACATTTATATTTGATATTTCCTCTTCTAATCCCCTTAGGTAGTTTAAATCTACATTTACATTAATGTCGTCTAATTTAATATCCTCTAAACTCGACATTGACTGGGTAAATTCTTTCCAACGCAAATCATTCTCAAGCATCTCTGGGGAAAGTTTATCAGGAGCTACATCAACCAAGCTCACCCATTTTTTCACTCCACCATCATTAATTAACAACCAACTATTATAGGCTTTAGCTATAGGTTGTACAATTTGTGGACTAACATAGCCTATTTCATTATTGTAACTTGGTGAGGAGTATGCTTTCACCTTGGAACTTATTGTAAGCTTTTCTAAATTTGGATTGTAATAGAACCATTTCAATCCACTTGAGGTATTAATTTGATACCAATATTCACCCGATTTTGCAATCGGTTTATAACTTCCTTTGCCAATTCCACCAACAATATAGTCATTATCAAAATCAGCTTTACTATATAGATTAACACCGTAAGGTAGGTTGATTGTACTTGAATTTAATGCACTATCATAATAAACCCAGGCCGAAGATTCGTTGTATTGAATCATGTGCCAATTTTCAGTGAAAATAGAATCGCTATCTCCATAAGACATTATTTTTTGTGGGTCTAATGTAGTTATTTTTCTTGAATTAAAATTCGGTTCTGAATAAATTTCAAACCTATTTGGAATATCTAATTGTTCCTGCATGCTCTCCGAAAAGACATGTACCCATTTGTTACCCTTGTTAGTCTTTATCAAATACCAGTTTTTAGTGTATTTCCCTAAAACAGAAACTGTTTGAGGCTGATAAGTTGCTATTTTATCATTCATAAAGAATAACGGTGAATCATAGGTGTCAAAACTATAATTTATAGTTAGTCTTTCACCATAATTTTCTTCATCATAATAAACCCATTTAGGTTCGTTATTAATGATAACTTGATACCAGTGATCCTCTGTCTTTGCTATTGGTTCTAATGTGGTAGGGGAATGTACTTCACCTATTACCCGACTAGAGAAGAAGGGGGAATTGTATATATCGAAGTTGTAAGGAATAGTAATTGAGTTTATATCCCCCTGATAATTAACCCATTCAGGTCCGCTATCTCCCTTAATTAGATACCAATTGTTGTCCCAACCGCTCTCACTAAGGACCTGTACTTTACGAGGGGAGTTTACTTTTATGAAATCAGTATGGAAATAATTAGATTTGTAAGTAACGAATTTCTTTGTGATATTGAGTTCATTAATTGACGGTGGTACATGAAACACCCATTGATTTCCTGAGTTAGTTTCTATTAATTTCATTCCACGCCAAAACGAATCTTTTATTACTCTAACTTTCTGAGGTGAATAAGTACCTACATGAGATCCCATAAAATCATCGTCAAAGGTCTCAAATTGATAAGGAATATTCATTGAATAAATTCTATTTTTATTCCTGATTTTCGTTTCTAAATCTTCAGATACTGCATTTTTACCACCCAGTATGAAAATTTCATTAACTGAGTTTAGTAAAGAAAAAGTTGATGAACTACTCATTGTATTCTTATCTACTAAAATAATTGGAGCACTCTTTTTTGAGGCCAACGCTGTCCCACTTAATGCATCAGCGAATCCCGTCCCAGTAGAAACCACTGCTGTAACGAAAGAACCATAAAGCTCTTTAATAACTTTAACATTTGTATCATAACGATTTAATCCGTAACTCTTTTTAGTAACATTTAAACCTGTATAAGCTGAAGGTGGTAAATTTCCAACTAGTATAATTTCTTTTCCTTGTATATAGCTTTTAACAACCGAAGGTATTTCTTCACCAGTATGATATAAAATTGGAATTCCATTCTTACTTGCATATGATGAAACAGATAGACTGTCAGAGAAACTTTTTCCATTAGTAAGGATAACTTTATTGCTTGTGAATTTTTTTGCAATTTGTACGGAAGTAGCATAACGATCACTACCATATATTCTGATTACGTTCTTCCCTTGATTTTTTAATGAATCTTCTATTTCTTTAGAAATGGCTGAAACTCCACCTATTATGTATATATTCTTTGGACTTAACCGTTTAATTTCATCTAAAACTACAAGTGGTAACGATTCATTTGGGGTCATTAATATAGGTGCGTTAAATTTCCCAGATAATGGTGTGGATGCTATCCCGTCTGGAAAGGATTCTCCATTCACTAATATTAAATTTTCAGATGTTTTCCAACCTTGTTTTGATATCGAAACTGATGTAGCATATCTATCAATTCCGCTAATTCGATCAACCGTTAATGAATTATTATCAGTTGCATGAACTTTAGAAGGTAATTGTAACGACCCTAATGAATTAGCTACTAAAAGTATTGTAATCATTAAAAATTTTAAAATTAATTTTCTTTTCACAAGTTTTTTTCCTTCCTCTTATAAATTTTTGCCTTGCAATCTCTAAACACAGAAACAAACAGCTCTCATTATAAATTTAATATTTTTCCAAAACAATAGTTTTCTGGAAAAAATATTGTTTTTATATCAATTTTATCCTTTGTGTAAATAGAATAGTTAGCTTACTTAAATGGTAGGCTAACTATTCACTCTCTCTTGGAATAGATGTTTCACAATTTATTTTACAAATTAGTCTTTTTCATAGGCATCTCCAAAATTTTATAACCTTCTTCTAATAATCTGTCGATTAAAGACACATTTCTGGTATCAATTAATTTAGCAAGGCGATATAGATCAGCACTCTTGTTAGGTAGCTTTGCAGGCTCCAGGTGAGTATTTTTTCGCTGAATGGCTTGAATGAGGATCCGGCCAACCTCAGTGGTATATATCGCGTCTTGCCTTAATCCAAGATCTTTCTGAAAAGACTTTAAGGCTGCTTCAGTGTATTGATCGAATAAGTCATCAGTTTTACGGGTGTATTCTAATGTATTCAACATCATATTAAGAATTTTTACGTTTGGCCCCTTTTCTCCTCGGGTCAATTTCCCGTCCGCTGAATCACTTTCCTTTACAGCTACCTTTGCTTTGATTTCTTCTTTAAATGGAATTTTAAAGAATCGGCATAGAGCCCTTGCTTGAGCTAAAGCGCATTTTGTGGCGTATGCAGGATCCAAGAAAATCTTTTTGAATTCTTCCTGGTTGGTCATGAAGCCATTTTCGATAAGGCATGCTGTCATCTTTGTATCTCGGACAATGGCCAGATCTGTCCAAGAGCTTATTTCACTTTCATGCTCCCCGATACCATGCGTTTCAAATCCAAGTCTTTCATATTCTTCAACTAAAAACTTCTGAAGTCGCTGCGATGGCTCATGGTCCTTCCAAGCAAAAACGCATATTCCTTTTACGTCTTTATCACTATTGGCATTCGCGTGGTTCGATAACACCACGTCGACCCGTTGAGTGTTGTAAAAGTTTGTTCGATCGCGCAAGGAGACCTCTGTCTTAAATGGTTCCTGGATGCGCTTCTCGTTAATTCCACATCTCTTTAAATGAGCACTGAGAGCAAGCCCCACTCTAACATTAAATGTATGCTCCTCGTATACTTTACCTCCCACAATAACTCCCTTCCCTCCTGTGCGTTCCCATGTATCACCTGCATGTCCAAAATCGTTACCTATAGTTGTCATAAACTTTCTCTCCTCTCAAATTAAAAAGCCCTCCGAATGGAGAGCTTATTTTTCACTTGGTTTTTCGTATGATCTTGCCTTAAAGCTATCACCAATTCCTTTTACTGTAGGATCCGTTACCGCGTTAAATACTGACCATAGCGTGATAGCTAATAAGTAGGGATTGGTAAATGCTTTTACAAATAAATCACCAACAGACGACCAAGAGGTCAGATCCTCCATGGCCATCCCTTGATACGCTAATAGTGGCAAGAATAACGCTCCCAGTACCTGTAGCAAAAAGGTCTTATTTAAAAATCTAATTTTCCAATTAATCAATTGAATCACTCCTATTATCTAAGTCCTATGCCTTTGTTAAACACAAACCAAATAAATCCCACGACTCCAGCTGCAAAAGGAGCAGCAAAAAGAAAAAAGACTTTCCATCCGAAAGTCCTCATCTTTTCAAAATTCTTATCGTGGGAGGCGTTTGATGCCTCAACAAGCTTCTTGAAGTCATCGAACTGTTCTTTTTGCTGTGCCTGGATCTCTTCGAAACCTTTTCTCATATCTCTCTCCACTTCATCAATACGATGGTGGGCTGATTTGGTACTTTCTCTGTTTGTCACAACGGTTTCTTTTATCGTTTTTATGGATTCGAATTCCTTTGAATGAATCGCCACCGTCTTGTCTACACCGTGAAGAGTCTTCTGGACGTCTTTCATCACGTCCTTTAACTCCCTCACATCATGGTCCCTCATATCATGTGCCTCCTCTGTTGACTGCAACGGAAACGCCCCCTTCTTTAATTATCATGAGTGGGATCACCTCCTTAAAAGAAAAAAGCATCCTCGAAAAAAGGATGCCTAATAATTTTTTTATTTCTATTTTAGAAGCTTCGCGAAACACCTAGATAAATATTCATCAATCTCTTCAATCTTAAATTCACCATCATTACAAATCAACTTACCATTGTCTGCCGTAATCTTATCCAAGATTTTTTCATTTTCTGATGTTCTTTTTTTAATGTAGATTTTATTTTCTTCTTGGTCAAACCACAGAGCGAGAGAATTTTCTTTAAACTGAAAGATCACTTCTCCACCTTGATGTCTAAGAGACAACTCTTCATAATTTCCTTTGAGGCCAATCTCATCTTTAAATCGGTACAAGCTTTGGACAAGCACATTATAAGTAGAATAAGTTAACTCTTTATCTTGATCAATAATGCTTTCCCTCATTCTTCTTGCAACTTCTTCTCTTTTCATCTACTAACACCTCCTTCCTGTTACCATCATTCGACAAGAAGGAGGGAATTCCTTTATTTTCTATTTATCAGTTCATCTAATTGAATTACCCAACCTTTTAAGAAGTTAACCTCATCTTTCAAATCGTTTACTTGTTGTCTAAGCTCTATTACCTCGGTATCCTTACTGCTTTTCAATGGACTCCACCCCCTTTCCAGACAAAATAAAAAAGCCTTATTCGGCTTTGGATTCATCTCTCACCCCAACGATTTGCTTTAACTGTTGGATTTCAGCCTTCAACTGCTCAACTTCTCCAACTACTTGCTTTAAATCTTGGATTTCAGCCTTCAGCTGCTCTTTTCCCGCAGATAACTCTTGGATCGCTTTCCATGCAAGAGCTGCCATTGCGTAGGGTCTTACTCCATTCCCTGCTTTGGCTCTTACTTCTATCGGAGACTCCTCGAAAATTACCCCTAGCTGCTTATCTTCCAAATCATCATCTTCTATCATGTTATACATGTATATAGGGGTCTGGTTAATTTTTGTTAAGGCATCTGATGTGAATTCTTCTATGTTGGTCTTCCCTTCGCGCATGGAGTACTCCGTTAATGTACCCACCTGCAGAGTGCCCCAAGACGAGTCATCATAACTACGAATTTGCATGATAGGTGACGAGCCGGCTACCCCCTTCAGCTGTGCTGATTGCATCGCCAACATCGTATGCCCGGACGCGTGCCTTTGTATTCGTGCCATTTGTACACCATTGATATACCAGGAATGAGTATCACCTATAATGTTGTAGTAATCAGAGTCATTTTGTTTTAGGTAAAGACCTCCGTTGGAAGGCACTTCAATTTTCTGGCCACCGTCCCACTTAAGGCTATCTGATAGCACTACATCGCTTCCACTAAGGTAAATACCATTTGGGGCTGTCACCTCAAATGTCCCGTTGGAATCTATCGTAAGGGCATTGCTTGGACCGTCGTAGCCTATTGTGGCTTTTACTGCACCGGAATATAAAAACCTTAATAGTGCGTACGCCAATTCCGCAGTAGGTCTAGCTGCGATGCTAGTATTTTCTGAGCGAACGTAGCCGCTTTGTATTATTACATTCTGACTGCCAGATGCAACGTTAAGGGAACCGCTAAAACTACCGGTTGCACCTTGTAAATTACCCTTAAATATAACGTTACCGTTGGAATCGACTATGAATTGATTGTTCACGTTCAAACCGATTAGGGATTTAATGTGATTGGCCAATATCTCATTTGCTTTTATTTGCACACCAGTTATTGTATCTGCTCGAACTCGACCACCGTTTATCTCGGTACTACCAGTAAATGTCCAATCTTCTACTAGCTCAGAAAAGGGCTGATAACTTTTATCTGATCCGAATTTTGCACCATTTGGTAAGTCCACAAATGGTTGTAATTCATATGGATATAAAAAACCACCGGACTCTATGAAGTTGTTTATTGTATATTGATAATCATTATATCCGTCTCTTATTCTAATGTAGAGATCGGCAATAGTTTGAGACCCCGATACGCTATATACGTAGGCGAAATCGTCAGGATGTAAATAATAACCCTCCTTATAATGTAAACCGATTGCTGGTGTTCCTCCCAAAGGGTTTTGTTGCTTCAATCTAAAAGATAACTCCGCATAATATGGGTCTGCAGCTCCGTTACCGCCATGTAAGAAAGATAAATCTATAGCTGAATAACCGTATTGTTTAGTTACTTTAAGCGTGCATACTTTTGTCCACTTACCACTATATCCGGATGAGGTGTTATTGGTCCTATACCTCTTAACATTGGTAACTGTTATCATGCCAGGTGCTATCGTTGTGTTCTCATCAACTATATTAGGCCCTTGTGGTCCTTGAGGGCCCTGTGGTCCTTGAGCACCAGTATTCCCAGTGTCCCCTTTAGGACCTTGAGTTAAAGCCCAAGTATATTTAGAGGGGTCTGAAGAATCTGCGGAAATATAGTCTGTATAAGTACCTATATATGTCCTACCGGATGCCGAAGTTGTTGAGAAGTTACTAGTACCAGAACTATTATTGGCCCATGCCGTATGGAAATATGGAGTTTGTCCATTTGGTCCCGGGGGACCTTGTAATCCCTGACTACCATCTTGACCTTTGATTAATGTCCATTTATAACTAGAGGGATTGGTCGAATCGTTTTGCGAGAAATCCACATATACACCTATATATCTTTTATTATTGGGATCACTTACTGAGAATCCACTTGTTCCCGTGGAATTATTAGCGTATGCGATATGTGTATAGGTAGTACGACCGTCCACTCCGGTCGGACCTTGTATGCCTTGATCGCCTTTAGGTCCTTGAATTCCCTGTAAACCTTGAGGGCCAACATCGCCTTTGGGACCTTGAATAAGACTCCAAACATAATCAGAAGGATTGTTCGATTCAGTTTGTGTGGATTTATTATACGCAATACCGATATATGTTTTTCCACTCGGATTGTCAGATATTATTCCCCCAGTAGCTGTGGTTCCATATTTTATCCACGTGTAGGTAGGTTTTCCGTCATCACCAGTCCGACCAGGAATCCCTTGTTCACCAGTAATCTTGGTCCAGGTGTAATCAGATGCCACTAGTGAAGGGATATCAGTTTCTTTGTTATAGGCTATACCCAAATAATCTTTACCGGTTGGGTTGCTCGACATGTTTTCACCTGTATCACTTTCAGCAAACATAACCCACGTATATAAAAACTTGCTCCATTGTCCCTCATTAGCTTCCACATATTCTTTTACTGCTTGAATGTCCTCAACTGCAGCCTTCTGAGCCACCAACGTTTTTAGAAGTCGGAACGCTTTCATGACATCTTCTTCTTTGTACTCAATGAAGTCACCTAATACAAAGGTCTTCTGGCTGGGATCTGATATTGATCGTTCTACTGATATGATCCTGGCATCCAAGTAGAGAGGAGGAACCCAACTGGTATCTTTAATCCGGTTGGTATCACCAATCCGTACCTTTTCATGTTCGTACCCGAAGATATGCTCGATGCTTGCAGCGTCTGCTTCATACTCTACGGTCGTATTGATGCGCTTGTCTAATTCGGCTCTAGTCAAGTCTCTGAGTATCTGGTCGGTCAGATTTTCATCTGAAGAAGTTGGCTCATAAATATCCCACAAATGACGACCGTCTTTTCCCCAACGTTGAAGAGCGTCTTTATCTTCTACCCTCACGATTAACCTGGTGCCGTCGGATTGTTCTGGTCCCAAGCCAATTAATCCGGTAATGATGTTGGAACTGATTTCTCGACGCTTGACACCGACAAGGTCCTTGCCAAGTTCGATTTCCTTCTTGCTTTCCACTCCTATCCGACTGATAAGATCTACATACCTACCAATAACGCGACGATTTTTCTTCACGATTCGGAACCGAAGTTCCAGACCGAACTGACTTGCGATATAACGAAGGGCATCTAAGCCTCTTGTGTGAGTATCGAACGTAAGGGTCCGAGTGCCTGCATACTCTGTTTCGCCTCGTTCCCACCCTGTTAAATCCAAGGCGAAATCTAGGGACGTATTGACCGTCTGTCCTTCCAACGCAATAGGATCAATGACCTTTAACTTATTGAGTTCAAGGTGAGAAGCACTTGTGTACACTTCTTTATTTTTACTAGTTTGGTATACCTCCGTGATAATAAATTCGCGAAGATATCCGTCTTCATCCGGGATGATCACTCGATTCTGCTTGCTGAAATGTTCAGCTGCAGGAACATTGGAGGGCATGATAAAATTAAACTTCTCTTTGTTTCCCTTGAGATTGATAGAGTGTTTATCCCCCCAGAACAAGTCCTCTTCATTGTTGTCCAACCAATCCAGTATCTGATCGGTCTGATAATCCAGTACATGTATCATTTAAATGCCTCCCTCCATGTCACTGTGGTAGACACCTTCCCTTCAGGTAAGATGAAAAGATTGTTCCGCCCTTTTTTAAAAGTAAAAAAAGAAGCCCCAAAATCCTTTAGGTCTTTCCTCTCTTCGCCATTTATTAAGATTTCACTTTTTTTGAAATTGATATCGATCTTGTCTCCTGAAAGCGCGATGTATGGAACTTGATTGGTGACAGGCTGATTTACCTTAGATACTTTAATCCGCTGAAAGGCTTGTGAGGGAGCTGTGTGCGTACCGTAACACCCTAAGTGCAATTGCACCTGTGCAACTTTCCCTTGATACTTCTCTTCCAAATCATCAAAACCTGTAAACCATGTCCGAAAATGCTTACCGGCTGAATCTCTCGTAATATTGGCCACATAAGCGAAAAATTTGGTGCCGATTCTCTCCAACCGAATAACTCCTTGAAAGTTGTTCCACCACGTATCTGTTTCACCGGATGTATTTACCATATAGTTGTTATTGGATGTATCACCCAGACGTACTTCTGCGCAGTTTTTCGGCATGTTCTTCCAAGCATCAGCCAGCCCAAGTTTTGCAATCACATTATTGTTTATATCGAGAAGGTAAAGCTCCACTCTTCCAGTGTCTTTCGGATTTACGTATGCTGCCTGACGGAAGTAGCACTCCACTTTAAAATCCTGTAATTGTTGCGATAGAGACTTTTTGACAGATGGTCCGTGCCATGAGCTGCCACTTCCATAATCAGAAGCGATAAAATCATTACCATTTAGAACACTCATTTGTCCTGCCACCGTTCCCCCGTCTACCGAACTAGCAGGACCCCAGCCTGTTAAAGTACTCATGTTGTCATTAAGGATGATTGTCTCCGGTTCAAATGGGGTTTCCTCAACAGTGTAAGGGTCACCGATACGAATATATCCATTGTCTCCTACAATATCCAGGTGAGTAATAGGGGCTAAGACATCAAATGAGAAGGTAGGCTTTGTTTCAGCTGTCCCATTATAATCGATGTACCCTTCATCATTGGAGATAGTCCCATTTCGCTCCGGTCCGTATTTATTAGGATCTGCACATAAAAATGTAAGGGTTCCAACCAAACTATTACTATTTTCTTCCGGGACATCATTAACAGATAAAGTTGAATAAAAAATATAATTTTCATCTGTAAACATTAATGCTTTCTTAATACCGCTTAACAAGTCGTTCAATCGATTGTATCGTACCCGAAACCCCTCGTTAGTTTTGTCGGACATTTGATATTTAACGACTATTTCTTTTTCCCTTCTAGTATATTCATTGGACTCCATTAAACCGTCACGACCTGGCACCTCGAAGGTGTTTAAGCGATTGTTTATATTACTTCTTCCGGTAACGGTAAGAGTTGTGAAGCTCCCATTCTTATCAGTTAGTAATTCATCTAAATTAATTCCATTAAATATAGTCTGAATCGACAGAGAGGTACTTCGTGTACCTCGTTCTGTCAAATTTACAAATCTGTACATAAGTACCCCCTTTAACCGAAACTTCTATCAATACGCAACTCCCGTTCTTGCTCCTCTGTTATATCACTTACAAATGCCCGAAAGTCTTGGCGGCCTATATGAAGATTGATTATTGCCGGCTGTTTTGTTGCAACTTGAACTTCAGCACTGACTGCGCTGCTAACTTGAGCAGAGCTACTTCTTTTCAGTCCTTTTAAGCTTGACTTGATACGTGAAGTATTTACTGATAAGTCTGGATTAAAGGCTGTTCTAACACCACTTGCGAGTTTGGCAGTCGCACGTACCAGGGGTGTCTTAGCTTTTTCAATCGATGTTCTGATTGGACCTTTAAAATCCATTCGGTGAATATCACTCAACGGGCCCCTTTTAGCAGGAGAGAATGGCCAGAAATCTCGGACAGCTCCAACTATGTTATCCACTACTCCAAGGATCTTGCCTTTCATAGCAGACAAGCCATCAATAGCACTTTGGATAATCGCTTTACCAGATTCATAGAGATCTATGCTATCAAAGAAATCAGTAATGCTTCCCCAGATATTTGAAATGGTTTTAAACATATTTTGCATTTGGTCAGATACAGCGTCCTTCATTGCCCGGAAATCTCCGGTAATAAGGCTCTTCAAAAATTTTATGGTGTTTTTAAAACTGCCTTCTATAAAACCCCAAATATTTTTAATAATAGAAAGTGCCATCTGCATATAAGACTTAATAGCGCTATACAGCGCAGGGAATTTTTCATTGATGTATCCCAGGATTTTAGATGCAGATTCATGAATGAAGTTTGATACCCAAGACCAAATTTTCGAGGTCCATTCCTTCACCTTATCCCAGTTTGCGATGACTAATACGACCAAACCAACCACCGCCGCGATTGCCCATCCAATAGGTCCCATTGCTATTACCCACGAAAGAGCCATTCGCGCTGCCCAAATTAATGCGCGAGTGCTTAATTTGAGTAACCAACCAATCATCTTTCCAACAAAGCCACCAAATGCTGTTCTTAAAAGAATTACAGCTGGGATCACAGCGATAAGAACACCTGTCAACGAAAGAACCCAACCAATAAGTTGCCCTATTAGTGGGTAAGCCTTCATCATTTCTGCTGACCAGCTTAGGAAGCCATTTACTAAATCAAGAATCTTTGAACCAAGAGGGGCCATTCCAACACCAAGCTGTATTAGGAAGACAGTAAGGTTCCCTATGAGTGCCATTACCTTGGGTCCATTTTCTTTTACGTAATTTATGAATTTTTGGAATCCCTTAGACTCAACCAACTTAGCTGACCATGCCGCAAACCTTTCTGTTAAACCAACCAGTCCTCCTTGCATATCCTGAGAAAGGGGAGTGAAAGCGACCATTAAATTCATGATTCCTTGCAGGACGTTAAAGAATGATTTACCCATCGATTCCATCGATGGACCAACATTGTCATTCAGAAATTTAATGAAGTCTTTGAACTCTTTAGTCTCCATAGATGTACTGAAACTTTCAGAAAGTGAATCGACCGCCTTGACCGCTCCGTCAAAAGCCGGCTTGAGTTTTTCTAACAAAGATTGAAGCTGACTTAGACTCCGGACGAAAATATCCATCACCGGCTTCTCAAACTGCTTTATAAACTTCCCCCAAAACTTACTGAAGGTCTGAACAGCTTTTAATCCTCGTTGCTGCTCTTTGGATAAACTAGCCTGGGCTTGCTCTATCTCTTTTAAGATTTCAGCACGCTTCTCTAAATCAGTCGTATTAGCAAGCTCTTCACGCAAGTCCTTAATCGTCTTATTTGCTTCAAACACATCGTTTAAAGCTGACGTCGCGATACTTCCGAATAAGACAGCGCCGGTGCCTGCCGCGGCAAAAGAAGTGACTAAACCTCCAAGTGCCCCGGTTAAACTTGTAATGATCGGAACTAAAGCAGGTAATGCTGCTAATGCACTTCCTCCAATGAAGTTCCCCGTTACTATTCCAACAGAGCTGATGGTTTTTGCTATTCGATCAATTCTCCCTTGGAACTTATCAACTCTTGCCTCCACCCGGACAATGATTTTTTCTCGAGCGAGTGCTTTAGCCTTTGCACTTAAATTGTTGATTTTTTTGTAGAAACTCACGGTATCTGCATCTACTTCTTTCTCAGCTTTTCCCCTGGTGAATCGCTCCATCAATTTCTTTGCAATTTTGACGTTCCGCTTTAAAGGTTTAATATCTGCCTTTAACGTTGTATCTTCTGCAGATTCAGATTCTTGTTTAAATCGCTTTGTAATATCCCTGGCTTTTTGAATAGCATTTCTGAATTTCGTGATGTTGGCTTTCAGTTCTGCTTCTACTGAGTAATTGGACATTTAGTCACCCCTTTCTCAAATTTCTTTGCAGGGCAATCTGGGCAGGAGATAAATCCTTCGATGGTTTTTCAATAGACTTCCCTGAAACTAATTCAGCGTCCACTGCTTTCAGCACAGACTCGTAATCAAAGAAATCCTTGAACTCTTTAAAGGCATACTCCTCTTTCGGTTTCTTTTCTGTTCCTTTGTTAATTTTTGCTTCTGCATTGCGAATGAGGAAAGCTAATTTATGCAACCTATACTCCTCATCGATTTCCTTATATTCCTGGGCATAGCGCTTATAATGAAACTCGGTCAATGTCATCTCTTCTACATCAATTAACCGTTCCATCCCCAACTTGCGCAACGAATAGATAACCACATCGTCGTAGGTTAATCCTCTATTGTCTTCACCACTTCCTTCATGACTTTCCCCTTTTGATACTCTTCTGGAACGAGCTTTCGGGTCATAGGTTGCTTTCCCAATTCATACATGACTTGCTCTGCGAACTCGTCCAACCCTTCGTTTTCAGCAATATCATTCAAGATTGATTCAAAGTCTTCTTCTGTCTTCGGCTTTTTCTTATCGTGAGCAGTCGCTGCCTGGATCAATTTATATAAACAAATGATATTTCCGGACTGAAGACCGGGTACCAACATGGTTTCAAGACCTTGTCCGAGACTTACATTCTCTACTTCCAATCCTAATGAACGATCGATTGTCGTTAAGGTGCGAAGTCCAAATGATAATTCAATGTCTCTTCCGTTAAATGTGATATGCAAAATCAATTCCTCCTCAAATGGTCAAAATAATAAAGAGGGGTTCCCCCTCTTCGCTCGTTTTATGCTTCTGGTGGTGTACCCAGTCCGTCATCAGCCACATCATCCGCCAGCACGTCATGAAATACGTATCCTAATGTTTCGATGTCTGCCTCCGGAAGGGTGACACGCCCTTTCTGTCTTTTGAACTGAGTGACAAACGTTCCACTTACCTCTGGATCATCCTCTGCAGGATTCGTTGTTTCCCATTCAGTGATATAACCTTGTCGATATTCTGCACCAAATGTGAAAGTACCTGGGGTCAATTCATCTTCTACTTTGTCAGCCAAGTCCACTTCCCACATTTCTACTGGATAGTCATCCACAATGGAATCACTTAGCATTGTAAATGTTGGATCTGTTTCAGCTTGAAGGGCCGAGATGCTTACCTCATCTTCAAGTGCACCTGAACCTGAAACGCTGCCATCTTTCGTGACGGTTGATTCACGATCGCGGGAATAAGACTTTGAATGCTCCGTTTGAAAAACAAGCTTAGCTCCTTCTGCTGCCTCACCAAGTTTTCGAAAATAGAGCACTTTGTGTACTCCTTTTGCAATGTTGCCCATGCCTCTACCTCCTTATTAGGTAATTCTATATTCTGCCTGAATAACTCCATGCAGCAGATTGTCAGTCGTTGTATTATCAAAGATTTCACTTGAATCAAGTGAAACCAACCTCACGTAGTAATTATCGAGTTGTGTCAGCCTTCGCAAGGCCATTTCGAGATTATAAATCATTTCGGCAAAGTGGACTCGATGATTAGCCATCTCCCATACATGAATGGTTTGCGATAGATTACCGGTGATCACTTCTTTATTGTTGATGACATCAGAACCTACCGAACCTGCTACATGCACAAATGGATAAGGAACTTCCTCGTCTTTGCCTGGAAGATAATCGTATGTGTCATAACCAAAATCAAGGGATTTTATGAATATTGCATTGAACAGCTGGATCTTTGGTGACTTCATTTACTCACCTACTTTACAAGTCTATTTAGATCATTGAGGAATTGTTTTTTCTGATTGTAGAATCCAGGAAAAATGAATGGTTGAGCATCCATGAACCGCGTTCCGAATTCAAGGTAACCTGAGTGTTCTGATTTACTAATTGTCTTTCCGACGAGATTACTTACAATTTTCGTTTCAATGTTTCTCTTGGTGTAGCCTGTTTGATAACCTTGAGTAAATTCGGCGTTCTTAACTACTTTCTGAGTCATTTCAATGGTATTGTTCTTCACGATTTCCTCGACATCATCTTCAATATCCCCATCCATTCGATCAAGTTTCGCAAGCAAGGCGTCCAGTCCATCTAAGTCCACTCGCTCACCCCTTCCAAAAATAAAACGCTCTCAGACCTGTATGGAACATGTCGGAGAACGTTATATTTCTTCTCGTTGATGACGGCTTTATCGACTTCACGTGTGTAAGGTCTCTGTAGCCTAACTGTGGTGATCTGTTTGTCTAAGGACCCAAATATAGCTTTCACCCTTTCCATGCTGATTGGAGACATGTTGCAGGGTAATGTAACACCTTCATCCACTCTAACAACTGTCTTTCCGATAGAGGAATCATAAGCCCTGTCTAAAACTCTATGAAGTGTTACTCGATTGGAGTATCTCATCAAAAGAACATCACCTTTCCCCCAGACTCTGTTTTAGGGATGTACGTTTCTAAGATGGCCTGATAGGGTTTAAAGTCGTCTTCCGTAAAGGAAACAGCCCTTCCTTCAATCGATTCTGATTTCATCCCTTCACTACCAATTTTGTTATACCGATTCACCACCAGCTCCTCAACAATGAACATTAACTCTTCAGGGATCGCTGTCAGACCTGCATTTTGTTTTAGCCATACCTTCAACCGGGATTCAACATTAGCGATAAGGCGCTCGATTACACTATCCTGCAAGCTGTCTTGAACACCAACAACAACTTTTACGTTATCTCTGATAGCCATACAATCACTTCAATTCTGATTCTGCAGCAATAGCTTCTTCTTTACCCTGAATCTTTTCACCGTTAGACAACACATACCACGGGCCGCCTGTATGTTTGGGAAACTCACTTTCTTCAGAAGATTGTTTTGATTCTTCAGGTTCCTGGTCAGCTTCTTCTGACTCCGCTCCCAATTGCTCAATCAATGGCTTCCCTACTTTATTTTCTGTGCTTAATAATTCCGAGATCCGTTCCTTGCTCACTTTACCCTTAGCAGGGAAGGTGTCTCCCTTACGATAAACACGGTGCTCATTTTCTATATCTCTGAAAGCTCTAATAACTTTGTAAGGCATTCCTAATCATCCTCTCTTTGATAAATGGTTATTAAGCTGCTGGGGCAGGTCCCGGGACTAATTTAGCAAAAGCTTCATCTTTAATTATCATTAAACCGACATCCATTGTGGCACGTAGAGCAACCATCTCTTGTTCAAACAAGTTGATTGGTGACCCGTCTGCATTGGTAATGGTCGACAGTTGAGCTTCCTCTGAAATTGCGTAATCAATGTTAAAAGGAATTCCATAACGCAATTGATCAAAATCACCTGCGTAAAGAGTACCTTTTGAAAGATTAGCAGATTTCAAATCTACTGCTGGCAGCCCGTCAATCGTGTTGTTTGAACGGTCGTACAATGATTGCAATGTTCCATTTTCAGCTTTTTGGGCATTGCGTAAGGCTGTATGGTTTTGCACTTTTGAAATCCATGCGTTTGGCTCTACATCATTTTCAAATAGCTCGTCTTCTACAGCTAGAATATTGTCGTAGGTGATACCGTCATAAACGATATTTTCTGCAGTTGTTACTGATTGTTCAATCGATTGAGCGAATGGATTAGCCACATTCAGAATCCCTGCTTCATCAAACTTTTTATAGAATGCTTCTGCAATCTTTGGACGCATGATTTCAAAGAAATTCGAAACCCTGTATTGCAGATACTCACGGGAAACCGGTAGAATGACACCCAGCTTCTTAGCCGTCATTTTCACTTGCAGCAAGGTTGGTTTTGAAGTTTGAATCTTCTCAGTCTCACCTACCCAGTAAGCACCTGGTCCTTCAGCAAAGTATTCGAATGTCTTTTCTTTATCCGTCATTTCCTCATAAACACCAAGCTGCATGATTTTGGAGTTTTCCATTACATCATTCAAGATCATTGTGTTGTACTTATCCGGAATCGTCCCATCTTTTGCTTCGTGAACCATCACGTTATCTGGGCTAAATGTTTGTGCAAAGTACTGTAGATTAAGTTTTAATAGATTTGGTCCCATATGATTTCTCTCCTCTTATTTAATGATTCTATTCTTCCTGGCCATTTCTGCTTTTGAAGTATTGCTGCTATTGTTTATTTTTGAACCACCTGTTTCAGGAGGATCCTGACGAAGCTTTTCCTTCACAGCATTATTAACCGCAGCATCAAATTCCTTTTTAATACTGGTTACTGCTTCTTTGATTTTCTCGTTGTCCTCAAGCTTGATAAGAGATTCAGCAAACGCAGCCGGCAGTCCCTCATCTTTTAAATCTGTTTCAACTTCAGAACGTAGCTGCTTTGTATTTAATTCACGCTCTCGCTTATCGAGTGCCTCGAGTCGCTTTTTATAATCAGCATCTTCTTTTTCCTTCTGAGACAACTTCGCATATTGTTCTGCATCCTTTTTTGCATCAGCAAGTTTTTGATCAAGTTGTATTTCCCATTCCTTCTGTTTTTTATCAAGAGCCTTTGCAAGCTTACGATCTGATTCAGCCTCAATCTTCTTTTGAAGTTCCTCTGCAGAAAGCTCAATCTTTGCCGGTGGATCGTTTGGTGGATCATCTGGATTCGGCGGATCCACTGGCGGTTCATTCGGCTCGGCAAAGTACTGCAAGTTTAGTTTCAAAGGTTCAGACTGTTTCTTAAAGGCTGCTGGATTAAACACATTAATTGGTCCTGTCACTTTCTTTTCCTCCTAACCCATGAACACGTAACAACACGCAGCTGCCCACCGTTAACGTCCTCACACGTTTTTAGTCAAAACAAATAAGCCTGTTTATAACGTCTGGTGCTCAAAGACGCGCTAACACAAATCTTATAAGGTATATTTCTCTTTCAAACTTGTGAAAAATTCCTCTCTCCAGTCTCCCAAAATAAGAGCCGTTGAACTCCGGCAAAACGGATGCATGGGAGGAGCATTTATGCCTGGCTTCATTTCCTTCACCTTGAATTTTTTCTTATTCAAGAGTTTACATTTCTTTGTGGTCTTCCCATCCATTACAGCAACATACTCATATTCAGCTTCATCATCATTAGATACAGCCTGATAGGATAACTTTTGTGCTTCCACCTGAACCCTGGCAGTTTCAGTGATTAATAACCTTTTTGCTTCAAAGGAACTGACTTCAAACCGTTCTCGAATTTTTCTGATGTACCTATTTGGATGAACACCACGGACAATCGCACTGTTGATGATACTGGCCAACTCTTCTCTGAGTGCCTTCATATCTCCCCATATTCTTGAAGACCATTTAGCCCCATAAAACGAAGCTCCTACCATTGATTTAAGAGTTGGTGTGGTGATTGCCATGTTGACTCCTAAGATACCAGCTTGCCGCAGTACTTCAGATATTCCAGCCTGCTCAAGATGACCTTGAAAGGTTTTTTCCTGCTCATTCGTCATCGATACCAGATGAGCATTTAAATACATCATGAGAAGCTCCTGCCGGTTTATCCTCATCTTTGTATTGTAGGTGAAGAGCTCCTTATTTGCTTTCGGAGAGAAATCCTTCTCCCTCACATATCTTGCAGCTGTTCTTTCAAATGATTGAACATCGAATTCCGAAACTCTCTTCTTAGATTCTGCTAAAGTTATCGTATTCTTTTCTGCATACCTGGAATAAAAAGCATTGATTTCTTTTTCTATCTCTCGTAAAGCATGATCAATGATCTCTTTTAATTTTCTTGATACATCTTCATCTTTCATTTGCTCACGCTTGATATTTTCTCTTTCACGTTTCTCCCAGTAGCTTTCTTTTTCAGGCATTTACACACCTCAATTCCTCATATACTCGGAGGACATCGATTGTCTTTGTTTGGCCATTTCACCTGTAATCCTCTTTTCTTCCTCTTCTGGATTTTCTACAATCATTGGAATGATCTTCAGTTTCGTTTCCTGGGACAGCTCTCCTCCAAGTGCATTGAACATGTCTACTGCCTCTTTAGTGCTCTTAGGAAGGTTCGGAGTAAACTTATAGGTTAACCCCTCAAACTCCCCTATCCCGGCTTCACTCGCCAGGTGCATGACATTGTTTATCAGCTTGTAACGGCGGTTGAGGGATCTTTTGAATAACCGTTCTTTGTTGATTCGTATTTGTTCCAGGCCAAATAACTTGTACTTCATCGCTTCACCGGTTTGTTGGCCGGCAAAGTTTTCGTCGTTCAGGTCTGGTGTATTTGTGAATTTATGAATGTCGGTTTGTAGCCTGCCTTTATATGCCTCACTCCCTGATACATCATACTGTTTATAGATATAGTCAGCTTCTACACGTCCTTCAGCACCGTCAGCGTTTTGTGTTGGCTTTAGGAAGATGATATTCGCTTCCTTCATCTTCTTCGCTTCAGTAGGATTTAAATCTACATTCCCTAAAATTTTTAGCATGGCGTCATTTAGATCGGTCATATAGTTTGCTGTATCAGATTGAGCTGCATCATATAAATCAATCAAGTCCAGAACATTCTCAAAATCCCCCTGGCGGAAACGATTGTTGCTGTGCTCATTAATCGGGACTTCCGCGAATGGATGATTAACTTCACTATCAAGCGTCAGGTTGTAGTCACCCATGTTCGATGTGAAATACGTGTGGATCTTCTTGTCTGTATAGAAGATGACTTTAATTTTCCGTTGGCCACCATAACCAACAAAGAAGTACCTGACCCCAGCAATAACGTTCTTCTCAATCGTAGTGTCATAGATTAAGAAGGTTTCTAACGGTGAAGACAAATATACTTTGGTTTGATCCAGCTGATTCCGATGTATTAGTTCGTATGCTCGACCATATATCGATAAATCAAGAATAATATCTGCATTAAGTGCAGCATCTTCTATTGTTTCGTTGATTTCATTTATTTTTTCCTGAGTGGACTTATCCTTATGACGGACTGATACAGGAACTCCTACAAAGAAGCCTTGCATGAAGTTAGATACGTACTTCGCATAATTGTGCTTAGCCCGGTGATCGGCCTTGTCATCTTCTTTCCGCCTATTGGCTGCTGAGATTGTAGTATTCTCCCCAAGATAATAATCGTCCAAGACAGTGAGCCTTGGACGTTGGTGTTCAATATGATGTTTTAATATTGCAGACAGTTCATTTGTGTCTTGCACCAGCTCTTCTGCAGAATCAAACGTATACTGAATGTTTGATTCTTTACTAAACCGCCTCTTCTTCCCGGCATTCCCACTCGTACCTATTCCAAGCTCAAAATCGTTAACGTGATTCATGTTCCACCTCCTATAAACCTAACCCTTTTAAGGCATTATAAGTATCGTCTTTCTTGGCCACTCCCAAATGGTATTGTTCCAGGCTATATCTAAGAGCATCAATAATATGGTTATTTGTATCAACGGGTGTATTTAGCCACTTACCGTCCTTATCTTGATCAAAGGTATAAGTATTAAACTCTTCAATTGAATGTTCACATGTAGGGTGGATGTACACCTTGAATCCTTGAATGAATAGTATCCCCTGATTCACGCTGCCTTTCCCTTTAACTGAAGCTCTCATCCTTCGAACACCTTTATTGATTAATTCTTGAATCAAACGCCTCTCAGCAGAGTCAGCTGTGATGACTGATTTAAGAAGTCCTTTACTCACAATCATCTTGTATATTTCTTCGGTTAACATCGCTTTCTCATAATGTTCATCGTAGATCCAAAGCTCTTTCTTCTTAAGATCCACAACAGAGCTTGGCAAAGTCGTTGGATCATTGGTAAAACCAAAGTCCATTCCGTGAGCCGTTTCTTGAATCTCTTTGATTTTTTGTTGAATATCGAAATCAAGCACATGGAAGTTATCGAAGACTAGACCTTCTGCCACTCCCCAATCTCCATCACAAACAATTCTGGCACGGCGAGGATTAGTTCTATATAAGTCCTCATACCTAGCTCGGTCTACTTCATCTAGCCATTCATTAACCCGGAATGTCGTCGTAATGGCAAACGTATCTTTCTCCCGGGTCTCTTCATCAAAGAATACCTTCTTAAGCCAGTGTCGTTCAGACCAGGGATTAAAAGTAACTGTTATCTGTTTAAAGAAGTTCGGATCATCATATTTTCCCCGGATTGATTCAACCACAGTTCGAAATTTAGCTTCAGTTTCAATTTGATAAGCTTCCTCAAACCATGCCCAGCTCAATATCCCAACATCAACGGTTATCGATGTAATCTTCAATTCATCATCAAGACCTCTGAACAAAATCTTCTGGCCAGTAGGCATGTACGTTATCTCCGGCATCGATTCATTGAACTTAAATAAATGGGCAACCCCTAATTGCGTGGCTGCCCATTTTAAATCAGTATAAGTAGATTGTTTGTTGGTGTTGGAATATCGCCTGACAACTAAGAGATTCGCCCAGGAGTATTTCATGATTCTATGAATGAAATTTATTGCAGTGTTCTTTGATTTCTTACTACCACGCGAACCTTTTACTACCCGGTAGAACTGCTTATTGTTCCAAAACCGGTTGTAACCTCCACCTATCTTCTTTTTGATGGAGATTTTATGTTGCTTAGTCTTCATCAGGCACATCCTCTACAAAGACAGGAGTAATGGTTTCGACCTGCTGCTTATCGGTCCACATGACATATCGTTTCCCTAAAAGCTCTGCTGCTTTAACTCGATCTTTCAAAAAAGGGTCCTTGTCTTCTAGCTGTTGAACACCTTCACCAATGCCTATCGGGATTTGTTCCGTATGTTCTCCCCTCATTACTCCAGTGAGAAATTGAAGTATCTCATCTTGTTCAGCAATTGATTTCTTTTTCAATTCTTCAAGACGCTCATCAATATAAGATCTCACGTTAGCCTTTGTTAGCAGCCTACTTCCAGATGCTCTGGCAGCAGAATCTTTTTTCACACTCGGATATGCAATTTTATATGATGCTGAGATGTTCCCTGTTCGGACATACTCATCTGCAAATCTTCTCTGTTTCTCTGTTAGTTTCATTGCATATCACCTTCCACCTCCAGTTATTTATGTTTGTTTTGAAACATAAGAAAAAGCACCCTTAAGGATGCTTTAAGTAATATTGCTATTTTTCTGTTACTGTACATTTACAGAAGTCATACTTTTCAATACACTCTTTGCTGTCGCAATTGGTTCCATAATTCGTTAGTACCATGTTAGCACCTCTAAAAAGAAATGCTTTGCCATATTACTGCCAAGTTTCTGCCTTAGCTAAGAAACTTGTTCATGAAAATTTTCAAGGTATTTATTTATCTTTTGTCGAATAAACTCTAATGGTCCTATTTCACAATGATTTGCAGCTGTATAATAAAAGTCATCATCATAATATAGTTGTTTCTTTTTCTTTGGCAACAACTCCTGTATATATTTATAATAGGCTTTAAAAAGTATTTTCCCAGGAATTATATGCCATGTATCTCTGTACAAGCGATCTTGTTCATTCAAGTATTTATCTATTAAATCATTAAGATCTTGATACTTCCCCTCTTCATGAGCAATTTTTTGTACTTTTTCATAATAGGAATTAATTTTATCATGATCTACTACTGCTGAATTATCCATTAGAAAGACTTCAGCATTTCTGCTTGTGTTCGTTATGTCAAGCCCAAGCTTCTGAATGCTTATAAATATACTATTTAAAAATTTTAACTGTTGTTGAATATTACTTAACCATGAAAGATATTCAATTCTGCTTGCACAGTTTTGCTTACCAATTTTTAATCTAGCATTCAGCAGCTCTATACCTATACCTTCTGATAGCAAGTAATTTTCTATAGAATACCTTTCTAAGTATAAAAAATTTTCAGCTTCAGTTTTTTCTTTTTCTAATAAATCGTCATAATCTAAATCAACCAAAAAGAAGCTAGGAACGACAGGGTCTTCTATATATAATTCATACATGTCCTTCACTTGACGTTTACCACCAGCAAGTTTAATGTTTTCAAATTTAATATTGCTATCTAGTATTCGATTAAATAATAATTCAAAAACATTTCCAAGATCAGTATCTTCTACAAATATTATTAAATCCTCATAAACGCTTAATAAGATTGATTTATTAAAAATACTTTCTGTAGACCTCTGGAGGCTTTCATAGTTATTATCCATTACGCATGGTCGCCCCCTATAATCCTAATATTATTTCTGTGTTTTCCAACTATTTCTGGAGAATGGGTAGCAAAAATTATTTGGAGTTTAGGTGCCACTTTTAGTAAGTCACTGCTGAATTTTTCTTGCCACTTTAGATGTAAAGATAATTCTGGTTCATCGACAATAAAAATTCCTCTTTCCTTCTCTTTCATGCCTAAAATTAAATATGCAAAAAATATTAAAATATGTTTTTCGCCAGATGATAAATGATTAGTTGTTATCCCTTTTGAAGTTTCTGTATAAAAATGAAGCTTTTTGTCTTTATTATTAAATTCAATAGTTTTTCCACTATCCTTTAAATAACTATTCAGTGTATAAAAAAAAGTTTCAATAGGCTTGTTAATTGCATCTTTTCTTTTATTACGTCTTATAACTATTTCTTTCCACTTTATTATTCTATTAATTTGAGATGAATTTTTAATAAATGAAAAAACTGCATCAGAATTTTCACCTTGGCTTAAGTCCGCTTTAGAATTATGCCAATCTTTATACTGATGATAAACACTGCTTAACTTTTCATAAAAGTTATCAATTTGTTCTTCAAATTCTAAATTCAACATTTCCATTTCTTTAAATGCTTCTATTAACTCGTTCTTTGATTTCAAAGTACTGCTAAGATCTTCTAGATCTGAAAAGAAAATATTAGGGGAATTATCAAAAGTAAAAGATGCCTGAAACATTTCTTTTTGCATTTGCTTATTCATTTGATTAAATTGCAACATAATATCAAGTTGCTTTTGCTTAACAATATCATCAACCATACCTAAAGATTCATCTAAGTTTGTTATGTTATTCTCATTTAATGTGACTGAATCAAAGATAGATTTTTTTTTCGACTCTTTTCCACCTATGTTACGACTAAGTGGTAGATAGACTTTGTTAAAATCTTTTGAAATCATTGTGAATAACTCTTGGATTGGTGACCTTTCTTCCACATATTCATTTATTCGACTTATTGAGGATAAATAATTTCTTTGATTATGGGTGGCATATAGACGAACATCTTCTAAATCATATTCTAGGACTTTTCCTGACCAGTTAATTTGAATCCTTTCAAAATCGACAAAATCAATTTCTATAAATTTTTCTTTGCCCTTTTTTATATATTCTAATTTAAAAAAATCAAATTTATAATGAATTAAAAAATCGAAATCACCTGAAATAATTGAATTAAGTATATTTAAAATCGTTGTTTTCCCTGAACCATTTCTACCAATGAGTAATGTAATATTTTCATCAAAATCAATATCTACGTCTTTGTAACCAAAAAGTCCCTTAATTTTCAAACTATTTATCAACAGAATCCCTCCATATATCTTACATATCAAATTCAAGTATAAAATTACCAATTAATTTTCTCATTGATAATAGCAATAATCAACAAAAAAAAGAAACCTTACATCGAGGTTTCTTTATCTCTCTCTATTTTTAATATAAATGCTAGCTTGTAAAATATTCTTGCCTTCAATCTATAGTACCTTCTCTCACTCATTCCCAACCCATTATATATCTCATAATCGTATACTTCTTCATCCTCTAGATATCGCTTATAAATGATTTCCCGCTCGATATTATTAAGTCTGTTAACTCCCCTAAGAACCCATTCAATATGCCTATCCCTAGACATTTCTAATTCAATTCCATTAATTGCAGCTTGCTCCGTTGAAGAATAAAATTCATTTGAATATGAAGGAGGAACAATTGAATAAGTAGCAGTTACTTTCGGTAACTTCTCTTCAGAGACCATGAGTAAGTAAAAGCGATACTTTTCAAAAGCTGACTCCACAGCAGCTTTTGTTTTTTTTCTGTCGATTTCAGGAAGCACGAAAAGTTGTTTATTCATTATTAATCTCCTCCTAAATAAAAATGGACACAAATCCATACACCGGAAACTCGGTGATTGATTTGTGTCCTCCAGTTTGCTGGTAGAAACCCCACATAGAAAGTGGTTTATTTTATATTAACTCCTGAATAAATGTCTTTGACTTTTGAAGAAAGAGAACCCTTAACTAATGTCGCATCATTATCCACATTAAACATTGTGTCACTAACTCTTATATTGCTTGCATCATATCTACCATACTTTAAATTGTCAGTAATTAAACTCCCACCAGTCCCAATGGTATAAGTATTGTTTGATTGCTTATTTAAAATCTCTTTTACTTCTTTTAGTCCCTTGTTCAGTTCTTGTACTACTTCATCTTTATCTTCATTATTCTGGGAGTCTTCAATTAGAGTACTCAAAGTTGATGTTAAGGTATTAAGCTCATTTTGTTTTTTTATTAAGTCGCTTATTTGTTGTCTTATTATCTCATTATTTTTTATATATTCTTCTTGTAAGTTGCTAAAATTCTGAGCAACGCCTTTAAGTTCTTCTACACTATTTTTAACATCATATATATTGCTTCTTTGTCCAGCAACATCAATCAAAGTGATAATTATTGCAATTACTGCCAGTAGAATCGAACTAAGTGTAGCCCCGAAGTTCAGTAATTCACCTGCATATTCAGATCCTGAAAAAATATAAGAAACCAATAAAACAATGACTAATAGAGATAAAATCCCTAAATAAATCAAGTGTACTATACCAATGTTTTTAACCCTTGCATCTTTCAAAACTCTTCCCCCTCATCAAACTTAACCCGTTTCACTTTGCCCTGATGTGTAACTATCTTTGTTTCACCGTGAATAGGTAATGCGGTTAATTTTGCCTTCCCATTACAAACCACCACTGCAAAACTTCCTTCTTTATCCATTATATCAATTTCTAATTTTAAAGTACTAGGATTAATTTCTACATCTGTTAATCTCACCAAAATCCCTCCTATGTTATAATTAAGTTGGCTGGCCGGGAGAAATCCTGGCTTTTTCATGCAATTCTAAATAAATGTTCTATTGTTAAAAATTTACTATGTATACCTCTTCCAATTACACTGGTTGAGGGTGATAACTATTGAAAGAATACGAAATCCTTACATGTATAAAAATGCTAGGATCATTATTTAAAGAGTTTAAGTCATGCAACTGTCCTATATATAAAGAAAAAATAATTAAAGAAATTACAACCCTTAGTGAAAAAATACATCCCAGTAACGATTAATCATGCATTGAATGTGTAAAAATGCCTAAAAGAATATTTTCTTCAAAACCTGTTATTTAACTGTGATATATACCGATTCGCCAAGATATTCTGCCATTTTTAATCTAAGCTCCCTCACAGAGTAGTGGTATTATATACCCACAAATAAAATTGTGAGGTATCAAAATGATATTCAATATAGGAGATACAGTCCTGTACCAGGATGAAGAATATACGGTTCATTGGATTTACGATAGTGAATACATTGAAATAGGTCAGGGATATTCCAATATAGAACTTGTACATAAATCTGATATCCAAAAAGTAAAATAGTCCATTTATCACAAATAAAATCATCCATTCCTATTCCATTATTCTGTAAATGACAGTAAAATAATCCTAAGTAGTTATTTCGACAGCCGTAGGAAGGGTGATTTTTTTGAACTCATTAATTGTTTTATCAGAAGAAGCGCTTCAAGATATTTTGGTTGATTCAAAGAGAGTTGGAACTTCCCTAGATTTCATAAGAATGGTTGAGGATGCACTACAACAAAAGATTGACTCAAAGCAAATGCATGCTTATATCAATTAATTAGTACTTAGAAATCTTAGAATTTCTAATTCATTTGAGGGAGAAACGATATTAAAGTCGCTTCTCCCTTTTTTTATTCTCCAATTGGCACCACCATGATCTCAATTCGAGGTGTCTCGCTATACCACTTGCTTGCTAATAACTCAACTACCTGGCTATCGTCCTTCCAGATTATCTGGTTACAAGCATCCTTGACTCCTTTCACGTAGTTGTCTACGTCAGGCTTTGTCACAGGTCTTAACTCACCAGCTTCAGCTGCGGCTAATTTCTTTTTGCTGAAGTTCTTTAGGGTGGGCTTGTACACTCTGATAAACAATTGAATTGGCCCATCCAGTAGCTCCCTTGGACGATGTTCTGCAGCCACCAACTTTACATACTTTTTGAAATCCTTAGATTTCTTAGGATCATATGCCCGGGTATGTCCTCCTTGAGAACTAAACCTTGGCCTCCCCTGGGCTACGGGAGTTCCATACACCGTAAACTGAATCATCCTCATCACTCAAAACCACCCATTCTCAGAACTTTCAACATTCCTATTTCTAAATTTAGCGATGGCTAATTCTTGCCTTAAATCATAATAATTCAGGTCATAAATGCTTGTCCCTCTCTTGGTTTCAGTAACCCCTAAGGTAAGGAGCTCACTGATCATCCCCTGGGACTTCTTTTCCTGACTAATCTTAATTGAATCGTATAATACACCCATTTCATTACCCCCTTTTAAATGCTAAAAGCTCTGCTTCAAGCTTTGCCTTTTCTTTCTCAAAATCATAGTCACTAGAGTCACTTTGTTGATTCTGTGAGGAAGCCTTATTCTCATCAAACCAATCTGGCAATCTCTCAGTACGAATTGGCCGGACCTTACCATTCCTCGAAGGTGTTCGCTTGGTCCTCTGCTCTTTAAATTGCTGTTGTTCAGCTCGAGACTGATCCAGGGTTTTAATCCCCTTCTGAGCCCAGTTTTTAAGTATGGCCTCGACGTAGCCCCATTTCTTCGTCCCTTGTTCAACAGCAATCTTCATAGCTTCAAGTACTAACTCCTCACAGAGATCATCACACCAAGACACAATCTTTTGGGGTATATAACCTCCCAGGATCCCGAATCCCTCTTGCTCGTAAAACTGAAACGGATTGAGCGATGCAGGTGCATCATCTACTACATCTTCTTTTAGTTTCGTTTTGTTTTGTTTAAGTTTAGGTATGGTCAACTGTTGGTCATCGGATTGGTATCCATATTGGTATACGGATTGGGTATCGGATTGGTATAGCGATTGGTCAACTGAGTTGACCAATGACTTTACCTTATAGATGGGAGCCTTCCCTTTCTTACCTTTTTCGTACTCAATCAGTTCATTTTCGATAAGCTTTATTCGAGCATTGACCAGCCCTTGCTTTGAAAGGCCAGTCAATTTCTCTACTGTGGAGTTGGGAGCATTGAATCGTTCTTTCCAGCCAGCCATATTGTTTATAGCCATCAATGTGTGCCATAACGCAATTGCGCTGGTATTAAGATCGTTCAGTAGCAACCAATCCTTAAAAGCTTTGAGTTCCTTTAAATAATTCAAACAATCACCTCTATGCTTGTCTTACGTATGAAATTGCTGCTGAAATAGATTCCCTATCTTCTTGGTTCGTTGCGTCTGACAATGCATTCTCAAGCCATGTAAGCGTATTGTTCTTGGTTACATCAGATTGATAAGGTCTGAAGACAATACCCCCATAATCTAAAAACATTTCTAATGGTGTTCCACTATTCAACCCCTGTGTTCTCCTAATCTCCTTTGGAATAACCACTCTACCTAATTCATCAATCTTTCTCACGATTCCAGTTGCTTTCATAATTCCTATTCCTTCCTTTCACATATCGCTTTCCCCTCTTGAATACCTTTTACGTGATAGTGGGGATATCGCTTCATATAGTCCAATACAAGTCGTTTCAACTCTTCCTTACTTTGTGCCTTCTCCCAAATCCATTTTGGAAGAAGGACTTTGTAAGGAACTTCTTGGTTAATCAAAATTCATGTCCATCGTGTCTTGTGCTGAATCTTTCTTGCCATTTTTCTCTTTAGATTCTTTTACGGGTTCTTTCGTTTGCTCTTCCTGTACCTCATATTCAATCGTGTTATCATCCTCTTCAGGAGTAACATCTTTTAGTTCACGATCTTCGTTATCTTCAATAACAGCCTTTTGCATTTCGACTGAGAGGATGCCCCACTTAGATAAGAGATTCTTCAGCACCGTTTTCATGGCCATGGCATCCCAGTCATTCTTCCAACCAAAATCTGATTTACTGAATTTCTTTCGATGCTTCTCGACTTGTTCACGGGTCCAGTAGACGGTTTTTCTAAATCCATTAAGGAGTTCAAAATAAGCTGCATATCCAATGACGGCTTCTGATTCTCTTTGCTCAAAATCGATGTCGATTTCCTCTGTTAGGGGATTCCATTTAATCAACTCCCCTTCATGAATCGGTGTGACGTTTATATACCGATACTGTCCGGTTCTAAGAGCTAATTGTATATAACCTTTATAACCAAGTTGAAACTGCGCTTTGCCCCCATACGGAACGATCCAGGCATATCCTAAATTCTTATCTACTGGAAGATCTAAAGTGGCTGCAATCATCGCTGAAGAGATAACTGACATTGGCTCAGCTTTTTGTAACATCTTTTCATTGTTATAAAGGCTAAGGATAGAGGCGGTAAACTGTGTTGCTCTTTTACCCAATACCTCTTCAAAGCGTTTAATCACACTAGGGCTAGCTAGTAACCCTTTCATTGTGGAGCCTTGTGTAGAAGGCGCTTGTCCATTCTTGTTCGCTAGTTGTGTTTTAAGAGATTGGTTGGTGGCCATTATTTAGCCTCCTTGATATCAAATCGTCTATAAGCACTCTTTTTGGTTACTTCTTTATATATATTCGGAAATTTCTCTTTTAATAGCTTTGAATCTACTCTATTTGATTCTATCGACTTCCAGGCTACTTCGAAATTGGAGCAGAACCCTAATTCAGCCTCTTTGAGTTCGTGCTGCAGATCATGTTGGATATTTTTCTTTTGCTTTTCAAGTTCACTAATTGTTTTCTTTAGATCGAAATATTGAAGGATTCGATCTTTGTGACTTCCCTTCAGTTCTACCGTCTTTCCTTTTTCTGCAGATGAGTATTTATCTTTCAAATACTTTTCAGCAGCACTCGATCCATCTAATGCAGGTGGGTTTCCTTCGATCACATGGTACTGCCAGAAGTGTTTTTCCGCTTCGAAGATGATGTTGATCAGTTCCTCGTCACGTTCGACTTCCTTGCAGATAAATTTGTTTCCGCCGATAAGTACCGCGATGTACGCTTTTGGATAGCCCAGTACTCCTAAATAGTGTTGTACCTGTACCAAGTAGGACTCCGGTATCTCTTCACTCTCCCATTCCTTCAATAGAAACTGGTTGGCTGTTTTACACTCCAGGAGAGCATCTTCTCCGACCACCTTACGGTCGATATTGGCGATAATAAAGTAATGATCCGGATGTTGCAGAATGGCATTTCGTTTCCGTACTTTCTTTCCCATTCGAACCTCAAATTCTTTTGCGACCATATCCTCGAATAGATTCCCGAAATAGGCAGCTTCGCTCGAGGATTCTTCTACAATTACCTGGCCAGTCTTCTCAAGCCATAATTCAAAGGGTGTTTTATACTTGTTAAGTCCAAGGATGATTGAGGCATCCGATCCCCCAATTCCTTTTCTTCTCAATTCCAGCCATTCTTTACGTTCTATATCTGTTGTAGTAGCTAATACAGATGCCATTTTTTCCCCTCCATTTGATTTCGTTTTCAATGTGCAGTAAAATAAATTTAATTCCATTTAAGAGGATTCAACCCCTCTTTCCAACTAGACCTGTGTGCCAGCACAGGTCTTTACTCTGCTATTGAGAAATGAAACTTACATTTCTCAATCAAGTAATCCTCTAAATTTTCTTCCAAGATGACTTCGCCATTTTCAGGATCAATTACGATTGAATCTCCAACCAAGATCTCATTCCCGAAAAAATCAATTCCGTTGTGTTCTGGCTGTGAAACCATATTCGCATATCCATGTTTCTCTACTCTCGTAATATCTGGATGTTCAAGCATTTGCTTCACCTCCTTAAATTTGTAGTGCTTCAGATTTGCATTCACATTGAATCAAGTTATATAATCCTAATTGCGCATAAAATAGTGAGACGCAGTAAGCTTTGGTACCAGCCTTAGCTTGCTGCTTTTTTTGTTTTGTTTCTAAGTAAAGCTGTTTTTTCAAATGAAGAAAGCTTTAACCATTCACCTGCTTTGACTTTCAAACCCTTCACCCCTTCCTAGCTTCGGTTCATCATGACATTTACAAATGTTTGAGTGATATGATGCAATTCATCCTGCTTTACCTTTTTCTCCGCCAATCTATCAAGCTCTTTAATGGAGTTTAGTAGATCAACCGCAGATAGCATTGCATCTTTATATTTCCCTTGTTGGATATTTTCCTCAATTGCCTGAATTGAATTCCAAGAACCTCTTTGATGTTGAGCTGCCTGGCGTAAATCTTCATTCTTGAACGTTTGGGTAGTCATTTTTGTAACCTCCGTGCCTTTAGTGTTAGTCTCCATTGTTTAAAAATCTGTATCATAGAGAATTGATATTCTTTGGATATCAGAGCGACAAGGTTGATCATACTAGCTGCAGCATCCAATACTTCAAATGCAACCTTTCTCATATCCTCTCGCTCCGTATCACTTTGAGATCTAATCGGTTTATACCAACATGCTTTTTCAAGATGATCCAGAGCTTCTAGTGATTCTTTTTTGACCAGGAGCATCATGGCTGTTGGATGATGTTCAATGAATTCTCCGTTTAGATATGGGATTGATACATCCCCGGCTGATTCATTCCACCGCACGAAGTAATATTCTTCATCGTCGATAGCTTCGGCTGTTAGAGCTCTTAAATCTTTAGGGAAGCGCTGCCTCCCCGTTTCATACTTTGCAATGCTTTCTCTTGAAATTGGAAGCTTAAGTGAAAGTTGTTGTTGTGTTATACCTTTGCGCCTTCTCGCACTAGCAAGCTCCTCCCCTTCCATGACTTTCATAAGGGTTGCTCCTTCCTTTACCTATATATGGATTTCAATGTTCAGGCTTAGTTCATAAAATGAAGTTAACTTGCTTTTTCAGATTTTTGTTTGCGTTCTTGGATGATTCTTGGGACGGATGTTTTTAAAAAGTAGCGTAGGATTTTTTTGATTGTATCGTCTGATGGTTGGTTCATTTAGATTACCTCCTTAAATTTATTACACGAATCGTGACATTCATCTTCAAAAAAAATTGTCCAATCAAAACTAAGTACTTTAGAGATTTTTTTAGCATTTGGAACCGTTGCGTTTCTTTCTCCGCTTTCAATCATTGCATAAGTTGATCTAGCTATCTTGGCTCTATCTGCAACGTTTTGTTGAGTCATTGATTTTTTCTTTCTTTCTTGTATTAACCATTGCCTAGTAATAAGACCACCTCCTTTATGTCACGTTTTGTGTAATTAAAGTATATGTCACATTACGTGTATCGTCAACACTTAATTACACTTATTGTGTAAAATATTTTTTGTCACGAAATGTGACGCTATAATTAACGATATAAGACGTAATTTGGACGAATAAATTAGTTGGAGGAGTTCCTATGTTAAAAAACAAATTAATAGAACTTCGTAAAGCAAAAAAGCTGCGCCAAGAAGACATTGCAAATATATTAGGAATTGCACGCACTACATATGCAATGTATGAGCAAGGTAATCGTGAACCTGATTTTGATACATTAAATAAGATAGCTGACTACTTTGAGGTTACTATAGATCATTTACTGGGTCGCGAAGAGAAGGTTAAAACGAAAGAAGATAGCCTTGAAGAAGTAAACAAGCTCGTTAAAGAATACGGCATAGAACAATTTGGTTTCTTTGATATTGAAAAGTGGAAGGATCTTTCCCATGAGGATATTGAGGAGATTAAGAAGCATTTTGAATATGTGGTGTTCCAGGCTAAGCAAAGAAATGAAAAGTAAAAAATTTCAAAAAGCTCAAAGAAGCATTTCTCTGAGCTTTTTCATGAAAGTAAATATCAATAAATTAATTACTAATTTCACATTCGTTCTTCCTAAAGAAGGCATTGACGATGTCTTGGTCCAGAGCTTTACTGAAAATCAAATTTATAGTGGGTGGTGTTTGAAAGCTTTCGTTCCAATAAATTCCCCTCATAAAATTCTTTTACAAAATAATTTTGCAAATTAAATTGCCCTTCTGAGTATACGGCCAAAATTCTATTGATTAATGAATTAGCATATGCTTCTGAAAAGTTAACTAGATAAGGAACAAGGTTTTTATCAACATAACCATTATGAACTATTTGATTTCTACACTTATAGATATAATCAACTGTTAATTTCACTTCATCTCTTTTTTCCTTAAGTTGTTTTAAAGCTTCTTTATTATCATTATAAAAAATGATTGTATTATCAATTTCATCCAGAAAACTTGCTTTTGTAGTATATTCTTTTAATTCTTTAATTCTATTATAAAAATTCACAAGTGAGACTATAGAGTCTTCAGAACGAGATTCGTAAATTCCTACACTTTGTAAAAATTCTTCCGGTATATTTACCTTGTCATCCCTTTCAAAGGCGCTCTGACTATAGAAATCAGTGATTCTAAATAGATTTTGAAGAGGTCTAAATTGTTCCCAAAGAAAATACATATTCGAAATGGTTTCTTTAACAAAGTTAAACTTTGACTCTCCGTCTTTTTTTGATATGTTCGCTAAACTCTCAACAGCAATCCAATAATTCAGAAGCTTATTTTCGTCATTTTGCCATTGTGACTGTGACATTAGGTCAATGACACTTAGAATAGTATTTGCCTCATAAAACATTTCTCTCTTTTCTAATTCTTCTATAATTCGTGAAACTTTTTTAACATCCTCATACTTTTTTACGCTTAAAACTTTGGGATTACTCCTACTTAAATTTCTTCGCACTTGTTTATTATCTCTAGAACGAAACAAAGTACCAAAAGAGCCATACTCTTCTTTGACTTTTTTACCTATATATTGACCATCCCAATAAAACTCATGATATTCATGAGCATAATAGAAATTTAATAAGTTCAATAAGTTCGAAAATTTCATTTCAGCTACTTTTTTTGCAGAGTTCAATGAATTTGCTTTCACAATAATCCTTGCATTACATCTACTTCTATACTCATGTCTTTCTTTAGGAGCCACTTCTTTTTTTCGATCTTCAACATGACTTGTATCAAATGTTTCATCAAGATGAGTGTCCTCTCCAAGCATTTTCACTACGTCAGGACGATACAACTGACACTCAAATATTGTAGTATCATTACTTATTTTAGGCAAAGTAATCATACCCCAAATAGGATAGATAAAGATATATTCAATTTCGTCAGAAAGTAGTTTCTCCCTGAAGAAATCTAATCTATCTTGAATACTCAAACCGTCAATAAATACTATTTTATCTTCATCTGAAACACATTCACCTGGGACTCCTTTATAACTTATATATATTTTTTCATCGTGTTTAGAATACGATGAAAAAGCTTCAACAAGAATTTTTTTTGTATCTTCAGCATCCAACCCTGACGTTACCAAATCTACTATTATTTCCCTTGTCAATTCTTTTACTTTTAATCGTTCTTCTTTTTGGAATAACCTCTTTTTTAAAACCATTAACAATTCATCAAATAGAACATGTGCAAATTTTTGTTTAGAAATCAGACTAGTTAGTTCTTTAGAAATAACATAGACTGCATTCTTATCTTTTTTCTCTAGCTTTTCTTTCAAAATAAGTAATTCTTCTCGAAAAAAATTTATGTGTTTTTTTGAAATAAGAGTTTCAATTAATTTTATATATACTTTTCTATTATTATCACTTTCAAATTGATTTAATTCATACTCATTAATAAGGTCTGATAGAACTACTCTAATATTCACAATATTGATACCAATCATACCGTTTTTAACTTCTTCAGAAATCGAATTCCATTCATCGTACCAATAAGTAAGTACTTGGCTATATAATGGATCCTTCTCATACCTTTCCCACTTCAAGTTATCACCCCATTAAAAAGTATATTCCCTGAGCTTTTTTAATACCATAAAACCAAATTCAGTCTCTATCTTTTAGTTATTCCGATCGCATTTCTAAAATCATACAGTAATTTATGAGCATTTCTTTTATTTCTTCTCTATTTTTTATCCATTCATATTCAGAAGCTTTCATCCTTGATATCAATGGTTTAATATTTCCTCTTGAAATAACACCCTCAAATAACATGGTTAAATTTTGTTTTTTTACCCACTCTTCCACTTGAATATCCTTAAAACACTGACTAAATCTTCCCTCTTTAAAACATTCATAAAGTGTTTTGGGCATTTGGTCGTAATAAAGTCTTCCTCTTTCTTGCATTATTCTCTCTGGTAATTTCATGACATTTGACTTAGTTAAAGCAATTCTAACGAATCTATATAGTTCTTCCCATTTATCGTAGGGTAAGTAAGTATCAATATTTTTAATAATGTTAGATATATACGGGTTGCTTTTATACGGTTTCTGATACTCACCATGCTCTGAATAAGGATATGCATCTGAATTTTGCAAACACATTTTCAGTGGCATCCAAATAGAAAAAATAGTATCTGCACATAAATCTCCGTTTAAGTGCATTACATCTAGATCATACTTTTTTCTCCATTCATCATTAGCTTTGAGATATTTGTTTCGTTCTTTATAAGTCAGTTCTTCAAATTTTTTATTATAAAGTTTTTTGGGTGTTGGTGAGTTACCTATACCCTTTTGTATATACAATAAGAAATTAACTATAGGATTTTCAGTATATTTATCCCCTAATATTACTGTAAGTTTATCCTCATCCATCAGCTAAACTTCCCCTCTAAGAAAAATACTATTTATTTAAAGCCTTATTGCTTACTCGCCTACCATACCGTCGTGATCATTATCACGCATATACGGGTATAACCAATGATCACTCATTATTGGCATACTAAAACCTGCATCTTCTGCTTCTTTAATCGTTACCTGACCATTATCGTTTGTATCAACGCTTGAAATATCACCGGTTGTGGTTGAATCTGCTGGAGCTGAATCTGTAGGCTCACTCTCTGTTAATCCCAGTGATTCATTTACATCATCAGGGTTCACATTGTCAAAGGTATCAACGACCTCATCATCGTTTAAAATATAGGTATACTTATAGCTTGAAGGAATTTGAGTTTCCGTATCTGGATAGGTGATTATTGCTTCAAAATTTGTGACTCCGCCTGCCTTTCGGATCGCATCCTCCATATAGGCTTGATCACCATGGCGATTGAGTGTACTTTCTTGTGGTGTAATATTATAAGCGTTTGATACCCCTCCAAGAGAATCAGCAATGATATGGCCTTCATCTAAAACGTCACTTTCGACTCCAGGAACCTTTGCTTCATCTGAGTAGTATCTTCCAGACGATAAGACAGGCTCGTTACTGTCATCTTGAATAATGATTTCGTCAGCAATGACACGTACTAACTGCCCGTATTCATTAGTAAATGCCCAATATTCGCGATCTCCAAAACCGATGTCAACGACGACATTAGGCTCACGATATCCATACAGATCACCACCATCAACTTCGATAAGGTTGTATCCTGAAAACAGGTCATCATTTGTTTCAGTTGATGTTTCTTCTGCTACAGGTTCCTCTTCTACTGATTCTTTGTCAGGGATTTTGGTTGATTCTTTCTGGTCATTTCCATTTGAATTCGTTGCAGTTACTTCTTTATTATCAGTTTTCCCATCTGAAGTAGGTGTATCTTCAACGCTTGTACAACCCACTATAAAGACGGATGTTAACAGTATCAATAAATAGTTGAACTTCTTTTTCATTTTAGGACTCTCCTATTAAATCTACATTTTTAATCATGTTTCACGAAAATTATTGAATTCTCTTATTGTCCCTAACTCCATAGAAGCATATATTTGAAAGATGATCCGTTCATGAATATCCGGTACTTTAATCATCTGTACAGAGTAATTATCGTACATATACTCTCTTGCTTCACGTATTGTGTTGATATTAGGAAATTGTTCTTTAAGAGTTGTTAACTTATGAGATAATGTTGCCTGATCTTTTGAACTTGCACGCAAATCAGTACCAATTCGAACTGCCAGGTTTCTTGACCGACCAACATACAAATCTTTTTTCTTATTGTGATCCGTTATTAGATAAACACCTTCTATCGGGGTACTTTCCTGACCCGCTTTATTGTACCCTCAGTAAGATCTTTGGTTTGGTAAGGTTCTGTACTTTTAAGCTTTTGGAGCAAATTAGGAAGTCTATAATAGATTTCATTAAATGTTTTCAATGTAATTGCCTCCCCTGAGAATATTTAATTTTTTTAGTTCCCTTAAATCCAGTTTGATCTACATCTGGAAAAGCTGCTTTCCATAATTCAAATACATTGTGATTAGATGACTGGCCATTTTTATATAATTTGACAATATGGAACCCATATTCATCTCCACACCTCTTCAGTGTTCTTTTTGATTGATGTGAAAATACTTTTCCACTTTCGGAAATATCATATAATCCTTTATATCCGTTTATTTCTCTGAATTCTTCTCCCATTCAATCTACTCCTAACCTTTTTATTTTCCTTCACAGAGAGCTCTATTGATGTTTCGGCCATAAATCTAGCAGCTTGTGCAATTTTGTTATGTTTGGTATCAAATATTTCTTCTAGAACAGTCTTTGTCCAGAATCCAACAAACAGAACTATTAAAGTAATTAGGGCGGCTAAAATAAATATAGTTTTTAAAGAGCTTGGATCCTCTTTTATCATAGTAATAGAAATACCACTCCAAATAGGAATGAACATAACAAGTAGAGAGTTCATATTAAATTTCCATTTGTAGTTTTGTGAGATTTTTTCTAATAAAATTGATAGTTCTTTAAATTGTGACGAGTGATTATAATAATAATTTTGCTCAATCCAATTTCTAAGTTGCTTGTTCTCAGTCTTACTTTCCAATCTTCTTGCTTTTATAATTTTCTTATCTAACCTTTTTAGGCTAATTAAAAATAAGATAATACTCACTATCAACGGTATTAAAATGAAACTACTATCTATGAAAATTGTTAAGAGGAAGTTTATTATTGAAAGGATTGTAGAAATCAAGAAGAATATCGCTGTCTTTTTATCTAAAATTTCAAAGTTTTTTCTACGTTTCATTGTTAGAATATATTCGACTACCTCTAAGAGCAATTCTACTCCTCCTTTATCCCCTCTTAAAATATATCATAAAAATTACCATCGACCTGTAAAATTTCAGGATAATAAATCACAGAAAAATAAAAGACTCCTTTAAAAAGGAGCCTAAGCTATAATTATTCGACAATCTTTCACATCTGGAACATATAATCCATAACAGGATTTTAAAAAGTTTTTTTCTTAATTTAAAAAACCGAACATATCGAGATTTTCCAAGTAAAACTGAAAATACTCATCCTCAATATCTGCTTGGATTCCGTCGCTACCTTCTTGAATCACCGCACCTAAAACTAGAGCATTAATATATCTACTAATTTGTTCACATCTATCTCTTACAATGAAGTTTGTAACATATTTCCCATTGGTGCTTTCAAGAAAAATATCAACTCTTCTCCCTTCTTGCTCATCCAGGAGAAGATGATTATAATTATGTTCCTTTTCTTTAACCTTTGAGAAATCTAATGGATTTTCTTGATTATCCTCGATTTGTTCATTATGGTAGCTTTTTTCATTCGGTGAAAAATACTTATTTAATATTTGTGGGTCATCGATGACAAGACACTTGTATACCTTAGAATATACTAATTGATCATCATTTACTAAATCTAAAACTTCAGTTTTTGAAAATTCTTCGCCCTTGAATTTTCTGACAATCCTTTGTTCAACTTCCTCTTTAGTGAAGATTAAAGCAGATTGCCTTTTTAAATATTTGTTTAGTAGATTCTTATAATCCAACATTAATATCTCCTTTATTTAACTGGGCCGCCATAAAATGCATGTGCCTTTGGTGTTCTTTTGTATGGATGCCAGTGATAGTAATATCCTTTTCTAGGTTTTCCGTATCTAGTATCAACTTCATTAATTGGTTTACCACTAGGGTTTGCAGATGCCGCAACACCTTTTGCTTGATTACTAGATGTTGACCACGTATCTCTACCTGATTTTATTCTTGCTACTGCAGAAGCTTTACTTAGACCTTTACCAATATAAACTCCCCCGCTTTTTACAGTAGCAGCAAAATGATAATAGCTTTTACTTTTATTTGCTTGAGTAGCAATTACATATGCAGCTCCACCCACAATAATCATGGCTCCGGTGTGAAATAGAGCAGTTAAAACAGCAGGCGTCATGACCAACCCTAATGGTATTAAGAAAACTAGAGATGCAGAACCTTCTTCTGAATCAAAGTTGTATTCTTCACCGGTATCTACATCTTCGAAATTAGCCTCAATTTCATCTTCTGAGCTTTGTTCTATTTTTACTTCGTATTCTTTTTGTGTAACTTTTCCATCCTCATCGACTTCTTCAGTGTTCACCTTAATAATATCAGAACCAGCTTCAACTACGATAGTGGCATCGGCACTTTCATCATTTGCAGTCTCCAGAGATGTTTCTACTATTAGTTCCTCAGTAGTTAGCTCCAAATTCTCCAATGAGATATTTTCTTCTTCAAGCTCTTTTTCTAGTGTATTCGATAATACAGTCTCTTGAAGACTATTATTTGTTGTATTCCCTTCAGCGAATACAGTATTTAACGGTAATGAACTAAAAATCAATGTAATTACAAGTAAAACAATAAAGTTATTAAAGAACTGTTTTTTCACAAATATCAACCTCTTTATTTAAATTTAGGTACACCGTGTCCAACACTTTTATTTATTTCAGACTTACTAGACATTTTTTCTAATTGCTCTTTTACATCTGAAACTATTTTCTCATTTTTATTTATGCTCTCTCTCGACAGTATTTCGGCTACTATCCCAGTAATGTAGCCTACAGAGAAAGAAGTTCCGTCAAAATGGGAATAACCATTCCTATTTGTTGATAATATGTCTACTCCAGGGGCAACAAAGTCCACTTTACCGGTTGCCGTAAAATTTGTTGGCTTCAAATTTTTATCAACGGCTCCTACTGAAATAACTTTATGATACCTTGCTGGATATTGAGAATTCATGCCATGAGCATTTCCACTTGCTGCAACAACGATTATCCCCTTATTTATTGCTGTCTCCACAAGTTTTTGTAATTCTGGGAAATCCTTTTGAAAACCTAAACTTAGGTTAATTACATCTACATTTTGTGAAATTGACCAAGCCAAACCATTTAAGAAATGTTCCCTATCTATTTTCCCATCATCTTTAATGACCTTTACTGAGTAAATTTCTACATTTTGAGTAACACCAAGGATTCCCCGATCATTATCATTAGCTGTAATTATTCCAGCAACAGCTGTACCGTGTCCAAGCACATCTCTAGAGGGATTATCTGGATCAGTTGCATTAAATTCCTTAACAACCTTTCCTTCTAAATCCGGATGTGCTTTTTCTATCCCACTGTCTAATATGGCTACCTTAACAACTTTACTATTAGCACCACTAATATTTCCTATAAGGTTTACTCCCCATGGGACATACTGTTTTTTATCGTAATCAATATCAACTTTACTGTGGGTATTTTCTCTCTCTCTCATCTCCATATCTAAATTAATTATTATTACTAAAATAAACATTAAACCAAGTATTAGAAAAGCTACTATTTTTCTCTTCATCTAACACTCCTTTACAATTTATATAAAATTACTATAATTTCAAAATATATCCAAGTCAATCTTTTTTACTAGTATTAAAGAATTATATAAGATAAAAATATTATCGTTTTTAATTTGAAAATAAGAACGTATGTTTGTATAATGTTACCGAGGTGAGTAAAATGTACCAATTGACATACAGGACCACCGGTTTAGAGGATTGGGTATCTCGGTTCTATTCTAGAATCGGAATAACAACTCCAAATTTAATTAGTGAGGAACGAATATCTAGGTTCCTTGGAATCTATGTGAAGAAGAAACCTATACCAAGTAGCTTTCACGTGTTTGGTAGATATCAAGACATTGTAATCGATAGTAGAGAACCTATTGAAAAACACAGAGAAATTTTCTTTCATGAGTTATGCCATATCCTTAGACATTCAGGCGTTCAAACCATTATGCCTGCTTCGTTTAGAGAGCTCCAGGAATGGGATGCACAACATTTTACTCAGTATGCAGCTATCCCCTATCACATGATTAAATATATTCCTATCAATGATCGAGATGTGATTAAACAAATGTCTGATATGTTCCTGGTATCTCCAGAACTATGTGAAGAACGATTAGAACAAATTATTAGAAGGAATCACATTCAAAGAAGCATTTACTGATTTACCAAGATCGCTCTTTTTTTGTTCATAATTTATGAGTAATTTAGTTTTAAAGGAAGTGATTGAATGAAAGCAGCAGTATATGTCCGTGTCAGTACTACCGAACAAGCAGCCGAGGGATATTCTATACGTGCCCAAACAGACCGTCTGAAAGCATACTGTGTGTCCCAAGGATGGGATATTTTCGAAATCTATATAGATGATGGATACAGCGCTAAAGATACCAACAGACCAAATCTGGAACGAATGATGAAGCATATTGAGCAAAATTTAATTGATTGTGTCTTGGTTTACCGCCTGGACCGATTGACGAGATCGGTTCGAGATCTATATAACATTTTGGAGACCTTCGATAAATATGATTGCAAATTCAAATCAGCCACTGAAGTATACGATACGACCACTGCAATGGGTAGAATGTTCATAACTATAGTAGCTGCATTAGCTCAATGGGAACGAGAAAATACCGGAGAAAGAATACGCATGGGTATGGAACAAAAGGCTCGTGAGGGGAACTGGGTGATTAACCAGGCACCTTATGGATACGACTTAGATAAGGAAAACAAGTCGCTTAAAATAAATGAGGAAGAAGCTTTAACTGTGCAAAGGATCTTTAATTATTACATTGAGGGTAAAGGGACAAATAGTATTGCTGTTGAGTTAAATCGGTTGCAAATTCGAACGAAAACAAATACACCATGGAACGATTTTAAAGTAAGATACATCCTGACTAACCCTACCTATATTGGAACGATGAGATATAACTATAGAGTAAATAAAGAAAATTATTTCGAAGTCGAAAACACTCATCCTCCAATCGTAACAAAAGAGGTATTCAACAATGTTCAAGGTATTATAAAAAGTAGAAGAGTTATTCACCCGAGAGCTGCTACGAGTAAGTATATTTTCTCCGGTACCGCAAGATGTGCACGTTGTGGCTCTGCACTTACAGGGAAATATGGCTATGCTAAAAGAGGTTCTACAGAATATAAGAATAGGTCATATTATTGCGCTAATAGTAGATTAGGGGAATGTGATCAGAGGCAAATGTCTGAACGTTATTTAGAAACACAATTTATTAAATACCTGGACACATTTGAAATAAATCCAGAAATCATAAACGACCTTACGAAAATGGATGAAATTGATGAATCCAAAGATAAATTAAATCTGTTAAATAAAGAACTAAAGGAAATAGAGAAGCGAAGGAAAAAATGGCAATATGCTTGGGTAAATGAAATGATCAGTGACGAAGATTTTTCTATACGAATGGAAGAGGAAAATACTAAAGAAGAGGATGTAAATAAGCAGCTGAGTTCCCTCCAACCAGCTGGAGAAAAAATGAGCACTGTGGATCTAACTGAAATTCTTCTGGATATAAAAACGAACTGGAATCAACTTGATGCTTTGGAGAAAAAGATGCTCCTACAGATGTTTACTAAGAGAATATTTGTGGATCGGGTTAGCGACCAGTTGAAACCCGATTGTTTGGAAATTAAAGAAGTGGAATTTTATTAAATATAAATATCATTGCTAAAGCCCAGTACCCTTTTCTGGGCTTTTTCTTTAGTAAGTCTGATTAGAGAATTATTGGACTAAACTGCTGGAGCGCGTCCTCCTTAAACTTTTTACTTATCACATCCTCTTCTTTAAAAAGGTATTGCATCAGCCTAGGCTCAAGCTCCTGCATTATCATATTAAAATCTTCAATATATTCCTGATAAAAGTCATAAAACCTCTCTAGAAATTGTCTTTGAAACTCATTTGTTAATTCGCCTTTACTTTCATGTCCGGTAAATGGATCCATGATTTTAGGTACATATACAATGTTCCAGGGAGCCGTAAAAGAAAATGGATTTTTAGTTCTTCCAAATATATGCGATACTTGATAATTTCTAATCCGCTTATATTTTGTAGTTGGCTTTTCTTGCCTAGAAAAGCCTGTCAATCTCTTTAAAAGTTTTGTTGGCTCTGCATTATTTGTAGGGTCCTTGATAAAGTGACTGTGTCCAAATAATTCTTTATAAAGGTTTATGTAAAGTTGCGTCCCTTTAGCATCTCTTCCATACCCACGAACATAAACTTTATTTTTGCCTTCGAAAATATTTCCCTTCAGTAAACGCCATTCATCATACACATCTGTTTTAGGAATGAAAATTGTTTCGTTAAGTCCAAATTCAATCATCTGATTTTCCGTAATGTTGAACCTATCCATAAAAACTTTATAACCATCTTTCATCATTAACACCCACCTAAAAAACATCGACTTTAATTTATACATTAACAGAAATCTTTTGTGCATGGTCCTATTATTATGACTGGGTGACCTGTCAGGGATGCCCGTATCGCAATCTCTGCCGTCTCCCGGTCCCGGATTTCCCCCACCATAATGATGTCGGGATCATGGCGCAAAATGGCTTTTAATCCCGTTGAATACGTAATTCCTGCTTTTTCATTCACCTGGATCTGCACCATTTCATCATGTTGCTTCTCGACTGGATCCTCAAGGGTGATCACATTCCGGTTCAGGGCGACGGAACAATGGTGTACGAGGGAATACAAAGTCGTCGTTTTACCACTTCCTGTCGGTCCTGTAAACAGGATGAGTCCGTGGGAATGCATAAGAAGTGCAAGAAGTTTTTTAGCTGATGACGGGTATAGTGACATTTTTTCAATGGGAATCTGGTATTTTTGTGGGAGTATCCGAATGACGAGACTTTCTTTCAAGTGGGTGGTTGGCAGAGTGGAAATTCTGAGAGATAGGGGGGTATTTCTTACGGTAAGGCTGAAGGAGCCGCTTTGGGGCTTACGCTTTTCTCCGATATCCATGGAGGCCATGAACTTCAGATGGGCAATCAAGCGATCTGCCTGATCCGGGTCTATGGTCTGGAATGGAACCAGTACCCCGAGCTTTCTGAATTGAATCAAGTAATCTTTCGTTCTGGGAATCAAATGAACATCTGTGGCATCATTGCTGAACGCTTCTCCAATCATCACTTCCGATAACGATTCGACTGAGTGAAATATGGATTGGCACCACCTTTCTGTTTTCTTAAAGTAAATATACGACATTAATTGGCAAAATCCTTCTTTTTTTGAAAGTTTTTTAACTTTAAGTCTCTTCCGATTCACACTTCAATCGCCCACCCATATATTAAATAAGAAAATCAGCCATTCGAAAGTGGTGACCCTCCCATGACGAAATATATGGATTATTCTTCACCTGAAGCTCAATTCTCTTTTGATGTGAATGAAAGTCCTCTATTCAAAAAAGATAATCAAAACCTGATTAATGTTTTAGGAGTAAATCAGCTAAATACATTGGACAATACTTCTCTTCTTGATATCTATTTAAGTAAACATAACTTTGTAGAACCTCATTACCACCAAAATGCTGCGGAACTGGTCTATTGTATTTCCGGCGCAGCCATCGTCTCCATACTTAATCCATTTACGAAAGAAATATTAAATTACCGGATTTCGCCGGGACAAGTGGCGAATGTACCTCAAGGATGGTGGCATTATGAAGAAGCAAGGAAGGACAATACCCACCTACTCGCTATATTTAATTCTCCCGTTCCAGAAGTTGTCCTTGGATCCGATATTTTAAAACTTACCCCCTCAAGCGTCATGGCTCAAAATTATTGCATGAATGAAAACGCATGGATCAATACGACAGAGAAAGTAAAGCCAGGCACGTATATCGGCCCGGGCTGCCTAGAACAAGAAAGGCATTTACCAGTACGGCAAACACTTTTCAATTATCCTCCATACTATTATCAATATCAGCCAAACCCTTATTACAACAGACAATGCATTCCGAAGACATTTTAAAAACTTTTTAGCAATACATGAATAGTTCCTCAAAATACATCCATACTATATTTTGTAAAGACGATTCAATGGGCTATAGCCAAGCGGTAAGGCATCGCACTTTGACTGCGACATGCGTTGGTTCGAATCCAGCTAGCCCAGTATTTAAAGCGGAAGGGCTTTGCTCAGAGGCGACAAGCATAAGATGAGGAACCCGGAAAGGCGCTCTTTGCCTTTTTGGGTTCCTTAGCTTATGACCTCGAGCCTCTAAGCCCTGTAGCTGGATAGACGAAAAGCGGAGGCGGCTCGTTCAGCCCCGACAAGCAAAACTGGAAAATCCCAAAAGGCGCTCTTTGCCTTATGGGATTTTTCAGTTGTGACCTCGAGGGGCTAGCCGCCGGAGCTGGACAGTACTAAAAGCGGAGGCGACTCGTTCAGCCCCGACAAATGAGTAAACCATTGAAAAAGGCAGGCACTCGAAATTCAAGTGCCTGCCTTTTTCAATTCAACCATTTAGCTGCTTTTCTTCAATGATCTGTTTTTGTTCGCCAAACTCTGAAGTCCTTCTGGATTATAGCCGACGACCAGTTTTTTTCCGTCTGTCAATAGGGGCCTGCGAAGAAGTTTGGGTTCATCGATAATTAGTTTGATCACTTCCGATAATGGAAGATCGTTCACGTCTTTTCCCAAGTCTTTGAACGTTTGGCTTCTCGTGGCAAGTATCTCATCAAGACCATCTGTCGTTAAGGAAAGTAGATCCATTAGCTCTTTATGTGTAGGAGTGTCTCTGAATAGGTGCCTCTCATCAAAATCGACGGAATGTGCGGTTAACCACTTTTTGGCTTTGCGGCAAGAGGTACAGCTTGGATAAGTAAAAAATGTCAGGTTGTTCACTTTATTGACCTCCTTAAATTTGAACTTCTTATTCGTTAAACATATTGTATATTAGTTGTATAACTTTTGTACAGTAATATCCCTTGGAAATTTGTGATTATTTTTTTACATAAAATGGTTCGGGGTGAAATACCAAGAAAAGAATAGAGTGAATGAAAGTTTCATGTTTAGTTAACAAGCATTCGTCACAAACTAACTTCAAACACATATTTACTTTTATGGTAGTATTCATTTATAATATTGAGTGATGGACTTAGGGTGCAAAGGAGGGTTACATATGGATCGTATGTTTAGAGTTCTTGGGTTTTGGACTGGTATTTTTGCCGTTATGTTCTATCTTGGTGATATGACCACGACATCATTAATCTTTTTAGGCCAAACCGGATTCTTCATTATGCTTAGCTATTTAAAACTGTCCGAACGCATGTATATTTATGTTTTCGGTGCCTACTTAACAGTGTTCTTTGCAGGTTTTACTTATTGGACGACCTTTATGATGACTCCTGGTGCAGGAGGACACTAAAAAAATCCCTTCAGCTTTTAGCTGAAGGGATTTTTTTATTTAAAAGCCATTTAAAAAGGGATTTGAATCCATTTCCGCTTCAATCGACGTTTCAGGACCGTGACCCGGTAGAACCGTGGTATCCTCAGGCAGGGTCAATAGCTTATCGTGAATACTTGCTAATAGTTCTTTCTGATTTCCCCCCGGCAAATCAGATCGTCCGATACTTCCCATGAATAAAGTATCTCCTGCTAATACGATTCCACATTCTTGTACATAATAAGAAATACTACCCGGTGAATGACCAGGTGTTTCGAATAATTGCAGCTGAAAATCACCAATTTTCAAGGTCTTTTCATTTGTCAGTATGTAGTCCGCCGGCTTCAGTCTGATGAGTTCGCCCATCATGAATAGCTGCGATCCATTCAATGCAGGATCCAATAACCACTGAGCCTCTTTCTCATGTACATATACAGGGATGCTGAAGTGGTCCCTCATTTGATCGACTGCTCCGATGTGATCAAAATGAGCATGAGTGAGAAGGATGGCTAAAGGAGACAATGAGTGATTTTCCAACCATTGAATCAGTTTCTCCCCTTCTCCACCTGGGTCAATGACCAGACAATCATGGTTAGTGTTCCATAGGATGTAACAGTTGGTTTGCAAAGGGCCTAAGGGCATTTGTTTCCATTGCAACGTTTCCACCTCCATTTGTGATACTATTATTGTATCAGAACTTCCATTATCATAAAAATGGGGTCGACATAGAAGTGTCAAACTTTTTGACCTCGACAAACAGGAGAAAAACCTATAAAATGTTAATGGGTGCATTTATGTACATAATGTTACAATAGAGTCAGAAAAACGCATTTTAATGAAAGGGGTCATATAAATGGGTCTTGTAATTATCACTTCACTTGTTACACTATTAGCTTTATTTGCAGTAGTAAGCACATTCAAAAACAAGAATGCGATGGGAATCCTTTTCTCACTGGCGACATTAGGTGTCTTTGGATGGTTTACAATTATGACTGTCCTTCACTCTGGATACCCAGGTGGCCATTAATTAAAAATGTTTCACATTGAAAAGCCTTCCACTTCATGATGGAAGGCTTTTTAATTTCCCCACTTCTCCTATAGGCACTCAAAAGTACCCTATGGACCTTTTTGATGTGTACGTTATAATGATAGTGAAATATATCTACAAGGAAATGGGATATTCCCTGGCCCTGTTGCTGATTCTATATAGTATTCGACCATAGATGGGGAGGTCATGATATGAAAAAATACAACATACCCGTTGAAGCTTCCTTGGAAGTGATTGGTGGCAAGTGGAAGGTCGTCATCCTCTGTCATTTGATTAAAAGCAAGCGGAGAACCAGTGAATTAAAACGCTTGATGCCTGGAATAACACAGAAAATGCTGACCCAGCAATTGAGGGAACTTGAAGCTGATGGAGTCATAAACCGGATCATTTATAATCAGGTACCTCCAAAGGTAGAGTACGAACTGACAGAATACGGATGGTCCCTAAAAGAACCCCTGGATATGTTATGTGCATGGGGTGAACAGCATATCGAAAAAACCTATCCCGACAAAAGTGAAGTCCTTTTGGAAAGTGAAGAAGTTTGATCGGTTCAATAAAAAGAGTGGGCTTAGACGCCCACTCTTTTTATATTCGTTATTTTTCTAATTTCCGCTGCACGGAAGAAAGCTTTCCTTCCATGGTCGTTTGCTTATCCCTGCGGTCATCAATTCTGATATTGGTTGCCACACGCTGAATCCCTTGCTGGAATGGGGATTCATGAATGTCTTGTATCACTTGGAAAAGAACGGGAAGTTCCCCTTCGATAATCGTATTCATGGGAGTAAGTTGAAAACGAATCTTCCCTTCCTCTTCATACCCCTTAAGGATACTTTGCAGATCCGCTACATATGAACTCACGCTGGGTGATTCCGTTCCGATTGGAATAACTGTTACATCGACTATTGCCATTATATATCTGCTCCTTCTTCTTTAAGTAGTTGAACGATACTGGAGTTCTTAAAATTGATTACTTTTTCAAGTTGATTACCATATAAACACGACTCTCCATCAGGAGAACACTTGATGGGTTCTAAAGGAAGATCATCAAACAGGACCTCTTCCTTTCCGGAATCCGTGTCCCACTCTTTTAAAGAGAACGTCCCAGAGTACGTATCAAAAGAACCCGGTTCATTGGCAATGAACGTAATCAACCGCCCCGTCCCTTCTATCATATCATAATAAGGGATTAACCAATCAGAGTAACGGCTTAAGAGGTCAACTGTAAATTCCGACTGAACCTCTCCGTTAGAATGAATGAATTGATACGTAAACGGCCCTTTTTCTTCCCTTGAAAAGACCGATAACAGAGAACTTTTGAATTGGTTGAAATGGATACTATCCTCCACGATCATTTCCTTTTCACCATCGAGGATATTTTGTGCTACCAGTGGAGCCGATACGCTCACTTCATCCTTGCTCCAGTCCTGATAAAGGACGGAGGATGCCGATTGCCACTGAACAAACGGCTGCTCTACATCAATGGGGTCCATGGTCCCGTCCCCAATCTTTATTTCAAAGACTTGAAAGCTCCAATCTTCATTGAAAGTGGTCATGACCACTGTATCATCATTGAATGGACTCCAGCTGTGGGTCAAGTCATAGGAAGGAACATCCTTTTGAAATTGTACTTCTCCTGATCTATCGATAATCGTCAGCTGGGCTTTATAGGATGCCGGAGAGGAATGAATGAGTATTTTTTTCTTATCCGGTGAGATGCTTGCGCTCACATAGGAGGGTTGTACATCATAAATTTTTTGATTGCTTCCGTCGTACACATTATAGATATAGAAGGTCGTCACACCATCCTCTTCCCGTACAGAAAGGATTTCTGAACTGGACAGCCAGCCGACATTTTCTATAAATCCATCTGCAGGAAGGATATTAACCATCACGTCTTTCTGATCATCTTTTTCTTTCTCTGAGGGGGAAGATTGTGTTTCTTCCGGCTGACATGCCGTTAACCATAGAATGCACATCATGAGAAATATCAACACACTACCTTTTTTCATTTTCATCCTCTTCCCCCTTCTCCTGTATTCCATATTCATTAGTACGTTTATAATGCGAAAATGTTTCAATAAGATTAAAAAAACATGACAAAAATTCAAAAAAAGTGATGACCAGATGTTCATACATACATCTTTTGGGTCACCACGAGAGGTTACTATTCATAGGATGATGATTAATTTTACTCCTGATTTTCATTTTCCACAATAGATATTTATGGAACTAATATAAAGATTTTTCGAGTGTTTTCTTCATTCATACCACCGATAGATAGAAACAAGTAAAATACCGGACACGTCCTGGTAGATTTCATCGAATTGTGACAGGGGCAAGGGGTTAATGCCCCTTCCTAATTCAAGGGTGAATCCGGATTTTTGGAATTCTTTCACAAACCAATCCTTGTATCCTGCATAACTATCAATGTAACGGACTGATTTATATCCGCTTACTCTGGTGAAATCATTTGCAAGTTTGGCTGCATCTGGAGGCTCCAATCCATCATACCCCCAGTAAAACTCTTTCCCTTGGGTGTGCAGGGCCAGAAGTCGATCGAACTTCCCTTGCCGTGCAAGCTTAGCCATGGCGATGGCTTCGGGCTCTGAGAGGGGCTTATATCCTGGGAAATCTCTTGGAGCCGGTTCTTTCTCCTCTTTCCTTTCCTGCTCAACTTCCCATTTGGCAGGAAACTGATTGTTCAGGTCCACGCCTCTAATGTTGGCTTTCCAGCCTGTAAAGTCAGTACTCCCCCGATTAAGAGCGATTATTTCATTTCTTTTATCGCTAGGGGGACCGTTCAGAACAAGGTCCACTCCATCCGGATTGACCATAGGAACGAGTGACAACGCTACATCTCCATATATGGGCAGGGTTTGTACTCCCCTCATTAGCTGACTGTTGGTCAAGGAAAGTAAGTACTCATTTATAAACGTCATAAGGACAGATGTAGTGATCCACTCATTCGCATGGAAGGAAGCATTCATTTGAACTTTCTTCTTTCCGGTTCCTATCCTTATTTCGATGAGATCTTTTCCACCTACGCTTTCGCCAGCAGATCGTAACTTTATAAAGGGATAGATTTCCTTTAAACGTTGTACATCTCCTTCAAATCGTTGTGAGCCGTAGGCCTGTTTACCATTGACGATGGGTGAAACCACCCTTGATGGAAGACTGATAGTCGATCCTATTTGTAATCCATCGGGATTGACACCTTCGTTCAATAGAAGGAGCGCGTCGACAGCGATGTTACGGTTTTGCGCCAGTGACCAGAGAGAGTCACCCTGAATAATAGAATGACTTTCTTTCCTGAATCCTGGGAGTTGTATCTCTGTACCGATTTTCAATCTATTCGGATCAACGGAAGGATTTGAATCGATGATTAACTGGATCGGGATATAAAACAGTTGGCTGTAGTACCAAAGGGTATCGCCACTGCGCACTTTCACTTTCATGATGCAACCTCCCCATTCATATGTCCTTACTTACATGTATGAATGGTTCAAAGATTCATGACAAAAAAAAAGCCTGCGAAACCTTTCGCAAGCTTGTACTTTATGATTCATCTTTATCACGATATTCGGTTTCCCCATAAAAGCGGAGCAGATCTCCATAAATGATCTTATCGGAGTATTCCAGCTCATTATTGACTCGCTCTTTAAAGGGTTCACAATACTTCATATCGGTTTTTTCTTCCGTTTCCTTATTCCAGCATTTTTCCCCTGCATATACATAGTCCTTCGAGATGAACCGGCCGTCACGGAGTATGGCGAGGTTTTCATGGTCATCTGAGAAGAGATCCGAACCAAATTGGATATCCTTTTTGGTATCGATGCCGAGAAGATGCATGATGGTCGGCTTTAAGTCGATTTGTCCGGACACCTTGGAAATGGTCTTCCCTTCCTCACCGGGAACGTGGATGATCAGCGGCACCTGTTGAAGCTGTGTGCTTACGAACGGTGTAATGTCTTTACCGAGATATTGACTCATCGCTTTGTTATGATTCTCTGAAATCCCATAATGGTCCCCATACATCACGATGACGGAATTATCGTACAAACCGGACTCCTTTAAGTCCGCAATGAAGTTCTTCACCGCTTCATCCATGTAACGGACGGTTTGGAAATAACGATTCACCGTACCGTCATGGGAAGTGTAAGGATCGATTAACTTATCTTCTTCATCAAGCGTGAAAGGATAATGGTTCGTTAAGGTGATCATCTTCGTACTGAACGGTTGAGGCATTTGTTTCATATGCTCCACGGACTGCTCGAAGAACGGGATATCCTTCATGCCCCAGTTCACGGAATTTTCTTCTGTCACATCATAATCCGGTAACGAATAATACCGGTCATATCCCAGGGAATCATACATGATGTCACGATTCCAGAAACTTTTATTATTTGCGTGCATGGCCGATGTATAATATCCGTTCTCCCCAAGTTTTTCCGTCATGGACTCAAACTCATTCCCGGAATGGGTAAAGAAAACAGCACCCCGGTTCAAGGGATAAAGGGAGTTGTCCATGATGAACTCGGAATCGGACGTCTTCCCTTGCTGCGTTTGATGGTAGAATTGATCAAAATAGTAGCTTTCCCCTATGAAATCATTAAGGAAAGGCGTGATTTCCTGGCCATTCACTTCACTGTTGATAACAAAATTCTGCAGTGATTCAAGGGAGACAATGATTAAGTTCTTGTCTTTCGCTACCCCGAACATTTCTTTATCTGGCCGGGCGTAACCCGCTCTGACGTAGTTGTCGATATCTGCCAGTTCACTTCCATCTGCGAGGGCTCTCTGGGCGGAAGATTTGGATTGCAGGAAAAGATCGTATACATGATAATTATAGGTTCCGATATTCTTGACGAGCATTTCCCGGTCAAATGTCCTGGTCAGAAGCTGAGGCCTTTCCGATTCTGCCAATCCCAGGTTAAAGAAAACCAGTGCTGTTGCAACGAGGAAATAAGCGCGTCGATTGGCTTTAGAGTAATTCTGTAAAGAAAACCAGGTTGGTTTCAACTTTATGATGAGAATTAATGCGATCACATCGGTGAAATAGAAAACGTCCTTCCAGCTCATGATTGCACTGGCACTCGTGCCCAAATCAGAGAAATTACTTGTTTGAAAGAGGACGGGCATTGTCAAAAAGTCATCAAAGAAACGATAAAATACTACGTTTCCGTACAGGATAAATGAAAGGACGAAGCTTGCAGTGATGATGTACCGGGTGCGAGACTTATCCTTTTTAAGAAGTAACCCCACTCCGAAGATGAAAAGTAAAAAACTTAGCGGGTTAATGAATAGAATCAGTTCCTGGAGTGCGTTTTCGATCTTTATGTCAAAACTCGTTTTGTAGACAATATACGTTTTGATCCAAAGGAACAATGCAGCGATAATGATAAGCGGGACCTTTGGTATTTTTTTCACATTCATTTATTCAACCTCCTTGCTACAAACGGTTCAATCGTATGTAACACTTTCATGATTTCAATAAGGAATTATTCCGGATGTAACATTGACTCATCTTCATTATTTATTTACATAACGCCAAACGTGGATACATATTGAAGGTGTATAATCGTGGATGCCTTATTCTCCTACCCATACTATTAGACGGATGAAACCATTAAAAGTTTCAAATTAAACAGCATTATATGAAAACAGTTCATTTGTCATTAGGTGTTTCAGACTACTAATCCAAATAAAAAAAGAACTCTCCATAAAGGAAAGCTCTCTTTCGAATCTCACTTTAAGGTCAAATCAGATCTTGTTCTTGACCAGCCAGGCTGCCCCGATAACACCGGCATCATTTCCAAGCGTGGCAATGCTTAAGTGTGTAGAGGTACGGACAGTCGGGAATGAAAACTGTTTAAAGAATTTAACGACCGGCTGTAATAAGATGTCCCCTGCTTTAGAGACTCCCCCACCGATCACGATTTTTTCAGGGTTCAGGCCATTCCCAAGGTTCGCAAGGGATAAACCGAGATAGAAGGCTAATTGATCAATGACTGCCAGGGCTAGTCCATCTTGGTTTCTTGCCGCATCGAAGATATCTTTGGCGCTGATTGAGCCGTGAGAATCCCTGAGGGCACGAAGCGTTGATTCTTGCTCAGTGGCATCCAATTTTTCATTTGCGAGTCGGACGACACCGGTTGCTGAAGCAACGGTTTCAAGACACCCTGTCTTCCCGCAATTACACTGATATCCGCCTTCCGGTACGACGGTGATATGGCCGATTTCACCACCTGCTCCTTTTACACCGTGGACGATATCGCCATTTGTAATCACACCGCCTCCGACGCCCGTTCCTAATGTCACACAGACAATGTCCTTCGCCCCGTCTCCTGCACCCTTCCACATTTCACCGAGTGCCGCACAGTTTGCATCGTTGTCGATGACTGCGTGCAAACCTGTTTCGACCTCAAGCAGATCTTTTAATGGTGTATTATTCTCCCATCCTAAATTGACCGCTTCGTAAATGATTCCTTTTGCCGTATCGACGGGTCCTGGTGCCCCCATTCCGATACCAACCAGTTTATCTCTGCTTTGATCCAATTCCTCGAGCTTTTGATCGATCGCTTTCGCAATATTCACAATAATATTTTTACCGTTTTCCGATTTGTCAGTGGGGATTTCCCATTTATGTAAAAGCTCACCGTATTTACTTAAGAACGCTATCTTCGTCGTCGTTCCCCCTAAGTCAACTCCAACTAACCATTTTTCTGTCATCATTATCACCTGTCCTGTTTTTCTTTTTCAATCGCTATTTCATGACGCAACAAAAATAAAGCGGTCTGAAAATCCCGGGTATCAATCAGTTGGGATTGGTAGAGTTCCTTTAATTCGCCTTCCATCAGTTGCAGGTCGGAAAGACGATGCCCAACATATATGATCGTTCCATAACTTTTGAGGAGCTGCTGGATATCATAAATCGTTTTCATGCATACACCTGCTTTCTCTTCTTCCCTATAAAGTATAAGTGAAAACCGCTTTCTTCTCAATCCTAAACAAACCAGTACGGGTCACAAAACAAAAAGCTCTTTTCGCAAAAATTGTTGTTTCCTAACATAGGAACTACTGAGGCCCTGTCTATGTGTGTATGGATGGATGGTGAGGGGAACGGCTTCGCTTTCCGGCGGACGAACGGCCAAGCCTCCTCGCATTCGCTGCGGGGTCTTGTCTCGTCCGTTTTTCCGCAGGAGTCTACGCCATTCCCCTCCCCATCAAAATGAGATAGCGTGACAGAGCCTACCAGTGTAAAAACGAACGAAACAGCTACTATTCAAGCTGAAATCGACCACTCAACACATAGAAGTTGGTGTTTTCTAGAGGTGTACAAAAGTAGGTTAATCCTCCATACCTATAAAGTTGATTACAGCGAAAGGTGCTCGACTCCTGCGGGAAACTACGAAAAGCGGAGGCGGCTTGCTCAGCCCCGACAAGCATAAGCTGAATGGGCCGGGAAGGCGTTTTTTGCCTTCTTGGATCATTTAGCTTATGACCTCGAGGGGCTAGCCGCCGGAGCTGGACAAGGGTAGGCAGCCGAGGAGGCTCACCGCCAGCCCCGCGGAAAGCGAGCACCTGTAGCGACAATCAACCACTACTCGCTACCTTACATAGCAACAAAGTTTACGAAAAGAGCAAAACAAAAAGAGATTTCCTTAAAGGAATATCCAGTAAGAAAATCTCTTTTCTATCATGTCTAACGATCCGGATCTTTCGGGTGCAGGAATCGCGGCCGCCTGTTCTTAAGGGGAATCGGGGAACGAAGGAATACGTCCCTGAATGCCCTGAGATTGAATGGAATAAATGGCCACATATATGGAATGCCAAACGAACTCATTCTTGAAAGCATGATGATCCATAAGAATACACCCACCACAAATCCATAAACACCAAATAACGCCGTGCATATCAATAGGAAGATCCGCACCAGTCGATTAGCCAGACTCATCTCATAACTCGGCGTAGAGAACGTACCGATGGCAGCGATGGCCAGGTAAAGAATGACTTCATTAATGAACAGCCCGACTTCAACGGCAACCTGCCCGATCATCAATGCTGCAACGAGCCCAAGGGCGGTCGCAAGGGAAGACGGGGTGTGTATGGCGGCCATCCTCAAAATATCGATCCCCACTTCAATGATGAGGAATTGAAGGAATAGGGGAACTTCCCCTACATCATTCGGACCAATATAGGCCATGGGTTCCGGCAGGAGCTCAGGGTGGATCGCAAATAAATAATAGAGGGGCAGTAAAAAGATCGATGACCACACCGCAATAAACCTTACAAAACGCAGATAAGCCCCAACAGAAGGTTTATTCCTGTATTCCTCAGCATGCTGAAGATGATGCCAGAACGTGGTCGGGGTGATGAGAACACTCGGAGATCCATCCACCATGATGAGGACATGCCCCTCATATAGGTGGGACGCCGCAGTATCTGGTCTTTCCGTGTACCGGACCAGTGGATAGGGATTCCAATGCCGTCCCGCAATGTATTCTTCTAACGTTTTCTCCCCCATGGGAAGACCGTCTGTATCGATCTTCGAGAGGGCATCCTTGATTTTATGCACCAAATTGGGATCGGCAATGTCTTCTATATAACTGACAACGATATCCGTTTTGGATCTTCTGCCTATTTGCATGTATTCCATCCTAAGAGAAGGATCGCGCACCCTCCGCCTTGTCAATGCTGTATTAAATACAATCGTCTCGACATATCCGTCCCTCGAACCCCGTACGACCCGTTCTAAATCAGGTTCCTGAGGCCCTCTGACAGGATATGTCCTTGCATCAATCATGATAACCTTGTCAATGCCGTCCACGACAAGGGCTGTCGGACCTGCCAAAACTAAATCGATCACCTGATTCAAGTCATCTACTTGTTCAATCTCTATATAAGGAATGTACGTCTTCAAAAGCTTTTCCAGAGTATCCTCTTCCAATTGTTCAGGACTGAGTCCAGATAAGAGCTTCATCAGATAATGCATAATATCATCTTTAACGAAGCCATCCACTAAAAACATGGCCATTTTTCTTTCTGCATACTCAAGATCCAATTGAATGACATCAAAGCTCTTGTCCACTGCTAAGGTATCCCTTAAATAATTGGTGTTTTCTTCAATCTGAGTAGAGACAGGCTTTTTCTTTTCATTCGACATTAGCCTTCACTCCCAATACCTTTACATGATTTTCCATCCTTACCATCCTAGACAAAGTAGCCTGAAATCATACATCCTATCATATTCAATTCCATCGATTCATACTATGTAGAAAATGGACAAACCACTGGAGTGAACAAAATGAAGGATAGGCTGAAAGAAGCAATGCCATTTCTGGTGATCATGTGTATAGTGGCCCTGGGCATTCAATTTATTTACAAGCCGCAAACCAGGGAGAGCATCATTTTCTTTCCCATCAATGAGAACGTATCTTATGAATCGGCCACGACGATTCTCATGCTCCAACCGGAAAAGAAAAATGATCATTATGAAGTGAATTGGAAAGTCACTTCAAAGCTTGATACGCCCGCCTATTTACGTCAGGATGTCGGTTTTTTATATATGAACGGGAGATTGAAGGGTCTGATGAATGAATGGGAACAAGATACCGATCAGATTGTAGAGGAATCGACGATAAAGGGGAAAGATAGCAGCATTCTGCAGGCTGTATCTTTTCACTATTCAGAAATACATGAATCGGACACAGAGTTCACCAGTGCCCAGAAGATGTCCGAAGATACCCTGTACGTGATTGATTCCAATTTCAGCCCATTGAATGCATTCAGGCAACCGGGGAACAGCGCAGAAAAAGAGTGGAAGAATATCCTGGACAAGGTGACGTCCCAACAACTCGAATATTTATGGGAAAAGGCGATCACCTCCATGGGTATCCCAGCCGATGAATACACCCCCATCCCCCTGACCAGTCTCCCGATATATGATGGCCGCCCCTTGGAAGGATTCTCCCGACAGGAATGGGATCGCCTGATCGGGAATCTATGGGAAGGACTTTATAAAAACTATTATTTAGGAATTAAAAAAGAGGATGGCTCTGTCGTGGAATCCATCGACAGTGCCATTCCTCTCCTATTAATAAAAAAAGATAAAAAGGAAGTCCTTGTACTCCTCGTTGATCAAAACGGGGACGCGTCCTTACTCAGACAGCTGATATCTTAATCGCTCCCTTGCAACTCTTTATAAAGTTTCTCATAATTTTTATCCTGCCTATTTAATTCGTAGGCTTTTTTTGCGTGGAGGAGAGCTTCTTCCCTTTCCCCGGAATCGATCAGGATCAACGCAAGATTGTAGTGGGCTTCATGGAATCGATCATCTTCTTCGAGCGCAGCTTTCAAATGCTTCTTCGCCGGTGCCAATTTATTCTGCTTGATTTCAGCATAAGAAAGATAGAAATAGGTTTGGGCATCCGGGGACCCTTCTTCCACCACAGGGGAAAGAATGTCCTCGGCCTCTTTCCACTCCTGGTTCGATATTTTTTCCTGGGCGACACCATTTGCCGTATCGACGTCCCAGGAGCTTGAATCCCCTCCGATCCCATTCCATACCAATGTACCTGTCAGTAGAATGCTTCCGAGCAGAAACAGGAGCTGACGCACCGGCCGGATGGCGTTTGGCAGACTGACGATCCCTGCCGCAAGGAACCCTCCGATAAGACCCCCGATATGGCCAGCATTATCAATGCCTGGAAGGCTGAATCCCAGGACCAGGTTCAATAAGATGACCGCAATGATATTGGTGCCCATGGTGCGGAAGAAAACGTTCGGATGTAATACCCCAAAGTACAGGAGGGCACCGAAACAGCCGAAGATCGCCCCACTGGCCCCTGCTGAAAGATTGGATGTAAACAGGAAGCTTGCAAGGGTGCCTGCGACTCCCGACAGCATATAAATGAGCACGAACCGAAGCCTGCCGAACATTTTCTCCACTGCCATTCCGAGATAATAAAGGGCCAGTGTGTTCATTAAGAGATGCAGTAATCCTATATGCAGGAAGATGGGCGTGACAAGGCGCCACCATTCCCCTTCAATCATGAGGGGGTTATATTTTGCACCGAATTGAATGAGCGTCTCCGGGTCCTTACTCCCTCCATTCATTTCAAGAATGAGGAACATGATCACTTGAACGGCAATAAAGAGATAAGTGAAAAACGGTTTCCCTCTCTCAAATAGCTGTCTCTCTTTCTGAATTTGCTTGGAGGAAGACGTCATGGTCATATTTTTGATCCAATCGACATTGGCCTCCAACACTTCAGGGGGGAGAACCCATTCTCCATCATGGAATAGTGGATGGGCTTTAAGCTTTTCCAAACTTTCATCTCCATCAAGGAGAATGGGCTGAATGGTCGTTTTGTGACGATTCACCGGGTCGAGGAATAGACCTGGATCCCCATCCACAGGTGGAAAAGTAGATATGTAGAGATTCTTGATGTGAAGCTGTCTTTTTCTCAGGGTTTTCCTGAATTTTTCTCCATTCATGGAGGTCAATTCCAGATCCCTCTTGACCCAGTTACCCCAATCGAGGTCCTTTCGAACGATTCGGACGATATTTCCTTCTTTCATGCCTGAATTCTCCAACCATATTTCATCCTGGTCGGGGGAAATATTCAGGATCCGATAGTGTTTATATTCCACTAAATAGTGGGCTACTTTCCAAAATAAATAATGATAACGTAAATCCACATCATCCACTACTTTCTTTTTACTCTTTTAACCTACCGACATCAAATAAACGCGTCTCTCCCTACTATACCGAACCTGTTTTTGATGTGTAAACAAAAAAGGCTGCAGGAATGGGGTATGGCCCTCCTACAGTCTTTTTTTGTTTGGTCAAGAGCGGAATGCGCCCTGAATGAATTTCGAGCGTATACCGGGTATTCCCATGGCCGCTCTTACGGCAAATTTGCGTAGTAGAAAATTCCCTAATAACAGGTTTAACAAACGATATCGATTCGGAACCAGAAAGAGAACCAAACCTCCGAGCACTAACCATTTTGTCCATCCGTTCATCATGATCCCTCCTGATTATAGTTTGGATCATAACCGATTAGCTTATCCCATAAATTTATCTAAACCTGGAATTTTATTGCCTGCTACCAATAGAGGAGAAGCAGGATCACTCCGGACATTACACTTGAAAGGGCATTGACAAGTTCATTGTTCATCCAGTAGCCCTTCGTTCTTTCGGTTTGCTGTCCGCAGTGGACAGTCGATTCCGTCTGTATCCCGCACACCCGGCACCTGTAATCCAATTGTACATATGCCCCCAAGCATGTATCCAGGAGATTTCCAAGAAACCCGGAAAGTGTGATCAATAGAAAAAGCGTAGCATCCATACCCTCCAGCATGACCAGGGCTGTCAGTGCGATAAAGGCTGCACCCATGACCGCCGCTATCGTACCGATAAGGGAAACGGCTCCCGATGTACCTTTTGGAACTCTCTCGAATGACCTTATGGAATAAGGATGTTTCCGACTCAGGGGACCGATTTCAGAAGCCCATGTATCCGAATTTGCCCCTGCAATCGATGCAACAAAAGCAAATGTCCAAACGCTTTCCCCGGTCAAGCTGAACAACAGGGCGAAAAGTGCTGCAGGACCGCCGTTGGCCAATACTTGCTGCCAATCCCGTGTGGACGTCTTAGCAAGCCGGTCCTCTATCCCGATCTTATCCTTCTTGAATAGATGAGACCAAATACTTGAGGAAAGGAAGAAAGCCCCCAATACAAATAAGCCCCGGAAACCATAGGCAAACCCAATGACAAGCCCGATCAACACCGCCATCCAAGCCCCTGATCTACTTAAATTCTTTGTTCTCCATCCTGCAATCGCGATGGCAAGGATAAAGAGAAGAAGCAGGAATAACTCAATCTTCACAATCGATCCGTCTCAATTCCGTCAGGATGGTTGACACCTTCATATCAAAGGGTTCGATCGGCAATGATTCGACCATCTGCTCTTCAAAGGCAAGGGACATCGTCGTTCCTGAAAAGGCTGAAAGCAGCCGGTCATAATATCCCCCGCCAAATCCAAGACGGAAACCCGCGTTTGTATAAGATAATCCCGGGACAATCATCAATTCAATCGATTCGTTATGAACAGCGACGGACTTCGCGGGGTCCGGTTCAAACAGATTGAAATATGATTGTTCCAACTGATGAAAATCATTCAGTTTATAAAAAATTAACCGGCGGTCCTCTGGAACGCACTTTGGCACGACCATTGTCTTCCCTTCTTCCCAGCCCCTCTTAATGATATTCCAAGTGTCGAGTTCCGGAGGCCTTGAAATGGTGATCGAGACCGTACTGCTTTGCTTCCACTCGGGAGAATCAAAAAGACGTTGTTCTATTTCAAAACATTTTTGTTGAAATGCAATATGGCCAATGGATTTTAATATTTGCAGCTGAGATTTCCGCTTTTCCTTTTTAGACATATGATCCCTCCATACTTACAATCCTGAAATTATTTTAATGGATTTCCAGCCTAAATGCGACAGCCAGTCCACCACTTTTCGGAAAAGGCATTGCTCTAGAAGCTAATAAAGCATAAAAAAAAGCAGCGGATAAAATCCGGCTGCTTATTTCGTTTCGCGGTGAAGAGTCACACGCTTTAATTTCGGGCAATATTTTTTTAGCTCTAAACGGTCTGGGTTGTTACGCTTGTTCTTAGTAGTAATATAGTTACGCTCACCAGTTTCTGTGCAAGCCAAAGTAATGTTTACACGCATTATAATTTCCCTCCAAACATATACATCTTCTACTATTCATACGACTTTTATATAATATCACTTTTCACCGGGAAATGCTAGTCCGTTTTTAATTCTATCACTTAAATTTGCAACCTCTTCTTCCATCTCACCTTCAATCGCATATACTTTCCCCTGTTTCACTTCAAATGGCTTGAAAGTGAAATCCAGCATATACACCATCATATTGAGCCCATTTGTTATGGGATAGTAGTATAAGCTACCTTTGCTTAAGGATTTCTTCCAAAGTTTAAGCCCCTTCAGATTAAGGGGATAGATGGTTTTCTTGACAGATTCGGCACAGGAAACAATATTGGTGATGGCAACCCGTCTTCCGCTATAATTCCAGAATGTATCCTTCGAAAGGGACAGCACCCCCACTCCATCTTCTTTGCAGGCGAGCCACTCGATGAGAAAGAAAACTTTCAGACGGCGGGTTTCTTTCGACTTATTCTCCATTTCGAATACATAGGAGTCCCCCCACCGCTCAGCTTCTTCTTTCACCTTCACGTGAATATCTGTAGGGGAGGAGCACTTGTCAGAGTGAATAGGAGTATACTCATTTTTCTTGTTCCAGGCTATTCCTTGAATATGAAACGTTCGATTCCGGTTCTCCCTCATTAGCCTCTACACCTTTTGCCAGATTTTTATTTTTTTTCCGTAATATCTTGCAAACTCCCTTGCCAGATTCCTTCTGTCCGCATTGGAATAGATGATGAATCCTCTCTTTGGATCACTTATGATTTTCGTCCGGCCCCCATCCCTGTGGTCGAATACAATCTCTTTCTGATTGGAGGAAGATGGAACCGTCTCAAGCAGTTTTGCAAGGACCATCGGTTTCTTCCCATTTGGACAGGCTACCTGCAGTCGGGTAATGAAAGGCTCCATCAATCCCTTTGAATGATGGAAGCCTTTCTTAAAAGAGGGAGGGGAGAAATGTCCCCTCATAAGATCGTCCCTTGCACACTTATATTCTTCCGGGCTACCAATATCTCTCCAATAAGCACATGTCTTGAATACGTATACTTCTTCATTATTCAACAGGAGACGGGGAATGAAATCCTGGCCGAAATCTTTGGCCCCAATGTGGGCATAGCGGTCCAAAAGCCGTGGATCAAGCATATAAACACCTGTATTGACTTCATTGCCCACCCACTCTTCGGGCTTTTCGATAAAATCGACTAATTTGCGGGTTTCGTCCGTATGACAGATTCCGTATTCCTTTGGATTCTCCACTTCCTTTGAGACGACGGTCATAACCGCTCTTTTCTCATAATGGAACTCAATGACCTTGTCGATGGGAATATTGGTAAACGCATCTCCGCTAAGAACAAGGAACGGTTCTCGCAGCCTGTGTCGTGCGAGGAAAATGCCGCCCGCTGTCCCGAGTGGGGATCTTTCTTCAAGATACGTGATATTCACATTGAACCGTTTCCCGTCTCCAAAGTAATCTTTGATGGTCTCACTTTTATAACAAGTCGTAATCAATATATCTTTTATTCCATAAGAACTCAGGAGGTTAATGCTATATTCAAGTATTGGCTTATTCAGAATCGGGACCATGGGCTTCGCAACGGACATCGTATATGGCCTTAATCGCCTGCCTTCTCCACCTGCCAATATAACCGCCTTCATCTTTTTATACCCTCCACTTTTGATTGAAGGAGCACATCATCATATACATGAATGGTCTGGTCTGCGATCCGGTCCCAGCTGAACATGGACTGAGCCATTTTAAAGCCCAGTTCACCCAGTTGTTCGGATTTCCCCGGATTTTCAATTAATGAAATCAATTGAGTATAGAGACTATGTTCCTGATTTGGTTCAAATAATAATCCGGTTTGTTCATGTTTCACAATGGACTTAAGCCCACCTGTATTCGAAGCGACCACGCCTTTCCGGAAGGCCATCGCCTCCAGGGCAACGATCCCGAACGGTTCGTACAAACTCGGGAAGATGACGGCAAGACAATTTTTTAAATAATCATTCCGTTCCCTATCCGAGACGTATCCGACGAATGAGACGCTATCCGAGAGTTCCTCCTCGATCACAGCCTTTCGGTATTGCTCGAGCATCGGACCCTTCCCTGCTATGACAAAGGAGATGTCATACCCAGCACTCTTTAACCGTGAAGCTACACGGATGATCGTCTCAAACCCTTTCTCATGGACCATCCTACCGATTGAAAAAAAGTACGGCTTCGATGGTTTGGAAAGGGCGTACGGAGAAGACTGATCCAGTTTCTCCAGTTCCACACCATTCGGTATGACGGCAATTGGTGCTTCTATCGTGAATAAACTCTTGATTTCGTCTTTCATATGCTCACTGCAGACGATGAGATGATCGGATGCCCCTATGAGAAGCTGCTCTTCCCCGTGGATCTTGTGTTGCAAATCCGTATAAATCCCTTGATTCCTGCCATGTTCAGTAGCATGGATCGTAGTAATAAGTGGAAGGGCATAATAGTCTTTCAGCTTCATCGCTGATGTCGATACGATCCAATCATGTGCATGGATATGGGTGATTCGTTCATCTCGTATCAGGTCATGGGCGTACTGAATGAAGGACTGATTCAAATCGAATACCCATTTAAAGAAATCTTCTTCATATGGATGCAAAGGATGCACCCGATGAATTGTGACACCTTCCATTTTCTCAAGGGGAAGGGCATCATTGGCCATAGTGGTAAGAACATGCACATGCTTTCCCTTTTTCACAAGATTGTTGGCTAAGTCATACACATGTCTCGATAATCCACCCACGATATTCGGTGGATACTCCCAGGAAAGGATCAGTACGGAATCATGCTTCTCTTCCACGTCTCCCTTTATTCCAATGGAGAGTTTCTCAAGGATTTCGTCAGATGGAAAAGGCATCATTCTCTTCCGATGAAGAAGGAGATGTCCATCCTTGTGCCCATCCATGACTTGTTGAAGCAACCGGTCGAAATGGACCGTGGATATTCCATTGTCATCTTTAAACCCTTCCATGCTAGAGATCCACTCCCTTATAATCTGAAAGGTCCACTCTGTTTCTTCTGACAGCGTCACCATATTTTCCAGCTGCTCTTCCATGCGATGGACCACCCGAATATTCCGAATGGCTGAATCGGTCATGATCGGGACTTGTTTCTCCATTCCAAGATACCCGAAGCCGACCCTTGAAAGAGCGGTAGGCTCTTCCATCATGGCTTCCATTTTATGACGGGCATCTCCTCTATCCTGTTTCATTAATGCATCATAGTCTGATAGCGTCTTTACAAAGGCGATTGAAAGTTGATGGCTTTCCTCCAGGGAGTCGATGCCCTCCCTAACAGGAATAAGCTTCAACCCTCTCGGGGTCCTGATGACCCCTCTGTGCTGTTCTTTTTCACTATGTTCATAGGAAAAAGAAGAAATGAATGTATACTCGATGCCTTGTCCAGTAAGATAAAGGTCAATCCCCGGTACATATGCGGCTTGAGGTAACCAGAACGACTTAGGGATCATTTGGAAATATTGCTTGAATAATAATGTACTCATCCGAACCTGGGATTCGATGGCTCTTGGAGTCCGGTAATGCGTTAATGGGAACGGGCTTACCGACGTAGGGATGACGGTAGCCTTCCCTTCCACTGCAAGATGTTTGTAGGCTTGTACGAGATTCATATCATAAGTGGACCACTGTGAATAGATGAGCTGCCACTTCTGTTTATCATGAGTGTCTGCTTGCAGGAGGTTGCCTTGAATGATGGCGTTCGCCCTCTCTTTAAACTCTTCGCTCATAAAAAGGGAGAAAAGGAGGGGATTCAATACGACAGGAATGGAACTACCTTCATTCCGATCAAGGAAATCGATCAATTCACCATTCTCTATAAGTAATGCAGTAAGCGAATCTTCCTGTTCAAACACTTGAGAAAATGAACATTCATTACATGTTGGATACACGATGATTTCTGAAAGAGCCTTCATGCCTTTTCCTCCCCATTCATGACATAATACGAATATGTGCTGACATGCTCAACCCATTTTGGTTCCCTGATTAATCCCTGCTCATATTCCATCAACTCTTTCATACTGTGCGCCTCTTGATGATGAGAGGTTCTTGGTGTATGAATGACATTGGAACGAGTGAAGGCAACAAAGTCCCCTGATGGCAGGCGCAAACCGATCTCCATGCAGTAGCTTCGATTTTCCTTCAATCCGTTCACAAACCAATCGGTTTCTGTAAAGGGTACATATGAATCCGAATAGTGATGCTGATTATGACCATTAAAAGATATAGAGGTAATATCATATAATCGAAGAACATATGGCTGTGGGTCGGAGTTCATCTTAAAATGACTCTTCACATGTCGGATCCATTCATGGGAAATGTTCCAATAACAATAGATCCTTGAAGAAGTTGAAAACGTAATCGATAACTCGGTCGCTTTCGGATTTTTTGATCTCTGCTTAGGCATCTTCCTGCCAAAAGCAGCTCTTCCTACACGTTTCTTCGGTGTTTCGGGTTTTATCATTTCAACTTCTGCCGGTTCCGGACCATTCTCCAATGCTTTCTGGTACTTCACCCATTGATACTGAACCTTACCCACGGTTGTATTCAGTTCTTTGGCAATTTTCCTGAATGACACACCTTGTTCCTTTAACTTGATTATTTCTGTTATCAAAACCATTCCTCCTAAACCGAAACATTTATTATATGAATTGGATCTAAATATTATGACAATTAATCTTAATTTTATCGTAACACCGTATTGAAAAACCTACAATAAACGCATTTTGTCGTATCTTGTTACACATGATGGCAATAGGATTCAACCTGCATTTTTTTTATGAATTAGTATGCTGAAATGATAATAAAGCGATTACATTTCCATAACGACATTTTTCTTGGTAGATCTCTCCACGACATTCGACAAAATATTGGGATATCCCTCACATTTATCCACGTATCATATAGAGTTGGAACATGATCTGTGCTATAAATAAAGAAGAAGAATACATCTTGGGGTGATAAAGTGACTTACCTATTCATTGGATTAGTAAGCTTCTCTATCCTATTACTTGTCATTTCGTTTTTTCAACGGGATCGGTACAGCGATATTGAAAAAGACATGGAAGAGTTATCGATGAATGTCCTGCAGGAGCATTATAAATTGAAGAAGAGAATAAGCGTTTTGGAAGAAGAGCTCATGTTGGATGGGGATATGACTTTTCATAAGACACCGATTAACGAAATCATAAAGAATCAAGTGATTTCCCTTTATAAGCAGGGGGTAAAAGTGGATCAAATCACAAAACAATCCACACTGTCGAAACAAGAAGTCCTCTCTATCATTCAGGACTCATAGCAGGAGTATAAGAACGGCTTACTCAAGGAGTAAGCCGTTTCTTTTACATTCTGAATGTTTTCACAAGGTCAGAGAGTTGGTTTGCCTTTTGGGTCAGGTCATCTGACTGGCCATATAGGGTTTCAATTAAGCCATTTTGTTCCTGGATGGAGGAATTGATGGTGATGGTTCCGTCATTGAATTCTTTGCCTACAGCTGAAACGCTTTGGAATGCTCCCTGAATATGGTGCATATATTCCTTTAACATCTTCAGGCTCCCTGATATTTCCGTAATATTGTGATCCATACCAGTGGCCTGTTTTTTCATTTCATTGAAATGTTCACCTGTTGTACGGATATATTCCTTACCGGTACTAAGCTCTTTATACCCGTCTTTTAATGAACTGGACACTTCCTTGGATATATGTTGAACATTTAATACACTCTCATTCATTTCAATCAACGAGGCGTCTACATCCTGTGCCAGCTTCCTGACTTCGTTTGCAACAACTGAAAACCCTTTACCTGCATCTCCGGCCCTGGCCGCCTCAATCGAAGCGTTAAGGGAGAGCAGATTCGTTTGATCGGCAATTTTCTTGATGCTCTTTGTCAGGTTGCTGATATCGATTGCGCTTTCCTCTAATCGATCCAGAAGGTCATGCGTTTTCTTTATTTTCCCATACACCATTTCGATTTGGTTTGTCGTAGAATTCATGGATGCGATTCCTTCTACCGTGACTCCCTGCATATGCGATGAGAGTTCTGACAGGGAATGACCATTCGTTTCTACTTGAAGGACCCCATCATTGAATGTTTGGTACTGATTGTTCAGCTGTTCAGCAGCCGCGACTTGTTCTTCAGAACTCCCGGATAACCGTGCCATGGAATCTCCTACCTGGTGACTGGAGGCATTGATAGAATCTGCAAGGGATTTGATATGCCGGCTGTTGCTTTGTACGGTGTGAGAACTGTCTTTGATCCCTATGACCAGCTCCCGCAAGCGCTCCACCATATGTCTGATGGAAGAATTCAACTGACCTATTTCATCCTTTCTCCCCGTCGGAGGAACGGAAAGGGTTAAGTCTCCCTTCGCCACGGCTTTTGTCACCGAAAGGATTTTATCGATACTTTTATTAATCTTGTTCGATACGAGGTTTACAATGAAGAAGCTTATGACGATTGAACTTATCACAAAACCGATCAACAAGAAAAAGAGTGTGTTCATATTATTTTCGGTTGATTGCAAGACTGTATCCTGTTTTTGGAGGGTCCGTTCCCTTACTTGCATTAATAATGTATTGTTTTGATCCCTCAGAACACTTATTTTCATTCTGGCATCTGTATAAATGGCTTCGTCTAAACGAACGACTGCAGGTGCAATTTCTTTAATAAATAGTTCATCGATGGTTTTGTTATTTTCAGAGAATCTTTGAAGGAGTTCCAGGTCTTTTTTACCCAGTCCATTCATAGTCTCATCGGTCATGCCATTCAGTTCCGCTCTCAGTTTCCTGTACTCTTTCACATCCTCCTCATTCAAAAAGGTAATGTAATCGGCAATCCGGATATCTTTTGCATTAATGAGCCTGCTCAATTCCGTGATTTGAACAGAATGCTCACCTGTATCTTTCATGAATCTCATGTCCTTCATCAGATCGTTCATGCTGAATATGGCCAAGCCTACACATGAAATGAACAGTACGGCATTAAGCAGAAACGTATAAACAAGTTTATTCTTGATAGAGTGTTGATAAGACATCTTGGATAGGATACGGATTTTTCTGCTATGGGGTACATATTTCATAAAGGGAAACGATTTTTTCGACATTGTGTCCTCCTGTATGTATAACTTTGTGTCTATTATGAATATGTACCAAAATACCCATATTTTCTATACTTTCACTGTTATCTTAATATAATCTTTACAAATCACGCACATCATCCAAGAATGCAAAAAAAAAAGCGTCCCTTCAGCAGAAGGAACGCTTTTCATTTAGTTATTCAGATCAAACCGTTCACCGGTCACTAAGAAAATGACATTTTCACAAATATTCGTCACGTGATCCGCTACGCGTTCAATGTATCTGCACGTAAACGCCAGCTGGGTGATCTGACTGATTTCATTCGGATAGTTCGGAATGTAGGTCATGAGTTCTTTTACTAATTTACCATATAACTCGTCGACTTCATCATCACGATCCGCCACTTTTTTCGCAAGGGAAGCATCCTCGCTGTAAAAAGCGGTTAGCGCTTCTTCGAGCATTTCTTCAGCAATCGAGAGCATTCTCGGAATTTCTTCAATCGGCTTGATCAACTTCTGGTTTCCGATATGCAGGGTTGATTTCGCGATATTCGTAGCCATATCCCCGATCCGTTCAATTTCAGAACAGATCCTTAATGCAGAGATGATTTTACGTAAGTCCGTTGCTACAGGAGATTCCTTTGCAATGAGAATGATCGCAAGATTATTGATTTCATTATCATATTGATTGATGATATGATCTTTTTTGATGATTTCCTCTGCTTTTTCAATGTCCTGGGTCTTCAAGGCTACCACGGACTCTTTTAAAGACACTTTGGCAAGATCCGCCATATCGAAAAGCTTGTCTTTTAACTCTTTTAAATTATTATCGAAATTTCTTCTTATCGCCATACTTATTCCCCTTTGCTAAGTAATGATGAAGAACCTTTTTCTTTTAACGCGCACTTTATCCAAATCGACCCGACACATAGTCTTCCGTTCGTTTGTCACTGGGATTAGAAAATATTTTATCCGTTTCGTCCAGCTCAATCAAGTCCCCTAATAGGAAAAAGGCTGTTTTATCAGAAACCCTTGCTGCCTGCTGCATATTATGAGTCACAATGACAATCGTATATTGTTTCTTGAGCTCACCAATCAGCTCTTCGATTTTGACAGTAGAGATGGGATCGAGAGCCGATGTCGGTTCGTCCATCAAAAGGATTTCAGGCTTTGTCGCAAGTGCCCTGGCAATACACAGACGCTGCTGTTGACCACCTGAAAGACCCATGGCCGGGGCATCTAATCGATCCTTTACTTCGTCCCATAATGCAACACTCTTTAAAGTGGATTCCACTATTTCATCAAGCTCTTTTTTCTTTTTGACTCCATGCACTTTCGGACCGAACGTAATATTGTTATAAATGCTTTGGGGAAATGGATTTCCTTTTTGGAACACCATCCCCACTTTTTTTCTCAATTCAACTAAATCAACCTTGTCTGAAAGGATATTCGTCCCGTCAAAATTGATTTCTCCGGACATTTTAATCCCAGGGACCGAACGATTCATTAAGTTCAATGTTTTAACGAATGTCGATTTTCCGCATCCGGATGGTCCGATGATCGCTGTGACCTCTTTATCATAAATAGGAAATGTAATGTTTTTTAACGCATAGTTATTTCCATACCATAAATTTAAGTCGTTTACATTAAATGCCGTTTTTTTCGTTGTAGCTACTGACACGCGAAACCCCTCCAACTAAATGATCAACTGAAACGCCCTGAAATATAGTCTTCCGTCCTTTTTTCTGATGGATTGGTGAAAATCTTTTCGGTTTGGTCGAATTCCACTAAATCACCATTATAAAAGAATGCCGTTTTATCAGAAACACGGGATGCCTGCCCCATATTATGGGTCACAATGACAATCGTGTACTCTTTCTTTAGATCGGTGATCAATTCTTCGATTTTTGCATTTGAAATTGGATCAAGTGCTGAGCTTGGCTCATCCAATAACATGACAGTCGGTTTCATAGCAATCGTCCTTGCAATACATAAACGCTGCTGCTGTCCACCGGATAGTGCGAGTGCCGAAGTATGGAGGCGGTCTTTAACTTCATCCCATAGTGCTGCTTTTGTCAAACTTTCCTCTACCAGATCATTCAAAACACTCTTCTTTTTGATTCCAGAGAATTTCAATGCATGAACAATATTTTCGTATATGGATTTACTGAATGGATTCGGCTTCTGGAAAACCATCCCGATTTCTTTGCGAAGAGCTACTACATCAATGTCCTTACCTAGAAGATTCACATCTTCATACATGATCTTCCCCTCTGCACGGGCAATAGGAACCAGGTCATTCATGCGGTTAACCGTTCTTAAGAAGGTTGACTTCCCGCAACCGGAAGGGCCGATCAAAGCTGTTACAGCATTTTTTTCGATTTCCATATTAATATTTTTAACGGCGTGATTATCCCCGTAATAGAAATCTAAATTCTGAACATCGATGATGGTCTCTTTTTTGATTTCATCCGCCACTCTTGAAGAGCGCTTCTGTTTCGTTTCTAATTGAACCGACATGTACTATCACACCTTCTATTATTTTGTCGCTGTCATTTTATTATGAATGTAGCTTCCGATGAAACGTGCACCCAGATTAAAGATCAACACTGAAAGAATCAAGACGGCTGAGGCTCCAGCTGCTTTTTCGTCTACGTCGGGAATCAATCCTTGTGTGTTGACTGACCAAATGTGAACAGCCAGTGTTTCCGCCGGTCTGAAAAGATTCAATGGTGACGTAGGCGAAACTGGATTCCAATCCATATAATTCAATCTGGGAGTCGACAGGCCGGCTGTGAATAATAGAGCAGCAGCCTCACCGAATACACGACCCGATGCAAGGATCGCTCCTGTCAGGATAGACGGGAATGCACCCGGGATGAGCACGGTTTTAACGGTGTGCCAATTGGTGATCCCAAGAGCAAGGCTCGCTTCTTTCAACTCACGCGGTACGCTTCTGATGGCATCTTCACTAACACGAACCAATACAGGAAGATTAAAGACCGTAAGTGCCAGGGCTCCACCTATAATGGTATATCCCCAACCCGTTGTATTTACGAACACCAATAGTCCAAACATTCCAATGACGATAGATGGTAATGAGGCCAGTACTTCAATACAAGAACGGATGGTATTCGTGATCTTGCCAGGCTTGGCGTATTCAGCCATATAGATGCCTCCGCCGACACCGAGAGGCACCGTAATAATCATCGTGATGATCAGGATATAGAATGAATTAAATAATTGATCCCGGATCCCTCCTCCGGCACGGACTGCACTGGATGGGGTTGTAAGGAAGTCCCACGTTACATATGGTAAACCCTTCACCAGAATATATGAGAATAGAGCCACTAAAAGGGCGATAATGACTGTTGCGATTCCAATGAACACGCCAGTGGCGATCTTGTCTGCTCTCTTACTATTCATTAGACTTTCCTCCTCGATGATAAGTAGCGGATTAATAAGATAAATACGAAGGACATGATTAATAGGATAAGACCCATCGACCATAGCGTGTTATTCTCCACGCTTCCATAAGTGGTATGCCCCATATTCAGCGTTATGATCGTGGTCAACGTTGCCGACGCATCTACTATACTTTGAGGAAGATCTCTTGTATTTCCTATGACCATTTGAACAGCTAGTGCTTCACCAAATGCTCTCGCCATACCCAGTACGACTGCTGTCAATAAAGTTGGCAATGCTGCCGGGATTAATACTTTTCTAATCGTTTGCCATCTTGTTGCCCCTAATGCATATGATCCATCGCGAAGACTTTTCGGCAATGAGCTCATGGCATCTGTGGCAATGGTTGTGATGGTAGGAAGGATCATCACGGATAATACAATCATTCCGGCTAATAATGAAAATCCGATACCGGATGTATGGTTACGAATGAATGGAACCAATACTGTAAGTCCTATAAATCCATAAACAACGGAAGGAATCCCTACAAGGAGTTCTACAATCGGCTGCATGATTTTCCTTCCCCATGACGGTGCGATGTCCGTCATAAAGATCGCCGCTCCGATTCCGAGCGGTGCTGCAATTAAAGCAGAAAGAATCGTAACAGCAAATGATCCAAAAATGAAAGGCAAAGCGCCATACATCGGGTTTTCTCCTGTAGGACTCCAATCTGGACTGGTTAAGAACTCAATTGGACTTACACCATTTTTTATAAATGATTGCAACCCTTTTGAAGTTAAGAAAATGGTGATGGAAATTGTTGCGGCAATCATGATGACTGCGCTTAATGTCACTAAGAATCTTCCCTTAAATTCACCGTTCATCCAAGATTTATTGCTTTTGATCAGCCTCTTTGAGGCAGGTAGCTTGTTTTCCATATCCATAAACACCCCTAAATACGAGATAATAGGGTAAATGCCCTCGAGCATCTACCCTATCAATTTATTTAATTGATTCATCTTTTACTTCTTTGTTTGTTTTCCTTCAGCGTCACGCTCTACTTCCATTTTTGTAGAAGGAATGTAACCTTGATCCTTTAGTAAACCACTTTGAACATCTTCGCTCATCATGTAGTCAAGGAACGTTTTAGCTAGACCATCAGGCTCACCTTTAGTGTAAGAGTGTTCATATGCCCAGATTGGGAAATCACCTTTTTGTACGTTTTCGTCAGTTGCTTTAACACCATCGATTGCTAATGGAGTTACACTGTCATCTGTGAAGTAAGAGAAAGCAAGGTAACCAATTGCTCCATCAGTTTCGTTGATGATTTTCTTTACAGTGTTTGAAGAATCTTCAGTGATTCCTTCAGCAGGAGTCTCTCCATCAAGACCGAATTTTACAAATGTAGCGCGAGTACCAGAAGAATCAGGACGGTTTACAAGAGTGATCTTTTGATCTTTCCCACCAAGCTCTTTCCAGTTCTTGATTTCACCAGTGAATACTTTTTTAAGATCTTCTTTTGAAATGTCTTCAATACCAACATTAGGATTAACTGCAGCTGTCATACCTACAACCGCTACTTTATGGTCAACTAACTCGTCCGCCGGAATTCCTTCTTTTTCTTCAGCGAAAACGTCCGAGTTACCGATTTGAACTGATCCTTCAGAAACTTGGGATAATCCTGTACCAGATCCTCCAGCATTAACTTGGATATCTGCATCCGGATTTTCTGCCATGAATTCTTCAGCTGCTGCTGCAACAAGTGGTTGCATTGCAGAAGAACCTGAAACTACGATTGAACCAGAAGCTGTTTTTGAACCTTCTTTGTCGTCTCCAGCATTTTCATCTGTGCTGCTTCCATTCCCACATGCAGCTGCAAATGCTACTAGCGTTGCGATGATTAAAAGCAGACCGTATTTCTTGAAGTTCTTCATTCTTTAATTCCCCCTAGAATATTGGTTGTTTTGTCCTACGAGTACTAGATTAATAGATGAGTGTTAATGGTGTTTTAATCGATTGTAAAGGTTTTGTAAATTCGACATTTTTTTTATGATTCCGCGGTTCATAAAAGCTTTAAACCCTTATTAACACTAGTATTGAACAATGTTTGATAAATTATGTACGTACTTAAAATAATGTCTTTTTTTCATGAATGTATGATGCCCATTCATGGATTAATGTTATGATTCACAATAAAAAAAGCTGATTCATGGAACCATTTCCCCATGAATCAGCTTGTTACATTAGTTATTCTGTTCTCTTTCCTTCTGCATTTGCTCTTCTGCCTCATCCGCATTCTCGACTTTCTTGTTTACGGAAGTTGGATCCTTCTCTTCTTCGGCACGCTTCTTCTTCAATTCAAAGTACTTATCCATTACCCGTCTGGAGATGTACTTATTCACATATGGATCGGCCACGCCGCTTGCCTGGATATGAGAGGCGGGTACCACAGTCGCATAGGCCACCTCAGGATTATCGTAAGGCGCATAACCGATCAATGTGGTGTTATAACTCAGTTCCCCGTCAATATACGTCTCGGCTGTTCCGGATTTACCCGCTGCATTATAAGGAGCATCATGGAATAAGTAACCCGTTCCTTCAGGGTTATGATAAACACGGTAGAAACCTTTTTGGACATGTTCGATCTGTTCCTGTGTGGCATCAATTCGATTCAGTACATTCGTCTCTTTCTCGAACAGGATGGGACCGAGGCTTTCCTTTTCATTGGTCGGTTCCCTTATCTCCTTCATAATATGAGGCTGTACACGGTAACCATCGTTCGCGATGGTAGAAACATATTGTGCCAGCTGCATGGTGGTGTACGTATCAAACTGACCGATCGCCAAGTCAAGTAAGAAACCGGGATCTGTCTTGGTTCCTGTAAGACCGGCAGATTCACCGGGCAGGTCGATGCCTGTCGGGACACCTAAACCAAATTGAGCGTAGTGATTCCTGAACACATCGAACGCTGCCGGGTTGTTCACGATCGGCTCATTCGGTACGTACCGGCCCCCGGCTATTTTCAAGGCAACCTTCCACATGTAGGCGTTGGAGGACTTCTCCAGAGCATATAAATCGGTCATCGGGATTTGCTGGTATTTATTGAACCAGGATGTTTTCGGATTAGTCCCTTTGATCCTTAACGGTTCATCAATCAAAACCTCACCCGGTGTCAATTTACCGGTCATATATCCTGTCAATACCGTAGCGCCCTTCACAACGGAACCTACTTCATAGGAAGATGTAAATGTCCCTAGTGCAGCATCCCGCATTTCGTACTTACCCGTTTCAGGATTCTTGACATATTGTTTACCTGCCATGGCCAGGATCTCCCCGGTATTCGGGTCAATCATGACGACATATGCCCGGTCAAGATCTGGAGATGCGTCCCGGTGGACAATCTGTTTGCTTAATTCTTCTTCGATTATTTTTTCGACTTCCCGCTGAAGTTCCATATCGATGGTAAGGACAATATCCTTACCTCTCTGTCCTTGTTGAACAAGGACGGATTCGAGCACACTTCCGCCTTTGGTTACGTTCTTGATCTGTTCCTTTTGTCCTTGGAGGACATCTTCATATTCAAGTTCTACATAGCTCTTACCTACGCGATCATTCCGGTTATAATCCTGAGCTAAATAGGAATCCACCAAATTCTTTGGCAATCCTTCCCTTGAAGAGGACACGTTCCCTAAAATCGTCCGTAACGTATCATCAAATACGTAGGAACGCTTCCAATCTGTCGTCGTGTTGACACCTGGAAGTTCACTCAGATGCTCACTGACCGTTGCGAATTCCTCCGGAGTGACTCCTTCATTCTTCACAATCTGCGGATTAAGCGCATAGCCACTGGAGAACTCACGATAAATGGCGATGATTTCAAGGTCATTTTCAGTGAGGGAATCCAGTTCTTTCTCGGTAATCCGGTCGAGTCTCATCTGATACACTTTTTTATTCACGTCATCTTCAGACAGTTCTTCATTGCTTTGGAACTTTTTTATTTCCCTGTCCGAAACTTTTGCATCGGCTGCTTCAGGATGCTTGATGATCCAATAATCCTTTTTGTCCCGCTCTGTCACGTCCCCTGTATCTTTTTCGATGAACCGGGATAGCATGGAGGCGACTTCGATCATTTCATCGATCTTCGTATTATTTGCCCGTGTATACGTAATGGCATTCAGCGGAATATTGTCGACGATCACATTCCCATAACGGTCATACATTTTCCCGCGTGGCACACCAGTATTGACCACGACGTCTTCGGTTCTTTCCACTTCTTTTTTATAGCTTTCCCCATTCACGATCTGAACAAGTCCAAGTCTAAGTACAAGAAGGGAAAATAATAAGAACACAGCAAAAAACAGCAGATTCATCCTGACGGGAACATGCGTCTTTCTTTTTCTCTTATTTTTTTTCAAGTCTTCCAGCCCTTCCTCTATGTAAAAATCTCTCTCTGCCCTTGTTTCGTTCCTGGTTGATTGGATAGCAAACAAGGTGGGAACAGAATCATCTTAACCCTCCCCTTATTTTATAGAAAATGTCAGGGATAATCTAGCCATAAGTAAAGAGAGGAAATCTTTCCCTCTCTTTGTAGTAAGTCCCTTATAAAGGCAGCACGACTTTCCGTACAAATAAGTAAATCAGTGTATGTCCTGCCCCAAGTATCAATAGAAGTATCGGGATGCTCTCTTCCTGATTAAAGAAAGTCACGGCTACAATGAAAGCAAGGACTGAGACGATCCTTCCCAGGTTCAAGAAGATTTCCCTTACGACTATGTACTCAATCCTCATTTCAGCTGCGTTCCATCCCGTACCGATCACATCGTATGTCATAGAGATATAGGGAACCAACAAGATGGGATAGGCAATGGCAATGACACCTGCATAAAGCAATAATTTTGTATACGTGACATCAAATACGATCAGGAAAATGGCCAGATAAAGAAGGATACCACCTAGTAGGATGGCGCGTTTCCTCAATTGTTTCTTTATGACCCTGGAAGCGACATAATAGCCCACAAAGGCAATGCCTGAGTTGATCAAACCAAAGGTACCGATGGCAAATTCACTTCCCGTACTGATGAATACAAACACCGATATGATAAAGATAAAGGTTCCTTCCCTCAGCCCCTGGAAAAAGTGGGCATTGGTGATGGAACGCCAATTGTGATTGTGCTTTCTTTCCTCGAGAATCCTAAGGAAAAGATAGCGTCCGGATGCCGGCCGCCTCTTAAGGAAGAAACTCATAATAACCGCGAGGAAAAAAAGAAACAGAGAGATTCCGAATACAATGGTATACCCCTTGAAGGAAGCAAACCTTGAAATGATGAAACCGGCGAGGATCGGTCCTATCATCCCCCCGGCAGACGTCAGAGTACCGAGGAAGCCATTGAAGAAATCCCTTGTTTCAGGTTCTGTGATTTCAAACGTCAACACATTGAAGGCTAACCAGTAGAAACCATAGCCGATCCCTAGTAACGCTCCCAACACGACAAGATAATCTTCTGCCGATTCTCCGAATGCCAAAACGGATATGTAAAAGAGAGCCAAAAAAATAACACCGAAGCGTAATACAATCACCCGGTCCACTTTCTTTGCCAACCTTCCAGCTAAAATAAATGTCAGGGGCTGAAAGATGACAACGGTTAAATTATAGACACCCAAATCAATGAATTCACCTGACTGTTTCCATAAGTAGATGTTCACAAATGTGTTCGAGAGGGCAATACTCAAGGAGTATAATCCCCCGATCAACAGGAGCAAAGTCAGATCTTTCGTTAAATCAATGTCACCTAATATTCTTTTAAAGCTGCTCATGTGTAAAACTCCCCTTTAACGTACCCCTATCTTGTGAAAAAGGGAAGGAACTTATACAAAAAAAAGAGAGGTTCCTGAAAGAACCTCTCTTACCTTATTCATAAAATTACTTGGCAGCTGAATAACGCTTCGCTACTTCATCCCAGTTTACAACGTTCCAGAATGAACTGATGTAATCAGGACGACGGTTTTGATAGTTCAGGTAGTAAGCATGCTCCCAAACATCAAGACCTAAAACAGGCGTTTTCCCTTCCATTAAAGGACTGTCCTGGTTTGGTGTGCTTGTTACTTCCAATTCACCGTTATTCACTACAAGCCAAGCCCAGCCTGAGCCGAAGCGTGTTGCAGCAGCATTAGCGAATTCTTCTTTGAATGAATCGAAGCTTCCGAATTTGGAAGAGATGGCATCTGCTAACTCTCCAGATGGAGCGCCTCCACCATTCGGAGATAATACCGTCCAGAATAGAGAGTGGTTAGCGTGACCGCCACCATTATTGCGAACTGCCGTACGAGCACCTTCAGGAACAGCGTCTAAGTTAGAAACAAGATCCTCAATGGATTTGCTTAATAAATCGTCGTGTCCTTGAAGTGCATCATTTACTTTCGTCACATATGCGTTATGGTGTTTAGTGTGGTGGATGTTCATTGTTTCCTTGTCGATATGAGGTTCTAATGCATCATATGCGTAAGGTAATTGCGGTAATTCGTAAGCCATTATAAATTCCTCCCTATGTATAGTTTCCTGAATAGCTATATTCAGGCCGTTTCAGTATAAGATTACCAAAACTACTATATCTGTTCAAATATTTTGCCTTCAATCTCTCACTTTTTTCTTACAAGAATAAAATGCCCAATAAACATTAAATATATTTCATGTTATGTAGGCTGTCATAAATAGTGGTGAGTCCCTTCACACGACCATAAAGAAATAAATGGCCATGACGATTTGAATGATTCCTTTTGTGAAGACACTTGAGATAAATCCTACTACAGACCCTATCCCCACTTTCACTGCCGACTTCAGGTTAGACCGGTGAACGATCCATTCTCCTATGACGGCTCCGAGGAAGGGACCAATCAATATTCCTATGACAGGGATGACGAATGGACCAATGAGCAGTCCGATCGTGCTTCCCCATATTCCTGCCTTCGAGCCTCCGAACTTTTTGACACCGATCAGGTTCGCCATATAATCGGCACAAAACAAGAGGGCGACAAACAGAATCTCTATCGTCCAGAACAACCAGCTGAATGGTTCAAAGCTGAAAAACACCCCATACAGCAGAAAGCTGCCCATTAAGAAAACGACACTTGGCAAAATCGGATACACAAGCCCGACAAACGATAAAATCATGAGTATGATAATGATACTCCAGTAAACGATGTCCACGTTTCAACACCCCCTTTTGAGTATAAAAAAAACTGACCCCTTTGACAAATTTCAAAGAGGTCAGGAAAGAAACTTATTCTACTCCCAATACTGCTTCAGCAATATTGACGGCATGATCTCCAATACGTTCTAGATTACTGATGATATCTACGTATACGATACCAGCTTGACCCGAACATTTCCCTTCGTTCAGACGCAGGATATGCTGTTTGCGGAGCTTACGTTCCATTTTATCGATCTGGTCTTCCTTCTCCGCCACTTCTCTTGCAATTTCAGTGTCGTTCAAATCCAGAGACTTGATCGCTTTTTCAACTGTTTCAATCGTCAAATTGAACATGACTTCAAGATCGGACATGGCATCTTCGGTGATTTTCACTTTGTTGGCTTGCTGATATTCAACTAACTCAACGATGTTTTCAAAATGATCACCCACGCGTTCAATATCCCGAACCGTATCCATCAGGATCGAATGACGCTCGGATTCAGATTCCGATAGGGAAGAAGATGATAGATCAACAAGATAGTTCGTGATTTTCTTATCGAGGTTATTGATGGCACCTTCTATTTGATATGCTGCTTCTGAATTTTTCGAGCTCTTTGTCTTCAAGAACTCATTTGTTTCTTGTAACCCTTTAACGGCAAATGTCCCCATGCGGAGAACTTCTTCTTTTGCCTGCCCCAACGCAATGGAAGGAGATTGTTCGATGAATACAGGATCCAGGTGTTTCGAGTTATAATCCACGATAGAGTCCTGACCCGGAATCAACTTCGTTACGATCAGCGCCAATACGGCGATGAACGGAAATTGAATGATAGTATTCGTTATATTGAAAGTACCATGAGCGAATGCAATGGTCATTGGCTCATTCAGGTTGAATGTAGTTTGTAGAAATACGACAAACTTTGAGAATAACGGCAATATGATCAAGAATATGGTTGTTCCGATTAAGTTAAAGAGTACATGCACCGCCGCAGCTCGTCTGGCAGCGACTGACGCACCCAGTGCAGCCAATACCGCTGTGATGGTTGTCCCGATGTTATCCCCGAATAAGATAGGCAGTCCTGCCTGTAAGTCTACCAGGTTTGAGCTGTACAGCTCCTGAAGGATACCGATTGTGGCAGAAGAACTTTGTACAACCACGGTGAACAACGTACCGACTACCACTCCAAGAATCGGATTATCACTCATGCTGACGGTCAAATCATGGAATGCTTCCAATGAGCGTAAAGGTTTCATTCCTCCACCCATTAATTCGAGCCCATAGAATAAGGCACCGAAGCCAAAGATCATTTGTCCAACGTTGTGGACTTTTTTATTCTTGAAGAAGAATAATAAGATGGTACCTACGGCAATGATCGGAAGGGCATACTCCCCTACGTCCACACCAATGATGAAGGCTGTCACCGTCGTACCGATATTGGCACCCATGATGACCCCGATTGCTTGTCTTAGGGTCATGAAACCGGCACTTACCAGCCCGACAACGATAACCGTCGTACCACTACTCGACTGGATCAGGACGGTAACAAAAACCCCTGCCAGCACTCCCATGAACGGATTGGTCGTGAACTTATCAAGGATTTCCTTGAGGCGTTCACCGGCTGACTTCTGAAGGCCGTCCCCCATATACTTTATCCCAAAGAGGAAAATACCTAGTCCTCCAAAGAACTGAAACAACATTTCCTGCCAATTTAATTCCATTTTTTCAACCCCTACATATATTTTCGACATTAAACAACAAAAACCCCATATCATTTTTAATATATAACGGGGCTTACGTAAATACTTTTTACCCCAAATTTACAATAGGTTAATAAAACTCGACTTTTATTACATTTATGTTACAAATGATACTCATTATAAATGCTTCCGAAGACTTACTTGATGAAAGTATGAAGACAAGCTTAAAATAGATAGGGTATGCACGAAAGGAGAAAAAAACGAAATGAATGTATTTCAGCAATTGTATAAAAGTATCTATTCCCCAAAAGATATTGCAAAATTCCGTTTCCAGGGAATTGGCAAGACGATCCGTTTCATTTTTTTACTTGCTCTTATATCCATCATTCCTGTGGCCGTACAATTTGTATCGTTCGCAACCAATGCCCTGGATACATTAAAGGATTCTCTGGATAAAGAATTGCCATCATTTTCGATTGAGAACGGCACCTTGACTTCTGATCATTCCGGGCCCGTGACCATTGAGAAAGAAGGCATGACCATCATCTTGGATGATACGGGTCAAATGAAAGAAGGGAACCTTGACAGGAATGAAAACACGGTCGCCTTCCTTAAGAATGACTTTGTGGTCATCAGCCAGGGACATGTCCAATCCTCGTCTTATACGTTGTTTGGTGATAGCACTGTAACAGAGGATGGATTACTCGACATCCTGAATTCTCTCAAGGACCTGAAATGGATTTTGATCCCTGTGGCATTAAGCATTCTTTACGTGTTCACCTCCGGAATGACATTCTTGAAAATAACCATTTTCGCCATCATCGGTGTTACATTTGCTAATGTACTGAAACGAAATGTACCATATCGCCAAAGCTTTCGCATCACCGCCTATTCGGCTACGGTTTCTACCGTATTTTTTACCCTAATGGAATTATTACAAACCAGGATTCCCGCTGCTCCAATATTGGACTGGTTTGTCATCACCGTCATCCTGTATTTAGTAGTGAAAGAAATACCCCAAAGGAAAAAACGCCAATAAATAAAGTCCCCGTTTCCACTTAACGGGGACTTTTTCCAAAGGTCTGTTGGATTTCAGTACGAGCCTCTCCTTTTGTCCGTATAGCCAACAGGGCAAACAGGAGGATATTCATCAATGTGAATCCAAATGTGATAATATACATTTGTGTTGGATCCTGCTTCCATACCCCAAAGGCGACAGGACCCAAAGCCACCCCGCCGAATCTTACAGCACCATAAAGGCTGACAACCATTCCCCTTTCTTGTTCAGATACGCTTCCCGTTATGAAGGTATTGATGACAGGAAGCATCAATCCCAATCCCCCAAAGCTTAGGGTGAGAAAAAACATCAAAGATCCCAATGAAGAAAAAAAGATCAATAATCCTAATGGGATGCTCATGGTGATTAGCCCGCATTTCAAATAGGTCCAACCCAATTCCTCATCAGTCTTCAGTCTTTTTCCGCACCAATACGAACAGATCGTCATCGCTCCAAGGGGAAAAATGAACGAAAATCCTTTAAAAAACCCATCAATATGAAAAGTATTTTCAATATGGTAGGAAAGATAGAAGAGAATGCCGAATAATAAAAATAAACCGGTTCCCCCGATGACATAGAGAGGGATCAGCAGCCTGCCCTTTGATAAAAAAACGGCAGAGAATTCCTTCACATCCAATTTCCGAACACCTTTAGTTGATTCGACTGTTTGTCGCAGACCGACTAAGATCACGAAAGAAATCACGGGGAAGACCCAAAAAGACTGATCCCAACGAACGAGTTGGGCGAGGGTGGCACCAATAAGTGGAGCTGCCACTTTGCCGATCCCATTGAATACCTCCAATGAACCAAGCATCCTTGAGCGCTCCTCCCCTTGATAAAGATCACCGATCAATGCCATTGCGAGAGGCATCGTCCCTGCTGCACCGACACCTTGCAGTCCTCTTCCGAGCATAAAGAGGCTAATGAGCCCTCCATTGAAGATACACAATATACTCCCGAGAATCATGATCCATAACGAAATGCTGATCAACCGTTTACGCCCATAGCGATCAGACAATATCCCTGTAAAGGGTATCACCAAAGCTGCAGGGATTGTAAATGAACTTAAAATGAATCCCGACCATCTGCTCCCTAAATGCAAGTCTTCTTCAATGTCAGGAAGAATGGGAATCAGCATTGAATTCCCCAGTACCATCAGTATGGGCAGTAAACCGATCACAAATGGGAGAAGTTTCTCTCTCATATCATACAACTCCTTCATTGTTCCATTCAGACATCACACTAATCGGGAGGAAATTCAGATGAAAAGAATGGCAATTTTCTTTGGTATTATCATTCTTCTATACAGTGTTTATTATGACTTAAATAAGGGGACGTTACGTCTGCTGTATAAAGAAGCGACCGTCGCCTCCTCCGAGCCCCTGGTGAATGGAAATCAAGGGAAACTCCCACAGGAACCTGTTCAAAGGGGTGAAGGTCCCTCCTCCCTTCCATATGTGGAAATGGAAGTGAAGCCGGGCGATACCGTATTGAGCCTTGTGGAAGATCTTCTTGATGGATCCATTCCCGTTTCCATCGACCGGGTGATCACCGACTTTGAAGAATTGAATGATGTCCCACCTGACAAGATTCAAATAGGGAAAACCTATAAAATACCCAATTATCAATAGCTTGAACATGTCTTAAACACCTATTTCTTGTCATTTTACACAAAACACTGTTACAATAGCTTCGTATTACTTATAATGAAACTTTGAGAACCTTTCTAAAGGAGCGAATTACACTTGAGTGAAATTATACATCGTACAAAAACACGTCCTGTCAAAGTAGGTAATTTAACGATCGGCGGTAATAACGAAGTGGTCATCCAAAGTATGACCACGACCAAAACCCATGATGTTGAAGCAACGGTTAAAGAAATTCACCGACTGGAAGAAGCAGGATGCCAGGTCGTACGTGTCGCTTGCCCGGATGAGCGTGCAGCCGACGCCATTGCTGATATTAAGAAGCAAATCAATATCCCACTTGTTGTCGATATACATTTTGACTATAAATTAGCCCTGAAAGCTATTGAAGGCGGAGCTGATAAAATCCGGATCAATCCAGGGAATATCGGCCGCCGCGAAAAAGTGGAGGCTGTAGTCAAGGCAGCAAAAGAAAAAGGCATCCCGATTCGAATCGGAGTGAACGCCGGTAGCCTGGAAAGAAAAATCCTTGAGAAATACGGATACCCGACAGCTGATGGAATGGTGGAAAGTGCCCTTCACCATATTAAAATCCTTGAAGACCTCGATTTCCATGACATCATCGTATCCATGAAGGCTTCTGATGTGAACTTAGCCATTGAGGCTTACACGAAAGCTGCGAAAGCCTTCGACTACCCGCTTCACCTTGGGATCACAGAATCAGGCACTCTGTTTGCAGGTACCGTTAAAAGTGCCGCTGGTCTTGGAGCCATCTTAAGTCTTGGGATCGGTAACACGGTCCGGATTTCCTTGAGTGCGGATCCCGTCGAAGAAGTGAAAGTGGCAAGGGAATTATTGAAATCATTTGGACTCTCTGCAAATGCAGCTACATTGATTTCGTGTCCGACTTGCGGTCGTATTGAAATTGACTTGATTTCAATCGCCAATGAGGTGGAAGAATACATTTCCACGATTAAAGCACCGATCAAGGTTGCTGTGCTGGGATGTGCAGTGAATGGACCTGGTGAAGCCAGAGAGGCTGATATCGGGATTGCCGGTGCCCGTGGGGAAGGACTCCTATTCCGTAAGGGAAAAACGGTCCGTAAAGTACCTGAAGAGACCATGGTGGAAGAATTAAAGAAAGAAATTGACAAGATTGCTGAAGAGTACTTTGCAAAGCAGGAAGCTGAAAAGAAAGAGCAGGAGCAAGTCTGACCCTGTGCGTGAAAGAGGGCTGATCCATGATCAGCCCTCTTTTTTTTGTTTCCTGAAACGCTCCCAATTTCAAGAAAAACGATTTAGTTTAAAAGAACGGCAGTACAAATAATCCTACGATTATCGATACGGCCCCAATTCCGATTGCCCAGGCACCGAGCATCTCAGCCCCCCTGCGCCTTGCCACAAACCCAAGGACAATCCCCGCTGCCCCCATGATGACCGGGAGAATAAATAAGGATAGAATGGATAGTGCAAGTGCAGAGTATCCTAACACACGCCCTGATGTTGTCGCATCTTCGGCGGTATCATCTTCAAAGTCGCGGCTCACATTCATTGGAGCAGCAATTTCTGCTGCTGTTTCTTCACGGTAATCATCTCTACTCACATCTGTTTCCGGATTGTCGTAATACACGTCGATATCTTGAAGATTTCGATCAACGCTGTTTAATTCGCGTCGTTCATCACTCATACAGCAATCCCTCACTTTCTGTGTTTGGGAGCCTTCTTATTGTGTGTCAGTTCAGCCATTTTACTATGCTAATCTTTGTCATTTTTGTTATCTGTGCGATCGCGCTTAGGCCGTTCTCATGAATAATTGTTTTTCGAGGTTATTTCAATACGGGGAATGTGATAAACTTGAAGGAGTTTTTATAAAGGGGAGTATGATAAAGAATGAAACGTTTTGGAATCGATATTGATGGGACAGTTACGTCACCTGAATCTTTACTGCCTCATATAAATGATCACTTTCAATTGAATTTAACCTTACAGGACATCACCCAATACGAATTGACAAAGGTTTTGGACATATCACCTCAAACCTTTGGAAAATGGTTTAAAGAAGCAGAACCGCTCATCTACAAAGAGTCTCCCCTTGCTCCCGGCGCAAAAACGATCCTGGATCAATGGAAAGAGAAGCACGAACTTTATTTTATCAGTGCAAGACGAACCGACCTCATAGATATTACGAAGAAATGGTTCAATGCACAGGACCTTATGTATCATCATATCGAATTAATCGGATCTCACGATAAAATATCAACTGCTAAAAAACATGCAGTCGACATTTTCTTCGAGGATAAACACGATAATGCAGTGGCCATCTCCGAAGAATTATCCATCCCTGTTGTGTTATTCAACACGCCTTATAATCAAAAACCGATCCCTGATGGGGTCATTCGTGTGAATGACTGGAAGGAAGCGGATTCCTGGGTACAGAACTGGCTGCAGCAACAACGCTGATTATAGAAAAAAAGCCTCGTTTGAGGCTTTTTTCTATGCGTTATTAAATAAGGATTTAAATCGTTCCACGCGCTTCCGATTCACTTTGAAATCATAATACCCTAAGCGTGAAGCCGACTTAAAATGCAAAAGATGGGTACTTTCATCAATAAAAAGCTCCAGGTCATCCTTGAATTTCATCCACTTGGATGTGAAGACGGCATGCACATAATGCGTCCCTTCTTCCTTGATTTCTACATGATCGAATTGATTCAGCGTCTGGTGTATCCTTGCTTTCGTATCTGCCACTTCCCCGCTTACGGGAAGTGGTGCGATTCTGTGGTAAGACGTAAGGTCTATCGTACTGACGCAATTTTTTTTACTGGTGGGGCAGTGTGTGAAAGGGACCGATTCCATGGCTACATCTCCTCTATATTCCTTCTATATACCTATTTTTCCCCTCCTTTACACAAGGTTAAACACGTGAAGATGTTCCGAAGAAAAAAGAGACCCCGAAGGATCCCTATTGACACTGTGGACATTTACCGTAAATTTCAAATTTATGTCCTGATATATCATAGCCGGTTTCAGCTAAATTTTCTTTCAACACTTCCATGGGACAGGTATGGATTTCTTTCGTTTTCCCACAATCCATACAGATGAAGTGATGATGGTGATGATGACTTTCACACGTAATCCGGAAATGCCTTTCACTGGATAACTCAGTTTCTTCCAGTATGCCCAGCTCTACGAAAAGGCTTAAATTACGATAAATGGTATCGAAGCTCAGGCCGGGATAATCGGCTTTCATATACTCCAAGACGTCCCTCGCGGTTAAATATTTATTCGAGCTTGAAAACAATTCAAGTAATTGCTGCCGTTTCCCTGTATGCTTATATCCTTTTGCTTTTAATAGATCCATGGCTTCCGTTACATTCATTTCCTACACCTCACCTTTTGAAGAATGACCAGACGACCTCAATTTCTTGATGAGGATCGTCAAGAGGAGAATCAAGATGGCCGTCATGACGATCGTTCCACCCGGAGCAAGATTCAAATAGAAGGCGCTGACTAGTCCGACGATGACGGAAATTTCCCCGAATAAAAGGGAATATCCGATCGTTTGTTTAAAGCCGTTCGCGATTCTGATACTTGCTGCAACCGGAAGTGTCATGAGAGATGATACCAGAAGGATTCCCACAATGCGCATGGAGGCGGCAATCACAAGGGCGACCATGATCATAAAGATAAAGTGGATCGCTTTCGCAGGGATCCCAGATGCCTTTGCATGATCCTCATCAAAAGATAAAAGGAATAATTCCTTATACAATAAGAAAATCACTCCGATGACAAGGATACTGATCCCGGCAATCAGATACAGGTCCCCCCTGCTGACCGCGCTGACACTCCCAAATAAATAACTGAATAAATCCGTGTTGAAACCGTCTGCAAGTGAAATGAATATGACCCCGATCCCAATTCCACCGGACAGGATGATTGGGATTGCAAGCTCCTGGTAATGCTTATATACCATTCTTAATCGTTCTATGAATAAGGAACCCATCACGGAGAAAGCCATTCCAAAGTAAAGGGGATTCAACCCTGAAAACCCAGGAACGGTTTTGCTTAAATACAGACTTGCCGCAATGCCTGAGAGCGTCACGTGGCTCAGTGCGTCTGCAATCAGGGACAATCTCCTTACCACGATGAAGGCCCCCAGTAACGGAGCGATGATCCCGATAAGGATTCCTGTCAGAAATGCATTTTGTAAAAATTCATATTGAAAAATAGCTTGAAGCATTTTCTTCCCTCCGATCGATCATGAATGATGATGTTCATGCTCATGATTCAAAAAATGTACATCATGACCATAAAAAGAGGAAAGCTGATTTTCTTTGAGCTTTTCAAACTCTTCTGTTTTGCCATGGAAATGTAAATGTTTATTTATGCAGGCAACATGTGTGACCTTATTTGAAATCGATCCGATGTCATGGGTGACCAGCACAAGAGTGATACCTAAATCCTTGTTCAACCTTTCTAACATATCGTAGAAGTTTTGAACGTTACGGCTGTCGACTCCAACTGTCGGTTCATCAAGGATCAATACATCAGGCTGACTCACGAGGGCCCTTGCGATGAAGACCCTTTGTTGCTGACCGCCTGATAATTCCCCGATATTCCGTTTGGCGAACTCACCCATGCCGACTGATTCAATTGCTTGAATCACGTCTTGCTTATATGCTGCTGAAACCCGCTTGAACAAACCTGCCTTTTTCGCCAGTCCGCTGGCCACCACTTCATAAACAGTAGCCGGAAATCCTGTGTTGAAGCTGTTTGCCTTCTGGGATACAAAGCCGATGCGATCCCATTGTTTAAATTTATGCTGCGGGATCCCGAACAGCTCAATATTCCCCTGTTTCACCCTAAGCAGGCCTAGGACAAGCTTAAGTAATGTGGATTTCCCCGAACCGTTCGGACCAACAATTCCGAGAAAAGCACCTCTTGGTATGCTCAAATTAATATCTTCGAGCACTCTTTCACGCTCATAGCGGAAATTCACATCTTCTATTTTTATCACTGGATTTGTCATATCCATCTTTATCATCTCTCTTTATAAGAATCATTCCGATTTAAAAGTACATAGGGTAGTATACAGGATGCATCATCAATTGTAAATGATTCCGTTCGTCATTCAAAAAAGGACCGCCATCTTGTTTGGGCGGTCCTTTCATTCCATAAAGGGACGATTTTAATACATCAATGGATGGCAGATTTGAAACGTGCCCCTTTTGTTTCTTGCGTGCTCATGATCGTGATGAAAGCATTTGGATCAACATCCGAAACGATGGATTTCAATTTCGTCACTTCAAGTCTCGTGACCACGACGTAAATGACTTCTTTATCATTATCCGTATAGCCGCCACGCCCCTTCAACATGGTTGTACCTCTTCCAAGCCGTTGTAAGATGGCATCCGATACTTCGAGATAATAATCCGAAACGATGATGACCGCTTTCGTTTCATCCATTCCCTGAATGACCGTGTCAATCGTCTTGAAGGCGATATAATAGGTCATGACAGAATACATGGCTTCTTCGATTCCAAAGACAAATGCCGCCCATCCGAAGATGAAAATATTCATAAACATCACAAACTCACCGACGGAGAATGGCAATTTCTTAGTCAAAAGGATCCCTAAGATTTCAGTTCCATCCAACGAACCTCCATGACGGATGACCAGTCCTACTCCCACCCCAAGAATCAATCCGCCGAAGACGGTTGCAAGGATCTCTTCTGTTACAAATGGATCCATATGGTGAAGGAGGCTTTCAATGATCGCCAACGCGACGATGGCAAACAAAGAAGATACGACAAACGTCTTTCCTATTTGTTTGTACCCCGAATACATAAAAGGAAGGTTGAGTAAGACCAACAGGGTTGAAAAATTAAGGAAAGGGATTGAATCAGAAACCAAATAATTCAGGATCAGTGAGACACCAATGATCCCCCCATCAATAATATTATTCGGTACAAGGAACAGTTCGATCGAAACGGCTGCCAACCCTGCTCCGATAGTAATAAAGAATAGACGGTAAATGAAATGAAGGGGACTTTCTTTCTTATGTACTCTTTGAGTCATCGCCAATTCCTTTCCTTTCAGTTTATTTTCTAATAAAATTGTCACTTTCTCGATGGATACTACATATGTATCTGTTGAGGAGTGATAAACATGAAGCTATTACAAAATGTGATCAATCACAAAATCAACCATATTACAAATGATGAACTGCTAAAGTATGCCAAACAATATAATATTTCACTGACCCCCGATCAGGCTACAAGCATTGTTGCCAAGGTGAAAGGAAAAAACATCAACATTTTTGATGATACGAAAAGAAGCAGACTAGTGAAAGATCTTGCCAGGGTCATTGGACCAACAAAAGCAAAGGAAATCAACCAGCTCTTTTTACAGCTCATCAGATAGTATAGAAAAAGGAGGCTTCCTCAAATCTTGAGAGATGACCTCCTCCACTCTTTACTGATTTACTATTTTCGTTAAAACATCTTCATCAAAGGTTTGATTACGCAACATGTCAATTTCGAATTTGTAAGGAGGTTTTTTATTTTTCTTATCTTCCCCTACATATGGAGTTTCCAGAATCTTAGGAACTGCCTCCAGCTGCGGATGATGCACGATATAATTCAGTGCCTTGAATCCAATATGACCGAAGCCCAAGTTTTCATGACGGTCCTTAGCGGCTCCCCGTTCATTCTTGCTATCATTTATATGAAGCACCTTTAAGCGATCGATTCCAACGATTTTATCGAATTCCTCCAATACACCATCGAAATCTTCTACAATATTATATCCTGCATCATGGGTATGACAGGTGTCAAAGCAGACAGATAATCGATCATTCAACTTTACTCCATTGATGATTTGAGCTAATTCCTCAAATGACCTGCCGCATTCGGAACCTTTTCCAGCCATTGTTTCCAAGGCGATCTGAACTTTATGATCCTTGGTCAATACTTCATTCAGACCTTCGATGATCTTCTCGATTCCTTTATCTGCCCCCGCCCCTACATGAGCACCGGGATGAAGCACGATTTGCCCTGCACCGAGCGCTTCAGTGCGTTCCATTTCAGATCGAAGGAAATTGACACCCAACTCGAATGTAGACGGGTTGGTCGTATTGCCTATGTTAATGATATAAGGAGCATGCACGACGATGTCCTCTATTCCATTTTCTTTCATATGAGCAAGACCCGCTTCGATATTCAGGTCTTCGATTTTTTTCCTTCTCGTGTTCTGTGGTGCACCTGTATAAATCATGAAGGTATTCGCACCATATGAAACGGCTTCTTCACTTGAAGCGAGTAACATATTCTTTCCACTCATGGAAACATGGGATCCAATCTTAACCATTCTTCTCAACTCCTAAGAAAATCTCTCTTTATTGTATCGAATGTGTACAAATGAATCACGTTCAAACACTTATTTGTTTCTGTTTTTTATTCTTCTTTCCCGCTTCTTGATTTGATCCATTTTGTATTTCATTTTCTTCTTATAGCCCGGTTTAACCGACTTCGGTTTACGGACTAATGATTTCGCCTTTTCATCGATTTCATCGACGTTCGATTTTTGACGGTTCTTACGTTTGTTCAAAGGAGGCAGCTCGGACCATTCGCCTTTTTTAATATCCCTATGTGAAAAGCTGATTCCAAGCTTCTCCAAGCGATTCAATGCATCTTCGTCTGAAGGCGTATAAATGGTGAAGGCGATACCGCTATTCCCGGCACGTGCTGTACGGCCTGAACGATGAACATAGAAATCCAGATCTTGAGGCAGTTCATAGTTGATGATATGACTGACCCCTTCGATATCGATCCCTCTTGCTGCAAGGTCTGTCGCCACAATATATTGATAATCCAGGTTTCTAATTTGTTTCATCATTTTCTTACGCTCACGTGGAGAAAGATCACCGTGAATACGGCCGACCTTCAGTCCTTTGGCAATCAGGGCATCGGCTACTTCATCTGCCTTTTGCTTCGTGTTGGTGAACACAATCCCTAAATAAGGATTGATCTCCACTAAAATATTGTAAAGCATATTGGTTTTATCACGGCTTTTCAAAGGGACGATCACGTGTTCAATATTTTTTGCCGACAGCTGTTCCGGTTCCACATGGGCATACTGTGGATTTTCCATATACTTCTTCAGGAACGGCTTCAGTTTCTCTGGGATCGTGGCAGAAAACACCAACATCTGTAGTTTTTCAGGCATCTTCGCAGCGATTTGATCCACATCTTCAATGAATCCCATATCAAGCATCAAATCAGCTTCATCGATTACAAGAAGCTTCGCTGTATGGACAAATAGTGCCTGGTCCTTCACCAGGTCATTGATCCGTCCCGGCGTACCGACAACGATATGAGGCTGATGCTTTAACTTCTCGATCGTCCTCTGTTTGTCCGTTCCCCCGATATAGCAACGGGAAACGATCTCTGTAGCCTTCGTTATCTTGAGTACTTCCTGATAAATCTGTTGTGCCAACTCACGGGTAGGTGCAGTGATGACAGCTTGTACCTGCTCAGAAGCTGCATCCACCTTTTCGATGATCGGTAATAGATACGAGTGGGTTTTCCCCGTTCCCGTCTGAGACTGACCGATCGCACTTTGTCCCTTTAAGATCAGAGGGATCATTTTTTTCTGAATTTCAGTTGGTTCATAGAAACCCAGTTCTTCTACAGCTTCATTGATGAAAGACTGAAATCCAAATTGCAGAAATAAATTCTTTTTCATTGAGTACATCTCCTTTTATCGTCATATCCTTTTATTTACGCTGTCATCGGGATAGATGTCTATGCCGTTCACATCATCACCACAGATTTATATAAAATGTACAGATCACTTTTCAGTTGTCAGTGATTTTATTTTAACGTTTAGAAGCGTGATATTTAAAGAACATCTAACCATTATAATCAATTTTCAGCAAAACATCTAGGTCAACTTGATATTATTTCAGATGATATTGTCACAATACCCTTTTTTAACCTGTTGCATACTCTATAGTGACAACGAATTTATTGAAATGAAAGGAGGCTGTCATTATGCCGCCTAGAAGAATGAGAAATCAGGGTCAGGATATGAGAAATCCTTTCGGAATGAGACAGCGCCAGGGGAACGGATTCGGGTTACAGCAACCTGGGATGAATACTTTCGGATTGGGACAAAGACAAGGCAACGGGTTCGGATTGCAGCAGTCTGGCAGGAATCCTTTTGGGTTGGGACAGACACAGCAAACGCCTTTTCAATTTGGAAGGCAAAATCCTAATCAAGGCTTTAATATGGGAATGAATCAAAGAGGAAGCGGAAGAGGCAGAGGGCAAGGCAAAGGGTTACTGTCAAAGTTCCTGAAAAAAGGGGAAAACCGAAATGCAGGCGGTGGCGGACTTCTGGAACAATTTACGAGGTCTTCTGGCGGTGAAACCGGATTCGAGCGATCACCTCAGGCAGCTGGGGGAATCATGCAAACCCTCTTGAATCCCGGGAATGTCAATTCCTTTCTGTCTAACACTCAACAAATGTTACAGACTGCCCAACAATTGGGTCCGATGTTTCAACAATACGGTCCGATGGTCAAAAATATCCCTTCTCTGTGGAAGCTGTACCGCGGGTTTAAGGATATGTCTGCTGATACGCCTGATGAACCATCGACAGAGGTTCAAAATGTGGAAAGTGAAGAAATTCCTGAAGCAGATATTCCTGTAAAGAAAAAAAAGAAAAAGAAACCTTCTGTAAAAATCAATGATGAAGAAGATTGGGATGATAAGGCACCGGCAAAATCACATCCAAAACCAAAACTCTATATATAAATGTCGCATCCCTAAAGGTATTTCATCACCTGACAGGGATTATTTTTTTTGTATATTAGCAAAAAACATGTATCACTTTTTCATGTGAAAATGGCCTTTTACTTCGTTCTCTTTGTCAGACGGACCTTTCTCCTTTATAATGAAGACAAAAGACTCTCTCATGTAGGAGGATATTTATAGATGGATATTATTAAGATTACTCCGAGAGGCTATTGTTATGGTGTGGTAGATGCAATGGTCATTGCAAGAAACGCCGCATTAGACAAATCGCTTCCTCGTCCAATTTATATTCTGGGCATGATCGTCCATAACAAACATGTAACGGATGCGTTTGAAGAAGACGGGATCATCACCCTCGATGGCAGCAATAGAAAAGAAATCATTGAACAAGTGAATGAAGGAACGGTGATCTTCACCGCCCACGGAGTCTCTCCTGAGGTGAAAGAAATCGCCAAGCAAAAAGGATTAGTCACACTTGATGCTACCTGTCCTGACGTCACAAAGACACATGACTTGATCCGGGCCAAAGAAGCTGAGGGCTATGATGTGATTTATATCGGGAAAAAGGGGCATCCCGAGCCTGAGGGCGCAGTCGGTGTCGCACCCGAAATCGTTCATCTCGTCGAAACAGCTGACGACGTTGAACAGCTATCTATCGACAACGATAAGATCATCGTCACGAACCAAACAACCATGAGTCAATGGGATGTACTCGATACAATGGATAAAGTGAAGGAAATGTATCCTCATGTCGAGCTGCACAAAGAAATCTGCCTGGCTACCCAAGTACGGCAGGAAGCAGTGGCAGAGCAGGCAGGGGATGCCGATGTCCTTATCGTCGTCGGCGATCCGAAGAGCAATAACTCCAATCGCCTTGCACAAGTGTCGATGGATATCGCAGGTACGCCTGCCCACCGCATCTCAGACATCAGCGAGCTCGATATCGAATGGATCAAAGATGCGGGTGTCGTCGCTGTCACTGCCGGTGCGTCCACTCCAACACCGATTGTGAAGGAAGTCATTAAATTCCTGGAGGCTTTTGATCCAAATGACGAATCCACATGGACAAGAGAGCGCAATGTTCCATTGAATAAGATACTTCCTAAAGTCCGGAAAGCGAAAATGGGAACGAAATAAGAATGCCAAAAGACCCCTTGCCATCGCAAGGGGCCTTTCTTTTTTTACATATACGTAAATGGGTTCGTTTCTGCTTTCGAAGCGAATATATTGACAATAAACCCTTTTTCCGAGCATCTTTTGGCTAAATGAGCGGCTACTCCCTCTTTCATCACCTTTTCAATGTGATGACCTGCATCCACAATATTGAGCCCCATCATCATGGCGTCATGAGCCGTATGATAATAGATATCACCGGAAACGAACACATCGGCACCCTGTCTCTTGGCTTTTCCGATGAACTTATTTCCATCTCCGCCGAGTACTGCCACCTTCTTCACATTTGCGTCCCCGTCCCCTATCAACCGGATTCCATCCATGCCTAATGTTTTCTTCACGAATAGGGCAAAGTCCTTCAGGCTCATCTCCTCTGCCAAATAACCGATCCTGCCCAGTCCAAGGGCTTTAGAACCGTTTTCCAAGGAGTAGATATCATAGGCAATCTCTTCATATGGATGGTGGGTGAACATCGCTTTCAATACTTTTTTCTCCAGTGAAACAGGATAAACCGTCTCCACCTTTTCTTCTGAAACCTCTTCAAGTGCACCTTGCTTTCCTATATGAGGATGGGTTCCCTCCCCGGGCAGAAATCTTCCCTGTCCTTCAGAGGAGAAGCTGCAATGGGAATAATTCCCGATATGTCCGGCGCCGGCTTTTCCTAAAGCTTCCCTCAGTTCCCCTGCATGTTCTTTTGGCACATAAACCGCCAATTTGCGAAGTTCTTCCTGATAGGTAGGGACAAGCACAGAAGGCTCCTGTAACTGAAGCTTGCTAGCAAGTAGATCATTCACACCGCCTACTGCCACATCCAGATTGGTATGGGCAGCATATACGCTAATATCATGTTTGATCAGCTTTTCAATCATTCTTCCCTGGTAGGAATCTGTTTGCAAAGATTTCAGTGGACGAAATAATGGCGGATGATGGGCAATGATCAATTTGACATTATTCTTGATCGCTTCATCCACGACATTTTCCAGCACGTCCAGTGTGATCATGACATTTTCGACCTTTTCATTCAACTTACCGATTTGAAGTCCGATGGGATCTCCGCTTTCAGCCAGATATTTCGGTGAGAACTCTTCAAAAAGCTGAATGATTTCATGGCCGTTTACTGTTTTCATGAGATAAGGACCTCCTCAACCATCTTGATTTTGTGCAGAAGCTCATTTTTACGTATTTCCAGCGCTTCGGTCTTCTCTGCCTTTTCCATGTTATTCACAATATTTTTCCATTGTCGGAGTTCCTGATTCCATTTTTTCATGAAGGCACCATTTCGATCCTTCATCAAGAACGGTCCGAGCAGCAGTTCTTTTTCAATTTCCTTGGAATAGTGGGAGTTTGGATCTCCTTTTTCTGCTATTAAAATTTCATATAGCTTATCATCTTCTTCAAGGATTTCCTCACCGATGAGATCCCATTCATTTTCCATCAGCCACGTCCTGATCGATTTCGCACTCACATTGGGCTGGAGAATCAATCTCGGTCCGTCGGTCAGCTTTTCCTTGCCTTCCTCCAAAATCGATGCGATCAATGCACCACCCATCCCCGCAATCGTAATACAATTGACTTCACCGGGTGAAATGACTTCCAGGCCATTGCCTAACCTAACTTCAACTTCCCGTGTAAGTCCGGCATCTTCCACTTGTTTTTTCGCAGAAAGATATGGGCCCTTTACCACCTCACCGGCAATCGCTGAAGAAGCGATTCCTTTATTGACTGCATAGCAAGGAAGGTAGGCATGATCTGAACCGATATCGGCAATTTTTGATTGTTCTGGTATGTATGAAACAACGGTTTCAAGTCGTTTTGATAATTGTTGGATATTCATTCGTTCACCTTTACTCATTATTATTGGTCCTGCTTATCTGATACTCATTCTAACCAACTTTTCCATATAAAAAAAGCCCTTTGCCCAAAGACAAAGAACCTTTTTCAACCATTCATTATTTTAGTGATTTGATCCAGTCTGCCATTGCATCAAGATTTTCATCTGCTACAAGACCGGCTGGCATGATGCCTCCACCATTTTTAATTCTATCTTTGATCTCGTCTTTTGACAGCTTCGTCCCTTTAAGAGCAGGACCCGCGCCACCTTCATAGTTCCCACCATGACAAGATACACAAGACTCCTTGTACTTAGCTTCCGGATCGAATTCACCGCTTGAAGCTTCTTCTTTACCAGCAGTCTCACCATGCTTTTCTTCCTTCGCTTTTTCATCGGCATTGTTTAGGCCTTCAATCGATAAGAAGAAAACAAGACCAATTCCAAGAGCCGCAATAAGTACGAATGGAATAATTGGATTACGATTCATGATTTTAACCTCCTTTATGTACAACATCCAAAAAATAGTGCTCTTTTCAACACTTTTTATTTTACTGTAAAAACCGACAAAGTAAAAGTACTATCAATTAACTTTTCCATCTTTCTCACAAATTAGACACATTTCCTTCTTTTTTCCTGTTTTTCATCTTCCGTTTCTTCTCATTTACCCCTTAGGCATGAAAACAGATGAGCTCTATCTGCCCCCAGTGGACCGATAGAGCTCATTTACCCTTCTAGGTGATCTAGCCCCTATTGGCAGCCGATCAACCTTGAAATCACCATTCTCTGTACCTCTGATGTCCCTTCTCCGATTTCAAGGAGTTTCGCGTCACGCAAGTAGCGCTCAACATGGTATTCTTTCATGTAACCGTATCCGCCATGGATCTGAATGGCTTCGTCGGCCACTTCCATACTGATCTCCGACGCGTACAACTTACACATTGACGCCTCTTTGGAAAATGGTCTTCCCTGATCCTTCAGCCATGCTGCTTTATGAACCATGTTCCTTGCGAGCTCGATCTTCATTGCCATGTCAGCCAGCTTAAATTGAGTGACCTGAAATTGAGATAACGTTTTACCGAACTGCTTTCTCTCTTTCGAATATTGAAGAGCCTTGTCAAAAGCAGCCTGAGCCACCCCGACAGCCATTGCCCCGATTCCGATCCTGCCCCCGTCAAGGGTGACAAGGAACTGCTTGAATCCTTCCCCCTGCTTCCCTAACAGGTTTTCCTTAGGGACTTCCACGTCCTCAAGGACCAGCTCAGTTGTATTGGAGGAATGAAGCCCCATTTTTTCATAATTATCAATGACCGTAAATCCTTTGGCTTTTGTGGGTGCGATGATGGCACTGATCTCTTTATTCCCGTTGTTCCTGCCTGTGATCGCCGTTAACGCGAGATGATTCGCGTAACTTGCATTGGTGATGTAACACTTATTCCCATTGATGACCCATTTATCCCCTTTATCTTCAGCAGTGGTCTGGGTCCCCCCCGCATCTGAACCGGCATTGGGTTCAGTCAGGCCGAAAGCTCCAAATGATTCCCCTGTACAAATCGGCGTTAAGTATTCCTGTTTCTGTTCATGTGTACCAAATAAATTGATCGGAGCACCGCCCAGTGAAATATGGGCAGAGTACGTGATCCCTGTAGAGGCACATGCACGGCTGAGCTCTTCTGTAACGATGGCAAAGCTTACTGTATCCGCACCTGAACCACCATATTCTTCCGGAAAGGGAAGCCCCATCATCCCCAGGTCAGAAAGTTTCTTGAAAATTTCTTTAGGAAATTCCTTTGTGCGGTCACGATCCAACGCACCAGGTGCTACTTCTTCTTCAGCGAATTCCCTGATCGTTTTCTTAATCATTGCTTGCTCTTGTGTTAAGTCGAAATTCATCTTTATCCCCCTTGTCTAACTTTGATGACTGAAAGCCACAGACTTCTACAGTATATAAAGCGCTTTCAAGCATAGTCATTCGACTCTATGAATACGCTCTCATTCCTATTATAAGAGGGAATCATGAATTTTCTCAACTTTAAAAAACTTTTAAATTTTCAGAAGTTATAGTAATATATAAATTCCTACAAGGATCGATCCTACCGATCCCGCCAGCGTGAAATAATTCATCTTCCATTTCACCCCTGCACCAATCCATATAAAACAGTTCAGGAATAAGGTTACGTATAATGGCAAAGAGTGCCCTTCAAAGATCCTTTCCGTCAGTTCCATAGATGAAAGAAGGAGGATGCTGGCAGCTGACGCAAAGAGAAGTAACGGCGAGAATTGTTTCTTAGTATAATAAATTCCTACACCCATTAATAATCCGACAAAACTTGCCAAAATCGCTGTTTGCAAAACGATTGACAATTCAGTAAAATAAATGACAAATAATGAAATTATTATCGAGGAAATGGAAAGCAGAAAATCTTTCAGGATGTGTTTTTTCTGAGATTCCGCTGCTCTGTCATCGATTCCTGTTCCTTCCGTATATAATGCAAGAAGATAATCACAGTATTGTTCAGGCAGCATCTTTGTTTGCTTCCAAAGAAGGATTTCATGGATGATGGTTTCTTTTTTTGAATTATTTATTCTGGTCACTTTGTCACACCTTTTGTAGTTGCATCCTTTAAGTCTATTCGGCAACGATCAGGGGAAACCCTTTAATTTGGACAAAAAAAACCACCTCTATGCACGATAGAGGCAGTAAAGGTTGGTTCTATTCCAAAAAGTCTTTCAATCGTTTGCTTCTGCTTGGATGGCGCAGTTTCCGAAGGGCTTTCGCTTCGATTTGACGGATACGTTCCCGGGTAACACCAAACACTTTACCCACTTCTTCCAGTGTACGTGTTCTGCCGTCATCCAGACCAAAACGTAACCGTAGAACATTTTCTTCCCGGTCTGTAAGAGTATCCAGGACATCTTCAAGCTGTTCTTTCAACAATTCGTAAGCTGCATGTTCCGAAGGAGATTGAGCTTCTGCATCCTCGATGAAGTCCCCAAGGTGAGAATCGTCTTCTTCACCAATTGGTGTTTCAAGGGATACAGGTTCTTGAGCGATCTTAAGAATTTCACGAACCTTTTCAGGAGTCAGATCCATTTCTTCAGCAATTTCTTCCGGTGCAGGTTCACGACCCAAATCTTGAAGTAATTGTCTTTGTACGCGAATCAGCTTATTAATGGTCTCAACCATATGAACCGGGATACGTATCGTTCTTGCCTGGTCCGCGATGGCACGGGTGATGGCTTGTCGAATCCACCAAGTCGCATACGTACTGAATTTGTACCCTTTCCGGTAATCAAACTTTTCCACTGCTTTAATCAGACCCATGTTACCTTCCTGGATCAGATCCAAGAATAGCATCCCGCGGCCTACATAGCGTTTTGCGATACTGACAACGAGTCTCAGGTTCGCTTCTGCCAGACGTCGCTTGGCTTCCTCATCACCATCTTCAATTCGCTTGGCAAGATTGATCTCTTCCTCTGCAGAAAGTAAATCGACTCTCCCAATTTCTTTCAGGTACATACGTACAGGATCATTTATCTTAACCCCGGGAGGAACGCTTAAATCATTTAGATTAAATTCTTCTTCCTCTTCCTTCTCTAACTCCGTGGCACCTGGATCATCATCTTCGTCACTTTCATTAACGATTTCTACACCCTGCTCACCTAAGTGTTCATAGAATTCATCCATTTGATCGGAATCCAATTCGAAGCCGGATAATTTATCTGCAATATCTTCGTATGTGAGGACTCCTCTTTTCTTACCTTGGTTAACTAAAAATTCTTTCACCTGATCAACTGTTAATTCTGACGCTATTTGTTTGGAACGCGCTGACTTTTCAGCCATTTGTTCCCCTCCTTCCAACTTCCTTACAAAACTTTATAGAGACTTACGCAGCTGTAAGATTTCCATTGCTATTTGTGCTTCCTGCCTATAATCCTTTAGTCTTTCCGCTTCTTTTCTTTCCACTTCTTTTTCTTTTATTCTCAACATCTTTTGATGTTTTAACACCTGGTTTACGTAATCTGTCAATTCCTGATCCGTACTTTCTTCGCTTATGGACATCATTTCGATTTCCGTCACGATCCTTCTGAGCCTTTCATCGGGAAGGTACCCGATAAACGAACTGGCACTTGGAGGCAGACCTTCTTCGTAATAACCCAATAAATAAGTAATAATAGCTTGATGCTCATCAATATTGAGGTTCGTGCCTGCAAGCCACTCCTGAATCTTATAAGCAGTATTCGGATCCTTCAGCATGTAAGCAATCAACCTTCGCTCAGCGGTTTGATATGCAGGCAAGAGCCTGGACTGGGTGGATTGTTTGAAATTCCCTTGCATACCGACCTGTTTAGGCGGTTTAGGAACGCGGTTTTCCGGCCCTTGTAATTCAGATAGCTGTTGTTGAAGAGCCTCTAACGATAGTTCGAACTCATCAGCCAAGTATCTTACATAATAATCCTTTTCAACCGCTTTACTTAATTGAGTAATTTCCTTTAGTATGTCTTCTATATACTTAAGGCGATCTCCTTCATCATTTAAGTTTTTATTCAGTTTATAATACCGAAGCTTAAACGCCATTAACGTTAAACTTGCCCCTATTACATCCTGTTGGAATCGTTCTGAACCATATTTGGCAATGTAGTCATCAGGGTCTAATTGTTCGGGCATCACCGCTACGCGTATGTCCAACCCATGCTTATGAAGAAGCTTTCCGGCTCTGAATGCGGCTTCCACTCCGGCAGAATCACCATCGTAACAAATGATGATGGAATCCGTTAATCGCTTTAACAGGCCTATTTGCTGTTCCGTCAACGAAGTACCCATGGTGGCTACCCCGTTTTCAACACCGGCTTCGCTAGCTGAAATAACATCTGCGAATCCCTCAAATAATATCGCCTGCTGCTTTCTTCTTATCATGGATCGTGCATCATGATAATGATAAAGGATGCTGCTTTTATTAAAGATCTTCGTTTCAGGGCTGTTTAAGTATTTCGGCTGATCATCCGCATCGATCGTCCTGCCTGAAAATGCGACTGTATTTCCTTTTGTATCCACAATGGGGAACATGATTCTTCCCCTGAAGCGATCGAGGAAGGAATCGTCTTTTTCCCTTCTGACGAGTAACCCCGCGGCTTCCATCAGTTCAAGGGAGTAACCCCTCTTCTCCAGGAACTTGACCGTGAAATCCCAACTTGGGAGTGACCACCCAATCTGGAATTTCGTGATGCTTTCCGTTGTAAAGCCCCTTGCAAGCAGATATTCCAGTGCTTCCTGACCTTCCTTTGTATTTAGAAGGAGATGATGGTAAAATTTACTTAATAAACTGTGAGCTTCCAACATTTGCTTCTCATCCTCTTGAGGAGGAAGCGGTTGATCCGATGAAGGTGTTTGGATGGAAATTTCTTCGCCGACTCTTGCTCCGAGCTTCTGAGCCGCTTCGAGAAAGCTAAGGCCGTCTACATCCATGAGAAACGTAAATGCGTTTCCTCCTGCACCACATCCAAAGCAATGAAAAATTTGTTTGTCGGGAGAAACAGAAAAAGATGGAGTGTTTTCTCCATGGAACGGACATAAACCAAAATAATTTCTGCCCTGCTTTTTCAGTTGTACATAATCACTGACAACATCGACGATATCGGTTGACGATAAAATTTTATTTAACTTATCTTCAGGGATTCTTTCAGACATACTCTATCACCTGTTTTTATTTACCCTCTTAATCCATTCTGTACTTATTGCGATTCTCCTGCAATTTCCGACAAGATTTTATCGAAGGACGTACAAAATGTTTCTCTGTCTTCATTTGTAAAAGGCTTGGGACCTTTTCCATAGTTGCCTCTCCTGCGTTCTTTGGCAGCGACATACCGATAATCGAGTGCCGTGACAATACTCTCTTCCCTGTAGGCTTTTCCCCTGGGAGAGATGGCATAAACTTTTTTCGGTAATACCAGACTTGCAAGCCCTATGTCCTGTGTGACCAAAACATCTCCTGCCTTTACATGATTCATGATGTATAAGTCTGCCGCTTCTTTCGAACTATCCACATACACCCATTCACCTTCATCAGGTGTGTTCTTCCTGTGGGCATGGGAAGCAACAAAAATGATTTTAAAGCCATACCCTCTTGTTATTTTAATGATTTCCTGTTTTACCGGGCAAGCATCCGCGTCTACATATACGGTAGGGTTATGTTCGCTAATACTAACTATTCTACATCACTCCGTATTATCCTTCTCTCTTTTTAGAACTTTCCCAGAGATTTGATTAAAATTGTCGAATTTTAATTCAGACGAGACTTGACATATCACAATAATTAGTTTATTCCTTAAGAGTTTAGTCTAAACCTATTTTAAATATTTTTATCACAATTTTTTATTATAGTATAATCGGACAAGTTTGACCACTATAAAAACTTAATTCCTTTAGGTTTTTCTTTATGTTTGAATTTCATCAAACATAAAGAAGCGAGTGCTGGTTGATTTCCGCTCCAGGTGCAGATGATATCGATTAAATAGTTCTGGTTTGCGGAAACGGCCTAAATAAAAGATGATTCCCCCATTTTCCAGGGGGAATCATCTTTTTATGTACACGGTCAGCCTGATGACCGCCGATCATTCGTGGCTGTTTTGGTAAATATTCGTAATGACATTGGCTGTTTCTTCGACAGCTTTGTTGGTAACATCGATGACGTGACAGCCGATGCGGTCCGTTATTTTTTCGAAATACGTCAGTTCGTCTTCTATACGTTTAATATTGGCGTAGCTCGCCTGATCGTTCAATCCGAGAGATTTCAATCTTTCCCTGCGGATCGTATTCAGCTTTTCAGGGCTGATTTTTAATCCGAAGCATTTCTTCGGTGAAACCATGAATAGTTCCTCCGGGGGATCTACTTCCGGTACAAGTGGAACATTCGCCACTTTGATCCTCTTCAGCGCAAGGTATTGCGACAGAGGCGTTTTTGACGTCCTGGACACTCCTACAAGCACTATATCCGCCCTGAGTATGCCCCGGGGGTCACGCCCATCATCATATTTGACGGCAAATTCAATGGCTTCCACCTTCTTGAAGTAGTCGTCATCAAGCTTCCTGACAGTCCCTGGTTCAAACAGCGGTTCCCTCTGGTAGGAAGATTGAAATTTGTCCATTAATGGACCGATGATATCAAATGCATAGAGCTCTTCCTTTTCAGATTGTTCTTTAATGTATGCACGCATATCCGGCTTTACAAGGGTGTACACAATCAACCCCTGATTAAGCTTCGCCAAGGAAATCACTTCATCGATATGTTCGGTGTCCTCTATATACGGAAAGCGCTTGATGACCGTATTGGAACCATTGAATTGGCTAATCGCCGCTTTTGTGACTAATTCAGCAGTCTCACCCACCGAGTCGGATACAACATAGATGATCGGTTCTTTCACGATCGTTCACCACCTTCTAATATTCATCTGCCAACGCAACAAATGCTTTAGTTATATTGGTCTTCGTAATCCTGCCTATGACTTCTAAATCACCCTTTTCGGTCTTTTTGATGACAGGGACAGAGTCAATTTGCTTATGAATCAAGTCCTTCGCCACTCCGATCAGCTGGTCTTCCTTTTCACAAACCGTGATATTGGGCATCCTTGTCATAATAATATTCACCGGCAACGTACTGAGTTCCTGCTTTCCGATACTCGCTCTCAAAAGATCTTTACGGGACAGGACACCCACCAGGTATGTATTGGCGTCCACGACAAACAATGTTCCCACATCTTCCAGAAACATCGTTACGATGGCATCATACACGGAAACATTCTCATTCACGACAACCGGAATCGATTGATAATCCTTGACGAATATTTTGTTCAGGTTCTCCGTCAACAGCTGTGTCCCTGTTTTCCCTGTATAGAAATACCCTACCCTCGGACGGGCATCCAGGTAACCTGCCATGGTCAGGATGGCAAGGTCGGGTCTGAGAGTCGCCCTGGTTAAATTTAATTGATCCGCAATCTGTTCACCAGTGATAGGGCCATTGTCTTTCACTATTTGCAGAATATGTTCTTGACGCTTATTAAGTTCGATTGTTACTCACCACCTAACGGTCCAACGATTTATGTTATACTTTATATTAAATATTATATACTATTCATTCAAAATGAAAAGAGCATATTATCATCCATTTGTGACAACCTATAGCTAAATTTCACTTTACAAAGAGTATCTTCTTTTGAACGAAACTTCAAATCTTTTCTCTTCTCTCAATCATTAGTTGTTTTTATTTCTTTATCATGATAAAATGTCTTCATCTTATAACAAATAAGGCTTTGATGGATCAATAATCCTTGCTAAACAATAAGCGACTGGGGACGGTGAAAGCCCAGAAGGCATGGAAACGGCAATCCGGAGCTATTTACCGTTTAAAAGTGGGTATACCTTCACGTATATCAACTAGGGTGGAACCGCGAGTAACAAGCTCGTCCCTAGGCCTCAAGCGCCTAAGGACGAGCTTTTTTATTTACATAAATGATGAAAAGGAGTGACTTATATGTCAATGGAACAAGTAGTCAACTTAGCAAAGCACAGGGGGTTTGTCTTCCCAGGTTCTGAAATTTACGGAGGACTTGCCAACACATGGGATTACGGTCCGCTTGGTGTAGAGCTGAAAAACAATATCAAAAAAGCCTGGTGGAAAAAATTCGTACAGGAGTCCCCTTACAATGTGGGCCTTGATGCAAGTATCCTGATGAATCCCCAAACATGGGTTGCTTCCGGACACGTTGGAAACTTCAATGACCCGATGATCGACTGTAAGCAATGTAAAACACGTCATCGTGCAGATAAAATCATCGAAAACGCCCTGGAAGCAAAAGGGATCGAGATGATCGTCGACGGCCTTTCATTCGAGAAAATGGAAGAAATCATCAAAGAGCATGACATTGCATGCCCAGATTGCGGAAGCCACGATTTCACGGATATCCGCCAATTTGATCTTATGTTCAAAACTCATCAGGGAGTAACAGAATCTTCTACAAATGAAATTTATTTACGTCCAGAAACAGCACAGGGGATCTTTGTAAACTTCAAGAACGTTCAACGATCCATGCGTAAGAAGATGCCATTTGGTATTGCGCAAGTGGGTAAAAGTTTCCGAAACGAAATCACTCCAGGTAACTTCACATTCAGAACCCGTGAATTCGAACAGATGGAACTGGAATTCTTCTGCAAACCTGGTGAAGACCTAGAGTGGTTCTCGTACTGGCGCGAATTCTGTAAAAACTGGTTACTGAATCTTGGAATGAGCGAAGACAATATGAGACTCCGTGACCATGATCAGGATGAATTATCCCATTACAGCAACGCGACTACGGATATCGAATACAAATTCCCGTTTGGCTGGGGTGAGCTTTGGGGTGTGGCAGATCGTACAGACTTCGACCTGAAGCGTCACATGGAACATTCAAATGAGGACTTCCACTACATGGATCCACAAACGAATGAAAAATATGTACCATACTGTATCGAGCCTTCCCTTGGGGCTGACAGGGTAACCCTTGCATTCCTATGTGATGCGTTCGAAGAAGAAGAACTCGAAAACGATTCACGTACCGTCTTACGTTTTCACCCGGCACTGGCTCCGTTCAAAGCGGCTGTCCTGCCACTTTCGAAAAAGCTCTCTGACGATGCATTCAAGGTGTATGAAGAGCTGTCACAGGATCTTATGATCGACTTCGACGAAACGGCATCCATCGGGAAACGTTACCGCCGCCAGGACGAAATCGGTACACCATTCTGCATCACATTTGACTTTGACTCCGTAGAAGACGGTCAAGTAACCGTACGTGACCGTGACACAATGGATCAAGTTAGAATGCCAATCAGTGAAGTGAAATCGTTCCTGCAAGAGAAAATTAAATTCTAATATCCATAAAAAATCAGGCCCATTCACAAAAAGTGAATGGGCCTTTCTATATCACAAGCAGCATCTATGTAACTAGAATAAGTCCTTAAGGTTATCCATTTGGTCCAGAAACCTCCTGGATTTTAATGTCAGACCTGAGTTTTCATCGTAATAAGTCCTGATTACCCGCTTCAATTGACGTTTCGTTTCATCTTTCACCGATATATTTCCCAATCGATTGAGATCGAAATAGTAAAATACCCTTAGAAGCTTCACAGTGCTTTGTGAGATCGGTAAATGATGTGGATCTTCACCCAAACAGCGATGACAGATGAATCCATTTTCTTTAAAGGAAAAAGCAAATTCACCATCGGTCTCCCCACATACAGCACATCCATTCAGGTGAGGGTACAACCCCATTACAGGGAGCATCTTCATTTCAAAAATATGCATCAGGATTTCCGGGTCATAGTCTTCATTCAAGTAGTGAAGAGTCTTGTAAAGCAATTCAAACAGGAAGGGGTTCGGCTTTCGGTCCTCGGTCGCTTTATCAAGGAGATCCACGATGTAAGTGGCATAAGCCGTCTTAAACAGATCCTCCCTTACATGCCTCAGGGACTCTGCCATCTCTCCCTGTTGAAGGGTGCCCAGCCCGCTTCCTTTGATAAAAAGGAAATAACCATATGTAAACAATTGTGAAATGGCGGATAGACGGCTATTAGGTTTCTTTGCCCCTCTAGCCATCAATCCAATCTTTCCGAATTCCCGTGTATATATGGTAACAATTTTGTTCGACTCACCGTAATGATTCGTTCGAATGACAATTCCTTCACACTTCTGCAGCATTTAGCCACCTCCCGATCTCTGCTTTCCCGGGTGATGACACACTTATCACGTTAAAGGAAAATCTACTTCCGCTGTTTCTTCTTCAAAGCTGTAAGGATCCTCAAATGACTCCTTTTCAAGCTCCTTGAAAAGGAGATAGGTGTCAATACTTCCTGTCTGCGAAAAAAATTTCCATGTTAAGTCTAACATAAAAAACCCACCTTTCTGGATTTAAACTAGCAAGACTTCATAAGCTTTCTTGTGATTAGAATGAGCATTTTCTCTCTAAAACATGTGGCCTAAATATTGTTAATTATCAATATTCGTCGTCGCTGAACCCAAAGTCACGGAGGTTTGCAGATCGGTTACGCCAATCCTTCTGTACTTTCACCCATAGTTCGAGGTAGACCTTTGATCCCAACAGGTTCTCAATATCCACCCGCGAGCGCTTTCCGACTTCTTTGAGCATGGAACCCTGTTTGCCGATGACAATCCCCTTCTGGGAATCTCTCTCTACAATGATGGTGGCGATGACGTCGATGAGGTCCTTCTCTTCTTTCCTCTCCATCTTGTCGATCACGACCGCTATACTATGCGGAATCTCTTCCCGTGTCAGGTGCAGGACCTTTTCCCTGATCAGTTCAGATACGATAAAACGTTCTGGATGATCGGTAATCTGATCTGCAGGATAGAATTGAGGCCCTTCCGGTAATTGATCCTTCAGTAGCTGAAGCAGCTGGTCCACGTTGTTCCCTTCGAGTGCTGAGATCGGGACAGTCGCTGCAAACGGGAACAGGTCATTGTATTGTTGAATCATTGGCAGTAAGGCATCTGGATGGATCTGGTCGATCTTATTAAGGATGAGGTAGACCGGTGTTTTTACACCTTTCAGCTTCTCTATGATGAAGTGATCTCCTTTTCCCAATCCTTCTTCGACGTTCACCATGAACAATATGACGTCCACTTCTTTTAAAGTGTTCTGAGCAATCTTCATCATGAAGTCTCCCAGTTTATGTTTCGGTTTGTGTATTCCAGGAGTGTCGATGAATATCATCTGGGCATCATCGGTCGTGTATACTCCTTGAACTTTGTTGCGTGTCGTCTGGGGCTTATCACTCATAATGGCGATCTTTTGACCGATGACCCGGTTCAGGAAAGTGGATTTCCCGACGTTAGGTCTTCCAATGATGGAGATAAAGCCTGATTTGTATTCTGTGTTACTGATATGATTACTCATTTAGATCCTCCGGTGAAAAAGCTCCTGGTAATAGTTCTGCTACGGTTAATTCTTCTACATCGCCCTTCAGGTTCGTCAATACGACTTTCATTTCTTTCGGACAAAGTTCTGAAATGACCTGCCGGCATGCTCCACAAGGTGGAACAGGTCTTGCCGTGTCTGCCACAACCGCAATCATCGAATAGTCTGTATCGCCTTCTGAGTACGCCTTGAATAAAGCAGTCCGTTCAGCACAGTTACACATGCTGTACGCTGCATTTTCAATATTGCAACCGTGATAGACCTTACCGTCCTTTGACAGAAGAGCCGCTCCCACCTTGAATTTACTATAGGGTACGTATGCTTTTTCCCTCGCTAGTTTAGCTTCTTGTATCAATTGTTCTGCATTCATTGATTTAACTCTCCTTTTAACCCTTACACATTCATTTTACTACAATTTTCATAAAAGAAAATGGGCTGTTATCATTTTGTAATAAAATAGTTAGATAATTCAAACTATTTATCGATTTTGTCCTTTGCTCCACTTATTCTATACAAGTATAAGAACGTTTTCAAATGAATTAAAGGCTGCAGGGAAGAAATCGCACAATTTCTTCTCTGCAGCCTTTATTTTGCGGTCTTACACTGTCTTTTTTCCGTTTTAGTGGATCAGTTCCAAAAGCTTTGGAAGAAAGATGATGGTTCCTACGATTGCTGTACAGATTGCGAAGAGAAGGACCGAAGCCGAAGCCAGATCCTTCGCAGCTTTCGCAAGGGGATGATACCCTTCTGTGGTAAGGTCGACTGCCTTTTCAATGGCTGTATTCATCGTTTCAAGGGCAAGAACGGAAAAGACAAGGATGATCAGTATGACCCATTCCATGGCGGATACAGAAAGCAGGTAGGCAAGAAGGAAAACGACTATCCCTACGAATGAATGAATTCTGAAATTCTGTTCCGTTGCCCAGACAGATTTCATGCCTTCCGCTGCATATCCAAAGGATTTTAGGAATCGGAATAAGCCGAATTTAGTCTCTTTTGAGTCCATATTGATCTAAAATGTCCTTTTGTCTCTTGAACATCTTCTTTTCCTCTTCTTCTTCCATATGATCGTATCCTAATAAATGAAGGAAGCCATGAAGGGCAAGAAAACCTAGTTCACGGGAGACGGAATGGTTGTATTCTTCCGCCTGTTCTTTTGTCCGGTCAATGGAAATGATGATATCCCCAAGAACGCGCGGAATCCCCGCCCCTATGATTTCCACCTCATCTTCCCCTAGTTCTTCAAGAGCAAATGAAATCACATCCGTGGACTGGTCCTTATCCCGATATTCACGGTTGATCTCACGGATACGGTCGTTGGACACGAAGGTCACGGACACTTCGCTTTCATCTTCGATCCCCTCTTGTTCAGCAGCAAAGTTCAGGATATTCTGAACCAGCTGTGTCTGTTCATCGGATACTGTTTCTGTTTCATCAATAAAGTCAATTAATAAAGTCATGCCTATTCTCCTTTTGCTTGAAGTTCGGGGTACTCGATCCTCGGATGGAAGATTCCATTCAATGTTTCACATAGAGACCTCTTCACCGTCTCTAATTGCTTTAATGAAATATCACATTCGTTAAACTGCCCGTCCTGTAGGCGGTCTTGCACAATCGAATGGACAAGCTTTTGAATTTCTGCCTGAGTGGGTGATTTCTTCGACCTGACAGCCGCTTCTACACTATCCGCAATGCTGATCACTGCCGCTTCCCTCGATTGGGGTTTAGGACCCGGATAGCGATATTCTTCTTCCTTAACATCTTTCCCTTGTTCTTTTGCCTTATAATAGAAAAATTTCAACAATGTCGTGCCGTGATGCTGCTCGGCGATGTCGATGATTTCCTTTGGCAATTTATGTTTTCGGAGCATCTGGGCTCCATCTGAAGCATGACTAATAATAACATCCCTGCTTGTTTCAGGCGAGACCCTGTCATGGGGATTCCCCATATTCAGCTGATTTTCAATGAAGAAATGCGGTCGCTTGGACTTTCCTACATCATGATAGTAGCATCCGACCCTGGCGAGTAACCCGTTGGCCCCGATGGCTTCACACGCTGCTTCCGCAAGGTTCGCCACCATGACACTGTGATGATAGGTGCCGGGCGCATCGGTCAACAGCTTCTTCAATAACGGCTGTGTAGGGCTAGAGAGCTCGACCAGTCTCATGGAGGAAAGAATCCCGAATCCCGCTTCGAAAAACGGGAGGAAACCGATCGTCAGGATGGAAGACATGATCCCCGATAACAGGGCAAACACTAAATAATACACGTATTCACTATTCGAATAGGAAGTACCGCTCAATAGGATTAAAAATCCAAGGATCAGGATATTGACAAGTGCTACATAGATCCCCGCCCTTAAAATATTCGAACGCTGATTTCGGCTCACAAGGAAAAGAATCCCTGATACACCGCTGAATAACGTATAAATCGCAATTTCGATATCGATGGATCCGGAGAACTGCTGGTGAAACACGATACTCGAGCAGGCAGAAAGGATGAACACCATCATCATGGCGATCCGTTCGTTCAGTAAGATCCTCAATATCATACCCGTGAACGCCGCCGGGAATATGAAGGCAATATCATTGATTTCCAGCTGTTCGATCAGTCCTACGATCTTCATGATCAAGAGGGATATGACAAATACGATGCTTGTCAGGATCAGATAATTCTGCTTTCTTTCCTCGGTCACTTCAAGTGTGTAGAAGAAATAATATAATGAACTTATCACCACAAGGACGAAGAGTGCCAGTCCGACATACGGTTTGAAGGAGAATGTATCCTCCACCATCCCCAGAGTCTTCAGGATGCTGTATATTTTGGGTGTGATCAGATCCCCATCTTCTACGATGACGCCGCCTTCAATGATTTCAACCTTTTCCACGTTTGCTTCGGCAAGCTTCTTTAACTCATCTGTTTTTTCAGCATCGTAGTAAAGCGTCGGCTCAATGGCGACTTTCCCGAGCTTGATGGCAGCAGTGGTTAAATCATCTTTAAATGAATAGTTGGTGATCCGTTGTTCCAGATTCAATTTCGCTTCATTTAATTCTTCTTCTTTGACCCCGTTTTCCATGATGATTTTCATTTGGGTGGTAACGATGGTCTCAATGCGTGACAAGTCATCTTCTGACGCCTGGAGGAGCGTCTTTAACACGTCATCACTCAGACTGTTGGTGACATTATTATTTTTATCCTTCGGCAATTTGGCTTTCAGGAGCTTCAGCTGTTCAGTTATATCCGTACTTGTAGGCGGTTTTAGATTTTCCTCATCCCCCGCCTGCTGTTTCGACTCCTCCTTCACTTCATTTACACTTTCCAACAGAGAGTGGATCAATGAAGTAGAGTTATCGATCGCCCCTTCTTTCGGAGTATACACACTTGCGACTTCGGCCTTTGCTTCTTCCTTCTTCTTCGCGGTTGCCTCCTCATCGACGAATTTCTTAGGTGCCCTTATCGTGGTGGGGGCATCTTCATATAAATGAATATCCAGCGTTTTCGGTGTCACATTTCCATATAGGACACCGAATACAATGATGCCGAGCAGTACAAATAAGAGGTTGGTAAATAATCGGTAGCTGAGAAAGCTCCTTATTTTAAGTAGAAATGGGTGAGTTTGCATAAAGAACCCCCTGTTATGTATAAACAATTTCTGATGGCCATAGGTAAAGCAATTAGCAATTATGTAAAATGATAACAGTTTTTTACTTATTTATCTATGTATAGCACAACAAAAAAAGATTGATCCATGGCCACACCGGATCTTATGATGACGGCATGGTTCAACTGGAGCAATCTCTCTTTGTCTATTTTTCGATTGTTTCATAGGCATCGATGATTTTCGCGACCAACGGATGACGGACTACATCGGCTTGATCGAGATAAATGAACGACACTCCTTTAACATCTTTTAAAATCCGTTCAGAAGAAATCAATCCTGACTCGCTGCCCCTGGGCAGATCCACCTGGGAACGGTCTCCCGTGATGATCATCTTGGAATCAAAGCCGAGCCTTGTCAGGAACATTTTCATTTGGGCCTTCGTTGTATTCTGGGCCTCATCAAGAATGACAAACGCATCATCAAGGGTACGGCCCCTCATATATGCAAGGGGAGCGATCTCGATGGTACCTCTCTCGATCAGGCGGGCGGTATGCTCTGCTCCCAATACATCATGCAGGGCATCATATAGGGGGCGGAGATAAGGATCCACCTTCTCCTTCAAGTCACCTGGAAGGAACCCAAGGCTTTCACCTGCTTCCACAGCCGGCCTCGTCAGGATGATCTTCTTGACCTGCCCGTTCTTTAAGGCATGTACAGCCATGACAACGGCTAAATAGGTCTTCCCTGTTCCGGCCGGTCCGATCCCGAACACCATGTCATGCTTCTTGATGGACTGGATGTATTGGCGCTGTCCCAAGGTCTTCACCCGGATCGATTTACCTTTGGCGTTCTTTGTAATCTCTTCATTGTACAACTCTGTAAAATATTCAAGCGTCCCTTGTCTGCCCATTTCGATGGCATAATGGACATCACGCTGGCCGATATTGATCCCTTTACGGATCACGGCCATCAGTCGATCAGAAATATCAACGGCGAGACTTACATCTTCTTCTTTACCTGAAACCAGCAACTCTTCGCCTCTTGTTACGATCGAAACGTGTAATTCCTGTTCTATTAATTTAAGGTGAGAATCTGAAACACCGAACAAAGCGATGGCTTCATTGGGGTTTTCAAGTTGTAATTTCATTAAGATTTCATCTGACATTCGTTAGTCTCCTTGAATAAGTGGTTGTCCTTCTGCAATATTTTCTATTACTTTGAAGTGAATGGTTACCCTAACTTTACCATTCTCCACCTTTTCTTGCAAAATTTTTTCCCCTCTTATTTCTGCATCTTCCGGGAGGGAGGATTCCAGGTTACTTTTGGCAAGCTTCTTCGCAGCCGCAATCGCCTCGGATTTCGTATAGGTCCTCTCCACGTCCTCTTTTTCTTTCATGCTGCGATCAATATAATACACCGGGAGCTCCCATTTCAAAAAACGCAGCGGCTTTTTCGTTTCTTCCACAACGACGTGCTTGAATTCCGTTTTCCCGAAGCCCCAAACCTGGATATTAAGTGAACCGAAGCTGAGATAATGTTTTCTTTTCTCATTTCCGCTGAACACGATAAATCGTGACTTCAACGGGAGTTCAACCGAAGTCTTATACCATGTTTCCCCCAATATCTTCGCTTTGGCCGAGACTCCCTTCGGCTCTTTTTCATTCCCGATCAGACCCGATACAAGGAGCTGTCCCTTATTGACGTAGTCATTGACGTTCACCTGGGGATCCCCTTCTTCTACAAACATGTCGGTGATGATGGCTTTCTTTTTGGCGACAATATGCTGCAGACCGGTTGTTTCAGGGGGCATAGGGGCATTCTTTTCCACGACTTGAAAGTGAAAGGTTGTCCCCTGTAACTCCACCCCTACCCACGTGATATTATTCATCCTGTAGGATAACTCACGCTGGATGTTCTCAACATCGGGGATGTGGAACTGCATCTTCCCCTTGGAAACACCCATCTCCTCCAGTTCCTTTCGTATACTGTGCTCGGTTTGAGGTGACGCACCTTTGATCTCGATGCCCCACACCATATTGGAAAGAAGGAATACGATGACGAAGAATGCCAGTCCACCAATCATGAAGCCTGAATTTTTCAGTGATCTCTTGAATAGAAAGGGAACCCCCTGCCCTCTTAGAAATGTCACTTTACACTCGGATGCCCGTACCGCTCTTCGGAAGTTATGTACATCTTCTAAGGATAAGTAAAAGGTGATGGTTTCCGTTCCCGCCCTCTTCACATTCCAGATGGTGATACCGGCACGGAGCAATTGATTGATGACCCGCTCAACTAATCTGCCTTCCATTTTCACGAATACCTTTCCCCTCAGAAAGGTGAACCATTGATTCTTCAAATCCGTCCCTCCTATTGTTCTAAATAGATCACTTCAACGATTTTCCCCTGAAGGAGAATTTCTTCCGGAAGGATCATCTTGATGACAAATTGCTCCCCTTTTATGAGAAGTTGACCCTGTTTAAGCAGAAGCCGCACCTCCCGATCTGTGAAGGTCAACAGCCCCCGGTGATTTTCTATATAGATATGAATTTGTCCAATCATTGTGACGCGAGGAAGGTCCATCATGACATCTTCGGGTAAATCCATTTTCTGTGTCATCCATTTACGCATCTGTTGTAAAATGCTTTTCGCCATAAAAAAAGAACCCCCTTTCATCTCATATTTATGAAATGAAAAGGGGTTTCATCACTTTTATTTTTGATGATGCCGTTTTTTTGATTTCGGAGGGCCGAACACCTCTGAAAAAATAAATCCTTTTACGATATCATCTTCATTTTTGAAATCGAGAATGGGACCTGAATTCTCCCGAATCCTCTTCGCCCGGTTTTGGTGGGCTTCAAGCTTCCTGGAATATCGTTCTTCTTGTTTCTGAAGACTGGAATAAGCAGATTCCGTCTCCCTCTTCTTATCTTCCAAACGGGTTTGGATGGAGGAAACGGCCTCTTTTACAGGCTCTTTGTATGACCTTGGTTCCCTCCGCCCGGTTCGTTCCCGCTCAACTCTTTCCCTGCCTCTTCCAACAGGCTCTGGAGAAGCGGGAGAGGCCGTTTGAATCGGCTTCTGCCTCACGGGTTTATTGGATGGAGGCTGTTTCATTTTATTGAATATGGATGTGATGATCCCGATCAAAATAAATAAGATCAATGATTCCATGGAGATACCTCCTTTCTGAACAAAGGGAGATTACTTATCACTCTTCGGATCTTTTTTATCCCCTGTCAGCTTTCCGATCGAGTCTCTCATTTCCGTATCGGCATCAATATTCTTTATGTTCATATAGTCCATCACACCGATGTTACCTGACCTGAGTGCTTCAGCCATGGCAAGAGGCACTTCTGCTTCCGCTTCCACAACTTTCGCCCTCATTTCTTCTACCCTTGCTTTCATTTCCTGCTCATTGGCAACGGCCATCGCTCTTCTTTCTTCCGCTTTCGCTTGAGCAATGTTCTTATCAGCTTCCGCTTGTTCTGTTTGCAGTTCTGCTCCGATATTCTTGCCGATATCAACGTCCGCAATATCAATCGAGAGAATTTCAAATGCCGTACCTGCGTCCAGGCCTTTTGAAAGGACCGTTTGAGAAATCAGATCCGGATTTTCCAATACCTTCTTGTGGTTGTCGGATGAACCTATAGTAGATACAATCCCTTCCCCTACACGGGCAACGATCGTTTCTTCCCCGGCACCCCCGACAAGGCGGTCGATATTCGCACGGACCGTAATACGCGCTTTCGCTTTCACTTCAATTCCATCCATGGCCACACCCGCGATGAACGGTGTTTCGATCACTTTAGGGTTAACACTCATTTGAACCGCTTCAAGTACGTCACGACCAGCAAGGTCAATCGCCGCAGCACGCTCAAAGGTCAATTCAATATTTGCACGATGAGCCGCAATCAGTGCATTGACCACTCTGTCTACGTTACCGCCAGCTAAATAGTGACTCTCCAGCTGATTGATCGTTACCGTGATTCCTGCTTTATGGGCTTTAATTAATGGATTGATCACACGACTCGGGATAACACGTCTTAATCTCATCCCCACTAGTGTAAAAATACTGATCCTGACTCCTGCCGCGATTGCTGAAATCCACAGCATGACTGGTACAAATGTAAATAATACAGCTAAAACGATAATGCCCACCACAATCGCAACGAGCAGTAGAATCGTACTTGGTCCTATAACCATAGTTTGTTACCTCCTAAAGTATTATGAAATGTCTCTTACTACAATCCTTGACCCTTCCACCTTCACAATTTTAACCTTTTCACCTGCTTTGATAAAGCCGCCTTCTGTCACTGCGTCGATTCTTTCTTCCTCCACGATGACGGTTCCGGATGGCCTTAAAGGTGTTTTGGTCACGCCGATTTTCCCAATCAAATCCAATCGATTGGCATTGGATACGTATCCGCTTTCTGTGCTGGTGGAATCGTTTAAAATGATTTTGTTAAAAAATTTCATCTTTTTACCAAACACCTTTACAAAGATAATCACTGTTGCAACGGCAATGAATAAAGCGATCAAAAGAGAGATTCCCATTTGCACCATATCGCCCCCTGCCAACATAATACTTGCAAGGATCGCCCCTATACCGAGTATCCCAGCAATTCCACCGGGGAGGAAAAACTCCGCGACTATAAGGATGATACCAATGATGAAAAGAAGAATGGTTTCGTATCCCGCAAGTCCTGCAACCAAGTGTCCATAAAAGAATAATACAAGGGAAATCAAGCCGATAGAACCGGCAATTCCAAAACCGGGTGAGTACAGCTCCACAATCAACCCGATGCTTGCCAGGGATAATAGAATCGGGACAACGACTGGATTTGTGATGAAGCGGGCGAGTTTTTCCGCGAACGTTTCATCGACACGTTTCACAGAAGATTTATCCACTCCAAGGGTTTCATACAATTCGTCGAGGTTCTTCACTGTCCCCTCTGAATACCCGATTTCCTTTGCTTCCTTTGATCCCAGTGTCAATAGTTCACCTTTTTCAATCCCCAGCTCTTCTATGACGAGAGAATCATCTGCCATGGCGAGAGCATATTGAGGATCTCTTCCATTAGACTCAGCGGCACTTTTCATGGCAGAAAGCCAGTAGCTCTGGGCTTTTTTATCCGCCGCATTCCCCTCCTGATCAATGACCGCTGCAGCACCCATTTGTCCATTCGGTACCATATAGATTTCATCTGCATGAAGGGAGATGAATGCTCCCGCAGACAGGGCATGGTCATTTACAAACGCAATCGTTTTAGCATCGATCCCATCCAGGAGCTGCCCGATATCGCCCGCAGCATCAACCAATCCCCCAGGTGTATCAATATCGAAAATGATCAGTTCCGCATTATGGTCTTCCGCATCTTTAATCGCCCTTTCCAAAAAGGCATGAAGTCCTCTTTCCACTTCCTTTTGAATGGGAATCACGTATACCCTATCCGAATCCGCGGCTGAACTGATCAACGGCTGAATAAAGCTGCATCCAAGAATCAGCATCAATAATACAAGTATACTTCTCCTCAACTTAACCCCCTCGTTTCAGGTAATATTCCTTGATACTCTATGTACGGATGACCCATTAAAAAAGTTTCATCTTTTTGAAAAAATATGTTATAAAAGTGCGCAGGTCCCCCGTTCCATCTGTAATCGGTTTTAAAAAAACCGGAAAGCATCAAAGCTTTCCGGTTTCTTTAATCTTATGATAGATGTTGAAGAACAAGTTTGTTGACGAGAGCCCCATCGGCTTTCCCTTTTAATTTAGGCATGATTGCTCCCATCACTTTGCCCATATCGGCTTTAGAATTAGCACCTACCTCCGCTACCGTCTGTTCGACAATAGCAGAGACTTCTTCTTCTGAAAGCTGCTTAGGCATATATATTTCGACGTAAGTCAGTTCTGTTTGAATTTTTTCAACGAGGTCTTCACGACCCGCGTTTTGAAATTCCTGGAGGGAGTCTTTCCGTTGCTTCACTTCTCGAGAAAGGACAGTCAACTCTTCGTCTTCAGAGAGTTCCTGTTTCCCATGTTTGATGGCTTCATTTTGAAGTGAAGCCTTAAGCATGCGGATAACGGAAAGCTTCTCTTTTTCTTTATTTTTCATCGCTTGTTTCATATCATCATTTAAACGATTGAGAAGACTCATACTTACACCCTCTCTTAGAACTTACGCTTTCTTGCAGCTTCTGATTTCTTTTTGCGTTTTACGCTTGGCTTTTCATAAAATTCGCGCTTTCTAAACTCTTGTAAAGTTCCTGTTTTAGAAACTGAGCGTTTGAAGCGACGAAGAGCATCTTCAAGCGATTCGTTTTTACGAACAACTGTTTTTGACATCTCTCTTTCCCTCCCTCCGAACACACTACACTTACATGTTCAAGTCAAGAAATGGTTTGTACCAATTTCTTAAGACGCAGGATTATCTGACGTCCTTTACTTCACCAATTGGTTATGGCTTTGCCCTTGCCTGATTGTCACAAGGGGACAGAAAGTGTATGTCTTTCTTGGATGGATTCTTTAATATACTATAAAGAAATCCATGTACTTTGCCATTATAATATATGATATGTGTCAGGTCAACAATTTATCATAAAACACTCACATAAATAGGCATGTCTCATTCATTTCCCCCATACATTTGTAGTAGTCGTACTGGTGTACAGGAGGAATTCAATGATCTTACATGGAATCGCCTTTATTTTTTTTATCTTATGTTTTTTATTCGGCATGGCCTGGCTCAGGTCGGGGCTATTTAATATCGCAAATCAGAAGATCAAGACATGGCTTCATTATCTTACAAGCACCCCTGTGAAGGGTGTCATGACAGGTACCGTTGTCACCGCCTTTATTCACAGCAGCTCGGCGGTCATGGTCCTCACGGTGGGACTTGCTTCCTCTGGTCTGATCCCCTTCCGTCAAACCATCGGCATCATGCTCGGATCGAATATCGGGACCACTTTCACCCTTGAAATGTTTACCCTGGACATGAACTATCTCATCGTTCCATCCATGATCATCGGCTGTGCACTGTATTTTTTCAAATCTCCACAGATCAGAAGCAGCGGTATGATCTTTATTGGCTTCGGATTGATCTTCACCTCGATCCGGGCCATTCAATGGCTGGCAACGCCTTTGACGACACACGAATCATTGCGTTCTTATATGATTCAGGTCAATGAACATCTTGTTCTTGCATTGCTGATTGGATGCGTTCTGACGGCCATCATACAATCGAGTACCGTTGTGACAGGCGTGACGATGGGGTTTCTGGCTGCTGGTTCGATTGATCTCCATGCAGGGATAGCCATCATGCTCGGTGCCAATGTCGGTACCTGTATCACAGCCTTTATTGCAAGCATCGGCGGCGGCACTCAAGCCAAGCTGACGGCATACGCCCATATCTGGCTCAATGTGATGGGTGTGGCACTATTCATCCCTTTCATCCCCTTACTTGGGTCGGTTGTAGGATCGCTTGCCGACTCTGCGGATTTGCAATTGGCCCACGCCAGTGTCCTATTCAATCTTATATGTTCCCTGCTTGTTCTTCCCTTCGCCAATTCGTTTGCCCGGTTAATCGAAAAGGTCCACCTTCCAAAAAAAAGCTGAGCGGTTATCCGCTCAGCTTTTTTTCACATTAATAATCAGAATCGCTTGTTAAACCTTGGACGATTTTCACACCTGAACTCGCGCCTAAACGAGTAGCCCCGGCTTCGATCATCGCTTGTGCATCTTCAAGGGAACGTACGCCTCCTGAAGCCTTCACACCGATATCTGGCCCAACCGTTTTTCTCATTAAAGCGATATCTTCAACCGTTGCTCCACCAGTCGAGAAGCCGGTCGATGTTTTCACATAATCCGCTCCCGCTTCCACAGCAAGTTGACAAGCTTTCACTTTTTCTTCTTCTGTCAGAAGACATGTTTCAATGATGACTTTAGAAAGTGCTTTTCCTTTAGAAGCTGCAACAACCGCTTCGATGTCACGTTTCACTAGCTCATGGTCACCGCTTTTCAGTGCACCGATATTGATGACCATATCGACTTCCGTTGCCCCTTTTTCGATTGCGTCTTTTGTTTCGAACGCTTTCGTTTCAGGTGTAGAAGCTCCAAGCGGGAACCCGATAACCGTACATACTTTTACTTCTGTACCGCTTAATAATTCGCTTGAATATTGTACCCAAGTAGGGTTTACACACACAGAAGCAAACTTGAATTCTTTCGCTTCCTGGCAAAGTACCTCTACTTGATCTTTTGTTGATTCAGGTTTAAGTAAAGTATGATCGATCATACTTGCAATGTTCATAGTCATTGATTATCTCTCCTTTAACAGTTGTCCGTACCTCTCTTATCATACCAAAACTAAGAGAAAAAGACGAGCACTTTATAGTATCTCCCAAAATAAAGAAAACCTTTTCATATTCCTGCAAAAGGGTTGCATCTCAATAAGCAAGCAGTAGTTGATTTCCACTCCAGATGCTCGCTTTCCGCGGGGCGCGAGTTGAGCCTCCTCGGGCTATGCCCTGCGGGGTCTCAACTTTCACGCAATTCCCGCAGGAGTCGAGCATCTTCCGTTCCAATCAACTGATCCTAGAAGTATTGAAAAAGACTATTGTCATTAATATTCATTTTTGTAAGAGGCCAACCAAGAGATAATTCTGATGAATCATTTATAGACTGCAGCTATTAGTAATGGTGAAAACGAGGATGGAACAAAAACGTTTAGTCAAAGAAAAATCCGAGCGAATTCGAGATTCTTTATTGAAAATCGAATTCGTTCGGATCTTTTTGTTTGTCAACGCATTTGAAGTGTATTTAGACGGATCTAGCTGTTGATTGGAGTGCAAGACGAAGACTCCTACGGGAAAAGCGGAATAGGTGAGACCCCGCAGGAACGCAGAGACGAGGAGGCTCGCCTTCCGCCCGAGGAAAGCGAAGTCTTGCACGGAAATCAACAGCGGTGTAACACGATTATTTTAGTCGGTATACTCTCGCCTCGTATGGTTTGAGGGTTAATTTGCTCAACTCTCCATGGTTCTCCACTTCATAGTTGTTCAATAGAAGGTTCTCTGATGATACGTTTCGTTTACCAAGGTCACAAACAGCATTCTTTGTGGAAAGATTTGTGATGACGACCATGGATGTGTTTTCTCCAGTGCGGGTATAGGCATAGATTTGCTTGTCTTTTTCAAGGAGCAGATCATAGATTCCATACGTGAAGACGTCTTCCCTTTTCTTAAGTTGAATCATTTTCTTGTAGAAGTTCAGAATGGAGTTTTCGTCTTTATCCTGCGCCTCTACGTTGATCGTCTTATAGTTTGGATTGACTTTCATCCAAGGTGTCCCAGTTGTGAATCCGCTGTTTTCCCCTGCTGACCATTGCATCGGTGTTCTGCTGTTATCACGGGAGGAAGCCCAGATGATTTCCATGATGTCTTGATGAGGCACTCCTTCTTCACGTTTAAGACGGTATAGATTTTTTACGGCTACATCATCATAGTCTTCGATGGAAGGAAATTGAACGTTGGTCATGCCGATTTCCTGGCCCTGATAGATGAAAGGTGTCCCCTGCATCAGGAAATACATGGCTGCCATCGCTGTGGCACTTTCTTTCCAGTATTCCTTATCATTGCCCCAAGTCGAAACAACGCGGGCTTTATCATGATTTTCGATGAAGAGGGCATTCCAGCCGTTTCCTTCCAGCCCTTTCTGCCAACGCGTAAGCACCTTTTTCAATTCCACGATGTCGAGATCCGGATTGGTTTCTGCATCCCATAATCCAAGATGTTCGAATTGAAAGATCATATCCATCTTTCCGTTCTCTTTACCGACCCATAGTTCCGCTTCATCCGCTTTCACACCGTTAGCTTCTCCAACCGACATCACGTCATAATTGGCATACGTACGATCCTTGAATTCTTGAAGGAACGTATGAATCCCTTTTTGATTCATATGCATGTCAAAGGAAGAAACGTATTTTTCCTTCTTCGGATTCGGCATATCCGGCAGACCCGCCCGTTTTTTAATATGACTGATGGCATCGATTCTGAACCCGTCGATTCCTTTATCCAGCCACCAATTCACCGTATCATATAGTGCCTCACGCACTTCTTCGTTTTCCCAGTTCAGATCCGGCTGCTTCGTCGAGAAGACATGCAGGAAGTATTGGTCCGTTTCTTCATCATACTGCCAGGCAGATCCCCCGAAGATGCTTTCCCAGTTATTCGGTTCTTTCCCTTTCACGCCATCTCTCCAAATATACCAATCACGCTTTGGGTTGTCCTTGGAACTCTTTGACTCGATGAACCAAGGATGCTCATCACTAGTATGATTCAGGACAAGGTCAATGATCAGCTTCATATCCCTATTATGAACTTCTTTCAATAGCTGGTCGAAGTCTTCCATCGTTCCGAAATCTTCCATGATATCCTGGTAATCCGAAATATCATACCCATTATCGTCATTAGGGGATTTATACATCGGACAGATCCAAATCACATCGATCCCTAACTCTTTAATATAATCCAAACGCTGGATGACTCCCTGTAAGTCCCCGATGCCGTCTCCGTTTGAATCCTGGAAACTTCTCGGATAGATTTGGTATCCCACTGCCTCTTTACGCCATGCCATTTTCATCGTAACACCTCATCAAAGTATAGTAAGATACAAACGCTTACATTTAATGCAATCGTTTGCACTATTGTTTAAAAAAAAGACTCTTTTCAAATATTCCATTAACAATACTAGTTTACAACCTTCTTCTTCACTAATCAATAGATAATTCGATTCTAACCCAAAAAAAGAAAGTGGTTACAAAGTATTATTGTGCGAAAATAAATGCAAGGCACCCGAGCGAAACGTCAGGTGCCTTCATCCATTAAATGGCTGCTTTTTCTTCTGTTTCTTCAAGTACCCGCACAAATTGGCCTTCATTTAGGGGATAACCCGCTTTGGTGAGTTTCACTTTCACAAGCTTCCCAACCATCTCTTCGGTTGCAGGGAATACCACTTTCAAGTAGTTATCCGTGTATCCTACATAGAGGTCATCCTGATAGATTTCTTCAGGGATTACTTCAAGCACTTCGTTTTCAAACTCTGAAGCGTATTCTTTCGCTAATTGGTTCGACAATTCAATTAAACGGTGGACGCGTTCGTTCTTGATGTCTTCATCAATCTGATCGTCCATTCGTGCTGCGGGCGTGCCTGTTCGTTTTGAATAAGGGAAAACGTGAAGCTCAGAGAATTTATGCTCTTTGATGAAATGATACGTTTCCATGAATTCTTCTTCCGTTTCACCAGGAAAACCAACAATGACGTCGGACGTGACGGCAAGACCAGGCAGCGCTTTTTTAAGCTTCTCTAAACGCTCGGCAAAGAATTCCATCGTATATTTTCGGCGCATTCTTTTTAGGACCGTGTTGGATCCCGATTGAAGTGGGATGTGTAAATGCCTTACCACGATATCGGATTGATCGATCACTTCTATGACTTCATCCGTCAATTGACTCGCTTCAATGGAAGATATCCGTATTCTCTTGAGACCTTTCACCTTTTGCTCAAGATCTTTAAGGAGCATAGCAAGATTGTAGTCTTTCATGTCCTCTCCGTATCCGCCTGTATGGATTCCTGTCAGGACAATTTCTTTATATCCTGCATCAACAAGCTGCTGAGCCTGGTGAATGACTTCTTCAGGATCGCGGGATCTCATTAATCCGCGTGCCCATGGAATGATACAGAACGTACAGAAATTGTTGCAGCCTTCCTGGATTTTAAGGGACGCACGGGTACGGTCCGTGAATGCCGGGACATCCAATTCCTCGTATACCCGATTTTTCATGATGTTTGTGACGCCATTGATCGGTTGACGTTCTTTTTTGTATTCCTCGATATACGTAAGCATTTTCCTGCGATCCTGTGTGCCGACAACGACATCGACACCGGGGATGGCCATGATTTCTGCTGGGGACGTTTGGGCATAGCAGCCTGTTACACAGATGACACCGTCAGGGTTCTTCCGAATAGCACGGCGAATGACCTGCCTGCTCTTCTTATCCCCTGTATTGGTTACCGTACATGTGTTGATGACATATACATCTGCGATGGAGTCATACTCTACACGTTCATATCCTTCTTCTTTAAATAGTTGCCAAATGGCTTCTGTTTCGTAGTGGTTCACTTTACACCCTAGAGTGTGAAACGCTACTGATGGCATTACAATCACCTCATAAGTTCTAATTGATAGCTGATGGCCGAGAGTACATATAGCGGGGCAGTCTCCGTCCTCAGGATCCTCGGGCCGAGCCCGCAGGTGAGGAAGCCTTCGCTTCTCAACATCTCTATTTCTTTTTTTGATAATCCGCCTTCAGGGCCGAATACGACCAACATACTCTGTCCAGGTTCAATAGAGGAAAGCACTTTAGAAAGGTTCCCCTTTTCACAAGCTCGCGCATCTTCTTCATAAGCGACAAGTTTATAATCGAACGGCTCCTGAATCAATCTTTTGAGTGAAACGGGCGCAGATACTTCAGGGACAAGCAGTCTATGCGATTGTTCAGCCGCTTCCTTCACAATCTTCTCCCACCGCTCCGTTTTTTTCTTTGCTTTTTTATCGTCCCATTTCACAATGGAGCGATCCGCATTAAAAGGGATAAATTGAGTGGCTCCAAGCTCAGTTCCCTTTTGGAATATCAACTCCAATTTATCCCCTTTCGGCAGTCCGCTCGCAATGGTTACTTTAATTGGTAATTCTTTCGTCGATGTTTCCCATTGTACTATTGATAGCTCGACTGCGTCACTGGAAATCGTTTCAATACGGGTGATGGCTGATGCTTGATCCTTGAAGACAACAAAGACTTCATCCTCTTCCTTCATTCTCATCACACGTACAATGTGATGATAGTCGTCTCCCATAATCATGATCGGATCATTTTCGCGATACAAGTCGTTAATAAAATATCGTTGCATTCAGTTTCAACTCCACCGTTTTTACTTTGTTTTACTGGGGTTTCTGGGCGATGATCGCCACCCAGTCTTCCATGACCATGATTTCTTCAATCTTGAAACCAGCAGCCTCCAATGAGTCACGCACCTCTTGCTTTTTGGGCTGGATGATCCCGGAAGTGATAAAATAGCCACCCGGCCTCACAAGCTCATATGCATCTTCTGTAAAGCGCAGGATGATTTCAGCCAGGATGTTCGCCACGATTACATCAGCCTGCCCGGTCACCCCGTTCAATAGATTATTGGCATCCACCGATACCGTTTCCTGTACTTTGTTCAGCTTAACATTCAGCCTTGCTGAACGAACCGCGACTTCATCCAGGTCATATGCTCGAACCTGGTCTGCAGCCAATAGAGCCGATGCAATGGATAACACACCTGAACCCGTACCAACATCAATGACGGAATCATGTTCTTTTACGATCCGCTCAAGTGCCTGTATACACATGACAGTAGTGGGATGTGTCCCTGTTCCAAATGCCATGCCAGGATCCAGTTCAATGATGAGTTCATCACTATGAACCGGAGTATACTCTTCCCAGGTTGGGACAATCGTAAATTTATCGGAAATCTTCACCGGGTGGTAATATTTTTTCCAAGCTGTCGCCCACTCTTCCTCATTTACTTCAGAGATCTCCACTTTGTTTTCACCAATGTCGATATCATACGTAACGAGATTCGTGATGCCCTGTTTGATCTCGTCAACGGTTTCACCAAGGAAACTATTGACGGGCAGATAGGCTTTGACCATGACGCCGTCAGTTGGGTAGTCATCAGGGTTGAGTTGGTAGATCTCCCCGAACATATCTTCTCTTTCCTTAACTAATTCGGCAGGGTCTTCAATGACCACACCGCTTGCCCCTGATTCGTGAAGAATGTTTGAAATCGGCTCAATCGCTTCATTCGTTGTAAGAATACTGATTTCTGACCATTTCATTGATCTACCAACTCCGCTCTTTAGTTATTCGCCTTTAAAGGCCTTTTTTACTTTATCAAAGAAGCTTTCATGCTGTTCATCAGGGATTTGACCGCTGATGTCTGCAAATTCTCTCAATAATTGTTTCTGCTTATCCGTCAATTTGGAAGGCGTGACCACTTTCACCTGTACATGCTGATCCCCAGTGCCGTAACCACGGACATTCGGAACCCCCTTGCCTTTCAAACGGAATCTCGTACTCGTCTGAGTTCCTGCAGGGACTTTCAGCTTTACTTTACCGTGTAGGGTCGGTACCTCAATTTCATCACCCAATGCTGCCTGTGCGAACGTTACAGGCATTTCGCAGTAAATGTCATCTCCGTTACGTTCGAAGAAATCATGTGAACGGACGTGGAAAACCACATACAGGTCACCTGCAGGGCCGCCATTGATACCCGGTTCCCCTTGACCTGTCACCCGGAGTTGCTGACCATCATCGATACCAGCAGGAATTTTGACCGCTATCTTACGACGTTTCTGTACTTTACCCGCACCGCCACACGTTGAACATTTTTCCTTGATTTGCTTACCTGTACCGTTACAGTAGTGACAAACCCTTCTGTTCACAATGCGGCCGAATGGTGTATTCTGCTCGACATTCAATTGACCGGATCCATTACAGTGAGAACATGTATTGACCTTTGTCCCGGGCTTCGCTCCCGAACCATGGCATGTATCACACTCTTCTTCTCTCGGAATTTCAATTTCGGTTTCTTTCCCGAATACCGCTTCTTCAAATGTCAGAGACATCGTGTATTGAAGATCCGCTCCTTGACGGGGAGCATTTGGATCTCTTCTGCGGCCACCGCCGCCTCCACCGAAGAATGTATTGAAAATATCCTCGAAACCGCCGAAACCGCCGCCGCCAAAGTCTGCGCCGCCGCCGAATCCCTGGTTAGGGTCCGTGTGTCCGAAACGATCATACTGAGCGCGCTTCTGATCATCACTCAACACTTCATACGCTTCAGATATTTCTTTGAACTTTTCATCCGCATCCGCTTCTTTATTAATATCCGGATGATATTTTTTGGAGAGCTTGCGGTATGCTTTCTTCATTTCGTCTTTTGAGGCGTCTTTTCCTACCCCAAGAACCTCATAATAGTCCCGTTTACTCATTAAAACACCACTCCCGAATCCTTTGCATAAAGGTTATTTTAACATTGAGCTTCGACTATTATCAATAAAAACTCAACATTCCTACTTTAGTTTGTGTCTGTTGATTGAAGGTTTCCTTCAATCATAGAAAAAGTCAAAGCCAAGAACCGCCCTGACTTTGACTTTTTCGTTCGTTTACACCTGATTATTTCTTGTCGTCATTTACTTCTTCATATTCAGCGTCGACCACATCGTCATCTTTCGAAGCTTCGCCTTCAGCGCCTTGAGCTGCCTGAGCTTCCGCTTGAGCCTGCTCATAAAGCTTCATCGTTAAGCTTTGAACGATTTCCTGCAATGCGTCTTTCTTTTCGCGGATAAGATCAAGATCATCTTTCTCGATCGCTTCTTTCAGTTCAGCTTTCGCATCTTCCGCTTTTTTCACTTCATCTTCTTCTACTTTGCCTTCAAGATCTTTTAACGTTTTTTCCGTTTGGAAAACAAGTTGGTCGGCTTCGTTGCGAAGTTCAACTTCCTCTTTACGTTTCTTATCTGCTTCGGCATTTTCTTCGGCTTCTTTCACCATGCGTTCTACTTCATCATCTGAAAGGCCTGTAGAAGACTTGATTGTGATGTTTTGCTCTTTACCTGTTCCAAGATCTTTCGCACTAACATTCACAATACCGTTCTTATCGATATCGAACTTCACTTCGATTTGTGGTACACCACGTGGTGCCGGTGGAATGTCCGCTAATTGGAAACGTCCAAGCGTTTTGTTATCGGCAGCCATTGGGCGTTCACCTTGTAATACGTGAATGTCAACAGCTGTTTGGTTATCTGCAGCAGTTGAGAATGTTTGAGATTTAGACGTCGGGATCGTTGTGTTACGCTCGATCAGCTTCGTGGATACGCCACCCATTGTTTCAATACCAAGTGAAAGTGGTGTAACGTCAAGTAATACAACGTCTTTTACATCTCCAGTCAGAACTCCACCTTGGATCGCTGCACCCATTGCTACAACTTCGTCAGGGTTAACACCTTTAGATGGCTCTTTACCAGTTTCTTTTCTAATCGCTTCCTGAACGGCAGGGATACGAGTTGATCCACCAACAAGGATGATTTTATCGATTTCGCTTGCAGAAAGACCAGCATCTTTCATTGCTTGACGAGTTGGTCCCATTGTACGTTCTACAAGGTCAGAAGAGATTTCATCGAATTTCGCTCTTGAAAGAGTCACTTCCAAGTGAAGAGGTCCTGCTTCTCCAGCCGTGATGAATGGAAGTGAAATTTGAGTTGAAGTCACTCCTGAAAGATCTTTCTTCGCTTTCTCAGCTGCGTCTTTTAGACGTTGAAGAGCCATTTTATCTTTAGAAAGATCGATTCCGTTCTCTTTCTTGAATTCAGCAACAAGATAATCGATGATCACTTGGTCAAAGTCGTCTCCACCAAGACGGTTGTCACCGGCAGTCGAACGTACTTCGAATACTCCGTCACCAAGTTCAAGGATGGATACGTCGAATGTACCGCCGCCAAGGTCGTATACAAGGATCGTCTGGTCTTGATCCATTTTGTCAAGTCCGTAAGCAAGTGCTGCAGCAGTCGGCTCATTAATGATACGCTCAACTTCAAGACCTGCGATTTTACCTGCGTCTTTTGTTGCTTGACGTTCTGCATCATTGAAATAAGCTGGTACTGTGATAACCGCTTTTTCAACTGTTTCCCCAAGATAATCCTCTGCATATGATTTCAAGTGTTGAAGGATCATAGCTGAGATTTCCTGTGGCGTATATTCTTTTCCTTCTGCTTCTACTTTATGGTCCGTTCCCATGTGACGTTTCACCGAGATGATTGTGTTAGGGTTTGTGATTGCTTGGCGCTTTGCTACTTCCCCAACTTGCTTTTCACCATTTTTGAACGCTACGACTGAAGGAGTTGTGCGGTTTCCTTCTGCGTTTGCAATGACCTTCGGCTCTCCGCCTTCTAGTACTGATACACATGAGTTTGTTGTACCTAAGTCAATACCGATAATTTTACTCATAGTAAGAATCCTCCCTGTTTTATATATGTAATGTCTTGTTTATTGACTGACCTTCACCATAGAAGGACGAATTACTCTGTCTTTCAGTTTGTATCCCTTTTGGAATTCCTCGACAACGATATTACTATCGTAGTTTTCATCTTCCACCTGCATCACAGCTTGATGCATATGAGGGTCAAACTCCTGACCTACCGCTTCAATCGGTTCCACTCCCTCTTTCTTAAGGGCTTCTACAAGACTTCTGTGAACCATTTCCATTCCTTGAAGCAGTTGTTTCGTTTGCTCATTATCAGCTTCTATATTCAAAGCACGTTCGAAATTATCCAGTGCCGGTAATAGTTCCGTAATCAGTCCTTGAGCACGATATTTTTCCTTCGATTCGTTTTCCACGTTAATGCGACGGCGGAAATTATCGAAATCCGCTCTTAAACGAAGATAACGATTTTCAGACTCATTCAGCTTTTCCTCTAATTGTGAAAGCTCATCTGATTCTTGCTGCTCTTCAAGCACTTCATCCGCTTGAGGTTCTTCAGCGAATACTTCTTCCACCGCTTCGCCTTTTTCCTCTTTCGCTTCCTGCTGCTCTTGTTTCGTTTCTTCAGACATAACATTCACCTCCTTAAAAATGTGATCCTTTAAAGCGCTCATATGAAGGCTCCGAAACGTCTGTAGAGACGCACTTTCGGGGCCTTATTTTCCTTTATACAATATGTCCACTAATCCCCGCTTTGATACAGCTTCGTCAGAACCTTGGACATATCGTTTGAGAAGAAATTAAGTAAACTGACGACACGGGAATACTCCATCCGGGTAGGCCCGATGATCGCAATGGAACCTAATTGTTCTTTGCCAATTGAATAAGTAGCGGTTATGAGACTGCAATTCTCCATAGCAAGATGATCGTTTTCTTTCCCGATCTTAATGTTCACACCTGTGGCAGATGGGCGGATCAGGTTATAGATGCTCTCTTCCTGTTCAATCATTTCAAGAAGCATGCGGACCTTTTGTACATCGTTGAATTCAGGCTGATTCAGGATATTGGTCTTACCTCCGAAGAACAGCTTATCCGTGACCGTTGGATTAAAGGAATCCGTTAGGGAGTGGAGGATAAAATCATAATTCTGTATATGCTCTTTGAGTAAAAGAGCGACTTCCTTAAAGATTTTATCGTTCAGCTCACTGATCGGAACACCCGTCAAGCGGTCATTTAATATGTGTACAAGCTTTTCAAGCTCGGAGGCATCCATTGTGGGCGGGATATGGAACAGCTTATTTTCAACATGTCCGTTATCCGTGACAATGATGGCAATGGCCGTATCTTTGTTAAGGGGAATCAGTTGAATTTTTTTCAACTTGTTTTCCTTTAAATCAGGCCCTAATACAATGGTTGTATAATTGGTCAGCTCTGAAAGGATCTTCGCCGATTTCTGAACCACTTTCTCCAATTCATACATGCGCTCGGTAAAGATGGAGCGTAGTGCATGCACATCATTCTTCTTTAATTTCTGTGGAGAAAGCAAGTGATCCACATAGTATCGATAGCCTTTTTCTGACGGTACGCGACCTGAGGATGTGTGGGTTTTTTCGATAAAGCCCAAATCCTCAAGATCTGCCATTTCATTTCGGATCGTAGCCGAACTGAATGAGATCTCATCTTTTTTAGATAAGCTCCTCGAACCGACAGGCTGGGCAGAAAGAATAAAATCATCAATGATCACTTGAAGAATTAGAAGTTGTCGATCTGTTAACAACGTTCATCACCCCTGTTAGCACTCTACTAAGATGAGTGCTAAATCTAATTAATAAATTATCAAATCAGTAAAGGGATGTCAATATATTAGATTGAAGCAATTAAATTACACCCAGGAATGATTGAAAAACCTCATTCCCTAAAAAGCGCCCTTGTTTTGTAAGTGCTATTCTCTCTTCATTTACTGAGAGCAGTCCGCGCTTTTCCATTTCTTCGATGGATGGGCCAAAGACGGATTCTATGCTGGATCCGAATTTTTGTTGGAATATGGTTTTACTTACGCCTTCGACTTTACGCAACCCGAGGAACATTTCTTCTTCCATCATTTCGGCTTTGGTGACTCCATGCTCCTGGATGGTCGGAAGAGAACCTTCTGAAATCGGGTCCATGTATTTTTTTAGCGGTCCATAGTTGGAATAACGTACTCCGTTTATATAACCGTGTGCACCTGCTCCTAAACCATAATATTCATTATTGTCCCAGTAAACGAGATTGTGTTTGCTTTCAAATCCCGGTTTGGCAAAGTTACTGATCTCATATTGATTGATCCCATACTTCTCCATCGTTTCAATCAGGATCTCGTACATGGCTGCTTCCTGATCCTGTGACGGCAGTGACAACTTACCTTTTCTCATCAAATTATAGAAAACCGTTTTCGGCTCTACGATGAGCGAGTAGGCTGAGTAATGGGGAAGATCCAGGTCAAGGGCTTTTGTCAGTGTATCCTGAAAATCTTCTTCCGTTTGCCTTGGAAGACTATAGATCAAATCGATGCTGATGTTTGAGAATCCTACTTTTTGAGCGTTTTCTACTGAAGTATAGACATCCTCGCTTTTATGGGTACGACCGATTCCTTTCAACAGTTCATCATTGAAGGATTGAACCCCGAAACTCAACCGGTTTACACCGTGATCCTTTAGCACACGAAGTTTATCTTGTGTTAGATCACCAGGGTTTGCTTCGAAGGTGAATTCACCCTTTTCAAAGGGCAAATGGGTCGTGATGGATTCACACAGCGTATCGAGCTGACCAGCATCCAATGACGTCGGCGTACCACCTCCGACAAAGATGGTGTCCAGTTTCTCAGAAGCTGAGACTCTATGTTTCATTTCCTGACCCAGGCTGATTAAGTATTCATTTACGGGCTGGCCTTCCAGGAAAACTTTATTAAAATCACAATAGTGGCAGATATGTTCACAAAAAGGAATATGAATATAAGCTGATTTAACCAAGATTATCCCTCCTTTGGGGGCATTCATAGAGAAAAGGGGGTAAGCTGTGCTTGAAAACAAGCCACTTTCCCCCTTTATCTGCATGACGATTATTTTTTATCCGTATCATCCATTTTCAGGACGGCCATGAAGGCTTCCTGCGGAACTTCAACATTCCCAACGGACTTCATACGTTTTTTACCTTCTTTTTGTTTATCAAGAAGCTTACGTTTACGGGAGATATCCCCACCGTAACATTTTGCCAGTACGTTCTTACGGATGGCTTTAATGGTCGATCTTGCTACAATCTTCTGTCCGATCGCTGCCTGTACGGGTACTTCGAATTGTTGTCTCGGGATTAATTCCTTCAATTTCTCAACAATCAGCTTCCCGCGTTCATAAGCAAAGTCACGGTGAACGATAAAGCTCAGGGCATCGACATTTTCAGCGTTCAGCAGGATATCCATTTTCACAAGCTTGGATTCCTTGTATCCGATGAGCTCATAATCAAATGAAGCATACCCTTTCGTATTCGATTTCAACTGGTCGAAGAAGTCATATACAATTTCAGCTAGCGGGATTTCATAGACGATGTTCACCCGGGTATCATCCATATACTGCATATCGATGAAGTTTCCGCGTTTTCCTTGACAAAGCTCCATGACGGCACCTACATAATCGTTCGGAACCATGATCGTTGCTTTAACATAAGGTTCTTCAACATGATCGACCTTTTGTGGATCCGGCATCATGGATGGGTTATCCACCTTCACTTCTTCACCGTCCGTCAATTTCACATGATAGATTACGCTAGGCGCAGTCGTGATCAGGTCGATCTTGAATTCCCGTTCGATCCGTTCCTGAATGATCTCCATATGAAGAAGACCGAGGAATCCACAACGGAATCCAAACCCTAATGCCTGTGAAGTTTCAGGCTCGAATTGAAGGGCAGAGTCATTTAATTCAAGCTTTTCAAGCGCTTCTCTCAAATCGTTATAACGATTTGAATCAATCGGATATAGACCGCAGTAAACCATCGGGTTCATTCGTCGATAACCAGGCAATGCTTCCTGTGCAGGTTGATCGGCAAGTGTGATCGTATCCCCTACACGGGTGTCCCCGACGTTCTTGATTGCTGCAGTCAAATATCCAACATCCCCGACCGTCAATTCCTTCTGACCCGTGGCTTTCGGAGTGAAAACACCGATCTCAGTCACTTCAAACTCTTTCCCTGTCGCCATCATGCGGACCTTATCCCCTACCTTGACGCTTCCATCCATCACACGGATGTAGGCAACGACTCCCCTGTAGGCGTCATATAAAGAGTCAAAGATAAGGGCTTTCAATGGTGCATCTGGATCCCCTTCTGGAGCAGGCACCTTTTCCACAACCTGCTCGAGGATCTCTTCAATCCCGATTCCGGCTTTGGCTGATGCAAGGACCGCTTCGGATGCATCCAGACCAATGACGTCTTCCACTTCCTGACGAACTCTCTCGGGATCGGCTGCCGGAAGGTCGATTTTGTTGATGACGGGCAGGATTTCCAAGTTATTATCCAAGGCAAGATACACGTTTGCAAGCGTCTGGGCTTCAATCCCCTGAGCGGCGTCCACTACAAGGACAGCTCCCTCACAAGCCGCTAAACTACGGGATACTTCGTATGTAAAGTCTACGTGCCCCGGTGTATCAATCAGATGGAAAATATATTCTTCCCCATCCTTTGCCTGATACTTTAATTGCACAGAGTTTAATTTGATAGTGATTCCACGCTCTCTCTCAAGGTCCATGGAATCCAGCAATTGGGCCTTCATTTCACGTGCCGTCAATGCTTTCGTCTTTTCTAATATACGATCGGCAAGGGTAGATTTCCCATGGTCGATATGAGCTATAATGGAAAAGTTTCTAATTCTCGATTGTCTCTCTAATTTCTCTTCACGGTTCATTATTCGTTCAACTCCTGTTATTTCCACACATGTACACTATTTTGAATTATAGCAGTAGACTATACATTATTCAATGTAAACTAAAAGGCCTGTTGGGAATTGACCGATTTCCTTGTATTTACAAGAGGTTGAAATATATCTAAATCTATTTCCTCTAAAGGCGAACAATCAAAAAATAAGTGGGGATCACTTGTTACACCGCTTTTGATTTCCGTGCAAGACTTCGCTTTCCTCGGGCGGAAGGCAAGCCTCCTCGTCGCTGACGCTCCTGCGGGGTCTTACCTATTCCGCTTTTCCCGTAGGTGTCTACGTCTTGCACTCCAATCAAAAGCTAGATCCTGTTTTATACAGTGTATATGCTTTGGCAAAATTAAAAAGGCAAATTTCACCTAACGAATTCGGTTTTAAAGTGCACAATTTGAATTAGCAGTGAAATGAACACGTAAAAAAGCTCGTAGCCATTATGCTTCGAGCCGTTTTTGTGTTGAATAAGGAAAGCCGTTTCCCTTGCGTTTGAAAATAAGCGGAAAAATTCCGTTTAAATTGGAAAATACGACTATTTCATCAATAATAGCCGGAGTTTTTCCGCTTATTGAACAATATCCGTTGAATATTATTTAATATTGAGGAGTTAAGCGGAATTTCTCCGCTTATATCAGCGTTTTAGCTCTCCTCCAGCTGCCTTAGCCGGAATTTCTCCGCTTAAAAACCTGCCACCAAAATGGAAGCATTTAAGCAGTATGCTTCTTTGCTATTTTACTTTAACAAACATCATTTCCTCACCATGGTTATTCTATTCCTACTAAGGCTATAGTTATCGAATGTTCGATCACAGCAACTGACTTAATAAAGTTTATGTATCCAATAGGCTTTCCGCCATCTCGCGAAAAGCGAGCACCTGTATCGAAAAAAACCACTACTCACTACATCAAAAGGTAAATGATAATTCCGAACGACTTCGAATTTAGAAAAATGAATATCGAATGATCGTTCGGATTTTTTTAACTAAATACTTCTGTCTCAGCCTCTATACGTTTAAATGAGCGAAGCAATGACGTCCACTATTTTATTGGTGATGCTTTCAATGGTATCCGCTATTACTTTTCCGATGGAAGAAAATACATTAAAGGCCTTCATTTCTTCTAGCTTCTCTTTCTTTTCAGTCAGGGTTTTGGAATCTACCTCATTCCCGAGGAACGATGCCTCGACATTTCCCTCCACATTCTGGTTGACGTCAACAGGAGAGGTGAAGTTCTGCTGTTCATGTCCCTTCATATCCACGATTCCTTGATTGGCATATTGCATCCCGATCAGGACTCCGATAAATAATGCCGTTATGAGAAATGCACATTTAAAAAAGAATTTCGTCATGTTCATCCATCCTTTTCATTACTGTCTTACAGCAGGGGTCTTGAGGGAACCATCCACCTTTTCTGCCTGCCAATAATAGTCAGCAAATACATCAGCGAAAGCGTCTGCTGTCCTCTCCAGTTCCTCAAATGTATTATCCACCCCTCCGAATTCAAGGAGCATGGCGTTTCCAGAAAGATCCTGATTGAATTTACCGTTTGTGCCACTGCCCTTTTTCGCTATGACTCCACGTGAAATCCCTTTATATTTTGATTCCAATCGCTTATGAAGTTCGGTTGCCAGTTTCAGGTTCTGTTCATAGTTCGGATGCTCTTCCCCTACAACAAATGCAAGCTTCGCGTAGGATTTCCCGCCTATCGTCACGGTCGTCATGTCTCTTCTCTGTGAATCCCGGTGAATATCCACCATATACAACAAATCTTTATTGCTGGTCATGGCTGCCTGCACCAGCGGCCTTGACTCCTGATAAGCTGCCCAGTAGTCAAGTCCCTTATGGTTTAAGTTTTGGATGACATCGGTCTTATCGATGCTTGTCCCAATCCCCTCGTCCTCCAATCCCGTCTTCACCATTTCACCCACCTTGGTGACATTGATTTTGGAATGCATGGCGGAATCCGGGTTCGTCACTCCCTCCAGATAAGGAAGGTAGGATTCCCTCGTATGGGTGAAGTAAAGAAGGACCGTCTTTTTATTTCCTGTGGATAATGGCGGCGCTACGTCCCCGCCTTTTTGATTGGTTTCTTTCAGATCACCGACATTTTTGAGTTGCGCTTCATTTTCAGATTCCAGGGCTTCGGGTGGGGGGACCGATTCAATCGGCATATTCGTGAAGTCCGTCCCTTCCCCTGCCACCAGGATATCCCCATCGAAAATCGAAAAACCCGGCAGTTCACGACCGAGAAAGCTCCGGGGATCTTCGAAACTTACGTTGGTCGCCACCTGAAATAATATGGATGAGAAGCTTGGGAGGGCCTGCTCCTCTTCTGTCAATATTTGATTAAAGGACCTGTTTTCCAGAGCCAATAGTTTATATAATGTTTCACCCTTCACACTGGAAGCCGCTTGATTCAACGAATTCGACGTTATTCTATATTCAGGGTTGAAGGAAGTGAGGATGCCGACCATCGAAAAAACAGAGAGCAATCCTGCAATGAAGATCAGCGTCCCTTTCAATATCGTAGACATTTGAATGGCAATGACATAATTAGAGTCTTTGTACGATCTCATTCTCCCACCCTTTCTTTTCTCTACTCTAGTACAACCTATGACAATGATAGAGATAGTAGAACTGTATGTAGTAGTCATTATGAGATGATTGGTCGAAAGTTAAACGGTGGAGTCTAGTATTTTTCGTGATGGGAAGTTGCTTTCGGATGGATTTTGATGAGAAAGGGACAACTTTTCCCCATACTAAAAACGCCTCGAGGTCCACACTCACCCTCGAGGCGTAATCATCCAACTCCATTTATCTTGTCTGATACCCCGTATTCTCCTGATTCACCGCATCATGGAGCGCCGCATTGAGTCCGCTTGCGATGAGGTTCGACATGTCCTCCATGAACACATCCACTTCTTTCGGTGTGACCATCAGGTTATGGCCGAGGGGAGACAGGACTTCATGAATCAGTTTTCGTTTCTCCTGATCTTCAAGAGTCCCGACGATCCCCATGAATGTTTGGCGATGCTGTTCTTCCGGGAGATCTTCCTCTGTCAATTTCCTTCTCTCACCGAAGCTTAATCCTGCCGGCGCAAGCGATCTTGATGGACGGTCGCCTTCTCTCATTTCTTTTCCAAAATGTTTCAAGAGGAAATCGACTGTATCGCTGACGATTGTCACAGCATCGAGCACAGTCGGAACACCGATGGCAATGACCGGGACACCCAGTGTTTCTTGATCCAGCCCTTTTCGTTTATTCCCCACTCCAGACCCCGGATGGATTCCGGTATCCGATATTTGGATTGTCGCATTGACGCGTTCAATCGACCGGGAAGCCAGGGCGTCGATGGCGATGATAAAGTCGGGTTTGGATTTCTCCACCACTCCGAAAATGATATCGCTCGTTTCAATCCCTGTCAGTCCCATGACACCCGGAACGAGGGCACTGACCGGCCGATACCCTTCTTCCACCGATTCAGGCTGAAGTTCAAATAAGTGCCTCGTCACAATGACATCTTCACATACCCTTGGTCCGAGGGAATCAGGAGTCACATTCCAGTTTCCGAGACCCACGATTAAGCAGCTTGCATTTTTGCTGATTTTGTTATTAATCAAGAATTGGCTAAGTTCATTGGCGAATACCTTTTCAACCCTCTGCTGCAGCTCTGTATTTTCTTCACGTATACCATGAGCCTCTATGGTTAAATAGTTTCCCGGTTTCTTGCCGATTTTTTCTTCCCCTTCAGGTGTCACCGTGACCAGGGAAACCTTCACTCCGTCTTCTTCTCTTTCTTTAAACATCACACCTTGAATGGAAGACGTATTTTCCGCTTTATTTGCATCCACCATTTCTTTTGCTTCCACGGCAAGATCAGTACGAATGGAATATTTACTAAGATCGATTTCTTCTTTTTTCATTGTGACTCTACCTCCAGGCTTGGGATATTATCCAGTATTTTTTTATGTTTACCTTTTTGGTATGTGTTCATTCACTTGTTTAATTTCGTTCCATAGTATTGCAATATCACTGTCCGTTTGATAAAATATCATTTGTTCTTATTGTTTAGGAATTTAAATCGAGTCACATAGAATCTCGATCCTTTTATAGGAGGTGACAGGAATGCCAAATATCAAATCAGCTATCAAACGCGTAAAAACAAGCAACGAGCGTAACGCTCAAAACGCTGCAGTAAAATCTACTATGCGTACTGCTATCAAGAAAGCAGAAGCAGCAGCGACTAACAGCGCTGATAATGCGAAAGATCTAGTAACTGAAGCGGTACGTCAATTAGACAAAGCAGCTCAAAAAGGTCTTATCCACAAAAACGCTGCAGATCGTCAAAAGTCTCGCCTAATGAAAAAAGCGAACTAATTGAAAAAAACCACCGAACCAATTGGTCCGGTGGTTTTTTTATGTAAAACTTTGATCATGAAGTTTAAACAGGAACATTTCAATCATCAGTTCTTTCTTGATCTTTCCTGATTTGATTTCATAATCTCCTTGTGAAAGGGTATCGATGATATGGGCCAGCTGCTTATCATTAAAATGCTTCGCCTGCCCGGCTGCAAGTTTTACCCTGAACGGATGCACTTTCAAGGTCGAAGCAATCTTTTGTTGGCCGTAGCCTCTGCGTGAAAGCTCCTTTGTGCCATAAATGAGGCGGAACTGGCCTGCGAGGATCGCCAGGATTTTGAGTGGTTCCTCATTTTGTTTGAGCAGATCGTAATAGATCCTCAAAGCCTCATCGATCCTTCTGTGCACGACTTTGTCCACTAACGTGAAAATGTTTTGTTCCAACGATCTGGCCGTTAACCGCTCAACAACCTCCACATCGATCCGGTTCGTATCACTTGCATACAAAGAAAGCTTATCCAATTCCTGAGTGAGCATCATCAGATTGGTGCCTGCTAATGTCAGCAGTAATTCAACTGCATCTTCGTCGATCTGTACACTATTACCGGCAGCACGTTCCCTTACCCAGGATTTTAATTCATGCTCATTCAACTTTTTGGCTTCGACCACCTCAGCACTCTTTTTTAAGGACTTGGTAATCTTTTTACGCTCGTCCAGCTTTTCATAATTCGCCGTGATGACAAGGATGGTGTACGGTGCAGGTGATTGTATGTATTGTTCAAAACGCTTGATGTTATGCTCTACTTTTTCTTTTGTTTTTTCAGCAGTCAAAAAAACGGGATTTTGGATAACGACGACTCTTCTTTCTCCCATGAACGGAAAGGTTTCCGCGTCTTCTATCGCTACTTCTATCGGTGTTTCCTCGAGATCATAGCTTGAAAAATTAAAATCCATTTCTTCTTCTGAAATGGCCCTTGAGACAATTCTTTGTTTCGTTTCATTAATAATAAATGACTCATTTCCGTAAACTAAATATACAGCGGCAAATTGAGATTTCTCTATTTTTTTCCATGTATCGATAACCAAGTCAGCACTCTCCATTAAGTCTTTTCTCTACTCTATGGTAAAAAAGCTTTCTGGTTTTGGCAAGGGGTAAAGGGGACATCCCTCTTATAGGACACCCCCTATATCTATATTAACGTTGACGGATAAGACCTAGGAACCTGATCCGTCAACGGTATTTCCTTTGTATTGATTAGTGTCACCACACACCCATGAACTTATGGGTGACAACTCTTGTCAGTAAAGGAAAAAGTAAAGGGAAGTATAGATTTTTCAGTAGCGTTGTTCTATACTAGAATAGAAATAGGAGGGGTAATTGTGAACCAATTTGAAAAGAATGTACAATCAAAAAGAAATGATGCAGTAGATTCAGGTGTAGCATTCGGTGTTTCTTTTGGATTCTTTGCATTAATGTTCATTATTGCAACAGCGATCAAATTAATCGGATCTTAATGAAAAATAGGAGGCAGGCCTGTAAAGAAAACGGTTACTTCAACTTCCATATATGGTACTTTCGGTATCATAAAGATGGTTTGAATGCCCTGATTCTTTGCAATAGGTCTGCCCCTTTTTCATTAGCGCTTAATTTGTTTTGTTCTACATCCTATGGCAGGTGGGCTGAAAACGTTCCTTTTTTATCCCAAAAACGATAGGTGATCGCCCCGTTCACAGCCGTATTGTAAATTGTCAGTCCCCTTTCCTTTAATCGCTCCACCACTTCAGGGTGAGGATGCCCGAAGCGATTGGTTTCTCCCGCAGAAATCACCGCCACACGCGGCTCCGTTTCATCGAGGAACGCTTCCGATGTACTTGTATTGCTGCCATGATGACCGACTTTCAACACATCCACAGGAAGATCGAATGTTGTAACGAACGCTCTTTCCCCTTCCTTCTCCAGATCCCCTGTAAACAACCATTTCTTTGATCCGATTTCACCGTATAGAACAATGGAGTCATTATTCCCTTCATACTCTTTATCAAGGGGGGATACGATATGCAGCCCATCACGGTCTCCACGCCAGTTATCCCGATACATCACTTCTTTGACAGGAATCCTTTTTTCCTGCGCCATCTTAACAATCCGGTCCACCTCCACCTTCTCCCCGCTGCCGGGACTGATCAATAGTTCTCCTACTTTCATTTCGTTTAATACTGCTTCCGATCCGCCTATATGATCAAGATCTCCATGAGTTAAAATCAATGCATCAACGGTCGTAATTCCTTTACTTTTTAAAAAAGGCACCAAAATGTCCTCCCCTACCGAAAAACGGTTCTTTTTCTCCTCCCATTCTTCTTTCGGGAACGGGATTTCCCCTCCTGCATCAATTAAATAGGTGCCGTGATTGTATGGCAGATCGATCAGGGTTGCATCCCCCTGACCCACATCAATGAAGACAATTTCTCCATAAGGATGGTAGTTGTTCAAGACGAGGTGTAGGAAGGTAAAAAGAAAAAGCAGACCGACGGAAAGGTATTTTCCCTTCTCCATCCCAACGAATACGAAATAAATCAGTATGAGATACCCCAGGAGAAGAAGAACATTCGGCCTCCCCATCACCAAGGTGCTAAATGGTAAAGAAGCAACGGCAGAGGATAACCATTGAATTCCTTCCAGCAGAATGTGATAAGGGAACATGGCCCATCCGGCCGATACTACTGAAATGAAGAGATAGATGAGGATGGCCATCGGAAGGATGATGATGGAAAAAAGCGGGACGTAAAAGAGATTCGTCAAAAAACCGATCAGAGAGAACTCATAGAAATGATAAATCACGAAGGGAAGTGAAGACAATTGGGCCACCATTGTGACGGTGACCATTTGTTTGAAGGAAGAAGAACTCTGTAAAATGGTCCTGGAAGAAAGCACAAGTGAAAAACTGACGGCGAATGAAAGCTGAAAGCCCACATTGAATACCGAGAAAGGTTCGTATAAGACAATGAGGAGGAATACTGTGGCCAGGCTATCGATTGCACTGATATTCCTGGAGGTTTGTTTGCCGATGATGAGGATGATCAGCATGAAGGATGCCCGTACAACAGAGGGAGAGCCACCGGTCAATACGATATAACATAGAAGAAATAGAATGCCTGACAAGGATGCTGCTTCCCTTGTCAGGCCAACCCTTAATAAAAGGGAATGAAGTATCGCAAACAAGAGTCCCACATGAAGACCTGAAATGGCAAGGAGATGAACGACACCGAGCTCCCTGAATGCCTTCATGGTATCCTCTGTAATCATCCCTGTCTCACCGAACAGTAATGCCTGAGTGATACCAACCGTTGAAGGGGGAAACTCCCGTTCAATTCTTTTCAACCCCTGAAATCTAAGCTGTGTAAGGCCATTTTTCCAGGTACTTCGATCCACACATCCCTCGAATCCCTGTACTTCAAGGATCCAATACACCCCTTGATGGGACAGATAGTCTTTATAATCGAAGGAATTTGGATTTTTACCGTGTTGAGGTTCTGCCAGCTGTCCTTTTACTTTGCAAACAAATCCGGGACTCACTTCTGCAAACCGCCTTTTTTCCTCTTCGGTATCAAAATAATAACGAATCAGGATTTTCTCATTTTCTACTTTTGCAAATGAAACAAAGGTGCTTCCGTCAATGGTGGGGATATCATCTATAAATACTTGATGGTTGGACGGTTCAGACTGAGGGGGGAAATTTGATTTCTGGTTTTCCTCATGTAAAAAGGAGTGAAAGAAGGAAACGGTCACCAGGAGGAATGAAACGAAAAGGATGGGTCGGGGCATTTTTCTGAGGAAAAGGGAAAGGAAGAGGAGAACAAGGACGACAGCACCCCAAAGGAATTGAAGTGCCAGCAAAGTCCCTGATAGAACCGACAACGCCAAATAAACGCATAGGCCCCTACTCATTAAAAAGCTTTATGTATTCTTGCTCATAATGACGAATCTTCTCCTCCGGAAGTCCCTGCTGCCGCAGATCTTCTATCAACTGGATCATGAGTGTTGCCTTTTCCTTGTGTTTTACATCGATACTGCTTTCCTGGAAAGGTACTTTTTCCACATGGACGCCTGCCTTCTCGAACAGCTCGATGGCGTAAGGATGATTTTTATAATCTTTTGCATAGTAAACCGTTTTGATGCCTGCCTGGATGAGCGCCTTGCAGCATTGAAGGCAAGGAAAGTGCGTGACATATATGTCCGCATCCTCCGTCCCGACCCCGAACTTAGAACATTGCAGGAGTGCATTCATTTCTGCGTGGATGGTCCTCACACAGTGATTATCAATGACATAGCACCCTTCATCTATACAATGATCTCCACCGGCTATGGAGCCGTTATAACCTCCTGCTATGATCCGCTTATCCCGGACGATGGTTGCTCCCACCGCCAGTCTCGTACACGTGCTGCGGAGGGCCAGCAGTTGACTCTGAGCCATGAAATATTGATGCCATGCGATTCTTTCCATCACCATTCTCCCTTCCTTTGTTCTGCTCTTTATTTTAATGCTTGTTTAAGTGTATAAAGTCTTCCTGCCTCCGTCAATCATTGGACAAAAATATGTTCTTTTAATTTCTCGAACGTTTTTTCTCCAATTCCTGAAATGTTTGTTATTTCTTCAATAGAGTTGAACGGACCATGTTCTTCACGGTATTGGATGAAGGTGGCGGCTTTCGATGGTCCTATTCCGGGAAGGGTTTCGAATTCGGCTTGTGAGGCTGTATTGATATTAAGTTTATCCTCGCCTGATTCTGTCCCTTGAGAAACAGGGGCAGAAAGCGACTGCGGCGATGTTTCCATTTCACCGATTTTTGGGACATAGATCATCATTTCGTCCGTAACTTTCACGGCAAGATTCATCAATTTTTTGTCTGCATCCTTTGTGAATCCCCCGGCCCTGTCTATGACGAACTTAAGCCTGTCCCCCTGCTTCACTTCATAAAGACCGGGCTTCACCACCTCTCCCTTAACGTCCACATACACTGTTTCACGACTCTTCTCTATTTCAGGCGTTTCTGGCTTTTCTGGCTTTTCTGGCTTTTCAGGTACTTTCACTTCTGCTGCTGCAGTAAAGGAAGGTTTTTCAACATGAGGTTGTGAAGCATTTTTCAATATATACCCAATCAGGAAAACGGCACAAATCGCGAAGATCACAAGGATCGTTCGGTACTTTTCGATTAAGGACTGCATGGAAATCACCTCTGGTGGAATATTCATTGCAAGGAATTCATACCTTTTAGGAGAGAGTGGGAAAGAAGGAGGGCTGAACATGAAAATAGGTATCATCGGAACGGGAAACATGGGGAAAATCATAATTGAAGCTCTCATTGAATCACAGGCGATTTCTCCTTCACATCTTCATATTACGAATCGTTCATTAAAAAAAGCCGAGGATATAAAAGAGAAATTCCGCAACGTGAACATAGGTCGCACGAATGAAGACGTCATTTCTTCATCTGATCTGGTCTTCATCTGCGTCAAGCCGCATGATGTATATGATGTGATTCAAGAGAATAAGAAAAACTTCACGAAGGACAAATGTGTCGTTTCCATCACAAGCCCGGTAAGTGTGAATCAGTTGGAATCCTTATTACCCTGTTCCTGCGCACGATTCATTCCAAGTATTACGAACCGCGCACTGAGCGGTGTGTCCCTTCTAACATATGGAAGTCATTGTTCAGATAAATGGAGACGGGAATTAACGAAGATTGCCGGACATATCTCTACTCCAGTCGAGATTGATGAAAATGTAACTCGGGTAGCATCTGATATCGTCAGCTGCGGGCCGGCTTTTTTCAGTTATGTGACGCAGCGGTTCATTGATGCTGCAGTGGAAGTGACAGAGATCGATCATGAAACCGCCACTGTCCTCGCATCTGAAATGCTGGTCGGTCTTGGGGATCTGTTAAAGAAGAATATTTATACGTTGCCGACACTTCAAGAAAAGGTTTGTGTAAAAGGAGGGGTGACCGGGATCGGGATTTCTGTAATGGAAAGAGAACTGGGAGATGTTTTCGAGAAACTTTTTGAAGCCACACAAGAAAAATTCGTGGATGATATTGAAGGAACCAAATCACAATTCGGGGTCTAGAGTGACTCCTCTTTTTATACTTCGACATAAATTGATTTATTCCTTCTTTTTTCTACCGTCCTGCCGTAAACGAAGATAAGCCGGGTCGTCCTCATTCTGAGGCGATCCGGCTTTTGTTATTTCTTTTTACACGCAAAGAAAATTCTCTCACTCTTGTCAGTCGGAGATTCTTCCGTAAAGTCCGCAGTGATATTCAAAACCTCGAAGCCGTTGCCACGGAGCCACTCCTTTATCATAAGGATTGGATAGGTACGCTGCTTGTGCAGCTCTTCCACTCTCTCGTATTGTCCGGTTTCTTCATCTTCCACGAAAAAAGTCAGTTCATGTTCCACACTATTGGGAACTTCACCGGGGAAGCAATCCCATATATAGGATACATGATCATCCGTAAGGGTAAAGGTTTGGTTCATGAATATCTGCGTCATTTTGAAAATGGAATGCACATCAAAAAGGAATAGCCCATCCTGCTTCAGGTGTCGATATACCCCTTTAAATGTGCTCTTCACGTCACTCTCGTCTTTTAGGTAATTCAATGAATCACAAAAAATCGTAATGATGTCGTATTCACCAAGGGAATCGAGCCTCGACATATCCTGCTGAAACCACTGGATAGGGACATTCTTTGCCGATGCCTTTTCCTGGGCGATGGTGAGCATGTCCTGAGACAAGTCGACCCCCGTCACATCATATCCGTCCCGTGCAAGCCTCAATGATAATTCCCCGGTTCCACAAGCGATATCAAGAACCCTCTTCCCCTGGTGACGTATTGCCTGGCGGTTCACATACTCCAACCAGCCATCGTATGGGACGTCCTGCATTAAATAATCGTATACATAAGCAAAACGCTCATAACTCATTTACAGGTTCTCACCTTGTCCAACCTCGACGAATGATGCATCTCCCCATAAACGTTCAAGATTATAGTAACCTCTTTCTTCTTTATGGAATACGTGAGCGACGACATCTCCTAAATCAACCAGGATCCAGCGTGCCTGATCGAATCCTTCCAGTCGTTTCACTGTGTATCCCTTTTCTTCTGCTGCGTCTTTCAATTCACGCGCGATCGCCTGTACCTGTTTGTCTGAATTACCGTGACAGATCAGGAAATAATCCGCAATCAACGAAACACCTTTCATATCCAATACAACAATATCCTCAGCGCGTTTATCATCAGCCGCTTTAAATGCTAATTCTACTAAATTTTGTTCCATTCCTTCATCTCCTCTGATTTAATGTCAGTTCATTGTAAAAGCGAAATGTATCCGGATAGATCGCTTGGTTTTTTTTCATAAGAAACGTGATCGTATTCTGAAGAGCTTTTATGAGTGCCAGGTCCAATGATTCTTTGGCAAGCTCCCTCACTTCTTCCACACCGGGGAACCTGCGATTCGGCTCAATATAGTCGGCTAAATAAACCACCTTGTCGAGTACCGTCATCCCCTCTTTCCCGGAAGTATGGAAGCGGATGGCATCCAGGATATCACGGTCTTCTATCCCGATCTCGCGTTCGACCAGGATAGCTCCTACAGGCGCGTGCCATAACTCGCCATTATACAGTAATAGATCCTTTGAAAGATTCTCCCTTTCAATGATCCCCTGCATTTCCTGTTTATCCCGGAACTTTGCATAGTCATGAAAAATCGCAGCTGTTTCAGCCTTTTTCTCATCGGCTCCATACCGTTTCGCAAGCTCTATGCTCGTCTCCATGACTCCACATGTGTGAATGTAGCGATGTTCTGTCAAATGCTTTTTAACCAGCTCCAGAGCTTTTTCCCTATTCATATAACTTCTCCTCCTTGATCAATCGATACACATCGTCCGGAACCAAATAGCGAACCGTTTGTCCCTTTTTTACAGTGTCACGAATGTATGAGGAAGAAAGATCGACGGCCGGCACTTCAATCAATTGTACGTCATAGGGTGTCTCATGGGAATAATCCGGTCGATTGACCCCGATGAACTTCAACATATTCTGCAACTCTTCGATTTTATACCATTTCGGGAGATACTCGATCATATCCCCGCCTATGATAAACGAAAATTGGGTATTCTCTTCTCTTTCCATCAAAAGCTTGATGGTGTCATATGTGTAGGAGGCACCCTGTCTTTCGAGTTCGATCCGTTCAATCGAAAAAAGGGGATGCCCCTTGATGGCTGCCTCCAGCATCCGAAGACGCTGGTCCACGGTTACCCTTTCATCCACCTGTTTATGGGGAGGTACATGGTTTGGCAGAAAGCGGATTTCATCTAATTGTGCCTTTTCCAACACTTGATCTGCAATGACCAAGTGACCCATATGGGGAGGATTGAAAGTACCTCCCAGAAGTCCAACCTTTTTTTTTATCATCGTATCGATCCTTATCTTGGCAGGATTAATTGCTTATTTTCTTTCGATTCTTTGTACAGGACAATGGTATTTCCGATAATCTGGACAATTTCAGCTCCTACACCTTCCGAAAGCTCTTGTGCAACCTCAGTCTTATCCATATCACAATTTTGAAGGATGCTGATTTTCATCAATTCCCTTGTCTCGATTGCTTCTCCGATCGTTTTGATCATATTATCGTTGACTCCGCCTTTTCCTACCTGAAAAACCGGATTTAAGTGATGTGCTTCTGAACGTAAAAACCTTTTTTGTTTACCTGTTAACATGTTAACCTCCTAGTTGTTGTAAAACGGTGTCCCTCATAATGGAATAGGACGGAAAGATTCCTGTCCATTTCTTAAATGAGAGTGCTCCCTGATAAACGAACATATCAAGCCCGTTCTGAGTCAGGGCACCTTTTTGCTTCGCCTGTTTCAATAATGTTGTTTCCAGTGGATTATAAATGATATCCGAGACGATGCTTCCCTGCTTTAATTTATTGACCTTTATAGGACTGTCTTCATTATGAGGAAACATGCCGATGGATGTCGTCTGGATGATGACATCATAATCGTGCAATTCGTTTTCAGCAGCTTCAAGGGAAAGGAACGAAGAATCTAACGGAAACGGGCAGGCATCCATCATCTTCTTTGCCCTGCCCGGGGTACGGTTGGTTACATCGATCTTCCCCACACCCGAAGAGGCAAGTGTATAATAGATGGCCCGGGCTGCACCACCGGCCCCGATGATCAGCATCGACTTGTTTTCCAGACCCTCACCGGCTACCTTCTTCAAGCCTTCAACAAATCCAAGACCGTCTGTATTATACCCGATCAGCTTGCCATTTTCATTTGCAATCGTGTTGACAGCACCGATGGCCTTTGCCAATGGATCAATCCCATCGAGGAGAGACATGACATGTTCTTTATGAGGAACCGTCACGTTCACTCCCTCAATACCCAAAGCTTTGATTCCACGGATGGCGTCGGGTAGCTGCTCTTTCTTCACATGAAATCGAACGTATTGAGCGTTAATTCCGTTATCTTCAAATGCGCTATTATGCATCAGGGGCGACATTGAGTGAGCAATCGGGTCCCCGATCACACCATAAAGAGCCACAGAATCCCTCCTAGATCAGTGATTTTCTCAAGAATACGCTGACACCTTTCGGGACGTGAGCGGCAATGGTCGCTCCAGCATCATTGACGGTGATCCATCCCAAACCTGAGAAAACGATATCCGTTTTCGGTTCTTTGATCCTGAACTCGTGCCTTACAAGTGGAGGGAACGTATCCATATCGTCTTTTCTTGGTGGCTGCAATAATTCCCCCGCATGATTTTTATAGAGTTCTTCCGCCTTTTCAATCTTCGTCCGATGGATGGACAGCTCATTTGAGAAATAGCAGGTAAACGGCTGACGCTCACCCGCCATGAAATCAAAACGGGCCAATCCGCCGAAGAACAACGTTTGTTCCGGATTCAACTGGAACGTCCTTGGCTTGATTTCTTTTTTAGGCGTAATGATTTTCAAATCCTGTTTATCTACAAAGTGGGCCATCTGATGATGATTGATGATGCCGGGTGTATCAATCAATGATTCTTCATCATCCAATGGAATTTGAATCATATCAAGAGTCGTACCAGGGAAATGGGAAGTCGTGATGACATCCTGCTCTCCCGACACATGTTTGATGATGCGATTGATGAACGTGGATTTCCCTACGTTCGTACATCCAACCACGTAAACATCTTTTCCATTCCGATATTCCTCAATCGCTTCGATCGCTTCTCCGATCCCTTGTCCCTTGGCTGCACTCACCAATTGAACATCGATTGGTTTCAATCCAAGTTGACTCGCTTCATGCTTCATCCAATGAATCAGCTTAGAGTGCTTCACCGACTTAGGCAAGAGGTCCACCTTGTTTCCTATCAGAAGAATCGGATTGGATCCTACGAACCTGTGTAGTCCCGGCAGCCAGCTACCATTAAAGTCAAAGATGTCCACCACTTTGACTATAAGCCCTTCAGAGTCACCAAGCTCATTCAGTATTTTCAGGAAGTCATCATCGGTCAACGGAACATCCTGGACTTCATTATAATGCTTTAATCTGAAACAGCGCTGACAGATGATTTCTTCTTTTTGAAGAGCCGAAGGAGGGGCATAGCCCATGCCTTCTTTATTTTCCGTCTGAATTTCAACGCCGCAACCTATACATACAACTCCACTCACTGTTTATCCTCCCACTCAAGCATGCCTTTACGCTTGAAAAACTTCATGATTCTGCGTTCTACCTGACGATTGAATTTTGTAAAAAAACCATCCGATTGAGCCACAGGTACGACCAGTATCGTGTGGAAGCCACTGCGATTTCCACCCAATACGTCCGTTAATAGCTGATCGCCGATGACAACCGCCTCTTCCTTTTTTACACCCATTTGTTTGATCGCTTTCTTAAAAGCACGTCCCATGGGCTTTCGTGCCTGAAAGATGAATGGCACACCCAAAGGTTCGGCGAATGCCCCCACACGGTTTTTATTGTTGTTGGATACGATGGTCACAAGGATCCCCTGCTCCTGCATTTCCTTAAACCACTGGATCAATTTCGGGGTGGCGTTTGGCCTGTCCCACTCCACCAACGTATTATCCAAGTCGGTAATGATTGCCTTGATCCCTTTTTCCTTCAGATGTCCCGGGGTGATAGTAAAAATATCCTGGACCTGTTCATTGGGTAAAAACTGCTTGATCACATGCTACACCTCAAATTTCTTTATCGATTATATGATGAACTGCTTTCGATATAGTTTCATTAGATGATATCGAGAAACGATTTCTATAGTATACCTTTAACCTATAACAGATTAATGATAACCAATTTTACATACAGATTCAAAATAAATCATATATATTCCTGTAATTCCAAACATATACCGATAAAAAATAAATATTTTTCGACAAATTTCCAGCTTTCTTCAACCTTGTGGATAACCTTATTCACATTATACAGAACTCAAATAAGCTTTATTTACCAGTTATATACAAGTTAGTCACAACTTATCCACCATGTACTGTGGATAACGGAACGCTTGTTCTGCAAAAAAAATTTTGGTAAAGTTACATTACTACTAAAAAACGTACTTACATTAAGTTTCGAATAAAAAGATGATGAGTAATGGAGGTGGCATTAATGAGGAAATTATCGGACGAACTGTTGATTGATTCTTATTACAAAGCGTTGGAACTGAAACTCAATACAGAATTCATTCGCCTCATCGAAATGGAAATTCACCGTCGATCTCTTACAAATAAAATAAAAGCTACTTCGTAGAATACTAACATGAAACGGGACGGATTTATATAAAATCCGTCCTCTTTTATATGGAATATATGCTCCTGAAGCATTACATTTCAATTTACTGACCTACTGTCCAGTCAAATGGTCCACTCAATGTAAAAAACGATTAACTTTAACAGTTTAATAAGTATATAATAAAATATAATTATATACTATATGAATAAGGATCTTTTTTCACTGCATAGTGTTAACCATCAACGTTAACCAGGTGAACAGGTACTCGTCAAGGCATATTTCAGCCACGAATCTTGTTCAACAGTGAGCAAACTTAAAAGAAGGAGTGAGTGATGATTGTTTCTCTCCGGGGTACTCGATCAAACGTTCAAAAAGCTTAAAACCCAAACAGCCAACCTGATTACCCTTTCGAATTTATCATTAGGTGGTTTTGCTATTATTTCCGTTCTTCATAACCAATTACATCTTAGCTTGATCCTCATTTTCATCGCTGCCTTGACCGACAGGTTCGATGGATTAGTGGCAAGAAAGTTAAACATCGAGTCGGAATTAGGAAAGCAGCTGGATTCCATGAGCGACATCATTTCCTTTGGTGTGGCCCCTGCATTGCTTATGTATACGGCCGTTCTCAGCCAGTTTGACTATCCCGGCATGTTCTTCACCATTTTGTATGTAGCGTGTGGTGCTTACCGGTTGGCCCGCTTCAACATTTCGGAGAATGACGGCTATTTTACCGGTCTTCCCATTACGGCAGCCGGCTGTTTACTGACCTTGAGCTATCTTCTTATTCCATTTGTCTCAAGTGTGCTGATCGTGTGCATGACCATCACACTATCTGTATTGATGGTCAGCCCCTTTACGTTGAAGAAGATGTAAGGTATACAAGAGAGCCCTGTTCACTTATGAACAGGGCTCTCTTTGTGTATTTATTTCATACCCATCAGGCTAACAACAGTTATAGTTATTGACGTACCACCAGCCACCAAATAGGAAAAGCAAGATTAGCAATACAACGATTAACGCAAAGTAGAATCCCCCGCCGCCATAGCAACCTGGATAGACTGGTCCGTAACAAGGATATCCATAAGGCATGACCATACCTCCTCACTCACTTTTACTATCAGTATATGTACATAGGGAAGGAGCGTATAGGCAGTTTGCATCTTTATTATAGAATTCAACTTGGAAAAAAATGTTCCAATTCCCGATTACTTTCACCGGACATGCAAGGACATCCCCTTATAAACATATGAATGAATATAGGCTCAAGTCCTCATGGAGGTGGAAATATGTCTGGAGTTCTAACAGCACTGGGTTATTTCTTTAAGGAGTTAATTTTCCTCGTTTCTTACGTTAAGAATAATGCCTTTCCGCAACCATTATCCGCGGCAGATGAACGAAAATATCTAAAGCTGATGGCGGAAGGGGATGAACACGCCCGCAACATGCTCATCGAACATAATCTCAGGTTGGTTGCCCATATCGTCAAGAAATTCGAAAACACAGGCGAAGATCCAGAAGATTTGATTTCCATAGGGACCATCGGATTGATCAAAGCGATCGAAAGTTATTCTGAAGGAAAGGGAACCAAGCTTGCCACCTATGCGGCACGATGTATTGAGAATGAAATCCTCATGCACCTCCGTGCCCTGAAGAAAACCAAGAAAGATGTCTCACTCCACGATCCCATCGGCCAGGATAAAGAAGGAAATGAAATCAGCTTGATCGATATCTTGAAATCTGAAAGCGATGATGTCATCGATACGATTCAGTTAAGCATGGAACTCGAAAAGGTGAGAAAATATATCTGCGTACTGGACGAAAGGGAAAAGGAAGTCATCGTCGGGCGTTTCGGTCTGGATTTAAAAGAAGAAAAAACGCAGAGGGAAATCGCAAAAGAACTGGGGATTTCGAGGAGCTACGTCTCAAGGATCGAAAAGCGTGCCCTCATGAAAATGTTTCATGAATTCTACCGGGAGGAAAAAGAAAAAAGGAATAAATCCTAATAAAGAAAAGCGGTCCCGGGACCGCTTTTCTTTATTTTCTACTCTACACTGACTTCAGCCGAAATGATCAAACCAATTACAGACGTCAGGATAAGACCCATTATCATTGAAAACATTGTCATCCTCTCCCTCATTAAATTGCATTTCCTACTATTAATGTATCACGAAAAAACGGATATTCCCCTCCCATTCGTGAACAACTCTTTACTAAGTATTGACAGATATGTGACCGAAGACAAAAGGAGGCCCCCCGGCCATAGGGGTCCTCCTTCATTGGTTATTTGAGTTCACGGGTCTTCTTTCTATGGAAGAAAGCGGACCAAATGACAATATTCAAAAACATCTCTCCACCACCTTCTGGTTCGTTAGGCAGTATCCTTCTCTACCCATAGCGCATTCAGCATTTTCTCCTGTACATAAATCATTTTTCATTCTCCTCTCCATGTGTTGGTTTTTTTAGGATTAAAACATTTGAGGCATAGAGTGCTGCTTTGTTTTCGTTTCTTCATAGCTTTTTAAAACCATTTCATGATGAGAAGCTTCTTCAAACGTTTCCTGTTTCTTATTGAAGGTTACCGTTATAAATAAAAGATTCAGTGTCATACAATATCACCCCTTTCAACGTTCCTGCAAGTATGCAGGGCATAGTAAATAGCCACAAAGCGACCGACCCTTGTGGCACAAAAAAGCCACAGGGATCTACATTCTCCCTGTGGCTATTATTGAATGAAATTCAAATTAAGCAGAAAACATCCCACAAGCGGTCGAATGATCAAAATAATATGAAGTTGTATCTTTTTTTCCAATAAGCACGAACATTTTCTTCGACCTCCCTCTTGTGATTTTTTTCTTACATTGGTTAGTATATCCAATTATTGCACCAAAGTAAACTCTTTTCTTCATTCTTTTTTCTACAAATTTCCACATAATGATACTATACACATGAGATCTGCTTGGGGCTCTGTCAATTAGCATGGGTAGGATGGTAAGGGGAACCGCTTCGCTTTCCGGGGTCTCGGCACGCCCGTTTTTCCGCAGGAGTCTTCGCAATTCCCCTCACCATCTATAGGGTATTTGCGTGACAGAGCTTAAAGGGTAAATAAGCAATAAAGAAATATCGGGTATGAATAAACATAATTATGATCGATTTTCGAACTATCCAAATGTATGTATGAGCCTGTTTTTCATTTACTCCATTCAGGGGGTTTTACATATATTTACCGCAGAAAAATGTAATAGCACAGAGTGGATTGAAGCGGAAGGCACTTGACTCCTGCGGGAAATAGAGGAAAGGTCGAGACCCCACAGGGCGCAAGCCCGAGGAGGCTCGACTTCCTCCCCGAGGAAAGCAAGTGCCTGGAGCGGAAAGGAACGGACAATATATTTGGACTAACTCTCATCCAAATGAAGCTTTACACAAACACCTATGGAGGAGAATTAACACGCAAGCAAGATCCCTCATAACCAGCACTATTTTAATAATCACAAAAAAAGCGGGTCCTCGAGAACCCGCTTTTTTCATCTATTATTCATCCGCTGATTGCAGATCTTTTTTATATTTAATTGCTTTTATGAAGAAGTATAGTGACAGCCCGAGTAAAACAACGGTCCCTGTCATGAGGGGCATCATTTTGCCGGGTGTAACGGTCACTGTCGGAATGATGACACCTAAATACATAAAGACACTCAGTGCAAGTAATGTAAAACCAAATCGTTTGAAATCAACTACCTTATGTTGAATGATCTTTTTGCTTGTGTTCTTCATTGCATTCACCTACTTTTGAACTAGTAAACTCTCATTCTATGGTAACATATGATTCCATACAGCCTACCATGTAATTGATACCAGTTCTGCCAAGGGTTACTTGGAAAGGGCGTTGTCTATATCTTCAATCAAATCCTCCACATCTTCAAGACCGACGGATATCCGGACAAGGCCGTCTGTGATCCCCAGTTCGTTCCGACGCTCCGCCGGAATGGACGCATGGGTCATGCGAGCCGGAACGGAAATAAGACTTTCCACTGCTCCGAGACTTTCAGCCAACGTGAAATATCTCGTATTGGTCAGAAGACGGTCTGCATTTTCCTCACTGCCTACATCAAAGGAGACCATCCCGCCGAATCCTGATGCCTGCTTTTTGGCGATGGCATGATTCGGATGAGTTTCAAGACCAGGATAGTAAACCTTCGATACTTTCGGATGAGCCGTCAGGAACTCGACGATTTTCCTGGTGTTTTCTTCATGCTCCTCCATACGCAGCCCCAAGGTCTTGATCCCGCGAATCAATAACCATGAATCCTGCGGCCCAAGGACACCGCCTGTTGAATTCTGTACAAAGAATAATTCTTCAGCCAGTTCTTCTGAATTCACTACAACGAGACCTGCCACAACGTCACTGTGTCCACCGATGTATTTCGTAGCACTATGAAGGACAATGTCCGCTCCCAGGGCAATCGGGTTCTGCCAGTAAGGTGTACTGAACGTATTATCTACGATGGTCAGCAGATTGTGTTTCTTGGCTAATGAAGCCGCTGCCTCGATATCCGTAATTTTCAGTAATGGGTTGGTCGGTGTTTCAATATAAACCGCTTTTGTATTCGGCTGGATGGCCTTTTCGATAGTGTTTACATCGCTAGTATCTACGAAAGTGGACTCGATGCCGATCCTGTTTAACACCTTCGTCATGACACGGTATGTCCCTCCGTACACATCATCTGTCATCACAATATGATCCCCGCTGTTGAACATCATCATGACTGCAGTGATCGCCGCCATTCCCGAGCCGAATGCAAAGCCTTTTTCCCCGCCTTCAAGATCTTTGATCAGCTCTTCAAGGGCATGTCGTGTGGGATTTCCTGAGCGTGAATATTCGAACCCCTTGTGCTTTCCTACTTCATCCTGCTTATACGTACTCACCTGGTATATGGGAGTGGATACAGCACCTGTTTGAGGATCTGTAGGGATACCACCGTGGATTAATTGCGTTTTCTTTTTCATGATTAGATTCCTCCTTGGTATATTTTTTTGCTTAAATATCTCTCACTTGAATCCGGGAAGATGGTGACAATATGGCTACCCGGTTCAGCCTTTTCTGCTTCCACTAGCGCTGCATGCAGGGCAGCTCCGGAAGAACTGCCTACCAGCAGCCCTTCCAATAATGCAAGTTCCTTTACCCTTGTGAAGGCATCCTCGTCAGTGACGGTATGGATACTGTTAAAATAACTTGCATCCATATATCCAGGCAGGAACTCCATCCCGATGCCTTCTGTTTTATGTGGGCCTGACTCTCCCCCATTCAGGATCGATCCTTCAGGCTCCACGATCACTGTTTTAATCGTGTCCTTCATTTCTTTAAGGTAGCGTGCAGTCCCCATGAAGGTCCCGCCTGTCCCTGCGCCGGCGACAAATGTATGGATGTGACCGTCCATCTGTTTCCAGAGTTCCGGTCCTAATGTTCTGTAATACGTATTCGGGTTGGCTTCGTTCCCGAATTGCTGTGGGGAATACGAGTTAAGGGTCTCTTCTACCAATTCAGCAGCTTTCGCGATGGCACCCTTCATGCCTTCTTCAGTGGGGGTATGGACGATTTCCGCTCCTAGGGCTTTCATCAGTTCCTGTTTCTCCACGCTGAATTTCTCAGGGATACAGAACTTCACTTTATATCCTGAATTGACGGCGGCTAAAGCCAGGCCGATCCCCGTATTGCCTGCCGTTGGTTCGATGAAGGTCCCCCCTGGCATGATCTTGCCATTCTCCACTGCATCTCTTAACAGCTCAAGCCCCAATCGATCCTTCACACTGCCTCCGGGATTAAAGAATTCAAGCTTCGCGAAGAGGCGGACCCCGTTCTTCAGCGGGAAATGCGTCAGTTCAACAATCGGTGTATTCCCTATCAGGTCATGTACACTTTTATACACGTCCATATATTCAATCCCCTTTCAACCAAAAAAACTGACCCTTTCACCAAACCGTCTTCATTACCAATGAAAAGGACTGTTCGTCTGAACAAGCCTGGTACACACGGTAAGAGGGGTAGATGCCTGGGTCAGCTATATTCTCTTTCTATTAAACAGATTTCACGATATTCATGACCATTTTAGCTGAATGAAGTGCAGCTTTTTCCAGGTATTGATCAAAAGACACATCTGATTCCTTGCCGGCGATGTCGGAAAGGGAACGGATGATGACAAATGGTACGTGGAATTGATGCGCTACTTGGGCGATCGCTGCCGCTTCCATTTCCACTGCCTGCAAATCCGTGAATTTGTCACGGATCGCATCCACCCTCACTGGATCATTCATGAATGAATCCCCAGTAGCAATCAATCCGGAAACCACCTGTGCATCTCCGAGTTCCTTCACACTATTGATCGCTGTTTGCTTCAAGTTCTCGTCTGCCGTAAAAGCTGCCGGAAGCTGAGGAACCTGGCCGTATTCATAACCAAAAGCCGTTACATCCACATCATGATGTCTTACTTCAGTTGAAATGACTACATCACCGACATTTAGAGAAGGATCGAATCCTCCTGCTGACCCTGTGTTGATGATGCAATCCGGTTTGAAGTGCTGCAATAGGACAGCCGTTGACATCGCTGCATTCACTTTCCCGATTCCTGAACGAAGCAAAATCACTTCTTTGTCATGCATTGTACCGCTTGTATATTCACACCCTGCGATGGTTTCCACTTTCGGGTTTGAAATATTCTCTCTTAATAAGGTTACTTCTTCTTCCATTGCTCCGATGATGGCGATTTTCATTGCTAAAACCTCTTTCTACTGTTTAGTCGCCTCCATGATCCACACAAATGTATTCACTTGCTGAAACTGTACAGAAAACCCATTCTCTCGCAAAAGCTCTCTTAACACTTCGAGAGTCGTGTAATATTCCCGTTTTAAATCTTCAGCCAGATTGACATACTCTTTCTTGATCGCTTGGGATATGGCGGCTTGATGATGCTGATCGGTCTCAAACATTGTATCAGCAAATACTATTTTACCACCTTGTACTAGAAGCTTTCCATAGATGCCGAAAGCTTTTCCCTTTTCTTCATCGGTTAAATGATGAAATGCGTAAGAGCTTACGATGGAATCGGCTTTTCCCTCTAAAGAAAAATCCAGAAAATCGCCGTCCCGGAATGTGACACGATCACCAAGCTTCTGCATTCCAATCGCTCTCATTTCTGGAGAGGGTTCATAGGGGATGACCTCGAGTCCCGCATCCAATAGCTTCTTGGTTAAATTCCCTGTACCGGGTCCAAACTCGACCACCTTCCCCTTTGAACGGGCGACCACCCCGTCAAGAATTGAATCATAGTGTTCGAATACGGCTTGATATTCCACATCTTTTCCTGTCACTGTATCATCATACGAATCTGCCCAGTCACCGAACAGATCTAAAAATTCTCTACCCATGGTTCAGCACCTCAGCTGCATTAAGTTTATAATTCCTATAAACATACTATGAATTAATTTTAAAACTGTTATTAAATTATCATATTCTCCTGATGAATTCAACAATAATTCATTGTCAAAAGGATGGAGGGGCTCTAAAATAGAGGGAGAAAGCCTTTCCGCATCACGCATAATTAGGAGGTTCACCATGAATATTTCATTCGATTTAATAGAAGATAAAGTGGAGTTTTTCGAAGCTGACAATCTCAGGACCTTGGAGAAAAAGGTAGACGAACAGATCCAGCATAATAAAGCCATCATGCTCTCCGTCCATCACGTGGATCATTCCGTTTCCATAGATGAGAACGGCAGAAGATTATACAGTGCCGTGGTTCATTTTAAAGTGAAGAAGTAATTCATGTAAAAAGGCCCTTCCATTTGATTGGAAGGGCCTTTTTATATCCATCAGTCTTTATCATTTTCCTTTAATTCCTGCACCTTCGTCGGCTGCCATCCTTTGCCGTCGACCCATTGCAGATACACCCGGTAAGGGGTTTGGGTGTCTTTAGCCGTTACGGTCGCCATGGACTTCTGCGGACCGCCATTCCCTTCCATCCACCAGACGGTCATATTGCCTGCAGGGATGCCTGTAGCGTATGAAGTCGCCTTGATTTTTTCCTGCCAGTCGACCGTTCCTTCTTCATAGACGGATACGTGCTCACCTGTCTGCTCGGTGCCGATCGGCTTCCAGTCAGGATGCACCATCGTTTTTACTACATTGGGGTCGTCACTTTCCTCGACCTTCATCTTACTTTGGTCTTCCCCGTCTAATGCGACAGAATCCTGCTCCTCATCAGAAGACTCGTCTTTCTTTTTCTCATCATCTTTCTTCTTGTCTTCATCTTTTTGTTCATCGTCCGCTTTATCCTTAGAATCGTCTTTCTCATCCATGGAAACGGAGTTGTCTTTTTCTTTCGTCGTCTTATCGTTCTTGTCAGCACTTTTGGTTTCTGAATTCTTCGGGGCGTCTGTCGTTGCCTTTTCGTCGCCGCCCCCTCCAAGTACGATGGTGCCTCCTACCACGACAATTAATAGAAGTACGATTGCAATCATTATGTTTAACAGTTTATTAGTATTCTTTTTAGATCGTTTATCTAATCGAGATTGGTATTTCGCCATTTTGTTCCCTCCCTATTATCCTAAACATTTTAACATGATAAGAGGAAAAGAATAAAGCGAAACATTATCCATCCCGGGATGATTCAGCTATAAAGGGAAAAAGGTCACAGAACGCACGGGACTCCTTCCTACTCATGATCAAGCCGGTAGACAGCATCGACGCTGTCTTTGAAGATCGGGTAAATTCCCCCTTCGCCTATGGTCACGTCCATGTTGACGGCCACCAATGCGTATTTGGGATCTTCGAAGGGAAAGTAGCCTGCGAACCATTTATTATATAATTCATTTTCTTTCACTCTTTCTCCCCGATAATTCCCTGTCTGTGCGGTTCCAGTCTTCCCGGCAATGGTATAGGCCGCGTTTTGCAAATAGGGTGCCGTACCTTCCGGGGAGTTCACCACACCCCGCAGGTACTGCTGAAGCTTCATGGCCGTGAAAGGGGTGATCGTCTCACCCTCTATCTTCTGATGAGGGAAGGAAAACATGTTGGTGCCATTTTGATACTGCACAGAAGAGACGGCACTCACCTGAAATTTCTCTCCCCCCCTGGCAATCGTGGCCATCATATTGGCGATGCCAAGCGGTGTGACGCGGACTTCCTGTTGCCCGATACCTGTCTGGGCGACCAGTTTAGGTTCAGCCCTGTCCCCGTCAGAAGCGAAGATCCTTCCTTCACTCACCTGAAGCTGAGGAAAGCTTTCGTAATGAAAGACGTTGCCTTTCCATGCAATGTCACCGATCAGTCCGATTTTCTCGGCATACTCATCGAGCAGGTGGTCATCCTTCTCTGTCAGCTCTTTAGCAAGATCCGCAAATGTACGGTTGCAGCTGACGGCAATGCTTGTCTTAATATTAATGGTGCCGTGAGGCTTTTCAGCGACCCCGCCACGGATGTTTTCATCACAAGGGAAAAGCCTGCGTTCATCCACCATCCCCTCATCCATGGCTGCAGCTGCGACGACGGTCTTGAACACTGAACCCGGTATCAACGCTTTCAGCATGAGATTCCCCGCTCCTCCATTGAATGGATCCCGGCTCTTCATGGCAGGTCTTGATACACTGGCGAGTATTTCACTCTTTTCTATATCCAGGAGCAACAGCCCCCCTTTTTTGATGTTGTACGTATCCGCCACATCTTCTAGTGCCTCTTGCATCCCTCTATCGATGGTCGTTTTCACATTCAGTGGGTAAAAGGGATTGGCAGGTGCCAGATACTTTACATCCACACCGAATAAAGGGCCACCCCTTGCATCAACATGATAGATCAGTTTCGCTTCCTCTTCTGCGACCAGCCACTCATCAAAACTCTCCTGAAGTCCAGACACACCGATTTTCTGATTGGCGCCCTTCACTTTGTCGGGGTAGCGTTCGTGGAATACGTCTGTATTTTCCCCGGTGACCCCTATCAGCTGGGAAGCAGGTACTTCGTCGCTTTTATACTTTTTCGTAAGGGCGAACACTCCCTGTATTTCAAGAGAATTAATTTCCTTCATCTGTTCTTCTGAAAGCCTTAAGGGATCCTTCCCGCCGAAAACGATCGGCCCTTTCGCTTCCTCCACTTTCGTTTGGATCGTCTGCTGAGGAACATGAAGGATCTCTGCCACTTTATCCACCGGCCAATCCAGTTGTTTTAGAAACGGGAAAAGAACCAGAACATTCTTTTCTGTATACGTAAGGGGTTCACCGTTCCGATCAAGAAACTCCCCCCTGCCTTCATCGATCACCAATGCTTGCGTCCTTTGTGCGACACTCTCTTCAAGAAGGTTGATTTTGTGTTTGGAATAGGATTCAGTCTGGAATAATTGCAATTGCATCAACCTGCCTGAAAGTCCTGAGAGAGCAAGTAATAAGACGATACTGAACAACCTGATTCGTTTCCGTTTCATTTTGTCACCTCGTCCCCATTGTTGACGAGTTTTATGCGAATTAATCATAAAAAAAGAAGAGGCTCTAAATTGGAGCCCCTTCCCGGGTGATCAGCTTACTTCTACAATCTTGACGCTCATTTCCCCGCCTGGAGTCTGAACATTCACTTCTGCGCCTACTTTATGGCCAAGAAGGCTTTTCGCGATTGGTGAATCATTTGAAATCTTTCCTTCAAATGGATCCGCCTCTGCACTGCCGACGATTGTGTATGTTTCTTTGTCTCCGTCAGGCAATTCCACGAATGTCACTTTTTTTCCTAATTGTACTGTATCTGAATTCATGTCATTTTCTTGAATGATCTTCGCATTGCGAATCATGTTTTCCAATGTGGAAATACGACCTTCAACGAATGCTTGTTCATCTTTCGCTGCGTCGTACTCAGAGTTCTCGGATAAATCCCCGAAGCTGCGGGCAATCTTGATGCGCTCGACGACTTCTTTACGTTTAACCGTTTTCAAATTCTCCAGTTCTTTTTCTAACTTCTCTTTACCTTCTGCTGTCATAGGAAATACTTTTTCTGTACTCATGACCCTCTTCACTCCTTTTCTATCTAAGAGCTTCCCATGCTCCATATGTAAATGTGCTACGTATGTAAAGGGAGGGAATGGAGGGAGAATGTCTTCTCCCTCCATTCCCTGCTTCTTTACAATGTGGGAAATGGTAACCTTCGCCTATATGTCTTTATCTATGCTATCGTATTACAAAAATGACTTTTGTTCAAGAATTGTTTGAATTTTTGTTACCATTAAATCGATTGCCACGTGATTATGACCGCCTTCAGGAATGATCACATCGGCATATCGCTTCGTTGGTTCGATGAATTGATTATGCATCGGACGGACGACCGTAATGTATTGATCGATGACAGAATCGATGGAACGCCCGCGCTCTTTAATGTCGCGAAGCATCCTTCTGATGATCCGAAGATCCGCATCTGTATCTACGTAAAGCTTAATATCCATTAAGTTACGCAATCTTTCATCTTCTAATACTAAAATTCCCTCTAAAATAATGACATCTTTCGGTTCAACGAGGATCGTATCATCCGAGCGGGTGTGCATTTTGTAATCATACACCGGCTTATTGACGGGCTGGTGATCCAATAGACCGTGCAAATGTTGAATCAACAAATCATTATCAAAGGCTAATGGGTGATCATAATTGGTTTTCAACCGTTCCTCAAATGGTAGATTCGATTGATCTTTATAATAATAATCCTGCTGCAGCATTAAGATGGAATGACCTTGGAATTGCTCATAAATGGCTTTGGTGACGCTCGTCTTCCCAGAGCCGGATCCTCCTGCTACACCGATCACAACGGGTTTCTGCTTCATAAGTATTAGATGTTCTCCTTTCGCATCATGTTATCAGGGTAAACCCTCTGATGCACCTTGAATTTCACAATTTGTAACGGGTGACGGGCAACGTCAAGCTCATTCCCGCGCTCATCCCACATCTTTTCGATAACCTGCGTAAAATTGGAGATTTCAGGACCGAAAAACTCTACTTCCTGTCCGGCTCTAAAATGGTTCCGTTGCTGCAAGGTGACAATCTGGGTGTCTTCGTCGTAGTCCAATACGAGTCCGACAAATTCATAATTTGTATTCTTCTTGTTGTGGACTCCGAACATCTGCTCCTTGAATCCGGGTACCCCTTCAAAGAACGCCGGGGCCGTTTCACGATTTGCGCACTTCTCAAGCTCCTCGAGCCACTCCCTTTGGATCTTGAAGTTATCCGGGTCTTTACAATATTCATCGATCACTTTGCGGTACACACTTACGACAGTGGCCACATAGTGAATGGACTTCATCCGCCCTTCGATCTTCAAACTGTCGATTCCCAATTCGACCATTCCAGGGATGGATTCGACAAGCTTCAAGTCTTTCGGACTCATAGCGAAAGGTGCATCTTCTTTATCATAAAGGGGATTTTCCCCGTCTTCATTCATTTCATATAAATCATAGTCCCAGCGGCATGACTGACAGCAGCCGCCGCGATTTGAATCTCTCGCGGTCATATGGTTGCTTAATGTACAACGACCGGAGTAGGCAATGCACATCGCTCCATGAATAAAGGTCTCAATCTCTATATCCACTTTCTCTTTCATTTCCTGGATTTCTTTGCCGCTTGCTTCACGGGCAAGCACCACCCGGTCCAGTCCTTCTTCTTTCCAGAATTGGACGGCTTTCCAGTTTGAAAGGGACTGCTGTGTACTTAAGTGCACCTCTACATCCGGGGCAACCCTTCTGCATGTTTCAATGATAAGGGGGTCTGCGACAATGATCCCCGCTACTCCGGCTTCCCCAAGTCCACGAAGATACTCTTCAAGACCATCCATGTTCTCATTATGGGCATAGATATTCGTGGTGACATAGATCTTTGCACCATATTTCCGGGCGAACTCCACGCCTTCTTTCATATCTTCAAAGGTGAAATTACCGGCATTTGAACGCAGTCCATATTCCTGCCCGCCGATATAGACGGCATCTGCACCATAATGGACCGCAATCTTCAATTTTTCCAGATTACCGGCAGGAGCCAGTAATTCAGGTTTCTTCACAATGACACGCTTCCCATCCACAACCTTTGAGATCGGTTTTTTCACCATCGTGGTCATCATAACTCCTCCGTTCTGATCAATCTATCGCTCTTAATACACGGTTTCTTTAAAGAAGAAACCTGTATCCAACGGGCGATTATCCGGCTGCAGCCTTTTCGCTTCTTCCAGAAACTCGTCTTTCTGTTCGTCATATCGCGCTTCGTCTTCTGCACATAAATCAATGGCCATACGGTACAGTTTCGTCACTTCCAGGATATATTCAGAAGACTTCATCACTCCATCGATCTTGAAAGAGTCGACACCCGCTTCCATCATTTCACCAAGTTCATCGATGATGCACATATCATTCGGGCTCATGATGTGAGTGCCGTTCCCATCTTCAAAGATAGGATACTTATTGTGACGCTCCTCATCGTGAAGGAACATATTGCGCTGTTCTTTCCGATTTTCGATTTCCATCACTTTGCCTTGATATTCAAAATAGTTCCCGAGCAATGAGCGTTTGGATTGAAACATGCAGGTCATTCCATGCACCTGCACCTCGATTTCGACCTCTGCATATTCCTTCATTTCGATAATGCTATCCATGCTTAATTCCCGGGCGAGTACTGCACGCTTCGCCCCTTTTCTGCCCCAATAATTACAGGTGTACCAATTAGTGGCCGTCGTTTCCGTATTCCAATGGAGCTTCATCTCCGGTGCCACTTCACGGGCAGCCATCAATACGGCGGGATCACCGAAGACAATGGCGTCCGCCCCTTGCTCTTTAAGAAAGGCAATATAGTCATCGAGTTCAGCGATTTTATCATTATGAAAGAGGGCATTCATCGCCACATATACTTTCTTATCGTGCTTGTGGGCGACTTTGATGGCTTCTCCCACATCTTCCCTGGAGAACTCCCCGGCAAGCCTCAGGCCGTATCGCTCTTCACCGATCATGAAGGCATCGGCACCCGCAGACGCCAATGATTCAATATCGGATACAGAGGCAGGGGTTACAAGAAGTTCCGGCTTTTTCATCGTTGTTCACCTCTTTTTTTACTGATGGCAATTCCGTCACCGACAGGTAAAATACTTGTATCGAACTCTTCATGATTCATTAGCCACGCATTATAATTCTGCAGCTTCTTGACCATGTTCCTGATTCGTTTCTGTTCGACGTGTTCTTCTGCAACCAGTCCTTTGAATAAGACATTATCCGAGTAAACGACGCCGATTTCAGACAGCATACCGGAATAGAGCTCAAAGAATTTAAGGTACTGACCTTTGGCAGCATCGATAAAGATAGCATCATATGGTCCGTGTTTTTCCACTTCCTCGGCAAGCTCCAATGCATCACCGAACAGGGTGACGACCCTTTTGCCATCTTCAGAACGGGAGAGGAACCCCTGTGCTGCTTCGAATCTTTCTTCATCCCGCTCAAGGGTGACGACCGTCGCCTCTGGAAGTGCCCCTGCCATGCGGAGGGCAGAATATCCGATGGCCGTCCCGATCTCAAGGATCACTTTCGGCTGTTGGATCCGTAACATCCCCAGGAGCGCTTCGATGCCGACCAGTTCCATGATGGGAACATTGTGTTCCACTGCATATTGCTCCATCTCGGAAATCAAGGCCGGACGTCCTTTCACGATTGATTCTATATAGCCAATCACTTGTTCGTTCATATATAAGCCTCACGATCATGTTCATAAATAGTGCCCGTGTAACGCTTCTTTCTTAACATGAAAAGAAGAAAGCTACAATGAGCTTTCTACTTCACACGTTCATCAAGATAACGCCCGGATATAAAAATAACTTGTACTATTTTACCACACAGAGAAGAGGAAAGCGAATGTTTCTTTCCTCTTCTCACCGTGCTATTCTTCTTTGTTGGTAATATATTTTGCTTTTTTCTCGTTATGTTCATCCAGTGTTTCAGAATAGTATACCGAGCCGTTGGAAGCTGCCAGGAAATAATAATACTCTGTATCCTCTGGCTGCAGGGCGGCTTCAATTGAAGACAAGCCCGCATTCGCTATCGGACCAGGCGGCAACCCCTTCACCTGGTATGTGTTATAAGGCGATTCCACTTCAAGATCTTTATAAACGGTTTTGTCTTTATGCTTTCCTAATGCATATAAGACCGTCGGATCTGTCTGAAGGGGCATACCTTCTTCCATACGATTATAGAACACACTTGAAATTTTCCCTCTGTCCGCTTTTTCCGTCGCTTCTTCCTCAATCAGGGAAGAAAGGGTGAGAAGCTCATGAGGCGTATACTCGTTTGCTGCCATGGCTTCCTGGTATTGAGCCAATACTTCATTCGTTTGCGCGATCATCTTCTTTAAAATCGTGTCTAAAGATGGTTTCTTTTCATAGAAAGGGTACGTCGCAGGATAAAGATATCCTTCCAGCGGGCGTTTGATTTCTTTCTTGAAGATTTCATCTGTAATCAATTCCGGATATTCCTCTTTTAATTGCTCGAGCCATTTCTTATCGTTTAATTTCTTTTCAATCTCATCTTTTTTATATGGGGACTTTTCAGCGATGATCTCTGCGATCTGGTCCAATTGAAGTCCCTCTGGAATGGTAATCTTGAATTCTGCTTTCCTCATGACCTTACCAGTCTTCAAGCTGTTGACGATTTCATTCAAGGTCATAGAAGGCGTCAAATCATAAGAACCTGCCTGGAATCCTGCTTCGTTATTGAATTTCACGTAATATTTAAAGACTGTTGAATTCTTAACGATCCCTTTGTCCTCCAGGATCTTCCCTATACTCGATACCCCGGAGCCAATGGGGATGTCCACTTTCACCGTTTTCGTATTATCAGGGTCAACCGGTTTGAGGGCTGAATTCACATAAAGGTAGCCTCCAATGCCCGTTCCCCCTATGATAATGACAAGACAAAGAATGACAAGTCCTACTACTTTTCTAATGACTTTGGCCTCCTCTTGCCTTTCAAGCAATTTCTTCATAAGTGTCTCTTTTATCTTTTTCTTTTCTTCCAACGCTTTCATTTCCCCCCTTCGAGCAAAAAAGCGGGCTATCCGTCATGCGCAATTCGACATCATCTCCACTATTATACAATATTTTGCACAAAGTGAAACAGGGACCTGCAAAAAGGGTGAATTATTTGTCCCTTTTTGCGGTCCCTGTTTCATATAGTCCTATGACGACTGCTTATTCAGCGTCTTCTTCTTCATCAAGGAAAGTGTTTAACATTTCTTCGATCATGTCCCACTCTTCTTCTGTTTCAATCGGCTTTAATTCGCCTTCCTGGCCTTCGTCACCAGGCATGAATGCAGATGCATGAATTTCGATTTCTTCTTCGTCGTTCTCATCTGCCCCAAGTGGATAGTAAAGGACGTACGATTTATTGAATTTATCTGATTCAAATGTGAAAAGGACCTCGCATAATTGCTCATTTCCTTGTTCGTCAACTACTGTAATTTGTTTTTCTCCGTGTTCCATGAACATTCACCTCATTATTTTTGACTGTCAAGATATCCTTGAAGGATCATCATCGCAGCCATTTTGTCGATCACTTTCTTACGTTTCTTCCTGCTGACGTCAGCTTCTAACAGCACTCGTTCAGCAGCCATTGTGCTCAGCCTTTCATCCCAGTATTTAATGGGAAGGGATAACTCCTGTTGAATCAATTCTCCATAAGCTTTAGACGCTTCCCCACGCGGACCGATCGTGTTATTCATGTTTTTAGGCATTCCAACCACAACGGTATCCACCTGGTATTCATCGGCAAGTTCCTTTATTCGATCCATCCGGAACACACCTTGATCTTCGTCGATCTTAATCGTTTCAATTCCCTGAGCTGTCCAGCCAAGCTCATCGCTGATTGCGACTCCGACTGTTTTAGAACCAACGTCTAAACCCATTACACGCATCTATTATCCCTCTTTGTGTTGTTTCAAATACGATTTGACTAATTCTTCGATGATCTCATCTCGTTCTAAACGGCGGATGATATTTCTGGCATCCTGATGTCTGGGAATGTAAGCCGGGTCTCCAGATAATAAGTATCCTACGATTTGATTGATCGGGTTGTACCCTTTTTCCTGCAGAGCATCGTGAACCTGTAAGAGCACTTCTTTCACGTCATGTTCGAACGGCTCCTCTGAAAAATCAAACCGCATCGTTTTGTCAAAAGAACTCATTTTTAGCACCTCTCTTTAGGCTTGTCTTTTTGACAACCGAATTGTTAATCGTTACCTCCATTGTACACCACTTTCACACGGAGTTAAATGGATTTGACCCATTCTTCTACAAATTGAAGGGCTTCTTCGACTTTTTCCGGATTTTTACCGCCAGCCTGGGCCATGTCCGGACGGCCACCGCCTCCTCCGCCACAGCGGGAAGCGACTTCTTTCACCAATTTGCCGGCATGATATCCTTTTTCGACTAAGTCATCCGTAACTCCTGCAATGATGGTCACTTTGTCGTCACCAGTTGTTGCCAGTACGATTACCCCGGATGAAAGCTTCTGCTTCAGATCATCCATCATCGTGCGCAGTCCGTTGCTGTCACCGGCTGCCACTTTCGCAGACAGGACATTCACACCATCTATGACCTTCACTTGATCCGTCAAGCTACCTGCTTCTATGTTAGACAACTTTGCAGATAAAGATTCATTTTCCCTTTGAAGCTCTTTCATCTCACCTAATAATGAGTCTACTCGATTGACTACTTCTTTCGGATTCGATTTCAGTTTCGCTGCAACCTCTTTCAGTTGAGATACCTGATCATTCAATACTGTATACGCATTTTCTGCTGTAACGGCTTCGATCCGTCTGGTACCGGCACCGATCCCGCTTTCAGAGAGGATCTTGAATAAGCCGATCTCGGATGTATTGGATACGTGACAGCCTCCGCAAAGCTCCAGGCTGTAGTCTCCAATCGATACGACACGTACTTCTGAACCATATTTCTCACCGAATAACGCCATGGCACCCATCTCTTTAGCCTCGGTTAGAGATTTCAGGGCCGTGTTCACTGACATCGCTTTCCAAACCTTCTCATTGACGATGGCTTCGATCCGTTCCATTTCTTCTGGTGATACAGATCCGAAATGAGAGAAATCAAAGCGCAGACGATCCGGTTCAACAAGGGAACCTGCCTGATTCACGTGTTCTCCAAGGACGTCTTTCAATGCCTGATGAAGAATGTGAGTCGCTGTATGGTTTTTCTCCACTTTTGTTCTGGATTCTCTTGAAACCCTTGCAAGGACCTCGGCCCCCTGCTCCAATGTCCCCTCTTCTACAACGGCCGTGTGAAGGTTTTGTCCATTAGGTGCTTTTTTGACCGTTTTGACGAATACTCTTACGCCATCTGCTTCGATATATCCCTTATCCCCGATCTGTCCACCGCTTTCTGCATAGAAAGGAGTCTCGTTGAGGATGAACTGGCATTCCTGACCTTTACCGACCTGAGGCTGACGTTCATTGTCCACCAATAATTCAAGGACTGTCGAATTACTTTCGAGTGTGTCATATCCAACAAAGCGGCTTTCCACTGTAATATCACTCAGGACTCCACCCTGCACCTGCATGCTTCCTACATCCTGGCGTGCAGATCTCGCTCTTTCACGCTGACCTTCCATCTCTCTCTCAAAACCTTCATGATCAACCGTCAATCCTTCTTCTTCTGCGTACTCTTCCGTTAATTCAACAGGGAAACCATACGTGTCATAAAGACGGAAGACATCTTCACCAGGAATCACGTTACTTCCGGAAGACTTTTGTACCTTGACGATGGATGAAAGGATAGCCAAACCTTCATTCAATGTCTCATGGAAACGGTCCTCTTCATTTTTCACCACTTTTTGGATGAATTCTGCTTTTTGCTTCACTTCCGGATAGAAGTCAACCATGATTTCAGAAACGACTGGAACCAATTCATACATGAATGGGCGGTTGATTTCGATCTGTTTGGCAAAGCGTACAGCGCGGCGAAGAAGTCTTCTTAAGACATACCCGCGGCCTTCATTGGATGGAAGGGCCCCGTCACCGATCGCAAAGGAAACCGTTCTGATATGATCGGCAATAACTTTGAAAGCTACATCCGTCTCGTTGTCTTTGCCGTAAGACTTCCCTGAAATTTCTTCCGTTGCAGCAATGATCGGCATAAATAAATCGGTATCAAAGTTCGTAGGGACTTCCTGAACGACGCACGCCATTCGCTCGAGGCCCATGCCAGTATCAATGTTCTTCTTCGGAAGCGGTGTGTACGTCCCGTCAGGATTGTGATTGAATTGTGAGAACACCAGATTCCACACTTCAAGATAACGATCATTTTCCCCGCCTGGATATAATTCTGGATCTTCGGGATTGTCTCCGTATTCAGGTCCGCGATCATAGAAGATTTCTGTATTCGGACCACTCGGGCCTTCTCCGATATCCCAGAAGTTCCCTTCGATACGGATGATGCGTTCAGCAGGGACCCCCACTTTTTGGTTCCAGATGTCAAATGCTTCGTGATCTTCCGGGTGGATCGTGACGGAAAGCTTTTCAGGATCGAAGCCAACCCACTTTTCATCCGTGAGGAACTCCCATGCCCATTCAATTGCTTCTACCTTAAAGTAATCACCGATCGAGAAGTTCCCGAGCATCTCGAAGAATGTATGATGTCGTGCTGTCTTCCCTACATTCTCGATGTCGTTCGTACGAATCGATTTTTGGGCATTCACGATTCGTGGATTTTGAGGGATCACACGGCCATCAAAATATTTCTTTAATGTCGCTACCCCACTGTTGATCCATAATAGGGAAGGGTCTTCATGGGGAACGAGTGATGCACTCGGTTCTACTCCGTGTCCTTTTTCCTGAAAGAAATCTAAAAACTTCTGACGAATTTCTGCGCCTGTTAATTTGTTCATATCAAGCTTCCTCCTTTGTATGTATGGTTAAAAAAGAATACAAAAAAGCCCTCATCCCTAAAACAGGGACGAGAGCTGTTTCTCGCGGTACCACCCTGGTTATGAATAAACCTTCGTTCATTCATCCCTCAATGCACCTTAACGCGGCTGGACGGCAGGCTTTACCTGCACTCAGGATTAGCATTCCGTTATCCTTCATCTAAAATCCCTTACACCCTGGGGGATTTCTCTCTGTAAGATGGACTATAACGTACTCGGTCCTTCATTGCTTTCATTTTATGCGAATACTTGTATATGTTGGATTATAGAAATATTCATGGTATTTGTCAATGATCATTCCCATTTTTCAGCTATTCATCGATCTTTGTATGAAGAAAATGGGTCCTTCCGTGTAAAATGGCCACTTTAATGACGGCAAGAAAGGGCACTGCTACAATCATGCCGATCACACCGCCTACCTCGCCTCCCAGGATTAAAGCACCCATGATGAATAAAGGGTGCATATGAAGACTTTTACCGACGATGAGTGGTGATAGGATGTTACCCTCCAAGAACTGCAGGACCACCACCATAATGACAACATAGATCACCATATTCGTGGAGATCGTACTTGCGATGATGGCTGCCGGGACAGCCCCAATGATCGGGCCGAAATACGGGATCACATTCGTCACGCCAATGATCAAGCCGAGAATGAGGGGGTATTTCATACCGATCAGCCATAGGGTGGCGGCTGAAATACCACCGATGATCAAGCAAACCAAGAGCTGCCCCCGGATATAACCACCGAGGGATTCATCCACATCATGTGAAAATGATATCGCACTCTGCCTCCATTGTTTCGGGGTAAGCTGCCACATGAACGCCTTTACTTTTGTAATATCCTTTAATAAATAAAAGGATACGAAGGGAATGATGGCCACGATGAGCAGACTGTTCATGAACTTCATCACCGTCGCCAGCACCAAAGCCACAAGGCCCGTCACCCACGCTTCGAGTCCGTCTATTCTCTTCTCAAGCTGTGACTGGATTCCGTCCGGCCATGTGGAAGTCTCACTCTGCACAACCTTCAGCCAGCCCTGGTACTGCTCTGTAAAAACCGGCGCGTTCTCCGATAAATCCTTCAGCTGATGAATGACGGCCGGGGTCCCTTTATAGATGGCATAGCCCAATCCCCCAAAGAAAAGGAGGTAGATGAAGAGGATGGCGATCCCCCTGTGAATACCTGCTTCATGCAGTTTCTCCACTACAGGATGAAGCAGGTAGGCAATGAAACCGCCTATGAAGAAAGGAAGCAGGGAAAAGAATAAGACCTCTAATACCGGATGCCAAACAGGCTTCAATAAAAAGAGAACATATAGAAATAATGCAAGAATGAGGGCCATCGAAAGCCTGTATATCCATCTTGTATAAGATTTTCTTTCCACCATCCACACCTCCCTCCTTTATCCTCTAGTGTTTGAAGATAAGAGGTGGTTTTATTCATGGGGATTCATTCGCCCTCCTTTATTAAAGAACAAAAAAAGAGACTGACCCACAATGAGCCAGTCTCTTTCAGCTGTTAAAAAAGTTTCTTTACTTGTTTACGGATTCGTTTCATTTGTCTCTGACTCATCATATTGGATCTTTGAGAATAGATGGAAGCCGCGACTCCTGCTCCAAAACCAACGATGGATGCAAATGTTTTATTCAAGAAAGACACCTCTTCCTAGCTTAGTCGGCGTTCTTCCTCATCAAACAAGTCATCTAAGGAGCTGAGTGATCCATCCTCTTCCACTTGGTGAGTATGAATGACTCCCTTAGACAAGGAAAGTTCAATATAACATCCCCAACAATAGTATTGGTTGATGCCGATCTTTCCGATATCTTTGCTCTGACAATTTGGACACTTCATCGGTACGTTCACCTCAGGGCTTCACCGGATAATGGTGATTATTCCCTACCATCATGTCCAATCAGTGCATGTTTTATACTCGTTTAATGAGTTCTGACGCCCAAACATTGATGCAATATCAACGTTCTTATATAGTGTGGGATATTTTCCTGAATTCATAAGGAGTAACCTTTTCCATAGCATCCATTGAATTTTTATGGAGTGATGACGGACTGCCCGATTTCTTCTTTTACATAATCAATTTCAAATCCGAGATCTTCAAGCATTTTATGGTCCGCTGTGCCGTCCTGTCCGGCTGTCGTAAGGTAATCCCCGACAAAGATCGAGTTTGCCGGATAAAGGCCCAGTGGCTGAAGGCTTCGCAGGTTCACTTCACGCCCACCGGAAATCCTGATCTCTTTCGTCGGATTGATGAAGCGCATCAAGCAAAGGACCTTTAAGCAATACCTTGGGTTCAGTTCATCCGTTCCTTCAAGAGGTGTCCCATCGATGGCATGAAGGAAATTGACCGGTATCGAGTCAGCATCGAGGACCTTCAGGCTATGTGCCATATCCACCACATCCTGCAGCGTTTCTTTCATGCCGACGATGATTCCGGAGCAAGGGGAAATACCTTCTGCTTTTGCCTGCTCTACGGTATTCACCCTGTCTTCATATGTATGGGAAGTGGTGATGTTTTCATGATGGTTAACGGACGTATTGATGTTATGGTTGTAGCGGTCCACTCCTGCTTCCTTTAACCGTTTCGCCTGGTCACCCTTTAATAATCCAAGACATGCGCATACTTTCAAATTATACTGTTCCTTGATTTCTTTAACGGCCGATACAACATGATCCACTTCCCGATTGCTCGGACCACGGCCACTTGCCACGATGCAGTAAGTGCCGACATTCAGTTGATGAGCATTTTCGGCTCCCTTCATGATGGTTTCTTTATCCACCATGCGGTACTTCTCAATCGGTGCATCAGAGACGCTTGACTGGGAACAGTACCCACAATTCTCAGGACACAGTCCCGATTTTGTATTAATGATCTTATTTAATTTGACCTTATTTCCATAATAATGTTTCCGGATCACGTACGCGCTGTGCAACAGTTCCAGAAGCTCATCATCCGGACTTTTCAGGATGGCTAAAGCTTCTTCGTTCGTTAGTTCCCTTCCCTCGATGACCTCATCTGCAAGTGTTTTCCACGTTTTCATCTGACAACCTCCCCATTAAGCGGCACGCTTCAAATTTCTAAATGTACTTTTTGACAGAACCGATTTTTCTAAACGATGGGCCATGACACCAGCACAGACGGCTAAAATGATGTCCTTCGGAAGCGGAACCACCATCCATGCCCATGCGAGCTTATAGGTGAATCCTTCCGGAGTTTGTGCCCAGAACTTATATGCAGCGTACATCCAGTTTGTTCCGACTACATAATTGACGGCCATCCCGACCAGTGCGGCGAAGATATATACTTTGATCCCTTTATGTTTTTCCACGATTTTACCGGTAATGTAAGCTGTGAAGATAAACGAAACGATAAATCCGAATGTCGGGCTTACTATAGAAGATAACCCTGCTCCAAATCGGGCAAATACCGGGACCCCTACAAGACCGACCAATGCGTACACTGTCATGGAAATCGCCCCGACCCTGCTTCCAAGGATCGCCCCTGCTAAAATGGCGAAAAACGTCTGTAAAGTAATGGGCACACCGCCTACTACCATAAAAGGTACGAATGTGGTGATGTTGGCACCGATCGCCATAAGTGCAACAAACATCCCTGCCAGTGTAATATCGATTGTCCTTAATTTTCTGCTCATCTGTCTTCCCCCATCTGTCATTTTTTCTACAAGATAAGGATATCGCTTTCATTAAATATATGTCAACTTAAATTTTGTTTTAGTTGACAATAAACTTAAAAAAAGTTGATGAATGACATCTTCATTCATCAACTTTATGCCTTCATGAAATCGTAAGGGCTGATCCCTTCCATTCCAATCATCGGGTCTTCATTCAGAAGGACTTCTTCAATGGGTATGTCCCCTTCTGATAAATCTTCTTCCACATGACTCCCCTCGTCATGCAGTATGCCTCTCAGCTTCTCACTCAAGGTCGTTTTCCTGAGAAAATCATCTTCCCTCTCCACTCCAAGCTTGAAAGCATCCAGCTCTCCGCAGAGAATGAGAAATTGCTTGCTCCTTGTAATGGCCGTGTATAGGAGATTTCTCCGTAACATCCGGTAATAGCTCTTTACGACGGGTAAAATGACAATGGGAAATTCGCTTCCCTGGGATTTATGGATCGAGCAGCAATACGCATGGGTGATTTGCATGAGGTCCTGCCGTGTATACGTGACCTCATTGCCTTCATACGAAACGATGATCATGTCCTGTTTCTCGGTGTTTTCCTTCGCATAAAAGATCGAAACGATTTCACCTATATCCCCGTTGAAAACATTGTTTTCAGGCTGATTGACAAGCTGAAGGACTTTATCCCCGATCCGGTATTTCACGTCCCCGAAGGCGATTTCTTTCCGTGTCCCATCGTTACTATTAAAGATTTCCTGAAGAAGTTCATTCAAGCGGTCGATCCCTGCAGGGCCCCTGTACATTGGGGCAAGGACCTGTATATCTTTAGGTGAGTAGCCCTTCTTCTTGGCATTTTCCACCACTTTCTGAACGACCTCTGAAATCTGATTCGTCCTGCAGGGAAAGAACGAACGATCTTTTTGCTGTTTGGTCAAATCGGCGGGAACCTGTCCCCTTTTCATATAGTGAGCAAGTTCAATGATCGAGGAACCCTCTTCCTGCCTGTATATATCCGTCAACCTGACAGTCGGCACGCTTTCCGAATTCAACAAGTCCTTCAGTACCTGACCCGGACCGACGGACGGCAATTGATCTTCATCCCCGACAAATATCACTTGAATATCATCAGGCAGAGCCTTCAGCAATTGATGGGCCAGCCAAGTGTCGACCATGGAAACTTCGTCCACAATCAACAGCTTGCCCTCGATGGCCCGTTCTTCATCGCTCTGAAATCCTTCCTGACCATTCCATCCGAGGAGTCGGTGGATCGTCATGGCCGGCAGCCCCGTAGATTCTGTCATCCGCTTAGCTGCACGTCCTGTAGGGGCCGTGAGCAATACGGGGAACGGCTCATCTTTGTAATCCTTGGGATCCAAAGAACACCCGTGAAGATCGGCGAACAGTTCGACGATCCCCTGAATGACAGTGGTCTTCCCCGTACCCGGTCCACCCGTCAACAGGAGCATGGGAGACATCAATGCCGTCTCGATGGCTTCCTTTTGAGAAGGCGCATACTGTACCCCTAGCCTGTCCTCCAGGGCACCCAGTGACAGAAGGAATTCAGACTGGGGGAATTGATCTTTATACTGTGTCTGGGACAATATCTTTTCGATATTCGTCACAATCCCCTTTTCAGAGAAATAGAGGGAAGGAACATACACCTTCGTCCCTTCACCGATGACTTTGCTTTCTTCCTCCAAGGAAACCAATTGAGTGGAAATGTCCGTGTATTCGATTCTTTCTGGCTGACTTTTCTCAAGGAGCTCTTTCACCGTAACAATGAGTTCTTCCGCTTCAAGATACACATGACCCTGCTTGACACATGTTTGTTCCAGGGTATATAAACAGCCTGCTTTGATCCGGTCCGGGTGACTGCCTGTCAAACCAATCTTGGACCCCAATTCATCTGCCCGGGTAAAGCCGATCCCTTCAATATCTTCCACAAGCTTATAAGGATTCTTTTGAATGATTTCAAGTGCCTGCTCTTTGTAAGCCTGATAGACCTTCATGGAAATCTGGGGACCGAATCCAAGCTCATTCAGCATGATCATGACCCGCTCGAGTCCCTGATGCTCAGATAACGTATCATAGATACTCTTAGCCTTTTCCTTTGGAAGCTTTGGAATTTCATCTAAAAGGCTTGGATTTTCGAGTATTTTACTGATCGCATTTTCCCCGATATGCTCAACGATCTTTTCAGCTGTTTTTTTCCCGATCCCTTTGAAGAGATCACTTGATAAATAATGGACGACACCCTGTGTGGTTTGGGGTATTTCTTTCTTGAAATGCTTGGCATGAAACTGCATGCCAAATCTTGGATGCTCTTGAAATCTCCCATAAAATATATAGGTATCATCTTCATGTATCTTAGGGAAATTCCCGGTTACGACCGCTTCTTTATCCTCATAAGAATCATTCGTTTCATCCACACGGATTCTGACCACCGAATAAAGGTTCTCCTCATTATGAAAAATCGTGACAAGATGCCTTCCTTTTATATATATTTCTTCCTCACCAAACAGCTTTAAAGAGTCTTGCTGGCTCAAGGCAGTGAACCCCCTAACTATTCACTTTGTTCATTTTTAAGCTTTTCGATCATCTTGATTCCATAACCCGCCAGCATATGATCAGGTTGAACGTCAATGGCTTTGTTAAAATACATGAGTGCCGTATCCGCATCATCCTTATGGCCAGCATACGCAACCCCCAGATTGTAATTGGCATCTGCATGCTCAGGATCCGCTTCCACCACTTGGGATAATTGAGTGATCGCTTCTTCATATGCTTCCACTTTCGCAAGACACAATCCTAATTGGAAACGCGCTTCGATGTCTTCTTCATTCAATTCAACGCTTCGCTGAAAGTACGGTAGTGCAAATCTTGGCTGATCTAACTGGAACAGACTCATCCCAAGCATGAAGAATACGTCGCTATTCTCCATTCCTTTGGAGATGGCCTTTTCAAATTGATCTTTTGCTTCGTCAAATTTATTCTCATTGAAGAACAGATTTCCGAGAGAGTAATAAGCTGCTCCTGCGTTTTCATCAACGGAAATCGCCCGTTCAAAAAACTTCTTCGCTTTTTCATTGTCACCAACTGACATCAATACATTACCGAAATTGATATACCCTACCGGTTCCTTCGGATTTTCTTCGATGGCTTCTGTGAAGAGTTTTACCGCCTCTTCTACTTTTCCTTCTTGTAATAACTCAATGCCTTTTAAATTCTTATCCAATGTAAACACCTCTATATGGTCTAATATTTATGTATGTACTTCCTTTTATCGTTACTAGTATAACATAAGGGACATCCTGAAATGGAATCCTTCCGTGATGAAAAAAAGGACTGAGAGAAAAGAGATTCCCTTCTCCTTTTCCCAGTCCTTTTGCTTTATCCGACGTACGTCAGTTTTTTCTCATCTTTAAAGATGGTATCGATCGTTCCTCCACCAAGGCACTCATCCCCGTTGTAGAAAACGACTGCCTGTCCCGGCGTCACCGCGCGAATAGGTTCATCAAAGATGACTTTCACCTTGCCATCTTCCAATGGAATGACTGTGACCTTATTATCATCCTGACGATAACGGAATTTTGCCGTGCATGCGAACTCAGACGATTTCTCTTCATTCGATGTCCAGTGAACATCCGTCGCAAGAATCGAATCGGAATAAAGGGCAGGGTGCTCAAAGCTTTGACCTACGTAAAGGACATTCCTTTCCAGGTCCTTCCCGATGGCAAACCACGGCTCACCTGCACCACCGATGCCAAGGCCGTGACGTTGACCGATGGTATAGTACATCAATCCATCATGTTTCCCCATCACTTTTCCATCCAGGGTCTCCATCTTTCCAGGCTGCGCCGGAAGATAGTTACTCAAGAAATCCTTGAAGTTACGTTCACCGATGAAGCAGATTCCCGTACTGTCTTTCTTGGTTGCAGTGGCAAGGCCCGCTTCCTTGGCAATTTCACGTACCTTCTTCTTATCGATGCCGCCTAGGGGGAACATCACTTTTTCAAGCTGTTCCTGCCCGAGCTGATTGAGGAAGTATGTTTGATCCTTATTGCTATCGACCCCGCGCAGCATTTTGTATTCGCCATCACGGTACTCGACCTGTGCATAGTGACCCGTGGCCAGATAGTCTGCACCTAACTTCAATGCATGATCAAGGAATGCCTTGAACTTGATTTCCTTATTGCACATCACATCCGGATTCGGGGTCCTGCCGGCTTTATATTCATCCAGGAAGTACGTAAACACTTTATCCCAATATTGTTTTTCAAAATTCACAGCGTAGTAAGGAATCCCAATTTGGTTACATACCCGAATCACGTCGTTGTAGTCTTCGGTTGCCGTACATACTCCATTTTCATCGGTATCATCCCAGTTCTTCATGAAAATCCCGATGACTTCATAGCCTTGCTCTTTCAATAATAATGCAGCTACAGAAGAGTCCACTCCACCGGACATCCCAACGACCACTCTCGTATCCTTTGGTTCTTTTTTCACTAACGCCACCTCCTTGTTTCCGTTCGATCGCCTCATGTAAGACGACCCTCTTATGTTGTTAATCTCTTCACGATGTTTGCGACTTCATGGGCCACTCTCTCAATCTGTTCCTCCGTATTTCCAAGGCCGAAGCTGAAACGGATGGAGTTCCTTGATTGATCGGACTGTTTCCCATACATCGCCACGAGTACATGTGATGGTTCTATCGATCCAGCCGTACAAGCGGAACCGCTTGAAACGGCGATACCTGACATATCCAGATTCATCAGCATGGATTCTACATCCGTGCCGGGAAAGCTTAAGTTTAGCACATGGGGTAATCCGTGCTCAAGGGATCCGTTCTCTTCGAATTGGGTCCCCTTATCAGCCAACGTCTGTCTAAGCAGATTCTTGAGACCGGAGAGAGACGCATGCTTCTCCTCAAGAGAATGCCGTGCAATCTCCACTGCTCTCCTCAGACCCACGATGGCAGGGACATTCTCTGTTCCCGCACGGCGCTTGCGTTCCTGTTCACCGCCGTATGAACCAGGCTGAAGATCCACCCCTTTGTGGGAATAAAGAAATCCAATTCCCTTGGGACCGTTGATCTTATGCCCTGAAACCGAAAGCAGATCGACCCTCAGGTCCCGGACATCGATGCTGGTCAATCCGAAGGCCTGTACAGCATCCGTATGAAAATAGGCCTGGTGATCCTGTAATAATTCACCGATTTCTTTAATCGGCTGCAGGGTCCCCACTTCATTATTCCCGAACATGATCGTGACGAGAATGGTATCATCACGCAGCTCCTTTTCAAGATCCTGAAGCGCTATCCTTCCTGATCGGTCCACAGGTAGGTACGTGACCTCAAAGCCTTTTGATTCCAGGAATTCACATGCATGCAATACAGCATGATGCTCGGTCTGTGTCGTAATGATGTGGGTACCCTTTTCCTTATTGGCTTCGGCCGTTCCGATGATCGCTAAATTATCCGCCTCAGTTCCACCACTGGTGAAAATGATTTCATTGTAATCGGCATGGATGCTAGCTGCAATGATGGTCCGTGCATGATCCACAAGATGACGAGATGCACGTCCAAATGAATGAATGCTCGAGGGATTGCCAAAGTCCTCCTTCATCACGGCTGTCATTTCATCAATCACTTCAGGATGCATGGGCGACGTTGCAGCATGATCCAGATACACTCTTTCCATTGATTGTTACCTCCTAGATATAGAACATATACGCATCTGATTCACCATCATCAGAGTGGCTGGCCAAATCTTCAATTGTTGTATTGTCGAGTACTTCTTTAACGGCATCCCTGATCCTGATCCACAGTTCACGCTTTGCCGGTTCCTCGTCCTCGATTCCTTCCACAGGACTGATCGGACCTTCAAGGATCCGGATAATATCCCCCGCTGTAATGTCAGATGGCTCATGGCCCAATACATAACCACCGTACGCACCCCTGATACTTCTGACCAGACCGCCGTTCCGCAGTGGAGCGACAAGCTGCTCAAGATAATGTTCAGACAGCTCATGCTGCTGTGCGATGGTTTTCAGTGAAGTCGGTCCTTCACCATGTCGTTTTGCAAGTTCTATCATAATGGTTAAACCGTAACGGCCTTTAGTTGAAATCTTCATGTCCAGCACCTCTATTATATTTAATAACGTCACATGTTGAGACGGGACGTTTTTCTCCTTATTGACTTTTGTTATTATAGCATATTCGCGCCCTCACTGTGAAAGGGGCGGTTTCATTCTCATTGTGCATCCACAATATTTCCTTAATGCTGCCTCCTGTGATAAAGTGAATGGTACTAGAACGTCAGTTTGGAGAGATGTTTCATGTCGATAAAACCACTTGCCTTTAAGATGAGACCAAGGACAATCGAGGAAATCATCGGGCAGCAGCATTTAGTCGGAGAAGGAAAAATCATCGACCGGATGGTGAAGGCGAAGCAGCTATCATCCATGATCCTGTACGGCCCTCCCGGCATTGGAAAAACGTCCATCGCAAGTGCCATAGCCGGAAGTACAAAGTACCGTTTCAAAACCCTGAATGCCGTGACGAATAATAAAAAAGATATTCAGATCGTAGCGGAGGAAGCGAAGATGTCAGGTAAGGTGATCCTCCTATTGGATGAGGTTCACCGACTGGATAAAGGAAAGCAGGATTTTCTCCTTCCTTATTTAGAGAACGGGATGATCACCTTGATCGGGGCTACAACAAGCAACCCCTATCATGCCATCAATCCCGCCATTCGAAGCAGATGCCAGATTTTCGAATTAAAGCCTCTTTCCATAGAAGAAATGAAAATCGCCCTGACCCGTGCCATTGAAGATGAAGAACGCGGCTTGGGCGGATATTCACTCGATGTAACAGACGAAGCGATTGAACATTTTGCAAGCAGCAGTTTCGGAGATGTAAGAAGTTCATTGAATGCATTGGAGTTGGCTGTACTGTCCACTTCCCCTGGTGACGATGGGGTCATTCATATTGATGTCTCCATAGCAGAAGAGTGCCTACAGAAGAAAAGCTTTTCTCACGATAAAGATGGCGACGCACACTATGATGTTGTCAGCGCATTTCAGAAATCGATCCGCGGGAGTGATGTGAATGCAGCCCTCCACTACCTTGGAAGACTCGTGGAAGCAGGAGACTTGCCGAGCATTGCACGGAGACTATTGGTCATTGCCTATGAAGATATCGGACTTGCCAATCCCCAAGCGGGACCACGGACACTCGCGGCAGTTGAAACAGCAGAGAAGATCGGGTTTCCGGAAGCCAGGATCCCGTTGGCTAATGCCATCATCGAACTTTGCCTTTCTCCTAAGTCGAACTCTGCGATCACCGCCATCGACCTTGCCCTTGCAGATATCCGGAAAGGCAAGAGCGGCGAGGTGCCGGATCACCTGAAAGATGCACACTACCAAGGAGCCAAGGAATTGGGCAGAGGTGTGGAGTATAAATATCCCCACAGCTATGAATCGGGATGGGTGGCGCAAACCTACCTCCCGGATAAACTGAAGAAGGCTCACTACTACACCCCGAAAGCCACAGGGAAGTTCGAACAGGCCATCGCTGGGGTGTATGAGAAGATAAATAAGCAAAATAAATAACCTGCAAACTTAATGGAAGGAGAAACGGAAGAGTTTCGTTTCTCCTTCCATTTTTTTCACTCTCTTAATACCATATCCCCCACCCAAACATACATTAATAAAAAGGCCTGGAGGTGTATGGATTGATCATCATCGAAAATGAATCCACCCCTAAGGAATTACCGAACCTGACCGCTGTTGAAGAAAACATATTTACTACATTGAAAGAAAGCCCCACCGACTATCGGTATCGGAATCTTCCAGAGCTCAAATATGAGCTGAAAGTAAGAGAAAGAATCATTAGCAATGCCAAAAAAATGAATGAAAGTGACGCCACTTTTTCAGCCTTCGAACACTCGAAGTTCAACCCGACTTTTTGGACCAAGACCCCTTATGGATACCAGCTGAAGGAATCCAAGCTTCCATCAGATGCCATTGATGATATCTTCACCAACAGTTCTGCGTACAGCTTCGAATGTGTCACAAGTATTGTCCTGCTTTACTATAAATCCATCCTCGATACGATCAAACCTTCCTATTTCGATGAACTATACTCACACCTCCTTGTGTGGGGCCACAACTATGATGATGATCTTCCCATGGTCACATACAAAGGGCTGGATTATATCCCCGGGGATGTTTATTACTTCTTCAACCCCGATTTCGAAGATCCGATCTGGATGGGTGAAAACTCGGTCTTTATAAAAGAAGATCAGTATTTCGGTCACGGGGTTGGCCTCATGACACATGACGAAATGATCGAAGCCCTGAACACGCTTCGCAAAAAGGATGCAACGAAGTCCGCCTACCTCCTTGAACAAGTGACACGCCTGAAATTTTCTGATTTATATCGATACACATAAAAAATGACGGACTCAGATGAGTTCGTCATTTTTTGGGATTTTTCATTATTTTGTCCACTCCGGCTGCTAGACCCTAAAGGACTGTTCGAGCCGCCTCCGCTTTTTTAGGCCGCTACGTCCCTCTTGTTGAATACCAGGAAGGCAAGCAGCTGGAAGATGATGAAATAAATGATCAGCATGGTGATGGAGAAGCCCATGGTCATGCCGTCGACGAGTGGCGGTGTAAAGCCTGTGTACTGAGTCAGGTCTGTATTGGCGAACAGACTGTATTTTGCCCAGTCGAATTTAAGGGCGAGCAGGCTTGTTGCATTGCCCCCGACGAATAGCAGGAATAAAGAAATTCCGATTGCCAGTGAACTGCTTCTGAACACAGCTGAAATCATGAAGGCCATTGTAGCCATCATCACGATATTGACGGTTTGTAATAAGTACGTCTTGATCAAGTATCCAACGATATTCTGTTCAACGACTTTCCCATCGACAAATGCCAGGTGAGTGGACTGATCTGTCCCTCCGAACAATAAAAGCCCAAGAAGGAGCGATACGACGAATAATAATAACAACATACTCATGCCGTACAAAATGACTGTAAAGTATTTAGAAAGAAGGATCTTCGTGCGTGAAATCGGACGGATGAGCAATAACTTGATCGTCCCCCAGCTAAATTCACTTGCGACGATACCTGCTGCCACAATGATGGTGAATAATCCGACTACCAGGACGATATTGGCATTCGTTTCTACGAACGTCCAAGCCGTTTCTTTCACCTTTGGTTCGATATCGTTCTCAATGCGGTATTCGTTAATTGCGACTCTTCGTTCAGTGTCTTTTTTAATAAATTTATTCAAATTTGGAGTTTCAGCCAGCATTTGCTTATCTGATTCCACCTGGGCTGATAGTTCCTGTTTCCAGTTATTCATTTCTTTCGCTTTCGAATCACTATACTTGGTGAATGCACCTGTCACTCCAATAATGAGAATCAACAGTCCAAGCATGACAAACGTTCCGACCCGCTTGAAGATTTTGGTCCATTCATTTCTAATAAGACTAAGCATGCATGACCTCTCCTTTATCATTTGTAATTTCCAGGAACCTGTCTTCCAATGTTTTGGCTACAGGCATGACGCTGTAAATTTGGACATCGGCTTCAACAAATGCCCGGATGACATCCGGTACTTGTTCTTTTGTCAGGGCCACTTGCACTTGTTTTCCTTGAGCTTCAAATTTGATGCCAGGATCGAATGATTTAAGGACAGCCTTCACTTTATCCACTTCCTCGATTTCGAAGTGATAGACCTGTTCAGACCCTTCTACAAAGTCCCTTACTTGTTGCACATCGACAAGCTTACCGGACTGGATGATCCCGATTCGGTCACACATCATTTCCATTTCGGATAATAAGTGACTTGAAACGATGACCGCCATTCCCTCTTCCTCGGCAAGTTTCCTGATATAGGCCCGGATTTCGCGGATTCCCGCAGGATCGAGACCATTTGTCGGTTCATCAAGGATGAGGAGCTTTGGCTTATGAAGAAGGCACTGGGCGAGACCCAAACGCTGTCTCATTCCAAGAGAGTACGTTTTTACCTTGTCATTGATTCTGTCTGTCAGTCCGACCAGTTCAATGACTTCTTTCATCCGTTCATCGGTAATCCCTTTTTGCATGCGGGCAAAGTGCTTTAAGTTCTGATAACCGGACATGAACTTATAGAGCTCGGGGTTTTCAACGATGGCCCCCACATCCTTGATGGCGCCTTCAAAGTCTTTCTTGATGCTTTTTCCTGATATGAGGACATCTCCTTTTGAGATATTCATCAATCCCACGATTATGCGGATCGTCGTCGTTTTCCCTGCTCCATTGGGTCCAAGGAAACCGAATACCTCCCCTTCATACACGTCAAACGTTAATTGATCAATGATGGTCTTGCCTTTGATGACTTTGGAAACACCTTGTAATTGCACAACCGTTTTCATCCGTTCATCTTCCCTTCTGATTTTGTTGTCTTCTTCAACCACTGCAGGACAGATAAGCCTTCTGTTTCTCTCAGTTCTTCCACCCGGCAATGCCCTTTTATTTCTCCATCCGAGATGATATAGGCCTCATCCAGGATCGCTTCAATTTCATCGATTTCATGGGTGGCAATGACCACTGTTTGATTCCCGAAATCAATATAGGAGAGGAGGCCTTTTACGATGGAGTCCCTTACCATGGGATCAAGCCCTGAGAATGGTTCATCGAGAAGCAGTACCTCGGTGTTCCGCGACAGGGCGAGGACGAGTTTCAGCCTGCCCCGGTTCCCTTTGGATAAATGCTTGATTTTCTTCCCGCCATCAAGTTCCATAAACTCCACCAGTTCATTGGCTCGATCTATATCGAAGTCAGGGAACTGCGAGGCATAGAAGCGGATCATCCCATCCACGGTGAATGCTTCATAAAACATATCAAGTTCCGTCAAATAGGCGACTTCACTAGCCATTTTCCGTGAGACCGGCTTTCCGTTCATCGTGACGGTTCCTGAATTTGGAAGCACAAGCCCTGCAATCATCTTCAATGTAGTTGATTTCCCGCTGCCGTTCGGACCAAGTAGACCATATATCTTCCCCTTTTGGAATTGAATGGAGGTATCGTTCAATGCTGTTTCCTTCCCATATTTCTTGGTGACACCATCAAATGTCACAACCATCTCTACTCCCCCTCTCTTCGACTCAAATAGTTTTCAACACCCTGGATCATTTGTTCTTTTGTGAGTCCCAATTCTTTCATGTTTCGGATGAAGGACTCAATCACTTCCTCCTGGACCTTTTCATTGAGTATGGTCAGGACATCTTCCTTTTCTGTCACAAATGTTCCTTGCCCTCTCCTCGTCTCCACAATGTCCATCCTTTCTAATTCACTGTATGTCCGCTGAATGGTATTCGGATTCACTCCTGATTGAACGGCCATTTCCCGGACGGAAGGCAATTTGTCACCAGGGGTCAATTCCTTCCTCACGATTTCACGAATGATGCGATCGGCTATTTGCAGGTATATGGGCTTTGAGGCTGTATATTCTTCTGTCATGCCTTACACCTCAACCTTGCGATCTAATAACCTGCAGGAAATGAGGAAGACGATGATCATGATCATTCCTTCAAACAGGAATGGCATGACCGGGAATGGAATCATCTCGGGATCGAAGCCTGCCTTCGCCTCATTAGCACCCACAGAGAAAAAGAATCCGGTGCTCACCTTCACGGTAAGAGTTTCAAAGAAGAACTTCTCCACCCATTCGATGCTCGTCAGGAAGGCTACCACACTTTGATACACAATGATGAATCCCGCAATGAAGATCCACCGTATGTTCTTAATGGAGGGATATTTTGAAAGAGAATGGTAAAGTGTCCACAAAAATATCGTCCATCCGGAAAAGTAGATTCCAACGACCGTCACACCCAGGTTGAAAAGAATGCCTTCTTTAATGGGCCAATAGGGGAATAACGCGTCTTCCTGAAACATGGCCATGGTCAGCATCCCCAATCCATCGACTAACAAAAGCGACAAGGTGGAGTACATAAAGGCAATGGTGATTTTTGATAAAAGCAGCATCAACCCGCTGTAGGGACTATGAAGCCACAGTTGCGTTTTTCCTTCCAACCGTAACATGGAGCAGACGATTCCCGGAAGAAAAGCAACGTGGAAAATACCGATCATAATGAGGAATATTTGGGAAACCCCCGGCTCTTTGACAAAATTACCGATCACCAGTCCAATGATAAAAATCAGGAAAACAATGGCGATCCAGCCATAAAACCAAATGCTGGAGGTTTTGAAATCTTTCCAGAGAAGACCTTTAAACGCGTGCATGATTGCATTCCTCCGTAATGTGTTTTAGTGTTCTAGTTAGATAGTACACTATGACACATTGAAACGTCAATCCTTTTTTAGCCATTTATTGGAATTCTCTTTATGCAAAAAAAAGACCGAATCCCTTATGAGATTCAGTCCTGTTTCCGCAAACGTCGCTTATTTATCTTTTACCCTTTTAATTTCAACGTCTTTCAGCAATTGGTTCATGACATGGCTCGCTGCAATCAGCCCGGCCACGGAAGGAACGAAGGCGTTGGATGACGGAGGAAGCTGTGCTTTACGGATCTTCGCATCATCTTTTCCTACTTCCTTCCTGATCTCTTCACGGATGACGATAGGGCTCTCATCAGAGAAAACCACCGTCACACCTTTTTTGATTCCTTCTTTTTTCAGGCGGGTACGGATTACTTTGGCGATTGGATCTGTATGCGTTTTGCTGATATCAGCAATTTTGAAGCGGGTCGGATCGGTTTTATTCGCCGCTCCCATACTCGCGATCAATGGAATATCCCGCTTCAGGCATTCTTTCATTAAATGGATTTTGTAGGAAATCGTATCAGAGGCATCAATGACATAGTCGAGTCCCTGAGCAAAGAATTCCTCATAGGTTTCTTCCGTATAGAACATTTTTAAAGCGATGACTTCACAGTCTGGATTGATGTCCATAATGCGGTCCCTCATCAAATCAACCTTTGGCTGACCAACAGTAGAGAGCAATGCATGCACCTGACGATTTACGTTGGTGATGTCCACATCGTCTTTATCCACTAACACTAAACGACCTACACCGGAACGGGCTAACGCCTCAGCTGCAAAGGAACCCACTCCCCCGATTCCGAGTACGGCCACTGTACTATTTTTAAGGGTTTGGAGACCTTCCTTACCGATCGCTAGTTCATTTCGAGAAAACTGGTGTAGCAAAATAATCAACTCCATTATAAGTATTCAACTAGGTTTATACTGAATTAGAATAAAGGATAGGAGACCGAAAATCAACATGAAATGTTGCCCTTCTCTTTCGTTTACCCCATTAAGGGCAGATTTAGTCCCAACAAAAAAGCCAGGCTGCTGTAAGCCTGGCTCTTCACTTTATTCGATAATATTTATTGGATTTGTTTGGACGAGTCCCAATCGTGCCGCCGCCATCATTTCCTTCGTTTTGAACCCGCTCTCGGCAGGTGGGTGCTTTATTCCACTATTTGTTAGTCCCCGGCACGGGGCATGAACGCCTAGCGGAAACATCAAGCTCCCGAAGTTTGAATTGTTCGGTCAAAACTGTTAGGTAAAAACGTCGTACACATCAGGACTCGTTTGTGATTGTCTAAATAATATCATACCACCAGGATGATTTCAACGAATGCCCCCCGGTATTTACTTACATTATTCTACATCAAGTGACAAAGATAATTCTTTCAATTGGGCTTCACTTACCCCACCTGGTGCGTCTGTCAGTACGCAGCTTGCACTTGCCGTTTTCGGGAACGCAATCGTATCACGGAGATTCGTGCGGCCTGAAAGGAGCATCACCAAACGGTCCAGCCCAAGGGCGATACCGCCATGTGGAGGCGTCCCGTATTCGAAGGCTTCCAATAAGAAACCGAATTGCTCTTCCGCTTCTTCTTTCGAGAATCCAAGCACTTTGAACATTTTTTCCTGAATGTCACGCTCGTATATACGGAGTGATCCGCCTCCAAGTTCGTATCCGTTCAAGACAAGGTCATACGCTTCTGCGCGAACAGATGCAGGGTCGGTATCGAACAGTTCAAGATCTTCCTTCACCGGCATCGTGAATGGATGATGGGCTGCATAGTAACGGTTCTCCCCTTCGTCGAACTCAAGGAGCGGCCAGTCCGTCACCCAAAGGAAGTTAAATACCGTTTCATCAATCAGCTTCAAGTCCTTCCCTAATTTCAATCGAAGGGCTCCAAGGGCGTCTGCTACCACTGATTTCTTATCTGCTACAAACAGCAGCAAGTCTCCGGCTTCCGCATTTGCAGAGGTTGAAATCGCCGAAGCATCGTCATCGCTCACGAATTTGGAGATCGGGCCTTTCAAGCCTTCCTCTTCTACCTTCAGCCAGGCAAGTCCCTTTGCTCCGTAACGTGAAACGAACTCAGTTAAGCCATCAATGTCTTTACGGGAATACTGTGATGCGCCGCCTTTCACATTGATCAGCTTCACTTGTCCACCGTTTGCAACAGCGCCGGCAAATACTTTAAAGCCTGAATCCTTGACGATTTCGGATACATCGATCAGCTCCATAGCGAAGCGTGTGTCAGGTTTATCAGAACCATAACGGCTCATGGCATCATCATACGTCATTCTCGGGATAGGCAATGTAACGTTTATGCCTTTCACATCATTCATCAGTTTCTTCATCATATCTTCAACAAGAGAAATGATTTGTTCTTTATCCATGAAGCTCATTTCCATATCGATCTGCGTGAATTCAGGTTGACGGTCAGCACGAAGATCTTCATCACGGAAGCAGCGGGCGATTTGATAATAACGGTCGAATCCGGAAACCATCAACAGCTGCTTAAAAATTTGTGGTGACTGTGGCAGGGCATAGAATTCCCCTTTATGAACCCGGCTCGGAACGAGATAATCACGTGCCCCTTCAGGCGTACTCTTTGTTAAGATCGGCGTTTCCACATCGAGGAATCCGTTATCGTTCAAGAAATTACGGAAGGATGTCGTTACATTATGACGCATCTTGAAGGTTTCCATCATCGCTGGTCGACGAAGGTCTACGTAACGATATTTCAGGCGGACATCTTCCGACACTTCCATCTGATCATCAATCATGAACGGTGGGGTTTTCGCTTCATTGATGATTTGAACCTCTTCAGCGTGGATTTCCACTTTTCCGGTTTTTAGATTCGGGTTCACCGTTCCTTCTCCCCTTGCCACGACCGTACCCGTTACTCTCAGGACATATTCATTACGGATTTTCTCTGCAAGGGAAAGGGCATTTTCCGATAAATCCGGGTTGAACACGACCTGTACGATTCCCTCTCTGTCACGCAGGTCTATGAAAATCAAGCCTCCCAGGTCCCTTCTCTTTTGCACCCAGCCTTTGATCGTGATTTTCTCACCGATGTATGTTTCTGTTATGTCTCCACAGTATGCGGTTCTTTTCGTCATCATGTTCTCCTCCTAATCAAAATCAACGCGTTCTACTTACCGAGCTTGCTCTTTACATTGTCGACAAACTGATCCAGGCTCACTTCTTCCTGTTCACCGGTAGCCATGTCTTTCAGATTGATTTTATTTTCTTGTAATTCATTATCACCAATGACAGCCACATATTTCGCTTCATAACGGTCAGCCGCTTTGAATTGGCCTTTCACCTTACGATCCAGATAATCTTTCTCTGAAGAAATCCCTGCAGCTCTAAGGTTGTGGAGAAGCTTGACAGCATGATCTTTCGCGTCATCACCCAATGATACGATGAAGCACTCGACTCCCTGTTCGATCGGGAGTTCGACCCCTTCTGCTTCCAGGGCCGAAAGCAGCCTTTCGATACTGAAGGCAAATCCGATTCCAGGAGTCTCAGGACCACCGATCATTTCAACCAGTCCGTTGTAGCGTCCACCGCCACAAAGAGTCGTAATGGCCCCGAAGCCTTCTGCATCACTCATGATTTCAAAAGCTGTATGGTTATAGTAATCAAGCCCCCGTACAAGGGTTGGATCAACTGTGAATTCCACGTCCATGTCTGACAGGTGAGTCTGGACCTTTTCAAAATACTGCTTCGATTCGTCATTTAAGTAGTCAAGAATCGATGGTGCTGTAGACATCAACTCATGGTCGCGGTCTTTCTTACAGTCAAGGATTCTGAGCGGATTTTTCTCCAGGCGATTCTGGCAATCGCCACAGAATTCATCGATCCGCGGTTTAAAGTGATTGATCAATGCCTCTCTGTGTGCATTCCTGCTGCCGGCATCACCAAGACTATTAATGACAAGCTTTAATTGAGTCAGCCCCAGTTTCTTATAGATTCCCATTGCGAGGGAAATCACTTCCGCATCAATGGCAGGATCTTCACTTCCAAGGGCTTCGACGCCAAATTGGACAAATTGACGGTACCGTCCGGCTTGAGGTCTCTCATAACGGAACATCGGACCCGAGTAGAACAGCTTCGTCGGCTGATTCGGGTGCCCGAACATTTTATTCCCTACAAAGGAGCGGACAACAGAAGCGGTCCCTTCAGGTCTGAGCGCCAGGCTTCTGCCTCCCCTGTCTTCGAACATATACATTTCTTTCTGGACGATATCCGTCGTATCCCCCACTCCACGGGTGAAAAGTTCACTCGCCTCGAAAATCGGGGTGCGGATTTCTTTATACTGATAGTTGTGACAAAGGGTCTTTGCCACTTCCTCTACATACTGCCATTTTTCCACTTCACCAGGCAGGATGTCCTGTGTACCTCTTGGAATCTGAATGGACAAGATGATTTCCTCCTTTTATCGTGCACGGTTGATCTTTATGTACATAAAAAAAGCCCTCAGTCCCTTGTATATCATACAAGGGACGAGAGCTGTTATTCCCGTGGTGCCACCCTAATTGAAGTCTATGAAAGACCTCCACTTAGCCAGTTAACGCCTGGTACGTTCATCTCCTACTAACGATCGTTTTCAGAGAGAAACCTCCTGAGTGTTCATTCACTAAGTCACATTGTAGAAATGCTCTCAGCCAAGGCATTTCCTCTCTTTACACGCGGGGGTTAGCTACTATGCTCGATCAACGGTTTTTGTAAATGTTATTTTATTTGTATAATGATACGGTTGGCGCAGGTACATGTCAAGAGGTTAAAGAAAATTTCGTCAGGATCTCTCCATTTTCTTTTTTAACAATTTCACTTCCCGTAATGACAATCCGAATTCGGAAGCAAGTTCCACGTTCAACGCATCTTTTTCACGTTCTAAAAACTGATGGAAATCCACTCCAAATAACTGGTTATCCCCATTTGCGCTCATGAATCCTTTTTCACTCGACCTCACGTACACTCATCCTTTCAAAAACATTCCTACCCTTATCATTTCCAATTACCTATTTTTCTTTCGTTTTAGAGGGATTTTATTTTTTTTATCGTATTAAAACCATAAGGATTTCTTCCGGAACCCCCCTTCTAAAAAAATTGACAGATGGGGTTCAACACTTGAGCAGGAAAATCCGATATTACTATGGGTGTTTGTATTTCTTACAGGAGGTGACGAAGATTAAGAAAGTAATCGCAGCGATGTTGATTGTGTTCCTGATGTTCCCGATGCAGCCCTTCATGGATCAGGTACAGGCTGAAACCGGAAAGGTCACGATCAGCGTCTCGACCCTTAATGTCCGGACAGGACCGGGATTGAGCTTCCCCGTATTGGCAACGGTACATAGGGGGGAAGAGTACAAAATAGTAGACACGCAACAGGATTGGTATAAAGTCGAAACAAACAGCGGGGACGGCTGGGTGGCCGATTGGCTAGTGACAGTGGATAAGTCTGTTTCCGATGATTCGTCTCCTCGAGATGGCCAGGTGAACACAGACGGCCTCCGCGTCAGAAAGGGCCCCAGCACTTCAGACGACGTTGTGACGGTATTGCAAAATGGAGATACGGTGACCGTTATGAAAGAAGATGGAGACTGGCTGAACATTGAATCAGGAAGCACCAGGGGATGGGTCCACCGTGATTACATAACGGGATCAAAAGCCGCCCAAGGGAAAAAAAAGGTGAACCAAAAAGGGATCATCACAGATGACGCCTTGAATGTCCGAACATCACCATCCCTGCAGAGCTCCGTCCTTGGCGTATTGAATACGGGGGATGAAATAGAGGTCACCGGGAGTGTTTCAGGTTGGTATGAGATCCGGTTCGGCGACGAGGTTGCATGGATCAGTGATTCATACGTAGAGTTCTCTACCGGTTCTGATGAAGCTGAAACAAACCCATCTGAAGAGGAATCACCCTCCGATGGAGAGATGATCGGGATCATTTCGGTACACGGTCTCAACGTCCGTGATGAAACTTCCTTGAATGGCCGAGTCGTCGGTAAAGTATCCAAGGGTGAGAAATTCACATTGTTAAAAGAGAAAAATAATTGGTATCAAATCAAGCTCCCGAATGGGGATAAAGGATGGGTTGCCGGGTGGTATGTTCAGAAAACGGTGACAGCCGCAGCCCATGAAAGCAACAGTTCAAATGAAAACATCACGATTCTTTATAATGGCACGAATATCCGCAGTGAAGCAAACACCCAGGCAAGTGTAGTCAAACGAGCTTCAAGTGGAGAATCTTACGGGGTAAAGAGTAAGGATGGAGACTGGTATGAGGTGGAATTAGCCGATGGCAGTGCCGGGTTTGTGGCCGGCTGGGTCGTTTCGGTCCGCTCTGCATCAGGTGAAAACACGACGCCAGACCGCAAGAGAAGCGGTGGTCTCGAAGATAAAGTGATCGTGATCGACCCCGGACACGGAGGAAGGGACAGTGGTACGACGGGAGCAAGTGGTACACTTGAGAAGCTTCTTACCATGAAGACAGGCGAACTCCTTGCCGAGAAGTTGAAAAGCGCAGGCGCAAAGGTCAAATTAACAAGAAAAACCGATGAATATTTATCGTTGCCATCGAGGGTATCATTATCCCATTATAATCAGGCAGACGCCTTTGTCAGCATACACTTTGACAGCATTATGGATTCTTCCATTGCGGGTCATACGACTTACTACTATCAGGACCAGCAAAAAGAGCTGGCAGAAGAGATCCACGGCAGTCTCTCGGATCGATTACCTACATCAGACAGGGGTGTCCGCATCGGGGATTATCATGTCATCCGTGAAAACAACCGGCCAGCCGTCCTGTTGGAATTAGGATTCCTCAGTAATCCATCAGAAGAAGCCAATGTTAATACTCAGTATTTTCAAGATTTGGCCGCGACGGCCATCTACCATGGTTTAAGTGATTATTTCTCAGAGTGATGTCCATTTTAAATAAAAAGGCTGATTCCGGTAGTGGAATCAGCCTTTTTATCAGGTTTTACTCTCGATCAAGAGTGTAACAGGACCATCATTCGTCAGATTTACATCCATCATTGCACCGAATACGCCTGTTGCCACCCTCACTCCTTTTTCCTCAAGGATCTCATTAAAATAGTCATAGATCACTTCTGCATGGTCTGGTTTGGCTGCATTCATGAAATTCGGCCTTCTTCCCTTACGCACATCGCCATACAGGGTGAATTGGGATATGGACAGGATCTCTCCCCCGACATCAAGGAGTGAATGATTCATCTTTCCCTCTTCATCTTCAAAAATGCGAAGATTGACAACTTTGTCTGCCGCATAACGGGCATCTTCCTGTGTATCTTCATGGGTGATCCCCACAAGCAATACCGCGCCTGATCGGATTTCTCCCTTTACTTCTCCATCGACCGTGACGGAGGCTTCTTTACTTCTCTGCAGTACTACCCTCATAAAGAAATCTCCTTTAGTTCATGATTCTTCTTACGGCATATATATCTGAAATCTGTTTGATTCTCTCTACCACTTTGTGCAAATGGGAAATGTTTTGAATCGAAATGGACATATTGATGGTGGCCACTTTGTTCCGGTCCGATTTCCCGCTTACAGCCGATATATTCGTCTTCGTTTCATTCACCGCCTGAAGCACTTCATTGAGGAGCCCTCTGCGATCATATCCGGAGATTTCAATATCGACATTGTATTCTTTACGGTCATTTCCGTCACTTTCCCATGATACGGGAATGAGGCGCTGTTCCACTTCATCCGCCATGACATTCGTACAATCCGCACGATGCACTGAAACGCCGCGGCCCTTTGTAATGAAGCCGACGATTTCATCTCCGGGAACCGGACTGCAGCAGCGGGACAGGCGGATAAGGAGATTGTCTATGCCCTCAACCTGTACACCCGCATCTTTTTTTCGCTTGACGGGTTGAGCATTCAATTCTTTCATCGTTTCTTCCAGGTTATCTTCCTGTTCCCGCTTCTTCCGGTGTTTTTCCGTCAGCCGGTTGGCGATTTGAGCCGCTGTGATTCCGTTATACCCCACGGCTGCATACATATCATCTTCATTGGAGAAATTGAATTTCTCCGACACACGCTTGATGTTTTCTGGATTCAGGATTTCCTTCACATCGAAATCCTGATTCTTGATTTCTTTTTCGACCAGCTCACGGCCCTTTTCAATATTTTCTTCCCTGCGCTGTTTCTTGAAGAACTGCTTGATTTTATTCTTCGCCTGGGACGTCTGGGCAAGCTTCAGCCAATCCTGACTCGGGCCATACGAATGTTTGGACGTAAGGATCTCGATGATATCCCCTGTTTTCAGCTTGTAATCGAGCGTGACCATCTTCCCATTGACCTTGGCGCCGATCGTTTTATTACCGATTTCCGAGTGGATCCGATAAGAAAAATCGATGGGGACGGATCCTGATGGCAATTCCAATACGTCTCCTTTAGGTGTGAATACAAAGACCATATCGGAAAACAGGTCGATTTTAAGAGATTCCATGAATTCTTCAGCATTGGCCGATTCATTCTGGAACTCGAGTATCTCCCTGAACCAGGAAAGCTTCTTCTCGAATGAAACAGGTTCATTCGCTTCTTTCCCTTCTTTATATGCCCAGTGTGCCGCTACCCCGTATTCAGCGATCTGGTGCATCTCAAGCGTCCTGATCTGAACCTCCAGGGGATCGCCTTTAGGACCGATGACCGTCGTATGAAGGGACTGATACATATTCGGTTTCGGCATGGCAATATAATCCTTGAACCTTCCGGGCATCGGTTTCCAGCATGTGTGAACGATTCCGAGTACAGCATAGCAATCCTTGATGCTGTCTACGACCACCCGTACAGCCAGGAGGTCGTAAATTTCATTGAATTGCTTGTTCTGCAGGGCCATCTTACGATAGATGCTGTAAATATGCTTAGGGCGTCCAGAAATTTCAGCCACGATTTTCACATCGCCGAGCTTATCTTTCACTTCATTGACGACTTCCTCTAGATACTGTTCACGCTCCGCACGCTTCTTCTTCATCAAATTGACGATACGATAATATTGTTGAGGATTTAAATACCGGAGCGACGTATCTTCCAATTCCCACTTGATCTTTGAAATCCCCAACCGATGGGCCAAAGGAGCGAAGATTTCAAGTGTCTCATTTGCTATTCTCCGCTGCTTCTCCTGTGGTAAATGTTTCAGGGTTCTCATATTGTGGAGGCGGTCTGCCAATTTAATCAGGATGACCCGGATATCCTGAGCCATCGCAACAAACATTTTCCGGTGATTTTCAGCCTGCTGCTCTTCATGGGATTTGTATTTAATCTTCCCTAGCTTCGTGACCCCATCAACGAGCATGGCCACTTCGGCATTGAACGCCTCTTCAATTTCACCGAGGGAAATGCCTGTATCCTCCACTACATCATGAAGAAACCCTGCAGCAACGGTTGCCGGATCCATCTCCAGGTCCGCCAGTATCCCTGCCACCTGGATGGGATGGATGATGTAGGGTTCACCAGACTTCCGGTACTGCTCACTGTGGGCATCCCTTGCATACTCGTATGCCTTCTGGACCATTTCAACATGCTCATCGTTTAAGTATGCTCTTGTTTTATCAATAACCTGTTCCGGGGTTAGTACTTGATCTTTAGCCATGATCAAAATCACCTTTGTATTTTAATATAGTTCACGATTGTTCGATTTTAATGATTGTTACTATTATCAAAAAAAAAACAGCTTCTGTAAAGTGTTTCGCAGAAAATTCTCAGAATCCAACTGTTTTTGTCGATAATTGTCGATTCTATTCTTCTTGAAATTAAAAAAATAAGGGCTGACACGTTAACCAGTTGTCAGTCCCTTATTTCAGTATATCACACATTTCATATGTTTATCAGAATTGATAAAGGTAATTAGTATTGCATCAATGTCATAATATCGTAGTTCTCAAGTTTGTCGCGGCCGTCAAGGTACGTAAGCTCAATTAAGAACGCAGTCCCTGCAACGATTCCACCCAGTTCTTCCACAAGCTTGATCGTTGCTTCGATCGTTCCACCTGTTGCCAGTAAATCATCCGTGATCAGGACACGCTGGCCGGGCTTGATGGCATCTTTATGGATGGTCAAAGCATCTTTACCGTACTCAAGGCCGTATTCCTTCCGGATTGTTTCACGTGGTAATTTACCAGGTTTGCGGACAGGTGCAAAGCCTACTCCAAGTGCATAAGCGACTGGGCATCCGATGATGAATCCACGGGCTTCCGGTCCTACAACCAGGTCGATCTGCTTTTCTTTTGCATATTCGACGATTTGGTCTGTAGCATATCTATAAGCATCACCATTATCCATAAGGGTTGTGATGTCTTTAAACTTAATCCCTTCTTTTGGCCAATTCTCAACGATTGTAACATATTGTTTTAAGTCCATGCTTCTACTTCCTCCTCAATTGTAACAGACTCTTCTATCCTTTCATTAAACCAAGTCTTCAACTCTTGATAGGAAGAATATAACAATTCGTTTTCAAGCTCGTATTGTTGTTGTTTCTTCTGATATGTTCGAGATTCAGAAAGATCTTTCTTGGTTTTCGCAGGATTAAGAGAAATAAATCCATTGTCTATTGTAACAAACTTCAAATCAAAAAACACCTGTGACATGAAATCGATTGTTTCTTTTGACCAGCCTTTGTATTTAGCGAGGTCATCGCCATGCTTTTTGATATCGAACGATCCACGTTTGGTTAAAAAGCCGTAGTACCATTTGAAGTGGTCCCGGGTCGGCATCGTACTGAAGAAATGATCTTCTTCCTGGAAGAAATGAGCATAGATCCGGTGAGGACGCCCCTTCTTCAAAAGCTCTTCAAGTAAAGGCTTGGAATTCGGCAGATCCAAGAGCACAAGGCTCGCTTTCTCCGTTGATAACCCATCAAGAGTCGAGCTTCCCTCCAGGAGGATGACTTCATCTTTCGGCAGGTTCAGTTTGTCCAACGTGGATGGATGAAAACAAATCAACTTCTTATTTTCTTCTGGGATGAGTCCGTTCCATTTATGGACCTGCTTGATTCCCCGCACATCGAATAATTGCCAATGATCGATTTTCACATCATGTAAAAACACCTGGGGCTTCTTGCGGTTGTTCCACTCATTTATGGATAGTTCACCAATGACGGACGCATTGGAAAAAGGTGTCATGTGGTCAGCCAATTCACCAAGCCCGAAGCCTACACCATCCAATTGAATACCCTCGTCCCCTAAAACGAGCTTCAGATGATTTTGTGCAGAGCCGATTTTTTTATAGTGCTCGATGCTCACATTATCGATGATCCACTTAGGCTTTGGATTTTTCATTCCAAAAGGCGCCAAAAGCTGAAGCTTTTCAATCGACTCAACAGTGATTTCGTCCACAGTCACAGGAGCATCGAGTTGTGTGACAGGGATGAAGTCTTCGGATGTCAGTTCCGTGCCGGCCAGTTCATTCAACCGGCTTCTCAAGTGATCTACATCGTCTAATTGCAGCGTCATTCCGGCAGCCATCGGATGTCCTCCGAAGTGGGGAAGGATATCCCGGCAGGTTGATAGATTTTTAAATAGATCAAAACCAACGATGCTTCTCGCAGACCCTTTCGCCGTCCCTTTTTCAGAGTCGTAGCTCAGCACGATGGTCGGCCGGTAAAATTTGTCGACAAGGCGGGAAGCCACAATCCCGACAACTCCCGGATTCCAGCCTTCTTTTCCGATGACGAGTACATGGTTATCCTTAAGCGGGAAGTCCCGCTCCACCATCTCAACGGCTTCCTCGGTCATCTGGGCGACGATCGCCTGTCTTTCTTTATTCAAGCCGTCAATTTCCTCTGCCAGTGCCTTGGCCTCTTCTTCGTCTTCTGTAAGCATGAGGTCAACGGCAGGATCGGCATCACCTAAACGACCGACGGCATTGATCCGTGGAGCGATCATGAAGCCGACTGTCTCTTCGGTAATTTCATGCTGCTTCGCATTGGCGATTTTGCATAGAGCTTTGATCCCCAGTCGGTTTGAACCCCGGAGCTCTGCAAGACCCCGTTTAGCCAGAAGGCGGTTTTCCCCTCTCAAGGGAACGAGATCCGCAATGGTTCCAATCGCGGCAAGATCCAGTAAATGTGTAGGCAATTCACCGTATAGGGCATGGGCCAATTTAAATGCCACTCCTACCCCGGCAAGTTCACCGAACGGATAGGCTGCTTCACCCACTTTTGGATGGAGTAGAGCATAGGTTTCCGGTAATTCGGGTCCAGGTTCATGGTGGTCTGTAATAATCAGATCCATCCCGAGATCTTTCGCGAGTTTAGCTTCGTTCACGGCAGAAATTCCTGTATCGACCGTGATAATGAGCGAGAATTCCTCATCCTTAGCCCAGCGGAACGCCCCTTCATTCGGGCCGTATCCTTCGCTGAAACGGTTTGGGATATAAAATTCCACTTCAGCGCCAAGATCTCTCAGGACCGTCATCATAACAGACGTTGAGCTGACCCCGTCAGCATCATAGTCACCGTAGACAAGAATTCTCTCTCCGTCTTGGATGGCCTTATGGATCCGTTCCGTTGCTTTTTTCATATCTTCAAATAAAAATGGATCGTGAAATGAATCGCCAGAATCAAATAAAAAATTCCGGGCTTCTTCTACATCATCCAAATCACGATTTATCAATAATTTCGCTACAAGCGAAGGTACTTTTAGTTCATTTGCCAATTCTGCTATTTTATGTTCATCTGTTTCTGTCAATATCCAACGTGTTTTTGAGTTTAACATACGTTCACCCCTCAGCCTTACTCATTATACAAAAGTGAGGGGGTTGTTTCAATCTTAATGAAAGTGTGTGAAGAGGATGTATGATGAGTGAACGTGGTTTCAAGATGTCCCTGGGTGGGAATCCAGCCGCTTTTGGTGAAAAACCAGCCGGAATCGGGAATAATTCAGCGGATTTACCCCATTATCCAGCCATTATGGTTGAAAATCCGGCCGAAATCCAACAGAATCCAGCCGAATTACATATTTATCCAAACCAATCAAACTCCCCAGGCAAAATAAAAAAAGTCCGGCGGCAACAGCCACCAGACTCATTTATTCTCCCACTTCCCCTACCGAATCCGGAGCGCGTTTTTTTAGCGGGATATCTTCAGTCTTTTCTTTATGCATCCCCTCTGTCTGTTCCCTCAATAACATATTTTCCTTTTCAAGGGATTTGACCCTGCGCTGGACGACGAATAATCGGAACAGCCCAACGGAACCGATGATGATACCGCCCATCAGGACAGATCCGAGAATAACTAATATAAGAGGCCAGTCGGATTCACCGAACAGATAATTGACGGTGACCGGATCGACGTTGATGACTGCAAATATTGAAACCACCAGCGCAAAGAAAATACCCAATAATAATGTCCATTGAAACTTCATGAGACTTCCCTCCCTTTAAGTTAAGTCTATTTGATCATCACTTTCTTCAGAAGCAGGATTGAATGGATTGATATGAATGAATACATCATTCACATTGGATTCCTTCAGAAGCTTCTCCTTGACTCTCTTCCCGACACGATGACCTTCCTCTACCGTCATGTAAGGATCGACACTGATTTTCAAATCGATGATCACGTAGTGTCCGTGTTCCCTTGCATGAAGCTCGTTGATTTCCTTCACTTCCGGGACGGTCTCCACAATTTTCCGAAAAGGCAGTACATCCTCGTCATGCATGACGTGATCAAGGGTCGTATGTATGGATTCCGCCCCCAGATGCCAAGCCATCCTGAGGACAAGCAGGGAAACGAATATTCCTGCAACAGGATCCGCATAAACAAGCCAGCCGATATCGAACTTCCCTCCAAGGATGGAAGCCGAGATCCCGACCAGTGCCGCGATGGAAGAGAATACATCCGAACGATGCTCGTATGCATTCACGATTAATGCATCACTCTTTAACCTTTTACCCAAACGATATTTGTATTGAAACATCGCTTCTTTCACAATGATGGAGAAGATGACGGCATAAATCGCAATCGCTGTCGGTGGGGTGAGAGGGTGAAAGAAGGATTCAATCGATGATTTCCCAATTTCGATCCCCACAAGGAACAACAGGACGGCCACGATGATTGCCGCAATGGACTCCGCCTTTCCGTGACCATAAGGATGATCCTGATCGGGTGGCTGCTTGGCAGCACGTAAACCGATAAAGACGGCAAGTGATCCTGCTACATCCGATGCAGAGTGAACCGCATCGGCAATCAGCGCCCGGCTATTCCCCATGATGCCTGCCGCCCACTTTATCACCGCCAGTACAATATTGCCCACCACACCGATCATGGCAGCGAATTCCGCTTTTTTAAAACGATCCTCATGATTCATTCAAGTCGCCTCCCTTTTCACTCCTATTAGTGTAACCCAATGCTGTAAAAAAACAAAAAGACAGGTCCGGGAAGAAATACTTCCCGGACCTTTTGATCGTCATTATACTTGTGGTTCATCCGACCACGTTTTCTTTTCTTTTACAGTCTTGATGGTTCCTTTTTTCTTCAGTTCTTTCTTCTTCATCACGAGCCATACCTGGGAAGCGATGAATACGGAAGAATAGGTACCTGAGATTAACCCGACCAATAAAGCGATGGAGAAGTTACGGATCGACTCACTTCCGAAGATCATGAGTGCGATGACCGTGAACACGACAGTCAATACGGTATTGACTGAACGGCCCATCGTTTGTCTGATACTCTGGTTCACTACCTCTTCAATGTCCTTATCCGTCTTCAAACGGCGTTTCTTATGAAGATTCTCCCTTAGCCTGTCAAAGGTGACGATCGTATCATTGATTGAATAACCGACTATCGTCAGGACGGCTGCAATGAATGTGATATCCACCTCGAGCCTGGTCAAGCTGAAGAATGCAATGATAAAGAATGCATCATGCAGGAGCGCAAGGATTGCACCCAGTGCCATTCTCCATTCGAAACGGAACGTGACATAAATGATGATTCCGACAGAAGCGATGGCCACTGCGATCATGGCGTTCTGCGCAAGCTCTTTCCCGATTACAGGTGAAACGGTACTGATACTTGGCTCGGCACCATAGAGCTTGTTGAAGTGATCTTTCAACTTCGCGATATCGTCCTTATTCAGGTCATCCGTATAGCGGACGACGGCAATATTATTTTGATCGCCTGAAATGACGACATCGTCAGAAGGCAATTTAATCTCCTTCAGTTCGTCCTGAACCTGTTCCGTCTTCAAGCTTTGATCAGCGAGGATCTCCATCCGTGATCCGCTGACAAAGTCGATTCCGAGATTTAATCTGAAAATGGCCAGGATGATGATACCTGCCGTGATGAGTACCGCTGACAGGGTAAAGAATTTCTTTCGCTGCGCAGCGAAATCAAAGCGGTCAAAACGGGTAGGGAGATCCAATGTATCGTAGTTCTCAGCCAGGTCCTTGATTTCGGATTTTTTGACACCGAACCAGCCCGGCTTTTTATTGAAGATACGGCTGTTCACCCAAAGGCCGAGTAACAGTCGTGAACCCCATACCGCCGTAATGAAGCTTGTCAGGATACTGACAATCAGCATCGTTGCGAATCCTTTGACCGAACTTGTCCCATAGAAGAAAAGGACGGCCGCTGCAAGGATGGTCGTTACGTTGGCATCCAGGATCGTCAGGAAAGAAGATTTATTCCCTGCCTGGAATGCAGAACGTATCGGCTTGCCGACCCGCATTTCTTCTTTGATCCGTTCATAGGTGATGATATTCGCATCAACGGCCATACCCACCCCAAGGATGAGGGCTGCGATCCCCGGCAGGGTCAGGACCCCGTTCATGAGATCGAAAATCAACAGTATCAAGTAAATATAAACAGAAAGGGTGATCGTGGCGATCAGTCCCGGGAAACGGTAGTACGCAATCATGAATAAGAAAATGATGGCAATCCCGATGATCCCCGCAGTCACTGTCTTATCAAGTGCCTGCTGACCGAATTGGGCTCCGACGGATGTTGAATATTTCTCATCCAGTTTGACCGGAAGTGCACCGGCATTTAAGAGGGACGCAAGATTCTGGGCACGCTCAACCGTGAAGTTTCCTTCGATGATGACTTCATCGGAGTTAATCGGCTTTCTTACCGCCGGATCAGAGATGAATTTCGGATCCTCTTTTCCTACTTCAGCTTTGTATGAATCTTTTCCTTCCTCGTAATCCAGCCAGATGACGAGCTGATTCTGAGGAGCCATGGCGGAAATTTCCTTTGTTAATTCATAAAATTTCGAGCGATCTTTCAATTTTAATGAAACAATCGGATTATTCTTGTCATCAAACGTTTGTTTCGCAGAACCCGACTCAAGATCCGATCCGTCCAGACGGACTTTATCGTTCACGTCACGGAACGTCAGATTGGCTTGAGTGGAGAGGATTTCCCTTGCTTCGTTCTGGTCTTCGACACCAGCCAGTTGAACACGGATGCGGTTCCCGTCTTCGATTTGGATATTCGGTTCACTGACACCCAATACGTTGATACGCCTGTCGAGTGCATCGGCTGTATTGGCAACGGTCTCTTTCGTGATTTCCTGGCCTTTTTTGATCGGCTGAACTTCATAAAGAACTTCAAATCCGCCCTGCAGGTCCAATCCCAGTTTAATGTTATCTACAATACTCTTCGTTGTGCCTCCCATAGTACCTGCAAGTAATACCACAAGTATAAAGAAGGCAATGATTCGGCCACGCTTTACCATTATGTATAGATCCTCCTTGCCGTTTTAAAAAAACCATACGAACTATGTGCTTCAAAAAGTAATATAATTCCTGAAAACTTCACCTTTCTCATTATCTATGAGAAAGAAATGAGTGTCAATTTCTTTTCGGGCTATTTTCCATTCTTATTCGGGCGAAGAAGCTCGTTCAGCTCATCTTCATTCACTTCTGCAAACCAATTGGGAGACCTGTATGCTTCGATCGTTTCAAAGCTCATATACTCACCGGGTTTGACCGTCAACACATCACTCACTAACTGAAAGAACTTTACATCCACTTCAGGCTTCTTCCATTTCTTCTTCGTTAAGTAGGACCATAGGCGGTCAGCGTCTGCCTTTCCGTATCCAAGAATTTCAAATTCTTCTACTTTGCTTACAAGCGCTGGTACTAATGATTCATAAAAACGATCGTAAGGATGCTGATTATTCTTCATTCCCCGTCCACCCCATTTGGGCTATATTCAGCCCGAATTGTTCACTACTTGTCATGCTTTGTCCACCCTTATGCATATACATCATTGTAAACGATAATACCAATTTTGAGAAGGCAGGGAATTTTATGTCAAAATTTCTGAAAGGCACCATGATCTTAATGATGGCCGCCTTTATAACTAGAATATTAGGGTTTGTGAACCGCATCGTCGTCGCCAGATTCATCGGGGAAGAAGGCGTCGGCCTATTTATGATGGCTTTCCCTACCCTCATACTCGTCATCACCGTCACTCAACTGGGGCTCCCTGTAGCCATCTCAAAAAATGTTGCCGAAGCAGAATCAAAGGGAGATATCCGGAAAGTAAAAAAAATATTGGTCGTCTCTCTTTCCATCACCATGGGGCTATCCCTCATCTTCACCCCTGCCCTCATCCTGCTCGCCCCTTATTTAACAGACGTCTTATTTACGGATGACCGGATCTACTATCCATTGGTGGCCATTGCCCCGATCATTCCGATCGTAGCGATCTCGTCGGTCATCCGCGGCTATTTCCAGGGAAGACAGAATATGAAACCTTCCGCCTATTCACAAGTCATCGAGCAGGTGGTCCGGATTACCCTGATTGCCGTATTGACCAAAACCTTCCTTCCTTATGGGATTGAATACGCAGCTGCCGCTGCCATGGTGGCGTCGGTCCTTGGGGAACTCGCTTCCCTTCTGTATTTATTTGCAAGCTTTAAAGTAAAGAAGAAGTTTAAGATCCGTCGCAATTTCTTTAAATCGATCCGAAATGGCAGGGAAACGTTCAACGAACTCATGAGTGTGGCCCTGCCGGCGACAGGCAGCAGGATGATCGGGTCGATCGCCTGGTTTTTTGAACCGATCGTGGTAGCGAACAGCCTTGGCCTCGCCGGAGTGGCAGCAGGGATGGCGACGAAACAGTATGGTTCCTTGACGGGATATGCCCTTCCCCTTCTGTTTCTTCCATCATTCGTTACCCTTTCACTATCGCAATCTCTTGTCCCCGCCATCAGTGAAGCCAACTCTCAAAAAAATTTCACCTTAATTGAACACCGGCTTCAGCAGGCCCTCAGGTTCTGTTTGATCACGGGGGGGATATCCGTCGTCATCCTCTACGTGTATGCAAAGCCCCTCATGCAGGTCATGTATGGGAATGAAAACGGGGCAGGCTTCTTGATGATCATGGCCCCTTTCTTTTTATTTTATTACTATCAAGGGCCATTGCAGGCTGTGCTCCAGGCATTGAACCTGGCAAGGGCCGCCATGATCAACAGCCTGATCGGGGCCGTGGTGAAGACCGGCGTCATCTTTGTCCTCGCTTCACAGCCGGCTTTTGGCATCAACGGGGCGGCTCTCGGGATCGTCACCGGGTTCCTGCTCGTGACCCTGCTTCATTTCATGACCATCCTGAAATATATTCCGATGACGATTTATGCCCGGGATTATGTAAAGACGGTGTTAGTTCTGTTGGTTACCGGAGTATGGGGTCACTTTTCTTATCTTTACTTATTTGATGGTCAGTCCACCGTATTCAGATTGCTATTCGGGGTCATTACTTGTACGGCCCTTTATACCGTGCTCTCCATCACCCTTAAGCTCATCGTGAAAAACGACCTTGCCAGGATCCCATTCATCCGGCGATTCATCACTCCATAGTCTCCCCAAATAAAAAAACTCCTTAACATTTTGTTGAGGAGTTTTTTTATTGGAGTCACTTTCGTAATCGGTATTGCTTCATTTTTCAAAAGTAAGCAGAAAGTTGATTTCCACTCCAGGATGCTCGCTTTCCGCGGGGCTGGCGGTGAGCCTCCTCGGCTACGCCTCCGGGGTCTCACCTGTCCAGCAATTCCCGCAGGAGTCGAGCATCCTTCCGCTCCAATCAACTTACGGAGCATGTATCCTTACACAGAAATTAAATAAGAACTAGAAGGTTAGCAAACAACCTGATTAATATTCAAAAAGATTTTTCAAATCACCAAAAAATAAAATATCGCTAAAAACTTCACTTTTTGTAGAGTGAAAACTCAAGTACAAAGCTTTTAGGAATGACGCTTGTAATAGCAAAGAGTGGAATGAAGCGGAAGGCATTTGACTCCTGTGGGAAATAGCGAAAAGCGGAGGCGGATTGCTCAGCCCCGACAAGCATAAGCTAAATGGGCCGGGAAGGCGTTTTTTGCGTTCTTGGACCATTTAGCTTATGACCTCGAGGGGCTAGCCGCCGGAGCTGGACAAGGGTAGGACACCACTTGAAGCCCGAGGAGGCTCAACTTCCTCCCCGCGCGAGTCTTGTGCCTGCAGCGGAAAGGAACGGTCCACCATTCATAATCAGATCATTTCTCAAAGATTATTTGTTTTTTTCATCAATGTAAAATTGTCCGTTTTGGAAGCTGCAGAAGGAGATTTCCTGTACGTTTTTGAATCCGCGTTCTCTCAGTTCTTTCCGTAGCCAGAAGGACGTTTTTCCGATCATATCGAGATGGGTGGTTTGGACCTGTCCATCGAGGATCAGGGGCAGTGTCAGGGAATGCGGAGTCTTTTTGTCTTTCTGCAGTACCGATAGTTTTCCCGATGGCTCTAATATCGCAAATTCGACATCTGCCAGATTGAAAATATCCTTTTCCCTTAATTGAAGGAGCAGATCATCATAATTGTAGCGCTGTTTCTTCATGGCTTGGTCGTCGATTTTTCCGTTATGGATAATGACGGTGGGTTTTCCGTCCAATAATTCCCTGAACGACTTAGATCTGAGGGAAAACCATGCAAACAGGATTTGGACGAGGACGATGATCCCCATGGGCAGCACTGTATGAATGATGGGATCCTCCGGTTCTTCGATGGCCATGACCGCCATCTCGGCAATCATCATGAATACGACCAGATCCAGGATGCTCAGTTCCCCGATTTCCCTTTTCCCCATGATTCTAAAAATGAAAATGATCATTACGTAAAGAAAAAGAGTGCGTAAAATGATGATAAAATATTCCTCCACTACTTTTCCCTCCCATACACATGTCATTATGTAGTATCGACAGAAGGAGAAAATAAATCGGAGGAATTTTTATCCACCCATGAATGGCCGGATGTATTTAAAGTATACGTATATGGTGGATACAGCAAGGGAAATGACGGTGACGGGAACACCAATCAGTAAGTACTGGTGAAATTTGATATGTACATTTTCCTTTGACGCGAGTCCGGCAATGACCAGATTGGAAGAAGAGCCGAGAAGTGTACCATTCCCACCAAGGCATGCACCCAGGGCCAATGACCACCATAAGGGGTCCATATTGACCATCCCGAATTCACCGAATTCCTGAATGACCGGAATCATGGCTGCCACAAACGGAATATTATCGACTACAGCTGACAATAAACCTGTTCCCCACAGGATCACAAAGGCCGTCTTCTTCATATCCCCATCCGTCGCCCGCAGTATTTCACGTGCGATTTCATCTATGAATCCCGCCTCTTCAATCCCTCCGACCAGGAGGAATAGGCCCATAAAGAAAAAGAGTGTCCCCCATTCCACCTCTCGCAAAATCTTTTCCGGAGGATGAATTTTCTCAAGGAGCAGCATAAGGAGAACTGCACCGGCAAGGGATACCGTCGTCACATCAAGATGGAACACCGGATACACGGAAAAGCCCACCAATACGAGGGCAAGTACAAACAAAGACTGAAAGAGGCCGCTGTCCCTCTTTAAATATTCCTCGGGCTTGATCCCTTTCAGAAGCAGTTTCCTGTCTTCTTTCACGTGGAGCACTTCCTTGTATACCACACACATGATCAAAAGCGTCACGGCGTAAACCATGAGAACAACCGGTAAAAGATTTTCAAGGAAGCTATTGAATGTAAAGTGCTTTACTGCCTGGCCGATCATCATGTTGGGAGGGTCACCTATAAGGGTTGCCGTCCCGCCGATATTACATGCCAGAATCGTCATGATCAAGTAGGGGATGGGCGGAAGTTCAAGGAGCCTGGTTAATTTGAACAAGATCGGAACAAGCAGCATAGCAATCGTGACGTTAGCTAAAAACGCGGAGCCCACCGCCGCCAGGGATGAAAATAGGACCAGGAGCGCGAGCCCGTTCCCGTTCACCCATTGAGCGATCCGGATGGCGATAAACTCAAATATTCCGGTTTTGCTTGTGATGGTGACAATCAGCATCATGGAAAACAGAAGCGTGATGGTTTTCCAGTCGATATACGTAAATAGCGCCTTCTCGATGGGAAAAGCCCCGATCAGGAGCATGGCGACCCCACCGGCCATGGCGGCCAGGACGCGATTCCATTTCTCTGACATCAATAGGATGTAAACCGAAACGAACACAATCAATACCATCATCGGAGACATGGTCACAGCCCCTCCATTTCCAGGAAGTTTCATACTAGTCTATGAGGCTTGACCACATAAAATTTCTAGTCTTTTTTACTATTGCGGTGAATATGCTTGTACTAATACGGAATAAAATTATCGATTTAGAAGGGAGAGGGCCGTCATCGAAGCGAAAAAAATGGGTGGTGCCGTCCTTTACGGAACGACCACCATATTTGTCATAGCGATTGCCGCAAGCTTATTATTCTCATTGCTGCTCCGGTTTACCGATCTTACTGAAAGCTCCATCACGCTGTTTGTCACAATCGTTTCATTTCTTTCTTTGTTTGTTGGAGGATTTATGTCTGGTGGAAAAGGAAAGACAAAAGGCTGGGTGCTTGGTGGTTCGACAGGACTCATTTACACCCTCGTCATTTTCTTATTTCAATACCTTGGATACGACAGCCTGTTTTCAATGGAACAGCTCATCTATCACGGCTGCTATATCCTGACCGCCATGATGGGGGGAATCCTTGGTGTCAACATGAGTGGCGGTCCGAGGGAGAGTTAGGCCATCTCCATACTAAAAAAGGGTCCCTCTTCCACGTGCCTCGGCACATGGAGAGAAACCCTTTTTTATTATACCTGCTCGGCTCTGATGACTTCCCTGATCGCATTACGATCATATGTAAGACGGCTGCCGTCACCACACAGGATGACTACTTTACCTTCTTCGATAGCATCGATTGATCCATGTAAACCGCCAATCGTGATGATTCTATCACCCTTCGCAAGCTCATTTTGCATTTTTGAGACTGCTTTTTGACGCTTTTGCTGAGGACGGATCAGTAAAAAGTAAAACAGAACGAACATTAATATCAAAGGTAGTATTGTTCCTAAACTTCCTCCCATTCTTTTTCCCCTCCTTTCAATGATTTATTTATAGCATGCTTTTTTAGAAGTTTTTCGCATCAGGACGGTTGAAGCCGTACTGCTCGAAAAATTCTTCCCTAAAGTCTCCTAGACGATCTTCACGAATCGCTTGTCTGACTTGCTCCATCAATTTTAACAGAAAATGAAGATTATGATAAGTCGTAAGGCGAATTCCGAACGTTTCGTCACATTTGATCAGGTGACGGATATAGGCACGGCTATAATTTTTACACGTATAGCAGTCGCAATTCTCATCGATCGGTCTGAAATCCCTTGCGTATTTTGCGTTTTTCACGACCAGACGGCCTTCACTTGTCATAAGCGTTCCGTTACGGGCGATACGGGTCGGAAGGACACAATCGAACATATCGATGCCGCGAATCGAACCATCGATCAGTGAATCCGGAGATCCGACACCCATCAGGTAACGGGGCTTATCCGTTGGAAGATGTGGCGTTGTGAAATCAAGCACGCGATTCATGACGTCCTTAGGCTCCCCGACAGAAAGTCCCCCGACGGCGTATCCAGGGAAATCCATGGATACCAGGTCACGGGCACTTTGCTTACGAAGTTCTTCGTATTCCCCACCTTGGACGATGCCGAATAATCCTTGATCATGCGGCCGCTGATGAGCTTCCAGGCATCGCTCTGCCCAACGCGTGGTACGTTCGACTGAACTCTTCATATACTCATATTCCGCAGGATACGGTGGACATTCATCGAAGGCCATCATGATATCAGAGCCCAATGCATTCTGTATCTCCATCGCTTTCTCGGGGCTGAGGAAAAGTTTATCCCCGTTCAAGTGATGACGGAAATGGACTCCTTCTTCTTCAATTTGGCGAAGCTTACTCAAGCTGAACACTTGGAAGCCGCCTGAATCGGTCAGGATGGCGCGATCCCAGTTCATGAATTTATGAAGGCCGCCAGCTTCCCTTATGATCTCATGACCTGGACGTAACCATAGATGATACGTATTACTCAGGATGATTCCGGATTCCATGGATTTCAGATCCTCCGGGGACATCGTTTTTACAGTTGCCATGGTGCCCACCGGCATGAAGGCAGGCGTTTCGAATGAACCGTGTGGCGTATGGACGCGGCCCAGTCTGGCACCGGTTTGTTTACATGTTTTAATGTGTTCATATGTTATTGCTGTCAACTTGGGAATTCTCCTTCCAATTTCCATTGGGTTTTACAATCGGTCATCATTTAATCAACATCGCATCTCCAAAGCTGAAGAAGCGGTACTTCTCTTTAACGGCGGTTTCATAGGCATGCATCACGTTGTCCTGCCCCGCAAAGGCGCTGACCAGCATGATCAGCGTCGACTTCGGTAAGTGGAAGTTCGTGATCAGCCCATCAATCCCTTTAAACTCATAGCCTGGATAAATGAAGATATTCGTCCATCCATTTTCTTCAACAAACGTCCCATGCTTGGATGCAATGGTTTCAAGTGTGCGGGTGGAGGTAGTTCCCACCGTTATGATCTTGCCCCCATTTGCCCTTACCTCATTCAAGAGGCGGGCAGTCCCTTCCGATACCTGATAGAATTCGGCATGCATATCATGGTCTTCAATGGTCTCGACGGAAACCGGCCTGAATGTTCCGAGTCCCACATGGAGGGTGATGAAAGCAATGTGTACACCTTTTTCTTTCAGCTCTTCCAACAGTTCTTCCGTAAAGTGGAGACCTGCAGTCGGCGCGGCCGCTGAGCCCCGTTCCCTTGCAAACACCGTCTGGTAGCGATCCTGTTCTTCCAATCGTTCACGAATGTACGGCGGCAGCGGCATTTCACCCAACTCATCCAATACTTCGTAAAAGATCCCCTCATATCGGAATTCAAGGATCCTTCCACCGTGATCCTTCAAGTCCACACAGGTTGCCCTTAATTTGCCATCACCGAAAACGATCTCCGTTCCGACACGGATCCGTTTTGCCGGCTTCACAAGGGTCTCCCACTTGTCACCATCCTCCTGTTTCAAAAGGAGCACTTCAATATTGGCACCTGTATCTTCTTTTTGCCCAAAAAGACGTGCCGGCAGAACCCTTGTATCATTCAGGACGAGACAATCCCCTTCCTGGAGGTACTCGGTGATCTGTTTAAAACGGATATGCTCCATGGAACCATCTTCTTTATCCAATACCATCAGTCTGCTCTCGGAACGATTCTCAAGAGGAGTCTGGGCAATCAATTCTTCTGGTAAATGAAAATCAAAATCTTCTACTTTCACAGTTCGTCACCTGGCTTATGTAAATCTCACTCATGAATCCTATTTGAATCTCCCGATGAAATAAAAGACAACGGAAAGTATAACACTTATCAGAATAGAAGTCATAAGTGGAAAATAAAATGTCGCATTTTCTTTTTTGATGATGATGTCACCCGGAAGCTTCCCTATTTTGATGAATTGCATAAGGAAGCCGATCGCTAGGATGATCGCGCCGATGATCATGACTAATTTAGGCAGCCCTGTCAATTATCCGGCACCTCCAATTGGAAATGATCATACACAAGATGAGTGACAATCCTCCCTCTCGGCGTACGCTGGATGAATCCAATCTGCAAAAGGTACGGTTCGTACACATCTTCAATCGTATGGGACTCCTCGCCGATGCTTGCGGCGATCGTATCAAGTCCAACGGGTCCTCCCCTGAAGCGCTCGATGATTCCTTTAAGAAGCTTATGGTCAATATGATCGAGACCGAGTTTATCGACCTGGAGAAGTTCAAGGGCTTCCCGTGACAGGGTGGTGGTGATATCCCCATTCCCCTTCACCTGGGCGAAATCCCTTACCCTCCTGAGCAGCCGATTGGCGATACGCGGAGTCCCTCTTGATCTCCGCGCCAATTCTTCAGAAGCCGTCGCTTCGATCTTTGTGTTCAAAATCGCCGCTGTCCGCTGAACAATTTCATTCAACTGTTCTTCATTATAATATTCCAACCGGCATAAAACACCAAATCGATCTCGAAGGGGAGCCGATAAGGCACCGGCGCGGGTCGTCGCCCCCACCAGTGTAAAAGGCGGAAGATCCAAACGGACAGACCGTGCACTTGGACCATTCCCGATCACGATATCCAAACAGAAATCTTCCATTGCAGGATAAAGGACCTCTTCGATGGCCCGGGGCAGCCGGTGGATTTCATCGATGAACAACACATCACCCGGCTCGAGTGCCGTAAGGACGGCGGCCAGGTCTCCCGGTCTTTCGATTGCCGGTCCCGAGGTCGTGCGCAGGTTCACACCCATCTCATTGGCAATGACGGCGGCCAGGGTCGTTTTCCCTAATCCCGGCGGCCCGTATAGAAGGACATGGTCCAGGGTCTCCTGTCGCATCTTTGCCGCTTCGATGAAAACCTCAAGATTATGCTTGACCTTATCTTGCCCAATATATTGTTTTATTGTCTGAGGACGCAAGGAATATTCAAAGGAATCTTCATTTAATTCCGATTCTCCTGATACGATTCTGTCTTCCATTTAGACTTCCTCCTTTCATAGCAGTCCTTATTTCAAGAGAAGTTGAAGGGCTTTCCTGATGATTTCATCTGACGAATGCCCTTCCCCTTTCAATTTAGGGGTGATTTTCTTGATTTCGCGTTCAGAGTAGCCCAGGGCTTTAAGGGCAAGGATGGCTTCATCGAATGCCTCGTCCTTTCCATGGGATACTTCCGCCTCCTCATGATCTGAGAACAGGCTTGGGAAATAATCAGGCACAACATCCTGCAGCTTCCCTTTTAAATCGAGGATCATCTGACGTGCCGTCTTCTTCCCTACACCAGGGAACTTCGTCAGGAAACTTTCATTCTCTTCCTCGATCGCCGTGATCACCTGCTGCGGGGCACCTGAAGCCAAAATCGCCAGGGCTCCCTTTGGCCCGATCCCCGATACATTTAATAGTTTCATAAAGAGGAGCTTCTCTTCGATGGCAAGAAACCCGTAAAGGGCGATAAGATCTTCCCTTACATGCTGATATGTAAAAATCTGAATCTCTTGATTTTGATATTTTGAATACACAAATGGATTCGCCGTATACAACTGATACCCGATCCCATTATTCTCCACCACAACATACTCGGGACCCACTTGACTGACCGTCCCTTTTATATATTCATACATTTCATTCTCTCCCCATTGGTACAACTTCCTATTTATTCTTCCGTCTCACATTCCTGATCAAAAAGACATATAAAATCTATTGTATCATATCACTATTTGATGGGATGGGAAAGGGAGATGGAAGAGAAACACCTGTTCTTATTTTATCAAAGAATGCGGGGATTTGGCAGAGGGAACCGTAAAATAAAAAACCAGTGGCATATGCACTGGTTCTTTGCTGTTATTTAGGAACAGAATAGGGTTTGTATTGTTCGAGTACCTCTTCATACTCCTGTTTCGACTTAATGGGGATGCCTTTGACGAGGTCATCGTGACGCTTACTTTCAAGCTTCCCTACATCGATCTGGAAAAAGGATTGAATGATTTCCGCCTGTCCGGGTCTCCCGTTAAAGATGGACAGTACTCCCTTATCCGATATACCGAAGTAGCCATTGGTCTTGAGAAGAGGCGAAATATCATCCATCTTCTTCTGGAATACGATCTGTTCTTCCGTCATATCCATAAGCTGCCAGTCATCATACGCAGCCCAGAAGTCTTCCATGCTCCAAATCGTTTCCTGCACGATTTCCTCGCTCACTTCCCCGTCCAGATACACGCGTTCCAATATAACCGTGACCGTATGGGCAGACGCAACCTCAGCAGGGGTTTCGTTCAGCATCTCCAGGGAACTGCCGTCTGCAGCCTGTTTTTCCTCTGTATAAAAAAACGTGAAATAAAACGCACCGACTAACAACAATACCATAAACACGATTCGAACCTTCATCGTCATCGTGATCACCTCGAACTTGATTTATGTAACGCTCTATCCACTAGTCTTACCAAAGCCTGTTAAGAATATCCAACCTGCCCCAAACTTTTTAGGGACGGACCTCACCCGCAAAAAAAAGACTACCCAAGAGTTCTCACTCTTTAAGTAGTCCATCCTTGTTTATCGGTTGATGCGGTCCTTTACCGACCGGAACATATCATGCATGTCGAAGTTGAGAGCGTCCCTCGGGCCGCCGTCGCGTAAATCATTGTCGATGTTTCTTACCCGGCTGAAGGTTCCTTCATCCGTCACCACTGAAACCGTTCTCCCGTTCAGATAAGGCTGCACGGCTTCTTTTACCCGTGCTTTCGTTTCCTCGATCTTACTATGGTCATCAAGCTCAATGGCTATGAGGACGTCTGAACCATAGGCGACGGCACGAACGTCACTGACGTTCTCCACCTTCCCCGTCACATCGCCTATCTTCTCGGCCAGATCCCCTTCGTAAGCTGTATAATAGGATCTTCTTGCAGATCGGGTATTATCATCAAGGTGACCGTGATAATTCGCATCCCCATGGCTTGCACGGGCGTCCCTTGCCAAGAAGTTCTTGTCATAATCGGCAAGCGGCCGGGATGGGTTCTTAGGGTTTCCATTCTCATCCCTCACCTGAAGGAACTGGCGTTTCTTTTGACGGATATCCTGCCCTTCTTTTCCGGCAGAGTGATCATACATTTCAGTCAGAGGTCCGTCCCTCTCGTCTCGGTTGTCCCCGCCATGTCCCTCGTTGGAGTAGAAGCCGAGTGGCTCGTAGGAGTCTGAATAACGGTCTTGGGCTTTTTCTTCTCCACTGTTACAAGCAGCAAGACCCAGGGTCATGACGGCTGTTAATGGTACCATGAATAATCGTTTATTCAAGTTACGTTTCCCCCTTCAACCCAATACTTGAGCATTCTTTCTGCTCACCATTAGGTTGTGAAAGGAGATTCTCTTTCATTCGGGTCAATGTTTGGAGACATCCCCTACAATTGGGTATTGATCCTTTTTACTTCTCCATGCAGTTCTTGATTAAATTGCATCCGCTGGGAGAATTGCTGGATCGTCAAGTTCGTTAAATAACCCCATACACGCTGTTTGTACGATTGATCTTCCCTGATGAATCGGTTCCACTCCCTGAATACATCGGATGGATACATCAATCCGATGTGAAAGATAAGAAGATCGCGATAAGTATGGAAGTGTTCCATTTCTTTGATATCACTGAGGGACCAATTTAAATAAGGCAAGATCCGATTGCAGTATTGCAGGTCGTCCGTTATTTCCGTGGAGAGTGACATAAGATCAAAGTCGATCAAATAGACAACCCCGTTCTTTCCCCTTAAGAAATTATGATGCGCCACATCTCCATGGGTGATGCAGTCCCCATGTTCATGGATGCCGACCGTTTTCAATTCTTTGAGTGCCCATTTCCCCCACTCTAAATACGTATATAAGTAATATGGCTGAATGAATGCCTGCAAATAGGGGAGATTATATTGAAACTGCATCAGCCGTTTTTTCCATTTCTTCAGCCAGTGATAGTGAGGAATCTCTTCTGTCCATGAACCATGGATGGTCTTTGAAACGGCATGAAACTTTTTCAATACGTGCAGTGCATCATCCCTGTCAACCGCCTGGTCGTAATGAATGGCCTTTGACGTGTCCAGCCACATCGTAATACCGATGGGGAATCCTTCAAATAATAAAAGCTCCCGTTCATGAATGGGATGAAACGGCAGGACATGATAGAACTTTTCCCTTAAAAGGGTTGAAATCAGCCGTTCCTGTAGGAGGAACTTCAATTGATTGGGAAATCGCTTGACGAACCATTTACTCCCATGGCTTTTCAGCATCCATTTTCCTTCTTTAATCGTTTTCAGTGATGCCCCGGGATCCTTTAATTTATATTGCAAAAAAGAAAGGAGACGATGTGAATAATCGTCCCCTCGTGCATGCATCTTATCCCTCAAAATCATCGTCATTGAAATTCGGCATGCTGAATGCTCTTGGACCAAACATTCCCGGTGATCCCATTTGCATACCCTGGCCTTGAGGTCCCATTGGCATCCCCTGAGGGCCCATTCCCATTCCCTGACCTTGAGGTCCCATCGGCATTCCTTGACCAGGCATTCCCTGCCCCATCATTCCCGGACCGTAGCCGTATGGCTGTTGCATTCCTTGAGGCATTTGCTGCGGCATCATCGGTTGATGCATCATTTGACCATATTGAGGTCCACCACATCCGCAATCCCCCTGGTCACTTGCTCCCATCACATTGGATGGCTGACCCATAGGCGTTTGATACTGTGCTCCCATCACATTGGACGGTTGGCCCATCGGCATTTGATATCCGCCCATGGAAGGCGACTCCTCAGACATCATTCCCTGTACCTGGCCTCCAGGTCCCATCGGATACCCGCCCGGCATGCCGCCTTGGAATCCAGGTCCCGGCATGACTGGGGAGACAGGATAGCAGTTCTGTGGATACGGCATGTATGGAGCCTGTTGCTGCGGCATTTGAACAGAAGGGTAGTTCTCTTCTGATGCACCCATTACTCCAGACGGCTGACCCATCGGCTGCTGCATCGGCATTTGCATCGGTTGCTGCATATGCATCGGCATCTGCATTGGCTGCTGCATCGGCATTTGTCCCTGTGGCATATACGGCATAACAGAGGACGACTCTTCGTCATATCCCATTTGCGGCATCATCGGCATGTTCTGCATTCCTGGCATCGATTGAGCACCTTGAACCTGACTGCCAGGTCCCATAGGCATCCCTTGGCCCATTGGCATCCCTTGGCCCATTGGCATTCCATATCCTGCTCCTGGATGCATTCCATGTGGCGGACAGAAACCTGATCCTGGCATGACCGGGGAGACAGGTACGCAATTATTCGGGTTATAATACATAGGCTGGGTGTTCCCTCCTTGTGGTTGTGATGGCATTTGTAAGCTTTCCTCTTCTTGAACACCTTTTACGGCTTCCTGCTTTGGTTTTGGCATCGGCTTTGGCTGTTCTTTTGCTTTAGGGAGTACGTTGGTAGGTTTAGGCGGTGATTTAGGTTTTGGCATTGGTTTAGCCTGTTGCTTCGGCTGCTGTACTTGCATGTTTGCCATATTCATCATGTAATAGTTGTTAATATCGATTTCCGGTACGACTGGTTTCGGCATTTTTGGTGCAAAAGGCTTTTGTACTTCTTTCGGCATTTCTTTCTTTGGTTCTTCGACCGGCATGGCCATAGGCTTCTGCTCTTTGAATGGATGCTCTGCTTTAGGCATCTCCTTCATCGGCATCTCTTTGGATCCGTATTTGATTTGTGTCTCTTTCTTTACGGTTCCGCCTGTAGTCGGCACTTTTATCTTCATGCCGGGCATGATCATATCGGGATTTGAAAGTTGGGCATTCATCTGTTTTAATTCTTCGAAATTCACGCCATACTTCTTGGCGATCTTCCAAAGAGTATCCCCTTTTTGAACGATATGGATTTTCACTCTTTTTCCCTCCTCAGGCATAAGTCTATATATCCTATGACAAGATAGGCAAATTGCTAATCATCTACATAAAAACTTATGAGATATGAAAAAAAAATATACCGTATCCTGGATAGGGACGGTATATTTCAGCTTGTTCATTTTTATAATCGCTTGCATCAAGCACGTGTCAACATGCGGTCTAAAGCAAAGAGTGCATTCTTCGAAACATCTCGATCCACCTTGATGATATTTTCGGGATTTTGTTCCATTATTTTTTCCAACGACCAAAGGAGATGTGGTAAATCGATCCGGTTCATCGTCAAGCAGGGGCACATATATGGATTCAGGGAAACGATCCGTTTATCCGGATGCTCTTTGATCAGCCGTTTCACAAGATTCATCTCAGTCCCGATGGCAAAGGCAGATCCGGAAGGTGATCCTTCAATCGTTTCTATAATATATTTTGTACTGCCATTCAAATCGGAATTCTCCACTACTTCCCGGCGGCATTCAGGATGAACGATGATTTTCATATCAGGATGATTTTCACGGATATCCTCGATATTTTTCACAGTGAAATTTTCATGCACCGAGCAATGACCCTTCCATAGGATCACTTTCACTTCTTCCATGTCGCCATCATAGATAAGCTCGTTTTGAATGGGATCCCAGACGGCCATCTCACTTAAGGAAACACCAAGATCAGCCGCCGTATTGCGTCCTAAATGCTGATCAGGCAAGAACAGGATACGCTGTTTCTCTCCCAATGCCCATTCAACCATTTTGTGGGCATTGGAAGATGTAACCGTGGCTCCCCCATTCTTTCCGACAAAGCTTTTGATGGCTGCAGTCGAATTCACATACGTAAGGGGGATGATACTGTCACCGAACATCTCCATGAGCTTCCCCCACGCCTTTTCGGTCTGATAAATATCTGCCATATCCGCCATGGAACATCCGGCCCTCATATCCGGCAAGATGACCACTTGATGATCCTCCGTCAGGATATCTGCCGTTTCAGCCATGAAATGGACCCCGCAAAACACAATGAACTCCGCTTCTTTATTCTCAGCCGACAGTTGGGCAAGCTGCAGGGAGTCACCAACGGCGTCGGCAAATTGGATCACTTCGTCTTTTTGATAATGATGCCCGGGAATGAAAAGCTTCTTTCCCAACTGCCGCTTGATTTCCCTCACTCTATTTTCCATCTCTTCCGTCGAGAGGCTGGTGAGTGATTCAGGCAGGACGTTCGTTTCTTTCGTTAATTCTTCGAGTAATCCCATGTTCATACCCCTTTTCCTATTCGTACTCTTGCACTGATATCAAGTGATTTCACAGAATGGGTCAAGTACCCGAGGGAGATATAATGAACCCCTGACCCCGCATAGGCATGAAGGCTCTCCCTGGTGATGCCGCCCGATGCTTCCGTCACGATATGAGGAGGCACAAGATGTATCCACTCCTTAATCGTCGACGGAGTACAGTTATCGAACATGATGACATCTGCCCCTGCATCAATCGCCTCCAATAATTGTTCCTTCGTTTCAATTTCGACTTCCACTTTCACCATATGACCGATTCGCTTTTTCACCTGCTTGACAGCCTCGGTGATCGACCCGGCGAATGAAATGTGATTATCCTTTAACATGACCGCATCATAAAGACCATTTCTGTGGTTGAACCCGCCCCCGGTCCTTACAGCGTACTTCTCAAGCATCCGGAGACCTGGCGTTGTTTTCCGCGTATCACACAGCCGGACCCCGGTGCCTTTCACCTCTTCAACCGCACGGTACGTTGCCGTTGCAATACCGCTCATTCGCTGGATCAGATTGAGGACCACCCTTTCCCCTTGGAGGAGATCCCCCATCGGACCACGGACCTCAGCAATTGATTGTCCCGCTTCCACCCAATCACCATCGGCAGCAAATACCTGGACATCCACTTTGGGATCCATAAGAGAAAAGCCGATTTCAATCACATCCCTTCCACAAAAAACACCCTGTTCTTTCATAAATAGTGAAAAGGAGCCTTCATCGCTTTTACTGAACAAGAATTCAGACGATAGATCACCATCACCCAGATCTTCCTGGTAAAACGTTTCAAGCATAGATTTTAGTTTCATTTTGTTCATGATCGTCCACCCTCAAGCGCCCTTCATTTTTTTGTAGAACCATTTTCCGTTTCAACCATCCTGCATTATCTTCCTTAGGGAAATCTGCCCGGATGTGGCCACCCCTGCTTTCAGTCCTTAATAGTGCAGACTCTGTAATAAGCACGCTTACGATCCACATGAAATACAAGTGAATTTCTTCACGTGAATTAAAATCAATATGCTCACAGAAGGTAAGGGGCTGTTCTTTTAACCACTTCAAATGAGCGGATAAGCCTTCCTCCATCCGAATGATTCCGACGTGATTCATCATTCCTTCTTTTAATTCGTGTGCATGAAAAGGAATCGATAATGGGTCCCCTTCCTCAATCCGGTCCAATGGGGAATGCTCATGTGCGGAGGATAAGGCTCCACTCCCCTTCAAATATTCACCGAGCCGCTCCCCGTACACCAATCCTTCCAGCAGGGAATTACTCGCCAAACGATTTGCTCCGTGGATGCCGCTGCATGCCACTTCCCCGATGGCATAAAGTCCTGGAATATTGGTCCTCCCTGCCCGATCCGTGACGATCCCGCCCATCATAAAATGACAACCAGGGGAAACAGGGATTCTCCCTTCCCCGATTGGAATGTGATGTTTTATACATAAGGCGGTAATAGAAGGGAACTTCCTTTGAAAGTCTTCTATTCTACTAATATCCAGATACACATTTCTTCCTTTCCGTCGTTCCTTGTATATACACTCCGCCACAATATGCCTAGGCGCGAGTTCCAGGAGGGGATCGATGCCCTCCATGATCCTATTTCCCTCGTCATTCAGGAGTATGGCTCCCTCTCCTCTCACCGCCTCTGAAATCAGACCGCATGTTTTCCCCTCCGACCAAAGGAGCGTCGGATGAAACTGAATGAATTCCATATCGGAAAGTCTTGCTCCTGCAAGAAAGGCAAGGGCCATGCCATCTCCCGTCACGGACGGATGATTGGATGTAGACGGATATAACCCACCGATTCCCCCTGTTGCAAGGACAATATGAGGAGCATAGTAAAGGCGGATGGCGTCATCTTTATCCTTTGTCTTCACCCCGCAGCAGTGTCCCCTGTCATTTTTGACAAGTTCGTACACCATTTCCTGTTCCACAAATCGAACCTTTTCCTGTGAAAGGGATTTCAATAAATGGTTCATTATATATTTCCCCGTCTGATCCCCCCCGCTATGAAGGATTCGATGTTCACTATGGGCCCCTTCCATTCCAAGAGAAAGGCTTCCATCCTCTTTCCGATCGAAAGGTACCCCTTCATACACCAGGGATTCCACGATCCTCTTTCCATCTGTTATAAGCTCTTTCACACTGTCTTCAGGCTGGTGATAGCATCCTGCTTCCAATGTATCCTTTATGTGGGCATGGACAGAATCCTTCTGTCCTACAGGTGCCGCAATCCCGCCTTGAGCGAGATACGAGTTACCGCTTTCGATTTCACCCTTTGTGATAATCATCACATAATAATGATCTTGAAGTCTCCGTGCCAATTGCAAAGCGGCAATGCCACTTCCTACGATGATTATATCGGCTTTTTCCATCAAAAACCCTCCTGATTATTTACAGGTGTCTTGACACATATATTTACACATATTTAAACTAATGACAAGAGTTTTTTACAAGACTCATATATTCAGACAATTCCCATTAAAGGCAGGTTACATGATGAACTATTTTGATTATGCCGCTACAACTCCTGTAGATGCAGAGAGTTTAGACGTATTTCGGACCGTTAGTGAAGAATTCTGGGGCAACCCCAGCTCTCTTCACGATATCGGAGGGAAAGCAGAGCAGCTCCTTTCAAGATGCAGAGAAAAACTGGCTGGGCTGCTCGGCGTCCCCTCCAAAGGGATCCACTTTACTTCCGGAGGGACGGAAGGGAACCATTTAGCCCTCGTCACCCTGGCACTAAGCAGGCAAAAAAAAGGGAAACACATCATCATCGGAGGAGGCGAGCATTCTTCCCTGCATTCCGCAGCCGCTTTCCTTCAGGGGCTGGGCTTTACTGTCACGAAAATCCCTTTCACTTCTGAAGGCCTGGTCGATCTCCTTGTTCTAAAAGAATCGCTTACAGAACAGACGACCGTCGTGAGCATCGGGCACGTCAATGGGGAGATTGGAACGATCCAGCCACTCCATGCCATCCATGATCTACTGAAACATCGTCATATCCTCTTTCACAGCGATATGGTTCAATCATTCGGAAAAATGGACGTCACGGAATTTACGTCCAAGGTCGACAGCTTCACCCTTTCATCCCATAAGATTTACGGTCCCAAAGGTGTCGGCGCATGTTATATCAATCCTAGCCTCGACATCACCCCCATGATACCGGGACAAACCCATGAAGACGGCTTCAGGGGGGGAACGGTGAATCTTCCGGGGATAGCGGGATTTGTGACAGCCGCTGATCTATGCTACCGTTCCTTGGCAACGTCTCATTACATGGGGTTGAGAACTCATTTCTTAAAAGGACTGAAAGAACAGCTGCCCGGCCGGTACACTCTTATTGAAGGGCCTGCACATGCCCAGCTGCCGCATGTCATCGGTCTTGGCATCCATGGCCTTGAAGGTCAGTGGCTCATGCTTGAATGCAACAGGCGCGGAATGGGGATCTCAACGGGCAGTGCGTGCGGTGCCGGTTCACACGACTTACCCAAGACCCTTCAGAGTATGGGCGTAAGTCAGAGAGCAGGGAAAGAATTCATCCGGATATCATTCGGAAGGGAGACAACGGAGGATCACATAACAGAATTGGTCCACGCGTTGTCTGACATATATGCGTCCCTGACCTCTCCCTTAACTTGAAGAGCCGGTTGTGATATGATTTCCTATATCGATTGGGGACGGAGGAGATAATTTTGGCAGGAAAAAAAATCCTGGGAGAAGAAAGAAGACTGTGGATCCTCGATAAGCTAATGACGAAGCAAGCCCCGATTACAGGGGGAGAGCTCGCGAAGCAGACTAATGTCAGCCGGCAGGTGATCGTCAGTGACATCACCTTACTTAAAGCCAAAGGCGAACCCATCATCGCGACGAGTCAAGGCTACTTGTTCATGCCTGCCTCGAATCAGGATACGATGGTTGAACGCACGGTCGCTTGCAGGCATCACCCTCACCGATCGGAAGAAGAACTCTTTTTACTTGTCGATCACGGGGTCACAGTCAAGGATGTCAGGATCGAACACGGTGTGTATGGTGATCTGACCGCATCCATCATGGTGTCAAACCGTAAGGAAGTCGAGCAATTCATGAAGAAGATTGAAGAAACCGGGGCATCCTTCCTATCAGAATTGACCGACGGAGTCCATTTGCATACACTGATGGCCCAAACGGAACAAGTCCTGGATAAAGCAGAAGATGCGCTTCGCGAAGCAGGCTTCTTGATTCAGGGGGATTTATAGGACTGACAGCGGCATATCCTATTATGAAAACCGCGAAAAAAAAGGCAGAATCCACAAGGAATCTGCCTTTTTTCTTTAGTTATCCAGTAAATAAGAAGAATATGTCCCGATCATTTTCACCGTGCATCCGAGGGCTTCCATTTCACTGATGGCTCCGGGAAGGAGGACATCATCCATTTCATGGGCCACATCAATCAAGAAGAAATAATCACCGAGCCCCGTTTTCAAGGGTCTTGATTCAATTTTACTTAAATTCAGCTGTCTCCAGGCAAACGTGGACAATACCTGATGAAGCGCACCCGATCGGTCTTTCGGAAGAGTCACCATCAAGGTTGTCTTCTCCATGCTCTTTTCCTGAGGCAGGGTCAGTGGATCCGGTGTCTTATGTAAGACGATGAACCTCGTATGATTATAGGCAAAATCATGAATGTTTTCATGCAGGATGTTCAATCCGTATTTTTCTGCTGCCAGCTCGTTCCCGATCGCCCCAAGGAATGAATCAGGATTCTCACTTACGAATTTAGCAGCGGCAGCCGTACTCGTCGTCTGCTCCAATGGCACCCCGCGAAACTGCTTATGTAAAAATTTATGACACTGTGCCAATGCGTGGGAATGGGAAAGGACTTTCCCGATCCGGTCTTCGCTGTCACTCCACGCGGGATGAATCATTAAGTGCTGCTGAATGGCGGACGTCAATTCAGCGACAATCGCTAAGTTCGCTTCATGAAACAAATAATCCACCGTAATATGTACCGAGCCTTCCAGGGCATTCTCCAAAGGCACCACGGCGTAATCCACTTCACTCTCGATCACTGCCTCGATGCAATCGGGTATCGTCACATACGAAACCGTTTCTTCTTCGGGAAAAGCCTTCTTGACGGCTAAATCTGTAAAGGAAGCCTGTGGTCCTAAATATGCAATTTTCACTCTGATCTTCCTCTCACACTATTGAAATTTATTGAACATTCTAACACGTATGGAATCAAAGGGAAAGGTTTTCCCATAAAAAAAGAAGCGTCAGGCTCCGGAACCCAACACTTCTACTTTCTCGACAAATTCCAAACGACGGAGCTTTGAGAGCAAGTCTTCCAATCCGATCGTGAGGTCCGTCACATTCAAAGAGAGGGTGACATTCGCCCTTCCCTGCAGCGGGATCGTCTGATGGATCGTTAATATATTGCAACCATGCTTGGCTGTTTCACTTAATAGATGAGACAGTGTCCCTGACCGGTCCTCCAAATGAAAGAACAGGGTGATGATCCTTTCCTTCACGATGGTGTGGAAAGGAAAGACCGTATCCCGGTATTTGTAAAAGGCACTCCGGCTCAAATCGACCCGGTGGACCGCTTCCCATACGGAATCCGCCTTGCCTCTTTCAATCAATTCTTTTGCATCCAGGGTTTTCTTCATCGCTTCCGGCAGCACGTCTTCACGCACCAAATAAAACTTGCCTTCTTGAAATTTTTTCCCCAATGACTATTCCTCCAATTGTCCAGCTGTAGAGGTTCGAATAAAACCGCTTTCGCTCTCTATTGTAAAACAGGTGACGGCAGATTTCAGCCACCACCTGTCAATTCGTCTGAATAGATAAAGGATGAAACTTAATCTACAAATTCGAACTCATATTTAATTAAGCGGATCGTATCGCCATTTTTGGCACCACGTTCACGAAGGGCATCATCCACACCATACGAACGAAGCTGTCTGGCGAAACGTCTTGCCGAATCTTCCCGTGAGAAATCCGTCATCTTGAACAATCTCTCGATCTTCGCACCGCTGACGACGAATGTGCCATCAGGGTCACGGGTGATTTCGAATTCTTTTTCTTCCTCTTCATGCTTATAAAGAACGCGGTGAATACCCGTTTCTTCTTCTTCATGGATCGGGAATTCTTCTGTTGTTTCCACCTTATCCGCAACGGCATACAACAGTTCGGCGAGACCCTGTCTTGTGACCGCGGAGATTGGGAACACAGGATAATCCTCCTGAAGTTTCTCTTTGAAGACCTTCAGATTCTCTTCTGAATCCGGCATGTCCATCTTATTCGCAACGATGACTTGAGGACGCTCTGTCAAACGAAGATTGTATTGCTTAAGCTCTTCATTGATCGTCAGGTAATCCTCGTATGGATCTCTTCCTTCCATTCCGCTCATATCGATGACGTGCACGATGACACGGGTACGTTCAATGTGGCGAAGGAATTGATGTCCTAGCCCCACACCTTCGTGGGCACCTTCGATCAATCCTGGAAGATCGGCCATGACGAAGCTTCTTCCATCTCCCGTTTCCACCATCCCAAGATTCGGTACGATTGTCGTGAAATGGTAGGAGGCGATCTTAGGCTTCGCTGCTGAAACAACGGAAAGCAGTGTTGATTTCCCTACGCTAGGGAATCCGACCAATCCCACATCAGCAAGAAGCTTCAATTCCATCACGATATAACGTTCTTGACCCGGCTCACCCTTCTCAGACAGCTCCGGTGCAGGATTCGCAGGCGTTGCAAATCGGGAATTCCCTCTTCCGCCGCGTCCACCTTTCGTGATCACCGCACGTTGACCATGCTGTACAAGGTCGGCGATCGTTTCACCTGTGTCATCATCCTTCACAACAGTCCCAGGTGGCACCTTGACCACCATATCCTCTGCATTGCGGCCATGCTGATTCTTACTCATCCCGTGCTCTCCGCGAGGTGCCTTGAAATGACGTTGATAACGGAAATCCATCAACGTCCTTAAGCCTTCGTCCACTTCGAAAATGACGTCTGCTCCGTGACCGCCATCTCCCCCTGCGGGACCACCTTTTGGTACATATTTCTCGCGACGGAAGGCAACCATACCGTTACCGCCGTCACCGCCCTTTGTATAAACCTTGACCTGATCTATAAACATACTTTCACTCCTAACTTATCACTGCAATCGCTTCAATCATTCAGCGATAACATGAACGACAAGAACCTCTTCTTGAAGTTGTTCTAATTCTATATTTTCTCCGTTTGATTGTTGATTTTTGATCCAGTCTTCCACTAAGCTTGTACTCTTTAGTATACCTGTGAAATCAAATATAAAACGGGATTGTTCTTTAGTAATGTCAAGTATAATGGATAATTGATTTTCTACATTGTTCATTACATTTGATTCAAGGAATTCCAGAAACTCCTTGCACCAATTGTAAAGCCTATTGTCTTCAAGCCGATGAGGCTCGAGTCGAAGGACTTCAAAATCCAGCTTAATCAAATGTCTTGACCAATTATAGGTTAGTATCCATTCTGCCAATAATGGCAGCTTCACATTCGAAAGCTTTGATTCATTCTGCGCAACGAGAACCATTTCCTCGATGACCTGTTTCGCCCGCTCCACACGGCCAAGGTCCAGATTCCCTTTAATTAATTGCAAATCATTCATCCAGTCGTGGCGGGCATGCCTCAACGCCTCGACTACACCCCAATTTTCGCTCATAATCTAACTCCTATACTTAAGTGCTACCTGTAAGTATATCAAAGATGGGCGTCGTGCGTATATTGTTTCTGTGAAATTGGTGTATGTGAATGGTAATCGGATAGAAATAGTCATATACCCTTGATAAAAATAAAACTCTAACCGAAAGTCGGTTAGAGTTTTCGTTAAAGATATGCGATTAAGCTTCATTCGCAACTGGGTATACGCTCACTTTTTTCTTGTCACGACCCATGCGTTCGAAACGAACAACACCGTCGGTTTTAGCGAAAAGTGTATCGTCGCCGCCACGGCCGACGTTTAGGCCTGGATAAATTTTCGTACCGCGTTGACGGTAAAGAATTGATCCACCAGAAACCATTTGACCGTCTGCACGCTTAGCACCAAGGCGCTTTGAGATAGAGTCACGACCATTCTTAGTCGAACCTACTCCTTTTTTGGACGCAAAAAACTGAAGGTCTAATCTTAACATCTGTTCCACCTCCTACTTTTTGAAGGTTATTTTAATAAAATCACTATAGTCTCTTTCAATCGTCTGGAGGCTGATCAACATGCCGTCAAGCAGCAGCTGAACCTTGCTCTCCGTTTCTTCCGGAAGATCATCAGGGATGATGCAGCGAAGGAATCCACCATCAGAGGATTGCTCGATGGACGGTTCTACACCGGTTAACGCCATAATGGCATTAATGCTGCCGAATGAAACAGCAGAAGCACCTGCACAGACAATGTCTTGCCCATTTTCGGCAAAATCAGCATGTCCATCCATGGAGAAAGAACGGATTCTTTTCCCGGAGGAACGCTCTACGTAAACGTTAATCATGATCTCACGCCTTACGCGTTGATTTCGTCAATGACAACTTTAGTGTAAGGTTGACGGTGACCTTGCTTACGACGGTAGTTCTTTTTCGCTTTGTATTTGAATACTACAAGCTTTTTCGCGCGGCCTTGTTTTTCAACTTTCGCTGTTACAGTAGCTCCATCCACTAAAGGACTTCCTACTTTCACATCGTCACCACCAACGAATAGAACTTTGTCAAAAGTTACCGTATCGCCTTGTTCAGCGTTTAGCTTTTCGATGTAGATTGCTTGACCAGCTTCTACACGGATTTGCTTACCACCTGTTTCGATAATTGCGTACATAATCGCACCTCCTTATAAACTCAGACTCGCCAATGACAGGTGTTGGAATGCTCCAAGCTTTTGTACCTGTAATGAGCGGTTGTAGCACGGGTGCTACAATCAATAACATTAGAATCCTATCATAAAAATCGATGGACTGTCAATAACATTCAAGAAATTCATAAGATCTTTGTTATCCTGAAATAAGGATGGGTGTGAGTGATTTCCTGAATCACGATCTTTTTATTCAATACTTTCTGGAGTCTCTCGATATGAATGCCCTGTTTTCCAGCAAAACTATCCGCCACATCACGGGTCGCTTCCACTTCAATTCGTGAGCCGTCCATCCCTACAAATTCCCACAGCTCCCGTTCGAGCTTGAATGCCATCGTCTCCGGACTCATTTCCCTCCCTGTACCATGACATACCGAGCACGGCCGGGTCAAGGACGCTGCAAGGGGCTGCCGGGTCCTCTTCCTCGTCAATTCCAGGATCCCGAGTTTGGTGAACCCTACGATCGTTGTGCGCTGCCGGTCTGAAATGAGGGCTTCTGAAAGAGCGTCTATCACTTCCTGGCGGTGGCTGTCCTTTTTCATATCGATGAAATCGATCAGGATCATCCCGCTTAAGTTCCGGATGGTAAGCTGCTTCGCCATTTCTGCCGCCGCGAGTTTATTCGTCTCCAGTATCGTCTGCTCCAAGTTGTCTTTCCCGGTGAATTTTCCGGAATTGACATCCACCACCGTCATCGCTTCCGTTGCTTCAATGATAAGCGTGGCCCCGTTCGGCAGCCACACTATTTTTTTCAGTGCGCTTTCCCATGCAGAGGAAACGTCATAATGTTTAAAAATATTTTCGCTGCCCTGATAAAGCTCGAAATTCCACTTCTTCCTGATTCCCTCACCGCTCATTTCCTCAACTTGAAGAAGGCTGTCATACTCATCAAATACGATCTTCCCGCCCCCACCTTTTTTCAGGTACTCATGGAGATCCTCATAGAAGGTATCCTGTCGGGATAGGAGGGACGGACACTTCGCCCTCAAGGACACCCTCTCAAGACCTTCATAGCGCGTCCGCAAAGAGATGACCTCTTCTTGTAATACTGCCTCTTTCACCCCGGAGGCGTTGGTGCGCATCACAATGCCTTCTCCCCCTTGTTTCCACTCATAGGCTAACCGCCTCAACACCTTGCGATTTTCATCATCCACTTTTTTGGAAACCGCCACATAGTACCCCTTTGGCATGTACACCAGATGTTCACCCTTCAGCTCGATGACAGCGGTCAATCTGGCACCCTTCGTCCCCATTTCATCCTTTAAGACCTGAACGATGACTTTTTCTCCTTCATGGACAAGGTTTCCGATCGGGGTTGGATCGCTCACCTCATGATACGCTTTCACATTTTGCGGAAAGTCCTTTTCATGGAGATACCCATTCTTTCCCTGACCAAAATCGACGAACGCCGCCCCGAGTCCCTTTTGGACCTTGATGACCCGCCCCAGGTAAATATTGCCCGTTAAGCTTTCTTCTCCAGGGGGATATGTATATAAACCAATAATTTCATTATGTGAACGGTGTACCCACCGCTTTTCCCTGCCCTTACTGTGTACAATCATTTCTTCCATACCCAAAACCTCTTTTCCACAGAAAAACTCATAAGAAAAAAGGGTTGATTCCAACCCTTTTTTACCAGTATGCCCTTACTTTATACAGTTCGTCTCTATTCGTCAATAAAGGTAGAGAAGATCCTTCGTTTTGGCTGAGGTCATCTTTTCCGCAAAGAAGGCGTGGAGCAGCTCGTTCTCATCAAGCTTCCCCACTTCAACACCCTTGTCGAATACGACGAGGGGATGCTTGACGCCTCTCTGAAACCTCTCCACCACCGTTATGATGGATTCTTCACTTTCGATTGGCAGCGGCCTCAGTTGCACAAATTGATGACTCTTCCCGTAATATCTCTCCAATAAAAACTTCATAAACGCATATCTCCTCTGCTTCCAGTCGACCCATAGGGAGAAGTACAGGAAGGATAGGACGATCCACAGATTCAAATGCAGGGGAGCGGTTATGAGTACAATCAGATGGAACAGCAATAATAATCCAAATGAAAAGAGGAGCGTGTATTCATACGCTCTCAAATAATTAAACTTCGTCGCAAGGAGCAGGGAAACCAACTTTCCCCCGTCCAAAGGCCAGATGGGCAGGAGGTTAAACAGCAACACCATCATATTCAATTGAAAGAAAAGCGAAAAGGTGTCCTGGCTGATCACGCCAAACTCCAAGAGACCAAAGCCAACCGCAATGAGCCAGACGTGCTGTAAGGGACCAGCTGCCACCACCCAGAACTCCTCCATTAAGGAACGGTTCCCATGCTCATCCATCTCCGCGACGCCCCCAAAGGGTAACAGGGCTATTCTTTTCACCCTCCACGAAAAGGATTGAGCCATGATCCCATGGCCCAGTTCATGGATCGTGATGATGACGAGGAGCAGGATCAGTTCAAAGAAGTGGGCCGTCATGATGGCAATCCCGATCACAAGCCACAGCAAGGGATGGACGTAAAATTTCTTCAATAGTGAAAGGATATTAGTCAAATGACATCACCTGGATCGGGTCGATGAATTCATCACCCATTTTAATCGCGAAATAAAACTCCCCCGTTGCTTCGTCCTGACTGCTGGATGAAACCTTCCCTACAAGGGAGCCCTTCTTGATTGATTCATACTGCTTCACATCAATCGATTCCAAATTTCCGTACCACGATTCTGATTTATCCGCATGTTGAATGACCACCGTATTCCCAAGCTCCTCCTTTTTTCCTGCAAATAGAACCAAACCTCCCTTCATGGCCGTTACATCCTCACCAAGGACCGTCTGCAGCATGATCCCCTGCCCATTGGTCTTGAAATTTTCTACGACCTTCCCTGAAGCAGGCCTTGCATATTCAGCACTAGGTTCCGCCGCGGGTTCTTTCCCGGAATCACTTGCAGGCAATAAAGCAAGCGGTTTTCCGAACTGATCTTCATACCAGGTGGAAATGGCGGCGAATTGGAACTCCGTATCCATCGTCTTCATGACAACGGACTTTGCATCATGGAAGGCCGGAGAAGGGCTTTTGAACATGATGGCCGTCACCAATACCATGATCCCCGCCCCGAGTATTTTCAGCATGAAGGTTTCTTTCTTAAAAAGAGGATGGACCCCTTCCGGTGGAGGACCGCCTTCAAAGCTTGTCTGCCGCTCCATTCCATAGCGCTCCTCATCCGTCGGCAAAAAGTGCGGTGGATTCGTGCCAGAGCCTGTTCCACCCATCTTTTTTCGTTTGGCTATCCGCTTCCGTATTTCATCCGCTCGATTCCCCATGTACATCATTCCTTTTTATAAGGTATTGTTTCATAACCACTGATTGGCTTGGTCCATTCCTGTTGATGGGCAAACGGGTGTCAGATCCATACCAAGATTCCATTACATATGTTTTGCTACAATGTATGACTTGTCCCGTGGGAATATTCATGAAGAACACAAAAAAGTCCCGGCAGGACGCATCATGCGACCTGCCGGGACCGGCGATATCACTAGGCTTTTACACCAAATAACCTTTTAATTTTCATAAAGACGCCCGTTCTTTCTTCTTCCAGGGATTGCAGCGGGACCGATTCACCCAGGATCCGCCTCGCAATATTCCGGTAGGAGATCGACGCTTTACTTGTCGAATCGAGAGCGATCGGCTCTCCTTTATTCGATGATCTGATCACATTGTCATCATCGGCGACGATTCCAAGAAGATCGATGGAAAGGTGGGAGGTGATTTCATCCACATCCAGCATCTCACCGTTCTTCATCATATGATTACGGATACGATTGATCACCAATTTCGGAGGTTCGATGTTCTCCTTCTCCAGAAGGCCGATGATCCGGTCCGCATCCCGTACAGCCGATATCTCGGGCGTGGTCACGACAATCGCGCGATCCGCTCCTGCAACGGCGTTCTTATACCCCTGCTCAATTCCTGCAGGGCAATCAATAATGATATAATCATAGTCTTGCTTTAAGTCCAGTACCAGCTTTTTCATCTGTTCAGGATTGACAGCGGATTTATCACTCGTCTGAGCAGCCGGCAGTAAGAATAGTTTGTCTTCAAAACGCTTGTCTTTCACAAGGGCCTGATGGATTTTACATCTGCCCTCCACTACGTCCACTAAATCATAGATGATCCGGTTTTCAAGGCCCATCACCACGTCCAGGTTCCTGAGGCCGATATCCGTATCAATCAGACAAACCTTTTTGCCTTGTAGAGCTAATGCTGTACCAACATTGGCAGAAGTAGTCGTCTTTCCCACTCCACCTTTACCTGAAGTAACAACTATCGCTTCACCCACATTAGCTTCCTCCTTTAAAACTAGTAATATTTGGTCTAAGATGCTTCAAAACCTGCAATCGATCGACAACAATCTGTCCACTTTCATCCACGTACGCACATTCCATCTCGCGGTCATCCTCTTCCTCCACCCGGTCAGGTGCACGATTCAGGGAATCTGCGATCCGAAGCTGGGATGGGACCATTTTCGAAGCCACGATGACCGACTCGTCGTTTCCATTGCAGCCGGCATGGGCAATCCCTTTTAATGAACCTAATATGTAAATATTCCCCCCGGCGAGGACCTTCCCCCCGGGATTGACATCTCCCACTACGAGGATATCTCCGGACACTTCCACGACCTGCCCCGAACGGATGACTCCTGTGAGGGTTTCAATATTTCGTTCATCTATGAGTTTCTCAGCATCATTTTTGGTTATGACATTACTCCATACTTCGTTTACCACTAGATTGCGTTTTTGTCTTACAATATCCTTCAACTCTTCCACTTGATCTTCTTCCAGGTAACGATTGCCTGTTTGGATATTGACCGTCAAGAGAGGGGTTCCTTCTGTTTCCCTGTATTGGGCAGACAGCTTATCGTCCAGCTCTTTTTTTAATTCCTGAAACGAGCATTGATCGTTGAGATGAAGGGTCAGTCCTTCTTTGGTTCCCTTGATCATCACATTTGGCTTCTTATTCATGTCGTAATTTTTCACCTCAGTCGTCTATAAATTCGACATAAGCAGTGTCATTTCCTCTTTATATGAAAAAATTACTAATGGAATTTATTCATCCAACCACTCTTTCCGTTTATTCAGAAGGTAGTTTCTAAATGGAAATGCAAGAATGATATAAAACAGGGCATTCAGGACCAAAGTCGGCCATAAACGCCAGTCCACAAACTGCATGAACGTCAAATCCGTCCTATTGATAATATGGTTGATCTCGTATACCAAAAACTCTAAAACAGAAACATTCACAAGGGTTATGATCCCTAATACAAAGAGGTTATTATGTAACACCTTCATCATCTGATGGGACAGAAAGATGACGAACGGGAATAACACCAGGTAAATCCCGTTGATTTCAGTGTAATAAATATCAAATAAGAAGCCAAAGATGAATCCATAAAGAAGTGCAGTCCGGTATTGATAGAACGCACAAATAAAGAACAGCACGATAACCAGGAAATGGGGAACGATCATTTTCTGATCGAACCACTCTTCACTGGGAAAAAGATGGACAAATAAGCTTTCACTGTAGAAGAAAAGCAAGGTCATGAAAGGAAGGAGGAGCCTGCTGATCATTGCTCTTCCTCCTCAACTGCGTCCTGTTCCGTCACACCTTGGATTTCACGGTCGATGACCATGACATGCTCTAAATGGTAGAAATCAGCAGCAGGCTTCACATATGCCGTTTGCGTCAGTCCATATTGGTCCGGCTTGACTTCCTTCACTTCACCGATGACCAATCCTTTAGGGAACACGCCACCTAGGCCAGAGGTCATCACTTTGGATCCCTTTTCGACCTTCATATCGTTGGAAATCCGCTTCACCAGAATTTCTTCTTTCTTGCTGTCGTATCCTTCAATCCAACCGTTAATATCCTGTTCTTTACTTTGGATGACGGTGGAAATGCGGTTTTTTGTATTATTTGTCGAAATTAATTCGACGGTAGATGAAAATTCATTGACACTTTTAATCTTTCCGATCAATCCGGCTGAAGAGATGACGGCCATATCCGATTGGATCCCGTTCACTTCCCCTTTATCGATGGTGATGAGCTCCTGCCATTGATCCGGATTTCGTGCAATGACGGTTGCCTGAACCGTTTTATAAGCACGGAGATTCTCCTTCTTATCCAGGACCGCCCGTAATTCATCGTTATCCTGCTTCAGGTCTTTCACTTTTGTTTCAAGCTTGATCAGCTCATCCAAACGTGTTTTCAGTTTTTCGTTTTCTGTGTATGTATTTTGAAGATCTTGAACGTTATCAACAACTCCGGCTACATAATTGACTGGTTTTGAAACCAATGACTGTCCGAATCCTACCATGTCTTTCACAAACTGCTCCGGCCAGCTGATACTATCCCGGTCCCGCAAAGAAAATCCGATTAATCCCACCAGGACAATGACACTGACGAGCAGAATGATCAAACGTTTATTCAGGAAGAATTGTGGCATGATGTACACCTCAACCTTTTCTCATTCTAGTAAATACTATATCAAAAATCGTTTATATTTGATATCATTCGTCAAAATATTCATGGTTCTTCGAAAAAAGATGGGGCCGGCCTTAAGGCTGCCCTTGCATCCTTAAGGAAACGTCCCCTCTTACGATCAATTATTATTTTCCACGTGTTTTAAATAAGTGAATGTGGTCAAGGGCTTTCCCTGTCCCGATTGCCACGCAATCCAGTGGTTCCTCGGCAATGAGCACCGGCATCTTCGTTTCGTCACTGATCACTTTATCAAGATTACGAAGAAGTGCTCCCCCGCCGGTCAGCACGATCCCTCTGTCCATGATGTCTGCTGCAAGTTCCGGCGGCGTCTTCTCAAGCGTACTCTTAACGGCATCCACAATCGTGTAGACGGTATCACGAAGGGCGGATGCAATTTCCTCTGCCGTTACTTCAATCGTTTTCGGCAGTCCTGTCAGAAGGTCGCGCCCGCGGATTTCCATCGCTTCGATGCCTTCTGAATCCCCTGCAGAACCAACTTCCATCTTGATTGTCTCAGAAGTACGGTCCCCGATCATAAGGTTGTACGTTTTGCGGATATAGTTGATGATCGCATCATCCATTTCATCCCCGGCAACGCGGATCGATTGACTTGTCACGATCCCACCCAATGAGATGATCGCCACTTCCGTCGTTCCTCCACCGATATCAACGACCATGCTTCCTGTCGGTTCCCATACCGGGAGATTCGCTCCGATCGCTGCTGCGAAAGGCTCTTCAATCGTGTAAGCGTCCCTTGCCCCAGCTTGTCTCGTCGCATCGATGACCGCTCTTTCTTCCACCCCTGTAATGCCTGAAGGTACACATACCATGACATAAGGCTTTCGTGAAAAAGCTCCCTTATTCCGTGTCGCCTGCTTTATGTAATACTTCATCATCGTGGCGGTCGTTTCGTAATCAGCGATGACTCCATCTTTCATCGGACGGAGGGCCACGACATTCCCCGGTGTACGGCCGATCATGTTCTTGGCGTCATTCCCCACTGCAACGATCTGCTTATTATCTGTTTGAAGTGCCACAACAGAAGGTTCGCGAACGACAATCCCCTTGCCTTTCACGTACACCAATGTGTTAGCAGTTCCTAAATCAATCCCTAAATCTTTCGTTCCAAACATGAATGGTATCTCCCTTTCTGATACAAATTGGCTGGTTTTTATAAAGGTTTATGTGTTTTCATAGGAGAGTTGTCCAATCACTCTCTACCTCTTAATTTTCGTCACAATAATGCTTCGTTCATGCATAACGAAAAGACTCATTCCCTTGTAGAATGACTCTCTTATTTCAGTAAGCCCGCGTTATATTGAATCACGATATTGTTTGTAAAAATCATAAGCTTTATTATATCGTAACCAGGAAAAAAATCATAGTGTCATAAATACCCTTTTTCCTTTAAGCTGATAAACTTCTTCTCCCCTATTATAAGGTGATCGAGTATATCAATACCAATGATTCGACCGCATTCCACCAATCTTTTTGTCACTTCTATGTCTTCCCTGCTCGGGGTAGGATCCCCGGATGGATGGTTGTGGATGCAAATGATGGAGGCGGCGGAGCGGCGAAAAGCTTCTTTGAAGACTTCCCTAGGATGTACGATGGAGGCATTGAGGCTTCCGATGAAGATGGTTTGCTTGTGGAGTACTTGATTCTTTGTGTTGAGGTATAAGCAGACAAAATGTTCCTGGGCCAAAAACCTCATATCATTCATGACATAATTGGCCCCGTCTTCTGGGGAACGGATCGAATATCTGTCATCGAATGCCAGATTGCTGATGCGCCGGCCGAATTCCACTGCCGCCATGATCTGTACGGCCTTGGCAAGACCGATCCCTTTCGTTTTCGTGATTTCTTCCAGGGACGCATCCTTTAGTAGATTCAATCCATCAAATTGAGTTAAGAGACGATTGGATAGTTGAAGAACGGACTCGGATTTGGTTCCGGTCCGGAGTAAAATGGCGAGCAGTTCCTGATTGGACAGACTGGCTGCTCCGCTTTGGATCATTCTTTCCCTCGGTCTCTCATCCTGAGGGAAATCCCTGATCATCAGACGGTTTTCTTCCTGATGGGGCATCGTTTTTACCATTGGTTCCTCCTATTCTTACGTGAAGGAGTCATTCTGAAGGAAGATAGCCCATTTCGAGCAGCGCACGATTCACACGTGAGATCGGGAGACCGACAACCGCGAAATAATCTCCCTTGATTTCCTTGACGAATTTCGCACCGATTCCCTGGATCCCATATGAACCCGCTTTGTCAAATGGCTCTTCTGTTGCGATATAGTCATCGATCTCTTTAGAGGTCAACTCCCAAAACGTAACATCCGTTTTTTCATAAAAGAGTTTCTCCTCCTCACCATGGACGATCGCGACACCCGTATAAACCTCGTGGAAAGAACCGGAAAGCATCTGAATCATATCCTTCGCTTCCTCTTTCGATTCCGGTTTCCCAAGGATCTTACCGTCTTTTGTCACAACGGTGTCAGAGCCGATCACATAGTGAGAAGGGTGTCGGTTCGATATTACCCTGGCTTTTTTCCTTGCGAGAAACATGACGACTTCATGAGGCAATAAATCAGGAGAAAAGGTTTCATCCACACTGGAGGCCATAATGGAAAAAGAGAGTTGTATTTGTTCGAGAAGTTCTTTTCGTCGGGGAGATTGTGAAGCAAGTATGAGGTTGGACACACCATACCATTCCTTTCAGAGTGCAAATTGGGAGATACAAGAATATACTACCAAATCCACCCTGACTAAACAAGTGAAAATGAGCTGCCTCAGTACGCGACAATGGAAGAATCCCATGTACTTAGACAGCTCACAGATCATTATTTCCTAGAAAATAGTCTAATTCAGTCGAAATTATAACCCGCTATATAGCTGAAGATAAGATAATAGTCCTTCTTGAGCTTTTTGTGCATCTTCTGGGGATTTCATTGCCGCTGCCAGATTCCCTGCACCCATCAATGATTTCTTCATGGAGGCGATGGAATCCTGACCGACTTTGAGCCCTTCCAATTCCTTCACTCCGGATTGAATCGTTTTGATCGTTGCTTCATCCGCAGTGCCCCCGGTCATTCCAGTGCTGCTGGCCTGGGCTATAGCGCTGAATAGGGCATTCCCTTTTTCAAGGAACGTTTTTTCTTCTTTTGACGCATTGATCCCTTTGGATCCAATCACAAAATCCTTTGCGTAAACGTCCACCCCTTGATCCTTCAGTTTCCCGCCAAGGGTTTTGGCCGTTTCCAGGTCACCCGAAACTCCGAGCAATAAAAAGAACTGGCCGTCTTTCTCCACAGATGCACCAGGAAGACCTTTTGCCTCTAAACTATCCTTCATGGCCTTCATCGCTTCCTCTGTCGAAAACACACCGCCCTGTAGGATGGAGGTAGAAAAATCCTTTAATTCGACAGCAGAAACCGCCTGCTGGTCGCCCGTTTTCCCTGCTGATGTATTTTCCTGCAAGGTTGCGGCCGGTGTAGCCGGGCCATCCGTCGTCGTGATCACCTTAAGGGTCCCGAAACCAAGGACCGCCCCTACAACGATCGCCCCAATCAAAGACATGACCAAGTTGACCGAATCCTGAAACGGGTTAATAAACGATTTTTTCTTCTTCTTACTTCCAGACACATAGTGGATCTTTTTATATTCCTGTGGAGGCTCGGCTTCTTCATCGGGAAGGACCCAATCAAATCCGTCATCCTTCGCCTCTTCCCCGGCAGCCGTTTCCGATTCCCCCAACTTCCAATCGTACACAAGGAGATCTTCATCAAACTTCGTTTTTTCACCATTGATTTTAATAGAAATCTTTTTGTCGTTTTTCCCACGATCGCCCATCATCGCCACCCTCCTTCATCTATTTTTTTCCATGCTATCACATCCCATAAAAAAAAGAACAAGACTTTTGTCGTCTTGTCCTAAGAGGTTTTCGTCAAATTTTTCAGTTCTTCTTCAGGGATTCGATTGATAGAGATGAATAGGGGATTTCCTCTCTATCACCCTCATCATTTGTACAAAGATTGTACTCCTCCCCCATTAAACAAATGGATAATACATTCTCACCATCAGCCAGCACATAGGAGTCATCATCCGGTGTCATGACGGTTTTGGAATGGGGGTCAAGGATCGGTTCGATCAGGTTGGCTTCTACCAGTTCTTTATAGGTGACTTTATCGATTTGCCGCTCCTGAAGCATGGCGTCTTTCGCATAGTACTCGGCAGAGCTCTTCATTGTAAGGGCATTTGCCAAAAATGCCTGCTGTTTGGATTTATCGATGATCGTATTGATCGCCAACACGGCGATCACGGCGATGATTCCGAAGATGACAATCACGGCCAGTAATTCGACAAGGGTGTAGCCTCTCTCATTTTCAGTCATCATTCATCAGACCTTACATTGTTATCTTGTTCTTCTGACTTTTGTTCAGGGAACTGCTGAAAAGGATTCTTTTTGTTTGAAGGAAGAGGAGCATCCAGTTTAGGCAGTTCCTTCTCAAGTTCCACTAAACCAGGCAAATAAAAGGCGGATACCACAATATTCAATTGAATATTCTCTACATCATCCTGATATTGCTGTATCTCCGGTGGCCCGCTGAAAGAAATCTGTTCAACCTCTACGATGCGGTGCAGATCTTCCAGTTTCTTGATGAATTCTTCTATTTCGAAATAGCTCTTGGCTTCAACAGACATGGTGGCAGTCAATTTTTGCAGGCCCTGCGGGAGGGACACGACCGATCCATCCGGATTGGTTGAAGGTGTCCCATCATTCGTCGACTCGGCTGTCTCTTCGATGGCAGTCCCGGTTGTTTCCCCGGTTACAGGCAGCGCCATCGCTCCTTCAGTAAATTCTATGCTCGTAATAAGACTATCCGAGACGATTTCCGCCTTTTGAAGGTCTATAAGCAGCTGCTGCGTCATGGGTTTCACCGGAACTTTTTGTTGAAGGGAACTCGAGTTTTCAAATGAATCCTGTTGGATGGAAGAAATTTTCGAATCCAAAGCATTGATTAGCTTCGTTTCCGTTTGAATTTCACTTTGCAGGCTTTCTTTTTGATTCTTCACCGGTATGTAGAAAAACCAAACAGCTCCAAAGATAAGAAATAATACTAATATGATGGAGGTTCCAATCAGAAACCATTCTTTTTTATCGAATTGTAGATTCATTCCGAATCGCCCCCTTGCTCATCGGCTTCTGCTTCGATTTTTTTGATGCTGTCTCTATTTAATATGACTTCATATTGGCCGATGTACCTTGGCAGGACGGGTTCGGTATTAACAGCCGCCTGTTCATTCTCCATGACGGATTCAGTGGCAAGGGATGATAGTTTTGCATCCTGAATGTACTTGGAATCTTTCAGATGAGTTAAATAATAGGCTGCTTCACTGCTTGTATCGAATTGAATCGAAAGTTGGATACTCCCATCTTCAGCATAAGTGAAATCCTTTAAGAATCCACGTTCCGGAAGCAATTCCACGAGATGACCCAGGACCGGTACAGTATCGATCGGATAGTCTTCCACCCAGCTTACTGCACTCTCCAGTTGTACCCATGCATCAGAAGATTCAAAGTCAGAGATGCTCTGTTCTTTTTCAGCCCTAAGTTGCTTTTCACTTTGAAGTTGAGCAGTCAGGGCGTCCACGTCTTTACCGAGGTTCCCGGCAAGGATGAATAGAAGAATCAGAGCAAGAATGCCAAGTGATATAACCCCAGTGACCACATATAGCCACTGCCGGCTTCTCTTTTCGTTATGAGGTAATAGATTGATATCGACGAGCACTATATCACCCCTTTTAATCCTAAACCAACGGAGAGCAGGAACTCTTTCGGTAGTTCTTCGTTGGTGTAGGCGTCCCGTGCTAGAGAAGGCACCTTGATAGTGTCAATCTCAAACCTGTCTGCCAAAAGGGTATGGATGTCCCCGACCATGGGGTGATCACCGGCTACATATACCTTATTGATCACAGCTTCATCGTTTGTCAGCGTGTAGCGATAAAAGCTGAGCACTTTGTCTATCTCTTTCATCACATCATCAAATGGGAGGGAATGAAATTCATCATGAACACTTCCCTCATCCATCACTTCCCGTTCCTCCCCTAAACTGATAGGTCTGAAAAAGACGGGCTGGTGATCATGGAAGATGGATACGGTCACATTGGAAGGATTAAAGTAAAGAAGCATTTCATGGTTTTCACTATGGGTAAGGTCCAAAGAATGGATGTAACGGTAGTAGGCAAGTGGACTGATATCCGCTACAACGGGCTTTAAGTGGGCAGCTGTCAGCATCTGCTGATATTCCATGACAATGTCTTCCGGTGCGGCAACCAGGATGATTTCTTTCTTGTCCCCTTTACTCCCAACCACCACTACGTCAAAAACCGGATTTTCAAAAGGTAGATGGATACTTGTCCCGATTTCAAGGAATAAGTGACTCTTTACTTCATCGTCCTCAATATCAGAGGAAATCGCCATCTTCCTGATGATCATCTGTGTGTTCGGGACGATGAATTGAACTTCCCTCTTTTTCAGGCCCCAATCCAGGACACACTCATCCAAAAGGGCTTGAAACGCCTCTTTTTCAATGATTTTGCCATCGGAAATGATCCCGTTTGCTATACGCATCTCTCCATAATCATGGATATGTAAAGGAGAAACTGATTTCAATTCAACAAAACGAATCCATTGATCACTGATGACAATATTGATTTTATTTTTATTCTTATTGAAGAGACGTGATAACATCTTGAATAACCCCTTTTAGCTATATAAAGAAAAATACCAATACAGGATTGGCTGATGAAAGAAGTATGCGACGAGTGTGCCCAATACGATATACGGACCGAACGCGATGGGCTGTCCTTTTTTGAAAACACCTAGAATCAGGCCGGCAATGCCTGCCAAAGCCCCCAAAAGCGTGGCGAGGAAAAAGGAAAACAGCATCACCTTGACTCCCACGACAAAGCCGATGACAGCGAATAATTTAATATCGCCGCCTCCCATTCCCCCTTTGCTGATGATGGCAATCAGGAGAAGCAGGCAAAAGCCTGTCAATGCACCCGCTATGCTGTCCCACCAGGGATTCAACGGGATGAATATACGTTCGATGATAAACAGTCCCGAAAAAAACAGCAGCACTTTATCAGGGATGACCATATATTTCAGGTCACTGACTGTGATAATCATGAACAGGGAAACAAGGGTCAGAGCGACAATCAGCTCCGGCTGTAAGCCTATTAACGTATAAGAAAGTAAGAATAGTAGTCCTGTGGATAATTCCATTAGCGGATAAAGAGGAGAAATGCGCCCTTTACACTGAGCGCATTTTCCTCCTTGTATAATATATGAAACTACCGGGATCAGTTCCCTGGCCGTCAACACGTGCCGGCAGTAAGGACAAGCTGATCTCGGTTTGACGATTGATTTTTTGAGCGGTATCCGCAGGCCGACTACGTTGTAGAATGAGCCTAGGAGGAGACCATAGGAGAATAAAATTAAATTAATAAATCCATTTTCCAAATTTAACCACCATCTTAAGGAGTAGCCTTTACGCCATCAAGTTGTACATCGTCCCTCTTTAATGTAGCAGGATCAGCTGGTTTGAAATAATTTATACTACCTTTTCCTTTACCACCGGCTAATGTAACTTCATAATCATAACCACTTTTGTCATTTTTACTCACAGATACTTTACTTTTTTCAATATTATAATCTCCATCTGAAGGGTTATCAATCTCTTCGATATACCCATTGTCGATTAGGGTTTTTAATGTGAAATCTTTTCCTGATGAATCTATCTCTGTTGCAGTAACCGCCAACCTAGCCCCACTCACCATCTGCTGGGCATTCGCAATATGAGCATCCTTCTTCGAGTTATTAATCAACCCACCAATACTAGGAATCGCAATCGCGGCGATGATCCCTAAAATAACAACAACCGCAAGTAATTCGATAAGTGTCAATCCACGCTCATTTTTCAATCTTTGACCGATTTTCTTTAACATGGTAATTCCTCCTGTTTATTTATCTATTACTAAAAACTAGTAATCTAGTACTAGTATACAACAACCAATCGACAAAAAAATCAACTTTTTTTGTAAAATTATAGGTATTTTTTAATAGTTCTGAACACTGTTGAAGATTTCGAACATCGGTACCAGGATCGATGTCACTATGGTCCCAACTAAACCTGCCAGCATGACGATCATGAGTGGCTCGATCAATGACTTCAGGCGGTCCGTGGCGCTTTCCACTTCTTTTTCATAGAAGTCCGCAACCTTTGAAAGCATCGAGTCCAGTGAACCTGTTTCTTCCCCGATGGCAATCATCTGCGTCACCAGTGGAGGGAAAGCCCAATGCCTCTTCATCGGGTCCGTAAGGGAAGTCCCTTTCTCCAACGATCTCCGGGATTCGCCGATCACCCGTGCCACCACTTCGTTCTCCACCACTTTTTCCACGATGGCCAACGCCTGTAAGATCGGGACGGAGCTGGAAAACAAGGAGCTTAACGTTCTCGTCATTCTCGCAAGGACCGCTTTCTGCAGCATCTTTCCGAAGATCGGAATCCTTAGGACGGCATAGTCTAAATAATATTTGGAGCGCTTGTCTTTTCTTAACATGGCCAAGGTGATCGCAATGAATACAAAGAACAAAATGATGATGTACCAGAACTTTTGCATGAAGTCGCTTGATGCAATGACAAACCGGGTGATGGCAGGCAGTTCGCCACCGAAATCGTTCAGCATATTCACAAATGTAGGTACGACGGCAGCGAGGAGGAAAATCACGACACCGATTGCGATGACGCCGACAACCATCGGATATGCAAGAGCCGATATGATCTTCTGTTTCGTGATATGCTGCTTTTCATAATGGGTGGCAAGTCCTTCCAACGTCTCATCCAGGCTCCCTGATGCTTCACCGGCCTTCAGCATATTGATCAAGAGCGGTTCGAAAATTTTCTTATGCCGGGAAAAGGCTTCCGATAAAGGATTCCCGTCCCTGAGTTCATCCTCGATCTCCTTTAAGGCTTTACCGAGTGCCTTGCTCTCTGTCTGCTCGGACAAAATATGAGTGGCATCCACGACCGTGACCCCGGCTTGCAGCAGGGTGGCAAACTGTCTCAGAAATATGACAAGATGCTGCAATTTCACAGGGTTGCCGATCGTGATGTCTTTCGTCATAAGCGTTTCCGGCATCTCCAGGATGTCTATGACCCTTACTTCCTGCTTTTTCAACTGAATGAGTGCATCTTTTTTCGATGAAGCCGTGACAATCCCTGATTTTTTCCCTTTTTGGTCCCTGCCTGTGTACTTATACCGTCCCATCTACTGAGGAATCTCCTCTCTGCTGTAAGGAAACGCCATTTCCTTAGATATAATGCCACTCTCATATAGTCTCATCACACTGTCGCTCATGATGTGCATGCCTGAACTTTTAGACGTCTGCATGACATTTTGAATCTGGTGGACCTTTTCAGAACGGATCAGATTGGCGATCGCCGCATTATTCATCAGGAGCTCCGTCGCGGCCCTTCTCCCTTTTTTATCCACGGTGGCAAATAGCCTTTGGGAAAGGATCCCGACAAGGACCGAGGCCAACTGAACACGGATTTGCGACTGTTGCTCAGGAGGGAAGACGTCTACGATACGCTCGATGGTGGCAGGCGCACTGGATGTGTGAAGGGTCGCAAGTACAAGGTGACCGGTCTCAGCTGCCGTGATGGCCGTATGGATGGTCTCCAGGTCACGCATCTCTCCTACAAGAATGATATCCGGATCCTGCCTCAGGGCACTTCTCAATCCTTTTGAGAATGATCTTGTATCAAATCCCACTTCCCGCTGATCGATGATCGATGCACCGTGTTTATGCAGGTACTCGATTGGGTCTTCCAGGGTGATGATATGCTTCCTCATCTTCCGGTTCATGTAATCGACGATGGAAGCGAGTGTGGTAGACTTCCCGCTTCCCGTTGGCCCTGTTACAAGGAACAGTCCCTGAGGTTTTTCGGCAATGGCCTTCAATGCATGTGGAAGAAACAGATCTTCCATTGTCGGAATGGAAGTTGGAATCACACGTATAGCCAAGGATACACATGATCGCTGCTTAAATGCATTCACCCTGAATCTTGACACGCCGGGAATCCCATAGGAAAAATCCAGCTCACCCACTTCTTCAAAAGCAGGATACATCGTTTCTGAAATGATGGCTTTTGCCATTAACTCTGTATGATCGGGCAACAGGTTCTCTTTCCCGTATCTTTTTAAATCCCCGTGTATGCGGAATATAGGCGGTGAACCCACGGTCAAATGGATATCCGACGCCCCCAGCTCGAAAGCGGATTTAAGAAGATAATCAACTTTTTCTTTCAATTCATTCACCTACTCTGATATGGCTACTCGTAATACTTCCTCGGTCGTGGTCAATCCCTGTTTTACTTTCAGCAAACCGTCATCCACCAGGAAAATGGTTTTATTTCGGACAGCATGCTCCCTTAGCTTCGAAAAAGGTTCATTGTTCAGGATGACCTTCTTCATTTCATCATTCATGACGAGGACCTCATGAATGGCAATACGCCCTTTGTATCCGGTCATGTTACAAGATGAGCATCCCCGCCCCCTTGTGATGGTCTCGATCTTCATTCCTCTTTTGGCGAATATCTCCACTTCCCGTTTGGTCGCCGGCATTTCCTGCTTACAGTCACGGCACACCTTCCTGATCAGCCGTTGAGCCACGACCCCGCTCAGTGAAGAAGCCACTAAAAACGGCTCGACCCCCATATCCAAAAGTCTCGTCACTGTACTGATCGAGTCGTTGGTATGGATGGTGCTCAGGACGAGGTGTCCGGTCAGGGAAGCACGTATGGACACTTCAACCGTTTCCCGATCCCGGATTTCCCCGACCATGATGATGTTGGGGTCTTGACGCAAAATGGCCCGAAGTCCCTTTGCGAATGTCAATCCTACATTCTGATTCACACCGATCTGGTTGATCCCTTCCAGCTGATACTCAACGGGATCTTCGATTGTAATGATATTCACTTCTTCACTATTGAGGTGATTCAAAGCTGCATACAAAGTGGAAGACTTTCCTGAACCGGTTGGTCCTGTTATGAGGACAATCCCTGTCGGCTGTTGGATCATTTTCATGAACCTCTGCTGATTCACTTTGTTGAACCCCAGTTTTGCCAGATCATTCAGGCTGGAACCTAAATCCAGGATCCTGAGGACAATTTTTTCACCATACACCGTCGGTAACGTCGATACTCGCAGATCGATAGGATGAAAGTCGATGTTCACCTTGATCCGACCGTCCTGTGGCACCCTGAACTCGGTAATATCGAGATTCGCCATAATTTTAATCCTGGCAATCAACATGCTTTGCATATGCTTCGGAAGATTTCTTTCCGTTCTTAAGATCCCATCCACCCTGTAACGGATGGCCACTTTCGTTTCCTGCGGGTCGATATGTATGTCACTGGCTTTTTGGGTGACGGCATTCGAAAGGATCCCGTTCACTAAGCGAACGATGGGTGAATCGGAATCCACCACCGTTTCTTCTTCCAAGGTATTTTGATTCCGATTTTCTTGAAAGAGATCTTCAAATCCGTCTTCCAAATCATAGAATTTATTGATGACCTTCAGGATATCATCCTTCGTCGCAATCGCTGTTTCAATCTGGAAGCCCGTAGCCAGACGGAGATCTTCTATGGCATAAAAATCCAAAGGATCACTCATCGCCACATATAACTTATCCCCTTCTTTTTTTAGGGGGATCATCAAGTTCCTTTTCGCAGCTTCTTTAGGGATGAGGTGGAATAAGTTCGTTTCAAAGGGATACCGGTATAAGCTGACATGGGGGATCCCCAATTGAAATTCCAGTACTTCTATCAGCTGCTGCTCCGTAATATATCCTCTTTGAAGCAGTGCATCCCCTAACTTCTGACCCTTGGCCTTATCTTTCAGGGTATCTTGCAATTGGGATTCGGATATGATCCCTGCATCTACCAGCAGGTCTCCGAGCCTTTTTCTAATGGTGGTCACCTTATCACCCGCTTTTAAACCTTATTTAAAATCCTTTTTCTTTTGTTTTGTTTTTTCATCAGACGATGTTTTTGAAGAATCTTGTTTGGAAGAGTCCTCACCTTCCTGCTTAGCAGGAGTGTTCGACACATCCTCTTCACTCTGGGAAGATGGGTCTGCCACTTCAGCATCATTCGAACCTTCCTGAGTTGTTCCTTCCCCGTCTACCTCATCCGCCCCATTCGTTACATTGTCATATGTTTCACTCGGTGATTTCTGTGCTTCCTGCAACGGATATACCGCAACTTTATTTTGCGGTGCATAAAAATCTTCATTGATCAGTTCTTCTGAAAGGATTTCTCCTGAAGTGCTCAGTTTTTGTTTGTAGACGCGGATCAAAACCCCGTCTTTCCCTTCTTGCTGAATATCGACGCTTCCTTTTTCAACAAAAGGGCTGAATTGTTTAATCACACGGGGAGGGAATGTTTCCTTTTCAGACAATCGGACATTATAAGTGCTTGAAAAGGGAATCCCCTCGAGCTGTGCCTTGATTCGATTCTCTTGAATGGAAAGCTTCAGCTCATACTCCGTTGCGTTCGGATTCGTGATGACAAAGTCCTGATTATTCATTGGATTGAATTTCGCTTCAAAGCCCAGGGTCGCATAATCCGGAAGCTCTTTACTTATATTTCGTTCAATGATGGAAAAGTTGGAATGCAAAGTGATCTGATAGAGTAATGATGCAACCGGACTTAAGTCCGCCTGTGATTCAACCACGAATCCTTCCGTTTCCAGGAAATCGGAAAAAGAAAACTGAGAATTGGGTGCAATGAGAATGGAGGGAAAGTTTTCTATGAAGCTCTTGATCGTCGGTGTAATGTTCAATTCATTGGATACAGCTTCAAATAAAATCTGTGTCGATGCATTTTTATCGATATATTCGTATACGTCAATGGTCTCACCTTTGTTAAGATTTCCCGCTAAAGAAAGGACATATTCCTTTAAAGAAGCCAAGTTTATGTCATCGCTACTGTAATCAGGGAAATGATCTGATAGGAATGATTCCAAGGCTTGATCATCCAAGGAAACCACTAAACTCGTATTTTCATTTTCATCGAGTTTTTCTATACTTTCTTCCAAGTGGAATTGAAAGAGTGCTGAATCCATCCTTGCACTCTCCCCATTGAATTCAAGCATGAGGTTTTGATTCCCTTTCCACTCTACTATTTTCCCTTCCAGGATCTTTACTGCTTCTTCTTTGTTTGCTCCACCTAAATTAACAGATGCAACAGCTGCATGTTTCGATAGACTGAGTGACTGAACAAAGAACGATTCATAAGCATACACGCCTAAATGAGAAAAACCATAGAGAAAAAATGTAGAAAAGAATAAAACGGCCATCAACTTTACAAGCAGACCTTTTTTCACATCAGGCGCTCCTTCCTGCTAAAATTCCTACCTAATATTCATTGTTAAATCAACAAATACTGAAGGACCCGCTTCTTGAGCGGCTTTGATGTCAGATTCTGATAAAGAAGAACCTTTGGCAATCAACAAATCCCCTTCTAAATTATAAATATCTTCCGTCACGCTTTTACCCGCCAATAATTCTGTCTGCTTCGATTTGATTGTTTCCAGACCATGCTGTTGAGGTAAGGCTTCGACCTTTTCTTCAAACACAGGTTCAGGATCGCTCAGTTGATCGAATGAATCTTTAAAATATTCAACAGCATCTTCATTCACGATGAGGATATCTTTCCCGAAAGTGAGTACATGTTCTGTTGCAAGGAAATAAGTATTGTCCTTCGATTGTAACTCCAATGAAACGATGGCCCCTGTTTCATCATCCACATAGAATTCCTGGATATTACCGATCATCTGTCCTTTACGGGTCATGACACGGGTATCATTGATCTTAATCTTCTTATTCACCAACTGATTTGCGATAGGGATTTCATTTAAATCTATTACCGCATTCTCGTTTTCGACGGTCACAGCATATTCCCCGATTCCGACTACCTTTTTAAAAGGGATCGCTTTCACACTCACCTGCCAATCTTCATGTTCAATGGTCAAAAAATCGACTGAGCCTTTCTCAGGATTTATAACAAGGGATTTAACTCTCCCTATTTCACTTCCATCGTTAATACTGATAATCGGTAAAGCTTTCATTTCTGCACTTTTCTTCATGTCATCTCACCTATTCCATCAATTTAGTTTCGTGTCATTTCCCACGCGTATTCCTTTGTATGTTCCAGATCCATTATGATATAAGGGTACTCCCTGAATCTCTCTTCGATCCCTTTAATGAACATATCCAAATCTTCATATTGCTTCGTTGATATGTAATGATCCATTAATATTCTTGCAAATGTATAGTAATCCTGATCGTGTAGACTTGGATGTAAATAATGCTTGATCATATTTTCCATCTGGTCATCGGTTGTTAACAGACTCCGGGAAAGTGTGATCTGTTCAATCATGGTCTTCATAACTTCTCTCATGATTCTATTGCGCTTTGGAAGTTCGTCTATAAAGTCGTCATCTTCGGTACGATGATGATCCATCAACCCGTCTTCCCCATCAATGGGATCTTCAAGAACTGCCTCTTCCCCTTCACTAACAGGCTCATCTATCTCTTCTATCTCTTCAACAACCGGTTCATCACTTTCATCGATTATTTCAGCTAACTCCCCCATGTATACCTCTGTTTCTTCCGTTTCCTCTACTGCGATTTCTTCCGGGTCATTGATCATGCTTTCAATCTCACTCAAATCACCCTCAAACAACTCGAAGTCCTCTTCGGTCACATCAGGTTCTTCATTCAATTCGTTTGCATTTTCTATAAACCATTCACTCTCGTCTTCCTGAACCTGTGTTGAGGCTGTTTCTTGAACAACATGTACGGGCATTACCTCTTCATGTTCCTGTAAAGGCTCGATGTCTTCAAAGGTATCCAGCGTTTCTTTTCCATGCACCATATTCTCTTGATTATGATCCTCAGACTCTCTTTCATTAACAAACTCTTCAACCGAAGCGATTTCTTCCACATCTTTCACTTCAGAAACTTCATCTGATACTTCTTTGTCACTATGTAAGTCAGACTTGAATTCAAATTCAACATTTGCAGGATTTTCGTGCCATTGTTCTTCTTTCACATCCTGGTCATGACCTGCAGCTACTACCAAGAGCCCGCTAAAACGCTGTTCCATAACGTATGAGAGGATGGCCAGCAAAGCAAGTAACATCAGACCAATTAACCACATCGGGTATTGGGCAGATGCGACTAACCCCAGAAGCGTCAACCCAAATGATACGCCTGCGATCAATAGTTTCCCCTTATGGGAGATCCCGATTGGAATGAAATATAAAATAGGCAACAGCAGAATAAGTGCCAGTAACGAAAATAGGTAAATCATCTTACATTCAGTTCCTCCCTATGATATATTTCTTATAAATTAGACTTTTTTTAACAAGTTTCGACTATTAAATATTGTATAATAAAGTTAGGTAGATTGAAAGCAGGTGTTGGGGTGAAACGCACAAAAATAGTAAAAAATAATAGAGGCTTCACGTTGATTGAATTGCTTGTTTCCATTACCATACTGGGAATCGTCCTGCTGTCATTCATGAATTTCTTCCTTCAATCCAGTACATATACAAATGCCAATCAAAAGAAGACGGTAGGAGTCAATGTAGCCAGGAATGTCCTCATCTTCATGGAAAAGCAGAACTTTCTCGAAGTCAGGGACTTTTTTCATGATGTGAATACAGGTGATAAGTCCCCTGATACTGAATACCTCACTCTACTCATTTGCGAAGAGAAATATACACTGTTCTCTGAATCTGAAATACATAACACCTGTCCCGGCAAACAACAGATTACGATTAATGGATTAGAATATGAAGCGACCATCTTTTCCGATGAAGTATCCTCTCCAGAAGAAATGGATTACTATATTCCGATTACAGTCAAAGTGAGGTGGAATATGAATGATAAGGCTTACAGCACGAGTGTTGATGGAAAAGTTAAAAGTGAGGATATTCGATAATAAAGGGATCACGTTGATTGAATTGTTGATCACCCTAGCTATATCGGCTATTCTTTTGCCCGTTACATATGGTGCCTTGATCACTGGATATAAAGTCTATGAAAAAGTGTCGATAGATGCCCAGCTCCGTGAAGATGCTGATTATGTCTCTTCCATGGTGATGAAACATTTATATTCCTACCCCTTTGACAGCGTCGAAGAATGTACCCCTGAGCAAGCAGGTTGCATTAAATTCGTGAATAACACTGAAAAAAGTGTATCTTCCTACTCCGGAAAATCCTTCTATGAGGTGAGAGATGAAGACGTTTCACATGATGAACAGACATTGGAGCTGATCACCATTGACGGGAAAGAACAATGGAGCTTCGACGGTGAGATACTGGCTACTACATCCGACTTTTCAGGATCCACGGTTTCGACGAGCTGTACGTCTGATCCATGTACGGATGCGATGATTCAAATGACATATAAAGTGACTCATCCACAATTCAATAAAACACTTCAATTAGAGAGTCGCTTCGGCTTCTAGAAGGGAGGGAATCATTTGTTAACAAATCAACGAGGAAATGCGTTGCTGACCGTTTTAATCACCTCCCTTGTCATGGTGACGATCGGCATGGCCATCATGAGTTCAACGATAGGAGGAGCCAAACGGACAGAAGTCAGGGAAACAGATATTGATATTACATACGAGGGCTTAAAAGCGGTTGAAGAAATCTCTGCCAAGCTTGCATTCCAATTGCAGCCCACTAAGCAGTTGGAAATCAACCAATTATCTCCTGTAAATATGAATTCAGAAGTGAGGGACTTCATTCAAACAGAGATCATCCCATCCTACCAATCTTCTGATACGATTAAATGCATTACGATTGTGGATGTCAGCGGCAATCAAGCTTCGAATTTACTGGGAGCCCATTGCGGGAAAGCCAATACCCTTCAATATCAAACATTCGGCTTGGATTTTCTCGACACGAACCTTACAAGGGTATACGAGATTATCGTAAATACGAAAAATCCTGATTCCGAGGAAGGAAAGGTTGAAAAAATTGTTCGTAAGAGAATCATCCTTTCCCCCATTCCAAGCTTCCTGAAGTATACGTTAGGGTCCCGTGAACAGCTTCAGTTGAACGGTTCACCCCATCTTGTCGGAAACGTATATGCTCACTCACTTGGCATCAGTGAAGATGCAAACTATCAATTGTCCAATTTAGATGATAAGAAAGTGAGTGCACCATTCCCTTCCATTGTTGGAGATTTGTATACCAGCTATGACAAAGTGAATTATGACCATATGAAATCCCTGGTGGACACCCGTCAGTTTTACCCGCACCTGCCACCCCCGGACATAAAGCAGGACAGCCAATTCACTGACATCTCCTTCGATCGAACGTACGGGGAGGAGGTTGGGAAAGTATTGGACTCTCTTGGGCTTTCACTTGATCAGGCGTTGACCAAGGCTAATATAAGGAATACGATAACGGCCAACTATCTACCCGACAGTCCCCTCTTCTTCCCTTTGGTAAATGGTGTATTGAGTGAAAATGTACAGGGGACTGTAAAAGCGGATCAAAGTATCACGGTAAAAGGGTTGCGACATCACGGCGTAGATCTGATTGTCCAAGGTGATGTAACCATTCTTGCAAATTCCAAAATGGATATTGGGAATATCATCTCTACCGGAAATGTAACCATATCGAACGCAACAAGGGAGATGTCAATCGGAAATATTGTCGCTGCCGGAAAGGTATCGATTGAAGCAAATGCCCCGGTTATTCTGAAAAAGAATATAGTCAGTTTTGATGATGTTTTGTTTCAGTCCCAAAACTCTACATCTTCCATTGAAGGGAACATCTACTCGGGACGTAACCTAACGATACAGGGTGACGCCAATGATCCCGACGACGAAAACGATGAAATTGAATTTGATTCTGTCATTTACGCAAAAGGAAAGACAAGTATTTCGAATTTAAATATTACCGGTAAAAATAATCCTGGAAATTCCAATCAACGGGGGCAATTGATTTTACTTTCAAAAGGAGAACTATTAGTCACAAGGATGAATGAATTCCAATACTACACGGATGAAGAAGAAAAGAGAGAGGCTGACCTTTTGCCTGATGCATCAGAAAATATTAAGCCTCTTCAGGCTTTCTTATACACCGATAGTGACGCAACATTATATGGCGTCGGTTCCCTCTTTTATGTGAACGGTGGCGTCTTTTCGAAGGGAAACCTGACTGTAAACGCCGTACGTGGGGATGTTGACAGCATGGATACGATACAAAGTGATCTCTTTTCTAACCAGGAAAAGAAATTATCGCGATTCATCGTTCATTATAATAAAGATGTACTGCTCTCCAAATTGGATGATCTTCCCAAGGTGGACTCCCTCTCCCTTATTGGTGATGAAATAATTGTGGAGTAAAAAAGCGAAGCTATGATTGCTCATAGCTTCGCTTTTCATTTTCACCATCTGCCATCGATACTTCCATTTTCCGTACCCGGATTTCCACCTTCTTCTGAAACCACCTCAAAAATGGCTGTGGCTTTAATATCGGGGTCTTCATCGGAAGTTACAGTGATGGTCGTCACACCTTTACTCTTCGGGGTTATTTTCCATATGTCATTTTCCCTTGTTATCTCGACTATGCCATTCCCTGTATCAGTGACAGTCTTAATATTTTTATTGGTGGCATTATGAGGATTAAAGATCAAGTTTGAATGAACGTCGAAATCGTTTCCCTCCAGAAGCAGAGTATATTTCGATTTAGTGAAATCCATGCTTTCAAGATCTATGAACTTAGACTTCACAATGACGCGGATAGTCTTTTTAAACTTCCCATTTTTCGTTTCTACAATAACGTTATCCTCACCAGGGGATAAACCTGTCATTCTATTCTCCTTGGTAGAACGGACTTGAGTATACTCAGAGTTGATTACCCCGTCGTTCCCTTGAGTCACCAGGACATTATAATTATTATTTGGTTTCCCAAAAGGGAAGACATCGATATCGAAAGACTTCGTTTCACCCACGTATAATTCGATGAGGGAAGGAACTCGTATTAATTCGTCTCCTTCGATCCAGATGGTTTTCCCAATAATATGATCATCGAGGGCAAATCCGCCGCTCGCTTTCACCTGGACTTCATTCTTTCCGAATGTGTCGAGGGTTTTCATTTCCTGAAGGTCGATGTTATTCCATCCTTCTATCACTTCATCCTCATTCAACATTCGATATTGATACTTCACATCATTGCCGGGAACCCCGGTAGATAGATAGAATTCAGCCTGATTGGATATGGAATCCCCATCTTCCAATACTTTATTGGTAACGGCATCCTTGACAGTCAGTGCAGGAATAAATGATAGTACCGCGGTTGATCCATCTTTGTAGGTGATCGTTAATTGAGTTGAATCAGCCACTAATTCCTTTACCGCTTTATTCGAAAAGCCGTTATTAATGCCCGGCTCCAGAACAGCGAAAGTCGTTTCCCCCTGTCCTGTGATCAATACTTTTTTTATTGTTCCGTTAGCAAAACCGTCATAAGCATATTCTTTTTGATTATCATACTTACGGGTTCTTACTTTCGCACTTAATTCACTTTGATCTGGGGTCAAATTACTGACCACTGCTGTACCATATCTCGAATCAACGTAAGATACCTTTGGCTGAGGCATCTTTACATTATTGATGGCCCATACGGCCTTTATCTTCATATTGGTGGAAAGCGAGGTTTGAGAAAACTTTCCGTTCTCAAAATTTATCCTTTGAGTCAATTTCATGACAGCCGTTCGTTGACCATTCACATTTTCTATTGAAAGGTTATTGCCGGCTTCGACTTCCACCCCTTCAGGTAACGGCTGGTAGATGGTGATATCTCTTACGTTCCCCTTGGCAGTTGGATTTACCAGGCCTCCGAACTCCAGCTGATACTTACCCGTAAATGAGTTGGTATCTTTTCCTTGCTCAATAATTAAATTGAATAATTCTTGATTGATTTTATTCAGTTCAAGCTTTCCTGTAACAGATGCAGGTGCATCATCCTTCACCTGGATCGTGACCGATTTATTATTGGTATTCCTCCATGCCGTTTCTTCCGCTGTTTTATATTGAATTTTCAAAGGGTTAAAGGTGTAGGTACCCTTTGTCGTAAATTCCACAGGTAATGATAGGGTTATGGGCGACGGAGCTCCCTGGCCCACTTCATACACGGTGGAAAACGGTAAATACACCGTATTATTGACCACTTTGTATTGGTTACGGTCGACGGTTGCGTTTGCCGGTAAAGGTACGGCTGCTTCTCCTTCCAATTTAACGGAGTTTATTTTATTCGCCAGCTTTTCAAATGCACCCGAGACACTTCCCTCACTTGCTTTGATGAAGCTGCCGGAAGTCTGATCTGCCAGCATTTGAAGGTATCGGTCGTCAAGATCACCTTCCCCGTATCCAAGTGTATGCATCGTGATGTTCGAGTTGTATAATTCTTTGGAAACCTCCAGGCCTTTTTGTTTGATAAGCGCCTGCATTTGCTGACTATTTGTTTCCAACTCCCCTGGATTGTACCAACCTGACTTTAAAGAAGTGCCATCCATAGAAAAGTCAGAAGGAATCCATAATGACTTCAATTTGCTAGTATCCGGGGAATATATTTTATGGAGCCATCTATTATAAGAGTATCTGTTTTGGAAGTCATATATCACTTGTTGATCATTCTCTACAAGATCTGTTTCACCGCAAAAAAACCAAAATGGCCTTGTACATTCTTCTTTTTTTACTTTTTCAACGGCGGTTGCAATCATAGGCTGTCCATCGGTCAGGAAGACAATATACTTTTCGTTGTTGGAATCTCTCAGCATATGCTTGGCAGCACGCAAAGGATCGGTATAATTTGTCCCTCCATATGCCGTGGTATGTAACATAGATGTTTTAATAGAATCGAGGTCATCGCTTAACGGAAGGATCGTTTCAATCTCGGAAGAAAAGGTAATGAGAGAAAAGCGGTCATTTTCCTGCTTGTTTTTTTCAAAGAATTGGACAGCACTGGTCAGGCCGTCTTTTGCATTTTGCATTTTATCCCTCGTGCTATTCATCGAGCCTGATTTATCAAAGATAAAGACGACATCAATAGGGGGACGCTTTGCCTCCTTCACTTCTCCTGCCGGAATAATATTGAAGTCTAATGATGCTTTTGCATTCCCTTCTGCAGGCTTTACGATCACACTTTGCGACGGTGTTACATTAAAATCCACATGTAAATCAGCATTCCCTTTAGCAAATGATATGGTCGGACTCATTAGGAGTGTAAGAAACAGGATGAACAGGAATGGAACTTTTGGCTGTATTCTCATAATATCCCTCATTTTGGCTATCCTATAATACATTTATTATATCAATCTCCATACTATTTTAATAGGACTTAATACTCACACAATGATATTTTCAATTAAAAAAGGATGTCCACGATTACTTTAGACATCCTTTTCCTTATTTCACATACTGCGCCACCCGATTTCTCCCCGCCTGCTTCGCCCCCGTATAGAGCGCCCGGTCGGCATGACGGATCAGTGCCATGGTGTCGTCTGCATCCTGGGGAGCAGTCGATACACCTATGCTCGCCGTAATTCTTACCATCATCTGCTTGTTGGATTCGTCCAGGCTGTCATGGAGCGTGAACGGCTGATTGGCAATCGTGCCCCTGACATATTCTGCAATGCGGAGTGCCTCTTCCCGTTCCGTGTCGGGAAGGAGGATCACAAATTCCTCCCCTCCGTATCTTGCCACAGTTCCTTTAGTGGAAATCAACGCGCGTAAGCGTTCGGCCAGTTGTATCAGGATTTCGTTACCGCTCTGGTGCCCGTAGTTATCATTGATCACTTTGAAATGATCAAGATCCAGCATGATGAGGGACAGGTTCTTTCTCTTTCCTGCCTCTAGATTATTGTATTCCATGGAAAGAAGGTCCTCGAAGTAGCGGTAATTGTATAGGCCAGTAAGAGCGCATCGTTCACTGTTCTGTTTCGTCCGCTCATGGTGCCTTGCATTGGCTATGGCTATCCCGAAATAGGAGCATAGGATATCGACGATCATCAATTGGAATTTCTCATACGCTTTCTTTTTGGAGGAAGCGAGAAGGAGGATTCCCCTCACCTTCTGGCTCCTGACGATGGGCACGCATAACACGCTTTCCACATCCTCCGGCATATACCCTTCAGCGATGTCGGTCCATTCCGACCGGGACGTATACAGGACGGATTTCCCCGTTTCCCAGACCACTCCGCTGATCCCCTGATTTTTCTTGAGGGGACGCAGGTTATTCGATTTCATTTCCCCATTTTCAAAACGTCTGAGAAGCACCAACCCCTCCTCATGGCAATCGAGGATATACGCATATTCGACAGGGAGGGTCTCGATGATTTTCTCGATGAAAATATCCAGGACTTCTTTGACCTTTAGGCTTTCTGTGAGTTGATGACCGATTTCCCCTGCTTTTTGAAGGTATTCATTGATATTCTCAGATGAATTATAGAGCTTTAAGATGATGGAGAGACTCACGAACGGGACTCCAATCAGCAACGAGGCAAACGCCCCCAGTTCAAATGTCAAATAGTAGAGTGAGAGAGAAAGAGGGAACATGATCATATTGGCGGTGAAATCCCATATAAAGTCCTTACTGTAAAAACGCACGTCATTGTTAGCCACATAATGATGATAGAGAAGGAGGAGGACCTGATTGATCATAATGGATACGATCTGATAACAAAGGATCGGTAAGATCAGCTGACCGAGTTCCCTTTCGGCGATTTCCCCTCCCACCATAAAATAGATCAGCCCACTGATATATGAAACCAAAAAGAACATCAGTGAATTCAATGGAATCCTGTGCCAGTCGCTTTTCGTCACCCGGAGCCTGATGAGCAAGGGGATGATCGAGAACTGCATCAATACGATCTCAATAAATAGACCATACTTGATGAACCCGACGAGTGTCACCCACTGGATGAAGAAAATGGTCGCACCGTTGATCACGATCGGCATAAGGGGGATAAAAGTGGCAAATAGCACCAATGTTATAAACTCAAGCTCATTTCCTGCAATATTTTCAGGAGGATAGTATTGATATGTAAAATATAAACCAGCCGGTACAACCGCAAGCCATGCCAGCAATATGTACAGCTTTTTTTTCAATGGTAACGTCATATCTATCCCCCATAGGTTTACAATGAATTTTATATAGTCTGATCATACTATACTAGTTAAATAGTCACAAGTTTAAGAATATTTTATCAAAGCACCCCAATAAAGTCACTTACTTTTTTCTGTAATTTTCCAATAAAGGAAGTAAATATGGTTTCACTTCCGATAAGAAGTACAAGGAGCCTGTTATGAGCAGGACTTCATCTTCTTCCATGACGGTGATTTTCTCTTCAAGATACTCCTTCCAATCATGGACTTTTGCCTTTTTTGGGTGCGCGGAAGCTTCGTAAAGTTCTTCAACCGATGCCACTCTTGGAAAATCAAAGGTCGTAAATCCGATCTCATCCACGGCTTCTTCCAATTGAGAGATCATCGGTCTTAACTTTTTATCGTGAAGTGCCGAGAAAAGGACGGTCACTTTTTTATGAAGGAAACGTTCGTTGATCGTCTTCACAAGGGCATCCACCCCTTCTGGATTATGGGCACCATCAATGTAAATCTCACGTGTAGCGGATAATGCCTCCATCCTCCCCGGCCATGATGCCTTCTTTAATCCTGTCTTGATGTGTTCCGGTTCTATTTTCATCTCCTGATTTTTCACAAGGAGCTCGGCGACTTTGATGGCAAGGGCTGCATTATTGATTTGATGGGTTCCGATCATGGAAAGATCGAACTCGTCATGCTGCACGGGAGATCCATACTCGAATCTTTCCCCTTTATCCAACAAGGCGACACGCTCGGCAGTAAAATCCTGCCCAAGTTGAAATAGCTCACTTTCCTTTTCAAGGGCTGTATCTTTGATGACGTTCCTTGCTTCTGGTTGATGGACCCCTGAAATGACAGGTACACCGTGCTTGATGATTCCCGCTTTCTCAAATGCGATATCTTCCAAACTGTTCCCAAGAAACTGCATATGATCCATACCGATGCTCGTGATCACAGAAACCATGGGAATGATGACATTCGTCGAATCCAGTCTTCCTCCGAGTCCCACCTCATAAAGGACGAGGTCGACGGGCTGTAACTCTGCAAAATAATAGAAGCTCATGGCCGTGATGACTTCAAATTCAGAGGGCGCACCCCATTCCGATTGTTCCATTTTTTCCGCGATAGGCTTAATCTTTTCGACAAGCAGCGTCAGATCACCATCGCTGACGGGATCTCCATTCATACTGATCCGTTCATTGAAACGTTCAAAATAAGGAGAGGTAAACGTTCCGACTCTGTATCCTGAATCCTGTAACACATTCCTCAAATAGGTTACGGTGGACCCTTTTCCATTCGTACCGGCAATATGGACGGTTTTCAGCTTTTGGTGAGGGTTCCCGAGTTCCTCCAACAGGTGATTCATCCGCATCAACCCCGGCTTGATTCCAAGTCTGAGTCTTGAGTGGATCCACGCGACAGCTTGTTCATAATTCATCAATTTTTCACTCCCACATAGGCTTCATTAGAAAAAGGGCCCCAATCCAGGCCTGGTTGATGAGGGTTCCCCCCTGTCAATTAGACCCGATTTTAAAGCCCTCTTCCTTACCTTCTATTTATTCAATCACATTAAAGCGATTTAAGCTCTTCGATCCTCGCTTTTACAGTCGCTTGTTTCTCTAAATAATCTTTCTCTTTCTCTTTTTCCTCGTCGACTACTTTCTGAGGGGCTTTGCTTACAAACTTTTCATTGTTAAGCTTGCCTTGGACACGGGATACTTCCTTCGTCCATTTATCCAGTTCTTTTTGAAGTCGTGCGATTTCTTCTTCGATATTGATCAGTCCTTCTAGTGGAAGGTACAGATCCACGCCTGTCACGACTGCCGTCATCGCCTTTTCCGGTGCTTCTACATCCGTTCCCATTTCAAGCTTTTCCGGATTACAGAATTTCTCGATATACGATTGATTCTTTTCGATGATCGTCAGGGTATGTGCATCCTTGGCTTTCAGCATAAGGTTGATCTGTTTACTCATCGGCGTGTTCACTTCTGCACGAACATTTCGTACGGCGCGGATGATGTCAACGAGAAGCTTCATTTCTTCTGCTGCCCCTTTGTCAGTCAGCTTATCATCAACCGTCGGCCAGGCCGCTACAGTGATCGATTCGCCTTGATGCGGCAAGTTCTGCCATATTTCCTCGGTAATAAACGGCATGAATGGGTGCAGCAGTCTCATTGTGTTGTCGAGAACGTAAGCCAGGATGGAACGGGTCGTCTTTTTCGCCGCTTCATCTTCGCCATATAGAGGTAGCTTCGCCATTTCAATGTACCAGTCACAGAAATCATCCCAGATGAAGTTGTATAGTAAGCGTCCAACTTCACCGAACTCATAACGATCTGCCAGGCGCGTCACCGTTTCAATCGTTTCATTTAATCGGGTAAGGATCCATTTATCCGCAACAGACTTCTCACCTGATAAATCGATTTCGTCGTATGTCATGCCATCCATGTTCATCAGGGCAAAACGGGATGCGTTCCAGATCTTATTCGCGAAGTTCCAAACCGACTCAACTTTTTCAAATGAAAAACGCAGATCCTGTCCTGGTGAGCTTCCCGTTGTCAGGAAGTAACGAAGGGAGTCGGAACCGTATTTTTCGATGACATCCATCGGGTCAATACCATTGCCAAGAGATTTACTCATTTTTCTTCCTTCAGCGTCACGAACCAATCCGTGAATCAATACATCTTTGAAAGGACGCTCTCCAGTAAACTCCAACCCTTGGAAAATCATCCGTGAAACCCAGAAAGGAATGATATCATAGCCTGTAACAAGGGTACTTGTCGGATAATAACGTTTGAAATCTTCTGCGTTTGTATCCGGCCAGCCTAATGTAGAGAATGGCCATAGTGCAGAACTGAACCATGTGTCCAGTACGTCATCTTCCTGTGTCCAGTTTTCCAAATCTTCAGGAGCTTCTTCTCCTACATGTATTTCCCCTGTCTCATTATGATACCAGGCAGGAATTCTGTGTCCCCACCAGAGCTGACGGGAGATACACCAGTCGCGTGTATTTTCCATCCAGCGAAGATATGTGTTTTCAAAGCGGTCCGGAACAAAGTTTACTTTATTTTCTTCTTTTTGAAGTTGGATTGACTTTTCCGCCAGGGAATCCATCTTAACGAACCATTGTTTTGAAAGGTAAGGCTCGACAATCGCCCCGCTACGCTCGGAATGCCCAACTGAATGCATATGCTCTTCAATCTTGAACAATACACCGGAGTCCTGTAGATCCTTCACAATTTGCTTGCGGCAGTCAAAACGGTCCATGCCGTTATATTTATCAGCTTTCTCGTTCATCGTGCCATCTTCATTCATCACGAGGATGCGTTCCAGATTATGACGGTTACCGATTTCAAAGTCATTCGGGTCATGGGCAGGTGTGATTTTCACCGCTCCGGAACCGAATTCCATATCCACATAATCGTCACCGACGATCGGGATTTCACGTCCTACGATTGGAAGGATGACGTTCTTTCCGATCAGGTGCTTGTAGCGGTCATCTTCAGGGTGTACGGCAACCGCCGTGTCCCCAAGCATCGTTTCAGGACGGGTTGTGGCGATTTCAATGTGGCCGCTTCCGTCAGCCAATGGATATCTCATATGATAGAATGCACCCTGTACATCTTTATGAATGACTTCGATATCGGATAGTGCCGTCTTTGTCGCAGGATCCCAGTTGATGATATATTCCCCGCGGTAGATCAATCCTTTATTGTAAAGATCGATGAATACCTTTTGAACGGCATCGGACAGACCTTCGTCAAGTGTGAAGCGCTCGCGGCTGTAATCGAGTCCCAGCCCGACTTTCGCCCACTGCTGGCGGATGTGCTCGGCATATTCTTCTTTCCATTTCCACGTTTCTTCCACGAATTTCTCACGACCGAGGTCATAGCGTGAAATCCCCTGACTGCGGAGTTTTTCATCCACTTTTGCCTGTGTGGCAATCCCGGCATGGTCCATACCCGGCAGCCATAGTACATCGTACCCCTGCATACGTTTCATTCTTGTCAGGATGTCTTGTAATGCTGTATCCCAGGCATGGCCAAGATGAAGTTTCCCCGTTACGTTCGGTGGAGGGATGACAATGGTGTAAGGTTCTTTTTCCTTATCGTTTGTCGCTTCGAAGTATTTGCCTTCGAGCCACCATTTGTACCGGCCCTGTTCAATGGCGTTCGGATCATATTTAGTTGGCATTGATAATTGTTGATCTTGAGTTTCCATGTGATTTCCTCCTATATCGTTCTAAAAAAATAAAAAAATCCCCCGTCCTGTGAAAAGGACGAAGGATTCCATTCGCGGTACCACCTTTTTTCTCAGGAGAAAGAAGACTCCTGAACTCTCGACGATTATAACGGCTTTTAACCGGCTTCTACTACTCTCATTTCATAGAAACAGCTCTACAGGCGACCTTCCAATGTCTTATCGTAGAAAATCTCTCAGCAAACGATTTTCCTCTCTGAACGTAAGGATCAATGTACTCTTCCTGTTCATTGCTTTTCATGATTATTTATTTACTCATTATAGTATAGGATAAGATAAACTTTCGTCAATCATTATTGGCATTTTCATTGAAAAATATTCATTTTGCCCATACATAGGCACCATTCCATCCCGGTTTCATAAGATAAAGTAGTGAATACACCCAGGAAAGTGAGTGGATGATGATGAAAAAAATCAACCAGTACACGTTACAGAAATGGATGGGGAACGCCCGATTAATATGTAAGCAATTCATCATACCCTTTACCATCTTCCAAGGTATCCGCACGATTCTGCTCCCGACCACGTTTGACGTCCTTCTGTTAACCCTGTTTATCGGTATCGGCCTCGCCATATATTTTGATTGGATTTAAGGAACTGACGAAAAGTGGATTCGTCAGTCCTTTTTTTATTCAGCCTGTTCGGCCTGCTCTTTCTTCTGCTTCTCCATCTCATCGAGACGCATGACCACGTATTCAGTATTCTTCAAGAGCCAGTAGTGACGTTGCAGTTTCTTCAGGGACTTCCGTTCATTCCGCTTATCCTTCGGGGTATGGAAGTATTTTTCCACCACGGCAATGACGGAGCTCGGATATGCCAGGTAGCTCATGAACAGGAGCCTCTCTTCATTCCGGACGGTAAAATGCTGAAAGTAGGTGGTGAGCCATTCAATACATTCCTCATAATACTTAGGATAGGTCTTCAAGGTTCTCGATAAAAACGGCAGCAAATCATGAAAAGGAGACGCCATCTTGGAGTTCTCAAAGTTATGGAAATACCCCAAGCCCCTTTCATCGAATAAAAAATGCTCCGTCGAAACCTTTCCGTGAGTGATCACGGTCCTTACCTTTTCCAGCTCCTTCGTCTCCTCATACCATTCATCCAGCATTTTACGGGAAAACTTCAACGCTTGTGAAGCATCTTTGTAATACATGCAGTAATGAAATTGAAAAGGGGACATGTAGGTGGTCTTTTCACATGCTTCCACGTATTCATCCAGGAACGCCTGCTCTTTATCCCATCTCGACGTAAGCTGCTCATAATGGGATTCTCTCTCTTCCTTATCGATTTTCACTTCGTGGGAGGAAAGAGTGTGGAGCCTCGCCAATTCCCTGAACATCTTTTGATGCTTTTCAAACTGATCTTCTCTTTCCTGGTTCATCAGCCACGGCATGACGTAGTATAAATCCCCCTGATTCCACACAGCATAGCGGCCATCCAGGGTGGGATAAATCGGGACGATCCGATTATAGCCCCGCTGAAACAGCATTTGTACATTCCGGACAAAGTCCACGCCATTTTGGGCAGGAAGCTGTTTGACGGCCAGAGTGCCTTTATTTGAAAATACCTTCGAAATCCTTCCGTAACTTTCAACAAAATGAGGTTCGACCCCATAAGGTTGCAAGACAGGCTTCAATCCCTCCAGCGTTTGCGCCATTTCTCTCACCTTCTACGATTACTTTTCTAAAAAAAACGGACCAACCCCAATGAATTTGGTGTCAGCCCCGTCAATTCCACTATGATACTTTGACTCGCTTCTATGGTCCTCTGATGGGAGCGACCTTGCTATTTTCCTTTATCCCTTGAAAACGAATTCGCTGTTCGGGATATATAGAACCTGACCGGCATATACGTCCTGATTCGCTTCGAGTTGATTCACCCTTAATAGCTGTGGAATGGTCAAATCATATTTTTCCGCTATATAATCCAGGTTTTCTCCCTCCTGGACGATGCATACCCGAAGAGTCGCTCCCCGTTCTTCTTCTTTCCGGGCAAAGAAATCAGTCAATGAAATGGATTCATACTTCTTTTTGCCCTTCGCCTTTTTCTTTTCTTCCTTTTCTTCCTCTTCCATCTCTGCTTCTACGGCTGATGAGGAGGAGGACTCTTCTTCTTCCATCTCCTGCTCCTTGTACTTAGGTGCTGGAGGCGGCGTATAAGCGGCCTTCGGTTCAGCAGGCTGCTCTTCAGACGACTCACTCAGCTCATGCTGAGGAAGCTGGAATACATTCTCTTTCCGGTAGTCGACTTCCTCATAGGAAGGAGCCGGCTGTGTATCGTATTGAATCTGGACAGGAATTTCATCTTCCTGCTCAGCCGGTGGAGTCCTTCCCTCCAGATTAAACGGCTGATACTCGTCATCCTGGTCCTCTTCTTCCTCGTCTTCTTCAGCATAACCTGTGATTTCTTCTTCATGATAGTTCTCGTATTCGTACACTTCTTCTCTTTCTTCTTCTTCGGTTTCGACTTCTTCTTCCGCCTCTTCCACTTCTTCTGCTTGGGCTACGGCACTTGAGCGGTAAAGAGGCTCGAATTCTTCTTCTCTTTCATACTCTGCTTCAAGAGGAGTGTGAGCCTGCTGTTCACCGTAGATACCGGTGATGGTCAAGTCAGCGTTCAGCTTTAAACAGGCATTTTCAGGGACGATGTAGTCAAATGACTCAACGAATACATCAATATCCCCCAGATTCGCGATCCTATTTTTCGGGATTGTGACATCCACCGGGAACCTGTGGACAAATTCATATTCACCCTTCTCCCTCTTTTCCACTGTCTGCACGAACTTCCCGCCTGCTTCGAACTCATCTTCCTCTTCTTCTCTAAGTGATGTCGGTAAATACTCACCCGTCAAATCGAGGCTGCCCCTGATAAGTACGTACTGCTCTTGTTCTTGTATCGTTATATGAGGATCTAAGGAGATAGATAGCAATTCTTCAACTTCCTGTCCTTTTTTGAACCAAATTGATTCTTCCAAAGAAAATCGTAAGCACGATTGTTGTTCTTGTGACAAAGAAAATTCCTCCTTTCAGGTTCCAAACAAAGAAATAGTAAACAATGCCATTATCACTTTATGAAACGGAAAGAAGGAATATGATAGGAAAACGAAAATCCATAAAAAAGAGCCGATCCCAAAAGGATCGGCTTCTACCATTACTTCTTACTGATTTTTTCAAACGCTCTTTCCGCTGCCTGCAGCGTCTTTTCGATATCGTCATCACTGTGGGCTGTCGATAAGAAAAGTCCTTCAAACTGTGAAGGTGGCAGGAAGACCCCTTCATGGGCCATTTCACGGTAGTAGTCGGCAAACATCTCAAGATCGGATGACTTGGCACCTTCGTAGTTCGAAACTTCTTCATTTGTAAAGAAGATCCCGATCATGGAGCCTGCACGATTGATTCTGTGAGGAATATTATATTTTTCCGCAGCTTTCTTCAAGCCTTCTTCCAGTAGATCTGCTTTACGCGCAAACTCGGTATACGTTTCTGGAGTGAGCTGGCTCAGCGTTTCGTATCCAGCGGTCATGGCTAACGGATTCCCTGAAAGGGTTCCGGCTTGATAAATCGGTCCGCTCGGCGCGATCCTTTCCATGATTTCCGCTTTTCCGCCGTATGCCCCGACAGGAAGTCCCCCGCCGATGACTTTACCAAGGCAGGTTAAGTCAGGCGTCACATTGTAATAGCCTTGTGCACAGCCATAGCCGACACGGAAGCCCGTCATGACTTCATCGAAGATCAATAGTGCTCCATGATTTTCCGTTACCTCACGCAGGCCTTCCAGGAAGCCCGGTTGTGGAGGGACGACACCCATGTTTCCGGCTACAGGCTCGACGATCACACCGGCAATGTCATCACCATATTGTTCGAAGGCATAACGGATGCTTTCCAGATCATTGTAAGGCACCGTGATCGTATTCTTTGCAACCCCTTCAGGAACACCGGGACTGTCCGGTAAACCGAGTGTCGCGACACCCGAGCCCGCTTTAATTAATAAAGAATCGCCATGACCGTGGTAACAGCCTTCGAACTTGATGATCTTATTGCGGCCGGTGTATCCACGGGCCAACCGCAGGGCACTCATCGTCGCTTCCGTACCTGAAGACACCATACGGACGATCTCGATGCTTGGCACCCGGTCGATCACCAGTTGAGCCAGTTTATTTTCAATTTCTGTTGGAGCACCGAAGCTCGTTCCGTTTTCAGCCACTTTTTTAATGGATTCCACAACCCGGTCATTGCTGTGACCAAGGATGAGAGGACCCCAGGAAAGGACATAGTCGATGTACTCATTCCCATCGATATCATAGATTTTCGATCCTTTTCCCCTTTCCATGAAAATCGGATCCATCTTAACGGATTTGAATGCACGGACGGGACTGTTCACTCCGCCGGGCATGAGCTTTACAGCTTCCTTGAATGCTTGTTTCGATTTCTCATATGAACGCAATATCGGTTCCTCCTTTAGTGATCGTTCAGTCATCCTGACAGGAATTCTCCACCAATTAGGATAACCAGTTTGCTACGTCTTTTGCAAAATACGTAATGATGAGGTCTGCCCCTGCACGTTTCATGCTGGTCAGTTTCTCCATGACAATTTCCTGTTCGTTCACCCAGCCGTTCTGAGCCGCTGCTTTCACCATGCTGTATTCCCCACTTACGTTATAGGCGACAACCGGTGCATTGAAACGGTCTTTCACTTCACGCATGATATCCAGATACGAAAGGGCCGGTTTCACGATAAGGAAGTCGGCACCCTCCTCCATATCAGACTGCGCTTCTCTTAGGGCTTCCATGCGGTTCGCAGGGTCCATTTGATACGTTCTGCGATCTCCAAATTGAGGTGTTGAGTGAGCCGCATCACGGAAAGGACCATAGAAGCTTGATGAATATTTCACAGCGTATGACATGATCGGCACATCATGATAGCCTGCTTCGTCCAGCCCGTGACGGATGGCTGCTACGAATCCATCCATCATGTTGGACGGAGCGATGATGTCTGCACCGGCTTCAGCCTGGCTGACCGCTGTTTTGGCCAACAGATCAAGGGTTTCATCATTCAGGACTTTCCCGTCTTTGACGATCCCGCAGTGACCGTGACTGGTATATTGACAGAGGCACGTATCGGCGATGACAACAAGATCCGGGTAACGCTCCTTCACAAAACGCGTTGCCTCCTGGACGATTCCATGGTCATGATACGCCTGTTTCCCCAATTCGTCTTTTTCAGCAGGAACACCGAAAAGAATGATGGACTTGATCCCGAGTGAAACCACTTCATCCATTTCAGCTTGTAAATTATCGAGGGAAATATGATAAACACCCGGCATGGATGGAACGACATTCTTGATGTTCTCCCCTTCCACGACAAACAACGGGTAAATTAGATCTTCTTTTCTTAGATGTGTTTCCCGCACGAGCGCACGCATCGTTTCCGATTGACGTAAGCGGCGGTGTCGATTAAATTGCAGGTCTTTCATAATAAAAGCCTCCTAATGTTTGATAGCTAACAGGCAGAGATGAACTCTTTCATCTCATTCACCATTTCATTTACAGTATAAACGCTTGGACAGATTTTTACATGTAATCCGTATTGCTCCGCGGTTTTTTTTGTGATCGGGCCGATGCACGCAATGGGAATGTCCCTGATATGATCATAGAGGGAATAGTGACGGATGACCTTCATAAAGTGATGGACCGTCGATGAACTCGTAAATGTAATGATATCCACTTGTTCTTGTTCAATGATCGTTTTCAACTGGACAAAGCTGTCCTCTGGAAGGGCCGTTTCATAGACGATCCATTCCTGACAGCTGACTCCTGCTGAGGCCAATTCCGTTGCAATCACATTCCTTGCCAGATTCCCTTTTGGAATCAGAACGTGACCATCAGGCTTCACGTTAGAAATGAACTCCTCGGCGAAGTCATCGCCTGTGAAATTTTCCGGGACAAATGAAATCGGTATGCCGAATTTATGACAGTACTGCTCCGTCTTGGTCCCGACGGCCGCGAATTTCCCCGTATAAGAGGATAAAGGGATCCCCCTTCTTTCTAATGCTTCCAAGAAGAACTTCACCCCATTTTTACTGGTGAAGATAATCCATTCGTATGTATGTAAGGTGGTGTGAAGCGATAATTCCAACGGATCTATGTGGGGGTGAAAATGAAGGAGCGGTACCAAGATGGGCACCCCTCCCTCGTTTTCAATGAGCGACCCGGTTTCACTGGATCCCTCACTGCCACGAGTAATCAAAACCTTTATTTGTTCTAAAGGCCTCTTACCCTTCATTATTGATCCAGCTCCTCTTTCACCTGATCGATCAAGGCTTTCGCCCCTTGTTTTGTTAAACTTTCAGCCACTTTTTCTCCAACTTCCTTCGGATCCTGACCCGTCATGTATTCTTTGTAGATCGTCTGTCCGTCCGGAGAAGCGACAAGTCCGGTCAATGCAACATCTCCATTGTCCTTCAGCTCGGCAAATCCCGCAATCGGCACCTGACAGCCACCTTCCATTTTATGCAGGAAAGCTCGTTCAGCCGTCACGGTACTCGTTGTCTCTTCGCACGCGAACTTCTCTAGCAGTTCAAGAACTTCATCGTCATCATTTCTGCACTCGATCGAAAGGGCCCCTTGACCGACTGCCGGCAAGCAAAGGTCCGGATCAAGGAATTCCGTTACGACATCCGACGTCCATCCCATGCGCGATAGTCCCGCCGCTGCCAGGATGATGGCATCGTAATCTTCATTCTGAAGTTTGGAAAGGCGTGTATCGATGTTGCCGCGGATCCACTTGATCTCAAGATCCGGTCTCACAGAAAGGATCTGAGCCCCTCTCCTAAGACTGCTCGTTCCGACGATCGCTCCGCCAGGGAGGTCTTTGAGGGCAACATGATTCTTACTGATAAACGCGTCACGGTGATCCTCACGAACCGGGATGCTTCCAATGGTCAGTCCTTCTGGCAAAACAGCCGGCATATCTTTCATACTGTGAACGGCCATGTCGATTTCTTTATCCAGCATCGCCTGCTCGATTTCTTTTACAAATAATCCTTTACCGCCGACTTTGGATAAGGTGACATCCAGAATCTGATCCCCTTTCGTCACAATCTCCTTTACTTCGAAATCGTAAGAAGGGTCGATTGCCTTCAACTGATCGATCACCCAATTGGTTTGGGTAAGGGCTAATTTACTTCGTCTTGAACCAACAATGATTTTTCTCATAATGACCTCCTGAAAACTTATGAATACCAGAAATGAAATGAAGACAACCGACTAGCTAGGAAAAAGTTGATTAATATAATCAAGAAGGCTGCAACATTAAGAAACGCTAATGATTTACCAAAGACATTCTTTTTAATGCGAAGGTATAAATACATGCTATATAAAATTAATAGAATGAATGATCCCACGATCTTTGGATCATACCATAGAAATTCCGGGAGTTTGATGTATGCCCATTGCAGCCCCAATATCAGGCTCAACAGAAGCATCGCCACCCCGATGGAATTAGAGATATAAGATATCTTCTCAAGCTTGGACAAATCACTGATTCTCCATAACCTCTGCCCCCACTTTTTCTCCTTTAATAATTTAAACTGGAGGAGATAAAGAAGAGAAAACACAAAGGAAAGACTGAAGGCCCCATATGACAGGATGGCCATCGTAATGTGAATCAGCAGTAACTCCGATACCATCTGTTCTGCCATCGCTTGGGACTCCACCTGAACGGGAGCGAAGGTATGGATCGCCATGATGATGAAACCGAGTACATTTGTAAAGAAGACAGTAAAATCCACCCTTAGCAATCGGTTGATGATCAGGGACAGGGTGATGAGCACCCAGGCATAAAAATAAAGTCCCTCAAAGATGGTGAGGACCGGAAACCTGCCTGTATTCATCATGTATAGAAATAAAAAGATTGTTTGAAGGACCCAAACAATCGCAAGTAACCAGAAGGCAAACAGGTTCGCCTTCCGGTTTTTGTTTAAGAAATCTATAAAATAAAAGAGAATACTAATAGCATACAGAACAATCATAAGTTCGTGCAGCCTAGTCATCGTTTGTTCAAACATCGACATTAACCTCACTTATGCTTGAAAAGAGGGTTGTGGTGTAAAGCCATGATTGCTCTCAGTCTTTTCGTTGGCTGCTTTCACTTGTTTCTGCTCTATCACTTCTTGTTCAATGTTAAAAATGTTGATGAATAAATCCAGCTTATCTTCAGCATCCGGCAGCCCGGCAAATTCCTTTGCCTGGAGGATCGGATCTTTTAATAACTGATTGATGATACTCTTCGTGTGCTTATTCAAAACTTTACGTTCACGATCGGTTAAATCAGGCATTTTACGTTCGATGCTTTCCATCGTATCTGCCTGGATGGAGAGTGCCTTCTGCCTAAGGGCAGAGATGACCGGAACCACACCGAGCATATTCAACCATTCTTTGAACGCCACGATTTCCGCTTCAATCATGATTTCAATTTGCTCAGCAGCTTTTTTGCGTTCAGCAAGGTTTGCCTGGACGATGCCTTCCAGATCATCGATATCATAAAGGAATACGCTCTCGAGCTGACCGATCGCAGGGTCTAAATCCCTCGGTACGGCAATGTCCACCAAGAATAGGGGACGGCCCTTCCTCATGCTTTCCACATGGGACATCATTTCTTTCGTGATGACAAAATCCTTTGCTCCTGTAGAACTGATCATGATATCCGCTTCTACAAGGGCGCATTGAAGCTCCTGCATCGTCTTCGCATTACCGCTGAAACGCTCTGCCAGGGTTTGGGCCTTCTCATACGTACGGTTGATCACGGTCACCTTGGTGGCTCCACTGCCATGAAGGTTTTTGATGGCAAGCTCCCCCATCTTCCCTGCACCAAGTATGAGGACATGCTTACCCTCCAGGCTGCCGAATACCTTTTTAGCCAATTCAACGGCTGCATAGCTGACTGATACCGCATTGGAACCAATCTCTGTTTCCGAGTGACCCTTTTTCGCAACCGTCACCGCCTGCTTGAACAGATGATTAAATACGGTACCCGTCGCTCCCGACTCCTGGGCATTCAGGAAGCTTGAACGGATTTGACCAAGAATCTGAGTTTCCCCGAGGACCATGGAGTTCAATCCACAGGCAACCTTAAACAGGTGTTCGACCGCTCCTTCTTGTTCATAAATGAACAGATAAGGTGTGAACTCCTCTTTATCTATCTCAAACCATTGAGATAAAAATTCTTTAATATAATAACGACCTGTATGAAGCTGATCCACTACCGCATAAACTTCCGTTCTATTACATGTAGAAACAATCACATTTTCAAGGATGCTTTTCTTTTCCTTTAATGTTTTCATGGCTAAAGGAAGATCAGTTTCATTGAAAGATAAACGCTCACGAATCTCTACAGGGGCCGTTTTATAATTTAAACCAACGACTATTGTATACATGCTATGCACTACACCCCCAAGTAAAATCATTACTGTTATTATAACATGTCCAAATAAGTCCTCAGGCCCTGAAATGTGAACAGAAATTGAAACCTGTGCTACAGTTAAGGGGGTAGAATCGAATGATTCTTCCGGGACTTGCGAAACATCACTTTCATCATTACATTTAAGTAGAAGAAAGAAAGAAGCTTGAAAGCATTTTCAATTCTTCTTAAATCTTTTATATTTCGACATTTGCCTACTAATGTAGGGTACCAAAACAAGCCTAAAGAATCAAGTAATGGAAAGCTTTCTCACGATTCATCGGAACAAAGGGATCGATTTTTCATATTATGTGTCATTTTCCCTTAAAAAATAGGAATTAAATCCGAAATTTCACTAATTTTCAGGAGGAAAAGAATGAAACAGCAGCGAATATTCCCCGGAATCATCTTAATTGGCTTTGGAGCTTACTTTTACTTACAACAAGCGAACATTGTATTATTTCAGGAATTTTTCACGTGGCCCACTTTGCTTATCATTGTCGGACTCGCGTTTCTCGGTCAGGGATACGGGGGAAGGGATTATGAAGCCATCCTTCCCGGTACGATCCTGGTCGGATTCGGCCTGCATTTCCATGTGGTCAACAAGCTTGACATTTGGCCGGATCATATGGGGACCTTCATCCTCATCATCGCCCTCGGTTTTCTTCTCAGATATCAGAAGACACGCGCCGGCTTATTTCAAGGAGTGCTCTTTCTGACACTCTCTATCATTCTCCTATTCTCTGATAAAGTGGTGCGATGGTTCGGTTTCATTGAAGGAAGCGTGGGAAGCGCGTGGGAATTCTGGCCCATTATCATTATCGGTATCGGTGTCTATTTATTATTTGTAAGAAAAAAGTAGGCAAAACGTGAAAAAGCCCGGAATCGCATCCGGGCTTTTTTTCATTTATTAAAGAACCGAGTCCAAAAATTCTCTCGTCCTCTGTTCTTTTGGAGAATGGAATAATTCCTGAGGGGGTCCCACTTCGACGATGCGTCCATCATGCATATAGACGACCCAGTCGGCCACTTCACGGGCAAATCCCATTTCATGTGTCACGACGACCATCGTCATCCCTTCTAAAGCAAGCTCCTTCATGGTAGCGAGTACCTCACCGACCAATTCCGGATCAAGTGCAGAGGTGGGCTCATCGAACAGCATGATATCCGGCTTCATCGCAAGTGCCCTGGCGATGGCGACACGCTGCTTCTGTCCCCCGGAAAGCTTGGACGGGTAGACATCTTCTTTATCCCCAAGCCCGACCTTCTTTAACAGCTCTTTGGCATCCTTCCTTGCTTCCGCCTTAGAGACACCCTTTACGTACACCGGTGCCTCCATCACATTTTCCAATACGGTTTTGTGGGGGAAAAGATAGAAATGCTGGAACACCATCCCTACCTTTTGACGGATTTTATTCAAATCATGGGTATCCTGGTTGACTTCATCGCCTTCGATGACAACCTTCCCATTATCTTTCAGCTCAAGGAAGTTCAAGCAGCGAAGCAGTGTACTCTTCCCAGATCCACTGGCGCCAATGAGACAAACCACGTCACTTTCCCTTACGCTGATATCAATGTCCTTTAATACATGCAAATCACCAAAGGATTTATTTAATTTTTCTACTTTAATCATTTCCTGACTCATACTCATCCCTCCTGCGTCATTCTTAATCACTGATGGACATACGTTTTTCAATTACATTGACAATCGTTGAGAATAGTAAGACAAGAACCAGGTAATAGATTGCTACGACGAGCAAATAGGTCATATAATCAAAATTATTCGATCCGAGTGTCGTTGCCACGCTGAACAATTCGAACATCCCGATGAATGAAGCAAGGGATGAGTCCTTCAATGCAATGATGAATTGATTACCCAGGGGCGGCAGGGCACGCCTGAATGCCTGTGGAAGGATGATCCTTCTCATGGACAATCCAAGGGACATCCCAAGGGAACGCCCGGCTTCCATTTGCCCTTTGTCGATGGACTGAATGGCTCCCCGGAAGATCTCTGCGATATAAGCCCCGTTATGGAAAGCAAGACCCATAACGACCGACCAGAAGCCTGAAATATTCAATGAGGTCAAACCGAAATAGAAAATGAAGATTTGAACGATTAATGGTGTACCCCTTACAACGAAAATGTATAAATCCGCAATCAGGGACAAAGGCTTGATCCCTGAAATCTTCAGGAAAGCGAAAAACAGACCGATCACAATCGCAATCAGGACAGAAACAAAGGTTAACTGGAATGTTAACAGCATCCCTTTCAGAAAAACATCATATGTACCTGCAAAGGTTTCTAAAAAGTGCATGGACTTCCCTCCGTTCGATTTTTTCCACTTTAAGACAAAAAGCGAATGCGCATAGAAGCACATTCGCTCTGTGTCATGCTGCTCTTACTCTTTCTCGGGATCTGATGTAATATCTGTTTTGAAATATTTTTCACTGATTTTCTTCAATGTACCGTCTTCTCTTAATGCTTCAAGAGCTTGATTGACTTCCTTCAATAGCTTTTCATTGTCTTTACTGACGGCAATCGCCTGCTCACTGCGTCCGATCAGTTCACGTGCTTCGATGTTGAGGCCAGAAGCAATCGCTTCTTTACCTGTAATGAAGTCTGTGATGACGGCATCATGTTTTCCTTTGTTTAACGCTTCAAGTGCCACAACGTCACTATCATATGCCTGAATTTTGTCCGTTACTTCCTTTGCAGTATCTGAGTACGTCGATCCCTTTGATACAGCAATTTCCTTGTCCTTCAAATCATCCAGGGTTTCAACATCACTGTCTTTACGGACGAAAATCTGTGGACCTGAATAATAATAAGGAGTTGAGAAGTCTACTTCCTTCAAACGATCTTCCGTGATCGTATGACTGGCTACCGCCGCGTCGAAACGTCCGGATTTGACCCCTTCTACAATTCCTGCAAATTTAAATTTCTTCTGCTCGGGTTCAAGACCCATTTCTTTCGCAACGGCTTCTGCCACTTCAATATCGAAACCTGACATGGTTCCATCGTCATTCGTCACACTGAATGGCTTGAATTCACCGGAAGCTGCATAAACGAATTTGCCTTCCTCCACTAACTTCGCACCACTCTCTGTAGTAGCTTTGTCTCCGCAAGCGGATAGAAGAAGTGCAGCAAGTACTAATAAGACCAGGCTTTTCAAATTCTTCACTGTCTAGAGTCCCCCTTATGTAGCTTGTAATATTTTTAATCTTTCATAATTTTATCAACAAAAGAGAAAATTCTCAAAATTCAAATATAGCTTCCACAGCTTATAATTATCCATTTTGGTGGATGAACTCCATTCAGCTTTGATATGGATACATATGCGTCCCTATCCTTTCATTTCCTTTCATATCCTTTCATCCTATAGGCCAAAAAACCTTATACGGACTTCGGTAGACCTTCTTTATGACTACTTTTCAGTAAAAAAAGAACCGACCTCCATAAATGGAAATCGGTTCTTTACAAGATCATTTATAATACGATTTGATGGCGTCCCAGGCTTTGTCTTTTCCAAGGCCTGTTTCAGAAGAGAACATGATAAGATCGTCTTCGCTGTCCATGTTCAGGGTTTCTCTTGTGACTTTCAGGTGCTTCTGCCATTTTCCTTTCGGGATCTTGTCCGCTTTAGTGGCAATGACGATACATGGAAGCCCGTGATGCTTGAGGAAATCATACATCATCACATCATCTTTGGTCGGGGCATGACGAAGGTCCACGATCAGGATGACCGCCCTTAGCTGCTCACGGGAAGTGATGTAGGTTTCAATCATCTTTCCCCAAGCTTCCCGCTCCGTTTTGGATACTTTGGCAAAACCGTAACCGGGAACATCTACATAATAGAGGGTTTCTTCTATTTTATAAAAGTTCAGCGTCTGGGTTTTACCAGGCTTGGATGAAATCCTCGCCATGCTCTTCCTGCCGATCATTTTATTGATGAATGAGGATTTCCCTACGTTCGAGCGCCCCGCTAAGGCAAACTCAGGAAGGATATCGCCAGGATATTGTTCAGGCCTGACCGCACTGATGACTAGCTCAACTTGATTTACTTTCACTTCTTTTCACCTACTAATGCTTTCTCTAAGACTTCATCGATGTGGGATACAAGGATGAACGTTAATTCTCCCCTCACACTTTCAGGAATATCATCTATATCCTTTTCATTATCTTTCGGAAGGATAATCGTTTTAATTCCAGCACGATGAGCACTTAATGTTTTTTCTTTCACTCCGCCGATTGGAAGGACTCTTCCTCTCAGGGTCATTTCTCCTGTCATCCCCACTTCACGGTTCACGTATTTCCCTGTCAGGGCAGATACGAGTGCCGTCGTGATCGTGATTCCGGCTGAAGGACCGTCTTTCGGGACTGCTCCTTCGGGAACGTGGATATGAATATCGTGTTTCTCGTGGAAATTCTCATCGATCCCAAGTTCCCCCGCCTTCGAACGTACGTAGCTGAAAGCTGTTTGAGCAGACTCCTTCATGACGTCTCCCAGTTTCCCGGTCAGAACAAGCTTCCCTTTACCCGGTGCAAGGGATACTTCGATTTGAAGGGTATCCCCGCCGACCGTCGTATAGGCAAGGCCAGTTGATACACCGATCTGATTTTCTATTTCTGCCTGGCCGTAACGGAATTTCCTCTTTCCGAGGAACTCTTCTATATTGCTTGAAGTGATCACGACTCTCTTCTTATCACCTGAAACGATGATCTTCGCCGTTTTTCTGCAAAGAGCGGCCAATTGTCTCTCCAGGCTCCTTACACCGGCTTCCCTGGTATAATAACGGACGATATCAACGATTGCTTCATCTCTCACTTGAAGCTTGGATTTGGTCAATCCATGGTCTTTGATTTGCTTTTCCAGTAAATGATGCTTCGCAATGTTTAACTTTTCAAGCTCCGTATAACCGGCAATCGTAATGATTTCCATCCTGTCCCGGAGTGGTCCCGGAATGGTTGAAAGGTCATTTGCCGTTGCAATGAACATCACTTTTGACAAGTCGTATGTCTCTTCAATATAGTGATCACTGAAGTTTGAATTTTGTTCGGGATCCAGTACCTCAAGCATTGCAGAAGAAGGATCTCCCCTGAAATCACTGGACATTTTATCGATTTCATCGAGAAGGAACACAGGATTGATCGTACCTGCCTTTTTCATCCCGCGGATGATCCTGCCGGGCATGGCGCCAACATACGTACGTCTGTGCCCCCTGATTTCGGATTCATCACGGACGCCCCCAAGGGAGATGCGTACAAAATTCCGCCCCAGTGATTCAGCCACGGAACGGGCCAAGCTCGTTTTCCCGACACCTGGAGGTCCGGCCAAACACAGAATGGGTCCTTTCAGGGATTGAGTCAGCTGCTGAACGGCAAGATATTCAAGAACCCTTTCCTTGACCTTTTCAAGACCGTAATGATCCCGGTTTAATATCTGTTCGGAACGCTTGATGTCCAATTGATCTTCTGTTTCGGTGGACCATGGTAAAGAAACAAGCCACTCGATGTAATTTCGAATCACAGAGCTTTCAGCAGAGCTTGAAGGCACTTTCTCATAGCGTGCGAGCTCCTTTAATGCCGTAAGTTCCACTTCTTCAGGCATATTGGCCTGTTCTATCTTTGAAGTTAAATCTTCAATTTCACCCGTTTTACCTTCTTTGTCACCCAACTCTTTTTGAATGGCTTTCATTTGCTCCCGAAGATAATACTCTTTCTGGGTTCTTTCCATCGAACGTTTGACACGCTGCCCGATTTTTTTCTCTAAGCTCAGCACTTCTTTTTCATTGTTGATCGTTTCGATCACCATTTGAAGCCGCTTCTTAATATCGAGTGTTTCCAGGACGTTTTGTTTTTCCTTCATCTTGAGGGGCAGATGGGATGCGACGATATCCGCAAGCCTTCCCGGTTCTTCAATATCTGAAACGGTTGAATACGTTTCGGCTGATACTTTCTTTGATAGCTTTATGTATTGTTCGAAATAATTGAGTAACGTCCTCATCAAGGCGTCTGTTTCCGATTCCTTCCCTTCAGAATCATGAAATTCCTTCACCGTAACTTCGTAGAAATCTTTTTGCTCAGTGAATGAAGTGATGGACGCCCGATTCATTCCCTCAACCAACACCCTGATGGTCCCGTTTGGCAGTTTAAGCATTTGCTTAACCTTTGTCAATGTTCCCATTTCGTAAAAATCTTCCTGTGTTGGCTCATCTATATTCATATCTCTTTGAGTCGTTAAGAAAATTAAATGATCATCCATCATCGCTTTTTCTAAAGCTTGAACGGAGCGCTCACGTCCAACATCTAAATGCAAGACCATTGTTGGATACACAAGTAAGCCTCTTAATGGAAGGAGGGGAACCGTTAAATTATTTTGTTTTGCCACATATAACACCTCCGAATTATGCTTCTCTAGTCTTTGTACAATTCTAACTTATTTACTAGGGAGTGTCTATTAAATAGGTATTTACAACTTTATTCAAGGCATGCTGCTCTTATTCCTGTTCTCCCCATTCAAAAACAAACCGATTCGGATAGACCCGAATCGGTCAACAGTCTATACACTTTTCTTATTTTGTTCAGGTGCGAGATCGGGTGACGATACGTGATCCTTCATCAAGGCGAGATCAAGAACTTCCTTGAGCTGTTTGACTGGGACCACTTCGATTCCTTCTATCTCTTTTAACATCGCCTGCTGGTTGTCGTAAGGAATGATGGCCATGGTCGCACCGGCTAGCTTCGCACCTTTCACCTTAGGATATACCCCACCGACAGGCTTAACAGATCCATGTATACTGATTTCACCTGTGACGGCAATCGTATGCTTGATGGGAATCCGGTAAATGGCCGAATAGATCCCAAGAGCCATGGCAATCCCTGCAGAAGGACCGTCGACCGGCACCCCGCCTGGAAAGTTCACATGGATATCATACTGATCGGCAGGTACTCCCATGGAACGAAGGACGGTGATCACATTCTCGATCGATCCTTTCGCCATACTTTTTCTTCTGATGGATTTACTCCGATCACCGATGCTCTCTTCTTCCACGATTCCCGTCACATTGATGGTGCCCTTATCGACTGCCGGAATCACATTTACTTCAATTTCAAGTAGAGAACCCGTATTCGGTCCTGTCACGGCTAACCCATTGACCAGACCAATCGTTGCCTCTTCATTGATTTTTTTCTGATAGCGAGGGGAAAGCTGACTGGATTGAATGATCCATTCGAGCTCATGATCATAAATTTCTTTTCTATTTTCTGTGATGGCAACCCCAGCGGCTATCTGGACCATATTGACTGCTTCACGTCCGTTGCGCGCGTAAGATGCGAGGGTTTCGAGACCTTTGTCACTGATCGTCATTTCTACTTTCTCAACGGCTCCTGCCGCTACCTTCTTCACTTCATCATGCTCAAGCTCCCTGAAGAAAACTTCCATGCATCTGGAGCGGATCGCCGGAGGCAATTCATTCGGTGTACGGGTCGTGGCACCGATCAAGCGGAAATCAGCCGGAAGGCCGTTTTTGAAAATATCATGTATATGGGTGGGAATTTGATGATTTTCTTCATTGTAATAGGCACTCTCAAGGAACACCCTGCGATCTTCTAACACTTTTAAGAGCTTATTCAATTGAATGGGGTGCAATTCCCCGATTTCATCAATGAACAATACGCCTCCATGGGCATTCGTCACAGCCCCTTGTTTAGGTTGCGGGATCCCGGCTTGTCCCATGGCTCCTGCCCCTTGATAGATGGGATCATGGACGGAACCAATCAGCGGATCGGCAATCCCCCGTTCATCGAATCGTGCCGTGGTGGCATCCAATTCAACAAAAACGGCAGAAGATCTGAATGGGGATTTCATATTTTTCTTTGCTTCTTCCAGGACCAAACGGGCTGCTGCCGTTTTTCCGACACCGGGCGGTCCGTAAATGATGACATGCTGTGGATTCGGACTGCATATCGCTGCTTTTAATGCTTTGATGCCATCTTCCTGTCCGACAATATCTTCAAAGCTTGAGGGTCTTACCTTTTCGGCAAGGGGTTCAGTCAGTGAAATGGACCTCATCTTTCGGAGTTCTTCCATCTCCTTTTTTGATTCACGGTCAATGGAAACTTTTTGCGTTCGCTGGTTTTTCAACAGATTCCAGAAGTACAGTCCAATGATGATTCCGAAGAATAATTGGATGAATAAAGCGATGCTTGTAAAGCTCATTCGTCTCCCTCCAAGTAGATACAAGTTGTTATCGGTTAGTATCTCCTTGACCTTGTGGGAATAAACAAAAAAAATTCGGTGATGAGATGGTTCAAAAAGGGATATTTCATTAACTAATACAGTCAATTCCACCTTTTTTCTCTAATAATTGACAATCTTCTATATCAAGAGACCAGAGTCCTGAGTTTAAGACTACTCCTGATTTTACTAGGTGAATTTTTTTTGAGAAGATTGGACCGTCCAGGACGAAGGTGTGATATTCACCCGCTTCTCCCATGACGCAGCAGTCTTGCTTGTTGTGAATGCTTTCGAAAAATTCCCAATCGAGCATTCTGCCGGCCCATGATGGATCGAATACGTTGGCGGAAGCCCTGCATATGACTGCAGAGAATCCAAGTGTGATGAATTCTTTCAGTAGTTGACTGCTTTCTCCCTTCGAAATCCATACGGGAAATGAGGGTTTCAAACCCGCATTCATTGCCACTTCTTCATTCCACTTTCGATCTTCTTCTGCATATAAGCTTCCAAAGACGATTTCATCCACACCCCTATCCTGCTTTAAATCTGATAATGCCCCGATGAGGGAACGCTCATAATCATCTCCGGAATTCACAAGTACCAGCGGAATACCCACGGCTTTTGCCTGATGCTCGAGAATATCCAATTTGAGACCGTGAGCATGATTCCGTTCATATTTTTCTGAAACCATAGAAACAAGACACTCTACTTTTTTGCCGGCTTTTAACGTACGATACAAAGCCAGACACCCGTCTTTCCCGCCACTCCAGCTAATGGCCACCTTGGTTTTCTTATTGTCCAACCGTCCCGTCTCCTTTCTATCACTTCAGTCGTAAAAAAAGCCGGGAATGAAGGATCATTCCCGGCTTTACGTTAAGCTATTAAGCTGATGTCTTTTCTTCGTTCGGATCGATCATGGTGCCATCCTCAAGCATTAAGTGAGGGGCTGCATCTTCAAGGATCGTCTCTTTCGTAATGATACATTTTTTAATATCATCACGTGAAGGAAGATCGAACATCACATCGAGCATCATGGTTTCGATGATGGAACGCAGTCCACGTGCACCTGTTTTACGCTCAATTGCTTTTTTAGAGATTTCAAGCAGGGCATCTTCTGTGAACTCAAGCTCGACATCATCCAGTTCAAGCATTTTTTGGTATTGTTTGACCAATGCGTTTTTAGGTTTAGTCAGGATTTCAACCAGTGCTTCTTCATCAAGAGGCTCAAGGCTTGAAATGACCGGTAAACGACCGATGAATTCCGGAATCAATCCGAATCTCAATAAGTCTTCAGGAACAACTTTAGAAAGTAGGGACTTATCTTCTTTCACATCAGCGTTTTTAGGATCAGAACCGAATCCGATTACCTTTTGACCTAAACGGCGCTTGATGATTTGTTCAATTCCGTCGAATGCTCCACCACAAATGAATAGGACATTGGACGTATCGATCTGAATGAATTCCTGGTGAGGATGCTTGCGTCCGCCTTGTGGTGGAACGCTTGCTACCGTACCTTCAAGAATTTTCAAGAGGGCTTGTTGCACCCCTTCACCTGATACATCTCTCGTGATGGATGGATTCTCGGATTTTCTTGCCACTTTATCGATTTCATCGATGTAGATGATCCCTTTTTCAGCTTTTTCCACATCGTAGTCAGCTGCCTGGATCAGTTTCAATAGAATATTCTCTACATCTTCCCCAACGTAACCGGCTTCTGTTAAAGAAGTCGCGTCTGCGATGGCGAAAGGAACGTTAAGAATACGAGCCAGAGTTTGGGCGAGGAGGGTTTTCCCGCTACCAGTCGGTCCAATCATGGCAATATTACTCTTAGACAATTCAACGTCATCGACTTTACTGCTGGAGTTGATACGTTTGTAATGGTTATAAACCGCTACTGCAAGTGATTTCTTCGCCTGGTCCTGTCCGATGACGTATTCATCGAGAATTTCACGGATTTCACGTGGTTTCGGTACGTCTTTAAATTCTACTTCTTCTTCTGTACCCAACTCTTCTTCTACGATTTCTGTGCAAAGCTCGATGCACTCATCACAAATATACACACCTGGTCCAGCGACTAGTTTACGAACTTGATCTTGAGTTTTTCCGCAAAAAGAACATTTTAATTGCCCTTTTTCATCATTAAATTTAAACAATGATTTTCACCCCTTCGTTAAAACTTCATAAAATCGTGCTCTGTTTCATCAAACGAACGATTCCTTACATCCCTATTACCTAAAGTTATGTACTGCATTTTATCATATTATATGTTCGTAAAGAAATTGATACGATTCTTAAGAATCATCTTATTATGTATTGTGCATTTTAGCAAATCTTTTACATTGCCAATGTTTATTTTGTCCAATTGAAGTCAGGTGATGTAAGGAATCTGATTATGTATGTTCATGGTGAAAAGTAATGCAACCCCGTCTCATAAGCTTTTTCCAAAAATAGTGGTTCTTATTCTTAATTGATGGAGAAAGTTTCTTAATCAACAGAGTATAGTATTTTGGCTCATTTTGCCACAGAAACAAAAAACGTCTGGAGCAAACTCTTGAGCTCGTAAAAATATTGGAATGAAGCTTGGTGTAATGGTGGTTTTGGCTCATTTACGCCATCATCATCAAAAGCGATGGAGCAAACGCTCGTTTGCTCTTTCGCTTTTGATGATGATGGCTGCTTTTCAGCTGCGCTGAAAAGCGTGTGAAACATCCGTTTCTCACGAATGAGCCAAAACCATGGAGTTTCTTTACTTCATTGTACAAAACAAGGCACGAATGATTCGCGCCTTGTTTGCTATTTTTATTATGCTACAGTTTTGCTGTTTTCAACAAGGAATTCTACTGCTTTACGAACTTTAAGGTCAGCTTTTAGTGTGTCAAGGCCGCCTAGTGCTTGTTTGATGTTGTCAGCAGACATGTTGTATTGTTCAGCCATTTTGTTTACTTCTTCTTCTGCTTCTTCGTCTGTCACTTCAAGGTTTTCCGCTGCTGCGATTGCTTCAAGTGTTAAGTTTGTGCGAACGCGTTTGCCAGCGTCTTCTGTCATTTGACTGCGAAGATCTTCTTCTGTTTGACCAGAGAATTGGAAGTAAAGGTCAAGGTTCATACCTTGCATTTGAAGGCGTTGACCGAATTCCTGCATCATGCGGTCCACTTCAGCTGTTACCATTACTTCTGGGATTTCAACTTCAGCGTTGTCAGAAGCTTTATTTACAAGAGTTTCACGAACCGCTGTTTCAGCTTCGTTCTTTTTAGACTCTTGAAGGCGTTTTTCGATTTTTTCTTTTAGTTCAGCAAGCGTTTCAACTTCTTCGTCAGCGTCTTTTGCGAACTCATCATCAAGTGCCGGAAGTTCTTTCGCTTTGATTTCGTGAACTTTTACTTTGAATGTAGCAGGCTTGCCAGCAAGTTCAGCTGCATGGTATTCCTCAGGGAAGTTTACTTCTACTTCTTTCTCTTCTCCTGCTGCAACACCAACCAGTTGCTCTTCAAATCCTGGGATGAACTGACCAGAACCTAATTCAAGTGAGTAGTTCTCAGCTTGGCCGCCTTCGAATGCTTCACCGTCAACGAATCCTTCGAAATCCATTGTCACTGTGTCGCCTTCTTCAGCTTTCCCATCTTCTTTGACAGCAAGCTCAGCTTGTTTTTCTTGAAGTGAAGTAAGTTCTGCTTCAACGTCCTCAGCTGTTACTTCTGTTTCCATTTTTTCAACTTCAAGACCTTTGTATTCGCCAAGTTTCACTTCAGGTTTCACTTGTACTTTCGCAGTGAAGATCAGGTCTTTTCCTTTTTCCATTTGCTCGACATCGATTTCAGGACGGTCGATTGGATCGATTCCTGTTTCTTCGATTGCTTTTGCATATGCTTCAGGTAAGATGAAATCTAATGCATCTTGGTAAAGTGATTCTACACCAAAACGTTTTTCGAACATTCCGCGAGGCATTTTCCCTTTACGGAATCCTGGTACGTTCACTTGTTTCACAACTTTTTTGAATGCTGCGTCCAAACCTTCGTTTACTTTTGCAGCTTCTACTTCAATTGTAAGTACTCCTTGGTTTCCTTCTTGCTTTTCCCATTTTGCAGACATACTGTTCCCTCCAACAAATCTATAGTTGATCTTAATTTTTTTACGCATAGTAGTAGATAGTCCCGTGTGAATCTAGCACTATCATCGTAAATATATGAAAAACTTTTACATTACAACCATTACATTATAACATACAGCCACTGTCTTTCAACAGAGGGGGTTTAAATATTCGGAGAGGAAATTTCCTCTAGTTCCGTAAGCCTTGATAAAATCCCTTTCGCTTGACTGTTTTCAACCCGCTCTTTTAACTCTTCTTCAAGAATCGCATCGGCAAACATCCCGGCGGTGTAATATGCATATACCGCAGCGATTTCTTCCGTTTCTTCTTTAAGTGTAAAAGGATAGAGCAGAAAGGCGTGACGTTTCAGTAATTCCTGAGCGTGCTGAAATAGAGTGGGATTCGTTTGTGCCAGAAGCTCATCCAGGGCATGCGTGACCCCTGTGAAGAAATCCGACTCGAAAACGTCTTCCAACGCTGCGGGATGAACCCGCTCTTCCATCCCTAGCTTCACCACAACTACTTCTTTATCCATTCCATGCTCTTTTAAAACATTTAATATCATTGTTTGTAAAAATGGATGGGCATCGGGATCCTGTAAAACCCCCTGCAGTTCCCCGATGAACGGGTGAATATTACGATGAACGAGCTGTGCCACGATCAACGTCTGTTCCTCGAGGCTTTTTCCCGTCAAGATTGACGGTTGATCTTCATTCTGTACTTCCTTCTCAGGAACAGCCGCTTTCCCGTTCACTACCTTTTCACTGAAATGGAGAAGCTTCCTGAAGTGTTCTTCCTTTTCAAAGGGTACTTCCCTTTCATCAAAGAGGGCATTGATTGTATCGATCACTTCAGTGTGCTTATGAAGCTGTATAAGAATCATTAAGTACATATCCACGACCTCGAAATAGTCACCGATTCCTTCGAGGAGCATCTCTTTACATATGGATCCGGCCTGATCGTATTGTTTGCTTTCATAGAGTGATAATACGAGTGCCGTATTGATGTCCGGGTTATCCGGTTCCAATTCATAGGCTTGTGCGAGGAGCTGGGAGGATTCATGGACTTCCCCTTTTTCCAGGGCCTGCACCCCTTTTTCCAGCAGCCGGTCCTTCAATCCTGGGAACTGTACAATCTTTCCTTTTCCTTCTTGGTTTCCCTTATTCATAAAACGTACCCGCCTATACTGTTTAGTTTGTATTAGTTTAGCACGATATCATTTGGATAACAAAAAAAAGCCTACCTCATAGGGGTAAGCTTTGCGTATGTAGGATTTATGGCGTCCCAGAAGAGATTCGAACTCCCGACCTACAGTTTAGGAAACTGTTGCTCTATCCTGCTGAGCTACTGGGACACATTCAATAGAGTAAGATGACACAAAAAGCATCAGACCATGTATCGGATAAAAAAAGAGATACCTCACAGTTACTGTGTCAGTACCCCTTGTTAGTCAAAACCCTGATCTCAAGGTTCGTATGTAATGATTATGGCGTCCCAGGAGAGATTCGAACTCCCGACCGACGCCTTAGAAGGGCGTTGCTCTATCCAGCTGAGCTACTGGGACGTGTGTGTTTTTCGTTATTTGTTTTTCAAGGACAATATTTATTATATTCACATAGCATAAATAAGTCAACAGATTTTCAAAAAAAATTTTATTTTATTTTTCAGCTTTGCTTTTTATACGACAAAACATGATGGGAACCCGCACGTGACGGGTTCCCACACTATATTTTACAAGCTGAATGTTTGCGTCAATTCCTCCAGCACCACATGATCGTGGGTCAGGAATGTAACGTTGATTTCTTGATCTGCCGTATCTACCAATGCGTAGGTACGTTCATTTCTTCCACGTGGCAGCAGGATGCTTCCAGGGTTCAGGAATAATGTACCGTTAATCCATTCAGCCCCCAGAGTGTGGGAGTGACCAAAGAACACAAACTGCGCCCCGACCTCTTCCGCTCTGTATCGGAGTTTCATCAATGACATCTTGATTCCATAGTGATGCCCGTGCGTCACCATGATGGTGTGGTCGTCTACCTTCTCTACCAAGTCGTCAGGCAGTCGTGCATCCATGTCACAGTTCCCCCGGACAATGAGATAAGATGACAAAGCAGGATCATCTGCACTCAACTCCGAGTCACCACAGTGGATCATGGCGTCTACACTCGACTTGTACTTCTCTGAGAGATCCAACAATTCATCTTTGGATCCGTGACTGTCACTTACAACTAATAATCTCATTCAGATTCACCCTTTAAACTAAGTCTGAAATCATATTTCCTAGCTTTTCTAGTGCGTGACCGCGATGACTGATCTGACTCTTTTCATCTTGTGTCAATTCGGCCATGGTCTTTCCGAGGGAAGGCACGAAGAAGATCGGATCGTAGCCGAACCCGTTCGTCCCTCTCTTCTCACGCAGGATCATCCCTTCACAACTTCCTGTCACCGTCTTCGTTTCCATGTCAGGGCCGGCAATGGCCAACACACAGTGAAAACGGGCCGTTCGGTCGGATTCTTCCACTGACTCAAGCTCATCCAATACTTTCGCCATATTCGCTTCGTCGCTTTTTTCTTCCCCGGCATAGCGCGCAGAATACACGCCTGGACGACCTTCAAGGGCATCGATGGCGAGCCCTGAATCATCGGCAATCACAAGTGCCCCCAATTCCCCGGCTACGGTTTCCGCTTTTAGAATCGCATTCTCTTCAAAGGTTACGCCTGTTTCTTCCACATCCTCAATATGAGGAAGGTCTAGTAATGTTTGTACCTCATACCCGTAGGGCGCAAACATATGTTGGAATTCTTTTGCTTTTCCCCTGTTCTTTGTGGCTATAATCACTCGTTTTGTCATCGGCTCTCTCATCCCTTTATTGAAATCTTTTTACGATATCACCTAATGATTGCTGCTGGATTTGGAATAATTCATGAATCCCTTCTTGACCAAGCTTCAGTAATTGATGCAGTTGATCCATTGTAAAGGTGGCTTCTTCACCGGTTCCCTGAAGCTCCACAAATTCACCCTCACCCGTCATGATGATGTTCATATCCACCAATGCGCTGCTATCTTCAATATAATTTAAATCAAGGACCGCTCCGTGTTCTTCCACAATCCCGACACTTGTCGCCGCCAGAAAGCTCTTAAGTGGGAATGAAGAAATCTTTTTACTGTCCTGGAGTTTGGCAAGGGCGATTGCCATGGCAACGAATGCCCCGGTGATGGAAGCCGTTCTTGTCCCGCCATCTGCTTGAATGACATCACAATCGATCCAGATCGTACGCTCTCCCAACGCATCCAAATCAACGACCGCACGCAGGGCACGTCCAATCAGACGTTGAATTTCCATCGTCCTGCCGGAAATTTTCCCTTTGGACGATTCACGGATATTTCTCGTTTCCGTCGCTCTCGGAAGCATGGAATATTCCGCCGTAATCCACCCTTTTCCACTGTTCCTCATAAACGGAGGCACTCTTTCTTCGATACTGGCATTACAAATGACCTTCGTTTCACCAACCGTTATCAATACAGAACCTTCCGGATGCTTGACGTATCCTGTCTCGATTTCGATAGGACGCAATTGATTCTTTTCTCTGCCGTCTGTTCTCATATAATTCCCTCCTGTTTGTTCGTACGTTATGTAAAAAATTGCCTAATCAAAAATAGAAGAGGCGGCAATCTGCCAACCTCTTATCAGGTGATTCTATTCATAGTATATCAAAAAATCGCGATTTAAAAACTAATTGCATTCACATTTTCTGGTCTTGTCACCGGTTCAGTCACCGTTTCCCCATCTTTTGAGACGGTGGTCGCTTCACCATTCACGAGTACCGAGACCCCTTTGATGCCCTTTTGCTCAGTCAAGGAGAGAACGAGGGAATTAAGCATATGCTCAGAAACCATTTTCTCTTCAAGGCTTCCATACACCGCTTCATTGAAGTTCAGCGTCACGGTTCCATCCTCAAGCTTTGGATCATCCAACAGCTTCGCTCCCGTAAAGTCACTTGCCAGGGAAGAAGAATAACCCGGTCCTTCGATCAGTTCATTCACCACTGCCTTTACTTCATCCGCGGATTTGGAACTGACGCGTTTCGTCACTGGAACATAATAGGTCTTATCATCGGACTGGGCTACATAATATACTGTAAGCGGTTTGGTGCTCGTCGGATCCACAACGCCTGTAGTATCCACGTTGATCCCTACTTTTCTCGTTAATCCATTTTCGTCGATCGGCGTACCATTCACCGGCATTTCCGTTAATGGATAACCGTTAACCCGTAGTTCTACTTTCTCAACCGAATCGAACTGAGTCAATGTCCATGTCACGGACTGCAAGATCTTCTGTTCATCTTCAGGCTGATAATTATTGAATTCCGGAGAAAAATCGGCGATCGCCTTTCCGTCTTTAATATCGACCGTCACTTGTGTATCTGCCGGCAGTACAGCCCTGAATCCGTTTGGCAGGATGTTTTCAACAGGACCATTTTTCACTAAGTATTCAACTGCTTGTTTGGCCACACTTTCCTGATTTGGAAGAGGGATCGACTGGGAAACGACATAGCCGTTTTTATCGATTAAATACAATTCCGTCATGACGGTCTCAGCACCCGCTTCTTCTTTGCTCACCTTTTTATTTGAATCCTCTTTCTTGGCGGTATCGACTTTTTCCCCTTCTTTCAAGTAGGATAAGTCTTGAGGAGGATCGATCTTCTCCTTGTCATCACCGAAACTGAGTAATCCACAACCGGAAAGATATACAGAAGAAGCTAAAACCGTTACAGCAATTGACACCTTTGCTTTTTTTGCCATTGGGAAACCTCCTAAAAGACAGTTTGTACTAACATATATACGAGCCCCCTCCACAAAATAGACCGAAACTTTTCACAATAAAAACAACAAAATAAAAAACCACCCGACCACAAGATTCTAGTCTTGTAATCGGATGGTTTCTGCTGTTACTTCCCCGACTGTCAGCCAATCGGATGCGATCCGGGAAAAGATTGCCGAAGACCCTGTGTTGAAAAAGCGGTGTTCAGGCTGTAGGACTCCCCTGTACAGAAGATTATAATAATCAAGGATCGTACTGACTTCTCGGGCGGTTTCGTCCCCGGAACTTATGACACTGATCTCAGGGCCCATATAAGCCTGTATCTTCGGCTGGAGCAACGGATAATGGGTACATCCCAGGATCAACGTATCGATCCCGGACTCTTTAAGAGGATGGAGCGTCTCCCTTACTATATCAGTCGCCATAGAGCTGTCATACTCTCCACTTTCCACAAGCGGAACAAATTTCGGGCAGGCAAGGGACGTGACGTCCAGACTTCCGTGAAGGGAGTGAAGGGCATCCTCATAGGCGCCGCTATTGACCGTCCCCACGGTTCCAAGGACACCGATCCTCTTATTATAAGTATGCTTGATCGCTGCCCGGGCACCAGGATGAATGACCCCAATCACCGGTATATCCAAATGGGTCTGTATTTCATCCAGTACCACCGCAGTGGCTGTATTGCAGGCAATGATCAGCATTTTGATATCATATTGCATGAGATATTGAGTCATTTCCCACGTGAACGCTTTTACTTCTTGAGCTGATCTGGGTCCGTAGGGGCAACGGGCTGTATCACCTAAGTAATAGATGGTCTCCTTCGGCAGCTGACGCATCACTTCTCTAGCGACAGTGAGCCCCCCTACCCCAGAATCAATGATGCCGATTGGTTGAATCACATTATTCCCTCATTCTGGTTTAATTTCTTGATGGAGTTTTGCTAAATGATCTTTTAATAATAGCACTTCCTGGGCAGAGAAGTCCGTTAAGGCACTCTGTAAGTAATTCTGCCTTTTCTTAATCACTTCTTCAATAATTCTTTCGCCCTCTTTTAACATATGAATGCGTACGACGCGACGATCATTCTCATCCTTGACCCGCTCGACTAACTGGTTTTTCTCCATTCGATCAACAAGATCCGTCGTCGTACTGCAGGCAAGGTACATTTTATTTGAAAGATCTCCGATTGTCATATCCCCATACTCGAATAACCATTGCAGCGCAATGAACTGTGGAGGCGTGATGGTATACTGACTTAATATTTCTCTTCCTTTTTGCTTAATGATCGATGATATGTATCGAAGGTCTTTCTCGATATCTGCCACAACTTGTATATTTTCAATGGTTTGCTCTTTAGAATTCGTCATTATTTCTCTCCTTTTACATTCAGAAACCGGACATTTATTCCTTATGAAAAACCGGAACGCATCAGCCTTCCCGTTTTAGCTTCTTTATCTATTATAGGTCAAGCATTGATTCCCCTTACTAGCATTTTCACCTTTTTCACGAAAAAATTCAAGACAAGTTCTCGGAAGGAACAGAACTAAAAGAGACTGACTCTCATTCAAACATTAATAGGTATCATGTATAGAAACCTGTTAATTGTTCGGCATCAGAATCAGTCCCTTACATTTAAAGCTTGAGTTCCCCCATGCGAAGAAGCTCTACAACAGCTTGAGATCGCCCCTTCACTCCAAGCTTTTGCATGGCGTTGGAAATATGATTTCGAACTGTTTTCTCGCTAATAAATAGATCACTAGCAATTTCTTTAGTTGTTTTGTCTTGAACCAACAGTTCGAATACTTCTTTTTCTCTTTTGGTGAGCAACGGTTTGTGTGTAAAATCATTGTCCTTCAATTATGGTAACCCTCCTTGCCTTCGCCAGCTTTAAACCGCGGGGATGGGTATTGTTGGTCGTCAGAATATCATATGTGAAGGTAGGGTTTAGAGTGACATAGAGAAGGAAGTTAAATGAAAAATAGGCAGCGGTTTCTTTCACGTCCTAAACCGGGCTCGAGACCACCTTTTCGCTATGGAGCTTCGCCTTCATTTCTTCCGTCAAAGGGACACCTTTTCCAGTTTCCTTCGATATTTGCACCATGGTTCCTCTACCAGTAAAGCAAACCTGTTCTTCTTCATTCAGACCCATGTAATGTAAATCTACTGAAGAACGACCAACGCGATCTGCCTTCACATATACCTTCAACGTCTCGTCGAAGAATACTTGTTTTACAAAATCACATTGTAAATCTGCAACGACAGGGATTGTATCATGCTCAGGTTTCACCCAGTTTTGCATAAATCCAATGTGCTTTAAATATTCGATCCTGGCTTCTTCAAAATACGTAAATGGAACGGTGTTATTCATATGTCCAAACATATCAGTCTCAGAAAACCGGACCTTTATATGGATTGAAAATGAAAATTCTTGTTGCCATGTTTCTATATCTTCAATGTATGTAAAATGTTTCAAATTGGATCCTCCTTTTAGTAAATGAAAAATGAATGATGATTCATTTTATTATACCCCTATTCTGAAAAATATGAAACCTATATGCATAAAATGGAGCCGGCAGGAAAAACCGGCTCATTTCTTCTTATTCTTTTTCTTTCACAATCCTTCCCTCCACTTGCGGGGACACGGGGGAATGAGTGGTGAGGTACTCACTCATCACCTCATACAGATTGAGGTGCAGTTCGGATATCCTGCCGTTATCTTTTGCATTTCTCAATACGGTAAAACCATCCCCTCCTCCTGCAAGGAATGCGTTGACGGCCACCCCATACATCTTGGAACGGTCAAGGGGTGCTCCTTGTATTTTCACTTCCATTATTCTATTGCCAATGGACTTTGAGGGATCAAAGCGATATGTCATGCCGGAAACCTGGAGGAACTGACCTGCTTCTCCGTCCACATTCGCCACACTATGTTCCAATGCAAGAAGGATCTCCTCCCCCGTCAGATTCAATGTGACAAGGGTATTCCCGAAAGGCAGCACCTCCAACACATCTCCCAGGGTAATGGTCCCCGCACTGATGGAATTCCTGATTCCACCACCATTTTGAAAGGCGATTTGAGTCGGGTTAAATTGATTTGCTTTTTCCAGCATGGCATCTGTAATGAGGTTGCCTAAGTTGGTCTCTTTCGTCCGAACGTCCCGACGATCTCCATTTAATGAAATGTTGCTTGTACCAATATCCATGCTTTTTACCTTTTCAATGGGTCCCCGTAATTGCTCCAATCTATTAACTGCCCATGGATCAGGTGGATACACATCATTTCCTATTTGGTCTTTGGCCAACACATCCAACAGCTCACCATTCCACCCCGTCAGTATTCCTCTTTCGGAAAATACAGCCGTTAATTTACCAAGTGACTTCCCATACTCATCCGCCTGGACGATCAGTGTCGGTTCTGATTTCATATTGTACACAAGCGGGGATTCCAATCTTGTATGGGAATGCCCGCCGACGATAATATCGATCCCTTCCACCTTTTGAGCCAGCATTTTGTCCTGCCGTAATCCCAGATGAGACAGCAGGATGATATGATTCACTCCCTTTGCCTGTAGTTTTGTCATCTCTTCAAGCACTTTCTTTTCGGCATCCTGAAAGACTATCTTCTTATCCGGAGCAGAAAGGAAAGCCGTATCTTCGGTTGTGAGTCCGATGATGCCGATCTTGACCCCCTTTACTGTTTGAATAATAGAAGGGTATATGTTTCCACTCTCTGCCTGTTCCGGAATTTCACTTTTCATGATAGGGGCAAGGCGAGGATCAAGCCGGACATCCACATTGCCGCTCACCACCGGAAAGGAAAGTTTCCTAATAAAGTCCGCGAGCACCTCACTTCCCATATCGAATTCATGATTTCCCAGCGTCATGGCGTCATAGCCAATTTCATTCATGAATGCAGCATCCGCCTGTCCCAGATATTCATTAAAAAACAATGTCCCCGAAAACACATCCCCCGCGTCCAAAAGAAGGGCATCCCCATCCTTTTTCCGCTCTTCTTTAATCGCAGTGTGCAAATACGGAACGTTTTCCAAATGGGAGTGAACATCATTCGTATGCAGAATCGTCAGACGGAAAGGCTCCACCTTCTCCTTTGCCTCGGCTTTTTCAAAATCAATGACGGGCTGTGTAAACAATAAAATCACTAGTAAAAATCCAGTCCACTTCACCTTCATCACTCCAGTTTCTTCTAGATCCATATATGTGTCTACTATGTACAAAAGCCTATTTTTTTATTTCTTCTCCCATTATTTAGTAAGTCACTTGAACCCTTACAAAATAGAAAAGGGAGAGCTAACTTTGACAGGCTTTTGAAAAAGCACAGAGTGGATTGAAGCGGAAGGCATTTGACTCCTGCGGGAATTGAGGAAAGGTCGAGACCCCGCAGGGCAACGCCCGAGGAGGCTCGACTTCCTCCCCGCGGAAAGCAAATGCCTGGAGCGGAAAGGAACGGTCTATTATTCAAATGGCCACTCATCAAATGATCGTTTGCGGAAACACCAAAAAAAGCACTCCCCCGAAGGAAAGTGCTTTTCATTAGAACATATTAATCAACCATATGGTCGCTTCCGAAGAAGTTCTTGAACATTTGGAAAGTGGTTTCACGGTTCAGTGCCGCAATGGAAGTCGTTAAAGGAATTCCTTTTGGACAAGATTGAACACAGTTTTGTGAGTTACCGCAGTTGGCAAGTCCACCGTCGCCCATGATGGACTCAAGGCGCTCATCCTGATTCATGGCACCAGTTGGGTGCGCATTGAACAAGCGTACTTGAGATAGCGGAGCAGGCCCGATGAAATCGGACTTACTGTTCACGTTCGGACATGCTTCCAGACATACACCACATGTCATACATTTTGATAATTCATATGCCCACTGACGCTTTTTCTCAGGCATACGTGGTCCAGGACCCAAATCATATGTCCCATCAATCGGAATCCATGCTTTCACTTTCTTCAAGCTGTCGAACATGCGGCTGCGGTCTACCTGCAGGTCACGGACGACAGGGAATGTGCGCATAGGCTCAAGACGGATCGGCTGTTCGAGTTGATCGACCAAAGCCGTACAAGACTGTCTAGGCTTACCGTTGATCACCATTGAACAGGCTCCACAAACTTCTTCCAGACAGTTCATGTCCCAGTTGATCGGAGTGGTGTGTTCCCCTTTTGCATTGACCGGATTACGACGGATTTCCATCAAGGCGGAAATGACGTTCATATTCGGTCTGTAATCAAGTTCGAACTCTTCTTGGAAAGGGGCTGATTCCGGGCTTTCTTGACGAGTAATGATAAAACGGACTTTTTTATTTTCACTCATCATTTACTTCCCCCTTTACTCTTAGAATAGTCACGCTTACGTGGTGCGATCAGTGAAGTATCTACTTCCTCGTAATGGAATTCAGGAGTATTCGTTGCGGCATTGTATTTCGCCATCGTCGTCTTCAGGAATTCTTCGTCATTACGTTCAGGGAAATCAGGTTTGTAATGGGCTCCACGGCTCTCATTACGATTTAATGCACCGATGGTAATAACACGTGCAAGCTGAAGCATGTTCCACAATTGACGGGTGAATGTCGCCCCTTGGTTGCTCCATTTAGCCGTGTCGTTGATATTGATATTTTGGTAACGTTCCATCAATTCCTGGATCTTTTCATCCGTTTGTTGAAGCTTGTCATTATGACGTACAACCGTTACGTTATCCGTCATCCATTCCCCAAGCTCTTTATGGATGACATAAGCGTTCTCAGTGCCATTCAGGGACATGATGTTGTTCCATTTTTCTTCTTCCTGTTTCACATAGCGTTCGAATAGTGAAGATGGGACAGATTCTACTGTTTTCTCAAGTCCTTCAATATACTTAATCGCATTAGGACCTGCCACCATACCGCCATAGATAGCGGATAGCAATGAGTTAGCCCCTAAGCGGTTACCACCGTGCTGAGAATAATCACATTCACCAGCTGCGAATAATCCAGGAATATTTGTCATTTGATCATAATCGACCCATAGTCCACCCATTGAATAGTGAACGGCAGGGAAGATTTTCATTGGTACTTTACGCGGGTCATCACCCATGAACTTCTCATAGATTTCAATGATTCCGCCAAGCTTGATATCAAGCTCTTTTGAATCTTTATGAGACAGATCGAGGTAAACCATGTTCTCACCATTGATACCAAGCTTTTGGTTTACGCACACATCAAAGATTTCACGTGTGGCGATATCACGGGGTACAAGATTTCCGTATGCAGGATACTTCTCTTCAAGGAAGTACCAAGGCTTACCATCTTTGTACGTCCAGACACGTCCACCTTCACCACGTGCCGATTCACTCATGAGGCGAAGCTTATCGTCCCCTGGAATGGCTGTCGGGTGAATTTGGATGAACTCACCATTTGCATAGTAAGCACCTTGTTGATAAACGATGGAAGCAGCTGAACCTGTATTGATGACAGAGTTTGTAGACTTACCGAAGATGATCCCCGGTCCACCTGACGCCATGATCACGGCATCTGCTGCAAATGATTTGATTTCCATCGTTTGAAGGTTCTGGGCAACGATCCCTCTTGCGACTCCCTCGTCATCAATAACGACTCCAAGGAATTCCCAGCCTTCGAACTTGCTGACTAACCCAGCCACTTCATGACGGCGAACCTGCTCGTCCAAAGCATATAATAGCTGCTGACCAGTCGTAGCACCAGCGAAAGCGGTTCTGTGATGCTGCGTCCCACCGAAGCGACGGAAATCCAGTAACCCTTCAGGTGTACGGTTAAACATAACACCCATACGATCGAGTAAGTGAATGATCCCAGGTGCTGCTTCTGTCATTGCTTTAACAGGCGGTTGATTCGCTAAGAAATCCCCACCATAAACCGTATCATCAAAATGTTCCCAAGGAGAATCCCCTTCTCCCTTTGTATTAACGGCTCCGTTAATTCCACCCTGTGCACATACAGAGTGAGAACGCTTAACGGGTACCAGTGAGAATAAATCGACTTGTGTTCCTTTTTCTGCTGCTTTAATTGTGGCCATCAGGCCGGCTAAACCGCCACCGACAACGATGATTTTACCTTTACTCATCGTGACTCACTCCTTTTCCTACCATACTTCGAGAGCACTGCTTATCTATCAGACTCGTATAATTTTCTACTTATACGAAGGCAAAGATTGCACGCATACCGACAATCGATAACGCGACAAAAATCCCGATCGTAACATATGTAGCTATTAATTGAGAACGAGGTGTAACCGTTAGTCCCCAGCTTACGCAGAATGACCATAATCCATTAGCAAAGTGGAAAATCGTTGATAATACACCAAGCACATAGAATCCTAACATCAACGGATTGGATAGAATGTTTTCCATCATCTGAAAGTTCACTTCAGCTCCAAACGCCGCAGCGACCCTTGTTTCCCAGATATGCCATGTGACGAAAATGAATGTGATCACTCCAGAAACACGTTGAAGTAAAAACATCCAGTTACGGAAATAACCAAACTTGCTTGCATTATTCTTGGAAGTGAATGCAATGTAAATTCCGTAAATCGCATGGAAGTACAATGGAAGGAAGATGATAAAGATTTCAAGGAAATAACGGAAAGGAAGACTTTCCATAAAATGCGCCGCCTGGTTAAATGATTCTTCCCCACCAGTGGCAAAATGGTTCACGACTAAATGTTGTGTTAAAAATAATCCAACTGGAATAACACCTAGCAATGAATGAAGCCTGCGATAATTAAATTCTCGATTTCCAGCCATGATTTACCCCCCTTAATGATAAAATATGAATTCGTTTTCTAATGCCTTTCTTTACCTATTAGACGACGATACATATTTTATATTGTAACAATAATGTGACATGTTCATTTTACTCCCAAGGAGTGGAAGCGTCAAGAAAACGTATACATAAATTCGACAATACCGCAAAAATATTTTCAATAGAACAACAACAGAAAACATGAGGTTTTACACAACTAAATGTTCGAAAATTCTAATAAATTTATAATAAATATTATAGCACCAAAATATCCCAAGGTCATTTTTTCAAGGTATGGGATGATAATTACCTCTTTCATGTATATAATAGTTTTATAGAAAGAGGGGATTTACTTGGAACAGAAAAAAGAAGAAGTACATCAGCCGTCCGTTCCAATCTTCGGATATGAAATGTTACGCGACATCTTAATTCCAGACATACTGGGAAAACACACACCCGATATCCTATACTGGGGAGGAAAGCAGCTCTCAAGGAAGTTCCCCCTTCAGTCAACGGAAGAAATATCTTCCTTTTTCGATGAAGCTGGATGGGGCACCCTTACACTTCTGGAACAAAAAAGAAATGAAATGACATTTGAATTGAGCGGACCTGTGATCGAACGGCGTCTGTCACTTAAAACGGATGTGAACTTCAAACTGGAAACGGGCTTTATTGCCGAACAGATTCAGCTTCAAAGAAAATGTGTGGCAGAAGCTGCTGACGAATTACATAAACGGAGCCAATCGGTCAAAGTCATGGTAAGATGGGACGACAAAGACCGGATCGAGTAATCAAGCTCTCAATAAAGGGTTGCCTGGAATCATCCAGGCAACCCTTTTCCATGTTGATCCTACAGCGTGATTTCTTCCATCTTCACGGCATCGAGATGAAAGGCCGTATGTAAGACGCCTGCTGCCTTTTGCATATTCTCCCCATCCACTACTGTAGACACTTTAATTTCAGAAGTGCTGACCATTTTCACGACGATGTCATTTTGAGCAAGCACTTCAAACATTTCCGCGGCCACACCCGGGTTTGAAATCATCCCCGAACCGACAATGGAGACTTTCGCAAGCCCACTTTCGTGCTCGACGTGTGTGAAATTCAACTGCTCTTTATTTCGTTCAAGAACAGCAAGGGTTTCCTCGAGATCGTGCTCCTTGATGGAGAAAGATAGATTGGTCGTATTCTGATCCGTCTGGGTCTGGATGATGATGTCTACGTTCAAATGATTTTCAGCCAACGTCGTGAACACGGATGATAGTCCCGTTAATGCATTTCCCAGTCCGAATACCGTGACCCTCGTAATCTCATTCTCAAATGCTACTCCTCTTACAATCAAGTTCTGTTCCATGCTTGCTTCCTCCTCAATATACGTACCTTCCACTCTTTCGATGCTGGATCTGACTTCCAATGGGATTTGATAATTCTTGGCAAATTCCACCGCCCTTGGATGGAGTACCCCGGCCCCGAGGTTTGCAAGTTCGAGCATTTCATCATAAGAAATTGACGGTAACTTCCTTGCTCCTTTTATATAGCGGGGGTCTGTCGTGTAAACCCCGTCTACGTCCGTATATATATCACAGCGCTCCGCTTTCAGGGCAGCCGCGATTGCAACGGCCGTCGTATCCGACCCACCCCGTCCGAGTGTTGTGATTTCACCGGTTTCTGTCATGCCCTGGAACCCCGCGACGATGACCACTCTTCCTTCCTGAAGGTGAGCTGCCATTTTATCGGTATGAATATTGGTGATCCTTGCATTACTATGGACGGATTCCGTCTCGATTCCGGCCTGCCATCCCGTGAATGAAATGGCATCATGCCCCGATTGGATCAGGGCCATGGTCAAGAGTGAAATGGTGACTTGTTCCCCGGTTGAGAGCAGCATATCCATTTCTCTTTTGCTCGGTTGAGACGTGATTTCCCTTGCAAGACCCACGAGTGTATCCGTCGTTTTCCCCATGGCAGATACGACAACCACCACATCATTCCCTCTTTCTTTTTCTTCAATGATCCTTGACGCAACATTTTGAATTCTTTCCACAGACCCTACTGAAGTCCCACCGAATTTTTGAACAATAATACTCACGACTTCTCCCTCTTTCTGAGCGTCTCCGCTCTTGTTGATGATGAAGAGTACAATCACAATCATCCTACACGTCCATAGGACAGGATCGTTGGTACCAAATCCTGCGCTGATAATAAAAAAAGCAATGAGAATAATATCTCATTGCTTTATGAACATACAGCAGAACATACAAATAGGTTCATCGGCATTGTGAGATAGCTCTCCAAGATTGAATCATCTTGACAATCCTGCATTTCTTAAACGCAGGACCAGCGGATATAGTATGAGACTATAACCACTTCGGCGATTCTCCCCTTTCCAGGCATGTCGGCGGGACTCATACCCCTCTCTACCTGTACTCTTGAAGTTCGCACCTCTATCACCACTTAAAAAGTGATAATGTTATAAATTTTTGTTTATTATAGCACATAAAAAATTGTGATTCAATGCACAATTTTTAAAAAAATTGAATTCATTACAGCCGCTACTTCAATTTCTCCACCAATACCTTCGCCACAGCTTCAGGTATCCCAATCTCTATAAACTCCTCCACGGTCGCTTCTTTCATTTTCTTCATGGATCCAAAGTGTTTAAGAAGCTGTTTCTTTCGTTTTGGACCGATGCCGTCGATGTCGTCGAGGGTGGATTGGAAGGCACTTTTGCCTCTCAGCTGACGGTGGAAGGTGATGGCGAACCGGTGGACTTCATCCTGGATGCGCTGGAGGAGATAGAATTCCTGGCTGCGCTTTTCAAGGGGGACGATTTGCAGCGGGTTGCCGTACAGCAGTTCCGATGTCTGATGCTTATCGTCTTTTGCAAGACCCCCGATCGGGATGTCGAGACCCAATTCATTCTCGATCACGTCCCTTGCCGCTTCGATCTGACCTTTTCCTCCGTCGATGATGATCAGGTCCGGTAAAGGAAGTCCATCTTTCAGCACTCTCGTATACCTTCTCCGGACCACCTCCCTCATGGAATCATAATCATCGGGACCCTTGACGGTTTTGATCTTATATTTACGATATTCTTTCTTTGCCGGTTTCCCGTCTAAAAAGACGATCATGGCCGATACGGGATCACTACCTTGAATATTGGAGTTATCAAAGGCTTCAATCCGGAAAGGCGTATAAATGCCCATATGATCCCCGAGCCTTTCAATGGCTTTGATCGTCCGCTCTTCATCTCTTTCAATCAGGGCGAACTTCTCCCCAAGTGCCTGTTGGGCATTTTTTTCGGCAAGCTTCACAAGCTCTTTCTTTTTCCCCCGTTTTGGTTGGGTCATTTTAACCTCAAGAAGTTTCTCCGCCAGCTCGATATCGATCTCTTCAGGCAAAAAGATCTCCTTCGGCTTAAAGTGGTTAGATTTAGAGTAGAACTGACCCAGGAACGTCAGGAACTCATCCTCTGGTTCATTATAGAGAGGGAATAAAGATACATCGCGCTCAATGAGCTTCCCTTGCCGGACGAAGAATACCTGCACACACATCCAGCCTTTATCAACGGAATATCCGAATACATCACGGTCGGTGAAATCGGTCATCGTCATCTTCTGTTTTTCCATGGTCGCTTCGATATGGAGAATCTGATCCCGGAATTCCTTCGCTCTTTCAAACTCCAGATTTTCCGAGGCTTCATTCATTTTCAAAGTCAGCTGTTTCTTGATTTCCTTGTATCCCCCATTGAGGAATCTGGCTATTTCATCTGTCATGTCACGGTACGTGTCTTTGCTCACTTCTTTAATGCAGGGAGCGAGACATTGGCCCATATGATAGTAAAGGCAGGCTCGGTCAGGAAGCGTCGAGCACTTCCGTAAAGGATACAAGCGGTCGAGAAGTTTTTTCGTTTCATTTGCCGCTCCGACATTCGGATAAGGACCGAAATACTTTCCTTTTCCCCGCTGGACCTTTCGTGTGGTAATGAGTCTCGGGTGCCGCTCATTCGTTAACTTGATGAACGGATAGCTTTTATCATCCTTAAGCATGACATTGTATTTAGGGTCGTACTTCTTGATCAAATTCATTTCGAGGACAAGGGCTTCCAGGTCAGATGAGGTCATGATGTATTCGAAGTCCTCGATCTCCCCTACCAGCCGCTGGGTTTTTGCATCATGGGAGCCTGTGAAATAGGAACGCACCCGGTTCTTCAATACTTTGGCCTTTCCCACATAGATGATCGTACCCTGCCTGTCCTTCATTAAATAACAGCCCGGTTGGTCGGGAAGCAGCGCTAATTTATTCGTGATATTCTGATTCATCCTTCTTCCTCCCCCCTCTGTTTCTTCCATTTATATAATGTCAGGTCGTGATAGATCGGGTCGATGAGCTCACTGGAATGGAAATGCTTTTCTACTTTAATGAAATCATCCATCTGGACCCCCTGCTTTTTAAACCCTTCGACCACTTTATCCGTCAGATAAATATCCCGCTCAGGGTAATATCGTGCGTCAGTGGTAAACACTTCATACGTTTGTACTTTCTTATGAATAAAAGGGACATCAAGATACTCAAGTACCCTGGACTCTTCCCAGGTATATACGACGAGAGGCTGTTTTTCCTCTTCGCTCTCTAAATAATCGGCCATTTGATAAACGGTCGGGATGTCCGATGCATGTTTATATAATAACGCACTTGTATGGTAAACCTGAAGCAGAAGGAACGAAAGGACAAGAATGGAACCTGTCCGTGACAGTCGTTGTGAAAGCAGTCTTCCCGCTCCAAGGAACAAGGCGATGCCGATCAAAGGCAAAGCGTGACGGGGCTTCATTACATTCTGGGCAAAAAGGGCCCAAAGGAAATAACTGCCCAATAGCACGAGCATCAAGCTTGTCATATAACGATTCCCTTGTAAGTCCTTCCTTGCTGCAGCCAAACCGACAACCAATAGAATGAGAAGGGGGAGGAACTCAGCGACACCCCCCACCCATATCGTGTTCACAAAAATCAGCTTCACGACTCTGTCCCAGAGACTGAGATCTGAGGCACCGATCGTTCCCCCCCATTCTTGGAAATGTCCGTTCGTGAAGGAAAGGGCCAGTCGGAGAAAGCTTTCATATCCCCCTTCCGACATGCTGATCCCCGATACCCAGAGGAGCTGGAACAGGACTGCAATGAGCAGGTAAACGAACGTATCCAGAAGTGTTATCATGCCACTCTTCCATTTTCTGTACAGCAGCATCAGGACCCCAATCCCAAGAACCAGATAAGATAACCTGATTCCAAGAAGCAGACTGAATAGGAGCAGTGGGAGAATGAGGAATCCTTTATGATGTCTCTCATTGGCCAAAACCAAGCTCCATATATACCACCACATCATCCCGACTGCTGCTCCCTCGGACATCGGCTGATTCACCATCAGGACCGTAAAGCTGCTCGTATAAACGATGGCTGTCGCTATCCCTGCATATGTCGTAAGCACGATTCGGTTCATTAACAGAAAAAGAGGGATGATGGCACTTCCATACAGAAGGATATTAAAAAGAGTCAGGGCTTGGACGGGGTCCGCCACCATCAGATGAAGGACTTTCCCTCCCAGGACGAAATAAGGATAACCGGGAAAGTGGGGCTGCATCTGATACATATCAAAATGCAGGACACCCAGTGCAAAATCAACCATATCCCAAGTAGCCGCGTAGGAAGGGATCCACATCAGCTGAAGAACAAACAAAGCCGCCACAGCCAATGCACCCGCCACATTCGGCCGACTCATATACTTTCCACTCTTCATTCTCAACGACTTCACCCTCATACTTTGTTAGACTCTCAATGATTAAAAAAAGTACCAAACATACATTCCTTTAAAGAGTGTACACCTTTCGAAAACGGTGTTCAATCTTTAAAGGCAATGAGGTTTGGTACTGATACAATTTATTTAGCTTGTGGGCTCAAATCCTTCACTCCGCCTTTGACCTCTTCCTTTGCTTTCACCGACTCCCGCTTCGGTGCAGTCAGGAAGTAAATCGCTACGAAATAGCCGATATACGAAATCACTTCTTCGATGGACGGCATGGAGGAATATCCGAACAACGCCTTAAGGAAAATGCCTACATCACCGGATAACAACGGGGCAGTTCCTGTATCACGGAGGAAATGGGCATAATCGATGGGATGCTCAGGCAGTAGCCAGGTCAGATCGTAAAGGTGTGGAATTACACTGCCGATCAATCCTATATCCTGCATCATGGAAATCGCCTGTACAAGAAGTCCTGCAGATATGAGGATAATGAATGCGCCGGTCACTTTAAAGAAGCTCTTCAATGAAATTCTCATTGTGCCTTTAAAGAAGAAATAAGCTACGACACACCCGATGACGACTCCCGTAATCGCTCCCCAGCCCTGCATGGCCGCTCCGATATCCCCGCCTGTAATGGCGGCGAAGAAGAATACGGTCTCCACACCCTCGCGGAGAACAACGAGGAACGAGTGGATCACCATTCCGACAATGTTGCCAGTCGAAATGAAATGCTTCATTTTCCCTTCCATGTTTCCTTTAAGGTCGCGGCTGTGCTTCGCCATCCAGAAGACCATCTGCGTCAGAAGGACGGAGGAGACCAGCATGATGCCGATCTTCAGATAGATCTCGCTTCCCATGGCAGCAAATCCCGTAAAGACGACCTGAAAGAGCATCGCTACGCCGACACTGGCGATGATCGCTAATCCGGCACCAAGCCAGACAAACTTTGTAAACCGGCCATGATTCGTTTTCTTCAGATAGGTAGTGATGATCCCGATGATCAGTAACGCTTCCAGGACTTCACGAAAGGTGATCAATAAAGCTTGTAATTCCACAATAGTTCCCCCTTACTTGCTTAAAGACTATTTCTATAGTGACCTTATTTACGTTTTCTGACGGCATATACAATCGCTGCAGCCAGCACCCCGACGATAATGATGATGGGTAACCAGTTCTTCAGGTTGGACATATCCGTCCATTCCTGTTTCCCGCTTGATTCCTCAGTGGCACTTTCAGAAAAGTGTCCGACTTCTAGACTCTTAATGTCGAATTCTTTTTGAAGCGAATCCACTATGAACGTTTTACTTTCTTTAAACGCGTCCTGATCGGATTCCTTTGTTCCGACTCCGAACAATCCCGGGTTTCCGAGGGATTCCAGCGCTTGATCGAATTCAGTCCTGATCTTTTGATCCAATTCAGGGTTTTCCCCTTCTACTTTCGGGGATAACGTTTTATATGTAGCAAATCCTTTTGCGAGCAATCGCTTACTCGTATCATATTCCGAGAAGTTTTTATCAATGCTTTCAAGTCTTCTGGCAATATTGAGGACAAGGAGTTCATCCAGGTTTTCAATGGCCTCTCGCTTTTCTTTGTTATCAAGGTTCTGAAGGATGATCTTTGAAGGTTCTTCACCCATATGCTGATCCACTTCTTCTTGAACCGTTTCATATATCTTTTTGGACTCTGAATAATTCGGAGGGTCTTCATCTAGCTTGATCATGATTTCTTTATACGCTTCTGCTATTTTCTCCTCACTCGGATCGCCGTATGAATAGGCGGATGCCTGTGAAGACAGCAGGATATTACCTAATAAAAACAATAGTACCGTGGTTATGAACGATTTTTTCATGTATGATTCCCTCCTGTTTTCAATGATAATGATTATCATTCGTATTGTCAATAAAAAATAAGTACTCAAGCATAGAAGCCGGAGTACTTATTTTTTACGAATGGTGTGGTTTTATGTTGTCATTTTGCAAAATGATTCGTTCCTTCATCTGAAGGGATGTAATGGGCCTGCTCTTCCACATATACTTTCTCCACCGGTTTCTTCATCTCCTGAATAATGGCGGGAAGAACAGATGACATATAGGACTTGAACTTGATGAAGGATCGCCCCGTCGTCCTCACATAATACAAAATCGGGATTTCCTTCACCCGAAACCCTTTACGGACAAGGTTCAAGGTCAGCACTTGAGCGTAGTTGTAATCATGTATGATTTCGGCATGTTCCATGGCCTGTCTCGAGAACGCCCTCATACCGGACTGCCCGTCATAGATCCACTTTCTCAGGAGGACGCATTGAAGAAGGGTGAAACAATAGTTCCCCAATCGGCGGTGAAGCTTCATTCCATTGATGGTTCCCAAGAATCTCGAGCCCATGGTATAATCCGCTTCCCCTTTGAAAATCGGCTCCAATAGCTCAGGTATTTGTTCTGGCGGGTATTCTCCATCCGCATCAATCATGACCCCGATTTGAGCATGAAGGTTGAAGGAGGCCCGCAGTCCTTCTCGTACCGCAGCACCCAGTCCACGATTTTTCTCAAATGTAATGATATGATCGGCACCTGCCCTTTCAGCCACTTCAACCGTTCGATCCGTTGATCCATCATTGATGACCAATACCTCTACATCTATGGATGGGTGGAAGGAACGGGGCACCCGTTTAATGACCTCCCCGATCGATTCTTCTTCATTATGGGCCGGCATAAATACGATGACTTTCTGCTTATTCATGTTGTTTCCAACGCTCCTTTAACGCCTCGTTGAGGACAGGTCCCCTGCTGTTACTTGGAAATGGCGCCCCTAATAAATGGGCGATGGTAGGGGCCATGGAAACAAGACTGTGTTTCTCCTGGATCTTCTCTCCCTGTTTGACCCCGGGGCCGACCATAAAGAATGGAACGTATCTTTCCCCTTCATCAAGATGACCATGTCCCCCGATTCCATCTGCCTGTCCATGATCTGCACATATCATAAGGGTCGTGTTCTCCATCTTTCCTTCTGCTTCCAGCCACTCGACGTATTCTTGTATCAGGCGATCTGCCTCTTCAATCTTTTCGATGTATTCATCATATAAGACTCCCCTGCTGTGCCCGATTTGATCTGTACCGATCAATTGGACAATGAATAGATCAGGGTCCTGTTCTTCCATGATGACTTTCGCTTTATTGATAATATTTCGATCTGCTTTGTCTTTATGCATCACGGCCGTCACGGTTTCGACATCTTTACCGAAGGAATCCACCAGGTGGGCAATCCCCAGCATCTTCCCTTTTTTCCCTACTTTCCGCAGAGAATCAAAGATGCTTTCCACCTTGATCCCAAGCTTCCAGACCATATTGGATTTCATGCCGTGTTCCTTCGGATACGTACCTGTGAACATGGAGGAAAAGCAGACAACCGTTCTAGCAGGATAGACGGTTTCCATATTCAAATACTCGGTCCCCTGTTCCATCAAAGAATCAAGATATGGAGTATTCGCTTCATAGAAGCGTTCTTTTCTCATCCCGTCGATCACGATGACCACCACTTTTTCATTCGTCATCTCCTCATCCATCGCTTCACCGGTTGTAAAGGAGTCATACTGCTTCGGCTTCCAGTCAAAAAGGAAATGATGCAGAATGAACGCTAAAGCGAATATAGCACCGCAAAATACGAAATAATGGGTGGCAGGAAGAAGTTCTCCGGTGGCAAGATTCGTCATCATTCCATCCCATACCGCTAACAGGAGCAGGAATTTCGGCAGCTGCTCCTGGGCATTTCCGCTGGTTGAGTCACTGTTCTTCAACACCAGTTTCCAAAACCGGGTGAAATTCAGCCAATCCGTCCCGATCCGGAGATGGTAATAAAATGTTCCCCAGAAAAAGACGGTGAAAAAGAAATAAAGACCAATCCCGAATCCCCACAGGGCTAAATTGGGTGATTCAAAGAATAACAGATAGCCGATGATCGGGATCCATAAATAGTTCCTCAGGAACAACGGAAAATCATAATAGAAATACAAAATAAATAGTGGGAGGGTAAACAGCAAGCTTATGAGGAACGGAAACCATTCCCCTTGCAGCAACCCCTGTAAATGAAAGAGTGTCATGGTCCCTATGACGAAAATAGGGGTGAATGGTTTCCCTTCATTCAGCAGGTTCCAGCATCTGGCCGCCGTTTTTTCAAATTTTGATGCGCTCTTCAATTTTATTCATCCTTTCATCCTGCTCCACCGTTTCACATTTTTAATGGAAACGGGGGATACAGCGATTACGATTCCTCCTGCTATAAAGGAGAATATAAACTTTAACCCATGACTCACGATCGCCATGGAAAGACCAATGCCAAGTGGGATACCGGCAGAAAGCAATGTATAGCTCATGACCGATTCATACGTACCAATTCCTCCAGGGGCAAATTGAAATAACTGGCCGATGATCGTCACACTGTTGACCCAAACCGCTTCCCCCATGGATAGGGGTTCCAGCATGATCATGGAAACACCGTAAAGAATGGCCCCTTCCAATATCCAACTCAAGAATACGAGGGTGATGACTATGAGTCCCCTACCGCCTGATAAGGCAGTTTTCAGCAGTTTGAGCTGTCCTGAGAGAAAGTCGGAAGCGACGTACCGGAAGAGGAGTAACCCGATCAACACGGCACATCCGACCAATCCTATCGAGTATAGACCAGGCAGCTTTAGTGGCAGCGGAATAAATAGCAGACCGATTCCTGCCAGAATCATGAGAAATAAAATGTCCATCACTCTCAAGACGAATACAGAATGAAACGAGCGTGCAACACTGATTTGCTTTTCACGCTGATTCATCACCATGACCCGCAGCCCGTCTCCTACCTTCAATGGAAACAGATGATTAAACAACAAACTGTAAAACAAACCGATTAAACAGCTTGATAATCGAACATGTTCATTCAGGTAGATTTTCCACGCCATCCCTTTTAGTAAAAAGGATAAAAAATAGATTCCTAACACACTGAATAGGATAAAAGGATGCTCTAGCATCTGCCCGATGGCTTCCACCATAAACTCTTTGTCAAAATAGAAGCCGACCAAGAAGAAGAACAGACCTAATAATATCAATCTAACAGCATTCTTTGCGAACTTATAGACCGTTTTGTTCATGTTCTTTCATCCATTGAACCGTTCTTTTTATTCCTTCTTCAAAGGAGACGGAAGGAGAATAGCCGAGGATCTCTTTTGCCTTCCTACTATCTGCATAGGTAGATGTCACATCCCCTGCTCTTCTATCCGTGACGTGGAGCTTGAGGGAAGGGAAGTGTTTTCTCAGTTCACTTACCAGTCCCTCCATTGAAATCGGCGAACCATTCCCGAGATTAAACGTTCCCGACTCTTCACTTCTGATCGCCTTATATGTACCATCCACGATATCATCTATGTACGTATAATCCCTCTTATTCTCAAGTCCATAAATCGGAATTTCCCCACCATTCATAAGCTTTTTGATGAAAGAATAGATCGCCATGTCGGGTCTGCCCCATGGCCCATAGACCGTAAAGAAACGAAGGATCGTCAAGTCCATTCCATAAATGGACGCATAGGCTTTACAAAACGATTCGGCACTGTACTTGGCAGCGGCATATGGAGACACCACCTCACCCGTCGCGTCATCTTCTTTGGATGGTTTGTGATCGGTATTTCCATAAACGGATGAAGAAGAAGCAAAGACAAATTTCTTTATTCCGCTCTCCCCCGCCATCCGCAGCGTGTTGATCGTCGCTTTGATATCATAATCGACATATTCATTCGGTACACGCAAGGAATGGGAAACGCCCGGAATCGCCGCCAAGTGAACGACGCAATCGGCTTTAAAATCATGGAATACTTCTTGTAACTCCTTTTCATCCAGTAGTAAATCCTTTTGGACGAAGCGGAATGAACCCATTTCCCTCACAAAGGACAACTGCCTCTTTTTTCTTTCAGGTGAATAATAGGGATGAAAGCTGTCTACGATCAACAGCTCGTGTTTCTCTTCAATGAGCTTCCTCGATAGATGGGATCCAATGAACCCGGCCCCTCCCGTAACTATAATCTTCAATTCCTTACACCTCGTACATTACGATTTAATCATTTCTATATTGTACCTCACCTGAGTGAGAAAGTGAAAAAGGGTTGACCCCCATGTGCATAAAAGCACCATCCCCCAAGCAGCACTTGAAGGATGGACTTTACGCACGGGTCAACCCAATAAACTATTTATTCGCTTTCGCCACCACATCATTCAATACGTTCTGAATGTTCGTTCTGAGCGTTTCTGCTTTCTCTTTATCCTGTGACTTAACAGCTTCTAAGTAGCTTTGAGCATCGCTTGATAGAGATTGATATTCTTCTTCACCCATAAGGCTCTTTAGATCTGATGAGATCAGATCAATGAACAGTGCACCTTCCAAGGCTGTGATTGCCGCCTTATCTTCGCCCCAGTTCTCTCCACTTTCCTCATATTCGTGTATGGCGATTTTAGAGAAACCGCGGACAAATGCATGATTCACTGCTTCAGGGTCAATGGATGTCACATCCGTTTGCAGATCGAATTGTTTGTTGATCATCTCTGCTTCTTCCGGGGCATTCCCTGATAAATAACTATCAAGAGATTGATAGAATGCCCACCCTTCTGCCTGCTCGGCTTTTGCAGCTTCGGCATTTTCCTTCGCTTCTTCAGACGCCTTCATGGCATAACCGTTCGGAAGGGCACCTGCAGCAAGATAAAATGTCTTCATGAGCGTCTTATCCACGACTTGTTTCCCCAATTGGAAACCGAGCTCATTATCCTCTTCAACCGCCTTCTCCATTTCACTGAAACCACCATTTATTGCATCAACCATTTTCGTGTCATAAGCCTGGTCACGCTTTTGAACAGTCGGCTCTAAGATGGCATAGAACTCTTTCGCTTCTTCTATTTCTTCATTGACTTCTTCTGTATTACCCCAGTTTTCCGCTATTTCCGTAAATTCATGCTTCATCGATGTATAGAATACTTTTTGCATTAATTTATCAAAAATCTGTGCTACCACCACTTGATCGAGGGAACCATCCTTACCTGCTTCAAGGGCTGTGGAAATATGTTCATCCACTTTACCTTCTGTTTCCTGGTCACGTTTTTGCACAAGCTCCTGTAAGTCATCCTTATAAATGGACGTCACTTTATCATAATCGACTTCTTTGTCTTCTTTCGCTTTTGAAAGTTCAGCCTTCGCTTCTTCGAATGAGGCAGAGAAATCAATGTCCGCTTGTTCAGTTTCATCTTCTTTTTCAACCTGTTTTGAATCATTTGAAGCAGACGTTTTGTCTTCACTGCTCTTCTCATCTGTTCCACAACCCGCCAAAACAGAACCTGTTAATAAGAATGCTGCAAAAATCTTCGTTAAATCTCTCTTTCTCATATGTATAGACCTCCGACTGTTTAAATGATAATGATTTTCAATTCCATTTAAATTATATCGAGAACGATTCTCATAGTCAACGAGTTTTTGAAAATTTGTGGAGGAGAACTCTGGACACAACAAAAAAACCGGAGCTGAAGTTCAGCCCCGGTTTCCCATCAATATTTCTTATACGTGTTTGTTTAATAATTCAGCAAGTGCTTCCTTAGGTTGGAAACCGATTACTTTGTCTACTACTTCGCCGTCTTTAAGGACAACCAAAGTAGGGATACTCATTACTCCGTATTTACCTGCTGTTTCCTGGTTTTCATCAACGTCGACTTTGACGATTTTCACTTTGTCGCCCATTTCGCTATCAAGCTCTTCCAGTACAGGAGCGATCATTTTACAAGGTCCACACCAAGGAGCCCAGAAATCCGCAAGTACCAGTCCAGAGTTTGTATCAGTTGTGAATGATTGATCAGTAGCATGTGTAATAGCCATATATATGCGCCTCCTAAAATCTTTTAATGTAACGTAAGTATATCACCGTTTTTTTTTGGATGCTATCTTTCTGCTCGTAGGTAATATTCCCGTTTGAATATGGAATATACCCCGGGAGAAAAAATAAGGCGCAGCCCGTGATTCAGCTACGTCCTTATTTGTATTCATATTATTCTCATACCCCTTATTCGTTCCTGTAAACGTATGAACGGATTAAGAAGAAGATACTTTTAATTTCTTGAATTCTTCCGTTAACATCGGTACCACTTCGAACAGGTCTCCAACGATTCCGTAATCCGCTACGTTAAAGATATTCGCTTCAGGATCTTTATTGATCGCAACGATGACCTTGGAGTTGGACATACCTGCTAAATGCTGGATAGCTCCTGAAATACCACATGCAATATATAGATCAGGCGTTACGACTTTACCTGTTTGACCAATTTGCAGTGAGTAATCGCAGTAGTCAGCGTCACACGCTCCACGGGAAGCTCCCACAGCTCCACCAAGCACGTCGGCAAGTTCCTGAAGAGGATTGAATCCATCTTCACTCTTCACACCGCGTCCGCCGGCGATGATGACTTTCGCTTCAGAAAGATCCACCCCTTCGCTCGCTTTCCGGACGACTTCTTTAATGATGGTACGCAGGTCTTTAATATCGACAGAAAGGGATGTAACCTCTCCACTACGTGACTCATCCTTCGCCAACGGCTCGATGTTGTTTGGACGGATCGTCGCAAAGATCACACCGTCAGTCACGATTTTCTTTTCAAATGCTTTCCCTGAATAGATCGGTCTTGTAAAGACAAGGTTACCGCCTGCTTCTTCAAGATCCGTTGCATCGGAAATCAATCCTGTGCTGAGCTTGCTTGCCACTTTAGGGGAAAGGTCTTTCCCAAGTGCCGTATGACCGAAAATGATGCCTTCAGGCTTTTCTTCCTCAATGACTGAAAGGATGGCTTGTGAATACCCGTCTGACGTATACTGTTCCAGTTTATCGTTTTCAACGACTACCACTTTGTCCGCACCATATTGAATCATTTCTTCTCCTAAAGCGCTTACACTCTTGCCAACTAGAACTCCTACGACTTCTCCGCCTTCAGATACTGTTTTCCCTGCCGCAATCGCTTCAAAGGAAACATTACGTAATGATCCGTCCCGAACTTCTCCAAGTACTAATACTTTTCTCGCCATGTTAAAATACCCCCTGAATGTTAGTTATTCCTGTGACTCTCGCTTATATAACTTTCGCTTCATTGCGAAGAAGGGAAACAAGCTCTGATACTTGAGCGTCCAATTCGCCTTCTAATACTTTACCGGCTTCCTTCTTCGGTGGAAGGTAGATTTCAATTGTCTTGGTCTTCGCTTCTACATCATCTTCGTCTAAATCGATATCGTCCAATTCCACTTCATCCAAAGGCTTCTTCTTTGCCTTCATGATTCCTGGAAGGGATGGATAACGAGGTTCGTTCAATCCTTGTTGAGCAGTCACTAATAATGGAAGAGACGTTTCGATGACTTCTGAATCCCCTTCTACGTCACGCGTGACCGTTACGGTTTCACCATCGATTTCGAGTTTCGTGATCGTCGTTACATAAGGAATATCAAGCTGTTCTGCCACACGTGGTCCAACTTGTCCAGATCCACCGTCAATAGCAACATTACCTGCAAGGATCAAATCAACTTCCTGTTCTTTTAAATAGTGAGCAAGAATTTTGGCTGTCGTGAATTGATCTCCATGATCAAGATCATCTTCTGTATTGATCAGTACTGCTTTGTCAGCACCCATTGCTAGAGCCGTTCTCAATTGCTTTTCGCTTTCTTCCCCGCCGACCGTTACCACTGTCACTTCGCCGCCATGTGCATCACGGACTTGAATGGCTTCTTCGACTGCATATTCATCGTAAGGATTTATGATAAATTCAGCTCCGTCTTCGGCAATTTGACCGTTTTGGATCGAAATTTTCTCCTCAGTATCAAACGTTCTTTTCAAAAGTACATAGATGTTCATTCGTAAGTCCCTCCTAATAATGTAAACATTCTTTCCCTTAAAAAGATTTCGACAATTTAACCCCTTTGAATGGGCAGCATTGACATGCAACACTGCCCCTCAATAAGAGTTTACTATATTACTAGAATGTATTCTAGCCTTTAAAGTGTGGTTCTCTCTTTTCAACGAAGGCTGAAATACCCTCTTTGGCATCCGCGGACACAAATACTTCACCAAACAGATCCGATTCTCTCATCACACCTTCATAGAACCGGTCATCTTTCGTATAACTAAGTAGTTCGATGGCAGCCTTCATGGCTCCCGGACTCTTCTTCGCAATCTTATCGGCCATTTCCTTCGCCTTATCGAAAAGCTCGTCCTCCGGATATGCCTTATTGGCAAGCCCCCACTGAACCGCTTCTGTTCCGCTGATCGGGTCACTCGTCAACAGCATTTCTGCTGCTTTCGCCCGTCCAACCAGTTTTGGAAGGCGCTGTGATCCTGCAAATCCTGGAACCAGCCCGAGTTGAAGCTCCGGTAAGCCGAGTTTGGCATTTTCACTCACCAATCGGATATGACAGCCCATGGCGAGTTCCAGTCCGCCACCTAATGCGGCACCATGAATGGCTGCAATGATCGGTTTCGGGAAGTTCTCCATCCGTTCAAAGACGTCCTGGCCTTTTTTCGCAAGCTTGGAGAATTCTTCACCACTTTCGATCGTCGTGAATTCCTTGATATCGGCACCAGCCGAGAAGAAGCGTCCCTCACCTTTCAGTAAGATCACCCGGACATCCGAATTGGTTTCAAGTTCATCAAGAACCGCGTCGATTTCCTTGATGAGTCCACTTGCTAGTGCATTTGCGGGAGGTCTTTGAATCAGGACGGTTGCGACCTGTCCCTCTAAGACCCATGATAAACTTTCCATCTCTAATCCCCCTAAACTAGTTTAGTTCCTGCCTCTGCATCCATGAAGCAATAGCTTATGAATAGCAGGGACTTGTTCGACTAAGTCGTATTTCTGATCGTTCATCACCCATGTTGTCGCCATTTCATCCAGAGTGCCAAAGATCATTTGGCGGGCGAGGCGAACATTCAGATCACTTGAGAACTCGCCAGATTCGATCCCGCTGATCAGGATCTTATCGACTAATTCCAGATAGCCCTTTAACACATCATTGATTTTCAATCGTATATCTTTATTCGATTGTCTAAGCTCCAATTGTGTGACGATGGCGAGATGATGATCATCCGACAGTATCCTACAATGATTTTCAATCATCACTAATAATTTCTCTGAAACTGTCTGTTTTCCTGCAATAACTTCTTCGATTTTTTCGACAAAGAGAACCATTTTTTCTTTAAACAACGAAATCAGGATATCTTCTTTGTTTTTAAAATAAAGATAGATGGTTCCGTCAGCCACCCCTGCCTGCTTTGCAATCTTTGACACCTGTGCCTGATGGTACCCATTTTCTGCTATTACAATAACAGCAGCATCGATAATTTGCATGTATTTTGGTTTATTTCGTTTCATAAGTTTTGACCTGCCTTAACAAAATATGAATGACCATTCATTCATATTTCCATAATAAAAGGTTTCTCATTGATTGTCAAGAAGGGATCCTTGTCCCACTTCCAATCAAAAAGAAAAAGCTCAAGTGGGTGACAGCCTAACTTGTTTTCTGCTCATCCTCTATCTTTTGCCGTTCCTCATCCACGAGGGCCCTTCTCAGGATTTTCCCGACAGCTGTTTTAGGCAGTTCCTTCCTGAATTCATAAATCCTCGGCACTTTATAGGCAGCCAGGTATTTACGGGAATATTCATTCAGTTCCTCCTCCGTCAGGGACTCTCCTTCCTTCAGGACAACGTATGCCTTGACGGTTTCCCCTCTATACGGATCCGGGACCCCTGCTGCGACAACTTCCTGAATCGCTGGATGTTCGTAGAGGACTTCTTCGATTTCCCGGGGATAGATATTAAAGCCGCCGGCAATGATCATATCCTTCTTACGATCCACTACGTAAAAATAGCCCTTTTCATCCATATAGCCTATATCTCCCGTCAACAGCCATCCGTCCTTTAACGTTTGTTCCGTTTCCTCAGGCCGGTTCCAGTATCCTTTCATCACCTGCGGACCCTTGACGACGATTTCACCCATCTCATTCGGCGGCAGGGGTTCTCCCGTTTCCATTGAGAACACGGCACTGTCCGTACCCGGCCATGGAACACCGATGCTTCCCTTTATCCTCGCTTTATCCCAAAGGAAATTGGAATGAGTGACTGGGGATGATTCGGTCAATCCGTATCCTTCGACGAGCTTCCCACCCGTGACTTCCTCGAATTGCTGCTGCACCTCAACCGGTAATGGCGCACTTCCACTGAGACATGAATCGATGGATGATAAGTCATATTTCTTTAAATCCGGGTGATTCAAGAGTCCGATATAGATGGTCGGGGCTCCTGGAAACAGGGTAGGCTTCAGTTTCTGAATCGTCTTCAATGTTGTTTCTGCATCAAACTTAGGAAGCAGGATCATCTTATATCCCTGCATGACGGAAAGAATCAGCACGGCAGTCATGCCATACACATGAAAGAATGGCAGGATCCCAAGCATCTTTTCTTCCCCTTTTGTACACTTATACAGCCAGGCATCGCACATGGAGGCATTGGCCACCAGATTCTTATGGGTCAGCATGACGCCTTTGGGGAAACCTGTCGTACCGCCTGTGTATTGAAGCAGGGCAAGATCATTTTCAAAATCGAATTCTTCCTGGGATATCGCTTCAGCCACCGCCGATTTCATGATTTCCGTGAATAAATGATTCTGCCCTCTATGGTCCACCTTCACGACGATACCATATTGTTTCTTCTGGATGAATGGGTAAATGAGATTCTTAGGGAAAGGAAGATAGTCTTTGATAGCGGTTACAATGATGTGCTCAAGGTCGGTGTTTTTCATCACTTTCGATACTCTTGGATACAGAATGTCCAATGTAAGGATCACCTTGGCTCCGGAGTCTTTCATTTGATATTCGATTTCCCTTTCCATATATAATGGATTGGTTTGTACCACCACTCCGCCTGCATAAAGGATGCCGTAATAGGCGATAACGGATTGGGGGGTATTGGGAAGCATGATCGCTACCCGATCGCCCTTGTTGATCCCAAGTGTTTTAAGGTATCCGGCGAATGTAAGAGCCGATTCGTATAGTTCCTTGTATCCTATCTCTTTGCCCATGAAATGAATCGCTGCTTTATCTCCGTACAGAGAAGCGGCTTCGGTCAAATAGGACTGCAAAGGTTTTTCAACTAGGTTGAGCTCCTTTGGTATTTCCGCCGGGTATTCAGCAAGCCATGGTTGGTTCATTGTAATCCCTCCTTCTGAATAGTTAGAAAATTTATTCTATTCATTATTATAATATAAGGGGACTTCAGTTACAATTTGAAATAAATGCCGACATACTTTCTTCCTATCCATGAAGCTTGACCTTCCTTACAGAACTTTTTTCAAAAGAAAACAGACTGCCTATTCCACCATATGACAGTCTGTTTGTACAATATTATTATTTTGGGATTGTGTTTTTCCCCTGAGTGCCCTGAGTCAAGTAAAGAACAACATATAGATGATGCCGACGACTATAAAGCCGCCGCACAGGGTGAGCAGAACTTTCGCCAATGTTTCCATATTCCCTCTCCTTACGATATACCGGCTCCTATGACATAGGATAATCCGACTGAAATGACCAGTGAAATGAAGCCTACCGCCCGGTTATCATTTTCAATTTCCTCATCGATCCTGAATTTCGGAGTCAGGAACTCATAAATGAAATACCCGATCAACAGCAGGAAAAAGCCAAACACACCCCACCCGATCGTCGTGAGGATGGTATCGTTATGACTGATGGAATGCCGGAAAATATTCGCGATCCCGAATATTTTCCCTCCCGTTGCCATGGCCACGGCCATATTCCCTTTTTTGATTTCTTCCCAGTTCCGATATTTTGTCACCAGTTCAAAGACCGCTAAGAACAACACGAGACAAAGGATGACTACACTGTAATTCCCCGCCGTCTGAACAAATTCATTTTCCCAAAAGTTCTCCATCGTAAAGCTCCCTTTACCTTGTTATTTAAATTGAACGACCGTTACACCCGTTCCACCTTCACCTGCATCCCCGAAACGGATACTCTTGACCGACCGGTGATTCTTCAAGTACTCCTGCACTCCCTGTCTCAAAGCCCCCGTTCCTTTTCCGTGGATGATGGAAACGCGTGGGTAGCCTGCAAGCAGAGCGTCATCAATGTACTTCTCCACCCTCGATAAGGCATTTTCAAAACGTTCTCCGCGCAAGTCAAGTTCGAGGCTGACATGAAAATCTTTCCCTTTCACCGTAGCGAGGGGTTTCGTTTCGACCTTTTGTTGGGATTGAATGAATTCAAGATCCGATTCCTTCACTTTCATCTTCATGATGCCCATCTGGACCTGCCATTCCTTCGCCGATACCCGCTCGACCAAATGACCCTTTTGATCGAAGCTCAGTACTTTGACTTCGTCCCCGGCCTTCAATTCATGCTGGGATCCAGTCGCTTTCTTCTTTTGACCCGTTTTCAGCTTAGGAGTCGCATCTTCAAGCTGTTTTTTCGCCTGGATCAATTCATGTTCTTTGATCTGGGCCGACTTCTCCTGCTGCATTTTCCGCAGATCCTTGATGACCTGCTCGGCTTCCGCCTTCGCTTTTTCAACGACCTCACTGGCTTTTTGCTGTGCTTTTTCGTAAAGGGTATCCTTCTTCTCGTAATACTCCATCATTTGCTTCTGCATGTCTTTATGCATCTTCTCAGCCTGTCTCAACAGCTCATGGGCTTCCTCGAGCTCCCGTTCACCCTGGCGCCTGCTGTCTTCAAGGGAAGCGATCATATTCTCGACTTCTTTGCTATCGGTACCGATATGGGACTTCGCCCGTTGAATGACACCATCTGACAATCCCAGACGTTTGGAAATGTCAAAGGCATTACTTCTTCCCGGGACCCCAAGCAATAGCTTATACGTGGGGCTTAATGTCTCTACATTAAATTCCACACTGGCATTCACGACTCCTTCACGATTATACCCATACGCCTTCAACTCTGGATAGTGAGTGGTCGCCACAACCCTTGCCCCTTTTCCATGAACTTCATCAAGGATGGAAATCGCTAATGCCGCCCCTTCCTGAGGATCGGTACCGGCACCAAGCTCATCGAACAGCACCAGACTCTCATGATCGACCTTTTTCAAAATGTCGACGATGTTCACCATATGGGAGGAGAAGGTACTCAAACTTTGTTCAATCGATTGCTCATCCCCTATGTCAGCGTAAATCGTGCGGAATACACCGACCTCGGAACCATCAAGTGCCGGAATCGGAAGACCGGCCTGTGCCATCAAGCTTGTTAAGCCCAGTGTTTTCAACGTGACGGTTTTACCCCCGGTATTCGGTCCGGTGATGACGATGGAAGAAAATTCATTCCCAAGTTCGATATCATTCGCCACTGCCTCATCGATGGGCAAGAGGGGATGACGTGCTTTATTCAGCTTCACCCGGCGTTCATTATTGATCGTCGGCTTTGACCCTTTGATTGATCGTCCGAATTTCGCCTTGGTAAACATGAAATCCACGTCTGACAGGACGTTGACGATCAGAAGCAGTTCTTCTCCCGATTCTTGTACACTTTCAGACAGTTCCTGAAGAATCTTCTCGATTTCCGTCTGCTCTTTCAAACGAAGCTCACGGAGCTGGTTATTCAGCTGAACAATCGCTTCAGGCTCGATGAATAACGTCTGCCCGGAAGAAGATTGATCATGGATGATCCCGCCATATTGCCCCCTGTATTCCTGTTTGACCGGGATGACGTATCGATCATTCCGGATGGTGATGATCGCATCGGAAAGCATCTTCTGTGCGTTGGATGAACGGATCATCCGCTCCAGCTTCTCCCGTATCCGCCCTTCGTTGGCACGCAGCTGGGTCCGGATCGTACGGAGGGTTTCACTCGCCGTATCCAATATTTCACCATTGTCATCCACCACTTTACGTATATCCTGCTCTAAATGAGGAAGCGGGATGACCGTCCCCATCTTGCCTTGTAAGAGGGGAATATCCACCTCTTCCTCCAAGAGCTCTTCTACAAAAAGGGTCAGCTTCCGGCTTGCCCGGATTGTACTTGCCACCTGGACGAATTCAGACGGAGAAAGCATACCGCCGATTTGGGCACGCTTCACATTAGGGCGTATATCAAAAATCCCGCCAAGCGGGGCATGACCTTTCAATCTGAGAATCGTCATGGCTTCATCCGTCTCTTCATGAAGAGCGGTGATCTCTTCATAATCGACCGACGGCATGAGGGAGGAAACCCTTGCATGACCAAGGGCAGATGCTGCAAATTGCTTTAATAATTCTTTGATTTTATCAAACTCTAACGTTTTCAATACTTTAGAATTCACGGAATGTATTCCACCTTTTATCAGTTTCGCTTAATGTATTGTATGAACTCATTTTTGTCCCATGTATTGATGACCGTGTCTTTCTTGATCCATCCTTTACGTGCCGTACCGACACCCACTTCCATAAATTCCAGATGATCGATACTGTGGGCGTCCGTGTTGATAACAAGCTTCACACCCTGCTCCTGTGCTTTCCGGATGTTTTCAGCAGACAGATCCAGACGATTCGGATTGGCATTCAGTTCAAGAGCTGTACCGGTTTCTTTCGCCAATTGGATAAGAAGATCCATATCGACGTCATATCCTTCCCGCCTGCCGATGATCCTGCCAGTAGGATGGGCGATGATATCCACATGGGCACTTTCCAATGCCGTCTTCAATCTCTCCATGATTTTTTCACGGGGCTGCGAAAAGCTTGAATGAATGGAAGCAATGACGAGATCCACTCTCTTCAAAAGGTCATCATCATAGTCAAGGGTACCGTCAGGAAGGATATCCATCTCGATTCCCGAAAGGATTTCTATATCATCATACTTTTTATTCAGTTCCTTTATTTCATCGATTTGCTTCACCAACCGTTCGGGAGTGAGGCCGTTAGCCACCCGTAAATACTGGGAATGGTCTGTGATCGCCATATAATGATACCCCTTGGCACGGCATGCCTCTACCATCTCTTCAATGGAATAGGCACCGTCGGACCATGTGGAGTGCATGTGAAGATCGCCCTTTATATCATTCAGGGTAAGGAGCGGGTAATCCCCCTTGAACGCCTCCACTTCCTTTCCATCTTCCCGTAGCTCAGGCGGGATCCAGGGAAGGTCGAAGTGATGATAAAATGCTTCTTCGGAATCGAATGTTTTCACGTCACCTGTTTCACTATTCTCAACGCCATATTCACTGATCTTCTCTCCGCGTTCTTTGGCAAGCTGGCGCATACGGACGTTATGATCCTTCGATCCCGTGAAATGATGCAGGGTCGTGGCAAATTCCTCAGGCTTCACGATGCGAAAATCGATGCTCACATCCCAATGATACTGGAGGGTCAGTGACACCTTAGTGTCCCCGGCTGCAATCGTCTCAACGATATTCGGCAACTTCAGAAGCCCTTCCTTCACTTTTTCCGGATGCTCGGTCGAGATGATGAAATCCAGATCTTTAATGGTTTCTCTCATCCTTCTTAAGCTGCCGGCTCTCGAATACGTTCCGATGCTGTCGATTTCAGAAAGATAGCCTTCTATTTCTTCCGCGATGCCCATCATAAAGCCGATTGGAAGCCGGTCCGGTCTTTTCCCAACCTGCTCAATGGAAGCAAGGATCTTTTCTTCGGTCTTTTTTCCGAAGCCTGCAAGTGCCTGTACTCTGTTCTCTTTACACGCTTCTTCCAGGTCCTCTATGCTTTCGACTCCCAGCTCACTGTATAGCTTCGCGATTTTCTTCCCCCCAAGACCCGGCAATTGCAAAAGAGGGATCAACCCCTTCGGCACTTCTTCCTTCAGCCCTTCAAGAACAGAGGAGGTTCCTTCATTTATGTACTCTTCAATAACGGAGGCCGTGCCTTTGCCGATCCCGGCGAGCTTTGTGAAGTCGCTGATTTCCTGCAGGCTCCGGTCATCATTTTCAAGGGCCGCTGCCGCTTTTCGGTAGGCGGATGTTTTAAACGAATTCTCGCCTTTCAATTCCATATATATCGCAATGTTTTCTAATAATTTTATAATATCTTTTTTATTCAAAGGAATCACCTACAATCATAGAATTAACGATCAGGAACCATGTTCATTCAAATATCCAGAACGTCTCCAATTATATAGTAGCAAAACTGGTAGAAAAAGAAAAAAGACTGACTTATAAGATGAACAAATCGTTAATGGCTTTCCTAACGAATGTAAGTTGCATACTTATAGTCAGCCCTTTTTCAGGCTACATATTCAATCCACCAGGATTTCACCATATCGGAGAAAACAGGAGTATGTTTCACCATCGCTTGTGCAATGAATGAGTTATTGATGAATGTTTGAACCGACTCGATCGGCAATAATACCGCAATATACAAGAGTATGAATATCATTAAATAGGATTCAACAAAACCGAGTATCCCACCGCCAAGAACATTCAGCTGCTTCAATAGTGGAAGATGGGCGACAAAGTCAAGCATCGATCCGATGATTTGAAGAATGATGCGCACTGCGAAGAAAATCATCGCAAACGCGATTACACGGTAATATGCCTGATCCAGATGGGTCGATTCAAAGATCATATTTAACGTGGATTGCTCGTCCAATACAGGATAAGGAATCCATAATGTCAGCTTGGGTGCAAGCTGATCATAGTATATGTATGCTACAATGAAAGAAACGATAAATCCGAAAATGTGGATGACCTGCAGAATGAATCCACGTTTTAAACCTATTAAAAACCCTATCACCAGGATGACCAACAAAGCTAAGTCCAACATCTTTATTCAATCCTTTAATCGTTTAATTTCCCGTTCAAGCTCTTCAAACTTTTCCTGAAGTTTGAGATAATCGTTCACGGCATTGACAGCTGTCAAGACCGCAAGCCTGCTTGTGTCGAGAGATGGATTCATGGAGTTGATTTCTCTCATTTTGTCATCCACTTTAGAACAAACGTATCGGATTTGACTTGTTGATTCAGTCCCAACAATCGTATACTGTTGACCATATATGTCCACCGTGGTGCGATTTTTTTGTTCTTCTGACAACCTGAAAGCCCCCCATTCATAAGAATCCTACACATAATCATACCATGAAGTCTTTTGATTATGGAAGGAATTTGTCATATACACTCACATTTTTTATTAAAATCAAGAACATTGTCATAAGGAGAGAGAAGCATGGCCAATACCGTCATACAAACAACGAAAGAGACAATCGAGAAAATGAAAAGTCATTACAAACATGCATTAATCGAAAAACTGCCGCCGGGGGCAGTCTTTGTCGCAAAACCCTCAGGCTGTACGATCACCGCTTATAAATCGGGTAAAGTAATGTTTCAAGGGGCAAACGGTGAAGGTGAGGCAAGCCGGTGGGGAAGCAGCGCACCAGCCAAGGTGAAATCCCCTTCCAAAGGGACTGCCAGCCTCCCCGAAAATTTCGCAAATTGGTCCGTCATCGGTTCTGATGAAGTGGGGACAGGAGACTTCTTCGGCCCGATCACCGTGGTGAGCGCTTACGTAAAAAAAGAGCAGATCCCACTCATGAAAGAGCTCGGGGTCAAAGATTCCAAAAACCTATCCGACCCTCAAATCATCAGTATTGCCAGGGACCTGATTTCCACCATTCCCTATTCACTGCTCATTCTCCACAACCCGAAATACAATGAGATGCAGGCAAAAGGAATGACCCAGGGGAAGATGAAAGCACTCCTTCATAACAAAGCCATACTGAACCTGCTGGAAAAGATGGCTCCGGAACAACCAGAAGGCATCTTGATCGATCAGTTCGTCGAAAAGAATACATATTTCAAACACATCGCTGCCCAATCGAAAATCCAGCGGGAACGCGTATACTTCAGCACAAAAGGTGAAAGCATCCATCTGGCAGTCGCAGCGGCATCGATCATCGCGCGCTACGCATTCTTAAAAGAAATGGACAAGCTGAGTGCCAAAGCAGGTGTAGAAATACCGAAAGGCGCCGGTAAACACGTAGATGTGGCAGCCGCGAAGATCATCAAACGAAAAGGGATCGAAGAATTACAGTCCATGACGAAATGGCATTTCGCCAATAGTGAAAAGGCGATGAGGTTGGCGAGGAAATGAGGATGATGGCCCCACTGGTGTCGCTGGTGGGGTTTTTTTGTTTGGGTTTTTTGGGGTGGTGGGGTTGGTGTTCAGCAGGATAATTTTGGTTGGTATTCAGCTACTGATTTTTCTTTGTTTTTCAGCAGGTGAAGTTTGGTGTTTTTTTAGCTGTTGAATGTTGGGGATATTTCAGCAGGAGAATTTCCCCGTTTTTTCTCCTGTTGAATATACGTCATATTTCACCTGCTGAATTCCACCATTATTTCTCCTGTCAAAATCCCCTCCTATTTCAACAGGCAAACAATCCCACACCACATACAAAAAAAGATGCCAGACCAATGTCTGACACCTCTCTCCAAAAGTCGAATTATCCTCTCAATTCGGCTCCTGCTTTTTCTTTTACGGTTGCGAGTACTCCATCATGCACTTTCACCACTTCTTCATCGGTCAATGTTTTTGCCGGATCGAAGTATTTCAAGGAGAATGCAAGTGATTTCTTGCCTGCTTCCATATGCTCGCCTTCATACAGGTCGAAGACGGACACTTCTTTCAGAAGTTTTCCTCCTGCTTCTTTGATGATGGATGCCAGGTCCCCGGCTTTCACATCCGTGTTCACTACAAGGGCGATATCCCTTGTGATCGATGGATGGCGCGGGATCGGCGTGTAGCTTAGGCCTGGCTTTTCATAATGGAAGACAGGTGATGCCTTCAGTTCGAACACATACGTTTCGTTGAGATCCAGTTCTTTTTCCGCTTCCGGATGGATTGCTCCGACGAAACCGATCACTTCGTTGTCAAGTAAGATCTCGGCCGTACGTCCAGGGTGCATGCCGTCTACGGTTGCCTGACGGAATGAGATGGCTTCTGATACACCGATTTCTTCGAACATTCCCTCCAGGATCCCTTTGGCCACATAGAAGTCGACTGGCTTTTTCTCGCCTTGCCAAGGGTGCTGGTGCCACAGGCCGGTCAGCGCTCCTGCAATATGCTCTTCTTCCTGAGGAAGTTCTTCGCCTGTTTCCGTTAAGAATACGGATCCCACTTCATAAAAGGCTAGAGAATCATTTTGACGGGCCTTGTTATATGAAACCACTTCAAGCAGCTGCGGAATGATGCTTAAACGAAGGTTGCTGCGTTCTTCACTCATCGGCATCAATAAGCGGACAGGCTCCCTTACGTCCAGCGCATATTGGCTTGCTTTCTTGTCGTTTGTCAATGAATACGTGATCGCTTGCAGGAGTCCCGCTCCTTCCAGGTATCGGCGGACCGTACGGCGCTTCAGTTGGTGATTCGAAAGGCCACCAGGTGTTGCCTCTCCTTCTGGAAGTGTCATCGGAAGATTGTCATAACCGTAAAGGCGGGCCACTTCTTCCAGTAAATCTTCAGGGATGGTGATATCCCCTCTTCTTGTAGGAGCCGTTACGACGAATGTTCCGCCGTTTACTTCTGCATCAAATTGAAGTCGGCGGAAAATATCTTCCACTGTTTCAACGGAAATGGCTGTTCCAAGTGAAGAATTGATTTTTTCTAGCGTAATCTCTACTTTTACTGGCTCTACGTCCAATTCATTGAATAAAACAGTACCTTCGAGAACTTCCCCTCCTGCATATTCAGCCATCAGTTCAGCCGCTCTTTCCCCGGCTTTCAGGACACGATTCGGATCCACACCCTTTTCATAACGGGTGCTGGCTTCGCTTCTGAGTCCGTGGTCTTTCGATGCACCTCTGACAATGGCACCGGTGAAGTAAGCTGCTTCAAGAAGGACCGTCGTCGTATCGTTCTGGACTTCTGAATTGGCTCCACCCATCACTCCGGCAAGGGCAACGGGTTCAGTCCCGTTCGTAATCACAAGCTGGCTGCTTGATAGCGTTCTTTCCGCATCATCCAGGGTCACGAATGTTTCGCCGTCGTTTGCCCGGCGCACAAGGATTTCCTTTGAACCGAGACGGTCGTAGTCGAAAGCATGGAGCGGTTGACCATATTCCAACAGTACGTAGTTCGTTATATCCACTACGTTGTTGTGGGGACGGATTCCTGCAGAAATCAGTGCATTTTGCATCCAAAGTGGAGATGGACCGATTTTGACATTTTTGATGATTTTAGCCCCGTAAAGAGGATTATCTTCTTTTGCTTCTACTTTTACCGATACATAATCCGAAGCTTTTTCGTTGCCTTCTGATACCTCGGCTGTCGGAAGCTTTACGTCACGGTCCAGGATGGCTGCGACTTCATACGCCACTCCAAGCATGCTTAAGCAATCAGAACGATTGGGTGTCAATCCTAATTCGAGGATCGCATCATCCAGGTTCAATAATTCAACGGCATTGCGACCGACTTCGACCTCATCACTGAATACGTAGATTCCCTCTGCATGCTCTTTCGGTACGAGCTTTCCTTCGACTCCAAGCTCTTGCAGGGAACAGATCATCCCGTGGGATGCTTCGCCGCGAAGTTTGGCTTTTTTGATTTTGAAGTTACCAGGAAGGACCGCCCCTACTTTCGCGACAGCCACTTTTTGGCCCTTTGCTACGTTCGGTGCCCCGCAAATAATTTGGACAGGCTCTTCTTCCCCTACGTCCACAAGGCATTTATTTAACTTATCCGCATCGGGATGCGGCTCACATTGCAAGACATGCCCGACGACCACATTTTTGATCTCTTCGCCGATCCGTTCGACACCTTCGACTTCGATCCCGCTTCTTGTAATCTTCTCTGCCAACTCTTCAGGAGTTGTGCCTGATAAGTCTACATAATTTTCTAACCATTTATATGAAACAAACATGTGTTAGTACCTCCCTATCGTTTTCTTTACTCTTGTGTTCCGAACTGTGTCACAAAGCGAGTATCGTTTGTGTAGAAATGACGGATATCATCGATGCCATATTTTAGCATGGCAATACGCTCTGGTCCCATACCAAACGCGAAACCTGTATATTTCTTCGAATCAAATCCAGCCATTTCAAGGACATTCGGATGAACCATCCCTGCTCCAAGGATTTCGATCCAGCCTGTGCCTTTACATACGCGGCAGCCTTTTCCTCCACAGATCTTACATGAGATATCCATCTCGACAGATGGCTCTGTGAATGGGAAAAAGCTCGGGCGCAAGCGGATTTCACGGTCTTCACCGAACATTTTCTTAGCAAATACATTCAGCGTTCCTTTCAGGTCACTCATGCGGATGTTTTCGTCGATGACAAGGCCCTCGATCTGGGTGAATTGATGGGAATGTGTCGCGTCATCTGTATCACGTCGGTACACTTTCCCGGGACAGATGATCTTGATGGGTCCCTTTCCTTTGGCCAGTTCCATCGTCCTTGCCTGAACCGGTGACGTGTGGGTACGCAAAAGGGTTTCTTCCGTAATATAGAAAGAATCCTGCATATCACGTGCCGGATGTCCTTTAGGGAGGTTCAGGGCTTCGAAGTTATAATAGTCCTTCTCGACTTCCGGTCCTTCAGCAACCGTATAGCCCATGCCGATGAAGAGGTCTTCGATTTCTTCCACGATCATCGTCAGGGGATGGTGATTCCCTTTTTTCACAGGGCGACCGGGTAACGTGACATCGATCGTTTCAGATTGAAGCTTCTTTTCGACCGCTTCTTTTTCAAGAACAGCCTGCTTTGCTTCGATGGTTTCGGTGATCGCTCCACGAACTTCATTGGCAAGTGCCCCCATTTTAGGACGCTCTTCCGCTGAGAGTTTACCCATTCCTTTTAAGGCTTCGGTGACAGGTCCTTTTTTGCCTAAATAAGCAACGCGGATATTGTTCAGTTCTTTCAGATCTTGTGCTTCGTTCACTTTTTCGATGGCTTCTTGTTGAAGGGATCGTAATTTGTCCTCCATTGTTCTTCCTCCTTTAATGTATATCGTCCGAATGTTTCGTTGGATTGGTTTTTAAACAAATAAAAAAACCCCATCCCAAAAAGGGACGAGGTTTATATCGCGGTACCACCCTTATAAGCATATCCACAGGGGGATCTGCTCACTTCATTCGGATAACGGCTTATGCCGGAGCATCTTTACATTCACATTGGAATGGTCCCGATGCCAACTCAAGAGGTGAAATGTTCACATCATGTTTTCTTAAGAATGCTTACAGTCCAGGGCATTCTCTCCCTTGAAGAAGGTCATGTGTTACTTTCCTCTTTCAACGTTTTTAAAGTTATATGTGCATTATTATAGTGAATTTCACGGCATAATTCAAACCTTTTCACGAAATTCACTGCCCATTTTTAAAATAGTACAATAAAATGCCTGCCGCAATGGCCACATTCAAGGATTCACTCTTACCGTAAATAGGGATGTAGAGGTTCCGGTCCGTTTCCTTTAACAGGTCCTTCGACATGCCGTTCCCCTCATTCCCTACGATGAGGGCATAGGAAGATTGCGGGCTGATCGACGTGTACTCCACTCCGTTTTCAAGTGCCGTCCCATACACGGGGATGCCGCGCTCTTTCAGGGCTGAAATGGTTTCAGGCAGTTCTTTTCTGACGATCGGAATATGAAAATGACTTCCTTGTGCCGAGCGCAACACTTTCGGATTATAAGGGTCCACCGTCCCTTTTCCCAACACGACCATATCGATTCCCGCCGCATCGGCTGTACGGATGATGGTGCCGATATTGCCAGGATCCTGAAGGCCGTCGAGAAGCATGAATGTGGATGCCTGATCGGGGTCATACTCATCTTCTCTTTGCCTGCATATCGCAAAGATCCCTTGAGAGGTCTCGGTATCAGAGAGGATTTTCCCGACTTCATCCGATACCATGGTGACAGATACCGAGTCCACCGTCCATTTCTGGGGAAGATCGATTCCTTCCACGAGGATCAACTCAAGGACCGTATCCTCCTGCTTTAATGCTTCTTCCACAAGGTGAAATCCTTCAATGATATATGTGCGGGTGAGATCCCGTTCTTTTTTCGTCAATAATTTCTTCCACTGCTTCACAACAGGATTTTTCGAGGATTGAATATACTTCAATCGTATCCGCTCCTTTTGATTACTATTCAAGGTCTCATTATACCTTAACTTCCATACATAATAAATTCAATTTGAGACAAGATAACAATGAATTCCTCATCCTAGCAAAAAGGAGAAATGCGTGATGAATCTTAACTTACGAAAAGCGATCATACACAATGTATCTGGTAACAACCAGGACGAATTGAGAGACACCATCGTGGATGCCATCCAGGGGGGAGAAGAAAAAACCCTCCCAGGTCTCGGTGTACTCCTTGAAGTCTTCTGGCAAAACGCCGATCCAGAGGAACAGAAAATGGTCCTTGAAACATTAGAGGAATCATTGCAGCAGCAACAAATGCAATAAAGGCATGGGCAATCCTGAATCGGGGTTGCCCTTGTTTTTTTCCCTTGAATGGTTTTAGCCTCACTCCTTCAGTGGTAATACAACATACATAAGAAAACGAAGGGGGAGAAAAAGGGATGAGTCAAAAGAAAAGCGCCTTATTGATCATCGACATGATTAATACGTTTGACTTCCAAGGTGGAGAAAAATTACATGAAAACACAATGAACATCGTCGGAAACATCCGCGATTTGAAGGAGAAAGCGAAGGAATCCGGGCTGCCTGTCATCTATGTGAATGACAACTACGGCCTTTGGCAGGACAATATGAATGATATCATCGAGGAATGCAAAAAAGGGAAAGGCAAAGACGTGATTGAAAAACTCCATCCCGATACAGACGATTATTTTATCATCAAACCGAAACATTCCTGTTTTTTCGGGACTCAGCTTGATATCCTGCTTCATCAGCTGGATGTGAAGCATCTGATTCTAACAGGGATTGCAGGTGACATCTGTGTGCTGTATACCGCCAATGACGCCTATATGAGGGAATATGACATGTCGATACCAAAGGACTGCATGGCATCTGAAACCGAGGAGGACAATGAAAGCGCGATCCGCATCATCAAGAAGACGATTGACGCCGATATGACCTCTTCGAAAGAAATGACATTTGAATAAAGACAAAATAAAGAGACCCTGATCTAAAAGGGTCTCTCTCATTGCAATCAATCAAACGTAATCTTCGCCACGGTGTCGCTGTCTAGCTTCTTGATCACTTCTGTAATCAATTTAACTGCGTTCTCGTAATCATCACGATGCAACATCGCTGCATGTGAGTGGATATAACGTGTCGCAATGGTGATGGATAAGGCAGGAACTCCATTGGCTGTCAAATGGATCGCACCTGAATCCGTTCCTCCGCCTGCGATGGCATCGAATTGATACGGAATGTTATGCTCATCCGCAGTATCTGTCACGAAGTCGCGAAGTCCCTTGTGGGAAACCATGGACGCATCATATAAAATGATCTGTGGACCTTCACCCATTTTACTCGACGCTTCTTTATCAGAAACTCCAGGTGTATCCCCGGCGATTCCAACATCCACACCGAAGCCGATATCAGGCTGAATCTTGGCAGCAGCCGTTCTCGCGCCACGCAGGCCGACCTCTTCCTGTACGGTACCGACTCCATATACGACGTTCGGGTGACTCGCATCCTTCAGGTTTCTTAGTACATCGATGGCAATCGCACATCCAATGCGGTTATCCCATGCTTTCGCCAGTAGCATCTTCTCGTTGTTCATCACCGTGAATTCGAAATGAGGGACCACCATATCTCCCGGTTTCACTCCCCATTCCAGTACTTCTTCACGGCTTGAGGCACCGATATCAATGAACATATCTTTGATGTCCACCGGTTTTTTGCGTGCTTCCGGAGGCAGGATATGCGGCGGCTTGGAACCGATCACACCCGTCACTTCCCCTTGACTCGTCACGATCGTCACACGTTGGGCAAGCATGACTTGAGACCACCAGCCTCCTACGGTTTGAAAGCGCAGGAACCCTTTGCTGTCGATCTGGGTGATCATGAATCCGACTTCATCAAGATGTCCCGCCACCATGATCTTAGGACCGTTTTCATCGCCCACTTTTTTCGCGATCAGGCTACCGAGGTTATCTGTCGTCACTTCATCTGCAAATGGCTCTATGTATTTTTTCATGACTTCCCGTACTTCTCTCTCATTACCCGGTACACCTTTGGCATCGGTTAAATCTTTGAGCATTGTCAATGTTTCATCTAATTTCGCCATTGTTTCGACCCCCTAAATATTGTTTTACCTTTTCATTATACTAAAACCTGTGCGATTCATCAAAATTTCCTGAATCTTCTTTACTATCATGGATTAATATCCTTCTTTTTGACGATTATAATTCACTTCATTTTTCTTCACATACGCATCGAACACTTCTTCATGGGTGAAGCCAAGCAGTTCGCCAAGGTACACGTAGTGCCTGAATAACTCCTGGAAATGTTCAACGGAACGTTCTTCAGCAAAGTGGTTGGCATATTTGAATACTTCCATGAATTGCTTTGTCACATCTTCATTCACATAATTCGTCTCCCCTATATCAAATTGTTGAATGCCGATTTCGATTCCCAATGACAGGATGAAATGGACCCCGTCCACAAATTCTTCAAGAATCACATCCTTTGCTGACGAAGGTTTCGTACTCCAGAACTTGAAGCTTCTCGTTTCATTGGCCAGTTCCCCTACCTCAACCAGGAGGGCCAGGATTTTTTTGTCGATCAGATCTTCTTGTTCCAGGCCGTGTTCCTCTTCGATATGCTGATCAAGCTTCTTCTGCATGTCCAATAATGTTTCAATATTCATTGTGATATCTCCCCTTCGATGCCTTTATTTCTTACACACCCTCTTAGTATGACAAATTTTTAAACAAATTTATAATAATATGAAACCTTTTTCTGATTTAACCGTAAATAATAGTGGAAGAAATATGCCTATGGAGGTAATGGTTATGCTTTGGCTTATTCGGTTAGTGCTTTTGATCCTTATTCTTTATCTTTTATACAGCAGCGTGAAATACATTATCAACCCAAAGCGAAAACTGGAGCTTGCCCAGGAGCAGAAACGTTTCTATTTTCTCGATGATCAGGAAAATGTCCGGAAGAATTTTCACATAACGTACAAGGGTGTACGATTTGAAGGGGAAAAATATCTCGGTGCAACCGAGAAGGCATTCGATGTGGTTTCCATATTCGTATGGACCAAACATGTTTCCTCATTAAAGGGCCTTACCCGGGAGGATTTCGAATATCTCCAGAACGAAATCAAAGAAAGATACCCGAATGCCAAACTCGACTGGAAAAGTCCGATCCACGAATTCCTTCAAAAATCACAACAAAAAAACGACTAGCAGAGCTGGTCGTTTTTCATTTTTATTTACCCGGGAAAAACTCTCTCCATTGAATGACTCTGACTTTTTCTCTCAGGAGGTAAAATAGGACGATGAGTGCGATGAAGATCATGACGAGAATGGGTGGGGAAAATTGTTTGATGTATTGGCCGAACACCGTATAGAAAAACGCCAGGGGAATATTGGAAAGGACAGAGGCGCGTACGAAGGGCTTGAGCTCCTTCTTCCGCTCGAGCAGGCAAAGATTCAAGAGCTGGTAATGGACAAAGGGAATCAGCCTGAGAACCGCAATCTGACCCGTGGTGAGGGTGGCATTCCGGCCGAACCACTTTACTTTCAGCCTCAGGAGTTTTTCATAAAACGATTTGAAACTTTTGATGACAAAATAAAAAGTGACAGATAAGAGCGTTAATCCGATCAACGAGTACAGTGTTCCGAAGAGACTCCCGAACAGAACCCCTCCCGCCATACAGACAAGGGCGACGGGGATGAACAGAAACTGCCTCAGGATATGAAATAAGATAAACAGAACAGGAGCCATATACCCGCTTGCCTCCATCAGGGCGAATGCAGCAACCAATCGTTCGTCCATGGCTTATGCGACCTCCTTCTGCTATTCTAAGCTGTTTCTACAAACCCTCTTTATATAGTATGTATGAGAGACGGGTTAAAGAATGAAAACTTTGACGTCACAGATTCGCGTTCAGCCAGATGAACAGCACACAGTGGACGATGACAAGCAATGGGAAGCCGATGGCAAACGCTTTGTGCTTCGTTTTATGCCTGAACACCTTCATCCCCATATACGCTCCGACACTGCCTCCCACAATGGCGACCTGCCACAGCACCCGCTCGCTGATGCGGTATTCATGCCGCTCTGCTTTCCGTTTATCTCTCCCCATGACCGTAAAGCCGATGATATTGATGATGACGGCATATAGATAAAGAATCCCTGTTAATGCATCCATGATTTCTACCTGCTTTCTAAAGTGATTGATATAAGAAAGGACCGGCCAGGGGCCAGTCCTTTTTGTCTGCTGATTTCGTCAGCAGTTACTTATTTGTTTAGTTGAGCTTTAGCAGCGTCAGCTAATTGGTTGAATGCTTTTTCGTCAGAAATCGCAAGCTCAGCAAGCATTTTGCGGTTTACTTCGATACCAGCAAGCTTTAATCCGTGCATTAAACGGCTGTAAGAAAGACCGTTCATACGTGCAGCCGCATTGATACGTGTGATCCATAGTTTACGGAAGTCACGTTTCTTTTGGCGACGGTCACGATAAGCATACATGTATGATTTCATGACTTGTTGATTTGCTACTTTATATAAAGTATGTTTTGAACCGAAATAACCTTTGGCTAATTTAAGAACTTTTTTACGACGTCTGCGTGTTACTGTTCCGCCTTTTACGCGTGGCATAATAATTCCCTCCTGTTTCTAATACTTCTTATTTTAGGTTGTCAAGCATATGACGAATGCGTTTGAAATCTCCTTTAGAGACAACAGCCGCTTTACGTAGCTTACGCTTTGCTTTAGTAGATTTGTTTGCGAATAAGTGGCTTGTGTAAGCGTGTGAACGTTTAAGTTTACCAGAACCTGTTTTCTTGAAACGCTTAGCTGAGCCGCGGTGAGTTTTCATTTTTGGCATGATGCTTTTCCTCCTCGGGTCCTTTATTTTTCGTTGACTGGTGCAAGCACCAAGAACATACTACGACCATCCATTTTCGGTTTTGATTCAACGGTTGCTACATCTTTACACTCATCACTGAAGCGATCCAGAACGCGTTGACCAATTTCTTTGTGCGTAATCGCACGACCTTTAAATCGGATTGACGCTTTAACTTTGTCTCCTTTTTCAAGGAACTTACGAGCGTTACGAAGCTTTGTGTTGAAATCATGTTCATCAATCGTCGGGCTTAAACGCACCTCTTTAAGATTGATGATCTTCTGATTCTTACGTGCTTCTTTTTCTTTCTTCTGTTGTTCAAATTTAAACTTACCGTAGTCCATGATACGAGCAACGGGTGGTTTTGCATTTGGAGCAACAAGAACAAGATCAAGGTTTACACGTTCAGCAATTTCAAGAGCTTCATTCTTGGATTTGATTCCAAGTTGCTCACCGTTTTGATCGATAAGACGTACTTCACGGGCACGAATCGTTTCGTTTAAGATCATGTCTTTGCTAATAATTAGCCACCTCCAAGGTTTATTAAAAGAATACACGGCTTTGGTTGACGTACTCGCTTCTCTTTTTGAGTGCAACACACAAAAAAAGATGCGAGTGTCGAAACACCCGCACCTGATTATTAAGCATATATAAATGGCTTTAATAGTCAATCACATACCTGTAAACAGCTTTAACGCGTTATTCAGGTGAGAAGCGGGTAGCTTCTGCTTGTACCAAACTGTATTCAATTCACCTTAGATACTATATCACATGACAATACCGCTGTCAAATAATCATTTAATATCACAACGTATTTCATAATATCAGACATCTAAGGAGAGTGCAATAGTTTTTTTGAAATTTATCGGGAAGGGACGGACCTCCAACAGAAACATTATGGTAAACCACAATGACCATTTGGAGGTCCGTCCCTCTTCCAATTTTAGCGATTCGCTTCTTTTGTAATTTGAGCGATGAATTCGTCAAGGGAAATCGTTTCGGATTTCTGCTCTCCGTATTTACGGACGTTGACGGACGTTTCCTTGATTTCATTGTCTCCCACGACGAGCATGTAAGGAACTTTGCTCATCTGTGATTCGCGGATCTTGTAGCCGATTTTTTCATTACGGTCATCGATCTCTACACGAAGTCCTTCAGCCTGAAGCTTTTCTTTCACTTCTTTCGCGTAGTCGAAGTGAACATCCGGAGAAACCGGGATCACCTGAACCTGTGTTGGAGCAAGCCATGTCGGGAATGCACCTTTGTATTCCTCGATCAGGAAGGCAACGAAGCGTTCCATAGTGGATACAACTCCACGGTGGATCACGACAGGGCGATGCTGCTTGCCGTCCTCACCTACGTATGTTAAGTCAAAGCGCTCAGGCAGTAAGAAGTCCAGTTGAACAGTGGATAACGTTTCTTCTTTACCCAGTGCCGTCTTCACCTGTACATCCAGTTTAGGGCCGTAGAATGCCGCTTCCCCTTCTGCTTCGAAGTAATCGACATCCAGTTCATCCATCGCTTCCTTGATCATGCCTTGTGCGCGGTTCCACATTTCATCGTCATCGAAGTACTTTTCTGTATCTTTAGGATCACGATATGAAAGACGGAACGAATAATCATTCAGATCAAAGTCTTTGTACACTTCCTGAACGAGGCGTACGACGCGCTTGAATTCTTCCTTGATTTGATCCGGACGTACGAAGATATGGGCATCATTCAGAGTCATTCCCCGTACACGCTGAAGTCCTGACAGGGCACCGGATAATTCGTAACGGTGCATCGTACCAAGCTCGGCGATACGGATCGGAAGCTCACGGTAGCTGTGGATGCCGTTTTTGTAAATCATCATATGGTGCGGACAGTTCATCGGGCGAAGGACAAGATCTTCATTGTCCATTTCCATGACCGGAAACATGTTTTCCTGGTAGTGATCCCAGTGACCGCTTGTTTTGTACAATTCCACGCTTCCCATGATAGGAGTGTAAACGTGGTCGTAACCCAGACGCTCTTCTTTATCGACGATGTAACGCTCGATGATGCGGCGGATCGTCGCACCTTTAGGAAGCCACATCGGCAGTCCTTGTCCCACTTTTTGTGAGTTCATAAACAGGTTCAATTCTTTCCCGATTTTACGGTGGTCACGCTCTTTCGCTTCTTCTAAAAGGCGTAAATGCTCCTCAAGATCTTCTTTCTTGAAGAACGCAGTCCCGTAAATCCGTTGAAGCATTTGATTATCACTATTCCCACGCCAGTAGGCACCGGCAATGCTTAACAGCTTGAATTCCTTGATTTTATTCGTTGATGGGACGTGGACCCCACGGCAAAGGTCGAAGAATTCACCTTGCTCGTAAATGGAAACCTGCTCGCCTGCAGGAATGGCTTCAAGCAGTTCAAGCTTGTACTCGTCACCGATTTCTTCGTACATTTTCTGCGCTTCGTCTCGGCTGACTTCTTTACGTACGACTTCCAGGTTTTCACCTGTGATCTTCTTCATTTCCTTCTCGATCACGGGAAGATCTTCCGGCGTAAACGTATGCTCTGAATCGATATCGTAATAAAATCCGCCTTCAATGACCGGACCGATCCCCAGCTTCGTTTCAGGGTATAAACGTTTGATTGCCTGTGCCATCAAATGGGCCGTACTGTGACGAAGGACTTCAAGGGCATCCGATGAAGGAGCAGTCACGATTTCAATCGCTCCATCTTCCTGAATTCCTGTGCGCAGGTCGATCATTTCACCATTTATTTTTCCAGCGAGCGCCTTCTTCTTCAGTCCCGGACTGATGGACGCAGCAATCTCTTCTGTTGTCGTACCCTTGGGAAACTCCTTAACATTACCATCCGGGAACTGCATTTTTACTACTTCTGACATGTGGTTTCACTCCTTAAAATATCTTTATACAACATAAAAAACCCCGCCCCTTCACGTTTGAAGGGACGAGGTTAATAAATAAACTCGTGGTTCCACCCAACTTCTCACTGTCCTGGTTTAAAGACAATGACTTCATTGAAAAAGAATAACGACATTTAGCCGTCAATCATTACTGTGAACCGGATCAGGTTCCGTTCATGATTGAAGTTCCGAGGTGGTAAATATCACTACCGAATTAGGAAGCTTGCAGCCTGGAGACTTCCCTCTCTGTGAATGAATAGGAATATTGTTGTCCTCATCATAACCTTTATTTATTGACTTATTATGTAGGTATTATAATCGGTTATGTTTTGAAAAGCAAGCCTATTCATTCGCAATATCCCACGAAGGATAAAGAAGTGTCTCGGGAAAATAACTTAACGGCAGAAGATCGATCCGTTCTTCAAAAATATTCTGTAGCGTCCGGATCAATTGATGATCCCCATTTCCATAAACGTGTATCTTCTCAGGTGCAAGGGACAATAAAGGGGCAATGGTGAATGAATCTACATATAAGGGGTGATTGGTGAGCAGCCGTTTATCGATCGCCTTCGTCAGCTCCTGCCGTGTCACTTCTTTCATGTCCTCATCAAAGAAACGAAATCCATACCCCGTCGAGTAAAGATGGACCGTGCGCATTTTCTGCTCCCTTGACGAGAGATATTCCCGCAGCATATGAACGAACATCTGATATTCCTGCTCCATCTTATATTCGTCTATGGCGAGATCCAGCATCAGCAGTAACCTCTCCTGAAGCTTTTTCAACCTGAACTTGCTGAAGGAGTCGAATGAGATGGGGGCCTTTCCTTCCAATAGAAGTTCAAGGCTCTCATGGACGTAGTCAGCCTCGTCCCATTCATCGATCAGCTCCATCAATTCCGGACGTTCACCCATCCTCATCTCTGACACGATTTCTAATATTTGATTGATTTCATCACTGTCTTCATACAAATAATTTTCTCTCAAGGCTGATTCGGACCAGTCCATGCATTTATCATTCATGACGAATTTGGAAACACCTTTGAAAAGCTTTTCCCGCTCCTTGAAGAAGGGCGAAACCTCTATCGTCAGATTATAGTGAGTTGTATGTTGAAAGAGCGTTTCATGAAACCATGATTGGATGAATTCTTTATTGAGGTATTCTTGAAGCTTTACCGCATCACTTTTTTGCTTGAAAATAAATTCAATCAAACTTTCTCGCCTCCTTAAACCCAATTCCCTGATTTATATATATGGGAGGCTTGTATAAATTAGAAGTTGAGGAGGGAAATTCTTTTGGCTGATAAAAAAAGGAAAGGGAACCGCATACGCGACTCCCTTTCCTTCAAACTATTCCCTTCGATTCCGCCCGTCAATCAACACAGGCTTAGATAAATATTTAATCCGCTCCATGATCCGCGCAGCCTTCAATTTCTCTTCTTCCCCGCGCTGACTGTAGGTCAGGTGATGGGTCAGCTCGCTGAAGTTGAAGTTGGAAGTGAAGAATGTCGGCAGATTCTCAAGCATCCTGTACTGGAGGATGGTGCCGAGGATTTCATCCCTTCCCCAGCTGGACATCGTTTCCGCTCCGATGTCGTCAAGCATGAGGATCGGTGCTGATTTTACCATCTCTAGCTTTTCATTCACCGTATTATCACCGAGTGAAGACTTGATTTCCCTGAAGAACTCAGGAACATATACAATCAAAGATCCGATCTTTTTCTCAGCAAGTTCATTGGCCATGGCGCCTAGCAGATAGGACTTGCCCACTCCGAACTTCCCGTAAAAATAGAGACCCTTCATTTTCGTCCCTTCTGTATACGTCTCTACGAAATTCTTCGCAAGGCGCACCGCTTCCAGACGGCTTTTCGAATCAAGATCGAGGGTCTGGAAGGAGGCCTGCAAGATATCCTTAGGTACGTAAAGACTTTTAATCAGACGCTGGGCACTCGTTCTTTCATCATGGATGACTTTCCGCGGGCAGCGATGATAATCGATGTCGATGGTGTTTCCCCTGATCACCAGATGAGGGTCATACCCTTCCATCATGTTCTTGCATTCCTGCAAAGAAGGACAGTACCGGCATTCCTTGCTTTGAGAGATGTACTCATATAGTTTCATCAGGCTTTCATTGACCATTTCAGCCGTTACCCGGCCTTCATTCCTGCGGATAAAATCTTTTACATCATTATTTTCTAATATCTCTTTTTTCATTTGTTCATATCGCTGTTGAAATGACCCGGAAGTCGCCAGCCTTTTTAAGGTGTTATTGATTTTCTCCATCGTTTTGTTCACCTACTTCCGAAAATTTTTAAGCTCTTCTTCGAGTTTTTTCTTTTCTGCTTCGAAGTCGTATCCTTCTACAGTCGACTCGGATTCTTCCGCCGTTTCATCTTCCTTAAACCAGTCCGGAAGCTTCTCGGTGCGGATCGGCTTTCTCCGCCTGTTCGACTTCGTTTCCTTTTTACCTTCTGCCCATTCGAGATACTGCTTATGTTCACTTTTCGCAAGAATCATCGCTTCACTTGCCGACGTCACCTTTTTCCTGGACCAATGGGAAGCGATCTTCTCCATATATCCTTTTGTCAACTTCATGTCTGTTTTTAATAACACGTATTGAATCAAAACATTCATCACGCCGATCGGCAGCTTCTGGGACATGAGCACTTCCTCAACGGCTTGAAGATCAGCCTTGGAAGGCGACCCGCCGTTCGAGATGTCCGATAATACGTCCTTCGGTGAAGTGGTTTCCAGGTAGTCGATGAGCTCTTCCTCCTGGGAAAGCGGTTGATCCCGTTCTACGGCTTTCTTCGTTTCCACTCTCGTCGTCAAATCAGGCAGTTGATCACCCGTTTGCATACCATACCAGTCACGGGCCGTTTTACGGAGCAATTCGATATCAATCGTATCATCCGCATCCAGGGAGCTTAAGACGATATTCTTCATCTGAAGAGGATCAATCCCGTACAGATAGCTCAGCTTTAATACCGTTTCCTTCACTTTCGGCGTAAAGGCTTTGCGCGGGACCATGGATTCCGATAACCCGGCCAGCAGCAGCTGAAAATCAAATTCGATTTCATCCAGGGCAAGTCCATCATTCTTGCCGTATTTCATATATTGTTCACCTGACCCGGTTTCCGAATCCACATTCGCATCATGGTGAAGGAAATTAATCGGTTCAGATGTGAAGACATCCTGGAAAGATCGGGTAATGTCTGAGTACTGATTTTTATCAGCTGACGCATCTGTGAAAAATTTCTTCAAACGCAAATAGTGGGTCCGGCCGATCTTACGGTACAAATACACATTCAGCATGCCATCATGAAAGAATTCCTGAGGCGAGAGGGGCGGCTGCAGTTCATATAGAAAACGGCGGTCTTCATCATCCCTTTTTTCATACACCTTCAGCAAACCGATTCCCTCGAGCTTCATCCTTGCTTCGTAGACGTCCTGAAGATTGACGGACAGGACGTTCATCAAGTGATAATGGGTGGAATCAGTGGACCAGAGACGATTCTCTTCCACTTCCCCCCATAGACTCATGTAGAGGCTGTAGCAAACTGTACCGATCAGAGGCTGGTACAAAAACGTAATGATTTTCCGGTCATATTCCTGAAGCATCCCATGTGTCCCTACGGTGTAGTGATCGATTGGCTGTATTTCATTCCAATGCTTCTTCATCATAGTTGGATTCTACCTTTCAATAAATAAAGAGAAAAGAGCCAAAGAATTCCATCTTCAGCTCATTCTTCTACTCTTTTTTTATTAATTCTTTTAATTCGTCTATAAATACATTAATATCCTTAAATTGTCGATATACGGATGCAAAACGGACATATGCCACTTCATCAACTTTCGCAAGGTGATCCATGACCATCTCACCGATCTTCACAGATTCTACTTCGGAAGCACCTTGATTCCGCAGGTCCTTTTCGATATCTGTTGAGATCTTTTCTAATCTTTCAAGAGGTACCGGGCGCTTCTCACAGGCCTTGATCAATCCCCTCAAAATCTTTTCTCGACTAAACTCTTCTCTTACCCCTTCTTTTTTCACCACAATTAAAGGAAGCTCTTCAACCTTCTCAAAGGTCGTGAAGCGAAATGTACATTCTTCACATTCTCTTCTTCTCCTGATAGAGCGTCCTTCATCAGCAGGTCGTGAGTCCACCACTCGGGTACCATTATGCTGGCAAGACGGGCATTTCATAATATCAGCTCCGTTATTACATACTATTACCTTCATCATATAAAAAAGCTGCAACTTACACAAGCTTCTATAGGATTTACCGTTATTTCACTTTTTTCAATTCGCCATCAAGCTGGTGATAATAATGGTTGATTTGCGCTTTTAAAACGGTATATGTACCAAAGATCTTCCCTTTATCCGCACTGACCTTGAAATCGACTGCTGTTTCAAGGGGCCGCACGGTAATGACCGTGGCCACGATAAATAATTGAGGCGTTCCGTTTTTCCGGACGGTGATTTCCCCTCTGTCCTTGGACTGGGAGATCACCTCATATTCTGACGATGAGAATAATCCCAGCACGGCATTAAATGCACCTTGGTGCATGGATTTATAATAGCGTGATTGCAGTTCCTTATCTTCATGCTGATCGGACGTTTCACACTCCGATTGAAATCGCTTTAACAGGGTACGTATTCCACTCATATCAAGTTCCTCCCTTTAGTTACCCTTATTTTACACGAAAAGGCAAGATTGAAAAACCCATAAGTGCACGTACGAACGGGTGCATAAAAAAAGAGATGCATGAATCACGCATCTCTTCTGAGTTATTATCGATTAAAGGGCTTGAGCCTGGGACTTCTTCACTTGTACAGGACCCATTCCACGTGGCAATTCAATCGTTTCACGTGTGTCAGCACCAAGAGCATCTGCTATATATTCAGCTGCGATATTAGGATCTAAATCGCCGCACGTATATACGTCAATACTGGCATAACCATGTTCAGGAAAACTGTGGATCGTTAAGTGTGATTCAGAAATGATCACGACTCCACTAACACCTTGAGGAGCAAATTTATGAAAAGCCACCTCACGCACTTCTGCACCTGACTTAAGCGCAGCATCTACGAATGTTTTCTCAATTCCTACTACATCGTTTAATTTTTCAAAATCGCAACCCCATAATTCAGAGATTACATGACGTCCCATTGTTTCCATTTTGTATTTCCCCCTTTGACATGATTTTTTTCGTCAAAATGAACGAATCCTTTGGCAAAATCTTAACTACCACGGGGGAAAGTTAGTCCGAAGAGGTCCTAACCCTTTAAGTAGTTAAATCAGTATTCATTTGCTAATAAGAAGTTCACGAAAAATAGTATACTTTGTTTAAAACTCTTTTGCAATAAATTTTTATAAAGTTTTTTAACCAGGAAAACCAAAATCATTTTCACCTTTTAATAAAGTGCCTAGTAGATCCCGTTTTCTTCTTTGACCGTTCCTTTTCGCTGCAGGCACTTGCTTTCCGGCGGGGCGTGAGTTGAGCCTCCTCGGGCTTTGCCCTATGGGGTCTCAACTTTCCCGCTATTCCCGCAGGAGTCAAGTGCCTTCCGCTACAATCCACTCTGTGGTACTACATTAGTTAAACGCGTAAACACATAGTTTTTTGAAAGAACAATTTGTCTAAAAAGACTTTTCATGGTAGCAACTAAATTCATACACTTTTAGAGAACTTTCGTTTACCCATTTATAAAAAGAGTAATAAATTAATAAAAGAAAAGAACGCACCTGAAAAAGGTACGTTCTAGGGTTTTGCTTTATGATTTATGTTGGTTCTTTCAAACGTTGACTTCTTGTTTGGCGTTCATTTTGGTGGCGACAAATTTGGCCAGGTCGACGACGCGGCATGAGTAGCCCCATTCGTTGTCGTACCAGGCAAGGACTTTTACTTTACGACTGCCCATGACCATTGTGGACAAGCCGTCGATGATGGCGGAATGTGGGTTTGTATTAAAATCGATTGAGACGAGTGGTTCTGTTGTATATTCCAGTACACCGTGCAGGGAACCAAGGGATGCCGTGACGAATGCTTCGTTGATTTCATCAACGGTTACGTCCCTTTTTACATCCACGACCAGGTCCACTAATGAAACGTTCGGAGTCGGAACTCGCAGCGCCATGCCATGAAGCTTCCCGTTTAGTTGAGGAAGCACTAGTGATAATGCTTTCGCAGCACCCGTTGTCGTCGGGATGATCGATTGGCCGCATGCTCTTGCTCTTCTAAGATCTTTATGTGGATTATCAATATTCTTTTGATCATTCGTGTAAGCATGCACCGTCGTCATGAGACCGTTTTCAATTCCAAACTGCTCATCCAGCACTTTCGCTACAGGAGCCAGACAGTTCGTCGTGCAGGAAGCATTGGAGATGACGCTGTGTTCTTCTATATTTAATGCGCTTTCATTTACACCCATCACAATGGTAACGTCTTCATTTTTACCCGGGGCCGTCAGGATGACTTTTTTCGCTCCTGCTTCCAAGTGAAGGCTCGCTTTGTCTTTTGAATTAAATTTTCCCGTCGCTTCGATGACGATATCGATGTTCAGTTCATTCCATGGTAATGCTTTAGGATCACGATTGCTTAATAGTAAAACACGTTTTCCGTTGACGATGAGTGCATGATCTTCCACCACTACATCTGCCTTGAATGTACCATGATTTGTGTCATACTTTATTAAATGAGCTAACGTTTCAGCCGGGTAGCTTGCGTTAATGGCTACAACCTCTAAGTTTTCCTCTAATATTGCTTTTCTGAAAACCATTCTTCCAATACGTCCAAAACCATTGATTGCAATTTTCGCCTTCATAAATCCGGCTCCCCTCTATATTAATGTTATACTTATATGTTTATTTACTAAAAATAGTATAACATATTTGGAGAATTAGTTAATAAGTATTTTGCGGATTTTTTAATGTTTTATTATTCTGACAAATAGGCTTATTGTATGTATATTTTTGTGGTTTGGAATCATACTTGATTTGTAACCATCCCTAACATTTCATGTCATGAATTTTAATTATAGATGGGATAGGGTGTGAATTGGAGACCGTTCCTTTTCGCTCCAGGCACTTCCTTTCCGCGGGGAGGAAGTCGAGCCTCCTCGGGCTTTGCCCTGCGGGGTCTCGACTTTTCCTCATTTCCCGCAGGAGTGAAGTGCCTTCCGCTCCAATCCACTCTTTATTTCTATCAAAAACAACAGTTAATTTCTTTTTAGGTATTGAATCATAGAAAAAAGATTTAATAATCATTAATACATTTATTACCCTATAAAAAAACCGACAAGGGTTTCTTGTCGGTGATTTGTGATGTTATGGTTGTAAGTCCCATTCTGTTAATAGAACTTCAAGCTGCTGTTTTGTTTCACTCAGGGTTCCGTTGTTGTCGATGACTGCGTCGGCAAGGTTGACTTTGTCCTTGAGTGGGAATTGGGATGCGATCCGTGCTTGTGCGTCTTGACGGTTTAAGTGATTGCGTTCCATTAAGCGTGAAAGTTGTGTTTCTTCGTTTACGTAAATGACGAGGGTGCGTTCGACCATCCACGTGAGGTCGCTTTCGAATAGCAAGGGGATATCCATGAATATGGTGTTCTTGCCGGACGCGATGGCTTCGTCTTTATGCTGGAGCATCATGCTTCTGACGGCAGGGTGCACGATGCTGTTCAGCATTTTTCTTTTTTCTTCAGAGTTAAAAATGATTCCACCGAGTTTTTCACGGTTGATGGTCGAATCGGTTTCGTGAAGGATGCCTTCACCAAATTCTTCGACAATCGCCAGATAGGCAGGCTGCCCCACCTCGACCACCATACGGGCTGCGAGGTCTGCGTCGATTATGGTATATCCTTTTTCTTGTAACATGGTGGAGATTGTACTTTTACCACTTGCAATTCCACCTGTTAATCCTATAATACGTGCCATGATCGTGTCCTTTCCAATACTCGCCGGTCACTAGAACCTCAGGATCCCGATCAGGATGAGCAGAACGCCCGGAAGGAATGAAACGCGGTGAATCCAGCGCAGGTGAGAGAAGAATTCCCCCATCTTCAATCCTGAAAATAAGAACGCGAAGCTCATCGCAAAAATCGCCAGGGTTAGTAGTAGTGGCGAGAAATGTAATAACGCGGCACCGATCCCGGCACCGAAGGCATCCAGTGACAAGGCGATCCCAAGCATGAATGCCTCGATTCCGGTAATCGTACCTGATTTATCAAAGTCCGCCGTGAGCGGTCTTCTTAATATTTGAATCACTAAACCTATGGATTTAATTTCAAAATTGATCAATGTTTTTTCATGTGACAGTACCGTCTCTTTTTCCGGTCTGAAGAACTGGTAGAGAACAGCAGCGCCGATCACGACAAGAATCATTCCGCCGATTCTTCCCGCCCAGACCGGGGTGATGATGGACCCGATGGTTTGACCGAGTAACATCGCCAGCAATAAAGAGCTCGCTGAACAGATCGATATGATGCTGATTGATTTTGTAGGGATTTTCACTTTTCGCAATCCATAAGTTAAACCGGTGCTAAAACTATCGAGACTTACAGCGAACGCCAGCAGTAATAAGGAGATTGTTTCACTCATCTAATAGCCCTCCCGAAAATCATTACAATACTATATGGTAAGGGCTTATCAAATGTTAAACGTTCTTTTTACTGCTGGCAGCTGGGGCAGTAATGGGTCCCCCGCCCAGCCGAAACTTTCTTCTCGATCGCTGTACCGCAGTTCCGGCACGGCTCTTCTTTTCTGCTGTAAACATAAAGGTTTTGTTGAAACATCCCCATCTGTCCCTGGGAATTCACGTAAGACCGGATCGTGCTTCCACCCATTTCCACTGCTTCTGTCAACGTGTGGATGATTTCTCGATGGAGCCGTTCAATTTCTTCCCGTGACAGGGACTTTGATTTCCGGTCGGGATGAATGCCTGCACGGAAAAGGGCTTCATCCACATAGATGTTTCCAAGGCCCACCAACACCGTTTGATCCAATAAGGTGGCCTTCACGATTCTTTCCGTCCTGCCTAGCTTTTCAGCCAGATAGTCTGGGGTAAACTCCGCCAGAAACGGCTCCGGCCCCAACTGGAGGAGGGGTAGGTGAAGGAGTTCTTCCCCCTTTTTAAAGAGATGCATCGTCCCAAACTTCCGGACATCACGGTATCTGAGTTCCGTTCCATCCGTAAAGTGGAAGATGACATGAGTGTGTTTTTCAATGGGATCCTCATGATCAGCCAGATTATACTTTCCTTCCATTCTTAAATGAGAAACGAGGGCAACATCGTCACAAGAGAAGATCAAGAACTTCCCTCTTCTTCTCATTTCATGAATTTCCTGACCTCTCAAGCTATGGATGAATTCATCCGTTTCAGGTGGGTTCTTGATCATTTTTGGCCAAAAGACACTGACATCCTTTATTTTCTTCCCTGATACAAGGAGCTCCAATGTCCTTCTGACCGTTTCTACTTCAGGCAGCTCGGGCATAGTGCCACCTCCTTCTCAATAAAACTACTTCGCGTCGTACCATGTTTGTCCGTACGAGTAATCAACCTTTAATGGAACCTCGAGCTCCATTGCGTTTTCCATCACTTCAGGAACTATTTTCTTCAATGTTTCGATTTCATCCTCAGGGGCTTCGAAGATCAATTCATCATGCACCTGTAAAAGCATCCGTGTTTGAAGTTTCTCTTCCTTCAAACGGGCCGCCATATCAATCATGGCTTTCTTGATGATATCTGCTGCACTTCCCTGGATCGGTGTATTCATCGCTGTACGTTCAGCAAAGCTCCGTAAATTGAAATTACGACTCGTAATTTCAGGAAGGTATCGGCGTCGATTCATGAGGGTCGTCACATACCCCTTCTGTTTCGCATCCTGTACGATATCATCCATATATTCTTTCACGCCGGGGAAACTTTCTAAATATTTCTTAATGAACTCCCCTGCTTCTTTTCGTGTTATATCAAGACTTTGTGACAGTCCGTAGTCACTGATTCCATAGACGATTCCGAAGTTAACGGCTTTCGCATGCCTTCTCATATTGGATGTGACCTCTTCCTTCTCCACTCCAAACACGTCCATGGCCGTTTTCGTATGGATGTCCATATCATTACGGAAGGCTTCCACCAATTTCTCATCCCCCGCTATATGGGCAAGCACCCGCAGTTCGATTTGTGAATAATCGGCAGCGAACATGACCCATCCCTTTTCAGAAGGAATGAACGCCTGACGGATCTTCCTGCCTTCTTCCAAGCGGATCGGAATGTTTTGAAGGTTCGGATCCGTTGAGCTCAGGCGGCCGGTTTGAGTGAGGGCCTGGTTGAACCGTGTATGGATCTTGCTGGAATCTTTATGAACCACCTTCAATAATCCTTCCAGATAGGTGGATTGCAGCTTTCCTAACTGACGGTAGTGAAGGATATGATCAATGATTTCATGCTTAGACTGCAGTTTTTCCAATACGTCTGCGGAAGTGGAGTAACCAGTCTTTGTTTTCTTCACAACCGGCAGCCCCAATTTTTCAAAAAGGATCACACCGAGCTGCTTAGGAGAATTGATATTGAAGTTCTCCCCTGCCAGTTCATGAATGTTCTTTTCCAATTCTTCCAGTCGGAGGGCAAGCTCTTCCTTCATGGTCATCAAACGATCCTGATCCACTTTCACACCTGTGAATTCCATCTCAGCCAGGATAAGGGCAAGAGGCAATTCCAGCTCCATGTATAATTCATAAAGATCATTTTCTTCAAGCTCTTTTATGCATGTTTCCTTCAAGTCTTGAAGGATGAATGCCTTCCGGGCCAGATGTTCGGATAATACTTCAGTGGCAGGGACCTTCTGCTTGGCCCCTTTTCCATACACCGCTTCGTCCGATTCGATGGATGGCTGACCATGACCTTTTGCGATTGAGGCGAAATCTTCACTCGATTCAGAAGGATTGATGATGTAAGAAGCAAGCAGCAGATCGAACCCGATCCCTTTGATGTCGATCCCTTGTCGCTTCAGGGCAACGACGGTCTCTTTCGAGTTGTAAACGTTCTTCGACTTCGATCCGTCTTCTGCCCATTTTTTAAAGGCTTCTGAATTCAGTGCCGTTTCAAGGGTAAAGAAAATCGTCCCATTTTCGTTATGAAGGCTCATGCCGATCACTTCACCAAGATGATAATTCTCTTCAAGCATTTCGATGTATAGGAAGCTCTCACTTGTCAAGTGTTCGTCTGTAATGGTTTCCACCACTTCAAAGGAGATATCATCCAGCTCCTGGGGCTCTTCTTGAACGGATTCACCCATTTTCTCAAGAAGGGAGTTGAAGCCAAGGTCCCGGTACACTTCCTTCAGTTTCACTTCATCCCAGCCCTCGTAATTCAATTCCTCAACCGTGACTTCTATGGGAGCTTCCCTGAGGATCGTGGCCAGTTCTTTACTCATGATCGCCTGGTCTTTATTTTCTTCAAGCTTCTCTTTCAGTTTCTTTCCGCTCACTTTATCGATGGACTCCAGCAGCTTCTCAAGAGAATCGAATTCCTTCAGGAGCTTGATCGCCGTTTTCTCACCGACACCGGGTACACCAGGGATATTATCAGAGCTATCCCCCATCAACCCTTTCATATCAATGATCCGGTCAGGGGTGATCTCCCATTTTTCTTTGATGTGCTGAGGTGTATACACCTCGATATCCGTGATTCCTTTTCTTGTGATGCACACCGTCGTATCTTTGGAGCTCAGCTGGGTTAAATCCTTATCCCCTGAGTACACTTTCACTTCAAACCCGTCTGACTCTGCCTGCAGGGAGAGGGTCCCGATGATATCATCGGCTTCATAGTTTTCTTTTTCATACCGTTTGATTCCGTAAGCATCCAGCAGCTCCCGGATATATGGGAATTGCTCGGACAATTCAGGCGGGGTCTTCTGCCTGCCGCCCTTGTACTCCGTGAATGTCTTATGACGGAACGTTGTTTTCCCCGCATCAAAGGCCACGAGGATATGAGACGGCTTTTCATCTTCCAGTATTTTCTGCAGCATGGTGGTAAACCCGTAAACTGCGTTTGTATGTACACCCTTGTCGTTATTCAATAGTGGAAGGGCAAAGAATGCACGGTAAGCAATGCTGTTACCGTCAATCAGGACTAATTTTTTGGACATATAAGTACCTCCTGTAAAGGCTTCTGTTTCTATATATTCATTCTATCATGTTGGGGAATGAAAGGAAAAACGGGGACCTTATTTATGGAATGGGACTGTGATTCTTGACATTCCCCTCCTTATAAAAGAAAAAACTCTTCGAAAATGGATCATTCCATTTTTCAAAGAGTCCCTTCCTATTACTCCGTATACCCCATCAACAGCCTCGCATACGGCGAATCGGACGGTAAGATGATGACGGTTTTATCATCCACGGTCTTCTTATACGTTTCGAGCGTTTTATAGAGGTCATAGAAGCTCGGGTCCTTCGAGAAGGATTTGTTGTAAATTTGTGCGGCTTCGGCTTCCCCTTCGGCCCGGATCACATTGGCATCTGCCCCTGCTTTTGCAAGGAGCTCTTTCACTTCACGATCGGTTTCAGCCGTCACCCGTTGTTTCTCGGCATCCCCCATGGACAGATATTCCTGTGCTTTGGAGTCCCGTTCCGAGATCATTCGGGTATAGACGGAGTTTTCATTCGCTTCAGGCAGGTCGGTGCGCTTCATGCGAACATCCTGAACGACGATTCCATAGTTATCCCGCTGCAACAGCTCATTCACCTTATCTGTTACTTTATCATTTAGGCTACCCCTTGAAGACTTCTCATCATTGATGATTTCATCATATTCCAATCGACCGAGCTCTGAGCGGACGACGGAATAGATGAATTCTTCCATCTTGGTCTCGGCATTGATCACCGTTCTGGCATTTTTGATCATTTTGAGGGGGTCTTCAATGCGCCACACGGCATAATTGTCGATGAGCATCCGCTTTTTATCTTTGGTGTTGATCTCTGCTTCTGTCACGTCATAGGTCATTTGGTGCTTCGGTAAGGTAGTGACGGATTGGATGAACGGAATCTTATATTTCATACCAGGCTCCTTATCGATTCGTACCACTTCCCCAAATTGACGGACGACTTTGTATTCTCCTTCTTTGACAATAAAGAGACTTGTGAAGAGGAGAAGGATGACAGCGATGAGGATCACGAAAAAGATTCCTAATTTTGTATAGCGCTTCCACTCGATCGGTTCTTTCTTCTTTGTATTGATATCAAATACGTTTTGATCACTCATTCTCATCACTTCCTTCCTGCTTCACCGGAGGATTCTGATTCTCCATTTGACGGATAGGGAAGTATTTCAGGGTTTCTCCACTATCCTTCATGATATAAATTTCTGCATCCGGCAGGACATTTTCCAACGTTTCCAGCACGAGACGCTTTCTTGTAATGTCAGGATTCGATTTATACTCATTGTATAACTTGTCAAATACCGCTACATCTCCACGCGCCTGCTCCACACGTGCGATTTTATCCCCTTTGGCCCGGGACATGATGGCATCCTTTTCCCCTTTGGCTTCGTTGGTCCGCTGGTTTCGATATTTCTTGGCTTCATTGATTTTCGTATTCATCGTTTCCCTTGCATCCGTGACCGCCGTAAACGCCGAGCGGACCTCTGCATTCGGCAGCTCAACATCCTGCAGCTTCACCGCAAGAATGGAGATCCCGATATCATAATCATCGATCAACTCCGTCAATAAATCCCTTACATCTGCCTCGATTTCGGCTTTCCCAGATGTTAAGGCATCGTCAATCAATGAGCTTCCGATAATGCTTCTTAATGAAGAAGAAGTCGCATCGTACAGGATTTCTTTCGGTTTATCCGAGTTGAATAAATAGGCCTCAGGATCGGTGATTTTCCATTGAACCACAAGATCCGCAAGCACAATGTATTCATCCCCCGTGATCATTTTTGTTTCTTTAGGAAAGTCCTTGATTTTCCCGTCTTTTTCTTCATATCCAAATTGAAGACTGAAGGTTTCTTTCGACAGCACTTCCACTGACTGCACCGGCCACGGCATCTTGAAATGCAGTCCAGGCTCCACAACCGGTTCGCCTGCATCCCCGAACGTCAACACCAGTGCCTGTTCTGATTCGTCGACGGTATACCAGGATGTCAGTAGGACAACAATTAGAATTATGGCTGCGAGCACCATTCCTGCCAGAGTATAAACACGCTTCAAGCTCATATGCACCCTCCCTTTTCCATCTCTATATCTTATTTTCTGCTTACTAAGATATACGGACGTAAGACAAAAAGGTTTCAATAATATTAAGGAAAGATGACAAGAGGAGTTGCGAAAGCGTTATCAAAAATAAAAAGCGAAAAGACGAGAACGGGGTTGGTTCTCGTCTTTTCTTAACACCTTGGATGAAGGGGTTTCACTTAGTATCGTAACACCCCATTGTTAATTGAATTTAAAGCGATTGTAAAAACAATGTAAATAAGGTGAAATACAACTAAGGTTTTCCTTGATTTCCACCATGAGAGATGGATGAAGCACGTTTATTCAATGTGACAGTGAAAGTCGTTCCTTTTTCAAGTTCACTTTCCACTTCAATATCACCTTCATGGGCTTCAATGATATGCTTGACAATCGCCAAGCCCAAACCGGTTCCACCTGAATTCCGGCTTCTTGCTTTATCCACCCGGTAAAACCGTTCAAAGATGCGGGGGAGCTCTTCCTGGCTGATTCCCATCCCGTTATCCTTCACTTTCACATACACCTTATCCTGATCGTCCTGCACCGTGACCGAAACATTTCCGCCTTTCGGAGTGTATGCGATCGCATTGCTGATCAGGTTGATGAACACCTGTTTTAACCGGTAGGAATCCACTTCTGCCGTTCCCCTTGATTCGAAATCGGCTTGAAGGGAAATGTCCTTCGGTTTTGCTTTTTCTTTTAAAATCGGGATTACATCTTCTATCAGCCCTGCCACTTCCACTTCCTCGACGAATAGCTGGAAACCCTGCTTCTCAATTTTAGATAACTCCAGCAGATCCTGAATGAGGGACTGCAGCCGGTCACTTTCCTTTAGAATGATGTCTAAGAAGGATTTCAGCGTTTCAGGATCATCCATTGCCCCGTCAAGTAGCGTTTCTGAGAATCCTTTGATCGAGGTGATCGGCGTCTTCAGTTCGTGTGAAACATTCGCCACAAAATCTTTGCGCATCTGTTCAAGCTTTTTAAGCTCGGTGATGTCATGGAATACGACGACAATCCCTTTCCATACGTCATTGTTTCCGATAATGGGGGCTCCGTACACTTCATAGTGCTTTCGATCAAGCTTGTACGGAAGGAGAATCTGCTTTCTCAATCGCTCCTCCGTCATAAAGATTTCCTCCACAAGCTTATTCACTTCAGAATAGTGAATCACCTCATGGTATCGTACTTTCTTCAGTTGGCTCTCTTCCAGGTTAAAGAATTCCCTGAACGTCCTGTTCGTTAAGACGACAAACCCCCGGTGATCGATCAATAGGAGAGCGCTCCCCATATTTTCAATCAATGTCGTTAAGCGGTCTTGCTGCATTTCCTGGGAATTCACCATTTCCTGAAGGTTTCTCGCCAGAATATTGATGGAGGTGCTGAGCATACTCGTTTCATCCAGCCGGTCCTCGTAAGTCCTGGCACGGTAATTCCCCTTGGCAAGCTCCATGGCCACATTGGTCGCTGATTCAATGGGCTTTGTATACCTCACCGTAATCCTTGAGCCAAGAATGATGATGAGTACCAGGGCAAGGCCTAAGGAAATGGACAGTACGAACCAAATTTGCTGAGTGCCTCTTTCCAGGGCATCCACCTCTGCGCTCATAATGAGAAGTCCCATCTTTTCACCGTTGGCATTTTTTAATGGATACCAGTAATACCGATATTCATTTCCAGATGTGACGAGTTTTTTATGCTTCTGTTTCACATCCCAATTTTTCTGGATTTCCTGTACGATTTTCTTCTGCTGTGGACCAACCAGTGAATCTGCCGTATCCGTATCGTGGACCACATCCCCGGATTTATCGAGCACTGTGATCCGGACATCCAATATGTCGCTCAACCCTTTGATCATTTCAGGATCGATTTCTTTTGGTGCCCCGTTCTCCTCAATGGAGCTTGCCAGTAACCTGGTCTCCTTTTGAATCCTAGAGTTAAAGGTATCCAAATAGAAGTTCTTGAAAATCTGGCCCAAAAGCAGACCAAGCCCTATTAAGACAGCGATGATCAACGTAATGAGAGCAAATAGGAGCTTTGTTCTAAATTTGGTCATCGATTTTTAGGCTCCTCCAATTTATACCCGAGACCACGGATCGTTTTGATATAGGTTGGTTTTTTCGTATTGGACTCGATTTTTTCCCGTAGATGGCTGATATGCACATCTACAATTCTCGTATCCCCGGCAAAGTCGTAGTTCCATACCGCACTCAGCAGTTGATCTCTCGTAAGGACCCTTCCTTTGTTATCCACCAAATATAATAAAAGCTCGAATTCCTTTGGTGTCAGTTCAAGTAATTCTCCTTGGAAATACGCCTCATATTGTTCAGGATATACTTTTAGTTCCCCGACTTCCTTATAATCAGTCGGTTCTTCGGCAGCCGGTTCCGTTTCCCGAATGGCCTGGCTTCGCCTTAGGATCGCCTTCACCCTCGCAACCACTTCACGGGGGCTGAACGGTTTTGTCATATAATCATCTGCGCCAAGCTCCAAACCGAGGACTTTATCGAATTCATCATCCTTCGCCGTTAACATCAGAATCGGGATATTGATCTTGCGCTGCCGCAATTCTTTACATACCTCGATTCCATCCATGGACGGAAGCATCAGGTCAAGGACGATCAAGTCCGGGGACTGTTCAATCGCAAGATCCCTTCCTTCCGCGCCGTCATGTGCTGTTGTCACTGAATAACCAGATTGCTCCAGATTGTACTTTAAGAGTGTTGCAATGGATTGTTCATCATCGACTACCAAGATTTTTTTGCTCATGTGTTGTGCCTCCATACCAAAGAAAATTAACCCCAACATCCAAACTGTTTATGTAATTGTACTTTCATTATAATATAATTCTCCGGGCTTACCATCATTTAATCCTTTTTAGTTTTTTACTGCCCTTTATGATAGGATGCACCTCAAGCTTTTTCTTTATCATTTTTATACATAAAGAAAGAGCTATGATGACATAGCTCCCTCCCGGCATTAGAAGTTTTCCAATGCATGACTATTCATTTTTTCCAGGTGATGAGGCGGACACACCTTGATGGTTCCGTTGATCACCTTTTCATCTTCCTCGTTCGTAGCCGATACCTGGATGGTAACCAGATGGTTATGTGGATTGACTTCTGTCACTTCAAAGAGGAATTGAACCGTTGCATAATGATAGACCGGCTTTGGAAATTCAATGTTTTGCTCCACGATATGGGAGCCCGGTCCCGGCAGATATTTGGATACAGCGGACGTGATGATCCCCGTCAGCATGATTGATGGAACGATCGGCTTTTTAAAAGGTGTCTGTGACGCATAATCGTGCTGGATATATAATGGATTGGCATCATTTGTGAGCCCAAGGTATAGCAGAAGTTCATTGTCTTCAATTTTTTCTGTGAGGGTCAGTTTTTCACCTACGGTCATTTCTTCGATTTTTCTTCCCAGTTTTCTCTTTTTCCCTAATAGCATAAGAAGCACCTCCAAGTATGTAAACGATTACAATTTTAAATAATAAAAATTGTTTTTATTGTCTGTCTATTAGTATTTTATCATTTTTAGGGTTACCATACAAAGAGTTTTTACGCGTGGATTGATCATTTCCTCTTCTCATTGGTGTTGATTGAAGGCGAAAAACAGATGAGAGAGTGCTGGTTGATTTCCGCTGCAGGTGCTCGCTTTCCGCGGGGCGTGAGTTGAGCCTCCTCGTGCTTCGCACTGCGGGGTCTCAACTTTCCCGCGTTTCCCGCAGGAGTCGAGCACCTTCCGCTACAATCAACTATCGGGGTGTATATTAATACTACTTAAAAATCAATTATAATTGAATCCACTTTTAAAAATTCTAAAGATAGACGCAGTCATTAAAAGGGTTAAAACAAAAAAACTGACCCCTATTACGGAAGTCAGCTTTGGTTATGTGGTTAAGCCAATGAAGACATGACGTTTTTCACTGCGTCGGCTGAGTTGGCTAGTGCGGCTTTTTCGTCTTCTGTTAGTTCGAGTTCGATTATTTTCTCGAGACCGTTACCACCTAGGATGGTCGGGACGCCGAGGTAGATGCCTTCGAATCCGTACTCACCTTCAAGGTAGGCAATGGCCGGGATGACGCGGCGCTGGTCTTTAAGGATGGCTTCGACCATTTGGACGAGGGATGCGGCCGGTGCGTAGTAGGCACTTCCGTTACCGAGAAGTCCCACGATTTCTCCTCCGCCTTTACGGGTGCGCTCAACGATGGCGTCCAAGCGGTCTTTCGGGATCAGTGTCTCCAGAGGGATGCCTCCAGCGTATGAGTAACGAATAAGAGGAACCATGTCATCACCGTGGCCGCCGAGGACGAATCCTGTAATATCCTTCACGGACAGGTTTAATTCCTGTGCGACAAAGGTGCGGAAGCGGGCTGTATCCAGGACTCCTGATTGTCCGATTACGCGCTCTTTCGGGAAACCGGATTCCTTGAAGACTGTATAGGTCATGGCATCCACTGGATTGGTCAGAACGATGATGTAACAGTCAGGTGAATGCTTCACGATTTGCTGAGTCACTGATTTCATGACCTTTTGATTGGTCTGAACCAGATCATCACGGCTCATACCCGGTTTACGGGCAATCCCGGCAGTGATGACAACGATATCCGAATCCTTTGTATCTTCATAATTGGACGTACCGATGATGGTTGAATCAAAGCCCTGTACAGGACTTGCCTCAAGCATATCCAGTGCTTTCCCTTTCGTTGGATCCTCGTTTTGCGGAATATCAACCAATACAACATCTCCAAGCTCTTTCTGGGCGAGCATCAATGCCGTTGTCGCCCCGGTGAAACCTCCACCGATTACAGATACTTTTCTACGTTTAATTGCCATCATGATTCCTCCTATTCGTCTCATTATGTAAAGGAAGGAGTGCTCCAATACGAAGCACCCCACCCTTATGTCACATTATTATGCTTCCATGTTATCGATTAAAGCTGAACCGAACTCAGAGCATTTCACTTCTGTAGCGCCATCCATCAGACGGGCGAAGTCATATGTTACCACTTTAGAAGCGATTGTTTTTTCCATTGATTTTGTGATCAGGTTAGCAGCTTCTGTCCAACCAAGGTGTTCAAGCATAAGCACACCTGAAAGGATGACAGATGAAGGATTCACTTTATCCATACCTGCATATTTAGGAGCCGTTCCGTGAGTTGCCTCAAAGATTGCATGTCCTGATTCGTAGTTGATGTTTGCTCCTGGAGCAATACCGATTCCACCTACTTGAGCAGCTAATGCATCAGAGATGTAATCTCCGTTTAAGTTCATTGTTGCGACAACATCGAACTCAGCTGGACGAGTAAGGATTTGCTGTAAGAAGATATCAGCGATTGAATCCTTCACGATGATCTTACCAGCTGCTTCAGCATCAGATTGAGCTTTATTAGCTGCTTCCAATCCGTCAGCTTCTTTGATCTTGTCATATTGAGCCCAAGTGAATACTTTATCGCCGAATTCTTTCTCAGCAAGCTCGTAACCCCAGTTTTTGAAAGCTCCTTCAGTGAACTTCATGATGTTTCCTTTGTGAACTAGAGTCACTGATTTACGGCCTTCAGTGATTGCATAGTTGATTGCTGCACGGACTAAACGGCTTGTCCCTTCTTCAGACACAGGCTTGATTCCGATACCTGATGTTTCAGGGAAACGGATTTTGTTAACGCCCATTTCGTCTTGAAGGAAGCTGATTAATTTCTTCACTTCATCAGAACCTTTAGCGTACTCGATACCTGCATAGATATCTTCAGTGTTTTCACGGAAGATGACCATATCAGTATCTTCAGGACGCTTAACCGGTGAAGGAACACCTTCGAAGTAGCGTACTGGACGCAGGCATGTGAATAGATCCAATTCCTGGCGAAGCGCAACGTTCAATGAACGGATTCCGCCGCCTACAGGAGTTGTAAGTGGACCTTTGATCGCGATGAAATATTCACGGATTGCTTCTAGTGTATCGTTTGGAAGCCATTCACCCGTTTTGTTGAATGCTTTTTCCCCAGCATATACTTCTTTCCAGGAAATCTTGCGTTCGCCTTTGTATGCTTTCTCTACAGAAGCATCGAGGACACGTTGAGCTGCTGCCCAAATATCTGGACCCGTTCCGTCACCTTCAATGAATGGGACGATTGGATTGTTAGGCACATTAAGTTGGCCATTCTGGTTTGTAATTTTTTCACCTTGTGTCATTATGTAACCTCCATTTTTTCATTATCAAAGGGGATGACCCATTAGAAGCATATTGAGTCATTCCCCTTCTCTTATTATTACACCAATATTTTTACTATTTGTAAATATCGATGATTAACCTCTTTGATCAACAGGTACATATTCCTGCTTGCCAGGCCCTACATAATCAGCACGAGGGCGGATCAGGCGGTTGTTGGAATATTGTTCAAGGATATGCGCCAACCAGCCGGATACACGGCTTACCGCAAAGATCGGAGTGAATAGATCATGATCGATGCCTAAGCTGTGATACACAGATGCTGAGTAGAAATCAACATTTGGCGGCAAGCCTTTGTTTGACGTAAATACGTCTTCTACCTTAACGGACATTTCGTAGTATTCGCTTTGTCCTGTTAATTCAGTTAATTTTTTGGACATTTCTTTCAAATGCTTCGCACGTGGATCCCCTTGACGGTAAACACGGTGACCGAAGCCCATGATTTTTTCTTTCTTCTCTAACTTGTCCAGGATATATTCTTCTGCTTTATCAACAGAACCGATTTCAGTAAGCATCTTCATAACCTGCTCATTCGCACCACCGTGAAGCGGACCTTTTAAAGCTCCGATTGCAGCGGTAACACCTGAGTAGACATCTGATAGAGTTGCCACACATACACGTGCTGTGAACGTGGAAGCGTTTAACTCATGGTCCGCATGAAGGACAAGTGCTTTATTAAATGCTTCAACTTCAACAGGCTCAGGATCTTTTCCTGTCAGCATGTATAGGAAGTTAGCGGCAAAACCTAAATCCTGACGTGGTGCAATCGGTTCCTGACCGTTGCGGATACGTGCAAAGCTCGTGACGATCGTCGGGATCTTCGCTTGAAGGCGAACGGCTTTCAGATAGTTTTCCTTCTCTTCCATCACATCTGCTTTGTCATCATATAGTCCCAGTAAAGATACAGCAGAACGTAAAGCGGCCATCGGGTGAACCTTTTTGATGTCATACATTTTGAAATGTTCGATGACTTCTTTCGGCAATTCAGCGTTAGCAGCCAACAGTTCAGTAAATTCTTGAAGTTCAGAGGCAGTAGGAAGCTTCAGGTGCCACAATAAGTAGATAACCTCTTCGAAGCTTGCATTGTTTGCTAAATCATCAATGTTGTAGCCAACATATGTAAGAGTATCGTCAATGATGGAGCTGATGGACGATGTCGTTGCTACAACTCCTTCTAATCCGCGAGTTGCTGTCATAATAAACCTCTCCTTTTGTTAATCTTTACCCATTTTCATATGAGTATAAAACCCTACAAAACGATCTATTAAATCTAGTAGGCTTGTTTAAATAGAACGTAAAGAAACACGTTGAGCGATTGCTCAATTCCTATACAAAAAATGATTCCCGGCTCTTCTATGATAACATGAGAGCTTGGGATGCGCTTACATTTCCTATTATAAACAATTATCTGACTTTTGTGAATGAAAACGCATCAATTTCTATAAAAATTATTTTTCTAGAAAAATAAACCAGGGATAAAAAGAGGATCGAACCGGGGGATCACCCATGCATATTCACAGAAATAATTCGTACAATTTCATAGCAAGATAGGCGATCCCGGCTCCGATCAAAGGCCCGACGGCAACCCCTTTAAAGAGAGCGACGGCTAACACTGTGCCAAGGACGAGGGCCGTTGTCAGGTGGGGGTCATCTTCCAATAGAATCAACCCATTCTTCGCAATCAATGCCACTGCCATCCCAGAGGCGAGTGCAATCCACGCATATGGGGACTTCAACGAATCAACGAGATCCTTAAAGCCGATTTCCCCTGTCGCAATCGGTGCAAGGACGGCAATCGTAATGATCGTCACACCCCAGTTAATGCCTTTCGACTGAATCGTCGAAAAAATCTTCTCATCCAGCCCGAGCAGCTTTAATACAAGTAGAAATGCTACGGCTATAATGATAGATTGATTTTTCGCCATCAGCCCGATTCCCAATAAAAGCAATAAAAACATGAATGGCTGAGTCATATCATTCCCCTGCCTCTCCTATATGTACTCCAATCATTATCCTACCATATCAACTTTTCATATCTTTCATAAAATGCTCCTGCCACTGCAAATATATCTTCCTTTCATTTCCTGTCTCCTATAAAATAGAAGTACTAGACCCGGTAGGAGGGAAACCCTTGAATTTAGATTATGTTTATCGAACGATTCGCTTTCTGATCGTTCTCGCGATCATCATTCTCTCATTGATTTCACTCTATTACATATGGAAGCTTGCATACCCATTCATCATCGCCGTTGCCATCGCCTTGTTGATCAATCCCCTGGTGAACGGGCTGGAGAAATGGCTCCCAAGGATATGGGCCGTCACCGTATCCCTCATCTTGATTGTCGCCATTTTCGCAGGTCTCATCACATTATTGATTGCCGAAATAGTCTCCGGAGCAAATTACTTGGCAGAAGAACTGCCTAAGCATGTTCAAACCCTTGTTACATATGCAGAGGATATCATTGTCGGACAGGTCATCCCCCTGTACAATCAGCTCGCAGGATTATTCAAAAATCTTGAAGCCGGGCAGCAGGATACGATCCTCGAAAATGTCCAGACAGCCGGAACGAAAATCGCGACGTCGGCTGGTGATTTTCTGCAAAACTTTTTCACCAAACTGCCCCAGCTGATCTCATGGATCCCAAATGCTGCGTCAGTCCTGATCTTTGCGGCGCTCGCCACATTCTTCATCAGCAAGGATTGGTATACATTATCCGCCAAAGCGGAGAAAATCATTCCGGGTAAGGCGATGAGCAGTGGGAGAAAGGTGTTCTTCGACTTAAAACGGGCACTGTTCGGCTTCATCCGTGCTCAATTCACTCTCATTTCCATCACAGCGATCATCGTTCTGATCGGGTTGATCATCCTGAGAGTAGATTACGCAATCACCATCGCACTCGTGACAGGTCTCGTGGATATCCTCCCATATCTCGGGACAGGGGCAGTATTCGTGCCGTGGATCATCTATGAATTCATTACGGGCAATACAGGTTTGGGGATCGGGCTTTCGGTCCTGTACCTGGTCGTAGTCGTCCAGCGGCAGATCATGGAGCCGAAAGTGCTATCTTCAAGCATCGGACTCGATCCCTTGGCCACCCTTATTGCTTTATTTGTCGGGTTTAAACTCATCGGTTTTCTCGGACTGATCGTTGGTCCTGTTGTACTGGTGATATTATCTACTTTAAAAAGAGCTGGGGTATTTGAAGATACGTGGAAATTCATCATGGGTGTGAAATAAGAAAACGCACTGCTCCATCGGTGAGCAGTGCGTTTTCCGTTATCTGTATATGATGACGTTCCCTTTGTTGATCAAGCGTTTGAATAACCGATAGAAGAATGGCTTGAATATTCTCCTCGTGGCCGGGAGCAATAAGAGAAATCCAAGAGCATCCGTAATGAATCCCGGTGTCAGCAGGACGATTCCGCCCACCAGTATACATAGACCATCCATGATGGCCTCCCCGGGCATCTGGCCATACTGCATGTCCCTCTGGGCTTTCCTTATCGTTTCGATCCCCTGCTTCTTCGCAAGGTACGCTCCAAGGATCCCTGTCGTAATAATCAATAACACGGTCGGGACGAGACCAATGGCCTGTCCGGAAAGGACCAATAAGCCAATTTCAAGTGCCGGTATGATAATCAATAGTAAAAGCATATATCTCATGATGGATTCCTCCATTTGGTTTAATACTTGCTTAGTATTTATTATAGCATATTAGAGAAAATGTGTTTTATGTTGAGGGTTATCCTTGTTGCAGTGCTTTGAAGGGGGCTCACACAACACTCCATCCAAATAAAAAAACCAGAGCCCACAAAAAAGACTCTGGTTTTCCCATAACTATCTACTTACAATACACTCGCATACCCATTATAAATCACGCCATGAGTCGCATCCACCGTGATTTCCTGGCCACTCTTGAATAATGAAGTGGCATGGTCGACTCCGACCACAACAGGAATTCCAAGATTGATACCGACTACGGCTGCATGACTTGTCAGGCCGCCTTCTTCGACGATCAGTGCTGAACATTTTTCAAGGGCAGGCATCATTTCTTTGTCCGTGCCGATTGTGACAAGGACGCCACCATCAGTCATGTTCTTTACGGCTTCTTCAGCTGTTGTTGCCACGACTGCTTTACCGTATGCAGATTTACGTCCGATTCCTTGACCTTTTGCAACCACATCGCCCACTACGTGAATTTTCATCAGGTTCGTCGTTCCGGATTCACCGATCGGAACACCCGCTGTGATGACGATGCGGTCTCCGTGCTTCGTCATACCTGAGTTGACGCTCTCTTCTACTGCCATATCAAGCATTTCATCGGTTGTCGTCACTTTGCGGCCGACTGTAGGGTAGACGCCCCATACAAGTGCCAGGCGGCGTGATACAGAGTCTGTACCAGTCACGGCTACGATTGGTGCTTTCGGACGGTATTTAGAGATCATGCGTGCCGTGTGGCCACTCTCAGTCGGAGCGACAATGGCATTCACATCAAGATTAAGAGCTGTATAGGCAACGGATTGACCGATGGCATCCGTCATATTGTGCTCGCTGTCTTTGCTGCGTGAAGAAAGGATGGCATCGTAATCAAGTGCCGTTTCTGCTCTTGAAGCGATATTATGCATCGTTTGAACCGCTTCTACAGGGTAAGAACCTGCTGCCGTTTCACCAGAAAGCATGATCGCATCTGTCCCATCAAAGATGGCGTTCGCTACGTCACTTGCTTCCGCTCTTGTCGGTCTTGGGTTGCGCTGCATAGAATCAAGCATTTGAGTCGCTGTGATGACAGGCTTACCAAGTGAATTACATTTCTTGATCAGCATCTTCTGAACAAGTGGTACTTCCTCAGCAGGGATTTCCACACCAAGGTCTCCACGTGCAACCATCAATCCGTCAGATACTTCAAGGATTTCATCGATGTTGTCTACACCCTCTTGGTTTTCGATCTTAGGGATGATTTGGATATGAGACGCGTTGTGTTCTTCCAGTAATTGACGGATTTCAAGTACATCAGATGCACGACGTACGAATGATGCTGCGATAAAGTCAACACCTTGTCCGATACCGAATACGATATCGCTGGCATCTTTCTCCGTGATTCCCGGAAGGTTCACAGAAACGCCCGGTACGTTTACACCTTTTTTATTTTTAAGTGTACCGCTGTTGGCAACATGTGTATGGATTTCACCGTTCGCTTTGTCGATTTCGGTCACGTCCAACTCGATTAATCCGTCATCAAGAAGAATCTTGGAACCGACATGAACATCATCGATCAATCCTTCGTATGTAACGGAGAATTTTTCAGTTGTTCCCAGTACTTCTTTCATGGAAACGATGATGTTGGATCCTTGTGTTAATTCAATAGCTCCGTCCTGCATATTGTTCGTGCGGATTTCCGGACCTTTAGTATCAAGCAGGATCCCGACTGTTTTACCGGCTTTTTCTGCTGCTTCGCGGATATTGATGATGCGCTGTCCGTGCTCATCGTGGTCACCATGTGAAAAGTTCAAGCGGGAAACGTTCATTCCTGCTTCAATCAGTTGTGATAACTTCTCTACACTTTCACTGGCAGGACCGATCGTACATACTATTTTCGTTTTTCTCATTTTCTTTTACCTCCTGAAATCTTACAACAATTTAGATTGAAAGCTCTTTGGAAAGTCTGTACATGTTCAAATCAATTTGATGTGGCTTGGCAAGTGCTTCAATAATATCGTAATCAACAAGTTGATTTTTCTCAATTCCTACCGCTCTTCCGCCTTTACCCTGGGCCAATAGCTCAACGGCATGAGCCCCTAAACGGCTGGCAAGGACACGGTCTGCAGCTGTCGGCGTTCCACCGCGCTGGATATGACCAAGGACGGAGACTCGCGTATCCATTCCTGTTGCTTCTGTGAAGCGGTTCGCAAATTCATTGGCAGACATGACACCTTCTGCAACAATGATGATACTATGTTTCTTTCCGCGTTCCTGTCCTTTTTTCAAACGGCCGACTACGTCGTCAAGATCGAATTTCTCCTCAGGGATCAGGACCGTTTCCGCTCCGCCGGCAAGACCTGCCCAAAGAGCGATATCCCCCGCGTTGCGTCCCATTACTTCAATGATGAACGTCCGCTCATGGGATGTAGCCGTATCACGGATTTTATCGATCGCATCGATGACCGTGTTCAGCGCTGTATCAAAACCGATCGTATATTCAGTCCCAGGGATATCATTATCGATCGTCCCCGGTACACCGACACATGGGTATCCCCATTCCGTCAAGGCTTTTGCCCCTTGGTAAGAACCGTCCCCACCAATGACAACAAGTCCTTCGATGCCGTGTTTTTCTAGTTGCTCGATCCCTTTTTTCTGTCCTTCTTTTGTTTTGAATTCTTCACAGCGGGCTGTATAAAGCATCGTTCCGCCACGATGGATGATATCACCGACAGAACCAAGCTCAAGCTTCTTGATGTTCCCGTTGATTAATCCATTATACCCTTGATAAATACCATATACCTCTATATCCATGAAGATGGCTTTACGCACAACTGCACGGACTGCTGCATTCATACCGGGTGAATCTCCACCACTTGTCAATACACCAATCTTTTTCACTACGATCACCTCATTAAGAAATATGCCTTTATATGTAATTGAATGGTATTGTTAATCGTTTCACATAAATCAAAGAAAAGGAAAATTCCAGTTTTCATTCATTACATTATTATGGACCAATAGACTTTGGATTATTTCTAAAATAACACGAAGGTTCAAGGTTCTCAACAAGTTACTAGGAGGAATAGCAAAAGACGAAATAATCTATTAAATGGAAGCGTTTAAATTGTTAAAACCTTCAAAATATCGTCACAAAGCCCTTTTTCCGGGTAGGAATTATTAAGATTGAATGAAAAAGACTGACAAATGGTATCTCCTATTTGTCAGTCCATCGTTTGTTATGATTTTACCCCGATAAGATCATTTAAAACCGAATATTCACCCATCGCCTTGAATTTTTCATAGCGATGTTGGATGAGTTCGTCCTTTTTCATCGGAACCAACTCTTTCAGTGAGCTCATAAGGACGTCGTTGATATACTTCGCTTGTTCCTCGACATCTTTATGGGCTCCGCCTTTTACTTCCGTGATGATGTCATCGATGATCCCAAGCTCCTTAAGGTCGGGAGCCGTAATCTTCATGGATTCAGCCGCGCGTTTCGCCTGGGTGGAATCCTTCCAGAGGATGGCCGCTGCCCCTTCAGGTGAGATGACGGAGTAGGTGGAGTTTTCAAGCATATGAATATGATTTCCCACTCCAAGTGCAAGGGCTCCACCACTACCGCCTTCACCGATGACGATGCAGATGACGGGAACCCTGAGGCCGGCCATCTCCACAAGATTCCGTGCAATGGCTTCACTCTGTCCGCGTTCCTCTGCCGCTTTTCCGGGATACGCACCTTTTGTATCGATAAAGCAGATGATCGGACGATTGAACTTGTCCGCCTGTTTCATCAAGCGCAGTGCTTTTCGGTATCCTTCCGGATGAGGCATCCCGAAGTTCCGGCGGATGTTTTCTTTCGTATCTTTCCCTCTTTGGTGACCGATGATCGTCACAGGGACATCGTGAAACTTCCCGACGCCTGACACAATCGCTTCGTCATCCCCATACAGGCGGTCTCCGTGCATTTCAATGAAGTCCGTAAAGAGGTACTTGATGTAATCCAGAGTCGTCGGACGCTCTGGATGACGGGCCACCTGGACCCTTTCCCACGGCTTCATGTTTTCGTAGATATCATTTTGAAGCTTTGTGAGACGGTGCTCAAGCTTCTCGATTTCCTTCGATAAATCGACGTCCGAATTCTGGGTGAACTCCTTCAGTTCGGCAATTTTCTTCTTGAGCTCGTATACAGGCTTTTCAAATTCCATCTCATTTACCATGGCAGATCACCGTCCCACTGATGTATATCAAGTATTGTCCCGATTTTCTCTTTCAACTCGAGTCTCGAAATGACTCCGTCAAGTTGTCCATGTTTTAATAAAAATTCGGATGTCTGGAAGTCTTCCGGCAGGTCTTCACGGATCGTCTGCTCGATGATTCTTCTGCCTGCGAATCCAATCAGTGCTCCCGGCTCAGCAAAGTTATAATCCCCGACGGATGCGAAACTTGCGGATACTCCGCCTGTCGTCGGATGGGTCATGATCGAGATGAAAAGCCCTCCGTTATCGCTCAGACGTTTCAGCGCTACACTGGTCTTTGCCATCTGCATCAAGGAAAGGACACCTTCTTGCATCCTGGCCCCGCCTGAAGCCGTGAAGATGATGAACGGTACCTTCCGTTTATCGGCTTCTTCGATGGCTCTCGTAATTTTTTCACCGACCACCGATCCCATGCTTCCCATCCGGAAACGGGAATCCATGATGGCTGTCACAACTTCCACACCATTAACCTTTCCTGAACCCGTCAGAACAGCTTCGTTCATGCCCGTCTTCTTACGGTCCTTTTCGACTTTACTTTCATAATCAGGAAAGTTTAGGGGGTTACCCGAAGTCAGGTCATGATCAAGCTCCTTGAACGTGCCCTCATCTATAAAACTATCGACTCTCTCTGGTGAACTCATGCCATGATGGTATCCACAATGGATACACACCTTTAGGTTTTTTTGAAGTTCTTTCGTGTACATGATTTTTTTGCAATCAGGACATTTCGTCATGATGCCTTCCGGAACGTCATGTTTGGCCGCTTCAGAAGGAATCGTTGCATATTTTTTCTTTTCCTTTTTTGATTTGTTAAAAAGTTCCTTTAGCAAGGTGAAACCTCCTTACCGAATGACACTAGCTTGCTTTTAGCGGGGAAATATTCCCTTACATGACAGCTGCCCATTCGCTTCTCTATAGTAAGTGCATTAACTGCTTGACTATCAGTTTAATGGAAGTGTTTAAAAAAAGATGTTGGAAATTGTCGCGTCTTCATCGACAATTTTCCTAACCCTTCTATACGTCTCTTGCACAGTCTCTTTCTCCTGGTGATCGATGCCACTGAGCATGGTGATCAACTCTTCCCTCATCGCTTCTGTGAGTTTTTTCTCACCACAGATCAACGTCTCGAAATCATTCAGGATATTCCAGATCCGTTGGGATAAGTAATTCGAACTCATCATGACGATCTCCCTGAACACGTCGTCCAGGTTCTCGCATTCAGAAACGCTCACATGCAGGGAATCTGTATTCCTTTTATCTATATACAAAGCCTTCAATGCTTCTTTTTCAATCATCATCTTCGTCTGAAGAATGTCTTCCTGAGCCATGTCGTCCTGGAGGATGAACATGCCTAGAAGATCGATCAGATGATGATCCCTGAAGTCCCGCAAGAAGGTACCTTCGCCTCTGCGGGTTTCAATCAGTCCCAACAGTTCAAGGGCCCGGAGTGCTTCCCTGACAGAGGATCGCCCGACATTCAGGCGCTCGGACAGCTCTCTCTCGGACGGGATCTTATCTCCCGGCTTCAGACAGTCCTTTGATATCATTTCTCTCAGCTGGTGAACAATTCCAATATATACTTTAGCGTGAGTTTGGAGAGAGTTCACTTCTGTCATCATTCACTCTTCCCGATGACGGCTAAATCTTCCGTTTTCTTACGGATTTCTTCCGGGTCCACCTTTAAGCGGGCAACCCCTGTTTCCATCGCTGTTTTCGCCACGGCAGCAGCAACGGCTGGAGCGACACGCTTATCGAATGGCGCAGGAATGACATAGTCTGCGTTCAGTTCGTCTTCCGTGATCAAAGAAGCGATCGCTTCAACGGCAGCCTGCTTCATTTTTTCATTGATGTGGGTTGCGCGTACGTCCAGTGCACCCCTGAAGATTCCAGGGAAGGCAAGGACATTGTTCACCTGGTTCGGGAAATCAGATCGGCCTGTACCAATGACTTTGGCTCCCGCCGCTTTCGCAAGCTCCGGCATGATTTCAGGAACCGGGTTCGCCATGGCGAAGATGATTGGATCCTGCTTCATGGAAGAAACCATCTCTTCCGTCAGGGCACCGGCAACAGATACACCGATGAATACGTCGGCATCCTTCAATACTTCACCTAAGCCGCCTTTGATATGGTCACGGTTCGTAAACTTCGCGACTTCATCTTTCGTACTGTTCATCCCTTCAGGACGCCCTTCATAAATCGCACCCTTGGAATCACACATGATGATGTCCCTTACCCCATAACGGTAAAGAAGCTTAATGATGGCCATACCGGCAGCACCGGCACCATTTGCCACGACTTTGATTTCGGACATTTTCTTTCCGACTATTTTGAGAGCGTTCACAAGTCCAGCCACGGTGACGATTGCCGTACCATGCTGATCATCATGGAAAACAGGAATATTCGTTTCTTTCTTCAGGCGCTCTTCAATTTCAAAGCAATTCGGAGCGGCGATATCTTCAAGGTTCACGCCTCCGAACGTCGGCTCAAGGAGCTTGACGGTTTCAACGATCTTGTCCACATCCGTTGTGTTCAAACAGATCGGGAATGCGTCGACTCCTGCAAAACTCTTGAATAGTACCGCTTTTCCTTCCATGACGGGAAGAGCCGCTTCAGGTCCGATATTCCCAAGACCGAGTACCGCCGTACCATCGGAAACAACCGCGACCATATTCCCTTTCATCGTGTAATCATAGACCGTTTCAGGCTTGTCATAGATCACCTTGCAGGGTTCCGCCACCCCGGGGGAGTAAGCTAAGCTCAAGTCATCCGCATTTCGGACTTCCACCTTGGATTTAGACTCTAATTTCCCTTTATTCACTCGATGCATATGCAGAGCTTCTTCGCGTAATGACAAATTGACTCACTCCTTCTGATTCTTTTACATGCTATGGATCGAATCGCTAAAAACGACTCTTCTAAATGTAAAATTGGATAATAAAATAATAAGTTCAGAGGTGGTCAGACCACCTTTTTCTATTAAACAATAATATAAATTATGGTTTTAGTAAAGTATGTTATTGCAATATCACGTTTGACTCCCCAAGAATTCGGTACAATTCCCTAAGAGCCTCTTGTGAAGGACTGATGCGCAGATGATCCGGAAGCCTTATACTCTTTTTGGCCTGCTCGTTGTAGACGATGACCGGATTCTTCCCTTTGAACCGGTTAATGGCTCGATGGATCCCCTCCATACAGGCCTCTTCATCCTGACCCGCGGCGATTTTCAAATATAGCTTCTGGCTGCTCTCTTTCACCCTTTCCTGAACGTCTTCCATCGTTTCCAACTGATTCACGATGAACTGAAGCTTATCGTTGCGGTCTTCCACATTGCCCCCGAATAGGAGAATATTCCCTTCTTTGAGCAACGGCATATTATGTTTGTACACATTCGGAAACACAACGGCTTCCATCTCTCCGCTCTCGTCCCCGATTTCAAGGAAAGCCATCACTTCCCCTTTCTTGGTCCGGATCGATTTCATCCCGGTAATATAACCGCCGAGTGAGATTTTCGATCCTTTTTGAAGATCGGCTATCTGCTGCAATCCCATTCCTTCGAATAAAGGCCGGTAAGAAGAAACCGGGTGATCCGATAAGTAGAGTCCAAGTACCTGTTTTTCAAACTGAAGCTTCGTATCGATCGTCATGTCATCCACTTCCACATATTTGGGCTTTAACATAAACGCCTCTTCTTCATGGAACAGGTCAAGATCGTCATCAGGGTTCACAAGCTCTGCATGTTGCGCTGCCACATCCAGGCTAGCAAGCAAGGTTGCGCGGTCGATCCCGAATTCATCAAACGCCCCGGAGAGCACAAGATTCTCTAAGATCTTCCGGTTGATCGTCTTCGAGGACACCCTCATGCAGAAATCGAAGAGATCCTGAAACGGCTTTTCTTTTCTCGCACGGATGATTTCCTTAAGAGCCGCGGCCCCAATTCCTTTAATCGCCCCTATGCTGTAGCGGATCACATTCTTTCCTTCGACTGTAAAAACAAACTGACTGCGATTGATGGAAGGAGGCAGGATTCCAATGTCATACTGTGTGGCTTCCCGTATATACTGAGCCACCTTCGTTTCATTTCCTACGACAGATGTCAGGAGTGACGATAAGAAGAACGCAGGATAATGGGCTTTCAGGTAAGCCAGTTGATAGGCGATCATGCTGTATGCAACGGCATGTGACCGGTTGAATCCATAATCTGCGAAGCGGACGATCAAATCATAAATTGTATGGGCGACCTCTTCCCTGTAGCCTTTCCGTATCGAACCGGAAACAAAATGCTCCCGTTCCTGATCGAGGACATCCTTTTTCTTCTTGGAAACGGCTCGCCTGAGGAGATCCGCTTCCCCGAGGGAGAACCCGGCCATTTTCGAAGCGATCTGCATGATCTGCTCCTGATACACAATGACCCCATACGTCATTTCAAGGATCGGTTTCAAATCGGGATGAGGATATTCCACCTGCTCTTTCCCATGTTTCCGGTTGATATACATCGGGATGTTCTCCATCGGACCCGGACGGTACAAGGCGTTCACCGCCACGATGTCTTCAAAGGAATTGGGTTTCAGCCTTTTTAACACATTCCGCATCCCATCCGATTCCAGCTGGAAGATCCCATTCGTCTGCCCTTTAGTGAGCAGATCGAACGTTTTGGCATCATTCATCGGGATTGACTCGATGGCAAACGGTTTTCCCGTCCCGATTTCAACATTCTTCACGATTCTTTCCAATATACTCAGATTGCGAAGCCCAAGGAAATCCATCTTCAACAACCCAATTTCTTCTAAAATATCCATAGAGTACTGTGTCAGGTGAATCCCCGATGAACTCCCCTGGATCGGTACCCACTGTACTAAAGGTGCTTCACTCATCACGACTCCCGCCGCGTGGGTGGAGGTGTGCCTCGGTAGTCCTTCAAGCTTGAGAGCAGTCTGGAACAATTTTTTATAATGATCAGAGCCCGTCACAAAGTCGCGAAACCCCTTCGACTTTTCATAGGCTTCTTTCAAAGTGATTCCGAGCTGGTTCGGCACGAGCTTCGACACCTGCTCCTGCTCCTTCATATTGAGTCCAAACACACGACCCGTATCACGGAGAGCCGCTTTCGCTGCAAACGTCCCGAACGTGATGATCTGGGCGACATGAAGGCTGCCGTACTTCCCTTCCACATACTCGATCACTTCGTCGCGCCGGTGATCAGGGAAATCTATGTCGATATCCGGCATGGTCACCCGTTCTGGATTCAGGAATCGTTCAAACAGCAGATGATGCTCCAAAGGATCCACGTCCGTAATCCTGAGGGCGTAGGATACGAGGGAACCTGCGGCCGACCCACGTCCCGGTCCGGTCAGGATCTTTTTGTCCTTCGCGTATTTCATGAAATCCCACACAATCAGGAAGTAGTCGCTGAACCCCATCCTGCCGATGACTTCAAGCTCATAATCCAACCGCTCGATATACTCATCAGTTACCGTTTCGACCCGCTCGCTTAACCCTTTTTCACAAAGATGCGTCAATTCCTCGAGGGCGGTGACTCCTTCAGGCAGAGGATATTTCGGAAGGAGCTGTTGATGAAAAGGAATGGTCAGATGGCAGCGGTCGGCAATCTTCATTGTATTTTCCAATGCCTCAACATGATCAGAGAATAGTTCCACCATCTGATCCTTGTTCTTGAAGTAATACTCCTGTGATTCCAGGACGTCCCGGTCATCCTCAGACAGTTTCACCCCGTCCCGGATCGCCGCCATACACTCATGGGCAAAATGATCTTCCTGCTCGAGGTACTGTACATCATTGGTAGCGACCATTTCCGAACCGGTCTCTTCCGCTATCTTCTGCAGTAAAGGAATAAGCGAATCCTCAGAGGCAATGCCGTGCTTTTGAATGCTTAAGTAAAAGGAATCCCGACCGAACATCTGTTGATAGGTGCGGATACATTCCTTAGCTTTTTCTTTTTCATCATTCAATAACAGGTTCTCTATCTCACCCTTGACGCCTGGAGTGATGGCGATCAATCCCTTACTGTAGGAAGAGAGCCACTTCAGCGGTAATCCTTCTTTCGACTTTGCTCCGATGGCACTCGAGATTTTTAATAGGTTCTGATAGCCACTTTGATCTTTCACGAGGAGAACGAGGGGGTGGGAACCTTCCTCCGAGGCAATATCTGCGGTCAATCCGATGATCGGTTTGATGTTTTCTTTTACACACGCCTTATAAAAAGGGATCGCGGCATACATCATATTTTTATCGGTCATGGCAAGCGCCCTGTACCCTGATTCCTTCGCTTTATGTACAAGTCCATTTATCGATATCGTGCTAGACAAGAGACTATAGGCACTCGCTATTTGTAAATGAACAAATGACATGTTATGCACAACCTTTTTCTCAATATACTTTTATTATAGGAAAGAAACCGAAAAAAAGAAAATATGTTCTCCCTCATATCTTGTCCCCGAATCCCATATAGTTATCGTAAAGACACGTAATAGATGGAGATGATGAAATGGCGGAAGCTTTCTTTCCGGAATTATTCAAAAGCTTCTTTATCGCTATGGGGGTACTGCTCGGCGGTTCACTGCTCGGCGGACTGGCCTCGTTTGCCATGGGGCAGCCCCTGTTCATTGAAATGAGACGACTATCCGATTTCCTGCGGATCTGGGCCATCATCGCAGCGATCGGCGGTACATTCGATACAGTGTACAGCTTTGAAAAAGGTTTCCTGAACGGGGAAACAAAAGAACTCTTCAAACAATTCCTGTGGATCCTGTCTGCACTTGGAGGAGCCAACACGGCTGCCATGATCATCACGTGGCTCACCCAGGAACATATGCCGTCATGAGGATCCCCCCTTTCTACCGACTCCCCTCCTGGCAGCGGTTCTTCGCCGGAATGGTCGTGGGGGGCATCATCAGCTGGATGATCTTCCTCTTCATGTTCGGTACCATGCATGAAAAACAGGCTCTTAAAATAGAAGAACAAAAAAACGACATCAGCAAACTCAAGCATACACTGACCTACTTACAAGAAGAATACAAGCAACTGAATCAGGAAAACGAAAATGAACTGGTCATCCAGGAAGTCAAAATAAAGATCATCAACACGACCAAGACAAAAGTGGAGCTGCTGAGCATTCATCAAACCGAGGACAAACTGAGCGAAGATTTGCGGAGCCTTTTGACCAAGGATCTGGAAACGGTGTATGGGAATAAAGAGCTCATCAAGAAAATCATTGAGAATAAAACCGTCAAGCTGAATGATAAGAATTTCCGGCTGAAAGTGAAAGAAATGTACTTTTATACAACTACGCAAATTACGTTGGAGTTGAAGTATGAGGATGATTAGACTTGTTGGGTGAACCTGTCGGGTGGCGGGTTCTTTTTTGTGCATTTATAGAGATTTGGGTTCATTCCGTCTTGCTGAGGGGCTTTTGGATGGGCTTCATCCTTCCTTCGTGTGGTGATTGCGTCATTTTCCAAAGTGATTGCGTCATAATTAAATTTATTGCGTCATTACTTAGATAATTGTGTCAAAAGTGACCTCGATTGCGCCATTTCCGTTGACAATTGCATATTTTTACATAATTATCCAAAACCCAACACATATTCAACCTTCATTGTATACTAGAATGAATCACTCAAAAAAATTCCATTATTCATGAGAATCATTTCCCCATCCATTCGTTGTACATAGTGTAAAGGCCTTTCAATCATATAAGGAGCGAATGAAATGAAAAGTTCACCGACCAATTTCATCAAAAGGTTAAAAAAGAAAAAAGAGGATGCATTGGAGTATATCATTGATGCTTACATGCCGCTTGTGAAAACGATCGCTACAAAAATCCTACACAATCAAAATCGTCTGGACGTCGATGAATGTATCAATGATGTATTCCTGACCGTCTGGCAAAACGCACATCAGTTTAAAGGAGAGCCTGAAGACTTCAGGAAGTGGATTGGAATGATCACAAAATACAAGGCAATCGACCGATACCGTCAGGCTGAAAAACGGAACGCCCGAGAACATCAGGACGAATCTCTCTTTGAAAAATCAAGTACTCCCGGGACAGATATATCCATATTGCGACGGGAAGAAAAAAATGAATTACTAGCAGCGATCAGTCACTTGGAAGAGCTGGACCGTGACATCTTCATAATGAAGTATTACCTGGACTTAACCAATATAGAAATTGCTGATCAATTAACCCTTTCGAAAGCGGCGGTGGATAACCGCTTGTATCGCGGGAAGAAAAAATTAGCGTCAAATGTAACATTAAAGGAGCGACTGGTATGAGCATGAAGGAATGGATGGAATTAGATATCGACTCACTTGAACTAGAAAAAGTGACCGAATTGGAAAAAAAGCGCGTTAAACAACATGTTCTAAATAAACGGAAAAAGACAAACATTTGGAGGAATCTGGCCGTCGCATCCGTTATGCTGATCGGCGTCTCCACAGCGGCAAGCTTTGCGTATCCCTCTTTTGCCACACAGCTCCCATTCATGGACGATGTCATACGCTATTTTACTGATGAGCCATACAAAGAGTTTGAAGACTACTCGACTGATATCGGTCTTACCCAGACAAGCAATGGTGTGACCATCTTGATTGATAACGCTGTTTATGACGGCACGAATATTAAAATATCCTATGCCATCGAAACGGACAAAGATTTCGGTGAAGACATCCACAGCGGTGGACAATGGTTTGACATCAAGGGTGCGAATGGAAGCGGCGGGAGCAGTCAACTCACCAAAATCAGCCCAACCCGCTATGTCGGACTATCCTCCATCACCCCGAGCTTTAAAGGCGGGGACTTTCCGGAAAAGGTGGAAATCACGTGGGAACCAGAGACTCTTTATAGCACGACCAATGATACAGAAGTTAAAGGTGACTGGTCATTCGCCTTCTCATTAAAACGGCTGGAAGGCGACCTGCAGCTTACCAATGAAACGGTTCAGAGTAAAGATGTAACCTTCACGTTGAAATCTATTGAGTTTACCGATGTATCAACCGTCATTGCTTATAAGCAAGTGGCAGCGGACGACCTTCTCGAGGAGTGGCCGGAGGTATCACCTATCTTCAAAGTGACGGATGACCTGGGTCATGTATATATGGACGGAACGGGCGGTGGCGGTTTTTCAACCGATAACGGAAAAACATACGAAGGGACAACGGAGTTTGGAACCATCCAGAAAGAAGCCAGCCAACTCATCATCGAACCCATTGAAATTGCCAGTCTCGGGTCGGGGAAAGGTCATACAGAAATTGAACTTGAACCGATCGTCATTGATTTAGAAAAATAATTCCCATTCCCCAATTGGAGTTGAACGACTTTAATAGGGGAATTAATTCTCTATAAAAGTGTGATCTTACCAGATGGTCACACTTTCTATTTACAATCTGACTAAAGCCTTTCCAGCACACACCTAAACCGCTCCACCCCAGGATATTTCTCACCCAAATTCGTAATCTCAAACCCAAGTTTCTTATAAAACAATACTGCATCCCGATCTGTTTCAGCAGTAATTCTAGTGCAATTGGCGATGTGATCGATCATCTTATGACCTAGCCCCTTACCCCGGTGATTAGGCATCACGGCTATATGCTTTATTTCACACTCTCCCTCATCCAGGAATTCAACTCCTATACATCCGATCATTTCATCTCCAGCCGTAAACCCATATAATTTCCGTTCGGTGGAATGGATGTACAGATCATATTCCTCTTCCACTTTTTCTACAGAAGTTGCAAAGGATAATAATTTTCTAATATCCGGGTGAATGGACTTCGTTGTGATTTCTTCCATAAGCGTCCCTCATTTCCAACCCGGTATCATCTATACCCCTTCATCCCATTCTCAAATGCTACCGGATCATCATTCTCAATACCATGAAGTGCTTCCTGCAACGCAAATGTACCACGGTAAAAATTCATTCTGTCGAAAATTCGATCCCCGTTCGGATACATTTCCAGACACCTGCGGACGAAGCATTCACCGTAACTGGATAATAATCCGGCAAAGTCATAAGCAGGGTCCCCCACTTCGGCTTCTCCAAAGTCGATAATCCCGGAGACTTCATGACGTTCTGGATCCCACAGGATATTGGATGCCCCAAAGTCACCGTGAGTGAGGGCCGGTTGGAAATCCAGAAGTTCATTCTTTGATAAAAACGAATCGAAATGGTGGCTGACTTCCACCTTTGCTCGTTCATTCATATGGGGAAAAAGTTTCTCCTTGAACCGATCGTATAGGTCTTCAATCGAACGTCGTATCTCTCCTATACTCTTTTTCTCGATGCTCATAGATTCCAAAGAATGTGAGTGAAAAGCAGTCAAAAAATCCACCAATTGGGAAGCGATTTTTTTACGATGCTCTTTATTTTCTATAAATACGCCTGGCCACAGTGGACTGCCTTTAACCAGCTTATATCCTGTAAATACCATTCCCACTTCCTCTGGTTCCAAGGATTGATAAATAGGATAAGGTACCGCTAATGGAATGTTCCCCTTTATCCCTTCCAACACACTCGTTTCTTTCTTCAATTTACTGATTCCTTCCACATACTTCGGGAATCTGAAAACAAGAGAGTCATTAATTATAAGGACATCATTATTCTGACCGATTTCATTCATTTCGCTGTGGGTGATCGTTAACTCCGGGTACACCTCTCTTATTCTTTTTTCATAAGCTGAAACCATATTTGCTCCCCCTACTTCTTTTCATTCAAAAACCATTCATACTCATCCCTAAACCGGTCTGCTTCCTCAAGGAACGGGTAATGATTACTCCTCTCGAAGATGACCAGTCTCGAATCCGGTATCCTTTCACCCCTTTTCCACTTTTAAAAAAGGCTTCCCGAAATGGGAAACCTGATGATTCACGATTCTTTAAACCGGACGCTTAAAGGTTTGTTCAAATTCTTCAACCTGGGATTCACCCAGAAGTACAGAGCAAAAGCCAGGTAACCGACCCCTGATAATACTAATAGGAATCTTCCCGAAGTGAACTCTCCGATCACACCGCCGAGCAGAAACCCTAAAGGACTCAGTGACCCGAGTAGCGACGAAATGAAGGCAAAACCGATTCCTATATATCCTTTTGGAAGATTGACCTGAATCAACGTTTGTACATAAATCCCGATGATGCCGATCCCCATCCATGATAAAGAAAACAATAGATAAGGCATGATCGACAAGTCCTTCAGGGTAAACGCCAGCATCCAACACAAGCCGGACCAAAGCGACAGTAGCGGTAGAATACGATTTAGCGCTATTTTCTCTACCTTACTGGATAAGGCGGTCCCTGTCAGAGTGCCTAATGACATGGACGTCAACCAGAATCCGTATTCCGCAGAAGAATCCGAAATGACCGGAAGCATAGCCATCCCCATCGTCGCCATCACATTCATGACGATGATGCCGAATACCATGGTTAGAAGCGTCTGACGTTTTCTCACCACCAGAAATCCCTCTTTGAAATCTTCCTTGTACTGCCTGATAAAGTGAACGGTTCGTACTTCCGTTTCCTTTTTCGACCTCGGGACGCTTAAATAGAATAAAAACAGCATTCCTGTCCCGATCAATAAAACGCTATTCGTCACATAAATCAAACCCAACCCAACAAATGTGATCAAGATCCCCGATACAGCATCACATATGATATCGAGTGTTTGATAAGAAAAGGCGAAAATCGAGTTTACTTTTGTAAGCTGTTCACGGGGAGTCAGGCTCTCAATGAGGGCACTTTCAGTAGGGTACGTGCATTCCGATAACGAAAGGGCCACAAACATCAATGTGAATAACAGTGGCATCCATAAGAGATTCGTATAATACAAGACAGAAATGGCGCTGACCAGCACCCCCTGCCCGAGCATGGCGACATAAAGAATCTTCTTCTTTGAAAATCGGTCAATGATGGGACCGTATAGAAATTGAATGGTGACGGGCAGAATGGCCACTGCACTTGTCAAGCCGATTAACAAAGGAGAAGACGTCGTCGTTTTCACGTACCAGATCGTCGCAATCATGTAAAAGCTGTCAGCAAAATTGGTGATGATCCTGCCTGTCAACAGAATCATTAATGGTTTATTCATATATGAAAATCCTCCTTTAATCATCAGCAAATAACACGTGGTCATTCGCTAACCTTAAGGCGGTTTCCACACAATGAATGAGTTCTAATGATCGAATGGATTTTGAAAGCGTATGAGAATCATAGACTCTTTCCTTTCTGATACTAGTATTGGTAATTATTTCATAAATTTTCCGAATCTTCAACCTTAAAAAATAAACACCCCTGCATGCAGATCGGCTTTTCTGCAAGCAGGGATGTTTGACTTTAGTGTGTTAAATCATTGGACAACTGATCAGAGGCAAGCCCCATCAATCTTCTCCCTATCATCCAAATGGCAAAGCTCGTCACCCACAGAATCAACGCAGATCCCAGGCCGACAACAGACATGTAGGCATTGAGCTGATGACCACTCAATGACATTATCTCAGGTACGAAAAGCCAGGTGACAATAGGAACCACACATAGTAAAAGACCGGTGTAATAATAAATCCTAACCCGGAATAGCCGGGCCAACGGCAGAAAATGAAGTCCGACGATGATGGCAATGACGATTGGGATATTTTCTGTGTGTCCAAAAGCATTGCACACTGCAATGGCAATCCCGATCGCTATCCCCTCCCCGGCGAAAATGATGTTAAACCACATCCTCATTTTCCTTCCATCATTCCCGCTGTGGATGGAGGTCCCTTGGGGAAACCCATTCGACGCCGAAATCAATGAGAAGCCCCCGATGACTAACACCATTCCGATTGCTAAAGCAGCGATTAACAACCACGGGCTTCCCCAACCTTGCAGCCCCATGACACCTGTATACGACCACAAGGTACCGAAAAACGCCATGAATAAAACACCAGAAGCCGTCCCATGCAAATCCCCTTTCGTAACTGTATGTACCATCAAGTACACTCCTTCTCGAGTTTCATTGAAAGTTCAATCATTAATCATATCTATTCCGTTATCGTCTGAATATCACTTGCCCTGACCCTGCCGGGAGAACCTTCCTCCAACACCTCATCGACTTTCATGACAATTTTGTCTCCCTTTGAAAATTCTTCGGCGTCTTCCGTTTCTACATACAAAAGGGTAATATTCATATTCGCTAAATCTTCCCCTTTTACCTTTTCCAGAGATACTAAATCGGCGGCGGTCAAATCTTCTCCAATCAGAATCTGATTTTCCTTCACCTCCAAGATGTAACCGTAGACGACATTTTCACTGGTTTTTGTGGGATGTTTGGATGCATAAATAATGTACTCAGCAATATCAGTGAAGGGTTTAGAGCTTTCATAAGAACCGCAGGCATTCCAGTTAAGCGTTCGGCCCCCTCCATTTATCTTCACTTTCATCAGATAGTTGTCCGCTTGTTTTCCTTTAGGGCACTCATCACTCGTAGGCTTGGAGTCTAGATAATTCGCCAACACCAACTGCTTATAGACCTCCTGCTTATCCTCATCATTCACTTGAATCGTTTGTTTTTCTCCTTCTTTGGGACCGTACCTTAACTCCACTTCAAAAACATCCTGGCGATTGACGTCATAAGAAGTCTCGAGAACACCCCAGGTTTCACCCGTAACACCCTCACAACCTGTCAGATAATAAGACAGATTGGTAGGATTCTCTTCCCGTTTCAGCTTTCCGCATTGAAAGGACTCCACCTCGCCATCGCCATATTGGTCTCTAGTGTAATCGAATGTCACATCGATTTGTTTCCCATCGTAAGCTAAATCCGTGAGTATGGGATCTCCCTCGATTGTGTAGGATACAACTCTCAAATCTCCTTTTTTCTGCTTCTTTACCTGCTGAAAATAGTTCTCCATTTTATCCAATCCTGAAATCCCACCATGCATGTTCACTACATCCGCATTCAGTTCAGAATCGTTTTCTTCAGTAAGTTTTGCGGTAGGTTCTGCGGTCTGATTGGATTCATTGCATGCTGTGAGAAAGACCAAGATGATGGCAAGTACCCATAACCATTTTGAATGTTGCATTGAATCCCTCCTATATTTTCTAATATTGACTTACATACAGTTTCCTGCTTTAAACGGTTTGCTATTAAACAAAAAACTGAGACATCCAGGCAATATAATATGAACCCGGGATAAAGATCAGTTGAGCGAGCAGAGTCCCGAACAGCCTGGAGATGACCATCATGATAGAAAGGCCTTTTAGCTCTTGGTAATTCCCCTTCCCATTTGCCACATCGTCGGCCAGAACGGAAATCTTAGGATCAATAAATAGTGTCAATAAAATCGTTGCAATGCCATTGATCAAGCCTGAAGCCATAGTCGCACTGCCTGATCTATCTGGTACGATGAGCGCAGCATAAAGCGCTGAAAGAACGCCAATCGTGTACACTGCTGTAATGACCATATTGATGAAAAACAACCTTTTTGGAATGGCTCTGAAATTGATTCCCGTCAAATATCTTCTACCTGGTTTAGCAAAATGGTTCATTCCTCTTTTATATAGATCATTCTTAAACCCAAGCTTGATTAACCTTGGCACAGAACCTCCCTGCTCTGATAGGTGGATAATCCCCCTTGAAAACAAAGCAACAAACGTAGGCAATAACACGATTCCAAGGAGAGTACCTAAAGTCGAGGCACCGATCAGCACCCTGAACTGCTCTTCCACCACTTCTAATTTTCGGCCCTCAGGTGCAGCATCAGTGAGTCCTCCTGTAAAAGGCTGCTGCATCATATTTGACATCCGTGACACAATGACCATCATATTAAACAGGGAAAGACCTGACGCAATCAACTTCACCCTTGCCCCGGATAACCTGACCGCATAAGCAAGTGTTTCAATGCTATGTATGATTAAAATGAATAATGCAATAAAGAGTACTGGTAACGATAAAAATTCCACGATGACAACTCCCTTTTTTATCCAATCCTATTATAGCATTTTAAAAAAGGAACATTTCGTATTTTTGAAATGTTCCTTTAAATTTACTTTCTATAGGCTTCATACCAATGCCATTATAAATACTATGTTTTTAATACTACTGGGGAATTTCCGATAAAACCAGATGAATTCAGAAGAAAGCTCACTTTACATATGAACAACAAAAGCCACAAGTCATTGAATTCAATGACTTGTGGCTTCAAGTAGATCACTCATTCCTGAACTGCTGGAAAATAAGGAACCACTTCCTCCCCAAGCTCCTGTATGACCTCATCAGCAGGTCGCTGACTGTCAAAGAGGGCAAAGAAGAGATGATTGACTCCGGCCTGTTTGTAGATATTCAGTAATTCAATCAGATAGTTTCGGCCGATTCTAAATCCAAGGCGGATCGGTCTTGGGATTTCATTCGGATCTTCGGCAAGGTCAAGATGCATCGGCTGGCTGAATGGCTTGAAGACGCCGGGATGGTACTCTGCTACCAGGCTTCTCCAGCGCTGGATCGTCACTTCCTGATCATGTGGACTGCGTGGATAGTACATCCAACCATCCCCATGTTCAGCAAACCACTGCATGTCCTGCTGTGCATACCCTGTGATAAAGGTAGGTATGCGCGTGATCGGTTTTGGCACAAGGTTAGCTCCACGGATATTTCCTCTGGACGACTCTATATGAGGGAACTCCTTGTACAGGGCTTCCTTCAGATAATGATAAGCTTCCACGAACGCTTCTCCCCGGTCAGGATGGGATGCCCCTAGTGCGGCAAAGTCTGCCCGGCGGTCCCCGGATGAGACTCCAAGAAGGACCCTGCCCGGAAACAGCTGATCAATCGTGGCGATCTCCTTTGCCACCCGAAGCGGATGACGAAGCGGCAGTACCGCAGCAGCCGTTCCAAGGGCAATATCCTTGGTCTGTCCGGCAAGGTAGGTCAAGTAAATCATCATATCATAGATCTGGCCGACGGCAGGATCTCCGAAGTTCGGATCCTCGAGGAGAACATCCCTTAACCACAGGCTCGTGAAACCAAGTTTCTCTGACAATTGGGCAAGTTCCGCCTGCTTCTCCATCGTCGGGGTGTCGAAATGATAATTTTCAAGGGGGATGTGAAGGCCCAGCGTCAATTCTCCCTCTTTGTACATGCGGTTATAAGCTTTGTGATGTGCAAATGGATTCATCTTTCCCTCTCCCTTTCTTCATCTGACGGGAGGCGGCGAAAAGTGCCGCCCCAGTCATGATGGTTATGACAATTCTCTTTTCAATTGCAATGCGTTTCTGCCGTTGAGCCACTCGTTCCTTCCATATTTCAACCATTCTAGGCTGACTTTCGTTCGATACCGCTGAGCCACGCTGTTAACAGAACCGCTCCTGCCACCATGATGGCACCGATCCAAGGCGTATGAATCAAGCCTATTCCATCAACGATAAGTCCACCGACGAAGGAACCGATGGCAATCCCGACGTTGAATGCGGCGATGTTCAGTGCAGATGCCACATTGACCGCTGAAGGGACATATTTTTCAGCCAGGTTCACCACAAGGATCTGCAGCCCCGGCACGTTCATGAATGCGAATAATCCCATTAGGAAGATTGCGATGAGACCCGCCACTTTAAATGGTGCTGCGAATGTAAGAGCTACTAGAATGATGGCTTGCATAACAAACATCCAGAATAATGCTTTTAACGGGCTCTTGTCAGATGCTTTCCCTCCAACGACATTTCCGATCGCAACGGCAATTCCGTATACAAGAAGGATGATACTCACCCATTTCGCGCTGAATCCTGTTACGTCTTGCAATAAAGGTGTTAAATAAGTGAACGCGACGAACGTTCCGCCATACCCAAGGGCTGTAATGGCAAAGGCTAATAACAATCGACCGTTTGTTAGAATCTTCAATTGTTCACTGAACTTGGCTGGTGGTGCTTCTTTCAAATTTTTCGGTACAAGAATGGAACTGGCAATGATTCCGACAATACCAAGAAGTGCAACTCCCCAGAATGTGGCTCTCCATCCAAATGCCTGCCCGATGAATGTTCCAAGTGGTACTCCTGTAACGGTCGCCACCGTCAATCCTGTGAACATAAAGGCAATGGCACTGGCCCGCTTATGGGCAGGCACAAGATCGGCCGCAATCGTCGATCCGATCGAGAAGAAAATCCCGTGTGAAAATGCCGTGATAAAACGGGCTACAAGCAATAGTCCAAAACTTGTGGACATGGCCGCAACCGAGTTACCTACGATGAATAAGAGCATCAAGGACATAAGCAGCGATTTTCGACTCATCTTACTTGTTAATGCGGTTAATACCGGTGCCCCAATGGCGACTCCAATGGCATAACCTGAAATCAATAACCCTGCGAGTGTGATCGATATCGATAAATCATCGGCAATCGATGATAATAATCCAACGGGAACAAACTCTGTCGTTCCTATTCCAAAGGCACTGATGGCAAGGGCAAGTAACGCCGGCGTGCCGCCTTTCGTTTTTGACTGATGTATAGTAGCTGAAGTTGAACTCATAACGTAACTTCCTCCTTAAAGTTTAAATGAAATGAGAAACGAAGGCGCCTTCCGTTTCTCTGTACACACATTATGTTAATGGGTACAACTATTTATGAGAAGTACGCACTTTAAAGTCATGTAGGTACTTTTTTGTAACCTAGGGACTCCTAAGTGCCTATATACCTTTCAAACCTCTTCAATGAAAATAGGCAGGTACTGTTTGAAAAGCTAAAATGAATTATGAAGGATAGCTAACTTTTTGGGAAGAACGCACTTTGAAGTGGCATAGGCACCTGGAAGTACCCTACGAGCATGAAAGATAAGCTCTTCCCTAGTCAAAAACCAAACAACTGGTTACACTAAAAGAGACTGATGTTAAAGAGGAGAGTACATAATGAAAGCACTTGTATTTGAAAAGTTCGGCGGACCGGATGTCTTGCATTACCGTGAGATTGAAGATGCCACCATAGGAACGGATGAAATCTTATTAGAAATGAAGGCAATCGGCCTGAATTTCGCTGATGTATATAGAAGAAAAGGAAATTATCACTTAGCAGGAGAGCCACCATATATTTGTGGGTATGAAGGAGTAGGCGTCGTCAAAGAGATTGGGGCCAACGTGCAAGGAATGGCTGTTGGGGACCGCATCGCGTTTGCCGATGTACCTTATGCGAATGCGGAACTTGTGGCCGTGCCAAAGGATAAAGCCATCCCATTGCCAGATGAAATATCGTATGAAACGGCTGCATCCCTTTTGTTACAAGGACTTACAGCTCATTACTTAACGAAAGACAGCTATAGTATCAAGAGTGGGGATACCGTTTTAGTCCATGCTGCAGCCGGCGGAGTAGGACAACTCCTCGTTCAAATCATTAAGATATTAGGTGGCACAGTCATCGGATTAACGTCTTCGGAAGAAAAAAGGCAGGCGGCGCTTGCGGTTGGGGCCGATCACATGTTTTTATACAGTGAAGACTGGAAACAACAAGTCCAGGATGTGACAGGTGGTAACGGCGTGGACGTCGTTTATGAATCAGTTGGTTCAACGTTGATGGACAGTTTTGAAGCCACTCGCATCGGAGGGACGGTCGTCTTCTTCGGTATGGCGGGAGGCGATCCTGTTTCAGTTGATCCCCGGATGCTGATGGACACGTCGAAAACCCTGACCGGCGGCGATTTATGGAATGTATTGACTTCTCACGAAGAACGGGTGAAACGCTCACATGAGTTATTCGGCTGGATTCAGGAAGGAAAATTGAAGGTTTCTGAACCAACGGTCTTTCCTTTAAGCGAAGGCGCAAAAGCTCATGAGTATTTAGAAAGCAGGAAAAGCACAGGGAAGATTTTATTGATTCCTTAAATAAATTGAAAGAGACCCTTTCCAACTCGGAAGGGTCTCTTCTTATAAATCCTGCGTCAACCGAATCATATCCCTGCACTGAATTCCATTTTCATAAATTTCTTCAGGATAATGTCTGACGAAGAAGTCCAAATCCACCCCGACGATCCTGAAACCACATTTTTGATAAAGGGCCAATTGGCCGACGCCTGAATTCCCGGTCCCGACTTCAATGGTCTTGTAGCCTTTCCCTTTGGCCACCTTTACGGCATCCATCACTAGCTGTTTACCGATCCCTCTCCCATGCAGTAGTTCTGCCACCGCCACGTTCACTAGCTCGATTGTTTCCGGTCTTGTTGGCAGTAAGACGTATACGCCAACGATTTTCTTTTCGAGCTCCGCTACAAAGCATTCTCCTCTGGTGGTATAGTCCTTCACAATTGTCTCTGAAGGATCTGCCAGAAGAAGTAGCTCCATAGGAAGTTCTTCATCCTTGTTTCGTTTTCTGATGATCATTGTCTACCTCCACTGAATCCCTAAAGATTTTCAAGCATAACTTATTCTGAACAACACATTAAGAAAAAAATATTCATCTAGGCATATCACCTTTACTAACCTAAAAATAATAGTATACTGAAATTATTCTTCATCTTGAAGATAGTGGTTTAAGGCAGGACCCCTTATTGTAAATCGAAAAATTCCTTATTTGTAGCGGCTTACCAGTGTTGTTGGTAAGCTATTTTTTTGTTCTCTAAAACAGAAAGAATGCCACATAACTTCTGCCGTTTTTCATAGACTTTTTATTCCAACTCTTTCTTCTTCTGATCAGATTCCTGAATAAATCTTATAAGAAACGCAGTTCCTGCGCAGTTTAGGATAATACTCGCACTAAGGATGACAGCCCACAACGGGGTTGGTAGCGGGAGAATAAATGATAATAATAAGAGTAAAACTCCTGCTAATACAAATACGATACCTTTTGTTACATGATTCATGAATCTTCCTCCAGGAAAAAATAATATACTAAACTTACATTTGTTGTTTAATCAATCGAATACATTCCTCAGCCGATGACTTCGATGTATCCACTGTTACATCATAATTCATACCTTTGTGCACGATGGTAGCCTGTGATACAGCCATCCCTTCGATGCGATCTCCTCTTTCTTTCTCACGGGCAGCCGCTACGCTCGAATCACAGAAGACGCCAACCCACAGCACCTGCAGTCCTTCCAAGGCAGTCTCCCATTTTTGACGACCTTCCAACCCACTAAGAAAAACATCGTCGATGATGATTTTGGCCCCTCTTCTTGCCATCTCTCCAATACCGTGCATCCATGCCGCTTCCAGTTCCCGAAATTCCGTACCTGGGCTTACCGACCCGTCTTCATTCAATTTAATTCCGCTGTCTTTCTTGAGCATGGCATCAGGCATAGACTCAATCAGGTCATCTATGCTGAATCTCAGCCATGGCTCTGAAAATGAATGTTGGAGGCAATTTGCGAGCGTCGTTTTGCCGGAGCTTGAGCCTCCGTTTAGGATGATGATGCTGGTCATGGGGATCCCCCCTTTCTGTATTCCGAGCTAGAGACAAATACTTCTCATTCAATTGAAACATTTTCCATTGGTGTGCGTAAAGATCAATATGGAATTTTAACGGTTAAAGTCTAATTGTAGCGCTCATCAGTTTCGTACATTGAGTTAGACATGAAGCGAAGATGTTGATTCTATCAGTGCCCCATTAGACTGCCGGTTAGATCCGATTCAGGTAAAAAGAGGTGTTATGCATTCTTCGCATAACACCTCTTCGTCCTAAATCTTAGTACTCCTCATTCACAACCGAAAATTCATCAATCACATCACCATCAGATGTGCGGGTCGTAAATGTGATGGTATCCTTCTCTACCTTCGCACTCATATAGACGGCGATGTTTTCCATATTGACGTATTCAAATTTCTCGTCTGCCACTGCATCATAGTGCTTTCTGCCGGTGGTGCCTGCCACTACATAGACGGTTCCATTTTCATCTTCTTTGCCATCTTTAAGTTTCTTCGTCCGACCGTATGCATGGTCGTGTCCGGAGAAGACGATGTCGATTCCGAGTTCATCGGCCACTGGAGGCAGCTTTTCCTTCATGATTTCGTTTCCTCCAAATGGATTGGTGTAGTAAGGAGGTTTATGGGTCACAAGGATTTTCCATGGTTTATCTGAGCTCTTCATGTCTTTCTTCAGCCATTCAAGTTGTTGATCCAGTACTCCGGTGTCACTGGTAAACCCAAGCACACTGATGTGCATGTTTTGGTATTCAACCGAATACGTACCGCCTTTGTCTGTATCAGGACCATTGTCTGGTGAGCCAAGAATCGCTTTGGCCAGACTCGCGTCATTGTCTCCCATGTATTCATGATTCCCGAGAGCCGCGATGAGATTTGTGGTTCGGATGTTTTCATACTGGCTCATGATCCCTAATGTATCATCCCATTGATTGAATTTAGACGCTTCATCTATGATGTCGCCGACGTGGATCATGAACGCAGGGTCCTGGTCGTTAACCTTCGATAGGATTTGATCAAACAAGCTCAAGTCCGACGGCGATTGTGTGTCACCGAGCACGGCAAATTCGAAGGAATGGCTTCGTTTTAATGTGGTGAATTCCTCCAGGTCACTCCAGGTTTCTCCGTTTCCTACCCGGTACACATATGTCGTGTCCTGTTTGAGTTTTTCCAGTGTGACCTGGTTGACCCTTACGATACCATTCTTCGTAATGTCCAGTTCTCCGCTGAACACTTCATCGCTCCATGTGCCGTTTTCCGTTTTTAGGCTCTTGTTGCCCTTTTTGTCGTAATCCTTTTTCCTGGCATATTGGATGATAGGAGCTTCTTCTTTGCCCAGAGGACTGGACATCCAAGTGAACGTCTTGTCTTTATAAGGATCATCTGTTGTTGGCGAGATGATATTTTTCAGCTCTGCTTCTTCCACGAGTGCCGGATAGGATTGTGTATCAAGCTTGAATGAATAGTGACCGTCCTTTACAGAGTAAAGGGTGATGTCACTTATATCATTTGTAATGGAATCCACAACGAGTGATCCGTCTTCCCCCGTTTTCCCAAGCGAGAGAGGCTCATCTCCGGTAGAGGCGAAGATTTCTGCCCCGCTTACAGGATTCCCCTCCTGATCCATTACCTTCATCGTTGTAGGTTTACCTAATAATATTGGATCTGCTTCCACTTCTAACGCTGCGTCCACTTCAACACTTAAAGGCTTCATTGAATAGGTGGAGATGAACGTCTCTTCAACAGGCTTAGCGTAGACGATTTCACCTTTTGTCATTTTTACTTTCAGTTTGCTGCCTTCAGCTGTTGATGGTGGAATGGTCATGTGAATTTTTGCTGCATCGGCTGTATTTTCCGATTCCCCACTGTTCACCAGATCGATGGTAAGGAGTCCCGATTCACTGTCATAGTTGGATGTACTTCCTGTGAATCCTTCTCCGAAAGTAACGTCAGCCACTGGGAACGTTTTATCCACTTGCAGTGTCAGCGTAGATTCAGAGATATCAGCTGGATTGGTCGCTTTTACCGTCAGTTCGAATGCATCCCCTAAGAGTGCTTTTTCTTGATCCTGCATGATCTCAATCTTGGCAGCTCCAGTATTCACGGTAAAGTAGCCCGTCTTCACCGACTGGTTCCCGAATTTATCAGGCACCATCAGGGTATATTGATGGGTACCATCTGCCCACTGTAATCCGCTCAGGGACACAGAGCCGTCCATGTCATAAGAGAAATGGCCCTCTCTCTTCGAGTAATCCTTACCATCCACAAACCATTTAATTCTATCCCAATCGATTCCTGTTTTGAATGGATCATCTTCATACTCATGCACGTTTGCTTTTAAATTCACTGAGCTCGTTGTATATTCCTTCTCTTCTGCATTAACGGACTCGATAACCGGTGGATATAAATCATCGACTTTTTCTCCGTAAACCGCACGGATATTATCCACATAAAGAGATCCTTTTGTCATAGGGCCTGTTATGCCGGACTTCGTGGACATCATTCGGATTGTCTGCGTGCCTGATAGTTTAAAAGGCCCTGTAAAAGAGTCCGGGATATCGGCTTCGATGTATTTCCATCCGGTCCAATCGATCCCCGGCTTCTCGCCGGTCAGGTTAATCGTTTGATTCTTATTGTTCCCATCCACAATCATCATTCTAAGCCAGTACCCCTTGGCTTCAGGTGTTCCATACACCCACATTCCAATGCTCTGTGGATCTCCTTCAATCTCCGTATTCACTCCCGGCCCGGCATACACTCCAAGGGTGGTTCCGGTTTGAGCATCGGTGAAATCAAAGTCAAGGCTTAAGGAATGATCCCCAAATCGGACTGGACCAGGATAGGTTGATTGATTCAATGTCCCTTTCTCTCCCCGGTTCGCCGTAGCTGTTTTCCACGTTCCTAAATCGCTCTCAAAGTCAAACAACACTTTTGGAAGAGTTCCTACTGAAATTTTCACCTGAGCTGTCAGGTCGGTATTTTTCAGTCGGGCTGTAATCGTCCCTTTTACACTTTTATCATTTGTATGAAGCACACCTTCCTCATCAATCGTACCCAGTCCTTCCGGAATCTCAAATTCAATGTCCTCAAGGTTCCAATCGACTACCCGCTTTTCAAATGTGGTGATCAGTCCCAATGGAATCTCACTGTTTCTGGCTGCTGTCAATTCCGGTGAAGAAAAAGTAATGGCATCAGGTGTCTCAATTTCGATGATGCTTTTACCGACCTCTTTCCCTTGATGCTTCAACACGACGTGCAACTGACCTGTTGTTCCGTTTGATTGGAAGACCCCATTTTCATCAATGGTCCCAAATGACGGATCTGATAGTTCCCACGTCAACTCAGAGTCTGGCAGAGGAGCAGAGGCCATCGCCATATCTCTGCCTTTTGCACTGAATTGGACGGTAGATCCAGGCGTAAAGGATGTATCATAAGGGGAGACGTAGGCTGAATCAAAGAGATGATCCGAAGGCTCCTTTGACACTATCAGCCATGAGTTGGCCACACTTCTCTCACCGCGGTCAGAAGGCATATTATCAACCTCGAGATCATCCCCTCCGAGTGTACGGGTGGTAAAAGTAGAAGATCCGCCACCATCCAGGTTAAGGGCCGAAACCGCCCCTAAATCAATCATCAGTTGAGCTAGATCAGGCATGGAGATGCCGCTTGAATACGGCTCCTGCCTGCCGTCAATCACTGCGAAGAATACATCTCCATCAGACTTGATTCCGACAGCTGTCCGAGGCTCTTTATCCGCTCCCGTTTGGGGAGTTTGGTAGACTTGACCGTTCTTGACGAGAATCGCATTCCCACCGAGGGCTTCCTGCAAATCATCCTTGACCCCATCATACTCGGCCGTGCTTCCGATGACAGCTTCACCGGACTTTTTCACACCAAAGAATCCCCACCCCTGACGAAGCTGAGCTTTGATAGCATTTCCATCCTTGAACACAATCCCTGTGGGTTCCCCTGTCGCCATGTTATAGAAATCGGCATTCACGGCAGCCACCACTTTATGGTTCTCCCCATCGGCGGCACTTGCCTGCTGCCTGACAGGCTGCAGTCCAAACGCCGTCCCGTCATTCGGAGTTCCCGCTTCAATCGTGACACTCGGATTCTGTACATCCACATCAACTACGAAACTCTCAATTTTCTTACCATCACTGCTTTCAAAGCTGTAATGCTTCTCCATGATACCTGGGGCAAGATCAGCACGGTACTCATTAATAGGAACCTGCACTACTGAGGAATCAAGATCAAACTCACCCAAAGCTTCTGCAAAATTCGGTAAAACCATGCTTCCAGCGACTGCAATGGATAACACTACTGGCCAAGCCTTCTTCTTCAAACTCCTCATCAATATACCTCCCAATCTCGTATTCGCTAAAATCCATCAGCATTAGACACGTTTATCATAACGGAAAATGTTTAATGAAAAGTAAATTATTTGTAATTTTTCGACAATGAAATAAAAAGGGGAAATAGGGCCCATTACTTTCATAACAATAGAAAAGAAGCTGAAAATCCTTTTTACGATTTTCAGCTTCATAAAATTGAAACATTTCCCATATCTATCCGTAAAGATAAATAAGGGGGAGTTTAATATGAAGAAACTTGCTGTAAAATTATTTTTGTTAGCCTCAGTCATGATCTTAGCAACAGCTTGCAACATATCCAAAGAAAGTGATAAGAATATAGAAACTATCCGGACCATTATCAAAAACGAATTCACCGGACCAAATGAAGAACTCACGGCGGCTTTTAAACAAGATGGCGTCTTCCCACCTGAGCTGAAGGAGTATGTAGAAAAGAACTATGAGCCTCTTTTAATGGATTGGGAAGACATGGTGAATAAGAATCTTATCTTGTTTTATCAGCGCGTTTCTTTTGAAAATGGCTATCTGATGAAGCCAACAAATATTGAAATTATTAAGGATTCAGACCTTGCTTATGATTGTAAGGTGGATGTGGAATACAGTAAGAATGGTGAATCGAGCATGGCAATCGTCGCGGCAAGAATAAATTTAAATGAAGACGGGAAGATTGTCTCCATTCGAAATATGGATGTTGGTGGATTACTGGAAAAAATGAATCAGTAAACTCTCTTGGATATCTCCATGGGAACTTCTAATCAAAGAAGTTCCCATTTGTTTATTTAATAAAATCATTAGAACCTGCTAAATTAATATCTTTCCACCTTCAATACATCCTCAGAAGGAGTCAGATACTCTTTTCCATCCATTGTAAAATCAGCTTTATGACGCTTTATTTCCGCATACTGCACCACTCTACCTTCATGGAGAAAAACGAATAAGTAGATTTCATCCCTGTTGCTGATGTTGCTGGGGTCATCGTATTCAATCCCGAGCTTTCTTTCTATACTCATTTGAGGAGTATAGGGTGGAAACAAATACGCTTTGTCCCACTTGAAGTCTGCTATGGAGTGAATCTCGATTTCCTTGTTTTGTTGATTTTTCACCGTGGAAGATAGATCGTTCTCGAATGTTTCATTACGCTCGACATCATTGATACTACAGCCAGTAATCACCAATGCCAAGAAGAAAGTGAGATACTTCAACAGATTCATGCAGAAGGTCCACCCCCACCACCTGTTTGATTATTCGCATTCGAAGCTTGTTGGGAATGCTGTGCTGACTTTTGATAAGCTTCGTCTCTGTGATTTGAGGAATTCTTTTTAATGCTGTTTCCATAAAACTTCATTTTCCTTGAACCGATGAAAATACGGATGGCAAAATATAAGACGACGATTCCTAGAAAGATCAAGAAATACATGCTTCCACACCTCCAGAATTTGGTTTATATTCACTGTAACATATATGGTTTATACGTTTTCTTCTTTATGAGAGTTTACATGTTTCAAATACTCGATCTTCCCCAAGTCCTTATGATTATTCTGGTCTGCCCGGTAGCTATCCTTGGAGGAAGCTTCATACACACGTAAGTACTGTTCCGGATTTAACAAATAATAGGTCACCTCTCCCTTTCGATGAATCTCTAAATCTTCCATCCGAACTCCAGCAAATTCCGGCAGGGTATCGATGATCCCAAACTCCACGGATAGTCCATCTTTCGAAAATTCATGTTCATGCAAATCGATCAGCGCATAGCCCATGGAATTCATGTGCTCTACAATTTCACTCCAGTTATGTATGGATGTTTCTGCAGGGACTTCCCATCCCCGCTTATCACCAGGCACATGGATGTCCAGATCCTGTGCGTCCCAGCTTCTGCCGGTGACCACTTCCAATCCCACCGAACCCATTAGCAGTGGCGTAATTCCAATCCCATTTAGTTTCCTGGCAATCTCAATAAATTCATAAAACTTTTGGCTCATAGACAAATTCCTCCCAGAGAATACTCATCCGCAGTCGATCGACAAACTCACCGTTTCTCAATCGATCCTGTCTTAAAATGCCTTCTTCCACATATCCCATTTTTCTGTACGATTTAATGGCTTTCTCATTATCTATCTCTACCCTGAGCCAAATCTTGTTCAACCCGAGTTCCTTGAAACCCCATTGAAGCATCTCGCGCATGGCTGCTAACCCGTAGCCTTTTCCCCAGTATGTTTTATCCCCAATCGCGATTCCAAGTTCTGCATGTTTATTTAACCGGTCAATATTTTTCAAATCGATCCAGCCGATGTGTTTGCCTTCTCCCGTCATGATCGCCTTTTGTTCATATCCATTCGTTTTGCTGATGCACATGTCGATCCAGGCACGGGTTTCTTCCAGGCTGAAGGGAGGATATTTTTCTGGCATGTTTAAGTGTTTGGTCACTTCTTGGTCCAGGCACCAATGATAGCGGTCTTCTGCATCGTCAAGCGTCAATTCCCTTAGTGTCACGTATGCGGTTGTTTTCATAGTCATGATTCCTTTCAAACTTGTATGCTTTTATAATGCTCTAATATCTCGGTTAGAATTGCTTTGTTGTAGCTCGTTTTCCCATGAATCCTTTCAGCCCATTCAGACACCGTCTCAAGCTTCGAATCTTTTATTAATCCTTCTGTCGTACTCAGAAAGCTCTCCCAATTATAAAACTCCCAATGCGCCGTTTCGGATTGATACGGTATTCTGCACTCAAGTAATGGATGGTTCTTTATCATATGTTGAGAATGCTCAGCAGCCTTTAAGAATGTATCCATCTCAATACGTTCAGTCTGGAAAACTTGTTTCGATACTTTTCCATTCGGTCTATGATAGAGGATTTCAGTACATGATGGATGAGCTTGAACCTGCACCTTTGCAGCAGGAAAAAAACCATCTAATTTTTCGTTGGTATAATCGGGACTTTGAGTATCTATTAATATCGGATTCAACCATTGATCGCCAAGGTCACAAAGGAATCGTTCCCCTTTTTCATTCAGAGCAATGACGGCCGCATGAGCCTCTTCCGAATTCAAATTATGACCGACGGGATACGCCTCGACGCCATCTCTTTTAAATTCATCCAGTAACCAGAGTCCGAGATCGAAACAATTCCCCGACATGCAGAATTGTTCCCGATGTTCACGCATAAGGGAGACATCCCGCTGCTTCTTTACACTCCCCTGATGATAAAACCAGACTTTCGTTAACGTTTCCATGGGAAAATCATTAAATTTTGTCCATGTTTTCAATATGCTTTCTGAAGCGTTCATACTTGCACCTTCTTTACTTGATCTATGTATGGCATAATATAGCTTTTATATTCATCCGTTAATCCACCCGGCAGTTCATACAGTTTGAAAAATTGGACTTCAACCGATTCGGTTTCATCGATGTCCATTTTTCCCCTCACATCCTTTGTGACATAAACAGCCGTGACGGAATATAGTTCATCCCCATTCGATACTTTGAAATAATAGTCCTTACCGGAGAAGATATTTACAAGGGTCAGTTCCCCAATCTCAAGACCGGTTTCTTCCTTCACTTCTCTCCTTGCCGTCTCCTCTAAACTTTCACCCAGTTCCATCAATCCTCCCGGAAGCCCCCAGCCACCGTCTGTCCGGTGTTGGAGAAGGACTTCCTGTTGGTCGTTTAAGATGATGACGACAGCCCCGGGGAGAATGAGGGGTCTGGTGCCAACGAGTTTACGCAGATCTTTGACGTAGTTCATTATTTTCCTCCTTGTGCCATGTACCATAACGATCATTCAACCTGATTCAAGAACATCACCCTTTATGTCTTGCTTCTTCAGTCTTAATACTTCTGATTTTCGAAACAATAAAATTCATCAGAAACCCAACTACTATATAAACCAGTAAAAGTACATCTTTCGCTTCTTTCCAGATGAATCTTGTCGCAACAAACAGGGCAAGCGATCCCAGCACGGCTGTCAACCACAACCCCACTTGAAACGTTTTCTCTGACATAGAATCCATCCTTTTTTAATTTTTTTCTAGAGTAAATGTTTCCTCTTGATCATCCCACTTCACCGTTACCTTAACCTCAGTATCTTCACTCATTTTGGGATTCGTGGGATTTGATTCACTGCTGTGCCGGATGACTCCATTTTCTTCAAGGGGCTCTCCTTTTCTTCCATATTCGCCACGTCCTTTGACCGTATAGGCAACGTCACCAACAGAATCAACGTTATCCCCTTTGTACTTCAAGACAAAATCCTGTTTTTCAAAATCACTGGACTGGTTGACGTTTAGGTCAGCATGCCAGTGATCGGATTCACCCGAGAAGGAGAAATCTTTGGTGTTGCAGGCAGTTAACAGAAGAATCGTTCCTATTAGTATGACGAATTTTCTAAACATAGGGATACACTCCTAACATTTGATTAATGCGTCTACAGTTCTTAAAATGAATTCGAATTTCGAATGATCTCACCATCAAGATTCACACTATATTGAGCAATCGAATTCGTCACCTCATCTTCTCTCTTAAACCAATCTTTATAATTTAATGTAATCTCCCAAGCCTTAGAAGAGCTGCTAAAATTGGTTTCTTTAGAAAGGAGTTCCACATCGTTTAGATTGATTTTTTTGACGGCAGTTTCATTGTGTTCCTTTACATCCTTTTCAAATTGTTCCATTGCAATGTTCTCCGCTTCCTCGCTGCTGATTCCATCATTTCCACAGCCGAACAGGGGGGAAAGGACAACTAGAATATTAATAATAAAAATGCTTATTTTTTTCAAATGAAGTTCCCCCCCTGATACAATAGCTTTATTACTGACAATTCCAATTATTCCAGTTTACTGACAACAACTCAATATATAGTGATAAAAAAGAAGCTTATCATTTGAAATTGATAAGCTTCCCGCCTCACACGTGATGAATGTCTCTTGTTTCTTCAATCTGTTCAAGATGCCCTTTAGCATGACCTGCCACCATTTTGATCATTCTCCTGACGGTCAGTTCACCCTGGTCTTCCGTTTGAATTTTTCTATCGAGGGAATCTGGTAAGCTCTCACAAAGATTGAGTACGTGTTCCCGTATCAATTTAAAAAGGGATACCTCGGTTTCGATTGATCGACCTTTGTAATTCGTTCCCGTTTCCCATAGATTGGGGTCGTAAGGATTATTCTTATAATTTCTACCGTCTTCAGCTAGCGCAAACTTAATACGATGGAACATAGTCAAGTCCGAATCAATGAAATGCAGCACAGTTTGCCGAATGGACCATTTCCCTTCAGCTCTAACCAAGTCCAAATCATCGTTCGATAACCCCTTTAGCACGGTATCGATTCGATCAATCCCGCGTTTATAAAGTGATAGTATCTCTTCGTCTGACATAAACAACTCTTCCCAATGTGAAACGATATAGCCATCCGGATCCTTTACCATGATTAATTGACCAAACCCAGGATCTACTTCCAGTTCAAAATCAACTTGTTCTTCCTCAAACTTTCGCTTTAGTTTTTCAATTTTCTCTCCCATAATATAAAACCGCTGACCGGGATCAGGTTTGACAAAAGCGACATCGGTATACTCCTTGAAATCCTCTTGGTTTCCTTCCGTGAATAAAACAGCCCCGCCACTAGGAAGCTTCCATTGTGCAATCGTATCTTTTCTCCACTCCTCACTCCAACCAAGCAAATGACGATAGAATGAAAGAGATCGTTCAAGATCATCCACCGTTAAAACCAATCTAGGCTTTGCACTTTGCATATCTTCACCCCTAAGAAAAAATTGGTATCCTAACTAACCCTGGTACCTTGATGAAACACCATTTGCCACCTTTCATCTGCCCATTTCCAAATCGAACTTCTTAACTATATGTAGTCAATACGATTTCATCAGATAATGGATGGACTTCAAAGTGATCCATTGTCATCTTCACTTCACCAATACCTTCTTCGCTGATCTCCTCATTTTGATAAAGAAACTTACCCGAACTCCCAATCTCAAAAAATCCTTCTGCTAGAATCCGGGTGAGCTCTGTTTTGGATGAACGAATTTCTGGTTTTAATAGATTTGATTCCAGCTGATGTAGTTTCTTTTTTATGTCTTCATTTATCACTCTCCATTCCTCCTTTCGACTTCCCTAATTGAATCTCATACTTATCTAATATCTTCTTAATAACGTCATAATCCGAAATAACCATGTTATAGATCCATCTATAATGATCTTTCTTCAAAAAATCCACTACTTCTTCGTATTCGCTCTTCTCCAACAATACAGAAATTGCATCAAGCTCGAGCCAATTGATGATGATGTGAAGATATGTAGAAAACTCATCCCTTGCACCATTAGGGTAGCCTACCGGAACTGTAGGATAGATGATTTTCAATTCTTGTACTGCGGCCTGCATTCTTGGAAAATGCTGAACGGCATACCAATGGATTTGTTCGTGTATAAATGTAGAAAGCAAAATATCTCCTGAATGTCTGGTATTTAAAGTTAATACCGGGTGGCTATGAGGATTTTCAGCTGATTCGTTAATGATTACAGCATCTGTAAAGAAATAATTCTTTATATTATACTTTCTTATTAAAAATTCCAATTCTGTTCTAACCCGAATCTCATTATCCATGCTGTTTTTAGCCGTTATTCGAATGCCCACTGAGCTATTCACCACTGCCACTCACCAAAATATCTCTTATTTCCACAATAGAAGAAACGATTGCATACGGAGTATAATCCGTTGGCTTTTCTTCCCCTCTGAAATTAACCCATATCGCTTCCATTCCTGCTTCCATGGGGCCAACTACATCATGCGTCCACGAGTCGCCTATGAATATCGTCTCTTCAGGTTTTTTATTAAATGCTTCTAGAGCAATAGTATAGATTCTAGAATCGGGCTTTCTAATACCTAATGGTTCTGCATGGATGATCTTATCTTGACTGAATATATCCCCTAACCCCATATTGATTATCTTTTGTTGAGGGTCATAAAGTCCGTTTGTAACAATTCCAACTTCAAATTGCTTATTCAGTTCATTCATTAAATGTAATACGGATTCATCGGCAGTAATAAAATTCATACTCCTGTTAACAAAGAGTGATACAAGCTGATCAATTTCTTCAATCTCTGCTTTCACTTCAAAGGAATCAAGAGCCCTCTTCCATCTTTCTCTTTTAAATTCAAATGTAGTTAGTTCACCACTTACAAGTTTATCGATTAGAGATCTTGGAGGTTGTTTTATTTTCTTCAAAAATTGTTGTTCATCCATTTCCTTTGTCAAAAGATGTTCGGCAAGCGTCTGAACCAGCCCATCGTCAAACCATGAGGAATTTTCAAGAAGCGTGTCATCCAGGTCAAATAAAAGAAGGCTATACTTTTTCATTGGCTTATCTGTCAGATTCATAGGAACCACTCCTTACGGATGTAACCGTCCCATCACCACAGTATCGTAGTAACGTCCATCCGATAATAATTTATCACTCTTCAATACTCCTTCAACTTCAAACCCGTTATTCTTATAGAGCATGATGGCTTTTTCATTGGTTTCGAGGACATTCAAAGTGATCTTCTTAATGCCGTTATCATCTGCCCAACGTGTGCTCTCTTTTAATAGATTTTTCCCGATGCCGTATCCCCAGAATTCCTTTAATACTCCTACACCAAACTCTACCTTGTGAGCAATCCGCTTTAATGATTTCCCTTCACATCTGGAGAAGCCGGCAATCCTTTCCCCCACTTCACAAACCAAAAAGAGATTCTGAGGACTCGCTGTATCTTCAATGATTATTTGTTTAAAACCCGCCTCATCTATGTACGCTTCACCTTTTTCCCTATCCATGTTTTCTGTCTCTCCATCGACCTGGAGCCTTACTTCTGACAGGTTCTGAGCATCTTCTTCTCTTGCTGACCTTATGATATAAGGTAGATTACGAATATGAAATTCTATTGGACGAATAATGATATCGATCCACTCCTTAAACTTGTGCTCAATATACTCTGAAACTATTATCCATTAATTTCTAATTCCTAACAATAGTAACTTCAAGACGTAGCACTCGAATACCTTCCCAATCCCTTCATCCACAAAAACTTCGTAAAAACCGAAATGATACAGGTTAACAACAACAATCCCATCAACTGAACCAATGATATTCCATAAAAAAGGGCATAAGTCGGAACTGCAGCCACAATCCCAACAGGAACCAGGGTATAAAGAAGCCACTTGATCATCGGAGGATACAGATCAACCGGATACTTCCCCATCGTCCATATACTCGAAAACAGGACGAAGCCGCCGCCTGTTCTTCCGAGCCAAAATGACAGCGTGCCGATCCACATTCTGAAGGAGTAACTGATGATGAGAGAGCACGATAATAAAAGGACAAACTGAATGAAATGAAGAAGCACGACCTCTTCGAAATGGAAAAAGACAGCCCCCGTTATGACGGTCACCCCAAGGATGGTGTCAGTGAGTGCCCATACATTACAGCTCCCGAAGCTCGATAGGAACTGGGCATTCTCCGGAAGTAAGAGCGTTTCATCTAAATGACCGTCAACTACCTTATCTGGAAGTGCTTCAATGTTCCCCGTGACAAAAAGCGAAAGGACACCTGCCACCAATTGATAGACTCCTAATAACGTGATGATTTCAACAAACGTCCATCCTGCCAGGGATTCTGTAAACTGAAACACAATCCGGAGGCCGAATACCCCGCTTGCAAAATAGAATAGTGAAGAAAGAGCCTGAGTAAGAAAATTCACCCGGTAAGGCAGCTGGGTCATAAGCGACGTTCTAAAGAACAGGAATACTAAAGCAAACTTTTTTCTCATTGATTTCAACCTCCTAAAGCAGAATATCTTTTAATGCCTTTTCTATACACCAAGGTACATAAGAGTGTCAGAATGACGATCCATCCACCCTGCAGAAGCGATCCGTGAGTAAGAGAGACACCTCTGGTCCCGGTCAGGACTTCAGCCGGGAAACCTAACATCCCGTAAAAAGGGGCGTAGTATAGCCAGTCACTGAACGCTCCGTTTATAAGAAACAGAGGGGCCACTTCTCCCCCGATAAAAAAGATGGCCACTTCACCAGCGTTGACCAATGATTGCGTTTTTTCTGTCCAGAAGGCAGCAAGGGTCAGCAAGTAAAGCCACAGAAAGCGAAGGATACAGGCGTTGATGACAGTAAGGATAAAGAGAGAAATGCGTGTGAGAGACGGTGCAGTTTCCGGGCTTAGCCATAACCAAAGAACAATGACCAGGGGAATCGAAACTGTGTAGGATACTATTTTCACAGCGAGGTTTTCTCCTATCACGGCATATAGCAGATGATGAGGCTTCAATAATAGATTCGTTAGTTCTCCATTATAAATCTGCATGCCCAGCATATGGTGTTCATACGAGACCGTCAGCTGTCGCACCATAACAATCGCTAAATAATAGACCATAAACTGACTGGATTCCCATCCTCCAACAACCTGCCCTTCTGCCGTAACCGTTTGCCAAACAAATAACGAAATTAATGGTGTGATCAAATGAGAAAAGACGAGCAGGTAAACGAATGACCTCCAGCTAAACACATCCATCGTCTTCCACACCGTATAGCCCTTAAGCAGACGAAAGGAATTGAGAACAGCGATTCTACTCATCTATCACACCACCTCCGTTGTATATAATTGTTGGATCGTGTTTTCAAATACTGGATGTTCGACGGTTAAGTCAAGAATGGAATACTCCGATAGTAAGCGTGCGGTCACGGAAGGAACTTGTGCGTTCGGAACACGCATGGTGTACTTCCCACCCTGTCCCTCTTCAACCATTCCGGATAAGTCAGGAGGCAACACGCTTGAATGCTCAAGGGTAAACACAATAAATTTATATGGAGTCAACCGTTCGACCAAGTGATCGATCTCTCCATCGAATCGCAACCGGCCTTTATCAATGACCATCACTCTCTTGCACAGCTGGGTCACATCCTCCATGTAATGAGAGGTCAACAGGATCGTCGCATCGGTTTCGCGATTATATTCTTTCAAGAAATGCCGGATCCGTTGCTGTGCATTGGAATCAAGACCGATCGTCGGTTCATCGAGAAAAAGGACTTCGGGGTTATACACCAAAGAACAGGCAAATCCACAACGCATTCTCTCTCCTAAAGAAAGTGTTCGAAGAGGCTTTTTAAAATAGGGTTCAATTTGCAGCCAATCCACGATTCTATTTAAATCCTTAGAGAACTCCTTAAAATCGAGATCATAAATGATCCTCTGCATATGAAGTGCGTCCAGTGCCGTCAAATCAGCCGGTGCAAAGAGAGGCTTGCTTCCTCGGATCAATGCAATCCTCTTCAGATACTCATGTTGACGTTGATGAGGCGTAAATCCAAGCACCGTCACTTCTCCTTTCGAAGGATGCAGTATGCCGCTAAGCATCTTCAAGGTGGTACTCTTTCCCGCTCCGTTCGACCCGATAAACCCGACCATCTCCCCTCTCTGAATGTCAAAAGAAAGATCCGTCACAGCACATATCTCCCTTTTCTCCCGTTTCATAAAACTTGATAGAGCTCCTTTGAGACCCGATTCCCTGACAGGGACTTCATAGGTCTTCCCTAAATTCTGAACCTGCATCATATAACCTCTCCTTTTTTGGTTGAAAATCCCAAATACTTTACCTATACTTTAATCGTAGCACTCTGTTGCAAGGTTCGAGGGTTTAGCAAAATAGACGTGGAATGATCATTTAAAATACATAAAAAAGTCGGAATGAGACTTTCATGTTTTACTTCAATGTTTTGAGGGGGGGGATATGATGAATTTGCGTGTTTATAGAGGAATCGAAATCACACGGCCATTTAACTTAAGTGCCGACCTGCTCAGAAAATATGAAACATGGGGATTCATCCCTCATGCCCCTCGAGGGAAAAACAACTATCGGCAATATAGCGAGATACATAAGAGATTTTTCGAAGCATCCCGTCATATGATGGCTGGATATTCATGGACAGAAGTGGCCAAAATGATGAGACATCTTGTGAAAAAAGAACGGGAAGCGGCTATTATTTTGGCAGTGGAATTTCAGGCCGTACTGGTTAATAACTACAAAGAAAGCACATTGGTCATCGAGCAATTGCAATCAACGTTAAGCAATCAGGAAATTTCCCCAAAGGTTCAAGTTGAACGACCCGTCACCTACAAAGAGGTATCCAAGCGATTGAGCCTGCCGATTTCTACTTTGAGAGTGTGGGAGCAGCAAGAACTATTTGAAGCCAGCAGAGGAGAGAATAACTATCGCTACTTCAATGGGGCATTGATGAACAAACTATTTATCATTAAACTACTGCGTTTATCCGGTATGGGATTCGATCAATGCAGGGAGGTTCTTAAAGGGATTGAGAGGAAAAACTACCGAGATATCCTTCCCATCCTTCAAGGTCGGATCGTGGATATGAGAGAGCAGATGAATAAGGGATTGAAGTCGTTGGGGACGTTGAATGAGTTGGTGAATTATTTGGAAGAGGTAGATTATTTTAGTGATATGTCGGAGTAAGGAATAAAGCAGAAAAAAGCTGGAGATCATTTATGATCCCAGCTTTTCACTCTCCACCATTCACCTCTGCGACGGCCACGCCCCCTGCATCTTCCTCAATTGCATGATCTGACCCGTATGGTAAGCATCATGCATCATGATGTCCAATAATTTCTCTTCAAGAGAATGTTCTTCAAGCATTTCAGCCGTTGCTTTACTAAGTGCTTCCCTTAAGCGACCATGGGCCGATTCAATACGCTCAACGACTGCTCCCCATTCCTTGTCATCCTTTATTTGTTCCGTTAGATAGAAAGTATCATTACCATCGAGAGTTTGGTTCCATTCACGCCCTTCTAATTGTGCCGTCAATCTTTCTTTGTAATAAGTAAGGTGATTCACATTTTCCCATATGGTTTTCGCCGCTTCTCCATCCGGTCTCCAACAAGCCTGTTCAGCAGTGAGTCCTTCTATTGCCGGTTTTAGGGGCGCATACCAACTTTCCTGGTCGTAAGTGGTGTCGAGCATTCTTAAGAGTAGATCTGTTCGATTCATTTTCTCTTTCCTCATACAAATTAATCTATCTTCTTAGTATTTCATCAAAGATTGGATAATTCCTTTTAAAAACACAAAATAGAAAACTCTTCTCCAACAAACCAGGATTCTTATTCCACTCTCTCTTCAGTTAATCCAATGTGTCATGATAAATTGAAACATATAGAAAAGGCGCATATCTTAACTCCTGATATGCGCCAGTAAACCTATTCTATTTTTTTATATGTGCCCAACAACCTTTTCAATTCACTGCCGGATACTTTTTGCGTGACAATTTCAATCATATAGTCACCGCTCTCTCCTTTTACAAAAACTTCATCTGTGTCTTCCACTTTGAACATATGCCATTGAATTCCGTTCATTTGCATTGAATCAATTTCTTCGCCTAGTGGCCTTACAAAATCGCCTGTTTTTCTGAGGTATGTGTCCTTAGGATGTATCCTTGTGTAAAGCAAACGAGAACCGGACCCCACTTCATTTACAGGCTTGTCATAACTGTAGACGACATAAGAGTGAAGATCCTTGCGGTATTTTTCAATACTGGCGGAAAAAGGGGAGAGTTTCGGATCGTTAAACTCATAAAACAAAGGCATGGTCTCCCTTTGAATGGCCATTACTTCTTCTACTTCACTCCGTTTTGTATCAGCATGTTCAATGACTTCGAGTTCCCTATCCCTCTCATCCCTAAAAGAGTGAAATCCGTCAAGATCAGGCTCGAACTCATTTTCATGGAATGTTTTATTAATCTCCAAGCTTTTTGGATGTAAATAACTGACTAGTTCCCCGGTATTACTATAGACCTCATTTTTCACCATGATTCCAGTATCTTTATCCACCCATATCCTAAATTCTTTTTCATCTGGTTGCATGGTATCGACCAGGCTATCGTCCAGTGTACCTGTAATAACCAGCGTATTGTGTCCCAATAGTTTCTCATTTTGCTTTTCAATTGACCATTCATTTTCAGGTCTTAAGTATTTGGCTATGAATGTATCAGCATAAAGTGATATTCCCGCATACATGCTTGGAGGAGTTTCTCTGAAAATGTTCATTGTATCGTATTCAAGTATATCATCTGGGTCCAGTTTGAAAATGTCATCTGCCTTTACGACTGGTCTTTTCTTTTCCGGCATTATGTCAAATTTCACAGATTCCATTGAGTTCAAGTCAAGATGCCAAACATGATTTTTGTTATAATACGTTTTACTTACCCTTTCTTTCGTTTGGGGATTTTTCGGATCTGGATAATCGATAACCTTTTCGTATCCACCAATCACACCTTTATTACTCACCTTATACTCAACCGATGATTTGCTTAAATAGTATGATTCGAATTCGCCGGCCGCTGTCTCAAAGTAATCGACTGAATTAAATAGTTTATGGAGAACTTCCTCTTTTGTCATAACCTCATCGTTCTCTTTTGGCTGTGGATGAGTAAGCTCTTTATGTTCTTGAATCTCATTCGTTTTTTCATTCTTTTGAGAAAGGCTTTCGTCTTGTGTTATACCCAAATGATTCAAGATAAAAAAGCAGGCGACTCCCAAAAATAAGGCTGTAAAACAGAAGCTTAAAATTAACCCTATTCCAAAGTGCTTCTTTACTCTACTCGGCTCAAGATTACTCTTAAAGTGGTTTCTTACCACCGATTTGTTTTTCTCCCTGAAATCTAAATCTTTCAGTACCTGTTCATCCAATTCTTCTTTCAATTTTTCCAACATATCACTCATTTCCCTCCCCTCCTTTAAGCTTCTTCCGTAACATGTTTCTTCCTCTATGTAATCTGGACTTGATCGTTTGGCTGCTGACCCCCAACAATTCTTCAATCTCCTTATAGGTAAACTCTTCGTAGTAAAACAAAATCATGATTTCACGATATTTGATGGGAAGACCCAATACACTTTGGGATAGTTCTGTTTTTGCTTCGAGGTGAAGAACACTGCTCTCTGGGGTGTGATGACTAATCCCCTTAGAAGAAAAGAAATCACTAAACACGAGATTCCTAAAACTCCAACTTTTCAACCGATCCTTACACAGATTTACTGTTATGGTGTAAATCCATGTTTGATAGGATGATTCTTGACGAAACGTATCAAACTTTTGATAACACCTGATAAACACTTCCTGTGCTACATCCTCTGCAAGCTGCTCTTGTTTCAAATAGGTATAAGCAAGTCGCACAACCTTCTTCCCATACTCATCCATTAACCATTCAACCGTCTCTTCTCTGCTCATTTCATTTTGCTCCATAAACAACTTCTAATCCCCTATCCTCATGTACTACCTTTCAACCTTTAGACGATGCTTAAATTGAATGGTTGCATAAATTACCAAAAAATCCTTTTTTCGTTTATTTTCAAATTAGCATTGGAGTCAATAACTGACCCCTACATAATTAATCCGTTTCAAGAAAATAGTAAATACACCACCAAAAAAGGAGACTTCCCTATGAAACCAGCCATCCTGCTAACCATTATATTTGTACTTATTTTCCCATCGACGCCCTCTGCATCGATTAATAATAGAGTGAAAGCTGCTTTTATCAGGGAAGGAAACGTGTGGACCTTAGCAGATGGAAAGGAAACTCAAGTCACGAACACGGGCAATATCCACTCCGAACCAAAATGGTCAACCGACGGAAGGCTACTTGCATATCAAGCGGAATCATCAACCGGTGGGCAGTCTGAGCTGTGGATATACAATTTCGCCACTCGTGAAAAGAAGAAAATTTCATATAATGGCCATGTACCAAAATGGGCTCCCCATAAAAACCATCTTGCCTATATTAATAATGGAATCTTAGATATCTCTGACCTCAACCGTTTCTACAACATCGCAACCGGGGTCAGTGATTTCACGTGGCTCCCGGACGGAAGTGGATTCCTTCTGTCTTCATCTGGGAACCTCAACCCGGATGGATGGTCAAGTGCCTCTTTGTTTACTAAAAAAGTCGGCGATAATTATGAGGATATTGTTTTATTCGGAGGCGTGGAGCCGTTTTTTACACTACCTAAAGAAATCGGGACAAATGAACAAAACAAACTGATTGCCGTCAATGCAGAAGAGCTGACCTATTCCCCGAGCGGCAAATGGATTTCATTTGTCGTATCTCCCACCGCTTCCTGGTCCATGGACAGCGATATGGTCTGTGTCATTGATAGTCTCGGGAAGAATTTCGAGGTCTTGGACGAAATGATTTTGCAGGTAGGACAGCCCAAGTGGTCACCTTCAACCGACACATTAGCCTATATCGCAGGCGGCGGAAGAATCGTGTTCGGCTTCAAAAATAAGGACTTAAAGGTAAAAGAAATGCCTGCGTCAGGGACTTATACACCTGCAGATTACGCTGACCTTGATTTTGATTGGATGACTGACAACTCACTGGTCGTGTCGAGGATCAAGGAACAAGAGTGGACGAACGACTTTAGCAAGCATCCGCTGCCCGCCCTTTACACCTTGAATATCGATTCGACGAAACAAACGAAGATAACGAGCCCTCCAAAAGGGTATGGGGACTATGCTCCTCAATATATTCCATCCATTGAAAAACTCGTTTGGTTAAGGGGGAAATCCCTCACTGATACAAAAAGGGATCTGTGGATTGGAAATGCGGATGGGACTGATGCTATGGAGTGGGTTAGGGATATTGAGGAGATTGTATTTTTTGAAGAATAATGTTGGCTTCTTTGATTGATTTTCATGAAAAATGGTCAGTGGCTGAGTGCCTCTGACCGACTTTTTTATGAGATTTATTCATTTAATCCATTTAGATGAAGACCCTTATTTATTTAACATTGTCATTAAGTCTTTCTTTTATTTGTTCTAATAACTCAGTCTGCTTGTTTTGATTTATTAAAATCTTGTCTGAGATTTTTTCTAAAGTCTTAGTAATCGACCATAAAGATAAAATGATGACGACAATTACCCCTAATGCCTCCAATTGATATCACCTCTTTTTTATTAAAGGTTCTGTTTTTGTATTTTATCATACATAATTCCCTTCGCTCCTTTGTTTTTGCACCTTAATAGCTTCTAGATCTCGCACTACATTTGAAGAACAAACAGTGTAATCATCTGCATTTCACAATGTGAAAAGAATAAAACAACCTATGAAATCCGGACTAAATCCCGGTTTTTCCGTTCAATAAAGTCACTCATCTATCTCCATCACAACCACATCAAACAACTCCCCATCCGTATAAAGCACAAACGCCCACTCACCACGTTCCGGAATGGTAACGGACGATGGTGCATGAACATCCGCACCATTGTTCTCCCCGCCAAGAGGGATCGTCCAGCTTTCACCGTTATCCAATACAGGCTGCACGGTTCCTGAATCTCTTTGATAAGCAACCACTGTTAAATCAGAGGCGTCCGTATCCCATAGATGCCACATCCACTTTTGCCCGTTCAAGCTTGGCATGTCAGCACCGATGATACCCGACTTACCTTCATTCCCGGTCATATTCATTCCAAAGGTCGTCGCCTTCCGATCCCAGTTGATAGTATCAAGGTCACTCTCTTGAACAAAGGTCGGTATATCTCCAGGTAGAATGATGGCACTCCCTTCTTGCACAATATTTGGACTCCCATTATTCGTTTCATTTTTCTTTACCATCATCTCAGTTGAAACAAAGAAGCCTATTAAACAAAGGGCTACAGTCGTCATGATGAAAACCATGAATGGATTAGGGCTTTTTGTTTCCACTGGACGATGAACGGCACTGCGAATTTTATTTTTCTGAAATTCTGTGAAGTGTCTGCCTTTATGAGTGGTAGTATCCATCGCTTCCTTCAACTCATTAAGCTTATTCTCCATCACGCTCCCACCTTTCCAAGCTACTTTTCAGCTTCGTCCTGCCTCGATTCAACCTGGTTTTAATCGTATTGCCGTTCAGACCTAACAATCCTTTGATTTCCTCAATGGAACATTCTTCATAATAATAAAGAATGATGACTTCCCGATATTTTACGGGTAAATCAAGAACGCTCCTTGAAAGAATCTCTTCCTCGCTTCTCTTCACCAATCTCATGTCAGGCAACGGTTCCTTTGATGTAAAAATGGAGTAAAGGCTTGAATTCATCACAACTCTCTTAAACGCAGAACTCTTCAGAACATCCTTTGATCGATTGATCACCAGGCAATAAATCCATGCCTTGAATGATAGAATCTCATCTATTTTTTCAAAATGCCTGAAACATGTGATAAAGACATCCTGAACAATGTCCTCAGCCATACCCCAGTCCTTCACATAGTTATAAGCCAATTTCGTCAGACGTTCGCCGTACTCATCCATGATTCTTTCCAGCCAGGCATCTCGGCTCTCTGAATGATCGTCGTTCTTCACCTTTCTCACACGTTCCTCACCTCATTCCCTTATATCGCTAAGACGAATCACACTTTGTTTGGTTTCATTTTTTTAATAAACTTCCTTTAACTGCATTCAATACGCATGGAGAAGTTTCCTTTGATTAATCCAGAAAATAACATATACTTTTAATAGATTAAAAGGAGGGGAATTACGTGGCTATTTACCATAATATCATCGGAGAAGGGTTTCCCATCTTAATGGTGCATGGGTGGACGCTGGATCATCAGGCCATGATGCATGCAATGGAACCGAACTTCGAGAACCGCACCGGATGGAAACGGATTTACATAGATCTGCCTGGAATGGGTAAATCGGAAGCACAATCTTCCATCAAGAATTCCGACGATATGTTGGGAGCTGTGCTGGCACTAGTGGACGAGTTGATTCCTGATCAACCCTTCATCGTGTGCGGATATTCGTATGGGGGCTATATGGCGAGGGGAATCGTAGAGGCTCGACAAGATAGAGTTCGGGGCTTAATGCTTCTGGCACCAATGGTGATACCCGATACGGATAAAAGAGAACTGCCGCAGCAAATCGTATTGAAAAAGGACCCTGACTTACTATCGAATCTTTCCTCACTGGAAGCAGAGGCTTTTTCAGCGATGGGAGTCGTGCAAGGTCAGAGGGAATGGGAAAGGTTCCGTGATGACATCCTGCTTCCTTCTACTCAAACGAATGAGGAATTCGCAAACAGCATCCGGGAAAATGGCTATGGCTTCACCTTCGAGCTTTCACATACACTTGACTGTCCAACGCTGATTGTCACCGGACGGCAAGATCATGTAGTGGGGTATCAGGATGCGTGGCGATTAATCGAGAATTATCCAAGAGCTACCATTGCCGTGCTTGATATGGGGGGGCATAATGTGCAGATTGAGCAGGAGGATTTGTTCAATTCATTGGTACATAATTGGCTGGACAAGCTTGATTCTGAGATTTTAGGACCGTCGTAATGATGTAAAAAAGAAGGATTTAATATGTATAGGTGATCTTCTATTAATGGGCAATTTAATGGAATACACCTCATCTCAGCCCTTAAATAAACTGATAATTTAATTATAAATAAACCCTTTTAGTGTATAATTACACCAAAAGGGTTTTTGTTTACACAAAGGGGGAAAGGTTTTGTCTACTATTATCAAAAACAAAAAAGTAATACTCGCAATTCCATTTGCTATAATTTTACTTGCTTATATTTCATATCTCATCTATGCAGATGCAGGTGAAAAAAAACGAAAAGATGAAGTATTTAGGTATTTGACAGAAGACAAAGGCTACAAAGAAAGTGAAATAACAAAAATTGAAGTTGAGCATTCAGTGCAAGCTTTTCTGCTTTCCTATGAGCCCTGGAGTATATCAGTCGTATTTAATGATGAACCAAATGCCATTTATTATTATCAATATGATAACAAGATAATTAATCAAGGTGGTATTTCAGGTTATACTAAAAATGAGTTATACAAACATTTTGAAGGGGTTAATGGACCTTTAGATAAAAGCAAATAAGTTATTCCGTTAAATGGGGCTTTAAGGAAAATGAAATCATCAAAAAAGATATGGTCCGTCTCACCGTTACGGACCATATCTTTTTTAAATTACATTGATTTTCTACCACGAATAATGAACCCTTGAAGTGTCACTTCAATAAAAGTACTTTTAGCCACTAGTACTCCTTAATTACATTCACCCCATCCAATCCCAATTATTCCTATCCTCTATATCCATATGCCGCGGAATTCGATCATGCGGCACCTCTCCCTCGTCATCCAAATAATAATGCCTGATTGGTTTCAAGTCGTCATCCAGTTCATACACGAGAGGGATGCCATTAGGGATGTTGAGACTGACAACCCCGTCATCCGGAATATGGTCAAGGAATTTCACAAGTGCCCGGAGCGTGTTTCCGTGTGCTGAAATGATGACACGTTTATTGTCCCGAATGCTCGGGACGATCACCTCATGCCAATAGACGAGTGCCCTCTTTTCCGTATCAAGGAGACTTTCCGATAATGGCATATTCTCCTTGCCAACCGTGGCGTATTTCGGATCGGAGAGGTTGCCGCGATGCCCCTCTTCAGAAATCGCTGGTGGCCGGACATCGGCCGACCTTCTCCATTCATGAACCTGCTCTTCCCCGAATTGCTCCGTCACTTCATCTTTATCCAGTCCCTGCAGACCCCCATAATGCCGCTCATTTAATCTCCATGATTTATACACGGGAATCCAGACCAGATCCATTTCGTGCAGAGCGATCCATAACGTCCGGATCGCCCTTTTCAAAACAGATGTATGGGCCACATCGAAAATGAACCCGTGTTTCTTCAGGACCGCCCCTGCTTTTCTTGCTTCTGAATAGCCGTCATCGGTTAAATCCACATCCCTCCAACCAGTGAACCTGTTTTCTAGATTATAGAGGCTCTCGCCGTGTCGAAGGAACACAAGCTTCTTCATGTTCATCACTCCAGATCTTTTTTTAAAGTATGTGCATCTCGGAATAGAAATATTGAGTAATTTAGGAAGTATTGTACCAAAATAGGAATAACCAATTTCGAGAGGAGACGATGTAATGTTCAAACAAAACGCTGGAGAAAAATTAATTGATCTCTTGATTGAATGGGGAGTCGACCATATTTATGGGATGCCCGGGGACTCCATCAATTCCATTATAGAACCACTTCGAAAGAAACAGGACAAAATCAAGTTCATTCAAGTCAGACATGAGGAAGCAGGGGCACTTGCCGCTGCCGCATATGCGAAATTAACGGGAAAACTTGGAGTATGCACGGCAATTGCCGGTCCAGGAGCGATCCACCTTCTGAACGGATTGTACGATGCAAAGCTTGATAAAGCTCCGGTGTTGGCCATCACAGGTCAAGTGGAAACGGACCTTTTAGGGACGGACTCTTTTCAAGAAGTGAATCTTGAGCGGATGTTCGACGATGTTGCCGTGTATAATCAGCGCATCATGTCCGCTGATCAGCTTCCTGCCGTCGTCAATCAGGCAATCCGGACCGCCTATGCGAAAAAAGGGGTGTCCGTCCTGACCATCCCGGATGACATCCCCCGCTTTGAAGTGGGGAAAGAAGCACGTGTGACGTCCCATTTTTCAGTAAAGCAGAACATTGCGCCTCTTCCTGAAGATTTGCAAAGAGCAAAAGAACTCATCGAGGGTGCGGAACGACCAATCATCCTTGCTGGAAAAGGCGTTCACGGGCACCGCGAAACACTATTGTCTTTTGCTGAAAAAGTCGGGGCACCCATCGTGTTGACCCTGCCCGGCAAAGGGGTCATCCCTGATAAGCATCCGTATTGCTTGGGAGGCCTCGGCCTAATCGGGACAAAGCCATCGTATGAAGCGATGCAGGAAGCCGATATGCTCATGATGATCGGAACCTCATTCCCGTTTACCGGATTTCTGCCAGACAATGCCAAAACGATTCATATTGACATTGACCCGTCCCAAATCGGGAAGCGCTACCCGGTAGATGTCGGTCTTGCCGGAGATGCCGGCACTTCTCTTAAGTGGCTAACCGAACATGTCTCAAGGAAAGAAGATCGAACATTCCTGGAGAAGAATCAGGAACGTACGGTCAAATGGTGGGATAACTTAGAATCACAAGAAGAGGATGGATCGGTCCCGCTCAAACCGCAGCGACTGATTCATGCCCTTAAGGAAGTCGCGTCCGACGACGCCATCCTGTCCGTTGACGTCGGAAACGTAACGGTGTGGATGGCCCGACATTTCCCAATCACCAATCAGTCTTTTGTTATTTCTAGCTGGCTCGCCACCCTAGGCTGCGGTCTTCCCGGTGCCATTGCCGGTCAAATCGCCTATCCGGATCGTCAGGTATTCGCGATATGCGGCGACGGCGGATTCGCCATGACGATGGCGGACTTCGTCACGGCAGTCAAATATGACTTACCCATCATCGTCGTGATCCTAAACAACCATAAGATCGCCATGATCAAATTCGAACAGGAAGTGATGGGGAATATCGAATTCGGCACCAACCTCCAGAACCCTGACTTCGCTAAATACGCCGAAGCATGCGGCGGAGTCGGTTACCGCGTCGAACGTCCAGAGGACATCCTGCCTTCACTCCAAAAGGCGATCCAACAAAAGAAACCATGCATCATCGACGTCGTAGTCGACGCCGACGAAGCACCAATGCCGGCCAAAATCCAATTCTCCCAAGCTGCCGGCTACACGAAACACATGCTCAAACAACTGTTTGAGGAAGGGAAATTTGACCTTCCACCACTATAAGAGAGAGGGACGGACCTTGCATTGCAAGGTCCGTCCCTCTTATTGTTCGTCCAAGGCGACGAGGTCGAGTTTTGCCATGAAGCCATCGGGTTCTTCTCTTTTCATGATGTTGGCGTATTTTTTCAGGAAGGTGATGTCTTGGGATTTTTCTGTGATGGAAACATTCCCTTCACTGTTGGATAGGTTTTCACCAAGGGGACCGAGGGCTTCTTGTACGTCTTCATTCTGTTTTCTCGGGTCCACTAAAATTTCCAGTCTATATCGTTTGTTTTCATCTGGTCTTGGTATCGTAATCGACTCAATTATCCCATCCTTCTTCACTTTGACCGTGCCTGAAGAGGCGACAGTATCCAGTGGTTCGACAGCGGTTCGAATGATTTGAAGGGAGGTCGCATCATCGGGATAGGGTTTTAATTGTACATCCACGATTGCTCCTTTGGGTAAGGTGGTCTCACTGCGTATGAGGAGAGATTTTTTGAATACCTGCACCTTTGCGTCCAACTTCAATGCTTCAGTAGGCTTCTGTACGACCTGTTTCACTTCACTCTTCTCTTTACTTTCATCAACCACAATCACACGGCAGCCAGCTATCATTGGAAGGACACATAGCATAACCATCACCCACTTCCTACGCCAACCCTGCATATCTAATTCACCCTCTAACTTAACCAGTTTAGTTAACTCCCATTATACCTCTTTCACTCCCAATAAAAGTAAATAAATCAAAAAAATCATCCAGATCGATAACCGACCTGGATGATTTTCTCTGCCTAAAGTGAGACGATGATCCTCTTATAGTAGTTCAACATACCCTTCTGTACCATGCACCCTAATCGTCTGTCCATCTTGTATCCGCTCGGTCGCACGTTCGATGCCGACGACAGCCGGCAGTCCATATTCCCGTGCAATCACGGCTCCATGGGTCATCAGTCCACCCACTTCTGTGACTAACCCTTTGATGGAGACAAATAACGGTGTCCAGCTCGGGTCGGTATAAGGGGTGACCAGGATATCTCCTTCTTCCAAATCCGCGTCTTCCATATTGAGAATCACCCGTGCCCGCCCTTCTATCACTCCTGATGAAACAGCCAGACCGGGAATAGCACCTTCGGGAATATCTTCCGACTTGTATTCACCGGTGATGATTTCCCCGTCCGACGTGATTACTCTTGGCGGCGTCAGTTTTTCATTAAAGTCGTACTCTTCTTTTCGCTTAGAGATGAGACCATCCTTCGACTTATTGGTTTTCACCAAGTACTGTAATTCTTCGAATGTAAGATAGAAAATGTCCTCTTTTTCTTGAAGAACATTTTGGTCGACTAACCGTTCAGCTTCTTTTAATAATGCCTGCTTATAAACGAAGTAGCGATGGATCATGCCGTATTTCGGATATTCCCGGTAACCGGTGAAGTGCCGGATGATATCGATCCTTCTTTTCGTCTCTTTTACCTTTTGTTCGCCATCTGGTAATGAGCTTAATCGCTCCAGTAATTCTCGTTCTTTTTCTATCGCTTCCAGGCGCCCTTTCTCAAATTTACGCTTGTTTTCCTGCGGCTCGAACTGTTGGATGGTCCTGAGAATCATCGGGACAATGATTGTTGGCTTTTCACTCCAGCGTACTCTCGAAATATCGATTTCTCCGCTGCATCTCATCCCATATTTCGAGAGAAAGTCTTCGATGGCTACCCTGGCTTCCTGTCCACCATCGACTTTCACCAATTCATCCAGGAAATGGTCCTCTTTTTCCTGGCGCAAATAATCGATTACCGCCTGGTGTGGACGAATCACATCAGCTACCTCCATCAATGCCAAGCCCATTTCAGAAGTGATATTATTCGGCACAGATTGAGACAGCGTATCTGCCACATTTTTTTCTCCCAACCACTCGTACATATGGTCATTGATCCAGAATAAAGCATCCATTGCAGCCATGATCACCCGGGAACTTTGCGGATCAAATAGAATCCTCTTTAATTCCTTCATATCTTCTAAGATGTAATCCATCAACTCGGATCCCGTTTTCGAATGGATGGTTTGTTTCAACTGTTCGATTGAGGCTTCACTTTTCTTTATTAGTTCTGCAACGATGGCAGGATTCGGGTCGATTGGAGCGACTTCACCTTTCCTTGAAGCAGGCTCAGCTACATCCTCAACCGTTTTGATGAAGTCTTTTCTTTCTATAATCGTTGTGAGAGCATCTTTGGTAAGTGGTTCGGATTTGCCCATTAATTCAATGAACGATTGTCTGCTTGCAGGTGATGCTAACCGAGGTGTGCAATCCACAAACAATCTTCCACCGGCGACTTTCATCGGTGCAGGTGTCGTTAATAGGAAAAAGGACAACCCGAGAGGCTTCATGGCATCCGTCATCATTTGCTGGTGACCGACGGAAAGATACACTCGATTCTCCCCATCATCCGCTTCCGGAATCGGGTATAGAGTCGTTATCGGCCGACTTTGGACAATGTAGAATATGCCATCCTCCAAGCACCACTCTATATCTTGAGGACAGTCAAAACGCGCTTCGATTCCCCTGCCGATTCGGGAGAGCTGTATAACCTGTTCATCCGTAAGGGCCGCTGCCTGCTGCTGATCTGGAGGGATAGGCAGCGTCTCCGCCCCTCCACCGTTCACCCCATAGATAGCCAGTTCCTTAGTTGCAATCTTCTTATCTATGATCATGCCGTCCTGTACTTTGTAGGAATCTGGTGAAACCAGGCCGGACACCAAAGCTTCTCCAAGACCAAACCCTGCGTCGATGGATACCACTTTCCGATTGGAACTCACGGGGTCAGCCGTAAAAAGAATCCCTGAAACCTGCGGGAATACCATTTTCTGAACGATAACAGAAATGTGAACCTCACTGTGATCAAACCCATTTTGCATACGATAAATGATGGCGCGATCCGTGAAAAGGGATGCCCAACACTTGCGGATATGCTCCAGGATGGAATCCTTGCCGATCACATGAAGGTATGAATCCTGCTGCCCGGCAAAGGAGGCATGAGGCAAATCTTCCGCCGTGGCACTTGAACGGACAGCATAGGCATGTTCCTCTCCAAACCGGGAGTGATAGTGCGTAACGGCTTCCACTACATCTGAAGGAATCGTTACATTCAGGAGGAATTTCCGAATCTCCTTGCTGACTTCTCCTATTTGATTCCGATCTTCCGGTTTGAGCTTGGATAACCTCGCCAGCAATGTGTGATACATCTCATTCTGTTCAACCGCTCTCCTAAATCCAACCGTCGTCACACTGAAACCATCCGGCACCTGTATCCCTTGAATCTTTGATAACAACCCTAGATTTAAGCCTTTTCCACCTACAAGTGAAAGCTCCGATTGTTCCATTTCCTGAAAGCTGAGAACCAATGAATTCATCCTGCCACTCCCCTTATCCATCAATGTTATTTGATTTTAGCAGTAGTGCATGGGAAGAAACAGTCTATAATGAATTTTTTTAGCGTGGTATAATAGAAGTAGGAAGAGACGTTTAGTTTGTAGAAAACCTACGAATAAAGATGATAAAAGCTCAGAGATCATAGCTCTGAGCTTCTTTAAATACAACTTCATATTGGTCATTCAGCTAAACGTGTTATGCTTCTTTAACTCTCGTTTTAAGCTTCTTTCTTCCCACAACGTAATAAACCAAATACCCCAAGACATTAAACAAAGCAAACACCACTATCCACCCAATATTTAATCGTCTATGATGATAAGCATTAATCGTTGCCCAAATCGTAAACAATGTGATATAAATCGCCATTCCCGAGAACAAAATGATCGACATCAAATCACTGATATGCCTCGTTTCCATTTCCACATACCACTGCTTTCCATCTCCGTTTCCATATGGGAAGAAATCAGCCTGTAGCCATTTTGGACTCCACACTTTTTGTTCGTAACGGTATTCCGGCTTTGCATCCCTGACATAATCAAATACCATATTAGTATTCTTAACACTGCTTACATCGTAAATTTCAACATTCGCGATTTGATCCGTACCTTCTATTAAGCTATTTATTTTATTTTTCATGTCATCAGAAACGCTGGTTTTATCCTTTAGGATAGTTGAAACTTGTGTAGCTACTTCAGAATTTTCATTTGCATTTTCTTCTTCAAGTGACCATAAATATCCGAATGCAGACACGGTAAAAAGAAGGACAGCCAGTGCAAGGTAAAGGACCCATTTAGCGAACGATTTTTGAGCCTTGAAGAGCTGTCCTACAATCGAACGCATTTCCTGTTCTCCCCCAAAACGTTCAATGGCCACATCAACGGCTTCTTGCTCGCCCATTCCTTCTGCTCTTAGTTCATGAACAGCCTCCAGTAAGTGACTTTTCATCTCAGCCTTCAATTCCTGAATTTCTTTTCGATTACCCCCGATATGTTGATAAACAGAATCTACATATGCATCAATCTGTCTCAAGGTTCTCTCCCCCTTCGATAAAGGTATCAATGATTTTCTTTACAAATTGCCACTCTTTGCGCTTTTCCTCAAACCCCTCTTGGCCTATGGGGGTAAGCGTATAATACTTCCTTCTTCCGCCCGGACCCTGCTCATCACCCCAGTAAGAAGAGATCCATTGGTTTTTTTCTAGCCTTTTTAATGATAAATAAAGCGTACCTTCTTTTAATTCAAATTGATCTTCGCTTTTTTCACGGACCGTTTTTGCCAGCTCATAGCCATACATATCCCGGCTATTCAGAAGCGAGAGAATCAATGTATCGATATGACCTTTTAAGACCTCTTTATTAATTTCCAAATTTTACACCCCCTTACATATTTATATAATATATTACCTAATAATGCAAGGTATTCGTTTATATAAAAATCATCCTTCAGTGACAGGATGATTTTTGTTAAATGGGCTATCATTCAGATTTATTTAACAAGCGATGCCCTAAGGTTCACACCATACTCCATGTACCCCTTCAAGCATGTTAGCATATATACCCAGCCTTCTTTATTGTCTACTAATTCGTTGATAACATGCTCATTGTCCTTATCGAACCCTTCTTCTTTAACCCCTACGATTGTGCTGCCTGTTTCTTCAGTAAAAGATATGGTTACTTTGTGGTTTCCTGCCCACTCGAAGACAATCTTCTTTTCTTCTTGGATTTCTACTATATGTATATCACCCTGAGCGTCATACTCTTCATATCTCAACGTAACCGTCTTTCCTTCCTCCCACCTTTCAGAGCTTGAAGAAAACCAGAACCCTCCTATTTTTTCGGGATCAACAAATGCCTCGAAGATTTCATGTGCCGGCTTTTGAATTTTCATATTAGTAATATTATTCGTGGATCATCCACCCGCTTTCATTTTATTTACCACTCATTATACCTCATACACACCCATTCGAAATCCCTTGATTTGCCAATCTTACAAATGGTATAATTTTCATACCGATAACGAAGGGAGTGAGATGACGCAATGACTAATTTCATGAAGATAACCTTGGAGAATGGTACGGATTGCCCTCTCACTCATACGGATACAATGTGAAAATAGAATGAGTATGGCAACATCTGCTTATGATGAAGAACGAAATTTTAGCCACAGGGTTATGTTTTATACCCTGTGGCTTTTACTATTTTCGTATCTCACTAGCAAATATCTTCTCCAGTTATTCTTCTCAAATGCATGACTAAACAAATTGAGGAGTTGACTGTTTTATGTTGAAGCTGAAACATCTTTTTAACAACGAAGACCTGGCAGAAATGCTGGTAATGAATTGGGAATGTGATGGACAATCACCTGACGTGTTCACAACCTACAGGATCTCATCGAATGCTACTTATTCTTTTCAATTGAATGGCAAGACGCAGTTTCTCAGATTTGCCCCAACATCAGAGAAGTACTTGGAAAATCTTCTCGCGGAACTTGATTTTATTTCTTATCTTCGTTCAAAGGAGTATGGCGTATTAGAAGCTGTGGAATCAAAAAGCGGAGAGAAGTTGGTTGAAGTTCAAACACCATGGGGGGACTATTATGCTTCCGTGTTCAAACAGGTACCAGGTGTACCCATTAGCGAGACTGATCTGAATAATCATATTATCTTCACTTATGGAAAATCATTAGGAAAACTTCATCGATTGTCCAGTGAGTATCATCCTCTTCAATCCGACAGGTGGTCCTATTGCGATATCCTCACTTCCATTGAGACGATTCTGATGGACCTTCCTCATGAAACATTAGCGTTAAAAGAGACAAAGTTATTACAAGAGTATTTTAAGTCCATTCCTAGATCAAAGAGCAATTTTGGATTGATTCATTATGACTTTGAATACGACAATGTGTTTTATGATGCACAATCTCAATCTTGTTATGTCATAGATTTTGACGATGCGATCTATCATTGGTATGTGATGGACATTGAACAGACCCTTGATAGTTTGCAAGATTGTATTCCACCTGAGAAGTATCAAGAGAAAAAAGAATGCTTCCTGGATGGGTATCGAACCGAATTTGAAATCCAGGATGAGATGATGGCATTACTTCCGGCTTTCAGAAGGTTTGCCGATTTATACGGGTATGTACGTATTTTAAAATCAACAGAAGATCAGTGGAACCATGAACCGGAATGGTTAGTGAGCTTGAGAGGACGTTTAATGGAGGCATTGAAGTATAAATCAAGGTATTTCGGAATGAATTTATAACATAAAAAGGGTGTCTGGCTCGATGTGTTGAGGGCCAGACACCTTGACTCTGTTTATGTAAGTTCGAGGTCCAACATTCTTTTATGTTCTTGAGCCAGTTTTATTATCATAAATTCATCATTTTGAAGCTGTCTCATAATTTCTTTCACTTCATTGAGTGCTATATCATATTTCTCCTTAGAGATCGTTCCATTTTTATACGCCTGTTCCAGATCATCCTCATCCAAGAGAAGGATCTCACCTGATGGCAGCACCACAATATCCAAGAAGAGATCACCCATCCACGGAACACCGTCCTCCACTCCATTTTCCAGGCATATATCTATGTACCACTGAACGATCTCTCCATTTGCATCAAACATGGTCGTGACGGAATGATTTTTACCGAAAGGAAAGTGCTGGAGCCACATATATCCGTTATCAACGATGCATACTTCTTTGTCCCCGTATTGGGTGATTAAAGGTTCCTTCACTTTCACTGTGTTCAACAGTGTGATATATCCTTGGAACTCCTTCGTGTGAAGATGGGTTTGAGCGTATTTCCTTTGATCTATTCTCTTCCAATCAGCACGGTTTCCGTATTTTCTTTTAAGCATAAAATCATTTAGGCAAATTCAGCTGCCACGAAACGCCAAAACGGTCATTCAGCCAGCCAAATTTCTTACTAAAGCCGTAATCTCCCAGTGGCATAAGTGCTTGACCACCTTCACTCAGCTTCTCATAGATCGTCTCAAGTTCTTCTTCCGTATCGCATGTAAGGAAGATGGAGAAAGAAGGTGTGAAGTCAAACTGATGCTTCACATTGCTGTCAATGCACATAAACTCTTGTCCCTTCAACGTGAACGTCGCCTGCATGACCGTCCCTTCATCTCCACTATCATTTGCACCATAGCGAGCTATGTTAGTAATGGAAGAATCCTCAATCAGAGAGGTGTAAAAGTTCATTGCTTCCTCGGCATCCCGGTTTTGGAACATTAAGAATGGTGTAACCTTGTTCATAGTGGATCTTCTCCTTTTCATCTATTTTCTTAAGTATCATTCAACATTTATCATTATATCCAATCGCTCTTTTAAATTCACACAACATTTACTTCGCTAGTTAGTCATCCCTAATAGGTCAGCCACAATATCAGCACTTCCCGGGGTAAACATGAAAATAGAGAGGCCAATCAACACAGCCCCCATAACACCGTAGACAAACACTCTTGGCTTTAGGAATGAACCCTGCTTAGACGCCTGCAAACCAGCACGGAAAATGAGAAAAACCCCTATAAATAGAATAGCAAAATAATAAACTCCCATTAAATCACCTCGTAGTTTTAAACGACTAAAAAGAAATGCCCACACTCATACTCATTTAAATGGATGACCTGTTGATACTTATCATGCCAATATCCATTCTCCAGATCCCTCTGCAAATGTTCAAGGCACTGGTTCACTTCCTCCCCCTTGGCAAGCGGAGAAGTCCCCCTTTGAAAATCCCTGTCTAAATAAAGCTCCGGTGTCCTCCATCCCGTAAAGAAAAATTGATCCGTCAAATCATAAGGTAATGGAAAAGGAACCATGGTAACCGGACGCTCGGTCTGTTTCTCAAGTAATTGGGACAGTTCCTTCACTGGCGGATGAATCCTATAAGCACCATCTAAGACTGGTCCGAAATAGTCAAACAGCCAGCACTCCTCTTCGCATAATCTTGGATCCAAGGTGAAGATGACAATCTTGCCACCTTCCTTTAAGACCCTTCTCATTTCCTGAAAACTAACGGATAAATCATGAAAATGATGAGAGGCGAGTGTGCAGATGATTCCGTCAATGGACGCATCTTCTAATGGAATTTCCTCTGCAGTTCCCTCTTTCCAAGTCAGATTCCTATGCTGCCTGCCCTGGTTCCTCATGATTTCTGAGGGTTCAAGAGCAATGACACGGTATCCCTCTTTAGATAGTTCATAGCTATAATTTCCGGTTCCTGCTCCAATGTCTAAGATGGTTGCAGAGGGTTCCAGTTTGAGTTGTTGCAAGATCATTTGAGTAATTCGCGGATCTGCTTTTCTGGTAGTGTTGTAGGTTTTTCCTATTTGATTATAAATTGGCACTTGTAATCACTCTTCCTCTCAAAAATCACAGAATTATCCTTTACTTTTCCAAGAACCAGATTACACTAAAGATAATCATAAGACTCCCCCACACACTAAAGGAGAATATTAGCGTCTTTCGTTTATGTATACGTTTCAGAATTTCCGTTCCAACCCATTCAACTGCTCCAGCTACTAAAAGCACGCTACACACCAATGCTACTTGATTCATTTTCCGCCTCACTCACCTGTCCTGAATAAATCACTTTCTCTGCCGACTTTCCTCAATCATCTCAAAATACTGCGTATCCCCTAACCCATACGCTCTAAATTTCTCAATCAGAAGCGATACCAGCTTCTCTACCGGAACATCCGGATGCTTCTGGATATACACCATCAGTTCACTATCCTTCTCCTGGTAGTTTAAATAGAGCTCAACTCCCTTTTTTAAAGGCTCTAGCACAATGTCCTCAGGCACCGTTCGATGAATCATCACTTTTTCGTAAATGGCCGCATACCCCTTCGCCTCTAAGCTATACTTTTTCACTGGCATATACTGATGATCTACAAGATGCAGCTCAATCGATCCTCTATACTCCCTCTGATCCAGCCATGCGAGTATCGTCAGTACATTCATTTGACAGAACATATCTTCATCAAACCACAAGGCAATAGTGTCCACACTCTCATGAAAGAGTGGCTCCAACGGGTTCAGGGTGATGTCAGTATATTGATTCCTCGTTACATGATGAACCTTCGAACGCATCTCAATAAACTCATCTGAAAATATGTTTTCGCACGTCTCTCCCCAACACATGGCTTCGTTAAATGAAATCATCTCTTCTGATTTAAGAAACCCAGTCTCTTTGAAACGTTTGTACATCTCTGTTCCATTTAGGATATGGATCGATTTATGTTGGATCACTTGGATACCCCTTTTCAAATGAACGATTTCATTTAATACCTTGCTTTTTTGCAGGAAACAGCATTTTTAATTCCAGTAAATCCTCAATGATCACATCAGCCTGAGCAAGCTCCTCTTCCCGGGCAAAATCAAAACGACAGCCAATGGAAATCAACCCATTGTCCTTCGCCGCATGAATATCCGATAACCGGTCCCCTACCACAACTCCACTCGTAATCTCGTATTTATCCACAATATGCCGGACTAAATCTGATTTATTCAGAGATTCAATATGCTGAATACTGAATGCCTCCGTTATCCATTGGTCCAGGTCATAATAATCAACAATAGCGTTTAAGTATTCAATTAATCCGTTACTGGCTATGTAAAGGCTGAATCCATTTTCTTTTAAATGACTGAAAACCTCCTGAACATTAGGATATAGGGCCCCTTTTCCATTCCTTATATTCTGAATTAATCTCTCAAGGAAAAAGGCATCCGTCCGCTCTCTTTCTTTAAGAGAATGATCAGGCAGCAGTACCTCCCATACCTTTGGCAGAGGAACACCCATAATCTCCCGGTATTTCTCAATCGGGGTTTCCTCATCCCACTTGCCTTCTGACCGTAATCGTTCAAAGGCATCATCTAGAGAGACTTCTAATATTTTGTCTGTTTGAAAGAGTGTACCATCCATATCGAAAATCTGTGATTGCGTCATTATCGACGTTCCTTTCTCTTCGTCATCGTGCAAGATCGTTCTCCTCACAACCCAGTAACATTATCAAAAACGGCAGGCTCCCCATCCACTAAAACATGAATGACGTCTTGCCCTTGATCTCTTGTTAAATAATAGACATGTTGCTCCACAACATTCTCTTTTGACTCGGAGGTGTTGAACTTGATCGTCACCGTATCATCTTTTGACTGCACATCTGTTTCTATTTCCCCACTTAATTGAAATACGATATATGAACCCTTTTTTCCTTCATCCATCAGCTGGAGTGTGTATTCCGGTTCGATTTTATTTTGTACATCAGCTGGGACAGTTTTCACTTTACTGAAGCTTAGTGTTGACGAATCCTTTGATGAACTGCATGCGGTTAATAACGAGAGCACTAAAGCGGCTAAGACTATGATCCTCTTCATTCTCACACTTCTCCTCTATAAGAAAACGATTATTTCTCATATGCATACATAACGATTTCCATTCCACTATGTGTCTTACGCCAATCGTAGACGACGATGACCTCCTTCCCATTACGATTTTCGACCTCTGTTTTAAATTCCTTTACTGCCTCATCAATGATCACTTTTTTATGATCATACTTTCCTGAGTTCACTTCTTTCCTCGCATCATAGACGATGGAATAATCAATTAATTTATTTGAGATATTCATAGATTGTTGTCTCTTTTCTTATTATTATGTAAATCGTGCAATCACCATTAGCTTTGACTTTGTTTAGTTGATTGAGGTAATCCTTTATATGTTGCCGTTAGCAACACCACAGTAAAGAGAAGGAAGTAAAATAGTTTAGATGTGATCATATGAGGCTCATCTAAAGAATAAGCCAGAAAAACACTGGACAGGACAACAATGCAATATGCACAGAACCAAAGTTTTTTACGTTTCATCCTGTTTTGAAAGAACAAAAGCATTGGTTCAGTAAATGCGAAAATTAATAATACAATTCGCACATGTGTGTAAGGCTCATACACCAATAAACTGATCACGATACCAATCCCAACAAGGAGGTTAATCCATATAGAAGTTTTTAAATCTTTCATATCAATCCCCCTCTACATATGTCGGCTTCATTTAAAACTTTTTTCTTATTCCTTTAATCCATTCAATTCCAATTATTCCAAATAATCTTCAAATAAACAATCGGATTATAAAACTTTTGCTTACTTGAAATACCCTATTCCCACTTCTTACCATTCGTACTATAATACAATATTGTGACAGGAATATTTTTACACAGAGGATGTCCTTACATAAAATTTTTACAAGTTTTTAAGAATAACAGGGACTGCTCTGCAGTAAAATGATTTTTGTGACTAGAGGAAATCCGCCTCAAGACCTAGGCGAATATTAGCCTGGAGGTGGCTGTGATGCCGTTCGCATTACAGTATCTTTAAAAAGAAGATTAAAAACCAAATCAGTATTAGGGGGGAAACACATGCAAGCTTTAACCAATTGGGTATTCCGCAATAAGGCAGCCATGACACTATTTATCATCATCACATTGCTTCTCGGCATCATAAGTTATTTCCGTCTGCCTATGGAATTCCTGCCTGAAGCGGATAATCCACAAGTGACAGTCGTCACCCTGGGGCAAGGCTATGACGCCGGCTCCATGACAACGAACATCACAGAACCCGTGGAACAGGCCGTGACATCGATTTCAGGAAAAACATCGATCCTGTCCACTACCGGGGAAGGATATTCCCAGGTGACCATCAACTTCGATTCAAAAAGCGACATGAAGGAAGCCAAGAACAAGGTCGAAGAGGCCATCAAAGGAATCCAACTTCCGGAAGGAGTCGGACAGCCGCAAATCTCTCAGCTGAACACCTCGATGATCCCGATCAGTCAGGTGTCTGTGACATTTGATGATGGATTGACGAAAAAGAACCTTGATCTCGTCAACGATGAATTCAAGCCTCTTTTTGAAAATAAGGGCTCACTGTCTCAGGTAAGCATTGCCGGAGAAAACAGCCCGCGGGTCCAAATCAATCTGGATCACGACAAACTGGAGAAGTTACATATCCCGGTTAACGCAGTGATGGGCGTACTGCAAGGGCAGGATGTTTCCGCCTCTGCCGGAAGCACGACGATTGACGGTCAGAAAAGTACGATCAACGTCACGGACAATCTGACTTCCGTTGACGCTTTGAAGAACTTGCCGGTACCACTGCAAGTCCCGAATGCTCCTGTCGTTCAACTGAAAGACATCGCCACCGTTGAAAAAGTGAAACCCGAAAACACCATCACACGTGTGAATGGAAAAGAAGCCTTGGCATTCGTCCTGTTCAAAGAGAGCGATGCAAGTGCCGTTACCGCTGGTGAAGATGTAAAAGATACGGTCGATCAAATCAACAAGGACTATAAAGGTGTGGAAGCAACCGCACTATTTACCACCGGGGATATGGTAGAGAATTCGGTGAACAGCATGGTTCGCGAAGTAGCACTTGGTGCTCTGTTCGCAACGCTTGTCATTCTGTTGTTCCTAAGAAAATTCAAGCCAACCCTGATTACCGTCGTTTCCATTCCATTGTCACTCTGTATCACACTATTCCTGCTCTGGTTATCCGGAGTCACCCTGAACATCCTTACACTGGGAGGAGTCGCGGTGGCCGTCGGTCGACTGGTCGATGACAGCATCGTCGTCGTCGAAAATATTTTTAGGCGTAGCCAAAATGAGAAGCTGACCAAACAGAATGTCCTGCTCGCGACAAAAGAAGTTTCCCGTGCGATTACGTCGTCCACTCTCATTACAGTGGCCGTATTCCTGCCGATGGGACTCGTCAACGGATCGTTGAAAGCATTCCTGCTTCCGTTCGGTTTGACCGTTACGTATTCATTGCTTGCATCACTGCTTGTTGCCGTTACGGTCGTGCCATTGTTAAGCCGTGGGATGTTGAAAAACACCACATTACCAAAACACAACACGCCGCATCGCTATGTGAATGTGCTGCGTTGGTCACTCAATCACAAATGGATTCCCATCCTGTTGGCCATTCTTGTATTCGGGGGATCCATCGCTCTTTATATCACGTTACCCAAAGCAGCAACAAGTGCGAATGACGCCTCTTTCGTAGCGGTCACCATGGAGTTCCCGAGTGATACACCGGAAGACACGATCAAAGAGCGCACGACAGAGTTCGAAGACACATTATCAGATTTTGAAGGATACGATTACTTGATCACCCAGTATGGTGCAAGTGAAGAAAACGCCGAATACGGAGCCGTGAGTGATCCAAACACAGCGGTGTATACCGTCATCATGAAAGAAGGATCCGATGCAGAATCCTTTATCAAAAAAGTTAATGAAACAAAAAAGGATGAAAAAGGTGTGACGATCACGGCATCACCTTCCTCCATCTTCGGAGGCTCATCCAACTCAAGTATTACTTATGACGTCGTCGGAAATGACTCAAATGAACTTCTGACCACATCCAAAACCATCATGGATAAGATCAAAGATGTGGACGGAGTGAAGAAAGTCTCAAGCAACCAGGAGAAAACGTCACCTGTCTTCACCGTAAACGTCAACACGGAGAAAGCGAATGCCCAGCAAACGGCCATGCAAATCCGTTCATTACTGAATCCGCAGCCAATCGGAGCCATCAACCTGGATGATGTAACAACACCTGTATTCCTGGACGCAGGCGTCAATCCTGAATCAAAGTCAGATTTGAAAGACTTGACGATTGCCACAAACTCAGGCATCCAGCCTCTTATAGAAGTGGCTTCCATAACGGAAGAAGAAAAGCCAAGTACCGTCCTGCATAAAGATGGTGACTTATATGTCCGAATCACGGCAGAAGTAAAGCCTGAAGAGCTTTCGGTCATTTCAAAGAATATCGATACCGAAATCAAGGAGATAGACCTGCCAAAAGGCGTTTCCCTTGATACCGGCGGCGCCGCTGCCCAGCAGGCCGACGACTTTAAGGACCTTGGCATGACGATGCTTGCTTCCATCATGATCGTCTACCTGATCATGGTCCTGACCTTTAAGACGTTGAAAGCACCACTCGCGATTCTGATCACGCTGCCACTCGCCTCAATCGGGGCCGTTCTCGGACTGCTGATTGCACGCGTCCCTGCAGACGCAACGGCTCTCATTGGAGCGTTGATGCTGATCGGTATTGTTGTGACAAACGCCATTGTCTTGATTGACCGCGTCAAGCAGAATGAGGAAACGATGATCATTCGTGACTCGATCCTTGAAGCGTGCGGTACTCGTCTACGTCCGGTCGTCATGACAGCAATTGCGACCATTTGTGCCATGCTTCCCCTTCTCTTCGGTCACACGGAAGATGGAAGTCTCGTGTCGAAATCACTTGCCGTTGTCGTCATCGGAGGTCTTGCCGGTGCCACGGTGCTGACGCTTGTGGTCGTTCCTGTGTTTTATGAGTTGCTGTATTTCAGGAAGTCGAAGCGACAACGTGCTCAGCAGTTGGAGGGTGAGGAGAAAGTAGCACAATAATTTTAAAAAGGTGCTTATCCTGTTCTGGATAAGCACCTTTTTTGTTAGGTTAAAGTAATTTCGATCTTAACCTAGAACCGTGGTGCATTCAGCGGCTGAATAACCTCTGTTAATCAGCTGCTGAGTTAATTGGAATATTCAACTGCTGATTCTTGCCGAATATTCAGCAGCTGAACCCGCAAACCTCAACCATAAAAAAAGCCACACCCATCAGATGTGACCCACCTATCTATATCACTTTGATTCCGAAATCAAATACTTCTCCTTAAACGTCGGACTAAGTTCACTCCACACATCGAACGTATTACCATCCACATCATAAAAAACAAAATTCCTTCCCGTGTGACCCCTGTCCTCAATCTCTCCAACCTTCATCCCACGACGAATAAAATCCCCGCGCATGTTTTCTAAAGCTTCTAAGCCGTCCACTTCAAACGTCAAAGAAAAGCGTTCCTTGCCATGGACATCTATAAAGTTAGCACTCTCGTTTTCTTTTGATTTCACAAGAAAGATACTTTGGTTGGCAAGATTCAATATAGCCTTATCTTCATCCTTGTAATTTAATTCTGCCTCCAATTTGGTTACGTACCATTCCGAAGAACGTTCCACGTCAGCCACTGGAATATAGGTAGTTCCGACCCTTAACAATTTTTCGTTCATCTAAAATCCCTCCATTTTATTTTTTCCGGCCGATATAAAGCAAGTGAGAAGAAATGCCAAGGATATAAGGATCTGTTGCTCTTTCGATAATCAAATCAATGATTTTCCTTACTTCCTCTTCTCCTTTTTCTCTCCAGTAATTCCAATTGCCTTGATTCAAAACAGTGCCTGAATTGGAACCAATCAGGTCGATTGTTTCAAACCCGTTCTCTTCCATAAAAGGATTGATGTCTTCTATTTCGAAATAATAGGCTCCTGTAAATCGCCCTTCATCTGCGTGATGAAAGCATCCTGATTGGGAAAATTGCAGTATATTATCCATCTCATCATGAGGCCTCCAATGGTCAGGGGATAGGAGCGATGTGAGGATGTGTCTGATCCTCGGCATAAACGCAACAAAGACCAATCCATCTTTTTTCGTCACTCGATTTAATTCTTTCACTGCTCTTATACGGTCGTTTTCTTCCTGCAGATGGTACATGGGACCAAGCATGAGGGAAGAGTCGAACTGTTCATCTTCAATCATGTGAAGGTCCCTGGCATCTGCTGTATGAAACCCTTCAAACTGTTCTTCTAAATGAAGTTCCTTTGCTTTACCTTTCGCCACATCAACTAATCGAGGGGTCAAATCGATCAATGTCACCCTAAACCCAGCTTTGGCAAGTTCCATTGAATATTTTCCCGGCCCCGCTCCATTATCAAGAACAGATCCTGTACGAGGCATATATTTTTTCATGTAATGCCAATTCACCTGAAATTCAACAGGTTCACGTTCAAGTCTTCCCCATTCATCAAATTGATTGTAATACTCAATGATCTTACTCAGCACATCCACCTACATTCCACTTTTTACCTAATTATATTCGCTGCAGTTTATGTCATATCCTGCCTACTATCCACTTTTTTTGCAAGCAACATTCGATTGAGTACCTAATTCTGTAATCGATTAAAGGATATCCACACTCTTCATAGAACTATTGTATAGACGATTAAATAGAATAGGAGAAGATACAAAGTGAGAGATCAATTAATCCCGGCCATTATTGCGTTTGTTTTAGTCGCAGCTTTATCCCCTCTGTTCATTGCACTCTTAAGAAAATTAAAACTCCTGCAACCGATACGAAAAGAGCTTCCTTCCAATCATCAGATTAAAAAGGGTACACCGCTCATGTTTGGAATCATTCTCTTTATCGGAATTATCGTCTCCTTATTTTTTTCACCTACGCCCCTGATGTTTTTCTTGGCCATTACCTACATTTTATTCAGCTTCATCGGCTTTTTGGATGATTTTTGGAAAGCGTCCCGGCAAGATCCCGGCGGTGTTTCAAGTAGAACGAAGCTTATCTTCCAATTTCTATTTACGGGTACCCTGCTTTACTACTTGATGAAAGAACAAGGAATAGATACGACCATTGGCATCTATCAAGATTTCTCTATTGATCTTCCGATGGCCTTGTATCTCATTGTGATTACCTTATTTGTCGTGGGTTCTGCCAATGCCATTAATTTTACAGACGGATTGGACGGCCTTTTAGGGGTGGTCGCGATCCCTACCTATTTTTTCTTTTTTATGATTTCGGACAGTAGTGAGGTACAGCTTTTTTGTTTAGTGATGATTGGCTGCTTACTCGGGTTTCTCATTTATAATATCTTTCCTGCCCGGGCTTTTATGGGGGATACAGGATCATTGGCGATCGGGGGCTCCCTTTCATTTCTTGCCGTTATTGAAAAAGTGGAGATTCTCATTCCCCTGCTATTCTTTATCTACTTTGCTGAACAACTTTCCGTCATTCTACAGGTGGCTTCATTTAAATCGAGAGGGAAACGAATCTTCAGGATGACTCCGATTCATTACCACTACGGCTTAAAATACGGCTGGGGTGAAACGACCATTGTGACCGCTTTTGGGTTTGTTTCGTGGATTTGTACATTTATTTGCTTTGCGTATTGGAAGTTCGTTCTCTAGCCTTAATAGAAAATGGACGAGCATCAAAGTTTATCCATTTGACCCTGGTTTCGAATAAAACAAATATAAAAAGAGGTGCTCTCTCTCGGAGAACACCTCTTTTTCTTAGTAACACATGTCATCCTCTTCTTCTACCACTTCCACCGTTGTTCTTGGACTACAGAATGAACCAAGTACTTCCAGTATAACCGGGTGAAGAATTTCAATTTCCAGGCATGCGATGAATTGAATGTTGACCTGTTCCTGGGTGAGGGTTCCTTGTTTTTCCCCACATTTGATATCGATGATGGAGCATTTCACATTCTCAGGATCGATTCCTTCAGGTAAACAACATGCGATCTTTTTATCAAAGAAGACCGGTATTTCCATCGTGCAGGTTTCTGCTTCAATTACTCTGGATTGGATGGTCAATTGAAGTGTTGCTTGGCCACGCACCTCCACATATCCCGGTGTCCCTCTTTCAAACCCGATGACCGAACATCCGGCAGGGGTTAACTGACATGATACCTGTATACCTTCTCCCCTATTCAGGAGTTCATCGACCAGCTCACTACAACCTTCGGATAACCAAATAGGTTGCGTTGCGTTATGGGTAGCAATGACCCAATCATATACTTTTTCTACTGCGATGCATTCAGGTCTCAAATTTGATGGTGGAGGGAGTACTTCTCCTAACTGAACATTCAGCACCCGATCCTCCCCTTCTTGTAGATTGATGCGCACCTCTTTCACCGGGTATCCCGGTGCCGTAAACCTGATGATGAAATTCCCAGGAGGCAGTCCTAACAAGATATAGAATCCGTTGGGATCGGTTAACGTTGAGCGAATGGGCACCTGGGATCCAATCGGAAAGATTTGAACCAGCACCTGAGAAATCGGTTCCCCCGTTTGGATATCTGTTACATATCCCCTGACGCTTGCAGGATTGTCTTCCAGCAGGAAGTTGAGGGTCCTTGTGGTTCCCCTGATGAGCGTGACCGTTTGGAACTGACTTTGATAGCCTCTCGCTCTCACAACGATGACCACCTCTCCACCAGGCAGCCCTGAAAGCGTATAGTTCCCATCCATATCCGTAAGTGTCACACCCAGTAATCTTCCATCGGTTGTAAAGGCTTGGATAAGGGCATTTTCAATGGCCCCAAGCGTTCGTGCATCCCTGACATTTCCTGTTATCGTGGCTGGGTTTGATTCTAGTGCTGCATTAAGAACCGCCGTTTCCCCTGGACGAAGGGTGATAGGGATTGTCTGGCTTACATATTCCTCTGCGGAGAATATGACATTGTAATCACCTGCAGGAAGCCCGGTCAGAATATACCTTCCCTCTTGATCGGTTAATGTTGATGCCACAACAATTCCTGATCCACTGATGACAGTTACGACAGCGGCACCGAGAATTGGCGTTCCCGTCCCGGCATCCGTAACCGTGCCCGTCAACGTGGCAGGCTGGCGTCCAAGTTCTACATCGAGAGTCCTCGTTTCTCCATTCGTCAGGAAAATCCTGAATACTTCACTCGTATAACCCTCTGCAGAGAACACCACCCGATACTCACGGGGCTCAAGGCCCGTAATCAAGTAATTCCCAGAGCTATCGGTGAGGACAGAAGCTACCGGCAGTGTCGTCCCTACCCTGAATACTTGAACAAGTGCTGCTTGAATAGGTTGATTGTTGGCTCTATCCCGAACGGTTCCCTTAAGAACCGCTTGTAGGTTCGAAAGACTGAAGTTAACAATTTCCGTTTCACCTGGTGACAACGTCACAACCGCTATTTGGTCTCCAAACCCATCTGCGCTTGCTACGGCCGTATATTGACCCTCTGCTAACCCGGTAATCACATAGGCTCCATTTTCATCTGTCAGGGTGCTGGTAATAAACACACCGTCTGAGTTAAAGATCCTTACAAGTGCCCCTTGAATTCCAGTCGCAGTTTGTGCATTGAAGACAGTACCTGTCATTCCAGCAGGATTTGCTTCTAAGGCTGCATTGACCGTTTCTGTCCCATTCGGGATAAGGATGACGGGGGTGATTACTGTTCCATAGCCGTCGGCAGAAATGACCACATTGTAGCTGCCGGTTGGCAAGTTACCGATGAAATACGTTCCATCGCTCGATGTCAGGGCGCTTGCAACAACAATATCTGTATTTGGTATCACCACTTTGACAAGTGCTCCGCTGATCGGATTCATAGTAACGGCATCTAGTATCGTCCCTTGAATCGTTGCAGGAAACGGCGTAAGGGCAATATCAAGTACCTCAACTTGACCAGGTGCTATGAAGACATTATTTACATTGATGGCGTATCCTTCAAGTTGGGCAATGACATCAAACGCTCCCTGAGGTAAACCTTCTATCAAATAATTACCGTTTTCATCCGTAAGGACCCTCCTCACTAATACACCTGTGCCACTTGCATAAACTTCAATGATGACTCCTGTCAAAGGAGAACCTGTAACCGCATCCACTACATTTCCACTGAGGATGGCAGGGTTAGCCAGGAGCTTAAAGTCCAGTACGGTGGTGGTGTTGGGTTGGATATTGACCTGCTGGAGCAATGCCTGATAACCCGTATTGATCGCCGCAACGGTATAGCTTCCCTCTGCAAGTCCTGGTATGATATACTCCCCGTTTACATCTGTCTGTACGGTGGCGATAACGGTACCCTGACTGTCAATGACCCTGACCAGGGTATCAGATAAAGGTTGTAGGGTTTGCGCATCTCTGACCGTTCCTGTTAATGAACCTGGATTCGGTGTGAGAAGAATTTCTACATTGGTGACTCCTCCGCTCATGACTTCCGCCGAAACAGCAGAAGCCCCGTAACTCGGACTGCTTCCCACCAGTACATACACCAAAGGAGAAAGAGTGGTCGTCTGGAAGAATCCGTTTGAATCGGTGATGGTGGTGAAAATGATCGGACCGGTTCCGGAAAGTTCACGGACGACTACAGTGGCTCCGGCTATTGGAGCAAGCGTAACCGAGTCCCTTACGAAACCTTGGACGATTCCCGGGTTTGGACGTAAGGCAAAACTCAAGAAGCTGGTTTGATCAGATGTAACGATCGCTCCCGCTGTCTCCGGACCAAATTCGGCAGCATTGGCCACGACAGTATATACTCCAGGGGTGACTCCGGCAAACGTGTACTCCCCATTTTGATTGGATAATGTAGTTTGGACGAGTACATTCGTGACATCGTAAAGTTGGATGACGGCGTTGGGGATGGGGTTTCCATTTGCAAGATTGGTAATGAAACCTTGAATCTGTCCAGGATTTGGAGAAAGATTGAGTTCAGCAAAGAGAATGTCTCCAGGTCCCCCGATAACAGACTTCGTATCTGTCCCGAATGTGGCTGCATCCGCTGTAATATTCAGTGTACCTACCGGCAATGAGGTGAAGGTGACATTTCCGTTCGCATCCGTAATACCGGTGGCAATCGTGATGTTGTTGGAATGCCGAATGGTGACGGTCGATCCTTCTATGGGAGTCGAGGTATTCTGAATCAATACCTGCACTGAAAGGGTCACAGGATTTGCAGCTAACACGTTGGTAACGGTTGTGGTTTGATTGGATTGAATGATCGCCGATACGGTGGATGACGAATAGTTTGGTGCTGTAGCTGTAACGAAATACGTCCCTGGTGCAAGTGAAGGCACTGAATATGTCCCATCAGAGTTCGCAAAGAAACTGACAACCAGCACATTATTTTCATTAAATACAGAGATTTGAATGTTATTACCTGTAATTGGATTTCCGTTTGTATCTTCCACATTCCCTGTAAGCGTACCAGGATTCTCATTTAAAGCCAGATTCGCTATCGTCGATGAGTCACTTTGGACGATGGCACCGATCTGCTCTGTCGTGAAATCCACTTTCGAGGCCGAGACGATATAAGATCCCGGAGCCAGCCCACTGACAGAATAGTTTCCGAAAACGGATGTCGTTGTCGTTGCTACAGGGATTTGGGAGATCCCGTCGATAATGACTACCGTTGCACCAGGAATGGCATCGCCAGTCGTCACATTGGTAATCTGGCCATTGATACTTCCGGGATTCGGAATCAATGAAATATTGACGCCGGTTAAATCTTCCCCCACTCCCAGACTGACTCCGGTGATCACCTGACCAAACCCAGGTGCATTGGCCACCACAGTGAAAGACCCGCTCGGAAGATTTCCTATGACATAGTGACCAGATGCGTCAGTAAAACCAGTACCAATCAGGATATTATTTTGATCAAACACTTGAACGACAGCATTCCCGATTGGAGTTCCTACATTATCAGTCACGAGTCCGGATATAGAACCAGGGTTTGGTGTGAGTGCTAAAGCGACGGTAGATGTTTGGTTTGCCAAAACCGACACCCCTGCCTGAGCTATGGAGTAGTTTGGCGCTGAGGCTGACACTGTGTATGTGCCTGGAGTCAAGTTATTGAACGAGAACGTCCCATCTTGATTAGCGACGACAGAATCGATCAGGACGTTGTTTACATCTCTTAATTGAATAACGGTATCTGGTACGAGAGGAGTAACCGTTCCGGTAATGGAACCCGGGTTTGGAAGCAATGACACAGAAACAGGTGTTGTTTGACCTGAAGAAACGAGTGCGCCGACTGTACCGTTCTGATAATTGGCAGCAAATACGTTCACTGTATAGTTATCCGGTGCCAGCCCTTCTACCATGAAAACCCCATTTGAATCTGTCAGTACGGTCGTAATCAAATTTCCAGAGCTGTTGATAATATTCACGCTTGCTCCTGCAATAGGGTTGCCTCCCGGACTGTCCACAACGGTTCCTGTAATCCTTCCGGGATCAGGCTCCAGGGCAACACTACCATCAGCGGTTTGGTTGGACGATACCTGCACAGATGCAGCGTTGGTCTGGAAGTTCATTGCGGATACAACCACTGTATATATTCCAGGTGCCAGCCCATTCACCACATATTGACCGTTATTGTCGGTTAGGACCGTTGCGATAATCGCCCCACTGGAATCCACCACCCGCACCTGTACGTTGGCACCTATGATCGGTGTTCCGGTTTGGGCATTGGTTACATTCCCTGCAATAGAACCGGGGTTGGATGCTAGATTAAAGTTGACAATGCTAGTGGCATTGGATGAAATCGTGACGCCCTGAGCGGCTGTTTGATAATTGGTTGCTGCCGCTACTACTGTATAATTCCCAGGGGCAAGGTTCGGAACCGTATAAGAGCCATCAGGTGCGGTCACAGTGGTGGCAACGATGATGCCTGTTCCTGTACTGATCTCCACAGTGACACTTCCACCTGCAATCGGATTATTATTGGAATCTCTTACAAATCCGGTCAATGTACCGGGATCTACATTTAAGGTAACATTCACTGTAGTGGTCTGACCATTTTCAATCATCGCCGCAACCGTTTCCGTCGTATAATTCGGTGCACTTACGACAAGGGTGTAACTTCCAGGAGGGAGTCCGGACACCATATACTGCCCATTTGCATCTGTTACCACCGAACTTATCGGGATATTGTTCTGGAAGACTGTTACTGTTGCCCCGGGAATTGCTACAGCATTAGGATCCTGAACGGTACCAGTTAACGCACCAGCGAGCCTTGATAATGCAGCATCTACAATGGTGACAGTGCTTGATATGACGACAGCACCGAGTGTTTGAGTCGCATAGCCACTTGCTATAAATAAGAGAGAATACGAACCGGGAGTGAGACTCGTGAAGGAATATTGCCCACTTCCATTCGTTGTGGTACTCGCTACAACCACATTTTGACTATTGATAGCCTGAACGGATGCGCCAGAAATAGCCGTCATGGTGTCAGCGTCAATGACCGTCCCTTGTATGGATCCTGGATTGGGGTCGAGGAAGAGGTTCGTAATGGTTGTATTTCCGGCGGTTACAATCGAAGAGACCGTCGTGGAACTATAGTTAGCAGCAAAGGACCTGACCTGATACGTTCCAGGTGCTAAATTATTGAAGGTATATTGACCACTTCCGTCAGCCGTGGTGGAAGCAATGAGCACCCCATTGGAGTCCAGGAGCTCTAAATTGGCAAATGGGATTGCATTAGTAGTGGAGGCATCACGGACTGTACCGGATATTGCACCGGGATTCGCAACAAGCGTGAAATTGACTACAGACGCCTGATTCGGTTCTGTCATCACCGCTTTTGTCTGAGATTGAAACCCTGCGGCCACAACAGAAACGTTATAGAGTCCAGGTGTCACATTAGTGAAGGAATAATTACCGGCTATGTTGGTGGTCGTGGTATCCACCACCGTACCGGAATTATTCAGAAGCTGAACGGTCGCATTATTAATGGCACCACCATTCGAAACGTTTCCTGTTATGGTACTTGGCTGAGGTACGAGGGCAATATTGCCCGTTGTCGAAGCCCCTGCCGCTGCCGTCACATTCACGCTTCCCGTCACGTAATTCGTTAATGAAGCCTGAACCGTATAGTTTCCAGGCACGACATTTGTAAACGAATAAAAACCGCTTGTATTCGTTTGTGTGGTGGCAATGACGCTCATTCCCTGCAGAAGGGAAACGGTAGCGTTCGGAAGTACCAACCCGGTTGTTTGATCCGTGATGGTCCCATTAACCGTAGCACTTTGTTGTACGGTGATCGTCACCACGGAAGTGTTGGATTGAATGGGTTTACCCGTCGATGAATCCACACCTGATGCCTGTACCCTATCTAAGTTTCTCGATCCGCTGGTTGTATAGGCACCGCTCAGAGAGAATGTTAGAGTAGCGGTGGCACCTGGATTCAGGTTTCCGACGTTCCAGGTCAGTAATTTAGTAGCTGAGTTATACGTAGTGAGCCCTTGTGATGTGGAATTCACGACAAATCCGGTAACCTGATCCGGACCGATGATGTCATCGAGAAAGATCGTGGTGGCCTGTGAAAGGCCCGTATTCGTCACAGTTACGGTACCTGTCCATGTTGCCTGCTGACCAAGGAGAACTGACTGTGGTCCGGAATTCCTTACCTTGTTGGTCGAAAGCCTCGCCCTGATGTCGGCCTGACTTGGCGTGACCGGGTCACTTAAGGCATTCGCAAACGAAAATTCTTCGTCTTCCCGTAGTGAATCCTTGTTATAATTATTTGCATTGGCAGAAGTGAAGTAAATGGCTCGCAAAGGAGATGCTTCATTTATACCTAGAAAAGAAAAAACAGTGTTTGCCGGCAAGAACCAATCAAGGAAATAATCCTGATTGCCTCCAATACTCGAATCTGCCAGCGTAACCCTTGCATAGTCAAAGTTGGTGATTGCTTGGGAAAAGTTTGGGTTCCCTCCGCCCGTCCCCTCAGCAGGGTCATTCCACGAATTGACCAGTTTCACCGTGTTTTGAATCAGACTCACTCGGTTATTCAATCCATCCACGTTAAAAAGCCAATCGTATGTCCCGGCGACACCGGTTGTATTAATCAAAACCCCCCATGCGAAATTTCTGAAACCTGTTAATTGATTATTCCGGGGATCCCCGTTCAGTCTTAATCGGAAATATACATTCGTTCCGTCGTACGCAAAGAAACCTGCAGGAAAAGTTGAATTCCCTACAATGTCTGTTGAAACCGGACTTTCATCTCCTAAGACATCGAATACGGGCGTCCCTCCCACTAAAACAGGGGTATACTGTGAATTACTGGGAAATGCCACAGAAAAAACCTCCTTTAAATGATATGATCTTTATCATCATATTAAGAAGGGGGAGAAGTTGTCTGTTCAAACGTCTACTAAAGTAAATTTAATAGTCCTTTTAACCTAAAAATGAACCTTTCTCCATTGACAATCCTGTTCACTTCATGTGGATCGTATCCCCTAACATCACCTTCTCAAAATGGTTACCGTCAAAGCGAACGATGGACAGACTTGTACCGTGAATAATGGGCGGATCCCACATTTTCTCAGGAGGGATATTCCAGAAGAATGCCATGAGCGCACGGATGACAACACCATGTGTCACAATCAGTATACGTCCTTCTGGATTTTCTGAAAGAATTCGTCCCATGGCGACTGCTACCCGTTGTTTAAAAGCCGCCAATGACTCTCCGTTGTGGTGCAGATGATTATATTTGTGTGGCCGGTTCCAGAAGTTATCGTATTCCTCCTTTCCTTTCAACTCTATTTCTTCCCTGGTTTTTCCTTCCCAGTCTCCAAATGATATTTCATTCAAATCGTCTATAATCGTGAATGAGGATTCATCGGATACTATCAATTTTGTTGTCTCTAACGCCCGCTTACTTGGGCTTACGTATATTCCGGTGAATTCAATGTCTGACAGACGCCTTCCCAAAGCGGCCGCGCTTCTGACTCCCCTTTCAGTTAAGTCGGAATTAAGAGAGCCCTGCAGACGATTTTCTACATTCCATTCCGTTGCACCGTGACGGGTTAAATAAATTTCCAGCATACAATTCCCCTCTTTCACAGAGATGATAAACAATCTTTCCTTGCTTATACAGATATATCATTCTAAGTTAATGACATTCTACTTAAATACCATGTTCCCCTTTATTTAAAATAGGAAAGGTGCATTTCCGGTAAGAAATGCACCTCTTCTAATTTATCCCATTCTCTTTTTAACCATCCGTTTATGCCTCTCTTGGATGATCTTCTTATTTAGTATTCTTACTTCTCCCAATATCAGTTATCTCATATCTTCCCCGATGTACTTGGCCAGTTATTGATCAGAGATGTCATCCCCGTCAATATCAAGACGGAACTCCTGTCCTTGAATACCACCGCCATTGGTAAAATCGATTTCAAAGTCAAATTGAACCCGCTTATCCATTTGAAACCTCTTGTGTGCTCATATGGAGAACTACACCAAACAGCTGAAATCCTTCACCATGTCATTGAATTTCTCTTGTTCCTCGACATGAGGAGAATGATTGCTATTTTCGAAAATATAAAAGGTTGAATTTGGTACTAAATGAAAGATTTCTTCAGAAAACACAAACGGGCATTGCGCATCGTGCCTCCCGCAGAATATGATTGTCGGAGTGGTAATTTCCGAAATGGTTTCTCGAATATCATACTCAGGAAGTTCCGTCTTAGAATAATAGTCCAGGCGTTTTTTAACCACTTTTCCACTGCTTGGCTTGCCGAAGTATTCATCGTATCTTTCCGGATCATACAAGGACATTTCCGTCCACGCCTTTCCTGCCTGCCGGCGCTCTTCTTTCGTTGCCTCTTCAGAATAAAAGACGGAAACGATTTCCTTCAAACGGTCATTTTCCGGATTCTTGTCGCAGTATATACTGTCCTGATGCTCCATATATTCATTTGTTGCGGAAGCTCCACCTACAACCAATCGTTTGACAGACTCCGGATGATGAGCGGCATAGTGCAGCCCGAGCATCCCACCGGTTGAATGTCCGGCAAAGTTCCAGTGTTCATATCCGAGAACTTGGCGGATCGCTTCTAAATCTTTGCTTGTCTCACTCATGCTCAGCTCGTCTTCATGTGTCACTTCAGTGGAATTCCCTGTTTCTTTCAGATTCACCAAGTACACTTTAAAGTCCTCGACAAATCGATCAGCGAAATGATACCCGCTCTCGTTAAATTCACTATAAAGGTGCGTCACGCATAACGGTTCCCCGTTACCTGCTTCAAAGATTTCAAAAATCCCCCGGTTTGTTTGGATCAGCTTTTGTTCCCACATTCCTATTTCCCCCAGTCTGATTTGTCTGTATCGTTAATTTGGGTATTTTATCTTATACACTATTCATTAGACGGATGCCGAATCAGAATAGTTTCAATTATTCTGTTAACTTTCCTTTTATTTTCATAGAATCCATTTATGGCAGATCGTCATCTACTCCAGACCCTATGCCACACCGTTGTGAGCCGGCTCATCAAACGGTTGTTCTAGTCATTTATACGTCTTAAGAACGAAAAAAGTTTCGAAATATTAGGAGTAAATTGGAATGGAAGAGAAATGGCGGGGAGAACGCTTCAATTTTCCAGAACGGAAAGTGCCTCGGCCGCTTTATGGGCAAACTGTAGAGGAGGCTCAACGGATTGAAAATGGATGTACATAATATCAGGATGGGTGAAGAGCCAATGATTATGTAGAGCGCTGACGAGCAATCCTCTTTTGATCAGCACTTTCGAGAATGACTGAATCTCTTCTTCCAACAGGACAACCTCCCCAAGATTTAATGCACGGCCTTCTTGATCCAGTGACTCGAATGAGAACCCCGCCTTTAGCTCCCCTCTGCTTAGCCGTCCTTGAATCGTCACATACAGATTTCTATCGATGGATACGGAACATACACCATTCTTCAGCTTTGCTTTCCCATTCAGAATCTTACCGAATTCCGTGCACAACTCGTGAACATTGTTCATAAACCAGACCACCCTTTTTGTTTCCACTTTATTCTTAACGGGGTGGAAAGATGCCATGATGTGTGAAAGATATGGCAGGAGAATGGAGCGTTTACTTGAATGTACTCTAGTAGACGAATGGAAAGGAAGAAGGGAAAGCGATGACACGTTTTGATTTTTTTCGGCCAACGATTATGCCGAGCCCCTATACGAAATATAAGGAATTCCAACCGGCACCGTTTCTCCGCCCTTACATTTGCTGCTACTGGCTGGCTTCCCCCTATAAAATGCAGATCCCCCGTTATTCGTACGACATCATTCCGGATGGCTGTACCGATATCCTATTTGAATACGATTGTCTGAGCCAAACCAGTTCGGTAACGTACTACGGAATGTTTGATGAATATTTTCACTCGACTGAACAACATCATCCTCATAAAATCACTTTTGGCATTCGTTTTTATCCGGGGAGCTCTGCTTACTTTATAAGGGAGAAGGCGAAGGATACCGCTCGTTCGATGACTGATTTGAATCACTTAAACCAATCTTTGATGGGGAAACTTAAAGACCAATTGCTACAGACAAATCATGTAACCGAGATGATTCCGTGTTGTGATGTCATATTCTCTGAAGCGTTGAAAGATTCTTTGTCATTCAGACAGGATGCCTCGCTTCCTGCTATTCTTTCTACTATTGTATCAGGATGTGGGACATTGACCGTCGAGGAAATCGCACGAAAAGAAGTGATCAGTACCAGAACGATGAATCGCTTGTTTGCAGAACGCATTGGATTGAGCCCCAAGAAGTTCAGCCAAATCATCCGATTTCAATCAATCTTAAAAGAGTGGGTGCGCCATCCTAACAGAACGGATCTTGTCGATGGATACTTTGATCAATCCCACTCCATTAAGGATTTCAAGAAAAGAACGGGAAAAAGTCCGTCTAAACTTCAAGTGTCCGATTTTTACAATACGGTCTTTCATCACTCCGATACCATTAAGATGTAATCACAAAAAAGGAGGAAAAAGAATGAAGAACTATACAGGAGTCACCTTTCAAGTTCGAGTAACAGATTACGAAGCGGGGCTTAGTTGGTACAAAACACTTTTCAACCGCGCCCCCGACTTCATACCACATGAAGATTTTGCCGAGTGGGAAATCGTAAAAGATACCTGGTTGCAGGTGGCAAAAGGAGAACCGGCAATCGGGAATGGTCCGCTGCGTTTAGGTGTGCACGATATCTATTCTGAACGTAAGAGATTAATAGAATCATTGAATATAACAATAGAGGAAGTTCAAACCCGGGAAGGAGTACCTGCAGCCTGGTGTACGTTTAGCGATCCATATGGTAATTCAGTTGGGTTGTTTGAGGAATTAGATGCATAACGGCAGAGCGGGGATGGCACCCGCTCTATACCTGTCCCCATGAACCGGACCTTACTGTTTCTAAAAAGCGCCGGGCAGCAGGAGGCAGGGACTGTTCGCTACCCAGGCTCACTAAAGCGACTTCCCTGTAGAGAGCAGGCATATCATTTGGTTCCAGCTTCACCAATGTTCCTTTTTCTATAGGCTCGGATACCATGGACTCTGTAAGGAGCGCTGTTCCACTGTAGTTCTGGACAAACTCCAGTGCTGTAGCAGGAGGCAATTCGATGGTGTCACTCCCGAATGACATATGGGTTCGTTGCCAGTGCTTGCTCTCCTCGCTCCAATCCGTCAAGATGTATGGTTTGCTTGTTTCAAAAATGTCTTCTACCCTATAACTCCCAACCTCCATCCCGCTTAATAGCTGATCACGGCGGGCAACGAAGATCAGAGGTTCTTTAATACTATAAAGCTTTTTCAGATCTTTATTGAAAAATGGAGAAGTGATCATCCCCATTCTAATGCTTCCATCATAAAGCATGTCGATGATTTGTTGGTTATGGCCGGTGTGGATGGCGATCTGGATATCGGGAAATGCAGTGTACATTTCCTTGATGATCGACGTAAAATGTCCAGATGTAAATGTCGGAAGGGTTCCAATCGTGATTTCCCCTCTTTTCCCTTCCATTATCGACAGGGCCCTTTCTTTCCCTTTATGTAACACTTCGAGAGCCTGCCTGGCATAGGGAAGGAACCCTTTACCCAAATCCGTCAGCTCCATCTGTTTCCCCGCCCTGACAAAAAGATATCCCCCAACATCTTTCTCTAGCTCTTTAATCCGCAAACTGACAGTAGGCTGCGATACATCCAGGTATCTAGAAGCTCTGCTGTATGAACCTAGCCTCGACACAAGCTCAAATGCAATCAGCTGATTGATTTCCATCCTGACACCTCCAACTATAAAAATAGTTAATAGTAACTATAAGTAATATAGGATTGTTTAATAGTTATAAGAAAATTATAGTGTAAATACACTATGAATAAAAGGAGGGCGTTTTATGAATGTGAAAGCAAAATTACAGAACCTCATGGACACCCAGTATAGCCGGCCCACAGGGGTTCTTGGATGGTTCATCGGAGAGAAAATGATCCGTCAGCATAAGCCTGAAACCCTGTGGACCATTGAAAATCTCCAGCTTCAGGTAAACGAACGGATCCTTGAGATTGGATGCGGGTCAGGATTTGCGATGAAACAGATTGCTTCGTCGAATGTAAGTCACAATCTCACCGGATTGGATGTGTCAGAAACCCTTCTCCAATCAGCGGCTGTGCGTAATAAAAAAGCCATCAGACAAAAGCAGATGGCACTGGTTCACGGAAGCGTTGAAGAAATGCCTTTCCCTGATGAAGAATTCACAGCCGTGTTCAGCATCCATTCTGTTTACTTCTGGGAGGACCTGTCCAAATCATTTAAGGAAATTGAAAGGGTGCTGTCTCCTGGAGGAACCGCCCTGATCACGCTTTGCGATGGGAAAGACGGCGAAGACTGGACTACAATCAAGAAGATGATCCAAGGTGAATTGCTCCCGATCATGGAACAATTGAAGTTTACGGACCTTCGCGTATTGGAAGGACCCGTGTCGCGGGGGTATCATACGGTCGCTGTATGTGGGGTTAAATCATCATCTCGATAGCTCGATTTTAAGAAAAAGATGGCCATGGGGCAGGTATGTTGGTTCACAGCGTACCTGCCCCATTCCCTTTTTTAGTGAAAAGTTAATCGGGAACCGTCCCTAGTTAACCCTAATCAACCAACCACCGTAAAAACCAACTCAAATTCTGCTCCATAATGGCCCGGTGTATCCCTGGTTGGTCAGAGCTATATCCCATGCCATCAAATACAACTAATTCTGTCTCCACTCCCATATCCTTGAGTCCTTTATAGAGCTCATAAGCATTGGGAATGGGGACTCTTGCATCCTTCTCCCCATGTTGGATCAGGGTTGGCGTAGAGGCTGATTGAATGTAGGTCGTGGGTGAGGCTTTCGCATAAATCTCAGGGTCATTCCACGGTGTATCCCCTACATGCATCCTGATAAAGGAAGGAAGATCTGTATTCACGTAATTCGTGACCCAGTTGCTTATGCCGCCTCCAACCGAGGCAGCCTTGAATCGATCACTGTAGTTAGAGCAGAACGCTGAGATGAAGCCGCCTTGGCTCCAGCCCATCACCCCGACTCGATCTTCATCTGCAATCCCCCGGTCCACAAGTGCATCAACACCGGATATCACATCCTCGTAGTCACCGATGCCAAGGTTACGGTAGTTTGCCTTTAAGAATCCATTCCCATATCCTGAACTACCTCTGTAGTTTGGTTCCAAAACGATGAAGTCCTTCTCAATAAACGACTCAACTGGATATTTTTCATTGAAGCAGCTTGAATGGATGGGGAAAGAAGCCCAGTCCGGACCGCCATGGATGAAGACCAGTAAAGGGTGTTTTTTATTCCAATCCATGTCTTTCGGGGTTGTTAATACCCCTTCAATTTCAAGACCATCACGGCTGTTCCATGAGATGATTTCCCTGTTACTTGTAAGACTACCCCGGAGCAGAGCATTCTCATTGGTTATTTTTTCACCATCTGCATAGACTTCGAATGTTTCATTCGGTGCAGCCTTACGATAGGCCAGATGTTTTCCATCTTCTGTTGTTGAAGCTTCCATAATGCAGCCATCCGATTTTCCGCTTATCATGTCCAACTTCCCATCTCCAGACAATAACCCGATCCGATAATTCGTTTTGTCCTGCCACATCAGTAGAATCCCTTTAGCTGTCCAGCGTATGGGAACAACCGCATGGTCAAAATCTAACAATGGTTGAATTCGCTGACCACTCGTAAGATCATAGATTTCGAGTGTACTGTCCATGATATGAGTCTTATAGTAACCCTTCTCACGTAAGCTCGCTGTATAACACACTTTCGTAGTTTGAGGAGAAAAGCATACGTTACCTCCGACTACCTTATCTCCCTCCAGCTCCCGCAAATCTCCAGATGGGCGATCAAGCAGGTGAATTTCTCCGTTCTGACCATCCTCCCCATCCGGGCTTGGCGTAGCCATGAACACCACCTTTTCCCCATCGGCTGAAACTTCGAATTCTTGGATGTGAAAATCCCTGCCATCCGTCAGTTGATAGGGAACATTTTTATCAGGTTTAGTAAAATCCTTTACTTCCACGTACCATAAACAATGGTTCCGGTAATCCTTGCCTACATGGTGAAAGTCCCCATACTTCTCCCTGCGTTTCTTGATTTCCTCAGATTCCGGTGACGGTGTAACATAGTAAATCCCCTTGCCAGAAGGATCCCACTTGAATTGAATGACCCCTTCTTTTTCATTCGTAATTCGAACTCTGCCATCACCATTAATTGACTCCACAAAGATTTGATTCTTCATACCTCCCTCACCAGCTGAAAGATAGCCTAAACGTGTGGAATCCGGCGACCATAGTGGGGATGTCCCCTCTGTGAATGGGGTGCATTCCCCCTTGTCTTTTTCATATATCACGATGGAATTCCTATATATATTCTCTTCCCAGTCAGCCGTGTTTTTGACAAATGCTACACGTTGTCCGTCCTCACTCATGTGTAAGTCTGTTATGGCAGGTATGGAAAGAAGCTCTTCAATACTTAAATATGTATCACTCTTATTCATTCAAATACCCCTTCATCTTGAATACCTTAAAATGCTTTCGTACATACCGGCCTTTCATGCGTGTGGAAAAGGTCATGGATTTGATTCACATATGCTGGGTTCGATAATTCTGCTTTGCCCCATTTATATAACGAGCGAAAAGTCACGGCCCCCATGATCATCGAAGAAAACTCGGAGATATCTATTCGCACGATAGTGTCGACTGTCTGTTCATGAAAATGTTGAATCTCCCCGTGTGAAAACGTCACGTTGAAGTTCTTTGACTCGTCACCTTGCAGATCGTCCTGTATCTCAAAACCTATCGTTAATGAAGCACGGCCAAATCGGTGCTTCTTCTCGTACAGCTCCATCAATAACCCTTTACAATCAAGGGCCCTGTACATCACACCAACCCCAAGGTTCACCATATGCTTATTGTCAACAGAAGGCGCTGTATCAAGCATGGTGTCCATCCCACTTTCAGGTGAACTAAGAAAGTGAATGAGGTCATCACGGTTAGCATTTATGATGATTCGTTTAAATTGATCAGCCTGTTGATGTAAAAAAGTAGATAGTTCTTCAATCGCTTCCCTTGTTTCGAAGAATAACTCATGTATGTAAAGATCCTTCCCCTTACCTTCATACAATACGTAACCAAGTACTTGACCATCCTGTTTAAAACCAACCACTTTTCCAAAATTAAATGGTCGATTCAATTCCCGCTCTGTCGGAAATCGTTTCGTCATCCCATGCGTTTTTTGAAAAACACGGTTGTAACAATCCAGAATGAGTTCTCTGTCTTCATAGCCTAAGTGTTCAAGATGCTCTTTACGTGAACCATTCTGAAAAGAGGATGGGCTGACATAATATTGATAGACTTGTGTCCCCATTCCAAATCCCATTCTCTTATAAAAGGAAACGTTGAACGGATATAGCATCACAAGATGATGACCTTTGGCTTTATTAAGCTCATAAAAATACTTGATTAGTTGATACGCATTCCCCTCTTTTTTATGTAACAAATCAACGGCAAGCATCCCGACTCCACCAACAGGGATGGTGGTTTGGTTCAGGTTCATTTCAAACAGAAATGTCCTCATGCCAGCCACTAAATCATTCCCCTTGAACAATCCATATAAGCTTTCGCTCGGTGTCTCTTCGATATGCCCCTGCAGCCACTGATCGGCATGTAAACCAGGGAATGCCCCATTGGCAAGTGAACAAAATGATGCGTATGCAGAATGATTGATTTCTCTTATTTCCTTCAATTTGAAGTCCCTCCCCTAATTCTGAAAGCTTGAGAGAATCTTATAAACGGATTTCCATCATCCTTGATTTATTCTTTAAATTCATGGATTCATAGAATTTAATCGCATTTTCGTTAAACTCCCATACGCCTAACTCCAGTGAATCTGCACCAATCGTCTTGGCGTACTCCACTACTTCCCCAAAGAATCTTTTTCCCAAGCCCTTTCCTCTGAACGTCTGATCCACACCAAAGTCATCCATATAAACCACTTTCTTAGGAATGAGGATCGGCCGTTCTGCTGCATTCTTGATTGTAAGAATGGTATAGGCGATGGGCTGGACTTCTTCTAATAGAAATACCTTCGTGTTTTCTCCATCTACTAAGTTGTTAAAATAGTCCTGGTCTAACGTGGTATCTGCCATCTTGTAATGGTCTGGTCTTTCCTTTGTATGCATTTCGTGCACTTGTCTTTGGATTCGATGAACTGCATCGTAATCGTTTTTGGTGGCTTCTCGGATATATGTTTGCATCGTATTTCCTCCAGGATGTTCTTTGTAGGTTACTTACTTTAGTGAACTTGTCTTTAAATTGCCCCATGGCTAACGACTTTTTTATAGAAGATGAGCGTTGCATCTTCGTTTAATTTCTTACGGATTCCCGTTTGGGTATAACCCATTTTTTCATAAAGGTAACAGTTTCTCTTTTCTTCTAATAGTGTAGCTAATTCCCAGGTATGTGCCAGGGGGAACATTTCTTCCACTAAGAGGATCGTCTTCTGTGCGATCCCTTTCCCTTGATAAGAAGGTAAAATAAACATTGGGCTAATCCTGAACTGCACATCTTCCTTCCAATAAACACATATAGCACCTACGAGTCTATCTTCCATCAAAATCTTATAAAAACCACCGTCAGGTCTAATGATTCTCTCCTGAACTTTTTCAATGTCCTCATTCGCTGGATTGGTTTCATAATCTTTGTATCTTTCCAATAGCGGCATAAATGACTTAACTTGAAGATCATAAATAGATGGTGCATCTTTTACTATTGCTTTTTCTAACCGTATTTCCACCATTACACCCATCCTTGGTTTAGTTTTACTATCATCATCCTGCTTACTTATGTGATGAATGTAATGAGAACATTTAACATGAAAAACAATGCCGGTAGTGCACTGATGACTAAGCCGAATACTGCTGATTTTCTAATAAATGAGAGCACAGAACCGATAAGCCATACTCCTATAATGGAAAGGAAGTCAGGGTAAACAAATGTGTGCCCTGTATAATTCTCCCCTAATCCTCCACTTGCTAAAAAAAGTGTAATAGGTATCGTGATGATACCGGTTATGATGAGATGAATGATCCGATATATTCTAAGATTCATAGAATGCCTCCTCTACCAATCTTTCACCTATTATGAAACTGCTCAGACGATTCCTCTAGCTCTTTATCATCTAATTCCTCAATAACTTCTTGCGTTCCGTCTTCCTTAACGACCTTCACTTCTGCATCCTTAGTATCACTGACTGCATACCAAAACCGTTTATCGCCTTCCACCTCGATGATATTGGCTTTCTCTCTCCCTGCAAATACTTGCTTTATGGAAGAGTCACTGATTGCACCGGAATAGATATACGGTTCCTGATGCATGGCCGACCACTTTACAGGCGTATCCCATTCCGCTCCCCTTGTTTGCTTCCATTCCCACTGACCGCCTTCTTGTTTGAAATAGGCGATAAAGACTTGTTCTCCCCGGGGATTATGTTCTGTAAATACGGCGATTGCATCGTTTGGTTCGATGACCTCTTCCTCTTTGTGAATGAGGGAATAGGAATAATTCACTTTCTTATCATATTCCTTTGCATTTTCCTTCATTTCTTTATGGAAAAATTCTTCAAATGTGGTTTGATTAGAACACGCGGCCAATATAGTGATGAGGGTGAATATAGGTAACAAAATAACTTTTTTAATAGTAAACATCCTTTCATTGAGATTTCCACGTCAAATTTATGATTGGTAGGTTTGCTCAAGTTTGAACCTCACTATGAATGGACTCAGCAGTGAGCCAATAAGTATGAATAGCATCCCAATTCCAAGATTCAATACTATGCTTTGGAAAGGAGTAAGGAACAGGATAAAGAGTGTCGCCGGTAAATACAACAGACTAAGCATGACCCTCCCCTTCATCGTTATCAAGTGCTCTTGTTTGCATGCATGACATCTGAACGGTTTTATGATTGGGCCCCACAAATACCGGTAGACCTTTTTCCATTGGAATTGGGTATGACAGTTCTTGCAGTGTTGCAAAGTCTCATCCCCCCTTTAAAAAATGTAAACAGCTGAAGGTCTTTGATATGGCCTTCAGCTGTTTAATGAGTCTAGTGTTTACCTATCACTGAAAAGATTTACCTTCCGTCTCCTCTAACCATCGATCGATCGCTTTAACAGGAAAGTAGTATTCATATCCCATTTTTATATATGGAATTTCACTAATAACAACGTCATCTTGTTTTCTCGGGTATATCGATTCTAATTGCTCGTCGGTAATGCCTAAGTAATCTTTTAATTCAGTAGAACTCATCAATTGATGTTCCTCTGTTGAATTCATATTCACCGTAACTTGTTCATCCGCATTTTGAGAGTCGCTGGTTTGTATGGCATTCGAAATCATCCATGCACCAGCTAAAATACATAGCGCTAAAATAATGAGAGATATATTGGTAGATAGTTGTTTCATCGTATCCGCCCTTTCAGTAAAGAATCACCTGCCACAAATACCCATTATTTCAAACCTTTTCACTTCTGGCAATATTCATTTTCTTTTGAACGTCACATTATTTGAAGTAAAGATAAGATTGCTTCAATGAGCAAAGAAAAGTAGCTTTTGACTTTGGCACCTTCTAATGAATAACAGGAGCCGACACGTACTAAATGACTTCTACGCCTGAATCAATCACCAATCGAGGTGGTGATGTAGTAAGTTTTGCGTTCACTCCCATAGGAACTCCATAATTCGGTTGGCAATGACCGATGAAAAAATTCTCAACAACTGGGAATGAGGATCCGGTAAAGAAATCTTGTAACACTTTTTGGATTCTCTTTTGCTCTTCTGGTTCCGATTGAAATTGACCAAGGATTACACCTGCAACCGAATCAAACACACCTGCTTGTTCGAGATGAGTAAGCATCAAATTGATCTTGAATGCGGGTTCTTCAACATCCTCAATGAGTAAGATCGCACCATCCGCATTCACTTGATAGGGCGTCCCCAGCCCATTGGTCAGTAAAGTTAGATTCCCTCCCACCAAACGTCCCTCTCCTTTGCCACCAAACAGGATTGCGAGGGGCGAATCACTAGAATCATAGGTAAAAGACTCACCCGTGAACAAGGATAAAATGGAAGCTTCCGTCTCTTTTTCCCTTACTTCGTCATTCAAGTCGGATGCCACCATCGGTCCGTGGAAAGTAATCAAATTACTGAAGTTTTGAATGGCATTTAGCAGGTAGGTAATATCACTGTATCCCCAAAAGATTTTGGGATTTCTATTTATCATTTCATAATCAATCTTTGGAGCCAATCTAGCAGTGCCAACTCCTCCGCTAGCACAAAAGATTCCATGTATCGCAGGATCCGTAAAGGCTTCGTGCAAATCACTCAGCCGCTTTTGATCCAGTGCCGCAATATCCTCCTCCATATCGAACACATATCGTCCAAGGACGACTTCAACCCCCATCTCTTCAAGAACACGTTTCCCTTGCAACAGGTGCTCTTTGTCTGGGGCTCCAGCAGGGGCAATTATCGCGACCTTATCACCTTTTTGTAAAGCCCTTGGCTTCTTCATAAATTTCCACTACCTCATTTCATAATTGGAAGTATTTTATTCATAACAAAGGCGCAATCATTTAGTTTACATGCTCTGCAAGTAACTCTATTAACCCCTCTGCTGTATCTTTCTTACTTATGTACGTTTGAGGAAGGTGAAGCTTTGAAACAATATAATGCTCTTCATTTTCACCATAAAGAGACCCTGTTTTATTCGCCACCATGAAATCTGCCCCGGAAGAATCCATTCGAATGTTCGCTCTTTCGAACAAGTACTCATGATCATCTGTATGCTCTAACTTGAATCCGACAAGCAAGACGTTTGGATTCCATCTTTTTATTTCTGATAATACTTTAGGTGCTTTTTTAAAATGAATGATCGGGGGTTCATCACTCGTCATTTTTCCTGTTTCCAAAATAGGATTCCCTTGTTGGTCTAGTACTTTATCTACAACCCAATCTGACCCGGCAGCTGCCATGATCACCACATCGACAGGTTCAGATTGTACAATCGATTTGATTTTCTCACCCAAATCTTCTATCCCCTCAAATTGTATCAAGCGCATCTTTCCATGACTTTCAGGAAGCTTTGCAAAATAGCCGTGTAAATAAATGACCTCTGCTTCATGGCTTAACGCTTCTTCCGCTAGATAACACCCCATCGTCCCTTTTGCTAAATTAGTATGTCCCCTGACCGTATCCCATTTCTCAAGCGTACCTCCGCTTGTGATCAGGATCTTTTTACCTTTTAATGAACTCATACATTCACCTACTATTTTTTTCAATTCATATGTATTTCAATGATAAACTGGCCATTTGATTATAACTCTGCATTTAATATAAAGACTCTTCAAGAACCAGAAAAGGCAAAAACCGATTGTTCATTTCCAAAGCGTTGAATTTTCTTCTCCAACCTCATCCCTACTGATAATAATAGTCTGCAAGATGGCTGATTTTGTGACTGTGTTTCGGCCATGACCCTGTCTAATTGCATAGTATGAATCCCATAATGCAATACCTTATTAATGACTTCTCTGGCGATGCCTCTCCCCCAAAATTCCGGTAAAAATTGATAGCCGATTTCAGTGTGAATTCCGTCATGATAGGTGTCTAGGAATACCATCCCGACAAATTCCTGGGAACTTTTATTGAAAATAGTCCAATGATATTCCTTATTGGGTGAATGAATCATGTCATGAAATCTCTGTTTAAATGATTCTTCATTGACGGTGCCACCTAAATATTTTCGTACCTGCTCGTTGTCGTATAATTTTTTTATATGGTGAGAATCACTTTTTTTTAATCTATGTAACTCGCATCTTTCTGTGGACAACAATGGTTTCACCCCTTTTTATCATGAGGGCTGATGCTTGTTAAGCGATTCAGCTATACCTCATATTGTCATTAGTATCTAATCTTCCTATAGACCCCCACTCCAAGGTAATATAAGAGACCTATCCCCATAATGATGAAACCATAGACCATAAATCCTAATCCTTCAAATCCTCGTATCAAGACGATACCTATTACAAAGGATATGTAGCCTATAGTGGATATGGTTAATGGAATGATGAATCCTCTTTTACTTTTCACGCTGAAGAAATGAATCGAACTCAGAAGCAATATTGCTGACAGCCCTGATACTGCAATCACTGCATCGCCATAGTACTGCCACCACATGGACAGCTCCTCCTTTCGAGTTAAGCTTATCTAGCTAATCTTTACCGCTTCTACTACTTCTATAGATACTTTTTATACCTTTTCTCATTTACTATCCAGGAAAGAATCGATATTACTAAGCCGATTATAATAGATTGATAAATCAATACGCCTATTGGTGATGCGGTATTAAAGACCACCTTAAACAACATGAAAGTCAGAAAACAAGCGCCGCCTGTCATCAATGACTGAAATAGGATATATTTAAGCTCTCCTTTCCTCGTTTTCTCCCATTTTTGCATATATTCATTCATAATATTCCCCCTTCATTTCTTTCTCCTCCCGGTTACCCACTCTGAAAAAATCGAAGTAAAAATACTTCTTTTTCCTAAGGAATTGAACATAAACAGCAAATAGGAAAGGATCCTCCATAAAGGAAATCATCCAAACGGGACACTATACCACATATAATTATGCTTATTCCGAAAACCTAACTTTTCCGCAACTGATACAGATGGTTCATTGATCTCCATACAATCCCAATACGGTGTAATTCCATTTTCTAAACAGTCTTGAACAAAAGCATGAGCGACTCTCTGTGCAAGCTTTTTCCCTTGATGATGTGGTAACGTCTCAATGTCAATGCCGTGCACATATCCCGCTACAACTCCTGAGAAACAAATGCTTACAATTTCATTTTTATAAACCACCATATACCCGACACCCTGACGGAAGAACCTTTCAAATAACGGCCAAAACTGTAATACTTTCGATTGTAAAAATTCAATGTTTCTATATATTTCGGAACCGTTGTTTTCCACAACACTTTTTGTGATTTTAACAGTTTCATATCCTGGTTCTAAAGGAGGTTCATGTTCCTTGATATAATGATCCTTTTGTAATTCAAATACTTTTTGATTGTACCCTTTCAGATTCTCACCAAATACGTTTTTGATCGTCTTATTCCACTTTGGATGATCACCTATCGCTTCAAAACTTGTTAAACCCATTCTGTTGGCGTCTGGTTTGATGACTGTATTGAAGTGATGGTTTAGCTGGCTATTAAATCCTGCGTTTTCTTCGTTTCCAATAAAGATAAAACCATTATTACTTCCCAGCCATATAAATCCAGAGGCAGGAGACATAGGGTCATCCACAAATATGCGGTCGGATTGCGTACCTTCAATGGCAGCTTTAGATTCCAAGGGTCCATCGTGCTCTAATAATTTCTTGCATTTATAAAATCCAGTCGGAACAAGCTCTGAAATCATCCGGCTTCATCCTTTCTACTGACTATTATTATTTGTCACAGTGTCATTCAAGTACCGCTCCTTGATCAACCTTCGATGGTGAATTTCATGCCCTGCAATAATGTAGGCAATCGCACGTGCCGTCACTTCGGAGCCGTTTGCGTTCCCACGCTGGCGCAACGCTTCTTCATCCATGCTGCTTAGAAGAAGAAGGGTGTGTTGGCGGACGATGGCTTGATGATGGAGAAGGTCGGATAGTGAGAACCGATTGAAATTCCCTCTCCTCACATACTCATCATCATGATATCCAGGCAGCATTCCCTTTTCTCCCCTGGCAATACTGAGAAGGCGGTAGCACATGATTCGCTCCGTGTCGGTTATGTGGCCGATGACTTCCTTGATGGTCCATTTTCCTGGAGCATACTGGTATTCTGCCTTTTCCTCACTTAAGTCCATCAACAGTTTCTTGGTCTCCTTTTGTTGATCTTCGAGTATCTGGAGCAGTTCTCCATCTCGTACATTGTTTACATACTCTTTATAATATGGGGGATATTCGTTTGTTTCTGGCTTCTTCATCATAGCTTCTACTCCCTTTTTCATGCTAAATACATATCACTGATCGTTTTACTTCTAAGAAATCCAAGGTCTTCATAAAGCTTTATCGCTGCATTATCCTCAATCACAGATAAGCGTGTGGCCGGGTATCCTGCACTCGACCGATTAATTGAGTGGGTTAACAAGTAACGTCCTAGTCCCCTCTTCTGATGATCAGGATCCACGACTAAACTCATGATAAGTGGATATTCTTCAAATTCCATGTGCAGACAGACACCCACAATGTTGTTCGAGTGAGCATCGATCACAACTCTTGAACACTCATCCATAATCTTATTGCGTTTGTGTACATCGTTAAATTCATTTACGTGAAGGAGATAATCTTCTTTCGTGCCGATTTGCTTATACGCCGGATTGGCACTATAGGATTTCATAAGTAAACATGCGATATCCTCCGCATCTTCACTTGTTACAGCCCTCGAACTATACCCTTCAGGAAGAGTGGTCTTCATTGGCTCCGTCGGACGAATCATCCATACATTCACTTCCTGAATCGTGCATCCAAGTTGTTCATACGTTGCCACATGTTCTTCTACCACTTCTCTTACAATAATGTTTTCTTCAATCGCAGATATCTTTTTTACATAGTTTAATAGCTTGCTGGCCAACCCTTCGTAGTCCTTATAGGGCGGTACTACAAATAAATCCGAGATGAAATGAGGTTTCAGAAGTACACCACCAATGATCGTTTCGCCTTCCATGATGAAATATCCGCAGTCAAAAATGGTTGCCACTTCCACTAACGTATCTGAGGACCTTCTAAAATAGGAATCTGCATATTTCTGTCCATGGTAAATGGAATAATAGTGGGTGTACTCCTTCGGTTCTTGATAAACCAACCTTAATCCGCCTTCTATTTCGATAGGTTCATGCTTATTCATATTTTTGACCCCTTTATTTTAAGGCAACTTCGATTTAAGATCTTTTAAATAGATCCCTTTGCTTCATATACTCGATGGCCTTGGTTTTATTCTTTTGTTTGGAAACATATTCTGCTTCGTTTTTATCTTTATAAAAGGCGTTAAATCTTTCTTCTGAAAGAGTGCCTTCATGGATGGCTTTTTGAACCGCGCAGTCTTCCTCGGTTATATGTGTGCAGTTCGAATACTTACACACCCGTGATAATTCTAGAATGTCTTCATATCCCTCTTCTACTTTGTGTTCGGGGTCAACGAATGCTCGGACTATTTTATTCTTTTTCATCCCTTTCCTCCTCTATAATTCAGATAAACACAACTCAATATCCCGACGAAGAGAAATCAACTCTTCACGGGAACTTATCTTTACATAAAAGCTTTTTAAAAATGTTTTACAGTTCGCTTCTAAAAACCAATAATTTTCTTCCTTTACATGTTCTTTCCGACGTTTCAGTTCGGCTGGTATTCCTTTTAGTAAGTGTTCTATTTCCACTATGTCCAATCCCTTTTCTAACATGGCAAGGATCGGTGTGATCATTCTTTCGTCTTCAGAATGAACATAGACACTTTCAGATACAAGGATCTTCTCCCAAAGTGGAGGTAACATGTCAAAAAGATCTTTCTGCTCCATTTTTTTATTGAGTATCAATTCGTCAAACGCGTCTGCCACGTGGGCTATACTATGTGCCCAGCCTTTCACGGGGACAAAGCCCCTCAGGTCCTTTTCAGAGTTGATGTAGTTGATTAAGTGATCTTTTGTTTTATAGACAGCGTCCCTGGAGAGAAAATCATCCTTATTATCCTTGTATAAAATAACGGCGATGACAAGTGAACTAAACGCCCTTGTAAACACGGTATCCGTACCGTTTTCGCCAATCCCTTTGAATAACATGTCATCACTTAAACTGTAATCCAGCAGATCACTCAATAAATCATGCTCCAACTGGTTGTCTATGGCTAAGTGAAAAAAGGTGCTGTAAATCAATTTGTCCCTAAGCTCACTATCCGTAGATCCGATGAAATTCATCATGGACTTTACAAGACCAACATGATTTTTTACGTCCCACGGCTTTTGTCCATTCTTATATTCTTGTAAGTACTTTTTCAGTTCATGTTCTTCCATTACAAACTCGGTTGATCGAAAATCCACCATCTATTTTTCCTCCTCATGAATCAATTGCTCTCTTCTGATAAAAAAAAGAGACTATCAACAAACGATAGTCCCCACATACTAATAAGATTAAGAAATCTCAGGATTAACTAACTATATGCGATAAGAAGGTTTGGACATCGTACATGTAATGGTTCTGGTATGAAGTTCATTGAGTGCACGATTTACAACCTCCTTCACAAATCAAATTCCATTCATATTCAATTATAACAAACTGGTTTTTTTTAGCAATTACGGATTTGAATTTTCAGAAAAAAGAACCTCAATTCCTCATACCTCTTCCCTAATAACCCCTTTTTTTCTAAAATATAAAAAAGGACTTACCCTGTTTTGGATAAGCCCTCTGCAATAATATGATTCTCTTCTTATTCATCAAAAACCAGCTTCAAATAGTCAGAGTGACCTCTTATTAGTTCAAATTCTTCTTCGGATGAGATCCAAAAAAATTGAAAGGTAAGTCCTTCTTCTTCTCCTCCACCTGTTGGGTTGTACTCCCACTCGTCAGCCATTTCATGACAAACGATCTTATAAAAATACCTATTATGCATAGCACCGTCATCATTTTCCCAATAGTCGGCTGCTATCAATTTTTGCACTTCGAATTTTTGTATTCCAGTTTCCTCTCTAACTTCTCTTATTACTGCGTTATACGTGTCTTCCTCTTCTTTTACTGTCCCTTTTGGTATCTGGATACCTGCCTCAGGAATATCCTTGTGTTGAAATACCAATACTTGCAGCCTTCTATCTCTTACTCTAGTGACGTAGGCGTATGCTTTTTTTATTGGGGGCATCGGTTCACGCTCCAGTGATATTTCCCTTTACTACTAATGCGAAACAATTCTCATCATAGGTATAATTGAATACTTTTGTAAATTTAACCTGTCTGGTAATTTAAAATGGAAAGAAACTACTTGATAACCACATTGTCAACCAACGCCGTCCCGCCTTGCCCCATCTTATATCTGTCCCGGGGAATGCGTGCAGTTACCATGACATCAAGGTACTTTTCCTGGCTGAGTTTCTCATAGATATGGCGATATTTCTGCCGGTCAAGATAGAGCGACCACCCTTCCAGCGCACGGGGATAATCGACATACTGTTCACCGTAAGGATCTTCGACGATATCTATCCGAAAATGGGTGTCCTGCAGATTTTCATACTCTCCGCTGGCAGTGGCATAAGGGTCCATCTCGGCCGTTCCTTCTACAAAGAAAGGTACCTCGATATAGGAAATCGGATCATACAATACTTCCCTTCCGATGACTGATAATCCGTTTTCCTCCATATAGACCTGCCCCTCCATCGACGTATCAGCATAGCGTTCCAGCGGTTCAAACTCCACATCCTGACCCATAGCATTTGTTCCGGAATATTCGGTAAAACGATCATCCTCCACCATCGCGGTGACATTGACATGGACCATTCCCCCAAGCGCCTGTTCATATAATTCCTTGTACTTCACCCGGTCGAAGACGATCCTCCAAAGCTGCTCCTCACTGTTTACGGTGTCCCGCACACTTAATACGAAATGGGTCGGCTCCAAGTCCTTGTATGCACTGGCATAAGCATAGGTCACGAGCTGCGCGTTCCCACTGAGGGCAAATGGCCGATCTGACATCCCCTTTAAGTCGTACAGAATATCCCTTGCTGTAAGCTCAACGGAGTGCTCCTTCATATAGTCAGCCAGTTCATCATCCAGCGGCTCTTCTTCTACACCGCTTTGTTTATATAAGATCTCCTCAACGATTGAAAGGTGACCCTGCCCCGTTTCGAAATACTCTTTCGGGATGGAAACGATCGCGTACACATCCACCGGTCCTTTCTTTAACGCCTTAAACAGATCCGGGTACCCTTCCCTTGGTAAATAAACATACCAATCCAACTCATCTTTTTTCGTCACCTTGATGACAAAGTGACTGCCTTCTAGCTCATTGAAGCCATAATTATAATACCTGCCGAGCTGTGCCTTTCCTTCAAGTGCAATTGATTGATCTGTAAACTCTTCTTCCACCCTGTAAGGAATGTCAGTCCCCTTCAACGAGACCTCATGATCTTCCATGAACTCTTCGAAAGTGTAACCCTCTTTAAGATTTCCAATTGTCTTTGTTTCTGTTGAAGGAGGTTTTTCTACTTCATTAGAAGATTTCTCTCCTTGTTCAGCGGCATTACACCCTGCCAAGAGAAGGATGACCATTATGACCCATAGTCGTTTCAATTGCATTCGTCCCTTCGATTTTTGAACTCCCTATTGAAAAAAAGTACGTCAATCTTTCTGACATACTTATCCTATTTGGTTGATGACTAGATAATGAGGAAAGTGACCGAGTATCGTCACTTCCCTTTCTCATAAAACCTCCGCACCTTCGCACGGTTCCCACAATCTGCCATGGAACACCATCGGCGACTTTTATTCCGGCTCGTATCGAAAAATAACCATCCGCAAGGGTCTCCCTCACACTGTTTGACCCTCTCCAACTCATTTTTTGAAGTGAGTAAATCGACAGCTGATTGTAGAATGGGTGGCAGCATGGTGTCCAGGGGATTATCTGTTTGTTTGAACTTCAAAGTATATTCGCCGTTCTCGTGTATGACTTGCAATGAACGATAGAAGTGGCTCATGGATTCATTGAAGCATGCCAGATCCTGCTCGGGGGGCGGGGTTTTCTTTGAAATGCTTTTGAACATTCGATACATGACTTCACGCAGTTCGATCGCCTGCTTCAGGACATCTTCTGCTTTTGAGGGGTTTTCCTCTGCTTCACTAAGAAGATCTTGTGCCTGTTGAATTGTCAACACTTCAGCATGTAGGGACCAGTCGACCAATTTGGTGTAACTCGTAAACCAGTCCCGCCTTTTCTCCGTACTTTCCCGCCAGCTGACGGTATTGATGAAATCCATACATAGTCGTTCTCCGACCATCATATAAGGGTTTGTTTCTGACATAATCATGACTCCTTTACTCTAACCATCATAATACATATTGACAGTTAGAAACAACCGGAGTAAACTTATAACCAGCTAAACTGTTTTAGATGGTTAAATACAATTTCAGGAGGTACTATGATGGGGAATTTAATGTTGGCAGCTGTTAAGACCTTGTTGAAGGAAACATTTGAAGGGCCTGAAGGAAACGGAAGCTGGTACACAGAATCGAAGCCTGGAAGTGGTTTATTTGGGACGCTAGAAGGATTATCGGCAGAAGACGCTTCGATACCGGTCAACGGCACGACCATCGCCGCCCAAACCGATCATACCCGCTATTATGTGTGGGTCGCTAGGTCCTATTTGAATGGAGAAGAACCCGACAAGGACTGGGAAGCATCCTGGAAAATCACGAGCGTAGACACCAACACATGGACACAATTCACCTCTGACCTTCAACAAGAATACACCTCACTCCTTACAACGATTGATTCACTTGACTCCTTAGATGAACAGAAAATTACGGGAATGCTTGGAGCGATCGCACACTCCGCCTACCATCTCGGATCCATACGACAAATGATCAAAGCAATTAAAGTTCCGAGTCAGCCGTAAAGTTGAATAGAGCTTTTGGCATCATGTAGAAAAGAAGAACCCGTGTAGTTTCATAATCTTAGGAATACTTAATAAGCGGAGATTTTCCGGTTACATTTAAAATGTAGCATGTTGTTGGGTTAAATAAGCGGAGGTTTTCCGCTTATGCATAGGAAAATCTCCTATCATTGGAACAATTGGAGTAAATAGGCGGAGTTCTTCCGTCTATCGATCAGCTCTCAAGCTCAAACTGATCTCCAAACCGACATAAGACTATAATAAGTCATCAACAAAGGAGGAACGATCAATGAAACCAAGAATCACCGTACTGACCCTCGGAGTAGATGACCTGGAAAGATCACTGGAATTTTATCAAAACGGTCTGCACCTCCCAACTGAAGGGATCATAGGGCAGGAATTTGAGAATGGTGCCGTTGCTTTCTTCGATTTAAAAAATGGATTGAAGCTAGCCATCTGGGAACGAAAAAGCCTAGCGAAAGAAGCGAATGTCCCCCTCTCCCCCAGAAGCCCCTCTGAATTCACAATCGGTCACAATGTTAGCAGTAAAGCAGAAGTGGATCAGGTGATGCTGGAAGCAGAAACAGCCGGGGCAAAAATCACAGATCCGGCCAAGGATACATTCTGGGGAGGATATTCTGGTCACTTCCTCGATTTAGACGGTCATCTATGGGAAGTTGTATGGAATCCAGAGTGGGAAATAGAGGACTAACAATGATATGGGAAACCAGCACATTCTAAATGAGCTGGTTTTTCTATAGATTAGTAACTTTGCATCATCCACCCAGCATCTGTTAAAAAGTCTTTTCTCGTCAGTTTTTCGCCTCCCATAAACTCCCTATACGAATTGATTGTCCCATCATGTGAAACTATGTATATATGTTCAACACCTTGGCTTTTGCACCATGTTAGAAACGTTTCTGCTACTCTACTAAATTCTTGCTCCGGCATTGTATTGATACCAGATGTCCATAGCTCTTCTGAAAGTGCCTCATCAATCGTAAAGCTTGGAAACTCTTTTTTTATTATTTCCTTATCTAACATCCTATCGCAGGGAAGGGTTTTCCACTCACACTTTTGCGGAAACATTCTTGGAGATACGAAAGGGCTCACGATCTTTCTACAGCTTATATCTTTCGTTAAAATCTTTGCCGTTTCTAACGTTCTTCTGACTGGACTGATGACAACAAGATCTCTTTCCGTTAGTGTGAACCGGGATTGAAGTGTTTCAGCTTGATTCACTCCCTCTTGGGTTAAAGAAGGATCTTGAATTTGCAAACTCCCTGGTAAATCCACTGTGTGTTCTCCTTGTCCATGCCTGATAAAAATAATTTCCATAGAAACCCCCTTCTTTACTTCTTATTCTGCAAAACTATCTTTTATTTGATCCTCTTTATTATGTACGACTAAATATTCTTCTAAGTTTGGAGATTGATTATATTTCATAGCAGCTTGTTTATCCTTTTTCAGTATGGCCGATGTTAAATCAATCTCATTTATACTCGCAATGGCGACTGCGTAGTGAATAACATCCACTAACTCTTTTTCCAAGGAAGGATTCCCTGTATTTTCTTTTCTGCCTTCTAACTGGTTCAGTACTTCAGCAACCTCGCCAATTTCTTCTACTAGCTTCATAAACAAAGCAGACGAATTGCGACCTTCTTTGTATTTTAGTGCCAGGTAGCTCTGTAACTCATGGAATGTTAATTGTGTCATATGAATCCTCACTTTTCTTATTAAAAATACCATTTCATTTTCCATCAAAGAAAGCAACAGGGTAATTTCACTCCGGAGCATCCAATTTCTCTAATGCCTCAAACAATCTATTCTGCATATCTTCATCATCACTTACATAAAACACCAGAATGTTATTCAGTTCATATGCTTGATGTTCCACTACTTCCGCTGTTGCTGTTTTCTCGTCAAACCTTTGTAATCCTTTTTCTCTATCACTCGCAGAAGAAAAAACATAAACCGATAATGTATGACTTTTTACTTTATATACTTCGGGAGTCATTCCGTTTAATTCTTGTATAAAGACGTTCTCGCTTGGCAGATCAGTCTCGTAATCTAATTTAATTCCTTGCTCCGTTATGACAGTTTCTACTTCTTTCAACGTAAATTTCTTCATTTCAGTCGGGTTTTCTTTTGTTTCTTGTTGGCTACAAGCACCCATAACAGATAGGACCAGTACCAAAAACAATAGTCTTCTCATCACGATCCCCCTCACCCCTTTACTTTTTGTTCCTTTTTTCCCATTTTTGAAAAATCATCCTTTCTTATGTTTAGGCAAGGTAGATTAAAGGAATCACCGTTAACAACTTTATGAATCTTGCTCAAGTTTTTCGTACCAAATATCACCTTTAGGAGGCACACGATGAAGTTCATAGGGTTAGGATTAGTTATTGTTGCCGCTATATGTTGGGGCATTAGTGGGGGAATTGCCGATATTTTAATGAATAAGGGCTGGGATCCAATAGTGATTTCACTCTACCGAGGGGTCGTTGGGTTTATCTGGTTTTTCATATGGTTTCTCCTTCGTTTTAGACAAAATCGAGGGATCTCTCCCCGTAATTGGATATGGTCTCTTTTAGCGGGTGTGGGCGTTGCTGGTAACTTCACCTTTTATTTTCTAAGTATCCAAGCCTCGAGTATTGCCATTGCCGCTACTTTAATGTATACCGCACCTGTATTCGTCCTATTAATCTCCTTTTTATTACGAATGGAACATTCTACTTGGTTTAAATGGGGTTGCATTACCGGTGTTCTTTTCGGGATTATCCTGCTTACAGGTGCCTATCATATTGAATCGATTTCAGTGAGTTTGTTAGGAGTGGCAGCCGGGCTTGCTGCTGGCCTTTCCTATGCTTTATTTATATTCGGGTTTAAAAATGCATCTTCTCATGGAAAACCACCTACCACGTTAACCATTGCTTTCTTTTCATTTTGTCTCATCCTTTTTTTCTTTACGGACAAAGGGGAATCAACAGCTGTACTGGCGTCTAAGGATTTAGGGCTGTTTTTACTATTAGGGATTCTGGGTGCTGGAATGTCCTTTTTAGTGTATGTGATTGGAATTCGAAGGACTACTCCGGCAAATGCTTCGATGGTCGCTATGATAGAGCCGGTGACAGCTTCATTATTTGGTGTTCTGGTAATCGGGGATCACTTGAACCTCATTCAAATGGTGGGAATGGCGGTCATCCTGGTGACGATCACCGTACTTAGCGTGAAACAGTCCAACTGAGAGAGAATATTTCATCCAACTAATTAATAGTGAATTTTCCTGAAAAATAATTCGTTTCCAATGGAAAAGGGAAGGGAATGTATAGCCCTTTTCCTTTGGAGTAGTCAATATTAATGTCTCAACGCACGATAAATTGAATAATCCACTTCACCTGAGATATTCTCGAGCCCCTTTTCACTCAATTCCATGGCCATTAAATTCTCTTCAGAAGGTGGGAGGTTTTTCTCCGACGCGTAGACTCCGAATGCAGTAGATGTCATAAATCCAAAACGGTGATAGTACCGGGGAGCTCCTTCAACAATGATTCCTTTGAACCCCATTTCAGCCGCTAAAGTGATTCCCTCCTCTAACATAAACGTGCCAACGCCCTGTTGTTGTTTATTCATGGCGACAGATACAGGGGATAACATCAAGATTTCTTGTTCATTCTTATGACTAATGGGGAGCTTTGAAAGAATAAAGTGACCGATGATTTTCCCTTCTTCCTCCACGATCAGATCAAGCTGCGGAATATAATAGGCTTTTTCCCGGATCTCCCTTACCAAGGCTTTTTCAATGACTCCATCTGAAAAAGTGGTGTTCCTGAATATCTCATAGACAAAGTCTTCAATGAAACGATATTCTTCTTTTTTTACAGGTCTTATCTTCATATTGAGCCTCCAAAATAAATGACATCCCTGTTTTACTTATTCTTCAATCTTTCCAAAATCCCTTTGATGAACAAATAGATTTCCAGTCACAGAACTAAAAAACCGAGTCATGACTTAAGACTCGGTTTCTTTTAGCATAACTGTTTCTTCACTTCATACTGCTCGTAATAAACATTGAAGCATCCTTCTTCATGAACACACGCTTTCCATGATGAAATGTCTTAATCCCGGTAGAAGTAAATCCGACGTCAGAGAGTGTTTCTTTTAACTCTTCATGAGCAAATCCGTTATGTACCTTGGGGTGGCTGATTTCTTCGTTTTTGTCAAAGTCGACGATGATAAGTTTGCCGCCGTCATGTAGGATCGAGAACATTTCTTGTAAAATCTTTCGGGTATCTGGGATGTGGAGAAGAACGAGCGACATGAGGACAATGTCCGCTTTCACGTCAGGCGTACCCTGTGTAAAGTCGGAATGAAGGACATCAGCGTTGGTAATTTCTCTCTGAGTGATCTTTGCTTTTGCCACTTCCAGCATTTGCTCCGATGAATCGATTAACAATGTCGAAGCGACCAGATCTGTCAGTTCTAAACTAACGAGCCCTGTACCGCTCCCATAATCAATCAAGGATTTCGTTTGACTGTCCTGCAGTTCTTTTTTCACTTCCTCCACGACAATCTGAGCAAGTTCCTTTCGTTCTTCTGTATCGTATCGCTTCGCCATTTCTTCAAAGACGTTCTGTTCCATCGGTCACACTCCTCTATAAGGTTTTGTCGTCATTATATCAAAAGTCAGTGTTGGGAATTGATTTTTGGTACACTACATATAGTTCAATTTTAGAGAAATGAGGTGATGGTCATGGAACAAGTCACACCAGAAGAACAGCAGCAATTGATTGAAGCGTTTCGTTCGATCATTCGTAAATCGGAAAATGCCCTTGCTCGTATGAAACCAGGCACACAGCAGACGAACTTGCTTGAGAAACGATTGAAAGCAGCAAGGATTGGCGAAGATGTTCTCCATGCACGATGGGAAGACAAGGAGTTGGTTGTCAGCAAAGATGAGTTATTAATGGCAAAAGAGGTGCTGAAGGGATTGCTGTTGATGCTTCCTTCCTTTCTTGAGAAAACAAAGCCAGGGAGTGGGCAGCGGACTTATATTGAGAGAAGGATAAAGGCATTTCAGACTGCTGTTTCCTATTTGGATAATGAGGGTAATTAATAGAGCTGGCTCGCCAACTCTTTATTTTCTCTCTCTTATTTTTTCACTTCGGATTCATTCTTTACACAAGCTATAACCGTATCCCCAAACGACCTTACGTCGGATAAGTAATCATAGCCATCTGGAGACCCAAAGCTATTAAACATCCGAACTGCCACAATGTCCTCTTCAGGAATTACTAATAGAGTTACATTGGTAAACCCAAGTATTTGGTAGGAGCCTTTAGGGACTTGATCACCAATCTCTGTCTTTTTGGCGGGTAAATCTTTGACAAACCACAAGAAGCCATTTTGAGGTAAGTCTTTATGAAGGGTGGATGGAGTTTGGAGAGAAGTAGCTACCTCTATTATTTCTCTCGGAACCATTTGCTTTCCATTCACTTTTCCTTTCTTCAAATGGAAATACCCCCAGTAAGCTAGCTCCCTGGTCGAGACATACATATTCATTTTGTCTCCTTCAGTGCTTTCACTCGTCTTCCAGTCTTCATCCCCTTCATATCGCAACACCACATCTACAAGCTTTTCGTGTTTCTGTGAATACCAATCCGATTCGGTGAAGCCTAAGGGAGTAAAGACACTCTCATGAAGGATATCTGCAACTGACTTACCTGTTGTCCGTTTAATAATCTGAGTCAGTGCCTCGATCCCAATTTGTTTATAAGACCAGCTTGAGCCTGAAGTAAACTCCCGAATGTCTTTACTTGCTTCTTGAGTTAATCCATGTGTATGAGTAAGTAAATGTCTTATCGTTGTACCTTTCCAGACGTTCTCAGCAAGTTCAGGCAAATAGGATAAAACCGGATCATCTATGCTGTTTATGCAGCCATAGTACAATGCATACGAAACCGCAAAACCGATGTAACTTTTCCTAACTGAAGCCACATGAAACTGGGTATCAGCCTGAACCGTTCTAGCGTCTTCTTTCCCTGACTGCTTCCCTATGTACCGCTCTAACGCAATGGAATCTTGATGAATGATAAGAGTGGAGGCTCCTGAACAGATGACATTATTAAAAGTTGATTTTACGTGGTCAACTACTGGTGTGAAAATTGGATTGTCTTTGTGATCAAGGATCAAGTCGTGTTTAATCAGCGGCATAGCTTCCCCCCTATTCATAAAATTCCATATAAGGCTTAGCTTCCTTATAATAATCGATTCGATCTTGCAACGTGCCACTATGAAACTCAAATGTGTGACCATCGGGATCTGTGAAATAAATTGATTTCTTATCACGACTGTCTCGCTTTCGACCTGGCAGAATGTTTACCTTCAAATCCGTTAACTCTTTATACGCCTGCTCAAAATCTTCTTCTTCAATCGAAAAGGCTATGTGAGTATAAGATTGTGAGATTTCATTCCTAGGGATATCCTTTTCCTCATTCAAGGCAAGCCAATAGCCATGAAGATCAAAGTAGGCTGTTGTTTTCCCTTTTACGAGTAACTTTGCATTGAACACTTGCTGGTAAAAACGGATGGAGCGTTCCAGGTCTGAAACAGAGAAGAGAAAATGATTAATTCCTTTAATATTCATGAGATTCACCTCTGCTATTTAAAAAGCTTACCCTATTCTGGATAAGCCAACTTATACTAAAAATGATCTTTAAAATTCACTTACTTCACACAAGAAAAAGCCAGTACGACTGGAATCCGTTGCCTTCTAACAAATTCTTCTTCGCTACTAAAATGTTCACGTTTAGGTGTACCTTCACGCAAATCCAATATGGTAAAACCAGCTTGTCGAAGTGCCAGAAAATATTGTTCAATGGTCCGGTGATACTTAACCACTACTTGATCAATCCAGGGCTCTTTTCTTTCACCAGCATGGAAATAATCATCGACAATCCAATTACCACGTTTATCTCCGGATTGCTTACTCGCAAATGACGAAGTGGTAAGGGGATGCTGGATACTAAAAACAAATCTGCCGCCTTCTTTAAGCGTTTTGCTAACATTTTGGAACAGGGGGTTAATGTCAGAAACGTAATGGATAGCGAATCGAGATGTTACTAGATCAAATGTCTCTTTCGGATAATCATACGATTCCATTGTTTCGTTGTATATTGTTCCGTTTTGTTCAAGTAAGTTAGACCGAGCCGCTTCTACCATTTGTTTTGAACCTTCTACTCCTGTATAGTGTTTTGCCCCTTTATGAATGAGTTCTTTTCCGAACGAGGCATCACCACACCCTAAATCTAAGATACTATTATTTTGAATGTTTCCCATTAATTCATACATAATAGGACCTTCAATGGCATTGTTTGGACTGTCTTGTCTATTTCTTCTTTTCATATAATTTGAAAAAAAATCCGTTTGATCATAAACACTAGATCCTCTGAATTCCATCGAAACATCTCCCAATCTACTACTTTTTTATTTATTTCTGGTGAAAATCCTAATATGTATGGTCGTGCAATTCATCGCACGATACACAAATTAATGTATTTTAACACGAAATCCCATGTAGTAACAAGAGTTGATTTCCTAATTTTCAAAAAAATGCATCTGAATGAACCATGTGGCCGGGTCCCGTAGCATTATTACGCCGGTATAAGAGAAATAAGTTTGTTATTGTTGAGAAATCTATATGCGGAGATTATCAGCTAGGTCTTTAGTAAAACTCCCCCTTAATTGAAGAAGGGCAATCGACGGTGATCAATTAGCTGATCTTCAGTTATTGCCCCCTTTAGTGGAACAAGGGGTACTAAAATTGTTTTTCAACTTCCTCTTCATATTTTTCAACTTGTTTATTATTATCTGTGATGCCGTATTTCTTTTCTAGCTCTGGTTTGAGTTTTAACCACATAACATTCTTTTCATAAATGTCCCTGTCAAAGTTGTGGTTAAGTTCTTCTAGAGATAAGCCTAAAGCATCAGCATATGCTTGCATTTGGGGTAAATCAGAAGTATCAGGACCTTCCTTGATATACTCATCTACTTCATCTTCAGTAACAGTAACGTCGTATTTATCTTCTGCAAGTGACTTCCACACTTTATCTTCTTCCAGAGATTTTTCTGCTAATTTTAAAACTTCGTCATCTGTTAAATCGGTTTCATAGTTTAATTTTTCTTGGGCTAGAGTCCTTATTATCCATTTGTTTAATTTCCCATCTTTCTCAAACTTATCTGCTCCAGCCACAGCCTCTTCAAGCACCCTTTTATAATCCTCGTAAGTGTAAGTATCGGCAATTTCTTTCAATTGTTCATTATTCTTCATTTTTACTTTTATTTCAGCATTATCACTTGATTGGCATCCTGTGAATAAAAAGAGTGCCGTTACACAATATGCAACTAATTTTAAGAATTTCATTATAAACTACCCCCTCTCTAAACTGCACCAGTTTCTTCTTAATTAATTTGACGATGACCTAGAATTTTTAGTTTCGCTTATTCCGTTAACCGGCCCATTACTTAAACAAAGGGGCGGCTGCCTGTTCAGCAAACGCCCCCGTTACTTTAAGTAAAAAACCACTTACAACCATCATTTAGGCTTGAGAGGTAAGAGGATGTTTAACTTGTGATGGAAATTCATTATTTCCACTAGTTTTTACAAATAACACATCGTCCCCTTTAAAAATATCTTCTTGAATATTAACGTCTCGATAATCTTGGGTGAAATGGAAGACAATTTGTTTGGTATTTTGATTAGAAATCTTTGAGAGAATTTTATTAATATTAACCTCTTTTTTACTTACAATATCAAAAACATCTAATTTCTTGTCCTCTTGCTCAAAGATTACAATTGCTTCTTCATCTTGAATGTAGTAAATATTATTGTTAAAAACATATATACAATAAAACATAAGAAGTTCTTGAGTGTTGACTGTACCGAAACGGTTCGAAACTGGGACCCTTTCTAATGCAAACTTGTAAATGAAATGAAGGTCTTCAACATTATTACCGTCTAATTTCCGGATTTCATTTTCTTCTGTTTGACCTGCTACATACTCCATTGAATATTGATATTCGTTGACCGATTTAAATCCGAATTTAGGATAAAAATCTAGCACGTTCTGATTAGCAAACAAGTACATAAAATCATATTTATTTTCGTATTCTTCTAGCACCTTGTTCATTAAACTTTTAGAAAGTCCTCGATTTCGATGTTCAGGGTGTGTCATAACTGTTCCTATTTGTATAGCTCTCTTTTTCTCACCATTTATTATAAAATCCAATAAGTTAACCGAAACATTTGCTATAACTTTACTCCCTTCAACATAAGAAAAGGGAATATAATGGTTCTTCCAATACCCCTTCTGATACCAGTCCTCAAAATTAACACCAAAAACTAAAGTGGCCAGTTCATTAAAGCTATTTCTTAATTCCTCATCATTTTTGTAATCCTTATAAAATGTCAACTCAGTCATTTTATCCCCCGTTCTTTCACTTCTTTTTATTGTATTCTGCCCTTTTATTGAAGATGAAATTGGTTAATTATTAGAGGAAGGATTTAAATTCTTATTTTTCCTTTCATTCCTGATAATGATTATTAAAGAAGCGGTGTATAAGATTAGGAGTAAACACCCTCCAATTATATAGATATAATAAGACAACTCTCTTCCCTCTATCCAACTATTATATGCTTGCGCAAAAGCAATAAAAGCAACTATATAGCCGAATATAATATTTAATGGTTTTAAATTTTTTATCATTTTAATCCCCCAAGTTTTTTTCAAAGAGATTCATTTGGTAAAGACATTAGTTATTCCATTATCCTGCCCTTTAATTGAAGAAGGGCAAAAGCAGGATCATTGATTCTGAACTTCAGTTATTGCCCCCGATTGTTGAATACTGCAAATAACTAACGCTACTTTTTAGTGGAGAAACCTTCAAACAATAATCCTCCAAGTGGTTTGTAAACTCTATTTACAAAATCGACAAATGGTTGTTTATTGTTACCTATATAGAACTTGTTTAGAGAATTGAAAAATTCATCATAAATACCTTCATCAAAAGAGCGTAAAGCCCTAGTTAATCCTTTCCCTCTTCCAGACCATTGTTTGTTCAACCTTAAAATAAAATTTGGAATTTCCAATGAAAGGTTATTTAACGTTATCAGAGCTTCTTCATTGCTTTTCGCATCTATAAAATCATCTAATAAGTCTCCAATGAAGTACCTTGATGCTTTTATATATTCTTCGGTTAAGGGAACGGGTCCACTTGATACGTGTTGAAAAGCATTGTCTTTGACTTGTAAATATTCGTTATTATTTTTTAGAATTTTACCTTCGGAAATCATATTACCTAAAATAGGTCTTCCTTTTTGTTTTTCTCGTTCGAATTCTATCAAATAAGACTGATAGTTATGGATAAAAGCTTCAATTCTCCAATCATACAGAACAACACTTTTTCTATAACTTTCCGAATTTGCATCAAAGATAATTATATCTAAATCAGAAGAAGGCGTTTCTTCTCCTCTGGAAGCACTCCCAGCCAATATAGCAAAATCACTATTTGGAAATTCTTCTATAACAAAACATTTTGCAGCTTCAACTGCTGATTTCCTCATTTTTTAATCCCACTTCCATTCTATTTCTATTATTTAAGAAAACTGCCCGTTTGTTGAATATAGAAAACATAATTCCCTCAAGGTGTAATTAGTTAGGAGTCCTAAAAAATACTATATAGTCAGGACAGTATCTTTAATGATTTCCGTATCTATTCCAGCTTTTTTTAATTTCATTTCAGCTTCACTTTCAATTAAATCCTTTAATAGTTGTAGAGTTTGGTCAAACTCTACATGCTTTCCCATCATAAAGCTCATACTGTGCTCAATTTCTAACCATGTTGATAAATCAGCTTCATTATGTTGAATTTGCGCTTCTAATTTATCTAAAGCATTTGCCACTTTTGCTTCGTATGTCTCTTTATTTTCAAACTCGAACCATAGATCATATAAATCGTTCCCTAATGAATTTCCTAAAGTATCCCTTATCCTTTCTATTGATTTAATCTCATTTGATGCTTTTTGTTCCTTAACTGCATGATTATCCATCGTATGAAATGCAGGAATGTCCCCGGCTTCTGCCTCAACCAAATCGTGGATAGTAATCATTTTTAGTAATTTGGAGGTATCTACCTTCTGTTTTAAATATGGTTCTATTAATATAGCCATTAAGGTGACCCTCCAGGTATGCTCCGCTACACTTTCTTGTCTACCGTTAGATAGCCAACTGTGCCTCATCTCAGATTTTAATTTTTCTCCCAGTTTAATTATTTCAAGTATCTTTAAAAGGTTCGTTTTCATTTATACTTCCCCCATAAATTATTTTCGTCCATTAATAAACTATCCAGTGAGTAGTTTATTAACATGTAGACTATAACTTAATACCAATTATTTCAAAATCAAGGAGCTTACTCAAGAAAAACTTCAAACAAAAAAGAAGCTCATCCTGTTCCGGATAAGCTTCCTATTATGGAATAAAGATGTGCCACAAATCATTTAACTGAGTTTTGGTTGGCGCTCTTATTGGTTTCTTGCATTAAGATAATTCTGAGCTTCAACAGTAACCATTATGGGTAATTCACTTCTTTTCCAAAGTATTCTAAGCCTTTCAATGTCACCATACTTTGCAAACCAATACCAAACTTCTTCGCAAATTGAAGAACACACGTTTATCTCTTTCTCAATCCGACTTCTAATATGACAACGAAATTCAGGTGGATTTACTTCTTCTCCAAGATCCTTTATATACACCCCTACATTTATATAATAGTCCCGTTCACTCCACTGTGAACCCTGAATATTAAGGACATATATCAAATCATCTGTTGTTTTCCGCCAAGTTGTTTTGCTATTATTAAAACCCTGCTTTTTAAGTTCAGATTTCAAGCAATCAGTCAATTGTTTTTGGGTTAACTCACCAATTATAACCACCTCATACTGAATATATTTTCTCTTTACTCTTCAACTAACTTGCCCGATAACGGAAGAAAGAAAAAATCCGGCGATCTGCTGCCTGATCTTTAGCTAATGCCCCGTTATCAGGGATAAAGACTAAGTATTACTCCTGATTAAATCTTCTTCATACAACCAATCTATTGCATCTAGAAGATTATTTGCTATGTAATCTACTTTTACATCTTGTATTTTATCGGAGTGTGCAGAAAGAGTGGATTCACCAGCTCCGGTTCTAACTAAGATATTTATGCTTCCGACTCTTGCAGCGGCAACCATATCACTCCAACGGTCTCCTATCACAACACAGTTCTCAAGATGTAACTCATGATCTTTCTGCGCTTTAGTTAGCATACCCGTATTGGGTTTCCTACACGAGCACCCCTCATTATGATCATGTGGACACAAATAGACACCATCAAATCCAAATGCCAGTAACTCCTCTTCAAAGTCTTTCGCTTTAGCTAACCCTCTAGAGATTCCCGGCTGATTTGTAAAAGAAAAAATCCTTATTCCATCATTTTTTAATCTATTCATTTCGGTAGCTGTATAAGAAAAAAGTTCAAATTCCCCTGGATAATGGACAATATCATCACCACCAATGGTTCCATCTCGGTCTATAAACACTGCTTCAATCTTTTTCACATAGATTCTCCCTTTTTAGCTTATTCCTACCAATCATTTCAAAATGCACCTAGAGAATCAATCCTTTTACAAAATAAAAGGCACTTATCCTTGCTACTGATAAACCCCCTTTAATAGAAGAAAATTACTCTTGGTTTAAAACAAGAACCAACTTACAATACTTAACCCTACAAGAATAAGCCCTATTGTTTTCTTATATAATTGAAGAATATATCCTGCTAACAGTAGTAAAATTGCACCCCATTTAAAATTATAATAATCCCTAATATTTTCAGCGATATAACCCATCCAAGTAGCAAAAACCAAGAATAGTATTAGAAAAGGAATTAGTATATTTATTCCTACTCTCAAGACACTCATTAAATCCCACCTCTTGCCTTTTTCTTAAAATAACCCTTTACTAATTAGACGAAGCCGAATTATTTAAGTTTCGATTTATTCAACTATCCTGCCCCGTTCAATTGAATAATGACTGCTGCTTGTGCAATAAACGCATCCTATAGTTGAGGTGGAATAGTAAATAGTAAAGGGATACGGAAAAAAGTAAAAAACAAGCATCTATGCTCTTACTCCTTTTCTTTTCCATAAATAAACTTTTCTTCCCAGTCCTTTGAGTTTACAAAATCTACAGTTTCTTCAGGATCCATGAAGATTTTAGTCTTGTAGTCAGTGATTTTCCACTCACCACTCTCTTGTTCTAAAGTGAAATCAATTGATTCCGTGAATTCTGGAATAAACACCTGATATTCTTTCTTGTCATTAGTTGAATCTTTTTCTGAATAAAAGACAGTGAGTTTATTCATGTTATTCTTTCTAAGTTCATTATTGATCTTTTTTGCCTCATTAATATTTGTTTCTTTTTTCACATCTGTATACTTTTGAGCTTCTTCAAAATTTCTTAATACAAAGTTTTCCTTAAGAAAAGATAAAGTCACTTCTTCTGGATCCTCAAATTGGTTACCGCACCCCATTAACAACAGTGAACCAATAAAAAGAAATCCCATAATTATTAAATTTTTCATTTAATCATCCTAACATAGTTTTGGGAACTGGCTTCATTACAAGATTATTCGTACTTGATAAAGTTAAAGGCCGAATCTTAGAGTGCTTCTTTATTTTGTTTATAATGAATTACACAAATTGCATCAGAGTTGTATTTAATTAACCTGCTCCGATAATTGAAGAAGTGCAATAGCCGGATCAATTAGCTAATTTTCAGTTATTTCCCCCTTTAAGGGAACAACGTTTATTTTATTGAATTCAATGAATCAGCCATCATTTTAAGGTCTTCATTAGTAATTTGGGTATCACTGAACATTACTGCCAATTCTTGGACATCTCCATTACTGTCTGTCCATTCTAAGACTTTTAATTCCTCTTCATCTTTTTTCAGAATTGCTTTTTCCCCATTATTTAACTTGATGGATTCATAACTATTTGACGACTCCACTTTGTCATTATAATATGTGGTAAAACTAAGATTTAACTTATTACTTAGTTCACTATCTACAGGTTCATACTCTACTGATGTATAAACAATATTCTTTACTTCAGGCGTAGTCGAAAATCTAAAAAACTCGACCTCAAAAGGAAACTCCGTTGGTACTTTTGTCTTATCTTGAATATCTTTTGGCAACTTGCTGACTTCTTGGTGGAATGATTGAGGATACTCTTTTATTGGTAATTCATAAGCCTTATGATTGGAACAAGCCCCAATCATTAAAACAAAGAATACAATGAAAATTTTCTTCATATTATCCTCCTCTCAATTAGATTATATGGTAAAAAGAAACAGAAAAATCGTTTCCATTCAATTAAACTGCCCGATAATTGAATAAGGACAATAGCTGGATCAATTCACTGATCTTTAGTTATTGCCGCCTTTACTTGGATAAGAAAAATGCCTTGCTTCCCTGTTGAAGCAAAGCACTTTTGAATAAAGCTTTGGAGAACTCAGCAGTTAATCTTCTAGAGAATTATTTAATAACTCTGATAAAAAGTCTCCAAAATTCTCTGCAATCATTTCAAATGATTGTTCCTTTAGCGGAAGTCCACTGATAAACGAAACAACGGGTGCATTGTCATCATTATTATTTTGTACTTTGGAACAATCCAAGCAGAAATACTCGCCATCATCCACGAAATGAAAGCAAATTAGATTATTAGGCAAACCATCTAATTCCCTTAATTCTTTGGTAATCCAAATCATATTCGGAATTCCTGTTTCATCTGTCCCTAGACCATAAATTTCTTGTCCGAAAATATCTCCCAAACCATAATTCTTTAAAAACACCCTATAACTTTTAGGAAGTTTCACATTTAATTTATTTTCTGCATCAATTATTGTTTGTTCATCAATTTCACCAATAAAATCGGCTTCTTCTTGGTTAGCTTCTATAATTTCCACTGCTTTATTTATTGACATTTACTCTCCCCCATACCAATCCATTTTTAACTTATTTTAACACCAATCCTTGTTCAACTATACTGCCCTTTAATTGAATAAGGGCAATAGCCCCGATCAATTAGCTGACCTCTAGGTATTACCCACTTTGTTGAATAGTTTTATTTTAAAGGATATACCAACTCTATACCTTCCTCCGCCTTTAGCGATTGATGATACCAGTAATTATGGTCCGCTCCATGGATGCAAAGGATTCGTTTATTCGGGTACTTCTTCGCAGCATTTTTCACCCGTGCCGCCATAATATAGTGTCGGGTATTCCATACAATATTTTGAACGTCAGGATTAACTGAATGTAACCAATCATACATTTCATTTGTAATCGCATCGTATTCGAATGAATTAAATGGGATCGCCCCTTCGTTCCATGCTGAAAGTTTTTTATCATTCCAACTCTCTAACTCCTGCTCTAACCTACTTCTCGTTTCTGCGTCATATTTATCAAAAGGACCTCCCTCAAATACATCCTCTTCAAACCAATTCACTGGAACAAACGTAATACCCTTTTCATGACATAAAGGGAAGATCAAATGAGGATACTCATTTTGCGTCTCATCCAGGATACCGAATGGTTCACCTTCATTTAAGTAGAGCTCCCAGCTTAAAGGGTGAACCTCTCCACAAATGACATCAGGATTAAATTCTTCTATTAATTCTTCCAATCGTGACAACGGAAAATCATACTGCTTTTGCATTTCTTCATCATGGGTCATTCCTAAAATACCTACAACTGTCATGTTTACACATCCTCTATAATCGTAGTAATACTCCTATTCCATAAACATGCCCTTTAATGGCATACCTGGATAAATCACACCTACCTTCGATTTCCAGTTTTCATGAAAATTAATCTGCACTCAAGTTATCCCAACCATAAGCAACTTCAATATATTTGCGACCATCAATTTCTACTTCAGTTTTATCAATTAATCCTCCACCAAGCGATTCATAAAACATACATGAGTTATTTTTTTCAATTACCCAAACGAGCATTGAATTTATTTGTTTTCTCTTTAGGTATTGCAATATTGTGTTTACCAATTCTTTTCCTGTTCCTTGTTTCTGATAATTTTCAAGTATATAAATTGCATATAATTCCCCCTGATATTTATCATAGCTTTCTGTTCTCTCAAGCCCCCCAGAAGCAAAACCAATTACTTCGCCAAGTTCATTTTCTGCTAAATAGACCCCACCCTTAGGTATTACTTTTTCCCAAAGTTGCTCCCTTTTCTTATAGGATAAGCTTTTTAAATACGCTTCCGGAAAAGTTTTTCTATATGTTGTCCTCCAACTATCAACATGTACTTTAGCTATTGATTTAACATCATCTAAGGTAGCAATTCTAATATTCATAACAATCTCCTTTATATACGTTTATAATTTTATAGTTTTAATGAAAAACTAAGACTCCTACCACTATTTACTCACTATGAAATAATTATTTTTGTATGCACCTTCCACCTAATACCAATTATTTCAAAACATTCAAATTTACACAATCCTTTATTCCATTAAATGGCCCTTTAATGGAAGAAACATCCCTAGTTACAAGCTCACATCCAAATACTTTGGTAAATCGCCTAACTAACTTAAAAATTCACACAAAAAAATCGAGTCTAATCTAATTTCAGACTCGGTTTCTTATATTATCAATGATGTAGTGAACCTTTGATTGATGATATTCTTTTTTCTCTCATTTACTGGAAACACCTACACTAAGGGGAGTAGAAATGGGGTAAAGAATTTCAATCTGGTTATGTGGGTTCATGATATCTATCAGACAATAAGGTTGAATGCTTCAGCCATCCGCTTCAAAAACCCAGGCAATGATCCACCACTATCAATATAGTACGACTCAGTAATAATAAGTATACAAAGTGCCAGCATGACAAAGATAATAAGAACCGCTGACCACAATTTACTTTCTTTATATTTAATATTTCTATGCTTCTTTTTTCTATATATACTCTGCGCAATTCGAAGCCGCTGATTTTTATCTTGCTTGGCGGAATTCATAGTATCTTTCCCCTTCCGTCAACGTTTAAAAAATTACGATTTTCAAGCTTTCCTTTTCATTCTAGAAATCAATTTATGAGAGCCCAATACATATAGGAACATTATAATGAAAAGGTTTATTGTTGAAAAAACATCTACGCCTTCCTCTTTTACATTTACAACATACAAGTATGAGATGTCGTAGATTTCTGCAAGGGGAACCAACAGGATAAAGCCAACGTACAATCCAATAAACGATTAGAGGTATAAAAAGATCATCTTGAAACTCAAATTACAAACAACTCCTGTTTGCCCGCTGAAGGGTGAAAAGGGGATCAACCAGATATTCTCCCCTAATGTGCATTCATATATTATTCTTTACTCTTACTTATGACCCATTGCACAGCATCTAAAAGGTTTTCAGCTACATAATCCGCTTCAACTTCTGCCCAGCTGTCCCTGTATTGATTTAAAGAACCTTGTCCCCATCCCGTAAGCACTAAGACCTTCATAGTTCCAACAGAATGAGCTGCCAACATATCCGTTGAACCAACGTCTCCGATCAATACGGTTCTGGTTAAATCCAGGTTGTATTTTTGTGATGCTTCTAAAAGCATTCCCGGTTTTGGCTTATGACAATGGCAGTCATCACCTGACCGATGAGGACAAATAAAGGCATCATCGAATCCATATGATTGAAATTCCTTATAGAAATCATCGAAAGTAGCTTCACCTCTGCTAATTCTATGCTGATTCGTACAGGCAAAGGTTTTAATAGAATGATCCTTTAACAATTGCAATGCATCTAGACTGAAAGAATATGGGGAGAAATCATTCGGATGAATAAAGTGTCCGGTACCACCAATCGTTCCATCACGGTCAACGAAAACGGCTTCAATGTTCATTGGTTTGGTTTGCCCCCTATAACGAAAAACAAATCAGCTCTTGATTTGTCTTTCATTTAAAAATTCTAACAGTGCTTCAGTATTTTTATTATGAAAACCCGTCATTTCAAAACTTCCCACTCTTCATAAACCTCTGCGTTTAGCCCCAGCTCATTGGTTTTTAACCACTCAAAAGCTTTTATCACTAAAGGGGATGCGTTTTCCGGAGTTACCTCATGTTCGGATACCCACACAGCTCCTAATGAATCTTGTCCTTCAAACTGTTCCGGTATGCTTATTTCCCCACCGATTTTTCTTACAGAATAATAGACGGCAATATGATGAACATTGGTAAAATCTCTCCACACTGAGGGAAATTTGAAATCACAAACCCCGATTTGTTCCCCAATTTCAATTTCTATGCCTGTTTCTTCTAGAAACTCTCTCCTCATCGCTTCAGCTAAACTCTCACCTTCTTCCAAACTACCTCCAGGTAAGTCAAACCGATTAATATAAGGGCCCCCACCTTTATGTATTACTAAGAGTTTGCCATTTTCTATATAGATGCCATATACACCGAAAGCTCTATGATACTTTTTATCTGACATACTTATTTGTCCTCCCAAAGAAGTGATCCTTCACACTCGTTAGTACTTCTTGTATTCTATTCATCACTACCATCTCATTCCCCCACTAATTAGGAACGACAAGGTACAATGAGTGACAGAAAAGTTAAGATGAAATTATGTAACTTACTACCAATTATTCCAAAATCGCACAGCTTACTCAAGGAAAACTTCAATAAAAAGGGCTTATCCTCCCCGGATAAGCCCTGTTCCATCTATTGTTCTTTTAACACTGTATACTTCCGATAAGCCTTATAATAACTCCCTGCCAATAAAACCACCATAAAAGCAGGAAACAGTTTCAACAGGGCAAATGGCGTTTCAAAGAGAAACGCTTTCCAAAACAAATCATTTTCCATATTCCAAAGACCTTCATGATATATTTCCGGATCCTTGTAATAGCCAAACGAATAGATGAGAAAGATCATGCCAAACCAAAAGGAATAGCCCATGAGCCGTTTATAGTATTGACTCTTTGATTCTCGGTCTGAGAAGATTTCATTTTGATCATCGCTTTCTTTCTGCCAATACCGTATCCCACTCAGCCAGTACCCCTTCAGGTAGCTCCAACCGAAATCCTCATAGATCGCTCTATATTCCTCCAGCTTTTTCTTGGATAAATAATCCTGATAGTCCAGTCTCATCACATAGCTCTTATCGGTTTTTTCAAAGGTGTAGACTCCCAGTCCACTGATGTTCGTGCACCGATAGCCTTTTTGCAACTGTTCATTCAGCCAGCGTTCTTCCTTTTCAATATTGATGAACCATTTAAACTTCTTCAATCGCTTCACTTCCTTCATACAAGGATACAATGTGCAGGAGCCTTTCTTGCTCCATTTTCAAAATGGCGCTTCCTTCTGAAGTTATACTGTAAATCTTTCTCCTGCCTGAATGTCCAACAGGTTCGATCCAACCGTGTTTATTCAGGTTCTCAATCGCACCGTATAATGTACCGGCCGCTAACACAACGGTCCCATTACTCATTTCTTCGATTTTCTGCATGGCTGCATAACCGTGCAGTGGCTCACGGAGAGCTAATAAAATGTAATGCATCGTTTCTGATAATGGCAATAATTTATGTTTCATGTTCTCACCCTTTTATTCAGTTCAACTATATAGTTCAGCTTACTAACAAGATAATACAGTTCAACTGAATAGTCAACCATATTTTTGAAATTCCATTAAAAAAAGCCGATTTCCGCTACGTTCGGAAATCGGCTTGATCTTACCAGTGGGCTTGCAGCTTATTGCCATCTGGATCGTAAAAATTGAAAAAGGCATGACCGCTATCTTCTTTTATCTCATCGACCTTTACCCCGTGATCCGTTAAGTGTTGATGAAATTCACCCAGCTTCGGGCTTGTAAAGCCAATGCTGAATTCCTGTTCCTGATTCACTGTAAAATGGGCAAACGTTTCATCTTCTGTTGGGATGAGGATCAGTAAGAACGGTCCTTCATTTACCTTAATGGCGGCCAGTTCCTCGTTAACGTTTAATAGCTCTAGACCCAACATATCTCTGTACCAATGTGCTGACTGCTCGACATTCTTGACGGGGATTCTAATATAATGCACTTGTTCAATGAATGATTTATTCAAATCCTTCTCTCCTTTATACTGATCTATCAAGTAGTTCGCTTTCTGTATTCCCTTCTCCTCTAATTTTCTATAAAATTCCATATCATTCATTTCTTAGTCCATTCTTTGCGCCATCATTCTCTTCCTCAGGATCTCTCACTTTCCCGTCCAGGATATCGTCCAGGGGAGTGTATTGATTGTTGGGCAGTTTCTTTTTTCGGATGGCTCTAATGATAATAAACGCCGGTATGGCAAGATAAACAACAAATGCAAGTCCCATTGATACAATTTCTTGAATGCGATTAATGATTTCCATCGCCCCTTCCCCCCTTAAAGAATGAGAACATGAACCGCTCCCACCATATGCATATACAATCCTGTGAGAGATAGAACGGTCCCCAGAAGAAATGTCCACGGGTTGTCCTCTGTTTCTTTATCAAAGGTCCAGATTGTAAAGAAGGCTACCGTCAAAGTGATGATCGGGAAAATGACATATTGGGGTCCGAATGCGAAGGAGATCCCACCAAAAATCAGGACAAAAATGCCATAGGGATTGGCATTCTTGATACGATCAATGTATTCTTTTTCAGCAGTCGAGAAACCTTCATCATCATAGGAGTAAAATACTTGCTTCAATCGATTAAGGAGATTGACGATCTTTTTAAATACTTCCATTTTCCCCTTCACTTCCTTCCTAACCGTTGGAATCCAAGAAGATTTATATAAATTTAATTATGAACTTTCTTTCTACCATCAAGCTTTCTTGAACTGTAAAAACACAGCAGACCAGCAGCTACAAAAAGAAGGAACGGAATGATGACATATTCAGGCATTATGACCGTCCAATAAAGGAGATACGCACTTATGGCAAACAGAAACCAGCTAATGATCAGTAAAAAACTTGAGGACAGTTCTTTGAATGTATTCATGGTACGCTCCTCCCTATGAATGGTTCCGGAAGATCTTCATATGATAGTGACCCCAATCTTCTTTAAGATCATCAAAATGCACAATACTCCAGGCATTAAAAAAGGTCTGTCCACTTTTGTTAAAGAAGAAATGTCCGTCTATGCAGTAAGAGGCGTGCTGTATGATTCCGTCTGAATTCTCCCATGTAAGCACATCACCTGCTCTACTACCTTCAGAAGAGATTAAGTGATAATCCTCATTTTCCAAGCTTTGAAGAAACGTTTGAGGATGGACCCATTCATGTATGATCCATTCCTGTTTAGTGATAGCGAAGAGTGTGGCCGATAAACAATTACTACCTGCTGTGGATGGGAAGGTGTTCGCAAACTTAATTAAGTGTGGAGGCGTTTTGGTCGGAACATCATAGCAAGTCCATTCCCCCCATTCTTGGGCAATATCTGTTATGAGTTCTTCTTTATAACCATAAGAGAGTTCTTCCCACATCGCTTTATGAAGGACTAGATACTTCTCTCCATTCACTTCAACAACATTGTTACCAATGGATGATGTGTCTACAGAGAAGTCAGAGATCGGATGAATCAATCCCCTGTTCACTTCCACTTGAATCTGAAAGAGTTCGTTTATCTTCTCAGCTGGTAGATGATTCATCCAACCTGGAGGTGTCACCAGTACATACTTAACTTCCGTTGATAGATTCCAATATTCATAGCTGTTTGCAAGTTGAACCTGTTTATAAGTGGAATGGTTTTTGAACTCTTCGTGGGGCACCACTAAGATATTACTTAGATATTCTTTAAAACTGGCAAGGTTGGTCTCTGGGAGGAAAAAGAGGTCTTTATCTGGTACATATGCCTTTATCCATTCTTTTAATATGTCTTGTGTTGGCTGGAGCTTTCTTTTCATTTTTATTCACCTCTGTCGTCATTCTCTGCGGAATTCCAATATAAGTCCATCTCCAATCTGAGAAGACTGTTTCAGCAGCTCCTTGTTGACTGGATCAATCCAATAGTATTGAAAGATCTCTCCAAAATACGTTTTCACCTTCCAAGCATCAACAAATTCCTCAAACCCTCTTTTGATATACTCTTCCTCGACTACTTGAATGTGAATATCAACTTCTGACTCAAGAATTGCATTGAAACCATTCATTTGCAGGGAGAAACCAGGCTTCAAAGGAAGCACACGCAATATAAGCTCCACAGAAAATGTGTCAACATAGTATTCATTTAGCTTGATGGTTTTTTCATTATCTTTAATTGCGATATGTACTTCTCCATCACTATATTCGGCTTTTACAAGTTGACTGCCATTTACGTAATCAGTGAATGAAATAGGTTTACACGTTGCTTTTTCCATTACAGTGATACTTTTTCTATTGCCTATAATGCCGGAATTCAATGTTTGCACTCTCTCAATTGCTTCCCGGCCGTTGATACGAACAAACTTTACCTTCTCCGTGGTGGAACCAACCTTTTTTTCTTTTCCGTTTTCTATAAGAAAAATGTCCTTTACATCTTCAGTCTCAACTAGTGCCTCTGCACTTATTTTCATCGATTGTGCTATACTCTTTTCCATTTCTACATCCCTCTATTATTTGATTTCCTCCGCCAGCTCTAAAATAATCCCCTCCGGACCACGTACGTAGCACAGTCTATAACGTTCTTCATATTGCTGGATCTCACTAAAGGTTTCCGTACCCTTTCTTTTCAGATGGGCAACCATGGTTTCAAGATCCTCAACAGCAAAGCAAATATGCCGGATACCTAATGTGTTGGGGAAGGTTTGCTGAATACCTTTTTCATCTGACGGTGTAAGATACTTGACGAGCTCTAACCATGTGAGACCGTCCGGTAATCCCATTCCTACGCATGACGTTTTCACACCTTTCATGCCGACGACCGTGTCTAGCAGCTCTCCATCCATCTCCCATTCGGCTTTAACCTCAAGTCCTAAATCAACAAAGAACTCTTTAGCCTTTGAAAGGTCGTTTACGTTGATACTGATATGATCCATTCTGTTGATTTTCATGTTAGTCCTCCTATGTTCTTATGCATTGCTAACAATTAACATACAAATGATCTTATAGCATCTTGTCCGCCAGTTTAATATTCTCCTTTAGATATACAGGTAGTTCCGGAAGGGCAAGAATTTCTAAGGTCGTCATCCAAATGACATCATCAACTTCTTCAGTACTTTTAGCGAAAGGTTCTCCAGTTTTGTGATGACACAGAAAAACGATATCAATTACATGGATCCCTGAGTCAGTATCAAAGGAAGAACTATTTACATATTTAAGCCCTGTAACCTCGCAACCTACTTCCTCAAAAATCTCTCGGATCAAAGTTCTTTCTAGAATATCTGATGAAACTCCTTCAACTTCACATTTCCCGCCTACGAGTGAAAGAGTGCCTCCAGCGTGTTCCTCCTTTTCACTTCTAAGAATTAATAGCCACTTTCCATCTCGGTGAATAGCACCTTCTACATTGACTACAAACACAAAATAATCCCCCTAAAAACAAATTCAATTTTTATCTATCCTGCGATTATGGCAATAGCCGGATCAATTAGCTGTTCTTCAGTGATTGCCCCCGTTAGATATTACAAAATACTCGATGATAAACCTTTAGATAGTAAGTATTCTTCCGCTTCTTTGATTCTTGTTCCGTTATGTTTTACAAACAATTCATAACGTCGCTTTAACCACTCAAAAGACCTGTCACGAATATGCGAGTCATCTGCACCTTGTATTAGGGGCACCACTTTAGTAAATGAGTCAAAACTTGATAAAGCTTCAAAGCACTCCAAATGTTCAATTTTCTTATTAATGATGCTCTGATAAGCATCTAGTATCATTTCTTTGAAGCACACTCCATACCACGAATATCCGAATGTAAGGCTTTTCGCTATATCGAAACGAGGATCTCCTATAAAAGCTTTTTCCCAATCTAAAATATATAATATATTTTCATTCGTTAGGATGGTATTCCCAAAGTGATAATCTCCGTGATTTAAGGCTTCAGTAAATGCAACATCCCTAAACTGCTTCGATATGTTTTGAAGGGAATTAACGTAAATAGAGTTTTCAAACTTTGAGACTCTATTTTTTAAACTTTCTATATAAAAGTGGATATCCTTTTTTTGTCGGAAATCGATATCGTTATGAACCTCTTCAGTGCAAATGGAATGAATTTGTGCAAGGGTTGCACCAAATTTCCCAAACGCTAATTCCTTATCTGCTGAATCGGATGTGATATATCTGTCCAAAGTATCCCCTTCAACGAATTCCATCAGCATTATTCCCTTTTCAATATCTACAAAATAGACAGTTGGAGTACTGATAAAGGAATTTACAGAATTACTCCTAAGAAGTTTTAATTCTTTAGTAAGCTTCCGAATTTCGCTAAATTCTTTTAGGACAACACCCTCACTAAATACCCCCTCATCATGGAAATAAGTAAGATGAAACATTGCAATGTTATTATTAAACCCATCATTATTTGTTTGTAAATTCTTTATCTCTATTTCTGTGCCTTTTCTTTTATTTTTCTTAATCAGTTGTTCTACTGTTTTATGTACTGCTACATTCAAATTTTCTGCCCCCAGCTTGGACCTATTCCATACTCATTCCTTGTTACAGACATTCTATTGAAAGAAGATTATTTCTTTCTAATTTGATCAACATCGCCTGAGATAAATTGACCACCATTCAGTTGGTTTAGCAATGCTTTACCTTAGCTAATTTCCTTCGCTATGAAGAACGATCTCATCGACTATGTGTTCAATTGGTTTAGTTGCGTCAATGATCATCCCAGTTCTTGGAATGTCTTCTTTCGTCTTATGTAAACGAACTATGAGCTCCCGTTCCGACTTCTTCCCTCCAAATTCATTCTCTGGTCGCTCGTCCAGTCGTCGCCGTAATGTTTCACTATCTACTTCGAGAACAAACACCCCATCAAATAGATCAATAAATTTCGAGAAGTTACGGGACCCGCCGCAGAAAAATGTTACTGGCTCATTCTTGTTATCGACCAATTCTTTTACCTTATCCACATCCCATATATGGTTCTCGTGAGAGGCAGTATCGGTCTTTTCACCCGTTTCAGGATTGCCCTGATAAGCCAATTCCCGGTCACCATGAATGGCTTGATACCCCCGCCGCTGCAATTCATTGCAGACGGTAGTTTTACCGGTGCAAGAAACCCCTTCAATTAGATAATTCTTAACGCCCAATTTAAAGCCTCCTTTCACAAATATATTCTCCAGGTTTGGTAGGCGCCTTCAATAGAACAACTTATGTAGTTGTTAACCCTAATAAATGGTCTGAAAACAAAATAAACTCTTCTAGATAAATAGGTGAATTCGGTGATGCTAAAGGAGTTAGCTTCACATCCGTTAAATAAATACAAGCAGAAGAATTTACGATTGTTTTGTCTGTAATGTCTATTTCTGGACTAAGCTCATATTCTTGCAGAGCTCGACCTAGTATAGGTTCCTCTTCTACATGATCTGCTAGCTGCATCTGGAAATCAGCCTCGATGGTGGCAGATTGGGTAAGAAAGATCATCTTCTTTTCTGGGTATTTATCTTTTAGTTCCTCGAATTTAATTTGTAATTCTACGATCGTCAGTTTTTTAAAGTCTACCGCCTCTACTAATTCTTTTCCTTTCATGATTGCGCCTCCTAATATTCTTGTTCGGCATAACTTCGTTTAATATAGTCGAAACCTTCAATCCCAATTATTTCAAATGAGGCTGATATAAAGCAAGAAAATTTTAACAATTCTTTTCAAAGCTAGACCTTATGTAAGAAAGTAAGGTTCTGGCAGGTCAAACAGTATCTTTGTCGAAATTTATACTGAAGACATATTTGAATGGGGGAGAAAATGATGGCAGAAGTTTTATTGTTCCACCATGTTTTAGGCAAAACAAAGGGAATTGAAGCATTCGCCGATCAATTGAGAGATGCGGGGCATATTGTACATGTACCGGATTTATTTGATGGCCGCACGTTTTCCTCACTGGAGGAGGGCTTAGGATTTGTGAAGGAAATAGGATTTGGAGAAGTGACTGCGCGTGGCATTCGGGCAGCCGACGACCTTTCTCAAGACGTCGTCTATGCTGGATTTTCACTAGGTGTCCCGGCAGCACAGCAGCTCGCTCAAACACGTGAAGGATCAAAAGGCGCACTGTTTTTTCATGCCTGCCTACCGACCTCCGAGTTCGAATCTCCATGGCCAGTCGACTTGCCCGTGCAAATTCATGCCATGAATGAAGATCCTTTCTTCGTTGAAGACGGCGACATCGATGCAGCAAGGGAACTTGTGAAATCTGCAAATCACGCTGAGCTTTTTCTGTATGAGGGCAAGGAACACCTCTTTACTGACAGCAGTATACCTACATACGATACCGATGCGACGAAGTTAGTGATCAAGCGGGTTCTTGAGTTTCTAGCATAGTCCACCAGGAAGCATAGGGGAAGCACAGGGACGGTTCTTGTGCTTCCTTATGATTATAAGGAAGCACCAAGCATCCCGAGGTTTGAATGTTCAACTAATTAATTCAGGATGATGACTTGATTAGCGATATTAACTTATATCTTTCTTCCTCATCATTCTTTAGTTTTACAACAATATTTTCCTGAAGTAAGTATTCTCGCACTGATTCATTATGAAATATCCGTTCATAATACATACCATTATCACTAAGCTCCTTGAACCACCCCTCTTTTTTTAACTTCCGTATATTCTTTTGAAATTTTATATCGTCTAAGTCTAATCCCCCCATAAATAGGAAGCCTAAGATTACACTTCCAATAGTCCCAAAAATAATCTTAACTATTCTCATTTTAATCGCCTCTTAATCATCATTGTTTATACTATTATTCATCCACCTTCACTGTTAGCTAGGGAAGCACAGGGACGGTTCTTGTGCTTCCTTTTCGTTAAAAAGGAAGCAACAAAAAATCATCTTCAGCCCTCTCCCCAGTTACATTATGAAGAGTTAATAACATGTATATTCCATCTTCAGAAACTCAAATGTGCTACCATTTGTATCTTGCATAAAAGTCTCTACATCTTTAAATCCAACTTTTCTGTATAGTTTTATCGCTCTTTGATTAAAGGTTGCTACTGATAATGTGATTTTTTCAGATTTAAATTCTGATTGTACATAGTTCATACCTGCCTTTAGAAATTCGATCCCATTGCCTTTTCCAGTTAAATCCGGTCTCATCCCTAACCCAATATCAAAAATTCTGTCAGCTATTTTACTAACACTGAAGAAGGCAACCAGTTCCTTATCTTTTGAAACAGCAAACGTTGTATTCCCTCGTTCTTCCGGTATTAGAAATTCATCTAAGTCTTCTGCATCCGCTTCCATATCGTAAAATGAATAATCGCCATCATAGTGCCATTTAAATGCAATATTTTCTGCCTGTTCTTGTGTCATAACATTAAATTTATAAGTCATAAAGCCTCCTGTTTAAGTAAGAAAATCATTGTTCTATGTGCTTTCAAAATCGGTATCTCAATTCGAAGTAACGGGGCAATTAGCTGATCCTAAGTCATTAAAGGCTTAGCTTAAAATGATCTGAACATTATTAGCAACATAATTCCTAAACCTTAATAGTTCATCATTCTCAAATTCGCAATCATCTTTTTCACTCGAATAACATTCAATTATTTTATTAACGGGGCTACTCAATTCTTTCGGCAAGTTCGCTAACCCCCAACATCCAGCTTCTTCCTTTGAAGAGATGACTCCCTCTTTTACATACCAGAACACTCTAATCATATTTAGCGTGCAATAAACGGGGTCTTCTTGAATGCGATCTAGACATTCTTGAAAATCTCCGACTATTGACGATAGATAATCTGAACGCGGAACTATGGGAAAGATTTCTGCAATAGGTTTACCTGTCACACAAATCCCCCTATTATGTAAAATTGTGATATGGGCTGCTAAATCCGGATCAGTGCTACTACCTTCACTTAAAAACTCGTGTGTGTTCCTTACTAAATCATGTTCATACCGCTCTCTCCAGAACTCACTATAATGGAAATCAAATGGACAAGGGTGCTGCCAATCTTTTAATTGTTTTGTATTAATAAAACTGATTTCGACTGGGTATGGGGAATTGGAACAAGTCAAAAAGAATTTAGCCAACTTCCTTTTCGTTTCAACTGTAATAGATTTTTTCGTGACGACTAATAAATCAATATCGCTTTTGTCTGGATTAAATCCCCCCATTGCTAAGGAACCGTGAATATACAATCCAGCAAGGTTATCGTTTAATATAGTAGTAAGTTCTTCTTGTATACTTGCAATAATACTTTCAACTTCAGCTGAGAACGACTCCATTAAGCTCATCTACTATTCTCCTTTTTTCATTAACCTCCCCAATACAAGACAATACTTGATTGAAGCTCACCTTATGTATTTGTCCCCGCTACATTAAGAACTACTCAACACTATGTTTCAATTCTTCCTTTTAAACACTTTATTCCGTTCTAACACCGTACAACCGTTATTCTGGAATGTCTTAAGCATCGGGAGGTTGTTGTGTCCAGTTGAGCCAATGTAATAAGAAGCGTTAAAGTCTTTTTTTAAGATTTCTAGCGATTGTTGGTGGAGAAGTTTGCTTTTCCCTTTCCCTCTTTCGCTTGGAAGGATCCCGAAATAAAAAATCCTTCCCTCTTCTAACGTTCCAGGTTCTATATGAGGCATCGTGACTCCGATTGGAGTTCCATTTTCATAAGCAACCATACAAGACTTCTTATAGTTAGGACCCAGTTCCACCTCTACGCTTCGCATTTGTTCATCGATATTTAATGAAGATGGTGAATTTAGTGATCCCTCCATCGAAGCTTCCCAGACCTTTTTAAACTCAGCTGTCGGAAGTTCGTGTAAGTCCTTTAATGTGAAGCCACCTTGCATGTTGGATGATTCATCAAGTACTTTTTGAACAGTAACGGTTTCGTCATGTAGCGTAAACTCATACTCTTTCAAAAGGGAGACAACCTCTTTGCTACATTGACTATCCACGAGGATATTTACATTTTTGCAAGTTTTAATAGATGAATTCCTCAATAAATATGGGATGAGTTGGATTAGTTCGTGGTTCGTCAGATTTTTTGTATTTTCAACCGTTACAAAGTTTTCTCCTTTTATCATTTTTATTCTTGCCATTAAATCTGGGCTAAAAGCTTTTTTCATCATCTTCGCGTCACCCCTTCCCATTAACCTGTACTTTCATCTTTATACCAATTATTTCAAAATAAAGAGGCATTCTCAAGAAAAAATTGAAACTAGAAAAAGGCTAATCCTTTTACGGATAAGCCTCTTCTATTGTCAGATCGGTTAACGGACCTTTAGTTATTTAATTACAGTAAGAAAACTCACTCCTTCACATACTCTAAAACATCCTCAACATAGCTTTCCAGAGGTTTACTTGTATCTACTAACAGGCATTTGATATCGGTTGGTTTTTTACTGTTATTGATGGTATATCTAAATGCTTCTTCTGAAGTGATTTCTTTTATTTGACTAGTCATCCTATCTCGATTTTTTAATCGAAAATTAACTTCCTTTACATCATCGATATAACATTCAACATATTTGTACGTAGCATTATATTTAGCAGATAAGTTCGTGCCCTTACGAACTAATTCATCATATAAGCAAGGACTATCAAAAATGACATTGTGACCTTGGGATAAATGAAACTCAATTAATGACCAATCAATATTGTAAGAAATTTTCCCAGCTAAGCTGTTATCGATTTCGGCTTCAATGGATTCTAATAAAGCTGATTTAACAATATCGTGATCAATGAGTACAGCTCCTGTGCGCTTGGCAATTTGTCTAGAAAGTGTAGACTTTCCTGAGCCTGGAAAACCGGACATCTGAATGAAAAACATATTTGAATCCCTCGCTATAGTTGTAATCTAATTTGAAATTAATAATATAAATACTTATCGTTCCTAGAGAATGATTTTCCTACGGTATATTATCACTTAAACCCAATTCCAATTATTTCAAATCCAAGCATCTTACTCAAGAAAATTTTTCAATAAAAAAGGAGCTCATCCTTATTCAGGATAAGTCCTCCGATGATAACTTGAATTCCAGATAACGAATTAAAGTTTATGAATCGAGATAATCTAGATCCACGCTTCAATACAATGGACTGACTTTGTCTTTGTATCTACTTTCACTTTCTTTCCTATAGCCAAAGGGTGCATGGGATGAGTATGGCATGTATCAAACTCAGCTAAAATAGGAATCTCTTTGTCGTCTAGTTGTTCCATAAGAATATCGATTGGCTTCTTGCCCGTTCCTAAATCATCATATCCCTCATGTTTCCCCAAAATGATTCCTGACACCTTTTCAAAGATTCCGTGCAGTTTTAACATAGCAAAGTTCTTTTCCACTATCGACGCATCTTTCGCACAATCCTCTATCAGCAAGACATCCCCCTTTTTTATAGGAGGGAAATAGTCCGTACCAATAAAACCATACATCGTATTTACATTTCCACCTATTAATCGACCTTCCGCGACTCCGGTGTTTCTTGTTATCCATTCATTTCGATATAAAGTTTTTTCTTTTGTTTTGTCTAACCAATTTACAGGTTCATCAGACCAATATGTAGGCATGGGAACTTCATAAGGAAGACTGCTTTCTGTCATAAAGTAGTTAACAAAGTATTGGTACGTATCATTCACTAATGGTTCAAATTCACCAAAGGAAGGAATGAATGCGGGACCATAATAAGTAGTGATATTTGTCTTATGATAAAGAGCAAGAAGGATAGCCGTTGCATCTGAGTAACCTACTACGATCTTCGGATTTCTTATGAACGCTTCGTAATCTATGTAAGGTAAAAGGCTATTAGAGTTGGTACCGCCTATCGTGGACATCACCATTTTTATTTCTGGATCTCGCAATAACTCATTTAATTCATTTGCGCGCTCTTTAGGGGTACCTGAGCGATACCCTTCAGCCTTTCCTGTCAAGTTCCCTTCGACTATGCATAAACCTTTGCTTTCCAGGAAAGATTTTGCCCTTTCATATCGTTTCCTTGCTGTAACTGTTGCTGGTGAGGATGGAGTGAAGATCCCCACTTTGTCACCTGGGTTTAAGTTATTCATGGAAGCCACCGTCCTTTATTGTTTAAACAATATGTATAGTTCTACAATCAACTATCAAACGTAATATCGTTACTTGGGTAGACATCTGCAAACCAACGCAACACTCCATTATGATGGTTAATAATTTGTTGGGCCGTGATATCTTGCGAATCCCAAGTGCTGTGTGCATCTGAAACTAAAGTGACCTTGTAATCCAAACTAAAGGCTCTTCTACACGTTGTATCCACACATGCTTCTGTTTGAATTCCCGCAATGATCAAATGTTCAATCCCTTGTTTTTTCAGTTCATCATCTAAAAAAGTATTATAAAATGAATCTGGAGTCGTTTTTTGAATGTTGATATCTTGAGGAGCTAGAGTGATTTCAGGATGAATCTCCCAACCCTTTGTACCATACTCTAATGGTTTTCCAGCAGGAGCATTATGTTGTATAAAGAATATCGCTGCCTCGTTTGAGCGTGCTTTTTCTATTAAATTTTTCAAAGTTTGAAGTAATCTTTCTCCTTTGTACACAACATTACCTTCCTGAAACATCCCATTCTGAACGTCTATAACTAGTAGTGCATTTTTCATTATTTTCCCCCTTGAATAAGCGTAGGTTCGACACACTTCATCCTCTATTCACACGTTGTACCATTTTATGTACACTCTCAATAATCAGATCCGGTCGATCGAGAAACACAGAATGCCCCGAATGGCCCGCAAACACTAATTCACCCTGCGATGACAATTTACTCTGGTTGATGATAAGCTCTTCCCATTTCTCTTCAAATACTCGCAACTCCCATTGGGGTATGCCATTGTCCAATTCAGATTCAATCGTGTATTCCTTGTCCCGTCCAATTACAATCAATGGAACATCAGGAAAATCTCCTAAACTTTTAATAACTTCTGCATCTTTCGTCCATTCCTTTATCTCTGAAGCCATCGCTTTATAGAGTAATGGCTTCACCTGAAAAACCAATAGTTTTTGCTGAATAGTCTTTGGAAATTGACTTTGCTTTTCATTAAGTGAAGGCTTCAGTATGTCCATTAGTTCACGCTCACCTTTGTTTGAATACTCCAAGCTTTTTTTAATCCACGATTGATCTGAGTCTTGATTTAAAACAGGTAGATCAAGCTTTTCTAATTCTTTTAAGTCAACAGAAGTCGAATCTACTAATATCACTCCGGCCACCATTTCAGGATGAACTTTAGCGAAGTGTTGAACACATAGGCCGCCATACGAGTGTCCCATTAAATAAAATGGCTCGTCGATTTGAAGGTGATGGAGTATTTCTTCTAAATCACGAACGGTGGATGCTGTATTTTGAACACCACTCCCGATCTCACTTTGCCCCAGTCCCTGCCGGTGAAACGTTAGGACTCTACACGTTTTACTTAACGTTTGTGTTACCTCATACCACTCCTCAAATGAGCAGCCCATCCCTGTAAGGATAATTACCAGCGGACCTTTATTCCCTTTAAGAAGAACTTCCACTTTATGGTCGTTGATTTTGATTAGTTGGTTAATAGCTCTCAATCCTTTCGCAACTCCTAATGCCAATTATTTCAAATTTTGTGATTCTGAGCAATACTTCACTTTCATTGTAAGAAGTGTTTTCTTGTCAGTTTCATATCTTGATGGGGAAGGTTATTTCTAAAATGAATTTACTGAAGGATAATACAACAACCCTATATCCATAATGTAACTTTTAGTGTAAAATTACACTAACAAACGGTGGTTTCTTTATGAAAATGATTAAGCCCTTTATTATTATTATTGTTATTTCCATTACCATTAATTTCGTAGGTTTTTCGGAGTTTTTGAAAAGTTTTCCTCCAACTCATTTTAAGACATTATTATCCATCTTATTATTAGCGCTTTGGGGTTTTCTAGGTGTATTTATGGGGTTTAAAAAAGAAAAGCAATTTCTCCCCTTCATTAGCGGTTATTTTGGAATAGGGTTAGCTGCCTGTGTAATAGGATATTTACTTGAGCTCCTGTTCCCAACCATATTATTCTTTATTATCTATATAGGACCGCTATATGGCATAACATATTATATTACGGACGCTCCTTCGTTATTGTCCATCGTATTGAGTATATTACTTGTCTATGGGGTTAGTTTATTAGGTTTTGTCTTACCCAGCCTTATCAATAACTTAAAAAAGGTATAGTGCAAAATAAAAAAGCGTCACGTGGCCGGACCAAGGGACGCTTTTTGAAAGTTTTTCCTATAAAAATTCTTATTCAATACATTTGAAAAGATATATATAGAAGATTCATGCGAGAATGACGATAATCATGCCAAGGTGTCGAATTTTCTTTATACGTAAGTGGCAAAAGCACAACATGGACAGGCACCTCTTCTCCTTTAAAGAGCCAATGGACCTGTCCCCATGGCTCAGAGAGGATAACATGAAGGACCAATAGCACAATCGCTTGTTTGCTTTCCTGTCGTAATCGTAGTCATGACTATATCATTTTTAATACAAATAACCGAAACTGTCCCTGCATTATAGTTAGTGACATAAGCCTTTTTCCCATCGGGGGTAATACAAACATCCGTTGGACCATCTCCAACAGGTATCGTTGTAATAATGGAATCATCCCATACATTCACGACTGTTACATCGTCACTACTAATATTCGTGATATAAACCTTCTTCCCATCTGGAGTAATGGCTACACCATTCGGTCTAATCCCTACATTGACCGCATTCGTTACGACATTTTCCTTTAGATCAATAACAGAAACTGTGCTGGGCTCACCTCTCCCACGATTGGCCACGTATAGCTTTTTTCCATCTGGAGTTACCGCAAGATCTCGTGGGAATTCTCCATTTGTAATAGGGATCCTATCGATCACTGATTCTTTTTTTGTATCGATGACGGCAATGAAGTTACTTATAGTTACAGCAACATATGCCTTTCTTCCATCTGGACTAAAGGCCACATCAAATGGGTTATCTCCTACTTCTATATGTTTCACAGTTTCCTTACAGACATCAATGATGGAGACGGTTGTACCACCGAAATTCGCTACATACACTTTTCTTTCATCAGGTGTCGCAGCTAGGCCAACCGGCCCCTCACCTACGGGGATTTCATTGACCACTTTATGTCTGGAAAGATCTATAACGGAAACAGAGTTATTCTCAGTATTGGACACATATGCATGTTTAACTAGAGGGGAAATCGTAATCCCATCTGGTTGACTTCCAGCAGGAATCGTACTCGTCACTTTATCGTTTTTGGTATCTATCATCGAAATTGTATCTTCCCCAAAGTTCGTTACGTAAGCAAAAAGCTTTTTATGATGGACGTGCTTCTTCCTATTCTTTCTCATCGTACTCCTCCTTAAAATACCACCACTACTAACTAGTATATGAGTAGAGAAAAAGTTTGTGATTTTAAGAGGAGGGATTATTCTTTGCGGGTAAACCTTCTATTAAAAACGGGTCCTATAACGGAATACCCAACAAAATAATAAATCGCCTCCTTTCAAAAATGAAAGAAGGCGATATCTTTTGTATTCCTCTGTCCGGCAACTTGCCATTCAGCCATCATATCACCGGCCCCTCATACGGAGCTTTCGGCATCCGGTGAAAATCGTACGTCGCCAGTTCTTCCACTTTCGTGAAGTAGGCGTGCAAGCTTTCAGCCATCATGAGATTCATGACTGAATTTTTCTCATTGATTAACAGAATGGGCTTCCGCATTGAGTTTGCGTACCCGATTTCAAATGCGGTTCCGCTGTCCACATACTTGCCTTCATAATCACGGATGCCCACCAGCACATCTGAACGTCTTAAGTTTCTCAAGTCATTGCGGAACACTTTCCGCCTCCACTCTTTTGACCCAAATTCAAGATGCTCGTATTGATGAAACCGTGCGGAGAAGATTTCCGACACATACGGATTCTGCATGAGTGATTGTTCCAGCCTTTGTACCCGGTCGACTTGTTCCTCGCTGAAGAAGGGGCTTGCGATAAATACTCTGACGTTTCTGATGATCGTGCTCTCCATGGGACCTCCTCTGAGACGTATTTACTACGTATCATATTAAGGAAACTTGAGGTTCATGTGTACGATTTAACTTGAAAAAGAAAAAACCGAGTATGTATTATTGTCCATACTCGGTCCCACAAATGTTTAAGAGTGATTCTCTGCAATCGTCAGATTGCCAGCCCATCCCCCTAGAGGAAAGAAACCCTATGCTGTCCTTCTTTCTACCATGAACGTAATAACCACAAACAATAAAAATGCCAGCAGCAGTAGGGTTCCCCCCACGATAAAAAACACGGTGACGAAGGATTCATTCAGTTGAAATGGATTCAAGTTGTACATCCACATGCCTACTGTCAGCCCCAGCGCTCCCGCCATCCCGAAAATACTATGAATCGCGACCAGCTTTTTGTATTTAATCGTATAGACCTTGTAGAAAATTCCCCAGGCGAAAACGGAAAGCCAGCCGACCAGCAAAATGTGTGCATGAATCGGTTTTATCCACATCCCCCTCTTTGTCGATACCTAGTCTGTAATGGGATACAACCATTTTTTCATCATGTAACCTCCTTCTAGTCTTCGCTATTCATTGTAAAACCCCAAGATAAACTTAATATCAACTTTTGTTTACAGATGGGACATGTGAAAAGCGTAGAAGGTATGAAATCATTTACCGGTGAAATGGAACGTATTAATTGAGGTATAGTCTGGTTCTTCACTTCAATAATTTCCATACAAAAAAACGTCCCGTGACCTAAACACGAGGCGTTTGTTTATCTGAAAGTTCCCTTTTTTATTTCCTTTGGAATTAGTTACTTGTTTAATCTCTGTAACCAAATCCAACTATACGATGGGATTTTATATCTGCATATACCCCAATCCCACCTAATGATGGATTATCCTCTGAAGGATAATCCACAAGATAAACTTCTTTTCCAATAAACGTTTTATCTTTAATTTGCCCCATCGACTCCCGAAGTGTTATTTTTTGAACACTTGCATCCTTCCAAGATCCTGCGATATGTTCTTTTTGCTTTTCTGTAAGTTGCTCCCAAACAGCCTCCCTGACATCTAATGCCTGGGTTAGATCACTCTTTGTTTCCTTCACGTATTGCTCTTCCTTATCGTTCAACACTTGTTGTTGTTGGCAACCACATAAGACAAAAAATAGGGTGAGTTATAGATAAATTAACCTAAACCCTTTCACACCTTTTTTACCTCCAATCCTATTATTCTTTCGTCAATTCAAATTGAGCTCTTTCACAACCAGATTTCCAAATGTTTGTATATCCTGTATATAATCGAAATTCTTATTCTCATATGTATATAAACTATTGTACATCCTCACAGCAACAGCGTTATATCGGGGAATGACCAGACAAGAACAACCTGATGCCCCGAGAATTTGGTAACTCCCTTCAGGTAATTCTGTTCCTAATTCATTATATTCCCACGACACTTGATGATCTTTTAACCACCAGAAGAATCCGAATCTAGGCAGAGTTTGGTCAAGCCATTTGGGACTTTGTATGCTTGTAGCAAGATTAAATACACCTTCTGGCAAGATTTGTTTTCCATCCATTAAACCTTTATTCAAATGTAGGCTACCCCATAGTGCCAACTCTCTACTACTAACAAATAGGTTTCTTTCATCCCCTATATTCGACCCTATCCTTATAGAAGGATGACTTTCTGGAGAGTCGATGTCACATACTAATGTGCTTTTCCCCTCTGTCGCCCATTCTGTACTTTTCAAACCTAGGGGTTCAAATACCCTCTCGGAAAGTATTTCGTTAACCGTTCTTCCAGTAGCTTGCCCGACAATTTCAGCTAATAAATCAGGACGCTTTCCTTCAATGCTGGTTGCTGAATCGAAAACCCTTTGGACTGAATCGTTCTTAATCTTTAATCCAGTGCACCTTGTAACCAAATGTCTTACAGTCGTCTCACCCAAGATTCTTTTATCAAATTGTTTAAAATAGTCACTGAGCTTATCATCAAGATTGAAGTAACCTTCATAGATCGCCAGTGCTGCTGCTAAACCAACATAGGTAACCCTGGTTGAATACACATTAAATTGTGAATGGTGATCTATTTTCCTTGCGCCAGATTCAAAATGATGGGTACCGGAATACCATTCGTGTACGACCTCGTTATCCTTCATAATGACTAACGCTGCTCCAGAAGCGTGCATCTTCTCTTTTATTTCTTCCGTGTATTTAGTGAGATCTTGAAATGATCTTTGTTCAGCTTCTACAGTCAACTTTTTCACTCATTTCTATTTTTCTAAGAATTCACTCCATATCTATCTATTCCATTTTAAGAGGCATAACCCTGCTTATGGTTATGCCTCTTCATTCAGTGATTTTTCTTTCTCGAATAACTCCAGGACATTAGCAGGGGAACGTTAGCTGATCTTTAGGTGTTGCCCCCGTTAGTTAAAGATGACTTTATCTTATATTGCTGGTTCAGCTTTCATCAATAACGTGGTCGATGGTTTTAATTCTTCATCTGCTATAATAATGTTTGCTTTGGGATTATTATTTCTTAAGAAATTAAATATGTAATTAAATATGTAATGTTCCATTCTATTTTCTACTTGGATAGTAAAAAGCAGTTCAAACATTCCTTCTTCAATATCAATAGCTTTTGTCTCCATTACATTGCCAACCTCAATGCCTTTACAATTGATAGTAAAAGGAACTGTAATTGCCCTAATAACATTGCGATTAACTTCTAGGTTATCCGTAACTCTTACAGTGATATTGCATTTTTCATTTTCAGAAATAGTTCCAAAAGATACAGAACCTTCTCTCCAAGAGAAGCCCTGATTAAAATGGGTCTCACTCCAATCGTTAAACGGGTTTTCTAATCCAAACTGAAATACAGCTAATTGGGAATATAGAGTATCACTTTCAAAGCTTATCTCATTCATTTACCTCGTCCTTTTAAAAAATATGATTTTACTGTAGCAAAAAATCAGCTTTATTTGTTCCACTAAACTGCCCCATTAATAGAATAAACTTGTTACGTTGTCCTCCGTTTTTCTAGCAAAAAGATATAAAACGCCATCGTCAAATCCTGTTGCAAACACCACATCTTTAGGTAATCTTTCAGGGTGCGAAAGCAAATAGTTATTTGCAAGAATGATAGTTGATGAAATTGTTGTAAATAATCTTAAAGAGAAATTATCTTCATAGAGATTATACAATTCGTTATACAATTTAATACTAGGGTATCTTCCTTCAGGAAAATAATCATTATTACTTGCCCAATCTTCATCATCTATTTCCCATTCACTCGAACCTGTAATATAAAGTTGAATACCGTCTTCCCTTTCAAATAGACCGAAATTAAGGGCAATAATTTCATCTGGTACATTCTCTTTTTCAAACAAACCGTTAAGCCATACCTCAAATTCTTTATAGCCATCAGTTAAGAGGTTTCTAAAGGATCTTAATTCCACGGATACGTCTACACTTTTTGTATACTTCTCAATCATACTAAATCCATTATCCAAAGTTGGAACTTCTTTAATAAATTGTTGTAACAGCTGATCTACTTTTTCAATTTCTGACATTAGTGCACCCACTTATTTACATAATGTTTTATAAATTAATTAGTTTAACTGATGTAATTTTATTGAGTGGAACCTGATAACTTCTTCTTTTAACCTGCCGTATAATTGAATAAGGCACTAGCCGGTGATCAACTAGCTGATCTTCAGTTATTGCCCCCGTTAGTTGAAGATGGTAATCATTAACATTGTTAATACTTATGACCATTTTTCTTCATCGTCAATCCATTGGTTTTTCTTTAAATCAAATGATTTATAATCATCGTGGAAAACAAAGTACGATGGTAAATCCAGTGTATCTCCACCTGCTTTTTTCCAACATTGACTAAACCAATCTGTAAACACTTTTTGTTCTAGTTGTTCTATTTCCGGATAGTTTTTTTCGTAAAAGTTATCAATAAAATCATCTAATATGTTGTCGTTTAACTGATAATATTTTACATCTGGAATTACCTCCACACTACCTGCAAAAACTGTTGTGTCATTTCCTTCATAGAAAACTTCGTTAGCTTCTTTATCCATTGCGAACATTCTTATTGATAATTCGAATCTTGTATGTTCGATGAATGTGGAGAAATCTAACAAATCTATATAAGAAGAGAAATTGTATGCAATGATTTTTTCTAGATTTCTTACTAACAAATCCGATTGTTTTTCAATGTTAGATTTAATTGAACCAATATAATTATCAACTGAAAACATAAATAAACCTCCCTTCTATTCAAGTATTCTGCCCCTTTACCTTAATACCAATGGAGGAAAGCCATTTTTAATTAAACTATGCGTGATGATTATTAGGCGTTCTTTGGTAACAAGAACGAAATTAGTAATAAGATAACTCCTAAGCCAAGTCCTGTGCAAGATATTAAATCAAGTCTACTGTCCGCTAACCTCTGGGATACTCCTAAAATAAATAATACTATTTTAATTAGAAGAGTAAGCATTACAATTGCATAAGCAATCCACTGAATATTACGCTTTCTGTTTTCCCTATTTTTCATCATACAAATTCCTTTCTTTCAGGTTAACCCAGATAACTGCCCCCATAGGATGCTTATAAGGTATCGGCTCTATATACATTCGAGGTTTTTCAAGGACCCAAGCATACGTCTTCTTATAAGGTAATGCTTGTAAGCTCTCACTTTGAACACGATGAAATTCGTTGCTTTCTTGGTAATCTTTTAAGGTCAACTCTTTACTATCACTTACATTCACTTCACCGTAAACCATACCTGAACCACTCTTTATAAGAGCGATAGGTCCTCGTATTTTTGTATTGGAACCCCTGATTTCCCATGTCTTTTTCCCTTCCAATATAAGTTCAATCCAGGGAGATTTTATGATTAGTCCTTTCATTTTACAGCTCCTTCATAAAAGTTCAGAACTTCAAATTCCTTATTTATAATGTTTGATTCCTCAAACCTGCTCTTTACTTGAACAAAAAGAGTTTTTACCCTCGCTCAAGAAGGAAAGTACTCCATTGGCTCAGTACAATGAACGTAACCATTTTTCTTGTAATAATGAACCGCTTCATCACTCGGCCACACAATTACAAATTCATATTTATTCTCTTTCACCCAGATGTTTATTGTCCTTAATACTTTACTACCAACACCCCTATTTCGGTACTCTTGAATAGTGTACACGTTGGTCATATATGCAAATGGATGAGTGACTCTCCCTAGCCTGGGTACTTTATGTATTAATTCTATGTATATATGAGAAACAATTTGCCCTTTATCCTCAGCAACCCAAATAAACCATTGGTTACTTTTTATGGCACTTTCTAAAAATGTACGACATTCCCTTTCAAACTCTTCATAGGACTCGTTTTTTTTGCTCTTATCAAATTCAATGGTATTATCCCATCTCATTTTTATTAATTGAGTAATGTCTTTTTCTACAGCAAGCCTAATATTCATTAACTTCACCTCCCTCTAAAAGAAGAATGTTTTTACAAATATCGGTACTACTTCAATCTCATTACTTTTAACAAATCAAAATCCTAGCGATACGATCAATATCACTAGGATCAAGAACAAACGAATTATAAGTTTTCAATTCTCTTCATATCTTCTTCAGACAATTCGAAATCAAAAAGATCTAGATTAGATGCTTGATTTTCACGGTTGTGAGATTTAGGGATCACGATCACACCACGTTGGATTTGGTATTTTAATAGTACTTGTGCGCCAGATTTTTTATAGGACTCCCCGATTTCATCCAACACTTCTTTTTGCTGGGCTTCTGCTTTCATAGGTCCCCATGCAACGGGTGTAATGCCCTCTTCTTTTAAAACTTCAAGGAGATCTTTGTTAGGTTCTTTTAGGTTAATTTGAATTTGATTAACGGCTGGCTTCACTTTAGCGAATTCTTTCAATTCCTCTAGATGCTCTTTTTTAAAGTTTGAAACGCCGATTGCTTTTAGTTTGCCCGCTTCGTAGTATTCTTCAAAGACTTCCCACGTGTTTTGAAGTTGACCTTTGTCTTCGATAGGAAAGTGAATAAGAAGTAGATCCAGATAGTCTGTTTGAAAATTTTGTAGACTGTTATCGATGGCTGCCCGGGTAGCTTCCTTCGAAGAAATATATTCTTCATTGGCTGGAACTTTTGTCGTAATAAATAACTCTTCCCGAGGCACTGTGCTTTCTGCTAAAACTCTTCCGACAAGTTCTTCGTTTCGATACATGATGGCTGCATCGATTGAACGATACCCCAACTCAAGTGCTGATAGAAGTTCAGGAATTTCATTGGTTAACGCAGCGTTATAGTCATTGTTTTCTTTCCCGTAGGTGTTTGTACCTGTACCGACAATTGGCATTTTTAACCCATTATTAAGTGTGATGTATTCCATATGGTTAAGCACTCCTTCTGTATACTCTAATTTTTCTGTTTACAAAATCCATCATACCAAATAATAGAATTTTCAAAAAGTAATACGGACGGAGGAGTTAGCCCATGGATAAACCTATCAAAAGTTATACTTTACTATTATCCTTATCTGCTAAAAGCTTATCTAATTTTTCTTCGACCCGTTTAAGCCTGCTATTTCTTCTCCTCAGAATAACGACAAATAGAATGATGCCCACTGGAATGGCCAAAAGAAATACTAAAGACACTAACTGAAAAATGATATCACCGGTATTTACTGATGTTGTTGATTGCGCTGATGCGAATAGGAACAAAGAAACATCTCCTTTTAAAATAGTATGTAAATTTATATTAGCCCTTAAAAAGTTGCTCATTCATCACGCTAATGGAATAGATGTTTTCTTCTACTAAGTTATGAATGATTTGTTTTAATACATGCGGTTCTCGTAAATCCTCTTTTTCTAATGCTAAAAGGTCATTCGTTTTTATCCATCTGCTGTCAGTAATTTCATCTTCTTCTAGGTGTAATGTACCTCCAGTAATCTCACCAATAAAATGAAATAGAATGACTTGATTGGTCGTATTACTGGTGAAATTGTATACTCCGGTCGTGCCAATTAGCTTTACATCCAAACCCGTTTCCTCTTTCACTTCCCTTTTAGCTGAATAAAGAATATCCTCACCATACTCTATATGCCCACTCGGAAAGTTCCACTTATGGACGGCATTGGGTTTGTTTTCTTTTATCATCAAGACTTTATCATGATTTAAGATTGATACACTTGCTATTAATACAATTCCATCTTGAGACATTCATTTCTCCTCAATTCTATTTACATACTACATTTTCTTTATTATGTATTACTTCTTTAACCAGCCAAATAACCTCAAGATGATGACGAACGTTCTTCGCTTTGTTCTTTTTCCTTTAAATACTTTTCATATACTTCTTTGACGCTATCTCTGCTCCCAACTGGTACAAGTTCTTTATGTATGTCATGTATTAAAACGAATGCCCTGAAAATCACTCCTACAATAATTGCACATAAAATATATATACCAATAGGTCCAAAGAAAACCAATATACCTAAAAGCCCAGATAAGAAAATAGATAATAATAATTTCACAAAATCCCCCCTTACACTTTTACTTGATCATAAGAAGTTATTCTTCTACAACCAACCTGCTTTTAACTCAATACCAATTATTTCAAAATAGAATCCCATACACAAGACTATTCTTCAAAACCAAAAGAGCTCACCCTTCAAATTGTAAGCTCTTTGCCCCCTTTACTAATTAGTGGCATCTATCATCAAGAAACGTTTCAGGAATTAGATTTTATTATTATTTTGGAATGGAGAAGGAAAGCAAAAAAATAAACTTATTGCTTCTTGAATCGGTAGCCTACACCCCAAATGGTTTCAATAAATTCAGGGGTTGAAGGGTCCTCTTCAATCTTCTCCCGTATTTTTCTGATATGGACGGTGACCGTCGTGATGTCCCCGAACGAATCATATCCCCAGAGCCTTTCGAATAGATGTTCCTTTGTGAAGACCCTGTCAGGATGGGTGGCCAGGAACACCAATAAATCGAACTCTTTTGCGGTAAATGGTTTTTCTTCATTGTCCACGTATACTCTCCGGGAATCGAGGTCCACCCTGAGGCTCTTGATTTCGATTTCATCTTTCGGGGCTTCCTTTCTGATTAATCGATCGTATCTTGATATATGCGCCTTTACCCGGGCAATAAGTTCACTAGGTGTGAAGGGCTTAACAATATAATCATCTGCTCCGCGGTCAAATCCCCTGATTTTATCAATGTCTTCTTTTCGGGCGGTCACCATAAGAATCGGAATATCTAAGAATTCCCGGAGCTTTTTGCAAAATGCAAACCCGTCGATTCCCGGCAGCATTAAGTCCAACAGGATGAGGTTGTATGAAAGTGTCTTTGCAAGTCGCAACCCTTCCTCCCCTGTCGAAGCGATAGGAGGATCTGAAAAGTATACCTTTTTCGGGCTGACTTTGCTTAAACTCATTTGGGGAAACAGGATCATTTATTCGTCTGGTAAACGAGCCCTATGGCGCCAGAGTCAAATGTCTTGTTTTCAATTAGCTTAAGATTGATCTTATCTTTGATACCTTGGAATAACGGCAGCCCGCTCCCGATCAGAACGGGAGAAACTGTAATTTTATACTCATCTATTAAATCTAGCTGCATAAGGTAATGTGCGAACCTTGGACTTCCGAGTATGACCATATCCTGACCAGGCTGCTGTTTGAGGTTGTTGATCTCTTTCATGACATCTTCTTTAACCAGTCTGGAATTGTTCCATTCGACTTTTTCCAGTGTCTTCGAAAAAACGATTTTTTCTGTCTTTTCGATCCATTCGGCATGATCTCTTTCATGTTGTGAAGCTGATGGGTTTGAAGAGACAGATGGCCAGTAACTGTGCATCATCTGGTATGTCCCACGCCCCCAGATGACGGTGTCGGCAGTACTCAGAATTTCTTTCGCATGCTTCTCAAGATCAGCATCGTAGGAAACCCATCCAATGTCCATATCCCCCTTAGGCCCTTCTACAAAACCGTCAAGCGATGCGTGCAGAAATAGAACAAGTTTTCTCATTTTCAATTCTCCTTTATTTATTATGAATAATTACACTATACGATAACTGAAAATTCAAAACAATTCCCGACTGGGTTTTTTTATATGGATGCTAATCTAAACTGCCATTCGTAATTCAAATATTTAAAATAAAAGTAAAGGAGGAAATTTGAATAATGCGAACAAGTGTTTTATAATGTGTTTTCATAAATGAAAAATTATTGAAGCGGGATTATGGAGGTGTGGTATATGTATGTAACGATTGCAGACTTTATTAGAGAATGGAATTGGGAGGCAACCCTAACTCAAAAGGTTTTGGAAGGTTTAACGGATGATTCATTGAATCAAAAAGTCTACCCGGAAGGTCGTTCATTGGGGAGGATTGTTTGGCATTTCACGACAAATATTCCAGAGTACTTAACTCATTTCGGGCTGAATGTAGACGGTGTAGAAAATGTGGAAAATGTTCCTGCCTCAGCTAAAGAAATGGCTGAAACGTTTAAAAACATAAGTTCTAGTGCAGTCAAAGCCATTGAACAACAATGGACAGACGAATCCTTGAAAGAAGTACAAATTGCATTTGGCAGGGAAGAAACAAATGCTCAAGTTTTAATGGGACTAATTAGACACATTATTCATCATCGTGGCCAAATTACTATTCTTATGCGTCAAGCCGGAATCAAACCGTTTGGCGTTTATGGACCGCCAAAAGAAGATTGGATCCACTTAGGTGTGGAAAATCCTCCACTCTAACACTATCTAGCGAGTTCGATAGTATTAGGAATGAGGAAACCCTGTATTTTTTGGGTTTCCTCATTATTTTGACTATATTTCAATATTAGAGTTTAACAGAGCCACTATATTACGATTGGATTAACATCAACAATGGACTCACTACCAATTTTTTCGAAAAAGGAATCTAACTCTAGATAAATTTTATTTTATAAGAGAAAGACGACAATCTCCTAAGTCATCGCCTCACAGTGACTCATTCTGCTCTTTATCCAGCTCCACCTTCTTATTCATCCCCCACCGGAAACGGTTTTAATTCTTTAGAAGAAGCAAGCGATTTAATCCTAGCATTTTGATCACTTTTATCTTATTTAAAGTCATACGATTTTCACGAGGAAATGGGTTGTCCAGATTCTTTGACGTTTCGGAAAATCACTTAAATTCTTTCAGTACGACCTTGGCTGCCTTTGCTATAAGTTCATTATCATAGGCAGCATCCTCAGTATCACGGCTGGATAGAATCGCGATAATAATGGGTTCTCGATTCGGCGGCCATACGATCGCGATATCGTTTCGCGTTCCGTAGCCTCCAGCTCCCGTTTTATCGCCTACCTCCCATCCTTTAGGAACAGCGGCACGGATCAGTTCGTCTCCAGTAGTATTCCCCCGCATCCAATCTGTCAGAATGGCACGCTTATCATGCGAGAGCACGTCGTCGACCGTCAAAGCCTTCAAGTTGGTCGCAAGTGCTCTTGCTGTACTCGTATCACGGATGTCTCCTGGGATGGCACTGTTCAAATCGGTCTCAAAGCGATCAGCCTCGGTGACATGATCGCCGATTTGCCGCAGTCCATTTTCGAATCCGTCAGGTCCGCCGAGTTCCTCTAATAAAAGGTTCCCTGCGGTATTATCGCTGTACCGGATAGCCGCATCGCTAATTTCCCTAAGGGTCATCCCGGTATCCACGTGTTGCTCTGTAATGGGCGAATACGTGACCAGGTCATCTCTGGTGTATGTGATTACCTCATTAAGTTCGTCCATCGAGTTTTGCTGTAGCACCAACCCTGCTGCCAAAGCCTTATAGGTGGATGTGTAGGCAAACCGTTCATCAGGTCGATAGACCACAGTGCGTTTTGTACCTGTGTCAATCGCATAGACACCAAGCCGGGCATCAAACCTTTTCTCGAGTTGCATGAACTTATGGCCAGTCCCATGACTTGCTGCTTTTACTTTTGCCTCGGTCTGCTTTGATCCGTTTCCAAAGAGGCTTAAACTTAATAGTCCGACACACATCAAGATTTTTAACATTCTGATACTTTTCAACATCATCAGTCCTCTCCTATTCCATTGACAATAGTCTAATTAGACTTTATACTAGCTTAGTCTAATTAGACTATCGTGTAAAGGAATGAAAATGGAATGATAAAATCTTTTTTAATGTTAGGGCAATCGAATATGGCAGGGCGTGGATTCTTGCATGAGGTAGACCCTATCTATAATGAAAAAATAAAAATGCTTCGCAACGGTCAGTGGCAAATGATGACAGAGCCCATTAATTATGACCGCCCTGTTGCTGGTGTAAGTCTGGCAGCCTCTTTTGCAGACCTGTGTTCGAAAGCCAGCCCGGATGATGAAATCGGGTTGATTCCTTGTGCGGAAGGTGGCAGTTCCTTGAACGATTGGCACCCGCAAGGCACTCTTTTCAAACATGCTTTGTCTGAAGCGCGATTTGCTCTTGAAACGAGTGAAATTTGTGGCATCCTCTGGCATCAAGGTGAAAGTGACAGCCATCAGTCTCTCCATGAAACATTTTACGACAAGTTATCTCTTATCGTTGAAACGTTACGAAGTGAATTAAACCTTCACAACGTTCCATTAATCATTGGTGAGCTTGGTCATTTCTTAGGGAAAGAAGGTTTCGGAAAGTACTCATCAGAGTTTCAAGAAATCAACGAAGAATTACGTCGATTTGCTCATGAGCAGCAAGATTGTTATTTTGTATCAGCAGAAGGTCTAACTTCCAATCCGGATGGTATTCATTTGAACGCCGTTTCCCAACGAAAATTCGGTTATCGCTACTTCGAAGCATTTTCGAAAAAGTGTCATATCTCAGGGCCCATTACGGATGAAAATCAATCACTAAAGATAAATCATACTTATTCAAAAAATGAACAGATCTATATTCACAGTATGAATTTAGCTCAGGGCAAAATCACATACGCTGAATTTGAAGCACAGATGGCGAAGGTGATGCAGCCTTGATTCCCTTATTAATCCTTGGCTTACTCATTCAAAACCCCGGTGCACATGGCTACGAACTATTAAGTTTAATGGAAAAACGGCATTATAAATATATCGTTAACTATACGAAAGGATCATTTTATTACAATTTGCAACAACTCCAAGAAAAAGGTCTGATTGAAGAAACACAACAAGCCAGCCCACACAACGGTCGTGACATTCATACCTTTAAAGTAACGTCTTCAGGAAAAGAAGAATTTGAAAAATTAATGTCCAAATACGGCACTAAATCCGAATATGTCAACTTACCAGTCTACGGGGCATTACTCTTTGCAGATGTATTTGATAAAAATAAATTATTAGCATTACTCCAATCCCAAATTGATCAAACGGAAGCCAGAATTGTTCTTCTCGATGAGTACTTAGCTACCATTAAGGAATCACCAGGTAAAATTGATTATTTTGGTCGCATGAACGAAAATTCCCGTTCTCATCACTTAGTGAATTTAAAGTGGTTTAAGGAATTGAAGGCTGATATAGAAAGTGCGAATGATTAAATAAATTCCCATCGAAAAAACGTCCTCTTGTTTTGCCCAAGGGACGTTTTTTTATGTTTTTTGTATAGTTTCGCGATATTCTTATCTACACTCACTGCCTAGATAAAGAGCGTCAAGCAGAATCATGCGAGATTTACAATAATCGTGCGGGATTTCAGGTAATCATGCGGCTAGCGTCACAATCGTGCGAGTTTAATAGAAATCATGCGAGAAATACGATAATCATGCCGCTGTGTCGAATTTTTCTTTATTTCTCTGGAAGAAAATCACCACGGCGACAAGTAAAAGCCGTTTCGCAAAAGTAAAATAAGCGGAGAATTTCCGCTTACATTCAGAATGAACGGTGTATTTTGGATAATTAAGCGGAGTTTTTCCGCTTATGAACAGAAAAATCATCTATTATTGTATTTTTTGAGCAATTAGGCGGAATTTTTCCTGCTATTTCAATCCTCTTCTACTAGCAAAGACGAAATAACCGGAATTTTTCCGTCTATCTGGCAGCTCTGGTTAGTAAGCGATATGGGAAAAGCCACACCGACAGGCACCGCGGCTCCAATTCAAAGAGCCAATCGACCTGTCCCCGCAGCTCATCCCTCTTCAACTCCTCAAACTCCCCCTCAACCAAGCCTTCTCCCTGAACGGTCCAATCGGAATCTGAATTAAGGTCGTCAGATTCTCGGAACCCAAACTATAAATCTCATCCGTCACCCCTGTATCAAACCCAAGCAGCGGATGCCCCCCAAATCCGACAGCAGTCGAAGACAAGAGCAGGCGCTGGACGAGCATTCCCGCTTCCATTTGCATGATCCTGTAGCCTCTGTAGCCAAGGGAATCCTTGAAATAATCTTTGTTCCCAATGATATGAAGGCACAGCGGCACCTGGAGCAGATTAACGTTATCCAGTGACAGCCCCGATTGCAGCTGGAGACGATAATCCCCGATACCGATTTCCCTTAGTGAATGGCGGTAGCTGTCATATGCGTATGCACCATTTGGAATGCCTTCTACGTTATACAAACAGCCATATATCGAAACACGGGGTTCATCACCGTCAAAAACGTTGTCTAGGTCACTTCGAAACGAGTAGGAATGTGCGGCCCTTTTCAACAAAGCCGAGAGTTGCTCCTGACTAACCTTCCCCATAACAAAATCCATTTCCGGGGAATACCGTTTTTGGCAAGCTTCCACAAAATCATACATAACGGACTCGATTTCCGGGAGATGGATTTCTTTTACTCCCGCTCTCATACCCGGTTGTTTCGCCACCTTTTGAAAATCACCGGTACATTCGATTTTAGAAGCTTCATTCACCTCCAGTAACCTAGGAAACTCTCGAACCTTTTCAGACCTTTCATAGTGTGCAAGAGAAATAGCTGGCAGCTCACTGCATAATTCTTCAGCGGTGACTTCCCTCTCCATCCCCCTGCCGCCCCAATTCGTTGCAGCAACGGAAAGTGGGATGACGGAATAGACGCTTTCCTCTTCCTCTGTCAGTCCAAGCAAATGGTTGATCGGGGAATCGAGAAATTGAGCATACACCCCTGTTTCGAATCCGAACCGTTTGGATGTTTCCAAGAGCTGCCCCATTAGGACGCCGGCATCGAGCCCCTGCAGGCGGTAGGAGAAGTTATTGTATTTAAAGAAGTTCTTCCAGTATCTCACCGACACAAAGGCAGTGGCAAAACACGACGAGATGTCGGAGCGATTGCCGAGTGCCCGTTCTACGTACGAATCGAAATTCCCGTCCCTGAGCAGGACCAGTCGGTGGTGGGCGGGATCATAATGATAGATTCCTTGGGGCAAATCATCGAGCTTTAAATAGAGATAGAGTTCGTTCGGATAAAGCGCCCCACCTGATGGAGCAAACCGCCGATAGGAGTGGATGGGATACGACTCCTCCCCGAAGTCATCGGGATGCTCCGATTGGCTTACTCCTGAGATGCCGTACACATACCAGAGAAAATGACCGATCCTTTCTACATCGGGGTACAACGGCTGATGCTCCCCGTTGAATGACAAAGGAACCTCCAAAGACAATGGTACAACCGGCAATCCCCGGTACAGCTTATAGGGAAGGGGAGCATCCTCCCAGTCCACTTCCCAGTTAGGCTGATTGGCCCGGTTAATATCACATTGCAGATTATGCAGAAATTCTTCCAGACTCATCCTCCTTACCTCCTCACATCTTAAGGAAACGGATGCGGTTTTTGATTGAGCTCATCAAATGTCAACGGCCGGTCCCTATATCCCAGTTCCGCCGGGACGTTCAGGACCCTTTCCAATCCTGTGAGTCGGGTGAGATGATGGCCGAACGTCATGGGAAGCATACCCGGAATCAAGACTTTGACGCAGTGTAGTCGATTTTTCTCCAGTTCCGGTGCGGTTTGGTCCACAACGATGACATCAAGGTTCCGGCTTCGGAATTTTTCAAGGATCTCCTTCAGGTCATCCGTCAGATCCGCATGACGGGAGTTCCATTTAAATTCCTCCTGGAAACTTCTCAGTGGACGATTTTGTAAAAAGCTGAAACGCTCCTCCGCCTGGGGTAATCCATACAACATGCCGTGATCATCCATCTGCCTGACGAGGGAATCATCGTACAGCATCTTTTCATAGTTCGCTTTGTTCTTCTCCAGTTTTTCATCGAGATTCAGCATCATCCCGGCAAGCTCCTGAATCGCGCTTTTCGCCGCTCTAACCGGATCCAGATGGGCACCTGCCGCAAGGATCAGATTCAATCCCGTGTCTTTCCTGTTCTTCGCCATGGCAAAGACGCTTGGGATTCCGTGCTCCATAGTGGAGTTGTATAAAAAGAGATCATAGCCTGCGACCGCCTGCATCCGTTCAATCATTAACTGCAGCTCCTCGTCCTCTGCCGTAAAAGGATCGAGACGGGGCAGACCCAGTTCTGCATACCAGGTCATCAGGAAAGAGTCCCGTTCGACAACCTCCATGATTCCGTAGAAAATCGCTTCCTCCCTGCTTCCCCCAAGGGCACAGCCGTTAGATGTTTCATAAACAAAACCGGACGAACCACAGCCCAGACTGTAGTAGGCAAGGAGCTCTGGGACGAGAATCGGCCGCTCTTCGATGAGGGAGTATCCCCACACCCAGTCGATCCTCCTGTCAGGATCGAACTTTTCAAATGGGAATCCCGGTATGGCGTATTGCTCGTCGGAGTGCACGCCTACCTCCAGAGGATTCAATGCATGTTCCTCCACGTTCCGGTAGCTGTCATGGACAACCGTCCGTTTGCCCCGGGGCTCCAATCCGCAGTGACGCTCCAATCCTTCAAGGATGGCTGTCAGCTCGCTGTCTGAGTAAGCCTGAGTCCGTCCAGCCGTCCCTTCATCACCACCGGAGATCATCGGCATATTGACGCTCGCATCAGCAAATGGCGTCACCAGGTCATACATCTTGCTGTTAAAAAGCCCGGTCCGGTTATCCAAATAATCGTTTACAAGAACTGATTTCAAATCATCCAAAGGAGTACATCGGAAACTGTCGGCTCGGATCTTCGGACTGGGCTTGAGGGTAACACGGGCTAGTTCAGCCGAATCATCCGGAACCTGACTGCAGCTCGGGCATAATGAGTCGGGAACGAAGGAGTGCCAGGAGCTGTTCAATGTTTTCAATTCGGTCAAACATATCTTCCCTTGGGAACGTGGCTTTGCACCTTCCAGGACCCGGCAAGCTTCTGCAGCGATGATGTGAGCCATATGCGATAACCCGGTATTCGAAGCCCACGGATCCTTCGCCATCCCACCGATTTCAGCGAGTTTCCCCTGCACCTCCCTCATCTCATGCCGTTCCTTTCCACCAAGGAGACGTCTCAGATCGGCACATTGGGAACAACCCGGTGTGTCGGGCTGAACTAGTGGTCCGATGATCCCTTCTCCAAACGAGACGAAGCCTCTCAGCCATGGAACCCGAGTCCCCCTCATGACTTCTTCTGCCATTTGATGGACAGCTGGATTCCATGCATCATCCAACACCAGTACTAAATCTGTATTTGCCGGGAAGCTCGTTTCAACGGTCTCTTGCCTGAAAATGGGGTACCGTGCTGACATTTGCGCACAGACACGGTCCGACAGCATTCCTTCCCCCACAATCACTACGAAAGAACTCATTAGATTTCCTCCTCTCGCAGCAGCACACCAAATACGCCTTCCAGCTCCTGCCTGAATACAGGTTCCATATCCAGTTCATACACCGTTACCTGTTTCTGATTCACTTGCAAAGTGTGGAGAACTTCTTTAAGAAGATCAGGCTCGATCCTATCTTCACCCGCCGGAATGATCACTCTCTGTACATTCTCTTTCTCCAAAGCTACGGTAACAGGATTTGCATCGAATGCATCCGTACCGTTCTGGGCTTGGAAGAGTGCTTGCTGCAGAGAATTCCTCAGCGCCATGGTGATCGTGAAACCAGTATTTCCGTACCATCCATTTCTTCCACGGACATAGACAACCGGAAATCCATGCAGATCTTCCCCTAATCCGATGCCAGGTTCCATTTGCATCGTCGTCAGTGCCTTTAGATAAAAACGGCATGTTTCATCCTCCACCGCATCTAGTTCAAGGCGGGAAATGCTGTTCTTTTGAACGGATTCTCTTTTTCTTAGCTCATCGGTCAAACAACTCTCTAGACCGCGGCCAACGCATTCTGCAAACGTCGCCCCTGTGCAGACCGACATGTATTCCCCAGTATCATGAGGGACCACCATGCTTCCCAGACTTGAAGCGTATCTCTCTACCCCTTTTAAACCTGATTCACGACGTGCCTCTGCATGGGTCAAAGCACTGCATATCTCCTCATCCAGAAGTACTGCCGGACCTTCAGACCGTCCATCGACTGGCTGCACTCGGCATTGAGCCAACGGAAGCTGCTTCGTATCCCCTTCCTCCCATACATGAAAAATCCCCGTCTCTTTTGACGTCAGCAGACTGAAGAAATAAAGCAGTTTTTCAGGATCCGACCTTTCTGATTCCTGTTCCAGCCTGGATTCAAGATTCAGAACCGGTTCAGCTCCAATGTTGGTTTCCAGGGGATGATGTAAAAAGGAATGCCAGCTTCCTTCCAGTGTTTCGGTATCCAACAGAAAAAGACGGTTTCGCTGATCCGGTTTTGTTACTCCTGTCATTTCTTTGAATAGTTCAAATGTAATCATGTTCGCCATCATCGCACCAGGCACTGCCGACTCAGCATGGTACTCCTCTTCTTTTTGCAAGGCAGTCGCGTGAAGACGCCTCCAGGCAGATTCCCACCCCGCCTCGGAATCAGGATGGATGATGGGTCCAGCGATACATGTCTGCTTGTGACAAATTGCCGGTATCAACAGCTTTTGATCTGCCCGGCAAATGGCATGAAGAAGGTCGAGTTCCTCGAGGCTTTCGTTTTGCGTCACATATAGGATCGAATCGTATGGCCTTATCGTCTCCCGCCACCCGGATCCACTGAATTCCACTTCATAAAGCTCTACCTCGGGATCGGTTTTCCGGGCATGGTCCACAAGTTCCTTCAGCCTGCGTCTATTCGTAGGCACCTCATCGGTCACGAGTACCTGCAGCTTCGCCAACCCGGATTCAATGAGGGATGAAACCAATGAAGTCAGAAGGGGACCAGACCCCGCTGCCAGGACATTGGCATGACGGAAGGTTTCAAATCGTGAAGCACCTGAATCTGCCAAGCTATCGACGAACTCAATCTGTGATGCGAATTTTCCCACTGCATGTTGAGGCAGGTTATGTGGCAGGTCCCTGCTTACGTCCCGGACAAATCCATTCTTAAGCAACACCTCTGCTATTTCCATGACCCTGTTTCGATAAGGATCAGGCAGTCCGTTCGTCAAATCCTCAAGGGAGTACTCCCCATTGAACATCGGCAAGAGCTTTTCCACCCACTGATCAATGCCGCTTCCCTCCATCCGGAAAGAGCATAGGTTATTCCTGAAATACACGCCGCTGTCCCGCTCAGGGAGATAAAACGTATCCCTCTTCACTTTTAGTCGCATAGAAGGGTTCAATTTTCCCATAGCAATCCTCCTAACCCCCGCTTATCTCATTTATATTTTGGCTGTCATTATTAGCGTATGAATTTCAATTTGTCCCTTATGTATAAAATAAAGATCCCTGCACACTCACAGGGATCCATTTGAAACCGATATTCTCCTAACGACCGCAGCGTCCACATCTGCCGCAACCGCCACAGCGTCCACATCCACCACAGCGGAAGCATCCTCCGCAGCCACCGCAACGGAAACACCCACCACACCCGAAGCAGCTAAAGAAGCATGCGAATCCAAAGCCGAAACAGCCTCCCAATCCAAGGAAAAGTCGTTCGTCGTTCGGATCATACATATTCTGATCCCAGGAAACGGGCTGTGTTGCCTGGAAATCACCTACATTCAAATTCTGAAGTTCATTATGAAAATTATTCATATCCTCATTACCTCCCAAAAAAAGTACCATAAGGCTTTCTTATCGATTGACATGGAGTTTCTATTAGGCAAAAGCACGATAAATGTGAATCATCCTCAATAATTTATGTTCGCTCGCTGGGTGTTGTGACTGGTGAAGAAGCCTAGATTGAGAATGAGTATTTTTGCACAAAAAAAAGCCGGCGTCAGCCGACTCTTCGTAAAACTTATTGGTGATTCCTGCACACTTCCCGTAAATCCTTCATCACTTCTTCTTTCTCTTCCCATGAATAAATCGATGCGCCAGCCGCAAGGGGATGACCTCCACCGTTGTACTTTTTGGCAATCGTGTTAATGACAGGACCCTTCGAACGAAGGCGAACCCTGATTTGATCATGTTCTTCAATAAAGAAAACCCATGCTTTCATGCCTTTCACATTCCCCAGAGTACTCACAAGAAGGGATGCTTCAGATGGTACAACAGCATGCTCTTCAAGAATATCCTTCGTCATGACCATCATGCCACAGCCATCCCCGTCCATCTCGAAATTTTGCAGCACATATCCATTAAGCTTCGTGACGTTGGAATCGACTTCATACATTTTATTGAATAATTCATTCCGGTCAAAATCATAGCGGATTAATTCACCGGCGATGTCAAAAGTCTTCTGAGTGGTGCTTGGATACAGGAATCTTCCCGTATCGCCGACAATCCCTGCAAAAAGGAGTCGTGCTCCTGAATCAGGCAGGGTCAAACCTTTGTCTTTCCCGAACTGGTAAAATTCGTAGATCATTTCACTGACAGAGCTTGCCGTCGTATCGATCCAGAGGTGATCTCCGTAGGCATCCTCGTTTGGATGGTGATCGATCTTAACAAGCTTGTCCCCGAGTTTGTAGCGACGGTCACAGATCCGCTCTTCATTGGCCGTATCACAGACGATGATCAGGGCTCCTTCGAATACGGAATCTTCAATATCGTCGAGACGTTTTAAGTAATGGAGGGTTTCCTCTTCTTTCCCGACTGCATAAATGTTTTTCTCAGGGAAAGAGGCTTTCAGCATATCCACAAGTCCTCCCTGGGATCCGTATGCATCCGGGTCTGGACGGACATGTCTATGTACAATGATCGTTTCGTATTGTTTAATGAGGTTCAGGATTTGTTCTTTCATGGGAATCTCCTTTGTAGTTGAATTTATATTTGGCATTCTGCTCCGTTATCTGTAAAATAGTAGCGAGAGATGTCAACGATGGAGGACAAAAAACTATGTATTTTCTCGCATTACTGATTGTCGTTACGTTCACGTTCTATGTCTTTTATAAAATAAGACAAGTGCGGACACGACGACCGATGGAAAAGAAATGGTTATCTGCGAAAGCAAGCATTGCCCTTGGGCTGTTCGTTGCCCTGTTCGGGATCAATCAGCTGTTTTTATTCCCAGGCACACTGACGTATGTCATCGGCACGCTGTTCATCCTTTTAGGACTTGGTAGCTGCTGGGCTGGATATAAAATGTACAAGCATGTGCTTCCTTTTGCACAGAGGGAAGCGAAGGAACTGGATAACCAATAAGTATTGAAAGACTAGATGTTTATCTAGTCTTTTTTTGATTGTAAGCACTTTTGATGAGTGAGTAGTGGTTGATTTCCGCTGCAGATGCTCGCTTTCCGCGGGGTGTGGGTTGAGCCTCCTCAGCTTCGCTTCCGGGGTCTCAACTTCCACACATTTCCCGCAGGAGTCGAGCATCTTCCGCTCCAATCAACATGAGTTTTTCACTATATCCTACTCTCAATCACTCTTGATTATATAAAGACCTAATGTCGATCAATCAGCTGACAAATCATCAGGGATTTCCCCATGAGTACGCCTTCGTTATATACTTCTACATCCACTTTACCAAATTTTCTCCCGACGTCGAGTACCTTTGGATGGATTTCGAGTATGCTTTCCATCTGAACGGGTTTGATAAAGTAAATAGTCATGTTTTCGATGACGAGGTCGCCTTTTTTGTATGGCTTCAGTGCACGGTTGGCGGCTTCAGTCATTAAGGTGGTGAAGACACCATAGGAAAGCGTCCCGATCCCCGTTGTCATCTGCGGTGTGACGGCAAATTGGTAGATTTCTTTGTTGTCTTTCTTCTCCCCTACTACTTCGACTGCATTTGAGATGAGGTCATCGATCGTTTCCCCGACCTGCGGCTGACGCTGGATCATTTGCAGGGCTTTCAGGACGTCCTGACGGCTGATGATTCCCTGTAGCTTGTTCTGTTCATTGACGACGGGAAGTAATTCGATCCCTTCCCAGATCATGATATGGGCGGCGGATGCGACACTCGTATTCGGGCTGACAGTGATTGGTTGCTTCGTCATGATTTTATCGATCCCCGCATACTTTTCCTGTCCCATGACGTCTTTTGACGTCACCATGCCATGGACTTTCAAGTTTCGGTCCACGACTGGGAAACGACTGTGGAACGTGTACTGGTTCTTTTCGTACCATTCTTCCAACGTGTCATCCAGATGCAGATAAATCGTATCGTCCACTTTCGTTAAAATGTCTTCCACTAACACGATTTCTTTCTTGATAAGCTGATCATAAATCGCACGGTTGATCATGGTGGCGACGGTAAAGGTGTCATAGGAAGTAGAGATAATCGGGAGTTCGAGTTCATCGGCAAGCTTCTTAACGTCTTCGTCTGCATCGAATCCACCGGTGATCAGGACGGCTGCTCCTGCACTCAAGGCATGTTCCTGAGCCTGGTTCCGGTTCCCGATGATCAAGAGGTTCCCCGCTTCTGTGTATCTCATCATGGCTTCAAGCTTCATGGCTCCAATGACAAACTTGTTGAGCATCTTATGCAGGCCGGATCGTCCACCGAGTACTTGTCCATCGATGATGTTGACCACTTCTGCGTAAGTGAGCTTCTCGATATTTTCTTTCTTCTTCTGTTCGATGCGGATCGTTCCGACGCGTTCAATGGTGCTGACGTAGCCTTTCGTTTCGGCATCTTTGATCGCCCGGTATGCCGTTCCTTCGCTGACGGTCAGTGCTTTTGCGATCTGGCGGACGGAGATTTTTTCTCCGACAGGCAGGGTATCTATGTACTCCAGTATTTGTTCGTGTTTTGTAGCCAAGCTTTTCACCCTTCTTTATAACGTCCTACTTAATATGTTTATTATAATGTGAAAAGCGCGGTGTTTCAATTTAATCGGGGCTTTGAGTGATACAAGCCCCGTTTTTCTTTACCCAAATGATCGTGATTTCACTTTCCGAACAGGCTTCGATTTCAACTTCTTACCCTTGCCTGTTCCTTTCGGAGTGTAAAGCAGGGCGGCTAGGTTTCCGGCCAGGACGCAGGTGGCGAGTATGAGCCAGCCGATAGCGAAGTACCCTTGTAGGCCTTCTGCAAAAATAGACATACGTGGAGCTCCATAGTAGATGAGTGCCCCTGTGATGAGTAAACAGAGTATATAACGTTGTTTCAAACATTTCCCTCCTCTCTAGGCTTGTATCATGTATATGCGAGTGGGTGGAGGATGTTGTGTAAAGGTGAGAAAAAGGCAATAAGTTGCAACTAAAGCCTAATGATTTATAACATTATATGGTAATATACATTTAAATATTGAGAAAATTCAGTTCTTATTGAATTGAGAAAAATATACAAGAGGTGAAATTAATTGAGTATTAGATTCGCTGAGGATAAGGGGGAAATTGCTTCTCATATATGCATAGAATTAATACAAAAGGTGCCTATGCCTGGTATTAGTAATTAATATTGAAGGTGAGGAAATTTCGTTTTGATCTCACTAATTAGGCGATATATTAGGAGGATAAAATGGCTAACGATAATTTTACAAAAGTATTATTAATCGGTATTTTAACATGCTTGATTGTTATTGCATTTAAAATAAATTCAAGGGGATACATTCAATCGCCAACACCAAATGTGGATGTAAATAACCAAGGCGGTAGAGTAGTTCAAATTGCTCCTAATAGAGTCGGGGTTATTGATACTGGCATTCGAAGTGGTTGGGAACAACTTGTCGTTTTTGAATATAATCCTGATACTAAAACATTTGAGGTTGTTAGTTCATTGGCATATGAAGACATCTTTAACCATCCTAAGGAACACGGTATTCCAGTTAGGACCGATAAATATGGAAATTAGTTATTGTTAAACAAAGGCGAGGCTTATCCGGATCATGGATACGCTTTTTTTCGTTTAGCGTTTTTCTTGAGTAAGTTGCTCATTTTTGAAATAGTTGGATATAAAAAAGGTCTTATTCTATTTGGAGGTCAGAAATGGAGAAGCCCAATAAAAAAGATTCATTCAGAAAAAGAAAAAATAATAATAAATTTGAAGTAATTATTATAGCTATCATCTTCTTAACAATTATTATATTAAAATGGCTTGACTAAATTATTGTAGAATTCATTAAGGAAAACGAAGATATTCTAATTCATCTGCCTTGTTCTATTAAAGGGCAGGATAGTTGAAGACTCAGTTTCGAGATAAATACTTACTTGAAACTAAATTTAGTCTGTTCCGCATGTGTAATATGAGGGTATTAAGCTAATTTATCTCTCAAAGTCACATTTTTGGCAAATAAAAAGAATCCGTTTTGAAAAGATTGGTCAAAACGGATTCTTGGCTTGTAGATGGGGGGGAAGTTTTTATAAAAAAGTTTGATCATATCTATCTATGACCTTAAACAATCGCACCCAGATTGCAGAAGACATGAATTTAAGTAACAATTTTCGGATATTGTATTAGAAAATCAACCAGTCGATTTCCGATCTACTTATATTTACACCTGCGCAGTTGGGCGGACAATGACCTCATTCACATCAATCTCAGCCGGTTGTTCAATTGCAAATGCAATCGATCGGGCAATTGCCTCTGCAGGCATAGCAATGTCCTCAAGCCGGGCTTTTAACTCAGGATTTGTCGTAGTATCCACGACACTCGTCCGTGTCAAACCCGGTGAAATGATCGTCACCCGCAGCTTATCTCCCGCTTCTTGCCGCAAACCTTCTGAGATGGCACGTACAGCGTACTTAGTACCTGAGTAAACCGATTGTTTTGTTACAGTCTTATGTCCTGCAGTAGAAGCAATGTTAATAAAATGCCCGCTACCCTGCTTGCGGAATACAGGCAGTGTTGCTGCGATGCCATACAAAACGCCTTTAATGTTGACGTCGATCATTTTTTCCCAATCTTCGACGAGCAGGTCGTCAAGGGGGGAAATCGGCATAACACCGGCATTATTTATAATCACATCAACTTTTCCATAGGTATTTACAGCGTGTTTTACCAAATTTTCAACATCGCTACGTTTTGTCACATCGGTTACCTGAAAACTTGCTGAACCACCATTGGAAGTAATAGCGGTGACCAATTCATCAAGTTGTTGTTTTCTTCTCGCTCCAACAACTACCGTAGCACCTTTCTCTGCCAACAAAATTGCAGTTGCTTTTCCCATTCCACTGCTTGCGCCGGTAATGATAATAACCTTGTCTTGAATATTTGACACAATCATTCCTCCTTCATCTACTGGGGACTTAATACTATTGATATTTGAATCCAACCTTCCATTCTTTAAATAAAGCCACTTTGAATTAAACTTTATCACTTCTGAGTCAGTTTTTAATTTCCTCTATCAATAGTTCTACTTTAGTGTAATTTATTATTCTAACAATAAGTCAAACTTTTTAAGATAGCATTATTAAATAAAGGTTATTGAAGTTTAACTTTCCCTTTTTAGTAGGGTTAGTGTTATAGTAACTATAACTTGATAGGAGGTAAATCAAATGCCATATTCAATGAAATATGTCGTAGATAACCTAAATCTAACTGCGAATACCCTTAGATACTATGAAAAAGAAGGAATACTGAAAAATATTTCTCGTGATTCCAATGGACATAGGGTATATGACGAAAAAAATGTTGAGACACTAAATTTCATCCGCACTTTAAGATCAACAGGAATGCCCATTTCCAAAATTAAGGAGTATCTTGATTTATACGAAGTTGGAGATGATACTATATCACAACGAAAGGAAATTATGATGCAGCATAAATTAGTGGTGCAGAATAAGATTAATGAGGATCTCAAACACCTAGAAGTTATAAGTTATAAGGTAGCCATGTATGAAATTATAGAAAAAGGATACAGACAGACTCCTCCACCACACAATGATTGAAAAGTTGATGGTATGAGTCCTTTTCTACCTTTACTTAAAAACTGAAAGATTTCTCGAGATCAATTCTTCCATTATAGGGGGCTTTAATTGAATAACAAAATAACAAAAAAGCTTAGGATACTCCCAAGCTTTTTTGTTATTTAGGCTCCTAAGCCATATGTTAATCTGGAGAAACTTTCAGTTTTCTCCTCAATACCAGAACTACTTAAATTGCCACTCTTACTTATTAATATTCAATAACATCTCCAGCCTTCATAACCTGCCCCTCAGAATCCTCAAGCATCTCAACGAATTTATGCGGATCCTGCTTGATCGGCGGGAATGTATCATAATGAATCGGCACGACTTTCTTCGCTTTCAAGAAGCTTGCTGCCGTTGCCGCATCCTCTGGTCCCATCGTAAAATTATCCCCGATCGGTAGGAAGGCAAGGTCGATTGGATGACGCTCCCCGATCAGCTTCATATCAGAGAATAATCCTGTATCCCCTGCATGAAAGATCGTCTTCCCTTCAATCATTAAGAGAACGCCTGCTGGCATACCCATGTAGATGATTTCATTTCCGTCTGTGATGAGACCCGAACCGTGGAAGGCTTGAGTCAGTTTCACTTTACCGAAGTTGAATTCATAAGCTCCTCCAACGTGCATCGGATGGGTTTTCACTAATTGCCAGCTTAGGTAGGTCGCCAGTTCGTGGTTGGCGATGACGAGTGAATCGTTTTTCTTCGCAAGTTCCACTGTATCCCCTACGTGATCATTGTGACCGTGTGTAAGGATGATGACATCGGGCTTTTCGTCATCCACTTTCAGATCCGTCAGTTCGTTTCCATTGATGAATGGATCGATCAGGATCGTTTTACCGTTTGTTTCGATTTTCACTACTGAATGTCCATGATATGAAATCTTCATAATCTCTCTCCTCCAAATAAACTTATCTGTTTTTATTTTCGTTTGCTACTTTTATGTTATACCCGAAATTCATAAAGTTAAAAGTGGTTGATCATAGATGAAGAATTCTGCACACAAAAAGCCGACTGAACATTCCCATGCAGTCGGCTTCCTGTTGTTATTGTTGCTCTAATTGAGTTCTAGTATCTGAGTAGTCTACATCATGCGCCTCAGCAACAGCCTGGTATGTCACATATCCATTCAATGTGTTAATACCTTTTAACAGAGCTTCATTATCTAAGCACGCTTTTTTGTAGCCTTTGTTTGCGATTTGAACCGCGTAAGGGACGGTTACGTTTGTTAATGCGATGGTAGACGTACGTGGTACGGCACCAGGCATGTTGGCAACGGCATAGTGTACAACGCCGTGCTTCACGTATGTTGGATCGTCATGCGTTGTGATTCGGTCTGTTGTTTCGAAGATTCCACCTTGATCGATGGCGATATCGACTACAACTGAACCAGGCGTCATCGCTTTGATCATGTCTTCTGTTACTAATTTAGGTGCTTTCGCTCCTGGAATTAGTACAGCACCAATCACTAGGTCTGCTTCTTTGACAGCTTGTTCGATATTTAACGGGTTAGACATAAGCGTTGTTACGTCACTACCGAAGATATCATCCAGCTGACGAAGGCGATCCGGGTTAAGGTCAAGGATCGTTACATTGGCACCAAGTCCGACAGCCATTTTCGCTGCGTTTGTACCGGCCACTCCTCCACCGATGATCGTTACTTTACTGCGGCGAACCCCAGGGACACCTGAAAGTAATACACCTTTTCCACCGTGGATCTTCTCTAAGAACTGGGCACCGATTTGAGTCGCCATACGTCCAGCCACTTCACTCATCGGAGTCAGTAATGGAAGGGCACGATTCAGTTCAACCGTTTCGTACGCGATTCCGATCACTTTATTATCAATTAACGCTTTCGTTAATTCCGGCTCTGGAGCAAGATGTAAATATGTAAATAAGATAAGCCCCTCGCGGAAATAAGAGTACTCACTTGGAAGTGGCTCTTTTACCTTCATGACCATATCCATGGACCATGCTTCCGCTGCAGAATCAACGATGTGTCCACCTGCTGCTTTGTAATCTTCATCTGTAAATCCTGAACCCATTCCCGCTCCAGCTTCAATGTAGACCTCATGTCCGAATTGAACAAGGTTCACAACACCAGCCGGCGTCATGGCCACACGATTTTCGTTGTTTTTAATTTCCGTTGGTACACCAATACGCATACTAAGCCAACCTCCTAAATGCACTATTGCTCCTTGGAGCATTCACTTCCTAAATATAACACTATTCATATATAATAGCGAAGGGCAATTACTCATCCTGTAAGCACTTACATTCTAACAAATAAATAAGGAAATATCTCTACTTTTCTTTAAAAAAATAAATGATTATTTCTTCGCTTTTTTTCAAAAATTCTTTAAAATAGAAACCATGCATCCTAGTATACCCAAAGGAGACCAAATTATGAAACAACCCATGATCGAACGGCTCGGACTCGAAAATGTCCCACCGGAATTAAAATCAACCACATGGATCGAATACTTCATCATACAGCTCGCCTTCTCCGTGAATGCAGGAAACTTCCTCATCCCGGCACTCGCCGTCCTGGAAGGCGGACTATCCTTTCAGGCAGCATTTCTTGCCACCGTACTCGGAGCAAGCGTCGCCTTCCTATTCGTATCATTCTTATCATTACCGGGCTCCCGCTACGGACTGCCCGCCCAATACGTCCTGAGATCCATCATCGGAACCCGGCTGTCGATGCTCATCGCATCCCCCATCCGGTCCCTGACGTCCCTCTACTGGTTCAGCGTCCAAACCATCGGAGGAACCTTCGTCATCATCTCCATGGTGGAAAAAGTAACACCCTATACCATACCGTTCGTCCCGGTCGCCATCGGACTCGCCATCATCATGACCCTTCTAGCCCTCATCGGCTTCGAAGCCGTCAAAAAAGCGACCAAACTATTCATCCCGATCCTCGTGATCGGCCAGGGAATCATCCTTTACCTGTTCCTAACAAAAGGAGCCGATTCCCTCCCAACACTAACACAAGGCCAGGAACCCTTCTCCATCGGAACGTTCCTATTCTACTCAAGCCTCGTATTCGTCCAGTACATCTCAGGCGTCAGCGCATCTTCCGACATCACCCGCTACAGCAAAAGTGACCGCCACGGATTCTGGGGACTATATGGAGGAAACGTTGTCGGCTTCATGATGACGGCACTGCTTGGAGGTTTGAGTGCCAGCTTGTTCAAAGATCTGAATCCATTCGTGGCAGCTGGGCAACTGACTGACTCCAGTCTGCTTCTATTGGTGATCACGGCTTGTGCAATGGTATCGATGATTTCAATTAATCTTAGTAATGCGTATACAGGGGGATACAGTCTACTGAATGCACTGCCGTCCCTGTCGCGGATTCAAAGTGCACTGTTGTTCAGTATTGCCGGAATTATTTTAAGTTCGTTTCCGCAGCTGGTTTATAATGCGCAGGAGTATATTTCTTATTTGGGAATCCTGATTATTCCGATATCGGCGATTGTGGTGGCTGATTATTTGGTTATTCGGAGAGGTAGGATTTCTGAGAGTGCGCTTGTGAGGCTGGCGAGTGGGGAGTCGAATTTTAATCGTGAGGCGTTGGTTGTGTTGGGGATTGGGATGGTGTTGTATTTGGTGATTCCGGATTCGTTTTCGCCGGGGTTTAGTTGTTTTATCACGACTTCTGTTATCTATGTGTTTAGTAAAAAAAGAAGTAGAGTGGGAGAACAGCATCCTATTCAGAAACTTGGTTAAGGAAAAAGAGTGAACCTGTATGTTAAGTTCACTCTTTCTTGTTCAATAAAATTCAAGAAGTGGATATTGTAAATTACCTTGTCCGTTTACTAAAATATTGCAAACATTATTTATGTCCGCCATAATGTTCCATTAATATCTCGAATTAACTACACATTATGTATCCAAACTAGGCTGTAACCGCCAGTTGAAATGAAACAGTTTCTACTCACTTAAATGACCAACATTATTTGAAATAATCTTGCAGATTAAAATTTGAATGCAGCTATAAAAACAAGACATAAGGCAAACACACTCCCTAAAATAAAATATATATCTTATAATGGGTATAATTGGAATCTTTGAAGCATCTGTGTTATTTTATTAATCATCCTTTCTTCAAATAAAAAAACACCCAATTATTCGGATGCTAGAGTAAACTTTAGAACCCATAAATTTATGACATAAATCACTGTAAAAGTTCTCTTTCCACATAATCAATGCCGTTTGCCGTAATATATAAAATGGTAAAGCCCATCTTCTCTTTCTCATTCAGATAGCCCTTTTCAATCCAATATTTTATTATCTGCCTATAAAAAAAAATTTCTTTTGTTTCTACCTTGTGCAGGTAGTTACGACCTCTGTATATTTTCCAATGGTAAACTTCTTCTAAAAATCTGTCTCTTATTCGCTTATTCATTACTAAATGATCGTAAGTGTAATAAGAATTAATACTATTAATTAGTTCAGTATCTTTATTTAACAATGTCATCACTTCTGAATCAAACATCTCTTTCAGGTTATTACCTACGACTGGATAGATTACTTCTTTAAAAACATTTGAAAAATATTTCTGGTCTGCTATTTCAAATCTCCTTTTGGTATTTTCATAAAATTCGCCTGTTAATTCCTCTTTTTCGTAAATCCAGTAATGTTTCATAGCATGAATCGCTAACTGGCTTTGATGAACATTACGTAATATATACACCCATATTAAATAAAGATTTCTATAATAATTGATTTTTTGAATTTGTACGTTATCCATTATATTGGTCGTTGAAACAACCTTATACACAGCATCTAATATAGCTAAGGCAAATTCTAATCTATATACCTCTTTCATAAATCCTGAGAAATCATCATAGTATTGAAATTTACTCAACTCTTGATATGCCGAAACTACCTCCGGACTAGCATATTTGAGATTATTTTCAACTAAATGTAACACATTACCCCAGTAATCCTCTTCATGAACTTCTTGTTTTATATCATGGCCTTTCCGGTAATTTAAAGTAATATCCACAATAGCGTAAAGATCATTTAAAATAGGAGAGTAAAGTTCTTGATAAACTTCCTTTTTATACTTTTGGTCTTCCCTTTTAATTGTTAGTCTATTATTAACTACCTGGCCAATTATTGCCCCAGTTAAAGCAAAAAGACCTGAAATTAATGCAGTGTTCACATTTGATCACCTATATCTTCTTAAAATTATTCTTTCTTCCCATAAAGCTACTTCATTCCCTTTTTGAATAACTCCTGTTTGTAATTTAATTGCTATACCTTAGGTCAAATTGTTTCTGATTTTGTTATATCTGTCTTTAGATACATTTGACACCCATATTTAAGTATCAAAACTGGAGTGAAAAATTGAAAGTTTGCTAATAAAAACCTCTTAAGAGAACCGAAACAAATATTTTTACTAACTAATCATGGAAAGGATATAACACATTGAAAAATTCATTCAAGAAGATTTCAAGTATAGAGTGAAAGTAAAGTTGCAAATTAGTATTCGAATTCACATACAAAACCACCATAATCATTGCCATATCAATAAAAAGGCGGTACAAAATGCTATGCAAATTGTACCATGAATTACCTTGCAATTTATTAGTTTCTCCCTCTCAACCGAACGGGTTATCATTCTGTAAAGTGGTGGGGGGTATACTTCAAATGGCTCAATACTATTTACTAGATAATCGCTTGGGACTTTAACCATTGGTAAATACATAATTCCATTTTTTCATATTGGTGTTGTACTAAAGGACCAAATTTCCCCAGACATATTTCTAATATTTTTTCAACAGTATCCCTTTTATTTTTTTGGAAAGTTACAACTATACATAAATAATCGGTCAATTGATATCGGTCAAGGTGGCTTATGCTTTCTAACCATATCCATTTAAGTAAATCGGTAACTATATTTAATATGTAATCCTCAGAGAATTCTCTTCTCTTCAAATATTGAAACAGTAATGTTAGTTCTTCATTTAATTTATTTTTGTTCTTTTCAATATGATGAATAAAAACATCGCTTCTTATAGGCAATAGGACATATCCAATCCTCATTAAAGTCCCTAACTTTTCATAAAAATCATCAGTTGAAATTTCTTTTTTCAGCTGTAGATGGTATAAGAAATCAACAAGGTTAAAAGATTGAACAGAATAGTGCTCTTTACCAAGATCTCTAATTATTGTACTGTCGATTGCCAGTGAGAACGAGTTCTTTTTTGCTAACATCATTATATTGTCAATTAAAGGGACTGAACTACTTTGCTTCTTATCATTTAATGAATCATTAGTGATCACTTGACCGACCTTTATACAGTTCTCATTTAACCATTGAATAAATTTCTCTTGGTACTGAAGGGTCTGTTTTACATATTCTGAAGAGAATTCATGCATAACTATTTTCTCATTTTGATAAGATATCGTCTTTACACCATTCTCCTGAACCAGTTTTGTACGAGTATATTCCTCAAAGATTTTTTCGAATTGGTCCTGATAAATATATAAATTAAAACTTTTGCTTAACTTATCTAACAGTCCGATTTGGTTGAAACTTAGTAAGGTGAAAATATCACATAGTATATTATCGCTGCTTCTTATTGTCCTTATTCCCTTTTGTATTTCAATTAGTTCCCCAGTATACACCCATATATCAAGTGTTGGGTCATCAGCAATATGCCCCCAAGTTTCAAATAACCCTTTATCTAAAATGTCTGCATACAGCATCCCTGGAATCTTATATACTTTGTATAAATTTTGAGAATGTTCAGCTTGTGAAGCTGTCTTTTTCAAGACATTAGAAATTTCTTCTGATAGCTCTCCATTTTCCTCTAAAGCCTTGTGTTGTTCATATAACGGTTCTTCTTCTGGAAATTGTGTATGAAACTCCTCAAAAATTTTCTGATATGCATCTACCCATTCCTGTTCTGGATTTTCTACAAATTGTGTGAGTTGTAGGAAATTCCAAAAGTAAAATCTTAAAACTCTAGGAATGTTTTGCCCTGCGATATATGTTTTGTATGCATATTCTAAAGATTTTCTATATTGAGTCGCTTCCAAATAAGCAATACTTATTAAGTTATAGTCCTCAATATTTCCGTTCTTCTCCACCATTTGTTCTGCATTGGATAATGTTTGTAGACATTTCTTGGTTTCTCCAAGGTGAAATAAGCAATTTGAATATCTAAAAAGGTACTTAATATTCTTTGTTTCCTGGTAAAGACTCTTATAGTTTACTTTTGCAATTTCATACCACTGTAAGTTGAAATATATCGTTGTTGCCAAGTCAAATAAGAGAGTACTTTTATAGGGAACCTGCTCACCTTTGTAAAAAGATAGCAACTCTTCATACCTTCCTATTTGAAAAAGTGCATGGATATATCTATTAAAAAGAGATTCATGCATCATCCAGTGAGGAATCGTCGGAACTAGAGTTACTATTTTTTGATAGTCTTCTTTTTCTCCTCTGTTTTCATATGCTCGAATTAATTCTAATTTGACTTCAATTTGTGCTTCTCCATTTAGATTGATAACCCCCTTCTCTAAAAATTTCACTGCACTGTCCCAGTCATGTTGAAGCATGGCGTAATGCCCTTTATATATATCTATCTCATTTTCAGATTCTAACCCGTCTAACAAGTCATGAATTTCAGTATGTTTTAAAGACATAAACAGTGATTCGATTAACGTAAAAATGAACGAAATATATTCGCTGTCTTTCTTTTTTAAGTATAGTTGATTGTATTTTAATAAACTTACTGCTTTTTCTGGTAATCCTGAATCAATGTAAATTCTAGCAAAGAATATGATATCCTCAATATCCCAAAAACCACTTGAAAGCCTTTCTTTTAACAGCAATATTGCTTCCGACCAATTTTCATCCAAATAATAAGAGGTGATTAAGTTTTTAAAGTAATCTTTCTCTTCATGCTTTTTTTTATCGTACACTTTTCTATAATAAGTTGCAGCTTCCGTGAAGTTCTTCTTTCTAAAATATATACTTGCTCTTAATTCATTTATTCTTATTAACTGCCGTTCATTTTCATTTTCATATTCTATTTGATCTAATATTGGTATGACTTCTTCAAAGGTGTTATTTATGTTTGTATAGTCACTCTTCTCAGTTATCTGTTCCTCTTGTTTTAAAACGAGTGCCTCTACTTTCAGCATAAGCCAATCTCTTAATTCATTTTCATCTGTTAACTTCATATCAGTTAACTTTATTACCTCATCATATTCTTTTAAGAACAAAAACACTTGTCCTTTAAGAAAGTCATACTCATCTTCTTGTGACTCATTAATTAGCTTTGCTGCCATTTGTAACTCTTCCTGTTGAATATAGATATTGATAAGAATTTCATCATTTTTTTTTGATTTGCCTTCGTTACTTATAGCTTCTTGAATTAATGAAAGAGCTCCAGTTAAATCTCTTTGTAATAATTTGATCAAAGCTTCAGTTCTCTTTTTTCTTGCATCATCTTCACAAAGAGCAACAACTGTATAGAGATATGGTATAGCTTCATTTTCAAAGCCGCTTGTCATGAAACTTGTAGCAATAATCGCATTGAGTTCTCTCATATCCTCCTTCTTAAGATGTTTTTTTCTCAATCTATCTTTTGCTAATTCCCGTGCTTTAATTGTTTTTCCTTCGTTTATTAACTCATTTAGATCTTTATAACCAACAGTTTCCAAGGAACTCTTTAAGAGAAAATTTGTTTCTTCAACCTTATCGAAAACCTTTTCTTGCGACTTTTCCACTCTTTCAAAACCCTTATGAATAGCATCGTTTATCAACTGAACGTTACTTAAAATTTGCAAAAATTCCGGGTCCCAATATTTTTCTTTATAATCAATCAATTGGGATAGAATTAGCATAAAAAATGGAACTATAAAATCCTGCTGATTGGGGTAACGCTCCATATAAGGTATTAAGTTTAACCTATCTTCTTTGAATTGATCATATGACATACCTTCAATTATCCATCGAAATACTTCTGCACGGTTCTGCTTGTCTTCTAATAATTCATGAATCAAATCATCTGGAATTCCAACAGAAGTCTTTGCATCTGCTATTGCAGCTTCAAACATAAGCTTGGTTTTTTGGGAATAATTATCTTTTAACCATTTTACCTGCAAGTCTCTTACTACTTTTTGATTTTTAATGTGAGGTAACGAATATGAGAAAAGTAACGAGGCAAGTTTACTCGCAAGGTCCATGTAAATCATCCTCTCCATTCATTTTTCTAACAAGAAAAAAATAGTGGTCACGTACCGATGGCCTGACCACTATATCCAAGGTTTTAGGTTATTTTCTTTCCTCATAAACTCTCCCTGAATAAAGTTTTTCACATAGTAATTTTACTTAATTCATGTAACAATCCAGAAGCGATTAAACTACCAGATATCCCTTCAATTATATTTCTAATAGTTGACATCGATTCTCTTATAATCGAAGTCTCTGGTTTATTTGACTGCAATTGTTTTGAGATGACTGATAGTTCTACCTCAATGGTTTCCCTAGTAGTATTATCAAGTTTTAATTCGTTAAGGTTTTCTTGAAGTTTTAATAAAAAACTCTCGACTTTTTCCAAGTCCATTTGATTTATTTGAGTTTGTATCGAGTGTTGAGTATGTTGTTGAATTTGCACACCAGAGGTACTTCCATAGAAGTTGTTTACAGTGTAGCTTTGTTTACTAGCTTCTTGTTTTTCTTTCTCTGAGAATAATATCCCTTCTCCTAATATTCCGTCTTCTTCTAATTGAATTGACCAATCTAGAACAATTTTTCTAACTGTATCTATTATCTGCCTTGCTTGACTTTTACCGAAAATCACTCTAAATTCGGTTGGAAATCGACTGTTACTAATTCTTGAAAGTGTACTTTGTACGCTTGGCGATAACTGGATAATTAAATCTTCACCTCTGCCTTGCAATAGGTATTCGAGTTCTGTTATTGGCTGAGCAATACTATTATTTGCAATTTGGTCAAAAAGTTTTTCGTCTTCTATTATAACCGGCCTCCAACCATAATAGGGGTTGAAGAATTCGACCTTTCCGTATACATTTCTATAATTCGGTATATCATCTAGGCTTTCCTTATAGCCATCTAATTCTTGATTTACCCATAATGCAAAATCTTTTATTTTTAGCTTTCTAGCAATCACTAATGATTTTCTCAATAAATTTGAAATATCACTGATTGAACTCATTGCTTCTTTCTGAAGCTCTAGTACAATTGACTCCATAGATTTCTCACCTCTTTTTAATAAAACCCAGTTACGGTTATTATTCTACTTTTGGATAAATTCACGGCGCGCCCATAGGAGAGGGTAGAGTTAGACTGGACTTGCTCACAACTATTATTTGCAAAATTAGAGTTTTCGTATTTATATGTTTTCAAATAAAAATGGTAACTCGAACCAATGCATCTACTTTTTTAATAATAAGTTTATCTTTCATCAGTTAATATTGATGTGCTATCCTCATCCCTATTAATACTCTCTTTCAGCATCTTTGTTTATTACATATAGCTTTCCTACATAAAACAATTCTTGCATTCTAATCAAACTATTTAGTTTTTTTGTTTTATTGACTAATATGCAACTTGAATTCCAGCGGCTTTAAGATCTTTTAATATTGAAAAAGCTGCTTCTTCCACACTATTGTTTATTTTCTTATAAATGTATCCTGAAACATCATTTGGTAGAGTAACTCCGTCTTTATATAAACAACAAACTCTATTTCTACCTAACTTTGCAACAAAGTAACCAAATTCAAAGATAACATTTTGTCTTGCACGATACTCCAAATCTTTTTCGACATCGCTTTTTTCTTTATTTTCAGCTAAGTACCCAATATCATCTGGAGTCAGTAAAATTATTGCGTAACCAACTTCACTATGTTTCTCGAATTTTTCAATAATGGTTTGTCCTTCATCCGCTTGGCGGTGTAAAACTATTGGTTCTAGACCTAATTCTTTTAAAAAGATCTCGGCTTGATTTTTTGTAGAATCATCACGACCATGAACTAAAAATACTCTATTATCACCTTCTTGGATATTTGCTTCTTTTTTTGTAGAAGGTTTATAATCTATTAGTTCTAATCCAGCAATGATTGAGCCAAGAATGTAATCATGTGATGAATTAAACTGATCTGGCCCATTCCCTTTTATTCTAAATTCCTCATTTTTTCTAAACATTTCAAATACGGGACTACTTTTTCCGAATATATCCATCAGAACCGTTTCGACTCTTGTCTTCCATGCTATGTATACAGGTTTAATAGATTCAGGAAAACCATATTCACCTTTTGTAGAGAAGTTATCATAGTTAAAGTTCTGACCATTTCTAAGCAAATCTTCTAACAAAAACCTTAAGTTCATAATTATCCTCCGTTCAATTTATTTAGTACTATTTACGATATAAAGTTTGGTTTCAATCCCTAATACATTTAAGTAATATTTTACCATAAAATATTGCCTAAATTAGTAATTTATAAGAAATTGGAGTACTTAGAACACGAGTATCGGAGAGCAAATCCCAATTCATTAACGATTCACCTAGTCAATGGCCTACCCCCATTTCTGTAGTAACTTTTACATTATCTTATAATTTTTCTTGGCAACAACACTTGTAAATCGTGGTCTGACCCCCATCTCATTAACGCTTCACCGTACCGAGGGTCTGACCTCATTATCAATATCAAGCTGCCCAAAAACCACTAAAAGGGACAAGGCGCCCGCCTTGTCCCTTTTTAACACTATTCGCAGTGAACCTAACACACTCTCAACCATATATGTGCTGGTTCCCCCGCATATCTAAGCACGCAATAACGCTCCATTTGGCTCTTTTAACTCCTGCTCTACTATTTGATTCATCTTAGAGAAGTGGTCCAGAAATTGTTGTGCCAGCTCTTGTTCGTCCGTGTCACTTTTCAATGAAACGATGTCGCGCAGAATCTGAGCCATCCAGGAATTATCGAAATATCGGTACTTGCCTGTATTCCATGTCGTTTGTTGAGGGGATTTTTCATTGACATAGTACTTCCAGAAAGGCATCTGCTTCGATTCCTCGTCTGTCAGTTGGAGTCTGTAATGGGAATGGGCAGGAATATTTCCATCTTCACAAAGTTTCCCGATGAAATGATCCTTCACCATATAGACACCTAAGATGCGTCTGTCTTTTTCAGGCATGCCGGGATCGACCGCTGTCAGCAGGACCGCACTGTTTTGGTGTAAGCGACTGGGCTTGTTTGGCTTACCTTTATTCGTACCACTTTTTATTTCACCAGAGGAAACCGTCCAATCTGAAAAGGAACTACTCTGTTCTTCCGAATCGCACCTGTAAACCATCTGAGATTCGGGATGAAGTTTATGATTTTTCATACTTTTTTCATGACCCACTCGAAGCTCCTGGTTTTTTCTTTGCCGTGCCTTTTCCTCTTCTTTCTGCATTTCTTCCTCTTTGAGTTCCATTTCCTGCTCGTGTAAAATTTTTTCAAGTGAATTAGCAGCACTTTTATCATGCAGTTTCAAGTGCTGTCCAAATACATCCGGGTAAACAAATTTTTTATTTTCCGAGGCGAAATGGATTTCAACTACCGTATCATTATGATTCACGATGCTTCCAATACCAAACCGCTCATGTGTAACTTTCTTATTGATTAAATTCAATATATTAGTCCTCCTTGTATTATAACTCGGGTACTATTGCCAAAAAGCTCACAAAAACTGTTTGAATTTCCCTTCGGAATAAATAAGATATATAACTAAACGTTCAATGTAAAAAATCACCAGATAATAATCATACCATTTTTTTGATAAAAATACAACTTTAGCATTGACAGACTATTTTATTGAGAGGTAAAATGAAGTTTTGTTTAAATCTAGATGATTGGTACAACCCTGATTTTCTATCATTAAGCCGGTCAATTCCAGAATCATCACACCACATTTTTTACAGACATCCCCATCCAATAGTGATCTGAAAAACAAGGCGACCTCCAACTCATTTGGAGCAAACGTAAACAAGAAAAGCTGAATTCTTTTCTCCATACTTTTATAAACAAGTGAAAAAACCTCATTCGTGCAATGCACGAATGAGGTTTACCACCACAATTTATTCTGAAGAGTCTTCTATATTCTCCTCCGTCACCAACTTCAACGGCACCGGAATCTTCTTCTCAACCTTCTTACCCTGCAACACATCAGCCCCAGCCTGCACGGCCAACGAACCAATCTTCTCAGGCTGCTGAGCGACAGTCGCAGACAGGTTACCATTGCGTATGCTAGTCATCGCATCTTCATTTCCATCAAATCCAACGACTAACACATCACGACCTGAACTCTGGATCGCCTGCAGTGCTCCCAATGCCATTTCGTCATTATGAGCAAACACCGCTTTGATATCTGGATTCCCCTGGATCAGGTTTTCCATTGTATTCAAACCTTCCGTACGATCGAAGTTCGCCGTCTGCTTGGCCACGACATCGAGCTTTTCATCAGCGATGTTGTGGAACCCGGCTCCACGCTCACGAGTGGCGGATGCTCCAGGAACACCTTCAAGTTCTGCAACCTTGGCTCCTTCACCAAGCTGTTTAACAAGATATTCTCCGCCCATTTCCCCGCCTTTTTCGTTATCCGAGCTGACGAGTGTGGCGACGTCTCCTTTTTCCGCTGAGCGGTCAAGGGTGACGACGGGGATTCCCAGGCTGTTGGCGGATTGGACTGCGGTCGAGATGGCCGCTGAATCCGTCGGGTTGATGAGTAAGACGTTGACGCCCTGCTGGATGAGGTCTTCTACGTCATTGATCTGTTTGGCGGCGTCATTCTGTGCATCGACGACGACGACTTCCATGCCTTGTTTCTTTGCTTCGTCTTCTACCCCGTTTTTCATGGAGACGAAGAATGGGTTATTTAGAGTTGAAACGGATAGTCCGATTTTGATGTCTTCCGGGTTCGAGCTTTTAGTTGGCTTTGCCCATTCCGGCGGCTGCAGGGAGCAGGCGCCTAGGAATAGGAGTGATAGACTGATTAGTAGTAACCATGCTTTTTTCATAGTATCCCTCCTACGCTGCTTTCTTTCGGTCGATGAGAACCGCGATGATGATGACGACACCCTTTACGACCATTTGGAAGAAGGATGAGACGCCGAGCAGGTTCAGACCGTTGTTTAACGTTCCAATGATGAGTGCACCGATCAGTGTTCCGACGATCAGTCCGCGTCCGCCTGACAGGCTTGTCCCGCCTAGGACGACGGCTGCGATGGCATCGAGTTCATAGGATGTACCCGCTGTCGGCTGGGCTGAATTCAGGCGTGACGTCAGGATCGCTCCTGCAAGTGCTGCCAGTAAGCCGGCCAGGGAGTAGATCATCACTTTGATGCGTGGTACTTTGATCCCTGAAATCAGGGCTGCTTTTTCATTTCCACCGATGGCATATGTTTTTCGGCCGAACGGGGTTTTATGCAGGATCACCCACAGTATCGCAAACGTCAGGATCATTGTGACGGCCGGTACAGGGATTCCAAGGAAGTATCCTCTTCCGAACAGTTGGAAAGCATAGCTATCGCCAAGTCCTGTGATGGGGTTTCCGTCGGTATACACAAGCGTCAAACCGCGGAACATGGTCATCGTTGCAAGTGTGGCGATGAATGGTGCCATTTTTCCTTTTGTGATGAGTAGTCCGTTGACCATTCCCATCACTGCTCCAAGGATACAGCCAATCAGGATGGCTAGAATCGGGTCGATTCCCGATACCATCATCCCGGCCATGAGGGCACTGGATAAGGCGAGGATCGAGCCGACGGATAAGTCAATTCCTCCGGTCAAAATGACGAAGGTCATCCCGTAGGCAATCAGGGCGTTGATCGCGACCTGTCGTAATAGATTCAATAAGTTCAAGGGTTCTAGAAAACTAGGGTTGATGATGGATACGGTCGCAATCAGCACAAACAGTCCGAGTAGTGGACCGAGCTTTTGCATCAGATTGCCGACGTGATTCGTTTTGAGTGCGTTATTCATGTGCGTGACCTCCTGTCGCCAATGTCATGATTTTTTCCTGTGTGGCTTCTTCCTTTGATAGCTCTCCTGCGATGGTCCCTTCATGGACGACGAGGATGCGGTCGCTCATTCCGAGTACTTCCGGCAACTCGGATGATACCATCACGATCGCGACGCCGCGGTCGGTGAGCTCGTTCATCAGCTGATAGATTTCCCGTTTCGCCCCGACATCGACTCCCCTTGTTGGTTCGTCGAGGATGAGCACCTTCGGACCGATCCCGATCCATTTGGCGATGACCACCTTCTGCTGGTTCCCACCCGAAAGGTTCTTTGCGTGAGTCCGGGCTGATTCAGTTTTGATCGTCAGCCGTTTGATGAGCATTTCCACAAAGTCCTGCTCGCTTTTATCGTTGATCAAGCCTTTCTTCGTGAAGCTGTAGAGGCTTGGAAGGGCGATATTATCCTTCAGGGAAAAGTCGAGGACGAGTCCTTCATCCTTCCGATCCTCGGTGATGAATCCCAGACCGAGTTTCACCGCCTGATCGGGTGTTTTAATGGTGACCGGTTTCCCATTTACGATTATCTCGCCTTCATAACGGCCGTCGAGTCCGAAGATGGTACGCATGATTTCCGTGCGGCCTGCCCCCATCAATCCTGACACGCCGACAATCTCTCCTGAGCGAACTTCGAAGCTTACTTTTTCAAAGAGTCCCTTTTTCGTCAGGTTCCTGACTTCAAGCATCGTTTCTCCTGGCTTTGGTTGGCGTTTTGGAAATCGGTCGGTCAATTCACGTCCAACCATTTTCTTCACGACCTCATCGAAGTTCGTCTCGGGGATCGGCGTCGTATCCACCGTGCGTCCGTCCCGCATGACTGTGATCGTGTCACAAATCGTGAAGATCTCTTCCATCCGATGGGAGATGTACACAATCGACACGCCGGCTTTCTTTAGCGAGCGGATGACGGTGAAGAGCGTCTCGATTTCCCGGTCCGTCAATGCCGCTGTCGGCTCGTCCATGATGATGACTTTCGCATCCGTCATGAGTGCTTTGGCAATCTCGATCATTTGCTGCTGCCCGACCGAGCACTGTCCCGCTTCTTTTGTGAGAGGGATGGAAATGTTCAGCTTTTCAAACTGCTCATCCGCAACCGCTTTCATTTTTCTCGTATTGATGAGACCGAATTGTGTAACCGGTTCCTTATTGATGAACAGATTCTCAAGGACGGTCATCTCCGGCCAGACGTTCAGTTCCTGATGGATGAAGGCAACGCCGAATTCCTCGGCCTGCTTCGGATTATCGAACGTCATGTCCTTCCCGTCGATGGTGATTGTTCCCTGATCCTTCTTATGAAGACCCGTCAGGATGTTCATAAGGGTCGACTTTCCGGCACCGTTTTCTCCCATCAGGGCATGGACTTCACCTTCCCCGATCTCGATGTCCACGCCTTCTAGAACCTGATTCGTTCCAAATGCTTTATGGATATTCTTCATGCTGATCTGCATGCTACTACCCCCTTTGTTTTAAAAAATGACTCCCGCGTGAAGGATGCAATTCGCGTACGGAGTGACTTCCCCCGTGCGGATGACGGCCTTCGCCTTATGGGTTTCTTTCTTGAAGTCTTCATGGGATACATACTGGATCCCGTCAAACCATGAGGTCATTTGTTCTTTAACCCCTTTATTTGTTTCGACTTCTTCAGCTAGCGTGACGGTTTCAACAACCATTTCTTCCTTTAACAGTTCGACCACGTCAAGGAAGGAAGGCTCTCCCAGTTTCAATGCCAGGTCGATTTTCACAACGTCTGACGGAATCGGGAGACCGGCATCGGCCACGACGATTGTATCCGTGTGGCCGAGATCGGCAAGTATTTTTGCTATGTGACTGTTCAAGATGCCATGTCGTTTCATTCTGCCAGCTTCCTTTCCACTTCGTCTCTTGTCGGCATTCCGCCCTGTGCCCCGAATCCAGTTACAGAAAGGGATGCTGCGCGGTTTGCGAATCGGAGACTTTCTTCCATTGTTTGTCCTTCAGCCACGGCGGTACCGAATGCGGCGTTGAAGGTATCGCCTGCTCCAGTCGTATCAACGACTTCGACTTTGAAGGAAGGAACCATGATTTCTTTTGTTCCGTTATGATAGCGGACTCCCGCTGCTCCTTCAGTGATGATGACTTTGTCAGGATATTGTTTCAGTGCATCTGACGGATTCATTCCGTTGAAGAGTACATCTGCTTCATGTTCATTCGGTGTCAGGTAGCTCGCGCCAACGATGACATTCTGTGAAATCTTTCGTGCCGGTGCCGGGTTCAGTAGCAGTGGGACTTCAATCTTGTTGCACAGGTCTGCCACGTACTCGACCGTTTCCTCCGGGATTTCCTGCTGGATCATGATGAGATCACATGTTTTGAGGAAATCGGCTGTTTTCTCAACGTACTCTGGTGTCACAAGATCATTGGCGCCTTTTACGACGACAATGCTGTTGTCCCCTTCAGCAAGGATGATATGAGCGGTTCCGGATCTCTGACCTGTAACCGGTTCCACATAGTCGGTATGAACACCGTTGCTCTTGAAGTTTTCTAAAATCTCTTGGCCATACGGATCGTCTCCTACGCATCCGATCATGTAAACTTCTGCCCCAAGTCTTGCTGCTGCAACGGCCTGGTTAGCGCCTTTTCCACCGGGTACCGTGTCGAAGCTATCGCCCAATACCGTTTCCCCTGCACCGGGGCGTTTCGCTGATGTGACCACCAGATCCATGGATGAACTGCCGATTACGGCAATTTTCGCTTTTTTCATCTTCCTTCATCCCTTTCGTGTTGTGTTTCGCTGTATGAGTTCAACGGGAAGCTGAACACTTGTATCGATGTCTTTTTCTTTTTTTATCAGTTTAATCAGAAGGGCCGCGGCCTGCCTGCCCATTTCGTAAGCAGGCTGCCTGATCGTGGAGAGCGCCGGATAGGAAAGGCTGCTCTGGGGGATGTCATCGTAGCCGATGATCTGTACGTCTTCCGGAATCTTTTTCCCAAGTCTCAAGGCCTCATGGAGAATCGCAATCCCGACGATATCATTGCTCGCGATGACCCCGTCCGTATCAGGATAGGTGGCGAACAGTTCCTCTGCCCAGCCTTTTGCGTCTTCAAAGGAGAACGAGGTGGTGGACATTACCGTGAAATCGACGTCCGTCCCACTTAAGTACTCGACGGCTCCCCGGAATCGGTCCTGAGCTGGCTTGACGTGTGCCGGCCCCTTCATGACGGTGATCCGCTTCGCCCCTTTTTCAACTAAGGTCTTTGCCGCCAGGCGTCCCCCTTTGCGTCCGTCCGCATAAACTGCCGGATAGTTGTCCGTGGTCCGGTCAAGGAGGACGAGTGGGAGATTCAATTCACTATACAGCTGATCATGCTCTACATGATTAGTCGCTGAGATCATTCCGACGACATTGTTCTGAACGAAGGTCTGGATATAATCCAGCTCCTTCTGGATGTTCTCGTCGCTGTTACCGAGGAGGAGCCTGAACCCTGCCTCACTCACTTCATCCTCGACCCCTCTCGCCAGCTGCGGGAAGTACGGGTTCGTGATATCCGGAAGCAACAGTCCGATCAGTCTCGACTCCCGTTTATATAGGGAGCGTGCGACCTCATTCGGGCTGTAATTCAGCTTCTCGATCGCCCCCATCACTTTCTTCCTCGTCTCGGCTCCTACATAGCCGTTATCATTGAGCACCCGGGAGACCGTCGCCACCGACACCCCCGCTTCACTCGCCACATCCTTGATTGTTGCCACGTGCGTCACTTCCTGTTCGTTTGGTTGGTTATGTAACCGGTTACACATAAGGTAACACAAATTTGTAATCGCTTGCAACCTTTTAAGTATAGATACTTTTCACCGTGCGAGGATATGAGCCCCTAAGGCTAGAAAGGTGAACTTAAGTCATCATTCACGTTCCATGTTTTTCAATACTCCATTTCAAGAGGTGGGGAAAGTACCCACCTACTTGAAAATTCATTTGTTCCAATACGCTTTTGCCTCATCTTCAAGAACTTTCAACCTTCTATAATAATCAGGAAATTCGTTTAAATGAGCCAATGCAATTTTCCCAGTAGCGATTGGGTCATCCCCTGTAACACTTGTTAGGTAGTATTTTTTCCCGTGTTCAAGCTCAGTATTTACTCCCATCCAAAACTCAGTTAAATTGAATTTACTCTTACTAAATTCAATACCTAAAAGTAATGCTATGGCTGCTGCTTCCTCTTTAGAATAGCTGGTTTTGAAGGTATTTGACTGAGGGGCGGTGGGTCTGAACATAGTTGTTTCTTCCAAAGGTGCATCTGACTTGGCAACATGAACAGGACCAAATGAATGGTTGGGAGGAGTATATCCTCTGTGAGCAGGACGACTTACATAGCTATGCATGGCTGGATTGATATCATTATGATATTGGTTTTGATTTTGATATGGGTACATACTGGAAACATTGTACATTTTTTTCATTCCCTTCACCTATATACGAAATCATGATATGCCTACATTCCGGGAATGTTCTTCTATTCATATTAACGTATAGTCAACCTTTATTCTTGGCAATCAGTCTGTCAATGGTGGCTGATACATCTCGAAAATTCATTTTCCATTTTTCTTTTAACGAGATGCTTTAATCCAATATGGAACACTTTTTTAAGGGAAAGATGTTTTGATAAGAAATGAGAGTCCATTACCTGACCGTCAAAAAAACATTTTATAAACTGAGGAACAGCGACATACCACGTGGTAAAATAAGGATATAATTATGATATCAATTATTCCATAAAAGGTCAGGAAGCGGAAGTAAGCTATAGATTATTGGGGAGCTAGAAAATGAAAAATAACAAACAAAACAGAAAAGAATTTTATAAAGATATCCTAATAGAGTTTATTTCTGAAGTGGTTTTCAACATCTTATTGTTTATACCAAAAATGATTTTTCGCTTGATACGGAACATTTGGTGAAAAAGGAAAGTAGCTAATAAGTGAAAACCAGCTACATGCCGGCAATACGCTCTTCAATGATCATACAGGTTAATGGTGTAAGAAACTAAATGTAAGGGGAGAGAAATATTGGCGAAGGATACAATAGAACTGATTAAGGTTGGTAGTTTAGTAGTTATTGCCATTAGTATGGCTGTTATCGCCTGGCGAATGGGCGATGTAGTGAACTACCTATATGATATTGTTCGGAAGTAAAGATCCTTTTTTAAGGGGCTTTGTTAAGCCACCAGCCTCCCTTTGTTCAAGTAAAGGGCAGGTTAATTGAATATGGCTAAAATTTATCTTTGGTAAATCAAACATAAAAGTGGGTTAGAAATGAGGTGAAGATTTGAAGATAGCTGTAAATTATTCAATTGAGGCGGAGCAATTAGTAAAAGACACTGTAATTGATGTTGATATGTTTAAATGTCCAGATTTTAGTAAGGAACTTATCCAACAAGCCGAGAGGACAAAGCCTTGTTATATTCATTTTGGTTTAAATGCTGGTAGCGGACAGTTGAATGGGGTCGATTGGAGACTTATTAAGGAAATAAAAAATTGGACTCAAACCCCATATGTAAATGTCCACGCTGTGGCTTTTTCTAAACAGTACCCAGATTATGATGTACTAACTGATAAGCCAAAGCACATTAATTTAATGGTGGACGCAGTTTTACGTGATATTGAAATCGTAGGTAAAGAAGTAGGTATTGAAACCGTGATAGTGGAAAACGTAATCTGCCGAGGGCGGGGTGAAAATATGATGAGTTCAATAATTAATCCCGAAGTTCTCTCGGAAATTGTTAATAAGGCTGGGTGTGGTTTTTTACTTGATACAGCTCATGCACAAATGACTTCTAAATGCCTTGGATTAAATGTAAAAGAATACATATCAAAACTCCCAGTTTATAATTTAAAAGAACTTCATATTACTGGCATCCAAGAAGATGAACATGGACGACTGCGGGACAGTATGCCAATGACAAAAGATGATTGGGAATTGGCATCTTGGTCCTTGGAAAAAATAAAAACCGGAGAATGGCAAAAACCGTGGGTAGTAGCTCTAGAGTATGGAGGAGTTGGACCAGCGTTTGAGTGGCGTACAGATAAAGAGGTGTTATCTAAACAAGTACCTGAGTTTTATGAAATGGTAAAGCTTAATCAAAAAAATTAGATTGAAAAAGAATCTATAAATATTGTTCATTAGATAGGACAAGTTGTAGAGAAATCCTGATATTGAGTTATTCGGCTTTAGCTGAAGATTGATCGGATATCTGATCTTCAGCGTTTTTTCTTTATTCGGTTAAAGGGCAGGTTAATTGAACAAATGATTGTTATTAAATCCGATGTGCACCCAGTACAAAGTATATTATCTGTCGATTGATAGAGAGAATGCCAGAGGAGATATGTTTAATGATAGGCTTGTATATTTTATGCTTACTTTTTGTGTGCCTTATGGTGGGGATTATATTTATTCGTAAGCATTTTAACAAAGCGGGTTATAATCACGGGCAAAAAAGAGATGCTATGATTGTACTTGGTTATCCCGCAAAAAAAAAATGGAACAATGACTCCCATTTTACGAGAACGAATCAATAAAGCAACAGACCTCTATCACACTGGAATTGCTGAAGTAGTTATTTGTTCGGTTGCATCTGTTGCAAATGACCATGTTGAGGCAGAAATCATGGCAAGAGCCTTAGTGGAATCAGGCGTGGATGGTAGCCAAATCATACGAGAAACTAAAGCGAGGGGCACTTATGAAAATTTGTTGAAATCGCGAGAAATCATGCGAGAGAGAGGGCTGAAAAAAGCAGTTATAGTTACCTCACCCTGGCATTTGCGAAAAGCTAGTTCATATGCGTTTCGGCTAGGAATTGACCATACCTTAGAAAAGTCTAAAGTGCCAAAAGAGTTCGTCATAGGATTAGGAATCATTTACGTTTACATATACATACAGATGTTCATAATTTATTTGCGTTTTTATAAGGGAAGAAAATGAAACTTACTCCATTTAGAAGTGTGAAAATCTCTCTGTTTAGTAAGAAAAGATATAGTCAGAATTGGTGATTATTCAACTAACGGTGGCGTTTGCTGAACAAGTAGCCGCCCCGCCTTTGTTAGGTCAGAGCATCTTCGGCTAACGGGCAGGATAGTGAAAAAAGCAATAAAAGAAAAATTTATAAAATGACTTTTAACCAGGGGGAGATAAAATGAGACCAGATATGGTTTTGGAGAAGGTTATAAAGAAGATCAATATTCAGAGTGAGTACAAGCCTTTTGTAGAGGAGTATACAGCTAGCTTACTTTCAGAGTTCAATGGGAAGATTCACAGTATTTATATGTGTGGCTCCATTCCTAAAGGTACTGCTAAGCCATTTGAGTCTGATGCAGATTTTACAATCGTATGCGAAAGGCCAGAAGATATAGATTATGATAGAGTATCATGTCTGAAGGACCAGATGTTACAAAAATATCGATTCGTAACGAAGATTGATACGGTTATTTGTTCACTGGATGATGTAAGAAGTAAGCCCAATGAATGGGGATTTTGGATCAAGATCATCTGTGTTTGTATACATGGTACGGATATTGGCGAAGAAGTACCGCCTATTCTTATCTCACCTGAGTTCATATTAGACTTAAATTCAGACACTCAAGAGGCAGTGGAGCGCGTTCGCGGTTTTCTATCTAATGCCAATGATGACACCCTGAAATCCAGGTATACCAAAGGTTACTCAAAGAAATTAATTCGTGCATTATACTCTTTGGTTTTAGAAGATACAGGGGTTTGGCAAGATGACATCACTAAGATGAAGAATGGCATATTAGATTATTGCACCATTGATTCAGCTTTAGTGGACTATCTGTATGCGTGTTACTTGGATAGTCATGTAGATGTTGAAGAATTTCTGGGGAATGCAGAAGAAGTATATCGTTATATTGAGAAGGCTTTAACTGTATTGGCTGCTTCCAGAACTACTCCTTCAGAAATATAATTTTTTTCGTGCATACTCGCTTATATGTAGCAAATAACTTATATTCCAAAACAAAGAGACTCGTCAATCGACGAATCTCTTTACTTTTTATGGCCTCTAGTTTTGGTCTCACTATTTGTTGTCCGAGCACCTCAAAACGGTCCACTTTAGGCCTCTATAGATGATCCAATAACACCCCTGGATAATCTGTCATCACAACCTCTACACCCGCTTTTTTCACCAACTGAAATTCTTCCATTGTATTGATGGTAAAAACACGCAACGGAATTCCCATCTCCATGACGATTCTCCCCGTTGGCGATTGAGCGAACGCCGACTCACAGTGGATGGCGTTGACCTGTAATGGCTTGATCCGGTCCAGAATATTTGCTGGAATCCCTTCAAAAAGAAAACCTGTCTCAATATCAGGATCAAGCTCTCTGACCTTCTTCAGACTCTCGGCATTGAAAGAAGAAATAATCGTCTGTTCTTTCATTCCTTTTTCTTTGAGCAGCTCCAGGACCTTATCTTCCAACTGTGGGTAGTCGATTTGATCGTTCTTCAGCTCGATATTGATGATGATCGAGTCACGATGCGTGGTCACCACATCCAGGACCTCCTCTAATGAAGGAATGGACTCTCCTTTGAAAGAGGGGTGAAACCAACTTCCGGCGTCATAGGTTCTGAGCTGCTCCCATGTCAAATCCTTCACATAACCGGTTCCATTCGTGGTGCGGTCGATGGTTTCATCATGGATGACGACCATCTGGCCGTCTTTTGACAGCTGTACGTCCAGTTCAATCCCGTGGGCACCTGACTCAGCTGCTGCTTTAAACGCAGTCAATGTGTTCTCCGGAGCCTCTCCACTGACTCCGCGATGAGCAAATAATTTCATTTTCATTACCTCTTTTCTTCGCGAACTTTGACCAGAAATATCCCTTTAAGAAGTTTCTAAAAGAGTGCCTTGTGTAATTAATATACGTATTCTTCACAAAGAAATAAGCGGAGGTTTTCCACTTACGCACAGAAACATCATCCCTTATTTCATTTCTTGAGTTAATAGGCGGAATATTTCCGTCTGTTGATCAGTGACGAATATGACGTTGCTTCCGATTATTGGTGGTTGTGTTACTTCATTATTAAATTCCCAATCTTACGCAAATGAAACTTTCCAATAGGACTATCGTCAGGAAAGTCCAAAATAAAAAGCCCAACTTCTCTACAAATCAAATAGAGAAATTGAGCTTTTCAGCACCTTCATTTACTGATTGAATTCATTAACTGATAGAAGTATTGGGGTTCATGAGTCTTATTCAGGTGATACCATGAATCTAATGTATCCGGCGCAAATACATCTATTTTTTTTAGTACCTTCACGGCAAATTCCAGAGGAGCTATTCCTGATGCCGTAATTAAATTGCCATCAGCTACCGCTGGTCCCGACTCATAGAACGCTTCTCCATTATAGTGAGGACATACCATTTTCGTATATTCCAAGTTATTACTTGTATGTTTTCTAGTATCTAAGTATCCCATATCCGTAAGTGCCTCAATAGCACCACAAATGGCAGCCACGATTGTGCCAATCTTCAAAGCTTGTCCAGTCCTTTCTAACATTCGTTGATGACTAGCTTCGCTCCAAGTAGTCCCTCCTGGTAAGATTAAAAGATCTTCACTCTCAAAAGTACATTCATCAAGGGACATATCTGGTTTTATGCTCAGTCCTCCCATCGTCGTAATCATTTCTTTAGTAGCTCCTACTGTCATGACTTTTACAGGAGCTACGTCTTTTTTGAAATATCTCCCCGAGTTCAGTTCAGCCATTAAATATCCATATTCCCAGTCCGACATTGTATCAAATACATAGAGAAAAGCTTTTCGTGTTTGCATCCAATTACACTCCAATCACCATTGATAGAGCCATTATAATAAAACTTCCCTGACAGGTAGCGTCAGGGAAGTCATTAATCTTGATGAAATTCAATTAAAGTTAAAATGTCAATTATTCAACTATTAAAATCCAAAACAAATATCCCAGCCCCATTACATAATTACTCAGATAGAAAATCTTTGATAGCTTTCTTATTTTCACTAACATCTAAGTCAAGTACTAATCCGACCCCATCATAATACTCGTCGGTATATGTGTGATCTAATGGTATTCTCATTGATTCAATGTTTTGGTTTTTTTCTCCTAATACTGAAGTAGCAATGGATAGTACTTGAGGTGTCTTAATATTTGTTTTAATAAAAGGCTTGATTATACCTAATGTTTTTGGGATTTTCATCACTCCTTTTACATCAGTCATCTCATCTGTTAGTAACTTAAGAACTTCTTGCTGTCTACGCACTCTACCGAAATCACTTTCGCTATCTTTACGGAATCTGACATAACTAAGCAACTGGTCTCCATCAAGCTTTTGCATTCCTGGGTGAAGTGGTGGATTAATCCCTTTGACCATTTCTTTTTCAATGTCCATTTCGACACCATCTGGAAATACCTCATCGATAATACTTGAAAAACCTTTAAAGTCAACTAAGGAGTAATATTGAATATCCATATCAAAGTTTTCTTTTAATGTTTTTCTCAATAGTTCTGGTCCTCCAATTGCATATGCAGCATTGATTTTTTGTGAACCATGACCAGGTATATCAACATAGGAGTCTCTCATAATCGATAAAATTTTCACTTCATTGTTATCCGAATTATATTGGGCAACCATTATGGTGTCGGTTCTTGATATTTCATTTCCCCTTGCATCCGTTCCAAGTAACAAAACATTCGTTATTCCCTTTTTAAGCTCTGCTCCATTAAATTCAACCTTCTGATCAAGAATAACTGAATCGTTGGCTGATTTCTCAAGTCCAGCTTGATACTGAAAATATACATAAGAAGCACCAATTAGAAAAACAAGAATAATAGTAGAAAAGCATAATAATATGATTTTTCTCTTTTTTCGTTTTCTTTTTTTTCTATACATTTTTCTTTCAACTCTTTCGTTCATATATATTCAACCTCTCTGTGTTCTACTCAAATCCCTGTTAATAAAGGCATCACCATATAAAAAGGGTGCCACCGCTTTATCCCAAGAACGTTTAAAATTCTGTGCATTTAACCATCAACCTGCACTTTACTTAAACTCGAACAATTGTTTTGATAACCGCGCTTTAAAGGTTTCATCCAATTCAACATAGTATACTCCATCAGTTATATTAGGATGTAAAAATTCTTCCAGAGAAATCGTGTTAATATCTAAAGAATCCATTTCATTGAATACTCTCTTCATTTCTTCAGGTGAAACATTGCTTTCTCCTTGTTTCCTAAAAGATTTGAAATCACTTGTATTAACATAAGTAAGCATGTGTGAAAAAAGTTTATTCATAAAATAAGCTGGTAGCTGGTGTTCCCCGTCGATTGATAAGATTCTAGCCATTTCTTCACCACTGACATTTTCTATTCCCTTATAGTAAGTATATTTGTTTCCTCTAGCTGCCTTCATTTCTATATTCTCTTTTACGTTTATCTGAATGTCTTCCATCGAATTGAGAAAGTCTTCAACTTCTTCTCTTTCCCACATAAAGTAATAATCAATTGGCATATTCAATGCTTTTTCCACGGTATTATTTACTGCAACTGCACTGCCCTTAAAAGCAAAAGCATGAGTCAGTTTATCCTCCGTTAGGGGTTCTTTATCTGCATTCAGAATGGGAACCTTTAGGCTTGGAGGAAGCAGAATGACATTTACCTTTTTGGCTCTCTTGTTAACAGTAAAGAGAAGGTTGATGTCCGTCCGCATGTCTTCATTGGCAACCATCACCAATATTGAAGTCACCTGATCCCCCTCTTTTTCATCGGCATTAGAAAGACTTAACATCTGATCATCTCTGTAATCACCTGTCAATGAAGGAATAAACACAAGAAGGAATAGCGATACCAGTATAAGAGTTGCCACTGCTGGAAATAAGTGTTTCTTCTTCATTCCCCCTACAGTTCCAGTAGCCTTTAGTTGATTTCTTTCATGTATCTTCTTAAACACTTCTTCCCGATCTTGTTTTGTAAATTGAAGCGACTCTTGGGTTAGCTTAATCGCCTTCTTAAAATTAATGGGATCCATAGATTTCTGCCTCCTCCATCATAGGTTTTAAAACCTTTTTCCCTCTCCTCAGCCTGGTTTTTACCGTATTTGCATTCACACCAGTAACCTCTGATATTTCATCAATGGTCAAAGAGAGATAATAATAGAGATAAATGATTTCCTTGTATTTTGTTGGCAAGGAATAGACAATCTTTTTGATCTCTTGATTGACAGAATCTTGAACGACTTTTTGTTCCAATGATTTCTGATATTTTTGTGTATTTTCTTGTATATAGTGCACTAGTTGAACCTTCTTATATTTCCAACTCTTTAAGTAATCTTTACATTCATTTATAGTAATTCTGTATAGCCATGTCCGAAGTTCAGATTCTCTTCGAAAGTGTTCTAGTTGGTTGTAGCATTTGACAAAGGCATTTTGCGCAAGGTCTTTTGCCATGTGCTCTTCCTTTACATAAGTATAGGCAAGCCTGACCAATTCATCACCATAGTCACCCATGGCTTGGTCAAGGATGTCATCTCTTTCTTTTTTGTCCATGTTTATTCCCTTCTTGTATAAGTTATCTGTTTGACGATTATGTCAGACAGATAGTTTCATTTTTTCATAATTAAGGAAATTTTCATTGTTAAAGAAGAATTTAAGAATATAATACTTGGATCATTTTTATCTTTTTCGATTAAAGTTGAAAAATCCGAACTAACTTCAATCAAAATAATAAAACTTCCCTGACAGGCAGCGTCAGGGAAGTTCACATACTTGATGAAATTCAATTAATTCCGTCAAAACCTCAATCATTCTTTTCTTAAGACTGATGGGCTCCATCACTTTAATCGATGTATTGTACGGTAAAAGTAAATAAGGTACATAGGTATGTATGATCTCTTTTTCAAGAAGAAACACGGCTTGATTGGGGAAACGTTCTTGTAAATAATGTCCCAAGAACCAATGTTGGCAAATATCATCCAATGCACTTTTTCCCCCATGAAGAACCAAAGACATAATCCCTTCCTTATCTTCTAACGTTGGAAGGAGGCTTTTTATAAAGTAGTCACGTGCTGAAAAATTCTCCGGTCGGTTAAAGGTATTTTCGGTTAGCACCAGACGTTCCATTCGATCGACTCTAAAACTGCGGATATCATTTCGAAGATGACAAAATCCAATCACATACCACTTGTTATTCCAATAGATCATTCTGTACGGATCGACCAATCTTTCACTTAACGGCTGTACGCCACTTTTATGATAAAGAATGTTGACTGAGTACCCGTCCGCTACGGCCTGCTCCAACTCCTTCAGTAAAGGTTCCATCGATGGTGGACGTAATTGACTTATGACTTCAAGACTTCCTACATGTTGGTTGACCTTTATTTCCTGCTCTTGATTGGAGTGGTGGCTTAGTTTTGAAATGGCCCTATCGAGTGCTTCTCCTCCATAATATCCGGCTTCTTCTGCAAAAACAGCCGAGTGATAAAGAGAAGTTTGCTCCTCAACATCAAAAAACAGAGGAGCCTCAACAAAGTGGTTCAATAAAGAGTACCCACCGTTATGTCCAGGTTCTGAAACAATCGGTACGCCACTTGTTGAAATGGTATCAATATAGCGGTACACCGTCCTTATATTCATCTCTAGCTTTTCCGACATTTGCTGTGCCGTCACTTTTTCACCTGAACGAAGCATCCAGAGAATGGCTAGCATATTGTCAATTTTGGGCATATGATTCCACCTCTATATAATGAGTAAACATCTTAGAATTTTAAATAGCCTTCAACTTAACAAGGTGTGTTAATTACAATTTCCATTCGTGTTCCAAAACACTGTATAGAAATGAATCTCGCCAGCCGTCTTTCATTAATAAATCTTCACGAATTCTACCTTCTTTGGTCATTCCAACTTTCTCCAACACTCTTGATGAACCTATGTTCCTTGGGTCACAAGTTGCATATATACGATGAAGTTTATGTTCTCCAAATCCAAAATTGATTAATAGAGTGGCAACTTCTGTCGCTACCCCTTTTCCCCAATAATCCGGATGAACAATATAGCCAATTTCCCCCACTTTATTAGTAAAATCCTTTATATTAAACTCGCCAGCACCAATCAACATTTCATCATAAATAATGGCAAAAATAAACCTTGTTCTTGGGTTTTGTACAGAGTCTTTAATCGCTTGATTTACAAAATCCTGCGACTCTTTTTCTGTATTTGGTCCCCAAGGCTGATATTGACAAACGATCTCTTGTGATGCGTATGCATGGACAGCCATCCAATCACTCGTAGTAAATTCCCTTAACCATAACCTTTCATTTGAGAGATTACTATTACTGTTTTCGATTATATTCCCCTCCACCTATCCTTTTTTACTAAGTTGCCTCGATTATTGAATTAGAGCAGTAGTTGGATCAATTTACGAATCTTCAATTACTGCCTCCGCTACTTTAAGAATTCTTATTTTAGAGCCGTATTTACTGCTTCAATCGCATGAATAACAGTTGTATCAAACAATGGAACTTCTGAATCCTCAGGTTTTACTAACAATCCGATTTCTGTACATCCCAAGATGATCCCTTCAGCCCCTCTATCCACTAATTTTTGAATCACACTCTTAAAGTACTCCTTAGACGATTGTTCCATTTTCCCTAAACACAACTCTTCAAAAATCACGTTATTGATGCTGTTTCTTTCTTCTTGATCCGGAACCAACACGTTAATCCCGTTAGATTGAATCCGAGATTTATAGAAATCTTGCTCCATCGTATATTTTGTACCAAGTAAGCCAACTGTTTTCATATGGTCTCTTTGAATTTGTTTTGCTGTTGCATCAGCAATATGTAATACCGGAATGTTGATCCGTGCCTCAACATGATCAATGACTTTATGCATCGTATTTGTACAAATGACGATGAATTCTGCACCTGCTTTTTCTAAAGAGGAGGCAACGTCCCCTAATGCTCTACCCGCATTTTCCAAATCCCCTTCAGCTTGATAGCGTTCAATCTCTTCAAAGTCTACGCTGTATAATAGACACTTTGCCGAATGTAACCCTCCCAATTTTTCTTTTACTTCTTCGTTGATTACTTTGTAATACTTTAATGAAGATTCCCAACTCATTCCACCTATAAGTCCAATCGTTTTCATTTCTTAGTGCCCCCTTACTTTCAATTGGCTTAACTTATCTTGCAATACTTTATCTTCTAAATACAAAGAAGAGGCATTTAGAAGATAAAGTAATTGAATAAAGATGATTCTATATTATATGCTAAGATTTATTTAAACCTATTATTTCTTATAGAATAAAGATATGAGAATCTGTCTAGCACTGTTTCCCAATCCACATAAATATTTTCTTTAATCGCATAGAGCAAGTTATGAAAAATCGGTTGTAAGCCATAGAAAGACTGTACTCTATTAAAGATTGACTCTTTGTCTTTAACCTGATAATAAGACAGTACTTCTGATGTAAAATCAGGACCCAAAGACCAGTATAGACCAGCAAAATCAAAGGCAGGGTCCCCTACCTGAGCATCTGTAAAATCAATGATACCACTTACAAGTCCTTTGTCCTTTTGGAATAAGATATTTGCTATTGTCAAATCTCCATGGATCAATACCTTTTTGGAGGTTGATGAGAAAATTGAGTTACTAAAGAAGTGCTTAAAAAGGTGATTAATTTCTTTTTTTTGTGACTGTTTAAGGTAAGGAAAAACTATAGTTTCTACAGAGCTATATAAGTCTTCCCAATATTCTTTGGTGTGGATAGGTACTATCTTTGTACCTTTAAATTTTGATAAGTCAATACTATGTAGTTTTGTAAGGAAGTCCCCTATAATTTCTGCATTTTGTGGTTTTATGAAATTAATAACTTCAGAATCAGTTAAAGATTCACCATCTAAATAATCATATTTAACACCTAAAAATTCTCCATCCAAGTAAACAGACTCATATCTAGGAATTTGTACCAAAGGGCTTTCCAATAGCAACTGGCTTATCAAAGCCACCTCATCCTTCACCTTTGCTGCTACTCCCTTGGATTTTGGAAACCTATACACAACTTCATTATTTAGAATGAGAATATCATTATCCCATCCATTGATCTGTGTCTTTACTTCATCTATCTGCAAATTCGGCTGCATCCTTGTTACAATATCTATTAGTTGATTTACCTTCACTTGTTACAAACCTCCAAAAACATTTCTTCAATACCAATTATTTCAAAATTCAAAAGGTTACTCAAGAAAGACTTTAAAACAAGAAAAAGCTTATCCTGTTCGGATAAGCCCCTTTTGTTGAAGATTAGTTCTAAAAAAGAAAAGCAATTATACAAGGGAGTCTTCACCAGAGAATAGCCTGTCTTTAACATAATTCACTTGCTCTATCATATGACCAATATTTCCTTCTCCAGCGTATAAGGACATATCAAAAAAGTCATTATCTAAATCAGACCAATAAAGAATATTTTCATCACCAGTAACCGATACATCCCTTTTTAATCGACCGACATATACTTCAACGTAACAATTTTGAAGGTAATATTTAAAATCCATTAAATGATGAAGAATAATATCTTTATTGGAAATATTGGTTTCTTCAAGAAGCTCTCTATAAGCGGCATCTATACCTGCCTCTCCATTTTCAATTTTTCCGCCAACTAAATTACTTAATCCTTTATACGGATTCTTCAGCCTCTCACACATTAACAACTTGTCCATATCTTTGTTATAAACCATTAAAACATTATAGCCTTGCATTTCATCACTTCCTTATTGAATTAATCTGTCCCATTAATTGAATAAGGGCAATAGCGGGACCAATTAGCTGATCCTTAATTATTGCCCCCTTTACAACCATAAGAAAGTTTGGATGGATACAAAAAAGATAAATAAAAATGTAACTGTGCCTAACCAGCCGTAACCTTTATTTCCCTTTTGAAACTCCCTTAGTCCCATTACTAACATCGTTAAACTCAAAAAGAACATCATATATGGTTGGAATTTAAAATCCCCAGTAATCAAACCATACCCTGCAAGTGAAATAACTGTTATTGATAAAGTAATGTGGAAAAACTTTAACAATTTATCACCACCTTTTTCTGATATCACATGGTCCTAATAGATTATTTAACTATGTCCTGCCAGGTTAACTTCGTACCAATTATTTCAAAAAAATTCATTCTCTACAATGATTTTACTCCACAAAAAAAAAGCGCGATGTTAAATAATCGCGCCCGTTACTTAAACAAATCCAATGCTCTCTTTCGTATCTCAAGAGCGATCTGTCATTTTTTTGAAACTATCCATGTTGCTGAACCAATGGGCTACAAAGAAAAGGAATAGATAAATAAAAAAGTCATAAAAGGTTGGCCATCCTTTTGAATTGTAAAAATCAATCATGGCAAAGAAATTCATACCTATAAAAGCCCCAATGGCAGCAAATATTATACCTTTTAGTAGTGCATTCATTCTCGGTTTAATTTGAAGTGCAAACATAATGGCAACAGGTGCTAATGAAAAATGATAGGGAAGAAATAACAGTGGAGCTATAGGTGAAAATTTCATAGGGTACGACCACAACCCATAAGATAAGGCAATAAGGTCAATGATTAATGATAAAATGATGGTGACAAAGCCTCCGATAAGAAGTCTGCCTGTACTTTCCTTATTCCTAAACAGAATCCAAAGGATCCAAGGAATAATAAATAGTCCGATTCCAAACCACCACTGCCATGTAAACATAAAGGAATGAACTACTGCTTCCGTCATCAAATCATTTACTTCGATTATCTGTTCGGTAGCTCTATTCGCTTGTTGGATTCCTTCTCTCACTGTCATTCTTCAATCCTCCTCGCATATATCCTTTAGCCCTAAATTTCAGGGTGTTTTAATGGTTATCTTTTGTCATTTATTTCCCTATTATGCGTTTAACCATTTTATAAGTGATTTTAAGTTCTCTTTACTTTAGTGGGAAAAGAATATTCAACGATTTGGCCCGAACTAAAAAGAAAGAGCCTCAGACCCGATGAAGGTCGAGGCTCTGAATTGTTAATAATATTCACAATAGATTTACGGGCGTAGCATCCCACTAACATTTGCTATTACTTCACTTCAACAAGAGTTATATGACGTAAACAGTTAGTTGTATGTCGTCTTTTGCTAGTTACAAAACAACATGGGGTTGGTAATATGATAACTATCCTATCAACAGGGTAGACACAATAAAAGCTGTTCAAGCTATAGATAGCTAGGGGGAGAGGATGATATATGACGGTTTATACTTCTATTAAATTCCCGGCAGGATTTTGGTCGGGATTGCGTCAACTAGGGATTGCCCCCCATGAAGTGGTTCGAAGAGCTGGACTTCCACTCACTCTTATCAATGAACCAATGGTCACAACTGCCCAATATTTCTCCATTTGGGAGGCGTATTCGGATATCATAGGGGACATTGCAAAAGGAATCATTAAGCTAACGACCGGGTTCGAAACAGTTCATTTTCCACCAACTGTTTTAGCAGCTTATCACGCCCGTGACTACCTCGACGCACTTACACGCATGATTCGGTATAAACGGTTGTGCCCCCCTGAAAGCTTACGGATCAAAGAGGAAGACGATGAGTGTACGATCGAACTGGGATGGTTAAATACAGAGCAACCGGGTCCGCCAATGTTAGTAGGGATTACGCTTGCGTTTCTTTTAGAGTTGGGACGGAGGGGAACTGGTCAGCCATTGATGGCGAAATCCGTTGAGTTTTCACATTTGATGGGCGACGTTCAGTCGCTTGAAACCTACTTCGGGTGCCAGGTCCAAGTCGGTAGAAGTCGTAACAGATTGACGCTTTATAAAAGGGACCTTCGCCGCCCTTTTGTCTCTTATAACGCAGAATTGCTTGAAATCTTGACTCCCGTACTGGACCAATCCATTGATAAGCAGCAACCTGCCCATACAATTATCGAGAGGGTCAAGTGGATCACGAAACGTAGCCTGCCGGGAGGACTTTCCAACATCCAGGCTATCGCAGCTGAGTTAGGAATGAGCAATCGAACCTTGCAGCGCCGTCTTCATGGTGAAGGGACGAGCTTCCAACAGCTGTTAACACAAGTCCGACAAGAACTGGCACGGGAGTACTTAGCAGATCCTTCACTTGATATAGGCGAAGTGGCCTTCCTGATTGGTTATGAGGATCAAAACTCGTTCTATCGCGCTTTTCGGCTTTGGGAGGGTGATACTCCCTCCAATTGGCGTACTGTACATGTAGGTGTTAACTCAAAAAACTGATCTTGTTTTTAACTAAGAAAAGGGGAAATGTATGATGGAAATGGGACTAACCAATAAGACAGCTTTAGTTACAGGTTCAACAAAAGGTATAGGTAAAGCTATCGCTCTTGAGCTTGCAAAGGAAGGGGTCAATGTCCTTATTAATGGCCGTCATGATGAAGAGGTAGAAAAAGTTGTAAATGAAATTAAATCAAAATTCCCTACAACCTCTCCTCAAAATGCTGCAGCCGATATAGTAGATAAAGAACAGCGAGAGAATTTATTCAAAGAGCATCCCTACATTGATATTTTAGTTAACAATATGGGGATCTATGAAATCATGCAGTATGAGGACGTAGACGATGAAGTATGGGAAACCTACTTCCGTACCAATGTACTTGCTGCAAATGGTTTATCTAAATTTTATTTACCAAAAATGTTGAACAATGATTTTGGCCGGATTATCTTTATAGCGAGTGAAGAAGCCGTGATGCCTTCAGGACAAATGCCTCAGTATTGTATGACAAAATCAATGCTTTTATCATTGTCAAAAAGCTTATCTAAATTAACAGTAGGGAAAGATGTCACGGTTAATACAATCATGCCAGGACCAACCCTCTCTGAAAATGTTCATCAAATCATAGACGGTATGTACGATAGGAAAGACATGACTTTTTCAGAGAAAGAGAAGGAATTTATGACTTCAAACCTGCCTCAATCTGAGATACAAAGATTTATCCGGCCGACAGAAATAGGAAGACTTACTACATTCCTCTGTAGCCCGTATGCATCGGCATTTAAAGGGTCCCCAATCCGTATGGATGGTGGGTTAATCCCGACTATCTTCTAAATATAAAAAGCTAAGGAGTTGTCGTCGTTCTATACTATCAGCAAAAATCAGAAAAAGATTATTCAATCGTTTGCTTCTTTGAGTGAAATTCTGCTGCATTTCGAGGGAATATCGATTCTCATACTAAGTATTTTTTACTTTCATCTGCAATTTAGTTGGACAAAGATTCCCTTTACCTTGCCAATTCTTTGCATTTCATAGACCTTGCCCTTTACTTGAACAAATGGGGGCTGCTTGTTCAGCAAACGCCCCCCGTTAGTTGAAGACTTGATTTCGAGATTTATTAAAGCAGACCTTCAACTAAGAGACTCTTTAATTGAAGAAAACACTTTTTATACAATCTCTACAAAGTGAATGAGAAATGAATTCATTTGCTTCCTCGCTACCTCACTATTACATTTTACAAAGATCGCCTAAAGGATCGGATCACATAAATCCACTTTATCTTCACTTTCTGTCCATTTCGAATAGATTTCTAATGACCACTTATCTGGCACTCTATTATATCCATTCTCAGTAATCCATTTGTGTAAATGAGTATATACTTGAAAAATTTCTGAAGCATGCCCTTTAAAGTTTAGAACGGCATACTTCTGTGCAGGGACAACTAAACTAACCATCCCGTCAGGAATATCCTCAAATTCATAAACCTCGAAACAAACCCAGTATCCATCGTCTTCTTCTGAACTCTCTGCTGCTTTAAAAGCTCCAATAAGTTTAACTGGCTCAACAAGTTGTTTAATTTCAGCTTTACGTCGTTCTAGTGACATAGAAGCTTCAGGGATCTCTTGACCATAACCCATCATATCTTCGCAAACTACACGAAATCCCACTAACTTCTTCTTTGCAATTTCTCTTACACCAATAAATGTTATAGAATTCATTTTTTCCATCTCTTTAATCTCCTTTGAGTTTTATTCCTTTCTTTTAAACATTTCTGTAAAAGGATATTTTTCCCTTCTTTATTTGTATAAACAAAAGAAAAGAATGGATAACTCTGCAACGAGAAAGTTACCTAACGTAAAATGAACAATTCTGTAGTATTCCCGAGGTCTCTGTACTTACATATTATTCTTCAATTTATACCAATATCTCGAATTCAAGTCTTCAACTAACCTGCCCGTTAATTAAATAATGACGGCTACTTGTGCCATCCTATAGTTGAGTTGGTATAGTAACGGAATACAAAAATGCAAAGATCAAGTATCTATATTCTTACTCCTTCTCTTTCCCATAAATATATTTCTCTTCCCAATCAACGGAGTTTACAAAACTCACAGTTTTTTAGGGTCCATAAAGATTTTAGTCTTGTAGTCAGTGATTCTCCACTCACCACTCTGTTTTTCTAAAGTGAAATCCATTGATTCCTTGAATTCTGGAATAAACACTTGATATTTTTTCTTGTCATTAGTTGAATCTTTTTCTGAATAAAAAACAGTGAGTTTATTCATATTATTCTTTCTAAGTTCATTATGGATTTTTTTTGCCTCGTTAATATTTGTTTCTTGTTTCACATTTGTATACTTTTGAGCTTCTTCAAAATTTCTTAATAAAAAATTTTCCTTAAGAAAAGATAAAGTTACCTCTTCTGGACCATCAGATTGATTACCGCACCCAATCAACAACAGTGAACCAACAATAAGAAATCCTATAAATGTTAAATTTTTCATTTGATCATCCTAACATAATTTTTGGAAATCTCTTCATTACTAGGTTATTTGCACTGAAAAATTCATGGCCGAATCTTAGACTGAAGCTTTATTTTGTTATAATCATTAATGAATTACACAAATCGCATTCAAGTTATTATTTATTTAAACTGCCTAATAATTGAAGATGGACAATAATAGAAGGCTCATTAGCTGTCTTCAATTATTGCCACCTAGAATGGAATATGCAACTGATTTAATTTTAGGTTTATTGTCCGGCTATCCATTTGTTCCGCTTTAAAAGAAAGATTACTAACAAAATAATTTCTCCTACCGCCAAGGAGGCAATGCCTAATACTAATCCTCCAAAGAATAGAAATTCATTAATCTTAAAAGTGAAGGAAGACCATCCTAAAATTGCTAACAGTCCTAATGATGCGTATATAAAGCCGGAAATGACGGTTTGGGATAAAAATAACCCTGTTTTCCTAATCATCTTGGAACCATACATATAACTTAGAAAAGCAGCAGAAATCAACACAATCATATATAGAGTCATAGCAATATCTATCTTGCTCACTTATATCCTCCCTCTTCCATTCTATTGAGTTTTCATTTGTACTTCTTTTACCGACAATACTCAATAACCTGACCTTTAATTTAATACCAATTATTTCAAAATACTGAAACTGACTTAAGACCATTTTCACTAAAAAAGAGCTTACCCTTTTCTGGATAAGCCCCCGATAGTGCAAGAAGGTCTTTATGTATAAGTGATTAGTCCCTTTGAAATTCAAATAAACTTACTAATCCTATATCAAAAATGCCGAAATTAATACTGGCCTATGATTACTTCCCTGTTGTAAAGAAAGTAGACTTATATCAATACAGCTTATCTGTAAGTAACCCCATTATCAGTATAAATAAACCATTAATAAAATATAGTCCTGTAAATAAAAGTGAGATCATACCAGTAGCAAACCCAAAATCATCAAATTGACTAATAACAATTGCTGTTCCATAAAACAATACCGGCGTGGATAAAATCCATATGCTTCCTGATATTAATCTTTTTTTCTTATTTCGACCGGAAAATTTAAATACTATGATATTTAAAAACACTATTGATACAACAATAATAAATAAAGATATAGTTATTATTTCACACACCCCACAATAATTTTTATATTACTTCAGTAACCCTTATACTTAAGTTATTCGTTAGATAACTAATAAATGAAGTTTCAAACTATGTCATTATAGTGCCTAATTATTGAAGATAGGATTTAGCTGAGATTCAGTTATTGCCCCATTTTTTAGTACATTTGTAAAGTAATGAATCATTGACCACAGGGGACTTGTGATACCCATTATTATGATGGTAACATCAGCGGTAATTCTTACAGTTAACCCATAATTATTTATCATAGTAATCACCCTCCTCTATACATATCATTTAATGATTTTTTAAATATCTTTGTTGAAAGTTGGAATTAGCAGTGAAAATCAACCTCTAGAAAGCAAGAATAACAGTTTAGCTATTCACCCTTTTCTCTGTTTTTCTCTATTAACAATACAAGCAAAAAACCTATTAGTAATGCCTCAAAGAGGTTTAATAACTGATTGATGAACTACCTCTGTGAAATATTATCTATCTCCGAAAATACGCTTCCAATTATTTCAAATTGATAGGTATTTATCAATCTTTTTTCATTCCAAAAAAGAGCTTAGCACCCAAATGGGGTGAAACTCTTTACCATTAGGGTGCCATCAAATACATTCAAGGCTTTAGTAAATACATTGCTCCCGGTCTAAAGATTGCTGCTGTCATGTGCAGGGGAACCCATATGAAAGGGCATATAACAGCAAAATCACTGGCTGACAACGGATCCCCTTTGATAAATCAGAAACTATTTCTGCACTATTTCTTCTCTTACCCTATGCAGCACCACCTGGGAAAGCTACGAATTGCCTTACACATTAGAAAAGAAATCGCAGAAAAAGCCCTTTCAAAAAGCGGATGGACCTGGGTTTCTCCCAAATCCTTTTTGACAAATAGATTAGAAAATACGAAATGGTTGCTTGACAATTATCAAGAAGAGGTGGGACACTTTATTGTAAAAATAAGGATAGTCGTGTCATTATAGTTGGAAGAGCAGTTTTGTATTCAGAAGCCATTTTTTATCTAGGAGGAAAAAAATGATTATTCCCTATCACGATAAATACAGAGAACATGTCATTAAATTGATACTATATGTACAGAATGTGGAATACCAAGTGGGTATACGTGTTGAAGAACAACCAGATATTCTAGACATTCAAATGAATTATATCAATAACGGTGGAAATTTTTGGGTTGCATTAAATGATAACGAAGAGGTTGTTGGTACTATTGGTTTGCAAAAAGAAAACAATGAAGTTGCAGTGTTAAAGAAATTTTTCGTTTATAAAGATTATCGGGGTAAAGAATACGGGATAGGCACAGATCTATATAAGGAACTCATTGAATTTGCTAAGAAAAACGGGTTTTCTAAGATCGTTTTGGATACACCAGCTAAAGCCACTCGGTCACATAGTTTTTATAAAAAAGTCGGATTTATGGAAATTGATAAAAAGGACTTGCCCATTCAATATGATTTCTCTGATAGGGATTCACTTATTTTTGAATTGAATTTAGATTAAAAGAATATTTGACCTCTCACCGAGTTCGATCGTACCGTCTATAAGGCGGTAACAAATGCCTATTCCTTTTGAATGCTTTCCTTTATGCCCTTCTTCTCCTTAACAATTATTCCTAAGGTATTTGCCCGTGGATATATCAGCTACCTTCCAAGGTTAATAAAGTAATAATCGTGTTCTTCCACAATACTGTTCAATAAGTGACTAATCTTCAGTTATTGCTCCTATTTACTGGAATAAGAAATAATAATGTTTGCTTTCACTTTCTTAATTAACGTAAGCGTATTATAATTTCATAAAAGCTAATTTGGGTGAAAATAGGTGATTTAATGGTACCAAGAGTTATAAGAATAAAAGGATTTACAAGAGAAAATAGACATGAAATGATTGATTATACTGTTAGCAGTATATCAAAATGTTCAGGTTGGATTACAAACCATACAATGTATTCAAATAAAATGATTGTTATAAATTTTGAAATAGAAGTTAGAGGGGTAAGAAATTTATTGAATTTACTTAACCAAAATGGGGTTAAACTATTTGAAGATAGCAATAAAATTATTAATAGCTTTCCAGAGAGTATTATAAAAGCTAATGAAGACAAAGAAATTATGGGTACAATAAACATTACATTTATTAACGACGAGCCAAGTACAAGAAATCATATTCCTGCAATTCCAGGATAAAGTTTTATTCAACATTTCTATCCAATAATTGAAGATGGGCTATAAACTGATTAAGATGAGCTGATCTTATGTTATTGCCCCCTTTAACTTAATAAGGCCTTATTACCTTCGCTAAGCATAAAATTCGTCTTCATTTTTAGATGCATCTAATATTTCGGTATCAGCATAAATCAGAGTCATAAGAAATTTTAACTAACACAGTATCGCTACTGCTCCCTTTTAATAAAGTAACTTTTAGGTTTTGATATTATTTACCTTCTATATTTTCGTTAGTATATGATTCCTTTGCTTTTTTATGTCTCTTAGAGTAAACATATGTAATTCCCTCTTCTGGACGACTGGTCTGTTCTAATCATGTATCGTGTTGATGTAGACTTTCCATGTTATAGCATGGAAGAGTGTTGCATGCAGCAGGTTCAGGCATTATGCTTTCTATAATTATGACAATCATTATGAGCATTGTTCCGAAAGACAGGAGAGGAAGATTGATGTATTAGTTGTTTCCCACCAAACATTTAGAAGCTTTTCTAAATACGGAGGAACCCTAAAGGTCCGAACGATTTCAAGTGTCGCAAAATTCCTCTTTTAAAATCATCCGGATTCCCCCTTAGGATTAAGCCCCTCGATCAAAGCCTCTTCATTCACTTAGTATTACTTCCTACACTCTTTATTTTAATCGAAGCGAATAAGATTGAAGATAATTCTCTAGGCTATTTAGATCTTGGTCTTGATTGGTGTAAGCAATGTAGCCATCTGGTCTGATCAGATAGATAGCATTTTCCATTAGACCTTTTTCTTCCATAGATGATTCCCAAGGGAAGACGTGCAATTCGGTTCCTGAATCTTCCTTGAATTTCCCTAACTGTTCTGAAGCTTTCCCATAAATGTGGATTTGCCATTCACAAGAGGTAAGCGGAACATAATTATCCATAGGACCATTCTGGTAATAAGGAAGCCGGTCACCACCGGTAATTTTACCTGAAGTCCCTTTACTCAAGCGACTATCGTGATAATGAATTCTCGTTTGTGATATCACTTTGAATGCGGCCTTCCTGGTAGTCGAGAATCCGAGGAGGAATGGAGCAATATAAGGCATGATGACCGTTCGAATCACTTTACTTTTGAAGGTTTCTCCCACAATGTTCTGAAATGCTTTATCGGTTGTATCCACAAGGGTCCTTGCAAAAGTGATTCTTTCTGTTTCATAAGTATCCAAGATATCAGGATGTGCCTTTTCCTTAAGCACCTCTGCCAGTTTCCATGACAGATTTACTGCATCCCCAATCCCCGTGTTCATTCCCTGTCCTCCTGCAGGACTGTGTAAGTGCCCTGCATCCCCTGCAATAAAGACCCTTCCCTTTCGAAAATGATCACTTACACGATGATGAACTTTATAGGTTGAGAACCAGTTTTCTTTTTTTACATCCAACCCGACCTTTTCTTTTACAAAACCGCTGATGGATGAGAACGTAATATGTTCTGCTTGAGTGAGCTTCTCAGGAATGATCCCGATCACCCTGACCATCCCGGAACTTCTTACAGGCATGTAGGCACAAAAGCCCTCTGCGTCCAGATAAAGGTTCATAGAAGCATCATGTAGTGTGTCTGCTTCCACATCAGCTACATAAAAGAGCTTATCATATGTTCCACCGGAAAAACCCAGGCCCAGCGTTTTACGAACAGGACTGTGAGCACCATCGCATCCGCAAAGATAAGCCGTGCGGATGGATGTTTCATTTCCATCCTTTGATAGGACGGCTTCAACAAAATCCCCTTTATCTTCAAAAGAGACAAGCTCCGTATTCCATTCAATCTCTATTCCAGCCCTCTTCAACTTTTCACCGAGGAACTGTTCATGATCATCTTGTGGATAGCTCAGCATATACGGGTATGGACTCAAGTCCTCTCCTAAATCCTTAAAGGTCAAGTGGGCTTTTTCTCTGGAACCTTCACGAATATGAAGGGATTCCAGTTTAATCCCTAACTCTGATATTTCATCGCCAAACCCAAGCTGGCGATAGAACTCCATCGTTCTTGCATGGAGCACCAGTGCTCTGGAGGCTTCCCCATGACCGCTGTTTTTGTCTATAATGCGGAAAGAAACATTGTGTTTCAACAACCTTAGAGCCATGACCAGACCAGTCGGGCCAGCTCCTACTATCAGAATATCCGGGTTCATTATGATTCCTCCCTTAATTTGAACTGCTTATTATGGTTAAAACTATCACACCGGTCGGACTTTCCCTTACACCCTTCATGATCGTCCAAGCTAAAATCAACAATCCTTTTCTTCACACTGTCTAATTGCTTGTCTTTACTTAAAGTATTTACAAATTATTGAAAACATTATTCTGTAGGTTTTATTTTTTGAATATTTATCCTTTCTCAGACTCAAAAAAGTGAGTAATCACTCATTAATGTATTTTAGCATGGATATTTCATGGTCGCAACTGATTGAAGACCCGTACTTACAAAGGGCGATTAATATGAAGATAAACAACTGTTAAATTTGAATGCATTAACCTGCCCTTCAATCAATTAACTTCATAAGAAAAAGCGTTGATCCTTTTTAGATCAACGCTTCCTTTCATTTATCTATTTATTATTGGATTACGACTGGTATGGACCGTTTACTCGCTCATATCTTCTTCCATATCCTTGTCGTTCAAATGATCCTCTACTTCTTTCATGGATTTATAGCCTGAGACGTCTGTAACTTCAAGTCCATCGGTTTCGACTGCGACGAACCCATCTGATGATTGGAGGATTTGTGCTTTAATTTCTTCATTTCCGGTCAAGTTGTACTTTTTGACGAGGGTGGTTTCTCCTTTTTCCTCCATTGCTGTCAATTCAGCAGAATAGGAATCAAGATCCATCCCCTTTTGGATTCGTTCCTGCAGCTTTTCAGTGCTGAACAGGTCTGCTGCCGATTCGTCCATTTCCTGGGTATCCTGTTGATCACCCATTTCTGCCGTATCATTTGAAGTGTTTTCTTCGGGTTCGGCCTCGTCAGAACCGCACGCTCCCAGGATCGAGAGGGCGAAAAAAAGGTTTCCTGCTATCAATAATTTTTTCATGTCGTTCTCCTTTCTTTTGTTTCTACGATACTATCTCTCATTTATTCAATATCCTTTTCGTGTTTTTGTTAAACATTGGAACATTCTCCAACAACAGAAAAAAGACAGCCTTGATGTGGCTGTCTTCTCATCCTTCATTGCCTGAACTGAATTCTTTCCATATTTCTTCTAAAAGCTCCTTATCCGTCAGCAGTTCATATCCCGTCAGCGCAAGTGCCTTTGCCCCGATCACCAGGGCACGGTCGCCCTCGGTGGATTTCGCCGCTTCCCTGAATTCGTTCGTGTGGACGACGAGGGATTCTGCACCGATTTTGATATAGGGGTGGATGGTCGGGACCACCCGGCTGACGTTTCCGGCGTCGGATGAACCGAGTCCCTTTCGTTCCGTATCGTCGAAGGATTCCCCCAGTGACTCTATGGAACGCTGGAATACTTGATCGAAACGGCGGTTGAGCTGAAAGTGGTCGACTTCATTTTGAATCTTGATGACATTCAGTTTCGTCCCGGTGGCGAGGGCCGATCCCTCAGCGATCGCTTTCACTTTCTTCGTGACTTCATTGCACGCTTCCCTCGTTGCAGCCCTTATATAGAAGCGGGCTTTTGCATAGTCAGGGACGATGTTTGGCGCGTCCCCGCCGTGGGTGATGATGCCGTGGATCCGTACATCATCGGTCACGTGCTGGCGAAGGGCATTAATCCCGTTGAACAGCTGGATCACACCATCGAGGGCATTGATGCCGTCTTCAGGGGACGCTGCCGCATGGGCAGACCTTCCTTTGAATTCGAAATCAAGGGGGTCCACCGCAAGGGTTTTCCCTGTCTGTGTGGTTCGGTTGAATGGATGGACCATCATGCAGGCATCCACTCCTTCTAACAAGCCTGCTTTTACAAAGCTGCCCTTTGCACTACCGTTCGGGCCGCCTTCCTCGGCAGGCGTCCCGAACACCACCACTTCCCCTCCTGTTTCATCGAGTACGGACGACAGGGCGATGGCCGCCCCGCAGCTTGCCGTCCCGATGATATTGTGACCGCAGGCGTGACCAAGTCCAGGCAGGGCGTCATATTCAGCCAGGTAGCCGATGACCGGCCCTTCTTTCCCAGAATGCTTGCGTGCCACAAAGGAAGTCTCATGACCCGCCACTCCCCGTTCAATGGAGAACCCGTTGGCTGCAAGTAAGGTGGTCAAGGTATCGGAGGCAAAGAACTCTTCGTTTCCGATTTCAGGGTTGTCGTGGATCTGATGGCTGGTCGACACGAGTTTCACCGCCAATTGATCGACTGCTGAGACGATGTTGTGTTTACGATCAGCAATCACTGCTTGTTGACTCATCTCTCTTTTCCCTCCTAATGCAATTCACTGACGGGAACGAATGTCGGAATCAGTGAATCTTTATATGTTTTCTTGATATGTTCCGCTACGTCATCTTGCTGATAGAGCTCAACAATCTTTTGATAGGTCTTGTTGTCTTTCTCTTTTTCCTGTGCCGCGATGATATTGATGAACGGCTTGGATTCCGCCCCTTCGATGTAGATGCTGTCGTCAACCGGAACCATCCCTGCTTCAACCGCCACACCATTATTGATGATCGATGCCGCAACATCCGGCAGTACCCTTGGCGTCTGGGCAGCGACGACCGGTGTGAATTCAAGGTTTTTCGGGTTTTCTTTGATGGCTTCAAGACCCTGTGACTGATCAAATCCTTCTTTTAGCTTGATCAACCCTGCTTCTTCCAACAGGAGAAGGGCACGTCCAAGGTTCGTCGCCTCTTGAGGGACGGCTACTGTACTGCCTTTCGGTAAGTCTTCCACCGATTTATATTTTTCCGAATAGATGCCAATCGGCGCGATGATCGTCGAGCCAATCGGTACAAGGTCCAGATTATGTTCTTCAACGAAGGAATCGAAATACGAGATTGTCTGGAAGGCGTTCAAGTCGATATCCCCATCGGCCAGCGCTTGGTTCGGTCTCACGTAATCGGCAAACTCCACAATCTCGATATTAATCCCTTCCTTTGCTGCCTTCTCTTTCATATACTCCCAAATCGGCACCCCGGATCCATTCACTCCGACTTTCACGACTTCTTTATCACCTGAACCGGATGCACTGTTTCCTGAGCAACCGCTCAATAGTAGGGTAAATAATAGAATCGCGATACTTGCTAGACTGATTGATTTTTTCATATTCCTCTCTCCTATCGTCTCCTGATGATTTTTGATAATGTATTCCCTGCTGTCTGAAGTCCCTGCACCATCACGACTAAAATGATGACGGTCACAATCATGACGGATGTTTCGAATCGCTGATATCCGTATGCGATGGCGAGATCTCCGAGGCCACCGCCTCCGACTGCTCCGGCCATGGCCGATGCACCGACAAGGCCGATGGTCGCGATTGTGATATTCAGGACCAGTGTACTCAGTGCTTCCGGAATGAGGATCCCGAAGATGATCTGCCACGGCCCCGCCCCCATGGACTCCGCCGCTTCAATGACCCCCGGCTCCACTTCAAGGAGCGAGCTCTCTACCAGTCTCGCAATATACGGTGCCGCAAATACGACAAGCGGTACGACCGCTGCCGCCGTTCCGATCGACGTTCCCACTACCAATCTTGTAAAGGGGATGATGGCCACCATCAAGATGATGAACGGGATCGAACGAAACACGTTGATGATGCTGCTCAGTACTGAAAAGACGGCTTTATGTTCGAGTAAGTGCCCCTTTCTCGTCACCACGACGATGATACCGAGGGGAAGTCCAATCAATGTTGCGAACAGAAGGGAGAATGACACCATCGCCAAAGTATCCCATGTCGCTTCAATAATTCTTGGCCAGAATAATTCCCAGTTAACTTGCACGCTTCTCCACCTCGCTTACGAATAATCTGTTCTTCCAATATTCCAGGATCTCTTCTGTTTCCTTCTTGCTGCCGATGATTTGTACGATGAGATTCCCGAACGGCTTGCCCTGGAGTTCCGTGATTTGGCCGAATAATACATTGATATGGGCATTGAATTTCTTTGCCGTTTCGGAAAGGATCGGCGTGCCTGTCGAATCCCCCTTAAATATGAGGCGGCAGATGCGCCCTTCCTTGCTGTCGTTCAATTTATCAAGAACCGATGCCGGCAGCTGATCATTCATGACACTCTTCACAAAGTTTCTGGTTGTCAAGGTCTGCGGGTCGGAGAAGATATCGAAGACGCTTCCCTCTTCCACGATTTCTCCATTTTCCATGACCGCGACCTTATCACAAATTTCCCTGATAACCCCCATTTCGTGGGTGATCATCACGATCGTAATGCCATACTCCGCGTTGATTCTCTTTAATAAGTTCAGAATTGATTCCGTCGTCTGTGGATCCAAGGCGGATGTGGCTTCATCACAGAGCAGAATCGAAGGAGACGTCGCCAGGGCCCTTGCTATCCCCACCCTTTGCTTCTGCCCTCCAGACAGTTCATCAGGATAATGCTTCGCTTTATCTTCGAGTCCGACAAACGCAAGCAACTCCTTTACTCTTTCGTTGATTTTATCTTTCGGCCATTTTGCCAGTTTCAGAGGATAGGCGATATTCCCTGCCACCGTCCGGGATTGAAACAGGTTGAAGTGCTGAAAGATCATCCCGATACGGTGCCGCTCTTTCCTCAAATCGATGGGCGACTGATCTTTCAAGCTGCGACCCTCTATGAAAATATCTCCTGAAGATGGTTTCTCTAAAAAATTGAGACAGCGGACAAGCGTACTTTTTCCAGCCCCACTGAATCCGATCACCCCATAAATCTCTCCCTTCTTCACTTCAAAGGAAACATCCCTCAAAGCAGTGAAGGGGCCATCCTTCGTCTCAAATACTTTCGTAACATTCTGAACTCTGATCATACAAGACTTGCTCCTTTCGTTATGTATTCTTCCTGATGCCTGGGTTTTATGGACATGGGTGAAAATAAAAAGTGCCCCCCTTCATAAGAAGAGAGGCACAAATATGTATATGTCCCGCTCTTCTCATCTTTCAAGTCATATGACTTGATGGAATTGGCACGGTATTCATTTAAGAACCCGTTGCCGAGGTATCGCAGGGCCAGTCCCTCCACCTCTCTTGATAAGAAGATATCGCTTTATTAAGTTAAAGTTATGATGCGTTTAAGCATTAGGGTAATGGTAAAGGATTTGAATTGGTTTGTCAAACCTGTTTTTGAATATTTTGTATTGTGTAGGTCTATTCAACTAGGGTCACTTTAACCAGTCTTTAATTGGCCAATATATTCATTTCGTTTCAATTCACTAAGTTACTAGAAGAAAATATTTCTATTATTCTGCCCAACCACAAAAAAATAGCAGTGATTGAAAAAGAGACTTATAGTTAATTCCCATTCTTATGAAAATCGGAGAGATCTTAAGTTTGGAGCAAGTAGCATGGTGATTTTCACTTTTCATTCGTATGTGAATTCTGTCTTAATACAAGTCCGTTATGAAACTTTCCAGATGCTTTGCGAGCAACCAGTGATGTTTTATTCATTCAAGAAATGGGAATATTACATTCCATTGCCCTCCGATGAACGGCAGGGGTAATGTTTTCACTTAAAACGATAATCAATCAATGAAACTTAAGGAGGCTATTTTTACTATGAGTCGTTTTACAATTCCACGCGATATTTATTTCGAAGAGAATGCACTTGAAGTGTTACAGTCTTTTGAAGGTAAAAAAGCCGCACTTGTTATTGGAGGAGGTTCTGTTAAACGTAACGGAAACCTCATCAAGGTAGAGGAACACCTGGCAGCTGCCAATATAGAAACAAAAGTACTGGAAGGCTACAATACAGAGCCTACTTTTGAAATGGTCAAAAAAGGAGCAAAAGAGCTGGATGAGTTCCAGCCGGATTGGATAATCGGAATCGGCGGAGGATCGGCGATGGATTCTGCAAAAGCGATCTGGCTCTATTATGAGCACCCGGACCTTGCTTTTGAAGATGCCATTAAGCCATTCGAACTGCCGCGACTTCGCAATAAAGCGAAATTTGCCGGTATTCCGACGACAAGCGGAAGTGGTTCGGAAGTTTCCAACCTTTCTGTTCTGGCCGATGAAACCACGAACGTGAAATATCCAGTTGCTGACTTCGAACTAACACCGGATGTCGCCATTATCGATCCGGTTATGATTAAAGAACTGCCGAAGCACATTGCTGCTTATACCGGCATGGACGCATTCACGCACTCCATCGAAGCATATGTAGCGAAACCGCGTACCATGTATACGGATATCCTGTCACTAGGCGCAGCTGAAGTGATAAAGGATAACCTTCTTGCTTCTTATCAGGGCGATCAGGAAGCCGCTAAGAAAATGCACACCATTCAAGCCATGGCAGGCATGGCCTTTGCCAACGCTGTACTCGGTAACGTGCACAGCCTTGCCCACAAAAGTGGTCCAACGTTCGGCATTCCGCATGGCTATGCCAATGCGATTTACCTGCCTTACGTCATCCAGTTTAACCGTGAAGTCGTGGAAGATCGCTTTGCTGAAATCGCCCGCCGTCTGAACCTGAAAGGAAATAACGATACAGAATTGACTGATTCTCTTGTTGAATATATTTATCAATTGAACAAAGACCTCGGTCTTGCGACTACCCTTCAGGACTACGGTGTATCCGAAGAAGAGTTCAACAAGCATGTTGATACAATGGCTGAAAATGCTATGGAAGATCCATGCACAGGCACCAATCCACGTGAGACTAGTCAAGAACAAATGAAAGAGCTATTTAAAGCCGCTTACTATGGCAAGGAATCTTTAGTGAAAGCGTAAAGATCAATTGAACAAATAAGTAAAGCAGAGCTTATGGGATTTCCCGGGCTCTGCTTTTTACTAGTGAACATGATTCTTTCCCCAGTGTTACTAGTCATCCCAGCCGTCTTCTCTTGCTCTTTTTTCTTTCTGATTTACGGCACTCTGGGTGATATTAGGTAGGCACGATAAGCAAAGGTCTACCTTAGATTATTCCTCTCACCACCTAAAAACAACTATGCTATACTAAAAGAAAAACAATATTCAGACTATTAAAAGGGGCCAAGTCCATGAAACCAAACATTATCGACATCGTCCAATCCCAGGTCATCGCTTCCATCAAGGAAGAAAAAGACTTGGATAAAGCCATACAGTCAAACGCCAACATCGTGTTCATCCTTACGGGCAATTTGATTTCGATGAACGGCTATTTAAAAAAGCTGAAGGAAGCCGGTAAAACTACGTTTATCCATATTGATTTCATCGATGGGTTGTCCAATACGAAGAGTGCCATTAAATACATAGCAGAAATATGGAAACCCGCTGGCATCATTACGACGAGGAGCAATTTGATCAAGTATGCAAAGGAAGAAGGTTTGATGACAATCCAGCGTCTTTTTCTCATCGACCGGAATGCCCTTGAGAAGGGGATTGACATCTCCCATAACTGCAAGCCCGATGCCATTGAAGTCCTTCCTGGTCTGATGCCTTCTGTCATTGACAGGCTGACTGCAATGACTACCCTACCCATCATCGCTGGTGGCTTGATCAGTAATAAGCAGGATATTCTGAATGGACTGAGTGCCGGCGCCCTCGCTATTTCTTCCGGGGATCCGAAGCTTTGGAATTTGGATGTTTGACTAGTAAGGACTGGAACTCCTCGAGTTCCAGTCCTTTTAGGTCCCTACCTTTTTTTCTGCATCGCCGTCTGATTTTCTTTTTTTCCCGATCCACGGGAGGCGAACCCGTACGATTGTGATCTCCCGTTCTTCAAAGATGTTTCCTATTTTCGTAATAATGAAGGTTACCAGTGTGGCAAAGATGACGAGGGAATAAAATCCAGCTCCAATGCCGATACCGACTCCCCCCACGTAAAAAATCATCGCTGCTGAAGTGAGTCCTTTCACCCTCAATCCGTCCTTTAGGATCACTCCTGCACCAAGGAACCCAAGGCCGGAAACAATCTGCGCTGCCAGACGGAAAGGATCCATCATCTTACCACTCCCCGGTTGACTGAGCATCTCAGCGCCTTCGATCGAGACGATCGTGATCAAGGTACAAGCCACTGATACATATGTGTATGTTTTTAAACCAGCGGGCTTATTTTTGGATGTCCGGTCCCAACCTATGATGAATCCTAATATTGCGCTCACGACAATTCGGAAATAAATATCATGCTGCCAGAAGAACCTCGTTACTTCATTCATGTAATTCGCCATACCCTCTTCCTCCTTAAATGAAAAAGAGACCGCGCCACAAAACGAATTGATGATTTCTCCACAGTATTGTGAAAAAAATCATACCATTCGCTTCATAGGGGATCTCTTCTACTCTTCCTACCAAGCTTCATCTTATTCCTTTCATCATACACCAACTTCCTCTTCATTTCAATGATATATCTAAAAATTCTAAATATACACTAAATTAAATCGAAATGCCCATTTCCTAAATCGTGGGTCCATTGTATTATGGAATTAAACAGTGAATATAGTGGGTAGAGATGAGGAGAACCCTGTGTCAATCGTGTGTACGGTCATCGTGCACTCCATTGCCATGGGGTTCTTTTCTTTTTTACATAAACAATAGAAAAAAGGAGGAAATGATGTTGAAAACCAACTCAATCACCCGGATAGCCGCCTTTCTTGCTTTCGCCATTACAGGACTTTTACTGCTTCAGGTCCACAACGCAAGTGCGCAAGAAACCACCCCGCCCCTTATCATTACGGAAATCGTCACCAAGTCTGCTGGGTCAGGACAGCCCTATGAGTACGTCGAAATCTATAATACCACCTCAGAAGCCATCAACCTGCAGGACTATCAGCTTCAATACTTCACAAGTAACTTCTCAAGCCCGGCCAACCGCTGGCCCATCGAAGATAAAATCATCCAGCCAAAAGATTCCCTCGTCCTATGGTTAAAGAAATTGGCCTATCCTGATGTACCCCTTTGGGAGTTCAACTCCAATTATGAGATGAACCTAACGCCCGAGGATGTATACGAAGTCAAGCTGACCTCTTCCGGGCAGGGATTGCATGACAGCAGCCTGCGTCAGGTAGGAATTGCGAACGCAGACGGCACAATCCTCAGTACCGCTCTCATCAATGATGGAGAAGTCGACGGCATCACGAACCGGAGCATCACGTATCAGGCCACCAGCTCTGGTGCGATGACAAAGATGAAAAACGATGAACAGCCGACTCCAGGCGTCGTTCTGACCGGACAGGTAGCTGGTCCCTCGACACCTGCAAACCTGAAGGCAACTCCAGCCAACCAGTCGGTTACCCTTGAGTGGGAAGCGACAGACGGTGCCGTTTCCTATCAAATCTACCAATCTGATGGATCGATTACCTCCACGGAGGCTGCCAAATCAATCATAAATGGATTGGAGAATGGAAAGACCTATACATTCCGGGTGACATCCGTGGACGCAGAAGGAAATGAATCCCCGGCAACAAAAGAAGTCCGGGCCGTCCCACAGGAAATCGTGGACAGCGAAGCCCCAGCCACGCCTTCCGGATTGAAAGCAACTCCAGGCAAGGATCATGTCAAGCTGCTTTGGAATGCCAATCCTGAAAGTGACCTTGCCGGATACCGCGTCTACATCAACGGGACGCTTTACGGCACAGTTGATGCTGACCAAAATAGCATGAACGTATCCCCTCTGGAATTGAACAGGGAGTACTCTTTCAAAATAACGGCAATCGACCAAGTCGGAAACGAATCGAAACCTACCAAACCACTCGTCACAGGTCCGAGTGAAAACGTCCCGACACCAAACTTGCTGATCACGGAATTGATTCCGAATACAGATAACTATGCAGGTTATGATGCATTTGAATACTTCGAGCTTTATAACAACAGCCCGGACCCGATCGATTTGAAAGGATATCGGATCGCGTCCTATAACTGGGACAAAGAAATCGGGGACACTCATATCTTGAAGCCATGGGATACGGTGGTGATTTGGACCAGAAACACTGCCATCAGCCCTATCTCCCTTGAAGCGTTCAACTATAACTATTTTTATTCTTATAGTAGTAAGTATCTTCAGGAAGAGGATATCATTGTCCTCGGTGATATCGCCGGCCTAGTCAACGGCGGCAATACACTGACCGTTTACGACCCTGATGGAAGGGAAGTAGTAAGGGCCGATTATTCAGGAGAGGACGTTTCCCTAAAACAAACCGTCACCTATTCCTATCCAAAGGATAATACCCGGACGATGGAAAAATTGGCAGCGGGTCAAAGTCCGACACCTGGATGGGTCATAGAAGATCAAGCACCGGATCGTCCCGTGTCAGATGAAGCAGCACCGCAAACACCGACCAACGTGAAAGCCACTGCAGGCAACGGGGAAGCCGTTTTAACATGGGACGCTTCCAGTGAAACCGATCTATATCGCTATCACATTTACAAAGATGGAGAACTTGAATATTCCGTCGATCCATCCCAGACCGACTTTACTCTTTATACGTTAGTGGGCAATCAAACATACACGTTACAAGTAAGCGCAGAGGATATATCAGGAAACGTATCGGAGAAATCAGAGCCTGTAACCGTCACACCAGATCACCAGCTCATCACCCAGGTTGAACGTTCGGAACACGCGAAAGACCCAGCCTACCAGGACCTGTGGGATATCAGTACCGACGGCCCGGTGATTGCCGGACTATCAGAAGGCCTCGTTCCACAAGGATTGACCTATTATCAGAAAAAAGACTGGCTCCTTACCATCGGCTACGTCGATGATGGGATCCGACCGGGAACTATTACCGTTACAGACCGCAGAACGGGACAATTAGTGAAATCCGTTGTCCTCTACAATACGGACGGCACACCGTATACCGGACACGCAGGCGGAGTGACCGTCAGTCGTGATCACGGCTGGGTCGCATCCGAAAATCATTTATTCAGCTTCGATCTAAGCGATCTGGTCAATGCACCAAACAACGGGGAAATCCAGTTCACCAAACAGATCCCCATCCCTGTCGAAGCGGCTTACACCGTCTATGATGAAGGCATCCTTTGGGTCGGGGAATTCTATGAAGCAAGCTCCTATCCGACCGACCCAACTCATCACATCGAGAACAGGGACGGAGAAATGCATTACGCATGGATGATCGGATTCGATCTAGAACGAAACAACGACATGCTGAGTAAAGAGCAGTGGAATGGCTCACCTGACATCAACGCCGTACCGGATTACGTGTTATCAACGACAGGAAAAGTCCAGGGAGCCATCATGCAGAAGGCAGCAAGAAACGGTGTCACTCTCAGCACTTCTTACGGCAGGGCAAACGACAGTGTTCTGTATCGCTATGAATATCCGTTGAAGGAAGAACCACATGCCTATGCCACAGTAGAAGGAAAACAAGTTCCATTATGGTTCCTGGATGGTCACACGGCCAAACCACGCCAGAGTGTCGAAGCCATCCCAATGCCTGAGGGAATAGTGGAAATACAGAAAGAACTCTACGTCGTATTCGAATCCGGCGCCAACAAATACCGCTACACCACCACCTACCCGATGGACCGGATGCTTAAGATTGATATGAAGAAGTTGATGAAGGATGATAAGGGGATTGAGTAATATAAAGTCGTCATAGAAGAGAAGGATCTCAGTGAGTGAAAAAACCAGACCTAAATGGATCTGGTTTTTTCTTATGGCGTTAAGACCTCTTTAATTGAATAATTTATACCAATACAAAGTGGTTTCAATATTAGGGTTATAGGACTGCTTCAATGTATCAACTCCACCTAGTATGAATCCTTGTTTTAGATAAAATCTGCATGCACCAAGATTATCATCTTGTGCTTCCAGGGACATTCCTATAAGTCCTCTTTGTTTCGCCCAGTCCTCAGCTTTATTTAATAGCAGCTTTCCGACTCCACTGCCTCTATACTCTTTCTTCGTAGCAATGTTTTCAATATAACAGAAGCGATTCCAATCCTTCATTACCCTAATCTGTCCTATGCAGGTATTATTCATATAAGCTAAGAACAACGCTTTATCCTCTTGGTTTATATATTGGCTCCAATCAAGGTTGTCATCTGGAAAACGAATATCTTTGGTTTCATCAAATAGTTTTTCTTCAAAAGACCATTTCCCTGATTGAAAACTGGGTACAAGCCTTCCAAACACTTTAAAAGAATCATTTGTTTGATTGATGTCATCAATTAATTCATCCTTTAATGGAGAAATGACGATTTTATCTTCACTACCCAATAGTACATACTTCCTTTTATGATGTTTTGAAACTATATTAGTTAAGGATCATTCAACCCCATCATCCAAAGTGATTATGAAAATACCAAACAATAAGAACCATACTAACAATTCCCCATACAGTGGCACTCGTTATCCACCAAATGATGGATTTAGCTTTCACTGAGCTCTTCTCATCTTCCGAATTTGCTTTTAAATATGCGAGCTTATTTTCCATACTTGTTTTCATAGAAGTGAGCACAATATATCCGATTATAATGAAGCCAATAGTGATCCAGAGTAATAAGTCCACTTGATATACCTCACTTTGTTTGGGAATTAGTTTTCCCCTTCAATTATCCAGCCCACCCAACAATTTAATAAGGGCAAAAGTCGGATCAAATAGTTGATCTTAAGTTATTTGATATCTAAAGATCACGCATGTTCCAAACAACTTCTTCTCCATCTTCTTTCCAGGTACTATGGTGGCGTATGAAACCAATCTTTTCAAGAACTCGAAAGGAAGCAATATTCCAAGACCCAACAGTAGCCCACAGACGTTTACGCCCAGTTGCGCCCGCAGCTTCTATAATTGCTGATGCAGCTTCTGTTGCATAGCCTTTCCCGTGGACACTTTTGAACAGTTCATAAGCAATTTCCGGCTCTTCTATAGTAGAACGACCAATAATTAATCCACAATACCCAATCATATCTCCTTCATTTTTGCGTCGGATTGTAAGTGCACCTATACCACTTTCCAGTGCTCTATCACGTAAACTGATAACATGTTGGCGTGCATCTTCAAGAGTTGGCTTATCAACTCCACGTTCCCCAACAAGTTCCCTATACCAAAATGCATCTGATTCCTCCCATATACTCAAGTAAAGCCGTTCAGTCATTATTTCAAAATCCATTATTGAGAATCCACTTGTCATCTGATAACCTCCTTGTCGATTTTTTTGGGGAAGGGCTATAGGAAAAGGCAGAGTAAAAACCGTCTCCACTCTACTCTTAAATCACACCAAAATAATTAGCAGCAGATATAGCAGTGTAAATATCTCTTCACTTTACAGTAAAAAGTTTTAAAATCAGACCTAAAATGGATCTGGTCTTTTTGTCTATATTCCTTCTTATGCTGTTAAAACCCTCTATAACCTAAAAACAATTTTTAATCATATGTTTTCTTTTTTCAGTATATTTCACTTCATACGCCTCAATAAGTTAATTCCATTATTTTCAAAAGGGGTCATCACTCTACTCTGCGCCGTAGCTCAATCTTAAAACAGTTGTTCTTTTTCATTAATACAACATATGGTAAAATCATATTAGAATATTTTGAATAATGTCGCCTTCATTGTTCTAGTGAAGAACAGATTAATTGCTATATACATCACGTCAAAATAAATTTTGAACTAGGGATTATCTATTTAAGGAATTACATTGGAGGGAATAGAAAATGGATGTAAGGACGGTTTTGTTACAGCAATGGGCAAGCTGCTTAGATCGAGAAGACTGGTTTCCACCACTTGAAAAAGTTCTGGAGGATATCACCTTAGAACATGCCATTTGGAAACCAGCTGAAGGGGCCCATTCCATTTGGGCATTATTGTGTCATTTGCTTTTCTTTGAAAAACGAATTCTGTTACGATTTCTTGGTGAAACAGCCAATGAACCACAGGCAGAAAATAATGACGCTACATATCAATTACCAACTGAAACATCTCAAAATTGGCAGAAAACAAAACAAGAATACTTCCATGTTCATCGTGAACTAGAAAAAATCCTAGCAACATCAGAACTAGAAGATTTGTATAGAGAAATCCCTGATGAAAATCCATTAATGATTGAACTGAAGAGTTTAGCCATGCACGACGCCTATCATATTGGACAAATTGTATTCCTCAGTAAAATGCAGGGAGTTTGGGCAGCAAAACGCAGTTTTTAATGTAAACAAGGGACGTGCTCACTCTACTTCAAAAGGGTTATATCCAAAGAAAAATCCGAACGGTGATTCAAAATTCTTTAATGAAAATCGAATTCGTTCGGATTTTATTATTGTTTGTTAAAAATTTTACCGATATCAAATCCCCTTCAACGCATCCTTATACCGCTGATAATAAGCCTCCACATTATTCAACAGCAACAACTCTGTATACAAATACACCTTCATATTAAAATCATTAAAATCAATCGCAGTCAGTTCCTGTATCTTCTTGATCCGGTAATTCAACGTATTCGGATGGATAAACAGTTCGCTTGCCGTCTGTTTCCCCTTCCCATCATTCGCCAGGTACACTTCAAGCGTCTTCAGTAGATCTGTCTGTTTTTTTACATCATTCTTAATCAATACCAGCAAATCATCACTATAATAATCCTTTGAAGTGTTTTTCTCATAGAGCGTCGGCAAGTACCGATAAATACCCAGATGAGCGAATTCCCGTGGCATGGATTCAGGACGCGGGCTGATGAAGTTAGCTGTTTCAATGACTTCTGATGCTTCCAGGAAGCTTTTTCTCATTTGATATAACGTGGTGTATTCCTTCCCGATCCCGATCAGGAAGTTGTAGAATTCTTCTTCTCCTGTTTGCTCTTTCACCTTTTCGACGAGGTCCCTCGCTAGTTCCAGGGAAGAAGACGGTGTGTCTGCTTTGCCGTAGAGAACGAGGATCACCTGGTATTCCGTTCGTAATGAATACACCTTTGTGTTGAAGCTGGATTCCTGGACGAGCTTCTCCAGTTGGTCGAGCATAGGCTTATAGTCCGACGATGCAATCGAGTACACCGCTACCGTGAACCGTTCCGGCAGGGTCAACTTGACGAGGGACGCATCATGGCGGAGCTGGCTTTCACTTCCGTATTCGTGCTGCAGGAGATGCCACAGTACTTCTTCTTTTCTGTCCTTTTTGATATTGACCTTCGCGTACATATCATTGATCAGGTTTCCAAGATGTGCGGAGATCTCTTCAAGGAAACCGAGCTCTTCATGTTCGAGAAGGCGGTTGGATTCCTGAACCCAGATGTATCCCATCGTGTTTCCCAGATATTTTGCGGCGATGACGACTCGCTGGTGAAATCCTAGCTCTTCCATCGCCTGCACCCGGATCGGATCCGTATGTTTTTCGAGCTGGTGGACGATTCCCTCTTTTTTCAGTCGGTCGATAATAAAGACCGGACATTTTTTCGTAAGGATCGTCTTTAGCTGTGTTTGGTCGAATTTATTAGAAGAGGAACTATATGAAATCAGCTCGAAATTTTTGTTTTCGATGATGACGGGATTGCCCAGTTTTGAGCTGATCAATTCCGTTGCTTTATGAATGTCTTCTGTTTGGAGGATGATATCTATTGCTTCCATAGGAATCTTACCTTTCCACGAGTGTTTGTGACTCCTATTATAGCGTTAAATCCCCCAATAAAAAATGAAAAGCTCCCCCATGTCGGGAGAGCTTGTCGTATTCGATTTATTCCTCATCCATAAACGGATAAGTAATATCGGTTGTTGGCGCGAAGTTTTCTTTGATGATACGAGGACTGGTCCAGCGAATCATGTTGAAAACAGAGCCTGCTTTATCGTTTGTACCAGAACCGCGTGAACCGCCGAATGGTTGTTGGTTGATCACGGCACCTGTTGGTTTATCGTTGATGTAGAAGTTACCAGCTGCACCGGATAGACGGCGTTCCAAGTGCATGATCGCTTCACGATCCTGTGCAAAGATCGCACCCGTTAATGCATACATGGAAGCAGTATCCACTGAAGTAAGGGTTTCTTCTAATTGATCGTTTTCATATACATAGATCGTTAATACCGGTCCAAAGATTTCTTCGGTCATCGTTTTGAAGTTTGGATTCGTTGTCACGATGACAGTCGGTTGAATGAAGTATCCAACAGAATCATCATACGTACCGCCCGCAATGATTTCAGCTTCTTCCGAATCAGCCGCATAGTCGATGTAGCTTGTGATGGAATCAAAGGCAGGTTTATCAATGACCGCACCCATGAAGTTCCTGAAGTCACGCACATCCCCTACTTTAAGCTTCGACGTTTCTTCCACGACACCATTTTTTACTTCTTCCCACATGCTTGCTGGGATGTAAGCACGGGAAGCTGCTGAACATTTTTGACCTTGGTATTCGAATGCACCACGAACAAGTGCAGCGACTACTTTGTCTGCTTGAGCTGTTTCGTGAGCGAAGACAAAGTCTTTACCGCCAGTTTCCCCAACTAAACGAGGATATGATTTGTAGTTAGTGATATTTTCTCCTACTGTTTTCCAGATCGTCTGGAACACGCTTGTTGATCCTGTGAAGTGGAATCCTGACATACGTGGATCTGTTAACACCACTTCAGAAACTTGTGAACCGCGTGAAGGAACAAAGTTGATAACGCCCTTAGGCAGTCCAGCTTCTTCTAGGATACGCATGAAGTAGTAGTTTGATAGGATAGCCGTTGTTGCCGGTTTCCACACAACTACGTTCCCCATGATGGCAGGAGCTGATGGCAGGTTACCACCGATCGCTGTGAAGTTGAATGGAGAGATCGCTAGTACGAATCCGTCTAATGCACGGTATTCTAAACGATTCCAGATGTTTTTCATGCTGTCCGGCTGCATTTGATAGATTTGGTTGGCATAATCAACGCCAAAGCGTAGGAAGTCAGCTAATTCTTGTGCTGCATCGATTTCCGTTTGGTATGCTGTTTTAGATTGCCCCAACATCGTAGCCGCGTTGATAACATCACGGTATGGACCAGAGATTAAGTCAGCCGCTTTCAGGAAGATGGATGCTCTGTGCTCCCATGGCATATTGGACCATGATTCCTTCGCAGCCATTGCTGCTTCTACTGCATCACGAAGCTCTTTTTCACCTGCTTGTGAATAGGTAGCCAATACATGTTTGTGATCATGTGGCATGACCACTTGCTTCACTGTATCTGTCTTGATTTCCTCGCCATTGATGATGACCGGGATCTCAACCTCAAGCCCAGCTTGGCGCTCTAATTCAGCTTTTAGCGTTTCTCTTTCTTTCGTACCTGGGGCATATGTATTGCCAGGCTCATTTGTCGGTGTTGGGATGTTGTAAATTCCGTTACTCATTCTCTTCACGTTCCTTTCTGATTTCATTCTGTCTGGATGTTACTTGCTGAAGATTCCTTTTAATGCGAATGCGATGTTCGCCGGCCGTTCCGCCAGACGTCGCATGAAATACCCGAACCAGTCCTCGCCATATGGCAGGTAAATGCGAACGGTATATCCTTTTTTCAATAAGTCGGTTTGCAGTTGGTTCCGCATTCCGTAAAGCATTTGAAACTCGAAGCGGTCATTCGGGATATTGTGTTCGTTCACTAATCCGATGGTATAATCGATGATCGCTTCGTCGTGGCTTGCGATCGCTGTATAATGGCCGTTCAAGAGCTGCTTCTTGATAAGATGCTTCAGGTTCTCATCCACCTTCTTCTTCTCCTGGAACGCCACTTTACCCGATTCATTATATGCACCCTTCACAAGCCTCAAATAAGGGGAGAACTGATTGAGATCATCCACATCCTTGTCTGAAACATATAGATAGGATTGGATCACCGTCCCCACATTGTCGTACTTTTGACGGAGCTTCTTGTAAACGTCTAGGATGGCATGGCACCTCGAGGAATCCTCCATATCGAGAGTGACCGTGATTCCGCTTTCATTAGCCTTCGACAGAATCAACTCCATGTTTTCCATGACAAGATCTTGACTGATATCCAACCCCAGGGAAGTCAGTTTGACAGAGATTTCAGTGTTTAGCCCATGATAGGCGATGGCACTGATACTCTGGATACATCCTTGGACATTCTCCCGCACCACATCTGTGGACTGGACAAACTCACCAAGATGATCGACTGTTACCTGGAATCCCTCCTCGTTCAATTGCGTAATCAATGGAATCGCTTGTAAAAAGGTTTCTCCCCCTACAAGATTGTTAGCCCCAAATTTCGATCCCCACCGTTTGGCCATCTTATCCAATGCCTTATTGTGAGAAAGAAACATGAAAAAACGCTTACTGATTGCTTCCATGATTACAACACCTCCTTATAGTGACTGTTACCTCAAGTGTGAGGTGATTAAACGAGAAATGTAAATCTTAAGAAAATTATAACGGGAAAAGTGGCTCTGAAACAACGTGCTCCGGACACAAATATTTGTGGGTTGAGTTATGGTGGGAGCACAAAAGAGGGGCGAATAAATTGAAACTATCTGTTATCGGTTTCCGTCTAATTAATAAACATATGCTAAGGAGTGTAAATATGGAAAAGAAAAAGGGCATGATACCTTCCATCATCTTCGGTACTATTATTTTGTTGTCTATTCTGGCATTGACCTTCTTTATCTTTAATGGAGACTCCATTCTTGAGGGTGTTAAAGACGGATTCACAGACGATGTATCCATATCAGTTAAAGAGAAATAAATATTAGTTACGAGGGAGAATGAAATGACAAAATTCTTCATGATACTTATGGGGCTTTTTATTGTAACATCAAATATTTTTGGTTTTATTTCATATAAGAAAAAGAGGAGTTTATATTCTGCTGCCTTTACTATACTTCTTCTAGCAGTTTTATTTGCGGCCATCGGGGGATTACTAGCACTCTTCATCATTCGAGATCCCTTTGCCATATTTTATGGTCTGCAAGTAGGGTACTATTTACTGATTAATAGCCTGATTGTTTTATTGATTGCCATTGTAGTAAGTGTCGTAAAAAAATACAACAGCAAAGCCCATTGAACATTCAGTGCGCAAGATAATTTTCTATTATTTTCCAAACGCAAATACGAACGAAAATGACGCAATAAACAAAAAATCGACGCAATTATCCGGAAAATGACGCATTCCCCAATGAAAATGACGCAATTATTGAGAGTGGGAGGTTCCATCTCTACCATTTCCATTCGATCTTCTTCTGAAATCACTCGAAAAGCAGAGTAAGAAACCGCCCCCCTCCCAAATACGACACTGACTTCCCCTGTTAGGGACACAAAAAGAGGGTGTGGAGCACAAAAAGGGCGTGTGGAGCACAAAAAACCAACGAATTTGACGTTCAAACTCGTTGGTTGCTAGGTGCCCAGCGAAACTGTTTCCCTATTTCTTATATCATCTTTTCCGACAACAACCCCTTAACCGACTCCAACACATAATCCGGTGTCCAAACCGTCCCCCTCAAATCCTCCTCCGTTGTGATCCCGCTCAGCACAATGGCCGTTCTCATCCCGGCTTCGATCCCCATCCGGATATCGGTCTCCAGGCGATCACCGATCATGACGCATTCTTCAGGCTCCAATTGTAATATTTTCAATGCTGCTTTAATGGTCAGGATGGACGGTTTTCCAACCTGCACATCAATCTTTCTCCCGACCACAGCTTCCACAGCGCCGATCATCCCCGCACAGTCCGGCACATCCCCCATCTCTATCGGACAGGTTCTATCAGGATTGGTCGCAATCATCTTCGCACCGAGCTTGATTGACTGATAGGCAAAATTCAAATGGTCATAATGAAAATCCCGGTCCCATGACAGCACGACGATATCCACCTCAGCTGGTGCCATTCCTTCCCTGAAGCCTGCAAGTGTCAGCTCATCCTTGATGGGCTGCTCCCCGATCACATATAACGTCGCCTGGGGATGATGTTCCTTTAAATAATCAATCAGGGTAACCGTCGGATTCAAAATGTTTTCAAGGTTGGCTTGAATATTAAATCCGATCAACTTCTCCACATAGCGCTGACGGGACTCAATGGTCTTATTGGTCAAAAACAGCACCTTTTTTCCTTCCTTAAGAAGTGCATTGATGGTGGTGTCTGCTCCCTCTATCAACTGTTTACCGAGATACACGGTCCCATCCAAGTCAAAAATATACCCCTTTAAATTTTTCATTTGTACCCCCTCCAACAAATAAAAAATTCCTTGAGCATGACGATTTCTCCAATTGAACAATTGGATTTTTCGTCATACCCAAGGAATCTCCTCTTCTTTATCCTTGTACCTATTCATTTACATGTGTTGTGTCATCAAATCTTCACCGATGATGACCTTTGATGTTCTGAGCTTCTCCACCTCTTCTTCATACGGTTCGCCGTCGGATAGGTGGACAAGAACAATTTTCCCGATTCTATCCACTTCATACTTTTCAACGATTTCAACAAGACTGCTGTGGTTGCCTGCCACTTTCCTCGCAGACGTTGCTTCATGGATTAACACATCTATATGGTCATACTCGTCAATCCGTGCGTTGATTTCCGAATCGCTGGAATATACGAGCACCCGTCCATCACATCGTACTTCAAGCCCGACTGTGGGTACAGAATGTAAGGCCTTAAAGCAGGAAAACGTCATTCCCCCTCCAGACAGAATTTCCGTTTCCCGATCACCATCAAATGTCTCGATTTCAATCGGAAAAGCAATCGGCCATTGATCGGCTTCCATCGTCGATAGCCATTCCCGAAGCTTCCTCTCATTCCGCACGTCACACAGAATCCTTAAAGGCTTTCTCCGATCCTCAAGCCACATCCCCCATAGCAGGGATGGCAGGCCGTAAATGTGATCAATATGAAAATGGGTGAACACGACTGCATCAAGTTCCTTTAAATCCACCTGCAGCTGCTTCAGTTTCCTGCAAGGATTGCCGCTGACATCGACCAGCACATGATACTCATCATTTGAGAAGCAGATGGAGGTATTGTCGCGTTCCGAGCCGGGATACGCACTCCCCGTTCCTAAAAAATGAATGTCCATCAGATCCCCTCCTATTTAATTCCTGAGTGCATAAAGCTCGATACGAATTGTTTTTGAAAAAGGAAGAAGGCAATGACCAACGGCATGATGACCATGACCGTCCCTGCAGCAACCATCCCCCACTGCGCTCCGTTTCATAGGATTGTGCAAATAACGCCAGTCCTACGGTCAATGGGCGGGACTCCACGGAATCCGTGATGATCAACGGCCACATGAAGTTGCTCCAATGGTGACTGACCGAGACCAGGGCAAAGGCTATATACGTCGGTTTCGCCGATGGGATATAGACATGCCACAGGGTTTGATACCATTTACATCCGTCCATTCTTGCCGCTTCATCAAGATCAAACGGAACCTGCTTGAACGTCTGGCGCATCAGGAATACCCCGAACGCCGAAGCCCAATACGGCATCATGACGGCAAGCTTTGTATTGACGAGCCCCAGCTGGCTGATGACCTGGTAGTTCGGGAACAGCAGTATTTCAGGCTGAATCATCAGCTGCAGCAGAAACAGAATGAACAGTACATTCTTCCCTGTGAAGTTGACCCGTGCAAACGCATAGGCTGCAAGGGTAACCGTGATGATCTGGACGATCAACACGCCAAACACGATCACGAACGTATTGAAATAGTATTGCAAAAATGGTGCCGTCTCCCACGCCTGAATATAGTTTTCAAACGTTGGATTCGAGACCCAGAACGGAAAGCCTCCATTAATCACTTGATTCCCGGGCGAGAAAGAAGTGACGACCACCCAAAGCAGGGGGATGAATGAAAGAATCCCTAGAACAATAATGATGCCATAGTTCAATTTTTTCATTGTTGCTTCCCCTCCTAGTAATGGATTTTCCGATCAAGGTACAGATAGTTGAAGGCAGTGATACCGAGCATGATGACGATCAGGATCACGGTCAGCACCGCGGCTTTGCCTAGATCCCAGTTCGTAAACGCCGCTTCGTAAATATGGTAGAGTAATAGATTACTGGCATTATCCGGTCCACCTTTGGTCATTATGTACAGGTGGTCGACGTTTTTGAATGAATTCGTGATCGCCACGATCATGACGAACAGCGTCGTCGGCATCATCAGTGGAAACGTGATATGCCGGAACATCTGGAACGGTTTCGCCCCTTCCATCTCAGCCGCTTCGTACACGTCACTCGGCAAATTCTGCAAACCTGCCAGATAAAAGATCATAAAGAAACCCGCATCTTTCCAGATGATCATGACAATCATCGCAACCATGACGGTACCCGGGTCCCCCAACCAGCTGGTATCACCTCGACCGAACGTATGGAGAAAGTTATCAAGCAATCCATACTGAGGGGTGTAGATGAAAAGCCAAATATTCGCTACTGCGATGAGCGGAACAATCGTCGGATAAAAAAAGGAGGTACGGAGCAAGGCGCTTCCGGCCATTTTCTTATTCAACCAGATGGCAAGATACATCGCGAGGAACAGACTCGTGGGTACTGTCCCGATCATGAAGAGGATGTTGTTCAGGATGACCTTCCTGAATATTTCATCTCCGAAGACTTCCTTATACTGTTCCAATCCGGAAAATTGCAGCCTCGTCATCGGACCGCTGTAGAAGCTTAACTGAATCGACTTGAGCGTCGGATAAAACGTAAACAACGTTAAAAAAATAAATGAAGGTAACAGCAACCCGTAGGCGAACAGATTATTCCTTGCCCGGGAACTGAATTTTCTATGCTTCGTTGACATCGATCAGTCCCACCTTTCTTGTGAAAGGAGCCCAAGGTCGGCGCTTGAGCTCCACTTCTTTCAATGATTCACCTGTTGCCCTTTACTGAAATGGCTCCAACACGTCTTCTGCTTTCTTCTGTGCGTTATCCAATCCTTCATCCACAGGGCTTTGACCCGTTAAGATCGATTGAATGTGATCATTGAATATTTTCTGTACTTCACCATTTTGATAGGTGGCGAGTTCACTTTCTGCATATTCCAGCTGCTCACGGGCAACCAGTGCAGGAGGGAATTCTTCTACATACTTCTTCAACACGTCTGTCTCATAAGCCGATTCCGTGGTGGCGACATATCCTGTATCGATGGACCACTGAGCCACACGCTCCGGTTCGGTCAGGAACTTCATGAACTTGACGGCCGCTTCCTTGTTTGCTTTAGGCAGGTCTTTGAACAAGTAGATGTTTCCGCCTCCTGTAGGGGAACCGTACTGCTCATTCGCCGGCAAAAATGACACACCGAAATCAAAGTCCGCATTGTTCTTCACATTCGTCAGGTTACCTGTCGTATGATACATCATCGCCGTTTTCCCACTTAGGAAGTCAGAAGGGACCGTCGCCCATTCAATGACACCCTCCGGCATGATTTTATGTTCCTTTCCAAGGGATAACCAGAAATCCATTGCTTCTTTTGCATAAGGTGCATTGAAATACACTTCTTTTCCATCTTGGGACATGATATTCTTTTCTGTCTGAAGAGCCAGCGCCTGGAACATCCAGTACTGATAGCCGGTACTCGGAATTTCAAGACCCCACTGGTCCTTTCCGCCATTCTTCGTCAGCTTCTTCCCGTATTCCACGAGCTGATCCCAGTTTTCAGGTGGAGCTTCCGGATCAAGCCCGGCTTCCTTGAAGGCATCCTTATTGTAGTAAAGGACGATCGTACTCCGCTGGAAAGGCAAGCTGTACACTTTATCCCCGATGGAAGAGTTCGCCATGAATCCATCATAGAAATCATCCAGATACTTTTCATCGAACATCGGCGTCAATTCTTCAATCAAGTCATTCTCAAGCAGCGTAAAAAGGTCGATGGAGAATAATACGGCAAGCTCAGGCGAATTTCCTGCCTGTGCCGATGCCATTACCTGTGTCATCGTCTCGGCATAACTGCCTCCGTATTTCGCATTCACCTTAATGTCAGGATTCTCTTTCTCGAAATCCGCCACAAACCCATCCACGATCTTCGCTACATCCCCTCCAACCGCTACCGGGAACCAGAAATCAATTTCAGTCGTTTCGCCTCCAGCGGTATCACTGCTGCTGCATCCGGCAAACACAACCATCAACACTAAAACGAATGATAAAAGCCTGATCTTCATGTCATTTCCTCCCCTTTTTTTTCATAAAAAAACCCATGAACAATAAACTGCAGCACAAAAATGTGGCATGCATTTTATTGGTCACAGGGATTCTCCGCATCTCTACCCTTAGACTAAAATCTGTCTAATATATATGTCTGATTATTCACAATAATACAACATTAACTAAAAGTTGGCAATGAAATTCTTGTTATTTACATATCTTTTACAAAATAAAAAGCGGGAACAGATCATCCGTTCCCACCTTGAATTTAGTCGTCTTTCTCATCGCTTTTCTTCCGCAGCTTCGGCAGACTCATCGCCTTGATCTCCCGTTCTTCAAAGAAGTTACCGATCCTCGTCATGATGAAAGTGACAAGTGTGGCGAAGATGACAATCGAATAAAACCCTGCTCCGATACCGATTCCGATACCCCCAACGTAGAAAATCATCGCAGCCGACGTGAGCCCTTTCACCCGCAGTCCATCTTTCAGGATCACCCCTGCACCCAAGAACCCGAGCCCCGATACGATCTGGGCAGCGAGACGGAGTGGATCCATCATCTTCCCGCTATCCGGTTCACTGAGCATATCGGCGCCTTCGATTGAAACGATCGTAATCAACGTACATGCCACCGAAACATACGTATAGGTTTTCAAACCGGCCGGCTTGTTCTTCGAAGACCGGTCCCATCCGATGATGAACCCCAACACCGCACTCACCACAATTCGGAAATAGATGTCATGCTTCCAGAAGAAGTCTATAAATTCATTTATGTAGTGTGTCATGTTGGCATCCTCCTTAAACAAAAAAGGGACACTCCCGAAACGAATCTGCCTATTATGAAAAAATCATACCGTTCGCTTTGTGAGTATCCCTTTATACTTTCCATTTTGATTCGTTCGTTAAAATTTTCTTTTTATCGTACACTAATTATTTTATGATCGCAATGATGTAGTTAGTTGGGTGGATGTTCGTGGGAAGAAAAAACCTCTCTAGTTTAGGGGCTATTATATGAATCTATGATTACTGTGGTAAGGGTCTCCACTTATAATATAATCTCTTAAAATAGTAATAACATCCTCTAATGACTGAACAAAAGTTTCAGTACGCAGAACCTTATTGCCTATTTCATAATGATGGTGATATGGATCAGTACTAATATTGTTATAAGGCGGTTCTGGTTTATGTTGTTTATCAAACGCTGTTAGAAATCGTGATGAAACACCCAACTTGCGTTGACGTTGGGAAATCTCCCAGCCATATCTAAACTCCTTTAAGTCTTCATTTTCAATTTTTTCATTTATAAAAAGGACAGTTTCACCATACACGTCATGATGCAATAAAGTAAGAACAGCCGTTACTCGTTTAGAACCTTTTGCACTAATTTCAAGTACCTCGGGTTTATTAAAATCAAATACATCCGGATTTGATTCGAAGAGTCGTTGAATATGTTGAATCCGATCATTCTGATTGATCTTCATTTGTAAGTTCCTCTAACTCATCCATTATGTCTTTCCAGTCATAATATTTCTCAGGGTCTTCTAATTCATCTGGATTCTTAACTTGGGCGTAGACTTCATAGAAGGATTTATTCCCGTGGCTCTTTTCATACGTACGTTTTTCTTCTTCCAACTCTTTGATGATGTCCAACCTTGTACGGTTACGGATCTTAAATGCCTGAAATATGGCTTGTATGCGCGATGACCACAAGCTTTCCTTCCAATAAAATAGTACATGAGCAGGATATCGATTATGTTTATTTGTATCAACCACCTCTAAACCAAGATTTACATAGCGACTTAGAGTAGCCTTAGAAATTTTCAAGCCATTGCAGATCATATTGGAAGAATAAAGATAGTCGTGCTGGTAATCATATTTCAATGATCCCTTGTCTGAGATAAGTAAGAACAGGGAATCGAGAAAGTATTTCGTGACAGCCAAATTCTCCACAGGATGCATCGCCGTATCCCTCAATGCTTCTGACAGTGACACGAGCAAGTTTTTATATTCATCAAGAGCATTCATTTTCTGTTTAAAAACTGTGTCTTCAGTGTGTAGTATTTTCCGTACAAAACGATGATGTTTCATTTCAGTGGCATGCGCTAACATAAGAAACACAAATGCAGGGTCTTTTTCATAATCGATGTTATCCAAAATCAAGGCAGCAGAATTTATTTTACCTTCTTCAATAATCATCACAAACCCCTCCTTCATCTATATTTTACCACAAAATGAAACAAAAAATACTTTTCGTTTCATTCAGCGATAACCTCATTTTTTAGCAATCCTACTATTTAATAAAATTTGTGCAATAACTATTATCATTAGTAGACCAATAAACACCCATACACTCAACACATCCATAAAAAAACTAAAAACAATCGTCCATATCCCCATAACTATAACGAAAATTCCATTCACTTTTCCAAACGCACCTTCATTCTTGATGCTGCCTTCCACATATCCCGCCATCAATTTGTAGCAACGTTTTCTCCATACCAACAACCCCATAATAATAGTGAGTACTCCTGTTGAAATGAATATTATTTGAGCTACAAACATTTTTTTACATACTTGTATTTCATTTGGTTTCCTCCTTGCAGATAATTTCTAACAGTTATATTTTACCATATTCTCAAATCTAAGTTTTTGTATTTATAAAGATCAAAAAGCTGTCGAGACTTTCTCGACAGCTTTTTAAATTTGGATTCTATATTTCATTTAAAGGAGGCAGAGGAAATTCTCAGTCCGTTATCTCCACAAACGACTTCCCATCCCTCAATAAAAATTCAATCGTAAACTCATCATCACGAATTTGCTCTTTCGTTTCAGCTAAGGTCAAATACTCTTGTACTGCTTTTTCAATTTCTTTAATCTGCTCTTGAGGAAGTGGTTTATCCAGATCTGTTTTTATCCAAACATAAGAGTGTCCATCCTTCACCCGGTACGAAAGTCCTGCCAGTTGATACGTCGATTTTCCTGCCATGGCATCATAGATATCAGAAGAGATCATGGACCAACGATTATCCTGCTGACGATGTTTCAAGTTGAAAGTATCCACTTCGACATTTTTCACCTCTAGACCTCGTCGTTCTATTTCTTTTTCAATGTCTGCAATGATTTTCTTTGATTCATCAATATGGTCCGGCATATCGATGGTGACGATCGTTGAGGCGCCGCTCCCCTTCATGCCTGCTAACTCATACTCAGCCTCTTTGGCATATCCATAGGAACCGAATACTTCTTTCACAATATCTCGAACTTTATCATATTCCTTGTTTAATCCATCGCTTCCCTCATGAGTGGGAATTTCGGGAGCTTCCGTTATCTTTAATTCGTAATCGTCGTACCCGTTTTCATAAAGATAACTGGTGATCTTGGATTCAAGATCTTCCTTGGCTTGCTTTAATGTGGAATCCTCCAAATGAATTGAGACTTCAATCGTGAAAGGAGACGGTGTTGTTCCTACTGAACTAACTCTGTATCCTTCCTTTTCGACTAGTGTAAAAAGGTCAGAAGTCAAATTGGGGTTGGGTTCTCCGTCTGAAATCTGTGGAGTGATCGTGATTGGTAATACTTTCGCCACAATACTTGCCATCGTGGTTGAGTAGAACGGGGATGTGATAAGAAAGAGTATACATGCTGCTGCAATCCAGACATACTTTTTAAAATGTCTCTTCTTCTTTGCATTTGTGCTCTGCATGATTTTACTTCGAAGATGCTCTTTTGATTCGTCTGTTACCTTCAGCTGTTCTTCCAACTCTTTAAATGGATCTGTTGATTTCATTGATGACCCCTCCTCTCGTCAATACCTTTTCCAGTTCAACCAGCGCTCTGCTTAGCGTCATTTTCACTTTACTTTCTGACCAGTTCAACACATGGGCTGTTTCTGCTGTTGAAAATTCTTTCAACTTTCTTAGAATGATGATATGTTTGTACGTTGGCTTTAATTGTTGAATCGCTCGGTATAATTCTTCCGATTCTTCATTCATCTCGACGATTTGTTCCGGTAACGGCATGCCGTCTTTCTCCTCCATTGTTAAGCCAAGATAGTGTTTCAGCGGATGCTTCTTTCTAAAGTGGTCGATCGTCACATTATGTGCAATGGAAAACAGCCATGTTTTCACAGAAGACCTCTCTTTAAATTGTTGTTTACTTCTATAGGCTTTTAGAAAGGTCTCCTGTGTTAAATCCTCGGCTTGTTGATAGTCCCGTACCATTAGTAGTATGTATGTGAGGATTGATTCTCCGTATTGTGTAAACCATTTATTTAGTTCTTGTTGGTCCAAAACTGTTCCCCCTTTCCCTCCTACACTTAGACGCAAATGAAAATAGATTGGTCACGTTTGAAGTGAATTTTTCAAAATAAAAAAAGCATTGATCCCAGGTTGGGATAATGCTGGTTAGACCAATGTAAAAAATAAACCCCGTGGATTGGCCAAGTCGTGAATCGCCTTTGCCTTAATCTTCATGTAACTGTGATATATTCATAGCACACATTGACATCTGTTTCCAAATGATAAATCATAAAGTAAGATTCTTAACTTCATATACCTGAAAAATGATCAAACATAAGGCAGTTGGATAAAAGAAAGGATGTTAACCATTCACAGTTACATACGAATTTTTTCACTAATAACCGGATTTTCTACCATTCTACTGATTTTAGCAGACACAGCTGTTGAATACTCTGTAGGCCCAAGCGAGGGTATTTTACATTATCTAGGCATTGGATACCTTATCCCTTATTTAATTGGTGTTTCGGCTTTCATTTTTTCTATGATTAACTTGGAAAAAGGGTCACGTGCCCTTTATCTGATTCCGTCCATCATTGGTCTGCTGATTTTGCTGTTGCTCGGATTCCTATATGTATTATTGCAACTCTACTTATATTTAAGTTTCTGAATGTCGAGGGCTAATCCCCACTTAATCCTCCACTATCGGTAGCACCGTCGAATCCTTAATCTCCCTCAACGCCAAACTCGTCTGAATCTTCGTAATCCCCATCTCATTCAACCTTCTGATAAAGAGCTCCAGCCCCTTCCGATCCTTGCAGGCGACTTTTAGAAGATAATCATATTCACCGGTCAAGCAATGACATTCCAGGACTTCCTCCATTGATTCCAATGTCCCTTCCACGGCTTCCAGTTTTTCTGTGCGGTGTTCGTTCGTGCTCATAAACACGAAACATAGTAGATCAAATCCCAGTTTTTCATGGTTCAGAATCGCTAGCTGTTTCTTGATATACCCTTCTGTTTCCAAACGCTTGATGCGTGCGTGAACGGCCGGTGCCGATAAATTGACCCGTTTTGATAATTCAAGATTGCTCAGCTGCCCGTCCTTCTGCAGCAAATCCAATAGCTTGAGATCCATTTGGTCCAATACCCTGCTTACCACTGATTCCATGATTCAACCACCCTTTTCAATTGTTCAAAAAACCCCTGATAAAACGATGTACAAATGAATTTTTATAACCTTATACTCTATCATACTTTCAATTATTTCGATTAATCCTCATTATACAATATGTTCTTCTGTAAATCTGAGTAAATGTTAAAATTATTCTTATAGTAAATGTCATTGTGCACAGTGGCTCTGTGAAAAGGGGCTAAAATGACGTGAAATATCATTATCTACTGCTACTGACCAGTCTTCTCTGGGGAGGCAATTTCATCGTGGGCAAAACCCTTGTGGAGCATGCATCCCCGGGAACGTTGACGATATTAAGATGGGCCATCGCCATCGTCTGCCTGTTTCCGATGGTCTGGTGGAAAGAAAAAAAGCTCGTTCCACCCGTACGATCGATTCTGCCATTATGCCTCATGGGGCTGACAGGGGTTGCCCTCTTTCAGGCACTGCAATTCATGGCCCTTGAGAAGACCTCTGCCACCAATGTTGGCCTGATTTCTACGTTAAATATGTTTTCCATTGCCGGAATTTCTTTTATTTTTCTGAAAGAAAAGATGAACGCCTTTCAACTGTCTTCCATGTTCTTGTCACTTTTTGGCGTGTTGCTTGTCCTGTCCAAAGGAAACCTGGAAATGGCCTTTTCCTTAGAGTTCAATGAAGGGGACCTGTATATGCTCGCTGCCGTAGTGATGTGGGGATTCTACTCCGTTTGCAGCAAGTGGGCGATGAAGAGTGTCACGCCCATGATGTCGATTCTTTATTCAGGGATTTTCGGACTTCTTATCCTGCTACCTTTCAATCTTCATGATTTCCGTGTGACCAATGTTGATGCATCATTCGTGCAGTCGATACTGTATACCGGCGTGATTTCAACAGTAGTTTGCATGGTACTTTGGAATGTCGGGGTGAATCAGCTGGGGCCAAGTACGTCGGGGTTGTTCTTGAACTTTAACCCTGTCTTCACGGCTTTGTTGGCGTTTGTCTTTTTGGGTGAGAAGATGAATGGGCTTCAGGCTGTAGGAAGTGCGATTGTTTTGGCAGGGTGTGTGTTGTTTTCTGTATTGAAGACAAAGCCTAAATTGTTCAAGGAAGTTCCATCAGGTATGCTGTCCAATGAGCCTGTGAAGACTTCATAAAGAAAATAAAAATGCTTGGAGACAGATGCTCCAAGCATTTTTTTCGCGATCTCTATATACCTGTAAAATAAACGACCTCAATAAGCGGACATATTCCGCTTATTGAGAAATTCTGCACGAAAAATCGAGTAATAGACGGAAATATTCCGCCTATTTACTCAAAAAGCTTTAAAATGTACCATTATGACTTGCCTTAAACGGAGAAACTCCGCTTATTTCCCCCGAAACTACTCCCATTTTGCACAGTAACAGGAAAAATTCCGCTTATTCATCAGAAGACAATCTGTTAGGACAGTGGCTGCCTTCTCACATACAACACCCGATACCCACCATCATCTTCCTCCATCGAAATGCCACGCCACCCTTCATCCAATAACGCCTGCTGTCCCTCGACATCCCCCATCGGAACTCTGGCAATCTCGGAAATTTCTTCTCCTCCGCCATCTCCATCAAGGCGCTTAATGAATACATAGCGCAATTGATCGACGTACTTGATCTTAAGGGCGGCAATCTCCATTCCCTGCTTGAATTTATCTTTTAAACTGGGAATATTAAAGGGAGCAACCGTGCACGCCACATAGGTGAACCTTTGATCCAGCTTCGCCAGTTGTTGCATGATCAAATGAGCCAGTGTTTGCTGGAGCCGGTTGCCTCTGTAATCCGGGTGTACATTCGAAATTTCCTGATAGATGACCCTTGGCAGTTCCTCTGCCTCGAGTCCTACATCCAGCCCCAGATGTTCTTCGTCAACAGGTGGGATCAATAAGGCGCGGAATGCGATTAGTCCCTTCTCCGTAAAGGCTCCGATCATCAGTCCGTTTCCGGTTAAAATATAGTCCAATTCCTCATACGTCAGGGGCTGCAGATTCTTTTTTTCCGTCAATGTCTCCACGACAAGCTCCTGTAGCTGCTGTATTTGACTCATATCCTCTTTACTTAACAAACGGACGCTGTATGATTCATTGTTCTTTTCAAAAAATCCCTGAAATAGATGATCCATGATTCTATGCTCCTTACTCTACGATACTCTTGAACTCAGTCAACTCTTCCAGAATATCTTTATTTATTTCCACACCGAGTCCCGCTTTGTCCGAGAGTCGGATAAACGGGACGTCATAATGCAGGTCTCCGATGTCCTTTGAAAACTTAATCGGTCCCGTCAATTCTACACTAGTGATGACCTTTTTGGAAAAAGCGACATGGAATCCCGCTGCTGACGCGATCGATGACTCGACCATCGAACCGACCTGGCATTCCATCCCTGCCATCTCAGCCATGTGGGCAAGTTTCACTGCCGGATAGATCCCTCCGCTTTTCATCAATTTGATATTTACTTTATCCGCTGCCTGCTTCCCGATGATTTCACGCATGTCACGTACGCCTTTCAGCCCTTCATCAATCATTAGGGGGATATCTGTCCTCGATTTGATCCGGACCATTCCATCTATGTCATCTGCCAAAACGGGCTGCTCCAGCCAATCGATGTTCAACTCTTGAAGATGCCGCAGTGCCTTCAGTGTCTGACTGCTATTCTTCCAGCCCTGATTTACATCCACCCGGATCGGCACGTCCCAACCGACACGTTCCCTGACCTTCCGTATTCGTTCAATGTCCTGGTCGACATCGGTTCCAACCTTCATTTTAAACGATTGAAAACCTTTCTCGATCATACCTGCTGCTTCTTCTGCCATCGTATCCGGGTCTGTTATGCTCAGGACATGGGTAATCTGGAATTCTTCGTGATACCGGCCGCCGAGCAGCTGATAGACAGGCTGATTCACTTTTTTCCCCATGGCATCATAGCAAGCGATATCGATGGCCGCTTTTGCTGTCGGGGCATTGTAAATCGCTTTATCCATCAGTTCATGGATTCGTTCAATATGAAACGGATTCTCCCCGATCAGTTTCGGGGCGAGGGTGTGCTGAAGCACTTGAAATGTGCTTTCCCACGTTTCGCCTGTCACATGTTCATCCGCCACCGCTTCACCGTATCCAATGATGCCTTCGTCCGTCTCCATCTCCACAATGATAGAAGGCATATCCTCATAGGTATGGTAACTGATGATAAAAGGCTGTTTCAGTGGTAATCGAATGGCATACAGATTGATTTTTTTTATGATCATATGCTAAGCACTCCTTTAAAATTTACCAAATTTTATTTCTTCTTGGTATAATGTCGTTATATAGTCGTTAATTCAGAGAGGAGATTATCATGAAAACGAAAATCGCCCTGATTGGGTCGAGAGAATTCATCGAACACGTCCAGACGTCCATTGCACCGGATTTGAACACTATCGAACTGATCCCCTATATTTACGGTGAGCCCCAGGAAGCAAGCTTACATATAAAAAACCTGACACCCTGTGATGCCGTTTTGTTTTCCGGAGCACTGCCTTACTTTTTTTCAAAAGAAGAATGCCGCACATTGTCTGTCCCGGTCCTTTACCTGGAACAGGATGAAACGGCCCTTGTGACATCACTGCTTTATATCCTGCACCATCATGGGATTGAACCAGACCGCGTGTCCATCGACTTAATGGATCTTTCTTTCATCGATCATGCCCAGTCAGACTTACACCTCAAGAATCCGCCCCGATATGTGATGGACTATAAAGAACGCCTGCCCCACACCTTTCACATCGACGACTATACAGACTTCCACCGGCAGTTGTTTCTGGATGGTCAAACAGATATGGCCTTAACGAGCATCCATGCGGTTTATGACCGCCTTGTCGAGTTGCACATCCCTTGCATGCGAATGATCGACCCTGCCAGGTCATTGATACGGACCATCCATGAAGCTTATGCCCAATCCCTTCTTTCGAAACGAAAAGCGGCCACGATCGCTGCTGCCCGTCTTTCCATTCAAGAATGGGATGGAGAACATGAACATCTTCATGAGCTTGCCCGCTTGATGAAGGGGACCCTTCAAAAAAATGAGGACAATGCTTCTTACACGATTTATAGCAATAGGGGCAGTATCGAACATTTCCTGGACAGCACTGACTTCCATGAACGCCCTGTGCTTGCAGGGTTCGGATACGGTCATACGGCAGCGGAGGCAGAGACAAACGCAGAGATTGCGTTGTCATTTGCCAGAAAGGCTGATTCTAATAGCTGCGCCTTCATTCTAAATGAAGAAAAAGAGTTATCAGGACCTTTTCCTAATAAAAGCAAGAAACAGCATCTGAAGAATGATACTCCCGACATGCTGTCCCTTGCCAAGCAATTAAAATTAAGTCCGGCGAACTTATCCAAAATCGTTCAATTCTACAAATCCCGTTCGGCCCGTGATTTCACGGCGGCAGAGCTATCTGACTACTTGCAAATCACACGGCGCTCCACAGAACGGATTTTGAAGAAGCTGGTCGACAATGGTTCTGCCAGGATCATTGGAGAAGAAATGACCTATGCACAAGGAAGGCCGCGGGCCATTTATGAACTGACCTTCCCCATTTATTGACCGGGTCAGGAGGAAAGTGTGGCATCCTCCTGCTCCATAGCCTTCATTTCGGTTTCGGTCAGTTTGGTAATGCTGAAGCCCGTGAAGGCATAGATGATGGAAATGATCGGCACGATGAAATTCAACACCGCATATGGCGCATATTCAAATGCATGGACCCCGAGCGTTCCTAAAATAAAGACCCCGCATGTATTCCATGGGATGAAGACGGATGTCAACGTCCCCCCGTCCTCAAGGGCTCGGGACAGATTCTTTGAATGCAGCCCTTTTTCCTTGTAAGCATTTGCATACATCCGTGAAGGCACCACCACCGAAATATACTGTTCAGAGCATGATGCATTTGTGGCAAAACAAGACACTACAGTGGAAGCAACCAGGCCTTTCGCTGTCTTTGTCACCTTAAGGATCTGGTTGACGATGGCTTGAAGCATACCTGTGTGCTCAAGGATCCCCCCGAAGGTCATGGCGACGATCGTCATGGAGACCGTGTACATCATGGAGTCGAGACCTCCGCGCGAAAACAGATCATCGACCATTGTATTGCCCGTCTCGATCACGTATCCACTTTGAAGAGCTGAAACAGCATCCGCAAACGAATCATGCTGAATGAATACCTGTGCTCCGAATCCAAGAATGATCCCCACGATCAGAGCCGGGATGGCTGGAACTTTCTTCGCAACGAGCACAATGACAAGCAGCGGTACAATCAGTAAAAATGGTGAAACGACAAAGCTGTCCTGCAGAACCCCGATTGTTTTTTCAATGTCCTCCGTATTGACCCCACTTTTTCCAAAGTTCCTACCTAAATACGCATATACAGCCAGGGCAATCACAAAGCCCGGGATCGTCGTATAAAGCATATGGCGGATATGTACAAAAAGATCCGTGTTGGTCAGTCCTGAAGCCAGATTCGTTGTATCTGACAGCGGTGACATCTTATCACCGAAATAAGCCCCTGAGATGATGGCACCCGCAATCATCGGAGCCGGGATCCCCATACTGATGCCGATTCCCATGCCTGCAACACCGATGGTTCCCATCGTTGACCAGGAGCTCCCGATCGCAAGTGACACAACGGCGCAGATGACCGCAATCGATAAAAGGAAAAGCGAAGGTGTGATCATCTTCAAACCATAATAGATCATCGTCGCCACGACTCCGCCGCCGATCCACGCACCAATCGTCAATCCCACAAGCATGATAATGACGACGGCTGGTAAAGCAAGACGAATCCCCTTATACATCGCCTCCTCTATATCCTTCCATTTGAACCCCGAAAACCATGCGACAAGTGCAGCCGTGACCGTACCGATGATCAGAGGAATGTGCGGCCCCTGCTCCAAAACCACGATCGTAATGGCCATTACAGTGATCATGACTAGCAATGGTATGATGGCCAGCCAAAACGACATTTCTTTCTTCATCCAAATTCCCCCTTGATACCTTTTGTTTTTTGACTATTTCTAATTGTCGCTAAATAGTCGCTATATGAGTATCATAAGGGCAGGAGGTTGAGTCGTCAATCCGTTTTTGGTACCGTTTCCAATCGGGATGATGCCTTTTTAAACGTCTCAGCCAATATTTTTGCCGCTTGATTCAGGGCTGAAACATTGAACCTCATGTCCGGATGATGCAGTCCGGGAGTCAAGTCCGCCCCGACCCCGATCATCGCCGCCTTCACTTCCGGATGCTTGATCGTGTAGAAATGAAAATCATCACTGCCAGATGTAATGACCGGTGGAGCCAATGCTTCTTCACCCGCGACGGATATAATCGCTTCCCTCGTGATGCTCTCAGCATCAGCAGACACTTCAGCCCCAGGCGTATAGTCTGTCCATTCATACTCAATCGTGACTCCGTACAGCTTGGCAATACCATCGACCCCATCGTTTAGACGGCGCTGTATTTCTTCCAGCACTTCATTCTTCTTGGCACGTACATCGATTGCAAACTCTGCATTTCCAGGAATGATGTTTAGATTCTCTCCTCCTGCAGCTAGCTTTGTCAGTTTGGCAGAATACGATTCAAATGGAGACAAATAAATCGTTTTCAAAAAAGAATGGACGGCCATTAACACATCGATGCTATTCCTTCCCTGATGGGGTCTCGCCCCATGGGCATCAACACCCTTAATTTTCCCTTCCATGTAAATGCCTGCCCCGTGATGAACAGAAGGCGAAAAGGACCCATGTTCCAATTCTTCTTGCGGTCGCAAATGAACCCCGAATAAATAACGGACGTCCTCAAGCGCTCCTTTTTCAATCATGGTCAGCGATCCATTCCCCTTCTCCTCTGCAGGCTGAAAAATGAAACGGATCCGCTTATTTTTCGGAGGATCCTGCAGGCAATAAAGAAGTGCTCCGAGCACCATTGACATATTGGCATCATGACCACAGGAATGATTCGCCTTCATCACCCCGTCCACCTCTTGCCACAGGGCATCGATGTCCGCGCGAACAGCCGTCACTTCATCCCCTTCCCCTATCTCAGCAATCAACCCTGTCACATCAGAAAATCTCCTGTAGCCCACATTCAGTTCATCCAAAATTGCTGCAATCTTATTCGTCGTTTCAACTTCCTTCCAGCTCACTTCGGGATGAGCGTGGAAATGGGTGAACCATTCTAGTATCTGGTTTTCAACTTTCATACTTTTTCTCCTTTCAATCCATTTCACTTATGTATTCTGAGATGGGGAGGGGAAGTCCTGCTTTTGTTCAAAATGCATAGATCTGCAATGTTACTTAACCCCTTTTAATTGTCTATCACTATTTCCCCTTCTCCTTGAGGTATTTCAAAACCATTAAGATATGACGCTAAAAGCTCTTCTGAAATAGGAAAGGAATTTGCATCAAAACGCTGGTTACGTACCTTAAGTCGTTCACGCAAATCATGTTCTTGAACCTTCAAATAAACCAGTATCCATTTACCGCCGGAATCCTCGATCAGTTTTTTATATCGATTCCTTCTCCCACGGTCCCAAAAACTAAAATCTATCACCACCTGTTGTTTATCGTGGATTAACTTTATTAAACGGTTGCGTAATGTTTCTTCTGCATCTTTTCTATATTCCTCAAACTTTTCCATTGGGAAATCAATCCCCCATCGACCATTCGTTGCCCATATTTCTTCATCGATTGAAAGGCGGACAAACCCGGATCGCTCCAATATTTGTGAAAAAGTCGTTTTACCGGAACCCGCCACCCCACACATCATGACCACTAATGGGGTTACATCATTTCGTTCACGGTAGATCAGGTTAAAATTAAACGTATCAAACATGTGTAAGCCCCCATTTCAACAGGATCTGCCTAAACTAAATCGCTTATCAATGCCCTATTCGTCTTCACCAAACGCTCCGGAAGATCCTTTCGAATGCTCTTCAGCCCAAAATGAAATATCTCCGGTTTATCTTCAAGCAGGCAATCATGAAACGTAACATCTTTATTCGTAAGGTTGCCCACTAGTTCCTCAACGAATTGAGACTGAGCCATCATATCGACCGCACCGAGATGAAAAACTCCTTTAAGGTGATGAAGAATGATGTATTTTAACTGTTTGGCCAATAACTCATCTGTGAGGTGATTACACTCCAGATTGCTGTATACATCAATGGAGCCTTCTTCAATCCCACTTTTGATCTGGTCCAGCCTAGGAGAATTCTTCCCCCATATTTGCGGAATACGTATTGTAACGGCCCACTCCTGTAATAATTCTTGCAACAAATTTTCACACTCTATTTTAAATTGCCCATAAGGTGATGCGGCGTTAGGAGCGTCTTCTTCTGTATGATGCTTCGTGAAGTCCCCATCGAACACATTGGCCGTGGAAAAGTAGTAGAGTGTGCTTTCTGTATGTTGCATTTCCTTTGCGAGTTCCCTGTGAAATTCAAGCTGTTGATCAAACTCACCACGCAGACATGAAATGATGGCATCGGGCCTGATGGTTTTGACCATATCTTTCATCTGATCCACATCACTGATTTCTAATTGAAATTGCTTTTCCTGAGGGAGATCTACGGGTCTGGTTGCATAGGTTCCGTATACGTCGAAGGAGTCTTTGCATTCTTTTACCAGTGCTTTTCCCACTAATCCGCTTGCTCCGAAGATAAGCAGTTTTTTCATTCTGAATGCCTCCATTCTGTTTCATATGCTCTAATCTAGGTCTATTGGATTCCCCCTTTTCCTTTTTCGAAGGAATAAATATATTAACGGCATCATGAACGTTACACTGATGGCCATGACTTACCAAATCTTTGTTGAAACACGAATGAACATACCGTCTTCGCTGAAGCTGGCAATATACAAATCAAACATATTTATCGTTTGGAGTGTGATGAGTGCATACCCTGTCACGCAGCAAAAAATTAACAGGATGATAGAGAAGCAAATGGACAAAGCAATGGTAAACGATTTAATCATAGTTCCTTCCACTGAAATCATCTCCATGCATTACGATTTAATGAATATATCCTTAGCCAAAAACTCCCTGATTTCCTTAATAACCACAGCCGGTTGATCCCAATGCAACATGTGAGCAGCCTCTTCTATCCTTTTGATTTCCATCTTAGTATTATTCTTCACATCTTCCAGTAATGTGTCATTAATGATGGTAAACTCCTCTGGTAATGTAGCAACCAGTAACAATATATTATCCTCTAGTTGACTATATATCTTGTTAATGGGGGATTGAGCCATAGACTTAATGACTGAACGGGCAACTTCAGAGTCAACGATGAGCCTTATCTTACCATCTACTTTTTTGACGTAATCTTTTGATGCCGCTTTTTTATCTTCATTCCAGTCACGGTAGGATTTGCCTTCTTCTATGTAAAATGCTTCATAACTTGGATATTCAAATGAATGAAAGGATTCTGTTGTATAGTGAATCTCCTTTTCCACACTGTTAATGTTTGGCCATTCCCAATCTGGCTTAGTGGCCAATTCGTCTACAATGCAATAAAAATGCTCCTTGGTCGTATAACCTCCATCGAGTAATATACCTTTGATTACTTGAGACCCAAACTCTTTCATGAAGTGAAGAGCGATATCTGCACCGTATGAGTGTGCCAAAAAGTAAAATTTCCCTACATTCAACTCTTCCAGAACCTGGTATAACCAAGTTGTCATCTTTCTCATTTCATACTCTGCTTCGGTGTCTAACTTAGCACTTTTCCCATGACCGGGCAGATCAATGGATATAATCCGATATTCTCCCTTTAGTTCTTCAGCTATTTCTATGAAACTTAAACTGGTGTTGCCTAATCCGTGTAAACAAACGAGGGTCGGCAAATTATTTGCTCCCCAGATGTGACCTCTCACACAGTAATGATTTATTGAAATAAATATCTCCTTCATACTTGCACCTCATGTCCTTTTTATAAATTGATATATGTAACGAGCAGGTTCCATAGCGAGTGCGCTATGATCGGAACCCAAATATTATTAAATCTTAATGCAAGTACCCCTAAGCCCAACCCTAACCAGATGATTTGTAATGGATATGTGTGTAAGAAAGCGAATGTGATGGAAGAAAAGAAGAACATAACCAACTTCCATCGCTTAGAGGGAACGATGATCAATAGACCTCTATACAGAAGCTCTTCTTGGATGGGAACGATGAGGCAAACATTGAGTAATAGAAAAAACAAATGAAGTGTGGTCAGCTGCGGTAGTCTGATAAGTCCAAATGTATCTTCAAAGCCTATTATGGTCTGCTTTAAGAACGTCACACAGATCAGTGTGATTGTGATCCACATATACATTTTCTTCTCTTTCAGAACATCCAGACTGAATACGTGGATATATTTTTTTCCAAAGAGAAGTATCATGAACATGAAAAAGATGAGGACCAAGAATCGATTTTCCAGCTTAAACACTAAGGGTCTTGGGATACCTTGGATAAAGTAAAACACATCTGGTAATTTCGCCGTTTCCAATACAAAAGCGGTTACAAAAATGGTTAAAAACAATATGGCCTTCTTAAACACCGACAGCTCCTCCCCAATTCCCACCCTGAAATAAAGTCCTACTTTCCTAATGTAAGTTTATCACAACCATTTAGAAAATATTGGATTTAAAAACAACACAAAAAAGCCCATCCTCCTGGATGAGCCTTTTTGTCTTTTTTATGAAGTTCCAATTACTGTGACGCCTTCGACTTCTCCCCCAACATCACCGTCAAACTAATCAACGTAACCAAGATTGTTGCCCCCATATCAGACAAGATGGCAATCCATAGTGTGAGTAGTCCTGGGATGGTCAAGAGTAATGCAATCAATTTCAACCCCAATGCAAGGGAAATGTTGATTTTGATGATGTTATTGACCCTTTTGGCAATCTTGATGGCGGAAGGAAGTTTCCCGAGATGATCCTGCATCAGCACGATATCAGCGGTTTCAATGGCACTGTCGGTTCCCTTACCCATGGCGATTCCAAGGTCGGCTGTTGCCAGTGCCGGGGCATCGTTGATTCCGTCACCCACCATGGCCACTTTTCCTTTGCTTGTGAGTTCTTTTACTTTCGCGACTTTTTCGTCCGGAAGGAGACCTGCATAGTAATCGGTCAACCCTACTTGCTTTGCCACTTTTTCTGCGGTCTTGTCGTGGTCTCCTGTCAGCATCACGGCTTGTTTGATACCGGCAGAATATAGGTCCTGTATGATTTCCTTACTTTCTTCCCTGATTTCATCCGTGATGCCGAATAATCCAAGAACGTCTGTATCGCTTGAGACAATCACCAGCGTATACCCATTCGCTTTCATCGTTTGGATCTTTTGCTCGACTTCAGATGGCACGGAACATTCGAGGCTTTTCTCGTTTCCGACTCTGTAGTTTTTTCCTTCAATCATGGCAGATACACCTTGACCTGAGATGGTGTTGATGTCTTCAGGTTCCGAGAATGCCTGGTTTACCGAGTCTTCGCTTATCTTTTTCATGACTGCTTTTGCAATCGGATGTGAAGATGATTTTTCAATTGAACCGGCAATCCGGAAAAAGTTTTCTTGATCGTAGACAGCCATTTCTTCTACATACGGATGGCCTTTGGTGAGAGTACCTGTTTTATCAAATGCAACGGTATCAATTTTTCCAAGTTGCTCTAGGAAGACGCCGCCTTTTACAAGGATTCCGTTTTTTGCATTGCGGGCAATCCCGGACACGATGGCTATCGGAGACGACAGGATCAATGCACACGGACAACCGACAATGAGTACCGCGAGCCCTTGATAAAACCATTCTCCCCAATCCCCATTGAACAGAAGCGGAGGAACGAGTATCACCAATGCGGACACGATCATGATGATCGGTGTATAATACCGGGCAAATCGATTGATGAATTGTTCTGTCGGGGTCTTGGTTTCCTGAGCTTCTTCGACTAAGTGCAGGATTTTCGCAAGGGACGAATCTTTGTATTCTTTCGAAATCCTTACCTTGAGGACCCCTTCGTTATTGATGCTTCCGCCGAAGACTTTTTCACCTTTTTCCTTTTCGACCGGCATGGCTTCACCGGTGATGGCCGCTTCATTTACGGAACTCTTACCGGATTCGACGATCCCATCTGACGGGATTTTCTGTCCTGATTTCACAAGGACGAGGTCCCCTGCGCTCAATGAACTGATCGGGACGACTCTTTCCTTGTCCCCTTCAATCAGAATCGCTTCTTTCGGAGCGACCTTCATTAATTCCTCCATGGACTTCCTTGCCTTCTCCATGCCCATTCCTTCAAGCAGTTCGTTGACGCCGAACAGAATCGCTACTAGCGTCCCTTCTTTCCATTCCCCAATGGAAAAGGCCCCTATCAAGGCAATCGTCATCAGCGTATCGATGTTGAACTTGAATTTCAGCAGATTCTTTGCTCCCTTGATGAAGGTAGGATATCCGCTTGTCGCAGCTGCCGTCAAATACATGATGATCGGGACCAGATTATCCAACTGCGAATCGACATAGATCGCTGAGAAAAAGATGATGGCCGACATCCCAAGCAGGATCTTCATTGTGCTGCTGTTCGTATGCTCATGGGAATGGTCATGACCATGTTCATCCCCATGATCCTTCACGAGGGCCGCTCCGTCAGCGGAAAGGATCTTCTCCACTTTTTGCATATCAACGCCTTTATTCAGGACTAATTTGCTGCTGTTATAAAGAATCCTCGACCCTTCTCCATTTTCCAGTTTATTGATTTCCTCTTCCATTTCCCTCGCACAATTGCTGCACGAGAGCCCTTGAAGCTTATATTCATCCATCTTGAACTCCCCCATTGTTTCCTAGTGGTGTCTCGCATGGTGCATCGTTTGCTGAAGCATGTTCATGACATGATCATCATCGGCAGAATAGTACAATGTCGTGCCTTCGCGTCTGTACTTGACCAATCGTAAATTTTTCAAGAAGCGCAATTGATGAGATACGGTCGTTTGAAGCAGCGACAGCTTTTCAGCGATATCATTAACAGAGTGTTCCTTTTGCGCCAATAGATGAAGAATCTTTACACGAGTCGGCTCGGACAATGCTTTAAACGTCTGAGTGACGATAAACAACGTTTCTTCATCAATCTCCACACAAGGTTCATCTATTTTTTCATCCTGTTTATGCCCATTCAGCTCTTCATGATTATTATTCTTTCGCATGTCGACACTCCTATTCTATTTCAATATATGACAATGTGTTCATGTATTCTTATTTATATGATAAAAAAAAGAACATGCCACTGTCAAACAGAAGTTGTTGTACTTTTCAAATGGTCTAAGAGTTTTTTGTAAACCAGCCTTCCATTCTTTACTAACGATAGATGAACGTTATGTGACATCGACGTTTAACGATTGTGTTCCATCTCACAATCCTGTTAGTATATGAACAGATATCAATATATGTTGATTCTAACACGAAAGGACTTCAATGATATGAAAAATAGATTCTCATTCTTTACAATCATCGTCACCATCGCGGCATTGGTGCTCGGCAACCTGGTCGTAGCGACACATTCTGGTGATGCATGCGGGAGTGATTGGCCGATTTGTAATGGAAAAGTCATCCCGGATATCACCAATTATCGTGTCGTGATCGAATACTCTCACCGGTTATTCACGACACTGCTCGGACTGGTCATTCTGATCAACGCCATCATTGCCTGGAGAAAGACAACCGATAAAGCAGTCAAAGTCATTTCGTTATTATCCCTGGTTCTCTTATTTACTCAGGCGATGATCGGCGGGATGAATGTTCTGCTCGGAACACCAACAGGTTTCACTACACTCGATGTCATGTTCAGCCTCTTTCTATTAATCTCTCTTATTTTCCTTCATGAAGGATTACAGAGAGGAACTGGAAACGTGATGTTGAATGAAGTGAAAAAGCCATTAGTGATCGGGTTTTCAGCACTCATGCTCGAGGTATTAATCGGAGCACTCTTTAAACATTTCCAACTCAGCAAATTACTGTTTGAAGTAAGAAACACGAATGTGGAACTTGCAAATTTCACTTATGTGATTCACGGATTGCTCGGTATGATTGTGTTATTCTTCATCGGATATGCCGTTTTCCTTGCATTAAGATTTAACGTGATGAGGAAATCCGCCTTACTCTTGATCCTACTATCCATCCTGACAACCTTTGGCGGATTTGTTGTAAAAACAGAGGAACTGAGCCCTGTGACATCGTCCGTACACATGATCCTGTCCATTCTGACCGTCGCTCTATTGAGCCGGATGACGGCCGTCAGTTATTTTAATCAGAAGAAGAAAGCCAGGCAGATTTGAGTTACCAAGTTTACTTTAAAGAGGCAAACATTGTAAAACAGATATTAAACGCACTGTGAATTCAGGATACGGATACCATTCACAGTGCGTTTTTTATGATTTAGTTTAGTAAGAAGCCTTATCCTTGATTGAGTAACCATTGATAATAAGCGGAAATTTTCCGGTTAAAATTGCAGAATAGAGCTTTGTTCCGGATATAAGCGGAGATATTCCGGTTAAGCAAAGCAAAATCGAACATTTTTACGTTTTTCGTGAAGATAGTCGGAATTATTCCGTCTATCTAAGGTATTTTCAGTTATTTTTGGTAAATAAGCGGAATTTCTCCACCTATTTACTAAACTGGTTTTAGTTTCATTAGCGACGAGTTTAATAAACTCATTGTTAGCCCGGGGTAACTGCCTTCATGATAGAAAACAAAACGATTCTACCTATTGACGATGTACCTTACATTTCCTCTTACTCAAACCTCACTCTTCTCAAGCCCACCATCAAAAACACAACGGCAAACCCAAGGAGGATCCCAACCGGGGTAATGATATCCGCAATCCCTCCGCCTCTTACCGTCAATTCAGCAAATCCTTCCATCCCCCAGTATTGTGGAAGGAAAGTTGAGATATGCTGAATAAAGTCCGGCATGATTTCAACCGGCCAGTAGACGCCGGCGATCATGCAGGTGGAGATGATGATCAGGTTGCCGAAGACCGATTGCTGTTCTGACGTTTTGACGAGTCCGGCAAGGAAGAGTCCGAGGCCGATGCTGCAGAGAAGCAGACTTGAAACGAGAATCATATTGGCGAACACATTCCCCCATTCGATGTGAAAAATCTTCTCTGACAGAGCCATCAAGATTCCGAACTGAATCCAGCCGATGACGAAGAATGCCAGCATGTATCCACATAATACTTCTACTTTGGTGGCAGGAGTGGACATCATCCGGTACCATACCCCGTTTTGACGCGCTTCGAGAAGGATACCGGTGCTTGATAGCATGGCGATCATAACGAACATGATCGTGAAGCCTGCTGAACGCGCCGTCAGATTGTTCATCGATTGCCCATTTTCATTTTTCGTAACGGAGACGGTTTCCACAGCTGCCGGCAACGAGTTCCGTTCATCTGATATTCTCTCCTGGATGGCGGCCGGATTTTCTCCCGTTGTCTCTTGATAAAATTTTGCAGCAGCTGTACTTACCTTCTGTTTCACGAGGCTGTCATTGATGAGCTGTTCCACAAGTGCCGCCCCTTCGAAGGAAGGTCCTGAAACAAAGACGACTTCCGGTGTTCCCTCATTTTGAAGCGTTGATTCGAATCCTTTTTCCACCGAAATATATCCCGTTATTTCCTGGTTGTCGAACTGTTCGGCCACTCTCTTGCTATTTCCTTTTGTAAATGTAAAAGAATCGCTTGCTTTCATTTCATTGATCAGGGTCTGTGACGCCTCCGTCTGGTCTTCGTCCACTACGGCAATCTCCGGCTTATATTCCCCGTCTCCGGTTATGACTCCCCCGAAGATGAAGGTGAATAACAGGGGCATTCCGAACAGCAGCAGAAAGGCACGGCGATTTTGAAAAAGTCGTTTCACTTCAAACCGGGCGATACTGATGATTTTTCTCATCCTATTTCTCTCCTTATCTAAGCTTTAATTTCAATGAACCGATCCACAATGCCAGAAGACCGCTCAGTACGAGTACGGTGACAGGCAGGACAAGACTATTCCACGACGTACCGTTCATGATATCGAGAAAGCCGTCGAGGGCCCACTTATTGGGGGCGATGGAGGCGAACTTCTGTAAAGCGCCAGGGAACGATGCCAGTGGGATCATCGAACCGCCAAGCAGGGCGAGGACCTGCACGCCGATTCCCCCGATGGAATCTGCTGTTTTTTCATCCGTAAGGAATCCCGCAAGCAACATGGCAAGACCCGAAACCGTAACGGAGTACGCGAGGCCCAACAGGAGAAGCTGCCATCCATTGCTGCCCCAGTCCACTCCAAAAATATAATGGGTAGCAATGACGAACACTGTGAACTGAAGGACGGTGAACGACAGGGTGCCAAGGAATTTCCCACCTATGATGGAAGAGTGGCGGATGGGACTGATCATGAGTCTCGCCAACGTGTCCGTGTTCCGCTCCTGAAGGATCATTTTGGCTCCCATGGTCGTGTTGAACAGAATGAACATGACTCCCATGGCGGCAGCGTAGTATTGCATGCCTGAAAGAGGTTCCTTGCCGTCTTTTTGAGTGATGACTCCGTTTTCCTTTGAATCTGCAATCGTAGAAAGTTTTTCTGATAGATCCTTCATGGTAGCGGAAAGATCAATATTCTGATTGGACACCGGCACAGCCGAGCTCAACTCCTGACCCATGGTCCGTGTAGCCGCTGATACCGTTGCCACACGGTTCGTAAAGGATTCGGTGATCGTGGAAAGGATGGTGTACTGAATGTCTTTACCGGGATCTTTGAATAGTTTGACCGGTACGGTTTCCCCGTTCACTATCCCGTCTCCCCAACCGTTCGGGATGACGAGGCCGGCATCCACCTTCCCATCCTCGATGGCGTCCCGCAAGTCGGATTCTGTTTTAAAATTCTTTAAGGTGATACTGTCCTTCAATTCTTCTCCCTGCAGGGTGTCGTGCAGGAATTGGTCTGTCAGCTCATCTTGTGAGGTAACGACGACTCCTGCAGTCAGTTCTGGCAGCGATCCATTTTCACTGAAAGCGCTGCTTAAAGCAGATCCAAGGATGGCTGTCAGGACGATCGGCATCAATAATAGTGTGATAAAGGACTTGCGATCCTTGAGGCGGATCCTGATATCTTTCCATGCAATGGTGAACATGCTCATGTCTTTCTCCTCCTAATCCCGTAACGTTCGTCCTGTCAGTTGCAGGAAAAGTGTTTCCAGATTCGATTCTTTGATTTCAACGGATTCAATCTTCAATCCTGAATCAACGGCTGACGTGATGACCGAGGCCACGGCTTCCTGCGGGTTCGGTGCAAATACTTCGATGATGCCGGCTTCCTGTTGAAATGCGATTCGTCCCATATCTCCCGCCTTTTCTAACTCCCTCATCGCCTCTTCCGATAGATTTTCCACCTTTATCTGAATGAAGCTGCTTCCCGTTAATCGGCTACACAGTTCCGACTTCGTCCCGAGGGCAATCACTTCCCCATGATCCATGATGCCGACGCGATTACAAAGGAACTCCACTTCCTCCATGTAATGACTCGTGTATATGATGGTCATGCCTTTTTCATTGAGTGCTTTGACGGTTTCAAGGATGTGATTGCGCGACTGTGGATCGATCCCCACCGTCGGCTCATCCATGATCAATAATTCCGGCTCGTGCATCAAGGCGGCTCCGATGTTGATTCTCCGCTTCATCCCTCCTGAGAAGGTTTCAATCCGGTCTTTCCCCCGCTCCTTCAGACCGACGATTTCGAGGACTTCCTCCACCCGTTTCTTTGCCTGTGCTCCGGTCAGACCGTACATCTTCCCCCAGAACAACAGATTATCCCTTGCTGACATCGTTGGATAAAGGGCAATTTCCTGGGGGACCACCCCGATTTTCTTTTTAACCAGCACCGGAAATTGTTTCACCGATTGACTAGCAACGAGCACTTCTCCATGATCATATGGCACGAGACCGCAAATTATGGAAATCGTCGTTGATTTCCCCGCTCCGTTCGGTCCAAGCAATCCGAACGACTCCCCCTTTTCGATCATAAAAGATACATTCTTCACGACCTCTTTTTTTCCATAGCTTTTCTTCAGCTCTTTCACTTCCAACATATCGCCACACCCTTTTTTTCATTGACTATAGCTTAAGTATAGCGGGGATCTTCCTTTTCCAAATCCCTCCTGCGATAGAATTTGAACAAAAAAAATACAGCTTTAATAGCTGTATTTCATAGGGATACTATGCTGAAAGTCATGGTTCAATAATGCGTGATGTGATAGCGGACGGCAAAGATCGCCGCCTGGGTGCGGTCCCTTAACTCGAGTTTGCTGATAAGATTGGACACATGATTCTTTACGGTGCCTTCGGATATATACAGTTTCTCCGCAATTTCCTTGTTGTTCAGTCCGAGACCGAGCTGTTGAAGAACCTCCAGTTCCCGTTCCGTCAGGTCCTTCACGATTTCCGGGACTGTGTGGATTTGTTCTGCCGGCTGATTCCGTCTTATTTCCCTTACGATATCCGCCGTCAGCTCTTTCGGTAGCACCATGCCCCCCGATTGAACCGTCATGATCGCCTGGACGATGGCATCCGTCGGCATATCTTTCAGTAAGTATCCACTCGCCCCTTCTTCCAGTGCTTCAAAAATGAGCTCGCTGTCGTTGAAAGTAGTTAGCATGAGGACCTTGATGTCGGGATAGTTGGTGGTAATCAGTTTTGTTCCTTCCACTCCGCTCGCGATTGGCATGCGAATATCCATCAATACGATGTCCGGACGGAGTTCCCCGGCTTTCTCGAACGCTTCCTGCCCGTTAGACGCAACCCCTGCCACCTCGATTTCCTGCCTCAAATCCAATATCGTGGCAAGTCCGTCCCTCATTAATTCCTGATCATCCACGATTAAAATTCTGACCATTATGATCCCCCCATTTGCCATTTCATCTCTATTAAAGGCACCGTTGCTTTCACACGGAACCCTTCTTTCGTACTTTCAAATACGGTGGTCCCTCCATGTTCGTGGATTCTGTCCCGCATATGCTTCAAGCCGAATCCGGGATTGATGTCCGCAGACCCTTTTCCGTCATCCTGAATTCGGATTTCCACCATGGATTCCGTGATTTCGAGCATGACGCTGCATTCCTTTGCTTCCCCGTGGCGGACGGCATTGGTGATCGATTCCTGTATGACCCGGGTCAGGTCAAGCTGGATGGAGATTGGGATGGTGGTCACATCCCCTTTAACGGTAAAACTGGAGAGGAGACCCGTCATCACCTGATAATCCTCCAGCAGTTTGCGGACTGTTGGGATGAAGGATTGCGGCTGATCGTGATCCTTCAAGGTCCTGACCGACAGGCGGATTTCCTGGAGGGTCTCCCTCGCCAGGTCTTCACAGAGCTCCAGCTTCTGTCTGCTCATGTCAGGACGTGAATCCATCAGCTCCTTCGCTACCTGAAGCTGAACGAGAAGCGCCGTCATCTTATGACCGACCGTATCATGGATTTCCCCGGAAATCCGGTTCCGTTCCCGGATCAGCGTCAACTCCTCTACCTGCTTTGAATAATGATGCAGCTGCTCATGGGCCGCGGTCAGCGCGGAATGGGTCTCCTGCAGTTCCCCGTACTGGGTTTCAATTTTGGCCCGTGCATGGAACAGTTTATGTATGAGCCGTCCGACGACTGCTTCGAACACAATCAAGCTGAAATTAATGAGATTTTCCAAAAAGGAAATCGTACCTGTCACGTGATAAGTATAGTACATAGAGCAGAACCAAATGATGAAAAAGGCTACGCTGAAGCCCCAAAGGACCCGTTTGTCTTTAGCAGACAAAAACAGCGTCACTGCATTTACCCCGAATAAGATTAAATAAAGGGAAGATCCAGGGTAAAAGTAGACAAACCCTGTAATCAGGATGAAATCGATGGCAAGAGGATAATAGGTTTGACTCCGGGTGGACGCCATAAGAAAATGATTCAATATGAATCCGATTCCCGCTATGATCACATACATACTTTGAGCAGTCGATGGTGTTCCAACAGAAGAATAATAAATGTAACTGATCATGGTGAACATGACCAGACGGAGAATGCTTAAGAAAGTCAGTTTCATGGATTCACCTCTATCGTGAGATCTCTCTTCATGCCTGTACATAGAGGTAGAAGATATTACCATTATAATCTTATTTGGGTGGTTTGGTAAGGTGGGGTTTGTAGATAAGATACTATGACACTAAAAGATTATAATCCCTGTAGTTGGGTAAAAAAACCATAAGTATAAATTACAAAATTTAACAAGGAGGCGTTCCGATGAATCGCTGGTACTTTCCATTTGTTGTCGGGATCATTATATTTATGTTCTTATTCCTACTTGGGGATTATGAGATGGGTTTGATTCTGACATTGAGTGGTGGATTTACATTGGGCTTTTTTCTTATGTATTGGTTTAATCGGGGGAGTGATAAGGGGGAAGGTCGGCGTTAGTTAGAGGCGGGGAATAAAGGTATTATTTGGAAAAATACGCAATTAATTTGAAAATGACGCAATAAACGAGAAAATGACGCAATAAATCTTAAAATGACGCAATCATCGCCGGAAATGACGCAATTAATCCCTCTCCCCCTCTCTCTTCAAGATAATTAAGACCAAAAAGGAGCTCCAACCCCATAAGCAGGGTTGGAACTCTTTCGTCTGAACGTAATATTGAACCTTTCCGACCTGCTATTCTATGATTTTATAACATTTTTAACAAAAAGCAGTCCATGATCAGTTATTCCCTTTACCTCACCATCCCCGTTGTCCCAACTCCATCCACTCTTCATCCCAAACTTCCCTCAATGCACCCCTGAACAGCATATCCAATTCAGCCGTTGGATCAGGAATGTCTTTTTTAATCGACTTCGCATACGCTTCTACATGTTCGATTTCTTTTTGAAGATGTTCATTGATGGTATCGAGCCTCGGTTCGAAATAGATTTCTTCTCCCGCTCTCTTCCGTTTTATCAAGTTTGCGATCGAATCTTTCCATTCACCCCCTGGCACCAGTTCTTCAACCAGCTCTTGAAATTCAATCGGAGGGCTCAAATCATATTTCTCGATCCATTTGGCAGCCAGCAGGGGACGGAGCACATTCAAATATTTTTTGATCCTGACTTCCTCTCCCTGAACATAATCCCGGAAATTGCCCTTCGCCATGCTCAGATAATGATGCATACAGGAAACGGGGGAAAAGGTCTTCTGCTCCAGTTCCCTCATTTGATCAATGGTGGTGTAAGACTGGTAGTAGACAATCGTTGATTGGAGCCACTCGAGAAGAGGCGGATTCGATTTCCGGAATAACCTCAGTGCCTTCGTCAGCTCCCATCCGCTTATATCCAACAACGGCTCAATCGGAATCGAGACGGAATCCCTCGCAGGAATTTCGATCACATCTCTCTTTTGATCAATGGATAAATACCAGTCTGGCTTATGGATATAAATGAAGCGGACATCATAGTCGCTGTCTTTAGAGTGAAATCCCCACGCCCTGCTTCCGGATTCACAGGCAAATAAAATTTTTACATCGTGATCGATTTCGATTTGATGGATGACGTCGACGATATGTTCTTTCATGTTTTTGACCTCCAGTCGATGGATCTTGTAAGTTTAGATTCTACTTCAAATGATCAATCTCCTTTAATTTCACAAAAAGCTCCCAGTTGATAAAAACCAAACAAAAATATAATATGTTTATAAATTAACCAACGAATTTAATTATAGTTTATATAATAACCAACAAAAGATTAGGACGTGTGAAGAAATGGAACTTTCCAACCTGTTTTGGAGTGCCTCTTTGGAAGAAATGAAAAGAGGCTATATGGAAGAAGAGGATGCATTTGTTTGTCTTTTGTGCGGAGAGAGTATTGAAAAAGGCATGGTCTATCCACACGAAGATCGATTTTACCTGGCAGAAAAATATATGGGGGTTCATATTGACCGTACGCATATTTCAGTGTTCGATTATTTAATCGGGATGGATAAAAAGCTCACGGGTCTGACCGATCATCAAAAGCGTTTATTGACCCTCTTTTATCAAGGGAAAAATGATAAGGACATTCAGGAAGAGTTGGAGATCGGCAGTGCGTCTACTATCCGCCATCACCGGTTTGCGTTAAAAGAAAAGGAGCGTCAGGCCAAGACCTTTCTGACCATGATGGAGTTACTGAAAGAAAAAGATGAGAACGCCCCGACGTTTGTACCCGTTCATCAAACCGCCACCATGGTAGATGAACGGTACAATATCACACAGGACGAACAGGATCACATACTGAAGAAATACTTCTCCGACGGGACATTGACGAAATTTCCGCCAAAGGAAAAACAAAGGCTCGTCGTCCTTCGTGAGATTTCGAAACAGTTGAAAAAAGACCATGTGTACGATGAAAAAGAATTGAACGGGGTACTAAAAGGCATTTATGAAGATTACGTTCTCATCAGAAGATACATGATTGAATACGGCTTACTCGACCGGAAATCCGACGGAAGCCAATATTGGGCAAAAAAATAAACGGGAGGTCTGTACCATGGATCGAAAACGGGAGTTAAAACAACAATACAAAGAAACACCGGTTGAAGCGGGTGTCTTTCAAATTACAAACAAGCAAAACAGTAAAATTTATATCGGAAGCACGAAGAACTTGAAGACTTTGAACGGGATTAAGTTCATGCTCGATAACAATGGATTCACGACCAGTAAAGCGTTACAAACGGCATGGAAAGAGTTTGGCAAAGACGCTTTTACCTTTGAGGTGCTGGAGAAATTGAAAAAGAATGATGATCCATATGTTACTGAGAAAGAAGCTCTTGCTGAGCTGGAGGAAAAGTGGTTGGAGAAAATGCAGCCTTATGGGGAACAGGGATGTAATCAGAAGCAGGCAAGATGATCACAAGAACGCTCAGAGTCATTTTTTCTGAGCGTTTTTAATGGGCTTTTTTCATTAACTCCTGCAAAGATCCATTAAACTCTTCCCAGTGACCGTCCTCACATATTTCTAACACTTCCCCATGCCCTGAAATAAACTCTATGTTCTTATCCCCATCTGTAAACGTGGTTATCGGCAACTTCACTTTCAAAGAAGTAATCTGCTCGTTGTGCGATAATAATATTTCGTAATCAGAAGCCTCATCAGCCCCTTTTCGTACTTCATCCCCTATCCTTGAATATACAATCGTGTCTTCCAATTCTGCTGCCACTTTTCTTTGTTGGTACAACCTCTCGAATATGTCCCGATACGTTATGGTTTTGGTTTCGGTTGAAACCTTCTTGTTATGCTCAAATGAATACCATTTGGCTGAAGCGATGATCGTATGGAGATTGGCCAGTATAGCGACCAGCAGGATCACGCCCAGTACTATACTTATTATTTTCAAGAATTCGCTCCCCTCCTGTCATCAAAAAAATAGAAACAACTGCACCATATATAGATTCCACATTGAATGAGCCACCATTGCCGGCAGGATCGATTTGGTTTTATAAGTCATCACCGTTAAAAGGAAGCCAGCCAGTATAGTGAACAGCCAAATTTCCGATGGGTGGACGAGTCCAAATAAGATCGCTGTAATGCCGACTGCCCAAAATGGCTTTACGAATTTTAAAAGGACCGTCAGCAAAATGCCCCTGAATATAATTTCTTCAGAGATCGGTGTCAGGACCGCTACATCGATTGTCTCTCGCCAGCTGCTTGCATGGAGCATATGATTGTTGAAGTAAAAAATATAGTATTTGTCGAGCAGTACTTCGAAATGGAGACTTAGGTGCAATAATACGTAAGGAAGCATAAAGGTGAGAAAAATCCATAGATAGGTTCCTGGTTTCTTGAATACTTCCACTTTCATTAGGGAAACCATGAATGTCCTGATATTCTTATAACCCAGCGTGACGGCCATAAAATATAAAAACCAAATGAGACCTTTCAATCCGCCATAGTTCTGAAGAGGCAATTGATTGATGAAATAACCTGGAAGAGCCAATATGACCAAATAGATTAAGAGCGTTTTAAATCCAATGGCCAAAGCATCTTCTGTAACAGGTATTGGTTCCTGTGCAGGTAAACTGTTTTGCATGGAATCCCCTCCGCTCTGCTATAACTTCTTTTCCAGAATGATCTTATGCAAGCCTTTCTTATCTGTATACGTATCGATGACATCAAAACCATTCTTGATATTGAGAATCAGCATACTGCGCCATTTATTCATGGTTTTCGTTTGCACCACCGTATACCCACGTTCCTTCAGGGTTTGATGCTGCCGTTTCATGAGCTCTGCCGCAATTCCCTGTTTTCGGTAGATCGGATCCACGCCTCCCAACCAACTATAAAAGGTATCGGGGTCCAGTTGGTAGCCTATTTTGTATCCAATGACTCTGGAATCGTCCATCGCTATATCTATTAATATCTCAGGCTTATTGGCCATTTTAGTGATCAAATCGTCCGATGTTTCAAATATAGATCCGTGTAATGTCACCATTCCATTCATGATATGGTCTTCGGGTAACGAGCGAAACTGATGATAATGAATACGCAAGGCGTTGCCTCCTCATCAAGTGAATTGTTTAGGAGAAAGATAATGTAACAGTTCATCCAAGGATTGAATCTCTTCATCTGGCTTTATATCAGAATCGTTTTCCATTCCACCTGGATTGAACCATATACCCTTAAGGCCAGCACCTTGAGGCCCACCCACATCCTTCTCCAGATTATCCCCAACGAATAATGCATCTTCCGGCTGGACTTGAAGCTTATTCAGCGCCAATTGGAATATGCGTTGATCAGGCTTCTCCAATCCAACTTCATCAGAAATCAAAATGACATCAAAATACTCATGTAAACCGGAATTCAGGATTTTCGCTTTTTGTCTGTGTATCGTGCCGTTTGTAATGATTGCTATTTTCATATTTTCTTGAATTGCCTTCAGAAGATTGGCGGTATACTCACTGATCGAAAAACATTGAGGAAATTGTTGATTCCAGAATTCTTGAGGCTTCGGCAACCGGTATAACGGGGGGAATTCATCAAAAAAAGATTGGAATACAGCTGTTTTATCACTGACGCCATAGCCTCTATTGTCATACTCCTTAAACTTACGCAGCATTTCCGCTTTCAACGTATCCTCTACATTTCCATAACATTTTTCCAACATGATATGAAATATGTTATCCACTGCCTGATTTCGATCCAGTAAAGTATCGTCTAAGTCAAATAGCATAGCTTTGTATTCCCTCATATCCATCACTCCTTCTTACCAATTATTTCAAATTATTTCTACTAACTCAAGATAAATCTAACTAGAGAAGGGCTCACCCTGGTTTGGGTAAGCCCTTCATTGCATTACACTCCTACAAAGATTCCTAACCGATCTCCATCCAAATCAACAGCCTTCATGCCTTCTCGTTTCTCAAACGCCATGCTCTTGATCAAGAGACTCCCCTGCAGTAAATCTTCAAATTGCTTCACTACCTCTTTCATAACATCGTCCACATCCAACACAAGATCCACTCGCTGTTCCACCGGCAGATTCAATTCTTTCCGGTATTGCTGAACGGCGCGAACCAGTTCCCGGGCCTTCCCTTCTTTCCGCAGGTCTTCTGTGATGGTTGTATCCAGGAATACGCTGAACTGAGAATTTGAAGCCATTTCCAGTCCTTGATGGGTTTTTTGATGAACGATCAGGTCATCCTTCTCCACGGAAACCTTCTCCCCGTTAGGAGACTCAATTTCAACAAACCCTTGTTCCACAGCCTTCTTCGCTTCTTCGGAAGATAAGGTTTGTAATTGCTTTTGCACCAATCCCACCAGCTTCCCGAGTTTCGGACCGGCAGTCGGGAAATTCAGCTTCAGTTCATACTGTACCGAATCTCCTGCGTTGTCCTGTAATTGAACGTTCTTCACATTGATTTCATCTTTGATGATGTATTCATATTTCTGAAGAGGTTCTGTATCTTGTTGGGACCCGACAACCGTAAGCTCGGATAGGGGCTGCTTCGTTTTGATGCTTGTCATATTTCGGGCGGACCGGGCAAGCTCGACGACTTGCAGCACATGGTCCATTTCCATTTCAAGCACTGGATTGATTTGATCTCCATCCGCTTTAGGGAAATCAGCCAGATGCACGCTTTCACCTGTCAGGTTCATATGGATATCTTCTGCGATGAACGGCGTGAACGGTGCCAGCAATCGACTTACATTCACCAAAACCTTATTTAATGTGTGGTACGCCGCCAATTTATCCTCCTTCAGCCCTTCACTCCAGAAGCGTTCACGTGACCGGCGGATATACCAGTTACTCACCTGATCAACCAGGATCGATAATTCTCTCGCGCCTGCAGTAAAGTCATACCCATCTAAATGCTCCGTTACATTTGTGATCACCGTATTCAATCGTGATAACATCCACTGATCAAGGAGAGAAGGTGTTCCGGCTTCATGCTTTTCAGGGTCAAACCCATCGATCACGGCATACAGCGTATAAAAGGAGTGAACGTTATTCAGTGTATCCACAAGCTTGGATTTTGCCTGACTGACGACGTTTTCCGAGAAGCGTTTATTGTTCCACGGAGCGCTGTCTGCGAGCAATGCCCATCTGAGAGCATCGGCACCGAACTTCTCCACGAGTTCCATTGGATTCATGACATTCCCTTTACTCTTGGACATCTTACGTCCGTCTTCGTCGAGGATATGCCCTAGAGATAAGACACGTTTATAAGGAGCTTTTCCCGTAAAGAGGGACGATACCGTCAACAAACTGTAGAACCATCCCCTCGTCTGGTCCACTCCCTCTGCGATCACATCCGCCGGGAATTGTTGTTGAAATAACTCTTCATTCTCGAATGGATAATGATACTGGGCAAACGGCATCGAACCGCTGTCGAACCAGACATCGATGACTTCTTTCGTTCTCTTCATCTCATGAGAGCAGGACGGACATTCCACGGTCACGTCGTCGACATATGGTTTATGAAGCTCCAAATTGTCACTCAAACCGCTTTTCGCATGTGCTTTCAGCTCGGCAACACTTCCCGGGACGAACTGGTGGTCACAATCCCCGCAAACCCATACGTTAAGAGGTGTTCCCCAGTAACGGTTCCTGCCAAGGTTCCAATCGACCATATTTTCAAGGAATTTCCCGAAGCGGCCCTCTTTCATATGATCCGGGTACCACTCGACGGATTGGTTGTTCTTGATGATCGTATCTTTCACGGCCGTGGTCTTGATGAACCAGCCTTCCATGGCGTAGTAGATGAGCGGTGAGTCACAGCGCCAGCAGTGCGGATAGCTGTGTTCATATTTTTCTTTGGCAAAAAGAAGGTTGCTGTCTGCAAGCATCTTGATGATTTTCACATCGCTGTCCTTGGTGAATTCCCCTTGGAGAGGCTTGAAATCACTGGTGTAACAGCCCTTCTCATCCACGATATTCACGAAATCCAATCCGCTTTCTTTGATGGCATTGTAATCATCTTCCCCGTGAGCCGGCGCCAGATGAACGATCCCGGTTCCGCTGTCGTCGGTCACAAACCCTGCCGAAATGACTTCATGGCCGCGCTCAAGCGTAAGATTGTCGAAAGGCGGTTGATACGAAACGCCAACAAATTCGCGTCCTTTATGCTCACTGACCACTTCGAATTCTTCTCCCAACACCTCGTTCACAAGGTTTTTCGCAAGGATATACGTCTCTTCTCCACGCTTCGCTTTCACGTAATCTACATCTTCATGAACGGCAAGTGCCACATTTGACGGTAGCGTCCACGGTGTCGTCGTCCATCCAAGAAAATAATGATTTTCGCTTCCTTCCACCTTGAATTTAGCCGTTGCGGAAAGATCTTTTACATCCTTATATCCTTGTGCCACCTCATGGGAACTGAGGGACGTTTGACAGCTCGGGCAGTACGGGACGACCCGATGCCCTTGATAGAGCAAACCTTTCTCATGGATTTTCGAAAGGATATGCCAGACGCTTTCGATATACTCATTTTCAAGGGTCACATATGGATCATCCATGTCCACCCAGTATCCGATGGCTTCTGTGAATGTACGCCACTGCCTTTCATAATCGAATACACTTTTTTTACATTCCTCAATGAATTTCTCTACCCCGTATTCCTCAATTTCCTGCTTGCCGGAGACGCCGATTTTCTTTTCGACACCGAGTTCCACCGGCAGTCCGTGGGTATCCCAGCCTGCCTTTCGTTTCACTTGATATCCCCGCATCGTTTGGTACCTGGCGACGAAATCCTTGATCACACGGCCAAGGACATGCCCGGCATGCGGCAGGCCATTGGCTGTCGGGGGACCTTCGTAGAACACGAATGTCTTTTCCCCTTCACGGTTTGCCACTGACTTTTCAAAAATATGATTCGAATTCCAGAAGTCCTGGATCCGCTGCTCCCTTACAACTGACTGTTCGTTTACATTGACCTTCTCCATGTCATCACACCTTCATTTTTTATAAAAATAAAAAAACCCGCCCCTAACCTAAGTTAGGGACGAGTTTGTAACCCGCGATACCACCCTGATTCTGTCCATAAACCCGACTTCAAGTTTACGTGACAGCGCTCATTCAACGTACAATCATACGCGTTCCTTGTAACGGCGGAAACCCGTCAAAGCTTAAGAACCCTTCAGCTTTGCTTCTCGGAGAGGATATTCAATATGATCTGAACGTTGACTTCCACCAAATCGTCAACTCTCTGTAGAACAGACTCCATACCTACTCGTTCTCGTCATAGAATGTAAGTGTTATGTTACAATTAATCTATACGAAACAGGTTAATTTTGTCAATACTTTATTTTATTCTTGGCGGAAAATGATTCATTTATTCACTATTCTTTACTAACGAATCACATTATGTATATAATAAAAGTAGTTAAGTACACTAAAAAAGGAGCCCTGACGGCAATCAGGACTCCTCCACAACATAAACTGCATGGAAAGTGCAGCGGCTCACTCAGAGTCAATCGAAACAGAAGTAATCATCAATGATCCTCATGAGCGGTGGGGACGATGGTTACTTCTTTTTTTGTGTAACCGCGACAATTGCTACAATCAATGTTCCAAAGGCAATCATAATTTGCAATACATCTCCTACAGCAATCATTAGCGTATCACCTCCCTTCACTTGGGAGTGTGAGCCGCTACCCCATCTTTCGTATTATGTTGTGTCCTTCCATTATATCACAGACGAACGTCCGTTTGCTCCCTTTCGAATGGACCAATCTAAAAATTTGGTTAGGTAAGCGTACACATTCTTAAAAGAATATTTCAATGTGAATAACGACGTTCACAGGTGATTCCATGGAGTAGTCTCACCTAAAATGCCTAATACCAAGACCCAAGGAACAAAATTAGTTCTAAAGTAATGGTACAATATACACCTGTCACTGAGAATGGATCGATCTTCCTCAAGGAGAGACAATGAAATATAATTTAGGCGATACTGTAGAATACGAAGATGAGTTGTACACCATATTCTGGATTTATGATTCTGAATATGTGGAATTGGGTTCTGAAGATAAGAAATGTGTGTTGGCGAAGGCGGAAGATATTAGGTTGATTAAAGCAAAGTAAAGAGGGACAATTGATTTTTAGTATTGAAGTAATGCGGTAAGATCGCCCATCTCAGTGACTATCTTTAATAGAAGCGGAATCGTTTGTATACCACCGCTTCTCGCTTCATGTTCATCTTATCTGCCAGATCAAAAGACACAACTAGCTTCTCTCTCTAGTTGTGTCTTTTGATGCCTACTGGTCAAGACCCCTTCACTCTGTGTTTTTCCCACAATAGTTAAACTTACCCAGTAAGAATATCCTCTTTTGGATAACGGATTTTATCCTTGGTCGTCTTCGCCAAAGAGAAGGCCAATGTCAATGGACCAAGCTTCCCTGTAAACATGATGAATATAATGACTATTTTACCTATCCATGACAATGAACCTGTCAATCCCATGGAAAGCCCAACCGTCCCAAAAGCTGATACCACTTCAAATATGATTTGGAGGATGGGTGAACCATGCTCGCTGATGGTCAAGATAAATATCCCGGTAAATACTAATAATATACTAATCATCGAGATGGCCAATGCCTTAAAGATGAATGCTCGATCTATCGTTCTGCGGAAGACTCTGATTTCACTTCGATCATTTAAGAACGAAACAACCGACAGAAGAATGACGATGAAAGTCGTCAGCTTAATCCCTCCACCTGTTGAGGCACTGCCTGCTCCGATGAACATCAGGAATATAATAAGGAGGATGGTCGAAGGTTCCATACTTCCTATATCCAATGTATTGAATCCGGCGGTCCTTGGGGTTACCGCCTGGAAATAAGAACCCAGCAGTTTATCCTCCAACGGCATACCACCGATTGTTTTTGGATTACTGTATTCCAATACAAACACAGCCAACATGGCTGCTATGTTTAGAATCAGGGTGCCTATGAGCATTAATTTCGTATGAAGGAAAAATGTACGGATGGTTTTTGAATACCAAAGGTCTGTCAGAACCGTAAATCCAATTCCACCAATAATAAATAGACCTGTAATAACAAGATTTACGATAGGACTACCCACGTATCTCATTAAGCTGTCTGGCCATATCGAGAAGCCGGCGTTATTGAAGGCAGAAATAGAATGAAATAATGAATAATAGAGGCCTTTCCCCCATCCATATTCAGGGATCCATTTTGCTGCGAGTAATGCAAGTGCAATCCCTTCCACTATGAAAGAAAAGAAAAATAAGTGCTTAACAAGTCGAATGACTCCACCCACCGAGGTTTGATTAAGTGCTTGTTGAATCAAGAGACGTTCTTTGAAGCCGATTTTCTTTCCCAGCATTAGATAGATTAATACAGCAAATGACATGATACCTAGTCCACCGATCTGGATGAGGCACATTATGACCACTTCGCCGAATAAAGTATAGGCAGTCCCTGTATCAACGACGATTAATCCTGTTACAGTCATCGCAGATGTGGCTGTAAAAAGGGCATCCAGCCATGAGAGAGAAATGGTAGAGGCAAATGGAAGCTTTAATAGTAATGTTCCCAGGATGATAAAGAATAAAAATACTAAAACAAGTAACTGTGGAGGCGTGACGTTTACCCTTCTTCTTATCATCTTACACCCCTTCTTTCTCAAACCGGTGTAAGTCTCGTTTATGACCAATCACGATCAGCATATCCCTGTCCTGGACCAATTCATCTGCAGGAGGTGAAACCAGAATTTCTCCATTTCGTTGAATGGCTATGATATTGCATCCATACCTTGCCCGAATATCCAAGTCAACCAATGTTTTCCCTGCTACTTTCTTTGTTGCCACGACCTCTATGATGCTATGTTCGTTTGAAAGTTCGATATAATCGATGATTTTTTCCGATGTTACATGATGGGCGATTCTTTTAGCCATATCTCTTTCGGGGTGAATGACCTTGTCAGCACCAATCTTATCCAATACCTTTTGATGGTACACATTCGATGCCTTAACCCACACTTCTTTGACACCCAGCTCTTTTAACTGGAGTGTTGTAAGGATGCTTGCCTCAATGTTCTCCCCGAAAGAAACAATGACGTGATCAAAATTCCTTAATCCCAGCTGCCTTAGAACGGATTCTTCCATCGCATTTGCCTGGACGGCATGAGTGGCGATGGAGGAGAATCTTTCAATCACTTCTTCACTACGATCGATTGCGAGGACTTCCACCCCCAATTCAGACAGTTCCATCACCAAATTCCCTCCAAAGCGGCCTAAACCGATAACAGCAAATTGCTTCTTCATACTCTTCCCCCCTGTTGTACGGATTCACAGGTATTTTGCCCAAATAGACGAATATGTTACTAGCTGAATTCGGTTCGTTAGAAAAAAAGTGTTCTTTACATCGATTCCCCATTTATCATCTCTCCGAAACAATAAGCAATGATTTCCCTTCTTCTGATGATTCCTATGAAATGATCTTGATCGTCGACAACCGGGACAAAATTCTGTTCCAAAGACTTAGAAATGATATCTTCCATTTCCGCATCGATGTGAATCGGTTTATTCTGTCTGTTCAATGGGATGTCAGCGACCATCACATTGCTTGTATTTTGGAATGTCAGTCCCGGTGTGTTTTTTATTTTCCAGAGCAGGTCCCCTTCTGTAAGAGTACCAGCATACACTCCATTTTTATCGACCAATGGTACAGACGTGTACCGGTGATATTCCATCTTTTCCAGCGCCTGCCTCATCGTCGATTCGTACTTAATATAAGCTACGTCCCGCTTGGGGACTAAGAAAAACGCGATGTTCAAGTTCTTTCCTCCTTATGATCTTCCATCTGCCACGATGTGTATATCAATATTGGTCGTCTCCCTCATGATCATATTGACAATCGAACCTTTCCATATTTCCTCCCACCTGGTTCTTGCTGACTGCCCCAGCAGGATTTGAGTCACATTATATTTTTGGGCGACTTCGATGATGACAGAAGCAGGTTTTCTCTTTCCTTGTTCTTCAAACAATAAAGTCGCATTAAACTGTTCGGCAAGCCCCTTCCACTCTTTCATCTTTGGTTCGTTAACCTGATGGGCATGTGAAACTTTATTCGCTACAATGTTAAAAATATACAATTCTGCCTTCAGCCGGTGTGCCATTCTCCAGCCCCTTCTGATGAGCTTTTCTGATGTGGGACCGTAATGGATGCATACCAGGATTTTCTCATTAACCCCGATTGGACCATTCTTAAGATCACCGCTTATTTGTTCAATTCTTTCGTCCACATCATTGGCAACCTCCCTTAAAGCCAGTTCACGGAGTGCTGATAAATTGGCCGTGGTAAAAAAATGGGTCAGACTTTGTTGGATTTTCACGGGAGCATAAATTTTTCCTTCCTTCAGTCGCTTTCTTAACGCTTCAGGAGTCACATCAATCAATTGGATTTCATGTGCTTTTTGTACAAACGTATCCGGTACCCTTTCCCTTACTTTCACTCCTGTAATCTGTTGGACGATATCATTGACACTTTCCAGGTGCTGGATGTTGACGGCTGACAGGACATCAATCCCGGCATCAAGGATCAACATTACATCTTCATATCTCTTCGTATGAACGGAACCGGAAATATTCGTATGGGCAAGTTCGTCGATAATGACGAGATCCGGTTGTCTTTTGATGATTCCTTCTACATTCAGTTCATAGAATTTCTTCCCTTTGTACTCCATGACCATTAATGGTACCTGCTCAAGATCTTTCAGTTGAGCTTCCGTTTCAGCCCGTCCGTGTGTTTCAATTAATCCGATGACCACATCTTTTCCTTCTTTTTTTAAGTCTGCAGCGTCCTGGAGCATCTTATATGATTTTCCCACTCCCGGAGCAGCGCCGACATATAATTTCAGTTTGCCCCTTGCTGATTCTGTGATGTCATGGAGAATTTCTTCAGGGGTCTTTCTCCTGAAATATGGGTGATTTTTTTCCACTCTTGTTCACCTCCGAGCAGCACACATCAACTTGATACCCCGACCAACGAGTTGGTCAGGGTTCTGTTTCACTTATAATAACTTCTGTAAATCCAGATTAAGCAAAAGGACATTGACTCGTTCTTCTCCGAAAATCCCCCATTCCTTCCCTTGGGTATTGTCTTCTATCAATTTCTCCAACTTCTCTTTGGATACGCCGGTGAGCTCTGAAATTCTGTTCACCTGCGCCATGGCAGCCTGAACGGAGATATGTGGATCAAGACCTGAACCTGAGTCTGTCACAAGATCGACCGGAACCTCACTGATCGGTGTATCCGGGTTGGCTTTTTTCCACACTTCCAATGATTCCTCTGTACGGTTGATCATATCCTCATTGGACGGGGCATAGTTATTCGATCCCGAACCAGAAGCATCATATTCAATGGCGGATACCCTTCCATGAAATAGGGTGGGATCACTCACGCTCTGCCCGATCAATTTCGAGCCCACCACTTCATTTTCTTCATTATAAACCAAGCTTCCATCCGCCTTGTCCGGCATGATTGCCTGTGCGATTCCGGTTGACGCTAGTGGATACACTAAACCTGCAAGCACCATGATGGTGAAGCTGGACCGGATAATCGGTCCGGCAAATTGACTGTTTTTCATTTTACATCTCCCTTTCTATCCTCTTTATACGAATAATGAAATCGCCATATCAATCAATTTAATTCCTATGAATGGCACCAATACACCGCCAAGACCATAAATCGTTAAGTTGCGTCTCAATAATGAGTTGGAACTCATCGGTTTGTATGCGACTCCCTTCATGGCAAGCGGAATCAATAAAGGAATGATCACGGCATTAAAGATGAGTGCCGACAGGATGGCCGATATGGGTGTAGACAGACCCATGATATTCAAGGCTGTCATCTCCGGAATCGCAAGCATGAACATGGCAGGAATGATCGCAAAGTATTTCGCAATGTCGTTGGCAATACTGAATGTGGTTAGCGCTCCCCTGGTCATGAGTAATTGCTTTCCTATTGAAACCACTTCAATGATCTTTGTCGGATTCGAGTCTAAATCCACCATATTCGCCGCTTCTTTTGCCGCTGTCGTCCCGCTGTTCATGGCAAGCCCCACGTCTGCCTGGGCGAGTGCAGGCGCATCATTCGTCCCATCACCTGTCATCGCCACCAATTTCCCTTGGGCCTGTTCATATTTGATCACTTCGATTTTGTCTTCCGGTTTACATTCCGCTATGAATTCATCCACCCCTGCTTCACGTGCAATCGTGGCAGCTGTAAGCGGGTTGTCCCCTGTAGCCATGATCGTTTTGATCCCCATTTGCCGGAGCTTTTCAAATCGTTCCTTCATTCCCGGTTTAACCGTATCTTTCAGGTAAATCAATCCAAAGATCTGTCCTTCCACTGCTACAGCCAATGGGGTTCCGCCTTCTTTCGCGATTTCTTTCGCTTCTTCGTCAAGATCTGCGGGGATTGTGCCGCCTTTAGCTTTCACCCACGTCTTGACTGAATCGACAGCCCCTTTGCGCACCTGTCGGCCATCTTTCAAATCCACCCCGCTCATTCTTGTCTCAGCTTTAAAATCTATGAATTGTCCCCCAGCTGCCAGGGAAGCATCAAGCTCCATTCCCTTCTCTTTCAACAGTTCAATGACGGAACGTCCTTCAGGTGTTTCATCCTGTAACGAACTGATCCCTGTCCAGTAGAAAAGCTCGTCTTTCGATGCTTCCCCCACGTCGATGAAATCACTCGCCATACGGTTACCGAATGTAATGGTACCGGTCTTATCCAGAATGATCGTGTTGATATCCCCTGCCGCTTCCACTGCCTTTCCAGACATGGCGAGTACATTATATTGAGTCACACGGTCCATCCCCGCAATCCCGATGGCTGATAACAATCCACCGATGGTCGTCGGGATCAAACAGACCAGGAGTGAAATCAATACGGGGATTTCAATGGAGAATCCCAGATAGTTCGTAAAGAACGGAAGAGTGACGACCACAATCATGAAAATAAGCGTTAAGCTTGTTAATACCGTATTCAAGGCAATTTCGTTCGGGGTCTTCTGACGCTCTGCCCCTTCCACCAATGAAATCATGCGGTCCAGGAATGATTCACCAGGGTTGCTGGTAATCCGGACTTTAATCTGATCACTGACGACTCTCGTTCCTCCAGTGACAGAATTGAAATCACCACCGGCTTCCTTGATGACAGGAGCGGATTCACCAGTGATCGCGGATTCGTCTACCGAGGCAAGACCTTCAATCACTTCACCGTCACCTGGAATCATCTCACCTTGTGAGACGACGACCACGTCCCCTTTCTTGAGAGAGGTAGAAGCCACTTTTTCCGTTTTTCCATTTCCCAGAAGCAGATTGGCGGACATCTCCTGTTTGGACTTTTTCAATGAATCGGCCTGCGCTTTCCCGCGGCCTTCTGCCAATGCTTCGGCGAAATTGGCAAAAAGCACGGTGAATAAGAGAATCAGGCTGACTGTCACATTGAACCAGGAGGCTACTTCACTTTTGCCAAATGCATCAGGTGCAATACACAATATCAAGGTAATGATGAATCCAATCTCCACTACAAACATGATCGGATTTTTTATCATGATTCTTGGATCAAGCTTAATGAAAGAATCTTTCAAGGCCTGCTTGACCATTCCTTTATTCTTCATGTCATTTCCATCCTTCTGTTCTTTTGGATTGGGCCGTTCGGGGGAAAGACGGTTTCGTTCTTTCCCTCTAAATTCAGCGACCTTATTTGTCTCTTTCACTAATGGATTTGCCACTTCTTCCACTCCCATCTACAATGTCAGATATTCTGCTACCGGTCCCAATACGAGTGTCGGAAAGAACGTTAACGCCCCGACGACAAAGAATGTTCCAATCAGGATCACACCGAATAAGGACGTATCCGTTCGGAACGTTCCGATCGTCTCGGGAACCACCTTCTTGGAGGCAAGGGATCCTGCAACAGCGAGCATCGTCACCAGACCGAAGAATCTTCCTACATACATCACGATTCCTGTCGAGATGTTCCAAAATGGAGTGGCGTCCCCAAGTCCTTCAAATCCCGATCCATTGTTGGCAGCGGATGACGTATATTCATAAACGACCTGGGATATCCCATGAAATCCACTGTTTGAAATGACTTCGACCCCAAGCGGAGTATAAAGCGCAAGAGCAGATGCCCCCAATATCAACAGGGGATGCATAAGCATCGTAATGGCAATCAGCTTCATTTCCCTGCCTTCGATTTTTTTGCCCAGAAATTCTGGCGTGCGTCCAACCATCAACCCTGAAAGGAACACAGCGATCATGGCGTACATGAGCACATTGATGAAGCCTGCGCCAACCCCTCCGAAAACGGTGTTAAGCAGCATATTCGTCAGTGCCAGCATCCCGCCGATCGGGGTTAACGTATCATGCATCGTATTGACCGCACCTGTTTCTGTCGCCGTCGTGACCATGGCATAAAGAATCGATTGACCCGTACCGAACCGTACTTCCTTCCCTTCCATACTTCCCTGATCGGTCTGGATCCCTGTGGCATTAAGGGCCGGGTTTCCTTGCGTTTCATAGAACAGGGCCGTAGAAAGGAATACAATGAAGACCAACACCATTGATACAAACAGGACACGACCTTGCTTCGGATTCCCGACCATCCTTCCATACGTAAAAGGCAGTGCGGATGGCAGCAGGAACATTAGCAGAATCTGAATGAAATTACTGATGGCGTTCGGATTCTCAAATGGATGGGCCGAGTTGACACCAAAGAATCCTCCCCCGTTATTCCCAAGTTCTTTAATGGACAGGAATGTTCCGACAGGGCCACGGGCAATCTCCTGGGTACCACCCTCAACCGTATTCACGGTAACCGATGGCTCAAGCGTCTGCGGAACCCCGAGCGCTATGAAAATAAAGCCTGCAATAAAGGCGATCGGCAATAGGACGCGGGTAATGGACCTGAATAAATCCACAAAGAAGTTACCGATTTCAGCACCTGAGAGTCCCCGGACAAAGGCGATGGCTACTGCCATGGCCGTTCCCGGTGCCGCGAACATCATGAACAGAATACCGATCATTTGTCCGAGATAGGAAAGACCTGATTCACCGCTGTAATGTTGGAGATTCGTATTGGTCATAAAGCTGATTGCTGTATTAAAGGCAAGAGTGGGATTCATCCCCGGATTGCCACTCGGGTTCAGGGGCAGGACCCCCTGGAGCCGGAATACAAGATACACAAGGAAAATCATGAAACCATTCGTGAAGACAAGGGCCAATGCGTATTGCTTCCACGTCTGGTTCATTTTTTTTATTCCACTGACTTTGAAAAGTAGATGTTCGAATGGTCCAAAAACTTTATCTAAAGGCGTTTGATTATAATCGAACGCCTTTGCCAAATAGACCCCTGCCGGCTTTGCAATCAGAATCATTGCCGCTAATGTAATGATGATCGATAGAATGGTCGTAATCACCTGTGATACCTCCACTAATTAGAATTTTTCTGGATGAAACAATACATAAAATAAATACAGTGTAATCATGGCCGTAATCCCAAGTAACAGCATCATGAGTCCTTACCTCCCTGATCGACAACAGTGGAAGACCAATTGGTAAGTCTCGACATAAGCGCCGGAAGAACGATGAATAAAGCGATCATTATAATATCCAACATGTGTAAAACCTCCTAACATTAGTTAAAGAAACATGAAACATTCCTGCTTTTTGTGAACACGACATATCTTGCACCGTTGGACTGGTACAGACGTACCGGATAGCCGGGAGTCATCGTGACGACAATGATGGGGGCGGACGTACTGTTTTGAATAATCCTCATCATCGGAAGCGTATCGAAAAAGTGATTCTCAAATACGATGACCTTATGGATGTGACAGCGGTGATCAAGAAATTCTTCATTCACCCCCAAACCCATGACACGGTGGAACCCCCGCCCCTTCAGAATCTCAACCACTTGTGGAATCGGGGAAACAAAAAAGCAATCATGGGATAAATTTAAGCATCCCTCTATTTCCTGCAGCACTTCATAAGAGGGAATACAAACAAGAGTTGTGTCCTTTTGCCGTTCCTGTGTACACACATAAATCCTCCTTTCGTTCTGTATCATCACACCTCTACCATTTCAAACTGCAGAAAGTCATGCCCTCGAAAAAACATGGGCTGTTTCTTCCAACAGATCCCCTCATCAGGAGGAAAATCCGTCTTCAGAAACAAAAATAGACCAACGTACACTTCTCCCCCAGACAATTGACAAAAGCAAAGAACAATCAGCACCCTGTATAGATGCGATTTTCTATCATCTCTTGTTCATCTGGAGAAAAAGTACACATTGGTCTACTTAACGCCTAGCAGGCTCCTTTAAGCCTTCTATGCATTCTGTCTTCCATGTTCACTTTTTCGAAAATAGGCATTATAAAAAGACCTACTTGATTATCAGGCTGCCCCTTTTGCCATTATGAAACAACAAAAAAAGCCCCCTGAAAAAGGTGGTCTTTATGACCTCCTTCGCTTTAGCCGACGAAGTTAGCTGACGGGTAGGATGGCGAAAGAGTTTAATCTCATCCCTTCTACACTTGTAGAATTAACCCCACTTGATTGGGTCCTCCGTTCTCGTTTCCGAGACTAGGCCGAAATATTGAGTTGTGCTTTACAAGGACTATATTACTCCCGGCTTATGAAATTTGTAAACGGATAAAAAGTGCCGAATCCTGCTAAATTGGATTGTTTTTCTAACAAAAACCATCGTTTTCTTAAAATTCTTAATTGAATCGTACTTTTTCTCTTAGTCTATCTAACTGAAAATTATAGATTGACAACTTTTAACACACCTGAGTAATATAGTCCATGAATTGTTACGTTAGTCATTAGGGGGAAGAAAATATGAAAACGACTAAACGCCGATTAGAGGCTGAATTGAGTGAAGCATTTATAAAAATGCAAAGGGAACTGATCGGCCGCGGTCCACAGGAAACACGGACGTACATCCTGGAGGACATGGTCATCGCACGATTCAAGGGTGTGTTAACGGTAGAAGAAAAACACCTTGTCGAGCACGATAAAGGCAGGGTGCTCGTGAAGCAGATGAGACAGGTACTGCGGGAAATGTACAGTCAAAACATTGAAGAAATTGTTGAACAGCATACCGGATGCAAAGTACTCTCGAGCCACAGCGACATCAGTACAAAAACGGGAGAGCGCATGGAAGTGTTCGTGCTTGATAAGAACCTGGAAAAGCAGTTGGAAAACTAACCGAAATTGTATAATTATCCATTTACTAACGATGATTGTATTCATCACATCTGAACTAATTCGCTGAATCCGACAGGAGCGGAGAAACCAAAGGAATAGATGAGACTATTCATGGGGTGAAGTCATGTGACCGGGAGACTTATACCTTCCGAACCCGTCAGCTAACTTCGTAAGCGTTGTAGAAGAGAGGAGATTAACAAGCTTTTATCAATCTACCAATTGCAAGCCCTGAATCTTTGTGTGAAGGACCCAATGATTCAGGGCATTTACTAACGATTATGGTATACTGCGATTCTGGCTCTGTTTTATTTACAAGATACACTCCAATGAAAAGAGAGAAAAGACTTCTCTGTGATCGGAGTTTTATTATGTTTGATACAAGACTGCTTGGCTTGGTAAAAGGAGTATTCATTGGATAGCACACAGATCAATATCATGCTTATTGCCACCGCAGCCACGGATGTTTTTTTCACCTCAAAATCACCTCTTACTTCTCCTTTGGCCTTCCGTACTTTACAAGGACATGCCACAATAGCTTCAATTCCTGTAGTACCTCTTCGTATGTTCCCCTATCACTCCATGCATCTGGATTCTGTCTCAAGTCCATCACCGCAAGCCCGATGGTGTATGCATCAATTACATTTTTTAAAGCGATCCGCTTGGCCAATGAGGGCATGGATGGTCCTCTAAAGTCAGCAGGAACCTCATCCACATGAAGGACAAAACCCCTGTGCCAATTAAGATCGATGGAATACCTTGAGCACATCTGCTCTAGGGTTTCACCGACCGATGTATCCTTAAAGGATGGATCGGCAACCAACATTTCCACATCTTCTTTCAGCGAAATGGGACCATGAATCTGTGATTCTATGTAATGGTTCAGGTTTCGATTGGCCTCGTGTCCGACACTGCCATGTTCAAGATGATTCAGTACATGATGAATGAACTTCGTCGGAGTCAAATCCTTCTCTCCAAGTGCAAAATCTCTTGAAAATATTTCTTCCAAAAGAGCAGCCATAATCATATTAAATTCTTGATACGCCCCCTTCGCAAATGGGTTTTGATGGGAGTCCAAATATGTAAAGGTTGAACGGGATGATACGTTAGGGCTCAGCAAAAAATAGCATGACCCAAACCGTGGAGAAGGACCATCCGGATGCAGCATCAGATTCAATGCCCCGTACTTTGGCCGTTCGCTCATCAACGCACCTTCCGAGTGGTAAGCGCCCCCAAACATACTCTCCTCCCACCTATCCCGGTCACCACCTGAATGAGGAGAGACCTTCCCATTCGATATGAATGTTTCAAACTGACTCTTATATTCCCCTTGTTCGAGCAGAGACTGGGCAACGTTCTTCCTAGTGGAAGTCGGCCGATCCGGATGGAAGTGCAAACCGATCTGTGCGTACGTTTTTATTTGATGAACTGCCTGTTCAAACACCTCACCTGAAATATTGGACATGTTCAGAATATGTTGAATAGTAGCCATCCCATCCGCTTTATGCTTACGGGCATAGGCCGTAAAATAATCGATTGCCTGACGCTGTGCAGAAGTTAACTCCATTGTGACTCGACTCTCCTCATTTCTCCCAAAGCTCGATCAATCTGCCTTCAGGATCTTTAATCCAAATAAACTGGCCGAATTCACTCACTTCTTTTTCCTTTGCAAGGGGTACTCCGATCTGATTCAGATGCTGGATCGTTTCTTTCAGATCATGCACCTGAAAATTCAGCATGACCTGCTGTTCTGTGGGGAAATACGGGTCTTCTTCTGTAAAAAAAGAAAAGATGGTTTCACTCTCCTGATCGGGTCTAATCATGGTTCCGTTCCAATCTCCCATTTCAATCTTCAACACTTCACTGTACCATCTCTTTACTTCATCCAGATGTTTGGTTCTCCAGAAGATTCCTCCAAAGCCTTTGATCATGATAGGTTCTCTCCCTTTCTTCTTTCCATTTATGAATACATAAACGTATATTCCGATTTGATGACGCCGCTTTCATATGGCTTTACGTCCAGCAGCTTCAGGTTGACTCCAGGCTCTTCGCTTCCGAATAATGGAGTGCCCTTCCCGACCAGGATTGGGTTAACCTTTAGAACCAATCGGTCTAAGAGCTGGTGTTTAAGCAGCGTCCCAGCCAACTCCCCGCCTCCGCAGAGCCAGATCCTGCCCTTTTCTTGCCGCTTTAATGTTTGAATAAATGGGACGGCGTCTTCCTTTATGAGTTCTACTTCATCGTTAGAGTCGAATTGAAGAGACTTTGAAAAGATGTAATGCTTGATTCCCTTGTAACCGGGTTCACCCGGCTTTGCCCCCAACAGGAATCCGAACTCATAGGTTTTCCTGCCCATCAGTACCGCATCATAATCCTTTATGTCTTCCATGAAATCCGGTACATGATCGCCATCAAATAGAAAGAGAGAGCGTTCGATATCCCCGTCTATCAGTGCCTGATCTGCGATAAAATGGTCCAGGGAAACGGCCACGTGATAAATCAATTCCCCCATATTCCTTTCCTCCCGTCATGTATCGTTTATTTAGAACTTAGAACACCTGTCGCAATTCCACCTGTCCTTCCCCATGCCCTTGTGGATCGGGTACTCGCATGGCCCATTCGATCGCTTCTTCCCTTGACTTCACATCGATCAGGAAGAAACCTGCCACTAATTCATCCACTTCAAAAGGGCCCTCCGTTACGACCGGCTTTCCGCCAGGTTCAGGGTACGAGATGCGAATACCGTCCGAGCTCGGATGAAGTCCCTTTGCCATCACCCGGACGCCTGCTTCCACTAGTTCCTCATTGTACTTCGTCATTGCTTCCATAAGCTCGGGACTTGGAAGGTTACCCGCCTCCGAATTTCTCGAGGCTTTGACGATCATCATAAAGAGCATAGATATTCCTCCTAACGGGGTTTAACGTCACCACTGTAATTATTCAATAGAATGAAAGGTTTTTCCTTCCCCACATCGGAGCAAAAAATAAGACTTATCCCTGCCTTCAACAAGAATAAGTCCCAGAATGGATATCACATACTTTTCATCTATTTAATATCCCTTATCACTCTACAAGGGTTACCAACCGCCAGACAGTCAGCAGGGATTGATTTAGTCACCACACTCCCCGCCCCAATCACTGCATTGTCACCGATCGTGACGCCAGGCAGGATGACGGTGTTGCCGCCTATCCATACGTTATCCCCTATGGAGATTGGCTTAGTCAACGTGCGATACGGGGCTTCACCCGGACCGTGGTCATGGTTGATTCTTTCAGATGCCTGAAGGGGATGAGTGGCCGAATAAATCTGTACATTCGGTGCAATCAGAACGTTTTCCCCTATCGTTACTTTATTTGTATCCAAAATCGTACAGTTGAAATTGATAAACGTGTTCTTCCCGATTGAAATGTTTTGTCCATAATCACAGTAGAAAGGCTTTTCCACCCACACACCCTCTCCCACCGATTCAAGCAGATCAGCGAGGATTTTCTGTTTTCTATCTGCCTGGTCTGGTGGGGAAGAATTGAATTGATCCATCAGGATTCTTGATTTCCTTGCCATTTCCATCAATTCGGGATCACGTGCGTTATAGTACTCTCCGTTTAACATTTTTTCTTTCTCTGTCATCTTGTTTCTCCTTTCAACCTTTTTCCTTGAATTTCTCCTATTATAAGACGATTCTTATCCTTATGCACCTCTGATTCCCAAAAAAATTGACCGCATGACTCTGCTCTCTGAAGTTTGTAAAATTCTCTTCAGGTTCATCCTATTTTTGTTTAAACATCTGCAACCGTTGATTCTCAAGCTCTGCCACAAAGATATCGCCATGTTGATTCACAGCGATATCATGGGGAATCTTCAACTCCCCAACCTTAGAACCCCAGCCACCAAACCGGTCTATGATCTTCCCGTTTCGATTTAGAACAACGACCTGGTGAGACCCTTTCTCACTGTTTGGATAAAGCGCATCACCGCCATCCGCTACATACACGTTGCCATCTTCCCCCACTTCGAGACCGAATGGGCGGCCAAGCTCATTCTGATCCCACTCATCAAGGAATTCACCTTCCTTCGTGAACACCTGAATTCGTGCATTGTTCCGGTCTGCTACATATAAGTTCCCTTTCTGATCATGAGATATTCCATGGGGAAGATTCAATTCCCCCGGATGGTCTCCCAGTTGATTCTTCTCCCAAAGGAATTGTCCCTCTGCATCAAATTTAACAATCCGTCTATTACGGTATCCATCACTTACGACAAATGAGCCATCATCCATGACAGTGACATCCGTCGGCCTCGCGAACGTATCCTTTGTCATCCCGGTCGGGAATTTGGGCAGCACATTCCGGATACGCAGGGCAGGCTCCATATAAAATGGATAATCATCCCCAAAGGTATCCAGTAAGCGCCCGTCAGCTGTAAACTTGTACACCTTATTCTGGGTTATATCTGTGATCCATACATTGTCTTCTTGGTCGATTTCCAATCCATGAGGGGAAGCAAATACATTCTCTCCCCAACGATCTTTGACTTTCTTGGTTTCTCCATCAATAACGATAAGGGTCGGTTCTTGTATGATGCTTTCTCCACCATATTCCGAACTTCCCCGATGTAGATAATAAATATCTCCTTTACTATCGACGGCTACTCCACTTGCTTCCCCGGCAATTTCTTTATCTTCTTCTGTCCTTGGCCAGAGAATTTCTGGTTCATAAGCAGCTGAATGTTTGGCTTCTGGTATTTCTTTATAAACCGTATCACTTCCTCCACGGCTGAACCATGCAGTCAATGCTCCCAGCAGGAGGATGATTCCGATCATGATGCGTAAACTCTTTCTCATTCACTTTCAACTCCATATCATTTATTGCTGATATGAATGTAACATAGGATGGTATGATCTTTCGTCTGACCTGTGACATAAAAGAGATAGGACCAGAGACGTATCACATTCTTTTTTATAGTTTTTTCCACACACAAAAAAGCTGAAAACCATTGATGATTCTCAGCTTCTCACACTTTACGTCGTGGAACCCTATTTTATACGAATCATGTTCCCACTCTCATCAAATGCTTGCCTTAAGTCAAACGCATAAGGAGTAGCTTCATGTTCAAGATAATAATCGTACCTTCTGAAAGCTTCCTCCCATGAGACATCCTTCACCGTCTCTGTCCACCAGATGACATAGGAAGAATGTTTTCCATCATCATTCTCCATCCAATTGTTCCTATTCCGCAATGCCTGACTGTGTTTCCCTGCATATGTAAAACGGTACAACGTTTGAAGGTTTTTCCATACCGTTAATGTCAGGACCGGGTACCCATTCCCTTTCGCCTCTTCAGGAAGGGCGACACCCTCTGAAGAGAACTCCTCAATGAGATGTCCCGAAGCATAAGCCTGACGCATGACTTTATAACCCATGTCATAAAAGCCAAGGGACGCCGGATGGTCGTAAGGATTCCGCAACCTGCCAATCGTGTAAATTGAAATGAATGCCATAAGCAGCCCTCCAATGACAATCTTTGAAAAAGACCTTTATTTAAGCCCACTACCATATTAATGGTATTCCATTTCCAACAAGAATCTTCCTCTTTTTCGCAAAAAAAAGAAGACACAAAAGTACGATTGGCTGCTAAGCAATCATCACCACTCCTTTTGTGTCCATTCTATTTTCTCTTTTAATCTGCGAAACATGAACCTCCCCCTTATCCAAGCTGACGTTTAAATATCCTGCCTGCAATAAAATAAGAAATGACCATGATAGCGACGCACCAGGCAAGGGCTATCCATATATCGCTGCCCACCGTCCCTTCATATAATAGTGCACGAATTGCATTCACGATGGACGTCACTGGCTGGTTCTCTGCGAACACCCGCACAACGGTTGGCATCGTTTCCGTTGGAACAAAGGCCGAGCTGATAAACGGCAGGAAAATCAATGGGTATGAATAAGCCGTCGCCCCTTCCATCGAGTCTGCCGTCAATCCCGGAATAACCGCAAGCCATGTCAGAGCGAGCGTAAACAGTACAAGTACCCCGATAACCGCCAGCCATTCCAACACATCAGCACCAGTACGAAAGCCCATCAGCAGTGCAACAAGAATGACCACCATAACGGCAAGCAAATTGGATACAAGGGAAGTCAACACGTGTGCCCATAATATCGAAGAGCGTTTGATCGGCATCGTACTAAAACGCGCCATCAGTCCGCTCTTCGCATCCGTAAAGAGCCGGTGCGAGGTATAAGCGACACCTGACGCAATCGTAATCAGCAGAATTCCGGGTAACAAGTAATTCACATAGCTGTCCGTCCCTGTCTCAATGGCACCGCCAAATACATAAACAAACAATAGTAGCATCATAACCGGAGTAACGGCAACCGTGATGATCGTATCAGGACTCCGTAAAATACCGCGCATCAAACGGCCAAATAATACCCCTGTGTTACTGTTCATTTTCATTTCCCCCTTTTTTGCCAATGATCGCGAGGAAGATTTCCTCGAGTGTCGGCTGCTTCTCAATATACTCCACTTTCGCAGGTGGGAACATTTCCTTCAGTTCAGTAAGGGTACCCGTCGTAATGATTTCCCCTCCATGAAGGATGGCGATGCGGTCCGCCAGCTGTTCCGCTTCCTCCAGGTATTGGGTCGTCAGTAAAATGGTCGTGCCGCTACCGGCAAGCTCCTTGACGGTTTCCCAGACTTCCATCCGGGCTTCCGGGTCCAAGCCTGTCGTCGGCTCATCGAGAAAGATGACAGGGGGTGCCCCGATCAGGCTCATGGCGATGTCAAGCCGGCGCTTCATCCCACCGGAATACGTATCCGCTCGTCTGTCGGCCGCATCCGTCAGACTGAATCTCTTGAGGAGGTCATCTGCGATTCGGGACGGACTTGACACTCCCCGTAACTTCGCCATCATGATCAGATTTTCCCTTCCTGTCTGGATACCATCCAGGGCAGCAAACTGTCCTGTCAAACTGATACTCCGACGAACCTGATCAGGCTGATGCTGCACATCAAAGCTATAAACACTCCCACTGCCACCATCCGCCTTCAACAGCGTCGAAAGAATATGGACGATCGTTGTTTTACCCGCCCCATTTGAACCAAGAAGCGCAAATATCTCCCCGCGCTTCACCTCAAAATCCACACCCTTTAAGACTTCCTTGTCTTTGAACGACTTTTTCAACCCTTTTACTGAAATCGCTGCATGACTCATCTGTTTTCCTCCTTATATTTTAAACACTACTTAGTGTTACAGGTAATCAGTATCACTTACTACTATGGTAAAAAAAACAACTGAATAGTCTTGGTTCTGCATTTTCACCCGCCATTCAGTCGGTATAACCGATTGGATTCACTTCTTTCCACGACCGATCGAATCATTCAACTTCGCCCGGTACTTGTCACTCCACGTTTCCGAGTCTTTCACCAGTTCATCACAAAATCCGGCTACGTCTTCCCCGGTGAGGTCAGTAACTTCCTTGCCTTCCGCTGCCCCTTCTTCGAACAGATCCAGAATGCCATTAAAGATTCGGCTCGTGTCTTTCCAGTCGGTAAGACCGCCAGCTGTCCACATATATTTTTGAATCGCCTTGTAGGCATTGAGGTATTCACTTGGCAATGTCTTCGCACGGGCTTCCATCGCTCTCCATTCACGCTTGTCGGCCATACTTCCAGTAATCTTTTCAATAAATTTCATCTTAACCTCTCCTTATGATTTCTTTTGTTTTGAGTTCGTTCATCTTGCTTGAAAGGAAATCCCATTTTCCCCAGAATATCTCGAGCTTCTCCTGACCCGCTTCATTCAGGGTGTAAAATTTTCTTGGCGGCCCTACTGTGCTTTTCTTCTTTTCAATATTTACTAGGTTATTTTTTTCAAGGCGCATGGTAATGGTGTACACAGTGCCTTCCACCACATCCGTGAACCCCAGTTCTCTCAGCTGCTGCGTGATCTCGTACCCATACGTTTCGCCACGGCTGATGATCTCAAGGACACAGCCCTCCAGGACCCCTTTCAGCATTTCTGTTAAGTTTTCCAAACATTCACCCCCTATATTTCAGTTTCGTACTCAGTAATACTAACTACCACTATATAGTATGACGAAGTAGTGGTTTTGTCAACCCAATTTATAAAAGCTGAAGATGAATAATTCGATCTTCAGCTTTTGCCGTGGATATTTATGAAAGATAGTGAAACAGAAGAAATGATAGTCCTTAGAAAGGATTCTCAATCAACCACCTTACATTTTAATCAAAAGACTCTGCCATTTGAATCAGCTGTGTTTTACTCACTTCTTTTGGGGTTAATTTAGGGTAATAAGTCACTTCATAATACAGGTCATCTTTCCAGCTAAGGACTCTTCTCCCGGCGATATCCGGAATGAAATCACCATAAATATCATGTCCGATTTTCACCCTTTCGATCTTATCTGCTGCATACTCTGGTTTAGATGAGGAAATTCGGATATCCATCATATTGATATCAGCGTTTAATAAAGACATTTCCGCTTCCTGTTGATCTTCTACAACTGAAAAATTGGTCACCTTCATTTCAGCAAATGGAACCTGTGTTGGTGTTTTAAAATCAAATGTCATGATGTTTTCCTTTGGAGAGTAATGTAGATCGTACATCCTGTCTCGGGGCTCTGACCAGACAAATAGTATGGTCAGAATGGAAGCAACTAATATTACAGAGTATAATCGTTTCCGTTTAGTTACGTTCAAAAATCCTATACTGTTAATCATTAACCCACCTTATATGTTTATATTTTTGAAGAGGTATCAACCCTTATGAAAACAGTCTCCAATTCCCCTCCGAAACAACTTCCACTTCATCATCGATCACCTTGATGGCTGTCTGATCATCAATGGCATACGATGGTCCCTTTATTCCTCTGGCCCATTTCTCTGCATCAGCCATCGTATTTTCAGGCAGCATCTCGTGGTCCAGATGGGGGAATATCGAAAAATCAACCATTCCGAGCGCTTCATCTTGGCCGTTCGGAGGATTCCAGCCAACAAAGTCTTCTCCGACGACAGGCGCCATCACCATACTCCCTGCACTCATTCCCACATAGACTGCATCCAGCGACGGCAAAAGATCTGCAAGTCCGGATTGTCGCATCCAATGAGCCAAATAGAGAGCGTCACCGCCGGATACGAGAAAGACATCCGTCTCTTTAACGAGTGGTACCCAGCGTTCTTTATGGATGCTTGGCAACGCTGTTAGTTCCAGTACGCCGACAGACTTCCATCCCAAATCCACCATGGGATTCTCTGAATTTCCGCTGATGAACTCCCACGTTCTGACGCCGGGACCGACCCAGGGGTGTCCGTACATGGCGGTGGGGATGCATAGGGCAGTGCAATCGGCGATCGGTTTATCGAGCATCGCAACCAATGCTTCGTGTATGCTTTTGTTATTGACGCCTGCTGATGTGAGCAGTAATTTCATGATTTCATCTCCTTAGTGTGATCAAAACGGATTTTCATTTATGCACTAGATCTTAACCAGCGCTACTTGTTCCATAAGGAATTCAACAAAAATGGCCTTTTATCCTCCTTGGATAAAAGACCGCGTTTATTTACCATTTGCTGTTGCTTCGTTCCCTTATATCTGCCGTCATATGTTATACACCTTTTCTGTAATATTTAGACAAAAATTCATCCACTATCACTTTATGGCTTTTAACCATATTGGTTGGCAGTTCATCAGGATAAAAAAATTCAAATGTAATCGATTCAGATTGATCTATGTTCAATTCTCCTTCATACCCCTCCGAATAATAGGCAACCGTTACGACGTAAAACTCATCACCATTTTCGGCCTTTACATAGTGTTCCGGTCCTGAATACACATTGATTAAATGAAGTTCATCGACTCTCAATCCCGTTTCCTCATATACTTCCCTTCTCGCAACCTCTTCAGTGGATTCCCCAAGTTCCATCAGTCCCCCCGCAATTCCCCAGACACCTTTCGGATATGTTCGCTGTTGAAGCAGTAACCTTCCCATTTCATCCACAATAACCGTCACGGCCCCTACAAATAGTAATGGCCTGTGACCCACGATTTCCCTCAATTCTTCTATGTATCCCATCATCTAAACTCCTTTTCATGCTATTTCACCTTTAATATTGCATTTCAAACCTTTCCTTTATTTTCGTACCAATTATTTCAAATGGTGGAGGTTTGGGCAAGCCCCTTCATCATGTAAAAGGATTATACGAAAGAATGGCTTCACTCTGTACCAAAAACCAACATTGACAGTTGTATTGATGCCATATACAATACACATATAAATACTATGCATAGGTATACTATGTATATGGAGGGAACCAATCTATGAAAATAAGTAAAGAGCTGCTGAAAGGGAGTACCACTACCCTGATATTAAGCTTGCTGGATGCCAAACCGATGTATGGCTATGAAATTATTAAAGAGCTGGAATTGAAATCTGACGGCATTTTCAACATGAAAGAAGGGACGATCTACCCCATCCTGCACACACTGGAGGATAAAGGATTCATTCTGTCTTATTGGGAAGAAGGGTCTGGAAAGAGAAAAAGAAAATACTACAAGTTAAATGACTCCGGAAGAGAATTTATTCAGGAAAAGAAAGCGGAATGGTCCACATTTAAACAGGCTGTGGACCAAGTCCTTAATGGAGAGAAAAGCGTATGGGAATAGAAAAAAAGATTGATTCGTATATTGAAAGAATCTGTAAGCGGGTCAGAAACAAAGATGTCCATGCTCAAATAACGTTTGAAATTCAGGATCATCTCCTTTCATTGAAAGAGGAAGCCATGAGCAGAGGGCTCTCTGAGGAAGAAGCAATCGACTATGCTCTAACACATTTGGGAGACGCAGATGTAGTGGGTGAACAGTTAGATAAGACCCATAAAGCCCCTCTGGATGTCAAAACCATTCTTCCAGTAATGGCCGCTTCTCTATTCGGGTTATTGATCATGTATTATTTGCAATTCCATTCCACTATTGCAGACCTCAATGAAATGAGTGTTTTCAATAAAAGTCTTGTTTTTTATATAATCGGTCTTCTGATCATGCTGGCTTTGTATACCTTCGATTATCGGAAACTATTAACCTACTCGAAGTACGTTTACGCGGGGACGGTCCTTCTTCTACTTTTGACCGTTATAACTGGCGATAGAGTGGATGGTGTGCCATTTTTAAATTTAGGTATTGCCCATGTGAATGTGACGGAAGTGACTCCCTATCTTTTGATCATTTCCTTTGCAGGTATCTTTCATTCATGGAATTGGAAGAGTACACGTTCGTTATGGTTTGGTGTAGGAATGATTTCAATCCCCATCGCTTTATTGTCGACGACTGGTGCCTTAGCCACTACCTTCATCAGCATTCTGGTCTGTACTGCCATCATGCATGCTTCGAGTGCCGCCCTTAAACAAGTGATCACATTTGCAGCCGTCTCGACTATATGGCCGATTGTGCATTTGTTCATGCATGCCCAACATACGAGGATCAGTCCATATGCTCACCTGCCATTTAAGGATGCGGATCTTATAGGGAATACCCTTAAGACTGCTCCAAGCTTCATGTCCGAAGTTCATACAGATTTTATCCTGGCGTATACCATCTATTCATTTGGCTGGTTGGCCGCCATCGCGGTCTCCGGGACGATTGTCTATTTTATATACAGAGCCTTTACCCTTTCAAGAAGTGTGAATAATGCCTTCGGTAAACTGCTTGTGGTTGGCCTTGCCGCTACTTTTACAGCTCAATTTACAGTAAGCATTCTTGCAAATATGGGATTATCGGCTCTTCCTGGAGTTTCCGTTCCATTTATTAGCTTTGGCGGCTCCCATATCATCTTTGAAATGCTGGCAGTAGGATTGTTATTGAGTATATATAGAAGACGAAATACCGTTGATTTGGTTGTGGCAAATTAATAAATTCATAGATAAAAAGGAACAGCTTGAGTTACTGTTCCTTTTTATTGTACATATAACATATTACTCAAAGTATTTTATAAACCACCAAACTGTTCACTTCTAACATTCCTCTAGATCATACTTTTACCACATGAACTCGATATCTTATTTTAACCATCCTTATACTTTAATCAATACCTTCCCCTCATACGCACGACTCTCGATCAAATCATGAGCCTGTTTGGCTTCACTTAAATCGAATACCTTGGCAATGGGGAGCGTTACTTTGGCAGCTGCAAATAGCTCAATCACTCTTTCAGCAGCGGGAGCCAACATGTCCGGACGATGCTTCCTCGTTGTTCCCAGGCTGAACCCTTTTACATTTCGGCAGGAGGAATGAACATCGCTTGTGTTGAAATGTCCCGCACTGCCACTGCTGTTACCGAATTGAACGAGGGTTCCGTATAAATCCAGGCAGTCCAGACTCGCCGACGTGACTTCTCCGGCCACGGAATCGAAAATGACTTGCGCCCCACTTCCATTCGTCAGGTGAAGGACTTCTTCTGAAAACGTGTCGTATGTACACACTAGATCTGCTCCCAACCTCTTTACATAGTCCTCCTTGCTCAAGTTGCCGACCGTTGCAATGACTGTCTTAACCCCGGCAAGCTTCGCGAATTGAACGAGCATGGAACCGACTCCCCCGGCCCCGCTATGGACAACGATCGTATCGCTTTTCTTCACCTGGCCAATTTCATGTAGTAGGATATGGGACAGGATTGACACAGTCGGCATGGCAGCCGCCTGTTCAAAGGAAAGTTCTTCAGGAATTTTAAACGTAAGTTGTTTATGGGCTTTTACATATTCGGCGTATGAACCACCTATCGGAAACGCAATGACCCGGTCTCCTGCCTCAAGCCCGGAGAATTCCCCGGCTTCAACGACAGTCCCAGCTGCATCGAGACCAAGTGTGAAAGGAAATTTCCCCTTTCCTTTTTTGCCCTTCCTTGATTTAATATCTGCATAGTTCACACTCGTACATGCCGTTTTGATCAACACTTCATCTTTACTAATGATTGGAGCCTCCACTTCCGCTAATTGAAGCACATGGGAATCCCCAAATTCATGTTGAATCACTGCTTTCATTCCAACACCCCTTTTCCACTATCTCCTTTTTATTTTAATGTAAAAGTCTGGTATCCGTATAATAGAAAAACTGAAAGGAACATCATAACTGCCGCTTATATTGACAAGGAGTTCTTCCCTATGTTAATTTGTATGTGCAAATGAAAGGATGTTGACCTTATGAATCAAGAAGAAGACGTTCTGATTCACTGCTTATATTTCACGGCAAGCCGTTTTTCCCGCAGCATCACCAAACTTGCTGAAAAACACCTGGATGCCGGGGGACTTGCTCCATCTTACTTTTATATGATCATGGTTATTCACTTCAAGCCTGGAATTACACAGAAAGAACTATGTCAAAAGCTGGCCATTGCTCCTTCAACCAGTACACGTTTCATTGATAAACTGGAAAAGCGAGACATCGTCGTTCGCAAAATGTCCGGTAAGCAAACCTTCATTTCGTTAACGGAGGAAGGGGAAGAATTGTACCGTGAATTCCGCGTGTCGATCAAAGAAATGTTCCAGGATTATTCCGAGACACTGGGGAAGGATTTCAGCCTGGATTTAAGTCGGATGCTGCATGAAGCAAGTCTAAAGCTTGAAAAAGAGTGAGAATGTTTTACACTCTTTTTTTACCCATTCATTTGCATATACAAATATAAAAATCGGAGGAATACATTATGAATAAAACGATTGTCATCATCGGAGCCGGTAAAGGGATCAGCTATGAGACAGCGAAGAATTTCGGATTGAAAGGGTACAAGGTGGCACTCATTTCTCGTACACTCTCTTCACTTCAGGAGCTTGAAACTGATTTAGCGGCGCACGGTATCATAGCAAAAGGATTTCAAGGTGATGTTTCATCCGGATCGTCCATGAAAAAGGCCCTTTCTGAAGTAAGGGCTGCATTTGGTGATAAAATCGAGGTCCTGTTGTATAATGCAGCGTCCATCCGACCTGGACAACCGACTGCGATCAATGTGGAGGATTTCGTTTATGACTTTAAAGTGAACGTGGCAGGTGCACTAGTCGCCGTTCAGGAAATCCTTCCTTTCATGAAAAAAAACTCCGGATCCATTCTTTTGACAGGTGGAGGTCTTGCGCTCTATCCAAGTGCAGACGTTGCTTCATTATCCGTTGGAAAAGCGGGCTTAAGAAACCTCGCTTACAGTCTGAATCAGGAACTGACGCCGAAAGGGATCTTTGTAGGGACTCTGACCATTAACGGATTCGTTCAGGAAGACACTTATTTCTCGGGGGATAAGATTGCGGGAGCTTTATTCAAGATGCATGAGGATAAAGGAGACGTTGAGGTTGTGTACGAAGAGGCGTGACAGATCAAGAGCCATCACAGGGTTGATGTGATGGCTCTCTCTTTATTTATATGGGTTCTCCAGTAATCTGGAAACCGCACGTTCAGCCGACCGGAGAGCACCTTCCAGATGACCGCCACTTTCGGCTGCTGTTTCGGTTCCGGCAAATAGGATTTTCCTTTCCCACACACCTGCATGCCCAAGTGGACCATATTCAGGAAAATTCATCAGCGGTTCAGCATCTTCTTTTACGGCAGTATGTGGGTCATCTGACCAGTCCTTGTACAGAAGGGAGATTGGCGAACCCGCCTGCTCACCGAATAAGCGTTTCAGCTGTTCCAAGACAAGCTCCACTATTTTATCCTCACCCAGCTCCCTGCGCGTTGCAGCCGGCATCCCGAAGAATCCAAACAAAGCACCTGCCCCTTTATCTGGTGAAGCGTCATGTATTTCCTGAAGAGGACCTGCCCAGCTCGTTACCTGACCCGAAAGACCATCCTTCCGCCAGAAAGGCCGTTCATAAATGGCTATTGCCTTTGCCTGTCCCGCCATCCAAGTCGGCATTTCAAGCATGCTTTGGATAAGGGCTTCCGGAAGAGAAGGTGAGAATGAAAGATGTCGTGCCACAAGTCGTGGTGGCATGGCAAGGATCACAGCTTCTGCCTTCCATTCCTTCTTCCCGCCTAGCTCATCAGCTTCGACCGTGATGCCCCCACCGTTATCCATCCGGATTGTTTTTACGGTTGTATTCAACTGAACAGTACCGGGCGGAAGAGTATCATAGACGGCATCAATGAGTGACTTCACACCGCCGTGCAGCCTGAAAGATCTTTGCACAGCTCCTTCCGGTAACACATGCTGTTGCGGGACAACATTTTCTGACTGCTCATAGAGAAGGGCTCCTTCCGTATGCTGCAGGAACGTCTGTAAACCGAGCTCCTTTACAAGACGTGTGATGAGAGGCTCATAGTCAGGCCAGAACCACGTCGGTCCGAGGTCCACTCTCGCAAGGTCCGTCCCTCCGATGGTCTCGCTTATGACTCTTCCTCCAATTCTTCCCCGGGCTTCAAGGACCACACACTCAACGCCTTTCGAGTGGAGGAGGGAAGCGGCTCTGAGACCGCTCAGGCCAGCCCCGACAATGATCACAGGTTTCTTCATGCCGTGACCTCCTATTCTCTTTATAATATAGAGTATTGTAGCAGAAGGGACGGACCTTTTCATTCAGGGGAGCTTAAGCCATAAAAAAAGAGCTTGCAGAAACATTAACTGTCTCTACAAGCTTTTCCTTTACCTACTCTTCATATTGCTCGTTTTCATACGTACCATACTGACCATTCTCCGTATCGATGACACCGCTCGTATACGAATCCATGATCTGCTGGCTTACCTGTTGGTTCGCATTTTCATCATATGTGAACTGCTCTTTCGGATCCTTCTTCTTCATGGTGATTCCCCCTTAAAAATAAGTAGTCTATTCTCCATTATTGTTCGAAAATTGGCTACAGATATAAGTGGGAAAATATAGTATGATGAATGTAAGGAGGGGATCACAATGAGTTTAAAATATCACAACATATTAGTAGCTGTAGATGGATCCAGGGAAGCAGAATGGGCCTTCAAAAAAGCGATTGCCATCGCCAAACGGAACGACGCCATTCTTTCCCTGATCCACGTCATCGACACCCGCTCTTTCGCGGCCATCGAATCCTACGACCGCACAGTGGGAGAAAGAGCCATCAAGTATGCTGAAGAATTATTAAACGAGTACAAAGACGAAGCGGGCAAAGCCGGATTGACCAAAGTCAAAACCTATGTCGAATACGGCTCCCCGAAAGTGATCATCCCAAGAGAAGCAAACAAAAACGTCAAAGCAGATCTCATCATATGCGGAGCCACCGGCCTCAACGCCGTCGAACGCTTCCTCATCGGCAGCGTCTCCGAACACATCACCCGGGCTGCCCACTGCGACGTACTGGTTGTCAGAACGGAAGAAGTGGAAGATTGATTTTACCATCTTCCCCCAAAAAAAGAGCGGTTGAAGGAGAAGGTTCCTTTTCAACCGCTCTTTTTGGTGATATTAGAAAGGAAATCAATCAGCACTATCAATTACACAGATTGAGCAGCCAAAGATCCCAACTCAGCCTTCCCCTTCCCAATCTGCACCTTCACCTGCTCAAATCCCGTACCACCATACGACTTCCGTCTCTCCACAGCCGAATAAGGAGTCAAAATCGAATAAATATCCTTCTCGATCAACGAAGAAAACTCACCATACTCCTCAAGCGATACATCCTTCAGATAGCATCCCTTCTCGATGCAATACAGCACAAGCTTCCCAACGATTTCATGTGCCTGTCTGAACGGAATCCCCTTCGTCGCCAGGTAATCCGCAAGCTCTGTCGCATTGGAAAAATCATTCCCGACCGCTTCCTTCATCTGTTCACTATTCACCTTCATCGTCGAAATCATGCCCGTAAAGATCTTAAGCGATCCCACGACGGTTTTCACCGTATCGAACATGCCTTCCTTGTCTTCCTGCATGTCCTTGTTGTATGCAAGGGGCAGACCTTTTAACACAGTGAGAAGAGAAATGAGATTTCCATTCACCCTGCCCGTCTTCCCTCTGACAAGCTCCGCCATATCCGGATTCTTCTTCTGCGGCATAATGCTGCTACCCGTCGTGAAACTGTCATCAAGCTCGATGAATCGGAACTCCTCCGTGGACCACAGGATCATCTCTTCCGCGAGACGGGAAAGATGGGTCATCATGATCGAGCTGTTGCTCAGGAATTCCAAGATGAAATCACGGTCACTTACGGCATCGAGACTATTTTCATAGCAAGCACCGAAGCCAAGGAGCTCGGCTGAATATTCCCTGTCGATGGGGAATGTCGTTCCTGCCAGTGCCCCAGCTCCCAATGGGGAGATATCGATTCTTTTCAGAGAATCAGCGAGTCTCTCCTTATCACGATTCAGCATCCAGAAATAACACATCAGATGATGAGCGAACGAGATAGGTTGGGCACGCTGTAGATGAGTGTACCCTGGAATGATCGTTTCAACATTTGCTTCCGCCTGGGCGATGATCGCTTCCTGAAGGTCCTCAACCAGCTTGACGATTTCCTCCACACGTCTTTTTAAAAAGAGATGCATGTCTGTCGCCACCTGGTCGTTACGGCTTCTGCCCGTGTGGAGCTTGCCGCCGACCTCACCGATTAAATCGATCAGATGCTTCTCCAGATTCAAATGAATGTCCTCATATTCAACGGAAAACTGAAGCTCATTCTTTTCAGCTTTTCCATACAGCACATGGAGGCCATCGAGGATCTGATCGGATTCACTGTTTGTCAGAATCCCGCACTTTTTCAACATTTTCACATGGGCGATGCTGCCTTCAATGTCCTCCAGTACAAGCTCCTGGTCGAATGAGATGGATGCATTAAATTCATCCACCCACTCTTCAGGCTTTTTGGTGAAACGGCCTCCCCACAGCTTACTCATAGAGTGACTTTCTCTTTCTTCTCAGCGTTGACCATGGAAGACACCTTCGTCGGCAGACCCCATAGTTGAATGAATCCAATGGCAGCATCATGATCAAATTCATCCGCTTTTGTGTACGTTGCAAGGTTTTCATCATACAGGGAGTTCGGTGATTTTCTTCCTTCGACGATGGCATGACCTTTGAATAATTTCACGCGTACGACACCATTTACATACACTTGCGTTTGATCAAGGAATGCCTTCAACGCTTTATTTAATGGAGAGAACCAAAGTCCCTCATAAATTAATTCTGTCATTTTTTTCTCGATCACCGGTTTGAAATGGGCAACTTCTTTCACCAATGTCAGGTCTTCCAGTTCCTTATGAGCTTTTAAAAGAGTCATGGCAGCCGGACATTCGTATACTTCACGTGACTTGATGCCGACAAGACGGTTTTCCACATGATCGATACGTCCGACTCCGTGCTTACCGGCCAGCACATTCAGTTTCGCAATGATTTCATCAAGAGGATATGCCACGTGATTCAGTTCCACAGGCACCCCTTTGGAAAACGTGATTTCAACCACATCTGCTTCATTTGGCGATTCTTCGATGCTTGATGTTAGGTCGTATGCATCTTCCGGTGGTGCAGCCCAAGGATTTTCGAGCACTCCGCACTCATTGCTTCTGCCCCATAGATTCTGGTCGATGCTGTATGGTGAATCAAGATTGATGGGAATCGGAATCCCCTTATCCTTCGCATATTCAATTTCCTCTTCACGTGACCATTTCCATTCACGAACCGGGGCGATTACTTCTAAATCAGGATTCAATGCCGCGATGGACACTTCGAATCTCACCTGGTCATTTCCTTTTCCCGTACAGCCATGTGCCACGGCCGTTGCGTTTTCCTGTTCGGCAATTTCTACAAGTTTTTTTGCAATCAACGGTCTTGATAGAGCGGACACCAGTGGGTACTTTCCTTCGTAGAGTGCATGACTTTGCAGCGCGATAAGCGCGTAATCATTTGCGAACTCTTCTTTCGCGTCGATCACATAGCTCTTGGAAGCTCCCACCGTCAATGCCTTCTCTTGTACAAAATCAAGGTCCTTTCCTTCCCCTACATCCAGGCAGCATGCAATGACTTCATATCCTTTTTCCTTTAACCATTGAACTGCAACCGACGTATCCAAACCACCTGAGTAGGCTAATACCACTTTTTTATTCATCCGTATCTCCTCCTGTTGATTTTCTATATAAATGAATATTTATTCTTTAAGATGAATTTATATTAGCAGTTTACGAGAAATACATCAATACTTATTCATGAATTTGTATAATTATTTTATGGACAATTGGTGACATCCCCTTCGCACTGGGCTTCAGCAGGAATTTATTGTAGGATGAAAGAAGAATGAAATGTGAGGAGCATCCAGATAGATGACGAACGAATTTTTTTCATATGATTCAAGACTGGGAATCCACCTCCCATTGCAGTTGAAGGAATGGCCGAAATATTCATCAGAGGAACAGGAAGTGATTCTCCTGGAGTGGGAGCGTGTCCGGGGAACCATTCCAGACCGGATCGGGGAAATTGATGGGGAGATCGAGCGCCTTCAGGATGAACTGGCTGGGGAAGATGATTTTGAGCGGTCCTGCAAGATCAATCATGAAATCTCTGAACGTGCTTCGGAAATCAATGATCTATGGCTTTGGTACCGGACCAATCCGGAAAAAACAGAAAGGGAATGATGCGTTGAACACATCATTCCCCTTTTTTTATTGTTCATTTTTCTTATCGCGCAGATAGCGGTATTGATAATATTTTTCGGCAAAATCAGTGATCTTCCTGGAAAGCTGATAATTGGAGCCCGCTCCGATGGCAATGCTGACAAGAGGCAGACCCGACCACTTCTTACCCTTAAACATGGTGATGGCCATCGCTTTCAGTGCCTGCTTCATGGACCCCTCGAGCCACGTATAATCCGTCAGCTGCTCCGACCCGTCGTAGAAGTAATTGGAATCCTTCTTGTTCAAGTCCTCCTTCAGATCCTCCCAAGCAAGAGCCCGGAGCCTTGCCGGCAAGGTTGCGGCATGGAACACCTTCAGCGACGTCATCATTTCAAACGGCGTCTGAACATCGAATCCATACGTGATGGCGATGAGCTGCACCGAACGGAGATTGATGACGAGCATGGCAGGCAGATCCGAACCCAGAGCCACCAGCCCCCCGGTACCCGTCACCCCTCCTTGCAACAGGGAGTAGATGCGATGGCGTCCCGCATGCTGCTCCGCTATGTAATGAAGCTGGTCAATCGTTAAATAATGAAGATCCTCGACCGTCTGAATGTCCTGATTGAAGGCCCGCGCCGTCACAAGGATCCGCTCCCTTGCGTCATTTTGCATCTGTGAACCTTGAATCAGGGAATGCATATGAAACAACCAGCCATCAAGACGCTGAAAAAACTGATCCTGAACATCTTCAGGAATCGATTCAAACGCGTAATCCAGCCACTTCACATATGTATGCTCCAAATCATTCGCTTCATATTCATACAACTCTTCTCTCCAAGCCTTGATCGACTGCCATACCTGATTATCTCGTTCTGACCAGTTCACTTCTCCCCACTCCTTACATTCCTTAAATTACGTATAGTATACCATATATGGAATGGACAAATCCTTTGTGACGGGGATAATGGTGGGAATAGTCAGTATACTCTATTCGCAAAGAAAATCCGACAATCCGGCATGATTTATTGGAATATCGCATAATAGATGTGAATCTCGCATGAAAATGTAAATACACGCACGATTATCCTAAATCCGGCATGATACAGGTCATTTTCCGCATGATTCCTCCGCTAGGGATTTTTTTGAGGTCCGTCCCTCATTTTCTGAACAAAAAAAAGGACCGCCATAGCCGGCGATCCCGTTTCATTTATTAGATATTCCCTTTTTCCACAACATCACGAGCAATCATGACTTCTTCATTCGTAGGAATGATCATGACTTTTACCGGTGAATGCGGATAGTTGACGAATGCTTCTTTACCACGGACCTGATTGCGTGCCGGATCCCAGTATACGCCCATGAATTCCAAGCCTTGAAGGACTTTTTCACGGATCAATGTACTGTTTTCACCGATACCAGCCGTGAAGACGATCGCGTCTACACCGTACATGCGTGATGCATAGGAACCGATGTATTTGTGGATACGGTTAGCGAACACTTCAAGAGCCAATTCCGCACGCTCGTTACCTTCTGAAGCCTGCATCTCGATATCACGAAGGTCACTTGAGAATCCTGATACACCAAGCATACCGGATTTCTTGTTCAGGATATTTAATACTTCATCAGCCGTTGATCCTGTTTTCTCCATGATGAACGGGATAAGGGCCGGGTCAATATTACCTGAACGAGTTCCCATGGCAACACCGGCAAGTGGTGTGAAGCCCATGGATGTATCGATGGATTTCCCGCCTTCGATGGCTGCGATACTTGCACCATTCCCTAAGTGACAAGAAATCAGGCGCACTTGCTCTTCCGGACGGCCAAGCATTTCAGCTGCACGCTGAGATACATACTTGTGGGAAGTCCCGTGGAAACCATATTTACGGATTCCGAAATCTTCATAGTACTCATACGGAAGGCTGTATAAGAATGAGCTTTCAGGCATCGTTTGGTGGAACGCTGTATCAAACACAGCAACCGCAGGAACATTCGGCAGTACGCTTTGGAATGCCTTGATTCCCGTTAAGTTTGCAGGGTTATGAAGGGGTGCCAGATCAGAAAGTTCTTCGATTTTGTTAATCACTTCGTCAGTGATCAGAACGGATTCATTGAAGACTTCCCCACCGTGTACAACACGATGTCCGATACCTTCGATTTCATCAAGCGAGTTGATGATGCCATAGCCTGTCAGCTTTTCAAGCAGCATTTTAACCGCTACTTCATGGTTCGGGATATCCGTTACTTCTTCACGTTTCTCATCGTTCACTGTTATATTGAAAACCGCATCGTTCAATCCGATACGTTCAATTAGACCTTTGGTAATGACTGTTTCTTCAGGCATATCAAAAAGCTGAAACTTTAGCGAAGAGCTTCCAGCATTAATTGCAATCACTTTTTTTGCCACGTTGTATCGCTCCTTTTGTTTTCGATCTATCGACTCTACCATTATTCTGTTCATTGAATCGTTTTTTATCTCTCAATTCCCCATTAAATCACTGACTCCACCCTATTTCAAGAAAAAGCTTGAAATGACATCGTTTTCATGTTAAATTAAATGTTTTCACAAAAGTGCGAATACTATCTGGAGGATTCGTCGATATATTGAAATTTCGGTTGATAAACTTGAAAAAACGGACTATAAACCCCTCACTCCCTGCATACCCCGAACACCTATCCAGTAAAACACCCATAAAAAAAGACCGCCCAAAGGCAGTCTCTATTCATACGATTATTTATTCTGCACAAGCCACTGATCAATCTTCGACAGGATATCCTGAAGGGCTCTCTGATTCGATAGGCTTGGCAGTTGAGCAAGCAATACCTCTTTAGGAGGCTTGATTCCTTCCTTTTTCTTCTGAAGGATCAGGATGCTCTTCGCCGAGTTTTTATTTTTAAACAGTGAAAGTGGCAGCTGCAGGAAGCCCTGGATGTCTGCTTTCTCTTTCAGGTATCCTTGAAGCTGTGCACTGTGCGGCGATTCGAAAAGGCCGTTCGGCACGATGAAGAAGAGGTATCCGCCGTCTTTCGTGTGCTTCAAGCTTTGTTCGATGAACAGATGGTGGGCATATGAGTGGCCCTCTTCCGCTTTCAGCTCATAATCCTGGGCGCGCAGGTCGTTCGGGTAATACCCGATCGGCAGGTCGCACAGGACAAGGTCGACGGGATCGATGAACAACGGCTCCAATGAATCCTGGTTAAAGAGCTGCAGTGGATGCTTCTGAAGATCTGCTCCCACGTAGGCAAGTTTGATGAGCACTTCATCGATTTCGACACCGATGGACTGGGTTTCTTTACCCGGCATCTGGTTCAACACCGTCGTCAGGAGATTCCCCGTTCCGATTGCAGGGTCAAGGACAGTCAGCTTATTCATGCCCGCCGTGAATTTATTCACCAGGTAGCTGATGAACAGCCCAAGTGAGTCCGGCGTCATTTGATGATTCGGCTGCACGTTTTCCTTCATTCCTTTTAAAATAGCGAATTGGAATGCTTTACGGATATTTTCATTCTCAAGTTGAGAAACGTTTGCTTCGTCGTACTTTTTGTTCAGGCGCTTCTTGGTCAGTTCACTGACTTCTTCCTGGAGGACGTCCCCCTGAAACAGGTTCTCCCCCGTTTCGGCAACGGCTTCTAAATAACTGCAGGCAAGTTCATCCTTCAGCAGTGTAGCCGTTTCGTCGATTATTCCAAATAATGATTCGACTGGCGAATTTATCATGGGCATTCATTCCTTTATCACAATTTCATTCATCTATTTTACCTTTGTCCAGGACGTTTGTAAAAAAAAACAATGCTGACCATGAGAAAGTCAGGTCAGCATGTCTTAATGAATATTCTGGTTGGGACGGATTATTTCGCGTTTTTCACTGCTTCTACGGCAGCGTCATAATTCGGGTGGTCAGTCGCTTCGCTTACATATTCCACATACGTTACTTCATCATTGCTGTTCACAACGAATACAGCACGTGCCAGAAGACGAAGTTCCTGGATGTGCACGCCGAATGCTTCACCGAAAGAAAGGTCGCGGTGATCGGAAAGGGTTTGGACATTTTCGATTCCGTTCGCTCCGCACCAGCGTTTTTGTGCGAATGGAAGGTCCACTGAAATCGTCAATACTTCCACGTTATCAAATTTCGTTGCTTCTTCATTGAACTTACGTGTCTGTGCATCACAAACACCGGTATCGATGGAAGGAACGACACTGATCAGACGTACCTTGCCCTTGGAATCATTCAGTGTGACTTCCGATAGATCATTAGCTAATACTGTGAAGTTGGGAGCTTTGTCGCCTACTTTAACCTCATTACCTAATAGAGTGACAGGGTTATTCTTAAACGTGATATTTGCCATTATTTGTTCCTCCTCTATGAATAGTATGTACCCTTTCATAGTACAGAAAAAGGGAGGGGGAAAGCAAATCATAGGGGTCCTTTTCAAAAAAAAGATGAGCTCACTCATTCGAGTAAGCTCACAATCATTTACAGCTCCATCTTATGATTTTGATTGTGCTGTCCGTTCTGATCCTCTTTATTGCCGTCCTTTTTCATCATGCCCTGGATCTTCTCGATGGCACCAGGAGCAAGGTCCAGCAGGCGATCGATCAGGTGAGTGCTTTCATCTAAATGAAGCATCTTGATTCCTTTCGAGCTGACTATCAGGAACGCGATCGGGGTAATGGAGACACCGCCACCGCTACCTCCGCCAAACGGCTGCTGCTTAGGGGATGACTTGTCACCGCCGCCTTCTCCGCCTTTACCGCTGTCGTCTTTTCCCTTACTGTCGATGATGAACTCACTACCACCTGCAGCAAACCCAAAGCCTACCTTTGAAACGGTAAGGATGACACTTCCATCGGGTGTTTCAACGGGATCACCGATGATCGTATTCACATCGATCATTTCTTTTAAATTTTCCATTGCCGTGGTCATCAGACCTTCAATCGGATGTTCTGACATATGAAGACCTCCTAGTTAAACTGAATGTTTTTCTCCAGAAATGGTGGAAAGGGGCTTTGTCTTGAACTTAGCCATACCGCCTCTCCAGTACCGAAGTATCTTGAAACCTACTAGGATAGCATTCCCTATGCGAAACTGGATAATACATGAAAATTGCGTTTGGATCACTGCATGCTGAAAAGTCGGGGTCACCTCGATGACAGGCATAGATTGAAGGCGCATATACCCGCTCAGGATGCCGATGATGCTCCCTTTCATTCCCCAAATCGTCCCAGTCAGCGTCCCCGTCGATGCCGCATCCCCGGTTCCGAATAAAGTTTTCCACTCGATCTGATCCAGTTTGACTTTTTTCAGAAACCCCCGGATGATCCGGTGCATGGACTGGACGTGGATGACGATTTCCTTTGTATCATTTAAACTCGCAATGAAATCGTGAGGCGTGATTTTCTTTTTGGAAGCCTTTTTCTTGGAAGGGTCGCTCTCCTTCCCTTTCTTCGTTTCTTGTTCGACGACAACATTCGGACCATCGTCATCAAGTTTCACGAGGGGGATATCGATCGTATACTTGATCAACCCGAACCACGCCCTCAGCTTCACCTTGAAATGATCATTGTCATTTCCATGGTATAGGGAGATTGTGATGGTCAGCTTCGTGATAATAAGAATGAATAATAGAAAAATAATAAGTGCCGCGATAATGATTAACGTCCAGATCCACCAGCTCATAAATTCACACCCTTCAACCTCTTATTATGGCCTTTGTTGGGGAAAATAAACTCCAGTGGGTGGAAAATGCAGGGGAAAATCGGCTCTTGGGGAGGGGTCCTGACGGGGATTGCGTCATTTTGGGTGGTGATTGCGTCGTTTTTCGATTAATTGCGTCATTATTCCTGTGATTGCGTCATTATTCCTGTGATTGCGTCATTATTTATTTAATTGCGTCATTTCACCAAGTAATTGCGTTATTTTCCATAAAAAGGTAACATTTCACAAAGTCATCTCATTTTCTTCACAGAAATCCAATTCCGCATAAAAAAAAAAACAAACCCGCCCCACCAGCAGGTTTGCCTCTCTTTTTACACAGCCGGAGTAAATTCCAGCTTCTTCTTTTCCTGTACCACCGTCGTATCAGCAAACAGGTCATGAATGCCCTGCTTCTTATTGGTAAACGCCACCACCACATATAAAATAAAGACGGTCGTGGAGATGAACCGGCCGATCAGTTCCCTGAAGAGGATGGTTCCCCATGATGGTTTACCACCTTTAAGCTCAATGACACGAATACCGAATACCATCTTCCCGATCGTCTGGCTAAAGTATTTCGTCATCAGGATAAAGTATCCGTAAAAAACGATACTCGTCAGAATCGAGATCGGGGCAAACATCGAGCCGTCGGATAAGGAAATGTCCAATAGTTTAAAGATTGGATTCACAATCAGCCGCGTGATGCTGCCGATGACGATCAGATCGACCAGATACGCCCAGAAACGAATCCAGAATCCCGCCAGGTAATAACCGTCGTGGGGGATGGTCTTTGAAAAGTCAGGAGAAGAAGATTGGACTTCGATATGCTCCCGTGTTTCATTATGTTCATAGCGATCACTCACTTCATTCACCTTCCTTATTCAGAATAGAGATACATCAATCGTGGAGATCCTGGGTTTGAAAGAAGCTTCATCAATGCCGCTGCTTCCATATCCTGCCCCATCATTTTCTTTGCACCCATACCTAAGAACTCGGAGAAAGGATCGCCCGCCGTGTATTCAAATACTTGTGCATCTTTCAATTTATAATCCTTTTTCATCGCGGCAATCGTATCTTCCACATAGCCGAATTCATCAATCAGATTGACTTCCTTCGCCTGGATTCCATCGTACACACGTCCGTCGGCAATCTTCTTCACTTCCGCTTCAGACATATCACGACCTTTGGCGATGACATCCACGAAACCTTCATACGAATTATCGATCATGGATTGAATGATCTTCCGTTCTTCATCGGTCATTTTACGGGTCGGACTCATAATGTCCTTATACGGGCCACTTTTGATTGTGACAAAATCGACGCCGTATTTCTCAGCAAGTTCTGAGTAGTTGATGCTGTGCATGATAACACCAAGTGAACCCGTGAGCGTTTCTTTGCTGGCAAAGATTTTTGTAGCCGGTGCTGATATGTAGTAGCCTCCGGATGCCGCCGTACCACCCATCGATACATAGATCGGCTTCTTCGTTTTTTCCATGATTTCAACCAGCTTTGAGTGGATCTGCGCACTCTCTACCACGCCTCCGCCTGGGGAATTCACTTTTAAAATGATCCCTTTGACTGATTTGTCTTTTTCAACGGCATCAAGCTTATCCATAAAGAGCTCGTGGTTATAGCCCGGGCTTTCGAATAAGGAACTTGCACCACCCGTATCCTGGATGACACCTTCCACTTCCAGGACCGCGATCCGTTTATTCGCATTCCCTTCATCGATGATTTCCTCGGAGAATGGATTGTCCGTCCCTCCGAACATGTCTTCAAATGCTTGATTAACATCACTTGTCACAGCAGAGGTCGCAAAGTTGACGATTACCGAAACAAAGAATAATGCGCCAGCGATTCCTAATGCCGTCCACCTTTTTGCATTCATCTGTATATTCCTCCCTCGTTTACCCTATCTTATGTAAGGATATGAATATCATTCTCATGGGGAAACATGATAGAATATTCACTAAGTTAGATTCTAGCAAAATTTCATGTAAATGGGAAAAATTATCTTTTATCCTGGGAGGTACATACGATGAATAACCGTCGAAATATCTTTTTCTATGCCCTTCATCAAGAAGGAATGCAGGCCAAACTTGATCAATTATATGAACTGGCAAGGCGGTATGATTTCAATATAGTAGAATCTTCGAAGAACGCGAATATCATCGTCAGCATCGGAGGCGACGGAACATTCCTTCAGGCCGTCCGGCAAACCGGCTTCAGGGAGGACTGCCTGTATGCAGGTATTTCAACCGGCGGTACGCTGAGCATGTACTGTGACTTCCACATCGATGACACATCCAAGATGATTGAAGCCATGACAACCGAACAGATCGAAGTACGTAAATACCCGACCATCGAAGTGACCGTCGACAATCAGACGTCCTTCCACTGCCTGAATGAATTCAGCATCCGCTCCGGCATCATCAAAACCTTCGTCATGGACGTCTTCATCGACGACAAACATTTCGAAACATTCCGTGGCGACGGCATGATCTTCGCGACTCCAACGGGTAGCACCGCTTATAACAAATCCGTCAACGGTGCCGTCGTCGATCCGATGCTCCCTTGCATCCAGGTGAGCGAAATGGCTTCCCTGAACAATAACCGCTACCGTACACTCGGATCCTCCTTCATCGTGAGCGGCCAGCGCCGACTCGTACTGAAGATCGTCCAGGACGGAAACGACTACCCTGCCATGGGAATGGATAACGAGGCGCTGAGCATTCAGCATGTGGAAAAAGTCGAAGCCAAACTGAGTGACAAAGTCATTAAAACGGTAAAATTGAAGGATAACTCGTTCTGGGAAAAAGTGAAGCGTTCGTTTTTGTAGGTTGAATGGGTTCTGAAAATGGTGTATGACAATACTAACTAAATCCCACACAAAAACGCTCCAGTCAAAATGACTGGAGCGTTTTTCATCATGCCGACAATCTGGCATCCCGTCGGCGTTTCCTGGCGTACTGCACACGCGATGCGGTGAAGACCGTCAAGGCAAGCCAAATGAACATGAACGAAACGAGATGGGTAACAGAAAACTCTTCATGATACATGAATATACCGAGTATCAATGTGATCGTCGGGGCGATATACTGCAGAAATCCGACCATGTACAGCGGGATCTGCTGGGCACCCTTGGAGAAAAACAATAATGGAATCGCTGTCGCTGCCCCGGCTCCCATCAGTAGAAGGTCCGTCCCTACTGAAACGTGAAAGAGGGAAAGGGTTCCTTCTTGCCACATGTAGCCAAGGTAGATCAGGGATATTGGTGCGATGGTCATCGTTTCGAGTGTAAGGCCGATGGATGATTCCACTTGGATGAGCTTTTTGGCTAATCCGTATAGGCCGAATGAGAACGCGAGTCCGATGGCAATCCAGGGAAATTCCCCGTATGAAAGAGTCAGGATCAGCACCCCGATGGCGGCTAATCCAAAGGAAATGACCTGTGCCTTCGACAGGCTTTCCTTCAGGATGAATACGCCAAGCAGCACGCTGACCAGTGGATTGATATAGTAGCCCAGGCTTGCTTCCACCATCTGGTTTGTATTCACGGCCCATATGTAGATAAACCAGTTCGTACTGATCAGTAGTGAAGCAAGCAGCAAAGCGAATAACTGCTTCTTTTTGGTGAGAGATGTTTTCAAATAGTTGGTGAATTCCTTCCAACGCTTGCTGACGAACAAGAATAGAAGCATGAACCAGAACGACCAAAAGATGCGGTTGGCAAGGATTTCATCCGCCGACACATGATTTACCCATTTCCAATAAATCGGCAGTATCCCCCATAATAAGTATGAAAATGCCGTATATAGGATCCCGGCTTGATCTTGCTTCATAAAAACACCCCCAAAACTATTTCTATTTCCGAAATATCTCCATTATATCGGTGAAAAGTTTGGGGGGCAATGATTATTTATTTTTTTTATAGACGATGGTCTCGTCGACGATCGTCATATCGACGACTTTGCCAAGTATTTGGTCCGTATCGACGTTGAATGGGTCGATATCCAAGACGGTGAAGTCTGCTGTATATCCTTCACGGATCTCCCCTCGGTCTTCCTCATGGTGACAGGCGTACGCACTTCCCTTTGTAAAAAGGGATATCGCTTCATACATCGACAGTTTTTCTTCGGGACGATACACGGTCCTGTCGGGGTCCAGGGGATTCGTCCGGGTAACCGCCGCATGAATTCCCCAAAGTGGATTTATCGGTTCAATCGGGGCATCCGAGCCGCCTGCACACGGGATACCTTCGTCAAGGAGCGTTTTCCACGCATAGTTGTACTTCATGTTTTCTTTTCCGAGTCGTTCAACGACCCACGGGAAATCCGATGCCACAAACCTTGGTTGGATATCCAGGATGAGAGGCAGCCCTTTGATCTTCTCGATCAGTTCATTTCGGAGGATCTGGGCATGGATGAGCCGGTCCCGTCTGCCATGAAGGCTAGGTGCCTCCAGGATGCTGTCGACGACATTTTCAAATGCCTGATCCCCGATCGTATGGACGGCAATCGGCAATTCATACTTCCTTGCCTTTTTCACAAGCTCAAGAAGTCGCTCGTTCGTGTGGATGCTGACTCCATTCGTGCTTGGATCATCGGCGTACGGATAGCTCAACAGTGCCGTCCTGCCACCCAATGCACCATCGGCGAAAATTTTCATGGCGCCGAACTCAATGAATTCATTTCCGCTCAGGAATTGATGGCCATCTTCCTTCCAATCTTCGATCACTGCATGATGGACGAGAAGATGAGCCCTGAATTTCCTATTGCCTTCATTGATGGCCTCAAGGAACGCATTGTATGTTTTCTTGAAGTTTCCGTAATAGCTCAGGTCCTCCGTATGTCCACCGACCAATCCATGCTCCCAGCAGCTTTCTATCCCTTTGGTCAGGGCTTCGACGAGATACTCGGAGGAAATGGCGGGCAGGGCATCGACCATCAGATCCTGTGCCTTATCCTTTAATAAACCATTCAACCCGCCTTCATCATCCCGTTCGATCAAGCCTCCTGCAGGATTCGGGGTGTCTTCGTCGATGCCTGCATGTTTGAAGGCAAGCGAATTCACCACCATGGCGTGCCGGCAGATCCGTTTTAGAAGCACGGGGTGGTTCGGAACGACCGCATCGATTTCCTGCTTGGTCAGGACCGCTGCATCACTCCAAAGATTCTCATTCCATCCTTCACCGATGATCCATTTTCCTTCTTCGACGCCTTGGGCTTTTTCCTTGATGGCATCCAACACTTCACGCTTGCTGTTCATACTGGAAAGATCTAGCCTCATCAACGTCTCACCGTGGCCGATGAGGTGCATGTGACTATCGACAAATCCCGGGAACATGATCTTTTTCTCTAAATCCACCACTGAATCAATGGTGAATTTCTGCTCTAGTTCTTCCGCTGTACCCAATCCCTTGATCAGGCCGTTCTCTGTAAAAACCGCTTCCACATGATGTCCTTCGTGTTGCATTGTATAGATGGTGCCGTTTCTCCATAAAGTACCCATGATGCATTTCCTTCTTTCCTAAAAGTCTATTTCTCAAATGTATCATATTATAGGAAGATTCTGAAATGAAAAAATCATAAAAAATAGAGAGCCTTAAAGGCTCCCTATCCGTGATCAGTTTTTCACTGAACTCAGTTCTTTTTGTCTCAATTCGATTCTTCTGATTTTTCCTGATGTCGTTTTCGGCAGTTCCTTCACAAATTCAATCTTGCGCGGATATTTGTAAGGGGCCGTTAAGTCTTTCACATGCTGCTGAAGGGAAGGAATCAGTTCGGGATCGTTTTGATCCACATCTTCACGTAAAACGACAAACGCCTTAACGATCAGTCCCCTTACTTCATCGGGACTTCCCACGACGGCACATTCCTGAACCGATGGATGCTTCACGAGGGCATCTTCCACTTCAAAAGGTCCGATCGTGTAGCCAGAACTGATGATGATATCATCCCCACGGCCTTCAAACCAGAAGTAGCCGTCTTCATCCTTCTTCGCTTTATCACCCGTAATATAGTAATCTCCCCTGAACTGCATGGCCGTACGTTCGGGATCTTTATAATAATTTTTGAACAGGGCAGGCGTTTCTACGTGAACCGCGATATCTCCCACTTCGCCGACTTCACAAGGATAGCCTTCATCATTGATGATTTCTACCCGATTCCCAGGGGTCGGTTTCCCCATGGATCCCGGTTTCAGTTCCATCCCTTTCATGATCCCGACAAGGAGGGTGTTCTCCGTTTGACCATAGCCGTCACGGACTTCGATCTCGAAGTGTCTCTTGAAGGCATCGATGACTTCCCTGTTCAACGGCTCCCCAGCCGACACCGCGCTGTGCAGGTGGTCGAGCTTATAGGTGCCCAGATTATCCACTTTCGCCATCAGGCGATACTCTGTAGGCGTGCAGCATAGGACGTTGACATGGTTATCCTCGAGCATCTGAAGATATTTGTTCGGGTCGAATTTCCCTTGGTACACAAGACCTGTGGCACCTGAACCGAGGACAGAAAGGAACGGACTCCAGATCCACTTTTGCCAGCCAGGACCTGCCGTCGCCCAAACCGTATCCCCTTCTTCGATGCACAGCCATTCACGCGCCGCTGTTTTCAGGTGAGCGTATGCCCAACCGTGCGTGTGGACAACCCCTTTCGGATTCCCCGTCGTCCCTGACGTATAGGAAAGGAAGGCCATATCGTCCCGTTTTGTATCAGCGAATGACAGATCTTCAGAGACCGATTTCATTTCTTCTTCAATGGCAAGCCAGCCGTCCTGCTTTTCCCCTACTACGAATTTCTTGAGATTTTCCATGCCCCTTACGTTTTCAAACTGCTCGACGAACGGAGAATACGCTACAATTCCTTTCACATCCCCGTGATCGATCCGGTATTCGAGATCCTTTGTCCGAAGCATCTCAGAGCTTGGAATCACGACAAGCCCGGATTTCAGTGCGGCAAGATAAACAGCATATGCCTCAATTAAGCGGGGAACCATGACAAGGATGACATCCCCTTTTTCAAGGCCCTCCCCTAAGAAAACGTTTCCAATTTTATTTACATTTTTCAATAATTGTGTGTATGTAATGTCTTCTTTTTTACCTTCTTCATTTTCCCACTTGATGGCAAGCTTCTCTCCATCACTTGCAAACTTCTCTACTTCTTCCACCAAATTATACTTTTCCGGTGCAATCAGTTCTTCCCTCTTCACGTATGACTCCCCCTTGTTTGTCGATTCTTCTCTATTATACAAAATAATTTAAATTTTTTAAATTATTTGGTTATATTCTATCATCGTCAAAACGTGAGGTTATTCGACAAACACAATTAAATTTAAGAAGCGAGTAGTGGTTGATTTCCACTCCAGGTGCTCGCTTTCCGCGGGGCTGGCGGTGAGCCTCCTCGGCTGCGCCTCCGGGGTCTCACCTGTCCAGCGTTTCCCGCAGGAGTCGAGCACCTTCCGCTCCAATCAACATTGGTTTTATAATGGTTTTAAATTCATAAAAGGATAAACATCAGAATTTTTAACAACTATTATGGATAAGTACTAAGAGAACAAAGCAATTAAAGGCACTGGTTTATTCAAAACAAAATCCGAATGATCATCGTTCGGATTTTTTGCTGTTTTTGTAAAAGGGTATGAAGTGTATTCAGCCGGCTCTAGCTGTTGATTGGAGTGCAAGACGAAGACTCCTACGGGAAAAGCGGAATAGGTGAGACCCCGCAGGAGCGAGAGCGACGAGGAGGCTTGCCTTCCGCCCGAGGAAAGCGAAGTCTTGCACGGAAATCAACAGCGGTGTAAAAAGTGACACAAAAAATTTTATACAATTTGATCGTCTTTAGATTGAAACACGAAAACAACCTTCTTTTTTTATACAAATAGAAAAGGAGCGGGGAAACCCGCTCCTTGTAGCCATTGTATTTAATTATTTTGAATATCCGCCACCGATTTGTTGTTCAGCCATTTGAACTAAACGTTTAGTGATTTCACCACCTACAGAACCGTTAGCGCGTGCTGTTGCATCTGGACCAAGTTGAACTCCGAATTCAGAAGCGATTTCGTATTTCATTTGGTCGATTGCTTGTTGAGCTCCTGGAGCTACTAATTGATTTGAACTGTTGTTTGCCATGTGTTTTCACCTCCTTGTTGAATATAGATTGTGTAAAAACACATGGCTTCATACAAGGAAATTCGTTGGTAAATTATCCTAAATTTTTAGAGTAATTCGTCAAAGGTTTTTTCTACATTCGAGCCTGTAGATAAGTCGATTGTCATGGTCTCTGTGCCGTCCACGGCTTCTGTAAGGAGGGTTTCGAAATCAACAAAGCTTTCATAGTACTCCACTTTTTCTTTTTTAGGTCTTGTTTTCGGTGCAGGTGGTGTGAAGATCGTACAACAGTCTTCGTAAGGAAGAATGGAAATGTCATGGGTATCGATCTTCTGGGCGATATCGATGATTTCAAGCTTGTCCATGGCGATGAGTGGACGTAACACCGGTGTATTCGTGACGTCGTTTATCGCCTGCATGCTCTCAAGCGTCTGACTCGCCACCTGGCCAAGGCTTTCTCCGGTAATGAGTGCCAGCCCTTCATTCTTCTCACGGATTTGATCCGCGATCCTGAGCATCATCCGTCTCGTCGACGTCATCGTATAGTTTTCAGGAACCTGATCATGAATCGTTTGCTGCACCTTGGTAAATGGGACGATATGCAGTTTCACTTTCCCGCTGAAGGCAGAGAGCTTCTTCGATAGGTCGATTACCTTTTGCTTCGCCCGTTCACTTGTAAACGGAGGGCTGTGAAAATGGACCGCTTCGATCTCCACTCCTCTTTTCATCGTCAGATAACCGGCGACAGGACTGTCGATCCCGCCTGAAAGCATCAGCATCGCCTTCCCGCTCGCCCCGACCGGCATTCCGGTAGATCCTTGATAAATTTCAGAAGAGAGATAGACGGCTTCTTTTCTCACTTCCACATTCAGTTGAATGTCGGGATTCTTTACATCCACCTTTAATCCGTCCATATTGCGGAGGATATAGGACCCTACTTCATAGTTTAATTCATTCGTGTCGAGTTCAAACTTTTTATCCGCTCTTCTGGCAGCCACTTTAAAGGTTTTGCCGGGGGAAAAGCTCTTTTGAACGAGAGCAAGTCCTGCTTTCATGATGTCCTCCATATTTTGAGGGACTTTGACGACTGGACTGAATGATTGGATCCCGAAGATCTTTTCAAGTCTCGGAATGATTTCTTCTGCGTTTTCGTCTCCCAATTGAATGTGGAGGCGATCCCGGCTCGCTGCAACGGAAATCGTCGGGAAATCCTTCAGCGTGTGCAAAATATTTTCACGGAGCTTGGCTGTGAACATCTTACGGTTTCTTCCTTTGGTTGAAATTTCACCGTATCGTACGAGTATGCGATTATATTTCATCTTGATCTCCTCATTGTATGTTGTAAGTATTGAATTTCTTTATTTAGTAAACCAATAAATTCTTTGCATTCCTCCATCGTATTATGGAAGGACAGGCTGATCCGGATCGAATTAGCGGCAAGGTTGTCCGGTACACCCATGGATAAGAGGGTCTGACTGGGCTTGCTTTGCTTCGATGAACAAGCGCTTGTCGTCGATACATACACTTCATGCCGGTCGAGGGCGTGAATGAGTACTTCCCCTTTAAAATCCGCCACTGAAAAATTCAGGATATGGGGGGCATGATCCCGTGCAGGTGTATGAACCGTCACACCTCCGATTTTCTCAAGCTCTTCCTTAAGGAATTGCTGATTTTCTTCCATTATAACCAACTTCTGTTTACTTTCTCCCATATGCATCCGGAGTGCCTTCGCGAAGGATACGATTCCTCCGGTGTTTTCCGTGCCGCTTCTGAGGTTCCCTTCCTGCTCGCCTCCTGAGAGGATGGGCGAAATTTCAAGTCCGTCCCTCACATACAGCATGCCGGTTCCTTTGATGCCATGAATTTTATGGGCGGATAGGCTGCATAAATCGATGAGCTTTTCGTCGAGAATAAGGGGGACCTTCCCGCATGCCTGTACGGCATCGACATGAAAGAGTATCTTGGGATAATCATTCAGGATCTCAGCGATCTCCCTGATGGGCTGCACGCTCCCGATTTCATTATTCACCTGCATCACCGAAACAAGGATCGTGTCATCCTGGATCGCCTCTTTCAATTCTGAGGGACGGACCTTGCCTTCTGGATCTACATCGAGATACGTCGCTGTGTAACCAAATGATTCTAACTGCTTAAAGGCATTGATGACGGAAGGATGCTCTATTTTGGTCGTAATGATATGCTTCCCTCTGTGACCGTATTGCAGTGCGGTTCCTTTTATCGCCAGATTATTCGATTCAGTCCCGCCAGAAGTGAAGAATACCTCTTTTGTCTTTATCCCTAATAGGGAAGCGATCTGCTCCCTGGATTGTTGAACTAACTTTTCCACCTGACCACCGAACGAATGGATGGACGATGGATTGGCATAATAGCTTTCATTTACTTTCAGGAATGTGTCCAGCACTTCCTTATATGGCTTGGTTGTCGCACTATTATCAAAATAAATCAAGTTTACACCTTCTTTTACATGACGCTTTTATACTCAATCATTAATCTTACCATAAATCCTGCACATCCCAAATGAAATTCATTTCGGCATTAGGATTCATTATAGTAGAAAAATGATTTATCACATCATTCACAAATATTTTTTCATTTTCCAAAAATTATTATTGAAAAATGACAGAATTTTTGCGAGAATCTAAAAGGTAGCAGAAACGGAAGTTATTTAAATATACTAAATTGTAAGACTATTTAGTTTTTCGACATTTTTCTACAAACTTATGATAAGATATTTTTTGCTTGTGATAACGATTACAAACGGAGGGGTATATATGAACGAGAAAGCGCTATCATTCAGTCAGATCTTGACGATTGGATTAATGCTCTTCGCTCTTTTTCTTGGAGCAGGAAATATGATCTTCCCGCCATTCCTGGGGCAGCAGGCCGGAGAACATGTCTGGACCGGTATCATCGGCTTTCTTATTACGGGAGTGGGGCTACCGCTGCTTGGTGTCATCGCCATTGCGAAGTCCGGAGGGGACCTTCAGACACTCGCAAACCGCGTACATCCATTATTCGGACTTATCTTTACCATTGTTATGTACCTGGCGATCGGGCCGTTCTTCGGAATACCACGGACCGGAACCGTCGCCTATGAAATCGGGGTCATCCCCTTCTTACCTGAAGATACAGCAAAATACGGAGTTTCTTTACTGATTTATACGATTATCTTCTTTGGATTGACGGCATGGCTTGCGATGAATCCGTCAAAACTTGTCGACCGTATCGGGAAGATCTTGACTCCTTCCCTCATTGTCATCCTGACAGTACTAGTGGTCAAAAGCATCATCAGCCCGATGGGAGACTTCGGTGCACCGCATGAAGCCTATCAGGATGGACCATTATTCAAAGGATTCATCGAGGGATACCTGACCATGGATACGATCGCTGCTTTAGTGTTCGGGATTGTCGTCATCAATTCCATTAAAGACCGGGGCATCACCAATAAGTCCAGCCTGACACGCATCACGATCATTGCCGGATTCATTGCGGCCGCAGGGCTTGCCCTTGTGTATTTATCCTTAAGCTATATCGGTGCGAGCAGTACGGATTCCATCGGCGTTCAGGCAAACGGTGGAGCGATCCTTTCAGCTGCAGCGAGCCATTTATTCGGTTCAATGGGGACGATCATCCTGGGACTTGCGATTACGTTTGCGTGCATTACGACATCAGTCGGACTTGTGTCGGCGTGCTCACAATTCTTCGCCAAAATCCTGCCGGTATCCTATCCTAAATTGGTGATCATCATTTCTCTATTCAGCATGATCATCGCCAATATCGGATTGACTCAGTTGATTGCCGTCTCTTTACCTGTTCTAATATTCATTTATCCATTGGCGATCGTACTGATTCTTCTATCATTCATGCATAATGGATTTAACGGTTACTCCCTTGTGTATGTTGGGGCATTGATTCCAACGGGTCTGATCAGTCTGATCGATGGCATCAAAACCGCTGGCGTCGACGTGACGGCCATCAGTCAATCTCTTGAATTCCTTCCGTTCTATACTCAAGGAATCGGCTGGATTGTTCCGGCTATGATCGGTGCCATCATCGGATTCATCATTGCCGTACTCGCAGGTCAAACCAAACGGACGATTGAAGCCAGTTAAGTTCAATCGTCTTACAAAAAAGGACTGATGTAGATTGAAACGTCTACATCAGTCCTTTTTATTTATGATCTTTCTTCAAGATCCATCATCTTCTCAATTTTCTTCAATGCGCCCGGCTCCACCTTCTCGATGGTTGTGGCCGCTTCTTCCAACGCTCTGCGGTAATCATATTGACGGAAGGCTTGTTCAGCCGTCTGAAGACCTTCCCGTACCGAACTATATTTGCTGCGGTAGCGATTTCCGTACTGAATGATCTTCTCGGATAAAAGAACATTCTCGATCAGATCTCCCGTTTTCGTATAGAAATGGTCGACCGTATCCTCGGCACCCAATAATGTTTCCTGGATGAACTTCATGTTTAAAGGCTTTTCCGTTAAGCTCGCATTCACTTGCTCGATCTTACGATGGACTTCATCAAGAAGATCCTTGTAATCGGCAGGCAATCCCGGTACATTGCTCTTTGAAATCATCCGGCTTGCTTCAGCCACCTTTTTCTTAAGCTCCTGGATTTTTTCCCTTGTAGCCAATTCATCCTTGCGGAGGTTCTGCAGATAGACGGAGAATTCACTTTGCTGTTGATTCAGTTCTTCCAGTCCACTTCTGATATCTTTCAGCTCATCACTTAAATTCGAGAAAGCCGTCGCATTCGTTTCTTCCTTATGCATCAGCATTTCATGTCGCTTGGAGAGCTGGATGATTTTCTTATCAATCTCGTTCGGTGTACTAAGGTCCGCATCATGTAGATGGTACCCTTGCTTCACGATTCTTACTTCCGATTGAATGTCATCATTGTCTTCTTTTGCCTTGATGAGCCCTTCCGTCGTTTGGTCTCGATACTGCTCTACAAAATGTTTGGCATGGACTTCTTTTTCCAGTAAATCGTAAAGGCTTTCCACCTTCACTTTGATTTCCTGTATGCCTTCTTCCACTTCTTCGACCTGAAGCTCCTCAAGATTTTTATTAAAGTGTTGAAGGGTTTCCTTCAATGAGGCTACTTCCTTGTCCACTTCGATATGATCAAGGGTGTAGCCCTGATCCTTCATCTCGATGTATCCAGCTTCAAGCTCGGACAGTTGGGACGGCAATACGTTCTCAAAGTCCGTAATCAGTTTCGGTACCGTCTCCATTTTGTAGGCAACCATCTTCATTTCCTCTGCAAGGCCCAGCACGATCTCCCTTGCATCCAGATAGTTCCCCTGCTCCGTCAGCTCATTGAACTGATTGATTTGTTCAGAAAGCTTATCAAGGACTGCTTCCATATGCTTTGCCGTTTGGCCGTATGTATGACGATAGGCGAGCAATTGTTTCTTGCTGTTCCGGAATTCTTCTTGAAGGGCCAGGATTTCTTCGCGGTTCTTCTCTTCACTGCCGACCAGTTCATTTAATTCGCTCAGGATCAGTTCGATCTTCTTTTCGATATCAGTGAGAACCTGATCGATTCTTGACAGGACCTCTTTGGTTTTATTAAAGCGAAATTTATCGGTGTACTCTTCTGCATCGAATAGTAGTTCTTCAACATCAGGAAGCTGCACAGCAACAATCTCATCCCAACCCTGTCTCCAGCCGTCAAACAATTCTTCTGTCTGACCTGTCATATTCAGTTGCTTCACTCTGGAAAGTTCGTCTGAAACCGGTTTGTTCATGATATCGATTTTCCAGGCTTCATACCGATCGATTTCGGCGTAATATTTCTTTCTAGAGATAAATCCGATTAGGAATACGATTAAGATAAGTATTATTCCAGCGATGACGTATTGCATCTTAAGCCCCCTGTTCAACTATTCAGTAGACATCTATATGAATGTGAATGTTTCATTAATAATTTGTCATTGCTATAATGATACCATGTTAACGACATTTTTTGACTATTAATTTCTGATTTTTTAGTGATAAAAGTCAATTTTAGCAAATTTGAGGGGAAATGGGTATGATTATTGGGTTTGTTGCTGATTTGGCTAGTTGTTTTACACCGTTTGGATGAGTGACTGCTGGTTGATTTCCGCTGCAGGTGCTCGCTTTCCGCGGGGCGTGAGTTGAGCCTCCTCGGGCTTTGCCCTGCGGGGTCTCAACTTTCCCGCTATTCCCGTCGGAGTCGAGCACCTTCCGCTTCAATCAACCTATGTAGAATCTTTTTTATAAGAATATAAGCAACATACCCTCATTCTCCCTGATCATTATTAAAATACAAGGAAGTGAAACATCATGCTAAAAGTCGACGGACATGTTCATACGCCTTTTTGTCCACATGGTAGTAAGGATTCTTTTGAGATGTATGTGGAGAGGGCGATTGCTCTTGATTATAGTGCTATAACGTTTACGGAGCATGCGCCGCTGCCTGAGGGGTTTGTTGATACGACACCTGATCAGGACAGCGGGATGGATCCTTCCCGTCTTTCTGAATACTTCGATGCACTGGATATTCTTAAGGAAAAATATAAGGATAAGATCATCATCCTCTCTGGACTTGAAGTTGATTATATAGATGGGTTTGAAAAAGAGTCCGCAGAAATTCTTACAACCTACGGACCTCGGATGGATGACAGTATTCTTTCTGTTCATTTTCTGCAGCACCGTGGAAAGTGGGATTGTCTGGACTTCAGTCCCGATGTGTTCGGGTCGATGGTCGATGATTACGGTTCGGTGGATGCGGTTTATGCGCGGTATTATGAGACGGTATTGAAATCAACCAGGGCTGATTTAGGTGTTTATAAACCTAAGAGAATCGGTCACATCACTCTCGTAAAGAAATTTCAGAAGCTGTTTCCTGCATCCCAGTCGTTTTCCGATGAGATTTCCCTCATCCTTCAGGAAATGGCGGGAAGGGATTTGGAGCTTGATTATAACGGGGCGGGGTTCGTGAAACCTCATTGCGGGGAATCCTATCCGCCACAGGATGTCATCACCCAGGCCCGCGCCATGGGGATCAAGATCGTCTATGGATCGGATGCCCATACGGCTGATGGGCTGGATCAAGGAAGAGCCTTGATGAAATAAAAGGAAAGAACTCTTCTTCAATCGGAGAAGAGTTCTTTCTTTCAGATGATCAGTTCTTTTTTCATGACCTCTTTCGCTTCAGAAACGAGTAAGAGATCGATCCATTGATCAATGTTTTTATAATATTGATCAATGAAGTAGTATTCCTGCGGGAACATCTGCCACACTTCCCTTAACTGCTGGCTGTTAAGGAACGGCATCGTCAGCATGGACTTGAGCTGGATGACGAGGAAGCTGACGGGCTGTTTTTTCAAGGCATGGTCCTTCATCCCCTGTTCGAATAACCGTTTCATATAATGCCTTTCTTTCATTAAATAGGATGAAATGATTTCCCGGACCACCTGGGAATCGATGGATACTTCCCTCCAGATGAATCGGGATAGCTGATGATTTTCGCTTTGGAATTTCAATATTTTATAGACGGCACGCTTCAGGCACAGATCGGCACTGACATAATTCAACGCCTCCACCTCTTCCTGAAGGAAACGCAAATACGGTTCAAAGAAATGGGTGAAGCACGCTTCCAATACTCCCTGCTTTCCTTTGAAGTAATAGGAAATCGTAGCTGGGTTCACGCCCGCCCTCTTCGCTATATCCCTGACGGACGTCCCATCGAAACCATGATCATAAAACAGGTACACAGCCGAATTGAAAATGGACTCTTTGGTCGACTTGGAGGTATCTAGTTTTTTCATATTTCCCCTTCTTTCTTGTATATTAGGCGAATGAAAAAAACAGTGGCGAGGATCAATGTATAAAAACTTCTCAGAATTAAACTAAATCATTGAAGGTTATGAAAAAATATGCTAAAAATGGTTCAATAGATGTTTCTATTATAATTTGTTTACACTAAGAATTCGTGTTTTCGTATGGTTTTCCTTTAAGTATTTCTCGACAGGATTTGTCGCTTGGAGTTCCTGCGATAACGCTTAGACATGAAATAGCGCAGAATATGTAGAATTGGGGGAATTTATGATGTTTCAAGTAGAAAAATATCAAGGTACAAAGGAACAGGGCTTTGGTCTTGTGACGAAACAATTGAAGGCTTTATTGGAAGGTGAACCGAATCAGATCGCGAATTTGAGCAATGCTTCCGCCTTACTGAACCAATTCATGGACCGTATTAATTGGGTTGGCTTTTATTTGGTTGAGGAAGAAAGCAATCAATTGGTACTCGGGCCTTTCCAGGGACTTCCTGCATGTGTAAGGATTCCATTAGGAAGAGGCGTTTGCGGTACGGCTGCAAGTGAACAGAAGACGCTGCGGATCGAGGATGTCCATCAATTCCCCGGCCACATCGCCTGCGACGCTGCCTCCCAATCCGAAATCGTCATCCCTCTCGTCAAAGATGGTAAACTGATCGGGGTCCTCGACATTGACAGCCCTGAAAAAGCACGATTTGATGAAGATGACCAGAAGTATTTGGAAATCTTCACAGATGAACTTTTAAGACATCTTTAATCCTGTATAATAGGGATAAAGCCCTGCCGGGAATAGGACATTTCCGTCAGGGTGTTTTTTTGTGCTGGGAAAAATTCGGTTACTTGTTAAAAAGTTCACGTTTCCCTGCTCCTTTTATAGGGAAAAGAGTACCGTACATGAGAACTTTACCCTGTGATATCCCATACAATATCCAGAATGGAGTACAGGTAAAAAGAGGTGTAATATGAGAGCTAAGAAAAAAGACTTACCCTACTTACTATGTTTGCTGGTGATGCCGGCATTAGGTTTTATATACACGCTATTAAATACGGATACCCGTGAAGCAGTCATTTTATCTACCCAACTCGATGAATGGATCCCATTCGTGCCGATTTTCATTGTGCCGTATATATTATGGTACGCCTTTATTTTAGGATACCTTTTTTACTTCTGGTATAAAGATGTCCCTACATTCCTGAAAACCCTCGGCATTATTTTCATCGGAGAATTGGTTTGTTTTGTGATCTACTTTTACTTTCAAACGACCGTACCCCGCCCGGAACTGACGGGTGATGGATTGTTTATCGACCTGGTCCGGATGATCTACAGCCATGATCAGCCTTATAATGCTTTCCCGAGCATCCATGTCTTAACGACATTTGCCATCATTCTCGGAAACTTCAACATTAAGAATAAACATTTGTTCCACACGGTCTTTGTGCCGGTAATGGGGTCCCTGATCATCCTTTCGACTCTTTTTGTGAAACAGCACTTCATCCTCGACATGATTAGCTCGATCTTTTTGTCGGTCTTCCTCTATGGGATTATGTTCGAGCTTTATGGAGTCAGCACAAAGAAATCCAAGCAAGCCTATGTGGAAAAATAACTAAAAAAACAGGAAGGAACCGCTGGACGGGCTCCTTCCTGTTTTTTTCTTATGCTTTATCCAATGCCTGAAGTAAATCGTCCCAAATATCCTCCGGTGCCTCAAGTCCCACCGAAAGCCTCAGAAGCGAGTCATTGATTCCCATGCTCTTTCTCGACTCTTCCGGCACGACGGCATGAGTCATAGTAGCGGGATGCTGGATCAATGTTTCCGCATCCCCCAGGCTGACGGCAATCTTGATCATGTCTAGATCATCCATGAACTTCTGCGCTTCTTCCTTGGATCCTTTCAGCGTGAAGGAGATCATTCCGCCCGGTTTTTTCATTTGTTTCTTCATGACCCCGTGCTGAGGGTGATTCTCATGTCCGGGATAGATGACCGTTTCCACGGCAGGATGCCCGGCTAATAATTCGGCAATCTTTTCAGCACTGTCACAATGACGGTCCATCCGTACAGCCAGTGTCTTCAATCCCCTCAGTAATAACCATGCATCGAATGGGGAAATGATGCCGCCGATATCCTTTTGGGTCGTCATGCGGATCTCGGCCATTTTCTCCTGTGTACCGACAACAAGGCCGGCAACGACGTCTCCATGTCCGCCAATATATTTCGTTGCACTGTGGATGACAATGTCGCATCCTAGTTCAAGCGGACGCTGCAGATACGGTGAACAGAACGTATTATCCACCACGACCGGAATCCCCTTTTCCCTGGCAACCTTCACAACGAGTTCCAAGTCAATGAGCTGCATGGTCGGATTGATCGGGGTTTCTACATAAATACAGCTGGTGTTTTCCGTGATTTTCCCTCGGATTTCCTCTTCAGAGTCCATGGAAGAAAAATCATGTCCGATCGCAAATTTCTCCTGCAGGAGCTCGAGTAGTCCGAACGTACAGCCATACACCCCTTGGGAGCAAAGAATATGATCACCTGATTTTGTCAGTGAAAACAGCACCGCGCTTACGGCTGCCATCCCTGAACCGAATGCAAGGGCTGCTTCCCCGCCTTCCAATGAAGCCATCCGTTCTTCCAATATGGATACCGTCGGATTTCCCAATCTTGAATATATATATCCTTCTTCTTCACCGGCAAATCGATTTTCACCTTGTTTCGCATTTGCGAAGGTATAAGTAGAAGTTTGGTATAAAGGGGGTGCTAAACTATCAAAATGCTGAGACGATTGATACCCCTCGTGAATCACCCTTGTTTCAAAACGCTTCTCATCTTTCATACAGTATTCCTCCCAGTATTCCCTTTAAGTCTAAGTAACTACTATTCTAGAATATGATACTCCGGGTGAAAAAGAAAGCGTTTACACTAAAGTGGTAAAGGAAGTTAGCTGTTTCTTAATCTTTGTTTCTATACAAAGTAACGCGTTGGTTGATTTCCGCTGCAGGTGCTCGCTTTCCGCGGGGCGTGAGTTGAGCCTCCTCGGGCTTCGCCCTGTGGGGTCTCAACTTTCCCGCTATTCCCGTCGGAGTCGAGCACCTTCCGCTTCAATCAACTTACTGAGCATGTGTTTTCTATAATCAACATATAATATCTATTCCCTTAGGGTCGAGTTACCTTTCAAGATCATCACATTTTAATTCAGCGTTACATGTCAGATTATGAAAAAGCCTTTCAAAATAAAAAACAGGAAGAACCACTATCGGCTCATCCTGTTGATTTTGTATTGTTTATTGACAATCTTTTACTACCTGGTTCTTTCCATTATTTTTGGCAAGGTAGAGTGCTTCGTCGGCTTTTTTGACTAGTTCTTTGACGGATTTAGGGCAGTGGTCATCATTCGCTCTCCAGATGGATAATCCGCATGATAGGGTGACGGATGGATCGGTTTTCAATGGGACGTCCTTGATGATGCGTTCCGCGATTTCCATTCCTTTTTCAAGGGAAAGGGAAGGCAGATAGGCTGCCAGTTCTTCCCCTCCCCATCTTGCGACGAATCCGTGGTGGTTGACGATTCCCTTGATGAGATTGGACACTTCTATGATGACTTCATCCCCGATTTGGTGACCATAGTTGTCGTTGATGGATTTGAAGTCATCGATATCGATCAAGAGCAGCGTTCCCAGTTCATCCTGATTCATGGAGGATTCCATTTCATCATCCAAATAATTCCGTGCGAACAATTTGGTCATGTGATCGGTGATGACCATATGCTCCAACTTTTCACGGAGGGTGGCATTAGTGATGGCCAGGGTGGAGTGATGGATGAACGACTGCAGCAGCTTGTACATATCAAACGAAAACATATACGGTTCCTTATGGAGCACCACACAGAATCCAATCAGTGCTTCATTTTGAACCATGGGAGCAGCCATGAGCGACGGAAAAGCAGTCGCTTCTTCAAATCGATCGCTGACATCCCCTAAGAAGATGGAGTCCCTCTCCTCTTCAATACGCTTCTTAACGTACGAAATATAACTCCTGCCGATCTCTTCAGAAAAGATCGGGGAGCTTTCGTCCAGAATGGTGTACTCCCCTTTTTGAAGGAGGACGAAGCCAATGGCGGATGCCTGGAAGGAACGCTTAATCTGCTTCTTCAAAAACAGGACCGTTTCAGATAACCGTAAATTCAAGTTTAGTTGATGGGACGTTTCATTGATAAGCTGAAGATCGGTGATAAGTCTCTTCGACTGTTCATAAAGCTTGGCGTTCTCCAAGGCACTCCCGGCTGTATAGGCTAGGAGGCGGATGAACTCGATCTTCTGATCTGTAAAATCACGGGAAACGGACTTCACCTCAAGGACCCCGTAGATCCCCTGCTTCCCTTTTAATGGGGCATAAAGGATATCTTCTTCACAGGACTCAATGCTTCCGTTGACAAATGCCTGCATGGCCGATTCATTGGCACGTTCAAAATCAAAATTCTTGATGGGCAGTTCGCCGAAGTCATACCGGTCATTGGACAATAACAAACGGAACTCATCAATCGGGAATACCTGTTTCAATGTCTCGATGACCTGTACGAGGAGGGTATGAACGTCCCTCGTTGAATGGAAGATCTCTGTCACTTTGAATAATTCCCTATATCTTCTCTCGTCTTCAAGGACGGTCTGGATGCTGCCTGTATGCTGTAAAAACTGATTGCTCGCCTTCCAAAAGGAATGAAGCCAGCTTTCATCGGCCCAGCCTTTCGAATCCTCCGTCTTCACTTGGAGGATCGCCAAAGGACTTCCATCACTCTTCGTAAAGTGAAACTTAATGGAAGAAAGATCTTCTTTTTCTATTAAGATCGGCCTGAGAATATACTCCTCTGTCGCTTCAGCAAGTGTGAGGGGAACACCACCATGATGATGGGGTTGATATAGGAAATAAGTAGAATCGGTATAAAAATATAAAAATGCCTGATCGATATCCAGGCAATCCTTCACAACCGTCAGCCATTTTTGCAATTGAACAGAATGATCTGCATCTGCTGACATTTCTTCATAGATTAAATCGAATAGCTTGGACTTGTATTCATGCAGAGCATGTTGAATAACGTACATTTTTCTCACCCACACCTGAAAGGTTTGTGAAACGAATTACATCACCGGCTCCTGGCCAGTACCATATCCTTTTGAAAGACAACCAGCCATACTGAATCGTCTCCTGATAAGGAATGGATTTCTTCCGGTTCCCCGCTTTTGTCTGTAAGAACCAGTCGGACATCACGGGATCCCCGGGGAATGCTGATCAATCCGGTGCCCTCCTGAATATGAAAGGGCTGCCGGCTTGAAGTGACGGAAGACGGTTCACTTTCCCGCTCCTGTAAAACCTCTAACGATTCGGAAAACAGTATCCACTTCTTCTCTTCCATTTGGACCCAGACCCCATTATGTTCCTTTGTAACACGAAGCGTTTTCACTGGATTGTGTAACGACACACTATGTAATACCTTAAAGTAATATTGGTTTTTTTGATCAATTTCATATATGACAAGGACCGGCTGCTCTTCTACCACCTTCGCCACTGCGATGACCGGGTTCCGACTTTCGTCCCCCCTGGACAATACTTGGGCATGTGTGGATGGTTTGATCTCCTCGACTTTATCGGATGAGGAGGAATAAAGGGAACCTCCCAATACGACCAGCAGACAGATACCGATCAATAGATATCGAAGAAATTTCTCTCTCTTTGATTCCTGCAAATCTGCTCACCTATTTAACATAATTTTCAACTTTTATTATATCACAACAAATGACTTATGAACTATATTGTTTGTGCAATCCAGATCGCTCTTTTCAGGAAACTATAAAATACTTCCTTGACTTCTAATCTCTCGCATCATATAATATTCTTTGTGTAAAATAATGCAGCTTCAGTGAAGTCCTTTATGCTCGTATTTTGTTCCTCTACGTTGAGGTGTATCTTGTAACCCTCTGCTGCTAGGGCGAAGGTACATGAAAACAAAATGCACATAATTGTTTATTCACAGGTGTTTTTATTTTACAACAAAATAAAAACAATAAAGGAGGAGTCTCTCATGGCTCGATATACTGGCCCAAGCTGGAAATTATCTCGTCGTCTTGGAATCTCTCTAAGCGGTACGGGTAAAGAATTAGAAAAGCGTCCTTACGCTCCAGGACAACACGGTCCTAACCAACGTAAAAAAATCTCTGAATACGGTTTACAACTTCAAGAGAAGCAAAAACTTCGTCACATGTACGGAGTAACTGAGCGTCAATTCCGTAACCTATTTGACCAAGCTGGCAAATTACAAGGTAAACACGGTGAAAACTTCATGGCGCTACTTGAGTGCCGCCTGGATAACGTTGTTTATCGTTTAGGTCTTGCTCGTACTCGTCGTCAAGCACGTCAACTTGTTAACCACGGTCACGTTACAGTGAACGGATCTCGCGTAGACATCCCTTCATTCCGCGTTCTTCCTGGTCAAACAATCTCAGTTCGTGAAAAATCACGTAACCTTGACATCATCAAAGAAGCGATGGAAGTGAACAGCTTTGTTCCTGAATTCCTAACTTTCGATGCTGACAAATTAGAAGGTACATTCACACGCGTTCCTGAACGTTCTGAATTACCAGCTGAAATTAACGAAGCTCTTATCGTTGAGTTCTACTCTCGTTAATCTTTGTGAAAGAGACACTGTCCATTCTATGGGCAGTGTTTTTTTTTGTGCTGAAAAACATGAAATTCCCATAATAAAAGCACGGTACCCGCTCCTAATGAGAGAAACGGATACCGCGCTGAAAGATTGTATTTTCTATTATACGTACTGAACTCTGAAATATTTCTTCTTTCCTCGGCGGATGATCGTAAATTGTCCTTCGATCTTGTCCCCTTCGCCCATCACATGCTGAAGATCCGTGATACGCTCACCGTTGATGTAAATCGCACCGTTTCCGACATCTTCTCGAGCCTGACGTTTGGATGGCGAGATTTTCGCATTAACGAGGAGATCGATCAATCCGATTTCTTCTCCTTTTGCCTGTTCGAAAGATGGGACATCTTTGAAGCCTTCCAGTATTTCAGAAGCTGATAATGATTTGATGTCACCACTGAATAACGCTTGAGTGATACGGATCGCCTGATCAAGGGCCTCTTCTCCGTGGATCAGCTTCGTCATTTCTTCCGCTAACGTCTTTTGTGCTTTGCGAAGATGAGGTTCTGTTTCAACGGAAGTAGCAAGTGCGTCGATTTCTTCATGAGAAAGGAAGGTAAAGTACTTCAAGTATTTCACCACATCCGCATCGGCTGCGTTGATCCAGAACTGGTAGAACTCGTAAGGAGACGTTTTCTTCGGATCGAGCCATACCGCCCCGCTTTCCGTTTTACCGAATTTCGTTCCGTCCGCTTTCGTTACAAGTGGAATCGTGAAGCCGAATGCCTTCGTTTCTTCTTCATGTGTGCGTCTGATCAGTTCAAGGCCCGTCGTAATGTTCCCCCACTGGTCACTTCCACCGATCTGCAGTTTACAATTGTAGTTGTCATATAAGTGATTGAAGTCCATCGCCTGAAGGATCGTATACGTAAATTCAGTGAATGAAATACCCGATTCCAGACGGGACGAGATCGTATCTTTAGCCAGCATGTAATTGACACCCACATGCTTTCCGAAATCACGAAGGAATGTGACGACATCCATCGCACCGATCCAGTCATAGTTATTCACCATCACGGCACCGTTTTCCCCTTCGAAGTCAAAAATGCTTTGGAGCTGTCCTTTAATGCTTGCTACATTTCCCTGGATCGCTTCAACCGTCTGGAGTTTACGCTCTTCGTTTTTACCGCTCGGGTCACCGATCAAACCTGTCGCCCCTCCAACCAGTACAAGTGGACGATGCCCTTGATTCTGGAAACGGCGAAGCGTCAAGAAAGGAAGCAGATGACCGATATGCATACTGTCCGCTGTCGGATCGATCCCGCAATAAATCGAAATGCTTTCTTTATTCAATAAGTCCTTCAAGCCTTCAGCATCCGTTTGCTGGTACGTGATCCCACGCCATTCCAAGTCTTTTAATAAATCCATCTCTCTTCCTCCTTTAATTTCAACGTGCAAACAACAAAAAAGTCCCTGCATATATGCAGGGACGCTGTCGCGCGGTACCACCCAAATTAAGGAATAACATCCTTCACTCATAGAGATAACGGCTCTCACCGTTTGCCGCTACTAAGGTTCACGACAAAAGCTCCAGGATGTAATTCATCGGCCATTTGTGTCAGTTCACAGCACCCACTGACTCTCTTCGTAACAGGGAAGGCAGACTACTTATTCCTCTCATTGCATGTATTATTTGTACAAAAATCCGATTGATGACGGATGATCATTACAATCACTATATTAGGTTTTTACCATATTCCAAAATAATAGTCAACTAAATGCATGATAAAAGACCATTTTATTTGACTTTTTACGACAGCCTTCCTGTAATTATGCTATAATGGGAATGTTCTGGGGGGAATGATATATGAAGGAAAAATGGAACATATTACGTGAAAAATTAGACCCTGCAATCAGGTTCTTTTCAAATACTAGACTACAAAAACGAGCAAGAATTACATACGGTGTATTCTGGAACCTGTCTTTGATCCTGATCGTCCTCTTTGTATTGGGATTCGCATTTGCAGGAGGAGTCGGAGCGGGTTATTTCGCTTCACTCGTCAAGGAAGAACCGATCCGTCCTTATGACCAAATGAAAAAGGACATCTACAACTACGAAGAAACCTCTCGACTTTACTTCTCGGACGATGTCTATCTCGGGAAACTTCGGACTGACCTGGAACGGGAAGAAGTGAAGCTTGAAGATATTTCGAAAGATCTGCAGCATGCCGTCATTGCAACAGAAGATGAGTACTTCAACGAACATAACGGTGTCGTGCCGAAAGCGATCATGCGCGCCGTCCTACAGGAATTCACGAATTCAGCCACCCAATCAGGCGGGAGTACACTCACTCAACAGCTGATCAAAAATCAGATCCTCACGAATGAAGTATCATTTGAAAGAAAAGCGAAAGAGATCCTTCTCGCTCTTCGCCTGGAAAGATTTTTTGATAAAGATGAAATACTGGAAGCGTATCTGAATGTAGCGACTCTTGGACGGAACTCATCCGGCCAAAATATCGCAGGTGTCCAATCGGCTGCCAAAGGGATTTTCGGAGTGGACGCCAAGGATTTGTCCCTGCCACAGTCAGCCTTCATTGCTGGACTTCCACAGGCTCCCTTCTCTTACACACCATTCAAGAATAATGGGGAGATCAAAGAGAATCTCGAAGCCGGGATGAGCCGGAAAAACACGGTCCTCTACCGGATGCACCGGGAAGGATACATCACGAAAAAGCAATATGACGATGCCGTTGCCTATGACATCTCAAATGATTTCGTGAAACCAAAGCCATCACCTCGAGAGCAATACCCATGGCTTACTGCCGAACTCGAAAGCAGGGCAGTGGAAATCATGAAAAATGTGCTTGCCAAGAAAGATGGATATTCTGAACAGGATCTTGAAAACAATGATGAACTTGAAGACAAATACCAGACGCTTGCTGACCGCAATGTCCGTCAAAGCGGGTATGAAATCCATTCAACCATCAACAAGAAGATCTATGACCAGATGCAAAAAACAAAGGATGCGTATGACATGTACGGTCCTACCAAAACCAGAACGGTAAAAGACCCTGACACAGGGAAAGAAGTAGAAATCGAGGAGCCGGTTCAGGTCGGCGCCGTGATGATCGAGAACAAAACGGGCCGCATCATCAGCTTCATCGGCGGCCGGGATTTTAAATTGGAACAAATCAACCATGCCACTCAATCACACAGATCAAACGGCTCTACCATGAAGCCTTTGCTCGCTTACGGACCAGCACTCGAATACGGCTACATCTCACCGGGATCACCGATTCCCGATGTGGGCGTCAACATCAATGGCTGGAAACCGGAAAACTATTCGTTCAGGGAGCGCGGACTCTTCCCTGCAAGATTCGCCCTGGCAGAATCATTGAATCTACCAGCGGTCAGAACATATGCGAATATTTACAACCGAAATCCATTTAAAGAGTTTCTATTGAAAATGGGCTTCGAATCCCTTTCAAGCAGATATGACAACAACCTGTCCCTTACTCTCGGGGCAACGACGACGGGTGTCACGGTCGAAGAAAACGTAAATGCCTACACCACCTTTGCCAATGGAGGAAAATTCATCGATGCCTTCATGATTGACAAGATCGTCGACAAGGACGGCAATGTCGTCTTTGAACACAAGACAGAACCTGTGGATGTCTTCAGTCCGCAAACCGCTTATTTAGCGATCGATATGATGAGGGATACCCTGGATCATAACCTTGGTACGGGACGTTATGCGAAAACCTTCCTGAACTTTAATTCAGACTGGGCCGGGAAATCCGGAACGAGTCAGGAATACAAAGATCACTGGTTTGTAGCAACGAATCCGAGCATCACATTTGGGACCTGGTTCGGCTACGACACACCTTCGTCACTGAACACTCCTGGATCCCGTGCCCGGTACGGACATTACGGCTTGCGTAACATCCGCTTATGGTCGTATCTACTGAATGATGTCAGGGACCTTGCGCCCGATCTGATCGATCCTGATGCATCGTTCCAACAGCCGGAAGGGGTCGTCAGAAGATCCTTCTGTTCCATCTCGGGACTGCTTCCATCTGAAGCATGCAGCCAGGCGGGACTTGTTAAAAGTGATTTATTCAATGCAAAATACGTTCCTACCAAAACGGATGACAGCTTACTTATGAGTCGTTACGTCATGGTGAACGGAAAGAAATACCTGGCATTGCCGAATACGCCGGCAGAATTTTCACAGCCGGGTGTCATCCTGAACCCTGACTTTGTGAAAAACATCTTCGGTGCAGTGCCTGGAAATCCGGACAAACTGATCCCGGATGGAGACGAACGATTTAAAAACGTCCTCATCGCGGAGAACAAGATTTCCGATGACGGGGCAGCTCCTGGAACCGTCAATGCGAGCGGAAACGGGAACAAAATCACATGGACACCATCCGCAAGCGGCGATGTGGTCGGATATAGAGTATACCGGACATCCGGCGGAAAAGTCGGAAGCGTCAAGTCCGGATCCAGTTTAGCAGTATCGGTTGGAAACGGTGATTTCTACGTAGTTGCCGTCGATGTCGCCGGTAAAGAATCGGCCCGTTCTAACACGGTCCAGATCGGACAACCGGCACCAAAACCGGATCCGAAACCTGAAAAACCAGGTACAGATCCGAAACCACCTGGTGATAAACCAGCCGATCCACCTCCAAAGCCCGATAAACCGGACAAGCCGGAGCCACCACCTCCTGCAGATGATGGCGGCAATGGAGGCGGAGACGGCGGTGGTGACGGTGGAGGAACCGAACCACCTACAGAACCGGATCCACCACCAGCGCAGAACTGATGATTGATTGAAAAGAGGGAAACGTCGATGTGACGTCTCCCTCTTTTTTTGTGTGATGATGGACAGATGTCTTGATTCGTGCCATTTTGAGAATATATCTGTCATTTTCGTCATTTGTCTGCCGGATTATATGGTTATCTGCCATTTTTTATTTTTATCTGCCTGTCTGCATAAAACGACAAATTTCGCCACACCTGATTACTTCGTCCCCCCAAAATACTCACCCCACAAAAAAACCCCCACTCACAAAGAGCAGGGGTCCATCCAACACATCTATCAGTCTTCCATCGTACTCAAATCACCTGTCGGCAGGTCTAACTCCCATGCCTTCAATACGCGGCGCATGATTTTTCCGCTTCGAGTTTTCGGAAGCTTGTCGCGGAATTCGATTTCCCTCGGTGCCGCGTGGGCAGCGAGTCCTTTTTTCACGAATTGGCGAATCTCTTCTTTCAACTCGTCCGTTACTTCGTATCCGTCACGAAGGGCGATGAATGCTTTGATGACTTCACCGCGGACAGGATCGGGCTTCCCGATGACACCAGCTTCTGCGACAGCCGGATGTTCAACGAGCTTGCTTTCCACCTCGAAAGGACCTACCCTTTCTCCAGATGTCATGATGACATCATCGATCCGGCCCTGGAACCAGAAGTATCCGTCTTCGTCCATGTAAGCGGAATCCCCTGATACATACCAATCGCCAGGCATGAAGTATGATTCATACTTCTGTGGGTTGTTCCAGATCTGATTCATCATCGATGGCCAGCCTTTTTTGATGGCCAGGTTCCCCATCCGGTAAGGTGGTACTTCATTTCCTTGGTCATCGACGATTGCGGCTTTGATGCCAGGGAATGGTTTCCCCATGGAGCCCGGTTTGATCTCCATGCTTGGATAATTACAGATCAGCTGTCCGCCCGTTTCCGTCATCCACCACGTATCATGGATGCGCAGGTTGAATACCTTCATCCCCCAACGGACGACCTCGGGATTTAAAGGTTCCCCAACGCTCAGGATATGACGCAGGGAGCTCAGGTCGAATTGCTTCACGACTTCATCCCCTGCACCCATCAGCATCCGGAAGGCAGTCGGTGCACTGTACCAGACCGTCACACCATAGTCTTCAATTGTTTTATACCAGTTCTCCGGCTTGAAACGTCCCCCGACAATGACATTGGAGGCGCCAGTCAGCCAAGGGCCGAAGATTCCATAAGAAGTACCTGTGACCCAGCCTGGATCCGCTGTGCACCAATACACGTCTTCTTCCTGTAGATCCAATACCCACTTAGACGTTTGGTAATGCTGGATCATCGCGTTATGGACGTGAAGGACCCCTTTAGGTTTTCCGGTGGAACCGGACGTATAGTGAAGGATGAGACCATCGTTCCGGTCCACCCATTCCACTTGGAGCTTATCGCTTGCTTCAGCAAATTTAGCCATAAAGTCCACATGAACATCATCCTCCTCCACCTCTTCCCCAACAAGGAAGACATGCTTCAGATTCGGCAGTTCACTTACAGGAACCCTCTTCAATAGCTCGGGAGTGGTGATGAGAACCTTTGCTTCGCTATCCTCCAGGCGATCCCGGACAGCTCCTTCCATGAATGCTTCAAATAGCGGTCCCACGATGGCTCCGAGTTTGATCGCACCCAGTACGGAGAAATATAACTCCGGTGATCTTGGCATGAAGATGAAGACACGGTCACCTTTTTCCACATCCCCAAACCGTTTCAATACATTTCCTGCTTTGTTCGACATCTTCTTCATATCAGAGTACGTATATTTTTCATCACGTTCTGCATCTCGGTAATAAAGAGCGACCTTATTCTTCCTGAAAGACACTGCATGCCGGTCAATCGCTTCGTGAGCAAGATTGACGCGACCTGTTTCCGCCCATGAAAATTCCTTCTCGACCTCTTTCCAATCGAATGAATCATACGTATTTTCATAGTTTTCAAGATTATAGTTTCCCTTTGTCACTGGTAGCGCTTCCACTTTCATATACCGTATCCCCCTTATGTAAGAAATTACAATCTTATTATAGTATAAAACGAATATTTTCTCAATTTTTTAAAAAATCTGCCATGGAGTATATCCACTGGATTCTGATTCAATAACCCCTCTAAACCTTGTCATTAATAGGTATTTCAGAATAACAATCCGAATCTAAACGTCTGAATTTTTTGTGAAAGCGCTCTCTCGTTTTTAATTTCATGTATAATGGAAGGGAGGAATATCTTTAGGTGGTGTCCAGATGAAATTGAAAAAAACCTATAATGCAACAGAGTTAAAGACAACAAAAGGAAATATCATTATTGAAGGTCCGATTTCTGCAGAAGAGTTATCACGCCTTGATTTCCATGAGGACCTGGTCGCTTTCAGACCCCCGGCCCAGCAGCACAAAGCCCTTGTCGAGATCGCCGGTTTACCGGAAGGGCGCATCTTGATTGCCAGGGACAATCATACAATCGTCGGGTACGTTACATATTTATACCCTGATCCCCTCGAACGGTGGTCACAGGGGAAGATGAAGAACCTGATCGAGCTTGGGGCCATCGAGGTCATCCCAAAATTCCGCGGGGCGGCCGTCGGGAAAAATCTATTGAAAGTATCCATGATGGATGATCATATGGAAGATTATATCGTCATTACGACAGAATACTATTGGCACTGGGACCTTAAAGGGACGGGCCTTAATGTATGGGAATACCGGAAAGTGATGGAGAAAATGATGAACGCCGGCGGATTGGAATACTACGCAACGGATGATCCTGAAATCAGTTCCCATCCGGCCAACTGCTTAATGGCGAGAATCGGCAAACGGGTGGATTCAGATTCCATTCAGCAATTTGACCAGCTTCGATTTATGAATCGTTTTATGTATTGACGTGACTGTTTCTAAAAGGGGTGGAGAGCGTGATTGTAGAAGAGATAATGAAAACGAAAATCGAAACATTGAAAGCCGACGATACGATCGAATCGGCCATCAATTTAATGAGGGAAAAGAAAATCAAACATATCCCGATCACGAATGACGAGATGGAAGTCGTCGGCATCGTAAGTGACCGGGACGTGAAGGATGGTACACCTTCCATCTTCCATGACGGATCCGTTACGTCCGAGCTGCAGAAGCCTCTTAAATACATCATGAAGACCGACGTGATTACGGGGCATCCACTGGATTTCGTGGAAGAAGTCGCTGCCCTCTTTTATGAGCATCATATCAGCTGCCTTCCCATACTGAAGGAAAAGAAGCTCGTCGGGATCATTACGGAAACCGATCTGCTGTATACCCTCATTCAATTGACCGGTGCACATCAGCCCGGATCCCAGATTGAAGTGAAGGTCCCTCATAAAGCAGGCATCCTCTATGAAGTGGCCGGCATCATCAGACGGCATAATTCCAATATCCAAAGTGTCCTCGTCTACCCGGACAAAAAAGACGAAGCCTTTAAAATCCTTGTATTCAGGGTACGGACGATGAACCCGATGAACGTGATCAGTGATCTTAAGAAAGAAGGATATGACGTGTTATGGCCAAACATGCCGGGAATCTCATCATGACAAAGGATGCTGTCTTCATTTATTCAGATGAACTGCTGGGGTACCGGTTCTCTGATGAGCATCCCTTCAATCAGACCCGGATCACCCTGACGATGGACCTCTTAAAGGAAGTGAAGGCTCTTCAACCGGATGACATCGTCCCTCCGCGGATGGCTACTGATGAAGAGTTGTTCCTTAATCATGATCCCAACTATGTAAACGCTGTCAGACAAGCGAGTAATGGCCAGCTTTCTCAAGATCAGGCAGAAGGGTTCGGGATCGGTACAGAAGATACCCCTATGTTTCAAGGTATGCATGAAGCTAGTGCGTATTTAGTGGGCGGCACGCTGACGGCCGTCGACTGCGTCATGACCGGGAAAGCGAAGCATGCCCTTCACTTGGGGGGCGGATTGCATCACGGGTTCAAGGGGAAGGCTTCTGGATTCTGCATTTATAATGACAGTTCGGTGGCAATCCGTTATTTACAGGAAAAATACGGGGCAAGGGTATTGTACGTGGATACCGATGCCCATCATGGGGATGGGGTCCAGTGGTCATTTTACGATGATCCCGATGTTTGCACCCTGTCGATTCACGAAACAGGCCGGTATCTCTTCCCGGGAACGGGCAATATCAATGAGCGTGGTCACGGAAAAGGATATGGATATTCATTCAATATCCCCCTCGACGCCTTCACGGAGGATGAATCGTGGCTCGAGGCTTATGAGACGTCCTTCAGGGAAGTCATTGAATTTTTCAAACCGGACGTGATCCTCACCCAAAACGGGGCGGATGCCCATTACTATGATCCACTCACCCATCTTTCGGCAACCATGAACATCTACCGGGAAATCCCCCGCATCGCCCATGAGCTTGCCCACGAGTATTGCGATGGAAAATGGATTGCCGTCGGCGGAGGCGGCTATGACATTTGGAGGGTCGTCCCCCGTGCCTGGAGCATGATCTGGATGGAAATGACGGGGCAGGTGGACCTCGCTTCCGCTTTTCCGTCCAAATGGGTCGAACGATGGAAAGAAAAAGCAGGCGTCACCTTACCGACAGAATGGACAGATGCACCCAATATCTATAAGCCGATACCGCGAAAAGGAGAAATCACGGAAAAGAACAAACAAACCGTTGAAAAAGCCCTTTATTCCATTCGGCAGCAGCTGAAACACAAACCATCGATGTAATGCAAGACTAACAAATGTACAGTAGAGATGATAGAATGATAGAATAAGTGCCGAGCCCCGAAACATATGCCAGGGTTTGGCGCTTTTCTGATTAAATCTTTCTATCAATTTGTTTACATAGCTTTCTTGTAAAGGAAAATGTGTTAAACTCCTCCATAATCTTCTAAGAAAAAGGATGTGTGAGGCAATGAATAAATATTTGCCGATAATGTTAACCGCAACACTTGCACTGGGAGCCTGTTCCTCCCCCACTGCAACAAAAGAACATGAAAAGAAAGAAACCGCTTCGGAACAAGACAAGGCGGAAAAAAAACCGAAAGAAGACAAGATGGCAGAAAAGAAGGAAGAGAGTCAGCCTCCTTTCAAACCGTTGGAACCGGCTAAGGATGCAGTGTCCCTGAAGGAAAGCCTCGCTGAAGAAACACCGGCCGAAGAAACAGAGACCGATCAGGAGGGGCAAAAGGAAAAACCTCAGCGTACGGTACCTTTGGGTGAGACGCTTGCTAACGGTGTGGAAGACCCATCGGACGGACCATTAAAGAATCATCGTCTCGTAACCTACTACGGAACTCCGGCATCGAAACATATGGGGATTCTCGGAAAATACGAACCAGAAGAATACATAAAGAAACTGAAAGAACAAACCCAGGTCTATTCTGATCTCGATCCGGACCGTCCAGCGGTCCCGACGATTGAATTGATTACCACCATGGCCCAAAATGCGCCCGGTCCAGACGGTGACTATGTCCAGATGACGTCTGAGGAGAATATCGAAACGTATGTGAAGCTTGCCGAGAAGCATGATGCTCTCGTACTGCTCGATATCCAACTCGGAACGGATACGGTGATGAATCAGGTGAAGATGGTTGAAAAGTGGCTTAAGCGCCCGAATGTTCACCTCGCCATTGATACGGAATTCCACGTAGCGGAAGGGGAAAAACCAGGAGAGGATCTCGGTGAAGTCGATGGCCGCGACATCCAGGAGGCCATCGAGTATATAGGGGCGATGGCGGAAGAAAATAACCTCCCGGATAAACTGGTCCTCGTCCACCAATTCACCGGTCCCGTGCTGACGAACAAAGATGCAATCAAACCGACTGAAAACGTTGAAGTCGCCATCAACTTCGATGGCTGGGGAGCAGCCGCGGATAAGCAGGCATTGTATGGCAGATACGTCCGGGATGAACCGACCCAGTATGGTGCCTTCAAAGTCTTCTATGAGAAGGATTTCCCTGTCCTTACACCCGAAGAGGTGCTGAAAATGGATCCGAGTCCGGCAGTCGTCAACTATCAGTAATCACGTTGACCCGTATAAAAAAAGCAAGGATTTCTCTGGGATGAGAAATCCTTGCTTTTTCATTTATCCTCCAATATAGGACATCTCAATTTTCCGGGATGCCTGGCTTTCTTCCGTTCTTATTTCAGAATAACGATCATCCCGTTTTTCCCAAACGCCTCTGATCGCTTCTTTCAATTCATCATCTGAAGCATTACCCCGTATCATGGACTTCAAGTCGAATCCGCTTTGGGCAAATAGACAAGTGAACAGCTTTCCATCTGTGGATACCCGTGCCCGGTTGCAGCTCGTACAAAAACTTTCGGTCACGGAGGAAATGAATCCTACCTCCGTATCGGTCCCGCTATACCGATACCTTTTTGCCACCTCTCCGACGTAACCTGGCTCGACGGGTTCCAACGGATAGTGACTGTTTATGAGATCATGGATTTCCTTCTTGCTGATGACATCTTTATAATTCCAGCCATTTGTGGTTCCGACATCCATAAACTCGATGAACCTGAGAGTGATCCCTTCTCGTTTGAAATAGTGGACCATGGGCATGATCTCATTATCGCTAAGACCTTTTTTCACGACCATATTCACTTTCACTTCAAGACCTTCCCCTTGTGCAGCGCGAATTCCATCTAATACAGGCTTCACTCCCCTGCCCACATCATTGATCTTCATAAATACCTCATCATTCAAGGAATCCAGACTTACATTCACTCTTGTCAGGCCGGCTTGTTTCAATGCCTTTGCATGCTTCGGCAGGAATACCCCGTTTGTCGTCAAGGCGATATCCTTTATCCCTGACACGTTATATAAGCTTTCAATCAGTACCGGCAGATTTCGTCTAAGCAACGGTTCTCCTCCCGTGAGCCGGATTTTTTCCACACCAAACTCAGAAAAAATGCCGGCTAAACGAGTGATCTCCTCAAATGAAAGAATCTCTTCTCTTTCTAAAAAGGGATAATCTGCACCAAAAATTTCTTTCGGCATGCAATACCTGCACCGGAAATTACATCGATCCGTTACAGAAATCCTCAAATCACGAAGGGTTCGAGTTCTCTTGTCTTTGATATGTTCCATGCAGGGCTCACTCCAGTTACATATTTCATACTTTCATTTAATATTAGTGTCGTAATCTTGCTTCGTATTGATATTATGAAAGGCTTCGCTTTCTCCTATTTCCTCTTCTGTCAGATATAGGACAGAGAGTCCTTTAAGTATAGTACCCATTTTGTACTCTTCACTAACGAGCTGGTCATAGATTCTTTCCCTGACAGAATCCCGGTACAGGGCCAATAGAGGCTGAAGCTTACCACCGATGACCGGCACAATTGCATCGTACTTTCCATCTATTTTACTTACCAGGCAGTCCACTAAACTACTCGTCACAAGCGGTACATCGACAGGGAGGACGGCATACCATTCCGCTTGGTATTCATTCATGGCCGTGTAGATTCCAGCCAGGGGTCCACAGCCTTTGAATTCTTCCATATCCTCCACTACCTTTACCTTTGCCAAAGCATTGAATCGGGGAAATAACGTTCTGCTCGTTACAATGATCACCTCATCAGCAAATGAAGAAACGGCCTGAAGAGAGTGTTGAAAGAACGGCTTTCCTTTGTAGAGTGAGAAAGCTTTATCGCTTCCGAACCGCCTGGATTGTCCACCTGCCACAATGACTCCGGCTATTTTGACTTCACGCATCCTCCGCACCTCTTTCCTTTTTCAAAGATGACTGAACCCATGAAAGATACCACTCTTCAAATTCCTTCATCCCGTCAGGTGAAAAATAAGCGATCTTCTCCTTCTGCCCTTCAATCGGGAAAGGGGCGATCACCGCCATCACATTCTCGATTTCCTGAAAGAGTCGATGATCCCCCTGATGCCGGAGAAGAACAATCTTGGGATATCGTTCCCTTTTGTATCCTTCTACTATGATCAGTTCCGTTTTCATATAAGAATAGATTGAGAGAATATCATCAAGCTGCCAATCCGGTTTTGAAATGGACAGCTGAAGCATGCCATCTCCTTCTACACTTGATATCTTCGCTCCAGCCCTCTGGTGAAAAAAACTATCTGTGTCTTCAACCACATCGGGCGTACCGCCGTGACCATGATGCTTACACGAAGAGACCGAAACCCCTGATGAAGTCGCCCATTCGATCATGCGGCACACCAGGGAAGTCTTCCCGCTATTCTTATATCCAACCACCTGTATGACCGGGACACCCTTGAACACACGCATCACCTCTCTGTCATTTATTAAATCCCTGTTCCAGGAGTGGGCAATTTACTTTCCTATCCATTACGATTACACTAAAAACAGAGGTGAACACAATGTCTAACTTTACTCATTTTAATGAAGAGGGCAGAGCGAAGATGGTTGATATATCCGGTAAAGAGGAAACCGTCCGGAATGCCATTGCTCACTCTTCGATTCAAGTCAATCAGGAAATTCATCAAAAGATCGTCCATCATGATTTCAAAAAAGGCGATGTCCTTGGCGTGGCACAGGTTGCCGGTATCATGGCGGCAAAACAAACATCTGCCATTATCCCGATGTGCCATCCCATTCCCATTAGCAGTGTCAATATCTCTTTTAATTGGAAAGAGATGAATGATGCCGCTTATGAGTTACATATTACGGCAGAAGTCAAAACGAAAGGGAGCACCGGAGTGGAGATGGAAGCCTTGACTGCCGCTACGGCAACAGCCCTTTGTGTGTATGATATGTGTAAGTCTGTAGATAAAGGGATGATCATCGGACAAACCTACTTATTGCATAAATCGGGCGGGAAAAATGGTGATTTCAACCGGGATCATCTGTGACACGCCATCCCCATGAATCTTCCGGCCTTCGATTTTCAAGGCCGGTCGTTGATTCGGTTCACCAATAACAGGAAGAGAAAGGAAAGGGCAATGCTTATCCCGACATATTTCCAAGCTACACCGTCTTCCCCGGATTCAATGGCAACGTAGATGGCCGTTGAGATGGTCTGGGTTTTTCCAGGGATGTTCCCTGCAAACAGTAAAGTGGCACCAAATTCCCCCAATGCCCTTGTGAAACTGAGTACCGACCCGGTCAGCAGGGATCTGCTTGCAAGCGGGATCGAAACGTACATGAGTGTCTTCCTCTCTGAAGCCCCATCCACCCGTGATGCATCCTCGATATCTTCATCTATGCCGAGAAATCCCGCTTTGGCTGATTGATACATCAAAGGGAACGCCACCACGACAGCGGCCACGATGGCGGCATATGGTGTAAACAAAATCGTTTCTCCCATTACTTTTTCTATAGCTCTCCCTATTGGACTATTGATCCCAAACACTATGAGAAGGATAAACCCAACGACCGACGGGGGTAATACCAGCGGCAGCATGAACAGGGTTTCCAAAACGGTCTTGCCCCGAAAATTGATCCGGGAGAACGTATGAGAAAGTGCTACAGAAACAATGAACGTAAAAATAGTTGCTGATGCTGCGACCAAAAGGGAAAGCTTGATAGGGAACCAAAATGATTCCATCTGAATGTCCACCTACTTTTATTCACAAATTACCCTTTCGAAAATCCAAATCTTTCAAACGTCGCTTTTCTTTTATCACTGATGACAAATTTATAGAAAGCGGCTGCTTCTTTAGGATGCTTGCTGCTTGTCAATACTCCGGCGTAGTAACCGATCTTTGAATGATAGGAAGGGTCGATCTCCTGAATGGATTTCACCTTTTCGCTTACGGTCAAATCACTGGCATAGACAATCCCGAACGAAACAGACTGATTCTCTACCAGTGTAAGCACCCCTCTAACATCTTTGGCCAATACCAGCTGATCCTTGACCATATTCCATTTATCCATTCCCATAAGTGCCTGTTTCGCATAGTTTCCCGCCGGTACGAATGCCGGGTTCCCTATGGCAAGCTTATCCTTTGAGCGGGAAAGGTCATCAAGACTCCGACCACTGCTGGAAACAGGTGCGATGATCACTAACCGGTTTGTTAAGAACGACCCTCCAAGACTTGGGTCAATCAATGCCCGGTCTACCAATCTCTCGTAATCCTTTTTTGATGCAGAAAGGAACACATCACTCGGTGCCCCCTGTTCCACCTGTTTTCTTAATGACCCGGTCCCTCCAAAGTTAAAGACGACCTGAATGGTGGGATGCTGCTTTTCAAAATCCTTTTTCACTTCCATCATACTATCCTTCAGACTGGCCGCTGCCGAAATGGTCAGGGTGACCTTGTCCCGGTCTTCAGGAGAACAGCCGGTTACGAAGAGTATTGTGGTGATGATGATCCATATCCCTTTTCTCATCATGTGTTCCTTCTACCTCGAATCCTTTGTCAATTCATTTGCTATATGACCTATTTCGGGAATGATCAATTGTTCCATCGCAAGTTTCACAGCCCCCGATGAACCCGGCATGGAAAAGATGACCGTGTCACCCGATACCCCTGCAATCGCCCTTGATAGGATGGCGGCAGACCCTATATCATCCCGGTAGCTCAGGAATCGGAACAGTTCACCAAAGCCTACCAATTCTTTATCCAATAAAGGTTTTACCGCTTCTATCGTTACATCCCTTTTGCTTATACCGGTTCCACCATTTAATAGAACCGCCTGTATATCTTGATTATGTATTGCTTTTTCCAGTTCGGCCGTGATGAGGCTGATATCATCTTTTACGATTTCATATTCAGCGACTGCATGTCCTGATTGGTGGAGAAGTTCCTTCAGCAGCTTTCCGCTTTTATCTGTATCTATTGTTCTTGTATCGCTTACTGTCAACACTTTACATGAGATTACTTTAGCTGATGACTTCCGATGTTCTGCTAGCAATGGATCGTCCCCTTTCATATCTTTATCTTTCGTTGTCCATTATCCCCCGCTGACTGGGGGAATGAGGGCAACAGCGTCTCCTGATGAAATTACTTCATCTTCCAGGGAGTATTGTTCATTGACGGCAATCATGACGCCATCCAGGGGAAGATGATACTCGTCCATCAGCCTTTCCTTTAACTCTTTCACGGTGAGTTCCCCCTTATCGATCGTCACCTCTTGTCGACCTGCCCGTTCCTGCAGATGGGCAAAAAGGAATACTTTAATCATTCCTTCCACTTCCTTTCATCGGTTTCCCGTCAGGATATTCCACCTGGCCGAGTTGATCTCCTATCCACTGTTCCCCATCTTCCCAGTGCTCTTTCTTCCAGATCGGGACGACTTTCTTTATCTGTTCAATCACGTATTCATTGGCTTCATATGCCGCTTTCCTGTGGGGGGATGATACGGCAATGACCACTGCGAGATCGGATATTTCGAGCCTTCCCACCCGGTGTGTGATCGCTACCTTGGCAGCCGGCCATTTGTCTTGGACCTGCCCCCCGATTTCTGCAAGTTTCTTTACAGCCATAGATTCATATGCCTGGTACTCCAAATAGAGGGTTCTTCTTCCTTTCGTCCATTCCCTGACGGTGCCGCAAAAAATGGTCACGGCTCCGGCGTCCCGGCTTTCCACTTTCGCAGAAACTTCTTCTGGATGAATAGGAGCGTCTGTTATCACAAATAAATCATCATTCACGGAGCTGCATCCTTTCTTCACTTGATTCCTTTTTCTGAAAAGGATTCCCGAACTGATCACTGCCCTGCTGATCGTCCAGCAGCAGGACCTGAACCCGCATCCCCTGCTTATATCCCCTTGTTCCACCCGGAAGGACAATAAGGACATTGGCAGATGCCAGGGAGGAAACGACCCCTGATTTATCCAGACCTGTAGGTGCGGCAAACACGTTTCCGCCTGAATACGTCATTTCACCCCTGACAAACCGGGTAAAGGGATTCGGCTTGGGAAAATCTTTACCGAGAACGGCTTCTTCACTTCTGACAAAAAGGTGGGGGCACTGTAAATAAAATCGAATGACCGGTCGGACGAATAATTCAAAACCTACATAACAGGCAGATGGATTGCCGGATAACCCGAATAGGAGCTTTCCATCCTTCTCTGCTACCGTTGTGACACTTCCAGGACGCATTCCCACTTTATTGAACAGCACATTGGCTTCAAGCTTACGATAAATATCCGGAAGGTAATCATAATCGCCTACGGATACACCGCCTGTCGTGATCAGGAAATCCACCTGTTGAAGGGCTTTTTCCACGTGTCGGAAGCACAAGTCAAAGTCATCGCTCAATTGCCCCAGGAAGATCCCTTCGCCTCCTGCCCGTTCAATCTGGGAGAGAACCATATAGGAATTACTGTTCCGGATCTTGCCGGGTACGAGTGATTCATCTATTTCAAGCAATTCACTCCCAGTCGCCAGGACCCCTACTTTCGGTTTCCTGCTGACAGGTACTTCCTTATAGCCGAATGTGGCCAGGAGCGCCACGATCCCGGGATTGATGAACGTTCCTTTTTCAGCAAGGATCGTCCCCTTTTTCGTATCCTCCCCGCGGAAGGAAATATTGTCCCCTTCCTTATACGGCCGGTTTATAGTCATGTATGCTCTTCCGTTTTCGTCCAAGTTCTTCACCAATTCAAGCATGACCACTGCGGTCGCTCCTTCGGGAATCGGTGCACCTGTCATGATCCTGACAGCCTGGTTTTCTTTTAGTTGTTGATCGTATACACTTCCTGCCCCTATTTCAGAAACCACTTCCAACTTAACAGGATTTTCCCTCGACGCATCCACCGTATCTTCGGCTCTTATGGCAAATCCATCATATGGGGAGCGGTCAAATAGAGGGACATCATGATCGGCAAATAGATTTTCCCCAAGGATTCTTCCGGATGCCTTTTCGATTTCAACGGTTTCGATTGTGCCTCTCTTTTTATACTTCAGGAGACATTCTATGGCTTCTTCTACCTTCACGGGCGTTCGACGTTCCAACATCTGCTCCCTCCTATCCGATTAAGCGATGATAAATCTTTTTAGCTTCGTTCATATCATTGGTTCCGTGGATGAATGTCCGGCCATCATGGAAGAACACGATCCTGTACGGCTCATAATGAAATGAAAGTAAATAGGGATTCCGCTTCATTTCCCCTAACCCCTCTAAGTTTCGTTCCAGTTCATGTAAAGAGTGTGGGTGATGGGGCGACCTGATCTGCACTGTATCCCTTCCACAAAGAACCGTTGTCTTTATCCGGTTGTCGAACTGTAAATATGGATAAACAGGATTTTCACCACAGGAAGGGCACTCCTCTCTTTTCGCCTTTGATACATTCATCGTAAAGGATTGATTGCCCCACAGATCGAAGGTGACCAGCCCGCTTCTCAATGAGTCGTAATCGTCCACTAAAAGCTTCAGTGCTTCCGTCGTTTGATAGGCCGCTACCATTTGCACCGCAGGAGCGATGATGCCGGAAGAATCACACGTCCCCCCCGACATCGGAACGGATCCCGTGAGACAATTCAAGCATGGCGTCTTTCCCGGAAGGATCGTATAGCTCATCCCTGTGCTCCCGACACAGGATCCATATATCCACGGAACGTGATATTTAAGAGAGATGTCATTTATGATCAATCGAATATCAAAGTTATCCGTACAATCCAACAACAGATCCGCATCCCTGGCGATTTCCGACAACCACTCTGCGTCAGCTTCTGCCACGCAGGCGGCGATATGTACTCCTGAATGAATCTTTTCTAATCGGCTTTTGGCGGCGATCGCTTTAGGTAACCCCTCCATGGCATCGCTCTCTGTATATAACTGTTGACGGTGAAGGTTGCTCATCTCCACATAATCGCGGTCAATGATTGTCAATCTACCTACACCCGCCCTGACAAGGGATTCTGCATTGGCAGATCCCAACGCCCCCGCCCCAATCACGACGACATGCTTTTCAGCTATTTTTCCCTGCCCGGATTCTCCTATCGGTTTGAACAACATTTGTCGGGAATATCTGTCACTCATCCTGCTTCCGCCCCTTTTAAACTCTGTTCGTTTCAAGTGAAGGATTGGCATCCCTTCCCCGAACTCTATTTTTCAGAGCATTCTTAAAAATTATAGAAACATTATCTTTTACCCTAAAGTGACCATTTATATTCCTATATATAATTATAAGTTTCTATCAATCTCTCTTTTTACCGACATCACACCGTTTATACGGTTTATATCAAATGAAGGAACTATTTTTTCATTTTTTTAAACATTTCATGTTTTCCTTTCTTACTTAATAGGGAAAACACGATATGATGATAGTTTCATAAAGGGGAGGATATGCTGTTGGAGGATAAAAGTATTCTAACCCGTACTGTCCGCAAATATGGAAATGGAGCCTTTTTTGATGAAGAGGATGAGGTGGCGGCTGAATTCCCGCTTACCGTTCATTTGAATGGGGAAGAATGGGCGACGATGGTCTGTTCTCCTTCCAACCTGGAGGAATTGGTGGTTGGCTTTCTGGCTTCAGAGGGGATCATTCGGCGCTTCAACGAAATCACCCGTTTCTCCATCGATCAGGATAAAGGGTTCGCCTATGTACAAATCGATAAGCTGCCGGAAGACAGGGCCAGGAATACCTCGAAACGATTTATCGGTTCCTGCTGCGGGAAAAGCAGACAATTTTATTTCACGAACGATATGCTCACGGCTAAAACGGTTACGGCCAATACGGAACTTACCGCTGTCATGGCCATTCACCACATGCAAGAGCTGCAGGAGCATTCCCGCGATTTTCACAGGACAGGGGGAATGCACAATGCAGCGATTTGCAGCACAACAGGCATCATCCAATGCTATCAGGATATCGGAAGACATAACGCACTGGATAAGCTCTATGGGTATTGCCTCATAAATCACATTCCCGTCAAGGATAAGGTCATTGCGTTCAGCGGGAGGATCTCTTCTGAGGTACTGCTGAAGATTTCCAAGATGGGAATCGCCATCCTGCTGTCCAAGTCGGCACCGACCAATCTTGCATTGGAACTCGCAGATGACCTGGGGATCACGGCCGTCGGATTTATCAGGGGTGACAGGATGAATATCTATACACACCCTGAAAGGATCACCGGTACAGAGCTACATATGTAGGAAAACACGTAAATCGATCAAGAGGGGGAGTTTTTTTAATGGAAGGAAAGGTAACCGTATTCATCAATGGCATTCAATATGAGGCAGAACCAGGTATGTCTGTCCTTGAATTTCTTAATCTGAATAAGGTGGAAATTCCACAGGTTTGTTATCAGGAAAGTCTCGGTGCCATCGAAACCTGTGATACATGCATTGTCTCCATTAATGGGGAATTAAGGAGAGCCTGTGGGACACCGCTTCAGGAAGCAATGGATATTCAGACGGAGCTTTCCCATGTGAAAGAGGCCAGATTCAAAGCGATGGACACCATTCTCGAAAACCACGAGCTATACTGTACGGTCTGTGAGAAAAACAATGGGGACTGCACCCTTCATAATACAGTGGCTATGATGGGGCTCGAACATCAAATGAAACCGTTTGAACCGAAGCCTTATGAGAAAGATTTCTCCGGTCAGTTCTATCGGTATGATCCGGATCAATGCATCCTATGCGGTAAATGCGTGGAAGCTTGCCAGGATATCCAGGTCAACGAAACACTGTCCATTGACTGGGAACGTAAAAATCCCCGTGTCATTTGGGATCAGGATGTTCCGATCGATCAGTCCTCCTGTGTCAGCTGCGGCCAATGCGTGACGGTATGTCCATGTAATGCCCTCATGGAAAACGATATGCTCGGAAAAGCGGGTTATATGACGGGCTATAATACGAGCCTCTTGAGATCGATGATAGATATCACGAAAAATGTGGAAACAGGCTACGGCCCCCTTTTCGCCGTTTCTGATTCAGAAGCCCAGATGAGGGATGATCAAATCAAGAAAACCAAAACCGTATGTACGTATTGCGGCGTAGGCTGCAGCTTCAATGTGTGGACAAAAGGAAGGGATATTTTAAAGATGTCGCCTACAGAAGAAGCGCCGGCTAATGGGATCGCCTCCTGTGTGAAAGGAAAATTTGGGTACGGCCATGTGAACAGCGACAAACGTCTCACCCGTCCGTTGATCCGCGAGGGTGATCATTTCAAAGAAGTCGAATGGGAAGAAGCCCTCCAGTATGTGGCAGAGAAATTCAAGGAAATCAAAGAAAAGAATGGACCGGACGCACTCGGATTCATCGCTTCATCCAAGGCCACCAATGAAGAGTCCTATCTCCTGCAGAAGTTAGCCAGGCAGGTCATAGGAACGAATAACGTGGATAATTGTTCACGCTATTGTCAGTCTCCCGCAACCAAAGGGTTATTCAGGACCGTCGGATACGGAGGAGATGCAGGTTCTATGAAGGATATCGAGCATGCCGACCTGGTCATGCTTGTCGGGACAAACACAGCAGATGCCCATCCTGTGCTCGCTTCCAAAATCAAACGTTCCCACAAACTCTTTGGACAAAAATTGATTGTGGCTGACTTACGAAAGCATGAAATGGCCCAGAGAGCCGATCTTTTCCTACATCCAAATCCAGGGACCGATCTCGTATGGCTATCTGCCCTATCCAAATTCATCATTGATCAAGGTTGGCATGATAAAGAGTTCATCGATGAAAAGGTGAATGATTTCGATGAGTTTTATCAAAGTCTTGCTCCTTTCACAATGGAATATGCCGAGGAAAAAACGGGTATTTCCCAGGAACATCTCAAAGCCGTCGCAGAGAATATCCACCGGGCAGGTTCAACGGTCATTTGCTGGGCAATGGGTGTTACCCAGCATCAAATCGGGTCCGATACATCCACTGCCATCTCCAACCTCCTGCTGGTGACAGGAAACTATGGAAAACCCGGGGCAGGCGCTTACCCTCTCCGTGGTCATAACAACGTCCAGGGAGCCAGCGACTTCGGTAGCATGCCCAATACCTTCCCCGGCTACCAGAGTGTTGAAGATGAAGAAATCCGTGCAAAATTCGAAAAGGCCTGGAATGCAGAGCTTCCTAAAGATATCGGTATGAACAACCATGAAATGGTGGAGGAAATCCATGAAGGAAACCTGAAAGGATTGTATGTCACCGGTGAGGATATGGGAATCGTCGACTCTAACATCAATTACGTGACAGACGCATTTGAGAAGCTTGAGTTCTTCGTCGTCCAGGATCTGTTCCTTACAAAGACCGCCGAATATGCCGACGTGGTGCTTCCTGCCGTACCAAGTGTCGAAAAGGAAGGAACCTTCACGAATACAGAACGACGCATTCAGCGTATTTACCAAGCACTCGAGCCATTGGGGGAAGCAAGACCCGACTGGGAGATTTATTCAGGTATAGCTGAAAAACTCGGATTTAGCTGGGGTTATCAATCTCCGGCAGACATCATGGATGAAGCCGCTTCACTCACTCCATTGATTGCAGGGGTTTCCTACGACAGATTGGAAGGATTCAACAGTCTGCAATGGCCTGTGCAGGAGGATGGGACGGATACACCTCTCCTTTACACGGACGGATTCCATTTCGATGACGGAAAAGCCCGATTCTATCCGCTCCAATATGAATACAATTATCCTGCACAAAAAGGATACGATTATCATGTGAATAACGGTCGGGTTCTTGAACATTTCCATGAAGGAAATATGACCTCCCATACGAGAGGCATCCGAAACAAAGTTCCCGAACCATTCTTTGAAGTATCTGAGAAAATGGCTAAGGAACTTGACATCGAAGAAGGGGCCCTCATCAAGCTTTCCAATGATAATGGTGAGAGCACCGGCAGGGTCCATGTAACGAAGGAAGTGTTCGAGAAGGAATTGTTTATCACCTTAAACAGTGACGGTAAAAATGCGGTGAACTATTTGACGAGCAGCAATGTGGATAAAGACACGGATACACCTGCTTATAAAGAGGTTCCTGCCAAAGTAGAAGTCCTCGAGAAAAAAGGGAAATCGCCCATTCCCCATAATAATCATCGCTGGGCAACACGCAATCCGCAAATGGGACCTGAAGTAGAAAGAAAATGGGATCGAAAAGATTACGTCTTCCCGGGAAGTGAGGTTGATACGAATGGCTAAATCCATTGATAAGATTATTCCTCTCGAGATTCCGAAAGAAAAAATTCAGGAGCAGAACTTAAATGAATTGATAGAAGCACTGGCTGACAATAAAGATTCCCTTTTAAAGGTCATCGGAATCATTAAGCACATGGATGAAAATCGAAACCTGGATACAATCAGCGCCATGGTAAACCATCAGGAGGACATCCTGTATAACTTCTCAAAAGAAGCCAATAAAGATCAGAACGCGGCGATCCTTAATAACCTGGCCCGTATGACTGAATTACTGGGGAGTTTGAATCTGGAAGGGATTGAAACATTGAGTGTCCGGAATACGCGAAATCTGAATATAGGAAAAGAAAGGCCGCCGACCAAGAGAACCGGGATTTTCGGACTGTTCCGCGCCTTAGGGGACCCGGCCGTTCAGCGTACGATTACAATCATCATCTATATTTTAAGAGGAATCGGTAAAAACCGGGTGAAAAACGACAAGAAATAATCTATACAAAAAAACAGGCTTCCGACCTTTAAAGGTGGAAGCCTGTTTTCTTTTTTTCCTGTACGTCTATTGTTCCTCATACGCTGGATCTGTGATGATCACTTCGACCCGCCTGTTTTTCTGAAGGTTCTCCACTTTATCATTAGGTGCGACCGGACGCGTATCCCCGTATCCGACGGCGATGAATCGCTTCGGATCGAGATCTTCGGTTGTGATCAAGTAACGCACCACACTGCTCGCCCTTGCCGACGAGAGCTCCCAGTTTGACGGGAAACGATATGTATTGATCGGGCGGTTATCTGTATGCCCCTCCACCTTTACAAAGTTCGGGATTTCGGATAACAGCACGCCGACCTTGTCCAAAAACGGATAGGCATCCGGAAGGACTGTCGCTTCACCTGAAGCAAACAGTGCTTGTTCCTGAAGGACCAGCACGACTCCCCGCTCAGACCTGGTCGCCACCACGACATCAGTCAATTTGTTTTCGCTCAAATAGCTCTGAATATCGGCCAGTAACGAATTCAGGTCCTGTTCCGCTTCTCTGCCTTCACCAGATTTCACTTCTGGTTCTGCCGACGGTTGATCAAAAGGGATGACAGAAGGATAGAATTCGAGAATCTGCCGCTGCTGAAAGGAATCCGCGATGGTCCTGAATTTCACAATATCGATCTGTGACATCGAGAATAATAGAATAAAGAATACAAGAATAAGAGTAATGAGATCAGAAAACGTAACCATCCATTTTGGAGCCCCCGGAGGCTGAGATGCCGGTCTTCGCCTACGCTTCATCTGATGCTGCCCCTTCTTGTTTCCTGTCTGTATACATCTGTAATTCCTCGTTGGATAAGAACACTCTTAATTTTTCTTCCAATATTTTCGGATTTTGACCAGATTGTACCCCGATGACACCTTCGATCACGATTTGTTTCATAAACACTTCTTTCTCTGTTTTCATCGCAAGCTTGGAGGCCATTGGCAGGAAAACGAGATTCGCAAGCAGGGATCCATACAGGGTCGTAAGTAAAGCGATCGCCATATTGGGACCAAGTGAAGCAGGATCGTTTAAATTCTTTAACATCAGGACGAGACCGATCAGCGTACCGATCATCCCCCATGCAGGGGCATATTCCCCTGCCTTATCCAATAAACTCTTATTTTTACGGTGCCGCTCTTCTAACGCAATGATTTCAGCATTCATGATATCTACGATCACATCCTGCTCGATTCCATCGACTGCGAGCAGGACCCCTTTTCGGATAAAGGGATCCTCGACCGCTTCCACTTCTGCCTCAAGTGAGAGGAGACCTTCCCGCCTCGCCTTTTCTGACAGGATCACAAACGTCCGGATCAAGTCATGAAGATCATATTCTACATCCCTGAAGGATTCTCTCATCACTTTCCCCAGCTGTTTCAATTCCCTGATCGAAAAGCTGACCAGCATGGCTGCGATCAATCCGCCGATCACCACGAAGATGGATGGAAGGTCGATGAAGGAACTGAATCCGGTCACTCCCGCATTCGAAATGATCGCGAATGCAACGAATAGAAACCCTACTACAACCCCGATTGGTGTAAGAACATCAAGCTTTTTCATTTTGACTCTCCCTACAAAATAAGTTCTGTTTGTCTTTATCCTTTATATCGACAAACTCCTTACTTTGTTGAGTTACGGTGTTCAAGTCGATGAGGAAGAACAACCGTTGATTCTTCAACCGTTTCCTTGTTCATGTATTTCGTCAATAAACGCATCGCCACTGCACCGATATCGTATAAAGGTTGAACGACGGACGTCAGCTGAGGTCTGACCATCAGGGCAAGTCGTGTGTTATCAAAGCTGATGACTTCCACTTCTTCCGGGATGGACACGTTCTGATCCTGAGCACCATGGACGACACCAAGGGCCGTTTCATCATTCCCGACGAAGATGGCTGTCGGCTTGTCCGATAGCTCAGAGAACTTCTGCCATGCTTCAAGTCCCGAATCATACGTGTATTCACCTTCTACAACCAGGTCATCACTGTATTCGACGCCTGCCTTGGCAAGTGCTTCCCTGTATCCTTCAAGTTTGAACTTCATGTTGATCGTATCGTGGAAAGGACCGCTTACAAAGCCGATGCGCTTGTGGCCCTTCTCAAGGAGGTCAGAAACCGCGTCAAAGGACGCCGCCTTATAATCAATGTTCACGGACGGAACCTTGTTCGTTTCTTCAACGGCACCAGCCAATACGATTGGAACCGGAGAACGTTCGAATTCCTGCACATGCTCTTCTGAAATATGGCCGCCTAGGAACAGGATGCCATCCACTTGCTTCCCAAGCATCGTATTCAATAAATGAAGTTCCTTCTCAGTATTCTGATCCGAGTTACTTAAGATGATATTGTATTTATACATTGTGGCGATATCTTCTATCCCACGTGCGAGTTCTGCATAGAAAATATTTGAGATATCAGGGATGATGACCCCTACCGTCGTCGTTTTCTTGCTCGCAAGCCCTCTTGCTACAGCATTCGGACGGTAGCCGAGTCGATCGATGACCTCTAATACCTTCTTCCTTGTTGCGGGTTTGACATTCGGATTTCCGTTAACCACTCGTGAAACCGTCGCCATACTTACATTTGCTTCTCTTGCTACATCATATATTGTCACGTTCATAGCTTACACTCCTTTACTCTTCTACTCATTTACCTTATTCTACACCAAATAAACCTAAAGAAAAAAGCGATTACAATAGTTTGTTAAAAAATGCACATATTTATGTTCACATTAGTGTTATATAGGTTATTTATCTGCAATTATGTAGATAATCATACGATAGTCTTGATATTACTGCAATGACCACCTTTTCATTTGTGCAAAAAGATTATTATAGCATATTGAGGAGGAGTACGGTCGGTTTATTTTTGATGTGGTGAAATAGGTAAAAATGGGATTTCGCTGATATATTTTTGATTTCGCTGATAAAACGGGATTTTCGCTGATATATCTAAAATATCGCTGATAAAATACGAATTCCGCTGATATCCTTATCGTCCTTCCATACAATGCTCTGCTTTCCAAAACTAAAAAAGGGCTGAATCCCCGTTGAAAAGGATTCAGCCCTTCATTTATTATACTTCTATCGTTCTGCCCTTCAATACTTCCTTGTAGAAATGATCGAATTGGTCAAGGTCCATTTGCTGAGCGGAGTCAGATAAGGCAACGGCAGGATCGGGATGAACCTCAGCCATGACGCCATCTGCGCCGATGGCAAGTGCCGCTTTCGCTGTTGGAAGCAACAGATCTCTGCGTCCGGTTGAGTGCGTTACATCCACGAATACCGGTAGATGCGTCTCCTGCTTAAGAATTGGTACAGCTGAAATGTCGAGTGTGTTTCTAGTTGCTTTCTCGTACGTACGGATTCCACGCTCACAAAGGATGATGTCACCGTTCCCTTGAGAGATGATGTATTCAGCAGCATTGATGAATTCATCGATCGTTGCGGCTAAACCACGTTTAAGCAATACCGGCTTTTTAACGGCACCGGCTGCTTTTAATAATTCGAAGTTTTGCATATTTCTTGCACCGATTTGAATCACATCAATGTATTCCACCGCATGTTCGATATCAGCAGGATTCACGATTTCACTGACGACAGCCAAATCATATTCATCCGCCACTTTTTTAAGGATTTTCAAGCCTTCAATCCCCAGACCCTGGAAGTCATAAGGCGACGTTCTTGGTTTGAACGCACCGCCACGGAGCATTTTCAATCCTTTTGCTTTGACGGCTTTGGCGACTTCTGCCACTTGCTCGTATGATTCAACGGCACATGGACCGAAGACGAAATGAGGCTTTCCATCTCCAATGGCTTCTCCATTGATATTGACGATCGTGTCTTCCGGTTTCTTTTTACGGGAAACCAGCAGGGCTTTCCGGTGATCGTCCTTCTGTAGTTCCAGACCGGCTTTGAAGATTTCTTTAAAAATATGTTCAATGGTCGAATGTTCGAATGGACCATCATTATTTTCTTTAATCAGATCAAGCATTCCTCGTTCACGAACAGGATCATAGCGGTATACTCCTTGAGTCTCCTTGACACGACCGATTTCTTGAACTAGTTTAGCACGTTCATTAATGGTGTCTAATAGTTTTAAGTTCATCTCGTCTACTTGTTTACGTAATTGATCGAGCTCTTGATTACTCACAATACAGCACCCTTTCTTTTTTTATCCTGTTCATACGTAAAAACTGTTATAGTTTTAAGAAAGTATGATACATTTTTGATATTGAAACTTATTATAATAGAACACATCGAAAATGTCACGATAAAATTCTTTATTAATTAGACGCTTTTAAGCGCTAAAGTATTTTAGTATTGTATGAGACTAGGCTAAAGCGGGTGAATACGAATTGAAAAAAAAGCAAAAAATCTTTGCATTGGACATCGGAACACGATCGGTTGTCGGGATCATTTTAGAAGAAATAAACGGAATATTTCAAGTTTCCGATATATTAATAGAAGAACATAAGAAACGGGCCATGCTCGATGGACAGATTCATGATGTCCCAGCTGTTTCTGAGGTCATCTCCTCCATCAAGGGACAATTGGAAAAGAAACACGGTCCCCTTTACAAAGTATGTGTGGCAGCTGCAGGGCGTGCCCTGAAAACCGAAACGGCCCTATCAACGTCAACGATCAAGGGAAAACCCCTCCTTCAGAAAAACGATGTCCTTCATCTGGAATTGAGCGCCGTTCAGCAGGCACAGGCAGCAGCTGCAGAAAACGAGAACGATTCGAAGGGCTATCATTATTATTGCGTTGGGTACTCCGTCCTTTTTTACCGGTTGGATGGCGAGGAGATCGGCAGCCTGATTGACCAGCAGGGGGATGAAGCAAGCGTCGAAATCATCGCAACCTTCCTCCCCCGTGTCGTCGTGGACTCCCTGATTGCGGCACTGACACGATCCGGGCTCGAGATGGAAGCCCTGACGCTTGAGCCCATCGCTGCCATCAACGTGCTTATTCCTGAATCAATGCGCCGGCTGAACGTTGCCTTGGTTGATATCGGGGCGGGAACATCGGATATCGCCATCACCAATATGGGCACGGTCATCGCCTATGGGATGGTGCCGACAGCTGGGGATGAAATAACTGAAGCGATCAGTAATGAATTATTGCTCGATTTCCCATTGGCCGAGCAGGCGAAAAGGGATCTGCAGTCTTCAGAAGAGATCACGGTGACCGATATCCTCGGGTTCGAAACGAGTTTCACGTCCCATGAAGTGGTAGAGAAGATCTCCCCTTCTGTGAACCGGCTGGCAGGCGAGATTTCAAGTGAAATCCTGCGCCTGAATAACGGAAAGCCTCCACAGGCCGTCATGCTCGTAGGGGGAGGAAGCCTGACACCCGGACTTCCGGTACAACTGGCTTCATCCCTGGAGCTGCCTGCCAACCGGGTGGCCGTAAGAGGCGTGGACGCGATTCAGAGCGTGACTGTATCAGATGAAGTGACAAAGGGACCTGAACTTGTCACGCCTATTGGGATTGCCATTGCAGCGAAGCTGGCCCCGGTCCAATATGTCACGGCGTATGTAAACGACCAGCCTGTCCGCTTATTCGAAGTCAAGGATCTGACAATAGGCGACTGCCTCCTTGCAGCGGGATTAAAATTAACCAAGTGGCATGGTACACCAGGGAATGGTTTCTTTGTCAATGTGAACGGACAGGATATCAAGTTACCCGGTGGTCACGGAGAGCCTCCCCTCATCGAAAAAAATGGCCTCCAGTGTGCACTGGATGAAAAAATTCAGAATCATGACCGGATTTCGGTTCAGAAAGGGGAAGACGGATCATCCCCTCAGGTGACGATCGGAGAACTTGTGGATTCCTCTTCGTCAAAACAGATTGTCATAGACGGGAACCCGCATCTTCTCTCCCCTCTCGTCTTCAGGAATAATCAAGTTGCACGAATGGAAGACAGGATTTGTGATCGTGATGCCATTAGGATTGAATTAATTGATACCCTCCAGGATCTGTTGACCCATTTTGGCTACAACGAATGGATGGAGGGTACCAAGCCTTATCGAATCACTATCAACGGGGTGGATACCTTCTTCCCGGCCTATTCCGGAAAATTATTGATCAATGGGATCGAGGCTAAACACTCATCTAAAGTCAAGAATGGGGATGTCATCTCATACAAACCCGGTGTCACTCCAACGGTGAATGAACTGCTTGCCAAGAAACAGTTTACCGTAGCAAAAGCCATCACGATCATGTTTAACGGACAGGAATTGCATCTTCGGAAAGAAAGCAGCATCATCACCCGGAATGACATCAAGCTCGCCATGGAAGATCGTTTATTCTCCGGTGATAGCATCCTGATTGAAGAACAACACGCGGGTTCATTTATCTTTCAGGACTTATTTAATGCAGTGGAAATCAACATGCCCCCTCATTCGAACGGAAGCTTTGTCCTTTTGAAAAATGGAGTCGAAACCACTTTTTACGAAGAAATCGAGCAGGGTGACGAACTGGAAATCATCTGGCCCCAAGCCTCCCGCAGATAAATCTCAGACAACAAAAAAACTGGCGATTACGCCAGTTTTTTTATTATTATGATCCAACTTGTCCCGGAATGCTGCTTGTACGGTTCGTTGGATGAATCGACTGATCTTCCGATGTGGAAGTAGAGCTTGTCGCAGGCTGAGATGGTGTGGATTCACCTGTCACTTCTTCTCCCGCTTCCTTCACTTTGCTGCCGATATCCTTTAATTCTTCTGCGGCTTCTTTCGTCGTGGCAATCATTTCAGTAGAATCATCTTTGATTTGACTGACTTGATCCACCACATCGTCATTCACCTTTTCGTACAGGTTCTGCGCGTCGTTGATGGCTTCTTTTAACACATTGGACGCTGTTTTCAAGCGATCCTGCCAGTCATTCACCACTCCTGAAGGATTCTCTCTCACTTTGGCAACCATCCCCATTGTAGAGTCCTTCATGTCAGATGTTCTTGATGTCACATTTTTCCTCGTTGTTTTATCCAGCATGGCAAGGGCTCCACCTACGACGGCTCCCATCACCATTCCTTTTACTAATTTGCCGCTCCTTTTTCCGTTCACTTTCGCATTATTTCTTGTCCCAGTTTCATAAGGTACAGGCTGTGTCATAAATCGTTCCTCCATTTATTTGTTTTTTAGTCTTATAAGTTACCTTCCCTGTGAGCGGATAAATAAACGTTAAGGAGGGATTTACCAAATATTATCAACTTTTGACCTTTGTTGCTTATGAAGGAGCGAGTAGTGGTTGATTTCCGCTGCAGGTGCTCGCTTTCCGCGGGGCTGGCGGTGAGCCTCCTCGGCTGCGCCTGCGGGGTCTCACCTGTCCAGCGTTTCCCGCAGGAGTCGAGCACCTTCCGCTTCAATCAACTTACTAGGCATGTGTTTAACTGTATAGATAAATGAAAATCCTCCCCCCCTACTATTGTCTGCAATGGGGGAAGGAAATTAATAAATACTTTTTCCCTGATTGATATAATCCACCCTGGTTGACGGTTGGTTGAGTAGATCATTATCACGAATATCACGAAAAAAAGGACCCTGATTGAGTCAGGGTCCTTTCTCTTATAGTTTGTCCAGTTCGCTTTCGGTGATTTTCCAGTGGGAGGCATTCCAGCCTGGTTTGCCTTCTATGAAGAGGAAGGCTTGGGGTGATTCGTGGCGGATGCCGTATTTTTCAGCGATATGCTGGGACAGTTCCCTTGATTCCTGGACGGCCAGATAGTAGCCATCTTCTTCTTCATGCTTGTTCAAAAATGCCTGGTATTCAGTAAAGGCATTCGAGCTTACAGGGCAAGTGAGACTGTGTTTCATAAAGAAGAAACGCGGATTTGTCTCGGAAAGTTGTTCAAACTCCTGAACGGTATCGATCTTTTTCATCTGTTCCATACTTCCTTTCACAATTGTAATGGTTCCTTAGCCAAAGCGATTTATAAACCTTTTCATTTCAACAAAAAAACGGTGAAGTCATCATATCACTTCACCGCCCTTTGAATCAATGATTATTGATTGTATGTTTTTTCAGTTTCGTCAAAAGCTTTCTTTGTTTCTTCAAGCTTCTGATTCACATCTTCCGTTTCATCAGCAGGTGTCGTTCCCACTGCCGAAACAGCTTGAAGCTCATCATTGGTTTCTTGCAGTTCGTTATTATTGGAGCGGTATGTTTTCAGCTTCCCAACCACATTGTTGGACTGTTCTTGTACGGATTTTGTAAGGGCAGAAGATTTTTCTTTTGCCACTGCTGCAAGCTCATTGCTCTTCTCTACAGCCGTGTCTTTCCATTGTCCTGTCTTTTCCTTAAGGACAACGGTTTTCTCATTGATATCATTTCGAAGGTCTTTACCTGATTTCGGGGCCATTAGAAGGGCTGCTGCCGCTCCCACGATTCCCCCGATCAGTGTCCCGATCATGAAATCCTTTGAGTTGATGTTGTTGCTGTCATTTGTCTGGTTTTGGTTCTGGTTTTGATTTTGATTGTACTGTTGAGTCATGTAAAAATTCCCCTCTCTAATTGTTATAAGATCTTGCTCTTTTAACTAATTTTTCTCGAGATCGAACTTCCTTGGATGCTTGGTTTGGAACAGCTACATCAGCAACATCAGGTTGTGTTGGCTGTTTTTCCTGTTTTTGTTTCCATTTGTCCTTTAACTCAATAAATGCATTACCCCATTGAACCACCTGTGAGATCTTGCCCTGGTTGCGCTCCAGTTCAGTTGAAATGGATGTACTTACCTTCTTCACCGAGTTATTAAGGTTCTGGATGGAATGCCCTACATCTCTTACCGCATAAACAACCGTGTTCAGATCCTCAGACTTCTTCTGGATATCCTCAGCCAATAAATTTGTTTTATGTAGTAATTCTGTAGACTCTCTTGTTACTCCTTGAAGCTGGCTCTCAAGTCCGGTCATTGTCGTTGAGACACTGTCCAATGTAGAGCCCAGGGACTTCAAAGTCTTCATCAAACTCATAACCAAAATGAAAAATGCAACTGCTATGACAGCTACGCTTAGATAAAGAATGATTTCCATATGCCACACCTCCATGTATAGAAACTCTTTACCCTTATGATGAACAAATAAACATTATACTAGTATTTCTTCATCCCAAACCAATTTCCTGCATGAAAAATAAATATTTTTTCTTGTGTTAGCATTTCACATTTTGGTCGAGTCATGCCAACGCATTTTAGGGTACAATAAAAAAGACTACATATAAGGGGGAAAAAGAAATGAAAGATCCACGCATTGAAAAGCTGGCAAAAAATTTAATTCAATATTCTGTGCAATTACAGCCTGGAGAAAAAGTGCTGATCGAAAACTTCGGATTACAGCGTGAACTGGTGACGGCTCTCGTGAAAGAAGCATATGCAGCCGGAGGACATCCTTTCGTATCCATCAAAGATCACGCAGTCGACCGCGCATTATTAATGGGAGCACAGGAAGAGCAATATGATATGATCGCAAGCTTTGAAGCGAATGTCATGGAGCAGATGGATGCGTATATCGGTTTACGTGCAGGCGATAACATCAGCGAACAGTCCGATGTGCCTGACGAAAAAATGAAGATCCACGGCAATACAATCGGGAAGAAAGTACATAGAGAAATCCGAGTCCCTAAGAAGAAGTGGGTCGTGCTCCGCTACCCGACGGCATCGATGGCACAGCTCGCCAATATGAGTACAGAAGGCTTCGAAGACTTCTACTTCGACGTCTGCAACCTGGACTACAGCAAAATGGACAAAGCGATGGATAACCTCGTTGAACTCATGAACAACACAGATAAAGTCCGCCTTGTTGGTGAAGGGACGGACCTTTCTTTCTCCATCAAGGACATTCCTGCTGTGAAATGTGCGGGACGCCTGAATATTCCGGATGGCGAGGTGTACAGTGCACCTGTGAAGGATTCCGTGAACGGCGTGATTTCCTACAATACGCCATCTCCTTATAATGGATTTACGTTTGAAAACGTCAAATTGACATTCAAAGAAGGAAAGATTGTCGAAGCCACTGCGAATGATACAGACCGTATCAACAAAATCTTTGATACGGATGAAGGGGCACGATATGTCGGGGAATTCGCCATCGGCGTGAACCCATTCATCCAACATCCGATGCAGGACATCCTCTTTGACGAGAAGATCGACGGCAGCTTCCACTTCACACCAGGGGAATGCTACGAAGAGGCATATAACGGAAACCACTCGAACATCCACTGGGATATGGTGATGATCCAGCGTCCTGAATATGGCGGCGGCGAAATCTATTTCGATGATGTATTGATTCGAAAAGATGGTAGGTTTGTCATCGAAGAGCTTGAAGTGTTGAATCCGGAGAATTTGAAGTAAGAAGTTTGAAGCCGCCGTCATTACTGACGGTGACTTTTTTATCAAACCACAAAAAAACCGGCTCCCATAAGAGCCGGTTTTATCTATTATTTCTCTTCTTTCAATTGTTCCCCAAGCTTCTGTTCATACGCCTGCTGGAACTTTTGTACGTCTCCCGCCCCCATGAAAATCAGTACGGCGTTTTCATGTTTGAGTAGTGCGGTCGTATCTTGTTCGTCTATGATTTCGCATCCTTCGATCTTACTTTCAAGATCGTGGATGGAAAGTTTTCCGTGGTTTTCCCGTGCGGAACCGAAGATTTCACATAAGTACACTTTGTCCGCAAGACTCAAGGTTTCGGCAAACTCGGTCAGGAAAGTCTGCGTACGTGTAAATGTGTGAGGCTGGAAGACAGCGATGATCTCTTTTTCAGGATATTTCTGTCTTGCCGAATCAACGGTTGCCTTGATTTCAGTCGGATGATGAGCATAGTCATCGATCAGGATCTGTGAGCCCACTTCTTTTTCAGAGAAACGGCGCTTGACTCCTTTAAATGTGCTTAATCGTTCTTGAACGATGGCCGTATCAAGCTCTTCATAATGACAAATGGCAATGACGGATAAGGCGTTCATGATGTTATGGTCACCGAATGTCGGGATTTTGAATGCAGCATAAAATTCATTACGCACAAACACATCGAATGATGTACCCGTTCTGTCCCGTGTTACGTTTCTCGCCTGGAAGTCGTTTTCCTCGGCGAAACCGTAAAACACCACCGGTACCTGTGCCTGGATTTTTTGTAACTGCTCGTCATCCCCGCATGCAATGATTCCTTTTTTCACCTGCATGGCCATCTCCTGGAAAGCAGAGAAGACGTCATCCACATTGGCAAAGTAGTCGGGATGATCGAAATCAATGTTCGTCATGATGGCATAGTCAGGGAAATAAGACAGGAAGTGTCGTCTGTACTCACATGCTTCGAATACAAAGTAATTCGCATCCACTTCGCCTTTACCGGTTCCATCCCCGATCAGGAAGGAAGTCGGCTTTGCGCCACTGATGACATGGGCCAGTAAACCGGTTGTCGACGTTTTCCCATGAGCGCCCGTTACTGCAACACTTGTGAATTCCTGCATGAAATCGCCAAGGAATTTATGATATCTGGTGACAGGCAGTCCTTGTTCAACGGCCGCTTGTATTTCTTCATGGGTGTCAGGGAAAGCATTCCCTGCGATCACATGCATATCCCCTCCAATGTTTTCTTTTTGGAAAGGTAGTATTTTTATATTTGATTCATCCAGAGCCTTCTGAGTAAAGAAATACTTATCTACGTCAGATCCTTGGACCTCGTAGTCCATATCATGGAGTATTTGGGCTAATGCACTCATGCCCGACCCCTTTATTCCTACGAAATGATATATCGTCATAATAGAACCTCCAACAATCGTCTATCTAAAAGCATTATATGAAATCTATATTTATTTTGCCATCGGTCTTTAGCTTTCGATATGTGAGTTTAGAAAAAAGCGTACTTTCTTCAACTTGAAATATTATATCATTTTTTGAAATCCCTGACCATGCAGAAGCTACGAAAGACTGGGCAGAATGAAATTTGGCGCTTCTTCCTTTAAGAACGTCCTCCATAATACCCCAGTTTTTTGATTCATTTGACTATAGTGTGTTTGCAGATTTGCTATTACGTCCATTGATTTCACGGGAAAAACAGGACCTAAGATCCACTGATGAACGACCAGCGGGACTTTCCTCACGAAATAGACCTGTCCTTCAGATATTTCCTTTTCTATCCAATCAGGGTTCATTTTAACAATCACTTCTTCTCCCTGAATGATCGTTTGGCAGCGTACGGTCCGTCCTTCTGTCCCTTTGACTATGACGGGTTCCCAGGCAGCCGTCAATACAACGGCTCCAAGGAGTTTGGTTGATTCCTGAAGGGGATGTGACTGCAGAAACTGAAAGAATAAGGTTTGCCCCTTGATCGTTTTATAATCAAATAGAAACCATTCTTGAAACAATTTCTCGGCTCGAGCCTCTATCCGGGCCTCATCGTGTTGAAGGAACCGTTTAGAGAAAATCATTTTAGCCCGTACTTTTTCCCTTATATTCGTTTCCTTCAAAGCGTACTCATACGCTCTCCGGTAGAGGTCCTCAATATGATCCTCGGCGATTTGCTGTTTTTTCTGCCTGAACCGCTCAAGATCTAGCGTGCTTTCCTGCTCTTGCATGTTCTCACCTATTCGAATTCTACTTTTTCCAGACGGGGGTTCGGGCGAAGCTTCCTTCCTGCCTTCGCTTCCGGGGAACCGTCGATGACGACGTTGTCCCCAGTGAATCCTACATGGATCTTCAGAAGACTGCTTCCGACTCCGTACATATCGACTGGAACTTGATTTTCCTCAAACTGGCGTATGCGGTCTTCGTTAAAACCGCCCGACACAACAATCTTGACATGGTGGTACCCTTCTTCGTCCAAAGCATCTCTCAATGCATTGATGAGCTGCATATTGACCCCGCGGGGATCAAAGGTTCCAAGCACATGCTGATTACGAAGAAAGTATTTATCGATCATCATTCTTGATGTATCTACCCTTACCCCTTTTAATTCCTGGCCAAACTCTCTCGCGACCTTCAATGAGTCCGTAATGACATCATTATTGTAATCGACCAGGGTGATGAGCTCATCTTCGGGGAATGTTTCCTTGTACGCTTTCGTTGCCTCTACGATATCCCCATTGAATAATTGAATGAGGGCATGAGGCATGGTTCCCATCCCTTTTTTTCCCCACCATTCATTCATGGCGTGGGTCGCCTGGGCGGTAGACCCTCCTATGAAGGCTGCATAACCGTCTCCCGCCTGTTGGGTAAAATGATCGTCACGGTCTCCCATAAAGATCACGGGCTTCTGTTTCCCCGATAAGGAAGCAGCTTTCATCACATTGTAAACGCTCGTCGCAACGGACGTCCTTCTCGCAAGAATGCCGTCGATGATGCCTTCTAAATATCCAAAGTCCTGATAGCGGCCCTTGATGGTCAGTACGGTTTCAAACGGAGAGATCTGGTCTCCATCCTTTAAGGAGTGGATCTCAAGATTCTGCGGGTTATCAGCGAATGTATGGAGAAGGGCGATGACTTCGTCCGTTCCGCAAATCACGGCATGTGTCTTTTGAAAGAATTGCATGGTGATGACTGCATCCGGTTTATGTTTCTTCGCAATTTCCTTCGTCTTTAAAAAATACACAGCTGAAAACCAGCCATCCTTGATTCTTTCATCAAACTTGAATGTATGATTGGTCAACCTGTTGAGTTTTCCTTGAAGTTTCAATTCTATTTCTTTCATCACTAGTGCTCCTTATGGCTCTTCCTACACAAAAAGAATAGGTATTCTGTTTACATTCGTCCTTGTTGGACAGATATAAACAGAATACCATGTATTAAATATTTGTACTAGTCTATGCGAGTGTCTCCAATTCACTTTCGGAAATGAGGACATCCCTTGGTTTACTGCCTCTGGACTCGGAAATGATTCCATTACTCTCCATCATTTCCATCAATCTTGCGGCACGGTTATAACCGATTCTGAATCGGCGCTGCAGACTTGAGGCCGATGCTCCGCCCTGATCGACGACAAACTCACATGCCTCTAAAAACAAGTCGTCCTCTTCCTCGGTGACCTGCGCTTTCTTAATCAATTCATCCTGCTGGAAGAGATAATCCGGTTCCCGTTGTTCCCTGACATGGCGGATGATGTCATCGATTTCGTCATCGGATACGAACGTACCCTGCAAACGCACCGGTTTGGATGAGCCATTCTCAAGAAACAGCATATCCCCTTTACCGAGCAGGCGCTCTGCCCCGCTCCCATCGATGATCGTCCTTGAGTCGACGCTTGAAGAAACGGAAAATGCGACCCTTGTCGGTACATTCGCCTTTATCAAGCCTGTGATGACGTCAACTGAAGGACGCTGAGTGGCAATGATCAAGTGAATTCCGCAGGCACGTGCCTTTTGGGCGATACGGCAAATGGCTTCTTCCACATCTGCCGGCGACATCATCATCAAATCCGCGAGCTCATCGATGACAATGACGAGGTAAGGAAGCATATCGCTGTATTGTTTATTCCGCTTGGCGAGTTCGTTGAAACGCTTGATATCCCTTACCCCTGTGTGGGCAAATAATTCGTATCGTCTTTCCATCTCCTCCACGGCCCATTTAAGGGCGGCGGTCGCTGCTTTCACATCCGTGATCACCGGGCTCACCAAGTGAGGGATCCGGTTATACGGTGCAAGCTCGACCATCTTAGGGTCAATGAGAAGCATCTTCAATTCATCCGGAGATGACTTATACAAAAGACTGACGAGAATCGAATTGATACATACACTTTTTCCCGAACCGGTCGCACCGGCGATGAGACCATGGGGCATCTTGCTCAGATCCGTCACGATGGGCTGACCGGAAATATCCAGTCCGAGGGCCGCGGTCAATGGTGAAGACGGCTCCTGGAAGGCAGGACTCGCAATGACTTCACTGATGCATACCGGGCGGCTCTCCCTGTTCGGCACCTCGATCCCGATGGTGTGTTTACCCGGAATCGGCGCTTCCATCCGGATATCCTTAGCTGCCAGGCTCAGCTTTATGTCGTCTGTCAGATTCGTAATCTTATTGACCTTCACCCCTGGTTCAGGCTGCACTTCAAAACGTGTGACCGACGGCCCCTGGGTGACATTCACCACTTTTGCCCTGACGTTGAAATTATGCAGGGTCTCATCAAGTAAAAGTCTTTGAGAATCCAGCCACTCTTCGCTCATTTCCTTTGATACGGGCGGCGTCAAATAATCCACTTTCGGGAAGACGTAGTCTCTTGTCCGTTTCGATGAAGAGCTCAATTCACTGTAGCTCTTTACCGCTTCTTCTCCTTGGACCTGAGTCTGTTGAGGCGCTTTTTCCTGATGAGGCGGCTTTTCTTCACGTCGCACGTCTTCAGCGGATTCTTCAACACGAGCCTCTTGAACGGGAGGTGCCGTTTGTTCAGTGATCCTCTGTCTGTCCACGGAAGGGGAACCTTCCGTACGTGCGGACGATCTGCGAGTATCCATCTGGCGCTTATCTTGTTTAAGCATCAGCACGTTAAAAGGAAGATGCGATCTCTTCCGCCTTTCCGGTTCCTTCTTGATCGGTTCTGAAGATACGGCCGCTTCTGGTTCTTCGTCGACGGGACTTTCTTCAACAAGAGACTCTTCTTCCATGACAGGCTTTTCATCAATAGCCGGTCCTTCTTCTTCTGCCGTTTCAACGACTGCTGTTTCTTGGTGCAATTGAGGTGTCTCGCCGGCAGCTTCCTGTACAGGTTCGACTGTTTCCGCTGCTTCGAATCGGAGGGACGGACCTGACTCTTGAACCGTATCACGTTGTCCTGCCATATCGGTTTCTTCTTTAACCGGCTCAGGTTCATTTATTAGTGAAATACGCTCATGTGATGACGTGGGAATGACTGTTACTCCGTCGTCTTCTTGTTCAGTTTCAATTATTCGATCCGGTTGTTTCTCTTCTGACTTTATCTTCTCAGCGTGAGCAGGATGTTCTACAGGTTGGAAGGTTTCTTTTATTTCTTCCGTATGTGACTGAACACGGGCTTCAGCCTCTGGCTCCTTGGCAATGGCAGATTCTTTTTCTCCGGAAGGAAGGGATTCCTCTACGATCGATAGAGCTTTTGGATTGATGACTGCTTCTTTTCTCTCTTCTTCATTATGTAAAAACTTATTCAGCTCATATTCGACACTTTCTTCTTTCTTAACCGGTCTCCCTCTAAAACCATAGATGGGTGACGGAATCTCGGTTGGCGTAAACGGCCGGCTGTTTCCTTTTTCCACCTTTGTCGCTTTCTTTGTCTTGATGGGAGTGGACTGGTTCTCTTCTTTCCATTTCCGGTTGCCCGAAGATTGGTTTCGGCTTTTCGTCTGCCTATGCTCCTGCTCTTTAGGTTTTTCCCTTTCTCTATCTCTTTCTTGATTCCTTTGTGTTCTCCGTGGACGCTCTCTGTTTTCACCGTCTGATATCAGGGGAAATCGGAAATTCCCTTTTGGATATTGATAGGTCATCCTTGCTTCTACATCACGTGAATGATTCGGCCCTGCTATATGTTTACGTTCAGCCTTTGTCGGTTCGAGCTGCTGAACATCGTCGTGGTTTTCATCATGGTACTCTTCAAATTGTTCATCGTTATCTGATAATTTACCAAATATTTTTTTTATCCAGCTCACAAACATCACTCTTTCTTTCATACTTACTATTTATTTTATCAGGTAAAGAGAAAAATTCGAGTCATTTCGATAGAATAAGAGAATTGTTAAAGGATTGTGTCGAAATAAACATAGGTGTAAAGAGAATGTAATACGTAGATTCGTCATATGAGTGAGTGCTGGTTGATTTCCGCTGCAGGTGCTCGCTTTCCGCGGGGCGTGAGTTGAGCCTCCTCGTGCTTCGCACTGCGGGGTCTCAACTTTCCCGCTTTTCCCGCAGGAGTCGAGCACCTTCCGCTTCAATCAACTTATGAATGATCGGTTAAAACTTTAGAAATCTGTAAAATAACCGATCGTAACTCACCCGAAAATTTTCATTTTTGTTTTTTATAAAAAAAATAAAAATGAAACAAAAAATACCTGAGCCCACACTCAGGACCCAGGTATTTGTTTTTATGCTGTGAATGGTTGACCTATTTGGTATGTGTCTTCAAGAACAAGGATGCCTTTTTCTTGGGGTGCATCGGGAAGGGCAAGTTCTTTGGCAGAGCAGATCATGCCTGATGATGCGACTCCGCGGAGTTCAGCATCTTTGATGACCATTCCGCTCGGCATGACGGCGCCAACTTTTGCGACAACGACTTTTTGGCCTTTGTCTACGTTAGGTGCACCGCACACGATTTGCAGGGTTTCATCTCCAACATCGACGGTACAGATGTTCAGTTTGTCTGCATTTGGATGCTTTTCTTTTTCAGATACATAGCCGACAACAAATTTCGGTGAAAAGTCTGCTTCCAATACCTCATCAAAGCCGTTCTTCTTGATGGCTTGGTTGATCAATTGGAGCTTCTCGTCATTCATTTCGACAGGTCCCACTTCACTTACACTTATATACTTGGATGCATGGAATAGGTTATAGCCGAGTGTTTTCCCTGTTTTCTCATCGAATAAACGTGCTGCGTCTTCTTTTCTTTCGTGTTGTACGTCTCCTTCAAAGCCCGGATCCAGTGTAACGATCAGGGTATCACCAATGCCTTCCAAGTTATAAAATACATTCATCATTTTTTCTCCCTTTCCTTTTTGCGATTTTTTGCCAAAATGAAGATCGGTTCCAATTCCCCTTCTTCATATACAAATGATAATGCTGTAATCGGAACATTTCCTGTCGTAAAGAAACTCATCGTCATCTGCGCAAGGACGTCATAGCCCGTTTCATTACGGATATCCCCGATGACCAATACATCCTGATGGGGGACCGATACCGTCATCTCACCTTGAATATCCTTGCTAACCTGTTTTAAGAAACTATCATTCAAAATACGGCTGGCATCGTATCCGTCATTGTTATTGAGAAAATAGAATAGGTTTCCTGCTACTTCATCCTTTTTCATGTCTGTTGGCAGGCTTCTGACGTTGAAAAGGGCAGTCTCCTTCATTTGCTCATGGGTCCAGCCTTCAGCCTTCAGCATGTTTTCATCCAGCAGACGGTAGGTTTTCCCTAAATCAACGGCATAGTAGATACGCGTTTCAGCTGTATGCTCGTCGGTCACGAGTGCCACACCTTCATTGGATTCAGTTGCAAAAGAGGTGGAACGGATGACAGGAAAGACCTTCTTCTGTTTACTGGCAAGATCCGCTTCTGTTCCCATCACATTTAAGGCTTCTTCTACGTAATAGACGACTTCATCGATGATGGATTTATTGTTTTCCTTCCATTTCGATACGATCGGCGGCAGGGCGACGGTGATCCCTTTTTTCGTAGTGGTGTTCTCGATTCTCAGTGAATCTTTATCCCGATCATATGTAAACGTACGATTTGGTTTCTCTAATCGTTCCTGGAGTATGCTTTTTAGCTTTTTTATGTCCAAATCTGATCCTCCTTTGGTGATACATTTATATAGAAAGTACTGATCCTAAACCTTCGTTTTTCATTCTCACTTATAACATTTTACATGAAAATGGCGAGATTACAAAAGGAACCTTTTGATTTAGGGAAAAAGAAAAGGGATCCCGTTTTTTAGGAGATCCCCTTTGCCTTCATTTATGAAGCTAACGAGTTCATGAAGTCCTCGATTTGTTCTTTTGATTTCCGGTCTTTGCTTACGAAGCGTCCAAGTTCACGACCGTTTCCGTATGCGAGGAAGCTCGGGATTCCGAAGATATCAAGCTCGATGCAGAGGTCGATGAATTGATCTCTGTCTACATATAAGAATGTATAGTCACTGTACTCACTTTCGATTTCCGGAAGGATCGGTTCGATGATTCGGCAATCCGGACACCAGTCAGCTGAGAACATGAATACATGCTTCCCGCTTTCTTTCAATTGGTGGAATTCTTCCACTGATTCAAGTTTACGCATTTTATTTGCCCCCTGTTTCAATCGTCATTTGGTTTGGTTTGATCCAACCTAGTTTACGCATATATTCAGATATTAACAGGCTTATGAATGCAGGTCCAACAAAATGCAACAGCAGGATTTTCATTGTGACATCCCAGCTGAATCCCATCGTTTTGAACGTCATGATCTGTCCGACAAATCCGCTCGTTCCCATCCCGGCACCGGCTGCATTGTTTTCCATCAGCCAAACGGTCGTACCTATGGGAGCGAGAATCATACCAGCCAGAGTCGGAGGAATGAGGATAAGAGGATTTCGAACGATATTCGGGACCTGTAACATGGAAGTCCCGATTCCCTGGGCGAATAATCCGCCCACCCGGTTCTCCCGATAACTAATGACGGCAAATCCAACCATTTGAGCGGCACAGCCAATCGTGGCGGCACCGGCAGCGACCCCATTCAAATCAAGCATCAATGCAATGGCCGCACTTGAAATCGGAGCAGTCAGGGCAAGACCCATAAGGGCCGCAACGAGGATCCCCATGATGATCGGTCTCTGTTCCGTCGCCCAGCTGATCCAGCTTCCAAACATACTCATAAAGTCGGCGATTCCCGGCCCGATGAAGTAAGCGACCGTGAATCCTGCAAAAATCGTGACAAATGGCGTCACAATAATATCTATTTTCGTTGTCTTACTGACGAGCTTTCCAATTTCCGTAGACAGGACAGCCGCTACATACGCTCCTGCCGGTCCTCCAAGAGTCGCTCCGGCAGCCCCTGTCACCACGGCAGCGAATATGACCAACGGCGGCGCCCCAAGTCCAAAGGCAATCGCCACACCGATCGCCGGCCCCATCAAGCTGATGGCAAGTGTCCCCATCTCGATGAAGAATTCACTCAACCCTGCCGGAAGGGGAAGCTGCTCCCCGATCGTCTTAATGATCAATCCAATGATCAACGAACTGAACAACCCCAGTGCCATATAACTTAAAGCATCTATAAAATACGTCTTCGCCGAAAACGTAACACCTTTTTTCTCTAAATAACCTCTCATGCCCCTCACTCCTCTGTATATCATTTCCTTTACTAGTGTAAAGACACATGTTTAATTTGTCTATAATTTTTCATTCTTCAGTATGGTCGGATTTCTTTTATTTTCCTTTTCCCATTGCTTATCTATTCTAATTCCATAAAAAAAGACCGGCCCCGTCCTGCATCCGCAGAAAAAAACCGGTCTGTATCTATCTAGTTGTGTTTGACTGATGCTGCGATTTTCATCATCATTTCAGCGTTATCCGCCAAGTCTTTCATTTCTGACTGAGTTGTCACTTTCGTTCCGCCCACTCCTACAGTAAGTTCGTATTCTTCAGTATCCGGCAATTCCTTAATGACATAATATCCTAAGCGGTTGTCTTCTTTAAAAGTCCCATGCTTCACGAGGCTCTCTTTGTCATTAATGGCCATTTTATATAGAAGTTCACTATCCTTATCTTCTTGAGGGTTCGTGAAAAGTATAAACGTATCAGAATCTTTTGAAATAATGATATTATAAGGAGATTCTTTTTCTATCTTGGCACCAAACGGGAGATAAAAGCTGATGTTCCCAGCGTCTTCACCGGCTTTCTCATTGGAGTCCAAAGCTCCCTCCACCACGCTTGCCGTCTCCTCTTTTTCCTGGTCGATCGATGTATTGCATCCTGCTAAAATAAGCAATAGTATAAAGAAAATGATCGATGCTGTGGTTTTCATCCTCGATTTCCCTCCCTTTCATACCTAGGACCTACGCTTATGATACCCTCATAAAGTCCCAGCTGACAACCCTTCCAAAAAGAAATTCTGCCTTTTTCATGGGAAAAGTGGTTGAAATACCTTCGAAAGGGTATTTATGATAATATGACTAAAAACAGGAAGGTGATCAATATGGAATTAACCGTATATTTAGCCGGAGAGATACATAGCTCCTGGAGAGACGAATTAAAAGAGAAAGCGAAAGCGCTCAGACTCCCCCTTCAGTTCGTCGGTCCCATGGAAAATCACGACCGTTCCGATTCGATCGGGGAAGAAATCCTCGGTGAGCAGCCGAACAAGATATTCCGGGATGAAGCTGCTTCTGCCATCAATAATTTCCGGACCGAACTGCTTATGAAGAAATCCGATGTGGTGATTGCTTTATTCGGTGAAGAATATAAGCAATGGAACACGGCGATGGACGCGAGCACAGCCATTACCCTACAAAAGCCCCTGATCCTCATTCGCCCGGAAAAACTTCACCATCCATTGAAAGAGCTTACAAATAAGGCGAATGTCACAGTAACGTCCATTGAACAAGCACTAAAGACCCTTTCTTACATATTTGAATCCGAATGACCCAAATATGTCAAAAAGCCTGCAGGATTAATCCTGCAGGCTTTTTTCTGCGCAATCCCAAGACAACCTAAAGACCTAATTATTTTTACTATTTAAAAATAATTAAATATTAGCAATCTATAGAAATTTTATGTTATAATTAACCATTTGCAAACTTTTTTTGACTTTAAGAAAATATTAAAATATTATAGTAAAAGAATAAGGGAGGTAGTAACATGTCATCAATGAATAAACAGAAAATTGTGGATAGTGTCCCTCAAAAAGGTTTCTTTGGACATCCGAAGGGATTATTCACTTTATTCTTCACGGAATTTTGGGAGCGCTTTTCCTATTATGGAATGCGTGCCATCCTCGTATTCTACATGTACTATGAGGTATCAAAAGGTGGACTGGGTCTAGAGGAAGGCACAGCCTTAGCCATCATGTCCATATACGGTTCACTCGTGTATATGTCCGGGGTCATCGGAGGCTGGTTGGCTGATAGGATATTCGGAACTTCGAAAGCCGTCTTCTACGGTGGAATATTCATCATGTTTGGTCACATCGCTTTATCATTTCCAGGGAGCTTATCTCTGTTCTTTGTTTCAATGGTATTGATTGTTGTCGGAACAGGTTTATTAAAACCGAATGTTTCTACAGTTGTAGGTGAAATGTACAGTGAAAATGATACCCGCCGTGATGCGGCATTCAGTATTTTCTACATGGGGATCAACTTAGGTGCATTCATCGCTCCACTGATCGTAGGTAGCCTGATGGAATCGAAAGGTTTCCACTGGGGATTCGCGGCAGCCGCAATCGGTATGTTCTTAGGTCTTGTTGTATTTATGTTAACGAAGAAAAAGAATCTTGGTCTTGCAGGTACGTATGTACCAAATCCGCTTAATGCGCGTGAAAAGAAGAAATACGGATTAATCGTAGGTGCAGTCGTCGTTGCTTTGGCGATCATCTTAGGTACTACAATTCCAGCAGGTTTATTTACACTGGACGTATTCATCAATATTGTCGGAATCTTTGGTATCGTCGTTCCAACCATCTACTTTATTGTGATGTACTATAGTCCGAAAACAACGGCAACGGAGCGTTCAAGGGTACTAGCATATATTCCATTATTTATTTCAGCCGTGATGTTCTGGTCGATCCAGGAACAAGGATCCACTATCCTTGCTGCCTATGCAGACAAGCGTACACAGCTTGATTTCATGGGGATTTCGATCTCTCCTGCATGGTTCCAGTCATTGAATCCATTATTTATTATCCTGCTGGCTCCAGTATTTGCATGGATGTGGGTAAAATTGGGTGACCGTCAGCCATCCATCCCGAAGAAATTCTCATTCGGTCTATTGTTTGCCGGTTTATCTTTCTTAGTGATCCTGTTACCTGCACAAATGGGTGGAGAAGGTTCACTTGTTAATCCATTATGGCTTGTGCTAAGTTACTTCATCGTTGTTCTTGGTGAATTATGCTTATCACCAGTCGGTCTGTCAGCTACAACAAAGCTTGCTCCTGAGGCGTTCTCTGCTCAAACGATGAGTCTTTGGTTCCTGGCTTCTGCCGGTGCACAGGCTCTGAATGCACAGCTTGTCCGCTTCTATTCACCTGAAAATGAAACCATTTATTTTGGTTCTATCGGTGGTATGGCCATCGCGTTAGGTGTCATTTTATTCCTGATTTCACCTATGATCCAACGAGCGATGAAAGGTGTAAAATAATCATTTTAATCCCCCTGGACTTGTTTCAGGGGGATTTTTTTGCATAAAAAAAAGAGAACCCCATTCACCATGGGGTTCCACTGTTCTTACCAGAAAAGTCCGCAGCCACAACCACAGCGCTTGCGTCTCTTGCATCCGCATCTTCCACGATTGTCATCATCGCCTCTTCTGCCTCTGCATCCTCTGTTACGGTCTTCTGCTCCTCTTACGTTGTCTCTATCGCATCCGCATTTTCTACGATCATCATTCGCCCCAAACAAGTTGCATCTTCTTCTGTCCCCAAACAGGAATTTATCCCAGTCGCAACAGAAACGGTCGTCACAGCGATCATCACGACGATCATCATCCCGGCGTCCGCCGACACGGTCGTTACAATAATTGCATCCCATAAATTCTAACCTCCTTAGAAAGAATTTATCAGATAAAATAAAGTCTGATATACTCCATCCTATGAAGGACTGGATGATTTGGTATGGGCCAAGTAACCCCTAAATGTACCGGGATTTACTTGTTTTGGACGTTTGTTTTATATTGCCACTGCCCAAGCAGGAGCTGAACGACGTGCAGGAACATCGTTTCCCTTGTAATGAGTCCATTGGTGAATACCCCCACGGCCCCTTCTTTCTTCCTGATTCCCGTACGTTGGGTATACTCGTCCATCAAGGGCCCGAGCTCATTCCCTGCTTTTAACTCCCGGCTGATCTCGTTTGGCAGGGAAATCCTGGCCCCGCCGCCGATGATTTCGTTCCCCTGCCGGTCGACAAGCGCCCCCCAGTTACAGACAAACATTCCGTAGAGGGATTCTGATACTCCCCCTTCAAGGCCGATCCCTACGTCACTATCTGTTGCCTGGAGAACATTTTTTGCGCGGTTCAATGCCCCTTCGATCGTCTCCTGATCGGTCATGGGCTGCTCACTTACTTGGGACTCGGTTTTCAGGCACTGGAACTGAACCTCCTTGTATTGCTCTTCGAACGCTTTCTGTATGGCTTGCACCTTCGCTGGATTCGTTGTTCCGATTGCTATCTTTAACAAATTCAACCCTCATTTCTAAAAGGTCTGATAAACGCCTTTTTTCTCTCTATAAAAAAGCTGTCCCAACTCGTATATGAATGAGACAGCCCTTTGCTATTTTTCTAGTCGTGATCAACCATTGGATTTAATGGTTTCGATGGTCGAGCGGTCGCACTCTTTTACTAACTTGACGATCAGCTCTTTGGCTGCCGCATAATCATCTACATGGATCATGGACGCATGAGTGTGAATATATCTTGAACAGATGCCCACTACCGCACTCGGTACGCCTTCATTTGACATGTGTACTCTTCCGGCGTCTGTCCCGCCTTGTGAGACAAAGTACTGATACGGAATGTCGTTGGACTCTGCTGTATCCAAAACAAATTCCCTGATTCCCCTGTGCGTCACCATGGATCGGTCGAGGATGCGGAGAAGGGCCCCTTTTCCAAGTTGACCAAATTCATTCTTATCCCCTGACATATCATTTGCCGGACTCGCATCGAGAGCAAAGAAAATATCCGGATTGATCATATTGGCTGCCGTCTGGGCGCCGCGCAGTCCAACTTCCTCCTGGACCGTCGCACCGGAGTAAAGGGTGTTGGGCAGGTTCACGCCCTGAAGCTCTGTTAATAATTCAATGGATAATCCGCATCCATAACGGTTATCCCAGGCTTTGGCAAGGATCTTCTTCTCATTTGCCATCGGGGTGAACGGACAGATCGGTACAATCTGCTGACCTGGTTTGATTCCGATTTCACGGGCATTTTCCCGATCATCCGCACCGATATCGATGAGCATATTCTTGATGTCCATCGGCTTGCGGCGCTGTTCTTCCCCTAACAGGTGAGGCGGTATGCTTCCGATCACACCTGTCACCGGCCCGTTATCCGTCATGATCTGGACCCGCTGAGCAAGCAGCACCTGGCTCCACCAGCCACCGAGGGTTTGAAAACGGATCATTCCATTGTCTGTGATCGATGTAACCATGAAGCCCACTTCATCCATGTGCCCGGCAACCATGACGACGGGATCCTGATCGCTGCCTTTTCTTACACCGAATACTCCGCCTAATCGATCTTGTACGATTTCATCAGAGTATCTGGAGAGATGTTCTTTCATAAATGCCCGGACCGCATGCTCATTACCGGGAGCTCCCTGTAATTCAGTCAATGTCTTAAATAACTCTAACGTATCTTGTTTCATGTCTTATGCCCCTTTTATATAAAATCTGCAGTATGTATAATCTTATTTTACAGAACTTTCGCACCTCTTACCACCTATTGAGAACAAAAGCAGTTCTCTTTTTTCTGTTTTCTTTGATAGAATGTACCTAAGGATGACAAATTATCGATCATTGCCGGGCAAGGCTTGCAGGGACTAAAGGTTTTCGGTCCGAAGCTTCCGGCACGTGAAATTAGCCTGTGGAGGGAATAAAGGATGAACTGGAAATCTTTCGTATTTGGACTGGGAATCGGAGCAGCGGGCGGATATCTGCTTAAAGAAAAGCTTGATGATTCCCGCCTTATTTCTGCTGAAAAAGTATTAAAAGACGTCAAACTTTCTTTCAAAAAAGAGGGCAGCATCGATGGTTCATGGATTGGAATGAAGCCTGAAGACTATCAGAAGCACCACGTCAGCACCAAGGTGTATAAAGGCGGTATATCAAGACGAAAAGACGGCGAACTCGAGCAGTATGAGTTCGTAGCCGACGCTTATACCGGTACAGTGGTGGATGTATATCCTTTAACGTAAAAAAATGGGATGACCCCGGTTGATTCCGGGATCATCCTTTTCTTATTTTTCCCTTAAAACTTTATCAATGATTTCCCCGTCCCTATTCCACTTGATGCCTCTGTATACCGCATCATGATAGAAAAGGAACCAGTACTCTTCTTCCAACGCTTTCCCTATCCATTTTTCTTTGGCCCCGATGGACGTCATCGGATAGTCATCATACGCGAGTACCCATAATGGATTTTTGTGTGCGTGAGTCGGCATGATATCTGCCATATGAATGAATGTCTCTCCGCCATGCTCCAAAAGGATGATCGAGTGGCCGTCACTGTGACCGCCGGTGTGGACCATCTTGATTCCCGGAAGGACCTCCATCTCTCCATTGAACGTTTCCACTTGCGATTGAATGCTTTCCCAATTTTCTTTCCAATATGTATTGCGGGAGCGCACATTAGGATTCCTCATTTCATCCCATTCCACCTGAGAGGTGTAGATGACGGCATTCGGGAAGGCAGGAACCAGTTCCTCTCCCTCAACCTTCGTCAATCCGCATGCATGGTCAAAGTGCATGTGTGTCATCAAGACCACATCAATATCGTTTGGCGTAAGGCCAAGGGACGCAAGGGAGGCTTCAATATCCGATTCTTCATGCACACCGTAATTGCGCTTTTGTTTTTCATTCAGCTTCCCTTTGCCGATACCCGATTCGATCAAGACATTTTTCCCTTCCCACTGAAAGAAAAGTGGGTCGGTTCGCAATTCGATCTGGTTGTATTCATTAACCTCATACTTCTTGGACCACAGGGGCTTTGGAACCACTCCAAACATGGCTCCCCCATCCATGTGAGTCACGCCGCCGTTCAACCAGTGTATCGTAAGATCTCCAACCTTCAACGTTTCCATCCTGATTCCTCCTTTGTTCATACCCCTTCATTTTATCAGAATACACGGACAACTTGTAGGCGGATGCCTCGGCATACAAAAAACAGCCCTGCATATTCACTGGGCTGTCTTCCTCTTATGATCAATTTTGAAACTGGGCTTCGACACGGTAGATTCTTTGCCCTTTGGCGGAGAATTTTTCTTCATACTCTGTCATGATATTGCCTTCGAATTCACTGTTATGAAGGTCGAGGCTTAAGAAATTCAGATGAAGTCCGTACCATGAGAAACTCTTTAAAGAGTACTCGAATAATCCTTGATTATCTGTCTTGAAGTGAATTTCCCCACCTTTGACCAGGATCTGTTCATACATGGACAAGAAATCCTTATATGTCAGGCGGCGTTTTTCATGGCGGTTTTTCGGCCATGGATCAGAGAAGTTCAGATAGACCCTGTCCACTTCCCCTGCTTCGAAGTATTCCGTTAGATTCCTTGCATCGACATTCAACAACTTGACGTTCGGAAGTTCCGCTTTGATCAGGCGATCAAGAGCTGTCACGATGACACTCTCATATAACTCGATTCCAATATAATTAACGTCCGGATTGGCCCTTGCCATTTCCGTGACGAATTGACCTTTTCCTGTCCCTACCTCGATATGGATCGGGTTATCATTACCAAACTCTTTGTTCCAATGACCTTTTTTCTCCTGGGGTTCTGCCACAACATACTGTGGATGATCACTGATTTTCTCAGAAGCCCATGGTTTATGACGTAAACGCATGTAGACACCTCATTTTTTATTATCGAAAAAACCATACCATGACTCCCTGTCCTATGCAAGAGCCAAAAATGGAATGGAGCGCCTAAGTAGAGGTCCGTCCCTCAAAAAAGGGCGCATAAATGAAAAAGGAATTCACACACTAGTAGTGAATTCCTTTTTGGGTCTGGTCATTTGAAGGGACCTTGGGATGTACGTGTTTCATTCAACCATACGAAAAATGAAAGGGTGTACCCGATGCCTTTAAATTCACAGAATCAAATGCAGTTGTTATCAGATATATTAAGCAATCATTCGACGGATTGCTGCGGTTCGGTTTCGGAATGTGAGCAGGTTGAACGGCTGGTCAAGTCATTGATGGTCAATGCCGATATTCATGAAAACGTCAAACCCGTTCTGCAGGAAATTTACCAGTACAGTCAAAGCGGGATTTCATCATCTGACTTAACGAACCATATTACGACGAATAAACAAAACCTGTCCCAATGGGTCACGGATATGAACAGCTACTCCTGATTCATATCACCTTGTGTAAATATTGAATCCAATGATTCATTTCGTGGAAACGAGCTTTCCCTTTATGCCACTGGATGGATAGGATCGTCTGAGCCACCACATACCATTTCATGCGCAGCTTCAAGTTATCGGTCAGCTCGGCACCATACTGGGTCAGCCAGCTTTCCCACTGATCCTCAGGGATATACCAGTATAACAGTAAGCCTACATCAAAGGCCGGATCGGCGATCATCGCTCCGTCCCAGTCGATTAAATACAACTGGTTGTAATCAGACAGCAGCCAGTTGTTATGGTTGACGTCTCCGTGACAGACCACATATTCATCCTGCTGTACTTCCATAAGCTCCTTTTGAAGAAAGGAAAGCGCCTCTCTGATGACAGGCAATGAAAGAAGATCGAACTCGAGACCCGTCTCCACTTCCGTCAGCATATGCTCCGGTTGAAACGGTTCTTTCCCAAGCCGCTCAAGCATGGTTGAAAGAGGCTTTGAGGAGTGAATCTTGTTCAACAGCCTCGCCACCCGTTCATCCTTCATCTCTTCAGGCTTTAACTCTCTCCCATTTAACCAGTGTTGTGCCGTGATGACGTCCCCGTTTTCCATTCGTTTCGTCCAAACAAGCTTGGGCACGATTCCTTCTGCTGATAAAACAGCCACAAAAGGGGAAGAATTACGCTTCAAAAATAACCTCTGCTCCTGATACTGAGCAAAGAACGCTTCTCCCGTCGCACCGCCTGCGGGGACTATTTCCCAATCTTGGTCAAATAAGTGTTCCAATATATTCACCTTCTATTGGTCCTTTGTCATGTTTATATGTTTACGTTTATAGGGTCTTTTTTATCATGTTGGTGCCTTATTAAAAAGGTCTAATAAAATAAAAAAGACAGCTATTGGGCAATACAAATCAATAGCCATCTGTTTACGATTTTATCGTCATCTTGCGTTTTCGTCAAGCACTGGAATGAATGGTCACCTTACAAATACATAGGAAGACACCGGCCGGAGGGTGAAGGAAGTCTCCTTCACATCATACAGGCCGCTTACGCTTGCCTGATTGCCATCGGATAAACAGATCCATTGTTTTCCTTCAGCGAAGGAGTACTCACAGGATTTTGTATCCGAGTGAAAGACCATGAGGATCTCATCCCAAGGACCATACGGATGGACATTCTGATAGGTGACATCCACGAGATTCGCCTTGCTGTGTGATACTTTTACATGCTCCCGGATCAAATCACTTTGTTGAAAACGGAAGGCCCCGTGACTTTTCCGTATCTGAATCAGGGCCTTCACATATCGGACCACTTCGTCGTACTCTTCTCTTCTGACCCAGTCCAGCTGATTGATTTCAACGGGTGAGTTATAGCTGTTTTCGATTCCCTTTTTTGTTCTGAAGAATTCCTGCCCTGCATGGAGAAACGGAATCCCTTGAGACAGGAGCACCATCGTGGTCGCTAATCTGTGCCTTGCCTTAAGGGTTTCTTCATCTTCATTCATGCACGCCTTCATTTTATCCCAAAGAGTATGATTATCATGGGACTCTACATAGTTGACGGATTGAGAGGGTTCTTTAAAGAGGCCCCGTTCACCGCTCTTCATTCCGATGCTGCCGGTGAGGACCAGCTCCACCTTCTGTTCGAGGTGTCCGTGACCGAGGGCAAAGCCTTTATCATACAGATTGAATGTACTTCCTTTAATGGTGTCCCTGAACCAATCATTGAATTGCCCGATTCCATGAAGATGATGGGCATTCCGGAGATTGGCTTTTTGGTGCGGAGGGAGTGGCGTATTCAGATCCCATCCTTCTCCTATTAAAATCGCCCCCGGCAACACTTTATCCACTTCTTCACGGATCACGGTCATCGTCTTGACGTCCAGGATCCCCATCAGATCAAAACGGAAACCGTCGACACCGTATTCTTTCATCCAATAAAGAATCGAATCGACAATGAACTTTCTTGCCATGAGACGTTCTGAGGCAAAGTCATTCCCAACCCCCGTCCCGTTTGACGGTAAGCCGTTTTCATCATGTCGGAAAAAATAACCGGGCACAAGTTTTTCAAAAGGTGAATTTTCACGGATGAACACGTGGTTGTAGACCACGTCCTGAATGACCCTGATATTCTCATCGTGAAGGCTTTGGATCACAGCTTTTAATTCCTTTATCCGCTCATATGGATCTTCAGGCTTTAAGCTGTAGCTCCCTTCAGGTGCATTGAAAAATAAAGGATTGTATCCCCAATTATAGGTGGTGTTCGAAGGATTATCCGTCACACCGTCGAAGTCGTTAACGGGAAGCAGCTCCACATGTGTGACACCGAGTTCCTTTAAGTACTGGATCCCACTTGAGAATCCTTTCGGTGTCTTCGTATCTTTTTCCGTGAAGGCGCTGTACTTCCCCCGAAATTTCATCCCGCTCTCTTTCTGGGCAGAAAAATCCCTGATATTCAATTCGTAAATCACGCTATCCGTCGGAGAGGCTAATGGAGCGAGGGGAGCAACCTTTTCCCCGGGATTGATGACGCAGCCCCACTCGCTATTCAATGAGACTGCTTTCGCATAAGGGTCGAGCAGCTCATCCCAAACAAGATTGATGCACGGAAGGATCGAATAAAAATAGCCTTCTATATCGTGATCGACCCGGCATTCCCATACACCGTTTTCCATTCTGGAATACGGGTATTGGATTTCTTCATCATCCGGGGATTTGAGCTTCAACCGAACCTCTGTCGCTGTAGGGGCCCATACCTTGAATACGGTGCATCCATCCTGATACGTAACACCGAGGTCATTTTCATCATAATAGTACCTTTGATCAAATTCTTCGGTCCGTATGACCGCACCGATCTGAAGGTCCGTCTTTGTACCATGCTCGTCGACGATTTCATACGTGTCGCCTAAGATGATCTTTTCACTCTGAATGGTCGTCACATATTTCATAACATCATTAAGGGGGATCTTCTCTTCGATATGAAGAGCGATCTTTTCATCATCCTTGATCAGGGTGAAGTGATTGGAATTCCCTTCATGATAATCGTATGGAAGGATCATGGTAATTACATTGAATGTATCTAAAAACGCGTCATACTGCCTGCTAATGACTAACACTTCTGCCACCCACTTTTGTTTAACATTTTCCGACTCTCTGCCATCTTTTGAACTGTATTCGTTAAAATGACCGCTACCTTATAGTATTCACTGCATTCCTATTTGCTCCGCTGTTCACGGTTTCATATCCCATCTCTATCTTGACTCTCTATTAAGGTATATGCCTGCTTTTTATGAAGTAGTCAAACAAGCGCTATTTAAAAGAATATACCCTATACCCGTCTTCGCAAAACCGACGGCTACTCATCTGACGCCGCTTCTTCCCACTGCAGCCTCTTGAAGGATGTTGTTTGACAATACTCCATAATGGCCTGAGCCGCTTTCAGCTGGACACTCTTGATCGGTGAAGAGCTTGAACGCTGCTGCTGGAACCATTCTTGGTGGATCCGTTTATCCAAAAACTGAATCCCGACTGGGGATAGAGGATAATCTATGTAACCATTCCTGCTTATGACAGCTTGGTAAATGGGCAGTTCTACCCCGGCATAACGGATGATCTGATGGACGATTCTCTCCATCCTTTTCAACCCGATTAGGGGATTTAACACCTTTTCTTCCCTATCCCCCCATTTTTTCACCCAGAACCGCTCTCCTGAACCGATATAGGCTGTTCCCTCTTCAAACTCGAGAAAGGTCAAACACCATATGCCTGTAGGCGTGATCAAGACCGTTTCCAGTTCGACGGGTGCATTTTTAATTTTCAGGACGGGGTTGTACATGACAAAAATATTATCCGGGAAACGCTGAAGGAGATACCGTAATCGTTCGTCATAATGGTAGCTGTTATCCACATAGGATTTCTCCGTGATGGTGGAACTCGCCCACCTCAGCTGAAAATCAAATACAAGGTTCAAGAAGGAAGCCTTCAATTCCTCTTCCGAATGGATATCCTGACCTGCATCCATGTCCAAATGAAGGTCTTCATCACTCGGCTGGGGAATCGTTTCTTCTTCATTTTCATCCTCTTTTTTCTTAAATAGGGAAAAGAGCTTGTCTTTCATGGAGTTCTTCTCCTCGTCAGCCAATTCCTGTACGGGTGGTGATGGCTCTGGCAAATCTCCATTCTCCCAATGTTGTTTCATTTTTTCCCATTGCTGCTTTTTTAATCGGACAAATTGGGAAGGATATCTATATAAATCCGTTTCGTAACGTGAAACGTAGTCTTGAAGTTTAATCAGCTGTGCCATAGGAATCGGTCCTTTCGTGTCGGTCAATTTGCCTGTAAAGGTATGGTATGGATGGCTTCATACTTAGGCAGCCGGTTCGGGTGGGTTTGATATAATACCACTTCTGTTGCTGTAAACGTATGACGTTCAGGAGGCTTGCATCCATTCAGCCACTGTTGGGTAAATTGGGTTTCCCCATTCCATTTCCGCCCCACTGTGATATGCGGTGAAAAGGGTCTCTGATCCAATTGAAAGCCCGCTTCTTCACATGCACCAAACACAAGGCCCCTGAGACGGTGAAGCATGTCGGAAGGCTCGACCCCCATCCACAGGATCCTCGGGGAATCACTCTTCCCAAACGTACCAAATCCGCTCAAGGTCAACGGAAAAGAAGGATGCGTCAACCGCCCCACTTTGTCCATGACCGGCACGAGTTCATCTGCGCTCCCCAAAAAGGCCAGAGTCAGGTGAAAATCCTCCGGGTGGACCCATTTCTTAAACGAGCCCTCAAGCCTCATCGGCTCCATGCTATCATTCAAATACCGCTTCGTTTCCTCAGGCAGGGAAAGTGCAAAGAAATAGTGGGGGTTCAACATATCTTTCGTCCTTTCTGTTAACATTCATAACGTACGATTTGGCTGAAGTAAGTAATAAAATTATGTTCAGTAAGTTGATTGGAGCGGAAGGTGCTCGACTCCTGCGGGAATTGCGGGAAAGTTGAGACCCCGCAGGGCATAGCCCGAGGAGGCTCAACTCACGCCCCGCGAAAAGCGAGCACCTGGAGTGGAAATCAACCACCACACGCTCCAAAAAGACAAAATCAAAAATCAGCTCTCTATTATTACTTTCATTTTAGCAAAATGTGTCATGAGAGAGAATGACTAGAAGGAAATGCAACAAAAATGAAATACAAAGCTCATTTATTTGATAAGATTTATCTGAATTAGTACGATAGAAGAAGAAAGTTTTCTGAAAGGAAGATGAACATGAAAGTTGTACAAAATATCGCAGATTTGATCGGGGACACCCCCCTTGTAAAATTAAATCGGTTAAACCCTGCTGACGGTGCGGATGTATATGTGAAATTGGAATTCTACAATCCGAGTAAAAGCGTCAAGGACAGAGCCGCCTATCAAATGATCGTGGAAGCGGAAAAGGAAGGCTTGTTGAAAGAAGGTGCGACCATCATCGAGCCTACGAGTGGAAACACGGGGATCGGCCTCGCCATGAATGCAGCAGCACGAGGGTACCGTGCGATCCTTGTCATGCCCGATACGATGACTCAAGAACGGATCAACCTCTTGAAGGCCTATGGAGCTGAAGTGGTATTGACACCAGGGGATGACAAAATGCCCGGTGCCATCGAAAAAGCCAAAGAACTGACAGAGCAGATCCCTAACAGCTTCATGCCCATGCAGTTTGAAAACGATGCAAATCCCGAGGCCCACCGGAAAACAACGGCCCTTGAAATCGTCGAAGCCATGAAGGAAATCGGCAAGCCCCTATCGGCATTCGTCGCTACGGCGGGTACAGGAGGAACGATTACCGGAACAGGTGAGGTGCTCAAGGAGCATTATCCCGAGCTTGCTGTCCATGTAGTGGAACCGGCGGGATCACCGGTCCTATCCGGCGGAAAACCAGGCAGGCATAAATTGGTCGGTACAAGTCCAGGCTTCGTTCCTGACATCCTGAATACGGATGTGTATGATGAAATTCATAAAATCGAAGACGAACAGGCCTATGACATCGCCCGCCGAATGGCAAGGGAAGAAGGAATCTTAGTCGGACCATCATCAGGAGCCGCCTGTTACGCTGCGATCGAAGTCGCGAAGAAATTATCGCCTGAAGATGTCGTCGTATGCATCGCCTGCGATACGGGAGAACGTTATCTATCAAGTGATTTATTCAGATTTTAATAAAATGACAAGAGGCTGCCCGTTTATGGGGCAGCCTCTTTCGTATGTTCATTTAACGCTATGATAATGGGAGATGAATTGTTCTGGAGAAGATTTGACGACGAACGTCCAGACCCCTTCAATCGTATGAAGGTACAGGAACGTATAGTAAGCGGACAGGGGCTTACTTGTCACATCCATCACATCACTGATGGTGAAGCTTTTGGTAGGCGTGACGATCCGGTCACTGTACAAATAAAGATGCTCCTCCGTCTCTACGGTGAATTGCTGGTTGTCTTCTATTCTTCGTTCGGTCTTCATAAATGGTTGTGAACAAATCAACATGTATTGCCTCCAAAACTGGTTTAACGGGCTTCCATCCCTTTTCTTTCATTGAACAACGACTGAAGCCTTTTCGTGACAGCACCTGGTGTTCCTTCTCCGATATCCTGTCCATCGATCTTGACCACAGGCATCACTTCTGAAGTGGTGCTGGCAATGAATACTTCATCTGCTGCCATCAATTCAGAAACGGAAAACGTTTCTTCTTGAAAAGAGATCCCATTTTTTCTGCATAGATCTTCAATGACTCTTCTTGTGATTCCATTCAGGATCAGGTTTGTTACGGGATGCGTATAAATGACCCCATCTTTCACCATAAACGCATTGGAAGACGAGCCTTCGGTTACCGTGTCGCCGCGATGCAGAATCGCTTCGAAGTGCCCCTCTGACGCCGCCTCCTGCTTTGCCAGAAGGTTTCCAAGGAGATTAAGGCTCTTTATGTCACAGCGCAACCATCTGATATCTTCCACGAGCTTGGCTGTTACCCCTTGTTGCATCTGGTGAGCCGGAACAGGGAAGTCCTTCGTATACGCGACGACACTTCCCACTACATCTTCTGAAGGAAAATGATGCTGACGTGCCGATACACCGCGTGTCACCTGCAAATAGACGATTCCGTCCTTGACGCCATTGACGTCAATCAAATGAAGGAGCTTAGATGTGAAATCCTCTTCTTCATACGGAATGGAAAGCTTCATTTTTTCAGCGCTTTGATACAGTCTTTCCATATGCTCCTTCATGGTGAATGTGATTCCGTCGTACACCCGGATCACTTCATAAATGCCGTCCCCGAATTGATAACCACGGTCCTCGATATCGACCTTCGCCTTGTCACGGTCGATCAGTTCCCCGTTTACAAATACAGTGTTCATCCTATCCTCTCCCCCTTTTCTCTCTTATGATTCACACGCTAATTCATAAATCGCCTGGGCGTAAATGGCCGTAGCTTTAAGGAGATCCTCGATATACATATACTCATCCTTCTGATGGGCAATATCTTCACGTCCCGGGAATAATGCTCCAAAGGCTACGCCGGCTTCGAGACTTCTCGCATATGTCCCTCCACCGATACTCAGCAACTCTCCTCTTTCACCCGTTTGATCTTCATATACTTTTTTCAGGGTCTGGACGAGTTCATCATCCTTGGAAACATGATGAGGCTTGCTATCAGTGAAATTCTCGATGGAATACCCCTCGATGTTCTCGATGATGCCCTTCCCTTTATCCATATCAAAGGTCACCGGATACCGCATGTTCAACCCTAATCGACCGCCTTCAGCTTCCGAATAACGGAGCTTCCCGACGTTGATGGTCAGATCCCCCGTAATGTCGTCCGTGTAGCTGACACCAAGCTGGATCCCCCTTGAATCCTTGAAGAAATGCTTCGTCGTGAATTCAAAGAACTGTTTTCCCTGCGAAGAAAGTGGCAGTTTTGATAAGAACGCGGCTAAATAAAGCCCTGCATTTTTCCCATTGTCCGGCTCCATACCGTGTGAAGATACACCTTCCACCTGAAACACGAGTTCTCCATTTTCGATATAATAGCTTCCTTTGACCCCTTCATCCTTTGTGAAGATTTCAAAGTTCTGTACCCATTTCGTATGATCCTCATCAACAACCAGGATGGCCTTTGCATAATCAGGTACCATATTGTACCGGCGTCCGGATTCAAAGGAAAGGACTTTGATCCCTGAATCAGCCACCTGCTCTGCCTTCACCTGGACCAGATCATAATCCGCGATCCCTTTTTCAGCATGGATGATCGGAAAATCTGCATCTGGAGCAAACCCCATTGTAGGCATTTCCTCGTTTTTGAAATAATGATCTACGCATCTCCAATCGCTCTCTTCATCCGTACCGATGATCATGCGGATCCTCTTATTGAAGGTTGGGTCCAGATCCTTGACGATTTTCATGGCATAATAAGCAGCCATGGTCGGTCCCTTATCATCAATCGCTCCACGGGCAAAAATCTTCCCGTCCTTGATTTCACCGCCATAAGGATCGACACTCCATCCGTCCCCTTCAGGAACCACATCCACGTGACAAAGAATGCCGAGAAGATCCTTCCCTTCACCGAATTCCAAATGCCCGGCAAGGTGATCAACGTTTTTAGGAGTGAAACCGTCTTTTTCACCCAGCGTCAACAGGTAAGACAGAGCTTCCTTCACACCTTTTCCAAGAGGAGCTTCTTCTGTTGCATCCTCTTCATCCAGCACACTTTTGATCTGAAGAAATTTCTGCAAGTCCTTAAGCAAATCATCTTTCCGTTTCTCCACTTCATTCGTCCAATTGATACTCAACCCTACCACCTGCTTTATATGTATTGTCTTCCCCTCCCATTTTATACTGTTTGACGGGGAAATCCAAACGGGGCGAATGAAGAAAAATCCTTACTTATGAAAACTTTTCTAAGATTAAAATGGTTTATCTTTAAATAAAGCTATTTTCGTAACCATTGTTGCTTTTGATGTAGCGAGAGGTTGGTTGATTTCCGCTCCAGTTGCTCGCTTTCCGCGGGGCGTGAGTTGAGCCTCCTCAGGCTTTGCCTTGCGGGGTCTCAACTTTCCCGCAATTCCCGCAGGAGTCGAGCACCTTCCGCTCCAATCAACTTTCCAAGTGTAAGTGTTTCCCCTTATAGATTTAATCTCACCATTGCTTTCAACTAAAACTTTTTCTACTTCATTGACCAGAATAGCTAATGATACTAATAATCTTTTCCTTTATTCGGATGAACCATTTATGCTTTCCCTCCTGCAGATTTTGAATGAAATGGCATTTGCAAATCAAAATCTAAGAAAAGAGCCTTACATACTTTTAAACCAAATCCTCAGTGGTAATGATTATTAAGCTATCATAATAAGGTTAATCGGTGATATATAAGTAATTTGTTGTTGAAATAAACCATTAACATATCTTTAAATTTTTTGTGTATCCGTCATTAGGCAGTCAGAATATAGAAGCACAGAGTGGATTGTAGCGGAAGGCACTTGACTCCTGCGGGAAATAGAGGAAAGGTTGAGACCCCACAGGGCAAAGCCCGAGGAGGCTCAACTTCCTCCCCGCGCGAGTCTTGTGCCTGCAGCGGAAAGGAACGGTCTACGTTTTATTCCTACACACGTCCTCAAGCGCAATTCAACTACTTCCTATCATCTGTGGGGCACAATACACTACGCAAGAAGAGCTTTATAGATATTAATACATATTTTTAGCATTTTCTTCATATTCTAGGAATACACCCAACAAGTTACTAGGTAAATTGTTTGTAAATTTGGACAATATTCTAGAAATTTTGTCGGATTAGGAGTACAATGTAATTGTCTGACATCTTGTGAGTAAACTCTATTTGTAGAAAAGGGGTTGTCTAAAGCGCATAGTACATATGGTAGCACGTGAGGTGCACACATGACGCATGTAGTCTTTGCCTTTTTGGAAAAATGATGAGGGAGTGGTTTTTTGAAACCTTCAACCAATCGTATGCTCACTAGAATCAAAGCTGTATACATGTACATCAAACAGAAGGGTACTGTAACAACTCAAGATCTTGTAGACGAATTTGGCATTACTCCTCGAACCATACAAAGAGATCTCAACGTGTTAGCCTATAACGACCTTGTCCAAAGCCCGAGCCGGGGTCAGTGGACAACCACAGAGAAAAAGGTGAAGTTGACTTCTTAAACAGACGTTGACGGTTACCGCCTAAATTAAAACTGACTAACTAAAATCATTAATAACAAAAAAACGGGACAGCACCTTTAGCGAAGGGTGCTGCCCCGTTTTTTTATTGTGGTTTATATTCTTTCAGGAGCGTTACTTCCTCTTCCGTCAGTTCACGGTACTCACCAAGCTCCAGGTCTTCATCAAGCTCCAGAGGTCCCATGGTCAAACGCTTCAGATAAACTACGCGCTTCCCGACACTTTCAAACATCCTTTTCACCTGATGGAATTTCCCTTCCGTAATCGTCAATTCGATATCCGAAGTCAGACCCGATTTTAAGATCGTTAAATCCCCCGGCTTCGTTTCATACCCGTCGTCCAATGTAACACCATTTTTGAATGCTTCCACATCGGCTTCGGTCACTTCTCCTTCGATGACGGCAAAATACGTCTTCGGCACATGTCGCTTTGGTGAAAGAAGCTGGTGGGATAATTGACCGTCGTTCGTGATCAGAAGGAAGCCTTCCGTATCCTTGTCCAGTCTTCCCACTGGAAACGGATTGAAGATTTGATCTTCCAGCTGAAGTAAATCAATGACCGTTTCATCCTGTCCGTCTTCAGTGGCGGAAATGACTCCCGGCGGCTTATTCATCAGCAGGTAGATGAATTCCTTATACTCGACGTGTTCACCGTACAGCATGACGGTATCCTTTTCTGTATCAATATGGACCTTTCCATCCTTGATGACTTCCCCATTCACCTGAAGGCCGCCATCCTTCAATAGTTTCTTTACTTCCTTCCGGCTGCCATAGCCCATGTTCGCAAGCATTTTATCTATTCTCAAGTCAATCACACTCCATTCATTATTCCTTTTAAGGTCGTACTTCAACGGGCATTCGCCCTTCCTTCTATTATTCTTCACACAGGCTGCTGAAGGTAAGCAGCTTTACTCAAAATAAAAAAGGGATGATCACGCATCATCCCTTTTTCTTTTACCCGATACGCAGCTTACTGCGGATCTTCGAAATCTTGTCACCGAACAACTTGTCTGCGAGTTTGCTTCTTAAGCTCAGGTAGAAGTATACGAGTGCTCCCACTCCGCCGCAGATGGCTACAAGGATGATCGATTGGAATCCTGTCTCCGGACTAAGGAATTTAACCAGTACAGCATACAGCACCAATACGACCCCGGCCATGACGGCATTCAATGCGCCGATGAACATGGTCCTTCTCAAAATCAACCTGAATTGATATCGAGCATACTTTTTGATCACATAGAGATTGATCAAGATTGCCACTGCATATCCGATCGTTGTCGCAAGCACGGCACCCTGTGTTTCAAACAGGCGAATGAGCGGGATGTTCAGCACCAGCTTCAGAAGCAGTCCTACAAGCAGGCTGAAAATCGTGAACTTCTGCTCATCGATCCCTTGAAGGATCGCTGCTGTCACGGCAAATAGTGCAAAGAGGATCGCTACAGGTGCATATGATCGTAAAATCGACGTCCCAAGAGCGTCACTGTGATAGAACAACGTATACATCGGTTCAGCCAAAAGGGCCAGTCCGAGTGCTGCCGGCACGGTCAGAAACAACAGAATCTGAAAGGTCTGATCAATGTTCCTGCGCATCGTCTTCCGGTCACCGCTCGTATACGATGTCGTAATCAGCGGGATCAGCGTCATGGAAAAAGCTGTCGCCAGTGATACCGGAATGATGACGAGTTTGTGCGTATAGAAGTTCAATACGGCAAAAGCGTGGTCCGAAACTTTCGCGTTCCCGATATCAGCCATGGCAGTGTTGAATGTGATCTGATCCACCAGTTGAAACAATGGATTGGCGAGTCCTACAAAAATGAAGGGAATCGAATAGGCAATGATTTCTTTGTACATCGCTTTTAACGAAATCTCTTCGTTCCCCCGGTCCTCTTCAAGTAGTTCATCCAAATGAGGTTTTCGCTTGAACCAATACCAGATCAATGCTCCGAGACTTGCAAGTCCCCCAACGAACGCTGCAAATGTCGCAACTGAAATGGCCGTTGTCACGGTCCCATCCAGTATGTTCAATACGACATAAATCCCCCCAAGGAGGAAGACGATCCGGACGATCTGTTCGATCACCTGGGAAACTGCTGTTGGCCCCATGGATTGATGACCCTGGAAGAAGCCCCGGATCAAACTCATGAACGGAATGATGATCAGGGCAAAGCTCACGGCCCGGATGACGGTGGTCACCTGGGCAACGGAAATGACCTGCTCATCGCTTTTGATCGTCATTTCTGCAAAGATTGGTGCGAATGCATACATGATGAGGAATGATACGACACCAGTCAGCGTCATGAGCAAGAGCCCGGATTTAAATAATTTACGCCCTACGGCATATTCCCCGATGGCATTATATTTTGAAACGAATTTTGAAACGGCCAGTGGCACTCCTGCAGTCGCTACTGTCAGAAAGATCGTATAAGGTACATATCCATATTGATAAAGGGATGCCCCTTCTTCATGACCTTTTAACAAATCATCAAACGGTATAACATAAAAAAGACCCAAAAACTTCGAAATAAAGGTCCCTAACGTTAAGATAAACGTTCCTCTTATTAATTTAGATGACATAGTATCCCTCTCTATATATCTTGTTGCCCGTTACACAAACAAAATAAAATCCAACTCGAAATTTACACACTATCAGTAGTTTACTACTGTACGAATCGAATGACAATTTTTTTCGAATGTTGTATTTAAAACCCATCCCCTTTAAAATAAGGTGAAACTTCTTTTCTAGAAGCGAATATTAAAAGTTGGTGGAAAAAATGGTAAAAACATACGATGTCATCATCATAGGTGGAGGACCATCGGGCTTGATGGCCAGTATCGCAGCCGGGGAAAACGGCGCGAAAGTCCTCCTTGTAGATAAAGGGACAAAGCTTGGAAGAAAGCTTGCAATATCAGGTGGGGGCCGCTGCAATGTGACCAACCGTCTTCCTGTAGAGGAAATCATCAAACATATCCCCGGAAACGGGCGTTTTCTATACAGTGCATTTTCAGAGTTTAATAATGAAGATATCATTTCCTTCTTTGAAAACTTGGGAATTCAGCTGAAAGAAGAAGATCACGGACGGATGTTCCCTGTTTCGAACAGGGCCATGGATGTAGTCGAAGCTTTACTCGGACGCATGAAGGAATTGAAGGTCGACACCCGGACAAGCACCAGTGTCGAAGAGGTTCTGTACGAAAATGGCAAAACGGCGGGCATCCTCTTGAAAGACGGGGAAACAATTGCTGCCAATGCTGTCGTGATTGCGGTCGGAGGAAAGTCCGTCCCTCACACCGGATCGACAGGTGACGGGTACCCATGGGCGACCAAAGCCGGTCATACGATCACGGATCTGTTTCCGACAGAGGTTCCCCTAACGTCGGATGAGCCATTTGTGAAAAAGAAAGAGCTTCAGGGCCTTTCTTTGCGAAGCGTCGAATTAAGCGTGCTGAATCCGAAAGGGAAAAAGATTGTCACTCATAAGATGGACATGATCTTCACCCACCTCGGCATTTCCGGCCCGGCTGTTCTCCGCTGTAGCCAATACGTCGTCAAGGCCATGAAGAAATGGAACCTGACACATGTGGCCATGCAGATTGACTCCATGCCCGATCAAAATGAAGAGCAGCTTTTCCAGTCCCTGCATAAACAGGTGAAGGAAGATGGAAAGAAAGCGGCGAAAAATATCTTTAAAGGCCTGGTTCCTGAGCGGTACCTGCTATTTTTACTTGACTGTGCAGAAATCGATCATGACGAAAAAGGAGATCACATCTCCTCAGAAAAAATCCGTCATTTTGCCAAGCTCTTAAAGCAGTTCACCTTCAATGTGAACGGCACACTATCCATTGACAAAGCCTTTGTAACAGGGGGCGGGGTGTCCATCAAAGAAATCGAACCGAAAACGATGGCTTCAAAAAAGATGGGGGGCCTCTTCTTCTGCGGGGAAGTGCTTGATATCCATGGATACACAGGCGGTTACAATATCACCTCTGCCTTAGTGACCGGCCGGCTTGCCGGGTTGAATGCAGCAAAGGTTTAATGGTCAGAAAGAAAGGTTGATCCTCATACCCTGAGCGATCAACCTTTTTATTTTCTGTACACCACCATGGCAGAGAAGCAATAGATCTGGTCCTCCACTTCCTCCGACATTGCAGCCACATGATATTTAATATCCACAATCTTCTTATCATCCATTTTACTGAGAAAATGGTTCATATCTTTCTCTAAATCTTTTTCATGCTCGTAATCGAATACCTTCACCTGGATCATGGAATCCCCTCCCGGATGGTTTTTGGTATCAGTATTGTCAGAATATTTCTTTTTCAAACAATTGAGGTAGGGAATTTTTATATTGGATGGAGTGGTGAGTGTGGTTGTCGCGGTATGTGTGGTGTTTATTGGAGTTCGCTGATATATTTGAGATTTCGCTGATATATTTTTGATTTCGCCGATAAAATGAATTTTGCGCTGATATATCTCCGATTTCGCTGATAAATCCTTTTCCATTCCAAATCCAGCTCTCTAGTGTAGTCACTTTCTACCTGTTTTCTACTAAACACACGAAAAAAGCACACCCTTTTTTAAAAAAAGAATGTGCTTCCCCACTTAAATCTCCTATTTCTTCGCAGCCGTATCCCCTGCCCAGTTCATCATGCCGCCTTCCATGTTCACCACTTTATAGCCTTGTTCCTGCATATAGTGAGCAACATTTCCGCTGCGGTTTCCGGAACGGCAGATAAAGATATACTCCTTATCCTTATCAAATTGATCAAGTGACTCAGGGATTTCCCCCATCTTGATATGCTTCGCTCCCGGAATCATACCCTCTGCCACTTCTTCATCCTCACGCACATCCACTAAAAGCAGATCTTCACCGTTCTTCAACTTCTGCTCTAACTCATCCGTCGTAATCGTTTTAATAGTATCCATCTTCTCAACTTCCTTTCCACATTCAATCATTATTCAACACGATTATACCAAAGCCTGTCCCCCAAACAAAAATATCAGACTCAAAAAGAGGGACGGACCTCATCGAAACGCCGATTTAAAGCGATTCCCGCTTAAAATCAGGCCCATTTCGAGGTCCGTCCCTCCCATTTATTAGTTGGCTACGATGTTGACTAGTTTGCCAGGTACGGCGATGACTTTGCGGATGGTTTTGCCTTCGATCTGTGTTTTGATTTCATCGTTTTCCATCGCTGTTTTTTCCAGGTCATCTTTGGTCATGTCACGTGGGATCATGACCTTGGCTTTTACTTTTCCGTTCACTTGAAGAACGATTTCGACTTCGTTGTCGACTAGCTTCGATTCATCGAATGTCGGCCATGCTTCGTAAGAGATCGTTCCTTCGTGACCAAGCTTGCTCCAAAGTTCCTCTGTCATATGAGGCGCGATTGGAGACAGAAGCTTGATGAAGCCTTCAACGTAATCCTTCGGTAGGGTTTCCGCTTTGTAGGCATCATTGATGAATACCATCAGCTGTGAAATCCCTGTGTTGAAACGAAGTCCCTCATAGTCTTCCGTCACTTTCTTAACGGTTTGGTTATACGTTTTATCAAGGTCACTATTCGGTGCATCTTTCACTTTAGAGGATAATGAACCGTCCTCTTCGACAAGAAGGCGCCATACACGGTCAAGGAAGCGGCGAGCTCCGTCAAGTCCGTTCGTGCTCCAGGCAATGGATGCTTCAAGTGGTCCCATGAACATTTCATATAGACGAAGGGTATCGGCACCGTGAGATTCCACAACTTCATCCGGATTCACGACATTCCCTTTTGATTTACTCATTTTTTCGTTGTTTTCCCCAAGGATCATTCCTTGGTTGAATAGCTTTTGGAATGGCTCCTTCGTCGGAACTACGCCGATATCATAAAGGAACTTGTGCCAGAAACGTGCATACAGCAAGTGAAGCACCGCATGCTCGGCTCCTCCGATATACGTATCCACCGGCAGCCATTCCTGCATTTTCTTCGCATCGGCAAGGGCATCTTCGTTATGTGGATCGATATAGCGGATGTAGTACCAGCAGCTTCCCGCCCACTGTGGCATCGTGTTCGTTTCACGACGGCCTTTTTTGCCTGTTTCAGGATCCTCGACGTTCACCCATTCACTGATGTTCGCAAGTGGAGATTCACCTGTACCGGACGGCTTGATTTCAGTCGTCTTCGGAAGGACAAGCGGAAGCTCACTTTCTGGTACAGTCGTTGTCGTACCATCTTCCCAGTGGATGACTGGAATTGGTTCACCCCAGTAACGCTGGCGGCTGAATAACCAGTCACGTAGACGATACGTGATTTTCTTCGTTCCGATATTCTTCTCTTCTAACCAGGAAATGGCTTTGGCGATTGCTTCTTCCTTTCCAAGTCCATCAAGGAAACCGGAATTCACATGATCTCCGTCACCAGTGTACGCTTCTTTTTCAACGTTCCCGCCAGCGACGACTTCCACGATTGGAAGATCGAATTCTTTCGCAAACTCATAATCCCGTTCGTCATGGGCAGGAACCGCCATGATGGCGCCGGAACCGTAGCTCATCAGAACGTAGTCGGCGATCCAAATCGGCATTTTCTCACCGTTAGCAGGGTTGATCGCATAAGCTCCTGTGAAAACACCCGTTTTTTCTTTTGCAAGATCTGTACGTTCAAGATCGCTTTTCGACTTGATCTTGTCGATGTACTCATCCACTTTCGAGCGCTGTTCGTCCGTCATGATGTCTGCAACGAACGGATGCTCAGGAGCAAGTACCGCATATGTCGCACCAAAGATCGTATCCGGACGTGTCGTGAACACATCGAATGATTTGTCATAACCCTCGATGGCAAAATTCACTTCTGCCCCTTCAGAGCGCCCGATCCAGTTACGCTGCATATCTTTAATGCTTTCCGGCCAGTCAACCTCTTCAAGGTCTTCAACAAGACGATCGGCATAAGCCGTGATCTTCAGCATCCACTGCTTCATCGGACGGCGCTCTACAGGATGACCACCGCGTTCGCTTTTCCCATCGATGACTTCTTCATTGGCAAGGACCGTTCCAAGTGCCGGACACCAGTTCACGGCAACCTCATCCACATAGGCCAATCCTTTTTCATAAAGCTTAGTGAAGATCCATTGCGTCCACTTGTAGTAGCCGGGATCCGTCGTATTGACTTCACGGTCCCAGTCATATGAGAAACCAAGTGATTTGATTTGTCGGCGGAATGTATCAATATTTTTTTGAGTGAATTCTGCCGGATCATTCCCTGTATCAAGGGCATATTGCTCAGCCGGTAAACCGAATGCATCCCAGCCCATTGGATGAAGGACATTGTACCCCTGCATACGCTTCATGCGGGAAAGAATGTCCGTCGCCGTAAAGCCTTCCGGATGCCCCACGTGAAGACCGGCACCTGATGGATACGGGAACATATCCAGTGCATAGAAATTGGACTTCCCTTCGTCTTCCGTTGCCTTGAACGTTTTATTCTCTTCCCAATACTGCTGCCATTTCGTCTCAACACTTTTATGATTAAAACTCATATTGAGATCCTCCTTTAGTTTTCATGTTCTTTAAAAAAATAAAAAAAACCCTCATCCCAAATAAATATTTGGGACGAGAGTTTGTATGTACATTCTCCCGCGGTACCACCCACATTAGTGTACGCGCACTCAGCTTCATTCATCCTTAACGCGGAAAACGGCAAGTCTTACTGTTACTTCACACTTGCAACTCAGCAGGCGAGTTCATGATGCTTCTGGTTGACTTTCACCACCCGTCAACTCTCTACGACAGAAAACCGTCACTACTACTCCCGATCAACGTTTCAATATAAGTAAACACTATATGTATTCACTATTTTAGTGAAAAATATACAGAAGCGCAAGCCTATTATTGGTTTGTGGATAAGAATTTTGTCATTTGTTTAAGAGTATGTTCGAAAATAAAAGAAACGGTCCCTAAAGAACCGTCTCTCCTCCATCATTCTATTGAACCGTATAGCCGCCGTCCAATACGACTGCCTGCCCGGTGATCCCTTTTGCGGCATCACTGCACAGGAACATCGTATAGTCGGCAATTTCTTTTACGTCCAGGAGCCTTTTCTGAGGCACCAATGGATAGATGACTTCTTCGATCACTCTCTCGAAAGGGACGTTGCGAGTCTTAGCGAGATCCGCCAGTTGATTCCGGACCAAGGGCGTATCCACGTAGCCCGGACAAACCGCATTTACGGTGATCCCGTGCTCTGCCGTTTCCAGTGCCGCGACTTTGGTCAAACCGATGACTCCGTGTTTCGCAGAATTATAGGCGGCTTTGCCTGAAAAACCGACCAATCCGTTAATGGACGCCATGTTGATAATCCGCCCTGATCCCTGCTTCTTCATGTGGGGAAGAGCATGCTTGATCGCGATAAACGGGGCCGTCAGCATGACTTTTAACAGCAGCTCGAATTTTTCAGTAGGGAACTCTTCGATATATGATACATGCTGAAGCCCTGCATTGTTGATCAGGACATCGAGCTTACCGAAGTATTCCATCGTTTTCCCGATCGCTTCTCTTAATTCTGATTCTGATGTCACGTCACAGCCCAATCCGAGAACCTTATATCCTTCTGCTTTAAGAGATTCTGAAGCTTCCCCCACAGCATCTTCCTTCAGATCCGTGAGGACGACTTTCGCTCCAGCTGCGGCGAATTCTCTGCCGATTTGGTAGCCGATCCCCTGGGCTGCCCCTGTTATGAATACCACTTTATTTTCTACCATTTTCTTAAATCCCCACTCCCAAGCTGAATAATACGATCGCAAGTGCCAATCCAATAAGAGGGACGATGACCGTCAATGCTCCGACAGCGCCATACGCTTCTCCATGGGATTCATTACAGATCGAGCGGATCGTCGTCACGACATATCCATTATGCGGCAGTGAGTCCAGTGCTCCTGAAGATATGGCCACTACCCGGTGCAGGGCCTCTGGGTTCACACCCATATCGACATAGTGCGGTGCAAGGATCGGAAGGGCAATCGCCTGACCGCCCGAAGCAGAACCTGTCATACCGGCAATCACACTGACGGCGATGGCTCCACCGATCAATGGTGAACCAGGAATATTCGTCATGACGTCGACTGCAGTAGTGAAGGCAGGAACGGCTTTGGCCACCCCACCGAAACCGACAACGGCCGCCGTGTTCCCGATGGCGATCAACGCTCCGACTGTCCCCTCGGAAACCGCTCCCCAGAAGCCTTTGAAATACTTACGATTCAACGCATAAGCGGAAATGACCCCGCCGAGCAATGCGATGATCAGAGCCGATTGTTTTAAAGAATCATGGAATGAAAAAGCCAGGATGAGGACGACCAATAATGGAATCAATCCCATGAACGGGTTTGGTAACGGTCTGCCTTCATCAATGACCGGATCTTCTTCACGGGCGTGGAATTTCTCTCCTTTTCTCACAGCCTTTGTGATCATGCGCTTTAACCACCAGTATCCAAACACCGCCATGAATACGGCAACGATCAAGCTGACTTCCCAGCCTGCATAAGGTGTCGTGCCTAAATATTCGATGGGGATCCAGTTCTGGATTTCCGGTGAACCGGCTGAGGTCATCGTGAACGTGACCGACCCGAACGCTAGTGCCGCCGGAATGAAACGGCGTGGCAGGTCCGCTTGCTTAAACAGACTCACCGCCATAGGATAAACCGAGAATGCGACAACGAACAGGCTGACTCCCCCGTACGTCAAAACCGCACAGGCAAGTACGATGGCGAATACAGCGTATTTCATCCCCAATTTTTCTACTACAAAACGAGAGACGCTGTCTGCTGCACCGCTATCCTCCATTACTTTCCCGAACACGGCTCCCAGTAAGAACATCAAGTACCAGGCAGCGACAAAGCTTGTGAAACCTGACATATAGTTCGTGACGAGATCCGCTTCACCTTCTCCCGCCAGTTGCGGAAAAAGCGGCATTCCGCTTAGCACGGCTACAAATAATGCCGAGATGGGTCCAACGATCAGGATGTTCATGCCCCTCATCGTTAAAAAGATTAATAAAATGAGTCCTCCAATCAGACCGATCATGCTTAACATGATATTTCCCCCTTTGATCTCCAAAGATGATGACGCTTACATTTTTATCTTGATGCGTACGCTCCCCTTTCCCAAAAATATGTTCACTTAGTAAACATGCAATAATTGTGCCAACTTTCAGATTACTATTGGAACCCTTTTAGAATTTTTCCGATTCCGAAATCCTGGACAAATTCATCCTTCAGTCACGAAATGTTCACCATTTTTCTAAAAAATAAGATAGTCCGGAAAAGCGGACTGTTTTCCGTATTTCCGGACTATCTCATGAGTTTATAGAAGACCATACTTATTTAATTTTTCATACATACTAGATTTACTGATTCCCAATGACTCTGCAGCCTTTCGCTTATCAGGCTGGGCTTGCAGACTCTGGGTGAGAACGGACTTTTCCGTTTCTTCCAGGATTTCTTTCAGCGTTTTAGTTCCCACTCCGTATACATTACCCGTCTTCATATAAGTCGGTAATGACTGAAGGGAAATCGTGCTTCCATTCGTCAGATAGGTGGAAGCGTGAATGACATTTTCCAATTCACGGAGATTCCCCGGCCAGCTGTAGGAAAGAAAAATCCGCATCACCTCCTGATCGAAATCCTTGATGCGCTTTCCCGAGGATTTTGTGGATTTTCCCAAGAAAAAGGATGCGAGGGTTTCAATATCGTCTTTCCGCTCACGCAGAGGAGGGATCTGAAACGGGATGACATTGATCCGGTAATACAGGTCACTCCGGAATCTCTTTTCTTCCATCATTTTCTCCAGTGGACGGTTCGTGGCGGCAATGATCCTCACGTCCACATTCTGTACCCGGTTTGAACCGACTGCCTCGACTTCCCCTTCCTGTAATACCCTGAGAAGCTTCGCCTGCATATTAAGAGGCATATCACCGATTTCATCAAGGAACAATGTCCCTTTATGGGCAAGCTGGAATTTCCCTTTTTTTCCGCCCTTTTTGGCCCCGGTGAATGCTCCTTCTTCGTAACCAAAGAGCTCCGACTCCAAGAGCTGTTCGGGGATCGCTGCACAGTTCACTTTAATGAAAGGCTGTCCGCTCCTTTCACTCAGCTGGTGGATGCTGTGTGCGAACAGCTCTTTACCCGTTCCGCTCTCCCCCCTGATCAGGATGGAAATATCACTCGGCGCGATCATTTGGGCTTTGTCCTTCAATTCATTCAAACCGGGTGATTCCCCAATGATGTCATTGAGCGAGTATTTCACCCCGGTATTGATATCCTGTATGTAACTTTGGATCTTTGACATCATATTTTTCACATGTGAACTCATTTGCATCCATTCACTCGTGTCACGGAAAATGACGGACCCGAATGCCCCGATCACCCTCCCGTCCACCAGAATCGGGATTCGGTTGGCGATCATGTAATTTCCTTTAATATATTGAAGATCTGCCACCTCTTCTTTCCCGCTCTCCGCCACTATGTGCATCCTCGTGTTTTCAATCACGTTTGTTACGTGTGATCCTATCGCTTTATCCCGTTCAACCTCAAGAAAGCGACAGTAATTGTCGTTTATGTAGATGATGATCCCTTCGTCATCGACGACGACCAACCACTCGAAAGCGTTTTCAAGAATGATTTCAATCATGTCGACGGACACCTTTTTCAATAAACTGCTCATTTCCCATCGCCTCCGCTGTTTTGCAAGAGAATATATACTTCTATAGTAGCACATCCTATCATGTGTTTTTTGAAAACCATTCAGATTTGTCAATAATTTCAATTACCAGTCGTGATTCGGTTTAATGCCTGCCGTATTAGGGAATCTTCATAACAATGAATGGAGGAATGAAAGGATGAAAATCGCAGAACTGAAAATATTTTATTTCGAAGACGATGGAATCATCCCGAATAACCCGGACCTGCCCGTACTCATTTATCGGAACGCACTCGATCAGGCAAATGAAGCCGAAGAGGTATTCAATCGAAATCACTGGCTAAACAGCTGGACAAACGGCATTTACGATTATCACCATTATCACAGCAACGCCCACGAAGTATTGGGTGTCATGCAGGGTGAGGCCAGAGTTCAATTAGGCGGTGAAATGGGCGAAGAAGTGACGGTTCATCAAGGGGATGTGATGGTCCTGCCAGCCGGGACCGGTCATAAGAGATTGTCAGCAAGTCCCGACTTTAAAGTCGCCGGCGCTTATCCGGGTGGAGACAGTTATAATTTAAAAAAGGGTTCATTACGTGAACGTCCCAGTGTGTTAATTGAGATCAAAAACGTTCCCCTTCCAACATCAGACCCAGTATTTGGCGATAAGGGTCCTCTGATAAAATATTGGCTCAAAAAATGAGTTAGAAACCATTCTGCACAGTATTGACGCTTTCATTCCTATTTCTCTATAGTAATGCTTCCTAGAAACGACTATCATTAATTATAAAAGTCCAATGTAATCTTCGGTTAAAGATTATATTTATAAAATAGTCTTGTTTTCTTTCAAGTCCTATGCTATTCTATTATAGCGATGAGCTGAATTGTGTAAGTCGGTGATCACGTCCTAGTGACAACAAACGATGTGGCGTTTGCTGATTATCCGCCTCAATTTTTTGCAAGTGGGCTTCCATAGGAAATGGGAGCCCTTTTTATATGAAGAAAACCCCCAATGATTCCTCATTGGGGGTTTCTTTATTGTTGAACGGATACTGTCACGGCGCTTTTCTTTTTCAATGGCCGGTCATATTGACTGGTAATCAATAATGATACGGCGAAAAACGCGATCAGCGTCATGAAGAGCACCTGCATGCTGAATACATCCACCAGCACCCCTCCGATAAACGGACCGATCATTCTTCCACCCGTTGCCGTACTGTTGACGATCCCCTGGTAAAATCCTTCCCTGCCCTTTGGAGCAAGTGAGTTGGCGATCGTCGGGACCGCCGGCCAGATCAGCATTTCGCCGACCGTCAGGATGATCATGGCAATGGCAAACCACTGAAATTGATCGGCAATCGACGCTACACCGAACGAAATCATGAAAATGATGGTCCCGATCATGATTTGGAGCTTTAAATTGTTCTCAAAACGCTTGATCGCTTTGGATAAAAGCGGCTGAGCAAGAACGATCAACGCTCCATTGATCGTCCACAATAAGCTATACTGTTTCAGGGATATATTGATTTCCTGCGTATAGGTGGCGATGGTGGACTGCCATTGCACGTACCCCATCCAGCATAAAAGATAAGCAACACATATGAAGAGCAACGCCTTCAGCTTCGATTTGTCCCTTATCACCTTCGATTCATTCAATACCGATGTTTGATGACCCGCAACCGAAATGTTCCGGTATCCGAAGAAGGCGATGAAGAAAAAGACGATATACATACTCAGGTTAGCCATAAATATATAGTTAAAAGAGAATGAGGCGACGAACCCGCCCAATGCGGCTCCGACGGCCACCCCAATGTTCTGGGCGACATAGACGGAATTGAATGCTTTCCGTCCCCCTTCCGGCCACACCGAACCTGCCATGGCGTACATGGAAGGAAATACGATACCTGAACCGAATCCGACAACGGTCAGGAAGACGACATAGTATGAAAAGCCGTGCCATATATTCATTCCGATCAGGGCGGATAATGTGATTGAAATTCCCAACAGGATGGAACGATAACCGCCAAAACGATCGAATAACGTCCCTCCGATCAGATTCCCGATCACACTAGCGCCTGCATTCATCATCAGCACAATTCCCGCTACAGACAATGACTTTCCTAAATTTTCATGAAGGTAAATCGTATTAAGCGGCCATAAAAAAGAGGCTCCCGTCACATTCACCATCATTCCAATGACAAGTAACCATAATGATTTGGGCATCATTCTGCCCCCTTTCCACTCTTTTATTTCGAGTCCCAAAAGGATTTTACTCCTTTTCACGAAAGGGGGCAAGAATTATTTTTTCATATCCAAAAAAAGACCAGGCACTCCTTATGAGCACCTGGCCGGGGACGTTTTATTTCCCGTTATGATGATTGGATTTAACGGGCTGACCCTGTTTCTCGTAGCGCTTTTTGGCTTCTTTGACAGGATTGTTTTCAGCACCGAATTCTGTATCCAATTTTCGGAAATCACTGCGGGTCTTTTGTTCAGGGTTGTTTTGATCAGAGCGTGTACTCAATGTAATTTACCTCCCACTACATTCGGATCATGATCCAGCAAAATCATTTCATTCTGCAAGGTTTGAAGTTGAAGTCTCATGCGATGCAGTTGTTCACGCTGCTGGGAGTTTGCACTGTTCGCCATGTGCGCCACGTCGTTGACGGCTTCTTCAAGTTGCTGCATGGCCTGTGTATATTCCACATCATGATAGTGCTCCTGCTGTGACCCTGCTTTATATTGTAGCTGAGCGTAACGAATGGCATCTTCGCATTTCTGAATGCATTCATCCATCGAATTCCTTGTTGCCATTTCGACTACCTCCTTGATGATTGGAATCAAGAAGAGGAAGGTCCTATCCTTACTCCCCTCCATCTTAGTTTGAACTTGTTTGCCCGTTTCAGAAGTGGTAATCTTCGCCTATTTCAATGGTCAGGATACATTTGTCCCCGTGTTCATGATAAAATCTCTTTAGCGTCATACATACCGCTATATCACTTGAAATTTAGGAGGTGTTTGTCATCGGGACAAACCCATTTCCATATGCTACAGATTCAAAACGATATCACACATGGAATTATCACCTCCGAAATCATTTCGGACATAAGGTGTTTAAAGTCGCCCTCGACGGCGGGTTCGATTGCCCGAACAGGGATGGCACGGTTGCACACGGCGGCTGTACCTTTTGCAGTGCAGCCGGTTCCGGGGACTTTGCCGGAAGCAGGGTCGACTCCTTAGAGAAACAATTCAATGACATCAAGGGAAGAATGCATCAAAAGTGGAAAGACGGAAAGTACATGGCCTATTTCCAAGCGTTCACGAATACCCATGCACCCGTTGACGTCTTGAGGGAAAAATACGAATCCGTTTTGAAGCAGGATGGAGTCGTAGGCCTTTCCATCGCCACACGTCCTGATTGCCTTCCTGACGACGTCGTCGAATATTTGGCTGAATTGAATGAGAGAACGTATTTATGGGTTGAGCTCGGGCTTCAAACCGTCCATGAAAAAACGGCGGGCTTGATCAACCGGGCCCATGATTACCAGTGTTATATGGAAGGCGTTCAAAAATTGCGCAAGCACGGGATCCGTGTATGCTCCCATATTATTAACGGACTTCCCCAGGAAAATGAGGAAATGATGATGGAAACGGCACGTGAAGTCGCAAAGCTTGACGTCCAGGGAATCAAGATCCATCTTCTTCACTTACTGAAGGGAACACCCATGGTCAAGCAATACGAAAAAGGACTGTTGGAATTCATGGATTTTGATCATTACGTCAAACTCGTTTGTGACCAATTAGAAGTTCTCCCTCCTGAGATGATCGTTCATCGCATCACCGGGGACGGACCTATCGACTTGATGATAGGACCGATGTGGAGCGTGAATAAATGGAGCGTACTGAACGCCATTGATGATGAATTGAAACGCCGGGACAGCTGGCAGGGAAAAATTTTATAAAATGGATGTGAAAGCATGAAATTAGATCGAATACTACCTTTCGCGAGAGAGCTTCTGGAACGGGCGGTCAAGCCGGGAGATATTACGATAGACGCAACGCTTGGAAATGGGCATGACACCCTGTTCCTCTCCCGCCTGGTCGGAGAAAATGGCCGGGTATACGGTTTCGATATCCAGGAAGAAGCCATCCACAACACGAGGGAACAACTTCTCACTCATGATCTCGCCGACCGGGTGACCCTCTTCCACCAGGGACATGAGACCGTCATGAACGTCATCCCCCCATTGCATTACGGGAAAGTGACGGGGGCCATCTTCAACCTTGGGTATTTACCCGGCGGTGACAAGGATATCGTCACCCGTCCGAAGACGACGATACTCGCCTTGAATCAGATCCTTGAAATGATGGCCCCTGAAGGGATCCTTGTCCTTGTCATTTATCACGGGCATCCTGAAGGAGCCGTCGAACGGGACTACATCCTCCGCTATGTAGAGCGGCTGGATCAAAACTACGTTCATGTCCTGAGATACCAGTTCATGAACCAACTGAATAATCCGCCGTTTATCGTGGCATTAGAGAAGAGATAAAAATAGGGACGGACCTCCGCGGAGGTCCGTCCCTATCTATTTATAATAATTCGTTTGCGATCAGTTCGAATGATTTGAGTTTATCTTTGAAGTCATAGGTGATGCTGACAAGCATGATTTCATCGGTTTGGTATTGCTCGCTTAGTGCGAGTAGCTTTTCTTTTACTTTTTTCGGACCACCGACGACCATGCGTTTGCGGTTTTCCCGCACTCTCATTGCTTCGAATGGGGTGTACTGATACGCTGCCGCCTTCTCAGGGCTCGGAGTTCCGTTCGAGCGCATGCCCTGTTCGATCATCAGGATGGATAGGTCGATGCTTGATGCGACCCTTTCCGCTTCTTCATCCGTTTCGGCACAAATGGCAAAAACGGCTACGATGTTCTTCGGTTCCTTCAAGTACTCGGAAGGAACAAAGTTATTCCGGTAGGCTTGTGTATATTGCGGTCCGCCTTCCCCATTGATGAACTGGGCAAATGTGTATGGCAGTCCTTTTTGCGCGGCAAGCATGGCACTGGATGGACTTGATCCGAGCATCCAGACTTCCGGCATGGTTTTGATCATCGGAGCTGCCGTCAGTCCCTGGTACGGATGGGCATCAGGCAGGGAATCCGTCAGATAACCGAGTAAGTCATCGATTTGTTCTGGGTAACGATTTACATCCCGCGGTTTCCCGTCATGCAGGGCCATCGTGGCCATCGGCATTCCACCGGGAGCCCTTCCCAACCCTAAATCGATCCGATTCGGATTCAAACCTTCAAGCAAACGGAAATTTTCCGCTACTTTATAAGATGAGTAATGGGGAAGCATGACCCCTCCGGACCCGACACGGATTCTTGACGTATTTTGGGCAAGATGGGCAATCAGCACTTCCGGTGATGAACCGGCAAGGCTCGTTGAATCGTGATGCTCGGATACCCAGAACCGTTCAAATCCTAATTTCTCTGTATGTTTGGCTAACTCTACTGTATTATTCAAAGCCTCCTGTGGGCTCATTCCTTCTGCAATCGGTGACTGATCTAGTACACTTAGCTTCAAAATGGACATCTCCTTTGATTGATGTGTGTATTATTATCAATTCTGATGAAAAAAATGTCCACTAACATGCTTAAAGGGTGACCGCTTTGAAGGCGGTCACCCTTTTGAGGTTACTTATTTTTTGTAGATTAACACTTTACCTACTGTACCGTCAGCACTTTGACCGGTTACACGGAATTTCAATCCGTAGTTTGGTACGTTGCGTCCAGCGTCTACCATACCTTTGTTGCTGTAATCTTTACTATCGTCGAATAGTGGATTACGTTTAGTATGGTTGTCTTTCATCGTCAGCCCAAGTAATTCCGTGTAATCCAGGAACATTTTTTCTGATTTATCCAGGCTGAATGCTGCATCGTGAACCTGGTAGCGTGTAGATCCTACAGATCCGTCGCTCCAGTAGTTTGTTTTCTGATCAGCATCGACAACCCCTACGAAACCGTCTCCAGGATGATTACCTGTCCAGTTATCGCTGTATGATTTATCTACATACCATACGACTAAACCATCATCGAATTGCATTAAGCTTGCACCGCGGCGGATGTTGGCAAGACCTTCATCTACACCGTTATGACTGCGCCATTCAAGCAGGTAGTAGTGCTCCTTCAGGGAAATTCCGTTTGATACTTCGAAGCCTTCTGTTTTGAATTGAGGCTCACCTTCTGCACCATCTTCAAATACGACATTTCCATCGACAGTTAAAGTGGCGTTATCCAAAGCGAAACCATCAAGGGCAAGACCGCCATCTGTAACGTAATTGAATGTAAGTGTTACCTTTTGACCGGCAAATTGGCTTAAATCGTAAGACTTATCAACCCACTGACCTTTTGTAGATTCAGCACGGCCGTCTTCATCAGTATCGTCGTCACCGATTGTGTCAATTTCTACTTCCTCGCCATTGGCTGTCTTAGCAACAACGTGAAGGAAATCGTAATCGTACTCAACATCATATAAGGTTTTGAAGCTGAATGTAGCGTTTGTTGCATTTGTTAGATCAAATTCAGGAGAAACGAGTGATGTATTAAGGTCATCTCCTTTTGTACTGTAGTAGTACTTTTCACCAAACTCAGGCAGGATACCCTGTACCTCTTTGTCTGGAAGGTTCACTTTCACGACATCATTGTTGGTACCCTTTGTCGCAGCTTCATCCAACAGATATTCCTTACCTTTGCGGGTAACATCCGCTGCATTGATTTCATCGCCAGATTGCCAATTTCCTTGTGTTCCTTCATTGTCCACAACAGCAGAAGCCTGCAGCATTTCTTTCATATAAGGGCTGAATCCAGAAGGCATTGAACCTGGGATATCCCCAGCCCAGCTTCCGCTTGCCATGATTGACCAGTAGCTCACCGGTTCACCCGTTCCAGTGTATTGTGTGTCGTATTCATCAGGAAGCCCTAAATCATGTCCGAATTCATGGGCCATAACTCCGACTGCACCGTCTTCAGGTTCGATTGTGTAGTCGTACGCGTACATTGTTCCTGCACCCCAATAATCAACTTCAGGAGTTGGAGATCCCGCAATCGGGAAGATTCCACCAAGGTTCCAGCGGTGAGACCAGATAGCGTCAGATCCCAATGATCCTCCACCTGCTTCTTCACCTACACCAGAATGGATAACCATCAGGTGGTCAACAAGTCCATCCGGCTCTAAGTAGTTCCCATCACCGTCAAGATCATAACGATCCCATTTGTCGTATTCTGAAAGATCAACGTTCGGGTCCGCTGCTGCTTGTGCAAGAGCTTCTTTGATCAGACCGCGTGCATCGACATCGCTGCCGTCCGGCTGTGGATCATTCCCGCCATATGCCGCTGCCGGTTTACTTGCTGTGTACCAGCCTGCAACGTTTCCATCCACTGAATAACTTCCACCAGATTGCTGCTCATAGTACTGCTTCATGGAAACGTATGTCTTTCCATCTGGACCTTTCCATCCTCCAGTACCAAATAGCATATCTTGATAGTGTTCTCGGGAGTATGCATCCTCCCCTTCATAGTACATATCCGTCTCATCAGCCGTCATGGAATTATGAGGCTTGTCCGGATAGTCTACAAGAAGTACCAATACTTCATCGGTACGTTTTTCACCATCATATGCTTCTTCCTTTACCGGGTCAGGAGAGTTCTTCTTTGCATGTCCAAGTTTATTTCCTTTACCGTTCTTTACACCATTGTCTTTCATGGATTTTTGAAGCTTTGCTTTCGCTTCTGCTTCTTCGTTGTGAAGTTCGCCTTCACCTTCATCTGCTTGCTTCTCAGCTGATTCTGCTTTGGCTTCAAGGAATTTCTGCAGTCCCTTTTGTGCCTCTGCAGCAGAAGCATTTTTCTTGATCTTGCCTTCTTCCTTCAGCATTTCGATCAGTCGATCATCATTCGCAATCCCTAAATCGAACGCCCCTCCATGCTTATGATCATATTTCACCGTTGGCTTCGCTAACACATTCTGAGGTCCTACTGTTGCAGCTGATGCAGGTACAGCGAATGCCCCTACACTAAGCGCAGCAGCCATGGCCATGGATAATACTTTACGTGATTTCAAGCACGATTCCCCCTTAGTTATGTACTAAATTTTTACACTAACTACAATATACTCCACTATTCAGAAAAGTAAATATATTCAGATAGCATTTGGTTATTTAGTATTACGAAATAAAAAGGATGTAGTCAAAAGGATCCATGTACACTCGACGCAAATAAAGGACTATTGTCACAAAAATAGAAAAATCAACAAAAAATTTATGTATAAATATGGGATTTTTAGTCGTATATTGGATAACCATGTCCAACTTTGGTTGGGCAAAACAGACAGAAAAAGGGACGGACCTCCGAAGTATTTCGGAGGTCCGTCCCTCGATCGTCTATTAAGATGTTTTTTTGCGGTTTCTCCATTTGCGGTAGATTTTCCCGTTCAGGTAGAAGAATTTGGTGATCCAGCCGGCTTCTCTGATGAATTGTTTGGAGAAGGATTGGACGCTTGCCTGTTTACTTGCTTTGTCGTCAGACAGGTAGACGCCGATGAGTCCTTTATTGATCAAACGGTGAAAGTGAGCATGGGGAAGCTCATGGGTATGTTCGTCGGCCTTCTGCAGAAAATGGATGAGACGCTCTTTTAAATGCTCATCATTTTCATAGTAAAAGCAGAAGTTCAAATCTCCCCCTTCCCGGTCCTCATCCTGATCGATGAAGTAATCGAGAAGGATATGTAATCCCTGTATATACGGGAAATAGCCCCGCTTGATTTTCTCCGTATACGAAGGCTTGAAGTCACTTCGATTGGCATAAGATACCAAGCAGAAGATGCCAAGGGTCGAACCTGAACAAGCGGAAAACTCATACCAGTCCATTTCAGGCAGGTTCGGGCGGTGGGTTTCAAACCATCCTTGAAGCCTGGCCACCCTCTCTTCTTTCTTCACGTGTTTATGTATCTGCAGATCACAATAATACTCACACAGTTCAAGGAGATCATCCTTGATGCTTTCGTAATGGCGTAAGCTGCGCAAAACGGATTGACATGTCAGGACCAGATCCCTCAGGTATCCTCCATCATCCTGGTCCCTTCTTAAAGCATAATAATTGACAGGTTCTGCCCCCACCGTCAAGGAATCCTTCATGGACTGATGCAGGAGGGCAAAGTCATCGGGATCAAGGGACACACTGCGATCGCACAGATTATCCAGGTAATCGCTGATCGTCTGATACGCGACGATGAACCGGATCGTATCTGCTTTATGCTCCAATGCCAGAAGGGAAAGGATCGATCCTCCCTCGCAATGGAATGTTTTATGCTGGATGCTCGCAAGTGCCTGATTCCTCAGTTCCTGATTCGGTATTGTTTCCGCCCGCTTTTTCCAGCCGTCCAATTCTTCGTGCACGATGGGAAAAACGGTGCGGTACACTCTTGTCATTAATGAAAAGGGATCACTTGGTATCGACATTTCATCACCTCTTTTACAAAATGTATCCCAGCGCTTTCAATCTGCTTTCAATGAAGATCTTAGAATACTCATAGATCTCTTCTCTTTCAGGTTCATTATAAATTTCATGATAGCACTTTGGCCATTCTTTGTAATGCATTTCAGATAATGACAGCTCATTAAACCATTTTTTCACTGTCTTTTTTTCGACGATTTTATCATCCCCTGCCTGCATCACAAGCAATGGGACGTCTGGCATTTTTTCCAGGTTGGCAAATGCTTGCTTCATCGCCTGTACAAGCTCCCTGTACCAGCGGACAGATACTTTCGTGATATAAAGCGTATCATTGCTGTCGATTTCCCGGACATCTGCGTTTCGGGTCGCCATATCGATGGTTAATCCTGACGGGAACTTCACCATCGGAGCGATTTTATTTAAACCGAGGGATAATAGCTCGACCGGTTTAGCCGGGGTCGTAACCAATCCTAAACACGGCGAGGATAAAATGACACCTGCTACGTTCACATGGGATTCCTGCAGGAGTCGTATGGCGATTAGCCCGCCCATACTATGGCCGATCACAAAGACGGGCAGTTCAAATTGATAGGCTGCCTGGACCCAGTCCTTCACTTCCACAATGTATTCATCAAAGGAATCGATATGTCCCCTTTGGCTTCTTGACGTCATTCCCTGACCGGGTAAGTCACCCATGACGACGTGAAAGCCTGATGCACGCCACATTTCAATGAGCCAACCATATCTTCCGTGATGTTCCATCGCTCCATGAATGATGACGATGACTGCCTTTGCCTCTTGATCTGATTCCCATTTCCACATGGCAATTCCTCCTTTGTAGTTCTCTCCATGAATGAATTCTGCTACCATTATTATAATAAATATTATTGAAAGGGGTAGTAAAAAATGCTCTATCCGTATTATGATAAGAAACCCATCATCGCCCGTTCGGCATTCATCGCCGATTATGTCACCATTTCAGGGGACGTGGAGATCGGTGAAGAATCAAGTATCTGGTTCAATACCGTCATCAGGGGGGATGTCGCTCCCACAAAAATCGGGGATAAAGTAAATATACAGGATAACTCCATTCTCCATCAGAGTCCAAATAACCCTCTTATCCTTGAAGATGAAGTGACCGTCGGCCATGGGGTGATCCTACATAGCTGCAAAATCAGGAAAAAGGCATTGATTGGCATGGGCTCCATCATTCTTGATAATGCCGAAATCGGCGAAGGGGCGTTCATCGGAGCCGGAAGCCTTGTCCCACAAGGGAAGGTCATCCCGCCAAATACCCTTGCATTCGGACGGCCGGCAAAAGTCGTGAGGGAGCTCAATGAGCACGATATCAGTGAAATGAAGCGCATTTCAAGAGAATACGCAGAAAAAGGACAATATTATAAGAACATCAAACCGTTTTAACTTCCTATACTTGGGATACCCCATCCTCCTTGAGAATACTCATGGAAGATTTTCTTTTGATCATCAACAAAAAGACCAACACCCCAAAGAGTGTTGGTCTCTTCTATCTTTCCTTATTCGCCTAATGCTTCTGCTTTCAACGCATCCGCTTTGTTTGTGCGTTCCCAAGGAAGATCAAGATCGTTACGGCCGAAGTGTCCGTAAGCAGCTGTCTGCTTGTAGATCGGACGACGAAGGTCAAGCATCTTGATGATTCCTGCAGGACGAAGGTCAAAGTTATTGCTCACAACGTCAATTAATACATCTTCTGACACTTTCCCTGTTCCAAATGTATCAACGGAGATGGATACGGGCTTCGCCACACCGATTGCATACGCTAATTGAACTTCACATTTCTCAGCAAGTCCCGCTGCCACGATGTTCTTCGCTACATAGCGCGCTGCATAAGCCGCTGAACGGTCCACTTTCGTTGCATCCTTACCAGAGAAGGCACCGCCACCGTGACGTGCGTATCCGCCATATGTGTCAACGATGATTTTACGTCCTGTCAGACCTGCATCACCTTGTGGTCCACCGATTACGAAGCGGCCAGTCGGGTTGATGAAATATTTCGTTTCTTCATCGATCAGTTCTTTCGGTACAACCGGGTCGATGACATATTCTTTCAGGTTGCGTTGGATTTGCTCAAGCGTCACTTCAGGGTGATGCTGAGTAGAGATGACGATCGTGTCGATGCGGACCGGCTTATCGTTTTCATCGTATTCAACGGTTACTTGTGTTTTTCCATCCGGACGAAGGTAAGGAAGGATCTCTTCTTTACGTACTTCCGTTAAACGACGGGAGATTTTGTGGGCAAGGGAAATCGGAAGAGGCATAAGCTCTTTCGTTTCATTACAAGCGAATCCGAACATCAATCCTTGGTCACCTGCACCGATTGCATCGATTTCTTCATCCGTCATTTGACCTTCACGGGCCTCAAGGGCCTGATCGACACCTTGAGCGATATCGGCAGACTGCTCATCAATGGAAGTCAGAACTGCACATGTTTCAGCATCAAAGCCGTATTTCGCACGGGTATAGCCAATTTCACGGATCGTTTCACGAACGATTTTCGGGATATCAACATACGTATTCGTAGTGATTTCACCTGCAACAAGCACAAGACCCGTTGTGACAGACGTTTCACACGCTACACGTGCATTCGGATCATTGGTCAGAATTGCATCAAGAATTGAATCAGAAATTTGGTCACAAATTTTATCTGGATGTCCTTCGGTTACGGACTCAGATGTAAACAGACGACGTTTAGTTGACATCAAGGTTCCTCCTTAAGCATATTTGTCAGAACAATTCTTCTGACAAAACAGTAAACAGATACGGTACTCATTTCCCTAAGTAGTATGAAGTAAACATGATTCTTTTATAAATAAATCATGATTTATGTGCATGTGGTCCACTATAAACAGAAAAAACCCTTCCTCGTGGAAAAAGTTTCAGAGGAAAGGTTTCAGATCATAGCCGCGCCTTTTCTCTCTTATCGTTCAAGGTTTTAGAGACCTTGCCTCAGTTTAGCACCTTCGCTTAATCGGATTCATTAAAGAAATGGATCCATTCACTATTTAGCAGGTTGCTGGGTTTCATAGGGTCTGCTCCCTCCACCAGCTCAGGATAAGAGTATCCGTTCAAGGAACAATGATAACGGTTAGGACAAGTGGTGTCAACTTTTTTTGAGTGACAGGTTTAACCATTCATTTCGTGGTTTCAGCCTGTTTTTTTATCATGTACATAACCTAATGGGGTAATGAGGCTAATCATTGCGAGGTGCATTTCATATAAATAAGAAGAAACAAGCTTTATTCGGTCAAGAAATGTGACAAAATGAAGACACATTATAAAATTAAATAAATAGTATAGACTAATAGCTTGATTGTGTTATACTATTTTTGTAAAGTAAACGATACCATTTAAATAAATTTATATAAAGGAAGGGTTCGAATGAATTCAGTGAGCATGTCTAATGAATTAACGGAATTACTTAATGGTCAAAACATCCAGGAACAATTATCTGTTTCTCAACTAGTCGAAAAGGTCCTTCAACGAAATGAAGGCGTTTTAACTTCATCAGGTGCAATCAGAGCAGAAACTGGTAAATACACAGGACGCTCTCCTAAAGATAAATTTATTGTAGAAGAACCAACGACGAAAGATAAAATCGAATGGGGTTCTGTCAATCAGCCGATCTCTTCGGAATCATTCGATAAATTATATACAAAAGTCATCGAATACTTAAAAGAAAAAGAAGAAGTATTTTCATTTAAAGGGTTCGCAGGGGCAGACCCGAAACATAGACTACCGATCCAGGTGATCAATGAGTTTGCCTGGCATAATCTGTTTGCCCACCAATTATTCATCCGCCCGGAAACAGAAGAGTTAAAAGATCATCAATCTGAATTCACCGTCATTTCAGCACCGAACTTCAAGGCTGATCCAGAAGTGGATGGCACTCACTCTGAAACGTTCATCATCGTTTCATTTGAAAAACGGATCGTGTTGATCGGCGGTACGGAATATGCCGGTGAAATGAAGAAATCCATCTTCTCGGTCATGAACTATGTACTTCCTGAATCCGACATCCTTTCCATGCACTGTTCTTCAAACGTTGGACGCGAAGGCGATGTAGCGTTGTTCTTCGGATTATCCGGTACTGGTAAAACGACTTTATCCGCAGATCCAAACCGCCGTTTGATCGGTGATGATGAGCACGGATGGTCCCCGAACGGCGTATTCAATATCGAAGGCGGATGCTATGCTAAGTGCATCGGGCTTACACGTGAAAAAGAACCTCAGATCTTTGATGCGATCCGTTTCGGTTCGGTACTTGAAAATGTCGTTCTTGATGACATGTCCCGCATCGCGGATTATGATGATAACACTTTAACAGAAAACACGCGTGCTGCCTACCCCCTTCAAGCGATGGAAAACATCGTGGAACCAAGTATCGCAGGACACCCAAATACGATTGTTTTCTTAACAGCTGATGCTTTCGGCGTATTACCTCCGATCAGCAAGCTGACAAAAGAACAGGCAATGTATCATTTCTTAAGTGGATATACATCGAAGCTTGCAGGTACGGAGCGTGGAATCACTTCACCACAGGCAACTTTCTCAACTTGCTTTGGATCTCCATTCCTTCCGCTTCCTGCCACTCGTTACGCAGAAATGCTCGGTAAGAAGATCGATGAGCACAATGCACAGGTATTCCTCGTGAATACAGGTTGGACCGGCGGAGAATACGGAGTGGGGAATCGCATGAAGCTTTCCTACACCCGCGCCATGATACAGGCGGCACTTGAGGGTGAACTTACGAATGTGGAAACGGCAACAGACGAGATTTTCGGTCTGAACATCCCGGTTCACGTTCCTGGCGTTCCAGACGAAGTACTTCAACCTAAGAAAACATGGTCCAATGAAGCGGCTTATGAAGTCAAAGCAAAAGAACTTGCTCACAAATTCAACGAGAACTTCAAGAAATTCTCGAACGTCCCTTCTGACATCGAACAAAAAGGCGGCCCGTCCGTTAAATAAATCTCTTAACTAACATACAAAGGTCCGTCCCTCACGATTGAGGGACGGACCTTTGTTATCGTTATAGCCCTTTTTTCCGGCCGGTGATTCTGTTGAATAAGAATACGACAACGGCGATGATCAGTAGAACATGGATGACGGCTCCACCGATTTTAAAGATCAATCCTAGTAACCAAAGAACTAATAAGATTCCGATGATGGTCCAAAGCATGTGTGCTCCTCCTTAGAACTGTTATAGAAAAACGAGTATTGCTCATAAGTTTCCCTAAAAGATGAAATTTAAAACCACTACCATTTCCCTATTCTTTTTTTCGATTCCAAAGTAAAATAACACTTTACTAAATATTACTAATTTTGGTATGATTATGATTAAATTTTACAGGGGGAATTGAGATGATCAGACAGCTTACAGAGAAAGATCATGTTATTTGTCAGCGACTCATTCAGCAGCAGCCTGCTGAGAACTTGTTCATCATCGGGGACATCGAAGCCTTTGGGTTTGAACAGGATTTCCAGAAGATTTGGGGAGATTTTGATGAGGAAGGAAATCTCCGGGGGATCCTCCTCAAATACAGAGAAAATTTCATCCCTTATTCCATGGGGGATTTTGACGCAGAAGGCTTTGCCGCCATTATCAACGAAACAAAAGACTACAGCATCGTTTCAGGATTGAAACGGATTGTCACTGAAGTTGAACCCTTCTTATCCAGGGAAATCAATTCGAAAAGACATATGTATTACGCCAAATGTGACAGTGCATCCTCCATGGAAGACCGGGAGCTTCCTCATGTGAAAGAAGCTTCTTTCACCGATCTGCCGCAACTCGTGGAGCTGTTGAACGCTATCCCGGAATTCAGCGGAGGAGACTTTACCGTAGAGAAAAGAAAGCATGGGATGGAAAAGGGCGTAGCCCGCAGTTACTATGTAGAAGAGGACGGAAAGTTCGTTTCTTCCGCTTCCACAACAGCTGAAAACAGCATGTCCGCCATGATCGTCGCCGTATGCACACATCCCCAATACAAGAAAAAGGGCTACGCAACAGAGTGCATGACAAAGCTTTGCCGTGACGTGTTGAACGAAGGAAAAGAACTATGCCTCTTTTATGACAATCCTGAAGCAGGAAAAATTTATAAGCGTATCGGCTTTAAAGACATCGGCTATTGGTCAATGTATAAATTCAACTAAAAAAAAGTGGATTCCTAAAAATAGGAGTCCACTTTTCTATTATGCTGCCACGTTCCGGTTCTGGATCAATTTCGCCTGTACCAAGCGTTTTCTCACTGTGATTCCAATCCAGCTTGCCAGGAATGCTTTAATGAGTCCCACGACGATAAACGGATAAACCCCCGCTGCCATCGCCTGACTCCAGCCAAGATCCGCCACAAATTTCAGTTGGATGGTCCCAAGAATTAACGTGATGATCATGCCGACGGTGTTGGCGATCATCGCCATCGGAATCGTAAATCTCGTTTTTTCAAGAATGAGTCCTGTAAAGTAAGCCGCAATGATAAACCCGAAGATATAGCCTCCGGTCGGACCGACCAGGACTTGTGCCCCTCCACTGAAACCGGCAAACACCGGGACCCCTACCGCGCCCAGTGCCGCATAGCATATCAGGGACAGCGCCCCGTATCTGCTTCCAAGTATCGTAGCCGTGATCCCGACAGCCAGGGTTTGGCCGCTGATGGGAACGAGTGGCAGTGGTATTTCAATCTGTGCGAAAATTCCTGTCATGGCAGCAAAGATGGCACAGTGAATGATCATCCGCAGTTTTTCTCCATTCATGTTAAAATCCCCCTTGTATGTAAACCCTATATAACAATAAGTTAACACAAAGTCTAGGATTTAGGGAAGAACTTTTTGCCCTCCATCTAATCAAATCGACTTTTAATTTTAACTAGGGGCATATATGTTACAGATTTTTTTACATGCCTCAAGCCTCAATGCCGTTCTCAATGATATTCTACCCTGCTCTAATTCATCTTCCCCTTTGTCACTAATCATATATAGAAAAGTGCGGTCAGGGCATCGTTCATTGTACACCTGTATGATTCTTCCTATAGCTATGTATGACAACTTTTGAGCTCCTTTCAAAAAGCTTTACAGGGAAAGACGCAATTCAACGATTGAATTGCGTCACCTCCCTTTATGATTCTCTCTTTACCAGTAATTCCTTCCGAACATGTTTCGCTGCTTCCACCATCACTTTAAGCGATGAAATGGTTTCAGGTATCCCCCGTGTTTTCAATCCGCAATCAGGGTTGATCCAGAATTGTTTTGGATCCAGCACCTGTAAAGATCGTCTAATATGCGAAATGATCTCCTCACGATCAGGGATAAAGGGACTGTGAATATCGTAAACGCCCAATCCTATCCCTTTGTCGTACCTATTTTCTTGAAATACATTGATTAATTCACCATGACTCCTTGAGGTTTCGATGGAGAGTACATCAGCATCAAGGTTACGGATTGCTTCAATGATATCTTCAAAATCAGAGTAACACATATGAGTATGAATTTGAGTTTCATTTTGCACCGATGATGTGGCTAACTTAAATGAAAAGACCGCAGCCTGTAAATATTCTTCCCACCGTTCCTTTTTTAAGGGTAAACCCTCTCTAAGTGCCGGTTCGTCTACCTGGATCATCCATATTCCCTCATCTTCGAGTGACTCAATCTCTTTCCGAAGAGAGAGCGCTATTTGATTAGCTACTATATAGCGGGGAATGTCATTCCGAACAAAGGACCAGTTTAGAATGGTAATAGGGCCCGTTACCATTCCCTTTACCGGTTTATCAGTTAGAGATTGGGCATACACGGTTTCTTTAACTGTCATCGGCTCTTTGAAATTCACATCCCCATAAATGATTGGAGGCTTCACACATCTGGACCCGTAGGATTGGACCCATCCGAATGTAGTGAAGTGAAATCCCTCTAGTTTCTCACCGAAAAATTCCACCATATCGGTCCGTTCAAATTCTCCATGTACAAATACGTCCAGGCCGATTTCTTCCTGAATGTCGATCCACCGCTTTATTTCTGCACGAATGAACCGTTGATACTCACCCTCATCAAGCTCTCCATTACGCCACTTCTTCCTTTGTCTTCTTACCTCCCTTGTCTGAGGGAAGCTGCCAATTGTGGTAGTGGGAAGAAGAGGGAGCTTTGACTGTGCTACCATGCGAATCGAAAATGGAGATTTTCGTCCGACATCTAATGGATTCAATCCTTTTAACTTATCTTGAACAGATGGTTTGTTTCTATTTGGCGATGTATGTAAGTCACTTATGGACTTCAAACATTCATCCACATCACTCTGCACTCTCCATATTCCTTCCCCGAGGGCTCTTGTTAGGAGGACGACTTCCTGCAATTTCTCATCAGCAAATGAAATACCATTACGAAGCGTTTTATCCAAAGTTTCTTCATTCCGCACGGTCACCGGTACATGGAGCAAACTGGATGATGGCTGAATGATTAAGCGGTCCTTTGGTACATAATCAGTCAATTCAGATAAAAATGAATGGGCTTCAACAAGATTCGTCCTCCAGATATTCCTGCCGTCCACAACTCCTGCTGCCAGAATTTTATCTTTAGGGAAACCGTTTTGCTTTAGTGCAGCCATATTCTCTCCCCGGTCATATATAAAATCCATACCTATCCCGTCTACAGGAATGGCTGTCACCTCTTTATAGTGTTCTAAATGATCAAAATAGGTTTGAAGAATAATCTTTACATCAGGAGCGGCTTTCTTTAATCTTCCGTAAATTTCGGTAAATCGATCAATCTCTTGTTTTGTGATGGAAGCACACAGGATCGGCTCGTCGATCTGCACCCATTCTACTCCCTCTTCCTGCAATTCTCGCAAGATCCCGGCATATAAAGGCACAAAGTCGTTTACGATTGATTGATAGTCTACTTCATAATATCCTTTAGATAATTTCACGAAGGTGAATGGACCCACTATTACCGGCTTCCCCTTAATACCAAGCTTTTCTTTCGCTTCCTTGTAATAGAATAGCGGACGATTTTCCACCAGTTGAGGTACGGATTCCCCAAGTTCCGGGACAATATAATGATAATTGGTGTTAAACCATTTCGTCATTTCTGATGCTGCTGCCCCCTTTGCCCCCCTTGCCATTTCAAAATACGTATCCAGACTGACTTTCCCGCCTTTATAGTGAAATCTGTCGGGAACGATTCCGAACATGGCCGCAGTATCAAGTACATGATCATATAAGCTGAAATCCCCGAGTGGAATCAAATCCACCCCTTGATCCAGCTGCTTCTTCACATGATCCAGGCGAATGTTCTCTATTTGTTCCAGGAAGGAATCTTCGTCAACCTTACCTGCCCAATATTCTTCCAATGTCTTTTTCCACTCACGATTTTCTCCAATCCTCGGATACCCTAAACTCGAACTCATGACCTTACTCATCATTCACACTCCCCATCTTTATCATCTTTAGTACGTAGTCCCAACAAAAAAATCTCCCTTTCAAATGAAAGAGAGATTCATACGCATATCTAACTAGAGTCGAGACAAACTGATATCCTCAACACGTATTCCTCACCCCTCTCTATATCCACGTAGAGCATAAGCGCATACAACAGGCAGGTCTCCTGACTTAGGTTCACAGCTTCTTATCCCTTCCCATTTCAACAGAAATAGTGGTTGAATGATAAGTCGCTCCCCGTTACAGTGGCGGGACCGCGCCGGATTTTCACCGGTCTTCCCTTTTAGCTGAGAGTGTCTCAGCACCTATTGCATTGGTCTATTTAATTTTTCTTTCAAAAAAACGTAAAACCCTCTCTAACTACTGTAGAGAGGGTTTCATGTTAATAGAATCCTCTCTTATTTTCCAAAGCCGTTTGCTTTGCAGGAATTAGCACCTTTTCAACAATTCCGTTGAATGGTTGCCGGGTTTCACAGGGCCAGTCCCTCCACCTCTCTCAATAAGAGTTTCACATATTCATTTACTATTCTGAAATTTGTAATAATCGTAGCACGGTACATAAGAGCTGTCAAAAGAAATTCAATCAATAACTTACACTTTTCTAATAATAGGTACTTTCTACATAATGACATTTGATACAAGACCTTGTTACATCAGTCTCATAGAAGACATGCCTGCAGTTTTCCTGAATGCTCTTCACTTCTTTTTCGAGTTGGGTGATTTTCTGATTGAGCTTTATGATCTCATACTTCAATTTGAGGACATGACAGGTAGGTTTATCGATAGATGTTTGATCCATTTTCCACAAACTCCTTCGATTTTTCTTTCAATCCTTTTTCTATTTCCTTATGAACATCATCAATGCTATTCTGCTCCATTCCCCTTATATCATGTGATATTCTCATTGAACAAAATTTCGGTCCACACATTGAACAAAAATGGGCCGTTTTTGCCCCTTCTGCAGGAAGTGTTTCATCATGATACTCCCTTGCACGTTCCGGGTCCAGGGATAAATTAAATTGGTCATTCCATCTAAATTCAAATCGAGCCTTAGAAACGGCATTATCCCTTACTTGTGCCCCTGGATGCCCTTTCGCCAAATCCGCTGCGTGTGCGGCGATTTTATAAGCAATGACACCCTCTCGCACATCATCTTTATTCGGTAATCCCAGATGCTCTTTCGGTGTTACATAGCACAGCATAGCTGTTCCAAACCAACCGATCATGGCAGCCCCTATGGCGGAAGTAATGTGATCATACCCCGGTGCAATATCTGTCGTTAATGGCCCCAGGGTATAAAAAGGAGCTTCATGACAGATTTCCATTTGCTTATCCACATTCTCTTTAATCATATGCATAGGTACATGACCAGGGCCTTCAATCATCACCTGTACATCATGCTTCCAAGCAATTTTGGTTAGCTCACCCAATGTTTCAAGCTCGGCAAACTGTGCTTCATCATTCGCATCAGCAATTGATCCGGGCCTTAAACCATCTCCTAGGGAAACGGAGATATCATAGGCTTTTAAAATCTTACATATATCTTCAAAATGTGAATAAAGAAAATTCTCTTTATGATGGGCAAGACACCATTGTGCCATGATTGAACCTCCGCGCGATACGATTCCCGTTGTACGATTAGCCGTCAGGTGAATATAGCGCAATAATACACCTGCATGGATGGTGAAGTAATCAACACCTTGCTCCGCCTGTTCGATCAATGTATCCCTATACACATCCCATGTCAGATTCTCTGCAATCCCGTTAACCTTTTCAAGTGCTTGATAAATCGGTACGGTACCTACAGGGACAGGCGAATTTCGAATGACCCACTCCCTTGTTGTATGGATGTTTTTTCCTGTTGATAAGTCCATTATGGTGTCGGCACCCCAGCGAGTTGCCCACGTCATTTTCTCCACTTCTTCTTCAACGGATGAGGATACGGCCGAGTTTCCGATATTGGCGTTTATTTTCACATGAAAGTGACGACCGATGATCATCGGTTCACATTCAGGATGATTGATATTAGCAGGAATGATGGCCCTGCCATTTGCTACTTCTTCTCTGACAAATGAAGGATCCATCTTTTCCCGGATAGCAATGAACTCCATTTCCGGTGTAATGATTCCTTTTTTCGCATAATGCATTTGAGTCACATTACGACCCGTTTTTGCACGCATTGGGGTACGTTTGATAGTTGGGAACGACTCTACGTTTGCACTGGGACCTTCTCCTTTATAACCGTTATCTTTCGGTTTGATTTCACGTCCCGGGTAAGCCCGGACATCCTGACGTTCCAAGATCCATTCTGTGCGGACAGAAGGTAATCCTTTCTTAATATCGACATGGTAATGCTCATCTGTATAAGGTCCGCTTGTATCATATACTCGAACAGGTTCATTCTCTTCCACACCTAAGGCAACATTCGTCCTGCTCAGTTCAATTTCTCTCATCGGTACATTTATGTCAGGCCTTGATCCTCCAACATATACTTTTTTACTGTTTGTAAATTGCGATTTCAATTTGATTGCCATTTTACTTCTCCTCCTTTTGATTGGATCCAGAAGTTACTGCGTCAGGCATCCCCCTTTGTTCAAAAAATAGGACATGGAGACACAAAAAAAGGCCCTGAAAAATCAGAACCCGAGATGTCAAAAAGTAGTATGCGCTAAAATACACACGAAGCGCATCCGTACTACTTCCCTACGCTGGTATCATCCAGATCAGGTTCAAAGGGTCAAAGAACTTATGCGTTCTTCTCTCAGTCCAAGCAATGTATCGGACTCCCCTAGTAGAAATATTGATAGTATGATGTTGTATTACATACTATTTTTACCATAATTCATTCTTTTTTTATATAGTAGTATAGTAACAATTCAAATTAGGACATGATCGCACGTTTGATTTCCATTACCTTTTCAGAGTCTATTCCGAATTCAAAGCTCCCCCTATGACGGGCACCTGATCCTACATGATATTCTCTTGCATTTAGCTTGCTGTGTATTTCTCTTATGTTTTTCACATTTAAACCTGAACCCGGCATAATAATGGGACCACCCATTTTCTCTATTTCTCTCATTTCACCAATCATATCCAACCCCTTACTCACTTCAGACCTTCCCCCTGATGTGAGAATTCGATCAACATTTATGCCTGAATGGAATATTCTTTTACATAAGGCTACTGGATCACCTGACACATCGATAGCTCGATGAAAAGTAATCGATTGACCTTTGGCATTTTGTACGATTTCGTTTAAAGCATGTGAATCAAGCTTCCCATCATTGGATAATGCGCCAAAAACGATACCCCGTCCACCCATTTCAACTATGGTTCTAACTTGTTCGGCCATGGTATGCAATTCATCAGACTGATACGAGAAAGATTTACTATGTAATCGGATCATAATCTGAACAGGAATCGAAACAGCTCTTAATACTTTTTCTATCACATGAAAATCAGGCGTTAATCCTCCCTCGTGTATGGCAGACACTAATTCTAGTCTGTCTGCTCCGGATGCTTCTGCCACTCTCGCTTCTTCCTCATTTAATACAATCACTTCCAGTATACTCATGTTGATTTCTCCTAACCTCATAGTGTTCCCTATACTTTATCATATGTAGAAAATGAATCGGATTGTCCAAAAAACAAACATGTTACCGTACAAACTTGAATATCCTTTGAATATGTGCCGAATGGAAAAGGAGGAGAAACATGAAGCGTCTGGTATTCTTACTATTATGTGTATTCCTATTGAGTGCCTGCGGGGAGAAGAAACCTGCATCGTATGAATTATGCGGGTATGGGGATATGATGGTCGTGAACGACAAAGAATATGTGAAGGTATCTGCCGAGAAGAAACTCACCCTTCAGAAAAAGGTGGGATCCATTAAAGAAAAGATCGAAACCAAGTATCACCCCGTCAATAATTTCACCGCCAATACGCTGGCGGAAGGTACCCCCATTTATAGCGTAAAAGACCACAAGAACTATCTAATCGCGCAAACGAAGGATAATCGCTACCTGCTATATGAGGAAATCAAATAAAACGGAAGGCTGTAAGCATTTGTTTACAGCCTTCCGTTTTCAATTGGTGGAATTGAGGGAAATGAGCCGGTAGACGATCGTCGTCTTCTCATCCTTCCACTCCATCTTTTCAATTCTCCCGAAACCACTCGGATCACTGTGCTTCGTTTTTTTCACATCTATGGGAAGATGCATCGGATAGAGGCGGTATCCGTCCTTTTGAAGCTGAAACAGATTCTCTTCTTTTCTCACTTCTTTTCCTTTTGTCACAATCATCGTATTTAACTCAAGACCCATGCCCATCTTATATGACCTCAATCCTTATTAGTTTATTGACTTTTCATCCATGATGCCAGCAGGGAAACGATCTCTTGATTCTTCCGTGGCGGAAAGTAGTGCGTAAACTCTTTGAAATAATGGGACGAAACCCGTTTCCCGAGCTCCTTCAATCGTTTTTCTAATCTATATGCATGCTCGACGGAAACGTTCTGATCTTTTTCCCCGTGAATGATCAAGACCGGCGCTTCAAGGTTTTCAAGTGAATACAGGGGAGTCCTCCATTGGTATCGTTCGGGCACTTTATTCGGACTTCCCCCGATCACCCTCTTCATCATTCTCCGCATGTCCTTTCGTTCGTCATACGTCAAGAACATATCAGACACACCTCCCCATGTGACGATGGATGTCACGTCCTTCGACTCGATCCCTGCCATCAGGGCCATGACACCGCCCCTCGAGAAGCCGAAAACATGGATACGATTCTTTGCGACCCGGGAGTGATTTTTCAACAGTTCTACGCCTGCAACAGCATCTTCACGGTCATCCCCGGCGAAATCTTCATTCCCTTCTCCCCCCAGGTTCCCCCTGTAATATGGCGCAAACACGATGAATCCGTGTGATGCAAACTGAGCGATCCTGGCGGGCCTGACCATGCCGACACCTTTGATCCCTCCCCTTAAATAAAGGAAACCGTCGTATGTACCCTTTAAAACAGGCTCAGCCAGTAAGCCCTTCACCCTCAGTCCCGAGGATATATAGGTAATTTCATATAATTCGACATGTGGGTTCGGAGAGGGAAACAACGTTTTCTTCACGATCATTCCGTTCTTCATATTCTCTTCCTTTCAAAACGTGCTATGGGTATTCACACATTTTTTATACTCTACATAGACTATTTTAGCAAATTGCATTCACGTTGCTTTATGACCATCCTACCCTACTGCCAACTAAATAAACAAGGCAGGGCTGCACTCATCCCGACTACTGATTACGTGGAAAAGTAAAGGAGGAAGATTAAATTGAAAAAATGGCTTCGAAGCGGTTTAGGTGTATTCCTCATTCTTATGCTGACCATTGGATTGACTGCATGTGGAGAAAAAGAGGAGGCTGTCCAGAAGGTTCGTGTAGCGGAAGTGACCCGCTCTATTTTTTACGCACCTGAATATGTAGCGATTGAAAAAGGATTCTTTAAGGAAGAAGGACTCGACATCGAACTGACCACCACATGGGGAGGGGATAAAACAATGACCACCCTATTATCAAACGGTGCGGATGTCGCATTGGTCGGCTCTGAAACGTCCATCTACGTCCATGCACAAGGATCGGATGATCCCGTCATCAACTTCGCTCAATTAACCCAAACCGACGGTACGTTTCTCGTCTCCAGGGAAAAGGTGGAGAACTTCGAATGGGATCAGTTGAAGGGTTCGACCTTCCTTGGCCAGCGTAAAGGCGGCATGCCGCAAATGGTCGGGGAATTCGTGTTAAAGAATCACGGCATCGACCCTCAGAACGATTTGAACCTGATTCAGAACATTGATTTCGCCAATATTGCCAATGCCTTTGCATCCGGTACCGGCGACTACGTCCAATTATTCGAACCGACCGCCTCTATCTTCGAACAAGAAGGCAAAGGCCATATCGTCGCTTCCTTTGGGACCGAATCAGGGCATGTGCCGTATACAACCTTCATGGCGAAAGACAGTTATATGAAAGAAAACAAAGAAACGGTGGAGAAATTCACGAAAGCCCTTTACAAAGCCCAGCAATGGGTGGAAGAACATTCAGCGGCCGACATCGCCAAAGTGATTGAGCCATATTTTGAAGATACGGAAGTGGACCTGATTGAAACGGTTGTCGACCGGTATAAATCACAAGGATCCTTCGCAACAGACCCGATCCTGGATGAAGAAGAGTGGAACAATCTTCAGGCCATCATGGATGAAGCAGGTGAACTCCCTCAGTCCATTGATCACAAAACGCTCGTAAACACTTTCATCGCTGAAAAAGCAGCAAAGTAGCAATACCCGGGGGCTGACACATGTCAGCCCTTCCGTTATAAAAAAATTCGAAAATGGAGGCTTAAAACAGTGAACTTTCTATCGATCGATTCCGTCCACCACACCTACTTCTCACCGAAAACGGCCACCCATGCCCTCACAGACATAACATTACAGGTAGAGGAAGGGGAATTCGTCTCATTCATCGGTCCATCGGGGTGCGGAAAGACGACGCTGCTTTCCATCATTGCCGGTCTCATTCAACCGACAGAAGGAACCGTCACCTTACACAATAAGCCCATCAGGAAGATGAAGAAGAAATTGGGATACATGCTTCAGCAGGACTATCTGTTTCCGTGGAAGACGATTGAAGAGAATATTTTCCTCGGTTTGGCCATTATGGGGAACCTGACAGAGGATAAAAGAAAAGAAGCACATGCTTTATTGAAGGAAATGGGCCTTGAGGGTGTAGAGACATCCTACCCACGGGAATTGTCAGGGGGAATGCGGCAACGGGTCGCACTGATCCGGACACTCATCACCGAGCCTCAACTGCTTCTCCTGGATGAACCTTTCTCTGCACTTGATTATCAAACGAAATTGAAGTTAGAGGATCTGGTATTTTCCACTTTGAAGTCCTTCGGGAAAACGGCCATCCTCGTCACACATGATATCGGGGAAGCAATCTCCATGAGTGACCGCATCATTTTATTCGGTTCGAAACCGGGGCGTGTTCATATCATATTCGAAGTGCCACAACCGTTAAAGGGGTTGATGCCTTTCGAGGTCAGAAATCATGAAGCGTATCCGGAATTTTTCCAAACGATTTGGAAGGAGCTTGAGAAACTTGAATCAAGAATCGATTAAACAAAAACACCAGGAATACATTCAATCATTGAAAAGGGAGCAGCGATGGGTTTGGTTTTATCAAGCCCTTATTTTCACCGTCTTCTTCTCACTGTGGGAGATCGCCAGCCGAAACAGCTGGGTGGACCCACTCATCTTCAGTTCGCCTTCGAAGATATGGAAGCTGTTTATCGTAAAGTTGGGGGACGGGAGCCTTTTAGCCAATCTGTCTGTGACCCTTGGTGAAACCGTCATCGGATTCATCCTCGGCACCCTGCTTGGGACCCTGCTTGCCGCTTTACTTTGGTGGTCTCCGTTTCTTTCGAAAGTATTGGACCCTTATCTTGTCATTCTGAACGCCATGCCTAAGGTCGCCCTGGGACCGATCCTGATTGTGGGGCTTGGGCCCGGCTTCACCTCCATCATTGCCATGGGGACCGTCATCTCTGTCATCATCACCACCATCGTCGTCTATACATCCTTTCGGGAAGTCGACCCGAACTACTTGAAGGTGATGCAGACATTCGGTGCGAAACGGGGACAGATGTTTAAAGAAGTCATCCTTCCCGCTTCCTTCCCTACGATCATTTCGACCTTGAAAGTCAATGTAGGGCTATCCTGGGTCGGTGTCATCGTCGGTGAATTCCTTGTGTCCGCCAAAGGTCTCGGATACATGATCATCTACGGATTCCAGGTCTTCAACTTCACCCTTGTCCTTCTCTCCCTACTCGTCATTGCCGTATTCGCAACCATTATGTATAAACTCGTGGAGCAGCTCGAGAAGAAATGGATCAAGTCATAAGATCGAGGTCTCTCACTCTTTTCAGGGCCGATTCCACCACCCGATCCTTCATGATGAAACTAAAGGAAAGGTCTTCGTGAATCTGTTTAAAATCACCGTCCCAAAGCACGGATCCTTCTGTTTCCAGGTAATCATCTTTTTGGATCATCTTTTCTGCTTCCGCAAAGAAAATCGTTTTGACAAATGGAGTATGGTCAAACACCTTATATTCCCCAATGAAAAGAGGCTCTTTGATCACTCCCCCCGTCTCTTCAAACGTTTCGCGAATCGCAGCTTCCTCCAGGGTCTCCCCCTTTTCCCTCTTTCCCCCTGGGAACTCGAGACCCCTTTTTTTATGACGGGTCAATAACCATTGGCCTTCATAGCGGCAGATCACAAGGACATGAGTGGATTCCTGTTGAAACTGCCCCTTATGAAAGGATAATTCCACTCTCTTGCCATTTTCATCTATAAACCGTTCCATCTACGTCACCTCATCCGTACACGCTTTCTTTCATCTAACCACAAATAAAAAGCATTGGTCCACAGATATCACTTCTGAACCAACACTTTTATCATTACTCGTGATCTTCATGGGGCTTGGAGTCGAGGATGCCTATGCTTTCGATGAAAGTCTTGACGTCTTCATCTCCCAGGCGGTGAAGCATTTCATACACTTGATGCAGGTTTTCATCATAGGCATCATTTTCCCGGTCAAAATGATATTGAACATATGGAACGTGAGCCCTGTAGAAATTTTGCCAGTCGACCGAATGATTGGAATCGAACACTTCCCGGAGCTGGGTGATTTCTTCATCGGTCGCAGATATTTTAAAGTTCCATTCGGAATCCGTCGAGCTTCTTGAAATTTCACCGGTGGCCACTTCAATATAATAATCATGTCGTTCTTCGCTCATCTTCCCACTCCTTCACTGTACTTACCCTTCATTTTCCTCAATTGACGGAATTCTATTCACTTGGATTTCTTCTTCAATACTTCAACCGCTTTCCGTAAAAATTCCGGTACGGGCACACCGGCTCTCCCGACATTCTCAATGATCGAAATCAACTCATTGCATAAATAAAAAATAATCGTCGCATTACGAATAAAGTGTTGATTTGTTAGTATAGTATCAATAAGGTGAGCAACGGTGACAAGCGAGAAAATAAGCACTTTCCGGCCGATTCCCTTCATCCCGAATTTGCTTGACAGTTCACCTTCTATCCCGCTCGCAATCATTCCTGTGAAGTAATCGAGGGTCACGGCAATCAACAGAAACGTAATCAGCATGTCCCACTCTCCGAATAAATTAAGAATAAGGGCACTGAGACCCGACCCAACGAACAGCAAGCTTTTCTCCAATTAAAGCATCTCCTTTTCGTAGTGGCTGGTTTTATCGCAGACAACCTTTTCATCACCAATGCAGCGACTTCGCTCCTGCTAAGGTAGCACGCCTTTACACGGTTAAAAAGTCCGATAAAAGGGTAAAGACAAATAAGAGTTGTCCTAGCATAATATGTAGAGTAATTCATAAACGTTCATGTTAAAATGAAACAAAAGGGAGGTGAAGTGCATGAAGTTAATCGAAGAGATTTATGAAATGTACCGTGGAAGAATCAAAGGTACCGACGAAGACTTAGACCTCATTGCCCTTACAATCTTAGAAGATACATCCAGGAACGAATTATTGGAAATGATCCAGGAAATGGAAACAGAAGAATTGCAATACTTCTTCCGCTTATACATATTTGAAACATTGAAAGAAAAATGGTCCAACAGCGAAGAACGGGTGAGACTGGAGAAGAAAAGCCTTCATTAAGCCGAAATCTTTTCGCAAAAAAAGCGTTGCCCCGATTAACCGGAGCAACGCTTTTTTCATCCTTTTATATCCACTGCATGTCCTTTACTTGGATGAGGAGCAGGTTGACTGGCCTGCAGATCCCTCATCATTACCGTGACCTGAGCCGTTTGAGTCGCCATCTGGCTCTTAAGCAGGTTCATGCTGAGCGTCCTCTGAAGCTCAGCCACCTGTTTTCCCATCATAGAAGACATTTCCATGGTATCTTCCCCCTCGCTTCGTCTTTCAAGGATCGTGCATACTATATTCAGAATACCAAACATTCAATGGAAAACATAGGAAACGTCATAAAAATGTTGTTTTTTTCTCCTATATGGCTGATCCTTATATGGTAAAATAGTGAAAAAAGGGGGTTTCATGATGTCAATGACTCTTGTTCTGATTATTGCGGTTGTCATATGTATCCTGGTGATTTTCGTCAGTGCCCTTACCACGTCCAAAGCCTATACAACCGTTAAACATACAGTCGATCCACTCGAAAACAATCCTCACCTCGAACAGATGAAACAGGATGAGGAAAAGAAAGAATAAATTCAAAAAAACCACCGCTCATGATGAACGGTGGTTTTTCATTATGCAAATACTTGCTTCAATTCTTCATTGCTCTGACTCAACCAGAAACGCATCAGTTTCTTGGCCCCTTCCAGGTCATGAAGCTTCGCCTGCCCGCATTGCTTCTCATTGGCTGCAGGAATTTCTTCGATTTCTACCGCTTCTTTCATGGTAGCATTCAACAGGTCGATGATCTCTTCCACTTTCGGCTCACCGCTAACGACTAAATAATAGCCTGTTTGGCAACCCATCGGGGAAATATCAATAATATCAAAATGAGCATACGGCTCAGCATATTTACGGATCGTGAAGGCTAATAAATGCTCAAGAGTATGAATGGAATCAGGCTTCATCGCCTGCTTGTTCGGCTGACAGAAACGGATATCAAACTTATTCACAAGTCCGTCGCTTCCCACTTTATGGACACCGCAATGTCTCACATATGGTGCTTTCACTGCATCATGATCTAATTCAAAGCTTTCTACTGAAGGCATTAAAATCACTCCCATTTAGTTTCTACTTCATAGTATAACGTAAATTCATAGTTATTTCATCAACTTAATCTGAATTAGACGAAAATCCTATTTTCCCACCCGGGCTGACAGGCCAAAACCTTTCAATCCCCCTCCAGATTCTGATATAGTAAAAGAAAATCAACAGGGAGACGGATCATGAAACGAGTATTGTTAGTATTGTTCAAGTTTTACCAGCGCGTCATTTCTCCTCTTAAACCCCCTACTTGCCGCTTTTATCCTACTTGCTCCCATTACGGTGTCGAAGCCGTGAGCCGGTTTGGTGCACTAAAGGGCGGCTGGCTGACGATCAAGCGGATCGTGAAATGTCACCCATTTCATCCTGGAGGGATCGACCACGTGCCGGAAGAATGGCCAAGGCAAAAAGATAAATGATTCAGGCTGGCTCCAAATCGGGAGGCAGTCTTTTTTAATAAAAAAAATCCATTTATCTTGCTTATTCCCCTTATCGGTAGTAAAATAACCTTTGTGCTAAATCGTAATCATTACAGTTAAGGAACGAACACCACTAAAAAGGAGGATTCCTCTTGAACTATATTCGCATGAGTTTGCTATTATTATTGATTTTCGTATTGTCTGCCTGCGGAGCCGACTCAGGTCAGGACGGCAAAAAGAAAGATAGGTTAGAGATTTACACAACCGTCTATCCACTGGAGGATTTCACCAAAAAAATCGGCGGGGACTATGTGGATGTTGAAAGCATCTACCCTCCTGGGGCCGATGAACACACCTTCGAACCATCTCAGAAAGATATGATGAAGATGGCCGACGGGGACGTTTTCTTCTATGTTGGAATGGGTCTTGAAGGATTCGTTGAAAACTCCAAATCTCTATTAGAAAATGAAGGCGTTACTGTGGTACCGGCAAGTAAAGGAATCGAATTGCCTCATGAAGAAGAGGCTGATGAACACGACCATGACGACCATCACCATGATGTGGACCCTCACATATGGCTGGATCCCGTATATTCGAAGGAAATGGCCAAGAACATCGCCGACACCCTCTCGAAGGAAATGCCCGAGCATAAGGATGAGTTCCAGGCTAATCTTAAAACGTTGTCGAGTGACCTGGACGAGTTGGACACGGAGTTCAAAAAGATGGCTGACAATGCGCCAAAGAAGACATTTTACGTGTCCCACGCCGCCTACAGCTATTGGGAAGAACGCTATGGACTTCACCAGGAAGCCATCGCCGGCTTGAACACAGCCAATGAACCGTCCCAGCAGGAGCTGAAGGAAATCATCGAAAAAGGAAAAAAAGACGATGTTCAATACATCCTCTTTGAACAAAACGTCTCTTCACGACTGACAGAAGTCGTCCAAAATGAACTCGGTGCGAAGTCACTGACACTTCATAATTTATCTGTCCTTACAGCAGATGATCGAAAAAAGGATGAGGATTACTTTTCACTGATGAAAAGGAACATTGATACGTTGAAAAAAGCATTGCAATAGAATAAGTGAAAAGAGCAGCCACGGTGGCTGCTCTTTTTTAAACCCTCCCTCCTAAAAAACATGAATATTTTTTTCCATTAAGTGGACAATAAGGAAATGTTAAAGACTAGTAAGGGAGATTTGAAAATGGATGAATTAGTAATCGCTCGGTCCATGTTTGGGATCACAATGGGGTTTCATATCATTTTTGCCACACTTGGAGTGGGTATTCCGTTAATGATCCTCGTGGCCGAAATCATGTTTCAACGGACCAATGACCTGGATTATTCCGTGATGGCGAAGCGCTGGACGAAGGCGTTTGCCGTCCTGTTAGGGGTGGGAATCCCTACAGGGACGATCGCCGGCGTTCAACTGTCACTCCTTTGGCCGGGGTTCATGGAGGTCATCGGGCGCGTCATGGCCCTGCCGTTTCAAATTGAAATCTATGCTTTCTTTGTGGAAGCATTGTTTATGTCCATTTATGTGTATGCAGCAAGTCGAATCGCACCGTGGATGAGGATTGTGAGTCTGGTCCTTGTCGCCATCGGCGGTCTTGCTTCAGCCGTACTGATCACCAATGTACATGCGTTTGAAGGAACGCCTGCCGGATTTGAAATCATAAACGGGCAAATCACCAACGTAGATCCGTGGAAAGCATTCTTTAATCCGAGTTTCTTCGTGACGGCCGGACACGTGGCGTTATCGGCCTATGTAGTCGGGTCGTTCACGATTGCGACGGTATCCGCATTTAAAATGCTCCGTTCTTCTTTCGGATCAAGGATTTATGCCTTTCACCGCAAATCGCTCATGATTTGCTTATTAGTCGGGGGTGTCTTCGCATTCTTGACCGCCATCAATGGACATGAATCAGCCCAGAAGCTCCATGAGTATCAACCTGAGAAACTGGCTGCAGCGGAAGGCTTGTTCGAAACCCAGACTCATGCCCCGCTTTCAGTTGGAGGATTCACCGACCCAGTCACTCAAGAAGTGAAGTGGGGAATTGAAATTCCGTGGGCCCTCAGTTTCCTTGCCGGTAACAGTTTCGATACGGAAGTGATCGGATTGAACGATTTCCCCGAGGAATATTGGCCGCCTCTATTCGTCCATACACTCTTCAACGCGATGGTCGGGATTGGCTCACTGCTTATCTTACTGTCACTGGTCGCATATGTATGGAACAAGTTACTTAAGAAAGACCGATTCCCGAAATGGCTGATGTGGGCATTCGTCGCTGGTGGGCCGCTGTCGATCCTGGCCATCGAATTCGGGTGGATCTTCGCCTGTACAGGCCGACAGCCTTGGACGATCTACCGTATTCTCAGTACAGAAGACTCTGTGACCACTTCAGGGAACTTAGGAACCCTATTCATCCTATTCGTTTCGGTTTATGCGATTTTGGCTGTTTCTGTCGTTCTGGTTCTTCTCTATTATTTCAAACGGAATCCACCTGAAAAGGATATTAACAAAGCGGAAGCGAGTCAGAAGGATATACCTTTATCAACTTAAACAGCAGGAGGTGAAGATATGACACAATCATTGATTGCCATCACGATCCTATGGGGATTCGTTTTTATCTATGCCGTCATGGCAACGATGGATTTCGGTGCAGGATTCTGGTCGATGATCTACATCAATCATGACAAAACGAAAGCGACGAATATCGCCAATCGCTATCTGTCCCCGACCTGGGAGGTCACCAATACATTCATCGTCGCCCTGGTCGTCGCCGTGTACAGTATGTTCCCTGGAGCCGCCTATTCGTTAGGTACCGTATTGCTCGTTCCAGGAAGCCTGATTCTTTTACTTCTGGCCCTGAGGAGTGCCTTCCTTGTATTCTCTCATGTAGCAGATGACTACAGAAAGCCGCTGACCTACGTCACAGGGATCACCGGCTTATTGATTCCGGGCCTGCTCATCAGTGTACTGCCCATTTCCCACGGCCCTTATATTGACTTCAGCGACGGACAGACCCTTCACTTGGGAAAATTGTTTAGTAGTCCACATGAATATGCCTTCTTCGGTTTCGCCGTCGCAAGTACGTTATTTCTGTCATCTCTACTTCTCGCTGACTATTCCAAGGCTTCAAAGGAATTCGAAGCCTTCAAGGTATATCGCCGGGACGCTCTGATCATCGGTCCCATCTCGGTTATCATGGCCTTTCTCATCATGTTCACCATGAAAAGTGAGGCAAGATGGATTTACGATCTTATGATGGATGACCTGCCAATTCTACTCGTCTCCCTTCTCGGGTTCCTCGTCGCCGGAGGTGCTTTGTTCCTGCCGACGAATAAGGAAGGGATGAAAGGGATGCCCCGGGTGGCCGTCATTGCCGTTACCTTTCAATATGTACTGGCAAGCTATGTGTACGGTAAAGCACATTTACCTTATATCATCTATCCTGAGGTTACGATTCAATCGGGTTTTACCGACCCAAACTCCTTTAAGGCTGTATTCATCACCTATATCGTCGGGTTCATCATCCTGTTCCCTGGTTTTGTCTACTTCTGGAGTTTATTCATGAATGATAAAAGGTACTTGCGGCAAAAAAGTGAATAAGCGCGCTCCGGGACTCCCGGGGCTTTTTTCATTCTGATCCTTCAGGTAGATTAGTTGCCTATCCGCACTCCTACACTTTACACTTACGATAGAACCTTATGGAAAGGATGATGAAAGATGGCACAATCGATTAAAGGCAAGACGGCTTATATTACGGGGGCTGCCCGGGGAATCGGAAAAGCGACTGCATTAGAGCTTGCCCGTGAAGGCGTGCATGTCGGGTTGATCGCACGTACAGAAAGCACCCTGGCAACAGTGGCGGAGGAAGCACGATCCCTTGGAGTGAAAGCCAGTGTGGCTGTAGCGGATATTTCCGATATGGAACAAGTGGATACGGCCGTTTCAAAACTTACAAATGAATTGGGACCGGCAGATATCTTAATCAATAACGCCGGTATCGGAACGTACGGCTCGTTCCTGGATATCGATCCCGAAGAGTGGAAGCGGACCTTTGAGGTCAATGTATTCGGAACCTACTATGTAACCCGTGCCGTCCTGCCCCAACTGATCGAAAAGAATCGGGGGGACATCATCAATATCTCATCCAGCAGCGGTTTGAAGGGTACTGAAGGAAGCACGGCATACAGTGGATCGAAGTTTGCCGTCCAAGGAATGACAGAGGCACTGATGCAGGAAGTCCGAAAACATAACATCCGTGTCATGACCCTGAATCCGAGCCTGGTGGCAACGGACCTGACCTTTGGAGATAAGCTTGACGAAGCAGACAAAGAAAAGTATATGCAGCCCGAGGATTTGGCAGAGCATATGGTATCACAGCTGAAATTACACCAGAGGATCTTCATCAAACAATCCCTTCAGTGGGCGACAAATCCGTTTTAAATGAATGAAAGAAAGCCAGGGAGCATGCGCTCTCTGGCTTTTTACCGGTGTTGATCGACAAGGATGGTATTACCGTCTGGATCTTCAATCGTGAAACTGGCTGGTCCTTCGCTTGTTTCATCCGCTTCAGACAGCATCGATATCCCTTTTGCTTTCAGATTCTTTTGAAGGTCTCGAACGTCCGTAAAAGATTCTAGATTTTCCGCATTTTGATCCCAGCCTGGATTAAACGTCAGGATGTTCTTTTCAAACATTCCCTGGAACAGACCGATAATACAACTTTCATTCTTCATGATCAACCAATTTTGATCGATATTCCCGCCCATGACTTCAAATCCAAGGTTTTCGTAAAATGATTTTGATAAATGGATGTCTTTTACACTTAAACTAACAGAAAATGCACCTAGTTTCATGGTTCCTCCTCTAATGATTTTCTTTAAGTATAAAGGGACATGTTTGAAAATACAATATTTCCCGTTTTATATTCAGGTGATCAGCGGGAGGACAATGTCTCTTTATAAAATGTGACTTCTTTCAGGCGTGCCCGATTTAACTCCACTCCAATCCCAGCTCCATCCAGACGATCCGCGACACCATTTTTCACAATAATCGGAGAAGAGATGATATCCTCCTCCCAATACTTCGAGGACGAAGAGATATCACCGGGAATCCGGAATCCTTCAAGGGTGGAAAGCGCCAGATTATGAGCCCGGGACACCCCGAATTCGATCATCCCGCCGCACCATACCTTGATCCCGTTTTCCCGGCACAACCGGTAGATCTCAAGCGCACTCGTATAGCCCCCGACCCTGCCAAGCTTGATGTTAACCACTCCACAGCTATTCAAATGAATGGCACTCTTCATGTCGTGGGGGGTCACGATGCTTTCATCGAGGCAGATCGGCGTGGTTATCTCCTTTTGTAATAAAGAATGTTCAATTAGATCATCGACCCCAAGCGGCTGTTCGATCATCTCTAAATCAAATTCATCCAAAGCCTGAAGCTGTGATTTGTCTTCCAGCTTATACGCTGAATTGGCATCGGCTAAAAGAGAGAGGTCAGGGAAATGGGTACGTAATTCCTTTACAATTTCCCTATCGGCACCCGGGGAAATTTTCAGCTTGATCCGCTGGTACCCTTCCTCCACCAAATCTGTGGTCTGTGCGACCATCTCTTTCAAGGTACCCGATCCAACCACAGCTCCGGCAAGAATTTCTTTTCGCGTCCCGCCGATCATGTTCCATAGTGGCTCCCCTTGCTTCCTTGCATAAAGATCCCATAAGGCCATTTCAAGGGCAGCCTTCGCCATGGCATTTCCCCGTACCGCTTCGAACCGCTTACCGATTTCCCCAGGATGGTAAAATGTTTTACTGTTCATGAGGGGGATCAACACATCCTTCAGCATATGAAAGGATGTTTTCACCGTCTCTTCTGTATACCATGGTGTGGAAAAGGCGACACCTTCCCCCAGTCCGCACATTCCATCAATGTCCCTGACTTCGACGATGATGCCTTCGCGGTCTTTAACCGTCTGAAGATGGGTCACAAATGGCTTTTTTAAAGGCATGGAAATAATGTGAAGGGTGATGGATTCAATCTTCATCTGCAACCATCCCTTCTTCCCACTGCTCTCTTAAAACTCTCCTCAGCAATTTGTTTGACGCATTCCGTGGGAGTTCATCTACAAACACGAATTTTTTCGGACATTTATAAGACGCCAGGTTCTTCTTGCAGTGTGTTACGATATCCTCTTTTGTCAGATGGTCTTTCTTTACAACGAACGCACACGGCATCTGTCCCCATTCGTCACTTGTAATCCCTGCCACACCTGCATCCTCCACACCGGCACAGCTGAGGAGGACACTTTCGATTTCAGCCGGATACACATTTTCCCCTCCGGAAATGATCAGGTCCGAACGCCGGTCCAGGACAAATAAGAACCCTTCTTCATCCACATATCCGATATCCCCCGTATGAAACCAGCCGTCTACAAAGCTTTTGGCGTTGGCTTCCTCCCTCCGGTAATATCCACCCGTCACATTCGGGCCTTTCACAAGGATTTCGCCTTCCTGGTTCGCCTTGGAGGTTCCTTCTTCACTCTTGATTTTTAATTCAGAAGGGAAGAGGGGCTTTCCGGCCGATCCGAGCTTTGTCATACTGTACTCCGGCGACAATGTCACGATCTGAGAGGCGGTCTCTGTCATACCATAGGTTTGGAAGACCGGCACCCCTTTTTCTTTACACTTCTGCAGTAATGGAAGTGGCGCGGGACCACCGCCCAACAACATGCAGCGGAAACTGGGATGATAGGTTTCATCCCCCATGTCGTTCAACAAACGGGAAAGCATATTGCTGACAACCGACATGATGGTGACATTCCCTGACATCAATTCACGGTTGATCCCTTCCACATCGAAGGTTTCAAACAGACGCACGTTCATTCCGTAAACAATGCTTCGCATCAGGATGGAGTAACCACTGATATGAAAAAGGGGTACGGAACAAAGCCAAGTATCATTTTCATTTATACCAAGATTCAGGGAAGAACCAATGGCGCTCCACCAATGGTTGCCGTACGATTGGAGGACACCCTTCGGCGCTCCCGTCGTACCTGATGTGTACATGACCGAGCATGCTTGGTCCAATTGAAAATGATCCTTCACCTCAAAGTGTGTCGGGGCAGTGTCGAATAATCGAGAGAAAGAGACTCCCACCACTTCTTCCCCTAAAAATGAAAGCTTCCCTACAAATTCATCATCATAAATGACCGTCCCTAATCCCATATCTTGAATCTGGAAAGAAAGTTCATTTTCACTTAACTTATTGTTTAACAGTACAGTCGTGAAACCGAGCTGTTGAATGGCATGAACAAGGAAGACAGACTCCACTTTGTTTTTAATCATGAGTCCCACAAAAGGATGAGACGAATGTTTTACGATGGTATGCAGTTGTTCCCCGATCGAAATGGCTTTCTCCCAAAGCTCACTAAATGTATACTCCACATCCCCATTGCTTAACGCCTTCCGGTCAGGGGTTAAAAACGCTCTTTGTTTCAGCCAGTTAGGTAATTCCTGTGTAGTCATCCTGTCATTCTCCATTCCTTTCGAATTGATTCATTTTCATTTGAAAAAGCCTGATGAATCCATGTCAGATTCATCAGGCCACCCTCAAATCAAGGGAAACGAGGGAATTGTCCGAAGTCCGGCTTACGCTTTTCTTTGAATGCGTCGCGTCCTTCTTTTGCTTCTTCCGTTGTGTAGTAGAGAAGGGTAGCGTCACCTGCAAGCTGCTGCAGACCTGCCAGTCCATCTGTATCTGCGTTGAATGAAGCTTTTAAGAAACGAAGGGCAGTCGGACTTTTCTCAAGCATCTCTGAAGCCCATTGAACGGTTTCCGCTTCCAGCTGCTCATATGGCACCACTGTATTGACAAGTCCCATTTCAAGTGCTTCCTGGGCATTGTACTGACGGCATAGGTACCAGATTTCTTTCGCTTTCTTGTGACCGACGATGCGTGCAAGATATCCTGCACCGTATCCAGCGTCAAAGCTTCCTACTTTAGGACCTGTTTGTCCGAAGATCGCATTGTCAGCGGCGATCGTAATATCACATACGACGTGAAGGACGTGTCCGCCTCCGATCGCATAACCGGCTACCATTGCAATGACCGGCTTAGGGATCACACGGATCAGACGCTGTAGGTCCAATACATTCAAGCGAGGAATTTCATCTTCCCCTACATATCCACCATGACCGCGTACACGTTGGTCTCCGCCTGAACAGAATGCCTTCTCACCTGCACCTGTTAAAACGATGACACCAACCTTGGAATCGTCACGTGCATAAGCAAATGCATCGATTAGTTCCATGACGGTTTTAGGACGGAATGCGTTACGAACTTCTGGTCGATTGATCGTAATCTTAGCGATTCCATTGTATGTTTCGTATAAAATATCTTCGTAATTTCTTTCTGAAACCCATTCAAAATCCATTGGTTTGTTCCTCCTTTATGTAGTTAACAGTAGTTCCTCTATTATTGTACCAAACTTTCGCGATTCTTCCACATGAATTGCATGACCGGTGTTGGAAAATGTCAGGATTTGAAAACTGGGATTGAGCTTTTTCATTTCTTCTGCAATCTGAACGAACTTATGATCCAGCTCTCCCACGAGTAACCGGACTGGGAATGTCAGTTCACCAAGCCGGTCCCATAAAGAATCCTGAGCCCCGGTCCCCATCCCTTTCAAGCTATGGGATAAGCCTGTGGCCGATTGGCTCAGGCGCTGTTGCCTGATGTCGGAACGCTCTCTATCCGATAGCCTTTTCTGAGATGCGAACAAGGGAATCTCCTGCCAGAAATCGACAAAGTCTTCGATGCTTTCCCTTTCTATTCTGTCCGCCAGTGCATGATCCTTCTTCCGGCGATCTGCTCTTTCTTCACTCGTCCTCAATCCAGGAGAGGCGCTTTCCAATATCAATGCCTTCACTTTTTCAGGATAAGTCAAGCTGAAGTGAAGGGCCATACGCCCACCCATTGAATACCCGACCAACACGGCGTTGTTGATGTCGAGCTCATTCAGCAGAGTGTTTATATCTGCTGCAACCCGCTCCATGGTGTATCTTGTGACGTCTCTCGGGGACTCCGTACGGCCATGACCGATCAAATCAATGCTGACACACCGATAGTTCACAGACAATTGATCGGTGACCCTGGACCACGTTGTTGTGTCGCCTGTGAAACCGTGAAGGAAAACCAAAGGGTCTCCCTCCCCTTTCACTTCTACAAAATAACGGATATCATTCACTTGAAGAATCAAGATCTTCACCCTTTAGGTTGTTCGTCATTTCCCGGGAAACAAAATTCCACAATTTACGATGATTTGCTACATTTTCTTCTCTATTGGTCACAACCTCAATGATCTTTATCCCCTTGCTTTGCTCTGCTTCCTGAAGAGCAGGGATGAATTCTTCCTCGTTTCCAACATGGAAATAATGTGCTCCGTATAGTTTGGCTGCATGAGCAAACTCCAAGTCCATCGGGGTTCCGAACAGGTCTTCGAAGTGAGTCTGGTCACCCGCTTGAGGCAGGTAGGAAAAGATCCCGCCACCATTATTGTTCATCACCACAATCGTCACGTCCAATTGATATTTCCTTGCTGTCAGTAACCCATTAAGATCATGGAAAAAGGCTAGATCCCCAATCAGGAGATACATCGGCTGAGATACCGTACTCATACCAAGAGCCGTGGATACCACGCCGTCAATCCCGTTGGCTCCGCGGTTGGCAAAAATCCGCTGGGACCGGTCATTCGTGAAAAAGTATGTATCCAAATCACGGATCGGCATGCTGTTACTGGAAAACAGGGTGGATCCTTCAGGCAAATGCTGGATCAACTGATGGACCGCCATCCCTTCATCCCAGGATTGGTGACCCTTGACGAGTAACCCCTTCGTTTCCTTATTGACACGCTTCCACTTTTCCAGCCAGTCCATATTCCTTCGCCCACTTTGGTCCAAAAAGCTTTGACAAAACAGGTTTTCCCCGCAGTGGATGAAATCGGTGCCTCGTGCCGTCGGATCCTGCCACTCTTCCCCTTTACTCACAACCCACGCCGGGATTTCCGGCAGGCCTTTCAGGAACAGCATAAGAGCCTTCGAGACCGGCATGGCACCGAAACGGATAATAAGATCTGGCTGAAGTGATTCTTTCAGTTCATCTATTCTTAAGAACGTGTCGTAGCAATCCATGATATTGTCTTTGGAATGGGTCCCGCTCCGGACGAAGGACAGTGGGTCCGCTACGATCGGCAGCGCATATTCCTCAGCAAATCGGACAATGGACGGAACAGCTTCTTCACTTAGCCCCGGTCCGCACACGATGAGGCCGCGCTTCGAATTCATTAAAGTTTCCTGAAGTTCATTCTTGAAGTCAGAAGATAGCTGTCGGTCCCCTTGAAGGACCCTCTTAGCCGGTCTTCCACTTGAGAATTCTACTTTTTGTAAATCCGGGATCAACGGTTCCCTAAATGGGAAATTATAATGAACCGGACCTTCCGGATACGCAGTTGAAAGAGCCACACCCCTGACAGCAGATGATCGTGCATACTGCAGCATCGACGGGATGCTTTCAGGCAACGCCATATCGATGGACCATTTCACATGCTTCCCATAAAGATCGATCTGATCAATGGCTTGAGGGGCACCCACTTCCCTAAGTTCATGGGGCCGGTCGGCCGTCAGCACGATGAGGGGCACCTTAGCATAACGAGCTTCAATGACAGCAGGATAGTAATTGGCCCCGGCCGTCCCGGAACTGCATAGGATGGCGACGGGCTTTTTCTTAGCCTTGGCGATCCCCAACGCAAAAAAAGCCGCAGAGCGTTCATCCACATTGATGTACGTCTTCACCCCGGGATGATGCGCAAATAACAACGCTAAAGGAGTAGAACGAGAGCCGGGACTGATGACGACTTCGTCTACTCCATTTCCAACCAATTCTTCCATGAAGGCCGCTAAATAATCTGTCAGTTTCTTTTGATGTTCATCATTCATGTACGGTCCCTCCTAATGCCCGGAGCATCGGCCGAAATTTCATCTGTGTTTCCTTAAACTCACTTTCAGGTTCAGAGTCGGCTACGATCCCGCACCCTGCATACAAGTAGGCCTTGTCTCCCTGAAGGAGGCCTGAGCGAAGGGCCACGGCATATTCACCATTTCCATAGGCATCGATCCAGCCGATGGGAGCGGCATATAGACCACGGTCCATATCTTCCTCCTGCCTGATCACATGCATCGCCTTGTCCCTCGGGACACCACCCAGTGCGGGAGTGGGATGCAATTTTTCAACAAGGCTCAAAAGCGACGTATTCTCGGATGCCTGTCCGATGACCGGTGTATAGAGATGCTGGATATCCTTGAGCTTCATAAGCTGTGGCGTAGAAGGAATCGAAAGTGTGTCACAAAATGGGTTGAGTGCCTGTTGGATGCTCTCCACAACAAGCTGATGTTCGTATCGGTTCTTTTCATCCTCAAGGAGCTCCTCCCCAAGTCTCTCATCACGTTCCAGGGTATCCCCCCTGGCGATCGAACCCGCAAGGCAGGTGGAGAGGATTTCTTCCCCTGTTTTCTTTACGAGTCGTTCAGGAGTTGCACCGATAAAGCAGCTTCCTTCCCATTCAAAACTGAATACGAAACTGTCCGGCTGCTGCTTCCACAGATTATCCAAGACGAAATCAGATGATACCTGTTGGTCGAATGACACTTCACATTTTCTTGCAAGGACGACTTTATCCATCTCACCCTTTTGCAGCCGATTCACCACACTCTGGACGGATCCCTTCCATTCTTCAGGTTTCACATCACGGTTCCCGATCCACTCAGGGCGTTCGGGAATGATGGCCTTTCGGGCGTTTGCAAGAAGTTCTTCCTTTAATCTGATCCGTTCATGGAATGAGCGTTCATCTTCATCCGGGTGACAGATGACATTCATCGTCAAGTAGTTCGTTTTTTCAGGCTTTGTTAACATGAACATCGGGAGTTGGAATGTCCCTGTAGAGAATTGATTCCATTCTTCACTATTATCATTCAACGGGTCAAAACGGAACCCACCGAATAATAGTGGGCCAGTTCCTGCCCATTTATCTCCTGTCACGATCACAGATTCCTGGGTAAAGCGCTTCCACTCGTTCTCAACGGTAAAAAAGCGCCCTTCTTTTTCATCTGTAGACAGAATATGAGCCGCTCCGATCCCTACCAGCGTGATGGTATGATCGCGGTCCTTCCATAGAAAGCGCTCTCCATGAAAAGAGTTCCCTCCATAATAAAAAGAAAGAGGGTCCACGGCATCCACTTCCTCCACTATACTGAGAAGGACGGGGTGATGTATTTGTTTAGCCTTCATTCTGGCTGTATCATATGCTTTTTCAATATTGGTCTTATGGATGGTAACCAATTGAATTCCCCCAAACAAAATCACGTACAATAGTCAAACTTACTATAAGATACACCTGTCCTTATGGTGTGTCAACGGCGTTCAAGACATGTTTACAATATTTATCCTTATTATATATATAATAAACCCTTTTTCTTCTTTTGAGAAACCAAAAGCTTTGTAAATGTCCTCAATTACTGGAAAATAGAACCTTCACGAATTTGTAGAAAATGATTGACAGTCCCCTTCCCTTTACCTACACTTTAATCTGTAAAGGAATTGTAATGTTTTCTGAAAATTCCTTATTGCGTAAGGGAGAGAGTATGATGGAACAACAAGCATCCAACGTGTTGGAATCAGATAAAGGGTGGAAGATCTGGTGGCAATTGACCCGGCCCCACACTCTTACAGCGGCATTCGTACCTGTACTGTTAGGGACGGTACTTGCGCTGCAATTTACGAAAGTGGACATTTTGCTGTTTGCAGCCATGCTGGTTGCCTGCCTGTTGATCCAGGCGGCCACAAATATGTTCAATGAATATTATGATTATAAAAGGGGCCTGGATACAGAGCACTCGGTCGGGATCGGCGGAGCGATCGTCCGTAATGGGGTCAAACCATCAACGGTCATCAACCTTGCCTTTTCACTTTACGGGATCGCCCTCCTGTTAGGCATTTATATCTGTCTTAACAGTACATGGTGGTTGGCGCTCATAGGAATAGTGTGCATGGCAGCGGGGTACTTTTATACTGGCGGACCAATGCCAATTGCTTACACACCATTCGGCGAAATCGTAGCCGGATTTTTCATGGGATTTGTGATCATCCTCATCTCATTTTACATCCAGACCGGCTATATCAATGGGGACAGCGTCCTCATCTCGATTCCGGTTTCCATATTGGTAGGTTCCATATTATTGGCCAACAATATCCGTGACCTCGATGGCGACAAAGAAAACGGCCGCAAAACCATCGCGATCCTGTTAGGAAAAAAAGGGGCGATCATCCTCTTAGGCAGTATGTTTGTCGTTTCCTACGCCTGGATCATCGGATTGGTCGTTACAGGGATCTCATCCCCATGGCTGTTCGTAGCCTTTTTGAGCATCCCTAAAGCAATCAAGGCCACAACAGGATTCATCGGGAAATCACAACCCATCGAAATGATGCCCGCCATGAAAGCAACCGCACAAACCAATACCATCTTTGGTTTCCTGTTATCTATTGGATTATTACTTGCTTATATGCTGTAGAAAGATTTAGGTTCCCTTGATAAACCGCTGTTGATTTCCGTGCAAGACTTCGCTTTCCTCGGGCGGAAGGCGAGCCTCCTCGTCGCTGCCGCTCCTGCGGGGTCTCACCTATTCCGCTTTTCCCGTAGGAGTCTTCGTCTTGCACTCCAATCAACAGCTAGAACCGTTAAAATATAAAACAACAAAATCCGAACGAATTCGATTTTCTAATGAAGAATATCGAATGATCGTTCGGATTTTGTTTTGACTAAACCAGTTCCTTTTATTGTTTTCTCTCTTGGTCCTTCAATTTCTGATGCTTATCCTTTTTAAGAAATATAAAACTAATGTTGATTGGAGCGGAAGGTGCTCGACTCCTGCGGGAAACGCGTGAAAGTTGAGACCCCACAGGGCTTTAGCCCGAGGAGGCTCAACTCACGCCCCGCGGAAAGCGAGCACCTGCAGCGGAAATCAAGTAGCAATGGCTAATTGACCAGCTCGAAAATAACCTTTTATGTTTTAACCTCCCCACTTTCGGATAAAGTATGGTTAGGACAAGATTTAAGCGAACATAATGAAGGATGTGAAGAAATTGCTAACAGACAGCCAAAAACAGTCATTAAAACAAGAATTGGTTCAACAGGAAAAGCAGTTAAAGGAACATTTACATCAGGATTTAGATAATCTTCACCATACAAACGAACGCGATAACTCAGGAGAACTTTCCCTTTACGATAACCATCCGGCCGATATGGGTACAGAGTTATATGAACGGGAGAAGGATTTTGCCATTGATGATCATGCGAAGCTTGAACTGGATAAAATCCAACAGGCCCTGCACGCGATCGAAGCCGGTACGTACGGAGAATGTAAAGAATGTGGACAGGATATCCCTTACGAGCGTCTCGAAGTCATTCCGACCACCCTTTATTGTAAGGACCATACCCCGGAGAAGTCGACACCGCAGGATAGGCCGGTGGAAGAAGACGTGCTGCAGCCGCCAGTCGATAATGAATTCAGACATGAAACCGATGGGAATGTGCGCGACGATCAGGACAGCTTCCAGGAAGTCGGCCGTTTCGGGACATCGGAAACCCCATCCGACTTTGAAGGGGATCACGAGGATTACTCAGACCTGTATCAGGATGAGGACACATCGGAAGGGTTCACCGAGGATTTTGAATCATTCGTCGGGACCGACATGGAAGGATCGAACCGTAAAGCCTATCCGTCGAAGACACATGAAGAGTATGAGGATATGCTCGATGAAAATGATATGGAGTCCCCTCTGGGTGACATCCCCTATAAAGATGGAGACAGCTACGTTTCAGACAAGAAGAAAAAATAGAAAAAACGCTTGGGATCCGATTCCCAAGCGTTTTTTCTATTTCATTAAACTCCCCTGTGCAATGCCCCATATGTCCTTGGCATATTGCTCAATTGTCCGGTCACTGGAGAAATAGCCCGAATTGGCAATGTTCTGCAGGCACATCCTTGACCAGTGCTCTTTGTTTTCATACGCCTTTCCGGCCTGTTCATGAACCCTTACGTAGGAATCGAAATCCCTCAGGACAAAGAATTGATCATTTTCAGTCAGTAACGAGTCATAAATCGTTTCGAAATGATCACCAGCATCCGGCAGGGTATCATCGATCAATTGATTCAACACCTTTTTGATCCTTGTATCATAGTGGAAATACTCCATTGCATAATAGCCTCCATGGTGTTGGTATTTCATCACTTCCTCAGCGGTCAAGCCGAATATGAAGATGTTATCATTCCCGACTTGTTCCAGGATCTCGATATTTGCTCCATCCAGTGTTCCAAGGGTCAAAGCACCGTTCATCATGAACTTCATATTCCCCGTACCGGACGCTTCCTTACTGGCCGTTGAGATTTGCTCGGACAAGTCAGCTGCCGGGATGATCTCTTCTGCAAGGGACACCCGGTAATTTTCAAGGAACACGACTTTAATGCGCCCTTTCACGAGCGGATGGTCATTTACGAGATCTGCTACAGAGTGGATCAACTTAATGATTTTTTTGGCATAATAGTAACCCGGGGACGCCTTTGCCCCGAAAATGAATGTCCGTGGATGAAAATCAAATCCCGGATCTTCGACACAGCGATTGTACAGGTGAAGGATATGCAGGACATTCATTAGCTGACGTTTGTACGCATGAAGCCGCTTCACCTGGATATCGAATATGGAAGACGGATCGACAACGATACCATTGCTTTCATATATCAGCCCGGCAAGCTTTTGTTTATTTCCCTGCTTCACATCATACAGGTCTTTTAGGAATGCCGTATCATGGTGATACTCCTTCAGCTTCACCAGTTTGGAAGGGTCTTTGATCCACTCATCCCCGATCGAAGAGGTAATCAGGTTCGAAAGGGCTGGATTGCTATTCAGGAGCCACCTTCTATGGGTGATCCCATTGGTCTTACTATTAAATTTCCCAGGATAATATTGATAGAATAAGTTCATTTCCCGCTGCTTCAGGATTTCTGTGTGAATCTTTGCCACACCGTTCACACTGAAGCTTCCTACAATGGCAAGGTGGGCCATTTTGACTTCATCATGAGAGATGATCGCCATGTCCTCTATCCTCTTCCACTCACCGGGATACTCTTTCCATAATTCCCTGCAGAATCGTTCATTGATTTCATTCACGATCATGTGGATGCGGGGCAGGAGGGGCTGGAATATACGGAGCGGCCATCTTTCCAGTGCTTCTGACAGCGTCGTATGGTTTGTATAGGCGAATGTATTCGTGGTGATTTCCCATGCTTCTTCCCATTCAAAGGAGTATTCATCCAGAAGGACCCTCATCAGTTCCGGGATGGCAAGAACAGGATGGGTATCATTGATATGGATTGAAATATTCTCATGCAGTTCCTTCAGATCGCCATTTCGGTAAAGGTACGAATCCAGAATGGAGCGGATACTTGCTGACACCAGGAAGTATTGCTGCTTCAAGCGCAGGATCTTCCCTTCCTCATGGGTATCGTCTGGGTATAGAAATTCCGTGATGGCTTCTGTATCCCGCTTGTATTTCATCATATCTTTTCCCGCTTTATAAGCAGCAGGCTCGGCACTCCATAAACGAAGCGTGTTGACCGTCGAGGTTTCGAACCCCACTACGGGCATATCATAGGGAACCGCCGCGACGATTTCTGCATCTACATGTCGAAACCTTAGGACATCCTTTTCCGTGTAGGATTCCACCTTCCCCCAGAAAGGCACTTCAACGGTAAGGTCAGATTTGCGGACCTCCCACACATGTCCATGACGCAGCCACTGTTCCGGAAGCTCCATCTGAAATCCGTTCACGATCTTTTGTTCAAACAATCCATGCTTATAACGGATACCATATCCATGGCCGGGTAAATTGAGGGAAGCCAGGGAATCCAGAAAGCAGGCGGCTAAACGGCCAAGACCGCCATTTCCCAGTCCTGCATCGTGCTCAACCTCTTCCATCTCCGCAAGGTCGATTCCAAGATCGAGAAGCCCTTTATCCACAATTTCGTAAATCCCCAGATTCGTCAGATTTTGTCGGAGCAGACGCCCCAGCAGGAATTCGATGGATAAATAATACACCTGCTTTTGTTTATTGAACCGGTACTGCTCATTCGTATGGATCCAGTTCATCGAAATATATTCCCGTATTAAATGGCCCAATGTGAAAAACTGGTCCTGTCTGGTGGACTCAGGAAACGTCTTTCCATACATCATTTCAAGCTTCTTCAGAAACAATTCTTTGAATTCAATCGGATCAGAAAACATGGCTTTCACTCCTTGATACCAGGTCAGCGTATAGTTGATTATACTTAAAGGCCGATTGGGCCCAACTATAATCCTTATTCATTGCATTACGTACAATATGATTCCATGTTTCCGGATCTTCGTGGAAATACGATAGAGCTCTTCGATAGGTGTAAAGCATATCGTGAGCATTAAAGTTTTTGAATGAGAAGCCGTTGCCGCTCTTCGTCTCCTCATTATAGGATTCAACAGTATCGTTCAGTCCGCCTGTCTCCCTTACAAGTGGCAGGGCTCCGTATCTCATGGCGATCAACTGCCCCAGCCCGCAAGGCTCGAACTTGGAAGGCATCAGGAACAGGTCACTGGCAGAATAGATCTGTTTCGCCAATTCTTCATTGAAGCCGATCTGTACTCTGACCTTATCAGGATACGTCCACTCCATTTCCCTGAAAAACTGTTCAAACTCCCAATCACCTGTCCCCAACAGGACAAACTGGACATTTTCCTGGATCATCTCATGAAAGACGCCCCTGATAAGTTCAAGACCCTTTTGGTTCGTCAGTCTCGAAATGATGGACACAAGTGGTATTCCTTCTTCCTCACGAAGTCCAAGGCTTTTTTGCAGATGTTGCTTCGCCTGCTTCTTCCCTTGAAGATTCCCGCTGAAGAAAGGAAACTCCCCGTCATCAGGATTATACACTTCATCATCAATCCCATTAAGGATCCCCAATAATTGGTTATACCGCTGACCTAGTATATTATGAAGCTTTTCCCCGTAGTAAGGCGTGAGGATTTCTTCTTTATACGTAGGGCTCACCGTTGTGACAAAGTCTGAAGAAATGAGCGCTCCTTTCATGAAATTGATATTCCCATAAAATTCGAGGTATTCATGATGAAAATACCTCTCTGGGATAGCCAGTAAGTCCGTCATCACTTCTTTAGGGTAGATTCCTTGAAATTGCAGATTATGAATCGTGAATACGCTGCGGATGAATGAGTAGCCCGGTCTCTCCTGATACTCGCTTCTGAGTAAGAACGGAACCATGCCCGTATGCCAATCGTGACAATGAATCACATCAGGATAGAAATCAAGAACAGCGATGCTTTCCAACACAGCCCTTGTAAAATAGGAGAATCTTTCTCCATCGTCAAAGTATCCGTATAATCGCTCCCGGTTAAAGTAATATTCATTATCCACAAAATAATAGGTCACGCCATTTTCACTGTACTCTTCAATGCCACAATACTGATTTCTCCAGCCTACCGACACGAAAAATTCTTTCTTCCGTTTCATTTTTGAACGGAATGCTTGAGGAATCCCGCCGTATTTAGGCAGAATCACCCTGACATCCGTGCCTAAACTTCTTAACTCCTTGGGCAGAGCACCAGCAACGTCGGCCAAGCCCCCGGATTTAATAAATGGGACACACTCAGATACTACAAATAACACTTTCACGAATTCATCAGCGCTCCTTGAATCATCCCTTTGCGAATGACGATTGGATTGTTTGCTTCCCCGATAAGCTTGACACCATCTTCTATCCTCACATCTTTATCCAGAATCACATTCTCCAGTACACAGTTATCTCCAATTTGGCTCTTCTGCATAATGATGCTGTTAGAAATTGTGGTATTCCTGCCAACCTTCACCGCTCTGAACATAGTAGAATTCTTCACTTGGCCTTCAATGAAGCATCCATTGGCGATGATGCTGTTTTTCACGCTTGCAGCCGATGTATAGCGTGTCGGCGGCTCATCCTTCACTTTCGTATAAATGGGCATATCTTTCTTGAACAGCTCTTTCCAATAGGATAGGTTCATAAGCTTCATGCTCGCATCATAGTATTCTTCAATGGAATCAATCGTTTGAACAAATCCTGCATGCTCATAGCCGCACACCTTGAATCCGCTATCCATGTCGTCCACTACATCCTGCATACATGTGTAGCCCGTTTCACGCCTGTTCTCGACCAAATCAATCAATGTAGACGTTTTGACCAAGTACATATCCAAGGAGCTGCCGTTGTGACGCATTTCCGTTATATCACAACCGATACGGATATGACGTTCCAGTACGGGTTGATAATCGATGTTACATAACGTGAAGCAATTGCTGATCAGGGCGTACTCCTGGGTACTGCGTCTGAAGTAGTCCATATGATGGGCAAAGTGATTAAAGGACCCTACACCCTCTTCATTCGCTTCCAGTCCAGGAGCAGGAAAGAAAAACAAGCCATCCCGCTTCCGGTTCAGATCCCAGTTCTTGCCTGATCCGAGATGATCCATCAGGGATCTGTATTGAAACTTTGGAAAGATCGCAACGCTGCCGATATCGGAATTCACCATATTGGAAAGGACAAAGTCAATCAACCGGTATCTCCCGGCAATCGGAAGGGCCGCCAATGAGCGATGTAATAATAAATCCTCCAAGGAATCGTAGTAACTCGTAGCATCAATAACACCAAGCATCGTATTTTTCAAAACACTTCTCCTCCTCTAATGTTGTTAAGATGGTCTTGAACCTTATACTCTTTCCTGCTCCAGCAGTGCTTCAATGAATGATTCCGTCACGAGGATCACTTCATCGGATCCCTCTTCCGGCATGATGCATAAGCCCTTTGGAACTCTTACATTCGACGGCACGATCGCCTGCTCGATATAGACGTTTTCTTCAACGACAGCGTCCGGCATGATGACTGAACGACTGACATGCGCTCCTTTTTTCACCGTTGTTCCCTGGAAGAGGACAGACTTTTGAATCGTTCCTTCAATCGTACATCCTTCATTTACAAGAGATCCCTCTACAAGGGCTTCTTCTGAAATATATTGAGGAGGCTCATTCGGATTAACCGAATACACTCTCCAATCATGATCGAACAGATTCAGTTCATTCTGTTCATCTATTAGATCCATATTCGCTTCCCAAAGGCTCTTGACCGTACCGACATCCTTCCAATAGCCTTCAAATGGATAAGCCATCAGTTTCTTCTTTTCATCAAGGAGGAGAGGAATGACATCCTTCCCAAAGTCATGGCTTGAGTCCGGATTCCGTTCATCCATCTCCAAATAATCCTTTAGCACGGAATAATTGAAGATGTAAATGCCCATCGAGGCAAGATTGCTTTTCGGGAAAGGCGGTTTTTCTTCAAACTCCGTGACACGCATATCCTCATTCGTGTTCATCAGTCCGAAACGACTCGCTTCATCCCAGCCCACTTCAATGACTGAAATCGAGACATCCGCTTTTTTCTCGATATGATAATCAAGCATTTTACTATAATCCATTTTGTAAATGTGATCACCCGACAGAATCAATACGTACTCGGGATCATATTGCTCAAGGTAATTCATATTTTGATAGATGGCGCTTGCCGTCCCCGTATACCAGCGCATCTCGGATGATTCAGCATATGGAGGCAGGACTGTCACCCCACCGTTTTTGCGGTCAAGGTCCCACGCACTCCCGATTCCGATATACGAATTCAATACCAAGGGCTGGTACTGGGTAAGAACACCGACTGTGTCGATGCCTGAGTTCGTACAATTGCTCAGGGTAAAATCAATGATACGGTACTTTCCTCCAAATGGTACGGCCGGTTTCGCCAGACTCTTCGTCAATGAACTCAACCTGCTCCCTTTTCCACCTGCTAATAACATGGCCACACATCTACCTTTTGCCATTACTCTTCTCCCCTTTCACTCGATTGGTCTTAAATAAACGGCTGCGTATGGTGGAATCGTCATTTCCACATACCCATCCCTTCCATGATACGGTTGATTGTGCACGGTAAGCGGGTTGGGGTTCACTTGATGGGAACCTCCAAACCTTCCATCATCACTATTCCAGATCTCTTCATACGAAGAAACCTTATCTACCCCCACCTTATACTGGTGATACACATGAGGACTGAAATTGCAGATCACCACAAGATGATCTCCCTTCTCTATCCCATAACGGATGAAAGAGAAAATCTGCTGCTCTGCATTATTTACGTCAACCCACTGGAACCCGTCTGAACGATGATCCATCTGAAATAATGGTTCAGCACCTTTATATAAATGCATAAGCTCTTTAAAATATGAATTGAATTTGTGATGAAATTCGTAATCCAGTAAATGCCAATCCAATTCCTCAAGGTCCTTCCATTCTGAAAACGGGGCCAGTTCACTTCCCATGAACAGAAGCTTTTTACCTGGATGAGCCATCATGAAGCTCAGAAGCAACCGATATTGAGCAAATTTCTGCCAGTAATCCCCGGGCATTTTATTTAATAACGACTTCTTCCCATGCACCACTTCATCATGGGAGAAGGGAAGAACATAATTCTCTGAAAAGGCATATAACAGTGAAAACGTGATGAGAGAATGCACATGCCTTCGTTCAGATGGATCGGTTTCCATATATTTAAGGACGTCATTCATCCATCCCATATTCCACTTATAATTAAATCCCAGTCCTCCATAATGAACGGGAGACGTCACCTGTGGCCAGTCCGTAGAATCCTCTGCAATCATCAAAATCGAAGAATCAAACTCAAAAACGGCCTTGTTCAAGTTTTTCAAAAACTGTATGGCGCCTTCATTCGGGTTAAGCTCACCCTGATTCGCCCAATAGATGATGTTCGCCACCGCATCGATCCTGAAGCCATCGATATGATACTGATCCATCCAGAAGCGGGCGTTTGAAATCAGGAAACTCCTCACTTCCCCTTTACCTAAATCAAAGTTCGCCGTTCCCCACGTATAATTCTCCCGGTCCCTTTCCTCACTGTACTCATAGGCGAACGAACCATCGAACTTATATAACCCATGCGCATCCTTACAAAAATGACCTGGGACCCAATCCAGGATCACGCCAATATTATGTAAATGACATTCATTCACAAATGCCATCAAATCATGTGGTGAGCCGTAGCGACTGGTAGGGGAATAATAACCCGTACCCTGATAACCCCAAGACCGGTCAAATGGATGCTCCGTGACAGGCAGCAGCTCAATATGGGTGAATCCCTGCTCCTTCACATGGGGAATCAATTGCTGCGCTAATTCCCTATAAGATAGAAACGTTCCTGCTTCCTTCTTCCACGTACCTAAATGGACTTCATAAATCGCCATTGGCTTGTCGTAGATGGTAGTGGATGAACGGTTCTCGAGCCACTTCTCATCTTCCCATCGAAAGCCATCCAGCTCATACACGACGCTTGCCGTATGAGGGCGCTTCTCAGAGGCAAACCCGTACGGATCCGCCTTCAGCTTCTTTGCACCCAGGGGAGTCGTAATCTCATACTTATACGTTTCTCCCGTCAGGTCTTGATCGACTCGAATCGTCCACAAACCTTCACTATTCCGCTTTTTTAGATCATATCCATTCCCATTCCATTGATTAAAGGACCCCACCAATGAAACATGCCTTGCTTTCGGTGCCCAAACGCAAAATTCTGTATAGGTCCCAGTGGAATCCCTTCTCACATGTGCACCCATAAACTGATAGGCCTGCTGCAAATTTCCCTCATGAAACAAAAACACATCGTAATCTGTTATGGTCATTGCGTTCATCATCTCACCTACATTTTTTCAATCTACATAACTACTTTCTCACAACATCACCAAAATCCTCTTTATAATCGTCGTTCAATTACGACAATTTACTACATGCATATATGAAAAAGCGGTTTATTTGGAAAGTTATTCTAAATGGTAAGGTTTACATTGTAAAAACATAGGGGAAATACGTTGAATCCTTAGCGGAATTTGTCGAAAGTTTTTTCATGAAAAAAGCTAAAATATGTAGGGAATATAGAAGGATTCCGGTATTTTGTATAAGATTTTGGTTGGTTGGAAGATGAAGCAGCTGTGTCGAATAAAGGGAGGAAAGTGGTGTTTGATGACCTTGTTTTTCGATGATCACTGACCTTCTCTTCCGCACTGGAAAATTTGATTTGTATGAAGTGAAGTTGATAATAAAACGGGGGAAGTGGATCATATACCGGGAAAGTCGATAATATATCGGGGAAAGTCGATAATATATCCAATGACGCAGAAACCAGGAACATATTTTTTCATATAAAGCATGCTTATATCAGCTTCATTTCAAGCCAAAGTACTACTTTGTACAACAAAAAAAGACTATCAAGAATGATAGTCTCTTCATAATGACCCATACGGGATTCGAACCCGTGTTACCGCCGTGAAAGGGCGGTGTCTTAACCGCTTGACCAATGGGCCTAAATGGCGGAGAAGGAGGGATTTGAACCCTCGCGCCAGTTGCCCGACCTACACCCTTAGCAGGGGCGCCTCTTCAGCCACTTGAGTACTTCTCCAAATATGGCTCCGCAGGCAAGATTCGAACTTGCGACCGATCGGTTAACAGCCGATAGCTCTACCACTGAGCTACTGCGGAATAATGAAATGGTGGGCCTAAGTGGACTCGAACCACCGACCTCACGCTTATCAGGCGTGCGCTCTAACCAGCTGAGCTATAGGCCCAAAAAATAAATTGGAGCGGGTGAAGGGAATCGAACCCTCATCATCAGCTTGGAAGGCTGAGGTTTTACCACTAAACTACACCCGCAATAAAAAATAAAATATGGGGCGACTGATGGGAATCGAACCCACGAATGCCTGAACCACAATCAGGTGCGTTAACCACTTCGCCACAATCGCCATAATGTGTCTAAATAAAAAATGGTGGCTCAGGACGGAATCGAACCGCCGACACATGGATTTTCAGTCCATTGCTCTACCAACTGAGCTACTGAGCCTTACTTAGTTTTGAAAAAAATAATACCATTATCTTTTAATGAAAATGGCGGTCCGGACGGGACTCGAACCCGCGACCTCCTGCGTGACAGGCAGGCATTCTAACCAACTGAACTACCGGACCAAAGCTTTTTGCGTTAGCAAAATAGGTTTCATTACCTTCGCGCTAGCGAAAATAACTATCCATACGTGACTCATCGCGAATTATCAAGTTCCTAATTCATAAACAAATCAAAATGGTATTGCGGGGACAGGATTTGAACCTGCGACCTTCGGGTTATGAGCCCGACGAGCTACCGAACTGCTCCACCCCGCGACGATAAAATATATTTAAGTGTCCACTATCCCATTGTGTATCGCGTAGAACCACCCCGACTTCAGTAAGCTTATTCAAGTTGCTGCTCAGTCGGTGCGCTGATGTAGACGCTCCGAAGATTATTCGGTCGTGCTCCACCCCGCGACGATAAAATATAAAAGATAATATGGAGGAGGAAGGGGGATTCGAACCCCCGCGGGCTGTTACACCCCTGTCGGTTTTCAAGACCGATCCCTTCAGCCGGACTTGGGTATTCCTCCGTAATAAAAATGGTACTTGGTGGACCTTGTAGGACTCGAACCTACGACCGGACGGTTATGAGCCGTCTGCTCTAACCAACTGAGCTAAAGGTCCCTAATGGTAGCGGCGGAGGGGATCGAACCCCCGACCTCACGGGTATGAACCGTACGCTCTAGCCAGCTGAGCTACACCGCCAAGAAACATATAACATAGTATTCAGTTTCACTTTCGCAAAACATATAGGATTTTTTGCTGTGCAAACATCAATGAAGATTATTTTGCTGGTGCAAAAAATCTTGGTGGAGCCTAGCGGGATCGAACCGCTGACCTCCTGCGTGCAAAGCAGGCGCTCTCCCAGCTGAGCTAAGGCCCCAAAGAAGGTGGTCGGGAAGACAGGATTCGAACCTGCGACCCCTTGGTCCCAAACCAAGTGCTCTACCAAGCTGAGCTACTTCCCGATATATGGCGCGCCCGAGAGGAGTCGAACCCCTAACCTTTTGATCCGTAGTCAAACGCTCTATCCAATTGAGCTACGGGCGCTAAATGAATTCTATAATAGTAACGTAAGGATAGATATTTTGCTTACGCAAATCAATGATGATTATTTTGCTTCGCAAAAAATCCTGGTGCCGAGGACCGGAATCGAACCGGTACGGTAGTCACCTACCGCAGGATTTTAAGTCCTGTGCGTCTGCCAGTTCCGCCACCCCGGCAAGTCTCTGGAGCGGAAGACGGGATTCGAACCCGCGACCCCCACCTTGGCAAGGTGGTGTTCTACCACTGAACTACTTCCGCAAAAGAAATGGTGCGGGTGAAGGGACTTGAACCCCCACGCCTTGCGGCGCCAGATCCTAAGTCTGGTGCGTCTGCCAATTCCGCCACACCCGCATTTATTTATGTTTTTCACATTGGAGAAAAACAATGGTAAGATATTTTGCCGAAGCAAAAATCAATGGTGAGCCATGAAGGATTCGAACCTTCGACCCTCTGATTAAAAGTCAGATGCTCTACCAACTGAGCTAATGGCTCGTCTCATAAAAAACCAAATGGTGCCGGCAAGAGGACTTGAACCCCCAACCTACTGATTACAAGTCAGTTGCTCTACCAGTTGAGCTACACCGGCGTGTAAGATCCTTTTATAAATACTGCTTAATGAAAGTAGTTCACCGGAGCAGTTTAAGGAAAGATATTTTGCTGGCGCAAAAATCTTTGGTGGAGGATGACGGGATCGAACCGCCGACCCTCTGCTTGTAAGGCAGATGCTCTCCCAGCTGAGCTAATCCTCCATGGTATATAGCCTGGCGACGTCCTACTCTCACAGGGGGAGATCCCCCAACTACCATCGGCGCTGAAGAGCTTAACTTCCGTGTTCGGCATGGGAACGGGTGTGACCTCTTCGCCATTGTCACCAGACTATGTCTTGTCTCTTTTTTAGGACAAGTATTATTATATCGTGTAGATATAATTTTTCAAGGCTTTTTTATATTTTCGTATAAAATTATTCCCTGAAAACTAGATAAAGAATTGATGTCAAGAAAGCCGAATATCGACCAATTGTTGTTCATTAAAATAATGACTCTTTGTGGTTAAGTCCTCGATCGATTAGTATCAGTCAACTCCACATGTCGCCATGCTTCCATCTCTGACCTATCTACCTAGTCATCTTCTAGGGATCTTACTCACTTACGTGATGGGAAATCTCATCTCGAGGGGGGCTTCATGCTTAGATGCTTTCAGCACTTATCCCTTCCGCACATAGCTACCCAGCGATGCCTTTGGCAAGACAACTGGTACACCAGCGGTGCGTCCATCCCGGTCCTCTCGTACTAAGGACAGCTCCTCTCAAATTTCCTGCGCCCACGACGGATAGGGACCGAACTGTCTCACGACGTTCTGAACCCAGCTCGCGTACCGCTTTAATGGGCGAACAGCCCAACCCTTGGGACCGACTACAGCCCCAGGATGCGATGAGCCGACATCGAGGTGCCAAACCTCCCCGTCGATGTGGACTCTTGGGGGAGATAAGCCTGTTATCCCCGGGGTAGCTTTTATCCGTTGAGCGATGGCCCTTCCATGCGGAACCACCGGATCACTAAGCCCGACTTTCGTCCCTGCTCGACTTGTAGGTCTCGCAGTCAAGCTCCCTTGTGCCTTTACACTCTGCGAATGATTTCCAACCATTCTGAGGGAACCTTTGGGCGCCTCCGTTACTCTTTAGGAGGCGACCGCCCCAGTCAAACTGCCCACCTGACACTGTCTCCCACCCCGATAAGGGGCGCGGGTTAGAATTTCAATACAGCCAGGGTAGTATCCCACCGATGCCTCCACCGAAGCTGGCGCTCCGGTTTCCAAGGCTCCTACCTATCCTGTACAAGCTGTACCAAAATTCAATATCAGGCTACAGTAAAGCTCCACGGGGTCTTTCCGTCCTGTCGCGGGTAACCTGCATCTTCACAGGTACTATAATTTCACCGAGTCTCTCGTTGAGACAGTGCCCAGATCGTTACGCCTTTCGTGCGGGTCGGAACTTACCCGACAAGGAATTTCGCTACCTTAGGACCGTTATAGTTACGGCCGCCGTTTACTGGGGCTTCGATTCGCACCTTCGCTTGCGCTAAGCACTCCTCTTAACCTTCCAGCACCGGGCAGGCGTCAGCCCCTATACTTCGCCTTACGGCTTCGCAGAGACCTGTGTTTTTGCTAAACAGTCGCCTGGGCCTATTCACTGCGGCTCTCTCGGGCTTGCACCCTACCAGAGCACCCCTTCTCCCGAAGTTACGGGGTCATTTTGCCGAGTTCCTTAACGAGAGTTCTCTCGCTCACCTTAGGATTCTCTCCTCGCCTACCTGTGTCGGTTTGCGGTACGGGCACCTTTTTCCTCGCTAGAGGCTTTTCTTGGCAGTGTGGAATCAGGAACTTCGCTACTATAATTCGCTCGCTATCACAGCTCAGCCTTCGCGATGACGGGATTTGCCTCATCATCAGCCTAACTGCTTAGACGCACATATCCAGCAGTGCGCTTACCCTATCCTCCTGCGTCCCCCCATTGCTCAAACGGAAAAGAGGTGGTACAGGAATATCAACCTGTTGTCCATCGTCTACG